>JAJXYY010000039.1 GCA_021780315.1 Acidobacteriota bacterium
GTTTGTGCTTCTTGGGGTGGCAGAAGGTGCAGTTCTTGGTGGCATGTTTACTGGGGAACTTCTTAAATTCCTCACCCTTTTCCGGGTGGCAGGTCTTGCATCCGGCGCTGACCTGGGGGGTGTCGTCCACCGTCACATCCAGGGGGGTGTGCGGATTGCGGTGGCAGCCCAGGCAGTTAGGGAGTTTGAAGTGTTCCTGGCTGTTTTTGTTGTGACACCGAGAGCACTTGGGGATGACGTTGGTTCCCTGGGGCGGGTGTTCCAGGTGGCACTCCCGGCAGGTTAGCTTGCTCTGGTGTTTCCCCCCGGCCCTGGCAATGTCGGCCGGCTCGCTGTCGTGGCATTTCACGCAGTCCGAGTTCTGCAACTCGTCCTTCATGATTGCCTGCTGTAAGGCCCTCTCCTCCGCGCCCAGCTCCTTGTCGCTGAGCTTGGACAGATCCGCCGTGTCCAGGCCGTGTTGCTTGGACGGCGCACATCCACAGATCCCCACTATTACCCCCACCACGATTCCCACCAAGAAGATGTCGATGAGAATAACCCGGAGGCCACCTTTCGCAAGGCGCCCGCCGGGCGTCATATATGCTGTCGGGTCGTTCCGGTGGCGCATGTCGTTGAAGGCGGACGCGACGGCCATGGGGCGGCGCCGGGTGATGGCCCCTCGGTTGTGAATGGGGATTCAATTTTGTCTAACACACCTGCACGGCTATCGCAAGCGAAAAAACTCGAGGCTATTGTCCGCCCCGGTTAGGGCCGCGGACGGCGGCTGGTGCCTCTTTTACCGGGAAGACAGCAATTGCTCCACGCTCTGGGAAAAGTCGTCGAAGTCCAGGGGCTTGCGCAGGAAGTTGATCCCCTCGCGGTTTAGAAAATCGTCGCTCATGACGTTGACGGTGTTGCCGCTGATGAACAGCACCGGGATGGTGGGGTTGTTGGCCTTAATGACCTCGTACACCTCCTTGCCGTTGCGCTGGGGCATGATGACGTCAAGGATGATGAGGTCCAGACGCTGCTGCTGATCCAGGAAGAGGCGGATCGCCTGCTTGCCGTTTTCGGCGCTGAGCACCTGATGGCCCATCCGTTCCAGCTTGATCTGGATCGCCTTGCGGATTAGCTCGTCGTCATCCGCCAGCAGGATGGTCTTGAGCTGGGGAGGTGCAGGGGGCAGTCCCGCCAGGGGAGGCGAGGGGTGGGGGCTGTCCGTGTCCGGGGCTGGCGGCGGTGGCGGGGTGGCGGGCTCGGCGGCCTCGGGGTTGCCTTTGAATGGCCGGCCAGTGGTCTTGAGGTAGATTGAGAAGATGGAGCCTTGGTTTTCGGCGCTGATCACGTCCAGGAAGCCCTGGTGCTGTTTGACGATGTTGAAGATGATCGACAGGCCGAGACCGGTGCCCTTGGCCGAACTCTTGGTGGTGAAGAACGGCTCGCAGATCTTGGCGATGTTGGCGGGGTTGATTCCGTGCCCGGTGTCGACCACCGACAGGATCATGTAGCGCCCGGTGGGGATCACCTCTAGGCTGCCGGTCAGGTCTTGGTTTAGGGTTGTGGCCTGGCTGCGGATGGTGATGGTGCCGCCGCCCGGCATGGCGTCTCGGGCGTTGGTGCAGAGGTTGATCAGCACCTGTTCGAGCTGGTGGGGATCGGCGGTGATCTCTAGATCTTGTTCGTCTAAGAGAAACTGGTAGTGGAAGGACTCGTCCACCAGACTTCGCAGGATGTCGGAGATGTTGGCGATGACCTTGCCCAGACTGGTCTTCTCGGTCTCGATGGCTTGCCTTTTGCCGAACGACAGAAGATTCGAGGTCAGGTTCTTGCCCAGCTTGGTGGCGATGTTGATGTACTTTATGTAGTCGTTGGCCGTCTTGTTGCCCTTGACCTCCTCTTTGAGGAGGTGGGCGAAGGTGGTGATCGAGCCTAGGACGTTGTTGAAATCGTGGGCGATGCCGCCGGCGAATTGTCCCAGGTACTCCAATTGCCGGGAGCGGGCCAATTGCTCCTCTAGGTGTTTCTGCTCGGTGATGTCGGTGCTGCTGCCCCGCCAACCCAGATGCTCGTCATCGACCAGGATGGGGATCATGGTGTTGGTGAACCAGCGGATCTGTCCGTCCTTGGTGATGATCCGGAAGGGGGTGCTGGAGCGCTCGCGGGTCGCGTCTTGTCCCGTGGGGGGGATGAAGGCGGCCCGGTCCTCGGGATGGACGATCGTGGCCAGCAGGTGGGGGGCGATGATGAACTCCTCCCGGCTGTAGCCGGTCAGCCGTTGGCAGGAGGGGGAGATGAAGATCAGGGAGTTGTCCTGGCCCAGCCAGTACTCGAAGTTGTAGGCGAATTCGGAGACGATGCGGAACTTTTTTTCGCTTTCGATGATGGCGTCCCGCGAGCGTCTAAAGGCGCGGGAAAACCTGACGATCGCCAGACAGCCCAGGAGCCAGAGCAAAAGGTGGGTGATGACGATGATCCGCTCGGTCTTGACCGCCGTCTGGTAGTAGGGGGTGAGCGGTACCGCCACGCTCATCCCCCCCTGGACGTTGCCGACCTTGAAGTTGTCGCCGTGGCAGGTGATGCAGCCCCGGTCCACCACGTAGGGCATGAGCAGGCGTAGGTAGGGGGCCTGGTTGATGGTGGTTACCCCGCTCACCTCCTGGGCCTTGCCGGACTCGAGCAGCTTCAGGCTGGCCTCCTCCCAGGCGTCCGGCTGGTCGTAGGGGTCGATGGTATTTTTGTAGTCCAGGCTTACGGTGTGGCTGATGGCCGCCAGGCTTGGGGCCTGGTTGTGCAACACCTCGTAGGCCTGGCGGGTGACCTGGGAGGGGTC
>JAJXYY010000019.1 GCA_021780315.1 Acidobacteriota bacterium
CACCCACTACATCGAGTTCGACAAGATGACCAGCGGCCTGCAAAACTCCGAGCTCATCATCATCGCCGCCCGCCCCTCCATGGGAAAGACCGCCTGGGCCATCAACATCGCCCAGAACTGCGCCGTCCAAGACGGCAAAGTCGTTGCCATCTTCTCGCTCGAAATGAGCAAGGAATCCCTCCTCCGCCGCATGCTCGCCAGCGAAGCCACCGTCGGCAGCCGCAAGCTCCAGACCGGCTTCATCCCCCGCGAAGACAAGGGCAAGCTCATCGCCGCTCTCGACCGCCTCATGAACTCCAAGATGTTCATCGACGACACCCCCGGCATCACGCTCGCCGAGATGCGCGCCAAAGCCCGCCGCCTCCGCCAGCAGGAGAACGGTCACCTCGACCTCATCGTCATCGACTACCTCCAGCTCATGACCGGCTCCTCCGGCAGCTCCCAAAAGAAGTTCGAGAACCGCACCCAGGAAGTCAGCAGCATCTCCCGCGGCCTCAAAGCTCTCGCCAAAGAACTCGGCGTCCCCGTCGTCGCCCTCTCGCAGCTCTCGCGTGGCTCAGAGCAGCGCACCGGCGACAAGAAGCCCCTGCTCTCCGACCTCCGCGAATCCGGCTCCATCGAGCAGGATGCGGACGTCGTCGCCTTCATCCACCGCGAGGAGTACTACGACCGCGAAAACGAAGACGTCAAAGGCCAGGCCGAGATCATCATCGCCAAGCAGCGCAACGGCCCCACCGGCACAGTCAAGCTAGCCTACCTCGCCGACTTCACCCGCTTCGAGAACCTCGACACCTCTCACGGCGGCGGCGGCGGCTCCGGCGGCGACGCCTACTAACCATCACCTCACGGCCCCACCCATAAACTGTCATCTCGACCGGAGCCAATCGGCTTTATCGTTTGGCGTAGTGGAGAGACCTGCAGTTTGCTCGCGCAGCCACACTACACACAAATGGGAAATTCAACTACTCCGTCTCCCCCGGCACCAGCGTCGGATTGATCTTCATCTCCGCGCGCTCATACGGCCTGCCCTTCGCCAGCGCCGCCTCCAGATCCTTGTCATACCCATAGAGATCATCGAAGAAGTGCGTCGTGCCATCTTCATCCGGCATCGCGGTAAAGTAGCCCACCACCACCGGCAACGGCGTCTTCAAGTTCACCGTGCGATTATTCAGGTCCCCATTCATCGCCACGTCCACCTTATCGGCGTCCCATCCATTCTCCGCATCCGGATCGCTCTGGTCGCCATGCAGCACCCACAGCGCCATCTGGTCCGCATGTTGCAGCCGTATGCAGCCATGCGATTTATCCCGTCGCGTCAGATCAAACAGCATCAACTCCGGCGTCGAGTGCATGTACACGTCATACTCGTTCGGAAACAGAAACTTCACCAGCCCGAGCGCATTCTTGTTCCCCGGAATCTGCCGCACGTTGTACCGCAGGTGCTCCAGGTCATGCACCGTAAAGTTCGTCACCACCGTTCCATCCGCCTTGTACACCTGGTAGTCATTCGCCGCCAGATACCCCAGCCCCTTCCGCATCACATGCGGCACAATCTCCTTCTTGATAATCGAAGGCGGCAGATTCCAGTACGGCCGAAACACCACATACCGCATCAACCGCACAAACATCGGCGTATAGTGATTTCCCTTCGCCTGCCCATCGACCACTTTCATCTTGAACGCCAGCGTATGGTCTGGCTCATACGCCCTCAGCATGAACTCCGGCAGGTTCACCAGCACGCGCGGCTGGATATAGTTATCCGGCAGCCAGCGCCAGCGCTCCAGCGCATCATTCAACTGCTGCACGCGCACACTCATCGGCACATTCAGGCTGTCGATCGTCGCCTGCCCCAGCCTCCCGTCCGCCTGCAACCCGTGCCGCCCCTGGTACTGCTTCACCGCCGCAGCCACCGCCGAGTCATAGCTCACCGGAGCCTTCACCCCAGCGTCGCCCGCCACCGTAGCCGCCGCATCGCCCTCAACCTGCAACCGCATCCAGAGCTGCGGCACCGCCGCATACCATCCCCCCACGCCCACCGGCCGGCTCCCGCTCGGCAGCGCGGGGAGCATTGGCCACGGCGCAGCACTCTGCTCCATCGCCAGCACCCGATACGTCGCCAGCGCCTGCTCCGTCCCCTTGTACAGCGGACTCTGCGGCTCCACACTCGCCACCACATCCGGCACATCCACCGCGTCCACCACATGGTCATTCAGCAGCGCCGGTACATCGAACGCCGCACGCTTCTCCGGCGTATCAATATCGAAGTCCAGCGACTGCGGATTGATCCGCCCCACATGCAGGTCCTCCACATACCGCATCGCCGAGATCGTCACCGCCACATCGAACCGCGCCACCGCATCCTGCGCAGCTTCCGAATCATCCTTCGTTCGAACGATCGCATCCAGCCGCTTCAACCGCTCCGCCCACCGTCCCGCAGCGTCGGCGTCGTAATCCTCCGGATTCAACCCCTTCTTCGCCGCATCCTGAAACATCTGCAGCAGCGCCATCGCCGCGCCAGTCGGACGCCCGTCCCGCGTCCACGCCAGCTCATCATCCCGGTCGTCATAGAACTTCACCACCGCCACCTGGTCGCCGGCATAGTTCGGCCAGCGCATCCCAGCCAACGTCGAAGACCCAACCAGCCGCTCCACATTCCCCGCAAAGTCCGTCGTATTCGGCGGTGACTTCGCCTTGCGAGGATGAAACCGCGCCGTCAACCCCCTCACGCCCCCCTTGCACCCACTCATCCCCAGCAGCACGCAGGAGATCACCACAACAGACACAGCGGAGCCAACAGCGGTTGCGCGAAACTTCATGATGCAGCGACGCCTCAAAGTACAGTTCTCTAAAGCCTATACGCAATCCCCGCAGACCCACAGCGCTAAAACATCACTTCAATGGGTCCCCAGCAAAGGTGCTGTCATCTCGACCGGAGCCAAACGGCTTCATCGTTTGGCATAGTGGAGAGACCTGCAGTTTGCTCGCGTTGGCACACTGCGCCCTTACTGAAAATTTGCTCCAGCACTCTAAAGGTTGTCGGCCACGATGCATCAACGCCGCACACCGCACCGCATTCCCTCCGCCACGCTGCTCCTTACGACTCCCCCTCACAACACCCCAGCCATCGACACCCAGCACAGCACCGCCTGCGTCACCACCACCCCTGCGCTCAGCACCACAAACATCCTGCGCTCTTTACTCTCCAGCGCATCGGCAAACACCCCTCCCACGAACGTAAACAGAAACGGCAGCGCCCACACCCACGGCGCGCTTACCACCTGCGTCGTATACAGCGGAAACAGCATCAGCACCATCAGCAGCGGCGCTGTATTGCCAAAGTACCGGCTCGCCTTATTCCGCGCATACACCACCGCGGCCACCGCCGCCGCCACCACGATCCCCGCATTCGCCGGCGTCATCACAAACCGCCGCGCAGCATCCAGAGAGAACCAACTCCGCGCGCTGCCGCCGCTGAACACATACAGAAACGCGCTCATCTTGAAGCTGAAGCCGGCAAACACCATCACCAACGCGCCTAGCGCCGCGTAGATCATGATCTGCGACACATACGACCGCCGCCGCTCCGCCAGATAGAGGAAGAACGCAGCGCCAGCAAAGAAACCCACAATCGCCGCCAACAGATGCGACATCGCCGTCATGCCCAACGCCACCGTCAACAGCACAATCCGCGGCTTCCACTTCGACCGCGGCCCCTGCAGCGCATGCGCCACGCCCATGGCCGTATAGATCAGCCCATACAGCCCCCACATCGCTAAAATCTCATTATTCGGCCGGGTCGCGTACCCCACAATCGCCGGGCAAAAGCAATACAGCGCCAGAGCCAGCGCCCCGCCCTCGGGCCCAAACAGCCGCTTCGACACCCACCACAGCCCACCCCCCAGCCAGATCGCAAAAATCACAAACGGCAGCCGCAGCAGGTACTTCACAAACCCCAGCTCATGCCGCGCCTCCCACGTCGTTCCATTCAGGCTGCCATTGGCAAACACCCGGTTCTCCGGCTTGCGAAAGTGGTCCACCGACAGCAGCACCACCCTCTGCGCGGTCAGCGGAAACCCCGCCAGCCGATACGCCAGCGTGCCATCTCCATTCAAATTCCCGCAGGTCGTAAAGTACCCCTGCAACACCGACGGGCTCTCCCACATCTCCCGTCCGCAGTGCGCATACCGGTAGTCATTCGCATCCAGCGGCTGGTGCCCAATCGTCCACAGGCACTCGCCCAGCAGCATCAGCAGCAGCAGTCCCGCCACCCGCTGCGCCCGTCCAATATAAAACCCACGCAATCTCATCCAACCTCAAGTGTATAGAACAGCGGATAGGGGATAGGGGCTCGAGCGTATGCGCCAGACCCCCGACGCTTCCGCGCCAGCCCCTATCCCCTATCCCCTATCCTCTACACTCTGTACTAATGGACTCCCTCACCTTCACTCCCGGTCTCGCCTTCCTCTCCTCCGACTCCCCCGCCGTACCCTGGACCGCGGTCTTCGAGGACGAAGGGCCCGCCGGCTATTTCTACGCCTGCGACCGCTCCCAGCAGACCCACGACCACTGCATCCTCGACGCCATGCTCATCTACAACCGCACCGCTCTCGCCGACCCCGACGCCCCCCGCCTCGCCTCCATCCAGTGGTCCCGCTCCGGCCTCCAGTGCGTCCTCTACCTCGACGGCAGCCCCCAGGCCTTCCTCGACTTCGCCACCCACACCAGCTTCTGCCGCACCAACTTCCCCAACTACCTCGAATCCCCCACCGACACCTGGCGCAAATCCTCCCACGCATGGGACGACGCCACCCTCCAGCAATTCGAAGCCGACCTCTGCGCCTGAACCCTCCGCCCCGCCCCAAAATAATTGCCCATTCCAGCAGAAAACACCTACCAACTCTACCCCCCGTGGCGTATCCTTGGTGCAAAATTGGAGGCAGCAATGACCGTATCTCCCGATGCACCGGATACTCGTTGGACTGGCCGCAAACATCTCTCAAAGATTCTCGGCGACCAGACCGGCCCCCCCACCCCAAGACAACGCCGCATTGGAAATCGAATCGCCCTCGGTCTGATGTTCGCCGCTCTTCTCACCATCCTCATCCTCGACCACTACGGCATCCTGCACTAGACCCATACCCTCCCACACGCATTTCCTTACCGCTAATCGGCCTGCGCGCATCCTTCGCACCAACGCTTCCATCCCGCAACCCATCGCTCCCGGCCCATCTCCACACCTCCAGTCCTGCACTATTTCCCGCAGTTTAGGCCACTTTTACACCCCTCAGCCCTTTCAGGCTCGACCTCCCGCTGGCGGTTCCTCCACCGATTCAGCCCCGCGAAATTTCTGTAACAATTTGTGACCGCTGTCCTTTATTCCAATGGAAGGTTCAGTCACACTTAAAGCGACATCGAACGGGTAGAGGTCTATCGTGAAACCCAACGCACAGAACCGCTTGCGGACGTCGTCCATCACCGCACACGGTCGCGCCCGTCCGTTGACCTCGATCGCTCGTAATGCTCGCCATCGATCAGCCTGGAGCCCGCTCCCCGGCAGCGCATCGAGCACCGCAAGCAAGGAACGCCTATGACGGATCATGTTCCTCCACCCACCTGCGTGCCTCTCGGCGACCCCGCCTTGAGCCCGGACACCCAGATCGCCATCTACGGCGTCACCCACGTTCTGGCGTCCGTAGGACGAGCCTTCGTCTGCCTCGACGAGAACTTCCGCATTGTCCACGCCTCTTATCTTCTCGACGCCATCATGGGCAGCGGCGTCTCTGCGACCGTGGCCGGCCACGCCGTCGAAGACCTCCTCGGCACCACCGTCATCGGTCCCGGCGCTCCCTTGCGCCAGGCCCTCCTCGAAGGCCAGAAGCGCGAAGGCTGGCGCGCCACCATGCAGTTCGGCGAGAGCAAGCCCCGCCTCGTCTCCATCACCGCCGCTCCCATCCTCCACGGCGAGTCCAACGTCTGTGACCCCCAGATGAGATACGTCGTCCTGCTTCGTCCCGCAGAAGAAGACGGCATCTGCGCCGACGCCGACACCTTCATCTCCAACGCCATCGTCTGCTCCCCCGCCATGCGCCGCATCTTCCGTCTGGTCGAGGCCCTCCAGCACAGCGAAGCCCCCGTCCTCATCACCGGCGAGAGCGGCACCGGCAAAGAGGTCGTCGCCCGCGCCATCCACGAGAGCTCACCCCGCAGCAACGGCCCCTTCATCGCCGTCAACTGCAGCGCCGTTCCCGCCGACCTCCTCGAGTCCGAGCTCTTCGGTCACGTCTGCGGAGCCTTCACCGGCGCCGTGCGCGACCGCGTCGGCCGCTTCGAACTCGCCTCCGCCGGCACCCTCTTCCTCGACGAAATCGGCGACATGCCTCCCCTCCAGCAGGTCAAACTCCTGCGCGTCCTCCAGGGCGGCCACTACGAGCGCGTCGGCGAGAGCGTTCCCCGCGTCGCCAACGTCCGCATCATCGCCGCCACCAACGTCGACGTCCGCGTCGCCCTCCGTCAGGGCCGCCTGCGTGAAGACCTCTACTACCGCCTCTGCGTCGTCCCCATCGAAATCCCTCCGCTCCGTCAGCGCCGCGAAGACATCGCACCCCTCGCAGCCCACCTGCTCAACCGCGTCACCGCCCAGCGCGGCCTCATCCGCCGCATCTCCCCTCAGGCCATGCGTCTGCTCCTCGAATACTCCTGGCCCGGCAACGTCCGTGAACTCGCCAACGTCATGGAGTACACCGTAGCCGTCGCTAAGATCGAGACCATCCTCCCCGAAGATCTCCCCGACGAGATTCGCACGCCCTCGCCCCCGCTTTCTTCCACCGCGACCGAGCACGATCTCCTCGCTGCGCCCGCCCCGGCGGCCCTCTCCAACCCGAACTCTCCTCAGGAGTCCGAACGCCTCGTCGCAGCCCTCGACGCCCATCACTGGTCCCGTTCCGAAGCCGCCGAGGCTCTCGGCCTCAGCCGCACCACCCTCTGGCGCAAGATGCGCGAGTTACATCTTGCCGACCGCCGCAAGCCTTGACACGGTTTGTTTCAGTGTTGCAACGCCCTGTTGCAACATAACGTCTCACCTCCAATCCATATTTCCAATAAAGCCTTCATTTCATTGATTGCGCATTTTGGAATATAACGTGCTCCTCACTTTCGTTGGGTAGTTCCAGTGAGCGGCAATTCACCACAAATGCCGCTCCCGGTAGCCCACAGCATGGTGCATCAACCCGCCATGCGAGATCGAAAGGGAGTAAGTGCCACAAATGCAGAACTACACGAAAAACACCTCATCCATTGGCCGCAAGCTAAGTTCACTCATAATTGTATTAATCTCCCTTTCGACAATCGCCTCTGCCGCGGACAACCTCAAGCCTTTCGCGCTCGCATTCAACACCACCGGCGAGATTGCTCCGGTCGTCACTCAGGTAGAGCAGAAACTTACCGCCAATGGCTTCGAGGTAGTAGGAACCTACGCCCCCTACACCAACCTGAAGTTCTCCAACGGCGAGACGGTCTCAGCCGAGATCATCGGCGTCACCAACTCCGCGCTCAGACAGGCCGCCGCCCAAACCCCATTTGGTGGTTTCGCCGCCGTCCAGCGCGTCACCATCACCAAGGTGAATGATCAGATCGAGGTGGCCTACACCAACCCCACCTACATGGCCAATGCCTACCGCCTGAAGAGTGATCTCGCCGGCGTGGATAGCCAGTTAGCCAAGGCTCTCGGAGCCCAGTCGGCCTACGGATCCAAGAACGGCCTCACGGCTGCCAACCTGCAAACCTACCACTACAAAATGATGATGCCGTACTTCACCGACCTCGATACGCTAGCCCAATATCCGAGCTATCAGAAGGCCATTGATGCAGTGAGCGCTGGCCTCGCAGCACACAAAGGTGGCACCGCCAAGGTCTATCAGGTGGCCATCCCCGGCAAGGAGCAGACGCTCTTTGGCGTCGCGCTCTCCGGTGCAGACGGGAATGAATGTGGTGGCGACGCCCACATCATGGGCATCATCGACACCGATACCGTCAAGTCCACAGGCCATCTGCCCTACGGCATCCTCGTCTCCGGAGGCACCGTCTACGCCCTTCCCGCCAAGTTCCGCATCGCCGTCAACTTCCCCGACCTCAGCATGATGGGCTCTCACGGCTTCATGACCATTCACTGTGCTCCCGGCGCCATCCAGAAGGCGCTCAAGGACGCTTCCAACTAGTGTCCCATCCTCTACCAGCGCGGGGACTCCATAACCATGGAACCCCGGCTATCTCAACCCAGCGGCTCAACGTACCAAGAAAGTCATGTCGAGCGTAATCACCATGCAAACACAGAACGAAACAACGATGACCCCCTGCGATAGCCTCCCGGCAAACAAAGCCCGGACCGCAGCCCTCCGGACAATCTTCATCACCTTCGCACTCCTGGCCTGCACCGCGACCTCGTGGGCCACCAACGGCTATCAACTCATTGGCTTTGGCCAGTGCTCCATGGGCATGGGCGGCGCCGTCGTAGCCGCTCCCTGCGATCCGATGACTGCCATCAGCAATCCCGCCGGCCTCGCATGGCTCCCATCGCAAACCGCATTCTCCGGCGAGATCTTCAACCCAGAGCGTCGTACCAACTTCGGCTTCGGCAATACCGGCAGCCACACCAATGTCTATGCCATTCCGGCCCTCGGCTGGTCGGCTCCGGCCTTCCGCCCCGACCTCTACTTCGGCGGCGGCATCTATGGCACCTCTGGCCTCGGCGTGAATTACTTGCAACCCAATACCCCGATGGGAACCATCCAGGCCTTCAGCAGCATCGACTTCATGCAGATGGCCCCCGCCGTCGCCTTCAAGATGACCGATAAAATCAGCCTCGGCATCGCCCTAGATGTCGCTGCAGAGCAGGTGTCATTTGACGAGTCGTTCAACGATCAGGGCCTTGATCTCACCAGCCCTTCATGGGCCTATGGTGTAGGCGTCACAATCGGCGGCCTGTACAAGTACAACAGCAAGGTAGCCTTCGGCGCTTCCTATAAGTCCGTGATGAAATTCACCCACTTATTCTGGCAGGAAAACGAAGAATTCATCCCCACCGGTGTTGGCGAGACCGGACCGGTCGGTGTCTCGGGAGGCCAGGGAACTTATCAGGCGCGCCTTAATTATCCGCAGCAAGTCGCCTTCGGCGTTGCCTTCCACCCCGTAGCCAAATGGCTCGTGAGCACCGAAGGACAATGGATCAACTGGCACAGCACGATGGACCAGTTCAAGGTCTTTGGTCCTTGGGTCGGCACAGGCGTTGTTGCTCTGCCCCTCCACTGGCAAAACGAGTGGGTTGCCAATCTCGGAACCCAGTATGAGCTAACGAAATCCTGGCAGGTTCGTGCAGGCTTCGCCTACGGTTCTAATCCCATTAAGACCGCCGACCTCCAGGCCAACCTCATCATGCCCGCCATCGTCACCACCGCGGTAACGATCGGTGCCACGCAGAAGTTGCCCATGCGCTGGAGCCTCACCGAAGCTGCCATGCATACCTTCAAGGCCACCAGCACCGACGGCACTCTCTTCGGCCTGCCCGTCGCTCCTCTGCAAGCCTCCATGTCAGAGAACTCCATTGGCATCCAGATCGGTTATTACTTCTAGTACTCGACTCCAGTCATCCTCTTTCCATGTATGACTGGAGAGCACTTCCCAACCTATAAACATATGTCTATTTTAACCCATATAAAATTTAGAAAACTACAACAAAATACCTATAAACACTGGATTAAATTGCTTAACATGTGATGACAATCACGGACAAATTGAATCATATTTTCTACAGTAGTTGTTAGTAGTTGAGTAAGTACGCAAATAAGTAATCAGGCAAGCAAGATGCAGCCATCAGGAGGCCAGATGTCCACCAACAATACCCATCAAGACCGCCATCTGGACTGCATACGCATGGGTGACTTCTTCATGATCCTCGCCCACTCCACGCGGATGCGCATCTTTTGCGCCCTCCAGAACGGCCCCCGGAGTGTCACCCGGATCGCCGAAGAAGCTGAGATCTCGGTCTCCAACGCCTCGCAACATCTGCGCCTGATGCGCGACCGCGGCGCAGTCACCTCCGAGAGACAAGGTCAGACGGTTTCGTATGGCATCGCAGATCCACGATTTTTTCAGGCCGCCAATCTGATTCGCGAGGCACTCGATGACCGCAGCAACGCCACGGAGTGCAGCCGTTTCGCAACGTGTGCGCAAGCACTGCCTGGAGCAGATCAAACAGTTGAAGCTCATTCAACTGAAACTATCCACCAGCCCACAACCCACTAGAAGGAGACGTTTATGAACACACTGGACCTTGCAACACTCACCGCCGACAAAGTCATCGATGCCCGTGGCACAGCCTGCCCCGGCCCACTGCTCGAAGCCAAGAAAGGCATTGGCGCCGTCAAGGTAGGCCAGGTCATCGAAGTCAAGTCCAACGACAAAGGTTCCCGCAAGGATCTATCCACCTGGGCAACCAAGGTAGGTCACGAATACCTAGGCATGATCGAAGCCGATGGCCACGACCGTCTGTTTGTGTTGAGAAAGAAGTAACCACCTGCGGGCCACCGGCGTGGATGCACCGCATCCCGCCGGGCCCTGTAGTCCAGAGCAAAGATCAAGACCACGAGCCCAAGCCCGTGGTCAGCAAGAGGTGCGGTATGGCTGACGTTTTCGTTCCTAAGATACTTGTGCTGGCCACTGAAAAGTGCGCCTATCCCGGTGCCGACGCGGTAGGCAAGGCCCACCTGGAATATCCCTCCAGCGTCTATATCCTGCGGGTGCTCTCTCCAGTGCTCTTCCCTGAAGACTTTTTTCTGCGCACCTACAGCAAGGGCATCGACGGCATCATCATCGCCGCCTGCGGTTCGGACTGCCCCTATCACGGTGCC
>JAJXYY010000032.1 GCA_021780315.1 Acidobacteriota bacterium
CTTTACAGCTTTCTTCGTTGCCAAGGTCTTACCTCTCATAGTCGATTTTTTGTTGCTTGTGCTCTTGTTGCCGACTGCCTTTTTAGGGGCCGCCTTACCGCCGCGCAGAGCACGTACTGACTTCGCGGCAGAACTTGAAATCTTTTTGCCTGCAGCCTTCTTCTTTGCAGGAGCTTTTTTGGCGGGCGCTTTCTTTGCAGCTTTCTTCACTGCCTTCTTCGCCGGGGCCTTCGCAGCTTTGGCTGGCGCAGCCTTCTTCGCGGGAGCCTTCTTCGCAGCAGCCTTCTTTGCGGGAGCTTTCTTTGCAGGAGCCTTCTTCACCGGCTTCTTGGCTGCCACCTTCTTGGGTGCAGCGGGTGCAGGAGAGGGAGCGCCCGGTGTGGGCTCGGCTGATAGCCGGGTCGCCGGCTCATAGGGGGCGACGGGGGTGGGTGGAGGGGTGAAGATCTCCGCTTCCTCGATGTGATTGATGGAAACGATATTGAACTCCTCTTCCTCATCTTCTTCATCGAGTGAATCGAGGTCGATCACGTCGTCGGTATCTTCTTCGTCGTAGCCTGCTGCGTAGAGCTTGATCGTTTCTTCGTCTTGCAACATAACGTTCTCCCCCAACTACGTCTTTCTTGTGTTGCGTTGCGTTCGTCTTCCATTCACTTGCATTGCTGGAAGTCCGAACCATTCTCCATGCGACGCCTAGTCGCCGCACGGATGATGTCAACAGGATTACGCGCGGAGGCATGAAATAGCAAGCACCTTTTTAGGTGCAGTGCATTTTTTTCTACGGGGGCTCGGTCAACGAGCCCACATAACGTGATGGGGATCACTTAGATTTTTTCTTCTTTTTTGCAGGGTGCGATGCGGCGGCGTGGCTAGCGGTATGCGGATGAGCCTGCTGTGAGCGGCTATTGTGAGTTGTGTTGCCTGTAGTGTGAGTTGTGGCGCGGCCGCTGCGCCGGCTATGCGTACGGGTATGAGGTGCGAGCCGGATGGGTTCGACGACGTACAGCGAGCGACCGGCTGCAACGCGATTGGAGGAGAGGTGATTCCACTTGCGCAACTGCTCGACCGTGACGCCGAAGCGATCTGCAACGGTGACGAGGGTGTCGTTGCGGCGCATCTTGTAGCGTTCGCCGGGGGAGAGCCTGCTGCTAGCCGCGATCGGAATGACGAGTTCATCTCCGGGTTGGATGGGGTCGGTGAGGCTATTGAGGGTGGTGATCTCGCTGGCGTGGGAGTGTAGCGACTCGGCAATCTGATCGAGGGTCTCTCCGTCCTTGACGACGTGGAAGCGCCAGTTGGTACGGTCTTCTTCAGGAATATTTTTGAGACGCGCCAGGAAGATGTCGCGGGTGCCGGGAGGAATGTGCAGGTCGTAGGGAGTGTCGGTGGGCGTGGAGAGGCGGAGGAGCGCGGGGTTGAGGGCGACGATCTCGGGGAGGGAGGCGTTGGTGAGGTCGGCGACGAGGCGCATGTCGATAGCGTAGGTGGTGGTGACTTCGTCGGAGAGCACGGGCGCGTCGGGGACGACGTCGGTGAGGCCGTACTGCTGGGGGTTCTTGGCCATGATGGCAGCGGCGATGATGGATGGGACGTAGGCCTTGGTGGCGGAGGGGAGAGCGTTGAGGCGATAGAGCTGCCAGAAGTCGGCGTAACCGGTTCGTGCCACGGCGCGTTGTACGTTGCCGGGGCCCCAGTTGTAGGCGGCCATGGCGAGGTACCAGTCGCCGAACTGGTTGTAGAGGGACTTCATGTAGCGTGCGTAGGCGAGGGTGGATTGTTCGGGGTCGAAGCGCTCATCGAAGAAGCCGTTGCGCTCCAGACCGTAGGCTCCGCGAAAGGGCATGAACTGCCACATGCCGCCGGCGCCGGAGCCGGCGTTGACGACTTGCGGCTGGAAGCCGGACTCGGCGACGGCGAGATAGATGAGGTCCTGGGGGACACCTTGCGCGGCGAGATCTTTGGAGATCATGGCGCGATATTTTCCAGCGCGCTCGAGGGAGCGGGCGAGGTGGGCGTGGCCTTCGCGGGAGTTGGTGAAGTAGCTGATCCAGCCGGCGACGTAGTCGTTGACGACGAGGGGGAGATCGGACTGGGTGGTTTTGAGTTCGGCGGCGATCTTGGTGACGAGCTCGGGGTTGGAGGGGAAGGTGACGGCGTTGGCGGCCTCGGCGGGGGCTTCGTCGATCTGGCCGGAGAAGCCGTTGCCTTGTTTGAGGGCGACTAATTCGAGGGAGTTGATGGCGGAGAGGAGTTGGTCGAATTCGTCGGAGAGCTGGGGATCGTTTTTGAGGTCCATGCCGCTGGAGAGCATGGTGTCGACGGCGAAGTCGAAGTCCTGGCGGGCAGCGTCGAGGCGATTGGCGTTGTAGTTGGTGACGCCGGATTGATAGCTGGCCTGGGCTTTGGCGATGAGGGCCTGCACCTTCTGTGCGTGCTGTGCGGCGATGATCTGCTGCGCGGTTTGCTGGGCCTGCGCTTGTGCCTGCTCGGTGGCTTGCTGCTGGAGCGTGGGCGCCGTGCTGTTCGCCGCAGCATGGCCCGGAGAGGCGGCACCGCCGGGGTTGGCGCCGGGGCAGCCGGCGAGCGCAAGGAGCAGCGGCGCGCAGGCTAGAGCGAGGGCGCAACGCCCGACGAGAGAGGTAGTTTTCAGGTTCACCATCAACCTAGTCATTGTAAGGGTTGGACGGGGCGGCTGGTGCGTTGTGGGGTTGGCTGCGATGACA
>JAJXYY010000040.1 GCA_021780315.1 Acidobacteriota bacterium
AAACAAGCAGGACGACGACTGAAGCCAGCGTGAGAGCAGAGAGGAGCAGAGGGAGCGCGCGATGTGCGCGGTCGAGATGAGCCTTCATGCTTTCAATGTAGCAATCAGGCAGTAAGGATTTCGTTTGGGTGAGTACCTGGGTTTGTGCTTTCCCACCCATGTCGCCCGCTGCGAGCGGACGCCATGGATGGGGCACCCAAAGTTGTTCTGATGCGGAAGGCCCAAAGCTTCAGGCTGGGCACCGGGCTTGCGCTATTTGGGGTTGGCGATGCGGACGAGCAGGATGTCGTGGCTGGGCAGGGTGATGGGCATGTTCTGCGTGAGCTCGACGGAGTTGCCGGTCCAGAGGTTCTTGCTCTGCTGCGCGCCGTGGAGGCCGAGTTTTGCGAGATCGAGGTGGAAGGGATGGGTGGCGACGCGGTCGCTGCCGGCGTTGAGGATGGCGACGGCCATGGCTCCGCCGGAGAGATGGCGGGCCCAGACGTCGACTTCGCCATCGGAGTAGATGCGGCTGGCCTGATGGCCGAGGGGATCCTGATCGATGGCGATGACGTCGCGGTTGGTGAGGATGGCCTTGATCTCTGGCTTCATGTGGGGCAGGTCATTGCCGGCAAGCAGCGGTGAAGCGAGCATGGCCCACATGGAAAAGTGCGAGCGGTTTTCGGCGAGGGTGAGCTTGCCATTGCCGACTTCGAGCATGTCGGGGTCATTCCAGTGGCCGGGGCCGGCGTATTTTTCAAGGCCCGCCTGCTGGGAGAGGATGGTGTAGATGCGGTCCCAGTGCGGGTTGATGTCGCCGGTGGTGCGCCAGGAGTTGCCGCCGAGCGCGGGGGCCCATTCCCAGGGCGAGTCCCAGCCGTACTGGCAGAGCGAGTAGACGATGGGGCGGCCGGTGGACTGGAGGGCCTTGCCCATTTTGGTATAGGCGGCGACCATGAGACGCATCTGCTGGACTTCGTCATGCGGCGCCTGCTTCAGCATGACGTCGGGGATGAAGCTGCAGAGGTCGTACTTGAGGTAGTCGATGCCCCAGGCGGCGTACATTTTTGCGTCCTGCTCCTCATGGCCGAGGGAGGCAGCGTAACCGCCGCAGGTTTTGGTTCCGGGGCCGGAGTAGATGCCGATCTTGAGTCCCTTGGAGTGGACGTAGTCGGCGAGGGCCTTCATGTCTGGGAATTTTGAATTGGTGTGGAGGACGCCGCTGGCGTCGCGCTCGCCTTCCCATGTGTCGTCGATATTGATGTAGATGTAGCCGGCGTCTTTCATGCCGCTGGCGACGATTTCATCCGCGGCGGCGCGGATGTCCTTATCGGTGACCTTTTCGGCGAAGTAGTTCCAGCTGTTCCAGCCCATGGGCGGTGTGGCGGCGACCTGCTGGGCGTCGGCGCGCGGTGCGGCGGGAAGGAGAGCGGCGAGAGCGAGTGGGAGCAAGGCAAGCGAAGCAGGGAGACGCATGGGATTGGGACCCTCCTGAAAACGATTTCAACGTGCCCGAGCATGGTAAGCCCGCGAGGGTGGCTTGAGCAATGAAAAGCTGCGGCGCTATTTGGCTGCAAGCCTGGCGGCTACAGTTTTCGCGACGATTTGGTAGCCATCGGCGTTGAGATGGATGGGGTCTGTGGCGGTGACTGGTGCACCTGCAGGATGCGAGGTGTCATTGCCGCCGAAGTTGCGAACCACCGTTACGGTGTTGCCGGAGACAGACGTGACACTGACATTTTCTGAATTCGCCCCGCTATCAATGGTGAGGATGGCACTCGAATACAGGGAGGTGCCGGTCAGGTTCACCATGAAGGTGGTGTCCGACGCTCCGATTGCATTGACGAGAGTCCCGGTGGCGTTGATGGCGCGCAGGGAGGTGGGAATCTCGTCGTGGTTGTAATCCGACACATCCGTGACCAGGGAAGGATTGTAGCTCGAGACCAGCGCGGAACGGACATCGATGTAGTGCGAGGCGTAGGTGGATGCCAATGCACTGTTCAGGCTCATGATCCCCGGATAGGCGTTGCCTGCCTTCCACTCGGCTGCGACGTTCATGTTGATAATGCTCAGCACGTAATAGTTGGGAGATTTGACGGTCGCAACTTGCGCTGCGATGTCGGACTGGACTTGCGAAGGAACCCACCAGTTGTTTCTACCCTCCCAAAAGACAGGCAGGTCGCTGGCGTAGGGTGTATCGACGACGAAGGGTGTGGGGTTGGGAGCGGCGACGGCAGAGCCCGTGGTATCGCGTGTGAAGAGGAGGCCGCTGGGCGTGTACGTGACTGTGCCATGGACGCCGAGCAAGGTGCCTGTTGTGCCAGCCTGTGGTCCCAGACTGGTGACAGGTTCATAGCCGGTGGGGAAGGTGACGGCAACACTTCCCGATGCGGGGATCGAACCGCCGGCAACGGTGGCGGTTGTGGCGATGGCGCCCTGGCGGACACCGATCTGCGTTGAGCTGTCGCCGCCAACGCCCTCATTGTGGACGGTTCGCGTGAGGAGCTTTGCCAGGTCGTCGGGGTAGTCGCCTGTGTTGATGTTCCCCTCTCCGCCGGCGGTGAGGGAGTCACCCCAAGCGACGATGTCCGGCTGAGGAGCAGGGGGAGTGGTGGTTCCGGAGTTTCCTCCAACGCCGCAGGCAACGAGAAAGATGACAGGGAATGCAAGTGGCAGAGCGTCATTTGAGCGCAAGAGAGCAGTCTCCATGAATCTG
>JAJXYY010000046.1 GCA_021780315.1 Acidobacteriota bacterium
ATCGGGCGGATGATCCGATGCTGCATTTGACGATGCTGAAGGGATTCATGGATGGGTCGCTGGGGTCGCGGACGGCCGCGATGCATGCAGCGTATGCGGATGATCCAAACAATGATGGGATTGCGCGCTACGACCAGCAGAAGTTGAACGAGATGGCCGCAGCGCGTGCTGCGGATGGATTTCAGTTGGGATTTCATGCGATTGGGGACCTGGCGAATGATATGGCACTGAATGCGCTGGCTGCGGCGGAACAGGTGGGACGGCCGGCGGATGTGCCTCCGGCGCCGAATGATCCGGACGCGAGCATTGTGACGACGGCTCCGCCGGTGGTGAGGCCGCGGGATTTTCGGTTTCGGATTGAACATGCGCAGGTGGTGTCGGCGGGGGCGTTTGAGCGGTTTGCGGAGTTGGGAGTGATTGCGAGTATGCAGCCGTCGCATCTGCTGACGGATATGGCGTGGGCGGAGGCACGACTGGGGCCGGAGCGGTCGAAGCGGGCGTATGCGTGGAAGTCGTTTCTGGATCATGGAGTGACGCTGGCGTTCGGGACGGATTATCCGGTGGAGTCGATCTCGCCGTTCAGGGGGCTGTATGCGGCGGTGACGCGGGCGAATGTGGAGGGGACGCAGACGTTTGAGCCGCAGGAGAAGCTGACGATGGATGAGGCGATCTATGCGTATACGCAGGCGTCGGCGTTTGCGGAGTTCAGGGAGAAGACGAAGGGTCGGCTGGAGCCGGGGTTCCTGGCGGATATGGTCGTGCTGGATCGGGATATTACGAAGGCCGCACCGCAGGAGGTGCTGCATACGGTGGTGCTGCGGACGGTGGTGGGTGGAAAGACGATGTACCAGGCTTCGAGCGGGCCGAAGGGGCAATGAGTTTAAGGCATTCGCGGAGTTCACTGCGGTCGCGGACGCTGACGGCGCACCTGCTGCTGCTGGGCGTGGTGGTGGTTTGGGGGACGACGTTTTCGCTGGTGAAGTCGGCGCTGGCGGAGACGACGCCGCTGATGTTCAACCTGCTGCGCATGGTGCTGGCGTTTGCGGTGCTGGCGGCGGTGAACTGGCCGAGCCTGCGGGGGGTGACACGGACAGATCTGAAGCTGGGTGCTGCTGCGGGATTATTTCTGGGGCTGGGATATCAGTTGCAGACCTCCGGGCTGAACCACACAACGGCATCAAAGGCGGCGTTTATTACAGGGCTGGTGGTGGTGATCGTCCCGCTGCTGAGTGTGATTCCGGGCGTTGCATTGCCGGGCGCATTGAAGCCGACGCCGGACACGTATGCGGGGGCGGGGCTGGCGTTTGCAGGGCTGGTGCTGCTTACGACTCCGCCGGGAGTTGGGGTGGCACTATTTGCGGGGATTGGGTTGGGGGAGTTGCTTTGCCTGGGGTGCGCGGTGGCGTTTGCGGCACATTTGCTGATGCTGGCGCGGGCGGCGCCAATCGTTTCAGCAAGAAGATTAGGGACGCTCCAAATTGGGTTTGCGGCGGTGGTGATGCTGGTGACGCTGCCCTTGGGCGGGCGAGCGTATTTCCATGGGACGGGGATGGTGTGGATGGCGCTAGGGGTGACGGCGGTGCTGGCAACGGCGGTGGCGTTTACAATCCAAAGTTGGGCGCAGCAACATCTGCCGGCGTCGCATACGGCACTGATCTTTACGTTGGAACCGGTATTTGCGTGGCTGACTTCCCTGCTGTTCTTTGGCGAGCAACTGGGGCGGCGGGCGATGCTGGGAGCGGGACTGATCCTGGCGGGAATCCTGTTGGCGGAGTTGCGGCCAACCTCGCGGGGCCGGAGTCAACTCCTACCTATTGCGGGAGCATGATCTTTTGAGGTGCATACTTAAGAATGATCATGAAGGGTGGTAAGGGCTGGCGGAAGGTTAGCCGGGCGTTGCGACCTTTCGCCGCGATTCGCGTCTATCAGGTTGGCGAATGAAATGCGCAAGCCGTGAGGGGTAGAACTCTTGCGGATCGATGTCAGCATCAGGAATTAGAACGAAATCAGAACGAGGATAAATACGACCATGGAATCATCGAACCGATTCGGGCAGGGCATTTGGAACAAGATCCGCCAAGGACGCCTGACCACTACATTTACGATCCTTGCAGTAATCTCCGCGAGCTTCCTGGCAGGGTCGATGCTGACCGGCCACGTAAGCGCCAAACAGAAGGTGGATAGCAGCGACGCACGGCAGTTGGTGATTCCGAATCCGGTGACGCTGTCGAATGGCTTCTCAGCCATTTCAAAGCAAGTGGGACCGGCGGTGGTGAACATTAACACGGAGACGCTACCGAAGCAGATGCCCGCGGGGCGTGGCCGGAACGCGATACCGTTGGGACCCCGTGGCGGCGACCAAGGGGATCAGGATGGCCAGGGCGATCAGGGAATGCAGGATTTCTTCAACCACTTCTTTGGTGGGCCGGGTGGCGGCGGTGGACAGGACTCGGGCCCGAGTCGTGCTCTCGGGTCTGGCTTTATTGTCGATTCGCGCGGGTACATTATTACGAACGACCACGTTGTGGATAAGGCCGATAAGATTTTCGTGAAGCTATCAACGGACCCTGACGATTCGACGGATCCGGGGCGTCCGGCCACGGTGGTTGGTGTGGACAAGGACACCGATATCGCGGTGATCAAGATCAATGTGGATCATCCGCTGCCTAC
>JAJXYY010000013.1 GCA_021780315.1 Acidobacteriota bacterium
GGAGGTCTGCTGGAAGGCGACGTCGAGCTCGTTGGCGATGATGGTGGCGAGGGTGGTTTTGCCCAGGCCGGGAGGGCCGAAGAGGAGGACGTGGTCGAGGGCTTCGCCGCGGGATTTGGCGGCTTCAAGGGCGATGGAGAGCTGCTCTTTGGCTTTGGTCTGGCCGATGAATTCGGAGAGGCGTTTGGGGCGCAGCTTGAGCTCGACAAGATCGTCGTCGTCGAAGTGGTCGGCGGAGACGAGGCGGTCGGCCGCGGAGGGGTCGGTGGGTTTGGGCGCGGCGGTGCCGAGGCCGATCTTTCGCTTGTGCTCGAAATCCATGCTGAGGCGAGGATAAGGCGAAGCGGACGGCGAAGCAATCGGTGAGGAGTTTGCGGAGAGATTCGAAGGAGTTTGGTGTGATGCGCAGAAGTTGGGGTGGAGGCCGCGTCCTGCGAAAGGGTGCGATGGTGCGATTGCGGGCCGGGGGGTTATTGTTGGGGTGGATTCTATTTTTGATTAAATTTTCTGGAGAGCCTATGTCTGTGTCACCACGTTTGATCCTGCCGCTGCTTGCGGCGCTGCTGCTGAGCGTTGGTCCTGGTGCTGCACAGCAGGCGGCTTCAGGCACGCAGGCGGCACCTTTGAAAGCGCAGGAGGGACCTGCATCCACGCTGCACAAGCGGCAGGGGCCGCCGGTGCGGACGATCAACCTCGACGTGGTGGTGACGCGCAAGGATGGAAAGCCGGTGAGCGGATTGCAGGCGAAGGACCTTACGCTACTGGACAATAAGACACCTCTGCCGATCACGTCGTTCAAGGCGTATGAGGGAGAGCAGGCTCCGGTGGAGGTGCTGCTGCTGATCGACAGCGTGAACACGGACTTCAATATTCTGGCGCAGATGCGGATTGAGATTGACCGGTATCTGCTTGCGAACGGGGGCCAACTGGCGCGGCCGCTGGCGCTGGGGGTGCTGGATGAGCAGGGTGGGATCAAGATGCAGAGAACCTACACGCGCGATGGCAAGGTGCTGGCGAAGTCGCTGGATACATTGGACATAGGGCTGCGGGATGTGGGGCGGTCGGCGGGGATTGAAGGCGCCGGGGAGCGGTTCGACGACTCGATGAAGGCGCTGCGCCTGATAGCGGGGTATGAGTCGGGACGGCCGGGGCGGAAGATTGTGCTGTGGGTGTCGCCGGGATGGCATATGCTGTCCGGGCCGGAGATCGATTTGAGCAGCCAGCAGGAAGAGGCGATCTTCAACGAGATCACGTGGTTCTCGATGGCGTTTCGCGATACGGAGACCACGATCTATGCGATCAATCCGTTGGGGATCGCGGAGTCGGTAGGACAAGAGTTTTATTATGAGGAATTTCTGGATGGCGTGAAGAAGCCGGGAGACGTGAACTTCGGGAACCTGGCGCTGCAGGTGCTGGCGATCCAGAGTGGCGGGCTGGCGCTGAGCAGCAGCGATATCTCCGGCCTGCTGCAGCAGGCCGTGGAGGATACGCAGGCGTACTACCGGATCTCGTTTGAGCCGCCGCCGACCCAGCGCCGGGATGTGTACCACAAGCTGGAGATCAAGGTGGATCAGCCGGGCGTGGTGGCGCGCACCAACACGGGGTACTACGACGAGCCCTAGACGGGCGGGGTTTCGGGGGGAGAGCGGACGGCAGAAACGGGGGATACCGACGCAGGTACGGGACGAGCTGCGTCCTGGGGCGGAGAGGGAACGTCTCACTGTCAGGAATATCCGTTCCATTCTGTAGCGGGAGGCGCAACTTCCCTGGCGGTGGCGGGTTCAGGTTGTGCAGATGTTACGGTGACAAGGCTGTCATGTTGGGCCGCTGAGAGATTGCAGCGGCCGGGTCCGGGTGGTGCGCGTTCCTTCGGGGGGCCGCTTCAGCTCGGCTTAGAGAATTCAAATGAGCGCGGCTTGCGCAGGCTCTCGAGCGCAATCCAGACGGAAAGTACTGTAGAGATGAGACGTTTGGCGTACCTGAGTGTGACGGCGTTTAGTTTGCTGGGCCTGCTGCTGGCGACGGAACGCCGTGCGATGGCGTATGTGGATCCGGGTTCGGGGCTGCTGGCGGTTCAGTCGATTGGGTCGATGATGGCGGCGGCGGGATTCTTTTTGCGGCGGCGTATTATGAGGGTATTCACAAAGAAGAAGCCCCTCACCCGCGCAGCCCTGCCGGTAACGGTGCGGAAAGAAGACTCTCGCAACGCTGCATGACCTCTGGAACGCCAACTGCTACATTTCGAGATCCGGCAGGGTCGCTTCGCCTAGAAGACGACTTCGCTGTACGCACCATTCACCCGTCGGCCCGCGACCAGGTGATGGAGTTTGTGACGTCGCAGTTTTGCAGCCGGTTGCAGGACCGGGGCGACATGGTGGCGATTACGATCAGAAATACGCCGGCGGGTTTGCAGTTGCTGCATCCGAAGGTGCCGGTGCCGACGTATCCGTGGGAGTGGACGCCGTCGCAGTGGCTGGCGGCGGCGCAGTTGACGCTGGGGCTATGCGCGGAGGCGCTGAGCGAAGGGTGGGTGCTGAAGGATGCGACGCCGCTGAATATTCTGTTTGTGGGGTCGCGGCCGGTGCTGGTGGATG
>JAJXYY010000022.1 GCA_021780315.1 Acidobacteriota bacterium
TGGAATTAACATGCAAAGCGGCTGAAGTTTTTTGATGAGTGGAATGAGGGAGTTAGAGGAGAAATTGCGCGGAGGGGATTGACGAAGATCTTCGGTGGCGGGTGGTGAGTTGATTCCCACCTTAACCGCTGCGCTGTCGCGCATTGGTGAAGATGGGGCACCCGAAGGTATGTGGCTGGTGTGGGTTTGCGGTCTCCCGCTCATGCCGGTCGCTTCGCACCCGTCATGAATGGGGCACCCGAAGGTATGTGGCTGGTGGTGGATTGATTCCACCTTAACCGCTGCGCCGCGCGCATCGGTGAAGATGGGTGCCCGAAGGTGTGTGGCTGGTGTGGGGTTTTGGTTTCCCACTCATGCCGTTCGCTGCGCGCCCGTCATGAATGGGGCACCCGGCGATGATGAACCGGGCGCTCAAAAGCGCCGGGATCGACCAGCGGGTCGATCCGCGTTCTCTCGCCGGCCAGGGCAAGGTGGCCGAGGCCCTGTTGGTCGAGCCGAAGATGCTGCGCAGAGGAACTCTGCAAGAGAAAGAGGCGCGGCGGCAGGAGATTGCGGAGATCCGCGAGGCCAAGGCCGCGCTCGCCAACATGGAGATTACGGCTCCGGATCTCGAGTCCGTCCGCGAAGCCGACCAGGCCAGCCAGCAGAAGCTGGAGGCTGCGGTCGAGCAGATCGAGACGTGGGAGGCTGAGGAGCTATCCGCGCTGGACCGCGCCATCGAGGCCCTGAAGGAAGTGGTCCGCGCCGCCGCCGCTCAGGTCAAAGCCGCAGTGGACTGGTTTATGCAACATGGGCTCGCCGATCCGCTGCAGGAAACGAAGTACCAGAACCAGCCGTGGATCGTGGCCGCCCACGCCGAGGACTTCTCCACCTACGCTGACTATGCGAAGACGCCGGCAGACAAGGACCGGTGGATCGAGAGCGGCCAGGTGCTCTCGATCCACCTGGCTGAGCAGCGCTACGCGCGCCTCAAAGAGAGGTATCCCGAAGAAACCGAGAACAGGCTGCAGATCGCGGCCGAGGGCCGCGTCCTCAAAGTCCCCCTTGGCAAGAGCCAGGAGCGTCCGGACAGAGGGCGCTCCCGATAGAGCACCGGCTTAGAAGGTAGGTGCTCGGATGCTCGGTCCAAAGCTTGCTACGATCCCCCAGGAGGTGGCGTGTCCCTACTCCATCCGCCGCTTCAGCGGCGTGCTCTTCGGGATGCTGGTCCTGATACGGAACTACGCGCCTACTCAGACAGCGGGGCCGCCCCGAAGAGCGGCCCTAACGTTACCCGCAGCCTTCGTCACGCCTCTTGTGCAGGGTTGCTACGCAAGAGGCCAACAAGCATAGCGACAAGTCCTATTAGGATGACTGCGCAGCTTATGCCACTGAGCAGTGGCAAATAAACGCTGGGCAAGAATTGCATGGCGATCCTAAAGGCGCAGAACACCCCGAAAAGAATAGCCGCGAGACGGTCGATTGCCCTGGGGAGTTTCTTGCAGTACCCCCAGCTCACAAAGGCTGCTCCGGCGTAAATGACAGCGGTTAGGTAGGAAAAACTTTCGACGACAGTTCGCCCTGAGATGAGCACTAGCTCACGATGAACCGCGTAAGCGCAATTGACTCCGATTATCACAATGGCAACAATACGGAACAACTTCTGGTTCGTGATTTCCTGCGTCATGGTCATAAGGTCTCGCTGACTGGCACAAAGAAATGCCCGCCCTTACTGTTGTCTTTGGCTAAAAATGATCGGATCCCCACGCTTCGTGTACGCACGTCTCCCGGATTCCTAGTTGGAGTGAAGCACCCGCTGCAAAGAAGGCACCGGCTGTCTTATATGCCCCTCCCCCTCCGGCTAGAATGCTTAACCCGTAAGCAGTCACAATCTCTTCACCTTGATTAACGGTTTCGTTCATCTCACATCCGAGTTGCGCCCAATAGTTCTTCCACCAATTTTGCTTCGGAGGGGGAGGCGTAGCTCGCACGGTCGCGTTATTTGGGGCACCAACGCTGCTCCAACTCGCAACCCCAGGAGGGGAAAGTTGAGACGAGGGAGCAAACCCACTTAATTCGCCGAGATCAGCCCAAAGTGATGTGGCCATACCGAGATTCAGATCAATCGCACCATTCGGACCAGTCGCACCGTAGTTCGCATTTGAAACCCACTGTTGGCCGATCAAGAGCATCAGGTCCCCTCCTTGAACGCGATACCAGGGAATACTGCTTAGATATGCCGACAGGCCCGCTCCGAGCGGGTTCACCGTTCCAATATAGCCAGGGCCGAAGTTCCACGGAACTCCGCCCGGACCGTATAAACCAAAGCCGTCGACACCAGTTCCAGCGCCGCAATAACCTGAGGCATCGCAGAAGTCGCCGCTGCCATTATTGAAACCGAGGTCTCCGCCGCCGCAAATCTGTTGACTCGGGTCGCATCCGCTGCAATTCGGTCCGCAGCGGTTCAATCCGGTCGGATCGACGTAGCTCAAGGGGTTGTTGGCGACATAGGCGTAGCGGTTCATGCTCTGTGGATTGGTGGGATCGACGGCCGCCATGCCGGAGGGGTCGGGCGAGACCCACCGTCCCTGCGAGGGGCTGAGGCGGCGGAAGG
>JAJXYY010000006.1 GCA_021780315.1 Acidobacteriota bacterium
TACCGGCAAGGTGATTAGCTGGTACGACAATGAGTGGGGATATTCGAGCCGCGTGAAGGATTTGATCTTGTTCCTGGTGAAGAAGGGGCTGTAAGGGCGTTGTCAGGTGTCAGTTCTCAGTTGTCGGTTCTCAGTTGTCAGTTGAACGACGAAGTTGTTGGTTCCAACTGGCAATTGAGAACTGACAGCGACATCTTCAGATGGCGTCGATGTATTTGAAGGGGCGGATGCTGGTCTGCGGCTATGATGGGGGCATGAGCACAGAGATGAAGCGGATGAATATTGCAGGGACGTCGCCTTATGAGCCGATCATTGGGTTTTCGCGGGCGGTGCGTGTGGGGAATGTGGTGCATGTGTCGGGGACTGGGCCGGTGGGGGCGGAGGAGTTGAGCGCCGCGGAGCAGACGCGAGTGGTGCTGGGGATCATTGAGGCGGCGCTGAAGCAGGCGGGCGCACGGTTTGAGGATGTGGTGCGGACACGGATATTCCTGGCCCGTGCGGAGGACTGGGAAGAGGTGGGGCGGGCGCATGGTGAGGTGTTCGGGACGATTCGACCGGCGGCTACGATGGTGGTCGCGGCGCTGCTGAATCCGAAGTGGCGGCTGGAGATGGAAGCCGAGGCCGTGGTCGCGGAGTAGGCGGTCGGGGCAGGATCAGCATGAGGGCCGGGAGCGTTCGCGGTCGGGGTGAAGTCGGTGGACGACGATTTGTAGCAAGTGTGCGTCGTTCCAGTGCATGCAAACTGCAGGTCTCTCCGCTACTCCGCGCATGAAGCCGCGCGGCTCCGGTCGAGATGACAACAGTCTCGCTGGACACTCGTTGGAGAAATGCTCTAAATGCTGATGATGTGGAAGTAGATGGCGGCGAGTGAGGCCGTGCCTACGATGATCCAGAGAACGATTCCCTGTACCATGGGGCGGACGCCGACCTGGCGGAGGGTCTTCTTCGAGAGGCTGGTGCCGATGAGGAAGAGGGTTGCGGTGAGGCCGGCTTTGCCGAGGTGGTTTAGCGCGGAGAACTCCGGGTGCAGGCGGGGAACGTAGGTGCTGAGAGCGGCCGCGATACAGAAAAAGAGGATGAACCAGGGGAAGGTGACTTTGGCCTTGTGGTGTGATTTGGCGTGGCCGCGATGAGCGGCGAGGCGGGCCATGGTTGCTGCCGTGATGAGGCTGACGGGGACGATCCAGAGGGCGCGGGCGAGCTTGACGGTGGTGCCGATGGAGAGGGCCTGGGCACCGTAGGCGGCGGCGGCACCGACGACGGAGCTGGTGTCGTGGATGGCGAGGGCGGCCCAGAGGCCGAACTGGTTCTGGCTGAGATGGAGCAGGTGGCCGATGGGGGGAAAGAGCAGGAGGGCGACGGAGTTGAGCAGGAAGACGGTGCCCATGGAGACGCTGATCTCTTCCTCGTTGGCGTTGGTGATGGGAGCGACGGCGGCGATGGCGCTGCCTCCGCAGACGGCGGTGCCGGCGGTGATGAGGAAGGAGGACTTGCCTCCGACGTGAAGGAGTTTGCCGAGCAGCAGGCCGAGGAGCATGGCGGTGGTGATGCTGATGGCGGTGTAGAGGAAGCCGGAGCGTCCGGCATGGGCGACCTGCTGGATGTTCATGCCGAAGCCGAGGGCGATGACCGAGGCCTGGAGGAGAAGCTTGGCGAGCTTTGCGCTCTCGGCGCGGAGAGGGTGGACGACGAGAAAGCCGAAGGCAATGCCGCCGACCAGCGCGACGGGTGGTGAGACGATGCCGCTGCCTGCGATGAGAAGGCCAAGCAGGAAGACGGTGCGGCTGTCGAACTTCTTCTGGGCGCCGGGATGGGCGGGCGGATGGACAGGGATGTCTTCGATGGGCAGGGTGGCGGTAGGGGGCATCGTTGGTTGTGGCTCCGAGATCTACTGTCGGCTAACTGGAAGGCTGCGTCCAAGTAGAAGTTGTTATGGGCCATAGGATTAATTTGGGGGCAACGACAGGGGTATGCGGACGGTGCTAGAGTTCAGGCGTTCGTAAAACGGCGGCTGGAACCGTGGACAATCCGGGGACGGCTGCTTTCTTGAAGGAGCCTCCCCATGGCAACAGCGACACATCCTGTAGTCGACGCCCGTTTGGGCGCCGCAGCTTCGGCGTTCGTCAACAGCAAGCACCAGATGTATATCGATGGGAAGTTCACGTCGGCGTCGGCGGGAAAGACGTTTGCGGTCTATAACCCGGCGACGGGAGAGGAGATCTGCCAGGTGCCGGAGGGGGACCATGTGGATGTGGACCGCGCAGTCCATGCGGCGCGGAGAGCGTTCGATGGTGGCGCGTGGCCAGCGATGTCGCCGTCGAAGCGCGGGCAGTTGCTGTATCGGCTGGCGGATTTGCTGGAGCAGCATACGGATGAGTTTGCGGAGTTGGAGTCGCTGGATAATGGCAAGCCGGTGTCGATTGCGCGGGTAGCGGATGTGCCGCTGGCGGTGGACCTGTTCCGGTATATGTCGGGATGGGCGACGAAGACGATGGGGTCGACGATTCCGCTGTCGGCTGGCAATGATTATTTGAGCTACACGGTGCGGGAACCTGTGG
>JAJXYY010000009.1 GCA_021780315.1 Acidobacteriota bacterium
GCTGTCACGAATGGGGCACCCGGCGACCCCACCCGTGACGATGAGGCTGTCACGAATGGGGCACCCGCTTCGCGTGGTGGCGTCGGCGATGTGCGACCCCACCCCGGCTGTCACGGATGGGCACCCAGGGCTTGCGCGGACGGCGGGAGGCTTCGTTGGCTTGGACGGGTTGGAGGTGGGGTTTGCTGGGGTGGTGGGATTAGAGGCTTCAGAGGATAATGGGACGGACTTGCAGCGGTGCGATTCCGACTGCGGACTGTGGTGGTCGATATGAAGATGCTTGCGGGGAGCCGAGAGTTGGGGAGATGGGTGGCGGTGGTTGCGTTGGGATTTGTTTTGCTGGCTGGCTCCGCACAGGCAGAGACGGTGGATGGCTTTGTGACCCAGATGACAGGAAGAGTTTTGCAGATCGGAACTGTCAGGGTTCGATTAGACGATAAGACTCAGTGTTCGAAATATGATGAAGGCTTTGCGGCATTGACTTACGACCGTAAGATGCGACGAGTTAGTTTGCCGTGCACGGCCTTGATTTTAAGTGTCGGGAGCTATGTGCATGTGCGTGGCACTCCCAAGGACGACGGGACGTTTGCAGCAGACACACTGGAGATGAGCGACCCATGGAGGGTCGCTAAAACCCACGAATCGACGTGGAAGTACCTTCGGTTAAAACCAATGCTGAGATTGATTAGTTCCCTGAGCGGAGGCCCGCTCAGAGGTAAGCTAACAGGCGGTTCGTTCCTTGAGGAGCCTATTTACATAGTCAAGACAAAGAACGAAACCTTCGCTAGTTTGTGGATCAACGGCTTTCCGCTACAGGTCACGAAGAGTACGGCCCTCAGCATGATCACGCGGGACATTGATCGCGACTCCATGGTGCAAATCGGAACAGATCATCATGGGAACCTACCGGTGTTTCCCCGGTTGCCGAACCCCGTACCGGTCGCCTTCCCGGCATCGGACCACTTGACACCGGGAATTTTTCTAGCCTACAGGGGAACGCAACAGGCTAATGGGCAGATCGTAGCTAAGAGTCTTATTATCTGCCCAGGCGTTGCTCCTAAGCCGACGCTGAACGGTGGAGATGGACCGCCGCCAGAGGTAGTCGAACCGGATTATGAGGCGCATACGCCAGGAAGTATCCGCTACAGGTATGGAGACGCAATCCAAATCGTAGGGGACCGTAATTTACAGACGTACGTGCGACGCGTTGGGACGGATCTTATCCCACCCTACCAACAAGCTATTGGAAGTAAGAATAATCAGACTCCCAACATCCGCTTTTATGTGGTGAGGCCATTCGAGAACTCCAGCAAGAATGCTTTTGTTCAGATAGATGGCAGGATTCGGAATATACCTTCGTCTGAATGGAGGAGAGGGATACGCAGTCCGTTCGTGCTTCCCGACGACCACACGCGCATTGATGGAATCGTTGAGATGGCAGATGGAATGATCTTGATACCAGACACCTTCCTGGTGAAACTACACAGCGAAGCTGAGCTTGCATTTTCTTTATCCATCGCGGTGCAATCCATCGTGCAGCAACAAGAGGACATAGCAGTTGGCGCGGTTAAATCTGGATATGGAGCGTATGCAATGCCAGCGGCTGGAATTGGCTACCTGGAGACCATGCTGGCTCTGCGGCTGAGCATCCGCCAGATGTACCTGGCAGGTTACGACATCCGGGAAGCGCCGTTTGCATGGGCGGTGGCTCAGGGTAAGACGGTCAGCAATCCTGTGATAGATTCCAAGAACCCTGACCAGGAAATCCCGTGGTATGCGGCGTATGGGTTCGACTACATCAGTAAGTATTACGGCGACGTGGACTATAGCAAGTTGAAGCGGGGTGAGGGGGAGTATGCGGAGTTTCTTGGTGAGTTAAGGAAGGGTGATCCTGAGGCCTTTGGGGCGACGAAGTAGTGCGACGTGAGCGGGATGTGTGGAAACCCATGTCCCAGAAGCGGGACATGGGGCACCCGGATTCAACGATGAACTCATGGGGTTGTGCGATCCGTGTGGTTTAGGCTTCGAGGAGGCCGTAGCGGCGCTGCCATTGGAGTTTGAGGCGGGACCAGACGGCGTCGATCTCGGGACGGGGGATGGTGGGGTCGGGGGCGGCGGCGAAGTGGGCGGCCTCGCTGCGGGCGAGTTCGAGGAGGTCGCGGTCGCGGGCGAGGTTGGCGACGCGGAGGTCGGGGAGGCCGGCCTGGCGGGTGCCGAAGAATTCACCGGGGCCGCGCTGCTGGAGGTCCAACTCGGCGAGTTCGAAGCCGTTCTGGGTGCGGACCATGGCGTCGAGGCGGAGATTGGCTTCGGGGGTGATGGAGGCGCCGGTGAGGAGGACGCAGAAGCTTTTGGCGGCGCCGCGGCCGACGCGTCCGCGGAGTTGATGGAGCTGGGCGAGGCCGAAGCGTTCGGCGTGCTCGATGACCATGACGGTGGCGTTGGGGACGTCGACGCCGACTTCGATGACGGTGGTGGCGACGAGGACGTCGAGCTCGCCGCGCTTGAAGCGGGCCATGGTGACTTCCTTGTCGTCGG
>JAJXYY010000043.1 GCA_021780315.1 Acidobacteriota bacterium
ATGAACGCCTTGTCCGTATGCGGAAGGGCCGCGTAGCGCTCGTCCACCGCGGCCGCCGGGCCCGGATCCATGGCCCGCCAGGGCTCGTAGGCCCTCGTCTCATGGAGAGCCCGGTGGAGCGCCTCAATGGATTCCATTTGGTAAGGGTTCTCTGTCATGGTCGGGTTCACCGTTCTTATTGGACCACGGTCGCCATCCACGCACAAGAGGGCTGCCTCTGTGCGATTGAGAAAGCCGCCGCAATAATGAAAAAGCCCGCCTTGCGGCGGGCTTTTCCTTTTTACTCCCGGCGGCGACCTACTCTCCCACGCAGTTGCCCACGCAGTACCATCGGCGCTGTGGAGCTTAACTTCCGTGTTCGGAATGGGAACGGGTGTGACCTCCACGCTAAGACCACCGGGAAATCCGAGATTTATATCAATCAGTGATCGGGCAAGCCATATCGTAACTGACAGCAGAAAATTTTAAGGTCAAGCCTCACGGGCGATTAGTACTGGTCAACTGAACGTGTTGCCACGCTTACATCTCCAGCCTATCAACCTGGTCGTCTACCAGGGCCCTTTAGACCTTTCGGTAGGGAAACCTCATCTTGGGGAACGCTTCGCGCTTAGATGCCTTCAGCGCTTATCGAATCGTAGTTCGCTACCCAGCACTGCACCTGGCGGCACAGCTGGTACACAAGAGCTACGTCCATCTCGGTCCTCTCGTACTAAAGATGGAGCCCCTCAAGTTTCCTTCGCCCGCGACAGATAGGGACCGAACTGTCTCGCGACGTTCTGAACCCAGCTCACGTACCGCTTTAATCGGCGAACAGCCGAACCCTTGGGACCGGCTTCAGCCCCAGGATGCGATGAGCCGACATCGAGGTGCCAAACCTTGCCGTCGATGTGGACTCTTGGGCAAGATCAGCCTGTTATCCCCGGAGTACCTTTTATCCTTTGAGCGACGGCCCTTCCATACGGAACCGCCGGATCACTAACCCCCACTTTCGTGCCTGCTCGACTTGTAGGTCTCGCAGTCAAGCCCCCTTATGCGTTTACGCTCTGCGGCTGATTTCCAAACAGCCTGAGGGGACCCTTGGGAGCCTCCGTTACTCTTTGGGAGGCGACCGCCCCAGTCAAACTACCCGCCTAACATTGTTCCCAATCCGGATGACGGACTTAGGTTAGAACCTTAACATCACGAGGGTGGTATCTCAAGGTTGGCTCCACTGAAGCTAACGCCCCAGATTCACAGCCTCCCACCTATCCTGCACACGTGATGTCGAGATTCAGTATTAGGGTGCAGTGAAGGTTCACAGGGTCTTTCCGTCTAGTCGCGGGTAACCGGCGTCTTCACCGGTGCCACAAATTCGCTGAGCTCCTCGGGGAGACAGCGCCCAAATCGTTACGCCTTTCGTGCAGGTCGGAACTTACCCGACAAGGAATTTCGCTACCTTAGGACCGTTATAGTTACGGCCGCCGTTTACCGGGGCTTCGGTTCAAAGCTTCACCTTGCGGCTGACCTCTCTCCTTAACCTTCCGGCACCGGGCAGGCGTCAGTCCCTATACGTCGTCTTCACGACTTTGCAGAGACCTGTGTTTTTGTTAAACAGTCGCTTGGGCCGATTATCTGCGACCCCTTTCCGCTACAGCCGCAAGGGCTTTCACGTACCAGGGGCACACCTTATCCCGAAGTTACGGTGTAATTTTGCCGAGTTCCTTCCCGAGGACTCACTCACGCGCCTTTGGATACTCTCCTCGCCCACCTGTGTCGGTTTACGGTACGGGCACCCCACGGACTCGCTACGAGGTTTTTCTTGGCGGCATGGACTCGATCAGTTACCCCTCGTCCAAGGACTCAGGGCCCTCTCGGCTCTCGGTGTTAACGGTCCAGCGGATTTGCCTACCGGACCCACCTACGACCTTCGACCAGCATCCATCAGCTGGCTGACCTATCCTTCCGCGTCACCCCTTCACTCAAACGTCCGCACGGTGGTACTGGAATATTAACCAGTTTTCCATCGATTACGCCTCTCGGCCTCACCTTAGGACCCGACTAACCCTGGGAGGACGAACCTTCCCCAGGAAACCTTAGGCTTTCGGCGTGGCGGATTCTCACCGCCATTATCGCTACTTATGCCGACAGAGTCACTTCCCACAAGTCCACCAGTCCTCGCGGTCTGACTTCATCCTCGTGAGAACGCTCCCCTACCACCCCACCCGGCGAACCGGATGGGATCCGCAGCTTCGGTGCCTGGCTTGAGCCCCGGTACATTGTCGGCGCAGAACCGCTTGACCAGTGAGCTATTACGCTTTCTTTAAAGGATGGCTGCTTCTAAGCCAACCTCCTGGCTGTCCGAGCAGTTCAACAACCTTTTCCACTTAGCCAGAACTTAGGGACCTTAGCTGGCGGTCTGGGTTATTTCCCTCTTGACCATGGAGCTTATCCCCCACAGACTGACTCCCGTCCTCTCACTTAACGGTATTCGGAGTTTGATTGGATTCAGTATGACTGACGTCACCCTAGTCCATTCAGTGCTCTACCTCCGTCAAGAAACGGACGAGGCTAGCCCTAAAGCTATTTCGGGGAGAACGAGCTATAACTGAGTTTGATTGGCCTTTCACCCCTATCCCCAACTCATCCAAGTGGTTTTCAACCCGCACTGGTTCGGTCCTCCATCTCGTGTTACCGAGACTTCAACCTGGTCGGGGATAGATCACCCAGTTTCGCGTGTACCCCGCGCGACTGAACGCCCTATTCAGACTCGCTTTCGCTGCGGCTCCGGACCTTAAGTCCTTAACCTTGCCACACAGGGTAACTAGCCGGCTCATTATGCAAAAGGCACGCCGTCACACATTGCCTTGCGGCCATAGTGCTCCGACTGCTTGTAGGCGTACGGTTTCAAGTTCTATTTCACTCCGCTCACCGCGGTTCTTTTCACCTTTCCCTCACGGTACTTGTGCACTATCGGTCGTAGGTAAGTATTTAGCCTTGCCGGATGGTCCCGGCAGATTCCAACGGGATTTCTCGTGTCCCGCTGTACTTGGGAAATCCACTAAGGGGCGGGTTGGTTTTCGTCTACAGGGCTGTCACCTTCTATGGCCGGCCGTCCCAGGCCGTTCGACTAACCACCCGTTTTGTAACCCTTTGAGCCCACTGCAGCGGACTCCTGTGGCTCCCACGACACCGCGCATGCAAGGCCTGCAGGCTTGAGCACATGCACGGTTTAGGCTCTTCCCCGTTCGCTCGCCGCTACTAGGAGAATCACGGTTGTTTTCTTTTCCTGGGGGTACTGAGATGGTTCAATTCCCCCCGTTAGCTCCAACGCGCCTATGAATTCAGCGCGAGGTGACTGGGTATGACCCCAGCCGGGTTGCCCCATTCGGAAATCCCTGGATCAAAGCCTGCTTGCGGCTCCCCAGGGCTTATCGCAGCTTGCTACGTCCTTCATCGCCTACCTACGCCAAGGCATCCCCCGTACGCCCTTTGTAGCTTGACCTAAAGTGCTATCAGCGACTTTATGGCATTACCCGATCACTAATTGTCAAAGAGCGGCGGACCACATAACGGGATCCCGGCATGACTGCGGCATCCAATTATGGTGGAGATGAGCGGGCTCGAACCGCCGACCCCCTGCGTGCAAGGCAGGTGCTCTCCCAACTGAGCTACATCCCCGAGGGTCCAGAGCGGTGAGTTTGGTGGGCCTAGGTAGAGTTGAACTACCGACCTCACGCTTATCAGGCGTGCGCTCTAACCAACTGAGCTATAGGCCCGGAGTGGTGAATATAACCACGGCCCATCTGAACACAAGCCCGCCCATATCTTCAAAGAACAGAAGGGGCGACCCCTTCAAAACTAAGTAGCGCCCTCTCCGTGACGAATCCGCAAAACACTTTAGAAAGGAGGTGATCCAGCCGCAGGTTCTCCTACGGCTACCTTGTTACGACTTCACCCCAATCACCGATCCTACCTTCGGCACCTGCCTCCCTTGCGGGTTAGCCCAGCGACTTCTGGTAGAACCGACTTTCGTGGTGTGACGGGCGGTGTGTACAAGGCCCGGGAACGTATTCACCGCGGCGTGCTGATCCGCGATTACTAGCGATTCCAGCTTCATGCAGTCGAGTTGCAGACTGCAATCCGAACTGAGGCCGGCTTTATGGGATTGGCTCCCCCTCGCGGGTTTGCAGCCCTTTGTACCGACCATTGTAGCACGTGTGTAGCCCTGGACATAAAGGCCGTGATGACTTGACGTCGTCCCCACCTTCCTCCTCGTTAACCAAGGCAGTCCCCTTAGAGTTCCCGGCATAACCCGCTGGTAACTAAGGGCAGGGGTTGCGCTCGTTGCCGGACTTAACCGAACACCTCACGGCACGAGCTGACGACAGCCATGCAGCACCTCGACTCCTGCTATACAGTTACCCATATAGAAATCCTGTTTCTAGGACGGTCAAGAGCCGTTCGAGCCCAGGTAAGGTTCTTCGCGTTGCGTCGAATTAAACCACATGCTCCACCGCTTGTGCGGGCCCCCGTCAATTCCTTTGAGTTTCAGCCTTGCGACCGTACTCCCCAGGCGGGATACTTAATGCGTTAGCTCCGGCACGGAAAGATTTGAACTTCCCACGCCAAGTATCCATCGTTTAGGGCGTGGACTACCAGGGTATCTAATCCTGTTTGCTACCCACGCTTTCGCGTCTCAGCGTCAGTTACGGTCCAGAGAGCCGCCTTCGCCACCGGTGTTCCTCCAGATATCTACGCATTTCACCGCTACACCTGGAATTCCGCTCTCCCCTCCCGCACTCAAGCTAGGCAGTTTCGAAAGCAATTCCCAAGTTGAGCCTGGGGCTTTCACTTCCGACTTGCCAAGCCGCCTACACGCGCTTTACGCCCAGTAATTCCGAACAACGCTAGCCCCCTACGTTTTACCGCGGCTGCTGGCACGTAGTTAGCCGGGGCTTCCTCTGATGGTACTGTCACCGCGACGTGGTATTGGCACGCAACGGCTTCTTCCCATCTCACAGGGTTTTACGACCCGAAGGCCTTCATCACCCACGCGGCGTCGCTGGGTCAGGCTTTCGCCCATTGCCCAAAATTCCTCACTGCTGCCTCCCGTAGGAGTCTGGCCCGTGTCTCAGTGCCAGTGTGGCCGGTTACCCTCTCAGGCCGGCTACCCATCGCGGGCTTGGTGAGCCGTTACCTCACCAACTACCTAATGGGACGCAAGCTCCTCCTTAAGCGATAGCGTGCAAGCAGAGGCCATCTTTGCCGGCCGGGACCTGGGTCCCTACCGGGTTATGCGGTATTAGCGCTCCTTTCGGAACGTTGTCCCCCACTCAAGGGCAGATTGCTTACGTGTTACTCACCCGTGCGCCACTCTACTCACCCTTGCGGGCTTTCGCGTTCGACTTGCATGTGTTAAGCACGCCGCCAGCGTTCGTTCTGAGCCAGGATCAAACTCGCCAGTTAGATCTAGCGGTTTGACGATTAATGTACGGATTCGGTCGCGGGGAAACTCAGTCCCGCTTCACATCATCGAGTGCGCTACCTAGTTTTCAAAGAGCCGCCGCCACATCCCCGAAGTGCGGGGGGGCAATTTCGTAATTTACTACTTTCTTGCTTCCTTGTCAACCCCCCAGTTGGAACCGGAGAAGTTGATCGCCGGCCAGATGCGATGTGCCTCCATCTCGCCGGCGAAAGCAAATAGTACACGAATCCAGCCCCCCTGTCAACACCCCCTAGGGCATCGATGGAGAGAGCCCGGTCCCGCCCTTGTGCTTCAGGAGGTTAGCAGCGGCTCGGGGAGGACTGGGGACGCGGGTACGGGCGGGCGCCGGCGGGTTCGGCCTCTCTCGGGGCTGGCGGGCGGCGCTCACTTCGGCTCTGCGCCCGCCATTTTGGCCCCTCCTTGACGCGGCAGCGCCCAGCTCCCTATATTCTTTGCGGTTGGGAGATGAATGACATGTATCAGAAAGTGCACGTCCATGGCCTGCTGGTAGACCCCATCAAGGAGATGCCCATCCTGGTCCTCAAGGACGACGAGGACGGAAGAATGCTTCCCATTTGGATCGGCCACTACGAGGCCAACGCCATCTCGCTTCACATGGAAAAGATTCCGGTTCCCAGGCCCATGACCCACGACCTTCTCTGCCGGGTCCTGGAGGGGGCGGGCTCCAGCCTGGAGAAAGTGCTCATTCGGGACCTCCAGGACCACACCTATTTCGCCGAGTTGGTCCTCATGCGCGAAGGCCACGAAGTTCACGTGGACGCCAGACCCTCCGATGCGGTGGCCATGGCCGTGCGCACGGGTTCGCCCATCTTCGTCGAGGCGAGCCTCTACGAGAGGGCCGCGGACGTGGAAGAGGGCGACGACGACGTGGACTCGCTCAGGCGGTGGCTCGCGAAACTCAGCCCAGAAGAGCTGGGCGAATACGAGATGTAGGGATCCATCGAATTCCGCTCTCGCCCTCCTGCTTCCCCCTTGACTTGTCATGAGGCCAAGCCAGTACAATAGAACCGAGAGGGGATTGTCCCCAGGGGAGGCGCGCATGGCCTATATGGGCGGCTCGGCGTATGCCATGGCCAACTCGCTGATGGACGGCTACGTGTTGCCCTCCCCCGTCAATCTCAAGCGCCTCACCGTCGAGGAGATGCGCGAACTCCAGTTCGAGATCGAAAAGCTGCTCCGGGACATGCGCTCCGTTGTTCCCGACCAGACCGACACCCTGGCCCTTCAGAAGCGCAATCAGCGTATTCTCAAGCTCCAGCAGGGCCACAGCGTCATCTCGAACTACATGTCCCTTAAGCTCAGGGGGAGAGTATGAGGGCAGAAAGTGAGGAGTGAGGAGTGAGCGGTGAACAGTGAGGGGCAGCCCCTCCCCCATCGGGGCATTCTCCCACCTCCTTCATGTCCCTTATCCCCTGTCCCCTTCCTTCCGCTTTCCGACTTCCGAATTTCCCCCTTCCCGCCTCCTTACGCCGATCCTCCCGAAGGTGCTAGCATCGTCCCATGGAGACGAAAGAACTCCACTGCCCGAACTGCTCGGCTCCGCTCAAGGTTCCGCCCGGTGAGGTGGACGTGCTGTGCGACTTCTGCGAATCCCGCCTCACCTTCGTACCTAGCACGCAGGAGATGGAGGTGGTCCGGACGCGGGAGGAGATGAAGCGCAAGGAGCGCGTGGACGTGCAGCGGCTCCAGCTTCAGAAGCAGCTCGAGCAGGAGGAGGCCGAGAGATGGAGACAAACCGCGGCGCAGGTGGCCATCGCCTCGCTGCCCGTGGTGGGCACGGTCCTGGGCCGCGGACTCTTCCGCGTAGCGCTGGGGCGCGGTCGCGGATGCCTGGGTTGCGGGTGCCTGCTCCCGGTCCTGGGCTTGCTTGCCGCGGCCGCCGCTCTCGCCCTTTGGGCGTGAGTCTCGACGGGCCCCGTGATATGCTGATGCCGCTTCGTCTTTCAGGGAGGGCTGCCATGGCGACCATGCGTCGAACCTTTCTTTTCGCACTCTTCTTGGCCCTCGCCGCCGCCGCCGCCTCGGCCGCGGATACCCTCATCAAGAGTGAGGCCAACAAACTCTTGTATACGCTCAAAGCCGACGGGGCCGTTCTGGACACCGCCCAGAAGGCCGTGGCCTTTCTCAAGGCCGATGGCGGCATCCAAGATGCCTCGCACCGGATCATAGGGCGAGTGCAGCAAAACGGCGCCGTTCAAGACGCGGCGCTCAAAACCTTGGGGCGGATCCGCGAGGACGGCACCATCTTCGACGCTTCAGGAAGAACGCTGGGCTACATCTCGCTCAGCGGCCTTATCCAGGGCGCGGATTACGGTACCCAAGGCCACGTGGAGGGCCAGGGCTGGGACCCGCAGCAGGTGGCGGCGTTCTGGTTCTTCTTCCGAAGTGCCGTCGCCCCAAAAGCCTGATGTGTCCACGCCGAACCCGCCACCGTCTTTCCTCCGCGGGGCGGCATCCAAGTTGATAGACATTCCTCTCGACCTGCGCCCGATCTAGAACTCCTTCAGCGCTGCAAATAACGGTTTTCCCGTTTCACATTGCACTTCCCCCAAAAGGTTCATTTCAAGGCAACTCTCATCAGATGGGGCGCCCCGCCCTCCCGCGCCGTGCGTTTTGGTGTGCCTCCACTCCGGGTTCTGAATCCAGCTTACAGGCTTGCCAAGGGGCGGAGTTGTTTGTTAGAGTGTTATTAGAGTGCTATAGGAGCCGCGAGATCTTCGCGATATCGGCATTCAACGGAGGGAGTGGACATGAAGCAGCTCAGTGGTTGTGCCTTTGCCGCCCTCATCCTGTGGTCCGTGGGCGCCTTCGCCCAAGGGCGGGCGCCAGAGATGGATGGAACGCTCACCCTCTCCGGTGCGTGGGCCATCTATCCGACGGCCGTCGCCTGGGCCGATGCGTTCCAGAAGGGCCATCCCGGCGTGCGGGTGGACGTGTCCGCGGGCGGCGCCGGCAAGGGCGCGGCCGATGCCATCTCCGGCCTGGTCGACATCGGCATGGTATCGCGGGAGCCGGACCCCGCCGAGATCCAGAGGGGCATCGTCCCTGTCCTCGTGCTTCACGACGCGGTCTTCGCCGTCATGAGCGACAAGAATCCCTTCCTGGCCGACCTGCACAGGAGAGGTGTCAAGCGGCAAACCTTGATCGACCTCTACATCACGGGCTCGGCCATCTCGTGGGACAGCCTCGCGGGGCGAACCACGAACCGCTCCGTCCATCTCTTCACCCGGTCCGACTCCTGCGGGGCCGCCGCGAGCTGGGCCGCCTACCTGGGCAAGAAGCAGGAGGATCTCAGGGGAGTAGGCATTTTCGGCGATCCGGGCATTCTGGAGGCCGTGAAGCGCGATCCGGTGGGCATAGGGTTTTCCAACTTCAGCTACGTGTTCGACAGGGAAGGCAGGATCTTGCCCGGCCTGGCCCTCGTGCCCATCGATGCCGACGGCAGCGGCGTGGCCGATCCGGACGAGGTTTTCGCGGGGCGCGCGGCGGCCGCCCAGGCCATCGAGAGCAAAGCCTATCCGGTCTCCCGCAACAACTACTTTTTTACCAAGGGCAAACCCCAGGGCCTGGCTAAGGCCTTCATCGAGTTCGCCCTCTCGGACGAGGGCACGCGAGTGGTCGAGGCGGTGGGCACAAGCCTGCCGCTGCCCAAGACGGCACGGGAGGAGGAACTCAAGCGGGTGAGATAGGCCGGACGCCCGCCGGGGCCCCGCCGCGCTCGCGGCGGTCCGGCGGCGAGGGGGGGCCAGCCATGGACCTGAGGAAGCTAAGAGACAGCCTCGCCAGGCGGTCCATGTTCACGCTGAGCGTGGCCGTGCTGAGCCTCAGCGTTCTCATGGCTCTCGGCCTTTACCAGCGCTCGCGGCCCGTCTTGGACACGACCCGCCTGAGGGAGCTGCTCTTCTCCGCGCTGTGGCAGCCGGCCCAGGGCCATTTCGGCCTCGGGGCCTTCATCGCGGGCACCCTCTGGGTGACGGCCATCGCCATGGCCATCGCCATCCCCCTCAGCCTGCTCACGGCCGTCTACTTGTCGGAATACGCCCACCACCGCACCCGCGAGCTCGCCAAGCCGGTGGTCGACCTGCTCGCGGGCATCTCGCCCGTGGTCTACGGCGTCTGGGGCGTGGTGACCGTGGTGCCGCTGGTGCG
>JAJXYY010000007.1 GCA_021780315.1 Acidobacteriota bacterium
CTCTCGACTCCGAGCCGTCAGTCGGGCATTCTTATGACTGTCCATTCGATCTCCTCCTAAAAGCTTCTTGTTCGCACAATCAGCTTCTATGATCCAGATCGAATGGACAACCTATTGAGACATCACACCTAGCTGGGTAAAGATGTGGGACATGAGGGTGCGGGTGGCGGGTTCGTCGTCGACGATGAGAAGTTTGATCGCAGGTGTGGGCATCTCATTCCTCTAAGGGGCATCAAACAGCGCCCCATATAAGTTTGAATAGGAGCTAGGCAAGTGTCTGCTCCGTTTTGCTCATATTCTCGACAGTTTCTTTGGTGATTTTTGCTTCGCTGGGGGTGGTTCCGAGGAGCGATGCGTTGGCGTAGTTTCTGTGGGAGGGTTGGTCGTAGAGGATGACGTTGAGCAGGGATTTGTGGACGCGGATGCGGCCGTTGTAGTCGATGAAGCCCAGTTTGCGGAAGCGGTTCATGAAGAAGCTGACGCGGGAGCGGGTGGTGCCGATCATTTCGGCGAGGGTTTCCTGGGTGATTCTGGGGATGAGGGTCTCCTGGACGCCTGGCTTACCGAAGTCGGCCATGAGGAGGAGGATTCTGGCGAGGCGTTTTTCGCTGGAGTTGAAGAGTTGATCGACGAGATCAGCCTGGGTTCTCATGCTGCGGGCGAGGAGGAAGGCGAGGAAGAGGTCGGAGAAGGCGTGCTCCTCGTGCATGACTCGGACCATTTCGTCGCGGTCGATGCGGAGGGCGGTGCAGGGGGTGACGGCGGTGGCGGAGGCAAAGCGGAGACCTCCGGCGGCGGCGAGGCACTCTTCTCCGATGAAGTCGCCGGAGTGGAGGAGGGTGATGGTGGCTTCTTTGCCGCGTTTGGAGACGACGGTGAGTTTGGCGCTGCCTTTTTGAAGGTAGAAGATGCAGTTGGCGGCGGAATCCTGAGCGAAGATGAGTGATTTGGGCTTGAACTGGATGATTTTGCGACCTGAGCCGGCGTTGGCGAGGAAGTCTGCGGGATTGAAGGCAGCAGTGGTGTTGGGAGCCATCGAGATGGTCTCTTTCTGGCTGCGGGGTTGAGAGCGGGGTCCGCGGAGGACGGTGAGGGGACAGGGACGGCCGGATGTGGTGGTTGCGTGCTCTGGGTAGTGAGATGCTGAAATCAAAGCATATGTGTTGTTGACGACATAATATTGTTTATTTTGATTGGGGTGGGTTGCGGGGATTTTGGCTTGCGTGTATGTTGGAAGACAAGATGACGACTTTTTCCAGCCGATTTTGGTTTACTTTCCGCTACTGGCGCACGGTAGCGGCATCGGTGGAGTAGGTTCATCTGAAAGATTGTTAGGATTCAGTTGATTCGATATATCCACGAGCCGCGACTTTATAAGTTGCGGCTTTTGCTTTGCGCAGGGGATGGAAGTTGAGGAGAGACGGATGAGTGCAGCGACGATGGTGAATCCGGCAATTGGAGTAGCAGGGCGATTTGGCGCGTATGGCGGGCGGTATGTGCCGGAGACGCTGATGGCTGCGCTGGAGGAGTTGGAGGCGGCGTATGCGGAGGCGGAGGCTGATCCGGCGTTCCATGCGGAGCTGGATGGGCTATTGCATCATTATTGTGGGCGGCCTACTCCGCTGTACTTTGCGAAGCGGCTGAGCGAGCAGTTGGGTGGGGCGAAGATTTATCTGAAGCGTGAGGATCTGCTGCATACAGGGGCGCACAAGATCAACAATGCGCTGGGGCAGGGGTTGCTGGCCCGGCGGATGGGCAAGCAGCGGATTATTGCGGAGACGGGCGCGGGGCAGCATGGGGTGGCGACGGCGACGGTGTGTGCGCTGCTGGGGCTGGAGTGCGTGATCTACATGGGTGATGAGGACATGCGGCGGCAGGAGCTGAATGTGTACCGGATGCGGCTGCTGGGAGCGGATGTGCGGGGGGTTTCGGCGGGGAGTGCGACGCTGAAGGATGCGATTTCTGAGGCGATGCGGGATTGGGTGACGAATGTGCGGTCGACGTACTACATCCTGGGGAGTGCGCTGGGGGCTCATCCTTATCCGACGATGGTGCGGAATTTTCATCGGGTGATTGGGATTGAGGCGCGGCAGCAGGTGCTGGAGATGGAGGGCAAGCTGCCGACGGCGATTGTGGCGTGTGTGGGCGGGGGGTCGAATGCGATTGGCGCGTTCTATGAGTTTCTGCCGGATGCGAATGTGCAGCTGATTGGAGTAGAGGCTGGTGGGCGGGGGACGGCGCTGGGCGAACATGCGGCGCGGTTCCAGACGGCGGGCGGCGGTGTGCCGGGCGTGTTGCAGGGGACGTATAGCTATGTGCTGCAGAACGATGCGGGACAGGTGAGTTTGACGCACAGTGTGAGCGCGGGGCTGGACTATGCGAGTGTGGGGCCGGAACATGCGATGCTGCATGATTCGGGACGGGCGACGTATGTGTCGTGCAATGACGCGGACGCGTTGGCAGCGACGGTGACGCTGGCACGGACGGAGGGGATATTGCCGGCGCTGGAGAGTGCGCATGCGGTGGCGGAGGCGATCCGGCTGGCTCCGACGATGCTGAAGACGGATGTGCTGATGGTGAATCTGTCGGGACGCGGGGATAAGGACATGGGGATATTGGCGCGGGAGCTGAACCTGCAGGGGGCGCTGGCACATGCCGATTAATTTTGCGAAGAAGCCCGGGATTGTGGCGTATTTGACGGCGGGCGATCCGGACCTGGAGACGACCAAGGCGATTGCGCTGGCGGCGATCGACAATGGCGCGGACGTGATTGAACTGGGGGTGCCGTTCAGCGATCCGCTGGCGGATGGGCCGGTGATTCAGCGGGCGAGTGAGCGGGCGGTGGCGAAGGGGACGCGCCTGACGGATGTGCTGGCTGTGGCGAAGGAGTTGCGGGCGGAGCGGCCGGAGTGCGGGTTGGTGATCTTCTCGTATTTGAACCCGGTGGTGCGGATGGGCATGGAGAAGTTTTGCGCGGCGGCGGCGGAAGCAGGTGCGGATGGGGTGCTGCTGACGGACATGATTGTGGAAGAGGCTGGGGAGTATCTGGAGTCGATGCGGACGCATGGGCTGGCGCCGATATTTCTGGCTGCTCCGACGAGTCCGGATGCGCGGTTGAAGGCGATTGCGGAGTCTTCGAAGGGCTTTGTGTATGCGATCTCGCGGGTGGGAGTGACGGGGACGCAGCAGCAGGTGGCGGGCGATGCGTCGGAGCTGGTGGCGCGATTGCGGCGGTTTACGGAGCTGCCGATTGCGGTGGGTTTTGGGATCTCGAATGCGGCGCATGTGAAGGCAGTGGGTGAGTTTGCGGATGCGGCGATTATTGGAAGCGCGCTGGTGGCGCTGATTGAGAAGACGTCGCCGGAGCAGGCTGCTACGGCGGTGGGAGAGTTTATTGCGGGGTTGCGGGGATGAAGGGCTGAGAGCGGGCGATTGGCTGGCGCAGTTATGATTAAGGCTGGGTTAGGCAGGAACTATATCTGGGAGCGAGGTTGGAATGATGGATATTGATGGCTGGCGGGCAAAGATTGACGAGATTGACGAAGAGCTGGTGCGGTTGATCAATGCACGGGCGGAGGCGGCGCTGGCGATTGGTGAGCTGAAGCGGACGTCGGAGCTGCCGGTTTATGAGCCGCAGCGGGAGAAGGCAGTGTTTGAGCATGTTCGACGTGTGAATGCGGGACCGTTGTCCGAGGCGCAGATGGTGGATATCTACGAGCGGGTTATCGATGTGATGCGGTCGTTGCAGAAGCGCAGTTCTTAAGGTTGCAGGAGAGCAGTAGTGGCAGTTGGGCCCAGGATTCATTTGAGTTGAATTGAGTTACGAATAGAGAGAGTGAAGCGAATACCATGATCGTTGCGATGCAGGACCAGGCAAGTGAAGAACATATACAACTCGTAATCGAGCGGATGGTTGAGCTCGGCTTCAATGTGCACCGTACTACGGGTGCGACGCAGACGATTCTGGCTGGCGTGGGCACGCCGGACCACTTTGATGTGGCGGAGTTCAAAGTGCTGGCGGGCGTGCATGATGCGTACCGGATCTCGTCTCCGTACAAGCTGGCTGGCCGGAACTTTCGTCCTGAGGGGACGAAGGTTACGTTTCCGAATGGCGTAGTGGTTGGGGGCCAGCAGGTAGTGATTATGGCCGGGCCGTGCTCGGTGGAGTCGCGGGATCAGATTTTGACGAGCGCGAAGCAGGTGAAGGCTGCGGGAGCGCAGTTTTTGCGGGGCGGTGCGTTCAAGCCACGGAGTTCGCCATACAGCTTTCAGGGCATGGGACTGGAAGGGCTGAAGCTGCTGCGGGATGTGAGCAACGAGACGGGTCTGCTGGTGATTACCGAGGTGATGGAGATCTCGCAGATTGAGTTGATGCTGCCGTATATCGACTGCTTCCAGGTGGGTGCTCGGAACATGCAGAACTTCAACCTGCTGCGGGAGTTGGGGCATGTGCGGAAGCCGGTGCTGATGAAGCGCGGGATTTCGGCGACGATCGAAGAGGTGTTGTTGAGCGCGGAGTACATTTTGTCTGGCGGCAACTACGATTTGATGTTGTGCGAGCGCGGGATTCGGACGTACGAGACGTACACGCGGAACACGATGGATATCTCTGCGATTCCGGTGCTGAAGAAGCTGACGCACCTGCCGGTGTTTGGCGATCCTTCGCATGGGGTTGGGATTCGCGATCTGGTGCCTCCGATGGCGCTGGCGAGCGTGGCTGCGGGTGCGGATGGTTTGCTGATGGAGATGCATCCGAATCCAGACAAGGCGATGAGCGATGGTGCGCAGAGCCTGTATCCGAAGCAACTGGAAGACCTGATTGCGAAGCTGCGGTTGCTGGCTCCAGTGGTTGGACGGACGATCGCGTAAACGATGATGGAACGAGTGACGATTATCGGGACGGGGCTGATTGGAGGATCGGTTGGCCTCGCCCTGAGAGCGGCGGGATTTGAAGGCGAGATCACGGGGATTGACTCGAACCGGCTGGAGTATCTGTCGGCGCTGCGGCGTCGTGCGATTCATGAGCCGGAGAGCGGACCGTTGAGCGAAGAACAGGCGCTGCGGAAGGCAGATGTGATTGTGCTGGCGGTTCCGGTGCTGGCGATCAAGGACTGGATGCATCGGCTGGCTCCGATGCTGGGGCCGAAGCAGTTGGTGACGGACGTAGGCAGTACGAAGCTGGAGATCCAGACGCTGGCTCGGGAGTTGTTCAATCAGCCGGGGCGGGCGCGGTTTTTGCCTGGTCATCCGATGGCGGGTAAGGAGTCCGGCGGTGCGCTGCTGGCGGATGCGTTTTTGTTTGTGCGGGCGATGTGGCTGTTTACGCCTTTGGGGACGGATGTGAGTCCGCTGGAGCGCGAATGGCGGGAGTGGGTGGGGCGGTTTGGGGCGCAGACGCTGGATATGGATGCTGCCCGTCATGATGAGTTGTGTGCTTGGGTGAGCCATCTGCCGCAGATGCTGTCGACGGCGCTGGCGGCGTTGCTGGAAGACAAGTTTGGGGATGCTCCGGAGATTATGGCGATTGGTGGCCGGGCGCTGCGGGAGACGACGCGGTTGGGTGCTAGTCCTTACAGCATGTGGCGGGATGTGGCGTTGACGAATACGCAGCCAATTGCGGATACGCTGCTGGCATTGGAGCAGCGGCTGGCGCATGTTCGGGAGAATCTGCGGACGCCGGAGTTGCGGGATGAGTTTGCTTTGGGCAACAAGTTTCGGGCGCGTCGGCAGGAGTAGCTGCGGGTGGGCTAGTGGCCTATGGCGTCTTCGGGGATGGGTTTGGGGGTTCGTGCGGGCAGGCGCATGAGGTAGGGCCAAGGGGTGAGGCTGAGGATGGCAATCGACATGATGGTGAAGGCGTTTTTGTAGCTGAGCATGGAGGCCTGGCGGAGCATCTCGCGGTAAGCCATGCCCATGGCGACCTGGGTGGCCTGGTGGGCGGACATGCCGGTGGCCCGGAGCATGGCGGTGAGGCTGGCGATGTAGTGCTCGTAGGGGAGGCTGCCGGGGACGGTATTGGCGGCGAGCTGGACCTGGTGGGTTTGGGCGGTGCGGGCGAGGAAGGTGGTGAGCATGGCGGTTCCTGCGCTGCCGCCGAGGTTGCGGGCGAAGTTGGAGAGGCTGGAGATCTGGTTGGATTTGGAGCGGGGGACGCCGACGTAGTTGAGGGTGCTGATGGGGATGAAGACGAAGGGGAGTCCTGCGACCTGGAGCATGCGCCAGAAGGTGATGGTTCCGAAGCTGGAGTCGAGCGAGAGGCGGGTGAGGTTGTAGAGGCCGGCGGCGGTGGCGGTGTAGCCGAGGACGACGAGCAGGCGGGGATCGACTTTGCCGACCGTGCGACCGGCGATCATCATCATGACGATGAGGATGAGGCCGCCGGGGGAGAGGACCATTCCGGCGCGTTCTGCGGTGTAGCCAAGGAGGGTCTGGAGGTACTGGGGGATGAGGACCGTGGAGCCGAAGAGGACCATGCCGAGGACGAACTGGAGGAAGACGGCGGTGCCGAAGTTGCGGTTGCGGAGCAGGCGTAGATCGACGATGGGGTCGGGGTGGCGCCACTCCCAGACGACGAAGGTGATGAGGAGGATGGCGCTGAGGATGGCGACGGTGGTGATGGTGGGATCGCCGAACCAGTCTTTCTCCTGACCTTTGTCGAGGAAGAATTCGAGGCATCCTACGCCGGTAGCGACGAGGCCGAGGCCGAGGAAGTCGACGGGGGATTTGATGCGGGTACGGGCCTTGATGTGGGGTGGGTCTTCGACCATGCGGTTGGAGAGCCAGAGGGAGAAGATGCCGATGGGGACGTTGATGAAGAAGATCCAGTGCCAGTTGAAGTTGTCTGTGATCCATCCGCCGAGGGTGGGGCCGATGGCGGGGGCGACGACGACGGCCATGCCGTAGAGGGCGAAGGCCTGGCCACGTTTTTCCACGGGGAAGGTGTCGGCGAGGATGGCTTGTTCGGAGGGTGCGAGGCCGCCGCCGCCGATTCCCTGGAGGATGCGGCAGAGTATGAGGATGGGGAGGGTGGGGGCGATTCCGCAGAGGAAGGAGCAGAGGGTGAAGAGGGCGACGCAGGTCATGTAGAAGCGCTTGCGTCCTATGCGGTTGGAGATCCAACCGGAGATGGGGAGGACGATGGCGCTGGAGACGAGGTAGCTGGTGAGGACCCAGGTGGCTTCGTCCTGCGAGGCTCCGAGGGAGCCGGCGATGTGGGGGAGGGCGACGTTGGCGATGGAGGTATCGAGCACCTCCATGAAGGTGGCGAGGGTGACGGTGAGAGCGATGGCCCAGGGGTTGAACCGGGGTATCCAGACTTCTTCTACGGGTTCCTGGGTTGCCATGCACCTTCCATCATAAAAGAGGATCAGGGATGGGATGGAGGTGGGAGTGGAATGGATTCGGTTTGTGGGGGTAGGGAACGGGCAAAGGCAATAGCCCGTGTGTGCTGCTGCGAAGGCTGACGAGAGGAAGGCAGGCAAGGTGCAGAGCGTGAGGTGGAGATTGGCTGGGGGGTGTTTGTTTCCGTTAGTCTAAAGGGACGATGGCTTTGACTGAGACGAACTATCCGATTGATCTGGGCGATGTACAGGCGGCGCGGGAACGGTTGCGCGGGGCGATTTATTACTCACCGTGTCCGCACTCGCAGATGTTGTCGGGGCTGACGGGGCAGCAGGTTTATTTGAAGCTGGAAAACCTGCAGATGACGGGGAGCTTCAAGGAACGCGGGGCGCTGAACCGGATTGCGATGCTGACGGCGGAGCAGGCGGCGATGGGGGTGGTGGCGGCGAGCGCGGGCAACCATGCGCAGGGGGTGGCGTACCATGCGACGGCGCGGGGTATCAAGGCGTTGATCGTGATGCCGCTGGCGACTCCGCTGGTAAAGGTGACGGCGACGCGTGGTTTTGGCGCGGAGGTGGTGCTGCATGGGGCGAACTACGACGAGGCGTATGCGGAGGCGATGCGGCGGTGCGATGCGGCGGGGATGACATTTATCCATCCGTTCGACGATGCGGCGGTGATGGCGGGGCAGGGAACGATTGGGCTGGAGTTGCTGGAGCAGATACCAGAGCTGGAGGCGGTGGTGGTGCCGATCGGTGGGGGCGGGTTGATTGGCGGGATTGCGTGCGCGATCAAGGAGTCCAAGCCGTGGGTGAAGGTGGTGGGGGTGCAGACGTCGCGGCTGCCTTCGATGGTGGCGGCGGTGGCGGCGCATGGGCCGGTGACGATCGATCCGGCGACGACGATTGCGGATGGTATTGCGGTACGGCGGGCGGGATCGGTGACGTATCCGATGGTGGAGCGGTATGTCGACGAGATTGTGACGGTGGATGAGGACGAGATTGCGTCGGCGATCCTGATGCTGCTGGAGCGGGAGAAGACGCTGGCGGAGGGTGCGGGTGCGACGGCGCTGGCGGCGTTGCTGCAGCAGAAGACGACGGTGATTCCGCAGGGAGCGCATACGGCGGTGCTGGTGTGCGGCGGCAATATCGATGTGACTTTGTTGAGCAGGATTATTGAACGCGGCCTGGTGCAGGATGGCAGGATGATTCGTTTGCGGATCCATCTGCTGGATAAGCCGGGTGCGCTGGCGGATTTGACACAGCTGATTGCACGGCATCGGGCAAACATTGTGGATACGCTGCACAACCGGGCGTACTACGGGGTGAACCTGGGGGACACGGTGATCGACATTACGATGGAGACGCGTGGTCGGGAGCAGGTGGAGGAGCTGCTGGTGGCGTTGTCGGCGGAGGGGTATAAGCACTCGCGGGTGGTTTAGGTGGGGTGGTGCAGGAGACGATGCACTTCCAGGAGTGGGATGACCCCAGGTCTGATGATCGCGACCTGAGGTTTCTGGGTTGTTGAGGTGGGTCAGGCGCGGGTGAAGTGGGTTTGCTGTTTTTCCTGATGGCGTTCGAGGGCTAGTTGGATGAGGCGGTCGATGAGCTGTTTGTAGGGCAGGCCAGTGGCATTCCAGAGTTTGGGGTACATGGAGATGCTGGTGAATCCTGGCATGGTGTTGATTTCGTTGAGGAAGATGGCGGCTTTTTGGGCGGGTTGACCTTTGGCAGCGCGGCGTGCGGGCTGCATGAGGAAGTCGACGCGGGCGAGGCCGGAGCAGTCGCAGGCGCGGAAGGCTGCGATGGCCATGGCGCGGATCTGTTTGGACTGGGCGGCGGTGAGGGGTGCGGGGATGATGGGGATAGATTCGTCGGAGTGGTATTTGGCGTCGTAGTCGTAGAACTCGGCGCCGGGGACGATTTCTCCAACGACGGAGGCCTGGGGGTCGTCGTTGCCAAGGACGGCGACTTCGAGTTCGCGGGGTTTGACGCCGGGGCCTCCGACGCCTTGCTCGATGACGAGTTTGCGGTCGAAGGATGCAGCGAGGTCCATGGCGGGTGCGAGTTCGGTGCGGTCGTGGACCTTGGAGATGCCGACGGAGGAGCCGAGGTTGGCGGGCTTGACGAATAGGGGGTAGCGGAGGGATTTCTCGATGAGGGTAGTGCAGCGGGCGGGCTGGTCGCGCCACTGGGAGCGGGTGATGGCGAGGTGTGGGGTCTGGGGGAGGTTGGCGGCGCTGAAGAGCTTCTTCATGACGTCTTTGTCCATGCCGGCGGCTGAGCCGAGGACTCCGGAGCCGACGTAGGCGATGTCGGCGAGTTCGAGCAGGCCCTGGATGGTACCGTCTTCGCCGAAGGTTCCGTGGAGGACGGGGAAGATGACGTCGAGGGATTGGGAGAGCTGGGTGGATTGGTGGACGAGATCGGCGCTGGCGGCGAGTTGGAGAGGCTCGTTGGTGCCGGTGCCGGTGAGGAGGTTCTGGGCGGCGGCTGGAGGGAGCCAGTGGCCGGATTTGGTAATGCCGATGGGGACGACGTCGTATTTTTTCTTGTCGATGGACTTGAGGATGGAGGCAGCGGAGAGGAGGGAGACTTCGTGCTCGCCGGAGCGGCCGCCGAAGAGAATGCCGATGCGTAGTTTTTTCTTCATGTCTGAGGTCCTGAATTGAGGGCTGTAGTTAGTGTCGTTCAGGTGGCTGTGGTTTGCGGGGTGGGAGACGGAAAGGAACCAGCGGGGGTACGGCGGTGGGGAGGTGGCGGGTGGGTGTGGTGCATGGCGAGTCTGGGGGAGTGCAGGCGGACTGCGGGTGATGGAGGAGTTTGTATTGGAGATAAAGGGGTTATGGGTGGGTTGGTAGGGAGATTGCAGGGACGCTGCATAGAAAGGGGGGTGCGGGCATCACCCAAAAGGGGTAGAACCTGTGGGGGGAGATGGAGAGAATGCGTGGCTATACTGGGCGCTACCGCAAAACTCTGCACACGAAATGTGCATCAGAACGGTGAGGTCGAACGCTCTTCCTGTGCTGCGCTTCCGAGCGGTTGATCCATCCATACATTTTGAAACAAAAGGGGCTCTTATGTCTGTTGCGAAGGATTTTAGCAATCGTTCCGGGGTAAAGCGTGGTCGATTTACGGTGGTTCTGGCTGCATTGGCTGTAGGGGTTGGTTTGGCGGGAGCGATATTTTCCGGCTGTAGCAGCAGCACGACTGCGGCGAGTACGGCGACGGGGATGGCGACGGCGTCGGTGAAGGTGAGCGATCCCTCGACGTGCCAGGCGCCAAATGGTCCTTATGAGCATGTGTATGTGACGATCGCCGACGTTCGGGCGCATGTGAGCGCGACGGCGGCGGACAGTGATCCGGGCTGGGTGGATTTGACTCCGCAGTTATCGGCTGCGCCGCAGCAGGTGGACTTGCTGGGGTTGGCGTCGAGTCAGTGTTTTCTGGCGTCGCTGGGTGATCCGCTGGAGCTGCAGCCGGGCAATTATCAGCAGATTCGGGTGATTCTGGCGGACAATCTGGCGGTCCCAGCTTCGGGTAAGGGAACCACGAATGCGTGCACGACGACGGCGAACTGCGTGGTGCTGGATGACGGCAGTGTGCATACGCTACAGCTATCGAGCGAGTCGAAGACGGGTATCAAGATTCCGGTGGGGCAGATTGCGAATGGCGGATTCAATATTGCTGCGGGCCAGACGAAGGAGTTGGATATCGACTTCAATACCTGCGTGTCGATTGTGCAGCAGGGGAATGGGCAGTATCGGTTGAAGCCGGTGCTGCATGCGGGCGAGGTGAGCACAATCTCGACGTCGATCAACGGAGTGGTGGTGGACAGCGCGACGGGCAAGCCTTTGACGGGACCGGTGACGGTGCTGCTGGAGCAGCCGGACAAGACCAGCGCGAATCCCAATGTTGACCGGGTGTATATGAATACGCTGACGGATGCGACGGGTGCGTTTGTGTTCTGCCCGCTGCCTACGGGGACGTTTGACGTGGTGATTGTAGGAACCAGTTCGAGTGGTGTGGTGTATTCGCCGACGGTGGTGACCGGGGTGACGACTGGCTCTACGCTGTCTGTGGTGCAGATGCATGCGCTGCCAGTGTTTTCGGCAGGAGCATCGACGCTGCAGGGCGTGGTGAGTGCGCAGAATAGCGCCAATCCGCCAGCGGGCACGATTGCCGATGTGCAGGTGAGCGCGCTGGAGACGTTGAGCAATGGTCTGACGGTGACGATCCCGGCGGTGCCAAGCTTCAACCAGCCGAGCACGACGTTGTCGGTCGCGACGGTAAGCAACAGCGCATGTGCGACGGGTACGGATTGCATTGGATATGTGCTGCCTGTACCTGCCGGTCCGGCGTTCTTCGGGGCGTTTGTGGCGGGGGGAACTCCGCTGACGCAGAGCGGCGTGGCTGCGTCGTACACGGTGGATGGCATTGCATTGGTGCCGTCGTCGGGCGGGCTTTCGGATTGCTCGCCGGGCGAGTTGCAGTCGACAGCGGTGGTGCCGGTTGCGGGGGCTGCGGTTGCGGTGCCTACACTGGCGTTTACCGGATGTCAGTAGAGACGGGGCGTAACGGATAGTTGCACCGTATGCTGCATAACAGAGAAGGCCACCCGGGTTGGGTGGCCTTCTCTACTTGGCTGCGTTGGATTGCGGCTGCCCGGTTGCAGGGGATAGTGGTTTAGTTTCTGCGGCGTCCGCCGGAGAGTTGGAGGACGGCGAGGAAGATATTGATGGCGTCGAGGTAGATGGAGAGGGCGAGGGAGACGGCGGATTGGCCGTCGCCACCGGCGCGGATGCGGGCGAAGTCGCCTACGGTGAGAAGGCTGAAGATGCCGAGGGTGAGCCAGGAGTAGGTGTCGGGAGAGAGGAAGTGGAAGAACATGCTGACGATGCCGACGACGATGAGTCCGAGTAGCGCGGCGAAGGCGATGCCGGTGATCTTGCGGTAGTTGATGTTGAAGAGATAGGCGATGCAGCCGAGGACGGCCATACCGGCACCGGTGGTGGTGGCGGCGTTGAAGACGATGGCGGTGCCGAAGTTGTGGATGTAGCGCTGGATGAGCGGGCCGATCTCCCAGCCCATGAAGTAGGTAAGGGTGAGGAAGAGTCCGAGAGCGAGGCCGTGGTTGGCGGCGCGGCGGGCGTAGTTGATGCCGAAGATGAGGGCAAAGACGGCGATGAGGCCGGGCAGGGTGCTCCAGGCGGGTGCGGTGGCTACGCCAAAGGCGGTGATGAGGAAGCCGAAGGCGGTGATGGCCAGCACCTTGGAGAGGAGCGACGCGGTCTCTTCGCGGGGCACGTCGATGATGGTGGGAAAGGAGTTACTGCGGAAGTCGTTCATAGGTGTGGTTGCTCCGGTGACAGATTGAGTTCCAGGTCACCTCTGCTCTATTTGACGCCATTTGGGTGGGTTTGTCATGGGGGTGGGATGTGACTCGGCAGGCGTGTACCCGACCCTATGGCGATGGGGTCGGGTGCACGGATGAGTGGGATGGGTTGAGTGGTTATACGTTGAATTTGAAGAAGAGGATATCGCCGTCTTTGACGGTGTATTCCTTGCCTTCGGATTTGAGGAGGCCCTTTTCTTTGACGGCTTGCTCGCTGCCGTATTTGAAGAGGTCTTCGCAGTGGTAGCAGTCGGCTTTGATGAAGCCCTTTTCGAAGTCGGAGTGGATGACTCCGGCTGCGCCGGGGGCTTTGGTGCCGCGGACGATGGTCCATGCGCGGACCTCCTGTACGCCGGCGGTGAAGTAGGTGATGAGGTTGAGCAGGGCGTAGGCGGAGTGGATGAGGCGGTTGAGGCCGGGCTCTTCGAGGCCCATCTCCTTGAGGAACTCGGTGCGCTCGGCGGGTTCAAGCTGGGCGATCTCGGACTCCATGGCGCCGCAGATGCGGACGACCTGGGAGTGCTCTTCGGCGGCGCGTTTTTCTACGGCATCGACCCAGGGGTTGTGCCCGGAGAGGCCGGACTCGTCGACATTGGCGACGTAGAGCATGGGTTTGGCGGTGATGAGGTGGAGGTCGCGGGTGTAGGGCCGCTCTTCGTCGGAGAGGTCCACGGTGCGAGCGGGTTTACCGGCTTCGAGAGCTTCCTTGAGCTTGGTGAGAGCGGCGAACTCGGTCTTGATCTTGTGGTCGGCGTTGGCGGGCTTGTTGAGTTTTTCGACCTTGGCGTAGCGCTTCTCGACGGTGTCGAGGTCGGCGAGGAGGAGTTCGGTGTTGATGATGTCGATGTCGTGGAGGGGGTTGACGCCGCCGGCGACGTGGATGACTTCGGGGTCTTCGAAGCAGCGGACGACGTGGAGGATGGCGTCGGTGGAGCGGATGTGCCCGAGGAACTGGTTGCCGAGGCCTTCGCCCTTGGAGGCTCCTTCGACGAGGCCGGCGATGTCGATGAACTCCATGGTGGTGGGGACGATGGAGTTGGGCTTGACGAAGGCGGTGATGCGGTCGAGGCGGGTGTCTGGCACGGTGACGACGCCGGTGTTGGGGTCGATGGTGCAGAAGGGGTAGTTGGCGGCCTGCGCCTTGGCTGAGGTGAGGGCGTTGAAGATGGTGCTTTTACCGACGTTGGGGAGACCAACGATTCCACAATTGAGAGGCATGTTTTGAATGAGTCCTTACTTCTATTGAAACATGAGGGGCGGGCTGGGCGGGGATGGGTGCGTTTATGCTGGGAGGGGGCAGGCTGGTAGTGCTGTGTTTGCCGGGGGTGACGCATGATTGTTCGGCCAAGGCCGCGGGTGTGGGAGTTGCTGGGGATCTTTCGGTTATCGATCGTGCCGCGGATTGCGCCGCAGATTGTGTCGGTGTTGGTGTTTTCGGTGGGGGTGGTGTGGGCGGAGCGGCGGTTGCCGGAGGTGTTTCGCGGGTGGAGTGTGGCTCCGTTTACGCTGCTGGGTATTGCGTTGTCGATCTTTCTGGGGTTTCGGAACAATGCCTGCTACGACCGTTGGTGGGAGGCGCGGCGGCAGTTGGGTGCGTTGATTGGGGAGTTGCGGAGCTTTGGGCGGATGGCGTTGCTGCTGCCGGGCGGGGACCGCATGCGGCGGGAGCGGGTGGTGCGGGGAGCGATTGCGTATGTGTATGCGCTGATGTCGCATCTGCGGGGGGAGGGGATGGCGGCGGAGGTGGCTCGGTATGGGAACGGGTGGAGCGAGGTGGCGGAGGGGCGGAGCGTTCCGGATGCCGTGCTGCGGGGGCTGGCGGGGGAGTATGGCGCGATGCTGGCGGAGGGAGAGATTGGAGAGCAGGTGTGGCGGGGGTTCGAGGAGCGGGTGGTGGCGATGACCGCGATCCAGGTGGCGTGCGAGCGGATACGAGGGACACCGACTCCGTTTACGTATACGCTGCTGCTGCACCGGACGGCGTATGCGTTCTGCTTTCTGCTGCCGTTCAGCCTGGTGGGGACACTGGGGTGGGCGACGCCGGTCTTCTGCGTGGTGGTGGCGTATGCGTTCTTTGGGCTGGATGTGCTGGGAGATGAGTTGGAGGAGCCGTTTGGTGACTCGCTGAACGCGCTGCCGCTGTGGGCGATGGCGCGGACGGTGGAGATCAGCCTGCTGGAATTGCTGGGAGCGGCGGAGATACCGAAGGCGCTGGTTCCGGTGAATTGTGTGTTGCGGTAAGGCGCAGGTGGGGTGCGTTAGCGGATGTAGGCGAAGGTGCCGCAGAGATCGGTGGAGTTGGAGATGGCTTCGAGGGTGAAGACGGGGGGCTTCTGGCTGGAGAAGAAGGCGAGTTGCAGGGAGCGGCCGGTGACGTAGGTGACCATCCACTGGGTGTCGTCGGAGCCGCAGAGGCTGTTGCGGTTGAGGAACTTTCTCTCGGCGGGGATGTTGAGATGGTAGAGGGTAGCGGTGCCGGGGGCGGGGGTGGTGCTGTCGGGATCGAAGAGGGCGTGGGTCTCGGCGGGGTCGAGGGCGCGGGCCTGAGAGATGGGGAAGCTGATGAAGTTGATGGACATTTTTTCTGTGGCGATGGTGATGTCGCCGGTGATGGTGCGGGCGGTGGAGCTGGCGGCGCGCCAGTTGCCGCGGGCCTGCTGCGCTGCGGCGGTGAGGCAGAAGAGGAAGAGGGATGCGGCGACGATGTTTTGTAGATGTTTCATGTTGGGTTCAATTTTAGATGCGGGACGGGGTTCGTGCGGCGGGGAGGGTAGGTTCGCGCTTTGCGCGAATGGCCTATTTATGCGATGGGGCTGCATGAATGAGGCACTCGGCAGCCATGACTTTAGGGAACTGTGAAGCGGACAACTCCGTGGAAGTATTGCGGTTTACCGTTGCGGATGAGTGGTGTAAAGGTCCACTGACGTATTGCGCTCAGCAGTGGGCCTTGAGCCGCCGCTGGGACTTTATTGAATCCCGTCCCAGTCAACATTCCCATTTCGTTGACGCTTACATACATCTCGATGACCTCTCCGGATTTAAGTGTTCCGGCTGGCCACGTTGGCTCGACGATTCTTGTAGCCAGAATGCGCACCTCGGAGTCACTCAGTTCTGGAAGTGGGTCGCCGATCTTGGTCTCAAAGCTGAATCCTAAGCCTCCGTCCACTTGCACGTGGTTTCCGCTCTTATCGACTGCTGGCTTCAGCTTCCATTGACGCACCTGGTCACGAGCGGGGTCTTCGAGTCCGGCGTTGTCGGAGTTGAGTGGCCATGCTTCGCGAACGTTTCCATCTCGATCTACCGATATGTACATGGCCAGCCGTCCGCGTAGATTTCCGGAATGGACGGGTGGCCAAACGATGGCCGGGTTTCCAGAGCTTAGTTGCTCCATGGCCGATGAACTCACCGGTACCGATTCGAAGAGGTTGTCATCTCGATTTAGTGGTAGGAAAAGATCTGTGGGGTTGTTTGCCTTGGCTTCGTCTTCGAGAGTTGTGACGGCTCCGACAAGCTCTGTGCCGGGTTCCGGATGATCGATGTATTGCCTGGGATATTTCTTCTTTGCGAAGTCACGATAGTCATGAAATTCCATGGTGTAGCGAGGGTTGCCGAAGAACTTCAGTCTTCCATCGCCATCAAAGCATAGGCTTGAGAATGAATCGGTTGCGTTATCTCCGGAGCCGATTTTTGACTGCGTTCGGGCGCAGGCGTCGGTCTTGTCCCCATTCGGCAATGTGACTTGTTCAATCTGCATGCCGCTTGCAGACCACGCTTCCACATTCGGAACTGGATTGAAGGCTGCCAAGACAAATCTGCGCAGCCATAGAGGGAAATAGGCTCCTTCGTCCTGCTCGGTTTTCTTTCCATCTACAAACACGATGGTCTGGTGGAGGCCATCTGTTGCGGTAACTTCGCGCCGCCACTGGTCTGGCGAGACCCACCACTCTTCTATCGTTCCCTGATAGGGCGACTGCGGGTTTTCTGGTTCCGAGACGACAATTTTCAGATGGAAGGGATGCGCTCCGGGATTTGTAAGGAGCATTTGTCCCAGCGCCTTGCTGAGGACATCTTTCATGGGGACGACGGTTCGTTTGATCTGGCCGCTAGCGGTCAGATTTGAGCCGACCAGCAGAACGCAGGCCACGATCATCTTTTTCATGGCCTAAATCTACCAGATCGGGTGGGGAGGTCGGGTTGAGTAACATGCTGACCTTTGAGCTTTTGTTGTGAGTTGGAGAGAGCGGTTCGCTGGAGCGAATGCCCACCTTAGCCTGCAAGTGCGCAGGCGAAGATGGGGCACCCGGTTGAGTGGAGATTTGGTTAGGGGTAGATGCGGTTTAGGGTGCGGGCGAAGGGGATGGTTTCGCGGACGTGGTCCAGGCCGCAGATCCAGGCTACGGCGCGTTCGATGCCCATGCCGAAGCCGCTGTGGGGGACGGAGCCGTATTTGCGCAGGTCGAGGTACCACTGGAAGGCGGCGAGGGGCAGGGAGTGTTCTTCGATGCGGGATTTTAGTAGGTCGTAGGAGTCTACGCGCTGGCTGCCGCCGATGATTTCGCCGTAGCCCTCGGGGGCGAGGACGTCGACGCAGAGGGCCTTGGTGGGGTCGGCGGGGTCGGGCTGCATGTAGAAGGCCTTGATGGCGGCGGGGTAGCGGTGGATCATGACGGGTTTGGCGAATTGGCTGGAGATGTAGGTCTCGTCGGGGGAGCCGAAGTCGTCGCCGTATTTGTGGGGGTTCTCGATGAGGCCGCGGGAGTAGGCGTCTTCGAGCATGGCGTGGGCTTCGTCGTAGCTCAAGCGGGGGAAACGGTTGGGTTCTGCGGTGCTTCCACCCACCTTAGCCTGCAAGTGCGCAGGCGAAGATGGGGCACCCGGCTCTGTGGCTGGTTCGGGTGAGATGCCGATGACGGCTTCGAGTTTGGGGATGTCGCGGCCGATGACTTTGAGGTCGGCGCGGTGGTGCTGGAGGACGGTGGTGACGATGTGGGTGATGAAGCCTTCGGCGAGGTTGAGGAGGCCGTCGAGCTCGAGGAAGGCGACTTCGGGTTCGATCATCCAGAACTCGGTGAGGTGGCGGCGGGTTTTGGATTTTTCGGCGCGGAAGGTGGGGCCGAAGGAGTAGACCTTGCCGAGGGCGAGGGCGGTGGCTTCGATGTAGAGCTGGCCGGACTGGGTGAGGTAAGCCTTGTCGTCGTCGAAGTAGTCCATCTCGAAGAGTTCGGAGGTGCCTTCGCAGGCGTTGGGGGTGAGGATGGGTGGATCGGTACGGATGAAGCCGTTGGTGTCGAAGTATTCTGCGGCGGCGCGCATGATGGTGGCGCGGACGCGGAGGATGGCGGACTGGCGCGGGGTGCGGAGCCAGAGGTGGCGGTGCTCCATGAGGAAGTCGACGCCGTGCTCTTTGAGGGTGATGGGGAAGGGGGTTTCGTCGGGGACGCGCTGGAGGATGTGGACGTCTTCGACGTCGAGCTCGAAGCCGGAGGGGGCACGGGAGTCGGCGCGGACTTTGCCGGTGACGGTGAGGGAGGACTCGAGGGTGAGGTTTTTGAGGGTGTCGAAGACGGCTTCGGGGACGGCGGCTTTGGGGACGATGCCCTGGATGGTGCCGGTGCCGTCGCGGAAGATGGGGAAGAGGAGCTTGCCGGAGGCTCGGAGATTGTAGAGCCAGCCGCGGAGGGTGACGGTTTGGCCTTCGTGGGCGGCGAGGGAGGCGATGGTGGCAATGTTCGTCGATGGCATGAGAGCTACAGTTTACGCTGATGCAGGCTGGCGTGCAGCGGGCCGGGAGAGCATATTCCAGGGGTAAAAGCCCGCTTTGTAGCTGGGGCGGTGAGACCCAGGGATGAAGCCGTGGTGTAGCTGAAAGCTAGTGCATAAGCGAGTTTCAGGGGGTGGGGAGGTATTCGGTGAGGCGGGATTGATGGGAGAAGAAGGCTGAGGCTTTGGAGGTGACGGCTTCGGGTGATTCGTTGAGTTCGTGGTGGATTTCGAGGATGGCAGGGGTGGTGGCGGGGAGGGTAGCGAGTTGAGTGGCGAGGGTGGTCCAGTTGATTGTGACTGGATTAGTTACGTTTTCGATGGCAGGCCAGAGATGATCGTCTTTAAGGCCGGCGTTGTCGTGTAGGTTGAGGGCGTGTATGCGGGGGCGGAGGAGTTCGAGCGCTGCGTTGATGGTGAGGGGAGCGGTGGTGTTTGAGGCATTGGCACTGAGGTGGGCGTGGCCAAGGTCGAGGGCGATGCCTACGTTGTCGAAGTGGCCGACGCGGAGGATTTCGAGAAGGTGGTCGGGGGTGGTGACTTCGTTCTGGAGGTTTTCGAGGAGGACTTTGACGCCGAGGGGGTGGGCGAAGGCTTTGAGGTGTTCGATGGCGGTGAGGGAGTTTTCGAGGGAGCGGAGGTTCCAGGGGTCGTCTTTGAGGCCGAGGTGGAGGGTGATGGCGGAGATGGGGATCTGCTCGGCGGACTCGAGGGCGCGCTTGACCTCGTCCATGGCGTCGATGCGGCGGGATTTCTCCGGGTCGATGAGGTTGAGGGTGGGGGGGACGTGGCGGGACCAGATGGGGGCGGAGGAGCCGTCGAGGAAGATGGGCTGGTGAAGCGTGGCGGCGGTGCCGGTGTCGCGGAACCAGGTGGCGATGTCGCGGACGATGGCGCGGTCGGTGTAGTCGAAGTGGTGGCGTGCGGCGAAGAGTTCGATGGTGGGGCTGCCGTAGGGAGCGAGGCCGCGGAGCATGGCGTCGAGCAGGCCGGGGTGCAGGCGCTGCTGGAGGAAGACGTACGTGGAGAGGCCGGGTTGCATCTTAACTAAAAGTACAACAGTGGTGGGCAGTGTGGGCGATTGGCGAGCGGGTACGAAGCTGATGTGACACGCAGTATGCTGTTGGGGAGGAGAAATACTGTGAACTATCGCGTGTTGGGACGGACGGGTTGGACGGTGTCGGAGATCAGCTTTGGAGCGTGGGCGATTGGCGGAGCGTGGGGCGATGTGTCCGACGCGGATGCAATGGCGGCGCTGCATGCGGCGGTGGATGCAGGGATCAATTTTCTGGATACGGCGGATGTATATGGGAATGGGCGAAGCGAGCGGCATATTGCGCAGTTGAAGAAGGAGCGCAAGGAGGAGATCGTCGTTGCGACGAAGGTGGGGCGGAAGCTGCCCAAGCAGACGGTGGAGGGATACAGCGAGCTGAACCTTGCCGGGTGGGTGGAGGAGAATCTGAAGAATCTGAATACGGATTGTCTGGACTTGGTGCAGTTGCACTGTCCGCCGACGGATGCGTACTACCATCCGGAGATCTTTGGGCGGATGGATGCGCTGGTGGAGGCGGGGAAGATTCGGTACTACGGGGTGAGCGTGGAGCGGGTGGAAGAGGCGCTGAAGGCGATCGAGTATCCGAATGTGCAGACGGTGCAGATTATTTTTAACTGCTTCCGTCAGCGTCCTGCGGAGGTGTTTTTTGAGCAGGCGAAGAAGAAGCAGGTGGGGATTCTGGCGCGGGTACCGCTGGCGAGTGGGATGCTGACGGGGAAGCTGACGAAGGAGTCGCAGTTTGCGGCGGATGACCATCGGAACTTCAATCGGCATGGCGAGATGTTCGATGTGGGCGAGACGTTCTCGGGGGTGGACTATGACGTGGCGCTGGAGGCGGTGGAGGCTCTGCGGGGGTTGATCCCGGCAGGGATGACGATGCCGCAGTTTGCGCTGAAGTGGATACTGATGTTCGATGCGGTGAGCTGTGCGATTCCGGGTGGAAAGCGGCCGGAGCAGGTGGCGGACAATGCTCGGGCTTCCGAGTTGCCGGGGCTTTCGGCGGAGGTGATGGCGGCAGTGAAGCGGATCTATGACGAGAAGGTGCGGGGTTTGGTGCATCAGCGCTGGTAAGGATGCGGGTGGGAACGGGTGGCGCAGACAGAGGTGATTTGAAGGCCTTTGTTTGCGCCGTGTTGGGATTGGGTGGATGATGGACGGCGCAGGCTGGCGGGTGAAGGGGAAAGCTAGAACTGCAGGGCAACGGTACGGGCAAGTGGCAGGGTTCTGGAGAAAGGGGATTCGGGATGAAGGCTTTGCGGAATTTGGTGTTGCTGGGGAGTGTGGGGTTGGCTGGGGTTTCGGGGTGGGGACAGACAATCTCGGGGACGGTGAGTACGGCAGCGGTGGCTGAGGATGCGACGGCGAAGAAGCTGGCGGCGGCGGAAGCGAAGTTGGCGGACTGGCCGCAGTTGGGGCGGTATGGTGCGGAGAATGCTGCGCTGGGGCCGGTGGCGGCAGGGGAGCAGCGGGTGGTGTTCTTTGGGGATTCGATTACGGATGCTTGGGGGCGGAGGCCGAATACGGGGACGTTTTTTCCGGGGAAGCCGTATGTGAACCGCGGGATCAGCGGGCAGACGACGGCGCAGATGGTGGTGCGGTTTCGTCAGGACGTGATTGATCTGAAGCCGCAGGCGGTGGTGATTCTGGCCGGAACGAACGATGTTGCCGGGAATACGGGGCCGATGACGGCACAGATGACGGAGGGGAACTGGAAGTCGATGGCGGAGTTGGCGCGGGCGAATGGGATCAAGGTGATCTTCGCGTCGATACTGCCGGCGGCGGATTTTCCGTGGCATCGGGGGTTGGAACCGGCGGGGAAGATTCGCGCGCTGAATGGGTGGTTGAAGGGATATTGTGCGGAGAATGGTTACATGTATCTGGATTACTACTCGGCGCTCGTAGATGCGCAGGGTGGGATGGCGGAAGGGCTGAGTTTTGATGGGGTGCATCCGAATGCGAAGGGGTATGGCTTGATGGGGCCGTTGGCGGAGTTGGCGATTGCGGGAGCTTTGGGGAAGTAGGGTAGGTAGGGGGTAGAAGGCGAGGGAGTAGAAGGCGAGGGAGTAGGGAGTAGGGAATAGGGAGTAGAAGGCGAGGGCAAGTGCAAGAGCTGGGTGGTAGAGGTATAGATGCCTACCCATCCGGCGGCGAGGCTGCCGTATGTGTGGGGCACCCGGGCGGTGGTGGTAACGGCTAGTGCAAGGGCAAGAGCAACAGCAGGTCCTCCGCTTCGCGAAGGATGACAACTGAAAACAGGCAAGGGTAACGGCAGGGCTAAGGGTGCTGCGAGGGTTTGGGTGGTGGGGTTAGTTTTTGGGGTTGGCCCAGATGGAGTCGAGGAAGAGGTAGCGTGGGCGGAGGGTGTCGGGGGTGGCGCTGGGGGTGGCGTTGAGGTGCATGGTTTGCCATCCGCTGGCGGGCGAGTAGGTGGGCCAGTTGGGCAGGGTGCCTGGGGTGTTGGAGGCGGGGCTGGTATTGGGGTTGCCGGTACGGGCGAAGTTGGTCCAGTACTGGCCGATGAGGTTGGAGAGTTGGCGGTCTTCGGGTCTCCAGATGGCACCGGGGCGGGAGTCGAGGGTGCCGAAGACGTACTCGATATCGTCGGAGTGAAAGGCGCCCATGGCGGTGGAGTGATTCTGGTCTCCGGGGGAGCCGAGGGTGAAGAAGTAGCGGTAGACGGGGGCGTTGCCGGTGAGGGTTTGGGCCTCGAGCCAGCGCCAGGTGGAGAAGGCGATGAAGCGGTCTCCGGCGAAGTCTCCGGCTGAGGCGAGGGCGATGGCATCTGAGGTGGCGGGGTAGACGCGGAGGAATTCGGGGGCTCGGTCGCCGAAGTCGTGCACGGCCTGGGCGGTGAAGGAGGCGGCGGTGGGTTGGGGTTTGGCGAAGAGGACGGTGGGGCGGCCTTCATCGGCGTTCCAGCCAGCAAGCAGGGGGATGTGGGCTTGTTTGCCGGCGGCGTAGAGGTTGGGGACGGAGTCGGGCAGGAAGTAGCCGTCGATGTTGGGTCCGAAACGGGGCGGCGGCGGGCTGGATTTGGCGGTGGCGGCCTTGATGAGGTCCTCGGGCGAGAGTTTGCGGAGGTCGGCGAGTTTGGAGGTTCCAAAGGCGGATTGTGCGAAGTTGGCGTCGATCTGCTCGCTTTGGAGGAGGGGCGGGAAGGAGAGGCCGCTGCTGAAGAAGGGAGCGCCGCTCTCGCCGATGGCTTTGGTGAGGAGGTCTTTGGCGAGGGGCGAAGCCATCTGGGCGCTGACGGAGAAGGAGCCGGCGGATTCGCCGAAGAGGGTGAGGTTGTTGGGGTCACCGCCGAAGGGGGCGATGTTGCGCTTGACCCAGGCGATGGCGGCGGCCTGATCCATGAGTCCGTAGTTGCCGGAGGCGTGGTGGGCGGATTCGGCGGTGAGTTCGGGGTGGCTGAAGAAGCCGAAGATGCCGAGGCGATAGTTCATGGAGACTACGATGACGTTGCGGTGGGCGAGGAACTGTCCGTCCTGGCGGTTCTCGGAGGTGCTGCCGGAGGTGTAGCCGCCGCCGTAGATCCAGATCATGACGGGGAGGGAGCCGGGTTTGGCTCCGGTGGGAGCCCAGATGTTGAGGGTGAGACAGTCCTCGCTGGGGCCGGGATCGTGGAAGACCATATCGTTGTAGGTGGTGGACTGCTCGCAGTGGGGCCCGAAGTCGTGGGCGAGGCGGACACCCTTCCATTTGGCGATGGGTTGCGGTGGCTGCCAGCGGAGGTTGCTGACGGGGGGCGCGGCAAAGGGAATGCCCTTGAAGGCGCGGACCTGCTGGTCGGCGGTGAAGGTACCTTCGACCTTGCCTTGAGTGGTTTTGACCTGGAGGGGATTGGCGGCGAGTGCTGGCAGGGAGAGGCTGAATAGCAGGGCGATGGAAGCGAGAAGGCTGGTGGTGCGGGTGTTGGGGAAGGACGGCATGGGGCTTGTTCTCCGGTGCCCAAATTATCATAGTGAGCAGGCTGCGGAGGGATTGTGGTTTTGGCGGATGTGTGGCGGCTGGAGAGACGTTAGTCTGATGATGTTGGTTGAGGATTGAGGAACTGTGCATTTTGAGTTGACGACGACGGTGGAGGAAGTTTCGAGCGAGCGGGTACTGGGCTGCCTGGAGACGCACTTGCGCGTAGTAGCGGCGGAGATTGTGCGTGCGGAGGGGAAGCTGACTGCGCTGGGGATTGGGCCTTCGCCACGGGTGGTGAACCGGAAGGACACAACGGTGGTGGCGGCGCAGCAGGTGGATGGTGCGACGGTGCTGTCGATCGACGTGACGTACCAGGCATCGGCACTTCTGGGGGAGATGTCGCAGGACTCGATTGTGGAGGGGAAGATTGAAGGCGCGCTGCTGGAGATGCGGCGGGAGTTGGGCTTGCCGGTGCATGGTGCAGGGCTGATCGAGAGAATCAGTGCGCCTGTGGAGAAGCCAGCGGCGGAGGGGATCGTACCGGTAGCCGAGGTGGTGACGGATCAGGTGGAGGATGTAGAGCAGCTGGTTGCGGCGGAGATTGCGGCTAAGCCTGAACCCGTACCCGTACCCGTGCCCGTGCCTGAGCCAGTGGTAGTGGTGGCGGCTGAGCCGGAGTTGACGATGGAGATGGAGGTTGTGGCTCCAGTGGAGGCTGCAGGGATGGTGGCAGATCCGGTGGCTGCGGAGCCAGCGGTCGCGGTTGAGGCTGCAGTACCTGCCGTGACGTCGATGGTGCCGGGGGTTGCGGCGGGGATCAAGCTGCGGGGCAAGACGAGACGGAGTGAAGGACGGAGGAGAGTGCCGCCGGTGACTTCGCCGGTACTACCACCCGTGGCGGTGCCGGTTGGCAGTGTGCGTAGCAGCAGCGGATCGCGGGCGGTGTTTCGAGCGGAGAGCTTGCCGGATTTGCCGGTGGTGGTGGTGGACGATACGGAGGTGAAGCCGCCGCTGCGGGTGGGGACGTTTGCTGCGTTGACGGTAGTGTTGCTGCTACTGGCTGGAACGCTGGGGTATGAGCTACTGCCGCGACCCTGGACGGAGTCGCACTATCGGGCACTGGTGGAGCGGGTGGATTCGCTGTTGGGGCGGACTCCGGTGGCGGCACCTGTGGCGCAGGAGCCTGCGGCGGTGGTGGACGCGGAGCCTGATCCTGCGGCCGAAGCGGCGCTGAAGCTGGCGAAGGAGCATGATCCGGATGTGACGGTGCGGGTGCAGGACTGGGCGGATGCGATGCGGTCGCGGGATGCGGCGGCGCAGGCTTCTTTCTATGCCGACCCTGTGGAGCGATATTTTCTGCAGTCGAACGTAAGCAATGCCGAGGTGCTGAAGCAGAAGCAGGCGGATATTCAAGCGCGGCCAAATTTGTTTACGGTGAAGATTGAAGATGTTGTGGTGGAGAAGCAGAGCGATGCGGAGGTGGTGCTGCGACTGGTGAAGCACTACATCACGCAGGCATCGGTGGGGGCGGCTCCGGTGGAGCGGCTGGTACGGTCGCGGCTGCGGTTGAAGCGGATCGATGACGAGTGGAAGATTGTGGAAGAGCGGGACTTCAAGCCGGAGTAAGGGCCCACAACGGGGTTAGCGTTGGGGGCCATGGGGTTTCTGCTCAGACGCAGAAAAAAGCAAAGCGCACGTTAGTATCGTGCGACCTTACCGAAGGCTCTGCGCTGATCGTGACCGCCGAGGAGTTCGTGGGTTTTGGGGTCGATGGCGATGAGTTCGGAGTCGCCCCAGACGCCGGGGTTCTTCTCGTCGGCGATGGCGAGGCGGTTGACGGTGTAGCCGAGGGATTTGAGTTGGTCAGCTACGTCGGCGGGGAACTTCTTTTCGAGGTCGAGGCGGTCGGGCAGGTACTGGTGGTGGAAGCGCGGTGCGTCGGCGGCCTGCTGGATGTTGAGGTGGTTGTCGACGGTACTGATGATGTCGTTGGCGACGGTGGTGATGATGGTGGAGCCGCCGGGGGAGCCGAGGACGAAGGCGAGTTTTCCGTTGCGGGTGAGGATGGTGGGGGTCATGGCGGAGAGTGGGCGCTTGCCGGGGGCGATGGCGTTGGCGGGGCCCTGGATGAGGCCGTAGGTGTTGGGGACGCCGATCTTGCTGGTGAAGTCGTCCATCTCGTTGTTGAGGAGGAAGCCCAGGCCATCGACGGTGAGGCCGGAGCCGAAGAGTCCGTTGAGGGTGTAGGTGCTGGAGACGGCGTTGCCTTCGGCGTCGACGATGGAGAAGTGGGTGGTCTGGGTGGACTCGTGTGGTGTGGGGAGTTGCGGGGGCGGGGGCATGAATCCGGCGGGGCGGACGAGGTCTTTGGACGGCGTTGGTTTGGTGGGGTCGATGGAGGCGCGCCAGGCGGCGGCGTAGGCGGGATCGGCCATTTGCTTGATGGGGAGGGTGTTGAAGTCGGGGTCGCCGAGGTAGTCGCCGCGGTCCATGTAGGCGCGGCGAAAGGCCTCGGTGATGATGTGGACCTGGGCGGCGGAGCGGTCTGGGCCGAGGGCGGGGAGATTGTAACTGGATAAGATGTTTAATATTTCGATGAGAACGATGCCACCGGAGGATGGGGGCGGTGCGGTGATGATTTCGTAACCTTTGTAGTTACCTGTTATAGGAGCGCGGTCTTTTACTTCGTACGCGGCGAGGTCGGCGGTGGTGATGAGGCCGCCTCCGGCCTGCGAGAAGGCGGCGATCTGCTGGGCCATGGCTCCGCGATAGAAGTCGGTGGGGTCTTGGGCGATGCGGGTGAGGGTGGCGGCGAGCAGGGGCTGACGGAAGGTGTCGCCGGGCTGGTAGAAGTTGCCGTTGCGCTGGAAGATGGCAGTGGAGGTGGGGAAGCGGGTGAGGTTTTTGTTCTGGAGGTTGTGGGCTTCTTCGGCGGATAGGCTGTAGCCGTCGGTGGCGAGCTTGATGGCGGGAGCCATGTCCTGGGCGAGGGTCAGTTTGCCGAAGTGCTGCTGGGCGTAGGTGAGTCCGGCGACGGAGCCGGGGACGCCGGAGGCGAGGTAGCCGACGAGGGAGCGGCCGGGGACGACGTTGCCGTGGGCGTCGAGATACATGTCGCGAGTGGCTGCGGCGGGGGCTTTTTCGCGGTAGTCGAGGAAGTGGGTTTTGCCGTGCTTGTCGCGGATGAGCATGAAGCCTCCGCCACCGATGTTTCCGGCCTGGGGGTAGACGACGGCGAGAGCGAAGCCTACGGCTACGGCTGCGTCGACGGCGTTGCCGCCTTGCTTGAGGATGGCGATGCCGGCGTCGGAGGCGTCGTGCTGGATGGTGACGACCATGGCGTGGCGGGCGCGGGTGGGCTGGTCGGATGCGGCGAGAGAGGCGGAGGCGGACTGGGCCAGGAGGGAGGAGGCGAGGAGAGCAACGACGGTGGAAGATGCGGCGATGCGTGCAGCAAGGCTCAAGGTCTGGCTCCGTGGCGACTGGATTTTGGGGATGCTGGAGACAGGATAGCTTGGATGGGGATAGAGTGGGCGGGAATGTGGTGGCTGGGCCGGGTGAAGAAAAAGATGAACGGTTTGGGGTGGGGACCGGTCTTAGAGAGTGAATGGTTGCAGGAATGGGCGGCGTATATGGGTGTTGAGGTGAGCATCTGGTCGCAGTGCGGCAGCGAAAGCGAGGGATGGTTGCAGCGCGAGCGGAGAGCGGAGAGGGACGCGGCGTTTGGACTGCTGGTGGAGCGGCAGTCGCGGTTGATGTTTCGTGTGGCCTACTCGCTGCTGCGGAATGCGCATGATGCAGAGGATACGGTGCAGGAGGCGTTTTTGAAGTTGTATCGCGGGGATGCATGGCTGCGGATGGAGGACGAGAAGGGGTTTCTGGCGCGGACGGTTTGGCGGGTGGCTTTGGATAAGTTGCCTCGCAGAGACGAGACCGATGTTACGGAGATGGAGTTGGCTGCTAGCGGGGATTCGCCGGAGATGAGTGCGCTGGATGGGGATGAGCGCGGGCAGTTACGGCGGTTGATGGAAGGGTTGCCGGAGGAGTTGCGACAGGTGTTGCTGCTGAGTGCGGTAGAGGAGATGACGTCGCGGGAGGTGGGGATAGCGATGGGGATTCCGGAGGGCACGGTGCGGACGCGATTGATGCGGGCGAGAGCGGAGCTGAAGAAGCGGTTTGAGGCAGAGAGCAGGAGGCGGCGATGAACGATTTGGAGTTTGATGCGTTGCTGGATGGAGTTTTGCGGGAGGAGGGGCGTGTTGAGCCGCTGCATGGGCTGGAGTCGCGGGTGTTGGCGCGGGTGCAGTCTCGAGGGCGACGGACGTGGAGCGTGTCGGTGTGGAGCACTGCGGCGGCTGGGATGTGTCTGCTGGCGTTGGTGGTGTGGATACGGGAGGTGCAGCCTGCGCATGGGACGAGCGTCGCGAGGAGTGCTCATGGAGAGTTGATGCCGAGGGCTGGAGCGGCGAGCACAGAGAAGAGCGGAGGTACTACGCTGGTGGTTCCAGCGGGAGTGGAACTGCCGAGGAAGCGGGTGGGTCGTGTACAGCGGGTGGGTGGGAGTGCAGTTAGTCCGGCTGGACCGTTGCCGAAGCTGGAGGTGTTTCCGACACCGGTTGCTGATGCTGGTGCTGGCATGGAGGCGATGCTGCGGCTGGCGGAGTTGTCCCGCCGCGGCGGGAGTGAGGCAGTGTTGGGCCTGGTGGCAGGTGCGACGGAACACAATGCCATCGAGGCGATTAGGGTGAGGCCGATTGCGATTGCGAGTATCGAGATTGCGCCACTGGGAAACAGTACGGAAGACGCAGGACAGTAGTCGAGATTTTCAAGGAGAAGACGGATGAAGAAGGCAGGAGTTATAGCGGGATTTATGGTCGCAATCGCTTTGCTCGGTTGCGTGGGATCGATGGCTTTGGGACAGAGTGCGGATGGTGGAACGCGTGCAGATGCTGCGGTGAAAGCACCGATTGTGCCTCGTTACTATCATCTGGCGTTTGTGGTGAAGGAGTTGGAGAACGGGAAGGTGACGAACAGCCGGGAGTATGCGATCAGCGTGAAGACGGTGGAATATAAGGAGGCAAACAACTATGCCCGTTCGATTCGTACCGGAACGAAGGTTCCGTTCGAGTCGGAGTCCAACAAGCTTAACTACGTCGATGTTGGGGTTAATATCGATTGCCGCGATATTGTGGATCTGGGGGGCCGGCTGGGCATGAATGTCAGCGCGGAGATCAGCAACGTTCAACGTGCTGCTGCGGATGAGCATGCCCGTATGGAGACGACACTGCAACATGCCGCGCCGATGATTCAACAGAATCGGTGGGTCTCCGATGTGGTGGTGGTGCTGGGAAAGCCGACGGTTCTGTTCTCGTCGGATGATGTGACTTCGAAGCGCACGCTGGAACTGGAGTTGACGGCGACGGAGATCAAGTAGGGTTTGGGAGCGGCGGCGTGGAGTAGGCTTCTCGCTCGCCGCTTTTTGCTTGTCGGGCTTAGCCGCCGTACCAGTGGTGGGGGTGGTAGGGCTGTTGGGGGAGGGGGTTTGTGGGCTGGATCTGCTGGAGCAGTTCGGGGGCGGACTGGGTCCAGTTGTTGACGCAGATGGTTTGGCCGGAGTGGGTGCGGAAGTAGATGGAGTTGGAGAGGCCGGTGCGGATCTCGTAGTGGTCGAGGTGTCGCCAGGGGAGGAGGATGTTGCCGCGGAAGGGGTGGGCGCGGAGGAGTCCCTGGGGGGTGATGAGGATTTCGCCGGGGGAGAGGTAGGCGATGGTGGCGGTGAGGACGGCGACGGTCCAAAGGGTGAGCAGGGACTGGATAAGGACGCTGTGGAAGACGATGAGGAAGACGATGAAGAGCAGCAGGGCTACGGTGAGGACGAAGCCGCGGCGGGAGAGGGATTCGCAGCGGGTGTTGGAGTCGCTGTCGGTGACGGCGGGGACGAAGGGGATGGCGGAGAGGGTGAATGCGATGCAGTAGGCATTGATGGCCAGGGCGAGGCAGGCGAGCAGCCAGTAGATGGGCTGGGGGAGAACGATGGTGGCGAACATGGCGAGCCTCCTGGAGTCAGGTGACTTCTGTTTGATACGGAGGATAGATAGACTAGCTGTCTATGTCCAGTGGGTTAAAGATGGGTACGCGGGTTCGTTCGTATTCGAAGATCAATTTGGGGTTGGCGATTGGGCCGGTGCGGGCGGACGGGTTTCATGGTCTGACGACGCTATACCAGACGCTGACGCTGCATGATGTGGTGACGGTGCGGGCGGAGCGGGCGGCGGCGACGCGGCTGGTGTTGACGTCGAACCATGCACAAGTGCCGCTGGACGAGCGGAATACCTGCTGGAAGATGGTGGAGCGGGCGTTGTTGCGGCTAGAGGTGACGGCGGAGGTGGCGATCGATATTGAGAAGAATCTGCCGGTTCAGGGTGGGATGGGTGCGGGCAGTGCGAATGCGGCGGCGGCGCTGCTGGGGCTGGAGCGGGAGTTGGGGGTGGCGCTAGGCGGGGTGGAGCGGCTGCTGCTGGCGGGGGAGGTGGGTTCGGACGTGCCGTTGTTTTTGCTGGGCGGATCGGTGCTGGGGCTGGGGCGTGGGGAGCAGGTGATTCCACTGCCGGATATGGGGAGCGTGGCGTGTGTGGTGGCGGTGCCGGAGGTGGGGGTGTCGACGCCGACGGCGTTTCGGGACTGGGATGCGCTGGTGGCGGAGCGTGGGGGTGCTGGGTTGACTTCCTCCTTCGCTCCGGATAGACTTATGGAGTTGAGTCTCGCTTATGCGGCCTGCTATGTACCATCAGCAAGCGCAGAGCACGGCACTTCCGGTATTGTTCGCAGCGAAGATCCTGAGAAAAAACGGGATAGGTCTGATGAAAGTCGGGCTGGCTTGCTGAACGATCTCGCGGAGAATTCCCTTCTCTCGCTTGTCCGCACCGGGGTTGAAAACGGCGGTCTTCAAAATGATTTTGAAGCGGTCGTCTTTCCGAACTATCCCTCCTTGCGTGAAATCAAGCGTTTATTGATGGGTAAAGATTCAGGAAGTCCTGCGTTGTACGCAGCGCTTTCGGGATCGGGGTCGGCTCTGTTTGGACTGTATGGGTCTCAGGCGGATGCAGAAGCTGCTCAACGGCGTGTCCAGGAGTCTGGGGTCAAGGCGCTCATTACGGAGACCTTGCCGCGGACGGAGTACTGGGCGAGAATGTTCGCAGGGTAAGCGAGTTTGTTGCAGGAAGCGGCAGGGCAAAAGCAGGTCCTCCGCGGCGCAAAAGATGGCAAGAGCGGTCTTTTGTGGCGATAACAGGTTTCGCTACTGGGCGATCGACTAATGGTAGGTCAAGTGCCTTTGAAGCACTTTGTCTAGGTTCGAATCCTAGTCGCCCAACCAGTTTGTCGGCGCCAGCGCGATGAGATTGTATTAGGGTTCTTTTGGCGGTGTAATGTGCCGCAGAAGTTAGATGATTCGATGGACGCGGGCCGCGGACGAAAAGCAAGATGTGGCAGCGGAAGCAGAGTTAGAAGTTTGAAAGTACCAAGCGTCTTTATTTTTCAGCAGGATTTAGTCACGGGTTTTTGATTCGGAACTGAAGTTTGAAGAGAAGTACGGGGTCGCAACAAGGCCTCGCGAGACATAGCAGCAGGAGCTACCAAGGTCAACCAACCTCGAGGGTTTCCAAACGTGAACAACCAAGACACGACTGCGGTTCTTTCCCCTAGTTCAGTGCAGGCTGATGAGATGGCAACAAGCTCTCAGTCTGCGTCAGCGACCTCCGCCACGGGCTTGCCCGGCGGACCAGCCAAGCCAGCAGCGACCGAAAAGGCGTCCGAGAAAAAGAAGACCGGACGGCTGGGCGAGGCAAAACGTTTCAAGATTTTCTGCGGATCGGCCAACAATGCGTTGGCGGAAGAGATCTGCAAGTTCGTCGGTGTGCCGCTGGGCGAGACCCGGTTGCAGAGATTCTCCGACGGCGAAGTACATTTTCAACTACTGGAGAACGTTCGCGGTGCGGACGTTTTTCTGGTGCAGCCTACGTGTTTTCCGGTCGACCAGCATCTGGTTGAGTTGCTGATCATGATGGACGCGCTGAAGCGTGCGTCGGCTGGGCGCATTACGGTTGTGATTCCGTACTACGGCTATGCGCGGCAGGATCGTAAAGATCGGCCTCGTGTGGCGATCACCTCCAAGCTGGTTGCGGACCTGTTGACGACTGCGGGTGCCAACCGGGCTTTGCTGGTGGATTTGCATGCGGCTCAGATTCAAGGGTTCTTCAATATTCCGGTGGATCATCTGTTTGCCAGCCCGGTGCTGGTGAGCTACTTCCGGGAGATGAATCTGCCGAATCTGACGGTGGTATCGCCGGATGCGGGTGGTGTGGAGCGGGCGAGATTCTTCGCCAAGAAGCTGGATGTTCCGTTGGCCATTGTGGATAAGCGGCGGACGGACATCAATGTCACCGAGGTGATGAACGTGATCGGCGATGTACGGGGCCGGACGTGTCTGATTCTGGATGACATTATCGACACGGCGGGAACGCTGGTGAAGACGGCGGATGCCCTGCTGGCGCAGGGCGCGGACAAAGTTTATGCGTGCGCAACCCACGCGGTGCTTTCGGGCCCGGCAGTGGATCGCATTGCAAATTCACGATTGGAAGAGCTGATCGTGACGAATACGATTCCGTTGCGCGAAGATGCGCAGCGGGTCGCGAAGATTAAGGTGCTTTCGATAGCAGGGCTTTTGGGCCGGGCGATTGAGAGCATTCACATGGAGACCAGCGTCAGTACGTTGTTCAACTAGCTGGTCAACAAGCAGGGCAGTGACGAGCGAGCAGGGGATTGGGAGTAGAAGACCTCCACATCGCGATACTGCTGCAACAGGAATCGCAACATTAGCCAGCGGCTGGGCCGCAAAGGGAGCGGATAGACTCCGTGCCCGAAAGGAAGACACACTCATGGCAACAACGACGTTTGACGCAGTAGTCGCAACACCTCGTACGGGTAAGTTCAACAAGAACCATGCACGCCGCGTACGCGTTGCCGGCAAGATTCCCGCGGTGGTTTATGGCGCGGGGCAGGATGCGGTTGCGGTGACGGTTGATCCGCGCATGATTACGAAGATTCTGCACTCCGAGTCGGGCCACAACACGATCTTCGATTTGAACGTTGAGGGTTCAGGCGTGGTGAAGGCGATGATCGTGGACTGGCAGCATGAGCCGATCAAGGGCCACCTGTTGCACATCGATCTGAAGCGCATTGCGATGGACAAGACGATGCGGGTGTCGGTGCCGATCCAGTTGGTTGGTGTTCCTGTTGGCGTGAAAAACGGCGGCGGCATGTTGGAGCATGTGCTGCGTGAAGTTGAGATCGAGTGCTTGCCGAACGATATTCCGAGCCACCTGGATGTGGATGTGACCGGACTGGAGATTAACGGTGTGATCCGTGTCTCGGACCTGCCGCACTCGGGCAGCATCAAGTTCCTGGGCGAAGAAGATGCGACGGTTGCGCATGTGACGACGATCAAGGAAGAAGCGGCGGCCGAGGCTGTGGCTGGTGCAGCAGAGCCGGAAGTGGCAAAGAAGGGCAAGACGGAAGCTCCGGCTGCAGCTGCTACGGACGCCAAGAAGAAGTAGTTGTTGCGGGTGGTCTGCGAGTGTTGCAGGCCGCTTGAGTTTTGGGCGAAGGCTGATTGCAGGCAGGCCTGGTTGCAGGAAGGAACAGCGGCGTGAAGTTGATTGTCGGACTGGGAAATCCAGGGATCGAGTATCAGTTCACGCCGCACAATGCGGGATTTCTGGCGGTAGACCGGATCGCGGAGGAGTGCGGTGTGGTGCTGAGTAACCGCCGGGGACGAGCGTTGACGGCCAGGGCAAAGCTGGCAGGGCAGGATGTACTGCTGGCCAAGCCCGAGACGTTTATGAATCTGAGCGGGCTATCGGTCGCCGCGCTGATTCGTGAGTTTGAGATTGCGAATCCGTCGGAGGACCTGATTGTTCTGTACGACGAGTTAGCGATTCCGCTGGGCACGATCCGGATTCGGGAGCGTGGTTCGGCGGGCGGGCATAACGGAGTGAAGTCGATCTCCGGGACGCTGGGCACGGAAGATTGGATTCGCGTTCGGATTGGGGTGGGGAAACCTGCTCTTGCGGACGGCCGGGAAGTGAAGGCGGGCGGCAAGGATTATTTGCTGTCTCCGATGCGCAAGCAGGAGCTTACGGTGCTGGACGAAGTGCTCGATCGCGTGCGGGAAGCGGTAGAGGTGGTGCTGACGAAGGGTGTTGGCGCTGCGATGAATGAGTTCAATCGGGCGGTGCAGGACGACGGCTCGAAGTAGGTTGTAGTGGCACGAAGAAGTATGGCAGTGATTTTCCAGACCGGGTTGGCAGAAGATACGCCAGCACGGTGCGAAGCAGAACTTCGCAGAAAGAAGTAATCGAATGAATCGCACTTACGAAATTATGTTCATCGTCCGTCCGGACGTTGAAGAAGCTGACCTCGACAAGTTGATTGAAGGGTTCTCCGCGGTTGTCACCAATGGTGGCGGCGAGGTTAAGAGCGTAGAGAAGATGGGCCGTCGGCGTTTGGCGTACACGGTACGGAAGTTCAATGATGGTTTTTACGTTCTGTTGAACGTGGCTGCGGCGGGCTCTCTGATTACGGAGATTGAGCGTCGTCTGCGCGTAACGGAGCAGGTGATCAAGTTCATCACGGTGCGCATGGACGAAGAAGAGAAGCGTCTGGCGAAGGTGAAGGCTCTGCGGGACTCGAAGGTGAAGCGCAGTGCGCAGCCGATCGCTCCTGTAGCGCAGCAGGTTCAGGCCCCTGCGGCAGCGGCTGAGGCTCCTGCGGAAGCAGCGGCAGCGGTTGAGGAAGAGGTTGTTGCGCCCGAGGCTGTGGTGGCGACTGTAGCTTCCGATGCACCGCCCGAGACTGCAGCAGCTGTCTAAACCGGCTGCTCAGGGCTTCGCGATTTTTGGGAAGAGATTTGCGGTGGCGGAGGGAACTCCGGCATTGCGCAACGTAGTAGAGACGCTGCAACCCGCTTCTGTTCGACCCTGATTTGTAGTTGGGGATCGAGTGTTCAGAGACACCCTTGCGTGTCTGGAGCAGGCCAAGGCACAACGTATTTGAAAGGGAATTGACATGGCTGACGAAACGACCAGCACACCATCTACTGAGCAGCACACCCCTACGCCCCGCCCGGCCTATGCCGGACCTGGTGGCCCACGTCCTCCTCGTCCTGCGGGCGCCCCTGGCGGCGGTCCTGGCGGACGCAAGTTCTTCCGTCGCAAGAAGGTCTGCAAGTTCTGCACGGAGAAGATCGATGCGATCTCCTACCGCGACGTACGTTTGCTGCAGGGCTTTGTGGCTGAGCGTGGGAAGATTGTCCCTCGCCGTCTGACGGGTGTTTGCACACGGCATCAGCGCCGTTTGAGCCTGGCGATCAAGCAGTCGCGGAACATTGCCCTGCTGGCATTTGCTGCGCGCTTCTAACTTTTATGAGCAACGTGACGGGCCTGCGGGCTGCGCACGATTGAGAGATCTGGAGAAACTGCAATGGAAGTCATCCTGAAAGAAGATGTAAACAAGTTGGGCCATCGCGGCGATGTGGTGAAGGTTGCCGACGGTTATGGGCGCAACTACTTGTTGCCGGGTAAGCTGGCGATTGAGGCGACTGCGGCGAACAAGGCAGTGATCGAGCAGATGAAGGGCTCGGCAGTGCGGAAGTCGGCGAAGGAGAAGACCGAGGCGGAACAGTTGGCGACGCTGCTGAATGCAGTAGAGCTGGTGTTCGAGCGCAAGGTTGGCGAGCACGATCACTTGTTTGGTTCGGTGACCTCGGGCGATATTGCGCATGAACTGGAAGCCAAGGGCTTTACGGTTGACCGGCGCAAGATTTCGCTGGAAGATCCGCTGAAGCAGATCGGCGAGTACCATGTGCCGGTGAAGCTGCACCGCGAAGTGACGAGCCATGTGAAGGTGACCGTCAAGGGCGATGCAGTGGAAGAAGTTGCCGCTGTTTAGTTTGCGGTTGGCGTAATACCAAGCATGAAGGCACCGATTGGCCCGGAGATTCCGGGTTGATCGGTGTCTTTTTGCGCTTTAGGAGCAGGTGTGGCTAGGGTTTAGGGTCCATCAGTTTGCGGGTGAGGTAGAGGAACTCGGTGGCGCGGGTGTTGGCTTCTTCCTTGAGGTTGGCTCCGGCGGCGTGACCACCTTCGACGATCTCCTGGTAGTAGAAGGGGTAGTGGTATTCCTGCATGAGCGCTGCGAATTTACGGGCGTGGACCGGGCCGACGCGGTCGTCTTTGGTGGTGGTGAAGATGAGCGGCTCGGGGTAGTGGGTATTGGGTTTGAGCTGGTTGTATGGGGAGATGGAGGCGAGGAAGGCGCGCTGCTCGGGGATGGAGGTGGAGCCGTACTCGCCGACCCAGGAGGCGCCGGCGGCGATGTGCTCAAAGCCGAGCATGTCGAGCAGGGGGACCTGGATAACGATGGCGTGGTAGAGGTCGGGGTGCTGGGTCATCTGGACGCCCATGAGCAGGCCACCGTTGGAGCCGCCGGCGATGCCGAGATGGGGTGCAGAGGTGATCTTGCGGGTGATGAGATCCTGGGCGACGGCGGCGAAGTCGTCGTAGATGCGCTGGCGATGGGTTTTGAGGCCCGCCTCGTGCCATGCGGGACCGAACTCACCGCCGCCGCGGATATTGGCGAGGGCGTAGACGCCGCCATGTTCCAGCCAGAGTTTTCCGGTGACGCCGGAGTAGCTGGGAGTCATCGACACCTGGAAGCCACCGTAAGCAGTCAGCAGGACGGGGTTGGTGCCATCGTATTTGATGTCGCGGCGGTGGACCACGAAGTAGGGGACCTGGGTGCCGTCTTTGGAGGTGGCGTGCAACTGCTCGACGACATCGTTGGAGGCGTCGAACTGGGGCGGAAGGGCTTTGGCCTCGACGAGGGTACCGGCGGCAGCGTCGCCGAGCAGCAGTGCGGAGGGATTGAGGAAGCCGGTGCGGCCGAGGAAGAAGTGGTCGTCGGAGTGGTTGGCAGAGACGATCTCAACTGCCTGATTGTCGGGGATGCTGAGTTTGGAGGAGGTCCACTGACCAGAGGGGGTGCGGGAGTAGACGTAGGCGCGGCCCTGAACGTGATCGAGGGTCGTGAGGACTAGGTGGTTGCGGGTGACGGCGAGATCCTGCGCGAACTCGCTGGCGGTAGGGGTGAAGACGATGGTGGGCTTCAGGTGGACGGGGTCGTGGTTGACGTCGTCGAGGTTGAGGGAGAGGACGGAGCCCTGAGGGAAGGTCTGGTCGGCGCCGGTGGGCTTCCAGTCTTCGTTGATGGTGAGCAGGATCTGGTTGTCGAGCAGGCCCTGGATCTCAATCTTGTGGGGCAGGCTGAGGGTGCGGGTGGCGGTGGGGGTCCAGAGGGAGATTTCACTCTCGAAGAAGTTGAGGCCACGGCGCATGAAGATGGCCTGATGACCCTGGGGGTCGTGAAGGGCGAAGGCGCCGGTGGAGACGTCGGAGGGTGCGCCGCGATAGACCTCGGTGGCCTGATCGAGGGGCTGGCCGCGCTTCCAGAGCTTGACGATGTAGGGGTAGCCGGAGGCGGTCATGGAGCCGGGGCCCCAGTCGCGGCCGACGAGCAGGGTGTCCTTATCGACCCAGACAGCGTCTTGTTTTGAGCGGGGCAGGGTGAAGCCGTTGGGGATAAACGAGGCGGTTTTCAGGTCAAACTCGCGCAGGGTCTCTGCATCTTCGCCACCGGCGGATAGGGCGACGAGGCAGAGGCCATCGTTGGGGTAGAGGCAGGTAAGCGGCTTGTGGACCCACTTCTGGTTGTCTTTGGCAGCAAGGGCGTCGTAGTCGAGCACGGTCTGCCAGTTGGGTTGGGGCGTGAGGTAGTCGGCGAGGGAGGTACGGCGGAGGATGCCGTGGACGTGCTGGGCATCCTGCCAGGTGTTGTAGACGGTGCCCTGGCGGAACTGGGGGATGGCGAGGCGGTCGGGAGATTCGAGGACCTTGAGGGCTTCAGCTTCGAGCGTGGCGAAGCGGGGGTCGGACTGGAGGATTTTGGCGGTACGCTCATTTTCGGCTTTGACCCAGGCCATGGCGCGGGGGCCGTTCACGTCTTCGAGCCAGACGTAGTTGTCGGCGCGCTCAGCGGGAGTGGTGGGGACGGGTGCGGATTGGGCATGGGCGTGGGGAAGAGCGAGGGTGCTGCAGGTGGCGAAGGCTATGGATGCGCCGAGTCGAAGAGAAGACCGCATGAAGTGTGCTCCTGAAGTGGACGTGAGGCAGATGGGTGCAGCGGACTGGTACAGGGTGAAGGCAGACAGTGGCTTTGCAGTAGGTTGCGAACTTGGCGATGCACTGCAACGCGCAACATGTTTGTACCATGCAGGGTGCTGTGTAGTGTCAAGGATGTGGGGGTGTGGCGTAATTGGTGATGCGATGGTTATTCGTACTTGAGTGTTTCGACCGGGTCGAGTAGGGCGGCGCGGTTGGCAGGGATGGTACCGAAGATAACGCCGACGAGGACGGAGGTACCGAGAGCGATAACCGCGGACCAGGGGGAGACGGGAATCTTGAAGGGCGTGAGGAAGCCGACGGAGAGCGGAATGGCGAGGCCGATGACGGTGCCGATCAGGCCTCCGGAGAGCGAGAGAAAGACGGCTTCGGTGAGGAACTGGAGGCGGATCTCGCGGCTGGTGGCTCCAAGGGCTTTGCGGATACCGATCTCGCGGATGCGTGCCTGGACGTTGGCGAGCATGGAGTTCATGATGCCGACACCGGAGACGATGAGGGTAATGGCAGCGGCCAGGGTGAGGACGATGGTGAGCATGTTGGCGATGCGGGTCATGACGCTGAGCACCTCCGAGAGGGTGAAGGCGGTGTAGACGGAGGTGGCGCGATGGCGAGATTTGATGACGGCGAGGATTTGCTTGGCGGCGGCCTGAACCTTGGTGGAGTCGCCCATGGTGAAGAAGATCTGCTTGAGGTTGTCGGTTCCCTGGAAGTAGCGGGCGACGGGGTAGGGGATGAGGATAGTCTGCTCGGAGATCTCCGATTGGCCGAAGGTTTCGACGCTTTCCTTGAAGACTCCGATGATGACGAAGGGGATACCGGAGATGGTGATGGTGTGGCCGATGGCCTGGGCGGGTGAGCCATAGAGGGCGACGGCGAAGGGTGCGACGATGACGGCAACCTTGGTGTGGGCGGCGGAGTCCTGATCGTCGAAGAAGCGTCCGGCGAGGATGGCGAGGTTACGGACGGCTTTGTACTGCGGGGAGACGCCCAGGAGCATGGTGTCCTTGGTGATGCCCCCACCCATGCTGACGCGGTCGTGGAACTCCAGCATGGGGGAGGAGGCGATGATGCCGGGAACCTGCTCGACGACGGCGTTCATGTCTTCGCGGGTCATGGAGTCCGTGGTACTGGTGCCGTCGGCGCCGACGAAGGTGCTGCCGCTGCCCTGCATCTCGATCATGTTGGGGCCGATGCTGGAGATGAGATTGAGGGCGTATTGCTTGCCGGTGAGGCCGAGGGTGACGACGAGAATGATGGAAGCGGAGCCGATGACCATGCCGAGCATGGTGAGGAGAAAGCGGACTTTGCTGGCGCGAAAGCTGTCTACGGCGAGCTTGACGACCTCACTGAACATCATGGTGGAGCGGGCACTGGCCAGAGTGCGTTCAAAGGTGCTCGGTTTGTGGAGAAGTGGGGGCGTCATGTGTATGAATAGTTAGACTTCCTTAGTATCGCAGCGGTTCGGGATTTCCTGCTAACTGTTCTGGGGAGTCGTTGGATTTGATAGGACGCAAGGGCGGATTGGAAATTGAGCGGTTCCAGAGTAGAATCGCCGCAACGTAGGAGGAAGCATGGCAGACAGCGGTCAGTTTACGGGTGATGGGGAAAGCTCCGCCACGACAAGTGTTTCGGAGGGTACGGCGAAGTCCAATATCTCCCGGCGTGGATTTTTGCGGGGTGCGGGCATTACGGCGGCGAGCACGGCACTGATCGATGGGGTGCAACTACTTCATCGCGAGGCCGCAGCGGAGACGATCAAGGGCAATGCGCATGTTCGCGAACTTGGCCCGGGGCCGGTTCCGGTGACTCTGAATGTGAATGGAACCGAACATGTGGTGCAGATCGAGCCGCGGACGACACTGGCGGATGCCCTGCGGACGCATCTGGGGATGACCGGGACGAAGGTGGTGTGCGACCACGGCGCCTGCTCCGGATGTACGGTGACCCTGGACAAGGTTCCCGTGAATAGCTGCATGACGCTGGCGATCGAGGTGGGTTCGCGGCGGATCGGGACGATTGAAGGGATCGCGCAGAACGGCCAGTTGCATCCGTTGCAGGTTGCTTTTGTAAAGCATGACGCGATGCAGTGTGGCTTCTGCACGCCAGGCATGGTAATGAGCTGTTCGGCACTGCTGGAGCGGAACCCCAAGCCGACGCTGGCTGATGTGAAAAAGGCAGTGTCGGGTAATCTGTGCCGGTGCGCGACCTATCCGAAGGTGTTTGCGGCAACGCTGGAGGCTGCAGGTGTGGCTCCGGAGAAGAGCATCTCTTAGCGGGAACCTGTTCCGCGCTGCAGGCATTCGTGCAGCACGCATTTGAGTTGGGCTGAATTTCTTACAAGATGGCTTTACCGAGCGATTGCTACTTGAGGGATTGCTTGATCAGGGGATGACAATGGCGACACATTTGGATACAGCACTCGATCCGCTGGTGCAGGCAGCAGCGGCGGCGGCACCGGCCAAGCCGGAGAAGCACACGGTGATGATGCCGATCGGCGTTCCCGGTTATACGCTGCGCACGGAGGCCCGCGAGGTTCCGGTGAGTGAGCCGCCGGTACTCGCGGTGAACTCGGAGCTGGAGTTTATCGGCAAGCCGACAGAGCGATGGGATGCGCACTACAAGGTGAGCGGTCAGGCCAAGTACACAGCGGATATTCAGCTGCCGGGGATGCTGTACGGGCGGTTTTTGAATGCAAGCGTGCCGCACGCCAAGGTGTTGTCGGTGGATGTGTCGGCGGCAGAGAAGTATCCGGGGGTGAAGTCGGTTCTGGTGATCGAGCGGGTGCTGGGGAATGCGGAGTTGCGCGATCCGAAGCTGGAGACGCCCTCTCGCTATCCGATTGTGCGGTACGCGGGCCAGCCCATTGCGGCGGTTGCGGCGACCTCTGCGCACATTGCGGATGAGGCGGTAAAGCTGATTATGGTGACCTACGAAGAGATGCCGTTTGTGACGGACCAGTTGTCGGCGCGCAAGACGGACTCGCCGCAGGTCTATCCGGGTGCGGCGGATCAGGCGGGATCGGCCGGTGGCGGCGGCGGGCCGCATGGCGTTCCGCAGACAGGCAATGTGCATGGGCCTTCGATCAACAAAAAAGGCGGCGATATCGAGCAGGGCTTCAAGGATGCGGATGTAATTGTGGAGGGCCGCTATGTGACGCAGGTGCAGACGCACTCTGCGCTGGAGACACATGGAGTGGTTGCTGACTGGAAGCCCGGGATGCTGACGGTGTGGGCTTCGACGCAGGGAACGGGGAGTGTGCGGGAGGAGTTTGCGCAGTACTTCAAGCTGCCGAAGACCCAGGTGCGCGTGATTACGGAGTACATGGGCGGAGGGTTTGGCGCAAAGTTTGGCGCAGGCAATCCGGGCGTGGTGGCGGCGCAGTTGTCGCAGAAGGCGGGCGCTCCGGTGCGGCTGATGCTGGACCGGAAAGAGGAGCATCTGTCGGTGGGCAACCGTCCGGATGCGGACCAGATAATTCGGATTGGCGCGAAGAAAGATGGCACGCTGACGGCGATTCAACTGGAAAGCTTCGGTACGGCAGGCTGCGGCACGGGTGCGGGCTGTGCGGGGCCGGCGACCAATATGTACAAGTATGCAGCGCTGCATACGGCAGAGAATGACGTATTCACAAACGGTGGACCAGCGGCTGCGTTTCGCGCTCCGGGACACCCGCAGGGTGCGTTTGCGCTGGAGCAGGCGATCGATGAGTTGGCGATCAAGCTGGCGATTGAGCCACTGGATCTGCGCGACCGGATCGACGAGAACAGTGTGCGGCGGGTGGAGCGACAGGTGGTGCGGGAGAGCGCGTTGTGGAAGTCGCGCAATCCGGTCGCTGGCGCGGACTCAGGCCCCGTGAAGCGTGGTGTGGGCATGGCGCAGTCCGTGTGGTACCGGTTCATCAGCATGAACTCCTCGGCTGAGGTGCTGGTGCATCGTGACGGCTCGCTGGAGGTGCGATCGGCGGTGCAGGACCTCGGCACAGGTATCAAGACGGTGCTGGCGCAGATTCTAGCGGAAGAGTACGGGGTTCCGCCGGCGAAGATTGCGGTGCGGATCGGCGATACGAACTATCCGGTTGGGCCGGATTCGGGTGGCAGCGTGACGACGGCATCGCTTACTCCGGCGGTGCGGGATGCAGCGTGGCAGGCGAAGAAGAAGTTTCTGGCCGAGATCGCTCCGGCGTACGGAACCACTGCGGATGACCTGCAGATTGTGAAGGGCGAGGTGCGCAGCAAGTCGGGCAAGATGCAGCCGGTGAGCTTCCAGCGCGCGGCCGGGAAGATGAAGGTCGATTCGGTCTCGGCGCAGGCACGGCGGATTCCGGACTACGACCGGAGCAAGTACGAGACATACGGCGGCGTGAGCGTGGTGGAAGTGAATGTGGATACGGAGACGGGACGGATTCTGATTCCGCGGGTGCTGGCGGTCCATGACTGCGGGCGTCCGATGAATCCGACGCAGGTCATCAGCCAAATCAACGGCGGAACGATCCAGGGCATCTCGTATACGTTGTATGAGCAGCGGCATCTGGACCCGAATACCGGCTTGATGGTGAATCCGAATCTGGAGCAGTACAAGATTGCGGGCTCGCGGGACATTCCGGAGTTGCAGGTTCACCTGGTGGAGTCGTACATCGGCCAAAGTTCAACGGATGCCTCGGGCATAGGCGAGGCGGCTGGAATCGTGGCGGTCGGTGCAGCGATTGGCAATGCATTCTTCAACGCAACGGGATATCGGATGCGGCGGATGCCGATGGTTCCGTCGGAAGTGCTGGCGGCACTGGGCAAGGTTCCGCAAGGGGGTTTGAAAGCATGAATAAATTTATCTTTTCGGATTGCACCAGTGTGGATGCTGCCCTCTCGCAGATGACGGGCGAGGCGGTGGTGAAGGCTGGCGGCGTGGACGTTCTGGACCGCATGAAGAATGGGGTGATTGAGCCAGCGAAGCTGGTGAATATTACGAACATTCCTTCGCTGCGTGGCATCCACGAGACGGAGACCGGTGTGCGGCTGGGAGCGTTGGTGACGTTGGCTGAACTGGGAGACCATCCGCTGCTGCAGTCGCAGTACACGGTGCTGGCCGATGCGGCGGGTCATGCGGCAACTCCGCAGATTCGCAATGCGGCAACGCTGGGCGGCAACCTGATGCAAAAGGTCCATTGCTGGTACTACCGTTCGGCTGACTTTGCGTGCCTGCGCAAGGGCCACGATATGTGCTTTGCGTACGATGGGCTGAACCAGTATCACGCGATCTTCGATACCAACGTGTGCCCGTCGGTAGCACCTTCGTCCACGGCGGTGGCGCTGAGTGCCTTGAATGCGAGCGTGGAGTTGACCTCGGCGAAGGGCAAGCGGTTGGTGCCGGTGCGGGAGTTCTACATCAAGCCGGATGACAAGCATCCTACGATGGAGACGGTGATTGCGCCGGACGAGTTGTTGACGGCGGTGCTGATTCCGAAGCCTGCTGCGGGGACCCGGTCGGCGTACCAGAAGTACGGCGAGAAGAGCAGCTACGACTGGGCGATTGCGGATGCGGGCGTAGTGCTGGAGATGCAGGGCGATGTCTGCCGGAAGGCTGCGATCGTGCTGGGAGCAGCATCGCCGACGCCGCGACTGGCGGTAGATGCGGCAGCGCTGCTGGTCGGCAAGCCGATTACGGAAGAGACGGCGCGGGCGGCAGGACTCGCCGCGATGCAGGGTGCGACACCGCTCTCGATGAATGGCTACAAGGTGCAGTTATTTCCGGTGGCGATCTATCGCACGATTCTGCTGGCTGCAGGGAAGATGGACCGCGACCCGAGCGCGGCCGGGTAAGAGGAGAGACGAAGATGAGCGAGACAGCGACGAAGATAATCCCTTGCCAGTGCCTGCGAACCAAGAATCCTTATGGCACGACACCGGCGAGCTATGAAGATTGGCATCCGACGATGCATACGACGTCGACGTACTGGTGCATCAACACGATGTCTTTTGCCGGTCCGGACGATCATTTTGCGCATCTGTCGCGATGTGTGCAAGGGCGCGCCTGCTACCAGGCTCCTGAGGAGTAAACCCGTTGGGGGATGAGAGCCACCTGCCTCCGGTGCGGCCCACGGGCCGATGGAACCAGACGGGTACGCTTATTTGCTGGGTTATCATAAGAACGACGGAAGTGTGGCCGAGTGGTTTAAGGCAGCGGTCTTGAAAACCGCCGAACCTTTGCGGGTTCCGTGAGTTCGAATCTCACCGCTTCCGCCATTTTTTATTGGCGACGTTATTGCCCGTGGTCAATGGAAAAAGAGCAGCACATGCTGTGCCGGTGGGCGCGCAGAGCATGTGCTGAGATCTAACAGACGTACAGCCCGGTAGCTTGCACTATTTGCTGGCGGGTAGTTCCAGCTTCATTTCCAAAGATTCTGCTCTTGACTTGGCTTTGCCGTAGTCGACCAGATCTTTGATGACCGAAGCGGTTCTGCTGGCCAGTTCGCTGTTGGCGCGAACATAGTCGCGATAAGCTGGCATGTGAACGCGCTCTTTGTTGTTGCTGAGGTGGTTGATGGTGGCGGAGAGTTGATCGGCCATACTGCGCAGGAGCGGATTGATCCGGTCGATGGCTTCCTGCTGCCATGGTGAGCCTTCGGCACGAAGGTCGGTCAACTCCTTGACGGTCTTACCGAGATCGTTGACATGCTCGCGCATGTTTTCGAGCCTGGCGGCATGCGACTCCCATGACATGTTGGAATTGGCGTAGGCCTCCAAGGTGGATGCGTCCTCTTCGGCGAGTATGGCGTGGGTCTTGGCTTCGGAGAGATATTTGGAGATATCTTCGGAGTCTTTGGTTTGGGCTCGTGCTGCGGCGGGAGCCAGAGTGAACGTAACGACGAGTGCCAGAGCGGCGAGACCAGTGCAGAAGCGAGTAATGATCGGTGTTTTCATCGATACTCCTTGGTCGAGATAGATTCAATCGACATAGGTGAGGATTGCAGGCGGTCAGGTTTGAAGCGGTGATTTTTGTCACTTCTGGCAGTGAATCGCATCACCACGGTTGGGCGAGAGCTGTCGATGGCGGCGTAACTTGCTGATGAGAGATGGGATGGCAGCAGACGGAGGATGAGGGTTGTCCACGCGTACCGGGTGTGATTTCGGTCACCGCCTGTGGCACGCAGGATCATGACCATGGAACGATGATGAAGCGACGGCAACTGATCGGATCGCGGGTGCTGGCTTTGCTGCTGGTCGGGTCGCTGGCTGCGGATGTGTTGCTGAAAGATGTGGGGGACATGCAGCAGTTGATGTGGGCGTGCTACTGGGCTTCGGCCTGCGTGGTGGCAGGGGTATTTTTCCGTAGCGATGCGCTGGTGTCGTGGGGAGTGATCTTCTTTGCGGGTCTGGGCTTACCGGCGTGGTTGGTGGGCGTTGCGATCTACCGGGATGTGCAGTTGACCTCGGTGTTGATGCATACGGTTCCGCTGCTGGCGGGGCTGTATTACATGAGCGGGATGACGGCGATGCCGCGCTACTCCTACGTTGGGGCGTGGCTGCTGTATGTGGTTCCGTTTGGGTTGTCGTGGCGGTTTTGCAGTGCGGAGGCGATGATCAATCTGTCGCATTGGGTGCAGCGTCCGTTGCGCCACACGCTGCCGAGCAACGCTGCGTTCTACAGCGTGCTGCTGGTGCTGAGTGCGGTGATGGTGCTGGCGGCGTATGCTGCGATGCAGTACGTGTTGCTGCGGCGAAGCGACCTGACGGCAGCGGCTTTACCTGCCGCTGCGGAGGCAGATGTACGACGGAGTTGATCAGGAGCGGCGCGTATGTCCGATGCGGCGAAGAGCGAGTTGCACGAGAAACAGGTGCGATGGCTGAACCAACTGGCGCTGGATCTGCGCTGGTCGTGGCATCACTCTTCCGACGAGTTGTGGCGGCGGCTGGATGCGGAGTTGTGGGAGCTGACACAGAATGCCTGGGTGGTGCTGCAGACGGTGTCGCGCAAGAAGCTGGAGGTGGTGTTGGCGGAGCCTGCGATGCAGCGCCTGCTGGAAGATTTGATGGAAGAGCAGCGGAGTGCGATCGAGTCTCCGGGATGGTTTCAGGTGGCTAGGAATGGTGCGGCACTGCGCAGCGTGGCGTACTTCAGCATGGAGTTCATGCTGAGTGAGGCGTTGCCGATCTACTCGGGCGGTCTGGGCAATGTGGCGGGGGACCATCTGAAGGCGGCGAGCGATCTGGGGGTTCCAGTGGTCGGGGTGGGACTGCTGTACCAGCAGGGATTCTTTCGGCAGGAGATCGATGCGACCGGGCGGCAGGTTGCGCTGTATCCCTATAACGATCCAGGGCAGTTGCCGATTGCGCCGGTGCGGGATGCAACCGGGGAGTGGCTAAGGATTCCGGTGGTGCTGCCGGGCTTCAAGCTGTGGATTCGCGCCTGGCAGGCGGTGGTGGGGCGTACACGGCTGTATCTGTTGGATACGAATGATCCTGCAAATCTGCCGTCGTATCGAGGGATTACGAATGAGCTGTATCCGTCGGAGGCGGAGTCGCGGCTGCGGCAGGAGATGGTGCTGGGGATTGCGGGGTGGCGGCTGCTGGAGACACTGGGGCTGCCGGTAGAGGTGTGTCATCTGAACGAAGGACATGCTGCCTTTGCGGTATTGGAGCGGGCGCATGGATGGATGCGGCGGAGCGGACAGACGTTTGAGCAGGCACTGGCAGTGACGCGCGCAGGCAATATCTTTACGACGCATACACCGCTGGAGGCGGGGTTTGATCGGTTTGATGGGGCGCTGATGGAGCGATACTTCAGCGGATATGCGGCGCGTGCGCTGGGGATTCCGGTGCAGCAACTGCTCGGGCTGGGGCGGCGGAATGCCGGAGATGAGCGCGAGCCGTTCCAGATGGCTTATCTGGCCATTCGCGGCAGTGGCGCGGTGAACGGGGTGAGCAAGCTGCATGGTGCTGTCAGCAGGCGGCTCTTTGCGCCACTGTTTCCGCGGTGGCCGGAGCAGGAGGTTCCGGTGACGGCGGTGACGAACGGCGTCCATATGCCGAGTTGGGACTCGGCGGCGTCGGATGCGTTGTGGACGCGGGCGTGCGGCAAGGAGCGCTGGCTGGGTGGACTGAAGACGCTGGAGGAGGAGGTGCGGCGCGTAAGCGATGCGGAGTTGTGGCAACTGCGCGGGGAGTCGCGGCGGGCGCTGGTGCAGTACACGCGGGAGCGTCTGGTGCGGGAGTTGGCTGCGCGTGGGGCGTCGGAGGAGGAGTTGAGCACTGCAGCGAACGTGTTCGACGGCAATACGCTGACGTTGGGCTTTGCACGGCGCTTTACCGAGTACAAGCGGCCAAACCTGCTGCTGCACGATCCGGACCGTCTGCTGCGTATGCTGTGCCGGCGGGAGTTTCCGGTCCAACTGGTGCTGGCGGGCAAAGCGCATCCGCAGGATAGTGAGGGGCAGCGGCTGATTCAGCAGTGGGTTCAGTTTGTGCGACGGCCCGAGGCGCGGTCGCGGGTGGTGTTTCTAAGCGACTACGATATGCACGTGACGGAGCACCTGGTGCAGGGGGTGGACGTGTGGGTGAATACTCCGCGGCGTCCGTGGGAGGCGTGCGGAACCAGCGGTATGAAGACACTGGTGAACGGCGGGTTGAATGTGTCGGTACTCGATGGATGGTGGGCGGAGGCCTACCGTCCGGAGGTAGGTTGGGCCGTAGGCGATGGGCAGGAGCACGATGCGAGCCGGGATGCGCTGGACGCAGAGGAGCTATATCAGCTGCTGGAAGAGAAAATCATTTCGGAGTTCTATGCGCGGGATCCGCAGGGAATCTCGACGGGCTGGGTGAGGCGGATGCGCGAGAGCATGGCGTGCTTGACGAGCGTGTATTCCAGCAATCGTTCCATGCGGGAGTATACGGAGGATCTGTACCTGCCAGCGGCGGCCAGGTATCTGGAGCGGAGCGGGAGCGCGACGGCAGGGGCGGAGATCGTTGCGTGGGGCGAGACGCTGGAGCAGCACTGGGACACGATTCGTTTTGGAGAGGTGGCGGTCAAGCAAGATGAAGAATGGATGAATTTCTCCGTTCAGCTCTATCTGAATGCAGTATCTCCCGAGGCTGTTCAGGTGCAATTGTTTGCACAAGCGGTTGCCGACGAGGCAGGGGTGGTGGAGGGGATGGAGCGTGGAGCAGCCCTGGTGGGGGCTGTGAATGGCTATGTCTACACCTGCCGGATCGCGAGTCGGCGACCGGCAACCGACTATACCCCGCGGGTTGTGCCGTTGCATGCCATGGTTCGGGTTCCGCTGGAGTGCTCGCGGATTCTGTGGCAACGGTAGTTCCCCTGCTGTGGAGTGAAGGCATCGTTCGGTGGCCTGACCACGACAAAAGTGGGAATTAAAAGTGGCACGGGATGCAAAGCCTTTCACGTTGACTTCACGTGATTGCAGGGGGATGATCGTGCGTGGGCATGGAGCTTTTATCGAAAGCTCATGCTTTGGTAGGAGGAGCGAATCGTTTGATCGATTGATATGAGTCGAACGTGCCGCCCAGGCCGAGATCAGTCGTTGAATCCTTCCACCCGAAGAGGTTGTACCCATGTTCCTTTCTAAGACCCGTACGTTGGCGTTGGCCACAGCGGCTTCCTTGATATCCGGTTCCGGATCCAGCGCGTTAGCCCAGAATGCCTTGCAATTGTTCGGATCCACGTATGTGCGTGCGTCTACGAGCGGCGCTTCATCCAGCACGCCAGTGATCTTCAACAGTGCAACTGCGAATTTGACCTGTCCAAGCGGAAGCCCGATCAAAGCAGTGCTGTCTTCGACTGCGGATGGCACGGGCAATCTGCTGGTGGATAACTACGTGAACCTGACGGTGACGACGACCAGTAGCAAGGCGGGTCCGACGAATGTCTGTCAGGGTGGCACCGTGGATTCGGGCACCAACGGGCCGCAGAATAACTGCTTCAATGCGACGTATCGCAGCGCGGCCTCCAGCCTGATCGGGCAGGACTTGACGTTGTATGCGGCGACCGGTGGAGTGCCGCCGATCGATGTGAGCAGCATGCTGGTGGCCGGAGCGCAGCAGGCGACCATTGATCTGGTCGATACAGGCGTGTTGCTGACGAATGCGCCGGTGTATCTGGTAACGAGTTGCACGCAGGGCGGCGTGACGGGGCCAGCGACCGTGACCGGCAATCCCATCAGCTCGACGAATCCGCCACCGTCGCAGTTGTCCCAGGACTTTACGTTCAACTCCGCCGCGGGGCAAGGGGTTGGCTTTACGTACGACCTGACGACCTCGCAACAGAATGGGCAGTTGCAGATAACCAACAGTACGATTCCCAATACGAACGATCTGCCGCTGGACCCGGCGATCTGGCAGAGCCAATATGCGACTAAGACCTCGTTTGCGACGACCAGCTGCCTGGTGCATAACGGCGAGTTGTTCAACGGGCAGCCGGCCTGCAAGCTGTACACGCTGACCTGCCAGGTGGGTACAGGGGCGACCTCCGCGGGTGCGTTATGTCCGGTATCGCAACTGCGGGATGAGGTCTTTCAGGACCAGTTTACCGGTCCGACGTTTACGCTGCCGGATATCACGGGGCTGACAGGCAAGGTCTATCACCAGGGGATTGGATTGCTGATGGCGAGCGAAGGCTGGACAGGCGGGCCTTGCGTGTTCGATACGGCATCCGGCCTGCAGTCTGAGGATTGCCCGCAGAACCTGCTGACCTTTGTAGCGCCAGGCGGGACGACAACTGCCGCTGCGATAACTACGCATGCATCGGTGAAGACGTCTTCGTTCCAGACCTCCTCGGTGGCGCCGCGTGCCGTGCATGCCATGCTGCTGAGCGTCTCCACGTCGAGCTTCTCGGTGAGCGGTACAGGGACGCATCCCAACTCGACGTTCATCTCGGTGGCTGGAGTGCCGGAGGACCTGACTACAGTAACGGTGCAGGGCCAGCATCCGGGCGGATGGGTTAACAGCCAGACCGTGAAGGTGGGGCTGACCAGTGAGCCGCCTGTGTTGCCGGCATCGGTGCCGAACTATCAGAACTTTGTAGCATCGCCGATCCTGAGCATTACCTATGGCATTTCTCCGGCAGGCACTGCGCTGTCGACCAAGTTTGCGCTGCCGGGCGATGTCGTGCTGACGAATGCGAATGGATGTCCGACGCCTGCCAATCCGGGGCAGCCGCTGGCGACGGTATTTGCGCCGCCGTCGCAGGTGGTGACGGTACCGGCGGATGGGCAATACCAACTGCACTACTTCGCGCAGGACTGTGCGGGGACGGAGGAGTTGCAGTTCAGCGCAGCCGGCAATGGCGGTTGGGCTACCTCCTTCTTTACCGTCCCGATCAATGTGGATACGGTCGCTCCGGCGGTGGCTTCCGCTCCCGTGCTTTCACCTGCGGCAGGTACGGTCAGCGGCATTGCGAATGCCTACTCGCTGAACGAGGTAGTCACGGCGACCTATAGCTGCACGGACAATGCTGCTGGAGTGGCGCAGTGTGGCGGTACGACCTACAGTGCGCCGGGCATGCTGAATACCGGGCCTCTGACCAGCGTGGTGGATACGTCCACGCCGGGAACCAAGAGCTTCACCGTGCAGGTGGTCGATGCCGCGGGGAATGTGGGGACGCCGATGACCGTGAACTACACCGTGGTCGCGTCGCCTGCGGATCTGGCGTTGTTCCAGTTTGGTGGCGAGCAGGCCAAGACCGGCCAGCAACTGCAGTACGACCTGCTGGCGCTGAACCTGGGGCCGAATACAGCGGAGGACGTTGTGATTCGCGATGTGCTGCCCGCAGGTGTGACGTTTGTGAGTGCGGGGTACGAGGACATCGCCTGCCTGCTGTTTGGCGGTTGCCTTGCGCCACCCCAGGCGACGTCGTGCATGGTGCAGGGCAACGTGGTGACGTGCAAGGCTGGGGAGTTGAAGACGTTCTCACGCCGCTCGCTGAGCGGGGTTGCTGTGCGGATCGTGGTGAAGGTAACTGCGCCGCCACGGACGACCCTTCTGAATTCGGCATCCGTGAGCAGCAGCAATCCCGATCCAAATCCTGCTAACAACGTGGCGTTGGAGCGCACCCGCATTCATGACTGATGCCTGATGAGGAACAAAGGGGAGTGCGCGCGGGTCAATTGACCGCGCGCTTTTCTCTTGACCGGGTGGCTGCAGGCGAGGCCGATGGGCACTGGGCAAACGAAGTGCAGCACGTGCCGCAGGGCATTGACGGTCTGGGTGGATCTACGGCTTTGCTGCGACGGCCGCGATGGTGTCGTTGCACGCCTGATAGATGGCCTTCAGGTCGGCGCGCTGGAGGATGGATTCGCTGCCAGGCTCGCTGCGGATGCTATCTAAGATGCGGATGGCCTGACGGCTGTAGTTCGCAGCCTCGGCGCTGTTATTGGTGGCAGTGGCGATCAGGCTGAGGAGGTAGTTGATTCTGCCGATCTCGGGCTTCATGCCGGATTTTTCTGCGTCGCCGAGGTCGGTGAGCAGAGACTGGCGGGCGGGCGAGAGGGTCTTGGTGGCGATGAGAGCCTCGGCGTAGGCCGACGAGATGCGGATGGAGAGGTTCTGGTCGAAGGTGGTTCGCTTGTTGACCAGGGGGCTGAGGCTGGTGAGGGCTTCGCGCGGGTGAGCTTCCGCAAGGGCGACGCGGGCGAGGTTCAGCTGGGTCAGGGCGGTGGTGCTGGCTTCGTTGCGGTGCTGCACGAGTTGAAGGGCCTTACGGAAGTTCTGGGTTGCGGTCTGTGAGTTGCCCTGATAGAGAGCGATATCGCCACGGGTGTTGAGCAGCTTGGCCATCAGGATCTCGTTGCTGAAGTCGTGGGCGATGGCGTCGGCCCCGTCGAGCGCGGTGCTGGCTTCCGCGTTGCGGCCGGCACGGGCGAGAGCCTCGGCAAGATCGTTCTGGGCCTCCGCGAGCGAAACGCTCTTTTCGCCGAGGGTGTGGAGCCCTTTCAGGGAGTCCTGAATGGAGGTGATGGCGGCGCCGAAGCGGCCCTCGTTGGCGAAGACCATGCCCATCTGGTGAGAGATGAGTGCGGCGGTCCGCGGATCGTCGGCCTTGCGTGCGAGGTCCAGACCGCGGATGAGAGACTTGACGGCATCGTCATATTGCCCGTCTTTGGCGTAGGCCTGGCCCATACCGAGCAGGGTCTGGGCAAGGTAGCCGGGGACGCCAAGTTTTTCGCGCAACTGAAGCGCCTGCTGGTAATAGGTGAAGGCGCTGCCGGTATCGCCGCGGCTGACGTAGACGTCGGCGATGTTGTTCAGGCAGAGGGCCTCGAAGTTCTCGTCTCCGGAGGCGCGCTGGGTTTTGAGGGCTTCCTGGTAGGCCTGCAGGGCCTGGTCGGACTGGCCGCGATCGGAGAGCAGTCCGCCCATGTCCATCAGGGTGTCACCCACCTCTTTCGTCATGCCGATCTCGCGGAGCAGGGCGAGGGCCTTTTGATAGCTGGCGAGGGCTGCGTCGGAGTTGCCGGCGCTGGCCTGGACCAGGGCCATCTCGTCGAGGGCAGCAGCCATGCCGCGTTTGTGCCCCAGCTTCTGATTGATCGCGATCGACTCCTGATAGTTGCGCAGGGCGTCGTCGGGCTTGTTGAGCAAGCGGTAGCAGATGCCGGTAGCGAGGAGCGTAAGGGCCTTCATCTCCTGGTTGTCGGTCTGGATGGTGATCGTGAGGGCCTGTCCAAGCGGATCGAGAGCAGTCTGGGGGTTGTTGCTGGTGATCTCAATGACTCCCATCTGCCAGAGAGCGCGAACGTTTTTGGGGTCTTCCTTGAGCAGGCTGGTGATGATCGTGCGGGCTTTATCGTAGACGCCGGTCTCGACGTAGAGACTGGCCAGCGTGTACTGGACGTCCGTGTTGCCGGGGAGGTTGCGGGCGAGTCGCTGGTAGGCCTCGATGGCCTTGTCGTTGGACTGGATGATGCGAGCGTGGTTGGCGTGAATCAGATCCTGAACGACGGGGGGTAGGCTCTGGTTTTCGGCGAGTTCGAGAGCGCGTCGGGAGGACTGTTCCGCCTCGGCCTGATAGCCGAGTTCGGATTGGACCTGTCCGAGCAGGGCGTAGGCCAGCGCGAACTTGGGGTCCTGCTGGACGACGTTGGTGAGCAACTGGTTGGCGTCAAGATTTCTGCCTTTGCCCGCGAGCACCACGGCCTGGTTGTAATCGCGCAGCGCCGCAGCGGAGGTGGAGGTGGGTTGGAAGGACTGGGCCTGCAGGGCTTTGACGTCGGCAGAGGAGAGCGAGAGATTCTTGCGGATGGAGTCGGCCAGCGTTGCGATGGCGGTAGGGAGGGTCTGCTGGGTCGCGCTGGCCTTGAGGGTGGTGGTGCGCTCGTTTTTGAGATCCTGAAGATCCACCTGAATGTCGATCTGGTCGCCCAGCCGTACGTACTGGCCGGAGACGATCGTGTCGGCGGTGGTGAAGCCGGCGATCCGTTTGACCATGGCGGAGTCAAGGGTGGAGTCGGGGGTGAGACGGAGATCGGAGTAGACCTGCCGCAGACGCTCGGGGGAGACGGTGCGAAGTTGAGCGGACTGCCCGACTGCGGTGGTGAGCATGTCGGCGAGGCTGGAGCTCATCCAGTCGATGGAGGTATCTCCGGAGGCGTTACGCAGGGGAAATACGGCGAGCGAGAGCCTGGGGCCGGACTGGCCGCCGACCGCGTTGGCTACGCGGGAGAAGAGGCCAGTCCGGTAGGCCAGGCCAAACGTGAGTACCAGCAGCAGCGTTGCGGCGAGGGAGAAGACCTTCCATGCGGGCTGGCCCCAAATCGTCTTGCGCTGGGCGATGGGAGCAGCGGGTATGCGCAGGGAGGAGTGGATCTGCGTGACCGCGCTGAAGGCGGTGGCGGGAGCATCGCCGGCGCAGACGTCCAGATCGATCAGGATCTGGCCTACGGTCTGGTAGCGCTGGACGACGTCGCGTTCGAGGCATTTGCAGACGACCTCGCAGAGGGGTTTGGGTATGGCGGGGTTGATGTTGGAGAGGGGTTCGACGCTTTGCTGGGTGCGCAGGATAAGGCTGGCCACGGCACTCTGGGCCTGGAAGGGCGTGGAGCCGGCCAGCAGCTCGTAGAAGATGATGCCGAGGGCGAAGATGTCGGAGCGCTGGTCTACGGGTTTGCCAAGCGCCTGCTCGGGCGACATGTACTCCATGGTTCCCACAAGACTGCCGGACTGGGTCATGCCATTGTCTTCAAGGGTGCGGGCGAGGCCGAAGTCCATCACGAGGGCGCGGCCGGAGCTGTCCAGAAGGATGTTCTGGGGCTTCAGATCGCGGTGGACGACGCCAACCGTGTGGGCGGCCTGCAGGGCCCGGCAGACCTGGCGGATGATCGCGATGACCTCCTCGGGAGGGAAGCAGCCGCGCTCGCGCAGGATGGCATGCAGATCGCGCCCGTCGATGTACTCCATGGTGATGAACTTGAGGCCGTCGGCGTCACCGAGATCGAAGATGCGGATGACGTTTTTGTGCGTGACCTGGGAGGCGAGCAGCAGTTCCTGCTTGAAGCGATCAATAATAGCGCGGTCTCGTGCGAACTCCGGCCGAATGACTTTGAGGGCAACGAGCCGTCCGATTTCCAGATCCTTCGCCTTATAGACGGCTCCCATACCGCCAACGCCCAGCATGGAGATGATCTCGTAACGGTTGCCGATGATGTCCCCGTTGGCAAGGTCGGCTCCCGGGGGTGCCTCGCGGTCGGGCGGCCGCGAGGCGGGGCGAGGCAGGGAGGTGCTGGAGAAGATCTCCGTCACGGGAATGTTGAGAACCGTGGGGGAGTCGAGCGGAGTGTTGGTGCTGGGTGCGGGAATATTGGCCGAGGAGCTTTCGCCGGGGAGTGGTGCGCGCACGCCACCAGAACCCTGAGTGCCGGGGTGATTCGGTGGTCGAACTCCGCCATCGTCATTCATAGGAAGAAAAAGCGCTCATGGCCAGGGGTGAAAAGCAGATGCAAGGTTGAGTGACGATATTTAGATACCTCTAAGTTAACAAAAGATAGTACGCTTTGGCGCGGATATTTGCGGATGCGGCAGGAAGATTGCGCTATCTTTGGTTGGACAGATGGTTGTAGTTTGACCCTGAGACTTTTCTATACGTAACCGGAAGCGACTGACAGGGGTGAAACGCAGGATGACCATGGACACTCAGAACCAATTTGCCTTGCATGTTGTTACCGAAGGCATGCCCGACCAGCATCTTGTGCTGGATCACTTTCCTTTTACGCTGGGTCGTCTGGCGGACCGTGACTGCGTGGTGGCCGATAAGTCAGTCTCGCGGGAACACGCGATGATCGTGCTGGAGGATGACGGGTTGGTCCTGGTGGATCAGGGTAGCCGATTTGGAACCTTTGTGAACGGTGAGCGGGTGGAGCGACGGGTGGTACATCCAGGCGACATCATTCAACTGGGATCGGATCTAGGACCGACACTGCGTATGGTGCGCGAGGGAGGTGAGGCGGGCAGCAGCGCAAGCGGAATTCTACCTGACCTGAAGGTGTTGACCAAGACGGGGTCGGACTTTGAGCGACTGAAGTGGTTTCTGGCGGCGGCACGGCGACTGAATGAGTTTGGTGCGATCGACGAGATTCTAGTGTCGCTGGTGGAGATCACGCTGCAGTTGACCAAGGTGGAGCGCGGGTTTGTGTTTTTGAACGACGGCGAGGGCGGTATGCGGCTGGCAGTGGGGCGGACGCTGAACGGGCCGGTGCTGGAGGACGACTCGAACATCTCGCGGTCCGCGATTCAGCAGGCCATTCTGGGACAGTCGAAGTTTATCGTCACAGACACGCTCTCGGCCGAGTCGCAGATGACTTCCGAGAGCATGGTGGTGCACAACATCCGCTCGGTGATCTGTATTCCCTTGCGGCGGCGCTCCGCGGATGCAGGCAGCGCCGCGGAGACCATGGGGGTGTTATATCTCGACAGCCGCCTTCATGCAGGGCGGTTGACGCTGGTGGAGCACGATCTGCTTGAGACCATTGCGAAGGAAGCCGCGGCGCTGGTGGAGAATGCTTACCTGGTCGAGTCGGAGGTGGCGGCGCGCAAGTACCGGACAGAGCTGGGGATCGCAGCGCAGATTCAGCAAGGGCTGATGAAGGTGCAGATGCCGAAGCTGCCCTACGTCGAGTTTGCGGCGAGAAGCATTCCCTGCCTGGAGATTGGCGGCGACTTCTACGACGTGATTGAAGCGCATGGAAGCTTGTACGTGATTATTGCGGACATCTCGGGCAAAGGAATCTCGGCGGCGCTACTGGCCTCGACCTTGCAGGGGATGCTGTATGCGCTGGTGATGGCGGAGTCGCCGCTGCCGGAGATTGCTTCGGTAGCCAACCAGTTTCTTTTTGCCAAGGATGTGGGCAAGTACGCGACCATGGTGATGGCGCGGGTGATGCAGGATGGTGTGGTGGAGTATATGAACTGCGGCCACGTCAAGCCGCTGGTGGTGAGTGGCGATCAAGTAGTCAAGCTGCAGGCGTCCAATCTGGTGGTAGGCCTGCTGCCAAGTGTGGCCTACGAGTCTTCCAGGTACCAGATGCAGCATGGCGACCGGTTGCTGCTGGTGACCGATGGTGTGACGGAAGCCGAGAACGTCGAGGGCGACTTCTACGGGGACGAAGCCCTGGAGGCAGCGGTGAAGTTGCCCAGCGTCGAGGCGATTCTCAGTGAGGTACAGGCGTTTATGGGAAGTGCCCCCAGCTCGGACGACTGCACCATCGTGGAAGTTCGTTACGGCGAAGCGCAGCCGGTAGTCTCGTAACGGAGATTCAACCATCTGTAACCATTCGCCGCGAAGCGACTCTTATGGGTGGCGTCGGAGATGCTGGCGCATGGACAGAAGCGTATCCCGGCGAGAGAGCCGTACTTTGGAGTGAATCATCGTTAGTCAGGAGACAGAGCTGATCGCAAGGATTGTGGCGGGCGAGACGGCCTTGTTTCATGGGCTTATTCGTCCGTATGAGCGCTTGGTTTATCTGACGGCAATGTCGATTGTGCGGAACGAAGCGGATGCGGAGGATGTGGCGCAGGAGGCTGTGATTCTGGCATATCGTGGGCTCAAGTCGTTTCGGTCGGAGGCAAAGTTCAGTACCTGGCTGACGACCATTACGATGAACGCCGCGCGCGGCAAGCTGAGGCACGCGAAACGCGAACGCGTGGAGTCGCTGGAGGAGACCCTGGAGCAGAGTGATGGAGACTTTACACCGGCATTCCTGACGGATTGGCGGGAGATTCCCAGCGAAGCTCTTGAAAATAAGCAACTGCGGCACCAGATACGTGTGGCGGTGGAGGAGTTGCCGTTGATCTATCGAGAGGTGTTTGTACTGCGAACGATGAATGAACTGGATACAGAGGAGACGGCACGGCAACTGGGCGTGTCGGAGCAGGTGGTAAAGGTGCGGCTGCATCGCGCCAGAATGATGCTGCAGAAGAGATTGGTGGGAGAGATTGGGCGACAGGAACCGCCGCGTCGAAGATGGTTGTTTGGGAGGCGTCCATGAGACTGGAGTGCAAGCATGTGTGGGCGCACATCTCGGAGTATCTGGATCACACGCTGGATGCGGAGTTGCTGGCGCAGATCGAACTGCATCTGGAGCACTGCGAGGTATGCTCGGCGATTCTGGATTCGACCAGAAACATATTGCTGCTCACGGCGGATGACCGGGTCTTCGAGCTGCCGGTGGGTTTCAGCGAAAGGCTGCACAAACGTCTGGACGAGGAACTCGCTGCGGCATCGTCGGGATGATATGGCTACAACGTGTGATGGAAGCCGAAGTGCAAGTACTCTTCCACGCCGACAAGAAGCAGGGTGGCAAGCGAGAGAAACAGTTGAAGGCGCTGCTTGCGTAGATTGTCCGGCGCCAGTGGCTTCTGCCGCCACTGCGACGCGGGACGGTTCCGAAGATGACGGACGTGGAAGTAGATGGCGAGATTGAGTGCAGCGCCTAGGAAAGCGAAGAGCACCATGGGGATCCGTATCCAGTTGGAGTGAAACCAGACTATGGCCGCACCGGTTCCAACGCTCAGCGCAAGCGAGCCCAGACCAATGGCCAGACGGAGACCATTGATGGCGATGACCCCGGCGCAGATGCTTTGCAGGAAGGCAAAGATGAACGTAGACCAGACCAGAGCGGGAGATGCGTGGGTCGTGGCCGGGCCAGTCGACAAATCGAGTGGACTGGAAGCTTTGGTGGAAGTGGTCATGGTGGCAATGAACTCCGGCGCTGTTGCTCGGCTAACGACATAACTATAGTCGAGGGCGCACCTGGACGGGTAGAGGGATTTTGGCTTAGCGAATGGCACCGGCCTGCTGGAGTGCCTGCTTCATGCCCGCCATGCTGGTGCGGGTGCATTGCTCCGCAGAGCCACCGCCATTCCAGTGGGTTTCGAGGCTGACACCGTTGCGGTAGCCCATCTGCAGCAGTGCTTTGAACTGGGCAGCCCAGTCGATCACTCCGGTTCCGACCGGCTGCCAGGCGAAGCCGCTGGCGGAGTTGTTGCGAATGGCGTTCTTGACGTGGCAGTGGCCAATACGCTGCTTCGGTAGCAGGTTCCATCCCACCGGAAAAGCGTCGAGTTCGCCGCGGGCGACGGCGTTGCCGGGGTCCCAGTTCAGCATGAAGTTTGCCGACGGTACGGCGCTCAGCGTGCGAGCGGCTTCGCGTCCCGTAGCGGTGTTGCAGTCCAACTCGTTTTCCAGCAGAAAGATCACATTGTGTTTGGCGAAGGTGTTGGCTGCTTCGGCCAGCTTGGCATCCATGGCGGCGCGGAAGGGCGCCTGATCGTCCAGTCGCCAGAAGTCGAAGCCGCGCACACGGTTGGTCTTGAAGCGCTGGGCAAGTGCAATGCTCTTTTCCAGCACAGAGTCCTGCTGCTTGTAGCCAAAGTCCGCGCCGAACCAGTCGTTTTTTGGGCCGAAGCGGGACTGGGGTGCTCCGGGCCAGTAGGCCTTGAACAGCGGGCTGGCGATGTCGGTCACCTGGAGCTTGTATTTCGCGAGGATACCCTCGGCTTTGGCCAGATCGTCGTCGCCCATGTTGACCAGGTTCTTGCCCCACATACCGCGCAGTTCCACCCAGCGGAGTCCGAAGTCATTGGCAGCCACCGAGCAGGCGTGATCGAAGTCGGGCGAGATCTCATCCGTGATTACAGCGAGCTTGAAAGGCGAGTTCACCGGCGCAGCCATCGCGAAGCTGGGAGTGAAGCGCGTGGCGATAGCGGCTGCGGCGGTGGTGGTAAGAAAGCGGCGGCGGGAGAGCATTGACATGGGTATCTTCCTCGAGGACGGACACATTCTAGTCGTTCGGAATGGAGGCGGACGGCGCGATCGTAACAAGCCAGACCATTGAGAGCTGCAGACAAAAAAATAGCTCAGGATGACCAAGTTGACTTCGGTCATCCTGAGTCGGTGCAAGGTTAGAAAGAAAGTTTGGCAGATAGCTGCAACGCACGGCCGCCGCCAACACCATTCACGCCGCTGCCGGAGCCGAGTGTGCTGGTGACCTGGCCGAGTACGCCGCTGGTGGTGGAGTTGTTGGGCTGTCCGAACTGGGGCGTATTGCTCAGTTGGAACGCATCGATGCGGGCGTTGAGACTGAACCGCTCCGTGAAGCGGAAGTCCTTGAAGGCGGAGAGATTGTCTTGAACGAAACCAGGTCCGTAGAACTGGTTGCGGCCGGTGTTGCCCAGCGAGACGATGCCGTTCGGAAACGTACCGACATAGCCGGCCGGTTGTCCGAACGAGGTGGGGTCGAACCAGTGCTTGCCGGAACCAACCTGCTTGAGTTTGCGATACGGTGCGACCAGATTGGCCGTCTGCAGCGTGCCGGGCGTGTTGAGGGACCCGCCGTTGGCCGTGACGGTAAAGGGAGTGCCGGAGACGATCGAGACAATTCCGGAGAGCTTCCAACCGCCAAAGGCAATGGCTGCAGGACCGGAGTTGAGCAAGCGATGACCTACGCCGATCGGAAGCTCATAGGTGAAGCTCTCCTCGAAGTTGAGACGGCGGTCGAAGTCGGCTGGCGCGTAGTTGCGGCGAGTGTCGATGAAGAAACTCAGACCTCCGTCGTCTCCACTCTGATAGCTGAGAGCTTTGCTCCAGGTGAAGGCGGACGAGGTGGAAAGTCCCTGAACAAATCGCCGCTGGAGTTGCACCTGCAGCGAGTTGTAGTTGGATGAGTTGCCGAGAAAGATAACATTGGTGGCTGCCGTCCGATGGAGAACTTTGCCGGGCAGCAGATTGGGCAGGTTGTACTCGGGATCGCTGGCGCTGCCGCCGCCGTACACGGTGGGCTGGTTGATGTTCTGGTTGGTGGCGATGTGTACGCCATGGTTGCCAACGTATGCGACCTGCAGCGAGAACTGTCCGGGCAGGGCTTGCTGGACCGCCAGGTTCCACGACATGACGTAGGGGTTCTTGTAGTCGGAGGGAACCACGAAGTAGTTGGCCGCTACCAGTTGCGAGGTGTTGGTATCGATCAGCCCGTTGGAGGGGATCGGAACCGGCACGGGCGCAGGAAAGCCGGATTGGAAGGTTGGTGTGGTCACGCCATCGGCAAGCACCGCCGGGGTGTAGCCGTTCAGCGAGTTATAGGAATTGTTCGAACGAACCGGATAGTTGAACGCGTAGTTGTTGTCGGGATACTGGGTGTAGCTGATGCCGAAGCCGCCGCGGACTACGGTCTCTTCCGTCGCGCGGTAGGCGAAGCCGGTGCGTGGAGCGAAGTAGGTGTAGCGGGTCTTGATGCCGAGGTTGTTGGGAATACTGCCAACTCCGGAGAGCTGCAACTGGTTCTTGATGGGATCGTAGTTGGAGAAGCCCGCGGTCACCTTCGGGGTCGCCGGCGGGTAGAACTCCCAGCGCAGGCCAAGGTCGAGCGTCAGCCGCGACGATGCCTGCCACTTGTCGCCCGCAAAGAGGAACACCCACCAGTCGCGATAGGCAGGGAAGAACGTGTTGAGGTCGCGGCCCACCTGGCTGGGAACATCCAGCAGGAAGCTGGCAGCGTCGTTGGCGATGTTGGTCGTTGCACCGATGGTGGAGGTTTGATTTTCAGCGAAGGAGACCACCCCGCGCGGGCTGAACGTCTGGTCCTGCAACAGATCGTCGCGGACACGACGAACATCGGCCCCGAACTTGAAGGTGTGATTGTGGAAGACCTTGGTCCAGTGGTTGACGGCGTCGATATTCGCTTCGGCCCGAATCCAGGGCATGCTGGGCGAGTAGCCGATCAGCGGCGAGGAGAAGGTGTTGCCTGGGAAGGAGACACCGACCTGACCGGTAGTGAACGGCTGGCCGCCGATGTTCACGCCCGGGATTCCGAGTGTGGTGGCGTCGTTGCTGCCGTAGTTGGAGGGCGAAGCGGTGTTGTGTAGGTGGGCTACGCCAAGACGGAGTTCAGTCAGCAGGGTGGCGGTAAAGGTGTGGTTGTAGTTGAGTCCGGTGCTGTAGGAGTTCTGCGTGCCGACGCCTTCGAAGGCACCCTGAGCAGGTCCACCGAAGAAGGCTCCGAAGACCGGTGCCTGCACGGTATTCACTTGCTGATAGCTGTAGCGGGCACTCAGCCGGTCTTTGGACGAGAGCGCGTAGTCAACCTTGGCATCGTACGTGTTGCTGCTTTTAACGAAGGCAAGATTGGCGTTGTAGTTGTTGGCCAGGGTATAGCCGTTGGGCGTGGTGCGGTTGGGTGCGGGGAGTCCCTGCAGAATCTTGAGGGAGATAGGGTTTATGCGGCTGAGCGGAATCTGGTTGTTCGCGAACCTGCTGCGCCCGCTGCCATCGGGGTTGCCGGTTGCAGGATCGTAGATGATTCCAGCACCGTTGCTGGGGTTGATGGCGCTGCTGAGATCGATACACTGTCCACCGCCGGCGGTGCAGGGAACCAGTGTCGAAAACGCGGTTGAGGGAATGGTGAGGTTGTTGTTATTCGCTTCGTGATCTTCTGTGCGAAGGTAGTCAACGTAGAAGAACAGTTTGTCTTTGAACACAGGGCCGCCGATACCTCCACCGTAGTAGTTGTAGGCGACGTGGGGCAGCGTGGAAGAAAAGTAGTTTTTCGCGTTGAAGTACTGGTTCTGGAGAAACTCTTCCGCAAACCCGTGAAAGTGGTTCGTGCCGGATTTGAGAATCACATTTGTAACTGCACCAGTTGCACGTCCAAGCTCAGCCTCGAAGTTGTTGGTGGAGATGTCAACGGTCTGAATGGCTTCCGCGGGCGGAATGATGATTTGCAGAAGACCAGTGCGTTCGCTGTCGTCGATGCCTTCGATCAGGTAGCTGTTGCCAAGCCGGGAGCTGCCGTTGATCCGGGTTTGCAGTGCACTTTGAGCATTGAAGAACTGCGAGTGCTCGAAGGTGGCAGGGGTGGACCCTGGTATCAGGTTGAGTAGACCCTGGAAGTTGCGGTTGACGGCCAGGGGCATATCTTCCACCTGTTGGGCTTCGATCTTGAAGCTCACGTCGGCGCGATCAGTCTGGAGTACAGGAGGCTCGTCGGTGACGGTAATCGTGTCAGTCACATTGCCGGTCTGGAGGCCAAGATCGATGCGGGTCGTAGAGTTGACCTGCACGTCTACGTTGCTATGGAGGGCTTTCTTGAAGCCCACGGCCTCACCCTGCACGGTGTAGGTGCCAGGTGTCAGGTCGGGGAAAGTGTAGTTGCCGCTCGAGTTCGTCTGGGTGGTGAAGGTGGCTCCCGTTGCTGGAACCGTGATGGTGATGGTGACTCCGGGGATGGCCGCCCCTGTGCTGTCGGTGACTGTCCCCAGCAACGTCGCGCTGACTGCCTGGCCAAATGCAGCATGGCCGAATGCGAGCAGCGTACAGATCGATAGGGTGCACAGGACAGCATAGGTCAGAGATTTGATGACATACGTTCGGTACATAGTTTGGTCTCCAAAGGAAATAGTTGGCTGACGACTGCGGTATGTAGTTTTTAGGAGCGACCGAACAGTAGCACTGGGCTCCTGGGTTGTCAAAGCAAAAAAGAAGCATTTTTCCTGACGAATTGAGCTATTTCAGCGCTATCTCTCAGAGAGCGCGACGCAGTTGAGAGGTTCAACCTGTTGTCGGTCATTGCACGCGGCGCCATGCAGCGTTGACTGCGGTGGTGCCAACGCAAGGTGTTTGTTGTGAGTCAGCACAAATAAGCCATGCAGCAAATGCCTGAATTGATAGCGGTTATCTCCACCTGCAGGAATTGTCTTGAGTCCTCGCAGCAGCTCCAAGTTAATTGCTAGACAAGAAGAAAGAAGTTCGCGTAGCATCCCGCGTATGAAAAACTCCTTTTCGCGCCGTACCTTCGTTCGATCCAGTGCCATGGTCGCGGCAGCATGCGCTGCCACCGGATCAGTCCCTGTTACAGGGCAGATGTCGCATGATGCTGGTGACGCCTCTCCGGTGCGTCTCGGCTTGGCGAGCTATACCTTTCGCAACTTCACGCGCGCCCAGCTGATCGGCTATATGAAGCAGTTGAATATTACGTCGCTCAATGCGAAAGACGTGAAGGATCATCTACCCATGGACCCTACAGCGGAGGCCGCTGCGCTGGCGGATTATGCGGCTGCGGGGATCCATGTGAACGCGGCTGGTACGATCTATTTCCCCAAGGATGAAGACGACGATATCCGCAGCAAATTTGAATACTGCAAGCGGGCAGGTGTGAAGGTGATTGTCGCTGGTGATCCGGCGCCGACCACCTTGCCGCGAATCGAAAAGTTCGTGAAGGAGTATGACATCCGCTTCGCGATCCACAACCATGGGCCGGAGGACAAGGTATGGCCTTCCCCGCTGAACGTCCTGCAGGCGGTGAAGAATATGGACCCGCGCATGGGGTGTTGCATCGACATAGGCCATACGGTCCGTGCGGGAACCGACGTGGTGCAGGCGATCCATGCAGCCGGACCGCGTTTGTTCGATCTACACGCAAAAGACCTGACCAACTCCACCAGCAGGGAGAGCCAGGTGTCAGTAGGCGATGGGATGCTGCCGGTCCGCGGGATCTTCCAGGCGCTGATCGCGATCAAGTACCAGGGTCATGTCGACCTGGAGTACGAGGTCCATGGAGACGATCCGATGCCGGGCGTCATCGCGAGCTTTGCCTACATGCGCGGGGTGCTCGCTGGCATGGGTTACAAGAGCTAGAACGGACACAACGAGGGGACTACATCCGTGCCTGCTGCGGCACTCCGCTGCCTCTGCTTAGCGAGGTTGCTGGGCACCATGCAGGCTCGGGTTGCGTCCGATGCTGATGAGGTTGGCCATGATGCGGAATGAGCCGGGCACTCCGTCTGGCATCTGGCGGAAGAAGGCATACGAGAGATAAACGTAGGTTCCTTTGCCGCAGGTGGTGTAGAGCAGGCCACCTTTTTGTGGCGCCTGACCGGCATCGTGCATCTCGGTGGGTGCGGTGTAGTGGGAGTCCCAGGCGCTCATAAAGCCGTGACCGCGCTCCTCCACCCAATCTTTAAAGTCGGCGGAAGTGATCTTGTTGGGCCAGTTGAGCAGTGGGTCGGTCGGACTCAGAATGTTGACCTCGCCGGTCTCTTCCACGACTTTCTCGGGGTCGGAGGAGAGCGTCAGCGGATAGGGGCCGTAGTTGTGATCGTACTCGCCGGTCTGGTACTGGACGATGACCGAACCACCATTGCGTGCGTAGTCGAGCAGGCGGTGGTTGTAGGTCTTCAGCTCGGGGCGGGCGGCATAGGCGCGGATGCCCAGAACGATAGCGTCGTAGGAGGAGAGGTCGGCCATGGCGACGTCCTGTGCGCTCAGGAAGGTGACGTTGATGCCGAGATCCTGCAGGGAGCGTGCCACGTCATCTCCAGTGCCTGCGATGTAAGCGACCTTGAGGTTCGGTGCAATCTTCACGTCTACGCCCGATGTGCGGTAGGTGGCTTCGCGATAGGTTGGGTATGGGCGCAGGCCCAGGTAACCGGTGTTCTGGAAGCCCAGTTGGAAGTGCTGCCCGTCGTAGTCGGCGATGGCAGTGATGGTATAAGGCTGTGTCTGGACGGATTTCGGGGTTACCTCGAAGGTGAGGACCTGCTCGTCGCCGTCACTGGCCAGGGCGAACGGCGCGGAGGCCGGCACGGCACTCCAGTCCAGCGGCAGTTGCAGGTGAACCCGTCCCTGTGCGGGCCCCTTCACGCTGCTGTGCACGGTGACCTGCAGGTGCAGCGAGGCGTTGGCCAACGGAACGATGCCTGCCTGCGGAGATACGCTGACGGAGATAGCCGGAGCAACGAGTAGAGGCTCCGGCACTGGGCCTAGGCCGCTATAGCGGTGTATCGACTGCACGACAGCATCCAGCGTGGCAGTCACACCGTGGAAGCGGTAGCGCACCTGCGCGGTCAGCGGATACGGAGTCGTCGGCAGGTTTAGATCGCGCAGGTCGTTGATGTCGTAGTACGACTGTTCTAGGCTGGGCCGGGAGAAGTACGGCCGCGTAAGCTCTGCGGTGGCCGGTGCCGTGACGGCGATCAGTTGATCGCGTGCCTCGCCTGCCGGCAGCACACCGGCGATCGAGTCTTTGCTGGTGAAGCCCCAGCCATCCCCCGCGTGCGATTCCAGTTGTGCGTTGTCGATGGAGATGGGCTCCGCACTCTGGTCGGCAAGATGCAGGTTGACGTAGAAGGACTGTCCCGGAACAACAGTCTGGGCGGTAGGCTGGTTGGCTGGATCGCCGAAGGGCCCCTGTTGCGTTGCGCCGCGGTCGGTGCTGAGCGTGGCAAGCAGGTTCAGGCCCAGCGACTGTCCCAGCGCATCATTGAACTGCTGCTGCTTGAGAAGCAGTTCGTGAGTCATGTTGTATTTGGCTTCGGCGGGCAGGCGGCTGACGGCGAGGTCGGCAAGCAGCGCGTTGGTCTGGGCCAGTCCAGCGGCTAGTGTAGGCGCCAACTGCTCCGGCTGGGTGGCATTGAACGCCGCAATGGCGGAGTCCACGGTGGCGCTCAACTGCTGCAGACGGCTGCGCCACGGGGATCGCTGCTCTGCGGGAGCGTAGTCGGCAATGGCGGTCAGCGTGGTGTCGATGCCGTCGAAAAAACTGTCTTCATGCGCGGGCAGACTGGCGGAGACGCGGGAAGCATACAGGTGGTAGGGCGAGGCGGAGGGCCGGATGAACGGGACACCGATGCCGCCGTTCTGGGATCGCTGCTGGGCCAGGCCTTCGCGACCGATGAGCAGGTAGCTGCGGCCGAAGAGCGGGTTATAGGTGCTCTCCGGAATCTCCACGGTAGTGGAGGGCACGCCCTCGATCCAGGTGCCCGTACTGTAGTTGCGAAAGCGGACTGGCTCCCAGTGCCCGGTGGCATAGTCGTAGATGCCTTTGTCGGTGACACGCGCAAACGGAACACGGGCATAGACCTTCAACGGCTTCCAGGGCAGCAGCCCGGCGGCGATCTGGTCGGGGAAGATGCTTGGGTCTGCGGCAGCGTTGAAGACCTCCTGCGCCATCTCGCCCGAGACCTGGTGCTGGCCGTGACCGTCGGAGACATTGCCGGCAAACGTAGCCGTGATCACCAGCGGCCGCGTGAGACGGACGACCCGGACAACGTCGTACAGAACGCGGTCATGACCCCAGGTCTTCAGCGCCTCATCGATGGTCTTCGAGAAGCCGAAGTCTGCCACGCGCGTGAAGTACTGGTGGGCTCCATAGTAGTTGCCGGCAGCCAGCAGCTCCTGCGTGCGCACCAGGCCGAGCTGGTCCCAGTAGTCGGCCGACATCACGTTCTGTCCACCTTCTCCGCGATTCAGGGTCAGCAGGGAGGTGTCCACTCCCTGCCCGCGGCTCTCGTACGCGAGCATGCCGCCGTCTTCATCGTCCGGGTGCGCAACAACCGAAATCAGGCTGGCACGCGTGTGCAGCTTTTGCAGGCTCTGCCAAACGGCGGAGGCGCCGCGATCGATGGGAAGCGGTGCCGCCGACGCAGCAGGATAGTTCGGAACAGACTGTGCGCCGGCTGCCAGAGACACGCTCAGCAGCGTGGCGGATACAAGTCGAGCGGCAGAGGAACGAAGGGATACATCCAGGCGCATCAGGACTCCACAGGTTCGGAATGAGAATGGCGGTGCACGGCGAATAAGTCGGCGCTTGGTGCCGCTGGGATGCACGCCGTTCGGGCATGCTCGCTTGTTGTAACTATACGTGAGCACTGGCGTGGACAAACGGAGGGAGCAGCGTGCGCGGAAGCCCCGGTTGCGCAGGTATGATGCTGCCTAGATGGGTATCCCGCACAACCGCAGCCAGCAGACGAGCAGCCCACAAACCGCCGCGCTCAAGCCGAGTCATGGTAACGAGCTGGAACGAGGGCTCTCCGCGCGGGCTGCGCTGGGCTTGAACATTATCGACATGGTGGGCGTGGGTCCGTTCGTCACCCTGCCGCTGATCGTCATCGTGATGGGCGGCCCGCAGGCGATGCTCGGCTGGATTGCAGGAGCATTGCTCTCGCTCTGCGACGGACTGATCTGGAGCGAACTGGGCACCACCTACCCGGAGGCCGGTGGTTCGTATGCCTACCTGAAACATCTCTATGGAGCCCACGGTCTGGGACGGGCGCTTTCCTTCCTCTATGCGTGGCAACTCCTGTTCAGTGCGCCCTTGTCGATCGCCTCCGGGTGCCTGGGATTCGCACAATATATGTCGTACTTCTTCCCACGATCTGGTGAGAAGCTGTTGTCCTTGTCGTTGCTGCATGTGCCGGTCGTCTTCAGCGGCCAGACCGCGATGGCTATGGGCCTGTGCGCGCTCGCCGTCGCGGTTCTGTACCGGCGGGTGCGCTCCATCGATCGCTTGATGAAACTGCTGGGAGCAGCCGTAGTGCTGGCCTTGCTGGCCATTATCGTCACCGGCTTGACGCACTTTCAGCGGCGGCTGGCCTTCGACTTTCCGGCCGGCGCCTTCCATCTGGGGCATGCCTTCTTCGCGGGACTGGGTGCAGGAATGCTCATCTCCGCCTACGACTACTGGGGCTACTACAACGTCTGCTTTCTCGGTGCCGAGGTGGAGCATCCGCGCAAGACCATTCCGCGAGCGGTGCTCGGTTCGATCGCCATCGTCGGCACCCTCTATCTGTTGATGAACATCAGCGTGCTCGGCGTGGTGCCTTGGCGAGAGCTGACCGGCAGCGTAACCGGCGAGGCACGCAGGTACACCATGGCCGTCCTCATGCAGCGCGTCTACGGCGCCAGCCTCGGACCGTCCGCGGGCCATCTCGCCGCCATGGGAATCGTGGTGCTCATTGCGCTGGCGGCAGCGGCGTCCGTGCTGGCGCTGCTGCTGGGCTACTCGCGCATCCCCTACGCGGCCGCCAAGGACGGCAACTTCCCCGCCATCTTTGGCAAGGTGCATCCCAGACACCATATTCCGCATGTGTCGCTGTTGGTGCTCGCCGCCATCACCGTCCTCTGCTGCCTCTTCCGCCTGCAGGAGGTCATCACCACGCTGGTGGTCATGCGGATCCTCTTCCAGTTCCTGTTGCAAGGGGTAGCGGTCCTCTTGCCGCGGCATCGCAACGCCCGGCATAAACACAGCTTTCGCATGCCACTCTATCCACTGCCGGTGCTGCTGGCCCTGACTGGATTCCTGTTTATCCTGGTGTCGCGTCCAGCGTTCCTGCGCGAGATGATGATTGCCGGGGTAGTTCTGGTCGGCGGGGTAGTTTTGTACGTGGTTCGACACCTTCGAGGGGCACAGGCGTCAGAATATACATATTGATACCAAAAGACTTATCGCGATTTACACAGACCGGTTCCAGGCCGCAATAATTTTTCTTGACACATGTAAACGGTCTCATCTATCGTTCTCGCCGATCATTGAAAGCGGTTACATCCAAATCCAAAGTCATTGTGCTTCCAAGCAAGTGTCTGGTTCATGCGGAGAAACCAAGGTCTGTACTGCGGCATTTTTGAGTGTTGTGCTTTTGCGTTATCGATCTAAATGCAACGAAATAAGTCAGAAAAACAAGAGAAAAACGTTGAACAAATTTTGGGGGATAGAACGATGAATAAGCTATTCAGCAACCTCGAGGGAGTCGTGCGCTGGTCGCAGACTGCTCTTAGAAGATCAGGCACCTTGCTCTTGTGCCTGTTCGTGGTTTCACTCGCGACGGGAGTCGCATTCGGTCAGGCTGACCAAGGTGCAATTACGGGTCTGGTGCAAGATCCGACCGGCGCTGTGATTCCGAATGCTCAGGTGACGTTGATCAACGTCAACACCGGGCTCCAACTGCAAACACAGACGGACGGTAGCGGTAACTACGTCTTTTCGCCAATTAAAATTGGCACCTACTCGGTCTCCGTCACTGCGCCAGGCTTCTCCAAGACGACGCAGGAAAATATTCAACTGCACGTGCAGGATCGTGTCGCCGTCAACGTTCAACTGAAGACCGGCGAGAGCAACACCACCGTAACCGTAACCGAGGCGCCTCCGCTGCTCCAGACCGAAGAGGGTTCCACCGGTCAGGTTATCGAGTCCAAGACCATCAACGACACGCCGCTCAACGGCCGTAACTGGGTATTCATTGCACAACTCGCCTCCGGTGTTGCACCGGCAAGCGGAGCACGCGGACAGAAGGGCGGAGACTTCAACGCCAACGGTCAACGCGCTGAGCAGAACAACTACATCATGGACGGCGTCGACAACAACGTGAACGTGGTCGACTTCTTCAACGGTGCCAGCTACGTCGTACGTCCTCCACCGGACGCGCTGGCTGAGTTCAAGGTCCAGACTGGTTCGTACAGCTCGGAGTTCGGCCACTCGGCAGGCGCCGTCGTCAACGCCTCCATCAAGTCCGGTACCAACAACATCCACGGCAGCTTGTGGGAGTATGTGCGCAACGATGCCTTCGACGTGCGCGAATTCTTCCAGGGCAGCTCTCCCATTGCGAAGTACCGCCAGAACCAGTTTGGCGCCACCCTCGGCCTGCCCATCATCAAGGACAAGCTCTTCTTCTTCGGCGATGTGGAAGCAAACCGCATCGTCTTCGGCAAGACGTCCTCCGGCTTGACGGTTCCCACCGCCAAGGAGCGCATCGGCGACTTCAGCGAACTGCTGAACCCCAACTTGGTCAACGGCAACACCATCCAGTTGTACAAGCCAAATCCAGTTGCTAACGGCAGCCAGATCATCGCAGGCAACCGTCTCGATCAGTCGGGTGTTCCGCTAAGCGCAACCGCGTTGAAGATCCTTAGCCTCTTCCCCCAGCCCAACATCGGTGTCCCGGGCCAGACCTACGCCAACTTCACCGCCCAGAACAACGTTCTGGACAACACCTTCCAGTGGGACGTTCGCGCCGACTGGAACATCAGCTCCAAAGACCAGGCCTTTGCCCGCTACAGCTACAACCACGAGCCAACCACCTATCCTCCCCCGTTCGGCAACATCCTGGATGGCGGCGGCTTCGGTCAAACCGGTCAGGTAGTACAGTTGGGCGAGAACTTTGCCGGCAGCGAAACGCACGTCTTCACGCCAACCCTGACCAACGAGTTCCGCTTTGGTTATAACTACGGTCACTTCGCAGGTCTGCAGGTAAACTCCAACAATCCGACGGCTGCCAGCAATCTCGGCCTGGGCGGCATTCCCTATGCTCCCAACCAGGGCGGTCTGCCAGCGTTCAATGTCGCGGGCATCTCCGGCTTTGGCGGTCCTACGTTCTATGCCACCAACGAGTACGAGAACGTCTACCAGATCCTCGACAACGTCACCAAGGTTCTTGGCAACCACACCTTGAAGGCCGGCGTCGACATCCAGCGTATCCGCTTCTCGACTTCACAGCCCACGCAGCCGCGCGGCAGCTATAGCTTCAACGGTACCTACACCGGCCAGCAGGGAACTCCCAACACCGGCTTTGGTGTTGCCGACTTCCTGACCAACAACTTCAACAATGCAGCGATCTCCAACGTCTTCACTTCAGACGATGTCCGCTTCAACCGTGCTGGCTATGCCCAGGACGATTGGAAGGCCAGCCAGCGCCTGACGTTGAACTATGGTGTTCGCTACGACTACTCCACCCCCTACCTGGAGCGTCACGATAACCAGGCTGCGTTTATCCCCACCAGCCCGGCCATCGCCAGCAACAGCACGGGCGTCTACCGGTTGGTGAACAGCAAGCAGAATGTGACCTTGCCGACGGCGTTTACGCGCCTGCTCGCCCTGGACCACATCTCCATCGAGTACACCGGCAACCGTTACCTGGTCCAGCCGCAGAAGACAAACTTCGCTCCTCGTGTGGGCTTTGCCTACAAAGTTACCGATAAGGCTGTGATCCACGGTGGATACGGCATCTTCTTCGGCGGCTTGGAGAGCACCGGCTACTACCCCAACCTCGGAGAGAACTTCCCGTTCGAGTTCGATTCGGGCTTTGCGGCGCCAAGCTGCAATGTAAACGGATCCTGCCCCAACAATGGCTTCACCTTGGAGACGGGCTTCACCAACGCCATCAATGCCGGTCTGTTGAATGCAATTCAGCAGCCTGCACTACGCGGCAGCGAAGCAAAGGTTCGTACCCCCTACAGCGAGCAGTACAACCTGACCGTCGAGTACGGTATCAGCAACACCCTGGTCGGTTCGATCGGCTACGTTGGTGCTGTGTCCCGTCACCTGCAGTCCTTCCCGAACCCCAACGGCGCCACAGCATTGGCACCCAATGGCTTCGGAAGCTACAAGAACACGGCCGGCGACAACGTGTATCCGTTGCAGCCCTACCCGCACTTTGGCGGCGTAGCGTTCACCGCATACGATGGCGTCTCCAACTACAACTCGCTGCAGACCAAGTTGGAGAAGCGTCTTTCCAACGGGCTCAGCTTCCTTACCACCTACACCTGGTCGCACTCGCTGGACGACGCGCCTACCCCGCTGGGTAGCACGGCAGATAGCGGATACCGCAGTCTCAATATCCTCGGAATTGGCGCTGATTATGGCAACTCTCCCTTCGATGTACGGCATCGGTTTACCTTCAACAGCAACTACGAGCTGCCCTTCGGTCACGGAAAGAAGTTCCTGAACGAGAGCAAGTTGTTGGATTATGTCGTAGGCGGCTGGTCAGACAGCACGGTCTTCCGTGCCCAGACCGGTGAGCCCATCACCATCGGCACCAACGCGCTCAACAGCCCCAGCGGTTCGGGCGTTCACGCAATTCGTATTGGCAATCCCTATGCTGGCGGCGGTTCGGCCAACGCTACCAATCCAGGGGTTGCTTGCCCAGCCAAGGTACGTACCGTGCAGAACTGGTACAACCCATGCGCCTTCGCTAACCCGCAGGCGGACAACCTCGGCTACACCAACAAGGCGTACGCTGACTCGGTCAACGGTCAGTTGATTCCGAACACGGTCACAGGGGCAGCAGCTATGCCTTATGTGGGCAGCCCCCGTGGTCAGATCTACGGACCTGGCTATGTTCGGGTTGACATGTCGTTGTTCAAATCGTTCCCAACCTTCCGTGAACAGAATCTTCAGTTCCGGGCCGATGTCTTCAACCTGCTGAACACACCTGCCTACGGCGACCCCAGCAACTCGGGTATCGCCTCCACAGGTGGACAGATTACTGGAGCCCGCTTCTTCCAGGCCAACACGCCTGATTCGCGGTTCTTCCAGTTCTCGTTGAAGTACACGTTCTAGGGCGGTACACTCCAAGGCGGATGCACTCGAAGCTGGGTGCATCCGCCAGGTTTTTTAAGATGACTTTTTCATTCACCACCGCACGACGCAAAACCCTCCGTACGCAGGTCGTGATGGTGGTGCTGGGGTGTTTGCTGGTGGCCGGATCCATCCGTTCCCTCCCGGCACAATCTCCTCCGGCAAGCAGCACACTGCACATGACGGCTACCGACCGTAAGGCGCTGGAGACCGCTCTGGATGCCTACGATCAGGGCAATGCAGCCGCAGCCGAACCCGTACTGCGCGACCTTACCCGGCGCTATCCCGGCAGCTACGAAGCCAACGAGGCGCTAGGAAGTCTCTACGTGGAGTCCGGTGCTGAAACCCAGGCCCTGCCGTATCTGGAACATGCCTGTGCAATCGCTCCGCGGCAGGCAATCGCCCATGCAAATCTCGGTGCCGCGTACTTGAAGCTCAGTCGAACCACGGACGCGATTCGCGAGTTGCAAAAGGCAACCGTGCTGGAACCAAAGAACGGCGCTACCCAATCGAATCTAGGCCAGGCGCTGATGCTGGCCAACCAGCCCACCACAGCGGCGAAGGCCTTTGCGATCGCCAGTGCAGCCGCTCCGCAGGACTGGGGACTGCGATACAACTGGGCGCTCGCGCTCTACACCGCTGGCTCCACGGAGCAGGCTGCAGCCGTGCTCGCCAAGATTCCTGCCGCCTCCATGTCCGATCAGGCACACGCGCTGGCAGGTGACGTCGAGGAGAAACTCGGTCACTTCAAAGAGGCGGTATTGCACTACCAGGCAGCAGCGCAGATCAACCCAAGCGAGGCCAATCTGTACACCCTGACGGTAGAGTTTTTGCGGCACTGGACCTGGGACGAAGCCTTGCAGATTGCGAACTACGGCGCTGCCCGCTATCCGGCGGCAACCCGATTCAAGGTGGCAGCCGGCATCGCGCTGTATGGCAATAGCAAGTACCCGGCGGCAGTGGAAGCGCTCGCACCGCTACTCGCCAGCGATCCCGACAACGCACTCTACGCCGATCTGCTGGGGCGCAGTTGCAGCCTGATCGCCGAGGGCGAAAGCGCGGACTGCAATGGGCTGGAGGAGTTTGCGCGGCGGCATCCTGACAATGCCCAGGCCGCGCTCTACGCTGCCACCGGCATCCTGCATCGTCCCGCCGCACAGCAGGACACCGCCAAGGTAGAGCAGTTCCTCAACCAGGCCATCGCAGCCGATCCCAAGCTCGCACAGGCGTACTATCAGCTTGGGGTGCTGGAGCAGCAGCGTTCCCAGTGGAAGCAGAGCGCCGTGGTGCTCGAGAAGGCGATCGCCCTGCGCCCTGCCTATCCGGAGGCGCACTATCGACTCTCGCGGGCCTACGCCCACCTCGGCATGCGCGAGCAGGCGCAGCAGCAGATGGCCCTGCAGCAGCAGTACAGCCAGCAGGAGAAAGACAACCTGAACGCCAGGATGCAGGAGGTCGTGACATTTCTACTCAAGACCAATTGAATGCAACGCTGCACAGCATGGCAGCCAAGCAGGGCTGGGACCGCCGGCAGTTTCTCCGTGCGGCCGCCGGTACAGCCGCCAGCAGTGCAATGTTCGGGTTCAGCCCGCTGCGTGCGATGAATCGACCCCGCGGCCAGAAGGCGGTAGTGGTTACGTTTGGTGGTGGCGCCCGCGATGAAGAGACCTTCGCACCGGACGGACAGGAAAACATCCCCCGGATGCTGACCGAACTCATCCCGCAAAGCACGTTCTTCACCCAGGTAATCAACCACGGAATTCTAGGCCACTATGTCGCTACCGCATCGCTGGCAACGGGAGCCTACGAAACCCTGAATAACTTTGCCCTGACGCCGCCGCAAAGCCCTACGGTCTTCGAGTACTTTCGCAAGGACCTCAAGCGGCCCGCTCAGGACGCATGGGTGGTTGCTCCCAGCAATGGCTTCAACAAGATCGGGTGCAGCGATAGCCGCTTATACGGCCCCAACTACGGCGCGCAAGTTTTGCTACCAAAACAGTTACTTACTGCGGCCATGGGCGGTCGCTCCGGCATCGACTATGAGCACCTGCTGCGCGATAACTACGAATCGCCCACCTCGACTCCAACACCGCAGGCGCAGGCTGAGGACATACATAAGACCGCTGAGATTCTGAAGCTGTCGCTGGACGACTTTCGAAGTCACGCGCAGAGCCTGGCCAGTCCCGATGAATTGTCCGTGTTCATTGCCCGCCAACTGATGCAGCAACAGGCGCCGAGCCTGCTCTGGATCACCCTGCACGACATTGATATCGCACACTCTGGCGCATACTCGTTGTATATCGATGGCATTCGCCGCTCCGACCGTTTGTGTGCGGAGATCTGGCAGGCGATTGAGACCAATCCGGAGTACAAGGGTCGGACGACGATGTTTATTCTGCCCGACTTCGGACGCGACTCCGACCTCAACCCGGGCGGCAACGGCTTCCAGCACCACCGCACCGGCGATGCCCTGTCGCGGACCACGTGGATGATGGTCATGGGGCCCGGAGTGCGGCAAAACGTCGTCGTAGACCGCCCAGTGGACTCGCTCGACTTGGTGCCAACGCTCGGATCGCTGCTTGGGTTTTCGCCCAAACTGGCCAAGGGCCAACCCCTGCGGGAGGTGCTCTAGTCATGCTGCCTCCACAACTCAAAACTACGGATTTTGCCGGCTATCCTCCCCAGGCCCAGCAGGTCGCGACGGAGCATATCGCCCTGCTGCAGCAACTGCCGCTCGCGTTTGCAGGCATCCTCCTGCGCGAGGTGATCGCGTACGACTGGCGCTTCCCGGCAGAGCGCCGGCAGGTGGACGGTCAAATGATGCACCTCGGAGCCATGACAGCTACAGAGCTGACCCAGCGGATGCAGGGGTTCGCCGGGCTGCGGCTCAGCCCGGATTTAGAGCGAACCAAATGGGTTACAAATCCATCCGGCTTTATGGAGCAACTGACCGCGTGGCTCTGGAGCACCCATCAGATGGAGGACTTCAAGCGCATCGCAGATAGTTACGCCGCATATCTCTCGGAGGTAATGCCGTCGCCGCTGCCCGCAATGCCGCGTATGGGTCTCGTGATCGCCGGGCAAGGTGTGGCGCAGGCGGACTATCCACTCTTTCGCAAGCTGCGTCCCCAGGGTGTGCATCTGACCCGAGTAAAGCCTGAAGGCGGCCTGCAGATTTTGATGGATGCCGCAGCGAAGCGGGCCAGCGACGACCCGCAGGCAACCCCCAGATTTGCACACTGGTACATCGACGGCGGCACCGCGCTTGCATCCAGTGGGCTCACGCAGGTCTCCTACGACGGCCTCGCGCAGACCCGAACCATGCTGCTGAACCGAACCCAGCAAGCCATTCAATCCGGCGGCATGGGCCCGGAGGCCCTGCGCAGCCTGCTAGCCCAGATGAAGCCCGAGGATGTCGGCCTGATCGGCAAGGTGGGTGCGCCTCCAGACGAGTCGGTGCTCAATCACTTCCAGTTGTCCTTGCTCACCGAAGGCTCAGGCACGCAGATCTTTGCGACGACGTTTGTCCAGTGGGCCGCACGCGAGTGTCTGCGCCGGGCACAGCCCGAAACCATTCTCACCCGCTATGCGCCGCGGCAGGAACTGCAGCCCATGAACGCGATGTTGAGCGGAGCCAAGGCCGCCGCACCCGATCCTCATGGTTCCCTGGTCGATGCCGACATGGGAGCGTACTACACCTGGCTCAACATGACGCGCTTGCCCGGTGCCGACCAGATTCGCTTTCTGGCCTGGTTTGAAGCGCATCAGGAAGCAGTCGTGATCGGGCCGGGCCTGCCGCGAGGAACCAGATCCGACTCCCCCATGGACATGCATCAGGTGCTCAAGCTGCTGGCGTAGCTCTTATGCGTCCACACACAAACGAGGGAGGCCACCGCGGCCTCCCTCGTTTTGCGTGTCACAGGTTTTAGTGTGCTGCGGAAAGCACCGCAACTCCGTACCGTGGCAGCTTCACCGAGTGTACTGAGCCCCCGTTCAGCACGTCCTGCATCGCGCTCGGAGTGCTGATCGTCTGCTCCTGGCTCGAGAAGTTGACCAGGATGAAGACCTTGCCATGATCGCCCTCGCGGGGATAGACGTCCACTCCCGCAGGCACTGCGCCAAACTTGGCTTTCACTCCGCTCATGTCAGTCATCCACTTGGCGGCCTTGGCCAGGCTGTCAGCATCCAGCCACGCCCCGATGTAGGTGATGCTGCCCTTACCCACCTTGCGGGTAATGGCTGCCGGCTGATCGTCGAGCCAGCCGTTGCTCTTGCCATAGCGCATCAGCACCTTGGTATCGGCATCCTTGGCGCTCAGCAGCTCGGCCCATTCTTTGCTGGTCCCAGTGCCCCATGCGCCGGAGACCGCGACGGGTGCGGTCAGGGCGTAGTACTGTTCCACGCGGCCACCCAGCAGCGAAACCAGCGGGCCCGGTTGGCGCGCCGTCTGCAGTCCGTTGTCGACGTCCTTCATGCCCGTGCGCTGCCCCAGAACAAGGTTGCCGCCCTGCTCCACGTATGCCAGCAGGTTCTTCGCCTCAGCATCGGAGAGCACATTCAGCCCCGGTGCCACCACCAGCTTGTACTGGCTTAGCGATACAGAAGGGTTGACGATATCGATCGACTGGGCAATATCGCGCAGCGGCTTGTAGTAGCTGACGATCTCCTCGACAGGATCGTAGTTGGCGTTGTGGCGCTGCCAGTTGATCGCCCAGCGGCTGTCGTAGGAGTGCAGAATGGCGACGTCCGACTTCACGCTCGTTCCAGCCAGGGCCGGGCCAGCCTTGGCAAACTCCTGGCCAAGCTGCGCGACTTCCGTGTACAGCGGCACCGGCGTGCCATCGGCGCCGACCAGCGTCCCGTGGTACTCCTCCTGACCGTTCAGCGCGCTGCGCCACTGCCAGTAACTCACCGCATCCGCACCGTGGCCCACATCGTGCCACGCCATCGCGCGTACCTCGCCCTTGTCGAGCGCGTTGTTGATCTTGGCCCAGTTCACTGAGCCAGGCTGTGTCTCCATCACCCAGAAGTTCTTGCGCAGAAAACCCCGGGTCAGATCGTGCGCCGCACCGTTGCGATACGGATCCAACTGACCCGTGCCCACATAATCGTCCCATGACGCCAGGTCCAGATCCTGGCTCACCGTGTAGTGGTCGTAGCCGTCGAACCAGCCCATCATGTTCGTGGTAATGAACTGGTGCTCCGAGTTCGGACGAATCACGTCCAGTTGATTCTTCTGGTACGCCCGCCAGGTATCGCTGACAAAGCGCTTCCAGCTCAGCAGCAGGCCAGGATTGCCGTACTTCGTCTCGATCGGAACCTGGTTCCAGTTGCTGTACGTCTCGCTCCAGTACGAGGTCGTCCAGCGCGCATTCAGGTTGTCGAGCGTACCGTAGCGTTGCTTCAGCCAGTCCTGAAACATGGCCTTCGTCGCGTCGTCGAAGGAGATGTTGCCGTACTCATTGTCGATCTGCCAGCCGATCACGTTGGGATTGTGGCCAAAGCGCTTCGCCAGTTCCAGCGCCATCGCGCGGGTCTTCTCCAGATACTTGGGATTCGCCCAGTTGAACTGTTCGCGATTGCCGTGCTGGTCCTTGCGCCCGTCTTCCTCGGTGCGCAGGGTCTCGGGATACTTCTGCGTCAGCCAGGCTGGCGGCGCCGCACCAGGGGTGCCGATCACCGTGGTAATGCCGTGCCGGGCAGCGGCGGCCACAGCGCGGTCCAGCCAATCCAGGTCATACTGCCCATCCTGTGGCTCCATCCGGCTCCACGCAAACTCACCCACCCGCACCATGCGGATCCCGGCCTTTTGCATCAACTCCAGGTCGGCATCCCAGCGCGATTCAGGCCACTGTTCGGGGTACCATGCCGTACCCAGCACCAGCGGCGGTGCGGTAGCGGTGGCGGTCTGCGCATGCAAGGCAGGCTGCAGCCCAGGCAGGGTCAGCGCAGGCATAGTAACTGCCACTGCGGCAAGGACGAGGGACGCGATACGGACGATCGGGAGGGCTTTCAAGCGAGTGCTCCTGTTTGAGATCAGCGATGAGAAAACTAGGTTGAAGTTCGAGTTCAGGGCAGGATTCCACTAAAAATGTAACTGATTACATTCGCGACCGGAAGTTTCTTCGCAAAGCCTGCGTTTGAACGGTATCCTCCTGCTGTGCCGGTGTCAATGGCTTGCGCGGTGCTGAAAAAATCGGTACATCTTGGCAGGTGGTAAGGCTCGCCTTGCCCGCGGTAAAGTGCGTTGAAACAATGCAGCGACAGCAGGTAGCGCCGAACGCTGGTCATACATGCCCGCGGCGGAAGAGAGGCTAGGTAGAGGATGGTTCACTCGCTGGTTTCACCCTTCATGGGTGAGTTTATGGGGACGATGGTGTTGGTCCTGCTGGGCGACGGCGTCGTCGCCGGCGTGCTCCTGAAACGCTCCAAAGGCGAAGGCGCGGGCTGGCTGACGATCACCACCGCATGGGGAATCGCGGTCTTTGCCGGGGTCGTTACCTCGACCGCATGGGGCAGCCCTGACGCCCATCTGAACCCTGCGATCACCGTTGCCTCAGCCATCCTGACCGGCGACTTCCACAAGCTGCCAATCTACATCCCAGCACAGATCCTCGGCGCCATGGCCGGCGCGCTGCTGGTCTGGCTGGCATACCTGCCGCACTGGGCCATCACCGACGATGCCGATGCCAAACTCGGCTGCTTCTGCACCATCCCCGCTATCCGCAAACCGTGGGCCAACGCCATCGCCGAGATCATCGGCTCCTACGTCCTGTTCCTCGTCATCGCCGGAATCACCTCCAAGGCTCTGGGCGGCACCATGGGCGTAGCCGTCGGATTGTCGCCCTTTCTGGTGGGCTTCCTCGTGTGGGGCATTGGCATGTCCCTGGGCGGACCCACCGGATACGCGATCAACCCGGCACGTGACTTCGGACCCCGTCTCGCTCACACGCTGCTGCCCATTGCCGGTAAGCGCGACGGCGACTGGGGCTATGCCTGGGTACCCATCCTCGGACCCATCCTCGGAGCTGTACTGGCCGCGCTGACAATCAAGCTCTTTGGCTAACCCTTGTAGCCTCGTAGTGCGTGCTGGGCCGCAGAGCCGGACGGTGTCTTGGGCTATCCTTCACTTAGCTCCGATACACGTAACCCTCGGCAATCGCGCGGAAGCTCTGCACCTGTTGTTCCTGCCAGGCAGCATCGCGACCCAGTTCCGACGCCAGGCAAGCAGCAACCACCGGAGCCGCATCCATCGCGGCGCGGGCATCCAGAAACAGTGCGCGGGTCCGACGAGCGAGCACGTCGTCCACCGTACGCGCCATCTCGTGCCGCACCGCCCACACCGCCTCGGCAACCCGATACGGCAACTGCGGATGCAGACGAGCCCCCAGCTGCGGCGAGGACGCAGCCAGCGCGTCGATCGCAGGCTGATCGCTGCCGTAAAGAGGAATATCCTGCGCCGTCGTTGCCCCGTGCGCGGCCTCTTCGCTCCACCCGTGCAGCCGTAGCTCCTGCGTGGCAGACGGACGTTGTGGCAGGCCAGCCGTCCGCGCCGCGATGTCAACCGCATCCTCAGCCATCCGGCGGTACGTGGTCCATTTGCCTCCAGTCACCGACACCAGATGCGACGCCGAGACCAGCACCGTATGCTCACGCGACAGTGCGGCCGTGCTCTTGGCACCCTGTTTACGCACCAGTGGCCGCAGTCCCGACCACATGCTCAGAATCTCGCTGTCCTCAGGACGTCGCCCAAAGTACAGCTCAATGTGGTGCTTCAGGAACGATCTTTCCATCTCCATCGCACGCGGCTCCAGCGATGGCGCCGGCACCGGCTCATCGGTGGTACCCACCACCACCGCGCCATGCCATGGAATCGCAAACAGCACCCGGCCGTCGGCGGTCTTCGGCACCATCAGCGCATGCTGCCCGGGTAGAAAAGACTTCGGCAGCACAAAGTGAGAGCCCTGGCTGACAGAGAGTATGCCAGGGGCCTGTGGCTCGTCCAGCACCCGCACCTCGTCGGTAAAGACGCCGGTCGCATTGATCACCACCTTCGCCTGAATCTCAAACTCCGTGCCCGTCTCTTCGTCCCGAGCCACCACCCCGCACACAATTCCATTGTGCTTCAGCAGGCGAATCATCTTCACGTAGTTCACCGCCACGCCACCCAGCGATTCCAGCGTCTGCGCCAGGGCCACCGTATAGCGCGAGTCGTCAAACTGGCCGTCGTAGTACACCACCCCGCCACTCAGGTCCTTCTGCGCGACCGTAGGCATCAGTTCATGCACTGTCGCCGCCCCCATCATGCGCGAGCGGCCAAAGCTGGCCTTGCCCGACAGCGCGTCGTACGTCTTCAACCCAATGCCGTAGAACGGAATCTCCCACTTGGCATAGGCCGGAATCACAAACGCCTGCCGCCGCACCAGGTGGGGCGCATTCCGCAACATGCGGCCGCGCTCCTTCAGAGCCTCCAGTACCAGCGAGATGTTGCCCTGCTGCAGATAGCGCACCCCACCGTGGCTCAGCTTGGTGCTGCGGCTGGACGTCGCCTTCGCAAAGTCGGCCTGCTCCAGCAGCAGTGTCCGATAACCTCGGGTGGCTGCATCCACCGCCGAGCCCAGACCCGTCGCACCGCCCCCCACGATCACCACGTCCCACGGAGCCGTCTCCGTCATTGCCTGATGCAGCGAAGCTTCCCGATTCATGCCTGACCTTCCTTTGCCCAGTCGCGCGAGCGTCCCACGGCTTCTTTCCATTGTTCCAGTTGTTGCTTGCGCGCCGCATCGCTCACTGACGAGTGGAAGGTCTTGCCGATGCTCCAGCGCGCCTCAAGCTCCTGCAGATTGGCCCAGTAGCCCGAGCCCAGTCCAGCCAGAAACGCCGCGCCCAGCACAGACGACTCCGGCGTGCTCGACCGCACCACCGGCACCCCCAACAGGTCCGCCTGCATCTGCATCAGCAGATCGTTCTGCGACGCGCCACCGTCCACGCGCAGCTCAGGAATCGTAATGCCGGAGTCCGCCTGCATCGCGGTCAGCAGATCCGTCACCTGCAGCGCGATTCCCTCCAGCGTGGCACGGCACAGATGCGCGCGAGTCGTTCCACGCGTCAGCCCAATAATCAACCCACGAGCATGCGGATCCCAATACGGCGCGCCCAGACCAGACAACGCCGGAACAAAGTACACTCCGCCGTTATCCGGTACCGAGCTCGCCAGTGCCTCAATCTCTGCCGACGAGCCGATGATGCCCAACCCATCGCGCAGCCACTGCACCGCCGCGCCGCCGATAAACACGCTGCCTTCCAGCGCATACTCCGTCTTGCCATCAATCTGCCACGCAATCGTCGTCAACAGTCGATTGCTCGAACTCACCGGCTTCTCGCCCGTCTGCATCAGCATGAAGCAACCCGTCCCATAGGTGTTCTTCACCATGCCGGGCCGCAGACACATCTGGCCAAACAGTGCAGCCTGCTGGTCCCCGGCAATGCCGCACACCGGCACTCCCGGCAGCAAATCGCCGATCGTCGCACAGTTGCCGCTGGAGGCCACCACCCGCGGCATCATGCTCCGCGGTACGTCCATAATCCCCAGCAACTCATCATCCCAGTCCAGCGTGTGGATGTTGAACAGCAGCGTCCGGGAGGCGTTCGTCACGTCGGTGATGTGGCTGTGTCCGTCGGTTAGCTTCCAGATCACCCAGGAGTCAACCGTCCCAAACGCCAGATGGCCCTCCTCAGCCAGCGCCCGTGCCCCCGCAACATGGTCCAGTACCCAGCGGATCTTGCTGCCGGAGAAATACGCATCCAGAATCAACCCTGTCTTCCGCTGGAATAGCGACTCAAGCTGCTGCTCACGGAGCAAGTCGCAGTAGCCGGCAGTCCGGCGGTCCTGCCACACCAGCGCGTTGAAGATCGGAATCCCTGTTCGCCGATCCCAGATCACCGTCGTCTCTCGCTGGTTGGTAATGCCCACCGCGCTGATATCCTGCGCGCTCAGGTGTGCCTGATCCAGCACCGCACGGATAGCCGCCAACTGCGACGACCAGATCGCCTCGGGATCCTGCTCCACCCAGCCAGGTTGCGGATAGATCTGCGGTAGTTCGCGCTGAGCCACGGCCAGAATCGTGCTGTCGCTGTCCACAATGACAGCCCGGGAACTACTCGTGCCCTGATCGAGCGCAAGGATAAAGCTCATGGAAACCACACTCTTTCTTTGCCGTACCGCAGATGGCCTCAACCAGTCGCTAACAACGGGTACGTCTCTACAAAATAATCGATGTAACCCTTTACATAGCCGCGATTTTGTCGTTTAGTAGGTACGGCTGTCAAGCGCATGTTTTCCATGCGCTGAAATCCGCACGCAACTCAATCGATAGAAGTATACGTTTCAACGATGAATTCAAGCGCCGCGAATTCGAATCAGGCATCGGTGCCGAAACCGCCAAGTTCTTAGATCTAGCTCACAGGAGTCTGCTTTGAAACCAATCTGCCTTCGCCTCGCCATCGCAGCCGCGCTCACCTTGCTGCCCGCCGCTGTCTTCGCCGCTGCGGACAATATGCCGCACCTTGAGAAAAAAGACGGACGCTACGCCATGATCGTCGATGGCAAACCGTTGCTGATGCTCGGCGCGCAGATCAATAACTCCAGCTCCTGGGCCAGCACTCTGCCCCAGGTCTGGCCAGCCCTCGAAGCCATGCAGGTCAACACCGTCGAAGCCCCCGTCTACTGGGAGCAGATGGAGCCCACTCAGGGCGCCTTCGACTTCTCCTCCGTCGACATGCTCATCCACGGCGCGCGAGAGCACCACCTCCACCTCGTGCTGCTCTGGTTCGGCACCTGGAAGAACGGACAGGCCCACTACGTCCCCGAGTGGATCAAGACCGACCCCCAGAAATACCCCCGCGAACTCAACCCCTACGGCAAGGTACTCGACGTCCTCTCCCCCAACTCGACCACCAACCTCGAGGCCGATAAGCACGCCTTCGCCGCTCTGCTGCGCCACATCAAGCAGGTCGACGCCGAGCAGCACACCGTCATCATGATTCAGGTAGAGAATGAGTCCGGCTCGGTCGGCTCCGTGCGAGACTACTCCGCTGCCGCCAACCGCCAGTTTGCAGGCCAGGTCCCCGCCACCCTCTCCAGCGCCCTGCAGCTTGCAGGCGGCACCTGGTCCAGCGTCTTCGGTGCGGACGCCGATGAGCGTTTTGCCGCCTACTCCACCGCCAGCTACATCAACGAAGTAGCCAAGGCCGGCAAGGCCGAGTACCCCCTGCCTATGTACTGCAACGTGTGGATCACCTATCCGGTCCACGCACTCGAAAATCGTGACCACCCCAGCCCTGGGCAGGAGTACCCCAGCGGTGGCGCACAGCAGGGCAACATAGGCATCTGGAAGGCCGCCGCACCTGCCATCGACATCCTCGCCCCCGACTTCTACTCCAGCGACGCCGAGCTCTTCCATCAGGTCGTCGCCGCCTACCATCGCGACGACAACGCGCTGTTCATTCCGGAGACGGGACTCTCGCGTGACTTCGGGCGCAACTTCTTCTACGCACTCGGCCACGGCGCCATCGGCTTCTCTCCCTTCGGCGTGGACTTCACCAACTGGACCATCTCCGACGACAAAATTCCTGCCTATCTCTCCGAGAACTTCGCCTTGTTCCACCCCATGGCCAGTGAGATCGCCCAGTTGAACCTCGACGGTAAACTCCAGACTGTCGTCGAGCAAAAAGGTATGCCACGTCAACGGTTACATTTTGGCGATGTCGATGCCGTAGTCTCCTTCGGCTTTCCCCAGCATGATGGCGAGATGCCTCCGGGAACCCCCGACCAGAGTGGAAGAGCTATGGTCGCGCAACTGGGACCCATGGAGTTTCTCGTCACCGGCTTCGATGCCAGCGTCAGCTTCGAAATGAGCCAGACACCCGCCGCCAAAGCCCGCAACGAGCAACTCGAAATCCTGCGCGCCGACGAAGGTCAATATCTCAAAGGTGCCTGGCAAACCAGCCGCATTTGGAACGGCGATCAGACTGACCGTGGTCTGAACTTCCGCTCCGGCAACACCAATGTCGTCCGCATCCGTCTGCATACGCTGCCGCTCTACGACGACAGCACCAAAGCGCCGCGTCAATAAATGGAACCGCTGAGGTGCGCCTGGCTTCGGGCCGTCTCCTCCGCCGCAACTGGAAGGACCTGCACCCATGGATAAGTTCATTCGTCGCTCTGCTCGCATCGCCAGTACGCTCGCCATCATGCTCCAGTTGGGTGTCGTAGCGTCCGCGCAACCAACGCCACCCAAGGCCGACGCTCCCCTGGGCAGCATGTCCAACGTGCTCTATGGCGCGGCCTACTACAACGAGTACATGCCCTACGAGCGGCTCGATAAAGACGTCGCCCTCATGAAGGATGCAGGCATCACTGTCGTCCGCATGGGCGAATCCACCTGGAGCCTGTGGGAGCCCGAAGACGGTAAGTTTGAGTACGCTTGGATGGACCGAGTTGTAGACGCCATGACCAAGGCCGGAATCAAGGTCATCATGGGCACCCCAACCTACTCCATCCCTACCTGGATGTATCACGCCCATCCGGAGATCCTTGCACGTCCGCTCGGCGGCGCTCCGGTCTTCTACGGCATGCGCCAGAACATGGACACGGATAACCCCACCTATCGCTTCTACGCCCAGCGCCTCATTCGCAACATGGTCGAACACTACCGGAACAACCCCAACGTCATCGGCTGGCAGATCGACAATGAAACCTCATCCTACGGCGCCTCCAATCCCGATGTCTTCGCCGGTTTCGTCCAGCATCTCAAACAGAAATTCGGCACCACCGACAACCTCAACAAGGCATGGGGCCTCAACTACTGGGGTCAGGACGTCAACGGCTGGGAGAATATGCCCTCCCGCGATAGCACGATCAGTACTGGTTACAAATTGGAATGGTCACGTTGGCAGCAGATGCGCGTCACCGACTTCCTCGGTTGGCAGGCAGCCTTGGTGCGGGAGTACCGCGGCCCCAATCAGTTTGTAACCCAGGACTTCGGTGGAGCGATGCGTCGCGACGTCAATGAATTTCAGGTCTCTAAAGTCCTCGATGTCACCTCCAACAATCCCTATCACGGTACCCAGGACCACATGGATGGCCAGTCGCAGGCAGAGCAGGGCGACTACACCCGCTCCCTCAAACACGCAAATTATCTGGTCACGGAAACCAACGCACAGACCACCGACTGGTCCTCCGGCTACCAGTACCCCCCTTACGACGGCCAGCTTCGACTGGACGTCTACACCCACCTCTCCAGCGGGGCCAACATGGTGGAGTACTGGCACTGGGCCTCCATCCCATCCGGTCAGGAGACCTACTGGAAGGGAGTACTCTCCCACGACTTTGAGCCCAATCGCGCCTACGCCGAGGTCTCCCGCACAGCCCACGAACTTCAGAAGATCGGCCCGCATCTGGTCAATCTCAAGATCAAAAATGACGTGGCCATTCTCTACAGCGTCGACTCGGCCAACGCTCTCGACTTCATGCCTTTCGCGTTGGCGCCCGCTGCCCAGTGGCAGATGGGCAAGCCCGTGGCGGACTACAAGACCGTAGTCGATCAACTCCATCGCGCCTTCTACCAGGCCAACGTCGGAACCGATTTCATCTACCCGGAAGACCCCGACTTCGCCCGCTACAAACTCATCGTCATTCCACCGCTCTATATTGCAGACGACGCGCTGCTGCAGAAGATCTCGGACTACGTCAAGCAGGGCGGACACGTGCTCATGACCTTCAAGAGCGGCTTCGCTAACGAGAACTCAGCCGTTCGCTGGGTTCGTTCTCCGGGGCCACTGCGAGAGGCGGCAGGCTTCAACTACCAGGAGTTCTCCAATCTCGAAAAGCCTCTGGCTCTCAAAGGCGATCCGCTACACGCTGGCGACGACAACAAAGTCATGTACTGGGCAGAGTTTCTGCAGTTGGAACACGCCCAACCCCTCGCCTTCTACGACCACCCGTTCTTCGGTCGCTGGCCCGCCATCACGCGCAACCACTTCGGCAGTGGCAGCCTGACCTACGAAGGAACCTTCCTCTCGCCCGGGCTACAGCAGCAGGTAGTACTTGATGTACTGAAGGATGCCCACCTGGATGTTGCTGCGCAAACCCTGCCGGCTACCGTGCGAGAAAAAAGTGGCGTCAACTCCTTCGGCAAGACCGTCCACTACTTCTTGAACTATTCCAGCGTCCCGCAATCCTTCTCGTATGGCGGTCATGCGGGCGTAAACCTGATCACATCTACCCCGGTAACTTCATCGCAATCCCTCCAACTGGGCCCCTGGGATGTAGCTGTCGTCGAAGAAAACTAGCGACCACAAAACGCAAAACAAAAGTAGTTACAAATAACTTCGAATAACAGGCACGACCACATGATTTGGAGAATACTTTCATGCTAAGACGCGACTTCCTCAAGACCACAGGCACCCTTCTTGCCGCTTCCACCATCCCTGGCACCGCAGCCTTTGCAGCAGAGCATGGCGCCAGCCAGACCCGTGTCGTGCTGCCCATCAATCGCAACTGGCGTTACCATCCCGCCAAGGTCGACGGTGCCCACCTGCCCAGCTTTGACGACAGCTCCTTCGAGCGGATCGTCATCCCCCATACCAACGTTCAGTTGCCATGGCACAACTTCGACGACAAACTCTACGAGTTTGTCTCGACCTACCGGCGTCGCTTCAAGTACCCCGCAGCGGCGCAGGGCAAGCGCGTCTTCGTCGACTTCGAAGGTGCCATGACAGCCTCCACCGTCTGGATCAACGGTGTGGCACTGGGCGAGTACAAAGGCGGCTTCACGCCGTTCTCATTCGAACTCACGCCCCACCTCAAGCAGGATGGCGAAAACGTTCTTGTCGTTCAACTCGACTCCACCGAACGCGCCGACATCCCGCCCTACGGCTACGAGATCGACTACATGACCTTCGGCGGAATCTATCGCGAGGTCTCCCTGCGTATCGTCGCACCCAACTACATCGACAACATCTTCGCTCGGCCCAAAAACGTTTTGAGCAGTACTCCATCGGTCGATGTCGATTGCTTCCTCGCAGGACATTCAACTGCCGGTGGAGCCCTCACCCTGGAAGTGGAACTGCTCGACGGCGACCGCGTCGTCGCCAAGGCCAGCAGCGCAGCCAAACTCGCCGACGCAGCCGACCCCAACGCCGCGGCCGATCCGGAGACCAACGCCCCTGCCTATGCCAGCACCGAGACCGTGACGGATCCCGCACGCCACACCATCTCCTTGTCCGGACTCGGAGAGATCAAGCTCTGGGATCTCGACGCGCCCCATCTCTACACCGTGCATGTACGCCTGCTTCAGGGCGGTAAGCTGATCGATGAGGACACACGCCGCATCGGCTTCCGCGAGGCCACCTTTACCGATCACGGCTTCTCGCTCAACGGAAAAGTAGTGAAGCTCCGCGGCCTTGATCGCCATCAGACCTTCCCCTTCGTTGGTCAGGCCATGCCCGCGCGTGTCCAGCGCAAGGATGCCGAAATCCTGCGCAAGGGACTGCACTGCAACATCGTCCGCACCTCGCACTACCCCCAGTCGCGCCACTTCCTCGACGCCTGCGACGAGATGGGCCTGCTGGTACTCGAAGAGATCCCAGGCTGGCAACACATCGGGCCGGAGCCCTGGAAGCTCATCGCCATCGACAACGTCGGCCGCATGATTCGCCGCGACTGGAACCATCCCTCCATCATCCTCTGGGGCGTGCGTATCAATGAGTCGCGCGACGATCACAGCTTCTATGTCCGTACCAATGCTCTGGCACACGCGCTCGATACCACCCGTCAGACCGGCGGCATCCGCTACTTCCAGGAGTCGGAGTTTCTCGAAGATGTCTTCACCATGAACGACTTCGGCTTCCCGCTCAAAAAGCCCAATCATCCCCGCTACCTCAACACAGAGTTCGTCGGCCACACCTTCCCCACCAAGACCACCGATGACGATGAGCGCCAGCGCGAGCACACCCTGCGTCACGCCCGTATCCACAATCAACTTGCATCCGACCCACAGTACGCTGGCGGCATCGGTTGGTGCGCGTTCGACTACAACACCCACGCCAACTTTGGCTCAGGCGATCGCATCTGCTACCACGGCGTCACCGATATCTTCCGCGAGAACAAGCCCGCTGCGGGCTTCTACAAATCACAGTGCGATCCCGCGGAGGAGATCGTACTCGAACCCGCCTTCCACTGGGCCCGTGGCGACGAGTCCGTCGGCTTTACCAAGGCGGTCGTCTGCTCCAACTGCGACCACCTCAAGTTCTACGTCCGCGAGCAGAGCCTGGAGAGCAATCCCTGGAAACTGGCCGCGGAGATCGATCCGGAGCGCACCGAGTTCAATCACCTCACCTACCCTCCCTTCGTTCTCGATATGAAGTCGATTGATCTCAAACAGTTTCAGTTTCCGTGGGGCGACCTGCGCATCGATGGCTATCTCAAGGGCCAGCAGGTCATCTCCAAGTCGCTCTCCGGTGCCGGCATCGATCGCAAGTTTGTTCTGCTGCCGGATGACTCCAGCCTGATCGCCGATGGCGCCGACACCACCCGCGTCGTCATGCGCGTCACCGACGAGTTTGGTGCGATGCGGACCTACGCAGACGATCCCATCGTCTTCACCCTCGAAGGCCCAGCCGACCTCATCGGAGATAACCCATTCTCGTTGATCGGGGGAACAGGTGCCGTGTGGATTCGCGCCAAGGAGCAGCCTGGAACCGTCCGCCTCACCGCAAAGCATCCGCGGCTCGGTTCGCAGACGGTCGAGTTCCGCCTCACTGCCGCCGCACCGGAGACCGTCTAAACTAAATCGTAACGAATTCAGCTACAAATTCACGAATCCCAGCCCTAGCGGCTGGGATTCGTGTTTGAGCTGCTATCGAAACGGAACGCCGCAGCCTGCATATCGCCGCGCATCGCCACGTCCACACCGTGTGCCATCCAGTAGCTGCCACTGGCCTCTACAGGAGTATCCTTGGCCATCGCTCCGTGGATCGCAGAGATCCTGTACCGCTGCTGCGGATCCAGTCCACGAAGAAATACTCGCGGAAAGGGATAGCCCATCTGGCTGGAGTGCAGAAACGTGAACAGCACCGCCTGCGACCGGTCCAGCGCTACCGACTCGGTCACGGAAGCCTCACTGCCATCCCGCGGCGAGATCAGCCGATACAGCGAGCCGTGCTGAACCGTCTCCCGCACCTGCTTGTAGGCCGCGATCATCTCCTTGGCCGTAGCAAAGTCCGCAGGCTGCCACTTGTCCAGATTGGCCCCAACCCCCAGCGATCCCTGCATCGACGAGAGGAAGCGGTACGCCACTGACGTCGTGCGCTCATTCACCCAGTTCGGAGAGTCGGTCACCCACGCCATCATCACCCCGGGCGTGTACGCATAGGTGAAGCCGTCCTGAATCCGCAAGCGGTCAAAGGGATCCGTGTTGTCGGAGGGCCACACCTCATCGGTCAGGCCCAGAATGCCAAGATCGACGCGCCCACCACCGCCGGAGCAGGATTCAATCTCCACCTGGGGATGCTTCGCACGCAACTCGCGCAGAATGCCATACAGGTTATTGACGTACTCGATGTAGACGGCTTTTTGTTCATCCGGCGCCACCGCTGGCCAGCCCGGCTCCGACCAGTTGCGGTTGTAGTCCCACTTTAGAAACGCGATCTGATTATGGCTCAGCAGGTCGTCCAGAAACGAAAACACGTACTCACGAACATCCTTTCGCGCAAGGTTCAGCACCAGCTGGTTGCGCGCTTCACTCCGAGGCCGACCTGTAAAGTTCAGTACCCAGTCCGGATGTTTCCGGTACAGATCACTGTCGGGATTTACCATCTCCGGCTCCACCCACAGACCAAAGTCCATCCCCAGCGAGTGGACTTTATCGATCAGCGGCTTCAGCCCGTTCGGAAACTTCTGCTGATTCACATACCAGTCGCCCAGACCGGCGTGGTCGTCCTTGCGTTGGCCAAACCAGCCATCGTCCATCACAAAGCGCTCCACCCCAATCGACGCAGCCTTCTCGGCCAACGACTCCTGCCCAGCTTCCGTGACGGCAAACTCCGTTGCCTCCCACGAGTTGTAGACCACCGGACGCGGCTTCGGCATAGGCGCTTGCGGAAGAATGCTGCTTAGTTCAAAGCGATGCAGCATCCTGGAGGCCTCACCAATCCCATGGTGCGAGTAGCCCCCATAAAAAATCGGCGTCTGCAACTGCTTGCCCGGAAGCAGCTTGTAACTGAAATCGAAAGAATTGTAACCGCCAGTGATACGAATCTGCTGCAGCTGATCCTGCTCGACCGTAATCCGCCACGATCCGCTCCACGCCAGCGCACCAAACCAGACGTCGCCGCTCTCTTCGTCGGCCTGCTCGCCGCGCTCGATCGCAAACCAAGGATTGTTCTGGTGTCCGGTCGAGCCGCGGCGACTCTCCAGCACCGTCATGCCCGGCAGTATGTTCTGCTTCTGCAGATTCCACTCGCCTGCCCATCGGCCGGTGAGATAACGCAGCGAGTAGTCGGTGCCATGCGGCAGGTTCCAGGTTGCCGCTGCCGCCTGCTCAATCGTGATCGGCGTGTTCGTGTCATTCGTGATAACGGCAGAGCGCCCGACAATCCCGGTTCCGGGGTTGACCGTGTAGTGCAGATCCACCGTCAGAGCCAGCGAGACATCCTTCATCCGAACGGTCAGCTCATTCCCTCGTATGCTGTGCGACACATAGGTCAACACCACATCGCGATTGCCATCCGCAAAGCTGGCCTTCAGCGCTGGCTCTACAAACAGCCCACCGCCCCAGCCTGCATACTCATTCGGTGTCGTCGTCTCAGCCGAGTCAAACGACGCAACGCCAGCCATCCGGTGCGCCGCGCTCAGATGATCGTCCTTGCCAATCTGCTCGCCCCAGTAAAGCGATTGCAACTGGCCAGCGTCATTGATCCCGAACGCATAGGTCGTACCCGCCGCATCGATGCGGAACACCTTGCTCGCCGCATCGAAATGTATCGTCGCCGAACTCTGCGCCTGCATCCCGCCGACGCCAATCAGCATCGTCATACCGAAACCCAGTACAGCTCGTGTCAGCCAGTGTTGAAGTCGCATAGTGGTTCCTCTCTTCCAGTACCGTTCAGCGCGGTGCAGGGCCAGTCGATTGACGCAGCACAAACTCCGGATGAACCAGGTGCTCTTCGCCTTCAACCGGCTTGGTCGCATCGTCATCGTTGCGAGCATGCAGCAGTGCGCGAAAGGCTGCATTTGCAATCGCCGCCCGCGATAGGCTGATGGTCGTCAGCGGTGGCATCGTAAAGGCGCTCAGTTGAATATCGTCAAATCCGATTACCGAGATATCCTGCGGCACACGCAGCCCAAACTGCGTAATCGCCCCCATCGCTCCGATCGCCGTCAGGTCGTTGGACGCCACCACCGCCGTAGGACGAACCCCCGAGTTCAGCATCCGCTTCATCGCCGCTTCACCGCCATCCACGCGGTGATTGCCCTCTTGAATCATCTCCGCACTGCACGTCAGGTGTTCGCGCGCAACCCGTTCCGTAAACGCCGTATGCCGCGTCCGTGCCGACGACAGCCGCATCGGCCCGCTGATAAATCCGATCCGCCGATGCCCCAGCCCAATCAGGTGCGTCATCGCCATCTGCACACCCGCGGCATAGTCGATCCGCACGCAGCTCACTCCCGGCCCCGGCGTTCCCGTATCCAGAAACACCAGCGGTATATGCCGCCGGCTGAACACCTCCACCAGCCCCTCGTCCATCTCCGAGGTCATAATCGCAACCCCATCCACCTTGCGCTGCAGCATCCGCGTCACGCAGATCTTCATCCGCTCCGGATCGTAGTTCGTGTTGGCAATCAATACCTCCTGCCCATGCACCACCGCGATATCTTCAAACGACTTCACCAGCTCCGGAAAGAACGGATTCGTAATGTCCGAGATGATCAGCCCATACAGGCTGCTCCGTCCAGAGCCCAGCGCGCGTGCATTGGTGTTCGGGTAGAAGTTCAGGGCCTCGATAGCACGGCGCACCCGTTCCGCAGTCTTTGGGCTTACCTTGGCAGACCCATTGATGGTGCGAGACACAGTCGCAGTGGAGACATTCGCACGTTTGGCAACAGCTTTGATGTTCATAATGGGGGCGGAAAGTAAACGCGTACAGTCTATCGCGATAGCCATGTAAAGCTTTACATAAATTTCATGTATCGTGGTGCCCGCACAGTTTTTTATCCAGCCCCCGGTGGCTATCATCCACGAGGAATCCCATGCGACTGCGTTACGCTCTCATCTGCACTCTGTTCACTACCCAACTCGCCCTCGCCGCCCCTCCCGCTCCCGTCGCTCCCGCCCGCTGGTCCGAGGCCAAAGCCAACGCCTGGTACGCCCAGCAGCCCTGGCTCGTCGGCGCCAACTTCATCCCCTCCGACGCCATCAACCAGCTCGAAATGTTTCAGGCAGCTACCTTCAACCCCGCCCTGAACGACAAAGAGCTTGGCATGGCCGAGAGCATCGGCATGAACACCATGCGCGTCTTCCTCCAGGACCAACTCTGGACCCAGGACCCCGAAGGCTTCAAACAGCGCCTCGATGCCTTCCTCGCCATCGCCGCCAAACACCACATCCGCCCCCTGCTCGTCCTCTTCGACTCCTGCTGGGAGCCCAACCCCCACCTCGGCCCCCAGCACCCACCCATCCCCGGCATCCACAACTCCGGCTGGGTCCAGAGCCCCGGAGCCAAAGAGCTCTCCGACCCCTCCTACGAACCCAAACTCGAGGCCTACGTCAAAGGCGTCGTCGGAGCCTTCGCCAACGACGACCGCATCCTCGGCTGGGATATCTGGAACGAGCCCGACAACGGCAACGACTCCTCCACCAACGGCGAGGCTCCCCACAAAAACCAACTCGTCGCCGCCCTCCTCCCCAAGGCCTTCGCCTGGGCCCGCTCCGTCCACCCCACCCAGCCCCTCACCAGCGGCGTCTGGTCCGGCAACTGGAGCGACCCCGCCCAGGAACGCCCCGTCACCAAAATCCAGCTCGCCGAGTCCGACATCATCACCTTCCACAACTACGGCTGGCCCGAGGAGTTCGAAGCCCGCATCCAGGAACTCCAGCCCTACCACCGCCCCATCATCTGCACCGAGTACATGGCCCGCGGAGCCGGCAGCACCTTCGACAACAGCCTCCCCATCGCCAAAAAATACAACGTAGGCGCCATCAACTGGGGCCTCGTCGCCGGCAAAACCCAGACCTACCTCCCCTGGGACTCCTGGCAGAAACCCTACGTCCTCTCCCAGCCAACCGTCTGGTTCCACGAGGTCTTCCGCCAGAACGACACCCCCTACCGCCAGCACGAAGTCGACCTCATCCGCCAACTCACCGGCCGCGGAACACCCTCACCAACCCCCGCCGGCCAGTAACGAACACAACCTGCTCCTCGTCGAATATTGTCATCCTCCCCCACTTTGGGTGCCCCATGTCTCGCTTCTGAGACATGGGGTTTCTGTCCTACTCCCCAACGTCGAGTCCGGTCAGCCGGGTGGCCCATATCTTGCAAGGCAACCTGCCCACCCGATGCCATCACCGTGGAAGCGTATCGGCACGAGGATAGTACGCCACCAGCAACGCTCCCTCGTCCGGGTCCAGGCGAGTGGCCTCATAATCAAATCCGTATTCATCCGTGACAATCGTGCTTTCAAAGTAAAGATTCACCTCGTCGGCTGCATCGACCAGGCCGAGATAAAGACTCGTATCTGGTGAAATCATCAACACGCCATGCCGACTTCTCGGTTCCATGTGGAGGCACACCTCATGCTGGCCCGTCGCAATCGGCTGCGAATACCAAGAACTGCTCCGCAAAGAGGCCACCCACCGACCGTCCAGTCCCGCGTTCACCGCGTTGTACCGATGCAGCCGCTTGGTGTCCGACCGCAACAGAAAGAATATCCGCGGTGCCGCTGGCGTTCCCATCTCCGGGTCCATCGTCGGTGCCGTTGCCGTGCTGCCTGCTGCTGGTAATCCGCACCCACGAAGCTCATCCGGCGAAGCATAATCGTTCCGCCGGGTCCACCGCTTCAGCGCCTTCGCGTCTGGCGTATCCGACTTCGGCATAGCCGCAATTCGGCGCAGCCACACCGTCGCAGCGCTACGCTCCACCGGCTGCAGCGTGCTTGTGTCCACAAAGTAAGTCTTGCCCGCAACCACATCCAGTTGGCCCACATGTAACGTCGGCTTCATGCCCAGAAAAAGCTTCAAGGCAGTGCAAAACCGATGCACTCCAGGTTCCATCTGCGTGGCGATGTACGACCTCTGCTGTGTCTCGCCTATCCATCTCCTATCGACAGCAACCTGTATCGGGCCTCCTTGCCCGCCAAACTGCGGAATACCCCAAAAGAAATACACCAGCGCCTTACCCGCCTCCGCAGGCCCCGGCAGCTTCGGCGGCGGCACCGGACCACTTGGCATCTGGTTAGGGTCGGCACCGCACGCCGCCTGCACCTCCGCCGTCTTCCACAACTTTGGTATTCCCGACGACGGCAGTGCCTGGACATACATCGCCCCGTCGTCCGCGCTGATCGCCCGCAGCGTAAACACTCCCGCAATCCTGACTGTCTGGTTGTAGAAGAAGTTCGACTGCCCCGCCACCGCATCCACACGCGCCAGCAGCACCGCATGCTTGGCGTGCGGCAAGGCTCCCCTCACCTTGGCGGCCACACACAGATGATGGACCCCCGGCGTCACATCCACATAACTGTATCCATACACCTTCTGGTGATTCACGCCGAACCACTGTCCATCCATCCCCAGTCGCACCGGCTCTCCAAGTGAGCCAAACAAGCCGCGCGTCTCGGTGATCACATACACCCGCGCCATCCCCGGCTTCAGCGCAGCCTCCGCGTCGTGGCTGCCTGCCGAGGTCTGCATGCCACTCGCCCCCTCCGCACCGCACGCCGCCTGCACCATCGGCAAGCTGTAAGGATCAACTACCGGCGTCTGTCCCGCCAGCCCGATCCCACCACCAAGCACGAGCAACGGCACCCCAGCCATCCGCAACATCATTCGGCTCATCCGCTCACCTTCAGCACACCTCCTTGGACGATTCTCCGCTGTGAAGGCCACCTCACGACCCTTACCCATTCTCAACAGCCTGCCTCGAAACAGGTGTATTCGATTCCTCGCGACAGAGATTGGGGCGGAAACTTCAGGCAGTAAAGGTGATCGAGGAGATCGAGGCATGGCGTGCCGAGTACGCAACGAAGAGGAACCCCTGTCTCGAAGGCGAAACCCGACTTCCAACGCTCAATGCCGATCAGGAGCGCCACCGCGAAGCTGTACCGACGGCGTAGTTATAAAGGTACCGCTCACAAGGTAGACGCCTGCTCCTTGTTGGCTCCCTTGTGTGCTCGCGGTCAGCACCGCCAGACCGTTGCTACCCCAGCGAATCAGCTTGACCGGCATTCCGGTTACGCTCGGGATATCCACCGAACCCAGCAGCGCATTCGTTCGCACATCAAAGGCTTCCAGCGTCATCTGCTGGCTCGGAGCATTCACAGGAGTCGTTAAAACCCAGACCATGCCCAGAGTGTCGTCCACAGTCAGCACCGTACTCTGGCCCGAGAATATACCCCCTGCCACAACATTCAGTGGCAGATGTGTGCCGATCGTGTTGTTCGATGGATCGAAGATATTTCCCTCGTAGCCATACACGTCGCCGCTCACTGCGGAATACTGTATAGCCCCCATCATCAGCGGTTGTGAGGATGAAGTCAGTTGCACCCCACTCGAACTGACCCCGAGGACCAGTACCGGATAAGTCGCGCTTTGCGGGTATGCACCGTAGATAGCACTGCCGTTTGGGTTCCACGCCAGCGACGAAAGCGGCTCCGGATAGCCCGTTGGGCCAGACGACGCCGTCGGGCGCTGCGTCGGCCCATCGTAAACTGCAACGCTCCCTGCCTGGCTCACCGATGAGGAACGTGACACCGCAATCGTCGCCGGACTTCCCGGAGCCGCCTCAAGATCCAGTGCAGAGTAGGGCAGCCCCGACGGGCTTGACCCCAGAGGAATCGTGATATCCGGTGCGAGAGTCGGCAGAGAGAATCGCTGCACCGAACCATTTTTGTCTATCCCGGCAAACAGCCATGAGTCATCCGATGAGACCGCCAGATGATTGGCACCCGGCCCCGCGCTCACCGACGTGCCCAACTGTCCCGTCATGGGATTGAGCGCTGTGATCGTATTGGGATTCGTCGGGTTTGTCCCTGCGACAGAAAGATAAATCTGCCCCGACATTGCGTCCCACACCATGTCGTTTGCCTGAACCGCAACGGTTGATACCGTAATGCCTGCGGTTCCGGGCTGTGGCGCGGGATTGATGGTCAGATTGGCCCCAAAGTTCAGGGCGTTTGGGACCGGCGTTTGTACGACCAGCGTTGCTGCTGTAGGAGCATTACTTACGCTGATCAACTGACTCGGTACGGTCGCCGTCATCTGCGTCGGCGAGATGTACGTCGAAGCCAGTGCCGTGAAGTCCCACTCTACCGTGTCTCCCTGGGCGAAGTTGGTGCCGGTAACGGTCACGGTAAAGCTCGGTCCCCCTGCCACCACACTGGCGGGGCTCACGCTGGTTACGTCCGGTTGGCCGTTCGCGGGTTGCGGGCCCACGCCAGTGTTCCCCCCCAAAGTCCCGGTAAAGGCCGAATGTCCACACCCGGCCAACGTTGAAACCAGCAAGCCGACCGCAACCCCCGAAAAAATAGCCCGCATACAACTCCCCTGCGCTCAATAACTCCGGAGCTTAGGGCCGGACGTGAAGCGCGACAAGGTATTATAGCACTGGAGCTTATGGCCTGCAACTTGACCCCCGCCCACACTCTGGGTGCCCCATGTCTCGCTTCTGAGACATGGGTTCCAAGCCATCCATACCGCTGTCAACCCCACCCCACCCTCAACCCAAACAAAACAAACCACATCCCCCTGAACAACCAATTCCCCCCAACCCGCTATACTTAAACCAGCAAACCAAAAGTCCCCCAGCCAACAGGCCGGGGGGCTTTCGCACTTAACCCCAACAGATACAAGACTTTACAAATAACACGTTTAGAATCAAGACTTTGCCACGCAAGTCCAGACCTAAACCCAATCGAATGAAGACTTTGACGCAAATAGCCGGGGGAGGGGGGATAGCCGATCTCCCCCATCCCTCAGTGGCCACCCATCTACTTCGAGGAAGCCACCGCCGCATCATGCGCATAATCCACCCGCACCGAAAGAATCTCGTACGGATGGATCGCCACACTCACCGTATTGCCAACCACCGGCAGAGCAGCGCCCAGCGGCTTCTCCATCAGGTTCGTCTCCGTCGCAGCCGTCGCTCCCGGCGGAACCGTAAACTTCACCGTCGACTCCTTCCCGGCCCACTCGAACACTCGCAGAATCAGGCCATTGTCGTCCTCGGCCTTCTTCACCGCGGTCAGCACCACGTTCTCCGGAGCCACCGATAGGTACGAGTGCTCCAGCGGCAGGCTGCCCGTATGGGCCTGCACCTGCATCCCCTGCAGCCCGTAGTTGTACTCGTAGCCCGCCCGCTCCGTCAGCGCCTGCTTCCACGTCCCTGCATGCGGATACAGCGCATAGCGGAAGTGCTGGTGCCCCCGGTCCGCCTCCGGATCGGGCCAAGTCGGCGAGCGCAGCATCGTCAACCGCAACACGTTACCCGCGGCGTCGTACGCATACTTGGCCTCGTTCAACAGGCTGAAGCCGTGCTGCCCATCGCCCAGGTCCGCCCACCGCATCGCCGGAACTTCAAACTTCGCCTGCTCCCAGCTATTGGTCCGCAGCGTAGTCCGGTCGATCGTGCCATACGGAATCTCGTACGTCGCCATCGGCCCGCTCGCTGCCAGCGGAAACGCTGCCTTCAGCAGCACATGCGTCTCATGCCAGTCGATGTCGTTCACCACATCCACCATCTTTGCGCCGGCATCCAACTGGATATCCTGCACAAACCTGGAGCTCTGCCACGTCCGGCTCACCCGGATCACCGCCCGCATCGGCGTATTCTCCACCAGCTTCACGGAGTCGACCTCCGCGATCGGCGTCATGTGGTTCAGCGTCCCCGGATCGATGTTCCACGCATCGTAGTCCTTCGGCGTGTCCTTGAAGGTCTGCAACTGGTTCCCGCAAGCCCCCTTCGCCAGACTCTCGAAGTTAGCCTGCTTGTCGAACAGACTGGTAATGCAGCCCGTCGCCGGATCTACCACCACCCGCAGCGCAGCGTTCTCCATCGTCAAGCCGCTGGCCGACTTGTCACTCGCCTTCAGATCGCTGGCAAACGGCTTGGCTGCAGCCACCACATGCAGCACCTCGTAGCCCAGCGAAGGCACATCCTTCGCCTCCACCAGCAGCGTGTAGCGATTCGTCTTCGCATCCCGCGAAACCACCGACGAAGGCACCACCCGGTCATGCCCATCCAGCACCGACACCCCATTCGCCGATGCCCCCGGCATCTGCACCTCCACCGTCGCCACCCCGGTGCGCGGCCACGCCAGCGGGTTGAAGATCATCACCGGCACATCGCCGGCGGCCTTCGTATTCACCCCCGCCGCCAGCGTGCCCAGCGCAGTCGACGCAATCTCATCGGTCTCCAGCCGCACCATGTCGTAGTCCTGCTGCGCTTCCTTGTAGATCACGCCGATACCCGACCCCGCCGCCAGATCGTGGAAGCCATTGAACGTAATCTTCTTCCACGCATCCGTGAACTGCGCATTCGGATAGCTGCTGCCGCCCAGCCACGCCAGCGACGCATACTTCTCCGCATTCAACGTGCCCTCTTCGCTCTCGCGCATATTGCGCTTGTGCTGGGCCTGCGTCGTCATCACGCCGCGGTGATACTCAAAGTACATCTCATCCTTCCACGTCGGAATCGCAATCTTCCCTGCCTCCGGCGTCGGGAACTTGTACCCCTTCGCAATGGACTCATAGTTCCACTCCGGCGAGCTGCTCGACACACTCTGCTCCGCCTTGGTAAAGAACGGCTGCGCCAGCCCGTACTGCATCTTCGGCATAATCTTGTCCGGCTGCGACCAGTGATCGCCCTCGTCCAGAATCGCCCGCGTCGGCCCACCGCCATGGTCGCCAATACCGTACAGATCCATCATCTCTTCCATCCCCGGTGCCCGCTCACGCGCCGTCACCAGATCCGCGGATAAACGCACCGGATTCAGGTTGCCGTTCGCATAGTCGTGCGGAAAGTACGTCAGCACCTTGCTGCCATCCGGCGACTCCCACCAGAACAGCTTGAACGGCAACTGGTTCGTATCGTTCCACGTCATCTTCTGCGTCACAAAGTAGTCCACGCCGCTGCGCTTGTAGATCTGTGGCAACTGCCAGTTGTACCCAAACGAGTCAGGATTCCACCCAATCCGCACATCCACGCCATACTGCTGCTGGAAGAACCGCTTACCCAGCAACAGCGACCGCACCTGCGATTCGCCGTCCGGCATATTCAGGTCCGGCTCCACCCACATCCCGCCAACCACCTCCCACCGGCCCTCCTTGATCCGCCGCTTGATCTCCTCATTCATCGCCGGATACTTCTCCGCAATCCACGCGTTGTACTGCGCGGCAGATTGCGTATACGTGTAGTTCGGATACTCGTTCATCAACTGCAGCGCCGTCCCAAACGTACGCTTCACCACGTCGACCGTCTCGGTCCAGGGCCACAACCACGCCGCGTCAATATGCGAGTTGCCCGTCATGTGGATCGTCGCTTGTTGCAGCAGCGGCTTCAACGGCTCCAGCATCTGAGTCGCCTGCACCAGCGAGGCATCGAACTTCTTCTGCTCGTCTGCGTCCAGCGCTTTCAGGTCCACTGCAGCAATCGCTTTCTCCAGCGTCGCCATATCGGCAGAGGTGTTCTTCGAGAGCGAAGGAATCAACAGGGTCGACGAGAGAAACTCCTGCCGCAGATCAACTGGATTCGGCCGTCCAGGTGCAAAGTCGATCTTCAGCGTAGCTCCGGCAAACGTCTTCGTGTCCACCGTGTGTAGCAGCTTTACCGCGACCAGAATCTTGTCGCCCGGCTTGGCCTGATCGAACAGTACGATCGGCTCCAGGTCGTCGCCCAGCGCCACCCGCCGGCTGTTGAAGTAGATAATCTGCGGCATGGGACCGTTTGCATTGGCGCGAAACTGAAACCAGATCCGTGCCCCTGTCAGATCGTACCCATGCAATGTCTTCGGTACTTCTATGCTGCGCCGGTACCACGCCGCCTCGGTTGAGGCGTGGCTGCGCGGGCCTACCTCTGTCCAGCCGGAGTCGTCCAGATCTACAGCCTCCCCGTGCGCCAGATCGCCCGCATGGTAGCGCCACTGCTCCGCCGGTAGACTGTCGAAACTCGACAGCCGCTCAATCACCTGCTGATCCTGCGCCGGCAGCGTCGCCGTAATCTGGGAAACCTCTTTGGCAGACTGCGCCTGGGCAGGATTGCCTCGCAGCGCCAGCGGAGCGAACAGAACCAGCGAGGCCAGCACAACGTTGCCACAGCGACGGGGGGTGGAAAGACCGAATCGAATGCTCAAGTCAAACTCCTCTTAAGAAACTACAAGGGTGATGTCGCCGCAACCGACCGCAGCGGAAATTCAAAGTATGAGGAGTCTAACCCGTCACGCTGCCTCTCGAATAGCCATCGGCGCGTTGCCACCCTGACCATGCCCCTACCAATAACTTCTCAGCAGCCAACCCCGCATCGCCTTCCGCTTTGCGATACGCTCGAAGTCTATGGCTCTCCCGAAGATCCTCCTCAGTTGGAGCGGTGGTAAAGACAGCGCCTGGGCGCTCCATCTGCTGTGCCAACAAGGCCAGTACGAGGTCGTTGGCCTGCTGACGACCATCAACGAACAGTTTCGCCGCGTCGCCATCCACGGCTATCGTGAGGCACTGCTCGACCAGCAGGCCATCGCCACCGGTTTGCCACTGTGGAAGGTCGATCTGCCCTTCCCCTGCACCAACGCGGACTACGAGTCACGCATGGCAGCCGTCTGCCTCCGTGCTCGAGAGGAAGGCCTGCACGGCATCGCCTTTGGCGATCTCTTCCTCGAAGACATTCGCGCCTACCGGGTAGAGAAGCTCACCGGCACCGGCCTCCAACCCATCTTCCCCGTCTGGGGCATCCCCACCGACCAGCTCGCCCAGCAGATGATCGCCGCAGGTCTGCGCGCACACCTTACCTGCATCGATCCCCGCCACCTCGACCGCTCCTTTGCCGGACGCTCCTTCGATGCCGACCTGCTCCGCGACCTGCCCGCCACCGTCGACCCCTGCGGAGAACGTGGCGAGTTCCATACCTTTGCCTGCGCCGGACCCATGTTCTCGCGTAGCATTTGTGTAACCCCCGCTCAGACCGTCGAGCGCGATGGCTTCCTCTATGCCGATCTCCTCCCCACCCCGGACCCGCTTCCCACGTCGTAGAGCCCTGCTGCAGCTTGCAGCCAGCGCCTGCCTCGCCACCTGCTGCTTCGCCACCTGCTGCCTCGCTGGCGCCTCGGCATACGCCCAGACCCTCGCCCGTCCAGGCTGGGCTGGCTCCGGCCTCACGCCAAATCCCTGGTGGCGGCACGCCGTAATCTACGCCATCGATCCCCACGACTTTCAGGACTCCAACGGCGATGGCACCGGCGACCTCCCAGGTCTTGCACGAAGACTCGACTACCTGCAATCTCTCGGTATCGACGCGCTGTTGCTCCGGCAGCTTGCTCCCGCAGATTCGGCCATCGAAAAAGTTGCCATTGATCCCGCGCTCGGCACCATCGATGACTTCGACAACCTCGTCATTCAGGCCAGTCGCCACAACATGCGCATCCTCATCGAGTTGCGCCAGACAGACCCCACCGCCGATGTCTCCGGAATCGCACGCTTCTGGCTCAGCCGCGGTGTCGCTGGCTTTCGACTCGTCGCTGCCAACACGACTGACACCTCCATCGCCATGCATCAACTCCGCAGCCTCATCCGAGGCTACGTCGGCGAGCGCATCCTCATCGGCGATCCCTCTGCCTCCATCGCGCCTCCAGTGCGCGGACACAGCCCCGCCGCCAAAGAGCCTCCGCAACTGCTCGTCGATCCATTCCTCAGTACCGTGCCCACACTGGATGCTGCCGCGTTTCGCACGGCACTGGAGAAGAACGACTCGCTCCTCTCCTCAGGCAGCGGCCTCCCCCTGGCCATCACGGACGCCATCAGCGACACCCCCGACGCTACCCCCAGTGCAGTGCGATTCAGCCACGATCACGAGCAGGACGCCCAGAGCATCGGCAAGCTCATCGCAACCTTGCTGCTCACCACGCGAGCCGCGTCCATGCTCCAGTACGGCCAGGAGATCGCGCTCGCTCCCACCCCCACCGCGCATCCCCTTATGCCCTGGGGCAAGCCCGACGCCCCTGCCAACGCCAAGACGAGCCCTCCCGCCATCGCGGCAAATACCCCGCAGCAACCCCCGGCCAACAACGTCGCCACCCAGGATGCCGACCCCGACTCACTGCTCAACTGGTACCGCCATCTCAGCGTCCTCCAACACAGCAACATGAAGCTCCGCTCCGGGACAACCCTGGTGCTCAACCACGACGCCGACCACGTCGTTGCCTGGGTGCGCAAACCTCAGGTGGTCTCCCTCAACACTCCCGCTCTCGTCTTCGTCTGCAACCTCTCCGCCAGCCCGGTCAAGCTCTCTCTGCGCCCGGACATGCAGCGCCTCCACCTCAAGGGCAGCTTCCTTCGCTCCACCCTGCGCTCCGACAACGCCATGGGAGCACTCAATCTCGACGCCATTACCCTCCAGCCCTACGGCATCTACATCGGCGAGCTTCGCTACTGAGACGCCGCATCCCCCTTGCAGTCCTGCAATACCGTCTCGTAGCCCGCATACACCCGGTCGAACACCGCATCCCAGCTACACCCCAACGCATACGTACGAGCCGCCGCACGCATCTCCCCCAGCCGCGCTGGACTCTGCGCCACCGCCGCAATCGCCGCGCTGAACCCATCATCCTCTGCCACCACACCGGTCACGCCATCGTCCACAATGTACTTTGGGCCACCATCGGGAGTCACCACCGCAGGCACCCCACTCGCCAACGCCTCCAGCACCACATTGCCAAAAGTGTCCGTGTGCGATGGAAACACCAGCAGATCCATATCCGCATACGTCCTCGCCAGGGCTTCACCGCGCAGCACTCCGGCAAACCTCGCCCGCACCAGCGCTCTCCGCAGCACAGCCTCCTCGCCCCCGTGCCCTGCGATCACGAACTCCACCCCCCGCACCCCCCGCGCTGCTAACTCCCGCTCCACCCGCGCCAGCAGCGCCACGTTCTTCTCGATCGAAAGCCGACCCACATAGCCCAGCACCAGCCTGCCATCGTTGGCTTGGCGTGTCCGGCGCTCCGGCGTAAACATCGCGGTATCTACGCCCCGCTGCATCAGGTTGCCGCGCCGTCCAGTCACCCGCTCCAGCATCGCACACAGCTCGCGGTTAGGGGCAAACAGTACCGCAGCCCGCCGGTAAAGCTGCGCCGTCAGCCAAAGTGTGCTCGCCTCCACGCTGCGCTGCGCTACAGCCATCGAGCGCGGCGGAAGATGCGGACGCAGCCAGCCCATCCGACGCCCCGCATACTCATGCAGGTTCGTGTGCCACGACGCAGCCAGCGGAATCTCCAGCCTGCCGGCAAAGTACGCACCCATCAGACCCAACTCACTCGGACCTGTCACATGGATCACATCCGGACGAAAACGCTCCAGCTCCAGCGCAATCTCATCGCAATGCCGCCAGAACACCGCATCGAACTTCAGGTCTTTCTCCAGCCGCACAGAGGCTCGGCTCCGCCCCAGCTCCAGCGTTCGCACTGTGCCGGCCTCGTCCACCGCCTCAGCCCGCGTACCGGCGCGAACACACAACAATGGCAGCTCGCGACGCATCGCATACGCCACAAAGTTCCGGCTCGTATGAGCCACTCCATTCACTTCATGGAAGGAGTCTGGAAAGTAGGCAACCCGCGCCGCACGCACCGCTTAGACGTCGAGCTTCGCCAGCGTCGTACGCATCTCGCCGGACTCGTTCCACGCCATCCGCAAACCGCCCGATAGCGGAGCCGAACCCAGCAATCGCACTATGCCAAGCACTCCACTCGCAATACGTGACGGCCGGCCATGCACCCATAGCTCCGACAGCGGTGTCATCATGCCGTTCGCATCCGGATGGTAAACCCGTTCATCCCAGCGGCGTGACCCAGCCGGAAACTGCGGATAGTCCCGGATCGCATCCAGCGTCGACTGCAGCAGGCGATGCTTCCATGGCTGCGCATACTGCGGCATAAACAGCACGTGGCTCTGGCGTTCCTTCCGTACCTCGTGCACAAACTCATTGAAGCTCGTCGCGTACGTCAGGTTGATGTTCGCGTTCGGCTCCACCCCATGCCGGTCGCCCCCGCTGATCACCAACTGGTTCCACTTGCCCGCCAGCACCGAGACCTCGCGGTTCTCTTTCCAGTTCCGCAGCCCATTCAACTCCAGCGCATGGATGAACTGGCCGTTCTTCGCCAGAAAGTCGTTCACCAGTACCTCATGCTTGTCATTGCCAATCCGGTACAGGTCCCACAACGGATGGTTGAAGATAATCAGTACTCCCGGAATCTCATCCAGTTCCGCCAGCATCCCATGCAGCGTGATCGACGTATTCAGGTCGGCAGGGGTCGCGGTAAATGCCTCAAACCGCTGCATCCAGTCCGCCCCCGTCGCGCTGGGCAGATTGTGGATCCCCAGATGGAACGACGTCTCGTGATACGGAACCGTCCACTCCACCGACACCGGAATCTGCCGCGCCGAGGGTACCGAGCGCAACAGCATCGGCGCCGTTATGCAGTCATGATCGGTCAGCGACACCATCGCAGGAAGTTGCACGCTGTCTTCTATCTGGCGGCGCTCCAGGTCAAACGCCAGTCGCGGAGTCAGCGGCGGTGTCCAGTAGCTGCGGGCATAGTCCGGAAATATCCCCGACTGCTCGTGGCAGCGCTGTTCCAGCCAACGCATGATCGGTTGCAGCGGACCCCACTCCTTCGACAGCTCCGCAATAAAATCCAGCGTCTCTTTCGATTGATTCGTGTGGCTGTGCAATGAAACGCCGGAGGCAAAACCATGCGCTGCACGCGGCTCCCGCCACAGATATGAGATGCTCGACTGGCTCATCGGCTGCCTCCCGTTCTTCACTACTACCTCCAGCATGGGCAGGCATTGTGACGGGAGTGTGACTGCATCAAGAACAGTGCTTCAATTCTGGCGGGCTCGCCGTAACTGTCTGGATTCCTGCCCATATCGCCCCCACAGCCCCAACATCCGCTCGCTCCACCTACCGGGTCTTCGCAATATCCGGCCCCAGAATCTCCTGCGCATTGGGAGCAGGCTCCGCTGGAATCCCGCTCCACTCGGCCGCCTGCTGCACCTCCCGGGCAGCCTGCTCCCGCTCATAGGCAGACTCCAGGTGGTTCTCCGTCAGGCCCCGCTTCAGCAGCTCAAATGCCTCCTCCGGCGTGTCCACAAACTGGAACAACTCCAGATCGCCCAGCGCAATCGTCCCCCGCTCGGCCATCGCCTCCAGATTGATCACGCTCTTCCAGTAGCTCGATCCATAGATGACCACCGTGATCTTCTTCGCCAGCTTCCGCGTCTGCGCCAGCGTCAGCAGCTCAAACATCTCGTCCAGCGTCCCGAACCCACCCGGAAACACCACCAGAGCCTTCGCCAGATACGCAAACCAGTACTTGCGCATAAAAAAGTAATGAAACTCGAAGTTCAGCTCCGGGGTAATGTAAGGGTTCGGCCGCTGCTCAAAAGGCAGCTTGATGTTCAGGCCTATCGTCTTGCAGCCAGCCTCATAAGCCCCGCGGTTGGCCGCCTCCATAATGCCGGGGCCACCGCCGGAGGTCACTACAAAACGATGGCGCCGCCCCGGCAGGGAACTCGCCCACGTCGCCAGCATCCCCGCCAGCGTCCGCGCGTCCTCATAGTAGCGAGACATCTGCACCGCGGCTTCCGCGCGCTTCCGCTGCAACTCCGTCGCCTCGCCGCTTATCATCGCTTCCGCACTCGCAGGCTGCTCTTCCGGAGGTGCAGGCCGCGCCGATCCTGTGTTCTCCAGCAGGCGCAACTCATGCTTGGCCGTATGGTGACTCTGGAATCGGGCCGAACCAAAAAACACCACCGTGTCCTGAATGCGCTCGCGGCGAAACCGCGCCATCGGCTCCTGATACTCGCTCATAATACGGATCAGACGGCCATCCGGCGAGTTGAGAAAGTCCGGATTCTCGTACGCTAGATGTGCACGTTCCAGCAGGTCCAGGTTTTCTGCCAATTGCTGCGCCGTCAGTTCGCTGAGATCGTCCGTATTTGCTTCATGGGCCATGGGCGCTCTCTCGTTACCAGGGTTCAACCGCGATAGTCGCGATAGTGCACGGCTTCGGAGATCCCAATCCAGATATCCAGCAGCCCAAATCCAGAGATAATGCCACGCACCGCGCCATTGCGCAATATCGCCGCAATCGCCGGATGGGCGGAGATCAGCATGTTATGGTCCCAGATGCGCGGCCACCACGGCAGCACCATCACCAGTACCCCAAGATAAACGCAAAAAAGCACCAGAACAAAAAGTGACAGCCGCTGTAGCCACACCGGCGTTGCCTTCTTCGCACTAGCCCTGCCGGAATCGCTCGCGTCCATCACACTTGGCTCAGGGTCCCGAAATAATTGTGGTTGCCCAGACATCAAACTCCCTCGTTTGACCTTAGCAGAGCGGCACAACCTTGTCTCGCCCTTTGGCAGTACATTAAGGTCATGCCAGCTCCTCCCAGTTTGCTTACGCCACGCCAGGCAGCATCACTGCTGGGCATCAGTTATCCCACCATCAAGCAGTGGATACTCCGTGGATCGCTCCCCACCGTCAAAACCCCCGGCGGTCACCACCGCATCGCCGCCACCGCCCTCACCCGCTACCAGCCTCAGACCGCAGCCAGCAACGATCCCCAGTCACCCCGCCAGATCAGCGGACGTAACCAGTTGGTCGGCGTCGTCACCGAGGTCACCATCGACGGACTCATGGCACGCGTCAAACTCCGCATCGGAGAGCAGACCATCACCTCCATCATCACCTCCGATGCCGTCCGTGAAATGCGGCTCAAAAAGGGCGACAGCGCAGCCGCAGTCATCAAGTCCACCGAGGTCATGATCGCCCGGGTCTAACGCCGCCCGCCAGCGTATCCTCCCACCGTGCCGTCGCCTAAGCCGCTTGCTTCCAGTCACATGGTCGCGGCCATCCGCTCGCACTCCCGCCCGCACCGGCACCCTCCGGAAAATTTCGCCGCCGCATCCCTCCCCGCCTCGCATCCCCCTTGGCTTCCAGCGCCCCACAGATGCGAGAATGGTAGTGATGCTCCAACTCTCTGCTGCCGGCAAGCGATTCGGCCAAAAATTACTCTTTGAAGATGCCAACTGGCTCATTACCCCCGATGAGCGAACCGGTCTCGTCGGCGGAAACGGCACCGGCAAGTCAACCCTGCTTAAAGTCCTGGCCGGCGTCGAAACGCTCGACTATGGAGCGCTCACCCGCGTCAAAGGAATGACCCTCGGCTACCTCCCGCAGGATGGTCTCGCCCTCCGCGGTAAAACCGTCTTCGCCGAGTGCCTCTCCGTCTTCGACCACCTCTACGCCATGGAGGCAGAGGCCGAGGTGCTCACCTCCACCCTCTCCGAGGCCGACCCCAAATCGAAGGAATATCAGGTCGCAGCCGAGCGCTACTCCGACATCGCTGACCAACTCCACGTCCACGATATCTATACCCTGGACTCGCAGGTAGGCGCAGTCCTTGGAGGTCTCGGATTCTCCAAAGAAGACTGGGAGCGACGCACCGAGGAGTTCTCCGGCGGTTGGCAGATGCGCATCGCCCTCGCTAAGCTTCTGCTGCAGAAGCCAAGCCTGCTCCTGCTCGACGAGCCCACCAACCATCTCGACCTCGAGTCGCGCAACTGGCTCGAAAACTATCTCCACGACTACCCCAACGCCTTCATCCTCATCTCCCACGATCGCTACTTCCTCGACGTGACCGTCAACAAAACTGTAGAGCTGTGGAACAAGCGCATGCACACCTACCACGGCAACTACGAGAAGTACGTCACCCAGAAGGAAGAGCGTCGCACGCAGCTCATGAATGCGTATAAAAACCAGCGTGACCGTATCGAGGCTCTGGAGGCCTTCATCAACCGCTTCCGCTACCAGGCCACCAAGGCCAAACAAGTCCAGTCGCGCATCAAGGAACTCGAAAAAATCGAGCGCATCGAAGTCCCGGAAGAAGAAGCAACCATCCACTTCAGCATCCCCCAACCCCCAGCCAGTGGACGCACCGTCATCGAGGTCTCGCACCTCTGCAAAAACTATCCCACCCCCGATGGCGGTGTGAAAAAAATCCTCGAAGACGTCAGCTTTACCATCGACCGCGGCGACCGCATCGCGCTCGTCGGTGCAAACGGAGCAGGTAAATCAACCCTTATCCGTATGCTCTCCGGTCTCGAGGCACCCACCAGCGGCGAGATCAAACTGGGGCACAACGTCCTCGCAGACTACTTCGCCCAGGACCAGTACAAGGTCCTCGACGGCAACGCCAAGATGCTCGAAGACATCAGCGGCATCGCCCCCAAAGTCCCACAGACCGAACTCCGCAGTCTACTCGGCTGCTTCATGTTCTCCGGCGACGACGTCTTCAAGACCCTCGGCGTCCTCAGTGGCGGTGAGCGCAACCGCTACGCCATGGCCAAGATGCTCGTCAGCCCCGCCAATATGCTCCTGCTCGACGAGCCCACCAACCACCTCGACCTCCGCGCCAAAGACGTCCTGCTCGACGCCATCCGCAACTTCACCGGCACCGTCCTCTTCGTCTCCCACGACCGCTACTTCATCGACGGCCTCGCCACCCGCGTCTTCGAGGTCGAAGACCGCCGCGTCCACATCTATCCCGGAAACTATGAAGACTATCTCTGGCGTAAACAGGGCGGCCCAGAAAAAGTAACTGAAGCAATCACAAATAGCAGCGTATTTGTAACCAAACCAGTCGTGGAAGCCCCGGTCGCAGTCATCGACGAGCCCAGGCTCCCCATCAAACGCCTCAACCCCATCAAGCTCCGCCAACTGGAAGACCGCCTCAAGTTCACCGAGGAAGAGATTCCCCGCCTGGAGCAGGCAATCACCGCAGCCGAAGAAAAAATGGGCATCTTCACCACCGCCGAAGACGCACAGCGCAACGCCGCCCACCTCGACACCCTGCGCGCCAAACTGGCCAGCATCATCGCCGAGTGGGAAGAACTCGCCCTCGCTCTCGAAGAGCAGCAATCAGCTTAGTCGCAGCGCCATCCGCCGCCGGCAATCAGCGCCCCTCGCGCAGCCGCGCCGCCAGGCGTTCCGGCAGGCCTGCCAACAGAATCCGCCCCTGCGATGCGGTCAAATCATACGGCACCCGGTGGTACACAATCTCCTGCCCACCGCTCGCGCCGTCGCTATCGTAGATCGCAAACGCCGCCCGCCAGTCGCAATCCCGTGGCTGCCCCACCGAGCCAGGATTGATCAGTTGCCGCGTCCCTTCCGGAATCGCCAGCGTCCAACTCTCCGCTTCATTGCGTGTCGTGTACTGCGGCCGCAACTCATGCCAGTCGTGCTCCTTCTGCGAGAAGCCCCCCTGGATATGCGTGTGCCCAAAAAATGTGATCGCCGTCGGCATCTGCTGTAGCGGAGCCCACGCATCCCGCATATTCAGAATGTAGTGGTCTTCGTTCAGCGGCGATCCATGTGCGCATGTAATCCCCGCATGCTCCGGATGCAACGGCCCCTGCGGCACCGTCCGCAGCCAGTTCAGGTTGCCCGGCGTCAACTCGTCGCGCGTCCAGTTCGCCGCCGCGCGTGCCACCGGATTGAACCCCAGCGCCGACGTCAGCCCACAGCACACACGGTCATGATTCCCGCGCACATTCAGGTGCGCCAGCGGCCGCAGCGTATCGATAACCTGGTTGGGACTCGCACCGTAGCCGACCATGTCGCCCAGGTTCCAAAGTGCCGTGTAGCTCCCTTCAGCAGCCGCAAGGACTGCCTTCAGTGCTTCGAGATTGCCGTGAACGTCGGAGAGAATAAGGGCGCGCATACTATGTGTCGGTGCCCTAAGGCCCAAGGATACAGCTTATCTCGATTACGTCAGCGTGGGAAGTCGCTTCGTCTGGCCGACCCTCCAGGCCCACCCGTCAAAATTGGTAGCGCACCCCAAACTGCATCTGCCGCCCCGGCAGTGCCGCCGTCGCCTGCCCAAACAGGGGAGACCCAACACTGCCAACGTAGTTCGTAAAGTTCGCATGGTTCAGCACGTTGAAGCCCGACACTCCCAGGTTCAAAATCTTCGCGTGCTCACCCTTCGCCTTCGTCAGCCGAAAGTCGTGGTCCCACAGCAAGTCCACATCCGCCGTGCCTCCGCCTTGCAGCGTATTTCGCCCCACCCCCGCCGGACGCGCATTGCCCAACCCCGTGCCATACAGGTCCGACCCCGCCGTCTCCGTGTACGGCGCCCCCGTGTACAGCGTCGCCGAAACTCCCAGCGTTATCCAGTGCTCCGGATTCACATTGCCCAGCAAGTTGAACCGATGTAGCCGGTCATAATCCGCCATCCCCCACTCATTGTTCGGCAGGTACTGGTCTTGAGGATAGAAATTGATGCCGCTCGTGTTGTTGTACACCCGCGCCAGCGTGTACTGGGCCTGCCCGGCGAACCATCGCCCCAGCTTGCCGCGCAACGATACATCCAACGCATTCGAGCGCAGCCGCCCACCTGACTCCACCTGCTGCACAAACGCCAGTGACGGATCAGGCCGTGTCGTGTAGTTCGGCCCCAGCGGCGCGTTCGCATCCCGCGAGCGAAAGTTCGATATCCCCGTTATCCCCCGATACCCCACCGTCAGCATCAAGTCCGGCAGCATCTGTCGTTCCACCGCCACGCTGTACTGCACCGAGTACGGCGTATGTGCCCTGGGGTCCATTCGGACCACACTCGTCGGTAGCCCATTCGTCGTCTCGCCCGTCGGCAGAGCACTCGGATACCCCGGATTCAGCACCTGAAACGATCGCAGCACCACCCCGTTATGCACCTTGAACGTCCCCGGAAAATCCCCACCAGTCCGGTCGTAGAACACCCCCGCACCCGCGCGCACCACCGTCCGGGCCTTCACCGAGTAAGCCGCCGAAACCCGCGGCGCAAAATTATTCACGCTGTTGATGTACGTCTGCCACTGGTACCGCACTCCCACCGTTACCTGTAGATCCTTCCGCATCTGGATCGCGTCCTGCACGAAGCCGCCAATCTCGTTGATCCAGTACAGCCCACGTCCAACCCCCTGCTGCTGCGTAAAAACATACGGCGTAGCACTCGCATAGTCCCCCAGCGTGTTGAAGCCAAACGTGCCCAGCCGATTGCTATGGTCATCCAGCGCACGACGGCTGATCTGCGGAATGTTAGCCCCAAATCGTACATAGTGCTGCTTGTGCGTCCAACTCACCACCTCGTTGATGTGCACTGTATTCTCCGTCCGGTGCACATCGGCCTGCGCCCCTCCACCAATAAACGCGGCCTGCACCTGCAGCGCCGGAGCATCGGTCACACTGCGGCTTACGTCCTCATCTTTTTCAAACGTAATCTGCAACTGGTTGAACAGGCTCGGCGAAAAAATCATCCGGTCGTTCAGAATCAAGTCATCCTCGCGCGAGTCCGTATTCACGCCCGCCTCGGCCAGCACCAGGCCACCCACCAGGCTGTTCTGGCGCGTGCCGTACTCGAAGTTGTACCCCACCGACACCCGATGAGCAGGTGAAAAGTCATGGGACACCCGCCCCGTAATCTGCGTGTCGCGCGCCGGCGCCTGCACATTCGCCGCAATCAGCCCCTGCAGCCCAAATGCATGCACCGCAACCGCCGTATCGTCCTCCTTCCGGTCGCCCGAGATCAGGAACGTCGTGTGTCCGCCACGGCCAATCGGTCCCGTCACATCGCCTTCGTAGATGCGCCGCTGTTCCGGAGGACGCACCGGAGCAAAGTAGTTCGTCGCGTTGAACACCGAATCCCGAGCAATAAAGTTCAGCGTACCGTGATACTCAGGCGAGCCCGGCTTGGTGATGATGTTGATCCGCCCACGTCCCGGTCGGCTGAACTCCGCCGAGTAAGGATCGGTATTCACCTTCACCTCCGCAATCGCAGACGGAGACACCGTAGACCCCTTCATCTCCACCCCATCCACCACAATGCTCACCCCGCCCGCAGAGATTGAACCCGGATCAAGAAACGGCGTCAACGCACCGACAAAGTCCTGGTCGAACACCGGCAATCGCTGCAGACTGTCCCCGGTCATCGCAACCGTATCTTTGTTATCGGAGGCGTCCAGCGATAGCGGCGCCTCGTTGGCCACCACCACCGTCTCACTCACCTGCTCCAGAGCCAGCGTGATCTTCAGCGTCGTAATCGTACCGGCAACCTGCAGCGGCAACCGTTGCGCCGCAAACCCCCGCCCCGCTGGCACCACCAACTGGTACTTCCCCGCCACCACCCCGCGCAACGTAAACTCGCCCGTCGCTCCCGAGAGGTCTTGTGTCACCGCAGCACCGTCCACCGTCTGCAGCGCAACCGCCATCCCCGGTACACCCGCGCCCGTATGGTCTGTCACCGCACCATGAACCGTATAGCGCGACTGAGCCATCCCAGTCACCAGACCAAGTGCGAGCGCGAGGACGGCGATGAGGCGAGAGATCAAGCAATAGCACCAGTCAGTCCAAACTACAGACCAATCATTAATTTGCGCTGATGATGACCAGCCTCTTCTCCCTAGAAAGACAAACCACACCTCATCCAGCAAAGTTAGTCACGGAACGATCAGGGGCCTTCAGGACACTGCATCAGCCGCTGGGAGCTCGAGGTCTCAAACCTCGTCGCCACAAGGAGCCTCTGCTTCGGCTTGACCCGGAGGGAGCAGAGACCGTCCATCCACAAAATCCACCCCGGAAGACAAACCACACCCCATCGAGCGAAGCTCGACCCGGAGGGAGCAGGGGCCTTCAGGCCCCTGAATCAAGTCACTAAATGTAGCCGGCTTTAGCCCCGGGCTGTTCTACTGCGTCGTCCCCGTCAGAAATATCTGCTCCGCCTGTGCTCCGATCACGCGATACAACGCAAACTGCCGCGCATTCTTCTGGCGCAACTCGAACAACAGGCTCGCGCGGTTGCTTGCCTCCACATCCACGGCATCCACGGGCTTCATGCGCGGCGTGCGGTCCAGGTGCGCCGCATCCGTCACGCTCTGGATCGCCGGCTTGATCTCGCCCATCGCATCCGCCTGCGCCACAATCGTCACATAGATCAGCCCTGCTCCCGTCCCATCCGTATGGGCGGTATAGATATACGTTGGAGCCCCACCATAGCTCAGCAGGTAGCCCTTCAACTCTTCATCGAGAAACGTCGGTACAGGCGCTGCCGGCGGCGTCGTGCTCCGCTTGGCCCTCCTGCTTGCCGTCGTTACCTTGGCCTTGTTCGCACTCGTCGCAGCCGTCTTCCCGCTCGTCTTGGCGCTTCCGTTTGCGTCCGCTGCGCCTGCGGACTGCGTGCCCGCCGCACGGTACGCGTCCAGTTGCTTCTGTGCCAGGTCCTCCATCTTCTTCAGTACAGCAGCCCGCTCCGCATCGTCCTCCCAGGGGCGGGTAAAGTCATGTACCGGCCGGTTCGCAGCATCCGACACCGCAACCATCTGATGCAGATTCACCGGCAACCCCGTCAACTTCGGCAGGTCCGCCTCCGTCATTGCGCTCGCCGGTTTGCCCCGATGCAGATTAGGCCGGTTGGGATCGTCGTTCAACGAACCCACACCCGTCACCCGTGCTTCATCCTCCCCATGCGAACTGCTCTTCTTGCTCTGCTCCGCCGTGTGCCGCTTCAGCGTGGGCCGGTCAGGATCATCCGCCGGTGTGCTCGAGGTCGTATCCGTCGTACTTGAGCCTGTCGTACTCGCTGCCGTGCTGCTGTCGCTGCCGCTGCTGCTCGACCGCCGCTTCAACGTGGGCCGGTCAGGATCGCCAGCCGGAGCATTGCCCGTGCTCGTGCTTCCCGCCGTATCGGCCGTGCTGTCGGTCGTTGGCTTGGCCGCCGAATCTCCAGCCTTCGTCTGCGAGTCGCCACCGCCCCGCATGACAAAATGAGGCCGATCATCGTCACTCACTCCCTTGCCGCCCTGAATGACCGGAAGCGTCTTCGAGGCCCGCAGCACCGCCGTCTTCTTCTCCGCACGCAGCGCATGATAGCTCCCATAGCCAAACCAGCCATCGTCGTAAGCCGACTCCCCCGTCGTCAGATTCTCGGCATGCATGTGGCGCGAGTAGGCCAGACTCAGCGTTCCCTTCGCCACGCCCGACTGTTGCAACTCGTACACATTCCCGGTCAGCAAGGCAAACGGTACCGGACGCGCCAGATAAACTCCGGCGTCCTCCAGTTGCCGGTCGATAAACACCGTGATCGGAATCAGGCGACTGGCCGTCGGCTTGGCCATGTCGCCCATCCACTCATACACCCCCACCGCACGCACCACGTTCTCGGTCTTCTCGACCTTGTGTGTCTGTCCCTGCACCGGGCTACTCGAACCACCCAGGACCAGTCCACCCGCAACAAATAACCCAACCAGAAAATTTTTCATAGGCTCGTCCCGAGTTTAGACGTTGCTCCGGCCACCAAAGTCCGCCATCATGGCCAGCGCACCATCTTTGCCATACAAAACACCAGCTTATGTCCACAAAATTCGCTACCATGCACCAGTGGACATCGCTCCGTTACTCACCGTAGACCATCTCTCCATCGCCTTCGGCAGCCATCGCGCTGTCACGGATATCTCCTTTCACATCAACGCAGGAGAGACGCTCGGGCTGGTCGGCGAGTCCGGTTCAGGCAAGTCCGCCACCTCGCTGGCCATGCTTCGCCTTCTGCCGCCATCAGCCCAAGTAACTGGAAACATTAGCTTTAGCGGAGAATCCCTACTCGCCCTCTCCCCCGAAACCATGCGCCGCCACCGCGGTCACAGCCTAGCCATGATCTTCCAGGAACCCATGACTGCCCTCAATCCAGTCATGCCCATCGGAGCACAAATCGCCGAAGCCGTACTGGCCCACCACCCACAAGTATCGCGTAAAGCATTGAAAGAAAAGGTGATCGAGGCCATGAACCAAGTAGCGCTACCCGACCCGGAGAATAGGTTTGGAGACTATCCTCACCAGTTTTCCGGTGGTCAGCGCCAGCGAATCCTCATCGCCATGGCCATCGTCAACCAACCCCGACTCCTGATCGCCGACGAGCCCACCACCGCACTAGATGTCACCGTACAGGCCCAGATCCTCAAGCTGCTCAAGGACTTACAGGTTCGCCACCAACTCGCAATGCTGTTCATCTCCCACGACCTGGCCGTCGTAGCCCAAGTCGCAAACCGCGTCGCCGTCATGCAGCACGGAAACATCGTGGAACAAGGCCCAGTCCAAGCCCTGTTCCACGCACCCCAGCACCCCTACACACGCAAGCTGCTGGCCTCGGCCCCAACCATGCGGTCAGACCGCAACCAGCCTCTGGCTAACATGCTTTAGTTTGTTAGGGTTGCGCGTAGTACCCCGTTCGGGTGCGGGCAGTCAGTCCGGCTTTATCGGAGACTGTGACCGCGATACTACGGTACTGATCCGGATGATCCGCAACCGGTGGCTGAACGGTAAGAACGTAAAACGCCTCAGCATCCGACACCGCAGCACTAATCTCGTGCGCGACATCATTATTTGAGTTGATCACCTGCCCACCGGTCTGTGCCGCAAGAACCTCCAGGGCAAGGTTCCCAATCTGCATCTTGCTGGGGGCGGTGACTCCCTTGAGGAACTCCTTGTAGTAGAAGGTCCGGAAGGTCACAGAATCGGCCATACCGAGGGGATCAACACTGGAGAGCGTAATTCGAGCGCGGGTCAGGGACGTGCTCAGGTCGACCAACTCCTGGAATAGACCCTTCTCCTCTTTCGAGGTGAGTTCAACCTCCGGGCCGGAGAGCAATGGCCAGCCCGGGCTGATCCAGACAAGCAGCTTGCGTCCGGGACGGGTGGCTTCATAGGCGCTGATCTGCCGCAGGGCCTTCATGGAAACGTCGAAGCGCTCGGTGGCACCATAGAATCCCGCTGCACGACCGATGTCACGAAGGTTGACTTCAGCCTGTTCAAGGAAGGCGCTCAGCGCATTGCCATCGGTGGTGGGCGTAGGCATTATCTGGGTCCCAGTGTCGCTGAGGATAATGAGTGTGACCGGTCGGGGCAGCTTACCGTTATTCAGCTTGAGATAGCGCTGAATCTCCTGGCGTTCGTAGGCGACATTGGTGAAGCGCGTGTTGACCGTATCGATAAGCAAAACCACTTCCACGTTCTCCTTGGAGAGCTTGGGAGTGGTGGCGGCTTCAACGGCTTCGAACGATGAGATCGGGATCGGCTTCTTGTCGAGACTGACAGCGAAACTCGACTGCTGGAGACCGGTAACTGGAACGCCATTTTTTGCCGTGACAACGACATCGAGCACCAGCGGTGCGGGAGAGGCAGACTTCGCTGGACTGCTTTGTTGTGCGATGGCCCGCGCTGCGAACGGCAGCGGTACGAGGCCGAATGAAGCGAGACATACAAGTGCGAGCGTGCTGCGGTGCGAAAAACCCATAGAGAAAGACTCCTGAACTGCAAACCAGCATACTCTGGTTGTCTCCAGTGCAGGGGTGATAGCGTGGTGGCGTTGATGACATAAAAGAACCCGAGGCATCACCGGATGAGCTTTCCGTGCCGCCTCGGGCTATTCCGTGGTGGATGGTTTATGTGCTGACCAGATCGCGCTGGAATGCTGGGTAATCGGTATAACCCTCGGCGCCATGCGTGTAGAACGTGGCAGGGTTTGGGGTGTTGAGCGGTGCGTTGTTGGCAAAGCGGATTGGCAGGTCAGGGTTAGCGATGAAGAGCTTGCCGTAAGCGACTGCATCGGCGCGGCCGGAGTCCAGCAGTTGCTGCCCGGTGTGTTGATCGAGCGCTTCGTTGGCGACATAGACTCCGCCGAAGGCCTGCTTGAGGATGGGTCCGAGAGAGTCGTCTGCGACACGTTCGCGAGCGGCAATAAAAGCCAGTTTGCGCTTGCCGAGTTCGGTTGCGAGATAGGTAAATGTGGCAGGGCGGTTGGAGTCGGAGATGCCGTGGGCATCAGCACGGGGAGCGAGGTGCATGCCCACGCGATTGGCGCCAAAGACAGAGATGGCGGCATCGGCGACTTCGAGGTGGAGCCGGGCACGGTTCTCGATGGCGCCGCCGTACTCGTCGGTGCGGTGGTTGGTGCCGTCCTGCAGGAACTGGTCGAGGAGATAGCCGTTGGCTCCGTGGATTTCTACGCCGTCGAATCCGGCGAGCTGAGCATTTTGTGCTCCGCGGCGGAAGGCTTCGACGACGTCTTTGACTTCGTAGGTCTCGAGGGCGCGCGGGGTGACGAACGCTTTCTCAGGGCGGAGCAGCGAGACATGTCCGCTGGCTGCGATGGCACTAGGGGCAACGGGGAGCAGGCCGTTGAGGTAGATGGGATCAGAGATGCGGCCAACATGCCAGATCTGGGCGAAGATGCGTCCGCCGGCGTTGTGGACGGCAGCGGTGATGGGCTTCCAGGCTTCAGTCTGCTCGCGGGACCAGATGCCGGGGACTTGGGGGTAGCCTACGCCGAGAGGATCGACAGGTACGCCTTCGGAGATGATGAGGCCAGCGGAGGCGCGCTGGGCGTAATACTCGCCAATCAGGGGGGTAGGGATGTGGTTCACGGTGCCGCGCAGGCGGGTGAGTGGAGCCATGAAGACGCGGTTAGGAAGCTGGAGGTCGCCGACTTGAATTGGGTCGAGGAGGGAAAAAGGTGTGTTTGGCATAGTCAGCAGATTGGATGATGCTGGCCGAGATTTCGGTGCAGCTGTGTGAGTTCTTCGTGGTCCATCCGACGGTTGAAGACCGCTAGTTGTGGTGGCTCAACAGGTTATTCCGATCGATGCCAGAGCGGCTGATGGGCGGATGTTGGTTGAGACTAGCATGGGGTCGATGCCAGTTGTAGGTATTGAGCCAGGCGTGAAGCTGCTGGCT
>JAJXYY010000010.1 GCA_021780315.1 Acidobacteriota bacterium
GCTTCACGCCTGGCTCAATACCTACAACTGGCATCGACCCCATGCTAGTCTCAACCAACATCCGCCCATCAGCCGCTCTGGCATCGATCGGAATAACCTGTTGAGCCACCACACCTAGCCGCCGACCACCTGACCATCCTCCCGGACAGTTGGTCCTTCGATCACCCTGGCAACGATTACCCCGGCAACGATCATCCCAACAGCGCCCGCCCCAGCAACCTCGATCTACTCCACGCCACCCGCCCCGACCTCGTCCTCGCCAGCGTCCCCTACCGCCTCGAATCCCTGGCCGCAATCCTCAAATCCGGCCTGCCCGTCCTCACCCTCGCCCCCCACTCCCTCGCCGATATCTACAACGACATCCGCCTCATCGCCGCCGTCTCCGCCGCCCCGGCCGCCGGCCAGGCTCTCATCGACCACTTCACCCAAGCCATCGAAGCCACCCGCGCCGCCGCCATCTCCACTCACCCACCGCTCGTCTACTGCGAGGAGTGGGGCAAGCCACTCATCCACTCCCAGCACTGGGTCGCCGAACTCGTAACCGCCGCCGGCGGACGCTTCGTTGGCGAACCCGGCTCTCACACCACCCCACAACAAATTGCCGCCGCCAACCCGGACATCCTGCTCTTCGCCTGGTGTGGAGCAGGGAATCGAGTCCCCCTCGAAAAACTCATCGTCCAACGCAACTGGCAACACCTCACCGCCGTCCGCAATCGTCGCGTCTTCTGCATCCCCGACCAGTACCTCAACACCCCCGCCACCACACTTCTCGAAGGTCTGGCCTGCATCGCCACCGCCATCCACCCCACCCGCTTCCAACACGCCGAACTCATCTCTCTTCCAACCCACCCCACGGCGTTGACCCCAACCTCACCAATCGGTACACTCTAAAAGGCAGTCAGCGAACAACATATTCGCGACCCGCAGCGGCACCATCCCTGCATTGCCCCCTCGTTCAATGGTAGGACAGTCGGCTCTGAACCGATCAATCGGGGTTCGAATCCCTGGGGGGCAACCAACACTGCACTTCGTAGCACTTCTCTGAACCTTCCCGCACGCACAAACCTCCTATAGATCAATAATTTAGACGATATTTTGTCCAGAGATGAGCCCTGTACTCCGCCTGGAAGGTTCCGTTGCGACTTTCTACGAACACGTTGTCAGTCGGCTTGCCAGGCATTGAGAAGTCGATCTTCGGGCTGTTCTGATAGGCCCACAGGTCCATGGCATGACTGGGAACTCGCTGCCGTTGTCTCAGAACAACCCCTTAGGGACACCACGTTCGAGTTTCAGCTTGTTCAGCGTGTGCACTACATCGTAACCCTTCAAGCTCTGGCCAACTTCGATCACCACTGCCTCCAGGCCAGCGTACTTCGCCTTCCATCGGTAGAACGTCTGCTCGCTGATCCCAGCCTTACGGATCACCTCAGCCACAGGAACACCCACTTGAGCCTGTTTCAACACACCAGCAATCTGCTCCACAGAAAATCGCCTCTGTTTACGCAAAATCTCCTCTCAGATCTTGCCGATAACTAACATTTCAATGAGTCCCAACATTCCGGGGGCCGAAAATACCGCGCCTGTCATAAGCTTCGAATCTACTTCTGTCTTCCTGTCAGCGATTATCTGACCTGCATCTCTGTCGCGGTGGACGTGGAATGGTGGTGAGGCGACTCCACGGTCCCTTTGGGCCATCTCGCGTCCTCCACGAAGAATGTAATAAACACGAGATAAATTGTGACGTTCTCACTTGAGAGGGAGCGTAGCCTCGAGCGCGTTTCGGTAGCTGCTTCGATCAAATGAGTCTGAGGTTCTCTCCGGCTGGATCACGCATGTCCTCTGCATCACTCGATGCGAAAGGCGACCACTTGTGTGTTGGCAGCATTGGATTGAATGCTGGTCGATTGCAGCAGCACCTCAAAAGGACGAAGCTCACCATTCGTCTGTCTGGCTGCGCGCATCACCGGCCTCAGAGTTTCACCGTGCAGCAGCGCATCGGCGGCAGCCTGGGTTCCGGCTACGTCGAGTCCTTCGATCAAGAGCAGGTGCCCTGTCCCGGCAAGGTTGGGCTGATAAGCGATCACGGCATAGGTAGGATGGGCCGGTTCAGTCCACAGGCTCTCGTAATGGCTGGCTTCGCTCGGCTTCGGATTGATGTTATCCACCCACGCCTGTTGTCTCTCGATGCTGTAGGAGATTCGGAAGTTGAGGTTCCGCTGTACAAGCTCAGCCCACGGGTTACTCCCGATCGACCCAATCAGGACCGCATTCCCAGTCTTCAGGTCGTCCATCCGCAGATCACGCGGGAAGCGTACAAACAGTCGCTGGGGGTCTACCTCCGGCAGCCGTGAGATCGCCGATACCACCTGCAAATCAACAAAACTGGTGAACTCCTGTGTCCGCAGATCCGCTTGGCTATGCTCATCCACCGCTGGCAGGGGCAGCGTCAGGTAATCCCCCTTCAGATAACTGCCAAGTCGAACCTGCCTCTGCGAAAGATCTTCAAGGAGGTTGAAACCACTATCAGATGGCACCACAAAAGTGTTCAGAGGAGATCGAAAAAGAGAGGTCCACAAGGCAGAGGTCGGTTGCACCGCGCCACGTGCCGGTTGGAAGTGCGCCAGAAGTGTAGCGGTGACTCCGACAAGCAAAACCGTATACATCGCCAGCATCGCAACCCGCACTACTTGGCCCGGCCAGACCGAGTTCCGCTGAGTACTCAACGTCGAGGTCTCTATCAAAGGTGCAATTAAGGATGGCATCACCGTGCTGGATTCAATCATCGATGGCAGGACTGTATGGCTCTCGGACGACGTCTCCTCCGTCCGGCACTGTGGTTCCTGCAACACAAACAGTGGTACATATCCGCCCAGTGGTATCTCAATCCGATACAGCTCGTCCCGTCCTTCATCGGCAGCGTACTCGGCTAACCTTCTCCGCAACTGCCGTGCGTAGTTCCGCACAATATTGTCTTCCACAGTGCGATAGTTTCGCGGTCGGTCAAAGACCTGCACCCCAATCTGATATTCGGTGATCTCAGCCTGACGGCCCTGTAGAGTTTCCGAGCAAACATGCATAAGAAAGCGTGTAAGCAAAGGTGCTCGTTGGAACCGTCGGCTTGCAACGATGCGCCCTACCAATTGCCAATGATCGGTCTCCTCGTTCTGAAGAGAGGGTAACTCCAAGGACGAAAAATCTTGTCGTCCGCTAATCATTAATGAAACTCCATAAGTTGAACGTGCAGGTCCAGCATCGTGCTGCCGGTAACGAAGAAGAAACGGAGACGGTCAATACGTGAGTTGTCGGTAGTGCGAGCCTATCGCTGGCATGTAAATCCTGAATGAATAGCGCTCGATACCAACTCGTCTCAAAGGCATTTCACCGACAATTCACAATGCTTCTATCCATAATCAAATCTATAGTTTCGACTGCACTCTACACAGGGGTATACCCCGGTTGCGGTAGGGTAAACCCTGTTGCCAAAGCTCGAGAAGCCCGACCCTGTATCCAGCGAAGCGTCCCCGAGGATGCTCCGCAGGAGCGCCATCATGCAAACTGGTTCATCAGCAATGCCAAACCGTCCCGGCAGGCTGAACGCAGCAACTGGCTGCTCAAACTTTCCCTCTCTGTACTGGCTCTTGTGCTTCATGCTCGCGCTCTTCCTGCTTCCCCTCGGTGCGCTTGCCCAGGTGAACACCGGAAATCTCAGCGGTCTGATCACCGATCCCTCCGGCGCCGTCGTCCACAGTGCGACCGTCACCGTCATCGCGACCAGCACCGGATATTCGCGCACAGCGCAGAGCGGAACTGACGGTGCCTACATCTTTCCCGATCTGCCCATCGGCGGATACACCGTAACCGTTTCGTCCCCTGGATTCTCGACCATCAAGGAAACCGCAACCATCAACGTCGGTGCTCACCTGCGCCGCGACTTCCGTGTCAAGGTCGGAGAGGCCAGTCAGACGGTGGAAGTGACGGCACCCGGCTCCGGCTTGTCGCGGGACGACGCCTCCATCAGCACCGTCATTACCGCGGACATTATCGCCAGCACCCCGCTCTTCCTCCGCAACTGGGACGATCTCCTCCGCACCGTTCCCGGTGTCCAGATCAATCGCTATACAAATCAGAGCGGAGCCACATCTGCTGGTCGTACTGGCGACTTCAATGTCAACGGCGTACATACCCTCCAGAACAACTTCATCCTCGATGGCATCGACAACAACACATTCTCCGAGAATGTGCAGGAACTCAGCAGCGAAGCCGCCCACCCATCCGTCGACGTCATAGCCGAGTTCAATGTAATCACCAACCCATACTCCGCGGAGTACGGGCGCGCTCCTGGCGCCGTCGTGTCCGTCAACACCCGCAGCGGAACCAATAAATTTCACGGAACAGTCTACGAGTTCGTCCGTAATCAGTACTTCGACGCATTCGATTACTTCTCCAAGCAGTCACAGGCCAAGAAAGCCGAGGACAACCAGAACCAGTTCGGCGGCAGCATCGGCGGTCCCGTTCTGCACGACAAACTGTTCTTCTTCTTCAACTACGAAGCAACCCGCGTCAAGCAGGGAGTATCCCGTATCTCCACCGTTCCTCTCGATAATGAACGCATCGGCGACTTCAGCACCGCAGCTGCTGCCAACGCTGGAATTTCACCCTATCCCACCGTTTACGATCCGCTCACCTGTGCCACGCCCTACAACGTCAAAAGCGGTTGCACCGCATTTCAAAACAACCAGATTCCCAAAGATCGTATCGACGCAGCAGTCAGCAAGCTTATGGCGCTGTTTCCCGAGCCAAACTTCAAAAATGGCGGCGCTAACTTTCCCGAACTCAACAACTACTCCCGCACAGGCGCTTTGACCGACTTCAACAGCAGCTACGATGCACGTGTCGATTGGACCCCGTCTTCCGCCGACACCGTCTTTACTCGTTTCAATTACTTCAATCGCACCCGCGATATCCCGGGCTTCTTCGGTGGCCTCGCGGACGGTACCGGAACCTCTGCCTGGGGTAACCAGATTCTCAAGGGCGCCAGCGTAGTGCTCGGCTGGACCCACATCGTCAAGCCAACCATGGTCAACGACTTCCGCCTCGGGTGGGTCCGCGACTACTCCTATGCCCAGCAGCAGTCCTTCAGCCTGCCACAACTGGCCGGTAGCTTTGTACCCGGAATCCCAAACAATCCAGCAATCGGTGGCGGCGTGCCGCTCACCCAATTCAGCAATAAGACCTTTCTCGGATCACCGGACTATCTCCCCAAGAAGCAAGTGCCGATGCTCTATCAGTACAACGACACGCTCTCCTGGACCCGTGGAAACCACAACCTCAAATTCGGCGCCACCGTCTTTTTCCCCATGCGCAACGTCTTTCAGGATGAACCCGGAACCCGTGGCGACCTCAATTTCACCGGCATCTTTACCGGAGGCCTCTCGTACGCCGACGGATTGCTTGGAGCAACCCAGTACACCCAACTCACCAACGTATTCTTCGTCGACCAGCGCCTCTGGATGGCCTCCGGCTTTGTTGAAGATGACTGGAAGGTAAGTCCGAAGCTGACCCTCAACCTCGGTCTGCGTTATGACTTCGCCACCCCGGCAACGGAAGCAAAAAATCGGATGGCAAACTTCAACCCAGCCGGCACCGGTTCCATGATCCTTGCCAAGGCGGGCTCACTCGGCGACCGCGCTCTGGTCAATCCCAACACCACCAACTTTGCACCACGAGTCGGCATCTCCTACAGTCTCAACGACAAGACCGTGCTTCACGGTGGCTATGGCATCTACTACACCTCGCTCGAGCGTATCGGCAGCGAAAATCAACTCGCGCTCAATCCGCCCAATCTGATCAACAAAACCATCGCCAGCAACGTCGCGCCTGTCCTCACGCCTGCTGTCGGCTTCCCCTCCAACTTCCTCGATCCCTCCACCGTCGATCTCACCCATCTGCAAAACTTTCACGTTCGCGCGGTCAATCCCAACATCGGCCCTCCAACGGTCCAGCAGTGGAGCGTTGGCTTCCAGCGTCAAATCACGCAGGCATGGCTGGGGCAGGTCGACTACGTTGGCACCCACTCCACCAACCTCGACGTGCTCCGCGACTATAATCAGCCGCTGATCTCCGGCAATAAGGTGGTCACCAGTCCCTCTGCCCCTAGCGGAACCACACCCTACGCCAACTTCGGCCAGATCGAGTACCTCGATGCAGTCGGCCTGAGCAACTATCACGGCCTACAGGCCAGCCTTACGCGAGTCCTGCACAACGGCCTCAGCGTCCGTGCTGCCTATACCTACTCGCATTCACTCGACAACACACCGGAAGAACTGGAAAGCAACTCTGGTGGCGCACCCAATGGACGCAATCCCGGCGCCTGGTACGGCAATAGTGACTTCGACGTCCGTCACCGCATCGCTGCCAGCTACGTCTACCAGCTTCCCTTTGGCAAAGGAAAAGCCATGTTCCAATCCGGACCTGCATCCTGGGTTCTAGGCAATTGGACCACCTCCGGTGTCTACACCTTCTACTCCGGTCATCCGTTCCAAGCTCAATGGGCCAGCGAAAACAGCCTGCTCGATGCCTACGGCTTCGCGGTAGCTCCACCGAACCAGGTAGCACCGGTGCACTACCTCAAGCAGACCGGCTGCTGGTTCTACGCTTCCAACAACAAAAGCTGCGCGGCTGCCGGCAATGGCCTCGCCACTCCATTCACAGACCCCGGTCAATACACGATCGGCAATGTGGGCCGTAACACGCTGCTCGGCCCACGCACACAGCTCTTCGACTTCGCTCTCTACAAGAACATCCTGTTCACCGAAGCCCTCAACGCAGAGCTTCGCTGGGAGGTCTTCAACGTCGCCAACCATCCCGTCTTCGGTCAACCCAGCGGCAACGTCAGCAACGGCAGTGCCGGTTCCATCACTTCACTCTCAGCCGATCCGCGCGTCATGCAATTCGCGGTTCGCTTCAACTGGTAACGAACACACAACCAACGGCTCGGAAGGTGCTGCATCGCACCTTCCGAGCCGCCTCGTTTGCTAGGATTTGTCTGCGATGAAGTTCCGTATATGGTCCGTCCTATGCCTTATCCTCACGCCGCTGCTTCGCGCTCAGTCTGCCCCGCCTTCTCTGGTTCTGGAAGGCACTGTCACCAGCGCACAAGATAAAACCTATCTCGATGTTCCGTTCCAGGTGCCGGACGGTATCCACCGTATCAGTGTCGACTTCAGTTACACCGGCCACGAGCAACACACCACAATCGATCTGGGCATCGCCGACCCCTACCGCTTTCGAGGCGCCAGCGGCGGTAACAAAAGCCACTTTACCATCAGTGAAGCGGATGCCACACCATCCTATCTGCCAGGTGAAATCCCTCCGGGCCGTTGGAAGTTGCTCCTTTCTGTTCCGAATATTCGCACAGGTGTGCTCGCGCACTACCATGCAGAGATTCGTTTCAACGACCCCGCCGAAGACCACAGCTTTGCATCCCAACCTCTCGCGCATGGTCAACGTTGGTATCGCGGTGATCTCCACGTGCACACCGCACACAGCGACGGAAGCTGCATCAGTCAGACCGGAACACGCGTTCCTTGTCCCGTCTTTCTCACCGTGCAGGCCGCAGCGACGCGCAACCTCGACTTCATCGCGGTCTCAGACCACAACACCACTTCGCAGTTTGATTCGTTGCGGGAACTACAGCCCTACTTCGACAAGGTTCTCCTCATCCCGGCTCGCGAAATCACTACCTTCTGGGGACACCTCAACGTCTTAGGCACAACCCAGTTCATCGACTACCGCACCCAGAACCTCAACGGACGCGATATCAACGCACTCCTTCAGGACGTACGCTCCAACGGTGCCATCGCGTCCATCAATCACGGTGACGCACCCTCAGGCGAGTCCTGCATGGGCTGCGGATGGACTCCTCCATCCGAGGTAGATATGAGCCTCTTCACCGGTATCGAAGTAATCAACGGCGGCAGCATGCTCTTTTCGAGTGCGAATCTCTGGGACAAGCAAATCGCAGCGGGCCATCACCTCACCGCCATTGGCGGTAGTGATAACCACAATGCTCTTATCCCTCCAGGCCAGCCGGGTGCCATCGGCAGACCCACGACCGTCGTCGCGGCAGAGGAACTCTCCGTGCCCGCCCTTCTCAACGCCATCCGCCAGGGCCGCGTCTTCATCGACCTCACCTCCTCACACGACAAGTTGCTCGATATGGAGGCCAGCACCGGCTCAAGCCACGCAAGAATGGGCGAAGACCTCACTGCTTCCAATGGAATGCCTGTCCAGATAAACATGCATGTCGCTGCATGTACAGGCACTCAAGTTCACCTCCTCATCGACGGTCAGGAGTCTCCCACGCTCGCCCCCATCGATATCGCAGGCAGTGATGAAACACTGCACGCGCAATGGTTGGCCAGCAGCGGCCGGCACTGGTTGCGGCCAGAAGTCCGCGACGCTCAGGGCCAACTGCTCCTGCTAGGCAATCCCATCTACATCAACTTTCCCAGCCGCCAGCAGCCACAGTGATTGCAGCAAAAATGTCACGAATAATACGATCGCTCCAGGTTACAAATGCTGCTCGCCCTGCATGGTCTCAATCTCCAGCCGATGTCGAAGAAGGGTCTCAACCATGATGCTTATGAAGCTGCTCTCGTTCTCTGCCGTAATCCTCCTCGCAGCCACGCTATCCACGGCATCCGCTCAGGCACCCGATCTCGATCTCCTCAACCATAACCATCCAATACTCGATGCGCACAACTGTTATCCCTACGATGGCCGTTGGAATGACCGGTTACAGCGCGCACTGCGATCAGGCTTTCCCGTCTCCATCGAACAGGACCTAGCCTGGTACGTAGACCCTCAAACCGGAAAAGGCCGTGTCGTCGTGTCGCACACGCCCACACCCACTGGTGCAGAGCCCACCTTGAACGACTATTTCTTTCAGCAGGTAAGGCCCATCGTCGAAAAGGCAATCGCCCGGAACCAGCAAGATGATTGGCCCATCATCGTACTTCACTTCGACTTCAAAGATAACCAGCCGGCGCTCCTGAATGCCGTCTGGCAACTCCTGGGAGAATATCAACCCTGGCTCTCCACCGCCGTCAAGACCGCTGACCCCTTCCACATCTCGCACATCCAGAAGAAGCCCATCATGGTCATCACCGAGGCGTCTGACGAGCAGCAAAAGGTCTTCTACGATCAACTGCCCATCGGTGCCAGACTCCGCCTCTTCGGCTCGGCCCACGATCCCGTCGTCCCTCAGAATTTGTCCGTGCAGCAACGCATGCATTGGGCCGTCTCAGCCTCACCGGACGAACTCCTCCACGAACGCCCCACCAACTATCGACGTTGGGCAAACAGCTCCTGGTACCCCGTGGAAGAGGCCGGGCAGAATCACGCCGGAGTCTGGACCCAGGCGGACGACACACGCCTCAGAGCCCTGGTCGATCACGCTCATAAGTTGGGCTATTGGATTCGCTTCTATACTCTGGACGGATTTACTCCCGCTGCCGATCAGGGATGGGGGCAATACTACAACTTCGGATCGATGGAAGCAGTCGATCTACGCTGGAAGGCAGCGATCGCCGCAGGCGTCAACTTCATCGCCACCGATCAGTACGAGAACCTCGCACGCTACCTCCCGCAGAATTCGAATGACCTGCGTCCCAACCCAGCACCCCGATCAACTCCAGCCAAATGAGATTCAACGTCATCCCTCATTCGCGCTCGCTCTGATTGCTGCAGGACCTCGAAGCGCCGTCAGCGCAGCATGGCCTCTTTTTCCATGGAGGCATCCGCGCTTGCAAAGGGGGCATCACCAGACGCTGTGGACTGTGTTTTTGTGTTGGTGCCCGTCTCTTCCACTAAATCCGCCCTCCGTACAACCATTCCCCCCATCCGGCACTCTCATCACTTAGATCGCGCCCGAAGTCAGCAAGTGACTATCTATCAACATTTGCTACACCTGTCTCTGCCGGTCGCCACCTTCATCTCAAGGATCACTTATGACGAAAATCCGTACCATCACCGCAGTTGCTCTATGTATCCTCGGCCTCCAGGCCGCCGCGAAAGCAGACACCATCCTGCTTTCTAGCTACGCTACCGGCACCACCAATCCCGGTGCAGGCAATACCGCTACGTTCTATGTTCCCACTGCCTCTACCGTCAACACCGCAGTAGACACCACCTACAACGTCAGCCCCGGAACCACCTGGCATCCAGCCATCGGCAACTCCAGCTACGTCTCCTACAATCCCAACACGGCTCCCGGCGGCTCCGTCGTCGCGCCCAACGGAGACTACGTCTACCGTTCCTACTTCGATCTCTCCGCCGAGCAGGCCGCCTCCAGCATGGGCACCATGACCGTGCTCGCAGACGATACCGTCGCCATCACCCTCAACGGTAACCTCATCCTTGCCGCTGCAGCCCCCATGGGACCAGCCGACTCGTACTCCCACTGTGCTGAGACTGGCCCCAACTGCCTCACGCCCACTACCTTCGACTTCGCCGGACTCGTCGCAGGCCAGAACGTCCTCACCTTCGACGTCAAGCAAGTCAATCTCGTCAACGAGGGACTCGACTACTCTGGAGCTATCTCCGCCGTTGCCGTCCCCGAGCCTGCCTCTATCGCTCTCCTTGGCTCCGGCCTGCTCGGCATCGCTGGCTTCTATCGCCGTCGACTCAACCTCAACTAGGTTCACTCTCTGCTTTGCTTCTCTTCGCGGGGGCCTTCGGGCTCCCGTAGCTTTTGCTCACCGCAACGCCGCATCCCGCAGAAAATCGAAGCTGCCGCTCGCCCCCGGCCTCACCCCCACGACCCGCAGCGTATGTACCACTTCATTGTTCGGATTCCACAGCGGAAGCCCCGGCAAGTCCTGCGCCAACACCTCCTGCACCTCCACATAATCTCTGTGCCGCTCCACCTCGCTGGTCGCCCCCGCCGCCTGCGCTAACAACCCATCCACACGCGCATTCGAGTACCGCCCACGGTTTCCGCCCCTTGGCGGAAAGCTCCCGGACCCATACGCGTACCGAAAGATATCCGGGTCCTCGTTACTCCCAATCCACCGCAGCACATACATCTGGAACGCACCCTTCGTTACATCTGCATAGAACGTCCCAAACTCCGACGAACGTATCTGTAGATCGATTCCCGCCGCGCGCAACTGCTGCTGCATCACCGCCGCCATCAGCCGAGTCGTCTCGTCAGTACTCGTCTTCAGCGTAATCCGCAGTCGCACCCCATCCTTGCCGGCAGGGAAGCCCGCTTCATCCAGTAGCCGCTTCGCCCGTCCCACATCATGCGGATACTGTGCCAACTCCCTCGCGCTCGCCGCCGCCCAGTGTCCCTCCGGCAAAAGCGTCTCCGCCAGCCGAGCTTCTCCTCGCCAGATCGCGTCCACCATGGCCTGTCGGTCCAGCGCACACGCCACCGCCTGCCGCACCCGCCGGTCCCGCAACACCGGATCCGTCACGTTGAACGTCGCATACACCACCACCGAACTAGGCCCCGACTCCACCTTCAGCCCCGGCGTCCGCTTCAGTGTCTCCACCATATCCAGCGTCACTACGTTGCTCGCCACATCCACCGAGCCCTTCTTCAACTCCAGCGCCGTCGTTATCGCATCCGGAACCACGGCAAACCGCAACCGCTCAATCTTCGCCGCGCCCGCCCAGTACGCCGGATTCCGCTCCAAAACCACCTCTTTGTCCTGCACCGCGCTCACAAACCGAAACGCCCCCGACCCCACCGGATGCAGCCCAAACTCTCGCCCCGCTCCCTTCGGCACCACCCCAAACAACCCATCGCTCATATTGAACAGCAGCCCCGCATCCGGCCGCCGCAGCCGCACCCTCACCGTCAGCCGATCCACCGCCTCCACCCGATCTACCGCCGCGAACGCTCCACCCTTAGCCGTCATCAAACTCCCATCCATCATGCTCCGGATCGTCCACACCACGTCCTCCGACTCCAGCGGCCGCCCATCCTGAAACCGCACCCCATCCCGCAGATGGAACACCCACGTCAAAGCATCTGGCTGCTCCCACCGCGTAGCCAGCCACGGCACCAGGTTGAAGTGTTCATCCTTCTTCACCAGAGCATCGAAGATCAGCCCTCCCACCCGCTCACTCTGCGCATCCGTCCCCACCCGCAGATCCAGATTGTTCGGACTGCTCTCAATCGCCACCACCACCGTCCGCGGATCTTCCACCCGCCCCCGGCACCCCACCATCCCGACGCAAACCACCGCCAAAATCAGCCCAAAAATCCGTGTGTCCCATCTTCGGCGCAGCTTCATCGCGCCTAAGGTGGGCATTCGCCAAGCGAACCGTCTTCCTCTCTCCGCCCCAACCCTCATCCGTACGTCACCTTCCCCAACACCACCGGCCTTCCCGCACCCGTAGCGCTCACCACGTTCCCCGGCACCTGATTCCACGTCAGCCAAGCCAGCAGCGCAAACGCCACCGCCTCCTTCGCCTGCGCCTCCACTCCCAACTCCTCCATCGCCCGAACCCGCACTCCCAGCGCCCCCATGTCCCGCCGCAACATCCCCATCAGCGTCGCATTCTTCACCCCACCTCCCGCCACCACCAACTCCGTCTTCGCCAGCGGAGCCGCCATCCCCAGATGCCCCCACACAAACCGCCGATACCCCTCCATCACCGCCGCCGCCGTCAAACCCGTAGCCGTCGCCACCACATCCGGATCGCTCCCACCCGCATCCCGGCAGTCGTCGATAAACCGCCCCACGAACGCCGCTCCAAACTCCTCCCGCCCGCAACTCTTCGGCGGCAGAGCAGGGAAGTAGCCTCCCTCCAGCACCCGCGAAATCACCCCCTGCAGCACCACTCCTCGCCGCGCCACCGCCCCACCTCGGTCATACGTCTTCCCAAACAGCCGTTGCATGCACCCGTCGATCACCATATTCCCCGGCCCCGTATCGAACGCCATCACCCCGTCCACGTCCGCCCCCGCCGGTATCGCCGTCAAATTCCCAATCCCCCCCAGGTTCTGCAGCACCCGGCTCACCGTCTCGCTCCGAAACATCACATAGTCCAGCATCGGCACCAGCGGCGCACCCTGCCCCCCCGCCGCCATATCCGCCGGACGAAAATCACTCACCACCGGCACCCGCAACCGCTCTGCAATCACGCTCGCCTCACCCATCTGCCACGTAGACCGCACCGCCCCACCCAGAAACCTCTTCGCCACCGCCTCATGATGCACCGTCTGCCCATGACACCCCACCAACCCCACCCTCACCCCCAACTTGGCCTGCGCCTTCTCCACGCAATCCGCATAAATCTCGCCCAACCGCCAATGCAACCGGCTCATCTCCCCTGCCGAAACCGCCTCGCCCTCCATCACCCGCAGCACCGCCGCCCGCACCGCCTTCGCATACCCAAACCCCACATGCCCCAGCACCTTCACCCGCGGTACCCCACCCCGCAGCCCCGGCATCACCCGGCACACCGCCACATCCACCCCATCCGCCGAGGTCCCACTCATCACCCCCGCCACCACCATCGACTTGCTCTTGGTCTGCTCCATAAACCCCACCTCCTCTCCACGTTCTGCGCAGCAGAACACGCCTCTGCTACCCCCTGCCCTTCAACTCCCCCTGCAACTCCGCCAGCAGATTCAGCGCCTCACGCGGCGTCATCTCGTCTACATCCACCTCATCCAGCCTATCCACAATCCGTTGCGACAGCGGAGTAAACATCGTCATCTGCATCGGCCTCTCCACCTCACCCGTCCGCGCTCCCCCCAGCGTCGAAGCCACCTGCTGCGTCTCTGCTCGCTCATGCACCTTCAATACCTCACGCGCCCGCGCAATCACCGCCGAAGGCAGACCGGCCAGCTTCGCCACTTCAATCCCGTAGCTCTTGCTCGCCGGCCCCGCCTCCACCGTATGCAGAAACACAATCCCCCCCGCCGTCTCCTTCACCGTCACCCGCAGATTCGTCAGTCGCTCCAGCCGCTCCGCCAGCAGCGTCAACTCGTGATAATGCGTCGCAAACAGCGTCCGTGCCCCGATCCGGTCATGCAGATGCTCCACCGTAGCCCACGCCAGTGAAAGTCCATCGTATGTTGCAGTTCCACGTCCCATCTCATCCAGTAGTACAAGGCTGCGAGCCGTCGCCGTATTCAAAATCGCCGCCGTCTCCGTCATCTCAACCATGAACGTCGACCGCCCCCGCGCCACATTGTCGCTCGCTCCGATCCGCGTGTAAATCCGGTCCACCAGCCCTAGCCGCATCCCTTCCGCCGGCACAAAACTCCCACACTGCGCCATCACCACCAGCAGCGCCGCCATCCGCAGATACGTACTCTTGCCCCCCATGTTCGGCCCCGTAATCAGCAGCACCGCCGGGCCCGCATTCGCATCCAGATACACATTGTTCGGCACAAACCGCCCGCCGCCGCTCTCTTCCAGCCGCCGCTCTACCACCGGATGCCGCGCCTTCACAAACTCCAGCACCCCGCTGTCTTCCATCTCCGGCTTCACCCAGCCCCGCAACGCCGCCAGGTGCGCAAAGTTCGCCAGCAGATCGATCTCTGCCACCCGCCGCGCCGTCGCCCGTATCCGCCCCGCACCCGCCAGCAGCGCCTGCCGCAACTCCGCAAAGATCCGTCGCTCAATCTCCCCGCTCCGCTCCTGCGCCGTCAGAATCTTGGTCTCATACTCCTTCAACTCCGGCGTCGTAAACCGCTCCGCATTCACCAGCGTCTGCTTCCGCTCATAGTCCGCCGGAACCGCCTTTGCATTCGCCTTCGTCACCTCCAGGTAGTACCCAAACACGCTGTTGAACCGGACCTTCAAGCTCCCAATCCCGGTGCGCGCCCGTTCCCGCTCCTCGATCGCCACCAACGCCTGCCGCCCACTCCTGCTCAACGCCCGCAGCTCATCCAACTCCGCGTCCACCCCCGTGCGAATCACCCCGCCATCGGCAAAACTCACCGGCGGCTCCTCCGCAATCGTCCCCACAATCCTCGCGTGCAAATCCTCCATCGCATCAAACCCACCCGCCAAAGAACCCGGGTGCCCCATCTTCGCGACAGTCTCATCGTCGCTAAGGTGGGCATCGTGCAACGCACGACCGCTCTCTTTGCCCAACGACAAACGCTCGGGTGCCCCATGTCCCGCATCTGGGACATGGGATGAATCACTCTCCCCAGTCATCCCCCCCAACTCCCGCCACCGCTTCGCCTCAAACCTCCCCACCGCCTCCACCAACCCCGGCAGACACCCCAACGTCCCCGCCAGCGCCATCACCTCCCGCGGCCCCGCCGAATCCACCGCCACCCGCGCCAGCAACCTCTCCAGGTCCAGCACCCCATCCATCGCCCGCCGCAAACCCTCCCGCCGCCGCAGATCACCCGCCGCCTCGCCCACTGCCTCCAGCCGCGCAGTTATCTCCTCCAGCGAGTTCGAAGGCCGCAACAGCGTCGCCCGTAACAACCGCTTGCCCATCGGCGTACAACACGCATCCAGCGTATGGAACAGCGTCGTCTGCATCGACTCGCCCGAAAACAGCGGCTCCACCAACTCCAGGTTCCGAACACTTACCGCATCCAGTTCCAGACAAGTCGACCGCTCGTAGTACCGCACCCCATCCACATGCTCCAACCCACCCTGCTTGGTCTTCTGCAGATAGTGAACCAGCGCGCCCGCCGCCACCGCCGCAGCCTCATGCCCCCCCAGTCCCATCCCATCCAGTGAGTGGACGCGAAAGTGGTTCCGCAGCAAAGGCACCGCATACTCGGCCGTAAACACCCAGGCCTCCACCGCCGTCTTCGTCCGAATCCCATCCAGCCCACCCGTCTCCTCAACCTCCGGCGGAGCCACAGAAACCGGCTGCCCCATCTTCGCCACAGCCTTATCGTCGCTTACGGGTGCGTCGTGCGCAGCACGACCGTTCTCCTTTCCCAACCCTAACCTTCCACTCTCACCCACCCCACCCAGCAAACCCTCTCCATACAACAACTCCACAGGGCGCACCCGCCCAATCTCATCCACCACCGCCGCCCAACCGCCCGCCCCCACAAACTCTGTAGCCCGAAACTCCCCCGTAGACAGATCCACCAGCGCCAACCCAGCCCGCGCCCCGGCACCCACCCCCGTCACCACCACACTCGCCAGATAATTGCTTTGGTCCGCTCCCAGCGTCGGGTCCATCGCCGTCCCCGGCGTCAGTACTCGCGTCACCTCCCGCCGCACAATCGTCTTGGTCTGCTTCGGGTCCTCCATCTGCTCACACAGTGCAATCCGGTAACCCATCCGCAGCAACCGCTGCAGATACACCTCCGCCGCATGGTACGGAACCCCGCACATCGGCTGCTTCTTCTCTTTGTCCCGGGCCGTAAGCGTCAGTTGCAACTCCCGCGCCACCAGGATCGCATCCTCATAAAACAGCTCGTAGAAGTCCCCAATCCGACAGAACATCAGGCAGTCCGGATACTGCTCCTTCGCAGCAAAATACTGCCGCATCACCGGAGTCAACACACTTGCATCACTTGTAGTTTCTTTGCTCACAGGAGTGCCCAGAATACCGCACCTTGCCACCCGCCTCCCCCGCCATCTCTACGGCACCCTCGCCATATCTGTTGCCACAGACAAAGTCGCAACTAAAACGTTGTTTGTTTTTTAGTTGTCATCCTTCGCGAAGCGGATGATCTGCTGTTTGTCGTTGCTGTTGCCTTTGCCCCTTCCTCCTCCAAACGAATCCCCACCCTTGACACCCACCCCCCGCCCATCACCCCCCCTCATTTAAACCAGCAACATCAAGTCCACCCCTAAACCCTCTCCTTCGAAGACTTTGACCACTTTTGCCGGGGGAGGGGGGTGCCCAAGTTATACTGATATTTAGCGATGCAGCCGCACCCGCCACTGAAAGAAATACATGCCCGTCTTCTGGCTCAAACTCGCGGTTCTGCTCTACGGTGTCGCCTCGCTTGCCGTCCTCCCCGCAGCCCTCTTTGACCGGCCCCGCTGGCGCCACATCGCCATCCCCACCGCCTTCACCGCGCTCTTCTTCCACTTCGTCGCCCTCGCGGAGATGCTCAACGCCGCCCACCACACCCTCCCCGTAGACCGGCACGAAACCCAATCCCTGCTTGCACTTCTGCTCGTCGCCGCCTTCCTCATCGTCTACGCCAGCTATCGCACCGTCGCTCTCGGCATCTTCATCCTGCCCATCGCCGTCCTGCTCACCCTCGGCCCCGCCTTCAGCCCCTCCCAGGAGACCATCCTCCTGCCCCACTCCGGCTGGATCTTCCTCCATATCGCCCTGCTCCTCGCCGCCTACGCCGCCCTCTTTCTCTCCCTCCTCGCCAGCCTCCTCTACCTCATTCAGGAGCGCCGTCTCAAGTCCAAGCTGCCCGCCATCCGCTTCGTCGCCTACTTCGAAACTCCCCTCGATCTCCTCGACCAGATCGCTACCAAAACCCTCATCTTCGGCCTCCCCTGCATGACCGCAGGGCTCCTCATCGGCTCCGCCCTCGCCGAGCAGACCATCGGCCCCAGCTACTTCCTCGACCCCAAGATTCTCCTCGCCTTCGCCATGTGGGTCGCCTACGTCGCCATGATCTTCATCCGCCGCAGCTCCGGCCTCCGCGGACGCCGCGCCGTCTATCTCTCCAGCTTCATCTTCCTCGTCATCCTCACCGTCTGGGCAGCCAACCAGCTCTCCTCCGTCCACAGGTTCACTGCCCCATGAGCGATCACAACAGCCCCACTCCGGGCCATAAACTCGTCCTCCTCGGCATCAACCACAACACCGCGCCACTCGATGTGCGGGAGCGCCTCGCCATCCCCGCCGGGCGTCTCGCCGACGCCACCCGCACCCTCGTCCATCAGCCAGGTATCCGCGAAGGCCTCATCCTCTCCACCTGCAACCGCGTCGAGATCCTCACCCTTCAGGAAGACGCCCCCGCCGCCGATAACCACACCCCTGCCGATCTCCCCCGCTTCCTCCACGAGTACTTCAGCGTCACCCCCGCCGCCCTCCAGCCCCACCTCTACGAATTCCGCGAACGGGAAGCCATCCGCCACCTCTTCCGCGTCGCCTCCTCGCTCGACTCCATGGTCCTCGGCGAGCCCCAAATCCTCGGCCAGGTCAAAGAGTCCTACACCGTCGCCCGCGAAGTCGGTGCCGTTCAGTCCAACCTCGAAGCCCTCCTCCAGCGCACCTTCACCGTAGCCAAGCGTGTCCGCACCGAAACCCACATCGGCTCCAGCTCCGTCTCGATCGCCTCAGTAGCCGTGGACCTGGCCCGCAAGATCTTCGGTAGCCTCCAGGGCAAGACCGTCCTCATCGTCGGTGCCGGCAAGATGGCCGATCTCGCCGCCCGTCATCTCATCCAGCAGGGTGCTACCTCCATCCTCGTCGCCAACCGCACCGAGTCCCGCGCCCAGCAGATCGCCGACGAGTTCCGCAGCCCCACCTGCACCACCGCCGTCATCCCCTTCGACTCCCTCTACGATCAGGCTGAACGCGCCGACATCGTCATCACCTCCACCGGCTCCCCCCAGAAGATCTTCTCCCGCTCCCACGGCCAGCACTTCCTCCAGCGCCGTCGCAGCCGCCCCATGTTCTTCATCGATATCGCCGTTCCCCGCGACGTCGACCCCAGCATGAATCAGGTCGAGGGCTGCTTCGTCTACGACATCGACGACCTCCAGCAGGTCGCCGCCTCCCATCTCGCCGACCGTAGCCGCGAGGCCGAAGCCGCCGAGAACATCATCACCAACGAGGTAGCCAAATACCAGCAGCGCCTCATCTCCCGCGACGCCGTCCCCGCCATCCTCGCCCTCCAGCAGGCGGCCGAAGCTATTCGCGAGGCCGAACTCGCCCGCGCCGCCAAACGCCTCGGAAACCTAACCCCCGAGCAGCAGGCCGCCATCGACGCACTCACCCGCTCCCTCACCGCCAAACTCCTCCACCCCCAGCTAACCGCCCTCCGACAATCCGCCCGCAACCACGACGAGGACTAAACCCGCATCCGCCCACATCTCTCCGCCGAAGTTACACTCGTTACATGAGCACTCTGCAAACCCCGGCTATCCCCCCAGCCTCCCTCCCCGCCTCCAATCCCTTCGCCGCTCCCAGCAACCTCCCCTTCCAGGCCCCGCCCTTCCACCTCATCCAGGACGCGCATTACCTCCCCGCCATCCAGGCTGGCATGGCCCAGCAGCGCGCCGAGATCGACACCATCGCCAACAACCCCGCGCCCCCCACCTTCGACAACACCCTCGTCGCCATGGAGCGCTCCGGCAGTCTCCTCACCCGCACCCTCGCCGCCTTCAGCGCCGTCACCGGAGCCAACACCAACCCCACCCTCCAGGACATCAAGACCCAGGTGGCCCCCCAACTCGCCGCTCACAGCGACGCCATTTATCTCAACACCAGCCTCTTTCAGCGCGTCTCCGCCATCTACCAGCAGCGCTCCGGCCTCAACCTCGATCCCGAGTCGCTCCGCCTACTCGAAACCTCTTACGAAGGCTTCGTCCACGCTGGCTCCAACCTCTCCGACACCGAAAAATCCCGCCTCAAGCAGCTCAACGAAGAGGCCTCTACCCTCTCCACCGCCTTCCTCAACAAAGTCCTCTCCGCAGCCAAAGAATCCCTCTTCACCACTACCGACCCCACCGCGCTCGCAGGCCTCAGCGAATCCCAGTTAGCCGCTGCCGCCGAACTGGCAACCTCGCGCAACCTTCCGGGCTGGGCACTCCCCATCCAGAACACCACCCAGCAGGACTTCTTCGACGCCCTCACCAATCGCGACACCCGCAAATCCCTCTTCGATCTCGCCTGGTCCCGCACCCACAGCGGTGGCCCCAACGACACCACCGCCATCATCTCCCGCCTCGCCCAGCTCCGTGCCGAGCGCGCCCGCCTCCTCGGCTTCGCTACCTATGCCGACTGGAAGCTCCACGACCAGATGGCCAAAACCTCCCAGGCTGCCCGCGAATTCCTCGCCAATCTCGTCCCCAAAGCCACCACCCGCATCGCCGCCGAAGCCGCTGACCTGCAATCCCTCATCAACGACCAAAACCCCACCCAGCCCTTCGCACTCCAGCCCTGGGACTGGGCCTTCTACGCCGAGCAACTCCGCAAAGCCCGCTATGACCTCGACGAAGAAGCCATCAAGCCCTACTTCGAACTCAACAGCGTCCTCGAAAAAGGTGTCTTCTTCGCCGCCTCCAAGCTCTACGGCATCTCCTTCACCCAGCGCCACGATATCCCCGTCTACCACCCCACCGTCAGCGTCTTCGAGCTAACCGACGCCAATGGACATCCCCTCGCCCTCTTCTACTCCGACCCCTTCAAGCGCGACAACAAGAACGGCGGTGCCTGGATGTCGTCACTCGTCCACCAGTCCCGCCTACTCGGCCAGCTACCCGTCATATACAACGTGGGCAACGTCCCGCCGCCCGCCGCCAGCCAGCCCGCACTCCTCACCCTCGATCAGGTCATCACCTTCTTCCACGAGTTCGGCCACGCGCTCCACGGCATCTTCTCCACCGCACAATACCCCTCGCTCTCCGGCACCGCCGTAGCCCGCGACTTCGTAGAATTCCCCTCGCAGTTCAACGAGTACTGGGCCACCTACCCCGCCGTCTTCACCAACTACGCCCGCCACCACGCCACCGGCGAACCCATGCCCGCCGACCTCGCCGAAAAGATCCGCAGCACCAAGGAGTTCAACAAGGGCTACCACCTCACCGAAGTCCTCGCCGCTTCGCTCATCGACATGCACTGGCACACCCTTCCACCCGAAGCCCCCCTCCAGGACCCCGACACCCTCGAAGCCCAGGCCCTCACCACCGCCGGTCTCAACCTCCCCTACGCCCCACCCCGCTACCGCTCCACTTACTTCGCCCACATCTGGGGTGGTGGCTATGCCGCCGGATACTACGCCTACCAGTGGGCCGAAACCCTCGAAAACCAGGCCATCGAATGGTTCGAATCCCACGGCGGCCTCACTCGCGCCAACGGCGACCGCCTCCGCCAAATGGTCCTCTCCCGCGGCAACACCGAAGACCTGGCCCAGATGTTCGCCAACTGGATAAGCGACCACCCCGCCTCCTGACAACCCAATGCCAATCCTCGCAGCCAGGCAATGAAAAGCAAATCAAACAATCAGCGATTACTCCGCGTCCATATCGCCATTCCCAACAACCAACCCGAATCGTATCCCTCGCAAGCCTGCACCAGGGCTCGCTGAATGACTTGGTGTTTTTTAATGGGACAGTGTGAGATAACAACAACTTGAAGTTGCGGCAAACACCATTGTTAGCGCACAAGATAAGGCACTGACTGAACTAGGCCTGGTCCGCGACTCGTTCTACACCTTGATACGCCGCGCATGGCCTTGCGAGAAAAGTCAATCCATAGGGTGTTCTTACAGTTCATTCCCGACAAGTTTCCATAGCTTGTCGAGTCAACGTCGCCATCAACCTCGATGTTGATGTTTTGCCTCACTCAGATTCGCCCCCGACTTCGTACTGTGCCGTCTTTTCATCGGGGAAGATGATCTCATAACGTCGCTCATACTGCCCGGCCGGAATCGCCCGATCCACAATAATGCGTGCCTGATAGTCGCCTATCCGCAGCGCCCATGGCTTTGAGCCAAGTCCTATTAGCTGATATTTCTTCCCATCGATAACCACCCGGAGGACCTGCAGATCTGCATAACTATATAACTCCGATGAACTTACATGCACCTTGATTGGATAATCCTTCGCAGCTCCCTTCTGCGCATCGCCTCCCAAAGAAGCAGAAAGAAAAAAACAATACAGAATCACAGATTTCATCTCACGTTCCTCCGGCTTAGATTATTCCATTCTTCCCACCGAAGCCGAGCCGAGCTATTGCATTTCCTAAGGGAGGAGTTCATTGAATCTCGCATGTGCCTTGTGACCTGGAACTGTCAGGCCCTCGTCCGGGGTTCGTCGATGCTCTCGCAAGCCCAATCTCCATGAGACTGTAGAAGCAGCGGCACCGAGGCATAACGCTCTGTACCGTCTCCCAGCCATCTCCCGTAATCACAACCAATCGCCGCCAAATCCGGCACTCCAAAACACAAGCCTCACACTGCCGTATTCTGTATGTGTATGAACAATCCCCGCAATCCCATCCGCATCGGCTCTCGCGGCTCGCAACTCGCCCTCTGGCAGGCCAACCACATCCTGTATGCCCTCCGCGACGCCGGCTACCACGTTGAGCTTCAGGTCATCCGCACCACAGGCGACCGCATGCAGCAGCCCGGCTTCGTCCCTCCGCCCAACCTCGACGGCAAGGGCATCTTCATCAAGGAGATCGAAGAAGCCCTCGAAGAAGGCCGTATCGACCTCGCCGTCCACTCCCTCAAGGACCTCCCCACCAAGCTCGCTCCGCAGTTCACTCTCGCCGCCATCCCTAAACGCGTCGACGCCCGCGACGTCTGGGTCTGCGAGCCGTACTGGTCCCTAAACACCCTGCCGATGGGCGGAACCATCGGCACCACCAGCCCTCGTCGCCGCGCGCAACTCCTCGCCCTCCGCCCCGATGTCAACTTCGTCGAGATCCGCGGCAACATCGACACCCGTCTCAAGAAGCTCAACGACGGCAAATGCGACGCACTCGTCCTCGCCGCCGCCGGCCTCGATCGCCTCAAGCGCACGGAATCTGTCCACTATCGCTTTACGCCGGAAGAACTCTGCCCCGCGCCCGGACAAGGTGCCCTCGGTCTCGAAACCCGCGCGCCCGGCTACCCCGCCTCCTTGGAGCCCGACGAAGACCGCGACGCATACATCCGCAACGCCATCGCCTTCCTCGAACACCCACACACCCGCTTCTGTGTCGAAGCCGAACGCATCACCCTTGACGCCCTTGGCGGCGGCTGCCAGCTTCCTATCGGAGCCCACTGCCAGCCAACCGCCACCGGCGGATGGCACATGATCGCCCAGGTCGTCGCACCCGATGGCGATACCGTCATTCAGGTCGTCACTGAAACCGGTCCCGAAGCCTCCACCCAATCCCTCGGCCTCGCCGTGGCCGAAGAACTCAAAGCGAAAGGCGCTCTCGAACTACTCACCGCGGCCGTCTAGCAAACGGCCGCGGTGCCCTACACCCCTGCCCGTAACTCTTCACCCAGAATGATCGCCTCGGCGATCTCCCGCATCGGCTTCCGCTTCTGACGGCTCAACTTCTGCATCGTCAGGTACGCATTCTCTTCATCAAGATTCAACTGCCGTTGCAGAATCCCCTTCGCCCGCTCCATCAGCTTGCGCATCTCCAACTGCCGCTGCATCTCCGCTTTCTCCGTCTCAATGCGGGCCAGCTCCAGCTCCGCACCCACCAGAAACCCTATCGTGGAGATCAACCGAATCTCGCGCTCCGTATGGTGATGGGGCTGCCGATGCTGCAGATTGATCACGCCCACAATCCGGCCCCGCGATAGAATCGGCACCGAAAGAAACGCTTCAAACAAGTCCTCTGGCAGATCGTTGAACCGTCGAAACCGCGGATCGCTCGATGCATTCGATGGAATCGCCACCGCCTCGCGATGTTCTGCCACCCACCCCGTAATACCTTGGCCCACCGCAATCTCCAGCTTGTGCAGCAGGTCCGTGTGCGGGTTCTTCGACGCACTCAATACCAACTGATCGTTCTGCTGGATATACACAAAACACGAGTCGCAACGCACCAGGTCGGAGATAAACTGCAAAATCCGCTGCAGGATCGAGTCCAACGAATCGGCCGCAGCCATCCGGCTGCCAATCTCATGCAGAAAATCAACTTCCTGCCAGCTCTCGGGGTTTTTCAACATGGAATCCATTCAGCACTCTCCTCACGCTTTAAAAAGGCATTCGCCTTCACTCATCAGGTCGAGCCATCGACGTATGCACGCTGGTTCTCCGCCATAAATCGATGGCCGGAGAGGGAAGCAGAAACACTCTGATCCCTCTCCTCGAAACGCTCCGTGTGCATGATCGACATGGATCACTTATTCAGAAACAACCTCGCAATACTCCGCCGTCGGAGGACACGAGCAAAACAGGTTCCTATCCCCGTACGCATTGTCGATTCGGTTCACCGGGGCCCAGTACTTATCGTTCTTCCGCGAAGTAGCAGGGAAGCATCCCTGCGCTCGTGTATAACGCCGATCCCAGTTCTCCTCCGCAAGGTCGAAGACAGTATGTGGTGCAAAGTGCAAAGGGCTTTCTTCAATCGTATACGCTCCGGCCTCAATCTCGCCAATCTCGTGCCGCATCGCAATCATCGCCTCGCAGAATCGATCAATCTCCGCCTTGGACTCCGACTCCGTAGGCTCGATCATCAACGTGCCCACCACAGGAAAACTCATCGTCGGCGCATGGAATCCATAGTCGATCAACCGCTTCGCAATATCGTCCACACTTACCCCGCACGAAACCTTCAGCGGACGCGTATCCAGAATGCACTCATGCGCCACCCGTCCATGTTCGTTCTTGTACAGCACCGGATAGTGCGGGTCCAGACGTTTCGCAATGTAGTTTGCATTCAGAATCGCAACCTCCGTTGCCTTCGTCAGCCCCACGCCGCCCATCAGCAGCATGTACGCCCACGAGATCGGCAGAATCGAAGCCGATCCATACGGCGCAGCCGAAACCGGCCCCACCACGCTCTCGGTCCCCAGCTCAGGATGCCCCGGCAGGAAAGGCGCCAGATGCGCACGCAAACCAACCGGCCCAACTCCCGGACCACCCCCGCCATGAGGAATGCAGAACGTCTTATGCAGATTCAGATGGCTCACATCCGCACCAAACTTGCCCGGATACACCACGCCTACCTGCGCATTAAGATTCGCCCCATCCAGATACACCTGGCCGCCGCACGCATGCACAATCTCGCAGATCTCCCGCACCTTCTCTTCAAACACGCCATGCGTCGAGGGATACGTAATCATCACCGCCGCCAGTATGTCTGCATAGTGCGTCGCCTTGGCCCGCAGATCTTCAACATCCACGTTCCCGTCCTCATCGCACTTCACCCCCACCACTTCCATCGCCGCCATCTGCGCCGACGCAGGATTCGTCCCATGTGCCGAAGCCGGTATCAGGCAGATCTTCCGGTGGCCTTCGCCGCGGCTCGCATGGTACGCACCAATCGCCAGCAGTCCGGCATACTCACCCTGCGCTCCCGAGTTCGGCTGGAACGAGAACGCGTCATACCCCGTCACCTCGCACAAACGCTTCTCCAACTCTCCCAGCATCTCCGCATAGCCCAGCGCCTGGTCCGCCGGCACAAACGGGTGCAGACTCCCAAACTCCGGCCACGTCACCGGCAGCATCTCCGTCGTCGCATTCAGCTTCATCGTGCACGAGCCCAGCGGAATCATCGCCCGGTCCAACGCCAGATCTCGATCCGCCAGCCGCCGCATATACCGCAGCATCTCCGTCTCCGAGTGGTACTGGTGGAACACCGGATGCTGCAGAAACTCGCTCGTCCGCTGCAGCCCCGACGGAATCGCCACCCGCTCCTGCACCTCGGCAAACTTTGGAGCAACCCTAAAGCAGCCCCACACCGCCTCGACAATCGCCACCGTCGTCGTCTCATCCAGGCTGATCCCAATCCGGTCCGCCGCCACCCGCCGCAGATTTATCCCCGCAGCCACCGCCGCCTGATGGATCGCCTCCGTCCGCTCGCCTGTCCGTACCGTAATCGTGTCGAAGTAAGCCTCAGGCTCGACCGCAAATCCCATCCCGGTCAGGCCAGCCGCCAGCTTGCCGGTCATCCCATGCACCCGCCGCGCAATCGCCTTCAAACCCTCCGGCCCGTGATACACCGCATACATCCCGGCCATCACCGCCAGCAGCACCTGCGCCGTGCAAATATTGCTGGTCGCCTTCTCCCGCCGAATATGCTGCTCCCGCGTCTGCAAAGCCAACCGGTAAGCCTGCGCACCTCGCGCATCGATCGACACGCCCACCAACCGCCCCGGCAGCGACCGCTTGAACTCATCCTTCGTCGCCAGAAACGCCGCATGTGGCCCGCCATATCCCATCGGCACACCAAACCGCTGCGTCGAACCCACCGCCATATCCGCATCCAACTCGCCCGGCGAAGTCAGCAGCGTCAGCGCCAGCGGATCGGTCGCCATCACCGCAATCGCACCCTCCGCGTGCAGATCCGAAATCACCCGGCGATAGTCCACCACCTCGCCCAGCGTCCCCGGATACTGGAAGATCGCCCCAAATACCTCCGCGGCCTTCAACTCCGTCGCCGCATCGCCGATCACCAACTCCCACCCCAGCGGCTTCGACCGCGTCTGCAGCACTGCAATCGTCTGTGGATGACAGTTCTTGTCCACAAAAAAACGGTTCTGCTTCGACTTCGCCCCACGCTTCGCCATCGCCATCGCCTCGGCCGCGGCTGTAGCCTCATCCAGCAGGGAAGCGTTCGCGATATCCAGTCCCGTCAGGTCGCACACCATCGTCTGGAAGTTGATCACCGCCTCCAGTCGCCCCTGGCTGATCTCCGGCTGGTACGGTGTGTACGCCGTATACCACGCGGGATTCTCCAGAATGTTCCGCTGAATCACCGCTGGCACAATCGTCCCGTAGTACCCCTGCCCAATCAGCGAAGTCATCACCTTGTTCTTCGCCGCCACCTGCCGCAGAAACGCAATCGCCTCCGTCTCCGACAACGCCGGTCCAAACGTCAGCTTGCCCGGATCAAGAATCGACGCCGGCACCGCCTCCGCAATCAGCCCATCCAGGCTCTCCGCTCCCACCGTCTCCAGCATCACAGCGATGTCGCTGTCCGATGGTCCAATGTGCCGCTCGGCAAATACTTCGTTGGTGTTCCACTCACCTGCGCTCTGCTTCGTCATCGTCGTCATCCTCAAATCCTTCAAAGATCCTTCAAAAATCGTCCTGTCCAACTCACTGCATTTCAATCAGGCACACCCATCCCACACCCCGTGCCTGCCAGCGTCAATACCGGCAAACGCACTGCGGCCGCTGCAGGGAAGTCCCCGCGCAGCACCAGCCAGCGCACACAACACACATCTCCGTGGGATTGGTGGCTGCAACTCGTCGTGTCGTCATCGCAGAACTCAGCGCGCACTCCTCATTCGCTGACATCAGTCAGCTCCTTCGTGCGCCCCTTCTGTCTCTTTGCCTGAGAGAATTATCCCGTCGGCGGACACCGCAAAGGTGCCTCTCTCCAGAAGTCTGGTTCAGCGTGTCGCGGTCCTTTTGCCTGAGAGTTTCCGGGGCGGTTGCTCCTTCGGCGTCGATCCTTCCGATCTCTCCCGCGACAGCACAAACATTGCAGCCTATAGCTACACCAAACCCGGGCCGCAGCCACGTTGTCCAATGCAACTATCTCTACCTTCAATCTAGCGGTATTACCCGCCACACGCAAATAACCCGCCAAAACCAGACAACCCCAAACCAGCAAATAGCCCCAGTCCCTCCCACTCCAGTACTCTGGTCACAAACCACCCGCACCGACGAGGAAAATCCATGTCCATCCCCATCCCCGGTATCCGTCCTACCCTCCGTCTCTCCCTCCGGACCCTCTTCGCCGCTGCAACCCTGCTGCTCGCCGTCGCCGCACCCGCGCAAGATAAAACCATCCCCGCTCTCTTCCTCAGCGACATCCACTTCGATCCCTTCCACGATCCCGCCAAAGCCCCCCAGCTCGCCGACGCCCCCGTCGCCGAATGGAACGCCATCCTCAGCGCTCCCGCCTCCCCCGATCAGCCCCAGGCCTTCGCTCGCCTCCAGCAGACCTGCGCGTCGCGCGGCGACGACACCCCCTACGCACTGCTCCAATCCAGCCTGCAGGCCATCCGCGCCAACGCCGCCGATGTCCGCTTCACCACCCTCAGCGGAGACCTCCTCGCCCACGCCTTCCACTGCCGCTACACCGCCACCATCCCCAACTCCACGCCCGACGCCTACAACCACTTCCTTGCCAAAACCATCCGCTACCTCGTCACCCAGCTCCAATCCGCCCTCCCCGGCAAGCCTCTCTACCTCGCCCTCGGCAACAACGACACCAACTGCGGCGACTACCAACTCGATCCCGGCGGCTCCTTCCTTGCCCTCACCCGCGACAGCATCGCCGCCGCCCTCCCGCCCAGCCCCTCCCGCCGCCGCGCCCTCACCGACTTCACCGCCATGGGCAACTACAGCATCACCCTCCCACCACCTCTCCACCGCGCCCGCCTCATCGTCCTCGACGACATCTTCCTCTCCCGCCGCTACTCCAGTTGCGCCAGCCAGCCCAACCCCGCCGCTGCCACCCAGCAACTCAACTGGCTCCGTACCCAACTCGCCCAGGCCCGCAAACTCCACCAGAACGTCTGGGTCCTCGGCCACATCCCTCCCGGCGTAGACTTCTACGCCTCCTTCCGCAAGCTGCTCAACCTCTGCAACGGAGCCCAACCCGTCACCTTCCTCTCCTCCGACCAGCTCCCCGACACCCTCGTCGACAACGCCGATATCGTTCGTCTCGCCATCTTCGGCCACACCCACATGGACGAGCTACGCCTCTTCGCCCCCGAACCCGGCCAACCCCACTCCCCCCACGCCGGCCCCGTCCCCATCAAAATGGTCGCCTCCATCTCCCCCGTCAACGGCAACCTTCCCACCTTCACCCTCGCCCACATCGACCCCGCCACCGCCACTCTCGTCAACTACCAGGTCATCTCCGCCTCCAATCTCACCGGTGTCGATGCCATCTGGTCTCCCCAATACACCTTCACCGAAGCCCACCACCAGCCCACCTTCTCTCCCGCGCCCCTCGCCGAACTCCTCCATCTCTTCAGCGCCGATCCCGACGCCAAAACCGACTCCAGCCAGGCCTACATCCGCAACTACTTCCCCGGAGATCGCTCCGCCCTCATCAAGCCCCTCTGGCCCCAGTACACCTGCAGCCTCGCCCACTACACCGCCCAGGCCTTCACCGCCTGTGCCTGCGCACAACCGAAGCAGCCTGCCTCTCCACCTACCAGCTCAACCGCAGCAGGGAAGTAGCCTGCCGAGGCAACTCCATCCCCACCTGAACCACCCCATCCTTCACCTCCAGCCACTCCGGCGAACCCAGCAGTTGCAACTGTCCCGCCGCCTTCAGCCGTGCATACTGCTCCGGCGTCGGACTCTGCGGCGAACCCATCGCCTTCCACGCCGTGTAGGCATTGCTATGCTCCGCATCAATCCGGTAGTGCTCCAGCAGCACCCGCTGCACCCCCGCCGGTACTCCCCCAATCCTTACCTGCACTGCCGCGTCCGCTGCCGGAAGATCGTCATCATGGTAGTTCCACACCATCACCGCAGCCTCCCGCGCCCCCTTCGTCGCCAGCGCATCCACATCCGCGTTCTCCCGCACCCCGGCCTTCAAAATCTCCCCGATCCCCACCTGGCCCGTGCTTGTCGTCTTCACCCGGTCCCCGCTCATCAGCCCTGCCATTCGAAACACATTCATCACCGGCTTATCGATTCCATTTGTCGCCAGCGAACGAAACCCTTCAAAATAATCCTTGCCTTCAAACTCAAACGACCAGCTCAGCATCGAAATCAGGTTCACCTGGTGCCGGTCCTGCAGCTCGAACAGTCCCTTCATCGCCGCCGCCGTATACACCGGATACATCGTCCCATTCCGGTAGTTATTCGAAGGATTCACCTTCGACGAACACGCCGCGCACCCCTCTGGATCAGCCTCGCTCAAAATAATCGGTAGGCCCTTGAACTTCGGATACTGCGCCACCAGTGCAAATCCCCGGTCCGCATCGATCATCTCCTTGTCCAGCCCCATCTGCACATGCGTCCCCACCACCTTCGGTTGGCCCTTCACATGGAACGAGATAAAATCCAGCGGCACCGCCTTGCCTGTCGCCGCACTCCGTCCCGTATCCACATGCTTCAAAAATCCATCCAGAAACACCGCTGCCTTATCCCATCCCGGCCCCGTACTCGCCGGGCCTCCAACAATCGCTCCCGGCAACGCCGCCCGCACGCCTGCCACCGCATAGTCGTATAGCTTGTAGTACTCCTCCGGCGTCCCATGCCAATACGGAATATTCGGCTCGTTCCACACCTCGAAGTACCACGTACTGGTCTCCGCCTTCCCATATCGCTCCACCAGATGCTCCGTCACCCGCCGCACCAACTCTCCCCACACGGCATAATCCTTCGGCGGATTGTTTGACCCACCTAGAATCGTGTTCCCCGGATAGTGCACCTGGTACGGCTCAGGATTCACCGCCAGATCCCGCGGCATAAATCCCAACTCCACCATCGGACGAACTCCCGCCGCCTTGTACGCATCAAAAATTCCGTCCAGCAGCTTGAAGTCGTACACCGGCTTACCCTGCGCATCCACCGTGTGCACATTTGTGGAGCTCCACTTCAGCTCCGCCACCCCATCACCCGACGTCAACAGATGATGTGCACGAATGTACACCGGCACCGGGCTAAGATCATGCAACTCGCCCAGCAACTGCCGCCCATACTTCATCGTCGTGTAGTTCGCCTCGTCATACCCGAACCAGCTGTAGATCGGCTTGTAACTCCCCACCGGCGTCTCCAGGTCTACATCGATCGCAACCGGCGTCTGCGCCAGCCCCTGCAACGTCACACCAACCAATACAGCCAATAGAGCTCCCCGCACCGTCGTCATCTTCACTTGTCCATCACCCTAGTCGGTCGTTGCCGTACCTTCCATCTGTCTAACGCAGCGCCCTCAGCATACCGCCTCGCCACCTCTGCCCGCCGCCAACCCAAAATATAACCTCGGAAACAGTTAGACTAATCTCGCCTGCAGCGTATCGGACTTATCCGCGAGCGCCAGCAGCAGAAAGGTTCTCCCCGTGAAGGCTCTCGTAAAATCCCGCGCAGAACGCGGCCTCTGGCTGCAGGACGTCCCCGAACCAGAGATTGGCATCAACGACGTAAAAATCCGTGTTCTATACACCGGCATCTGCGGCACCGACCTCCACATCTACGAGTGGGATTCCTGGGCCAGCACCACCATCCAGCAGGGTCTAACCATCGGCCACGAGTTCGTCGGCGAAGTCGTCGCCATCGGCTCCAATGTCGAAGATCTCGCCATCGGTCAGATCGTCAGCGGCGAAGGTCACGTCGTCTGTGGGCGCTGCCGCAACTGCCTCGCCGGACGCCGCCACCTCTGCGCCCACACCATGGGCGTCGGCGTCAATCGCAACGGCGCCTTCGCCGAGTTCATCGTCCTGCCCATGTCCAACATCTGGCAGCACTCCCCCGGCATCTCTCTCGAAATCGCCTCCATCTTCGATCCCCTTGGCAACGCCGTCCACACCGCCCTCGCCTTCCCCGTCCTCGGTGAAGACGTCCTCGTCACCGGTGCCGGCCCCATCGGCATCATGGCCGCAGCCGTCGCCCGCCACGCCGGTGCCCGACACGTCGTCATCTCCGATCCCAACGAGTACCGCCGCGCCCTCGCAGAAAAGGTAGGGGTCACCCGCGCCGTCGATCCCCGCGCCACCTCCCTCAAAGACCTCCAGCAGCAACTCCGCATGCAGGAAGGCTTCGACGTAGGCCTCGAAATGTCCGGAAATCCCAACGCCTTCCGCGACATGCTCGCCAATATGAGCCACGGCGGCAAAATCGCCATGCTCGGCATCCCCTCAGAAGACATCTCCATCAACTGGAACCAGGTCGTCTTCAACCAACTCACCATCCGCGGAATCTACGGCCGCGAAATGTACGAGACCTGGTACATGATGACCGTCATGCTCGAAACCGGCCTCGACATCTCCGGCGTCATTACCCACCGCATGAACTGGCGAGACTACGAGCAGGGATTCGCCGCCATGCGCTCCGGCAACTCCGGCAAAGTCATCCTCGACTGGCGCGACATCGGCTAACCACGCCAATCCCTCCACAGGGCGGTGCAGCCACTCATGCACCGTCCGCCCCGCCTCACCCAAATCATTTAGAAATCCTATCCACATCTACAGCGCATCTTAAGGTTCACAAGCTACCATTAGCTTCCAAGTAACCCAGATTGCGTCACGGGATATACATGCATCCAATCAGCATCCGTCACCTCAACACCCAAGTCACGCTGCCGTCCTCGCTCTTCCGGCCCCTCCGCACCACCCTCCGCACCTCCTGCGCGTTGTTCCTGGCCCTCGCTGCTGCCGCCATCGCCGCCCCGTCCCTTGCCGCTTCGGTGCCCGCTCAGCAGCCCGACGCTCCGTCCGTCGTGGTGGCCCAGTCTACCGCTCAGTCAACCGTCCCATCTTCCACCCAGCCAACCTCCCAGCCTTTGGCCATCTCCCTCGACGAAGCTATCGCCCGCGCCCGTGCCAACGAGCCCACCTTCGCCGCAGCCTACGCTGCCAGCCGTGTCGCCGGTATCGACCGCTCCATCGCCCGCGCAGCCCTCCTGCCCACCGCCATCTATCACAACCAGTATCTCTACACCCAGCCCTCCCAGCTCGCTGGCATCGTCTCCACCACCAACCCCGCCGTCGTCACCACCACCCCCCGCTTCATCGCCAACAACTCCGTCCACGAATACACCAGCCAGGCCGTCGTCAATGAGACCATCGGCTTCCAGCAAATCACCGCCGTCGCTCGTGCCGATGCCTTCGCCGCCCTCGCCTCCGCTGAGCTGGAACTCGCCCGCCGCGGCCTCGTCGCCACCGTCGTCAGCCTCTACTACGGCTCCCTCGCCGCTGACCACAAGCTCACCGTAGCCCAACGCGCTGCCGCCGAAGCGGCCTCCTTCACCACCCTCACCCAGCAGCGTGAGACCGCCCGCGAAAGCGCCCACGCCGACGTAGTCAAAGCCCAGCTCCAGCAGCAGCAGCGAGAGCGCGATCTCGCCGACGCCACTCTCCAGGTCCAGAAGTCCCACCTCGAACTCGGCGTCCTCCTCTTCCCGGACCCGCGCTCGCCCTTCACCCTCTCCGTCCCCACCATCCCCCCGCCGCTCGCCACCCGCGACGAGGTCGAACTCGCTGCCGCCAAGCTCAACCCCGAGCTCCAGAGCGCCACCTCCGCCCTCCGCGTCAGCAACCTCGACGTCACCTCCGCCAAGCAGGCCTACCTCCCCGACCTCGGCCTCAACTTCGCCTACGGTATTGACGCCGCACAGTTCGCCGTCAACAGTCCCGACGGCTACCGCAACCTCGGCTACTCCGCCGCTGCCACCCTCGACATCCCCATCTGGGACTGGTTCACCACCCAGCACAAGATCCGTCAGGCACAGATCATCCGCGACTCCGCACGCGTCAACCTCTCCGCCACCCAGCGCCGCCTCATCGCCCAGCTCGACGAGTACTACGCCGAGGCCGCCGCCTCCCGCGACCAGCTCCAATCCCTCGACCTCAGCGTACAGACCGCGCAGGAAAGCCTCCACCTCACCCGCCTCCGCTACACCGCCGGTGAGGCCACCGTCCTCGAAGTCGTCGACGCCCAGAACTCCCTGACCCTCGCGGAAATTGCCCGCGAAGACGGTGCCATCCGTTACCAGACTGCTTTGGCCAACCTCCAGATACTCACAGGAACGATCTAACCCATGACCGCTACCCTCATCGCTGCTCGATCGCCCCGTCCTCTCCTGCTGCTCCTCTGTGCCGCCGTTCTCGCCACCGGCTGCGAAAAAAAGGAAGCTACTCCCACCCCCGAGGTCTACGTCCAGGCAGCCCACCCGCAGCAGGGAAGCATCTCCGAGCAGATCGCCGCCGACGCCATCCTCACCCCGCTCGCCCAGGCCGCCATCTCGCCCAAGGTCACCGCACCGGTCAAAAAATTCTTCGTCCAGCGCGGAGCCCACGTCAAGGCAGGACAACTCCTCGCCACCCTGGAGAACTCGGACCTCGCCGCCGCCGCCCTTGACAACAAAGGTTCCTACACCGCAGCCCAGGCCACCTACGAGACCGCCACCCGCTCCACCGTCCCCGAGGACTTCACCAAATCCCAGCTCGACCTCGCCCAGGCCAAAGCCAATCTCGACCTCAACCAGAGCATCGTCAACGCCCGCACTCAGCTCTTTGCCCAGGGAGCCATCCCCGGCCGCGACCTCGACACTGCCAAGGCCACCCTCCTCCAGGCCCAGTCCGCCTACGACATCGCCAAACTCCACTTCGACGCCGTTCAGAAGTTCAGCAACAAGGCCGCCATCACCAACGCTCAGGGCCAGCTTGCCTCCGCCCAGGGCAAGTACCTCGGCGCAGAAGCCCAGCTCAGCTACACCGAAATCCGCAGCCCCATCAACGGAGTCGTCACCGACCGCCCCCTCTTTGCAGGCGAAACCGCCGCCGCCGGGACCCCCCTCCTCACCGTCATGGACACCTCCGCCCTCATCGCCAAGCTCCACATCGCCCAAAGTCAGGCACAGCAACTCGCCGTCGGAGCCCCCGCTACCATCACCGTCCCCGGCATGGCCGAGCCCGTTCCCGCCAAAGTCTCCCTCGTCAGCCCCGCTCTCGACCCCGGCAGCACCACCGTCGAGGTTTGGCTCCGCGTAGAAAACGCCAAAGGCACCCTCAAACCCGGAACCCCGGTCCACGCCTCCATCACCGGACGGACCGTCAACAACGCCCTCATCGTTCCTGCCGACGCCATCCAGGCCGCACCCGACGCCTCCCACTTCGTCATGCTCATGGCCGCCGACAACACCGCCCACAAACACCCCGTAACCCTCGGCGTCGTCACCCCGGACTCCGCCCAGATCCTCACCGGCGTCGGCCCCAACGATATGGTCATCTCCACCGGCGGCTACGGCCTCGACGACAACACCAAGGTCAAAATCGGCACCCCTCCTGCCGATGGCAAAGACTCCGATGACGCCAAGCCTGCAGCCGGCAAGTCCGCCGCAAAAGACGGAGACGATAAATGAGCACCGCCTCCACTCCCGGCCCACACTCCCAGTCGGATCTCCAGTCCAGCTTCTGGCTCTCCCGCGCCTCCAAAACCATCTTCTTCTTCCTCATCGTCCTCACCCTCGCCGGTGTCTACGGTGCCTTCCAGGTACCCATCTCCGTCTTCCCGGAGACCAACTTCCCCCGCGTCGTCATCGGCGTCGACAACGGTGTCATGCCCGTCGAGCAGATGCAGGTCACCATCACCAAGCCCATCGAGGACGCCGTCAACAGCGTCCCCGGACTCCTCACCGTCCGCAGCACCACCTCCCGAGGCTCTGCCGAAGTCAGTCTCTTCTTCGACTGGAACGTCGACATGTACCGCACCCTCCAGCTCGCCGACGCCGCCCTCTCCAAGGTCTCCCAAACTCTCCCTGCCACTGCCCACATCACCACCAATCGGCTCACCTTCGCCACCTTCCCCATCCTCGGCTACGCCCTCTCCGCAGACGACCGCGGCCCCGCCACCGTCTCCCCCACCCGCCTCTGGGAGATCGCCACCTACGACCTCAAGCCACCCCTAAACCGCGTCAACGGCGTCAGCACCGTCCTCGTCCAAGGTGGGCAGGTCCCCGAATACCACATCATCCCCAATCTCGCCCGCCTCCAGTCCTCCGGAGTCACGCTCACCGACCTCGTCAACGCCGTCCAGGCCTCCAACATCATCGACTCCCCCGGCCTCTACGAAGCCAACCACGAGCTCATCCTTGGCCTCATCGGTGCCCAGGCCCACGACACCAGCCAACTCGCCAATCTCGTCGTCAAGACCACCCCCGGTGGTGCTCCCGTCCGCGTCGCCGACGTCGCCTCCGTCCAGCCCGCCACCCTCCCCGTCTACACCCGCGTCACCGCCGACGGCAAGCCCTCCGTCCTGCTCAACATCTCCCGCCAGCCCGCCTCCAACACCGTTCAGGTCGCCGACGCCGTTGCCATCAAGGTCGCCGAACTTCAGGCCAAACTCCCGCCCGGCGTCCGCCTCGTACCCTTCTACGATCAGTCCCAGCTCGTCCGCGAATCCATCGCCAGCGTCCGCGATGCCATCCTCATCGGCCTCGTCCTCGCCTGCATCATCCTCTTCCTCTTCCTCCGCGACTGGACCTCCTCCGTCATCGCCGGCCTCGTCATTCCTGTAACCGTATCCGTTACAATCCTCTTTCTCTGGATCATCGGCCAGTCCTTCAACCTCATGACCCTCGGCGGGCTCGCCGCCGCCATCGGTCTCGTCATCGACGATGCCATCGTCGTCGTTGAAAACATCGTCGTCCATCGCGACGCAGGACAATCACGCACCGAGGCCATACGCAGCGCGCTCAGCGAAATCACCACCCCGCTCGTCTTCTCCACCCTCACCCCCGTCGTCGTCTTCCTCCCCCTCATCTCCGTCACCGGAGTCACCGGCAGCTTCTTCCGCGCCCTCGCCATCACCATGACGGCCGCGCTCCTCACCTCGCTCGCCCTCGCCCTCACCTTCACTCCGGCCCTTAGCCTCTTCCTGCTCAGTCACGCCCCCGCAAAAAAATCCTCCCCCGACCAAGACCTGTCCGCAAGCCCTTCCGAGCACCCCGCCGAGCACGCTGCCGGACACGAAGACGGCCCGATCATGCGGCGCATCCTCCACGTGCACGCACGCGTCCTCAACTTCGCGCTCGCCAGGCCGATCGCCCTCGCCGCCGCCTGCCTCCTGCTCGTCGTCGCCGGCTACTTCAGCTACAACGCCCTCGGCTCCGACCTCCTCCCCGCCATGGACGAAGGCGCTTTCGTCCTCGATTACCTCACCCCCGCCGGCACCTCCCTCACCGAGACCAACCGCATCCTTGAGCACGTCGAGCAGATTCTCCACAACACCCCCGAAGTCGAAATCACCTCCCGCCGCACCGGCCTCCAGATGGGCCTCGCCGCCGTCACCGAGGCCAATTCCGGAGACTTCACCGTCCGCCTCAAATCCAAACGCTCCCGCTCCATCGAAGACATCATGGCCGACATCCGCGCCCAGATCAAACGCACCGAGCCTGCCCTCGACATCGAGTTCACCCAGGTTCTTCAGGACATGATCGGCGACCTATCCAACTCACCCGAGCCCATCCAGGTCAAGCTCTTCGCCAACGACCAGGCTCTCCTCAACGACCTCGGCCCCAAGGTCCAGGCCGCCATCAGCAAAATCCCCGGCGTCGTCGATACCCAGAACGGCGTTGACAACACCATCAGCGGTCCCGCCACCAGCTTCCAGATCGATCCCGTCGTCGCCGCCCGCCTCGGCTTCACCCCCACCGAAGTGGCCGAAGACGCCACCGCCATCCTCGACGGTCTCCCCACCAACGATCCCATGATCGTCAACGGCCGCCCCTACACCATCCGCGTCCGCCTCCCCGAAGACAACCGAGCCTCCCTCGATGCCATAGAGAACACAGTCTTCAACTCCAGCACCGGACACACCGCAACTCTCGCCTCCCTCGCCCAAGTCACCCAACTGCCACCGCAAAACGAAATCCGCAAAGAGAACCTACAACAACTCATCGTCGCCAGCGGGCGTCTGGAAGGCTCTGACCTCGGCACCGCCATGGCCCAGGTCCGCTCCACCGTCGATGGACTACACCTGCCCTCCACCGTCCGCGTCGAATACGGCGGTACCTACCAGGAGCAGCAGAAATCCTTCCACGATCTCGCCCGTGTCCTCATCCTCGCCCTGGCCCTGGTCTTCGGCGTCCTCCTCGCCGAGTTCCGCAACTTCTCCGCTCCCATCGCCATCCTCACCAGCTCCATCCTCTCCATTACCGGCGTCGTTCTGGCCCTGCTCATCACCCAGACCGACTTCAACGTCGCCAGCTTCATGGGCCTCATCATGGTCATCGGCATCGTCGCCAAAAACGGCATCCTCCTCCTCGACGCCGACGAGAAATTCCGTCACGAAGCCGAAGCCAAACGCATCGCCGACTTCGCCGCCACCGGCCTCGTCCCCACCGTCGATCCCGACCACGACCCCGCCCGGGAGGCCATGCTTCACGCCGCCCAGCGTCGTCTCCGTCCCATCGTCATGACCGCCATCGCTGCCGTCTGCGGCATGCTTCCACTCGCCTTCGCCCTCGGTGCCGGCTCCCAGATGCTCCAACCCCTCGCCATCGCCGTCATCGGAGGCCTCTTCATCTCCGTGGCTCTCTCCCTCATCGTCACCCCGGTCATCTACTACCGCCTCACCCGCAACCGCCACGCCTGATCCGCACTGGCGCAAGCCCCCACCAACTCTGCCCTTGGCCTGTGTGCCAAGGGCAGTCATTTCATTTGTCCGGATGCACCGCACACGCACCCGTGATTAAAGTCACAGACCACCCCCTTCGCCCAGCACAAACTGGAACACATGGAGGTGACACGGTCCAGCAAGCCCGTCTGCAATCTTTGCTGCTTGCTCTCGACACAAGCTCACGAAGTCACTCCAGCGAAGGGATCAAAATCATGGATACAGCCATTCAAGAAAAAGTGCACAGCACCTTCCCGCGTCTCAATCAACCTGCTCCCACCTTTGAGGTCGAGACCACGCACGGCACTCTGCGCCTCGAAGACTTTCAAGGCAGTTGGGTCATCCTCTTCTCGCATCCCGCAGACTTTACCCCCGTCTGTACTACCGAGTTCGTCGCCTTTGCGCAAATCGCACCCGAACTCAAAAGACGTGGCGTCGAACTCCTCGGCCTCAGCATCGACAGCACCTACTCCCACATCGCCTGGGTCAGAAACATCGAGAAAAACTTCGACGTCAAGATTCCCTTTCCCATCATCGCCGACCTCAACAAGGACGTGGCAACCCTCTACGGCATGGTTATGCCCGGCGAAAGCAAAACCGAGACCAGTCGCTGTGTCTTTGTCATCGATCCCAAGGGCCTCATCCGCGCGATGATCTACTACCCCCTCACCACAGGCCGCAACACTCAGGAGATTCTCCGCCTCATCGACGCCTTGCAGACCAGCGACAAGCACTCCGTCGCCACCCCCGCAAACTGGAAACCAGGAGAAAAAGTCATCGTCCCCCCACCAAAAACCACCGAAGAGGCAGAGATTCGCATGACCGCCGGGTACGAAACCCCCGACTGGTACTTCTCGAAGAAGTCTCTCTAAGCCATCAAGTCACTGCGGAGGTTTCCATCATGGCCTGCATCAACAGCACTGGCGAGATCAACGACATGGCAAGAAAAATCCTCGCTGCCATCACCCAGCCCGCATCACTCGAGCAGGTCGCACTGCTCTCGGGAACACCTCTCTACCGCATCCGCAGTGGCGTCAGAGAGCTGCTGCAGGCCGGGCTAGTCGAGCAAAAGGACCAGCTCTATCTGGCCACCGCAGCAGGCTTCGCTGCCCACAGTAAACCGGTCTCGAACAACCCTGCTGCGTCTCCTGCCAAATAAATGAACATGGCCATCTGACGAATACAAGCTCATCTCTGCCTTGGCATACTGGGCCTGCTCTGACCGAACTCTACAAAATCTCCAGAGGTCGCTATGAACAAATATGCAATGGAATTCATTGGCACATTCTTTCTGGTACTCACCATCGGCATGACCGTCATCGCCGGTGGTGACGGCGTCATTCCCCAACTCGCCATCGGTGCCATCCTCATGGTCATGATCTACGCCGGCGGCCATATCTCCGGAGGCCATTACAACCCAGCAGTCACCCTCGGCGTTTGGATTCGCGGCCGCTGTCCTGGCTCCGATGTTCTGCCCTACATCCTCGTTCAGGTACTCGGCGCCATCCTGGCATCGTTCGTGGTTCGCTACCTCACCCCCGGCATCCCGGTCCATACCCGCGACCTGCCCATCGCACCGGAACTCCTCGCAGAGTTCCTCTTCACCTTTGCCTTGGTCTTCGTCGTCCTCAACACAGCCACATCCAAGGACAACGCAGGCAACTCGTTCTACGGAATCGCCATCGGCTTCACGGTATTGGTCGGTGCGTTCGCCGTCGGCGGAGTTGCAAGTGCTGCCTTCAATCCAGCAGTCGCCATCGGTATCTCCAACATGGGCCTGGTCGCCTGGAGCAGGCTCTGGATCTACCTACTCGCCAACTTCTCCGGCGGAGCAATAGCAGCTCTCTCCTTCAAACTCCTCTGTCCGGAAGACCAATAGACCAATTGCAAAACCTGCCGGTGCTTAAACACCGGCAGGTTCATAATGAGCGCATCCCAACTCCAGTCAACAGCTTCCAGCCACTAAAACCTTCAAGCTCCCCGCAACTCCGCATCGTTACCGCCACACAACAAACGACGCACCCATATGGGTGCGTCGTTTGCATGCTGCTCTTCTTTTCAGGCGTATCGCATTACTGGCAACCATTCACCTTGAACGACCCAATACGCGTATGCCAGTTGAACGTACCGTTCGCCGCAAGATACTCGTTCGTGTACCACATCGTGCAGTCGTCCACCGGGTCCACAGACATCGCACTGTAGTCGCCCCAGCGGTTTAGTGTCCTCTGCTGGGCTCCCGCTCCAGACAACAGCAGTTGTTCCGATCCCATCTTGCCCAGAGGATCGGATGGTGTCCGGTACGAGTAGCGGATGGAAGGATACGCCGTGCCGCTCGAGGTGCTGTATCCCAGTGCCAGATTGCCCACCTTGTCCGATGCAATCGACCCCATCCATCGGCTCAAACCGTCCGCCGGCGCATACGTCGACTGCTGATAGACCGTCACGCCCGTGCTCCCGCCACTCGCTGGTCGCAACTCATACCACCGCGACCCGGATGCCACAGAGCCAGGATTTACAGAGTGATTCACAAACAACGCCTCATGCCCGTCCGCAAAGTGCCGGTAAGACAACCGGTACATCAAACGGTCGGCCAGAGAGTCCAGTTGCTGCCGGGTCCCGGGCTGCGGAATGCATGTTCCTCCGCCGCAGGCTTCCGCAAACGTCGCTACCGTCGTGCTGTACGGTCCGGAAAGAGTACTGTTCGCACTATTCGTGAAGTCCACATGAAACCTCCAGGTGTTCAACAAATTCGTGCCGAAGTTCACAAAGTATTCGCTGTCTCCGCTCGGTGGCGCTGTCACGCCGTCTACGTCGCCGGGCAACACCCCGCCGTAGCTCGTCGAAAGCTGAAAGCACTGTTCCGCCGCCGCACCACCGGCCCGCATTGCAGCACCGTCATACGCACACAGTCGCGCACCGGCAAAGCTGTTCCCGCTGAACATGTTGTACGTCGCAAAGTAAACGCCGTTGAATACCCCAAACTTCGGGTAATCATTGAAGTTCGGTTGGCGGTACGCATACACGTTGTACGCGCCCGTCGCATCGCTCGTCTGCGACACCGCGACACACTGCCAGTAGCCGATTGTGCCCCCATTCGTTACCGAGAACTGCGTCAGAATCCAGCGATTATTCGCCTTGTCATACTGCGCGATCGGATCACCGTCATTGTTCACCGCACACGGATGCGTGCTCCCCAAAGACTGGAAAAGCTGATTGCCGGCAATTGGTCCGGCCACCGCGTTGCCCGTGCTTTTGTTGAAGACCGCAAACGACTCATTCACCCACTGCACATACTGCGTCGCACCCACTGCCCCATTCGTATCCGGCGGAGCAGAATTCACCGTAAAGCCAGGAAACCCGTTCCCCAGGCCTTCAAGATTGTAGTTCGGTGCCAGTGTCCCAACACTCGTATACGCACTGCTTTGTACCACGGGATCACTCGTCCCTCCACCGCCACCTCCCGGCTTCGACGATCCACCACCCTTGAACTGACGAAGTGGCTTATCCACCTTCGGTCCGTTCTCCTGCCCAACACGCATCCCATGCACCGGCGTACTCGCTGAGCCTGCGCCATAGCTCACCGATGGATTGCTCATCACCACAGGGGTTGAAGTAGCATTAGGGTTCTGGGCATGCAGGGTACAGCTCGTACCGGCAAGCAGAACCATGGCCGACCCGGCACACATATACCGGGAAAACTTCGTGAGAGTGAAGGTGAAAACGTCTCTTTGCAAGGGTTGCTCCTGATTGGGGGGAGTGGCTCTAATCCCAGCTACCAACGATTACATCACCGGTATCAAAGTGGCTACACCTTACGCTGTCAATCCATCAAAATCAATCGCAGTTTCACCACTATCGTCAGAATCTTCCGCCAACCCATCCCATCAATAGGCTTGTTCACTTCACTTCATCCCTTCATAATCGGGACCAGAGAACCCGTCTCAGCCACAAGACTTAAAACAGCAAGGCCCGGTCTGACTCACTCAGACCGGGCCCCACTTGCCATGCCTTCCAGCTACTTCTTCGTAACCACCAACACCTTGAAGCTACCCGGAACAACCGATGGACGTGGCCGTGGATTCTCCGCCGTCGCCGCCGGTTTCGGTCCAAACTCCGCCGCCACCACATACGCCTTGCCCGTCACATCGTCGAACGTCATCGTCCGCCCAGACTTCTGTGTCGCCACCGTCTGAACCACGCTGTCCGCATCGCCCTTCACATTCACGATCGTCAGTGTCCCATCGCCATTCGAGCTGAACACCAACTGGTCCTTGGCGTCATAGTCCACCGCATCCGGTCCATCGCCAATCGCCACCAGCTTCAGCTCCTTGCCCGTAGTGGAATTCACTACCGCCATCACCTTGCCGTCGCACACCGAATACAGCCGCTCATGCGTCGTATCCAGCGCCAGACCGCTCGGAGACTCGCACCCCTTCAGCGGCCACTCCGCCGTCTGCTTCAGCGTCTTCGCATCCAGCCGTGCAATCGAGTTCTTCGTCTCGATATTCACAAACACCGTGCCCTTGCCATCCGCCTGCGCAAACTCCGGCTTGCCCGACAACTTGATCGTCGCCACCACCTTCTGCGTCGCGGTATCGATCACCGTAGCATCCTGGCTCCGTCCGTTGAACGCCCACACCGTCTTCGTCGCCGGCTCAAACAGCAGCCCGTCCGGATTCGTCCCCGCTGCAATCGAGCCCACCTTCGCATACGTCGTCCGGTCGAACACCACCACCTCGTTCGCCCCACCGTCACTGATGTATCCCAGCTTCCCATCCGTATCCAGCACCACGCCGTGCGTGCCCTTCAGACCGGTAATGGCGCCCACCGACTTGCCCGTATTCAGGTCCAGAACCTCAACCCGAGGTCCATGCGTCACATACAGCACATGCATACTCGGATCGGCCAGCAAATAGTCCCAGCCGCCTTCGCCGCCAATCGTCCACTTGTCGGTAACAGCATACGGGCCACTCGCCGCAGCCTGCGCCGCCACACTCGAGATCATCGGCAGCATCACACACGCCACCACGGGAAGAAAACGGACTACTTGCTTCAAACGCATATCGCACTACTCCTTCATTGGAATGACTCTCCACCCACCATATCGCCCCAACCTGAGCTTTCGCTTAAGAATCCGACAACACCTTACATCCCATCCAACATCTTCCGTAAATGTTCATACAACCCACTCCGTAACTCCTCGACCACCCACGCCAGCATCCCTCGCCTCACCCATAACCGCCACAAATAAAAGTGCCTCTCAAAAATTCAAGTCCAGACCTAAACCTCCTGCTTCGAAGACTTTGACACGTTTTGCCGGGGTGGGGGTCCACCCTCCCGTTATACTCATCAGGCAACAGGAGACAACCACTATGAACCATCGCATCGTCGGCACCACCATGCCCGTCCTCGAGTTCGCCCTCGACCACAACGACGCCATCATCTCCGAGGCTGGCGAACTTTCCTGGATGTCCGCCTCCATCCAGATGACCACCCACACCCAGCACGCCGGTGGCGGCGGTTTCTTCGGAGCCATCAAGCGTGTCGCCGGTGGCGGAACCCTCTTCATGACCGAGTACCGCGCCTACGGTGCCCCCGGCGAAGTCGCCTTCGCCACCCGCGTCCCCGGCCAGATCCTCCCTGTCCCCGTTGGCAACGGCTACGAATATCTCATCCACCGCCACGGCTTTCTCTGTGCCACCGACGGCATCGAACTCGGCGTAGGCTTCCAGCAATCCCTCGGCGCCGGCATCTTCGGTGGTGACGGCTTCCTCCTCCAGAAGCTCTCCGGGCAGGGAACCGCATGGCTCGAACTCTCCGGCGAAGTCGTCATCAAAGACCTCGCCCCTGGCGAAACCCTCCGCGTGCATCCCGGCCACGTCGGCGCCTTCCAGTCCAGCGTCGGCTTCCAGATCACCCGCGTCCCCGGCATCCGCAACATGATCTTCGGTGGCGACGGCATCTTCCTCGCCGCCCTCACCGGCCCCGGACGAGTCTGGCTCCAGACCCTCCCCATCGCCCGTCTCGCCCATCAACTCCAGGAGTACATGCCTCAGGCCCGCGCCGAACAGACCACCGAAGGCGGTGTCGTCGGTGGCATCGTAGGCTCCATCCTCAAAGGCATGTAGCCCTCCGGTAGCCCCATCAACAATCACCCCTCGGATGTGAGTCCCAGCCAAGGCCAGCACCCTCCCCGCTTGCCACTCGTCTAAACTCACACCGAGGGCTTCCATGAACACTGCCACCACCACCGTCCCAGTCGACATCCGCCCCGGCAAATCCAACGCCTACCCTCCCGGCCCACCCTTCCTGCCCCGCCTCCTCTCCGGACGTCTCTTCACCGGTACCCCCACCACCAACATGACCGCCGCCGCCCGCGAATTCGGCGACCTTGTTCACTTCAAAGTCTTCGACCGCCACATCTACCAGTTCAACCATCCCGATCTCGTCGAAGACCTCCTCATCAAGGACGCGGCCAAACACTCCCGCGGCATCGTCATGCAGCGCGCCAAGGTCGTCCTCGGTGAGGGCCTCCTCACCAGCGAAGAGCCGCTCCACATGCGCCAGCGCCGCCTCATGCAGCCAGCCTTCCTCCGCCAGCGCATCGCCGCCTACGGCGAAGTCATCGGCCAAAACGCCGCCGACATCTCCACCAACTGGCGCTCCGGAACCGTCATCGACCTCCACACCGAGATGCTCGAACTCGCCCTGCGCATCGTAGGCAAGTGTCTCTTCGACCTCGACGTACAGTCCCGCGAAGAGGTCCTCAAGATCTCCGCCGCCGTCGATGCCTTCATGGGCTTCCTGCCCCTCGCGCTCCTGCCCTTCTCCACCCTCATCCAGCGCCTGCCGCTCCCCGCCATGCGGCGCATCCACTCAGGCAAGGCCCAACTCGACTCCCTCATCTACTCCATGATCCGCGAGCGCCGCGCCGCCCCCGGAGATCGTGGCGACCTGCTCTCCATGCTCCTCAACGCCACCGACACCGAGGGCAACAGCGGCAGCATGACCGACCAGCAGGTACATGACGAGTGCCTCACCATCATGCTCGCTGGCCACGAAACCACCGCCAACGCCCTCAGCTTCGCCCTCGGGCTCATCGCCCAGCATCCCGACATACAGCAGCGCCTCCACCTGGAGGCTGCCGCCGTCCTCGGCTCCCGCACGCCCACCGCCGACGACTACCCGCGCCTCCCCTACGCCCACGCCGTCTTCGCCGAGGCCATGCGCCTCTACCCACCCGTCTGGGTCACCGCCCGCACCTGCGAAGTCCCCTACCAGGTCGCCGGCTTCGACATCCCCAAAGGAGCAGTCCTGCTCGCTCCCCAGTTCGTCATCCACCGCGACCCTCGCTTCTGGCCAGACCCACTCCGCTTCGACCCCCAACGCTTCACGCCCGAAGGCAAGGACCCCGCCCGCCCTCGCTTCGCCTACTACCCCTTCGCTGCTGGCTCTCGCCAGTGCATCGGCGAAGGCCTCGCCTGGATGGAAGGCGCCCTCTCCCTCGCCACTATCGCCCGCGACTGGCTCCTCACCCCCACCCCTAACGCCCCCACCAACATCCCCATCAACCCAGCTATCAGCCTCCGCCCCAAAAACGGAGTACCTCTCCAGGTCCACCGCCGCCCCTGATCAAGGTAAAAGCCTCCAGAAATGATGAGTTTCCTTCCATTAACTAATCATTGATGCGGCTGTAATCTGTGGCCTCTACGTTGAGACCATCGAGCGATGCAAGGATGCAGGGCATCGCAGATAGTCCACAACATTTAAGAGGTGAAGCACATGTTTATCAAGAAAGTTGCCGCAGCAGGCCTCTCTATGGCTCTGCTCTCTGCTCCCCTTACCGCTCAGGAAGCTGCTGTTCCCGAAGGAGTCCCCCATCTCAACCATGTCTTCATGATCATGATGGAGAACCACAGCTACAGCGAGGTTCTCAACAATCCCAACGCTCCCTTCATCAACCAGCTTGCCCATTCGGCCAACATTGGTACCAGCTACTTTGGTGTGGCCCACCCCAGCTTCACCAACTACATTGAAGTACTGGGCGGATCCAACTTCGGCCTTCTCAACGACCACACCCCCGACTGGCACAGCACCACCTGCACTCCCAACATCATCAGCGGCATCACCGCGTTCGATACCTCGGCAACCCCGCCAAACTGCCCCATCTACGGTAAAGGTACCGATGCCGCCACCCCGGCCATCGATTACACCAATGAGGCTTCCTCTCCGGCAGGTGTGTTTAACATTGATGGAATCCAGTCCATTCCCGCCAGCCACGAAATCGTTGGTAAATCGATCGGTCATCAACTCGTCGCCGCTGGCCTAAGCTGGAAGAGCTACCAGGAATCTCTCCCAATCACCGGTGCTGACAAGGTCAACTTCAGCGACGGTGTCTTTACCGATGCAACGAATTTTGCGGCCATCAAGCCCACCCTCAACCCTGCGCTTACCTCCAACGATCTGGTTGATCTCTATGCGGCAAAGCACAATCCATTCGTATACTTCCGCGATATCGAGGAAGGCTACGATCCGAACAACAGCCTTCGCAACATCGTCAGCTTCGAAGGGCAGCGCGGCCTCTTTGCTGACCTCGCCACCGGTCATGTCCCGTCCTTCTCCTTCATCGCCCCCAACCAGTGCAACGACCAGCACGGTCGTGGTAACGCGGGTGCGTTCTGCAACTACGATCCCAACTCCAACGGCACGCAGGCTGGACTCAACCCCGCTCTTATCAAGCGCGGTGACGTAGAAGTGGAGCGTATCGTAAAGGCCATCAAAGCGTCCCCAGCCTGGAGAGAGGGCCGCAATGCCATCGTCATTCTCTGGGACGAGAACGACTACTCCGCTGCTCCCGAAACCAACCAGGTACTGCTCATCGTCGACACCAACTACGGTTCGCGTGGCATGCAGAGCAACGTTCACTACACCCACTACTCCCTGCTTCGCTCAATCGAGGCGGGCTTTGGAATCCCTTGCCTCAATCACGCCTGTGACAGCAACGTCAAAGTGATGACGGACCTGTTCTCCGGCAATGATAAGCATGTCAACAATGACAACGACGACAACGACGGCAACTAGTCGACCAGCAGTAGCCTGACCTCACGAGGAGAGCCATCGGCTCTCCTCGTCTTCGTTCAGAAGCAATCTATTCCTCATTAATCCTGAGATCCCCGCCAAATATTGCATCATCTCTCCATAGCTCCGAGATATGCTCTCCCACTGCAATCCCGGTGAAAGCATTTACTCTGAAGTGCATGGCCAATTTTCTTCACCTGCAGCATGTGAACGTAGCCCGTGGCAACGCCACCGTACTCCATGACATCAACCTGCAGATCAACGCCGGCGAGCACATCGCCATCCTTGGCCCTAACGGCTGCGGCAAATCTACTCTCATCAAAACCATCACCTGCGAGTGCTACCCGCTCGCCCAGCCCGAAACCAGGGTCAGCATCTTCGGACGGGAGCGCTGGGATCTCACCGAACTCAAAAAGCGTTTAGGTGTCGTCTCGTCTGATCTCCCCGGCAAGCCGTTCCTGCAAACTACTGGGGTCGACGCCATCCTCACCGGCTTCTTCTCCAGTTCCACCCTCTGGCCCAATCTCACCGTAACCTCCGACATGCGCGCTCGCGCCACCGAAGTGCTCCATCAGATTGATGCGGCCAGCCTCGCTGCCAAACCCGTTGGCGAAATGTCCGCAGGCCAGCAGCGCCGCATCATGATAGGCCGTGCCTTGGCAGCCTCCGCCGGCATGCTCCTCCTCGACGAACCCTCCAACGCACTGGACCTGGCAGCCCAGACCGATCTGCGCAACCTGCTACGCAAACTCGCCCAGCAGGGAACTGGCATCCTGCTCATCACCCACCACATCGCCGATATCATCCCGGAGATCGACCGCATCCTCATGATGCAAAACGGACGCATCACCGCCGATGGTCCAAAGTCCCACCTGCTCAACGCTGCCACTCTCAGCGATCTCTTCCAGACCCACGTAGACCTCGCGCAGCGAGCAGGGTACTTCCACGCCTGGTAATGCCCAATCTGCAATCCATCGCGAAACTGACCGGCTTTGCCACACAAAAAGCCACATCATGCAGCCATTTAACCATTGGAAATTACGAAAAAACCCTACTTCGTCCCCGTAATCGTACCAGTCTGCAGCTTAACCAATTCAGGCTCAGGTATCTTGTTTGGCCCTAAAACCGCCATTTTCGGCACCAATCCCCGCACCATCGCGACTTCATCGCAAGCATACAACCGAGGACAAGTCTGGCAATCCTTGTAAATCTTGTCCGGAAGCACAGTCCGATCCACCACTCTGAAGCCAAAATGAAAGAAAAAGTCAGGAATACGCGTAAAAAGGCAGACTCCGCTTACACCTTGTGATTCAGCTTCATCCAGCAGCGACCGTAGCAGTTTGCCCCCCGCACCCTGCCCCTTCGCTTCAGGTCTGACAACGATGGAGCGCACTTCTGCAAGGTGAGGTCCATACAGATGAAGCGCACCACAACCCAGGAAAACGCCGTTTTCAGACTCTGCAATAGTAAAATCACGGACGTTCTCGCAGATCTCAGCGTAGCTCCGTCGCAGCAAAGTGCCATCCCCAGATAGCGAGTTGACTAACTCGAATATGCTTACCGCATCCTGTAGCTTGGCCTTTCTCACTAAGGCTCCACCGACTCGTGCCCGAGACGAGGAGGTGGATTCGCTCACCGGGCTCAATTGGCTAGGTGTTGGCATGAGATTTTCCTGTGTACTGCCTTGCAAGCACCTCAACTCGCTCTCTCGCAATGGCTAGTGCCGTCTGGACGCGATGACGCGCGGTCCCGCCGATCACATCATGACAATCAAGCGTAGCCTCTATCGTAATAGCGGAGTAGAAATCTTCGCCAAACTCTTCACCAAACTGACGTAATTCGAGCAAGCTCAGATCAGATAGTTCACGACCTGTCTCAAGGCCTAATCGAACGGCATTACCTATTTTTTCATGTGCCTTGCGGAAAGGAATTCCTTTGTGAACGAGGTAAGTCGCCGCTGCCATGGCATTTAGATAGCCAGTTCCGCAGGCTGCTCGCATTCGCTCTAGTTTAAAACTTAGCGCGTTCGTAAATCTCCCGAGTAAAACAATCATTTGTATCGATTGTGATGATGCCGAAAATACCGGCTCTTGAGTCTCCTGCATGTCCTTGTTATAAGCCAGCGGTAACCCTTTTAGAAGGAGGGTGACCGTTTCAGTAGCTCCATGAATCCTGCCAACTTTTGCACGGACTAGCTCGGTAAGATCAGGATTCTTCTTTTGTGGCATTGCACTTGAACCTGTAGAAAAAGCCTCCGGAAGCTCAACAAAACCGAACTCGGCTGTAGCGAAGAGCGTAATCTCTTCCGAGAAACGGCTTGCATGTAGTCCAATCAGCGTTAAACATTGAAGATATTCCAAAACAAAATCACGGTCACTTGTGGCATCAATGCTGTTCGCAGTGGGACTTGCAAAGCCTAAACTGGTCGAGGTGATGATTCGATCAAGAGCTAAAGTTGCTCCCGCGACTGCACCTGAACCAAGTGGACAACGGTTGAGTCGGGTCGCACAATCAGAAAGCCGTGACACATCGCGGAGAATCATCTCTACATAAGCTAGAAGCCACTGCGCTACCAAGACTGGTTCTGCACGTTGCAGGTGCGTATAGGCCGGCATCACCGCCTCGTCTGCGGTGCTAGCCTGTTTCAATAAACTTAAAGCCCAAGTAGTTAGCGCATGGTTTAGAACGTTGATGCGATCACGTATGAACAAGCGAAGATCAGTTGCAATCTGCTCGTTACGGCTACGACCTGTATGTAGCTTTAATCCAAGATCGCCTACATGTTTCACAAGTTGCCGCTCAACAAAATGATGGATGTCTTCGGCATATGTATCCGATGTTACCCAGAGACGCCCGCCATCGGAGCCTAAGTAAGATGACTTGATCGATTCGAGAGCTATGGATATTTGAGACAACTCTTCAGAACTTAGGATTCCAGAGGCAGCTAAAGTCTGCGCGTGAGCCTGACTGGCAGCTACTTCATATGGAAGTAGCTGCCAGTCAAAAGCTAGAGAACGTTGCCAGAGATCGAACCCTTCGTCAAGAGGTTCACGAAATCGACCAGCCCACATCTTCACTTGAGGCCCTCTTTCACTTTATTCATTAGGCGTGCCCGTGTTCTTGCTGGAAGTCCCAGTATTTTGATGAACCCCGCTGCATCTTTTTGATCGTAGGACTCCCCCATTGTGAAAGATGATAGATCCGTAGAGTACAAGGAGAAGTCGCTATTTCTTGAGATGATCGCTATGTTGCCCTTGTAGAGAGATAACTTTACTGAGCCTGAGACATTGTTTTGAGTTGAACTTACAAAGGCATCCAGTGATTCGCGTAGTGGAGTAAACCACAGGCCAAAGTAAACCAGTTCTGCATATTTTAGAGCTACTGCCTCTTTGAAATGTGATAGGTCTCGATCTAAAACTAATGCTTCAAGTTCGCGATGAGCACTCAGAATCAGTGTTCCACCAGGAGTTTCGTAACAGCCCCGGCTCTTCATACCAACAAAACGATTCTCGACCAGATCAATACGACCGATTGCATTGCGTGAGCCAATTTCATTCAAAAGCTCGACAAGTTTTACAGGTGCCATAGGTTGACCGTTGACTGAAACTGGCACGCCATGCTCGAAACCAATCTCAACGATCTCCTCCCGATCTGGTGCCTCTTGGGGTGAACGTGTCATTGTCCATGTCGTCGACAAAGGTGCATTGCTGATTGATTCTAGTTCGCCACCCTCATGAGAAACATGCCAGAGATTGCGATCACGTGAGTGAATCTTAGTTCGGCTAGCCTCGACAGCTATGCCATGTGCCTCTGCATAATCAAGGCAATCTTCTCGTGATGTCAGTGTCCATTCTCGCCACGGAGCAATTACCTTGATATCGGGTGCGAGTGCCTGAAAGCAATGCTCAAATCGAACCTGATCATTTCCTTTACCAGTACATCCATGAGCTAACGCAGTCGCTCCTTCTTCGAGAGCTACCTGGACTTGATATTTAGCGATGATCGGTCGAGCAATGGATGTACCAAGCAAATATTTGTGTTCGTACACCGCGCCGGCGCGAACAGTCGGAAAAACGTACTCCCTCAGGAACTCATCACGAAGATCTTTGACTATTGCCTTCTTGGCCCCGGTGGCGTAAGCCTTCGCAACAACCGCATCAATATCATCGCCTTGTCCTACATCCGCTATAAATGCGATGACATCATAACCATAATTTTCATTGAGCCAAGGGATAATAATTGATGTGTCAAGACCACCGGAGTATGCGAGTACCACTTTTTCTGCCATGATTCCTTCTTTCATTCGAAGTGCTTATTATCGCTAGTGTTAGTTTTGTGTAGGGCGTTTACGGGCTTGTATACCACGGTTTCTACTGTTTGAGATCCGCTTCGCTCCACCAAGCAGCATCAAGAGGAGCGCTTTTTGGGCATGCATCCTGTTTTCTGCTTGATCAAAGACCACAGATTGTGGTCCGTCCAGCACTGCATCAGTGACTTCTGCATTCCTATGTGCTGGGAGGCAGTGCATAAACACAGCATCTGGTTGCGCATGTGACATCAATGCTTCATTTACTTGATAAGGTTTGAAGATAGGTGCGCGCTTCGTAGCTTCATGCTCTGAACCCATACTTGTGCATACATCGGTATATACAGCATCTGCGCCACTTACAGCTTTGACTGGGTCATTTAAGAGAGTCACACTCCCACCAGTGGTTTCGCTAATCTCTATTGCTTTATGAATAATTTCGAGCTTGGGAGCAAATCCTTTCGGAGAAGCAATCGTGCAGTGTGCGCCAAGCTGTGACGCAGCAAGCATAAGAGAGTGACATACATTATTTCCGTCGCCAATATACGTAAAGCGAAGACCTTCTACAGAACCAAACCGCTCTTCAAGCGTGAAGAAATCAGCGATAGCTTGGCACGGATGTTCCAGATCGGAAAGTGCATTAATGACTGGGATCTTTGAGCAGGCCGCCATTTCAGTAATGGTTTCGTGTGCGTAAGTACGGAGCACTATAACGCTCATCCAGCGCTCGAGGTTTCGGGCCATATCGGCCAAGGACTCACGTTCTCCCAGAGGAGATTGTGTTTGATCGACAAAAGTTGCATTCCCCCCCAGCGTGTTGATAGCTGTTTCAAAGGTCAGTCGCGTGCGCAAGGACGCTTTTTCAAAGAACATTACCATTTGTCTCGCATCAAGCGCATGCAAAAAATCCTCGGGATGACTTTTCACGGCATGAGTTAACTCCATGATTGCAGCCATTTCTTGCACCGTGAGGTCGGCAATTGAGCATAGGTCCCGTCCAGACAAACGCTTTGATGCTTCACTGAACGCTGTATCTGACTGGATTCCTAATGTTGAAGTTTGCTTGGTTGCTGGGCTCTCATCAGCAACTGATTCTGTCGCACGTGGACCGATGACAATCGTTTTGCTACCCATGTATTTGTTCTCCTGTAGGCGGCTTGCCTGCCTGTGTCAGCAATGCTAAAGTTCTGTCCAAAGAGTTGATCGCGATATCGACATGGTTACGTTCGAGTATGTAAGGAGGTAGAAATCTCAAGACTTTATCACTTGTTCTGTTGATAATTACTCTCTCTTCCATCATTTGAGCTGAAACAAAGCTTGCATTTTCTGAAGAGTCGAGTTCAACCCCTATCATGAGTCCTAATCCTCGAATGGCAACTATGGAATGATGCTGTTCTGCAAGCAATGTGAGTTGCTCCTTAAAATACGAACCAACGTCTGCGACATGCTTGAGAAGACGATCGCGTCGTATCGTATCAAGAACTGCTATTGCAACAGCACATGCAAGTGGTCCGCCGCCAAAGGTAGTGCCATGCATACCCGGAGTAAACGAAAGTGCAGCTGACTCGGTGCAGAGCATAGCGCCCATGGGGATGCCATTAGCTATTGGCTTTGCAATAGTCGTAACATCTGGAAGAATTCCGTAGTGCTGATAAGCAAACCACTCTCCAGTACGTCCTAAACCACTTTGGATTTCATCGGCAATGAGGAGTGCCCCAGTCGAATTACATAACTCTCGAGCCGCCGCAAAAAAATCTTGTGAAACTGGATTAATCCCTCCTTCACCCTGAATAGGCTCAATACAGATAGCACATATTTCATCAGAAAACATTTCACGCAGATGCCCGATATCGTTAAACCGGACAAATTTTACTCCGGGCATGACAGGCTCGAAAGGATCGCGGTACTTTGCTTTATGGGTTGTGGCGATCGATCCCATAGTACGGCCATGAAAACTGTGTTCTAGTGCCAAAAATGTGACTCCGCACTGCTTCCCTTCGGATCGTAGACGACCGGCGTTGGCTCGAGCCAGCTTCAGCGCTGCTTCCCAGGCTTCCGTACCACTATTGCAAAAGAAGACACGATCAAGGCCGCTTATCTCCGTCAAGCGGAGAGCCAATTCGACCGTGCGCTCGTGGAAGAAAAGGTTGGAAGTGTGCAAGAGGTGTCTGGACTGATCCTGAATTGCGTCTTGTACCGCTGGATGTCCGTAGCCTAAAGCGCTTACACCAATACCACTCAATAGATCTAGATAGTCGTTACCTTGATCATCTGTAATATATACATCGTGTCCACCGACGAAAAGATAAGGATTTCGCTCGTAAGTGTGAAGTAGGAGTTTGCTTTCAGCAGCCTGTAGAGATGCTAGTTTCATGCGACCATAACCTCTGTGCCATCACTGACACGTGTTGTACAAATATCCGGCAGTAATGATGCTGACTCTGCTGGCAGTATACGAACCCGCTTCACTCCATGGAGTAGTGCACTGCGGCACGCGTTCAGTTTGGGCAACATACCGCCTGAAATGACGCGTTGCTTCTCTAGGAGAGGAATTTCGGCAATTGTTAGCCACCGCATAACACGTCCATCTGCTCCTTTTACCCCAGGAACGTCTGTCAGAAATACAAGCGTGTCCGCCTTGGTACAGATGGCACATGCAGCGGCCATTTCATCTGCATTAATATTGTAGTATTCGCCATCAAAGCCCAGTGCTATGGATGAAATCACGGGAACGGCACCCATCTTCCAAATAGCGTCTAGCCATCTGGGATCAGTCGCTGCAATCTCGCCTACAAATCCTAGATCGGGAGTCGTCTTCTTCTTCCTGGCACGAAAAACGTGACCGTCACCCCCAGATAGGCCGACCGCTGCCTGACCGTGCGATGCGAGAGCAGCAACCAGAGACTTGTTTACGCGTCCAGCTAAAACCATCAGTGCTGCATCACGGGTCTCTGCGTCAGTAATCCGTAAGCCGGACACGAACTCGCTCTTCTTCCCCAATTGGGCAAGAGTTTTGGTAAGCTGCACACCGCCACCATGTACCACCGCAACTTGATTTCCATCGGCAACCAGTTCTGCAATTGCTTTACCGCATTGGTGTAACAAATCTTTGTCTTCTAAAGCTGCACCGCCTAACTTGACGACGAACTTCATACTAGGGCCTCCGAATCAAGCTCAGATATAACTCTGAAATTATGTAAGTTAGCCGATATATTCATCTATGCGTGCCTTCAGCAATTGGGCTTGGTGTTCGTCTTGGCAGATGATAAGGACTGTGTCATCCCCAGCAATAGTGCCTACTACTTCATGCCAGTCTTCGTAATCGATTCCAGCTGCGATTGGTTGTGCGCCTCCAGTGGTTGTCATCAAGACGAGGAGGTTGAGCGCTTGGCGTACTTCCAGTCCGAAGCTCTTGAGTACTTCTTTAATCTGTGGGAGAGAAGACTCATCATCGTCTTCAGAGCCAGGCAGTGCGTAACCTGAGTGCCCCTTGGAAAGACGTAATTCGTGTATGTCACGGGAGAGGGTGGCCTGCGTGACATGGAAACCTTTGCTGGCCAATCGTTTCCGTAACTCATCCTGACTCGCAATTGCGGTCGTGACCAAAAGTTCGCGGATTGCCTGATGGCGTTGTTGCTTCATAAGGGGGCAAACATCCATTCAACTGTTTTAAATGCAATTAAAAGACTAGACTGAGACTTACCGAAAACAACTCTACGCATATTTATACATTATTGATGTATAAATATCCATATGCAGTAGATTTTGCAATTGGTTTCCAAACTCAGGAAAGATGAGACGAGTTTTCTTCGTTCGTCCAGACGCAAAGTGAATTATGGATTCGATAAAAGGTGAAACACGTGTTGCACCCTTCACGAGGTCTCCGTTGACCTCGAAACCATCTTACTCGCTGCTCGATGAGCGTTTTGACCATGATTCTTGCGGTGTAGGCTTCGTTGCTACCGTCGATGCCGTTCCTTCGCACACTATATTGCAGCAGGCGCTGACCGCATTGGGCAGACTGGCGCATCGTGGCGCTACGGCTGCGGATGGCAAGAGCAGTGATGGCGTCGGCGTCATGACTGCGGTGCCGCGTTCTTTGTTGGTGCGTGAGGCTGCACTTTCGATCCAACCGGATCAGGTTCTGGGTGTTGGCATGTTGCTTCTTCCCAAAGAAGAGAGCCGCGTCGAGCCATTGCTGGAACGGTGCCTGGTATCACATGATCTCCAGGTTTTAAGCTGGCGAGATGTACCAGTGGAGCCTGGATGTCTAGGAGAAATTGCCCTGAGTACCATGCCAAGGGTTCGTCAGGTGCTGGTTGTAGATTCGCCAAATGCCGACCATGAGACGATGGAGCGGCGTCTTTATCTTGCCCGTAAGCAGTTTGAACGCGCCCATGAGCGCGGCGATGTCACGGGATATATCTGTTCGCTTTCGACCCAGACGATCATTTACAAGGCGATGTGCTCCGGCAATCTGCTCGCTGAGTTCTATTCGGATCTTGCGTCAAAAGACTACGTAACGCCGTTTGCGGTGTTTCATCAGCGATATGCAACAAATACGCTGCCGACGTGGCATCGCGCTCAGCCGGGAAGAAAGATCGCCCATAATGGTGAAATCAACACTGTGTGGGGTAATCGGTCGCGCATGGCTGCTCGCGACTCAACGCTACCTGTAGAGTGCAAGCCTGTTCTAACGCAGGGTGGTACCGATTCTACAAGTCTTGACGAAGCTATTGAGCTGATCTCACAGAACGGACGCAGCCTGTCCGAAGCCATCCGCATGCTGTTACCTCCAGCTACGGTCGGGCATCAGACGTCGCCATTTCTTCGATATCACACCGATTGTGCCGAGCCATGGGATGGACCGGCAGCGATTGCTTTCAGCGATGGAAGGGTTGTTGGTGCCGTGCTGGACCGGAACGGTTTGCGTCCGTGCCGCTTTGCAATTACGAGCACAGGACTGGTAGTGGCAGGTTCGGAGGCAGGACTGGTTGACCTTGATCCAGACCAGGTGACACATAGTGGACGATTAGGCCCCGGGCAGATGCTGGTCGTCGATCTTGTAGATCATAAGATTTATGAGGATGATGAACTGCTGCGGTTGTTCGACGCTGGGGCAACCTACGCGAAGCTGGTTGAGGATGCACCCCTTGTGCCCGTTATGGCTCACTCTGCGGCAGGGCCTGAAGCATTTGCAGCAACCCAGCGCGGGTTCGGCTACACCCGCGAAGATGTGAAGATGATCTTGCAGCCAATGGCCATCGAGGGTAAAGATGCCGTCTGGTCGATGGGTGATGATACGCCATTGGCCTTTCTGGCACGGTCTCCGCGACCTTTATATGCCTATTTCCGGCAGCGATTTGCCCAGGTGACTAATCCCGCTATCGATCCTCTTCGGGAAGCGTGTGTCGTCTCCTTGCATACGAGACTTGGGCCCTGGCCACACATTCTGGACAAAAATGCGTCATTGCCAGGTCTGTCGCTGCCGTCACCTTTTCTGTCGTTAGGACAGGTAGAGGCCTTGCGGACGCGTCAACATGCTCATGTCGATGAGCTTCGGTTTGCGGAGTTGGCTTGCGTCTTCCGTGCGGATATTTCCTTGCAGCAGGCTTTGGACGAGCTGTGCATGAAGGCCATCGAACTGGTAAGGAATGGTGGAAGAATTCTGCTGCTGTCTGACCGTTCGGCAAGTGCCGAACGTCTTCCAATTCCAATGGCGATGGCGACTGGTGCGGTTCATCAGGCGCTGGTGTCGGCTGGCCTGCGCACCCTGGCTGGTATTGCCGTAGAAGCCGGTGATTGCAGGGATATCCACCATGCTGCGGTACTGATTGGTTATGGTGCAGGAGCAGTATGTCCATGGCTTGCGCTTGAGACTGCGATGCGTCTGGCTCCAGCTGGAACCGATGCCGTGGAGTGCGAACGAAAGATGCTGAAGGCTTTGGACGCCGGTCTCGCCAAGGTGATGTCGAAGATGGGCATCTCGGTGGTGGACAGTTATCGTGGTGCCCACTTATTTGACATTCTGGGCCTGCATTCCAGTGTGGTTGATCGTTGTTTCACGGGGACTCCCGCACCTTTGTCTGGCATTGGATTTGCTGAAATTGAGCGGCATCTGCGTCAGACATGGCAGGCTTCCTCGTCTGATGCTCCGGTATCTTTGGATCTTCCAGATTACGGTTGGGTTCGATTTCGGAAAGCTGATGTTTCTGAGCCCCACGCCTGGCAGCCGCCTACCGTTAAAGCACTACAGTCCGTGGTTGGAAGTGCGCGAGGTGTTGCCCAGCCGACGGATCAGGCTGGTGCTTTTGCGATCTATACCCGTGATGTCATTGCGCGCGACCCCGCAGTTTTACGTGATCTGCTGGAGATTCGCCCAGCTGGACCGGAGTTGCCGATTGCAGATGTAGAAGATTCGAGAAGCCTGTGCAAGAAGTTTGTCGCGAGCGCGATGTCCCTGGGTTCATTGAGCCCGGAGGCACACCAGACGATCACGCTTGCTATGAACATGCTTGGTGGGCGCTCAAATACTGGCGAAGGTGGCGAGGACCCACAGGTTTATCGTTCCCAGTTGGTGGAACAGCCGCTTGCTACGAATGGCGCTGATACTGCTTTGCAGGCAAACGGGGCCGTGGGTACAGTTTTGGCTGAACCGGTAACCTCTGCACCTGCGGTACATGTTTCTTTGAACAACAAGATCAAGCAGGTCGCATCGGGCCGCTTTGGCGTGACGGCTGAGTATCTTGCTCACGCGGAAGAGATTGAGATCAAGGTTGCTCAGGGAGCCAAGCCGGGCGAGGGTGGTCAACTACCCGGACACAAGGTAAGTGGACTCATCGCCAGGTTGCGTCATGCTCAACCTGGTGTATCGCTGATCTCTCCTCCTCCACACCATGATATTTACTCAATTGAGGACCTTGCCCAGCTGATTTATGACCTGAAGCGGATCAATCCCAAGGCAGCCGTTGGCGTCAAGCTGGTCTCCAGTTGTGGGGTTGGCACGGTGGCAGCAGGGGTTGCGAAGGCGTACGCGGATTACATCGTGATAGCTGGCAACACGGGCGGAACTGGGGCTGCAGCCCTATCCAGCATCAAGTATGCCGGCAATCCATGGGAACTGGGGCTTGCAGAAGCGCAGCAGGTACTGATGCAGAACGGTATGCGTGGCCGCGTTCGTCTGAGGACGGACGGCGGATTGGCGACAGCACGGGACGTTTTGGTTGCGGCGCTTCTGGGTGCCGACGAGTATGCCTTCGGAACAGCGATTCTGGTGGTTTTGGGGTGCGATATGGCACGTCAATGCCATCTGAATACGTGTCCCACGGGTATTGCGACGCAGAAGCCGGAGTTGCGCGCTAAATTTCGCGGTAAACCAGAGCATGTAGTGCGGTTCTTTGATGAACTGTCGTCCGACTTGCAGCATCTGCTGGCGCGTTACGGTTTGCCATCACTGGAAGCGGCGGTTGGGCGCACGGATTTGCTGGAGCAGGTGCGTTTTGATGGCAATCTTGACCTACAGCCCATGCTGGCAAAGGTCTCGGACGGGCCGAGCCGGTGGATGGGCATCAGGAACGATCAGCCTGTTTCGGCACCACCGGTTGATGAAGCATGGGTCGTTCCTGCGCTTGAGGCTATTGCGGAAGGTAAGCCTTATGTCGTTGATTCCAGGATCAATAACAGTGATCGAGCCATTGGCGCGCGACTATCCGGGGAGATTGCATCGCAGCGGTCCCAGCATGATGTGCCTGTCGATGTCACATTGAATCTCGATGGAATTGCGGGACAGAGCTTTGGTGCGTTTACGGTTGAGGGCGTGAAGCTAGTGCTCACTGGTCAGGCGAATGACTTTGTGGGTAAAGGCTTGTCTGGAGGCGAGATTGTGATTCGCGCCCGTGGTCTCGCGGCCAAGGATAGCGGTCAGCATGTAATTCTTGGCAACGTAGCTTTGTACGGTGCGACGGCTGGTCAACTGTATGCCGCCGGGCGCGCCGGTGAGCGTTTCGCGGTGCGGAATTCTGGCGCAAATGCTGTTGTGGAAGGGGTTGGCGATCACGGCTGTGAGTACATGACAGGCGGCACCGTGGTGGTCACGGGAGTTGCGGGCATGAACTTCGGCGCGGGTATGACGGGCGGACTGGCGTGGGTTTATGACGCGGACGGAACGTTTGTCTCGGGGCAGCGTTATCACCCTGATTTCGTTCTTCCTGAGGCCTTTAGCGAGGTGGATGAGGCTGCGCAGGAGGCTTTGCGTGGGCTGTTGGCGGCCCATGCGGAGCGGGCGGAGAGCAGTCTGTCGCATACGATGCTGGCCGATTGGAAGAAGAGTTCGGCAGCGTTTGTTCGCCTGACTCCGAAGCCGCAGGTCTAGTAAAAAAAGATGGTGTTTGTCAGACATTTCGTGGAGAAATGTCTGGCAAACATGGTCTTTGGATCTGTGTGTTTGATTTTCAGGATTTGCCGGGGCTGTGCGGCTTGAAATGTCCGTGCCGGATGGTGTTTCTTCCTCAGTAGTGACCCAGGGAATGTATAAAAATTCATTTTTAGGTGAGTGAATCAATATTCATTGTTGGCAAAGCCCTTTGGTTTGATTAGAGTGACGGCACTGGAGTTTTCCAGGGTGAGGTCGGGACTGAAACGCAAAGCGAGTTCGATGGGGGCTGGTAGTACAAAGAGTGGGTCAACGGTGACGGTGCCTGCGACGGGGCCGGGGAGTGAAAAGTACCAGCGGATTTTGGATGCTGCTGTTGAGGTGATTGCCGAGAACGGCTATTTCAACTCTCCGGTGAGCGCGATTGCGGCGCGGGCGGGTGTTGCCGACGGGACGATCTACCTGTACTTCAAGAGCAAAGATGATGTGTTGCGGACGGCGATCGATACGACATTTGATCGATTTCATCGTCAGGTGGGGGAGCAGTTTGAGACGCTGCAGGGGCCGCGCGAGCAGTTGGAGTACATTGCGCAGGTTCATTTGGAGAGCCATGCGGTGAACCGGAGCATGGCGATCCTTATGCAGACGGAGGTGCGGCAGAGCGCCAAGTTTATTGCGGAGTTCTCGCATCATCACCTGGTGAAGTACATCTCGGTGGTGCGCGAGGTGATTCGCCGGGGGCAGAAGGAGGGGATCTTCCGGCAGGATGTCTCGGACGGGGTGGTGGCGCACTGCATGTTTGGAGCGATTGATGAGTTGCTCAGTTCTGCGGTGTTTACCGGCCGTGTTTATGATGCGAAGGCGACGGCGGCGCAGGTGATTGACGTGCTATTGAATGGCATCAAGGCTGGGAGCGCGAAATCTTAGGGTGAAACGCGTTAGAGTGTGGAGGGGCGGGACTGAGTCCACGCTGCTGCGGAACTCAAAGTGGAGTGTTGCATGTTTGATTTGAAGACGTTGAACGATGTCCTGGTGCAGGTAACCAGCCGCGGTGGCCGTACGGTGATGCAATGGCAGGACCGTAGCGGGGCGTGGCTGCCGATCAGTTCCGAGGTCTTGTATGGTCGCGTGGTGGCCGTGGCGAAGGCGCTGCAGGGGTGGGGGGTGGTGAAGGGGGATCGGGTTGCGATCCTCTCGGAGAACCGGTGGGAGTGGGCGGTGACCGATCTGGCGGTGTTGGCTTTGGGTGCGGTGGATGTTCCTTTGTATCCGACACTGACGCCGGAGCAGGTGGGATACATGCTGCGGGACTCCGGTGCGAAGGTCGCGGTGCTGTCTTCCGGGGAGCAGTATGACAAGTTGATGGACGCCGGGGACCTGCCTGATCTGGAGCGGGTGGTGGTGATGGATGAGGGCGACTTTGAAGATGCAAACAGCTTTGCGGGATTGATCAAATCGGCGCGTGTGGGCGAGCGGGATGCGGCGTTCGATGCGATGGCGGCAGCGGTGGTGGGAGAGGATCTAGCGACGATTATCTATACGTCGGGGACGACGGGCGAGTCGAAGGGAGTGATGTTGACGCATGGGAACCTGGCGAGCAATATCAACTACTCGACGGCAGAGATTGGGTTTGGTGCGGAGGATTGCTGCATCTCGTTTTTGCCGCTGTCGCATGTGACGGCCCGGCATGTGGACTATGCGTTGATGTGCCATGGGGCGGTACTGGCGTATTGTCCGAAGTTCGACCAACTGGTTGGGGCGATGAAGGCGGTTCGTCCGACGATATTTGTGGCGGTACCCCGGGTGTACGAGAAGATTCGACAGGCGGTGGAGGCAAAGTCGGCTGCATCTCCAGTGAAGCGACGGATACTGAGTTGGGCGTTGGGGGTGGGCAAGGCGCATCGCGGTGAGACGCTGGTGGGCAAGACGCCGGGAGGGTTGGGTTGGAAGCTGGCGGAGAAGCTGGTGTTCTGGAAGATACGGGAGGCGTTTGGAGGGCGGGCCAAGGTGTTTATCTCCGGCGGTGCTCCACTGGGGATGGATACGGCTGGATGGTTTGCGGATGCGGGGATACGGATCTTCGAGGGCTATGGACTGACGGAGACTTCGCCGGTGATTGCAATCAATACTCCGACGGCGCACCGGATTGGCACGGTTGGTCGAGCGTTACCGAATATGTACTGCCGGTTTGCCGAGGATGGTGAGTTGGAGGTGACTGGGCCTGCGGTGTTTCACGGCTACTGGAACAAGCCGAAGGATACGGCGGATGCGTTTACGGCTGATGGCTGGTTCAAGACCGGGGACATCGGGATTATCGATGCGGATGGATTCCTGTCGATCACGGACCGCAAGAAGGAGTTGCTAAAGACGAGCGGGGGCAAGCTGATTGCTCCGCAGCCGATCGAGAACAAGCTGAAGGCGAATGTGCTGGTGGGAAATGCCGCGCTGGTGGGGGACAAGCACAAGTTTGCGTGTGTGCTGATTTCGCCTAACTTTGCAGCACTGGAGGGTTGGGCATCGGCGCAGGGGATCGATACGAAAGACCATGCGGCGCTGGTGAAGGATGCGCGAGTGGTGAAGGCATACCAGGAGATTGTGGAGCAGGTGAATGCCGGGCTGGCGCACTTTGAGAGCATGAAGCGGGTGCGGGTGGTGCCGGAGGAGTGGTCGGTGGAGGAGGGAACGCTGACGCCGAGCATGAAGTTGAAGCGCCGAGTGGTGGAGCAGAAGTATGCGAAGGAGATCGCGGAGTTTTATTCGGATGAAGCAGTGTCTCGCGCTTAGGTTGGTTGCACATATCCGGTAGTAGGAGGCATCCAATCCGTATGATGACGGCGACGAAGTTGAAACGGGCGGAGATGGTGGGGCGGAAGTTTGTGAATCCGGTGCCGACGGGGGTGGGTGAGCCGGGGATGATGTGGAAGATCCTGCCGCTGTACTGGCGGAATCGGGAAGAGAAGGTTCCGAAGCAGCGGCTGGGGCCGTTTATGACGGACTCCAGGGTGTATGAGACGGCTCCGGCGAGTGGATTGCGGGTAACGTGGATGGGGCACTCGTCGACGCTGGTGGAGATCGATGGGGTGCGGGTGCTGATTGATCCGGTGTGGGATCAGCGTGCTTCTCCAGTGCAGTGGGCGGGGCCGAAGCGGTTCTTTGACGCTCCGTTGAAGCTGGAGGATATGCCTGCGGTGGATGTGGTGATTGTGTCGCACGACCACTATGACCATCTGGGGAAGGCCACGATCCAGCGGTTGAGCCGACTGCCGGCGATGGTGGGGGCGCGCTGGGTGACTTCGGTTGGGGTGGGGGAGATACTGTGTGGGTTTGGGGTGGCGCGGGAGCGGGTGGCGGAGTTGCACTGGACCGAGAGCGTGACGATTACGGGAGCAGGTGGGGAGGCGCTGGAGGTGACGGCGTTGCCAGCGCGGCACTTTTCTGGGCGGGGGATGACGCGGTTTGAGACGCTGTGGAGCTCATTTGTGCTGCGGGGGCGGGAGCATCGAATTTATTTTGGAGCGGACTCGGGGTGGTGGGAGGGGTATACGGAGATTGGTGCGGCGTATGGGCCGTTTGATTTGACGATGTTGGAGATTGGAGCCTTCCATGAGTTGTGGCAGGACATACATCTGGGGCCGGATGGGGCGGTGCGGGCGTATGAGGCGATGGGTGGTACGGGGTTGCTGATGCCTATCCACTGGGGGCTGTTCGACCTGGCGCTGCATGGGTGGCGGCAGCCGATGGAGCGCTTGACGGAGTTGGCCGCGGAGCGTGGGTTGCGGGTGTGGGCTCCGGAGCCGGGATGTCCGACGGATGTGGAGCGGGGCGCGGCGTTTCAGTCGGATTGGTGGCGTTGAGAATTGACGCAGTAAGAGTATGATTCTCATGGTGTTTTCAGGAGGCTTTTATGCGTATTGGACTGTTGACCGGCGGCGGAGACTGCCCTGGTTTGAATGCTGTGATTCGTGCGGTTGTTCGCAAGGGAATACTGCACCACGGCGATGAGTTTGTTGGATTCATGGAAGGGTGGCGGGGCGTTCTGGACGATGTGACAATGCCACTGACGCTGGAGACGACCTCGGGGATTCTGCACCGTGGCGGTACGATTCTGCGGTCTTCGCGGACGAATGTGAAGAAGATTCCGGGTGGCTTTGAGCGTTGCGCCGAGGTGCTGGCGAAGAACAAGATTGATGTTCTGATTGCGCTGGGCGGCGATGACACGCAGTCGATCAGCCTGGCGCTGATTGAGCGTGGCGTGAAGTGCATTGGCGTGCCAAAGACGATCGATAACGATTTGAGCGGGACGGATGCTTGTTTTGGCTTCGATACGGCGGTGGGGATTGCGACGGAAGCGGTGGATCGTCTGCACTCGACGGCCGAGGCGCATAGCCGGGTGCTGGTGTGTGAAGTGATGGGCCGGGATGCCGGCTGGATTGCGGTTACGACGGGAATTGCTGGCGGCGCGGATGTGACGCTGGTGCCGGAGTTGCCGATCGACATAGACGATGTGTGCCGCTTGTTGAAGTATCGCTGGGAGCATGGCAAGAAGTTTGCGATTGTGGTGGTGGCGGAGGGTGCGAAGCTGCCGGAGTTGCCTGACCAGGTAACGGTAGGGAACAAGCTGGACTCGTTTGGTCACGCACGGTTGAGCGGGATTGGGCAGGTGCTGGCGGAGGAGATTGAGAAGCGCACGGGGTATGAGACGCGGAGCGTGAACCTGGGACATACGCAGCGGGGCGGTACGCCTTCGGCCTACGACCGGATGCTGGCGACGCGTTATGGCGTGGCGGCGATCGATCTGGCCCATGCGGGCAAGTTCGGACGGCTGGTGGTCTTGCGGGGTACGGAGATCACGGATATTCCTCTGGCCGATGCGATTGCCAAGACGCGTACGGTGGGTGAAGACCTGCTGGCTGTGGTACGCGGACTGCAGCCGAAGCCTGGCGCGTAGACGAGGAAAGGCACGAAGGGGAGGGGAGTGGGCGCAGCGTTAGCCGCCCCCCTCCCCTTTTTCGCGCAAAGTATTCATTCAATTGGGGATAGATTTGGGCTTGAGTTTGTTATGTGATTGATTTGAAAGAGTTGGGAGGCGATCATGGGTAGGGGTATTGGGGGTGGGCGGGTTGGGTATTAGTGGTGGGTTATCAGTTATTTAGTGATTAATAGCTGCGATTTTTGTTGTGTGGGCGGGGAAAAGGGAATACAAAGACAGTGCCGGCAAAAGTCGGTTTGGTCCGGTTTTCTTCGCTTAGACGGGGTGAATCAGAGAGGTTTTCCGATGGCTGGCATGGCGCAGGTAGCGATACGCGAGGTGATGGATATCCGGCAGGCGGCGGAGTATCTAGGCATCAGTGGGGACACGCTGTATCGATATGCGTCTGAAGGTTTTGTGCCGGCGTTCAAGTTGGGGAACCGTTGGCGGTTCAAGAAGAGCCTGTTGGATGCGTGGATGGATGAGAAGTCCGGGGTGAAGGCAGCGGTAGTGGAGACGGTGGAGCCGAAGCAGAAGAAGCCGGCGGGGCGGGCCCGGTAGCTGGGCGGTATTTCAGGTTGATTGCAGGGTGATGAGGGTGATTTCCGGTGGGCAGTTGAGGCGGAAGGGAATTCCGACCGTGCCTATTCCACGATTGACATAGAGTTGAAGTTGGTTGAAGCGGAAGTGTCCTTCTGCGTATTTTCTGCCCATGGGGGGGAGGACGAGTGGGCCGAGGAAGGGCATGCGGATTTGTCCGCCGTGGGTGTGTCCAGCGAGCATGAGATCGACGAGATGGCCACGGGGGTGCTGGATGACTTCGTCGACGTAGTCGGGTTCGTGCGCCATGAGGATGACGGGGCTGGTGGGCTTGGCGGGGACGGCCAGATTGAGGTCGGGGTTGCTGGTACCGGGGTCGTCGACGCCACTGAGCCAGAAGCGGTCGGAGCCGCGTTCGATGGCAGTGTACTGGTTGACGAGGACGGGGATGCCGAAGCTGTTGAGTGCTCCGATGACGATGGGAGAGCCGGTGGCGACGTCGTGGTTGCCGAGTGCGGCGAAGCGCTGGGGGCAGGTGAGGGTGCTGAGGATTTCGGCGCAGCGATGAGCGGCGTGATAGGCGACGGCGAAGGTGATGGAGCCGTGGGTGACGAAGTCTCCGGTGAGGAGGACGAGGTCGGGGTTGAGGGCGTTGACGCGGTGGACGACCTGCTGGAGGAAGTAGGGCTCGGTGTACTCGTCGAGGTGTATGTCGCTGATCTGGGCGATGCGGAAGCCGTTGAAGGCGGGGGGCAGGTTGGCGATGGCGATGGTGCGGGGCACGACGTCGATCTCGTGGCGGGCGATCTCGCCGGAGTAGAGGGTAAGTGCCGCGGCAGCGGCGCCGGTGCCGATGAGGAAGTTGCGACGGGTCAGCGGTGACGAGGAACTGAGGAGAGACCCGGCCATACTCCATGATAACGGTTTAGAGGGGGTTGGGTCGAACAATGGGGCTGAAGTTGGGTAGAATCAAGGTGATGAACCTAAGCGTGCGCAAGCGTCGAGCGGTAGCCGCGGCCAAGGCTGCGGGGGTGGATGCCCTGTTGGTGATGCATTCTCCGGACATTCGCTATTTGAGCGGGTTTACGGGGTCGAGCGGCTGTCTGGTGTTGCGGAGCGGGCGTGCGGTGCTGTTTACCGATGGGCGCTATACGTCGCAGGCCAAAGCAGAGGCCGTGGGGACGCGGGTGGAGATTGTGACGAAGGCGTCGGTGGTGGCGGCGTGCGAGTGGATGGAGGCTGCGGGGGTGGAGCGCTGCGGGTTCGATGCGGCGCATACGACGGTGGCGGTGCTGGAGACACTGCGGGGAGCGGTGACTGCGAAGGTTAGGCGGCGGATGTTTGAGCCGGTGGGACCGCTGGTGGCGGGGCTGCGGGAGGTAAAGGACGTGGACGAGATTGCGGTGCTGCGGCGGGCGGCAAAGCTGGGGTGTACGTTGTTCGACGGGATGCTGGGGTATATGCGGTCGGGGATGACGGAGATAGCGGTGGCGGCGGAGCTGGAGCATCGGGCGCGGCTGGGTGGTGCGGAGGGGATGTCGTTTGAGACGATTGTGGCCAGCGGGGAGCGGTCGGCACTGCCGCATGGGCGGGCCAGCATGGCGAAGCTGCCGAAGCGGGGGTTTGTGACGCTGGATTTCGGTGTGGTTCTGGATGGGTATTGCAGCGATATGACGCGGACGATCCACATGGGCAAAGCGCTGGCAGGGGAGCTGGACGTGTATGATTCTGTGCTGGAAGCGCAGGAGGCTGCGGTAGCCGCCGTGAGGCCGGGCGTGACGTCCGGCGAGGTGGATGAAGCGGCTCGCAGTGTACTGCGAAGACGAGGTCTGGACCAGTATTTCAGCCATTCGACGGGACACGGCGTGGGGCTGGAGATACATGAAGGACCAAAGATTGCGGCGAAGCAGACGCAGGTTTTGCAGCAAGGTATGGTGATCACGATCGAACCCGGAGCGTATATGCCGGGCAAGTTCGGATTGCGAATCGAGGATATGGTTCTGGTAACGGCGCGTGGCGGTGAGGTACTGACGCCAAGCGTAAAAGCCTGGATCGAGCTTTAGAAATCAGGAACTGTAGTGCCTTTGCGAGGCACGGGAAGAGAAGTGATGGACGTTAACAAGCTAGACGAGTTGCGCGAACTGGTGGAGTTTCTGAAGGCGAACGAGATCTCCGAGTTTGATATGGAGCGCGAGGACCTGAAGGTCCGGATCAAGTTTGCGGGCGCGGCGGTGGCTGCGGGTGGTTTTGACATGGGCCAGTTGAGCCGGTTGATGGCTTCTGCGCCAGCGGTACCAGCGGCTGCACCTGTGGCTGCTGCGGCGAGCGTGGCGGCGGAGGTAGAAGAGGCTCTGCATGAGGTTCGTTCTCCGATTGTGGGGACGTTTTATGAGTCGCCTTCACCGGGTGCGCCAGCGTTTGTGAAGGTTGGCGACCAGGTTGAGGTTGGCCAGGTGCTGTGCATTGTGGAAGCGATGAAGCTGATGAACGAGATTGAAGCGGATGTCGCTGGCGAAGTGGTAAAGCGGATCGCGGCGAGTGGACAGCCGGTGGAGTATGGCCAGCCGCTGTTTGCAATCCGGGCACGGTAGACGAAGACTCAAGACGCTTGCAAGAGCGGTTCGATGGAAGGCATCTGGATCTATGTTTCGTAAAGTTTTGATTGCCAATCGTGGTGAGATTGCGCTGCGCGTGATCAGTGCGTGCAAAGAGATGGGTATCCGCACGGTTGCGGTGTACAGCGAGGCGGACCGGAACAGTCTGCATGTGCGGTTTGCGGATGAGGCTATCTGCATTGGTCCTCCGCGGTCGGCTGACAGCTATCTGAACGTGCCGGCGGTGATTTCTGCGGCGGAGATAGCGGATGTGGATGCGATCCATCCGGGGTATGGGCTGCTGAGCGAGAATGCAAACTTCGCTGAGGTGTGCCGTGCTTCGAACATCAAGTTCATCGGGCCTCCTCCGGAGGTGACGCGGATGATGGGCGAGAAGTCCACGGCGCGGCAGACGATGAAGAAGGCCAAGGTGCCGATTCTGCCGGGATCGGATGGGGTGATCGCGGACGAGAACGAGGCGCTGGAGTGGGCCAAGAGCGTCGGGTATCCGGTGATTTTGAAGGCGGTGGCGGGTGGTGGCGGGCGCGGGATGCGTATCTGCCGGAATGCAGAGGAGCTGCCGTCGATGTTTCAGCAGGCGACGACGGAAGCGGCGAATGCGTTTGGCAACGGCGATATGTACATGGAGAAGTTTATCGAGCGACCACGACATATCGAGTTCCAGGTGCTGGCGGATGAGCATGGGAATGTGATGAGCCTGGGGGAGCGGGAGTGCTCGATCCAGCGGCGGCACCAGAAGCTGATTGAAGAGGCTCCGAGTCTGCAGGTTTCGCCTAAGCTGCGGGCGGAGCTGGGCAAGGTGATCGAGAAGTCGCTGAAGGATATTGGGTACTGGAACGCGGGTACGATCGAGTTTCTGATGGATGAAGATGGCAAGATCTACTTTATCGAGATGAATACGCGTATTCAGGTGGAGCATTGTGTAACCGAGATGGTTACAGGGATTGACCTGGTGAAGGCGCAGTTGCGGATTGCAGCGGGAGAGAAGCTGAGCTCGATTATTACGAAGCCGGTGGAGATTCGCGGTCATGCGATCGAGTGCCGGATCAATGCGGAGCATCCGGAGAAGTTTACGCCGAGTGCGGGCAAGATTACGGCGTTCAATCTACCGGGTGGCAATGGGGTTCGTGTGGATACGGCGCAGTATGCGGAGGGCGTGGTGCCGCCGTACTATGACTCGCTGATTGCGAAGCTGATATGCCATGGGTCGGACCGCGTGGATGCGATGAACAAGATGCAGCGTGCGCTGAGCCAGTTTGTGGTGCAGGGTATTCATACGACGATTCCGCTGCACGAGAAGATTTTTGCAGATGAGGAGTTTCGTTCGGGGGCGTTTGATACGAAGTTTATGGAGCGGTTTTTCGAGCGGCAGGCAGGCAAATAGTACGGTGAAACTTCCGAAGCTCTATGTGATCGCGGATGCAGCAGTGTTGCGGCAGCGAGGTGTGGAGCTTCGGGATTTTTGTTTGGAGCTTCGGGAGGCCGGGGTGGGGCTGGTGCAGTGGCGGGATAAGGATGGGGCTCCTCAAGAGGTGTTGACCGGGGCGGCGGTGCTGCGGGAGGTGTTCGCGGGGAGTGAGTGTCGGTTGGTGATGAATGACCGCGCCGATCTGGCGTTGCTGGCTGGGTTCGGTGGGGTGCATGTGGGTCAGGGGGATGTTTCGCCGGAGGATGTTCGGCGGGTGATGGGGTTGGGTGGGGTGATTGGAGTGTCTACGCATACGGAGGCGCAGGTGGTTGCGGCGGAGGCGGGCTGCGCGGACTATGTGGCGATTGGGCCGGTGTTTGCGACGGGGACGAAGGTGGATGCGGAGGCGGTGGTGGGGCTGGAGGGAGTGCGGCGGGCACGGGTGCTGACGGGCAAGCCGCTGGTGGCGATTGGCGGGATTACGCGGGAGAATGCGCGGAGTGTGCTGGAGGCTGGTGCGGACTCGGTGGCGGTGATTAGCGGGTTGTTTGTGGAGGGGGAGTCGGTAGCGCAGGTGGTGGGAGACTTTCTCGAAAAATTACGGTAGAACAGACGGACAGGATAAGCGACGGGAAAGCAGGTTCTACGTCTTGGGCGAAGGAAGAGCGTTTGGTGGGAGGGTGCGTGGCTGAGGCGACGGAGGTGAGTGTGGCGGGTGAGGCCGCACCGCAGTTTGTGCAGGGGATGGGGCTGTTTTCTGCGACGGCGATCGTGATGGGGTCGATGATCGGGTCGGGGATTTTTATTGTGTCGGCGGATATGTCTCGTTCGCTGGGGTCTCCGGCGCTGCTGATTGCGGCGTGGCTGGTGACGGCGGTGATGACGATTATCGGGGCGCTGAGCTACGGGGAGCTGGCGGCGATGATGCCCAAGGCGGGCGGGCAGTATGTGTATCTGCGGGAGGCGTTGGGGCCGTTGTGGGGATTCTTGTATGGGTGGACGCTGTTCCTGGTGATCCAGACGGGGACGATTGCTGCGGTGGGGGTGGCATTTGGGAAGTTTCTGGGGGTATTTTTTCCGAGCGTAAGCGGGCAGCACTGGCTGTGGCATATTGGGCATGTTCCGGCGTGGCCGGTGGGTCCGATGGTGCTGGGGAATATGGACATTGGATTGAATACGGCCAATCTGGCAGCGATTGTGGTGATTACGCTACTGACGATTCTGAATACGCTGGGCGTGCGGATGGGTGCGGCGGTGCAGAATGTGTTTACTTCGGCGAAGGTGCTGGCACTGGCTGGAGTGGTGCTGGTGGGACTGCTGGCGAAGAATGCGACGGCGGTGGCGGCGAACTTTGGGGTGGGGTGGCATGCGTTCTGGTCGGGTGCGGGGTGGCATACAGTACATGCGGTGCAGGTGGGTGTGGGTGGGCCGACGGCGTATGTTGGGTTGTTTACGGTGGTGGCGGTGGTGCAGGTGGGATCGCTGTTCAGCTCGGATGCGTGGAATAACGTGACGTTTACGGCGGGGGAGATTCGGAACCCGAAGCGCAATCTGCCGCTATCGCTGGCGATTGGGACGGGGGTGGTGCTGCTGCTGTATGTGCTGTGCAACTTTGTGTATTTGAGTGTGCTTCCGCTGGCTGGTGATGCTGGTGCGACGACGATAGTGGGTCGGGGGATTCAGTTTGCGTCGGAGGACCGGGTGGCGACGGCGGTGATGGAGAGCGCGTTTGCGGGGATTGGCGCGAAACTGATGGCGGCGGCGATATTGGTTTCGACGTTTGGGTGTGTGAACGGGATGCTGCTGGCGGGGGCGCGAGTGTACTACGCGATGAGCCAGGATGGGTTGTTCTTCAAGTCGGTGGGCAAGCTGAGCGCGAAGAGCAAGACGCCGGTGAACTCGCTGTGGGTGCAGTGGGGCTGGACGTGCTTGTTGTGTCTTTCGGGGAGCTATGGGCAGTTGCTGGACTATGTCATTTTTGCGGTGTTGATCTTCTACATGCTGACGATCGGCGGATTATTTGTGCTGCGGCGGACGCGGCCGGATGCAGTTCGACCGTATAAAGCGCTGGGGTATCCGGTGTTGCCGGGGTTGTATATCGTGATGGCGATGTGGATTAGTGCAGTACTATTGCGTTACAAACCTCAATACACCTGGCCGGGATTGCTGCTGGTTTTGCTGGGCGTTCCGGTGTACTGGATGTGGTCGCGATCTCAGCGTGGAGCCGTGGCACAGGCTTGAATTCATGATTTGTTCGAAAAGGGAGTATCTGACTCGATGTTCAAACTGATGGCTACCAAGCCGATGTCGAAGCTAATGAATGAAGCGGCGAATGAAGAAGGCGGGCTGAAGCGAGCACTGGGTCCGTTGAATCTGATTACGCTGGGGATTGGCGCGATTATAGGCGCGGGAATTTTTGTGTTGACGGGGCAGGCGGCGGCGAAACATGCTGGGCCTGCGGTGATGCTGAGCTTTATCGTGGCGGGTATTACGTGTGCGTTTGCGGGGCTTTGCTATGCGGAGTTTGCGTCGCTGATACCGATTGCGGGTTCGGCGTACACGTATGGGTATGCGACGCTGGGTGAGTTTGTGGCCTGGATTATCGGCTGGGACCTGGTGCTGGAGTATGCGTTTGGTGCGGCCACTGTGGCCTCGGGGTGGAGCGGATATTTTGTGGGGCTGCTGCAGGATTTTCATATCCATCTGCCGCCGCAGTTGACGACGACGCCGGGGATGATTCTGTACAACTACCATGATCGCTGGATGCAACTGGCGGCGGTGCCTGCGGGGGTGGATGTGAGTACTCTGCCGCACGTGGCTGGGGTGTTCAACCTGGTGGCATTTTTGGCGATTGCGATTGTGACCGCGGTGCTGGTTCGCGGGATACAGGAGTCGGCCAACCTGAATACCGCGATCGTGATTGTGAAGCTGGGCATAGTGGGAGTGTTTCTGGCTCTGGGGGGCTGGTTTCTGGTGCATCATCCGGAGCATGCTCATGCGAACTGGACGCCGTTCATTCCGCCGAGCGATGGGCATGGGAACTTCGGGATTGCGGGTATTTCGGCGGGTGCGGCATCGATCTTCTTTGCGTATATCGGGTTCGATGCGGTGTCGACGGCAGCGCAGGAGGCGAAGAACCCGCAGCGGGATATGCCGATCGGAATACTGGGTTCGCTGGTGGTGTGCACGATTCTGTACATTGCGGTGTCGGGGGTGCTGACGGGGCTGGTGAACTACAAGGCTCTGAATGTTGCCGATCCGGTGGCGGTTGGGATTGACGTGACGGGGGTGCGCTGGGGCAGCATCATGGTGAAGATTGGCGCAGTGTTCGGGCTGGGCACGGTGATGCTGGTGATGCTGCTGGGTCAGTCGCGGGTGTTCTTCTCGATGTCGCGGGATGGACTGCTGTGGAAGTGGGCTGGAGTGATCCATCCGAAGTTCCGCACGCCGTGGATCTCGAACATTGTGGTGGGCGCGATTGTGGCGTTTATGCCGGCGGTGCTGCCGATCGACAAGTTGAGCGAACTGGTGAACATGGGGACGCTGCTGGCGTTCGCGATTGTGTGCGCTGGCGTGTGGATACTGCGGCGGCGGAGTCCGGAGTTGCATCGTCCGTTCCGTACGCCGCTGGTGCCGCTGGTTCCGATTCTGGGAATTCTGAGCGCGCTATATTTGATCTGGACGCTGCCTACGCTGACCAAGGTGGTGGTGGTGGGCTGGCTGCTGATCGGCCTGGTGATCTACTTTACGTATAGCGTGAAGCACAGCAAGGTGCAGATCGATCTGCGAGCGGAAGAAGTGGTGAAGTAAACGATCAGTGGACAGGATCGTTGGAGGAGGCGCCCGGCTTCGGCTGGGCGTTTCCGCGTGCGAGATCGGGTGGCTGGGGGAGGATGGGAAGGGTGATGGTGTTGGCTGCTGCGGGGTCGTCGCGGAGGCGGAGGTAGAGGAGGATGGTGGCGGGTCGGGTGCTGGAGAGGGTGGCTGGTGCGCTGGCGGGGCGGGGGAGGTCGATGGAGTTGCTGACGAAGCCGTCGGGGACGGTGATGGGGGCGGTGAAGTCGGGATCAGCGGCGATGGTGTCGATGAGGTAGAGATCGGAGCCGAGGAGGGTGCAGGTCGCGGCTGGGTCGGGGGTGCAGCGGATGTTGGTGAGGGAGGGCAGGCGTACGAGGGTGGCTAGGGGTAGCCAGTCGCCGGGGGTGCCGTCGGGGGCGAGAGCACGGAGGCGGAGAGGACCGAAGGCGGAGGCGCCGAAGGCCTTGAGGGGATTGAGGGTGGCGAGGATGGTGTGGGGGTTCTGCAGGACCAGTGAGCCCGAGGGGACGGTGAGGATGGTCTGGAGTGAGCCGTCGGGGCTGGCGATCTCGATCTTGCCTGCGCGGGGGAAGGGTGCGGTGGACTTAAGCGAGAAGGTGAGTTGCTGGGTGAGGGGCAGGTCAAGATCGTTGGCGAGGTGGAGGGGGAGGTCTGCTGGCTGGACGAGGTTGCGGTTGAGCATGGTGACGTAAGGGCGTGAGGGCTCGACGGTAAGCGGGAGGGAGAGGACGCGGCCGTCGCGGAGGGTGATGTGGGCGGTGAGTTTTTCAGCTGGGTGGAGCTTGGGTGCGGCTAGGCCGGGTGCGAGGCTGAGGCGCAGCTCGTCGGTGGATGTGGGTGCGGCTGGGGCGGTGTCGGCGTCTGTAGCGGGTAGGGTTGCGGGGGTGAAGATGAGATTGTCGATGGCCATCTGCTGGACCTGATCGAGGTTGGTTCCGGTGAGAGTGGCGATGGTGTCGGCCGCGTGGAGGTGGACCTGGGAGATGGTGGCTGGCTCGGAGAAGGTCTGGGCGGTGACGATGGCGGGGGTGGATTCGCCGAACTGGTGGACGGCGATGTGGAGGGCCCCGGGGTTGACGGCTTTGAGGGGGAGGGTGAGATCAACGGTGTTCGGAGTCTCGGTATTGAGAGCATCGCCCAGCTTCCAGTGGATTTCGGATTGGCTGGAGGGCTGGCTGACAGGCGAGCCGTCCAGCGTGATGGAGTCGACGCAGGCGGTGCCATTGGCGGTGAGCAGGACGTGGTTCTCGTGTCCGGCGATGAGCGGGGCGTCGGAGATGAGCTTCCAGCCGGTGCCGGGGGCCTTCTGGAGGAGGACGGTGGGGCCGGTAAAGGAATCGAAGCCCCACTGTCCGGAGACGGTTCCGGAGATCTCGCCTGGAGGTAGGGGATGTTGGTTGGGGGAGACGGTTGTCTGGGTGGTGGGTGCTGGACTCAGGAGCTTGCGGTCTTCCGTGGGAGCGATGATGAGGCCGCCGCGGAAGGCGTCGGGGGTGAGGGGGATGTCGGGTGTTGGGATGGGGGTGTTGAGGTGCAGGACGAGCTGGTGGGCGAAGGCGGTGGAGTAGACGAGGGGTGCGCCTTCGATGGGTAGTACGAGGCGGGGCTTGACGAGGCAGTTGACGAAGTCCGGGTTGCTGGGGCGGAGGGGGGGCGGAACCGCTTTCTGGATAGCGGGGAGGCCGATAACGATGACGGATTTGGGATTGCGGAAGGATGGCGGGGTGTTGAGGCGGAGGTTGAGGCTCTCCTGTTCGGGTGCGGCGATGGCGGGGATGTACTGGTACTGGGCGGTGTGGAGGCCGCTGGTGATGCGGATGAGATCAACGAGTGCGCCGACGTAGGCGCTGTAGTTGCCGCCGCCGGCGAGGGGGGTGTAGCTGGCGGCGTTGATGAAGTCGGAGTTGGTTCCGCTGGCGAGTCCGGCTACGATGCTTTGGGCGTGGCCGTCGTCTAGGAGGGTCTGGTTTCCGGACTGGGTGAGGCAGCTGTATTGTAGGTCGACGGGACGTTTGAAGCACTCATCGTTGGGCTTGAGGTTGAGGGTTCGTGCGAGGAGTGCAGAGTGGTCTGCTAGGCGCTGGGTCTCGGCGGGTGGGATCTGGCGGAGGGAGGCGATGTACTTTTCGATTCGGGCCTGCTCGAAGCCAGCTTCGATGAGGTCCTGGGAGGCGCGGACGAAGACGCCGGGGCGGGCGCGGACGGAGGAACGGAGGGTGGTGAAGTCGCCGCCGGTCTCCGGTGCGAGGAAGAGGATGGCCTGCTGGGCTTCGTCGGGGACGGTGATGGTGACGCCTTCCTGACGGACATTTTTGCGCCAGGTTTCGATTTTGAAGAACCAGTTGTCCGGCGGGGGATTGGTGGTTCCGCGGAGGAAGGCGACGATGAGGAGGTAACGGACCGACTGGGTGTCGGGCATGTCGGGGTGAAGCCAGAGCTTGTCTGCGGGCTGGAGGTTGGGGACGTTGGCGATAGGGAGTGTTTTGCCGTCGCGGGAGACGCGGATTTCGAGTTTGGGGCCGGCGAGGTCGAAGCGCGCGGAGTCAGCAAAGGCTTGGGTGCATGGAAGGAGCGATGCACCGAGACTGGCGGTGAGCAGTACAGTCTTGAGAAACTTTGCCATCATTCCATTTTAGACGGCGGTGGAGTGGTATCCGGGTGTCTGGGGCGGGGAGATCGGGTTATGTATCCGAGTTGTATATGGGGCACCGATTTAGCTGCGATTCTGGAAACGTGCGGAGGGGTGATCGCTGGCGATGACACCGTCGCGGATGGTGACGACGCGGTGGGCGTACTCCGCAATGTCTGGCTCGTGGGTGACGAGGACGATGGTGTTGCCCTTGGCATGGAGGTCGTCGAAGAGGGCCATGATCTCTTCACCGGTTTTGGAGTCGAGGTTTCCGGTGGGTTCGTCGGCGAGGATGATGGAGGGTTTATTGACGAGTGCACGTGCAATGGCGACGCGCTGGCGCTGTCCGCCGGAGAGTTCGTTGGGTTTGTGCATCATGCGGGTGCCGAGGTTGACGGACTCAAGGACGGCTTTGGCGCGGGCGGTGCGCTCGGCTGCGGGGGTGCCATTGTAGATGAGGGGTAGCTCTACATTGTGGAGGGAGGTGGCGCGTGCAAGGAGGTTGAAGGTCTGAAAGACGAAGCCGATTTCTTTGTTACGGATGCGGGCGAGTTCGTCGTCGTTGAGTTCGGAGACGTCGTGTCCGTTGAGCCAGTACTTGCCCTGGGAGGGTGAGTCGAGGCATCCGATGAGGTTCATGAGGGTGGATTTTCCGGATCCAGATGGGCCCATGATGGCGACGTACTCGTTGTGGCGGATGCGGAGGTTGACGCCGCGGAGGGCATTGACCTGTTGATCGCCCATCTCGTAGGTCTTCCAGAGATTGTCGGTGACGATGACGTCACCCGGCATGGGGCCATTTGTGTTTCTCTGATTGGGGTCTACAGCAGTTTCGATAGCCATCCGGTCTCCGGGAGTTTCAAGTCTCAAGGATAGTACGTTTGACGCATTGAGTTGGTTCCGAGGCGTTGGATCGACTGCTAGGACTTGTCCGAGTCGGTGGCCGTGGCGTCGGGGGAGTTGTCCCGCTTGACGGTGGTACCGCTTTTGAGGACGCGCAGGACTTTGTAACGTCCGGTGACGAGTTCGTCTCCTTCCTTGAGCCCGCCGAGGACCTCGATGTCGGTTGCTCCTGTGATTCCGGTGGTGACGGGCGCGAAGTTGGCTTTGAGTTTTCCGTGGTCGGAGGTGAGCAGGTAGACCCCCTGGACGAACTGGGGCTTTGCGGATGGTTGTGCTGCGGTGTTGGAGGCGGATTTGCCGTCGTGGGCTGCGAGGTATTTTTCGGTGGCTACGTCGCGCTGGACGAGGGACTGGATGGGGATGACGAGTGAGTTGGTCTTGTGGGCGGTGGTGATTTTGGCGGTGGCGGAGAGGCCGGGCCGGAGGTCGGGCGATGCCTCGTCGAGGGTGACGACGACTTTGAAGTCTTTGGCTTCCTCGGTACCGGTGGTGCTTTGGGTGGTGGAGAGGCCGGTGGTGCGGAGGAGGGCCTGGTCGCCGACTTCGGTGACGTGGCCTTTGAAGATGCGACCGGGGAGAGCGTCGACGGTTACATCTGCAGGCTGGCCCATACGGATGTTGACGATGTCGGTTTCGTCGACTTTGACTTCGGCGGTGATGACGGACATGTCGGCGAGGGTCATGATGGTGGATCCGCCGGCGTTCTGGATGCCTACAACGACGGTTTCGCCCTCACGGACGGGGACGTTGGTGACGAGGCCGTCGAAGGGGGCGCGGCTGATGGTTTTGTCGAGGGCGTCAAAGTTAGAGCGCTGGCTGGCGACGGCCTGATTGACGTGGGCGCGCTGGGACTCGGTCTGGGCCTGGGCCTGGGCGAGAGAGGCGATGCGCTGGGTGAGGGTGGCAGAGGACATGTCGTAGGCTGCTTTTTTGCTGTCGTAGTCCTGCTTGGCAATGAGCTTTTCGTTATAGAGCGACTTGGCGCGGTCGTAGTCCAGGCGCTTCTGTTCGAGATCGGCCTTTGCTTGAATAATGTTGGCTTCGGCGGTTTTCTCGGCTGCGATGAGGGAGTTGACGTCGGTTTTGGAGGAGGCGATGGTGGCCTGCTGGGCGGCGACGGTGGCCTCTGGCTGGACGTTTTCGACGGTGGCTAGGACTGTTCCTTTTTTGACCTGATCGCCTTCTTTGACGTAGAGGTGGGTGATGCGTCCGAAGGCGGTAGCGCCAACGTTGACGTAAGTTTTGGGCTTGATCTGGCCGGTGCCGCTGACGATGGAGGTGAGGTCCTGACGGAGGACTTTGCCGGTGGCGACTTTAGTGACGTTGGACTGACTATGAATGATGCTGCCTGCAATGATGCCTGCCAGAACCAGTACAGCTACAACAACAATGATGATCTTTTTCGCGCTCATCCAGATGCACCCTTTTTCCATGTCCGCTGGGGTGCGGAACGGTATTTTCCTGCGGTATTGCGTATCCCTTAGGCAATACGCAGGAAGAAGTTGAAGCGTTCCATTGAATTGCCGCAGTACCGGGGTTGTGCGGCGGCACAGGGGGGATGTTCCTGTTTTCTGTACGTCTTATGATGAGGATGATATCAGGGAGCGTGGTGTCGGTCGCTTGTATCGCTCGTCCAACAGTCATACAATGAGTCAGGGATCAGGAGTTCCACGTCACATGTCTACCTCGCGTACTTTGGTCACAGGATCTGCACTATTTTTAATGGCCTTGATGGGGGCAGTGGCAGTATCAGCGCAGACGGCGACCTCGACGCAGGCAACGCCCGCGGGGCAGACGACGGACGGAGTGAACCAGATTCCTGCGACGGTGGAGAAGCCAGATCCGTTGAAGCGCAAGCTGAGTGATCAGGAGCGATTCAAGCAACAGAAAGCGTTGCGCGGCGAGTTGCATGGCGAGTACAAGAAGTGGGTCGATGAAGACGTCCGGTGGATTATCACGGATCAAGAGTTGCAGGCTTTCAAGAGTCTGAGCAACGATGAGGAGCGGGATCAGTTTATCGAGCAGTTCTGGTTGCGGCGCAACCCGAATCCCGACTCTCCGGAGAACGAGTACCGCGAAGAGCACTACCAGCGTATTGCGTACGCCAACGAGCATTATGCGGCGGGCAAGCCGGGGTGGCGCACGGACCGCGGCCATATTTACATTGCTTATGGCAAACCGGACAGTATTGATTCGCATCCGAGCGGCGGCAATTATGAGCGTCCGATGGACGAGGGCGGCGGTAATACGTCGACGTTCCCGTTTGAGACGTGGCACTACCGTTATCTGGCTGGAATTGGGGACAACATAGATATTGAGTTTGTCGATACTTGCATGTGCGGTGATTACCACATGACGATCGACCGGTCGGAGAAGGACGCTCTCAAGCACGTTCCTGGTGCGGGCCAGACGCTGTATGAACAGCAGGGCCAAGCCAAGCAGGCGGACCGGTTTGCCGGTGGCGGACTGGAGCAGCTTGGCACTGGACCAATGTCGTCGAGTAACCAGAGCAAGCAGTTTGATCGTCTGGACCGTTTTGCTAAGTTGATGGCGCCACCTGAGATCAAGTTCAAAGATCTGGAGGCGTTTATGGCGACCTCCAAGATTTTGACCGGGCCGCCGTTCCTATTTGATGTGCGTACGGATTATGTAAAGGTAACCAACGATACGGTTCTGGTTCCGTTGACCTTGCAGATTCGGAACCGTGACATCACGTTCAATAACAAGGACGGTGTGGCTACCGGAACGGTGAACATACTGGGGCGGGTTTCGAACCTGAACCACAAGCCGATCCAGACGTTTGAAGATACGGTGAATGTGCAGGTGCCGAGCGAGTTGCTTGCCAGAACGCAGAATAATGTATCGGTGTATTGGAAGTCGCTGCCACTGCGTCCGGGATTGTACAAGGTCGATATTGTGATCAAGGACGTGAACAATCAGGACCATGTTGGACGGTGGCAGCGGAGTGTGAATGTTCCGAAGTATGATGACGACCGTTTAGCGGCATCTTCTCTGATTCTGGCCGATCAGATGGAACGGGTACCTTCGAAGGATATTGGCGCGGGCAACTTCGTGATTGGAAACACGCGGCTTCGTCCACGGGTTCCAACAGGCGTATCGGTTCCAGTGACGTTTCATCGCGGCCAAAATTTGAATTTCTGGATGCAGGTATACAACCTGGGAATCGACGAGAAGAGCAAACAGAATGGCGCTACGATCGATTACGAGATCACGGACTTGTCAAACAACAAGGTTTTGTTGCAGACTCAGGAGTTGACATCGAAGTTGAGCCCGAACTCGGATCAGGTGACACTGGAACGCAGTGTACCGTTGGCGAGTTTGCAGCCGGGCAAGTATCAGGTAACGATCAAGGTGAACGACGGCATCACGAAGCAGCAGATCGCAGAATCTGCGCCGTTTGTAGTTGATTAGTTCCTTCGCGTTGCAGTAGCTGGATGGTTACGCAGATTGGATTAGCGATAGCCGGTAGCAGACGCAAGTTGGACGAGTATCCCTACTTTTCCTGGGTACGTTTGGAGCAGGCCGTCGACGCGCAGGGTAATGCGACTGTGCAACGATCCAAGGTAAAGTTCGCGATTCTGATGCTATCGGTGGTGATTCCACCCATGTGTCATGCAGCGCCACCGAGTGCGGCGGTGTCTGGAGTGGTGCGCGACTCGCAAGGGGTGGCGCAGATGGGTGCTTTGGTGCAGATCGTATCTGGGGATTCTGCTCTGGCGAAGACGGCATTCACCGATCTACATGGCCGCTACATAATATCCAATTTGATGCCGGGACGGTACCGAGTACGTGCGAGCGCGGCGCTTTTTGTGCCAGCGCTGCGAGACAACGTTCAGGTGCGAACCGGAGCGCGGGCGGTCGTGAATCTGACCTTGAGCACGCTGTTCGACACCACCTCGTGGCTACCGGCAGAACGGCGCAAGTCCGATGAGCCTGGGGACGACTGGAAGTGGACGTTGCGGTCGGCAGCGAACCGTTCGATTTTGCGGATGGTGGAAGATGGCCAGATTATCCTGATCAGTTCAAGCGCTACCGAGGGGCCGCATGTGCGGGATACGGCGAGGGGTTCGGTCTCGGCGGGGAGCGGGGATTTTGGTGGGGGTGGGGTGCACAGCGTGTTGTCGGTGGATCGGGTGCTGGATGACGGCGCGGATGTGATCTTACGGATTGATATGGGGAGTGAGTTGGCTACGGCGCAGGGGCGTCCGTCGATGGAGTTTCAGACAGGATACGAGCGGAAGCTGGGTTTTGGTGGGGCGGCGCGAACGTTGGTGAGCTACCAGTCGCATCCGGAGTTGATGCAAAGTGGTCAACGGACCGGGTTGGATGCGATACGTGTGGCCAGTGTAGAGAAGTTTGAGCTGGGCGATACGGTGGAGTTGGAGGCGGGGAGCGCTCTGGACATCGTACATACTCTGGGATATGCAGTGATGGCACGGCCATTTTTGCGTATCAGTGCGCACCCAGCGACGGACTGGACGATAGGGTACCGAATGGCTACCGGGCGCGATCTGCAATCATTCGAGGCACTGGATGGGCCACGGCCTGATTTGCCGGTGGCGATTCAGTCACAGGGCGCGATGCGGATGGAGAGCGGAGTGCATCAAGAGGTTTCAGTCGCACGGAAGGTGGGCCGGGGTACGATCCAGGTGTCGTACTACCATGATCGACTGGATGAGGTGATGCTGGCCGGGAGTGGCGAACCTGACATGGGCGGTGGGCCAGCGGTTGGAGCTGCGACGGGCGTTGCGACGAGTGCTGCAGTGTCTACAGGGTACGGTGTGATGTCGGATACCGCGACGGGTAGTTTCCGCGTGCCGACGGCCGGATACAGGACGCAGGGTGTCAACATTACGTTCACGCAGCCATTGACGGCTGGGATATGGACGGCGCTAGAGTACAACAATGGCGATGGGTTGGCTGCGGATCCGGGTGGGCTGCGGTCGCTGGCTGAGACGCTGTCACGCCTATCGCTACGTCAGGGTGAATCGGCTACGATTGCGCTGCGCGGCAGGGTGGTTCGCAGCGGGACGAATGTGCGCGCGGCGTATCGGTGGCAGCCACGAGCGCTGGTTACACCGATCGATTCGTATGGGGCGTTTAGCGATCAAGCGTTTTTCAGCTTGTATCTTCGCCAACCGGTGAGCCTTGGGCATTGGTTGCCGCAGGGGTTGGATGCAACAGTGGATGTGACAAACCTGCTGGCGCAGGGCTACCGGCCGTTTTTGTCGGCGGATGGACGAACGCTGTATTTGGCGCAGTCACCGCGGACGCTACAGGCTGGGCTTTCTTTCAATTTCTAGGTTTAGTTGCGTGGATGGGTTTGGGGAGTATGTAACGATTGTTGTTACAGTGATCCAAACTGGCCAGCGGCTAAAGCGATGAAGAGCTAACTTTCATTTTTCCGGATAGCGCTGGAGGCGATCGACGGCGGTGTGGATTACTTTTCGCAATCGACTTAGATACCCGACACGATGAATATTTGACTGTCTGGATTAGAAGCTGAAGGCTCCCTGGAAGAAGACACTGCGATTGCCTGCGGTTGCAGTAGAGAACGGGCCAGTGGCGAGCGATTGGGATTTGCCGAAGAAGGGGGAGAGGATGGTTCCATTGGGTGGGCTTAGATTCTGGTGATTGAAGAGATTGACCGTATATATGGAGACGGTGAAGCTGTAACGGCGGTCGGTTGACGCTGCATTATGACCAGCGGTGGGTGCTGAACCAGTGATCGCTTCGGCGCCGGAGTCCTGGGTGCTGGTTTGTGCACTGGATGTTGAGGAGGTACTGGTGAGACGGGGGCCGAATCCGAATGCTTTGCTAAGGCGGAGATTGACGGTGACGTTGGCGGGGCCTGTGCCCAGTCCGTAGGGGATGATTTGCTCGTGGGTGCCGGTGGGATTGGGGTCGAGACAAAGTTGACCGTAGGGTACGAGAGGAGGAACGCAACCGTTCGAGGGATTGGCAAAGGCAGGCCGCGCGTTGAACTGATTGTTTGCCGTCAGGTCATTGCCGATGGTGATGTTGTAAGGAGTCCCGGAGTTGAAGGCGAGGAAGGGAGAGATGGCGAAGGCGAAGGGGAGTTGCAGGTTTCCGGATAGTAGAAAGCGATGTCGAATGTCAAAAGATGTCCGGCCATAGTCAAAGGTGGGGTTGTGCGCGTTGGAGGGGAAGTAGTTGACGCCGTTGGTGTCTCCCTTGGCAAGATTGTAACTGTAATAGGTAACTATTTGGAGTTTGTGGAAGCGTGCATTGACGGTGGCTATCCATTGGTTTTGATGGTAGATGCCACTGGACTGGAATTGATAGATATTAGCGTTGGGAGGAGTGAGCGCTGTGTCTGGATAGGTGTCGAGAGCAGAGTTGAATTCTGGCGCGCTGATGTTGTTGCTCATATATTGATGCAATCCGCGGCTGTAGAGGTAGGTGATGTTGGCGGTGACTTTTTTGGAGAGGCTGCGGTCGACACCGATGGCGCCTTGGATGTCCAGTGCGGAGTGGAAGTTTGGAGCTATGGTGTAGTTGACGGTGGCGGCGTTAGCAGAGCTCGGCGGTGTCGGCTTCGTGGCATTGCCTGGACTGGTTTCAGCGTAGGTGGGGTTGTTGACGATGTAGATCTGCTGATTGGCAGGTGTAGTGTCGGTGTGTTGGCTATAGTGGATAGCCTGTGCGACATAGGGCGTTCCGCCAAGGGAGTCGAAGGTATTAGGTACGGTGAAGCGTTGATAGAACCAGCCATAGCCCGTGCGCAGGATGGTTTTGGGTCGCCCATGTGCGTGGTTGAGAATGTAGGCGAGATAGATTCTCGGAGCCCAGTCGCTCTTGTCGTTGATATAGTTCTGCGATTCCCAGCGAATTCCGTAGCTAAACGTGAAGTCAGGCGTCAGCTTCCAATCGTCTTGAACGAATAATGCGGCGTCGTAGAGCGAAGATTGTGCGGTGAACTGATTGTTGGAGATGACTGTCTCGCGGTACTGTTGGGGTGTTCGGTTGAGATAGGCGGTGAGGGAAGAGAAGATATAGTTTCCGTTGGATCCGGCATCACTATAGTTTGAGTCGCGATAGAGACGCAGTCGGCCTCCGGCGGTGAGTTGATGCTGGCCAGCAGTACCGAGAACGTAGTCGTCGACTTCGAGATCGTTTTGCGTGTCGTGCGTGGTGCCTGCGTTGCTACCCCCGCTAAGAAATGCTCCGGGAACAGTTACTGTGGGGCTCTGTTGCAGAACGATCTGATCATTGTGGGCGTGGAGAAATTGGATTGCCAGCCGATTGATGTAGTTGCTACTGAGGACCGTGCTGAGAGAGAGTTGTATGTTGTGGTCAAGTGCATTGGTGCTAAATGCCTGTGAGGCGAGAGCAGTCTGTCCGACGCCCTGATTTGTCTTCGTGCTGCGATAGAGGGAGTATTTCAGAGAGAGGGTGTTGGCTGCGCCCAATTGCAGGTCAATCCTTGCGGTTGCGTCTGTGCGGTTGCGAGGATTTGCGATGGTTTGGTTGACTGGAACACCGTTTGGAGTGAGTGCGGTAACAGTGGCGGGGTCGATGGCGTCGATGATTTTGAAGTTCTGAATACTGCGTGTGAAGACATCGGTAAAGAACGATGTGGTGTGGGTGAGCGGCCCACCAAGTGTGCCATCGACGTAGTACGAGAAGTAGGCTGGTTGAATGATGGGTTTAGAGCCGTGGATTCGATTGCTGTTTAGGATGGGATTTTGTGAATTAAGCGCGGAGTGATTGCCACGAAACATAAAGTTTCCGTGGAGTTGGCTGGTTCCGGCGCGAGTCAGTATCTCGATACGTCCGTATCCTAAACGGTCATATTGCGCGGAGAAGGGATTCTGGTTGATACGAATTGCAAGGATGGATGATTTGGGTGGTATCTGTCCGCCGGTGAAGCCATCGATGTAGACCTCCGCGCCGTTGGGTCCTGCGGATGGGCCAGCTAGGGCCTGCAACTGACTGGCAAGTTCCTCGGGGTCGTCGGATAGAGCGTGCAGGTCCTTGCCTTCGAGGACGACAGCACTGGCGTTGCTGTCTGGAGACGCATCCATGGGGATACTTTGGGTGTTGACCTGTACTTCATCCTGATTGGCATCGATGACGAGATGTGCGTCGACCTCAGTAGTCTGATTAGGCTGAACATGAACGGCAAATGCAGTAAAGAAACGAAATCCTGTTACATCAACGGTGACGTTATAAGCTCCAGGTGCAAGGCCTGTTATCTGATAGGTGCCCAGAGCGTTGCTGGTGGCCGAGGTGTTCTGCTGGGTCTGCGGCTCCATAACAAGAATGGCAGCATTGCGAACGATGGCGCCAGAGGGGTCGGTGACGCGTCCGCGGATGCTTCCGGTTGTCTGCGTGGGTGTCTGTGCGATGGTGCGATGAGAGCAAACGAACGGAGAAATGATCAGGACAAGCAGGATTAGTTTTGTTATGGGTTGCATGGTAGGGGTCTCTTTAGACCGCAGGCGTAGAGGTAGAAAGCTGCAGCGGGCATAGTCTGGCACCGTACCAGAGGTCAGGATCTGGGCGACTGGGAACAGTATTGGGATGGTTTAGCTTGCGATAGCAGCGATGGAGTGCATCTGCAAGCGATGCGGTGTGGGGCAGGTTATAAGTGGTCTTCCGACTCCGAGGTAGGTGAAACCCATGGTAGACATTGTGTCGATGTTGAGGAGATTGCGGCCGTCGAACACAATGGGAGTCTTGAGTCTGCGCTTGATTTCGACAAAGTCGAGTTGAGTAAATTCCTGCCAATCGGTCAGGACGAGGATGGCGTCGGCCTGATTGGCAACGGAGTAGGGATCGTCGGTGTAGGCGAGTGCTTGATGTTGCAGTACGCGCTGGGTATTGGTGATTGCGACCGGGTCGTGAGCGACGATGGTGCAGCCGTCCTGCAGCAGGCTTGCAATTATGGAAAGTGCGGGGGATTCGCGCACGTCGTCGGTGCCGCCCTTGAACGCGAGTCCGAGGACACCGAGCCTTTTACCGCGAAGTGAGCCGAGGGTAGAACGGATCTTGGTGATGAAACGCTCACGCTGCTGCGAATTGATCTGCCGGACTTGTACGAGTAGATCCAAGTCGACACCAAACTGCGATGCTACAGAGCAGAAGGCTGTGACATCTTTGGGGAAGCAGGATCCGCCGTAGCCGATGCCAGCGTTGAGGAAGCCTTTGCCTATGCGGCGGTCTGTTCCGATACCCAGTGCTACTTCCTGGATGTCTGCGCCGACAGCTTCGCAGAGATTGGCAACGGAGTTGATGAAGCTGATCTTCATGGCGAGGAATGCATTGGCAGCATGCTTGATGAGTTCACTGCTAGCTGGACTGGTGCGAATCAGACTCGGAGTCTGGTCGACAGAGCAACGTCCGGGGACACTTGATCCAGCGGCGTAGTAGTAGCCCTCAGCCAAGGGAGCATAGATTGCGCTCATAATCTCCCAGGCGCGATTGCTATTGGTTCCGACAATGATGCGGTCGGGGTGCATAAAGTCGGTGATGGCAGTGCCTTCGCGAAGGAACTCGGGATTGGAGACAACATCGAAACAGGTGCGGGAGATTCCGCGACGCAAAAGGATGGAGGCGATCCAGTCGCTGGTCTGGACGGGTACGGTACTTTTCTCGACGATGATTTTGTAGCCGTCCATCGAGTCTGCGATCTCTTCGATGACAGATTGCACTGCGGATAGATCGGCTTCGCCATGCTCTGCCGTGGGAGTGCCAACGGCAATGAAGATGGCTGCGGATGCCTTAACTGCTGTAGCGAGGTCGGACGAGAAGCTGAGGCGTTGACCGACGTGTTTGCGTAAGAGTTCAGGAAGTATGTCTTCGTAAATGGGCACATTACCCTGTTGCAGGCTGGCGATGCGGTGTTGATTGTTATCAACGCAGATGACGGAGTGTCCTAGTTCTGCGAAGCAGGTTGCGGCCACGAGCCCTACGTAGCCGGATCCCACGACTGTGATGCGTATGCCTGCATCGCCCTGATCATTTCTTCTGCTCATCATAGAGTCCGCCCTTCCAGAAACTTGGTTTGCTGTTTGTACGGTTAGGTTCAAGCTGCTACATGCTGAGCGGCAGGTCTGGAGTTTGCGTAATAGTCTGTGTACCAAGCGACAAACTTCTCGAGGCCGTCCTGAATAGAAGTTGTTGGCTGATAACCTACGGCCTGATGGAGCGCATCCATCTGTGCATACGTGGAGACGACATCACCTGGTTGCATAGGGAGATATATTTTGTTGGCGGTTTTGCCGAGTGCTCGCTCGAGTGTGCCGATGAAGTCCAAAAGCGGAACCGGTTGGTGATTGCCCAGGTTGTAGACCCTGTATCGTGCATTGCTGAGCGAGGTGCCATTACTCTCTTGCGCGATGGTAGTTTGCGGTGAGTTGAGCATGACGCGCTTGATCCCTTCGACGATATCGTCGATGTAGGTGAAGTCGCGTTGCATTTGGCCGTGATTGTAGATTTCGATGGACTGGCCTGCGAGTATGGCTTTAGCAAATTTGAAGTAGCCCATGTCGGGGCGGCCCCATGGGCCGTAGACGGTGAAAAAACGGAGACCGGTCATGGGAAGGCCATAGAGATGGCTATACGAGTGTGCAATCAACTCATTGCTCTTTTTTGTAGCTGCGTAGAGCGAGACTGGTTGGTCGACACTGTCTGTTTCCGAGAAGGGGATTATGGTGTTGGCGCCGTAGACTGAACTGGAAGAAGCAAATACGAGATGCTCGAGTGTTGGCTGCTTGACGCAGGCTTCGAGCAGGTTGGCGAAGCCGACGATGTTGCTGTTGATGTATGCAAGAGGATTCTGCATGGAATAACGCACGCCTGCCTGGGCAGCAAGGTTGACGACAATCTGAGGCTTGGAGTGCGACATAAATCGATCAAGCTGAACTGCGTCTGCGAGGTCGAGAATCTCGAAGCTGAAGTTGCTATGTGCTTGCAACTGCGAGAGCCGATCCATTTTGAGTGTGACATCGTAATAGGAGTTCAAGTTGTCGAGGCCGACGACATCAAAGCCTTCACGCAAAAGGCGCTGTGAGAGGTGGAATCCGATAAATCCTGCTGCTCCTGTAACTAAAACTTTCATAAGTCTCCTTGGATCGCGGTTGATTCACTGCGTCCAGATGTCTACATTGCGGTGATTGCTGGAACGCATGAATGCAGTCGGGGCTAGTCGCAGGCTGGCTCAAGCGTTGGCGACAGCCGTCATGGTGTGCAGTTGTTTTGTAGCTGTTTGGAATCGACCAGAGCGAGAGCGCGCGTGTTCGTTGAATATATCGCTGATCCTTTCCAAGGCTTCCAGATCTATTCCGTGGGAGGGTTGGAGTTGTTCTCTTTCTTGCTGCAGGCGGGCGGTGATGGTCTTTGCGAGTAGCATCGGATTCAAGGCATCAGGCAGGATAGTGGTGAAGATGGGGATCATGGCCATGCGTTCAGCGCGGATCTTTTGCTCTTCGACGGGCTTAACCCTGGGGACAATAATGGCTTGTCTGCCTACGGTGAGCAGTTCGCAAATAGTGTTGTAGCCGGCCATGGAGACGACCAGGTCCGAGGCTGCGATGTAGCCCATCATATCGTCGATAAACTCAACCACCTTGATATTGGGGCAAGCTCGAGCGGCACGATGTACTTCAGTGGTGAGCTTGGGACCAAGCTCCGGACCGGCAACGACAAGTGCCCGAAGGTGATGATGCCTGGGTAACTGCTGCATAGCGTAGATTGCTGCGGAGAGCACATGATGTCCGTCTTCGCCTCCTCCCGTTGTGACGAGAACGAGTTGTTCGCCTTTCTGAACGCCAATGTGGTTGCGCAGATCTGTTCTAGTACGAGCAGAGTGCTGGCGCGCAACGTAACCGCAGAAGCGCACTTTGCGACGTATGACTTCGGGGAATGAGTACTCAGCACACACATCGAAGAGCCGCTGTGAGCCAAGAACGAGTATGTCGTCGTAGTACCACTCGACAGTTTTGTAGCTTCCGTGTTCTGACCAGGTCTGGATGGTACTCTGCGGAGTATCGAGAATGTCACGCAGGACGAGCATGGTTCTGGTCTGAGGCAAGTTGCAGCGGATGTAGCGAAGGCTTGGCTCCATCTCGCCAGCGAGTCCTTCGGGCTTTTTGTCGACGAGTACGATGTCCGGTTTGAAGCTAATCACGGTGGAGAGGATGAGTTCGCGGCGGAGGCGAATGACCTGTTCTATATCAAGGTCCAGATAGCGCACGCCAAGGTTGCCGGAGTCGGAGCGCTTCAAGCAGGGAAGCTTGATATAGTCGATTCCCGGAGAGACACGAAAGCTATGCAGCATCGGCGAGCCACTGACGATAAGAATCGACAGTCCTGGGATGGTATCGTGCAGGTGTGTACAGATCGCAAGCATTCGCTTGATGTTTCCGAGACCGAAGGTATCGTGTGAGTAGACCAGAAGTCGCATCGTATCCTCTTTGTGTGGCTAAGTGGTTTGCGTGATAAGGGCGGCAAATCAAGCTTGAGCGGCAGTTTCAAGTTCCAGATCTTCAGCGGTGCATGGTGGGTTCCATGTGGTGAAGTGTTCGCGGAGAAAGCGATTGCTGTTCGCTGCTCCCTGATCGTTAAATGGCACTCTGACGGGTTCTCTCTGTAGAGCTTCAAGGATGGCTGCCGCAAACTGGGGCGGTTCCAACTGGTCTTGGGTTAGAACATTGAGGACGCCCATCTGCGCCATTTTTTCTGCTCGTGCAGTCTGTTCCTGATCGCCACCACCTACAAATGGAGAGACGAGTGCGCGAACTCCGGTGGAGAGAATATCCATAATGGTGTTGTATCCAGCCATGCTGATGGAGAGGTCAGCGAGAGCGAGACTGGCTGCCAGGTTAGGTGTATATCGTGTGAAAGTTACCGATGGGATCTGATTTGCCAAGCTCGAGAGCCGCTGGAAGGCATGCTCGTCCATGAAGGGGCCGGCAAAGAAGTGAAATTGAAGCGGACGTATGGACTGCAGAATTTCTGCAGCGCGTAGGCAGTTCTCAAGGAATATGTGGCCGCTGACTGGCTGACCACCGCCGTTGCTGACCACAATGGTTGGCAACGTATTTTTCTGCTGCGTCGACGATTCGGTCCTGACCCCTTCTGACTGCTGTCGGACAACATAGCCCGTATAGTAGACCGGGCAGAGCAGATCGGATGTGCGAAGAAAGCTTTCGCCGAGTTGTTGCAGATTCGGATCGCCGTGAACGAGGATGAGATCGTAAAACTGATTCACGGTCTTACAGACACGCTCTTCATAATCGTTCTGATCTTTTCTTGTAACGAGAATGTCACGTAGGCTACAGACGACCATGGCTCGTCTGCGGCTGGTCTGCTGATGAGCGAGTTCCAGCAGTGGAAGCAACTCAAACGAGAATTGCTTACGACCAAACGGGAAGAGCTCCGTGATGAGGATATCTGGCTGGAAGTCATTGAAGGCATTGAGCAACATCTCACGGCGTGACTGCTTGTTCTGCTCCAGGTCTTCGGTAGGATCACAGGTTTGAAGATGAGAGAAGTTCGAGTCTGTTTTGATCGCAGGAAGCTGCATGATCGTCACACCTTCCGGTGCTTGAAAGCCCTGAGGAATAACTCCTCCGAGAACGAAGAGAATATCGAAGTCGTGAGTCAGCGACCTGACGATTTCAGAGCTGCGAACAAGATGGCCCATACCCAATATGTGTTGGCAATAAAACATGACTCGCTTCGCCATATATCTCCCTCAGTTGCGGCTCTGGCCGATACGAAGCAGGCCGGGCACTGCACTGATACAAAGCACGTTGGCAGCCAACGTGCTGATGTAGGGAAGATCTTTAGAATCAGTGCAAGTGCTGATCGTAGTTACATTGCATTGAGTTGTTTCGACACATGGCGAAAGTGGGAACACCCACTTTTGTGGCAGAAGAATTGTGACGCGGATCGAGGTAGCTGGTTACGTTGCGTGACAAATGCTTTGGGTAGATTCTGTAGCGCTTGAGAATCTGTTAGCTGGGTATTGCTCCTATGGGATATCAAAAGAATCGCAAGTGAGTCATTTCTGGGGCGCGTCTGAGTCGATTGAACTCACTTGGATTGTGGAAGGTCATGGAAGTGTAAGGATTTACAGGTCGATATTTGCGTCTGGTATGGCATGACAGGTGCATAGATGTTTGTGGAGAATACCGATGAGCCAGAGTGCAGTATCCGAGGCACAAACTGAGTTGGAAGAGTCGTCTGAGCAGGTGGTGGACCGGACTCTAGCCGGGAAAGACTTCAATCCCGGCATGACGAAGATTGCTTACCTAATGAAGACCTACCCACGTCTATCTGAGACTTTTATTCTTAATGAGATTCTTGGTCTTGAAGCCTTGGGTGCACATCTTCATATTTTCTCGTTGCGGCATCCAGATGAATCGAGCTTTCACCCTGCGGTAGAAAGAGTCAATGCGCACATAACCTATACGTTGGATCTGACAGGTGTAAGGTCTATATTAAATTGGCTATTGCTCTTGAAGCTGCATCTGCTTTTACTGATTCGCCGACCGATTGCGTATGTGCGTACGGTATGGAGCTATCTGCGGCAACCTGGAAGACAGCGGCTGAAGGAGTTGATTCATGCCGGCTACTTTGCCGATGCTGTGCGCAGGAGTGGTTGTACCCATATCCATGCTCATTTTGCGAATATTCCTACAACAGTGGCTGAATTGATTCATGGCTTTACCGATTTGCCATTTAGTTTTACGGCGCATGCGAAAGATATCTATCGCTCGAACCCTGCGGAGTTGGATCGCAAGATTAGCAAAGCAAAGTTTGTATTGACCTGCACTGACTATAACCGGAGATATCTAACCACTCTTTCAACAAGTGATACAGAGATTCATTGTGTGTATCATGGCATCGACTTGGGTCTGTTTGATGGTCGCAAGAGAAGTAGTGAACAGGACGTTTCCGGTGACGATGTGCCTCTTGTTTTGAGTGTAGGTCGCTATTGTGAAAAGAAAGGGTTCCCTTACTTAATTCGTGCGTGCCGCTTGCTGCAAGATCGCGGCTTCAGGTTCCGATGTGTGATTGTGGGGTATGGCCCGATGCGTGATGAGTTGGAGGCACTGATCGCCGATTTAGGTGTTGAAAGCTGTGTTTCCCTGGCAGGTAAGATGACCCAAGATCGTGTGGCCGAGATGTACCGGAGTGCAGATATCTTTGCGCTGCCATGTCTGGTCACGGACGATGGTGACCGTGATGGGATTCCGAATGTTTTGATTGAAGCTATGGCACAGCGCTTGGCTGTGGTATCAACTGATGTCTCGGGTATAAGCGAATTAGTGGAACCTATGCAGAACGGTTTACTGGTTCCGGAGAAGAATGCTACAGCATTAGCTGATGCCGTGGCGACACTGTTGCTACATCCGAAGTTGCGGCAAGAGATTGGTGATCGCGGGAGAGAGAAAGTCATGCGTCATTTCTCGCTTGCATCGAGTGCATCGGAAGTATGGTCCCGATTTGAGATGAACGGATGTGCCTTCGACGCGGGGCATAGAGTTGCACAACATGATTAGGCGCCAAGTACCACTCAGGCAGATATTGCCCGAAGGGTGGCGTTTGGTACGCTTCTTCTGGCCGGAGATTGCCAAGGAAAAGAAGCTGCTTCCTTTGTCGACCTTCGGTGTGGGGATGACAGTTGTACTGACAACACTCGGACCGTGGCCGTTGAAGTACGTATTCAACCTGCTATTTCTCTCGACTGGATCGAAGCGTGCAAGCGCACTTCCAGCATGGCTTCCCGCAGGCCATCCAGTCGGGCTTCTGATTGTGTTGACCGGTACAACGGTATTGATAGCTGGGCTGGCTGCGGTGAGTGATTACTACAGCACCATTTTGATGACACGCGCTGTATCTCGTATCATGTCCCGGATCCGGTCGAGACTGTTTATCCATCTTGCCAATCTATCCCTGTCGTTTCATGCACGCAATCGAACAGGCGATTTGATGGCACGGGTTACATCGGATGTAGACCGTCTGCGTGAGGTGATCGTTACGGCAGCGTTGCCACTGGTGACGAATGGCGCTAGTCTCCTGTCGATGCTGGGAGTCATGTTCTGGGTGAACTGGCATCTAGGATCAGTCGCTGTGTTGGCAATTCCGGTGTTTATTTTTTCTTCTGGCAGACTTGCTACTCGGATCCATGCAGCCTCGGGAAGCCAGCGCAAGCGGGAAGGCGCAATGGCTGCCACGACTGCGGAGACGATCTCGTCTATACGGGTGGTGCAAGCACTCTCCCTGCAAGAAAAGTTCTCAACGTTCTTCTCTGACGAGACATTAAAAAATCAAGCTGACATTGATCATACTCAGAAGCTGACGGCTGGACTTGAGCGACTTGTGGAGTTGCTCGTTGCGTGCACTACGGCCATCATTCTCTATTTGGGCGCCACGATGGTGTTGTCCGGAAAGCTAACACCTGGTGATCTTGTGGTGTTTATGAGCTATTTGCGGACTGCGTTTCGTCCGATGCGTCAACTTGCCAAGTATCTAGGACAGATAGCGAAGGCTTTGGCCTCGGGCGAGCGCATCATTGAATTGCTTGAGACTGTGCCGGAGATACGAGACCACGAGGGGGCGATCGATGCTCCTCCATTTTCTGGAACAGTACGGTTTGAAGCTGTATCCTTCGGTTACGATTCGAAGCACCCAGTGCTTCGCGGTGTGAGCTTTGAAGTCTCTGCTGGAGAGCGTCTTGCTGTTGCAGGACCTTCTGGAAGCGGGAAGTCTACGATTGTGAGTTTGCTGCTACGTCTGTACGATCCGACGGAAGGCCGCATCCTAATAGATGGACGCGATCTGCGTGAGTATAAGGTAGATAGTCTTCGGTCTCAACTCGGCGTGGTGATGCAGGAGAGTTTGCTGTTTGCTGCAACTGTGCGGGAGAACATTGCAAACGGTGCGAGGCAGGCTAGTGAAGAAGAGATCGTTGCTTCGGCTAAGGTGGCTAATGCACACGATTTTATTTCGCGGCTGCCGCATGGATACAGCACAATGGTCGGTGAGCGGGGAGCCTCGCTTTCTGGAGGACAGAAGCAGCGGATTGCAATTGCACGAGCTGTAGTGCGAGGAGCGCCTATTCTTATCTGTGACGAGCCCACGACGGGTCTTGATCAGATGAATGAGCGTGAGGTATCGCAGGCGCTGCGAGGTGCAAGTCAGGGGAGGACAACGTTTCTCGTGACACATGATCCTCATGCAGCGAGTGAGTGTGATCGAATTCTTTATGTGGAGGGTGGCGTAATTGTCGAGCAGGGAAGTCACAGCCAACTGATGCATCAGAATGGACGGTATGCACAGGTGTTTCGTGCTGCGGATCGTGTAGCGTTGGGAACGGCGCATGCCGAACTGATAGAGGCTTAAGGTGAAGTTTGTCCTTGATAGTGCTGTGACACGGGTGATTCTTGTTCGTCACGGACAGAGTGACTATAACGCTGCGAAGCGCTTTCAGGGTAGCCGAGATGAGCCACGGCTTACGGCAAAGGGCTGGAAGACAGCGGTTGCGTGCGGGGAGTATCTGAGTCAGACAGACTTTGATGTCATTCTGTGCAGTACATTGAAGCGGGCCAGGCAAACGGCTGAAGGGATACATTCAACCTATCGCTCGGGCAAACCGGTGCCGCCGATTGTCTATGATGCCAGGCTTCGTGAGGTTCATCTACCGGGGTGGGAAGGTCTGCTGATCGAGTCAGTTCGCGATAGGTATCCTGCTGAGTATGAGTTGTGGAAAGAGAGTCCGGAGAGACTTGTACTGCCCTTACGGCTAACTCAAGACGAGCCAGATACGTTGAGTTTTTCGCCGCTTGGCGATGCGACAGATCGAGTGCGCGGATTCTGGAATGATTTGTTGGTGCACCGACGTGGACAGACTGTACTAATCGTTGGCCATGGTGCTGCGATCAGTGTGATGCTGGCAGTTGCAATGAAGCTGCCCATAAGAGATGTTCATCGTGTTCAGCAGTCGAATGGTGGAGTCAGTTGTCTTGAATTTTCTGGATGTAATGCGATATCTGCACGAGCGCTTTATATAAACTGCACGCAACACTTGGGCGAGATACTTCCCAAAATGAAAGAGGGGCGTACGGGGCTGCGAATTCTGTTGCTGACGGAGGAGCATGCTGCTCGTATCTGCTGGAGTGGCGTGTTGCCTGGAGAATGTGTCGACGTTCTTCAAGGGGAGGGTTCAGCAGATATCGTATCTGCACTTCTTGATCAAACCTACGAACAGGTGCGAACTGTGGTCTGGATACAGGCTAGTGGATATTTGCGCGAAGAGACTCTTTCGACGCTGCGGCTTGGTCACTGGCTAGGCCATGGTGTAGTGGTGGGGAAATATGGGCTTACGGTATTACATTATCCACGACGTGGATGTTCTCCAATCCTTCAGGCTATGAACGTCGACTTAGCGAGTGGTAAGCAGCCCGAGTGATACTGTAACTGAAATTTACCGAGATACAGGTGACAATGCAGCTTCTGCGCTATGCAGACTGTATGTGGGATGCATTTGTCAGAGGTCGGATATTGTGGAGAACTTCGTAGGAGCTGAGCGTGATTCCGTGACTGGAGAGCTGCTGCGAAAGTTGTGGACTACAAAGAATTGCCAGTTCCCGATCACGCTGGTGGGTGTATTTGGAGAGTTTTAGCAAGCTTGCACAGGAGTAGCCCGGGTGACACATGATTTCAACCACAGTGGACTCGCTCACTGATTGCAGGGGCCCTTTCGTCAGTGAGAGGAACGTATCAATGTCCAAAGCATCTCCATAAAAAGCAAGGATCATTTGATCTGGACAAGGGACGCAGGCTTGTTGCAACGAGAGGCGCATGGCAGGTGTGACGGCACGCGCAGGTATGGAGAGACGATTTGTCATCTCACAGAATGCTTCGAATACGTTTGGCAGTTTGTGTACATGGTGATGCGTATCAATATGGGTTGGCTGGATACCCAGATTGAGGAGAAACTGGTACTGAGCGTGCCACTCGATCAGAATCTCGCGGATCGATGCTTTTGCCAGGGAACTTTTGGATTCATGAAAGTTGCCATTAGCCGCGCAGAGCGTGGGAATCAGCGATGGATGCGAGAGTGGACGCCCCGTGGTTAGTTGGAGATGAGCACCAATACGTTGCGGGATCTGGGGGGCGTAGCGGCGTAATCTATCCGCAGCCCCCGGCACACAGGCCATTGCCGTGGTGCTAGTAACTACCCCCTGTTGTATGGCGTGAACGATGCCGCTGGTGACGCCGTCTGTGAGGCCAAAGTCGTCCGCATTGATAATAACTTGCAGCATAGGGGCTAAGCTTTCCTGGTCGACGTGACGCTTAACTAGCTCAAGCGTGCAACATTATGACTTATTACTGATCAGTGGAGGCGTGCAGGCTTATTTGATCAGAGGCAAGTGTGGGTGTGGGAGACGTATTGAACAATGGTCCGGTGACACTAACACTTTGACCATTGGTGAGCGACGAATAGCTCGCTGGGGTTAGATTGCGATACAGGGTTCCAATACCAGTCTGAACGGTTGTCATGGAGGTGATGGGAGATGAGTTGTCCTGCTCGGCAGGGTAGTTGGTTAGAGTGAATGTTTCACTATTACTTAGTGCCGAGATCGTGCCACTGGCGGTAGAGTCTGTGAGGAAGACCTGAGCAGATGACGCGTTTGGTAAAAAACTGGAAGCGGCAACATCGACGAGCACCGTCTGGCCGACCACCATGCTGTTCAGGCTGCTGAAAGAGGTGCCACTCACCGTGGGGTAAGCAACGGAACTGATGCCAAATACTGTACCGGCTTCAAGTGTGATGGTGGCCGTACTGTCATCCGGCGATGGGTCGGTTGTAAAGCCAAAGGATTTATTGACCAGAATCTGAAAACTGCTAGATGACGGGGAGATAGCGACGACAGTTCCCTGAAGGAGTTTTGCATTGGCAGCATCAGCGAACGCGATACTGTCGGCGTGCAATGTTCCAGCCGAAGTTAGACTAAGCGCAGCAACGACCACTTCACCCGCAGCGATGCAAGAGGTGTTGTTGGCGGCACAGATAGGTGAAGGAAAGTTGAAACTGGTATCTGAGTCGATCGTAATGGAGGGAGAGACGTCGTTGGATTCGGACACTAAGACTAATTGCCCGTTGGCTACGGATTGGACGACTCCTATCTCGGCATCCAGTGGCTCATTGCCACTGGTGGTAGGACTACCGGATGTGCCTGCCTTATCGAGGCCGGTGTCGACTCCTGTACTGAAGTCAAGACTGTCGTTCGATTGCAGTATTTTGCTCATGCTAAGCGTGAGTGCGAAGCTAGTAGCTTTGCCGGCAATAACCGCTAATGGCAGGGCTCCGGTGGTTACAGTCGATTGACTGGTGGTAACAGGTGGCACGAAGGTGCAAGTGCTCTGGACGGCACAGGTTCCCCCCGGGATGGCGATGGGATTTCCAGTGGTATTGGTAATGGACAAGGATGGATTAGAGAAGGTGATCGTCAAGCTAGAGTAGAGGCCCACAGGGGCAGTTGCAGTAGACAAGAAGGCGGAACCGGTGGTGATGTTGGCTAGATCAACTGTAACTGGATTAGTTACAAGCTGAACATTACCTGGATTGAGCAGTGCACTCGTTACCTGGAGGCGCAGAGACTGTACCGAAGTGGTCTTCGATGGAGCACTTTGGGCGACAACCGTAATACTGCCCTTGGTGGTTTGTGCAATCGTAGCCGGGGTAGCTATAGAGATGCCGGTGCACCCATCAAGCGATGTTGCCGCGACTGCTGTCAGGATAACCGTGAAGAATTTGAGCAAGTAGTGCTTGTGACATATATGGCTCATCAAAATAGCCTCATTTCTGCTTGTCATTCGTAATGAATGAAACGCTGCAAGGTGACTTCTGTTTTGCCTCAGTTCGAATCGCAGGGCAATATGGTATTAATTTCCGGTTTATTGAAAGCATGGTTACGTCTAGCAGCGTACGATCTTGTCCGACGTGATGTGTCTTGTGGCATTGCGCGTATCGATGACGAGTGTAGAGTTCTGGACGATCTGTTTCATGTCGTAGTGGCTATGGTCTGTGGCGATAAGGACACAGTCGAATCGCTGTAGATGGCTTAGTTCTGTATTTGTCATTTCAAGGTGGTAGTGACGACCGTGTCCGACCGTGGGGAAGAACGGATCGTTGTATTCCACTTTTGCTCCTTCTAGACTAAGTAGCTCAATTAGTCGCAAGGATGGGGACTCACGTAGATCATCGACGTCACGTTTGTATGCCAATCCCAGTAGCAGGATAGATGCACCACACAGACTTTTGCCTTGGCGTACGAGTGCGAGACGTGTGGTATCTACAACATAATCGGGCATGGATTCGTTGATCTGGCCTGCGAGTTCAATGAAACGAGTCGAGAATCCAAATTGCCTGGCTTTCCAGGAGAGATAAAAGGGATCGACTGGGATGCAGTGTCCTCCTACGCCTGGGCCGGGATAGAACGCGTGGAATCCAAAGGGCTTGGTTGCCGCAGCATTGATTACTTCCCAGACATCGATACCCATCGGCTGGCATAACTGCTTCAGTTCGTTGACCAGAGCAATGTTGACGGAGCGGTAGATGTTTTCAAGAAGCTTGGTCATCTCTGCGGTTGCCGGGGAGGAGACAGGGACAGTGGTGGTAAAGATGCTTCCATAGAGAGCAGAGGCCGCGACGCGAGCTCGTTCGTCGATGGCACCAATGATCTTGGGAATGTCTTTGCGGGGTGTGATCATGTTGCCTGGATCTTCACGTTCTGGGGAGAAGGCAACCATGACTCCATCGAGTATTCCGCCGACTGCACTTGGGTCTGTTGATCGCAGAACGCGCACGCCACGACTTGCTCCATGGCGGTTGATGGTTTCGACGACTAACTCCTCTGTGGTGCCAGGGTAAGTGGTGCTTTCAAGGATGACCATCTGCCCCTCGTGGAGGAAGGGGGCCAGTGACTCCATGGTGGAGACAACATAGCTCATATCTGGTGTATGGTCTGGATGCAGCGGCGTGGGGACGCAGATCAGGACGACATCCACATCGGCAATTTGAGAGAACTCGGATGTTGCGCGGAAGCCGGATGTCTGTGCGGCTTGAATGTGGCGCGGTTCAATCCGGTGGATATAGCTTTGGCCACGATTGAGGCAGTCGACTTTCTGGGAGTCGATATCAAAGCCGCGGACTGCAAAACCAGTCTCACTGAACATGAGCGTGAGGGGCAGTCCAACATAGCCTAAGCCGACTATACCTACGACGGCAGTTCGGTCTTCGATTTTGCTCACCCATTGTTGCAGGTCTGATGAGCTAGTTGCTTCGAGCATGGAGTCCTCAGTGTGATTTCAGATGGTGTTGTATAGAGTGCGTTAGTACGAGCCTGATTGCGAAGTTGTTTAGGTGTTCCTGCGGTTGTATTGCGACCGTATCGTTGCGAGCGTCGTTTGCATGAGCACTGCGTCTCGAACTACGAGTTAGCTTCTTATGGGGCGCGCTTTGATGTGGGATGAGAAGGTTGGGCTCAACTCGCCAAGTTCTGAGCCAGTCGTGCGTAGATGCCAGCGTAGTCATGCTGGCTAGGAATTCAGTTTCAAAGTGCATGATGTTGGTCGGCGTCGGTGAGATGGCTGTATGAGCAAGACGCCGATCGGTGGAAAGTAAATGGGATGATGCGGGGGGGTGGGTGGTACCGATAAAGATGATTGAAAACGCCAGCAACGGATTAGACCGAGAGAGGGCACACGCAAATATAAGAATGTGGGTGTGTGTCACGGTTGCGTTTTCCTCCGAATCGATCTGACTTCACCGATGAAATAGCATCTGGAACGCCAAATAGATGAGGACGCAAAGATGTTTAGAATCAATTGTTTGCGGAAGTAGACGAATTTGATTCCATGGAAAGCGACACATGGTGTGCGTCGAAAGAACTCACTGTGTCTTAAAGAAACAGTATTGTGTTGGCTGCACCAGTCAATACGAAGAGGAGATGAGTGGACGTAAGTCTATTTGTTTGAGCGTTTTTCAAGTTCTAGCGCGTATTTATATTGTTTGGCGATCTGATTGCTATCATTCAATCGGATAGCAATGATCGACAAACTTCTACTGGTCGCGATAAGCAGTGTGCTGTTGATAATTCAGGCTGATGCGCAGACAGGAGTTTGCCGCAGGCCTGAAGACAAGGCGACGGTGGAGATGCAGGAACGCGCGCTGCATGGATTGCAGACGAAGTCATACGGTGCAGTAGAAGAGGAGTTGCGCCAGTATGTTGCGGAGCATCCGGAGCAGTGCGATTTGAGCTTGTTGCTTGGGCAAGCGTACATGTTTCGCAAGAAAGATCGTGCAGCTGAGAAGCTATTTCGAGCTGTGCTGGAACGCGATGAGAGCAATCGGCTCGCGATGCTGGAACTTGCTCGAATCGAAGGCTATCATGCACGATTTGCCGAGTCGAACCGGCTGTACGAGTTGCTTTTGGCTAGCGATGCCAGCGATGAGAGTGCGAGTGTTGGTCTGGTCCGCAATCTGATGGATATGGATGAGACATCGAGAGCCAAAGCAGCTCTGAAGGCAGGCTTGAAGGCTCATCCGAACAGCCTGCAGTTGCAAGCGTTTGAGGATGAGCTATTCGTCCAACGGACGCAGGGAATGAGCCAGGATGTTGAAGTGGGACATCGTCGCCAGAGCCAAGTGCAGGATTGGACTTATGTCATTGTGGATTCTGCAGGCGATCATATTGTGGAGAATCTGGAGCGGTCTACGATTGAAATTAAGCCACGTTTATTTATGCATTTGACGACTCGAGTACGGCACTTGTCCTCACAGGGCGGGATTCTGGAGCCGGTGGATGAGAATGCCGAGAGTCTGGGCGGTGCGATTGTGAGCGCTGTGACGTTTCAGGCGACGACGCGGCTTGACTACCATCTGAATGGCTGGCTTACTTTGTATGGTGGTGGTGGAGGAGTCCGTTTTAACGATGGGACTTCGCGAGGCTTGTTCCGTGGTGGGTTCATCCTTCATAAGGGATCGTCCCTGAATTTCAATGCTTCCGTGGTGAAGGTCCCCGTATTGCCGACCCAGGAGGCTGAGACGTTTCATCTGACCGCGCAGGGGCTGCGAACGCGATTGGACTGGAGCAAGCCAAAAGACAGAATCAATCTGGCCGTGTCAGAGTTACGCTATGCCGATACGAACCTACGGCATGAGCAGGAGCTTGAAGCTCTTCATTGGTTTGGCGCAAGGCGGGTGGATGTTGGCGCCGGCGTTGATGTAGGGCATCTGAGCTTTAGCCAGACGTTGAACCATGGCTATTTCAGTCCGAGCAACTATCAGAGTTATATGGCTTCGGCTGCAGTCAGACTTCATCACTTTCATCATTTCAATGCGGAGTACAAGTTCAGTTCAGGAGCAGAATCAATCGAACCATCTCCATTTCGATTTGTGTATGAGGTCACGGCGGATAACTTTGTCAGCGTGGGAAAGTGGGACCTGATTGCGAACTACACGTTCGATCATTCGACACAATCGACGGGTGCATTCCAAACAAGTTTTGTAAGTGTGGGAGTGAAATATGCCTTTTGAAATGGCAAACGATAGGTGGAATGAGGGAAGACGGATGATCGTTTGGGTACTGGTATGAACGTAATCGTGATTGATGATGACACTTCTATATGCCGGTTTCTGGCAACTGCCATAGCTGCTGCAGGACATACTTGCCGAGTTGCGCATACTCTTGTGGAGGCGGAGACGCTACTAACTGAGTACACGCCGCAGTTGGCGCTGCTGGATTTGTATTTGCGCGAGAGCAGCGGATTAGATGTGTTACGGTTTTTGCGGGCTAAGTTCTCAGAGTGCGGGATTGTGATGATGACAGCGCACGCCAGTATTGAGACGGTGACCGGAGCACTGCAGCATGGAGCGGATGAGTATCTGGGCAAGCCTGTTCGCCTGGAAGACCTGCTGAGTTTGTTCAAGCGATTTGAGCGTCGCTTGGTGGATGTGCGTCCGGAGAGCGTTCCGTGGATTCCGACCGCTATTATCGGCAACAGTAAGCCAATGCTGGACGTGTACCGGCTGATTGCTCGAGTTGCTCCCACTGACGCGAGCGTATTGGTGACGGGCCCAAGCGGTTCTGGCAAGGAGCTGGTTGCGCGCGCTATCCATACCTATGGACTTCGTTCCCGTGGACCCTTTATCGCTGTCAATTGCGGAGCACTTCCGGAGCAGATACTGGAGAACGAACTGTTTGGTCATGAACGAGGTGCATTTACGGGTGCGGATACTGCTACGTCAGGCTTATTTGAAGCCAGCAAGGGAGGGACGATTTTTCTGGACGAGATCACCGAGACCAGTCTGGCATTTCAGGTAAAGCTGCTGCGTGTATTGCAAGAAGGCGAGATACGTCGGTTGGGATCGAGTAAGACGATTGAAGTAGATACGCGGGTGATCGCGGCGACAAACAAACCGATTGGGGCTCTTATTGCGGCCGGTCAGTTTCGAGAAGATCTCTATTACCGGCTGGGCGTAGTGACGATACCGTTGCCTTCGTTGGCGGAGCGTCGAGACGATATCCCTTTGCTGGCACAGTCGTTTCTGCAGCGTGCGAACGAAAAAAATAGCAGGAGTGCGTACTTTACGCCTGCGGCGGTGCAGGCATTGCTGGAACTTCCGTGGCCTGGCAACGTGCGAGAGCTCGAAAACTTTATACAGCGGTTGGTAATTCTTGCACTTTCCGACGAGATTGGTTTAGAGGAAGTGCGACAGGCGCACCAAAACAATGGCTATCTTTTGCAGCAGGCGGATGTTCCCGTTGTGAGTCTGAAAGATGCTGAGCGCGATCAGATTGTAAAGGTTCTGAAAGAGACAGAGGGAAACCGCTCGTTGGCAGCGCGGCGTTTGGGTATTGAGCGTAAGACCTTGTATGTGAAAGCCAAGCGGCTTGGGATTGACCTGAATCTATGAATACCGGGGCTAGCTTGCCGTTCAATCCGTGGTGGGCTAGAAGTGCTGCGCTGGCGTCGTTCTGCTTTGTCCTGGCTGTTCTCTCCGGGTTGGTGGGTGGTGTTCGCGAGTTTAGTAGCCGTACGAATGACAGCTTCTTTCGGATCAGAAACAGACTTGAGCAGTCGACGTCTGTAGTTGTGGTTTATATCGATGATGCTTCTTTGTCAGAAAAAGGACGATGGCCTTGGCGTCGCAGTCAGTTGGCCGATTTGATTGATCGAGTTGCTCTGTCGAAGCCCCGTGCGATCGGTCTCGATATTCTTCTGAGCGAGCCATCCGACGAGAAGGACGACCAGATACTGGCGGCTTCTTTCGCACGTGCTGGAAACGTTGTACTGCCGGCAAAGATCACGACTTCTTCTGCTGGGCCGTTGTGGATTGAGCCATTGCCGATGTTTCGTGCAGCGGCCATGGCAGTTGGACACGTACAGGTCATTCTGGATGCGGATGGAATCTGCCGAAGGCTACCTTTAGCGGAGATGACGCTGCATGGTCCGCTGCTGATGATGTCGCAGTTGTTGGCTGATGAGTCGAGCGTGAGCAAACTGGCCTCACCACGCTTGGCTGCACCTCGTGAGGTATTGCAGCCACACGTGGTGACGATCGATTACCGAGGACTTGCGAGCAGCAGTCCTCCGTCACGTAGGGCGTTCCCGGTTGTTTCTGCGGTAAGCGTGTTGCGTGGTGACGTGTATGACTTTCGTGGGAAGACGGTACTGATAGGGTTTGGGGGAACGGGACTGGAGGACGAGTTGTTGACGCCGTTGAGTTATAGTACTCCGGCTCCTGGTGTTTTGATTCAAGCAAATATGGTGGACACGCTAGATCGTCCTCGTGAATTGAGAGCGGTTCATCCCCTGATTCAATTGGCGTTATTGCTTGGTTTGTGTTTTCTCGGTGGCAAGCTGATGCAGCATCAGAACCCATTACGCATAGCCATCTGGCTAACGTCTAGTCTGGTTGCTACGTTCGGAGCAGCTTACCTGTGGTTCCTGTTTTGGGGTCTGCAGTTTGATCTGGGGCCAGCGCTGGTTGCCGAGCTTTTGCTGGTACCCCTTGGGCAACTGCAACACATCGTTTTGATACAGAAGATGATAGGAAATAGTCTGGGCAATTTGCAGCGGCAGACAGAAGGACTCCCGTTATATCTGGCTGGGGCCCTGGTTCCACAGTTGATTGCGAAGGCTCCAGCCCTTCAACTCAAGAGCTCGGAGTCGAAGATTGCTCTGATTGCGAATACAGACCAACAGATCGCAATTGTCTCTGGATTTCAACAGTCGTTGCTGGATGGTATGCGCGATGGCATTGCAGTGTTCGATGAGTTTGGTAACCCCATGTTTGGGAATGAGGCTTGGCGCAGCTTTCTGGCTCAGAGCGGTTGGGAAGATGCAGTGGTCTGGACCGAGATCTCGAGGCTTTTGTATCCGCTAGGTGTTGGCTCATCCAGCCATGGTGTGAATCCCGTGGATATGCAGCAGCGCAAGTTGAGAAAAATAGATAACGAGGTGCTGATCGCGGGACAGTTGTGGCGACTTTCGATGGTACGACTGCCAGTAGCCGCCGCAGTGAGGAAGCGACTATATATGGTGATCTCGGCTGACCTTACGCCCCAGATGGAACGTGACCAGGCGCGGCAACAGGCTCTTCAATTCATTACGCATGAGCTGCGGACACCGCTGGTTTCGTTGCTGGGCTTTGCCGAGTTGCTACAACATTTTCCTGAGCAGGCGCGAGAGGCGGGTGCGGCCGATGTGATTCAGCATGAATCGGAACGGCTGATTGCCTTGACCACGACTTTTCTCGAGTGTCTCAAACTGGAAACAGCACTTCCTGTGGTGACTCCGAAGCCGACAAATGTTGAGGTTGTGCTACAGCAGGCAACGTCATTGGCAGAGTCACTATGCAGGGCTTCGAACAAAAAGTTGGTGGTCATTCGGCCCTCCGGGACTGTTGTGGTGAATCTGGATCAAGCGATGATGACTGGAGCATTGCTGAATCTTGTTGCCAATGCAGTGAAGTACGGGGCTGACAAATCGGATGTAGTCATTCGCGTGACTGTCGACAGCAGTCACGTAGTTTTTGGCGTTCACAACCAAGGCTCACGTATTCCTGAACAAGAGATACCTCGTCTTTTCGCGCCACAGTATCGTATGGCTGACAATGCTGCCGGGCGAACAGGCTGGGGAATTGGATTGGCTTTTGTAAAGCGGGTACTAGACGCTCACGGGGGAGAAGTTCGAGTGAAGAGTGACGACACCGAGACGGGCTTTCAGCTTGTACTTCCCCTCACACCGTTTCTGAATGAGGCTCATGATGAATAAAAATGTTGCAGGAGTTCTAGTTGTCTTTATCTCACTGTTCGTGGTGCTGAGCGCAATGAGTCAGACCGCGGCAGTAAGTAGCGGACATGACCTTCACGGTGGAGCGATCGTGCTCGACTTTAGTGGCAAAGTCAAAGTGCATGACGTTGGTGGGCGTAGTTTAGAGCTCGCCAGAAACGGCATCTTGGCTCAGGGGGCGGTGATCGAGACCGATCCGAATGCCAAGGTCTTGCTTCGTTTAGAGGATGGGAGTGAGATACTGCTGCGCGAGAGTTCTCATCTTGTTCTGAACCAGGAGAAGCTGTCGACTGGGAGTACGTTATTTGAACTCATTCTGGGCAGGTTGCGAGCTGTCGTGACGAAGCGTTTTACTGGAACGCCGTCGTTCCAGCTAGGCACTCCGAGCGCAATCGTTGCAGTGCGTGGTACTCGATTTGAGGTAGAAGTCAACAACCACAACGTTACAGAAGTTGATGTCGAGCAAGGACTTGTGCAGGTGACCGGTCGGTCAGCGTCAGAGCCTTCCGTGCTGCTGGAGCCGGGATTCTCAACGCGAGTTGGATTGGATAGGGTTCCTGAAGCCCCAATTCCAACGAGTCGAATTCGTCCTGATGCACGTGAGGAGCAGGAGAATAAGAACAAGAAGAAGATGCGGAGCAGTAATAGCAGTGCGCATGAGCCGTCGAGTGCAGTTCCTGAGAGCCATCAGGGGACCGAGCCGCCTGAGCCTGCTGAAGCACCAAAGCCAGCACCGCAGTAGTCGAGATAGATTTATCTTCCCGTCTGATTCTGGTGAGTTCCAGAGGGCCAGAATGTGGCCTGCTGCCCGAAGGATATGACGAATCCGCTGTGTCTTGCGACCTGCGTGGAATTTCAAAGGACACGTTGCGGTAGTACTGCTGGTAGGAGGGTTGGGTTGGTAGGGTGGGGGCAAGAAACTGATTTGTGTTCCCCATGAGGCTTGTTGTTTGGTGTGGCAGAGAACAGGAAAGTGATTTCGCGTAACGCGAATCGATGCTGCGTGGAAAGTCTGGTCAGCTTCCGAACGGTGAACGGAATGCCCAAATGGAGAGCTGAGTGCAAGTAATTGGAATTATGTAGAAGGATGGTGGACGCGGTAGGGATCGAACCTACGACCAGTCGATTAAGAGTCGAATGCTCTACCAGCTGAGCTACGCGTCCAATTTGTTGTTCTCGGGGAGAGAAGCGAGTAATCGGCTTGGGATGCGAGTTTGAGGTGCAATTCGCAGCGCCAATTACTCACTTAGAATACCACAGGAGTGGGGCTGTGGAGTGTGTGGTTTAGGGAAAGCTAGCCGACAAAATCGACCTTGGCACGCATGGGTATGATGCCGCGGTCGTAGCCCATCTCGAGGAGCTTGTGGATGGCTACTTTGCCGTCTTCGCCGAAGTCCAGAGTGCGTTCGTTGACGTACATGCCGACGAAGCGATTGGCCATGTTGGTGTCGAGATCGCGTGCGAACTGCATGGCGTAGGCTAGGGCTTCGTCTCGGTTGTCGAGAGCGTGCTGGATGCTATGGCGTAGGGCGTTGGTTGTGGTGAGGAGGGTTTCTGGTCCGAGCGAGCGGCGAATGGCGTTGCCGCCGAGGGGGAGGGGCAGACCAGTCTGCTGGTGCCACCACTGGCCGAGGTCAAGGAGTTTGACGAGACCGTCGTTGGCGTAGGTGAGTTGGCCCTCGTGAATAATGAGGCCAGCGTCGAACTCTCCGGAGACGACGGCTGGGATGATCTTGTCGAAGGGGACGAACTCTGTTTCTACGTCGGGTGCGAAGAGCTTAAGGGCAAGGTATGCGGTGGTGAGGGTGCCGGGGACGGCGATGCGGGTCTTCTTGACCTCGTCGAGGGACATCTTGCGGGAGGAGACGATCATGGGGCCATAGCCATCGCCGACGCTGCCACCGCAGGACATGATGGTGTAGTTGTCCTGGAGGTAGGGGTAGGCGTGGAAGGAGATAGCAGTGACGTCGTAGAAGGCTTCGTTGATGGCCTTCTGGTTGAGGGTCTCAATGTCGGTGAGGGTGTGGGTGAATTTGAATCCGGGCACGCGCACCTTGCTGGTGGCCAGACCGTAGAACATAAATGCGTCGTCGGAGTCAGGGCTATGGGCGATGCTGATCTCTTGAATTGCGGTGCTGGCGGTGTTCATTGGAGGAACGTCCTTAACTTAGTTGTAAACATGGGATGCGTGGCTGTGCGATGACGACTCGAATAGGTCGCATAATGTGCAGCCGGGTACGGTAATCGACTAGGCGCGGCGGAGACGCTGGATGGACTGGTAGATTCCGGCGGCTGCTGTGACCTTGGCTGCTTCTCCGAAGAGGAATGGGGTGACCGAGAGGTGCATGGCGGAGGCGGTGTCGAGGTGGAGGAAAAAGGCGAGCCAGGCTGCGCCGAGCGCGAAGACGGGAATGCTGGCCAGGGCACCGGCGAGGATGGCGATAGAGAAGCGGGCGCGTGGGTTGCTGGTGGTGCGGACTACGGCACCTGCGATAGCTGCGGCGAGCGGGTAGGAGAAGAGGTAGCCCGCGGTGGGGCCAAGGAGTTGAGCGAGTCCGCCGGGGCCGTGGGGGCTGAATACGGGCATGCCGGCTGCGCCTTCGGCGAGGTAGAGCAACATGGAGCAGAATCCAGCGACGGGGCCAAGGGCCATGCCGACGAGGATGACGGCGAAGGTCTGGAGGGTGAGCGGGACTGCCGTGAAGGGCAGCGGCAGGGAGATGTGTGCGCAGACCGCGACGAATGCAGATGCGGCGAGCACCAAACCGGCTTTGCGGGCGACGGAGTAGGTGAGCGAGGAGGCGGGATGCTGGGCGGTGGCTGTGGCGGTGAAGGCAGATTGCATGCAGCAGGTCCTTTCGGGGACTTCTCTCAATGTCTTACTTAGACTAACGCTTTGTGATGAGGAATGCGGAGGGGATTAGCGGTTTGATGCGTATCTGGGGCGAGACCTGGGGGATTGATGGGGGTCGGTGAGGTCACCAGCATCTTTGTTGAAGTATGCCGGGTCGAGGAGGGTGAGTTTTCCGTGCCGTGCGGATTGGGGTGGCTTACGCGTCTCGGGGGCGGGTTGCTGGATCGGGGTGAGGGTTCTGCGGCGGAGGACGGATAGTTTTGGGGGCATGTCCCAGTGCTTGCCGGCGGAGATATCGTGGGCAGATTGCTGGGGCTGGGGTGCGCGGGTGCGCGGGGATGGCGAGGGGTCAGCGGCAGCAGCGGCGAAGACTTGGCTGAAGGACTGGATGGCGACCGCGGGGGGAGCATTACGTCGTGCAGCGCGCTTGATGTGACGCGCGAAGGCGAGTGCTGCCCATAGGACGGCCAGAAAGCAGAGGATCGAGATGGCAAAAAGAATTTGCATACCCACGAGAAGAATAGCAAGATGCTGCAATTTAGTGCAGCTTAATTGTCTAGCTGTGATGTCTCAATAGGTTGTCCATTCGATCTGGATCATAGAAGCTGATTGTGCGAACAAGAAGCTTTTAGGAGGAGATCGAATGGACAGTCATAAGAATGCCCGACTGACGGCTCGGAGTC
>JAJXYY010000028.1 GCA_021780315.1 Acidobacteriota bacterium
GACTCCGAGCCGTCAGTCGGGCATTCTTATGACTGTCCATTCGATCTCCTCCTAAAAGCTTCTTGTTCGCACAATCAGCTTCTATGATCCAGATCGAATGGACAACCTATTGAGACATCACAGCTAGGGGCGTGGAGGCTGCTGCCTGCCGGTGGAAACAGGCTTGGCCTTGGGTGGGTAAAAGGCGAAGATGATCGCGAGCAAAGGCGGGGCCAGCAGCACTCCCCAGAACGGGATGAGGATTCCGAGGGCGATGGGGCCGAAGAATGCTGCCCACCAGGGGACTCGGGTAGTGCGGTGGAGGATGTAGGGAGCGATGACCAGAGCTTCGAGGACAGCGATGAGCCCGTAGAGTCCAAGGACGAGTCCGAGACGCCATTCGTCGTGTCCGCTGAAGGCGACGGACAACACCGGCCCGATGAGAGCGATCATGGGGCCGAAGGTAGGAATGATCTGGAAGAAGCCTCCGAGCAAGGCCCAGAGCGGGGCAAACGGCACGTGGATGAGTTCCAGACCGATAAACCAGAGGATGCCCACGATGAGGCCGTCAAGGGTGGCGGCGCGCCACCACTCCAGCAGTGCACGGCCAGCGGTGCTGACATGTTGGAGGGAGCGGCGAGGCGGATTGGAGTTGGAAACAGATGGATGAGTGGACGGCATGAACTCCCCTGCTGCCGCAGCACCAACCGTTGGCAGCGCTGGGGCATCTGACTATGAAGGTACACGGAAGTTTCTACGCTGGTGGAAATGGATACGGCACTGACGCTCTGGTCGCTGAGTGAAACGTAACCTGGAGAACTACGATGGCAGTAATGATGCAGGCGTTTTACTGGGATTGTCCGCGGAACGACAACAAAGAACATGAGTGGTGGAATTTCGTTTCGGAACGAGTGGACGAACTAAGTAAAGCGGGGATCGATGCGCTGTGGCTGCCGCCGGTTTCGAAAGCATCTGACCATACGTCAATGGGCTACGATCCGTACGATTACTTCGACCTGGGAGACTTTGACCAGAAAGGCGGGACGAAGACCTGGTACGGGAATCGAGCGGAGTTGGTTGCCTTGATTGCAAAGGCCCACGCCAATGGCATCGGGATGTATGCGGATATGGTGCTGAACCATAACTCGGGCGGGGACGAGGAAGAGGTGAATCCACTGGATGGGCAGATGCGGTGGACGAAGTTTTCGCCGAAGAGCGGACGGTTTGCGCGGGACTGGAACTGCTTTCATCCGAGCCGGTATGAGCAGGTGATGATGGAGGGCGAGAACTTTGCCGGGTTTCCGCACCTGTGCCATCGGAACCCTGAGGTGTACACAGCGATGTTCGATTATTCTCGGATGTTGATTGAAGAGTTGGGCTTCGACGGATTCCGGTTCGACTTTGTGAAGGGGTTTGGCGCCTGGATCATCGGGTTACTGGCCAAGTATCGCTATGTGAAGGAAGGCGTGGAATTTACGCCGTTTGTAGTGGGCGAATACTGGTCGGGAAGCGAGGACATTGACGCGTGGCTGGAGCGGGTGAATGAACTGACGGATACGCAGATCGCGGCTTTCGATTTCCCTTTGCGCTACAAGCTTAAGGATTTGTGCGACACTCCTCACTTCGATCTGCGGAACCTGACGGATGACGGTTCGGTGGTGATGAAACGTCCGCTGCATGCGGCGACTTTTGTGGACAATCACGATATGGGCGAGAATATGATTGTGAACGACAAGCTGATGGCTTACTCGTTCCTGCTGGTGCATGAGGGGTATCCCTGTATTTTCTGGTACGACTATTACAACAACGGGCTGGCACGTCCCGGGACGGCGAATGGGATTGATGCGCTGATCCAGGCGCACAAACAGTATGCAGGTGGCGACTCGCAGATACTGCATGCGGATCCTGACCTGTACATTATGCAGCGGGTCGGGTGGAAGGATGATACGACTTCGCAAGCGGGACTGGTGTATGTGCTGAATAACCTGGGGGACCAGTGGTCCGGGACATCAGTGCAGACGAAGTGGGTCAACCAGCGATTTGTGCCGATTGCGTGGGATGGGCATGATGATGCGCATCCGAAGGAACGGACGACGGATGCCGAGGGCAGAGCCGAGTTCCCTGCCCCACCGCGAGGATATGCGATCTACGCTCCGGTGGTGTGAAGGGTGTATGGCGGGAACACCGGATCGGACACTGTGGTCAGAAGCCAATGATATTCTTGAGGAATGAAATTTGGCGTTCTGGTCTTTCCCGGGTCCAACTGCGACCACGACACGGAGTATGTGATTGAAGCCCTGGCGAAGCAGCCAGCGACCTTTCTCTGGCACGCTTCGGAGGACCTTCAGGGCTGTGATGCGATTGTGGTTCCGGGCGGGTTTGCGTATGGCGACTACCTGCGGACCGGTGCGATCGCGAAGTTTGCTCCGGTAATGCAGGCGGTAACGAAGTTTGCCAAGGCTGGCGGACTGGTGCTGGGGATCTGCAACGGGTTCCAGATCCTCTGCGAGGCAGGTCTGCTGCCGGGCGCATTGATGCGCAATGCCAGCCAGCACTACATCTGTAAGCAGACTTATCTGCGGACGGAGACAACCGACTCGCCGTTCACGCGTGGGCTAGCGAAAGGGCAGGTGTTGCAGATGCCGATTGGGCATATGGAAGGCAACTACTTTTGCGACGAGGCGACGCTGGTGAAGCTGAAGGCTGAGGACCGGATTGCGTTTCGTTACGCGACACAGTCGGGCGAGGTGACGAAGGCTGCAAATCCGAACGGATCGCTGGAGAATATTGCAGGCATCCTGAGCGAAGGGCGCAATGTGTTGGGGATGATGCCGCATCCGGACCGCTCGAGCGAGCAACTACTGGGCTCGGCGGATGGGCTGCGGTTGTTTGCATCGATGATCGAGAGCCTGGCGGCAGCGCAGTAGAAACTGCCAAGGCAGTGAGAGGCTAAAGGCACGATGATCGATATCCATCATCACCTGCTGTGGGGACTGGACGACGGCGCGACAAGCCCGGAGATGTCGGTGGCGATGGCCAAGATGGCTGCGGCTGATGGAATCAGCCATATCGTATGTACTCCACATGCGAACAGCCGCTATGCGTATGTTCCTGAGGTGGTGGAGGAGAAGATCCGGGAGTTGCAGCAGTTGCTGCAACAGGAGCAGATAGAGGTGAAGCTGGGTCGCGGGTGCGACTTTCACCTTTCGTATGACAATGTTCTGGAAGCGAAGAGCGACCCGGCACGGTTCAGCATCAATGGTTTGGGCTACCTGCTGGTGGAGCTTCCAGACTATGGGATATCACCCGGATTGACGGAGACCTTCTACCAGTTGCGGCTGGCTGGATTGACGCCGATTCTGACGCACCCGGAACGTAATGCGACCTTGCAGGCCGATCCAGAACGAATGGCGGAGTGGATGCGGGGCGGATTACTGCTGCAGGTGACAGTCGGGTCGGTTCTAGGCCAAATGGGGAAACAAGCGCACAAGCTGGCCCACCGTTTTCTGGCCGACCGCTGGGTTCACTTTCTGGCGACAGATGCCCACAACATCGTCTCCCGCCCCCCGAAGATGCGGGCTGCACTTGATCTGGTGGCGGAGAAGTACGATCCCGAGTATGCGCGGGCATTGTGCGTGAGCAATCCACTGGCCGCCTTTCTGGGCAAGCCGCTGGTGAATGCGGAAGAGCCGCTGGGACTGTTTGAAGACCAACAAAAGACGAGTTGGTGGCAACGTCTGATGAGGCGCTAAAAGCAACGATCCTGAGGTGGTTCGGTGGACTTAGAGTCCGAGACCGCCATCGACCGCGAGGAGCTGGCCGGTGATGAAGTGTGGGCCTGTTGCAAAGAATAAGGCGGCCGCTGCCACGTCTTCGGCGGTGCCATTGCGTCGCATGGGTGTGCGGTGGGCAAACTCCTCATAGGCGGCTCCGAGCTCACCTTGCACGATCATACCGGGTGCTATGCAGTTGACGCTGATGTTGGGTGCCCAGGCCTTTGCCATGGTTTGCGACAACATGTGCACGGCAGCCTTAGATGTGCAGTAGTGGGCGTGGGTCGCCCACGGATGTGTGCCACCCAGAGAGCCGATGTTGATGATGCGTCCAATGGCCTGGTGGAGATGTGGGTAGGCTGCCTGAGCAACGAGGAATGGGGCCCTGGTATTGGTCTCAAACATATGGTCCCACTGCGTAGCCGAGATATGTTCGAGCGCGGCTGACTCGAAGAAGCCTGCGTTGTTGACGAGAATATCGAGGTGACCGAAGTCGTTGGCGATGGACTGGACCGTGTGCTTGATACTGTCCGGATCGCGGAGATCACAGCGGACAGCGAGAGCTTCTATGTCGAGTGCAGCCAGATCGCGGAGTGTGGATTCGGCCTCGACATCTGAGTTGAGGTAGGTGATGGCCACGTGCGCGCCGGCCTGTGCGAAGGCCAAGGCAATGGCCCGCCCGATCCGCCGGGCCCCGCCAGTGACAAGAACAGTCTTACCGAGCAACGCTGGTTGTGTCATGGTATGCAGGTCAGAGCTTACTGCTTGGGTGCTGCGGGTGCGGGTGAGGCCGGCTGGGAGGGGGAGGAGGGAGCGGCATCAGGAGATGCGGGCTTGGCACTCGGCTTGACTGGCTCCTGCACTCCGGGCTTGCGCTCGGATACTTTACCCTGATTGTCGACATAGGCTGAGATCTGCTCCTGGGGGCGGAGCATCTTGACCGCGATGTCGCGACTGGACTCACTGATGAGGAAGTCCTCAGCATAGGTAGCGAAGCCGTTGGCAATGATCTGCACGCGCACCATGCTACCGGTGGGAATGACGTCGATGGTGGCATTGCCATCCGGATCGGTCTTAATCTCCAGGCTGCCGATGTCCTTGCCGTCTTTGGTGGGGTTGAAGACGACGGCGGCGTTCGCGATGGGCTTGCCGTTGGAGTTCTTGGCGACGTGAACGACTATGTGAGAGGTCTCGGGTGGAGCTTTGTATTTACGACCGCGATACTCTTTCGAATCCTGGCAGTTTCCCAGCGTGGGAGCGGCGAAGGAGGTGAGAGCAAGAAGCAGAAGTGGAAACCCGACGATTCGGTTGAGGCTCATCACTGTATTCTACGACGCGCGACGGATTTCAGGGAGCGGCCGCACGCATCCATTACAAGCAGAAATCATGCGCGACTTTCACTCACATTTTACAGAAAGGAGGTTGACAGTTAGCCAGTGGAACAATTAGTGTTAGCAATCGGAAGGGTCGAGTGCTAATTCCCTGAATACCTCGACACCCGGGCCATATTGGGATCGACTTTCCAGCTAACCTTACTGGCCAAGCTGCCAGGGGGTTACGAACCATAACTGGGCGGCGTGCCGCCCTACTACAGCAGTAGCTAAATCGTACGAAGGAGATGTAACTCAATGGCGACAACATCATTTACTCCGCTGCATGATCGCATTCTGGTCCGGCGCGTTGAAGAGGGCGAGAGCATTCGCGGCGGAATCATCATTCCGGATTCGGCAAAAGAGAAGCCACAGCAAGGCGAGGTTATCGCGGTCGGCAAGGGCAAGTCGAACGACGAGGGCAAGGTATTCCCTCTGGACGTGAAGGCTGGCGACAACATTCTGTTCGGCAAGTACTCCGGCACTGAGATCAAGCTGGATGGCGAAGAGTTTCTGATCATGCGTGAGGAAGAAGTTCTCGGCATCCTGAAGAAGTAACGACTGCGCGTCACGGCGGACGATGCTTCAGACGCCCAGAACGCGAAGACTGAGACTTCTTTATTTGACACTATTTTTGATCGGCACAAGCCGATAACAGGAGCGACATAATGGCAAAGCAGATTTTGCACGGAGAAGACTCGCGTCAGGCTATCCTGCGTGGAGTGAATACCTTGGCTGATGCAGTGAAGGTAACGCTTGGACCGAAGGGCCGTAACGTTGTGATTGAGAAGAAGTTTGGTTCTCCTACGATCACGAAGGACGGTGTAACTGTGGCGAAAGAGATCGAGTTGCCAAACTCGCTCGAGAACATGGGCGCCCAGATGGTGCGTGAAGTTGCGTCGAAGACGTCGGATGTTGCCGGTGACGGTACTACCACGGCTACGGTTCTGGCGCAGGCGATCTATCGTGAGGGCGTGAAGACGGTGGCTGCGGGTGCAAACCCGATGGCACTGAAGCGCGGGATCGATAAGGCGGTTGAGGCGATCATTGGCAAGCGCGATGAGAATGGCGTTGTGGCCGGTGGTGCGTTGTCTACGTTCTCGAAGCCGGTTTCTGGCGACATGATTGCTCAGGTCGGTACGATCTCTGCCAACTCGGACTCGCAGATCGGCGTGATCATTGCCGAGGCGATGAAGAAGGTTGGCAAGGATGGGGTCATCACCGTGGAAGAGTCGCGGACGATGGAGACCCAGTTGGATGTGGTTGAGGGGATGCAGTTCGACCGCGGCTATCTCTCTCCTTACTTCGTTACAGATGCGGAGCGGATGGAAGTAGCGTTGGAGAACCCGTACATCCTGATCTACGAGAAGAAGATCTCGTCGATGAAGGACCTGCTGCCGTTGCTGGAGCAGATTGCGCGTACGGCGAAGCCGCTGGTGATCATTGCCGAGGATGTTGACGGCGAAGCACTGGCGACGCTGGTGGTGAACAAGCTGCGTGGCACGTTGAATGTGGCCGCGGTGAAGGCGCCCGGGTTTGGCGACCGACGCAAGGCGATGCTGCAGGATATCGCTATCCTGACTGGCGGCAAGGCGATTACGGAAGACCTCGGCATCAAGCTGGAAGGCGTGAAGATCGAGGATCTCGGCACTGCCAAGCGCGTGACGATCGACAAGGACAACACGACCATTGTCGATGGTGGCGGGCATGATGGCGACGTCGAGGGCCGGGTGAAGGAGATTCGTGCTCAGGTAGAGAAGACGACCTCCGACTACGACCGTGAGAAGCTGCAGGAGCGCCTGGCGAAGCTGGTTGGCGGTGTTGCGGTGATCAAGGTTGGCGCAGCGACTGAGACGGAGATGAAGGAAAAGAAGGCCCGTGTGGAAGATGCGATGCATGCGACGCGCGCGGCAGTGGAAGAAGGGATTGTCCCGGGCGGCGGCGTTGCGCTGGTTCGTTGCACGCCGGCGGTCGAGGCCCTGATCAAGACGCTGGAAGGCGACGAGAAGATCGGCGCGAGCATCATTCGCCGGGCGATCGAAGAGCCGTTGCGGATGATCGTATCCAATGCCGGTGAAGAGGGCGCGGTTGTGATTGGCAAGATCCATGAGTCGAAGGAGTCCAACTACGGCTACAACGCCGGAACGGGCGTCTACGAGGACCTGGTGAAGGCCGGCGTAATCGATCCGACGAAGGTGACGCGTACTGCATTGCAGAATGCGGCTTCCATCGCTGGCCTGATGCTGACGACGGAAGCGATGATTGCCGATATCCCGGAGAAGAAAGAAGCTCCTGGCGGCGGACATCAGCATGGCGGCGGCGGTATGGACGGCATGTACTAAGCAGCACCGTAAGAGGAAGAATAAAAGCGGCCTCGGAGAGATCCGAGGCCGCTTTTTTTGTTGGTACAAGTTGCGGGCGATTTATTGCTGGGTGGCAGGACCGATGAGGATGCCTGGGCGAACCTCCTGGGGGGCTGTGAGCTTGGTTTTGGGGAGTTTGGTGGAGACCTTGATGCGGACGAGTTTCTGATCGCCGGGGGCGTTGAAGGAGGCGATGTAGGTTTCGGAGACGTCGTGCTGGAATTGTTTGAGGAACGGAACCATGGAGACGGGGTTTCCAGTTCCCTCGTAGTAGGCGCGACCTCCTGAGGCTTCGGCGATCTGGGAGAGGTAGCTTTGTCCGCTGAAGTTGGCTGCTCCACCGTGGATGCCTGCGTCGGCGAAGTAGATGGAGTAGATGGGCACACCGGTGATTTGAGCGGCATTGGATGCCTGGTCGACGTAAGGGCTGTTCTGGTTGGCCATGCTGACGCTGCCGTTATAGGGGTCCACGCCGTCGGTGATCATGAGGATGAAGCGAGCTTTGCGGACAGGTTGGCCGTTGGCGTCGGCGGAGACCGGGCGCCACTCTTTGAGGAATTCGGTGACACAGAAGTAGGGGCTGGCGCTGAGTCCGGGCATACCGAGGGGAACGCGGAGTGACTTGGCGGCTGCGGCGTAGTCGGTGGTGAAGTCCTGCACGGGAAGGACTCGGCCGTTCTGCATGTAGCCGACGAAGATCTGGGTGCCGGCGGGGAGTGAGGTGATGAAGTTGCGGAGGCTGCCGAGTTCCCTGCCGACCGACTCACGCAGGCCATCGTCGATGAGCAAGGCTATCTGGGCCCCTGCGGGGATTACACGGGAGAAGCCGGTGAGTGGGGTGACGTGGTTGTCGACCTTGAGAGTGATGGCATCGGGGGTGGGGGTGAGGTTTGTCTTGGATTCGACGGAGACCAGGGCTTGCGTTGGGGCACCTTCCTGGGCGTTCAGCAGAGGCGAGCCAGCCAGCAGGATGGCGGCAAGGGCGAGTGGGAGAGTGATGGAGCGTGTTCGATGTAGTGTCATGTCGATCTTTTGTTCCTCGGTAGTTAGACGGTGGGATGCAGCGAACGGGAGTTGTGCGGTACGGGAGTCGTTCAACAGAGTACGCTGCCGGGGGAGGATATGGTCTGTTGGGGCGAAGCGGCGAGGGTAACGGAGCAGGTTCCGGGGTGGCGGGAGAGGTTGGGTGGCTACGGCCTGGAGGGTGGGAATGACGGTAGCAGGGGTAGTGGTTGGGGTGAGTGGCTGGGATTCCCGGGGGGATGGGGAGGGGAGTTCGGTTGGGGCAGGGATGGGGCGGGGGTTGCGGAGTTCGTGGAGCAGGTTGCCGATGAAGCTGCGGGATTGCTCGAATTCGGCGCGGGGAGCGAGGTTGCCGAGGGTGGGGTCGGCGACGACCTCTTCGACGAGGGTGGCTGGGGGCTGATCGGAGCGTTTCTGGGTGGGTTTGGGCAGGTTGAGGCTGGCGATCTGGAGGCCATAGAGGAGAAGGCCGGCGCGACGGGGATCGATGTCGTTGGCGGCGATGCGGCGGAGGACCTCGCCGAGGGAGGCCTGAATGGCGCTCTGGTCTTCGGGCAGGGGTAGTTGGAAGTTGGCCTGGCGGTTGCGGCGCTGGCGGGGGTTGGCGACGGGTTTGCGGGTGGTGTGGTGGTAGTAGCAGAGTTCCTGCTGGCGGAGACAGGGGCTGGCACAGCGGTGTCCGTCGGTAAAGATGTGGCGGCACTGGTAGCGTACGGGTTCGGTTGACATGGGTTACTCCCCCCTCCCGGGGATTTGTGGCAAAGTCTTCCAATGATGAGACTTAGGCTTGGACTTGATGGCGTTTCGGCGTCGAGTCCGGAGTTAAAAGCGAAGAGCCCCTGGCTGGATGGCCGGGGGCTCCGATTGGTTCACTGCTTTCAGTGTATGGGTTTGGAGGTAACTGGTTGTTCAGTGGAGGATGCGGGATAAGTGGTTTGGTGTGTGGTGGTTGGAAAGTTACTGGGAGGGATTGGGGGTTGACAAGTGATTTTGCTGGGGTTTGTGGGGTGTTTGCGGGTGGATTTTTTGTGGGTTAGCGGGTTCGACTTCCCTGCTCTGGCTCGGAGGCGTGTGACTTGAGCGGAGGGCTGCTGCGAGGCTTGTGTCTGCTGGGAAGCTCACAAGAAAGCCCCCTGGCTGCTGAGGCAGCGAGGGGGCGACTGGAGCCGAGAGCGAATGCTGCCGGTGGACGGTTTTACTGGGCTGCGCCGGTGACCTGTCCGTCGGTTGTAGAGCTGACAGTGGAGCTGGCCGAGGGGTTGGCGGTGGGGCTGAGCGGCTTGAGGATCATGGGTACGGTGAGGCTGAAGACGAGGGTGGAATCCTTGGCTACGCTCTCCTGGCGGTCCTGCTTGAGCCAGATGACGGTGCCGACGCCTGCGCCTACCCCGGCGCCGACGACGGCACCGACTCCGCCACCGACGAGGGCGCCTGCGGCTGCGCCGCCACCTGCAGCGAGCGACATGGCGGCGAGGGTCTCCTTGGGGTGGTCGCGACGGACGAGGGTGCCTTCGCTATCGACCTTGCTGGAGTTGGTCTGGCTGGTATCGATGAGTTGGGCATGGAGGATGTAGTGGGTGCCGTCGGGCAGGGTGACGCTGCGGGGGACGAGGTGGAGGGAGGCGGCACCGGAGATGCGGCGACCGCTGTGGACTTCTGTGACCATACCTTCGACGACGGAACCGACGGGGAGAATGACCTTGCCACTGCGGGTGACGGGCTCAATGAGGTCGGCGGTGAAGGCGGTGCCGACTACGGTGCTGGTGGTGGACAAGGAGTTTTTCATCCGGGTTTTGAGAATGGTACCGGCACGGAGTTCTCCATCGCGCTCGGGGACTTCGGTGACGATACCGGCGTCGAGGGCGGCTTCATTCGGCTGGGCGGGGGTCTGATCGACCGAGGTGACGATGTGGGCGTCGGGATCGAAGGCGGTGGTGGCCAGAGGCGCGGTGGCGGCGGCGGTGCCGGGAGCGTGATAGGGCACGTAGGGGCCGTAGACCTCGCTGGTGGCTGCGGGTGCCGAGGTGATGGCTGCGGCAGGCTTGGGCGCCTTGACCGGAGTGGGGTCCTGGGAGGCGGTGATCTCGGTGGAGTCCGGCTTGGAGACGCCGGTCAACTGGTTTTGCGCCTGGGCGCTGGTGGTGAGGGTCAAAATGGGTGCAGCAGCCAAAACAAATGCAGCGGTAGCAATGGGTAGCTTCATGGCAAAGAGTCCTCGCACAATCTTCCGGCGCGCTTGCTGCTCGACGCCTCTTCCGAGCTTAGAGTGTGGCAGAGTCGGTGTGGGACGATTTCGCGATGGGGAATCGACGCTGCCACTAATCCGTAGGATTCCCCCCTGGGTCACACATGGTGTGATGTGGCTTTGCTAGAATCCGTCTGGTGAGTAGTTCTGGTTCTCAATTCGTTCAAACGATAGTGTCGATGGCGGGTGCGACCGTACCCGTGGACCGTCGGGCGAAGTTGAACGACCGCATGAGCCACCGCATTGCCTCAAATCATCCTTATAACGAAAGCAATAGGAGCAATATGACCGAGATCGTCTCTATCCAGGCACGCGAGATTCTGGACTCCCGCGGCAACCCCACCGTCGAGGCCGATGTAACGCTGGAAGGCGGCATCAAGGGCCGGGCCGCCGTGCCAAGCGGTGCGTCTACGGGCGAGCATGAAGCCGTTGAACTACGCGATGGCGATAAAGAGCACTACCTGGGCAAGGGCGTGCTGCAGGCGGTGGAGAATGTGGAGACCGTTCTGGCCCCGGAACTGGCGGGGATGGACGCGTCGAACCAGCGTCTGATCGATGCGACGATGATCGCGATCGACGGGACGGAGAACAAGGCTCGGCTGGGTGCGAACGCGATTCTGGCAGTGTCGATGGCGTGTGCGCGGGCATCTGCGACGGCGCTGAAGCTGCCGCTGTACCGCTACCTGGGCGGGGTGAATGCGTGCATTCTGCCTACGCCGATGATGAACATTTTGAACGGCGGCTCGCATGCGGACTCGAACGTGGACTTTCAGGAGTTTATGGTGATGCCGGTGGGTGCGGAGACTTTCTCGGACGCGCTGCGGTGGGGCACGGAGGTGTTCCACACGCTGAAGGGCGTGCTGAAGAAGAAGGGCTACAACACGGCAGTAGGGGATGAAGGCGGGTTTGCCCCTTCGCTGAAGTCCAATGACGAGGCGGTGGAGCTGATACTGGAAGCGATTCAGCTGGCTGGGTATACTCCGGGCGAACAGATTGCGATTGCGCTGGACCCTGCGTCGTCGGAGTTTTACAACAAGGAGACGGGCAAGTACGTATTCAAGAAGTCCGACAAGCGGGAGCTGAGCTCGGAGGAGATGGTTGCGTATTGGGAGTCGTGGGCGAACCAGTATCCGATCGTCTCGATCGAAGACGGCCTGGCGGAAGATGACTGGGCTGGCTGGGCGCATATGACCAAGGTTCTGGGACATATTCAACTGGTGGGCGACGATCTGTTTGTGACCAACACGCAGCGTTTGCAGATGGGCATTGAGCAGAAGTGCGGCAACTCGATCCTGATCAAGGTGAACCAGATTGGTACGGTGACGGAGACGCTGGAGGCGATTGAGCTGGGGCGCCGGTTTGGGTATACCAGCATCATCTCGCACCGGTCGGGGGAGACGGAAGATACGTTCATCGCCGACCTGGCGGTGGCGACTGGCGCTGGCCAGATCAAGACGGGATCGGCGTCGCGCACGGACCGGATTGCGAAGTACAACCAGTTGCTGCGGATCGAAGAAGAGCTGGGTCAGGCAGCGCAGTTTCTGGGGATTGAGTCGCTGAACTTCGGCGAATAATCCGCGGACGAATGGTGTGAGACCAGCCGTGGTGGCTTGCCTGATGGGGAGCTGCCGCGGCTGGATTTTTTAGGCTTGCAGGGGCCTTGCGGCGACGAAGACGGTGAGGTCGTCGAGGTTGGCGGAGTGGGTGCGTGCGAGGGGTCCGCGGCGGTACCAGGGAGGGAGGGCGAAGTCGGTTGCGGCTTTGAGGGTTTGGGTGCAGAGGTCGGCGGCGGAGTTGGTGGTGGTGTGCTCGACGATGTGGCGGACACCCTCGGGACCGAAGGTACGGCGGCCACGACGCTGTTCGGTGACGCCCTTGGTGACTACGACGAGGCGCGCACCGGGCTCGAAGGCCATGATCGAGGGCTCGTAGGTGAGGTGGGTGAAGAGGCCCATGGGCATGGAGACGTTGGGCAGCATTCTGGTGCCGTCGGAATCGCGCAGGATGGCGGTCTGGCCGCCGGCGTTGATGTAGGCGATGAGTCCGAGCGGGGCGTCGTAGCAGCCTACAAAGGTTGGGGCAAAGCGGATGCCTCCGGCGGCACGAAAGAGGGCTGCGTTGATGGCCTGGACGAGCAGGGCGGTCGCATCCATGAGGTTGGCGCCCTCGGGGCCGAAGAGATCGCGAGCTGTGGCGCGAAAGGTCTTCTGCGCGATGGCGGCGATGGGGTGGGTTTCGGCGCGGCGGCCGGCGATATCGCTGAGTAGAAAGGCCACTCGCGAGCCGACCACGACGGCGTCGTAGAAGTCGCCGCCGGTTCGTCCTGCGTTGTAGCGGGCTTCGAGCTGAAGGCCTGCGACCGGAGTGAGGGCGCTGCGCTCCGGTTCGCACCAAGTGTTTGTCGCAGTGCCAGCTTGTTTCGCCATGGAACTCACCGCCTGAGCGTGATGCTGGAATGTACTTGAAGCCACTCACTGTATCACCTTCGGGGAGAGGGTGTGCCGCTGCGGGAGCAAAGTGCTTTGCTCGAAGGCGTGCCTGTGAGACACTCGTGCGCATCGACACAAAGCTGCTTTAGCGAGGACCTTATGCCCTCTTCCGCCCTGACGCTTGAGATTACCCGCACCGGCGACGCTGCCCTGGTGCTGTGCCACGGCAAACTGGTGTACGGCGCCACTGACGTCCTGTCTTCGCAGGTGCGGCCTTTGATTCCGCTGTGCAGGCGGATTGTGCTGGATCTGACGGATATGACGGTGATGGACAGCATTGGGCTGGGAGCGCTGGTGCGTCTGTATGCGGCGGCGCGGGCTGCGGGGTGTGAGCTGCAACTGATCCATCTGCGGCAGCGCATACGGGAGTTGCTGGCGCTGACGAATTTGTTGTCGGTGTTCTCGGTGGTGGGAGAACAGGGGATCAAGCTGTGATGGGGTTGAAGCAGATGTTTTCCACGTAAAACCTGTGGCGGTGGGGATTGCCAGGAACAAGCACGGGCAAGGGCAACGACACGGGCAGTGCCAGCGGCAAAGGGGGCGGTGGGCAGGGTACGTGCTGGAGATTGAATTTTGGGTTGGTTGGTGGGTTAGTCGCGGACCTGGGCGAGGAGGCGTTTCCAGTTTTTCTGGTTGCGGCGGTAGGACTTTTTGAGGTCTTCGAGGATGCGTTCGAAGTCGGTGTGTCCGCCGAGTTTGCGCCAGGCTGGGTTGATGGAGAACCAGGGGTAGTTTTCGTTGCCGAGGTAGATGGCGCGGCGAAGCCAGTGGAGGGCTTCTGACTCGTCGCCTTCGAGGGCGAAGTAGGTGGCGAGGCGGTAGGCCATCTCGGAGTCGGCTTCGGCGGCGGAGAGGGTTTCGTCGACGATGAAGGTAGCGGCTTTGGCGCGGTTGCCGAGTTGGACGTAGCAGAGGGCGATGGTGGGGTAGACGATGCGGAGGGAGGTCTCGTCGCGGATGACGTTTTCGAGGGTTTCGATGGCTCTGGGGAGGTCTCCGGTGCGCATCTGCTGGTAGCCGAGGGAGATGCGGAGGAGGGGCTGTTTGGGTTCGAGGGTGAGACCTTTTTCAATCTCGTCGGCGGCGAGTTCAAGCTGGTTCTGGTACTGGTAGACGCGGGCGCGGTTGTTGTAGATGAGGGCGGCGTTGGAGGGGTTGAGGCGGAGGGAGGTATTGAACTGGTCGAGTGCGTCCTCGTACATGCCGTCGATGCGGAGGGTTTGTCCGGCGACGAGGTGGACGTTCCAGTCGTTGGCGGCGGTCTGCAGGAGGTTTTCGATGCCGTGGCGGGCGGACTCCTTTTCACCACGGGAGAGGAGCATGTAGACGCGGTAGAGGTTGGCTTCGACGGAGCCGGGGTCGAGTTGGAGGGCTTTATCGAAGGCGCGGCGGGCTTCGAGGACGTGCATTTGTCCGCCGAGGCCGTGGCGTGCGTACTGGAGGTGGGTGATGCCGAGGCCGGTCCATCCGGGGGCGTACTGGTCGTCCTGGCGGACGACGGAGTCGAAGAGTTCGCGGGCGCGGTCGAGATCTTCGCGGCTGCCGGTGCGGGAGATGAAGGAGGAGAGGACGGCTCGTCCCTGGAGGTACTCCTCGGAGATGGCCTGGTTGAGAGAGATGGGGGATTGCGGGGGGTGGTCGTTGGCCGCGGCGGCGGTGTTTTTGAGGTCGCCGAAGCCCTGGAGAGTACTGAAGACTTCGTTGCAGATTTCGGATTGGACGGAGACGAGATCGAAGGAGGCGACGTTGATGGAGCCGCCAGCGCGGACGGACTGGCTGGGGACGTCGAGGAGCTGCCAGTTGAGGTCGAAGCCTTTGTCGGAGCGGAAGAAGTTGCCGGCGAGGACGAAGTGGACGAGGAGTTTTTTGCCTACGCTGAGGGGGTCGAGCTGTTGGGTGGAGACGGCCATGAGGGCGCTGGAGGGGCGGACGATAAGGGAGGGCATGCGGGCGAGGCGGGCGGCGATGGCGTCGGCGAGGGCGTAGCCGTAGAGGGGTGCCTGGTCGGCGGGGCCGAAGTTGGCGAAGGGCAGGACGACGATGCTGTTTTGCTTGCCGACGGCGGTGTTGCTGGACTCGCGGAAGCGCTCGGCGAGCATGGAGAGGATGCCGGTGGTGCGCTTTTCTTCTTCGGGGGGATCGAGGGGTAGGCGCCCCTGGGAGGGGAGCAGGGTGACGGAGTCTCCGGTCATGCCGACGGAGTCGAGCTGCATGGCCATCATGATGGTTTTGAGGGACTCGCGGATGTCGGCTGCGGAGGCGAAGCGGGCGGAGGGCTGCTTTTCGAGGCAGCGGAAGATGAGGGATTCGAGCTCGACGGGGAGGTTGGGTGCGATCTGGAGGATGGAGGGTGGGTCTGCGAACTGGATGGCGCGGATGGACTGGAACTCGGGGGCGTCGGGGCGGTGGAAGGGGTGTCGTCCGGTGGCGAGTTCGTAGAGGATGAGGCCGAGGGCGAAGATGTCGGACTGGACGGAGGACTGGCCGGTGACGAACTGCTCTGGCGCCATGTAGGCGATGGTTCCACCGCGGGCGGTGTAGGTTGGTCCGGGGACGGCGTGGGGGCCCTGGGGCTGGCGTTTGTTGACGGGGCCGGAGGGGTCGAACTCGGTTTTATCGGGGCCGAGGCGGCGGGCCAGGCCGAAGTCGAGGATTTTGATGAGGCCGCCGTCGGTGAGCATGACGTTGGCGGGCTTGAGGTCGCGATGGAAGATGCCGAGGTTGTGGGCGGCGGCGAGACCGTCGGAGATCTGGATGCCGGCGGAGAGGACAAGCTGGAGGCTGGAGGGGCCTTCGGCGATGAGCTTGTCGAGAGACTTGCCGGGGATGTACTGCATGACGATGTAAGCTTCGACGTCACCGTCGTCGGAGGAGGTCTCGCCTACTTCGTAGATGGCGCAGACGTTGGGGTGGTCGATGGCGGAGGCGAGGCGGGCTTCGCGGAGCTGGGTGGTGCGCATCTGCTGGACGGAGAGGTTGCCGCGCTTGAGGAGCTTGAGGACGACGGGACGCTGGAGGAGGGTGTCGGTGGCGAGGTAGACGACTCCGCTGCCGCCGGCGCCGATCCTGCGGATGAACTCGTAGTGCTCTATTGTTCGTCGTGCCATGTTTGATTATTGCAGGGGGAGGGGGTGTGGATGGTTGCGGTGGGATTATTTGTGGGGGAGTGTCCCATGTCTGCACGGGAGGACATGGGAGGGAGGGTAGGGCGCAGTACTAGTGTTGGGGGCGGTCGTTGGCTTCCCAGGGGCGAGGGTTGACGGGGTCGTCCTGCCATTTCTGGCGCTTGCCGACGAGGTACATGACGAGGCCGAAGGTGAACATGAGGAGACCCCAGGTGAGGTTGAGGTTGATGCCCATGGATTTGGCGTAGATTTCTGCGGCATGACGGGTGATGAGGCCGTAGATGGCCATGATTCCACCGATGATGAGGAAGATGAGGCCGAGCGGGATGCGGATGTCCAGACCCATGGGGGGCTCCTTGGTGAAGGGTGAATTGGAAGAACAAGCAACAACAAAGGCGAACAGCAGGTCCTCCGCTGCGCGAAGGATGACAACTAAAAAACAGGCAACGACAACGGCGACGATAACGGCAGAAGCAAATGCTGTTGCACCGGTCTTGGCTTTCTAGGCGAAGACCAGGTTGAGGGCGATGAGCATGGCGAGGACGACGATGGCGAGGGTGGCTGGCTTCTGGTACCAGGTGAGGTGGTGCTCTACGGGTTTGGGGGTGAGGGAGTAGACGAGGCCTACGAGTTCGGACTCCGGGCGCGGTTTGGTGACGAGCGAGACGGCGATGGTGACGACGAGGTTGACGGTGAAGGCGAAGATGGCGGTCCAGAAGTTCTGGGCCATGTCGCTGGGGTAGTGGTGGAGGATGGCGATCCAGCCGCCGTGGATGCCGGGGGCGGAGTCGCCGGGGATGGTGAGGCCGTGGTGGAGGAGGGCGGCGAAGGTTCCGGAGATGAGTCCGGTGAAGGCACCGTGTCCGGAGGTACGCTTCCAGAACATGCCGAGGAGGAAGGTGGCGAAGAGAGGTGCGTTGACGATGGAGAAGACGAGCTGGAGCGCGTCCATGATGTTGTTGAAGTTGGTGACGAGGTAGGCGGCGCCGACGGAGAGGGCTACGCCTCCGATGGTGGCCATGCGTCCCATCCAGAGGTAGTGCTGGTCGGAGGCTTTTTTGTTGATGTAGGACTGGTAGATGTCGTAGGTCCAGACGGTGTTGAAGGCGGTGACGTTGCCAGCCATGCCGGACATGAAGCTGGCGAGCAGGGCGGTGAGGCCGAGGCCGAGGATGCCGGTGGGAAAGAAGTGAAGGAGCATGACGGGGATGGCGAGGTCGTAGTTGTAGACGGGATTGCCCTTGTTGTCGAGGACGGCCTGGCCGCTGAGGGGGTCGGTTTTGACGGGGATTATGCCGTGGGGGTGCTGCTCGGAGAGAGGAAGCGCGGCGTACTGGGCGGCGGTCATGGAGACGGCCGGGGATTTCGGCATCATGTGGCTGGTGACGCTGATGGCGATGAGGCCGGGCAGGATGACCAGGAAGGGGAAGAACATCTTGGGGATGGCGGCGATAAGGGGGACGCGGCGGGCGGAGATCTCGGAGTCCGCGGCCATGGCGCGCTGGATGACGAGGAAGTCGGTGCACCAGTAGCCGAAGGAGAGGACGAAGCCGAGGCCCATGGCGAGGCCGACCCATTCGACGCCGAGGGTGTTGGTGGAGGCGTGGGCCATGCCGCGCCAAGATTGAGTCATGGTGGCGGGGAGGGTGTGCTTGATTCCCTGCCAGCCGCCTACGTTGCGGAGGCCGATCCAGACGAGGGGGGCGAAGCCGGCGACGATGAGGAAGAACTGGAGGACCTCGTTGTAGATGGCGGAGGTGAGTCCGCCGAGGAAGATGTAGCCGAGGACGATGAGTGCGGAGAGGATGATGGAGACGTGGAAGACGTACTGGTCGGGGATGATGCCGTGGAAGAGGCCGAGGGTCTGGATGAGCAGGGCCATGGCGTACATGGAGATGCCGGAGGAGAGGACCGTCATGATGGCGAAGGAGAAGGCGTTGACGGCGCGGGTTTTCTCGTCGAAGCGGAGGCGGAGGAACTCGGGGACGGAGCGGGCCTTGGAGCCGTAGTAGAAGGGCATCATGAAGATGCCGACGAAGACCATGGCGGGGATGGCGCCGATCCAATAGAACTGGCTGGTGACGATGCCGTATTTAGCTCCGGAGGCACCCATGCCGATGACCTCTTGCGCGCCGAGGTTGGCGGAGATGAAGGCGAGCCCGCAGACCCATGCCGGGATGGATCGTCCAGCGAGGAAGAAGTCGTTGGAGGTGCGCATGTAGCGCTTGAGGGCGAAGCCGATGCCCAGAACGAAGACGAAGTAGACCAGCATGATGAGCCAGTCGATAGAGGACAGAGTCACGGGAATCCTTTTGGTGCTTCGGAGGTGAGCGGCGCAGCGTATTTAGGCGCTGCGTGGGATTGTAACCGCTTTCACGGGGAGAGTCCACAACAGAAACGCTATTGGTGCAGGAGGTACATGGGGAGGAGATCATGGAAGAAAAGTAGGTATAGGGGGAAGTTAATTCGGGGTAGCGGCTACCTTGCGGGAATTTTTTGCATCGTAGGTTAGGAACTGTCGTGGCCAGCAGGGCGGGCAGGCAGGAGAATGGCGAAATTTCCCTGGGAGCGTTACAGAACCTCATGACAGCAGCGGTGCTACTTATTGATGACAATGCAATTCAGGCAGCGACACGGCAGACGATCCTGAAGCGGGCCGGGTATTACGTGATTGCAGTGCTGCATCCGCGGCGGGCGCTGGAGCAGGTGCGGAGTGGCGGGTTTGCGGTGGAGATCAAGCTGGTGATTACGGACCACATGATGCCGGAGATGAGCGGGGCGGAGTTTGTGCGGGATTTGCGGACGACGCATCCGGCGCTTCCGGTGATGGTGGTGAGCGGTCTGGAGGAGGCGGAGGAGGAGTATGCGGGGATGAATGTGACGTTTCGCCTGAAGCCGCTGTTGCCGGATTATCTGATTGAGAGCGTGCATGGGTTGATGCCGCCGGAGGATGGGGCGGCGGCGTAGCTGGCGTGGGTGCGGCTGGGTGGGATGTTCGGTAAACGGCGGTGTGTTGCCCTTCCCTGCCGGTACTGCGAGAATGGCTGAGAGGTTACAAGCCTGTGCATCCAATGCCGGAGTTTGGCAGTTTTACATTGCTTCTGGCGCTCGTATTGAGCGCGTATACGCTGGTGTTTGGCGGGGTGGCTTTGTGGCGTTCGCGTGCCGACAGTGCGGATGGCAGCGCGGGGCGGCTGGGGGAGACGGCGCGGCGGGCGGGGCTGGCTACGTTTGTTGCGCTGACGTGTGCGGCGTTTGCGCTGGTGTGGGCGTCGTTGACGAACGACTATTCCGTCTCGTACATCCTGCACCACACGAATAAAGAGCTGCCAACGGCGTACAAGTTTTCGGCGTTGTGGAGTGGTCAGGAGGGCTCGCTGCTGCTGTGGGCGTGGCTGCTGAGCGCGTACGGGTTTGTGCTGCGGCTTCGGCATCGGGTGGATGTGCGGCTGAGTGCATTTGCGTCGGTGATACTGGCTGGGATTCAGGTGTTCTTTTTGATGCTGCTGAACTTTGCGGCGCCACCGTTTGCGATTCAGCCGGGGCCGGTGGCTGCGGATGGTTTTGGGTTGAATCCACTGCTGCAATATCCGGAGATGGTGATTCATCCTCCGATGCTGTACCTGGGGTATGTGGGGTTCTCGGTACCGTTTGCGTTTGCGCTGGGAGCGCTGATGATGCGGTATCCGGGGGAGAAGTGGATTCATATTACGCGCCGTTGGACGATGGTGACGTGGTTGTTTTTGACGTGCGGGATATTCCTGGGCGCGCACTGGGCATATAGCGTGCTGGGCTGGGGTGGGTACTGGGGTTGGGACCCGGTGGAGAATGCCAGCCTGATGCCGTGGCTGACGGGAACGGCGTTTCTGCATAGCGTGATGATGCAGGAGAAGCGCGGGATGATGAAGAGCTGGAATGTGTGGCTGATCTTCTCGACGTTTCTGCTGACGATTCTGGGGACGCTGCTGACGCGGTCGGGGATTGTGAGTTCGGTGCATGCGTTTGCGCAGAGTTCGATTGGATATTGGTTTTACGGGTTCATCATGATTGTGTTCGCGGTGTGCCTGTTCACTTTCTTCAAGCAGAAGGACCACTTGAAGAGCGAGAACAAGCTGGAGTCGCTGGTGAGCCGGGAGTCGAGCTTTCTGTTCAACAACCTGGTACTGCTGGCGGCTTGCTTTACAGTGCTTTGGGGGACGCTGTTCCCGGTGCTGAGCGAGTATGTACAGGGCTCGAAGGTGACGGTGGGAGCTCCGTTCTACAACCGGGTGAACCTGCCGATCGGGTTGTTCTTGCTGTTTTTGACGGGGATAGGGCCACTGCTGGCGTGGCGTTCGACTTCGCTGCGTTCGATTCGGCGCAACTTTGTGCTGCCGGGGATTGCGATGGGGGTGACGCTGGTGGCGTCGATTGCGTTTGGGATTCGGCCATGGGAGGCCGGGGACGATATGCAGGCGACGTACTTCTCGCTGATTACGTTTACGCTGGCTGCGGGCGTGATGACGGCGATCGGGGCGGAGTTTCTGCGGGGTGCGGCGGTGCTGCGGACCCAGACGGGCAAGAATCTGGTGAGTTCGATGGTGCTGCTGGTGCGGCGGAATACGCGGCGCTATGGCGGGTATATCGTTCACTTCGGGATTGTGGTGTTGTTTATCGGGATCGCGGGCGGAGCGTTCAACCAGTCGCGCGAGATGGAGATGGGTTTTGGCGACGAGATGAAGCTGGGGCCGTACCGGTTGGTGTGCCAGAGCTTTACGCAGGACAGCAATCCTAACTTCGAGACGGAGTATGCGCTGCTGGATGCCTACAAGGGTGGTAAGAAGATTGCGCAGTTGGCTCCGGAGAAGCGGTTCTATATTGGGAGCCAGCAGAGTTCGACGGTGGTGGCAAATCACTCTACGCTCTCGAACGATCTGTATGTGATTTATGAGGGCAAGAATCCGGACACGGACAAGCCGATCATCAAGGTGTTTCTGAATCCTCTGATCAATTGGATTTGGATTGGGGTGGGGATTGTGGTGTTTGGTACGTTGCTGGCGCTGGTGCCGAACCTGGTGGTGGTTGGGGGGCGGCAACGAGCGGCGGCGGTGGTACCGATCGAAGCTGAGGTGCATCATGCATAAGCGTTGGTTGCAGGGCGCGCTGGTTTGCCTGCTGGCGGTGGTGATGCTGGGAGCGAACGATCCTTCGTCGCGATTCAACCGGCTGGGTCACAAGATGATGTGCGTGTGCGGGTGCGGGCAGGTGCTGCTGGAGTGCAACCATGTGGGCTGCCAGGACTCGGACCGGATGATTGGGGAGTTGCGGACGCAGATGGCGGGGGGTGGGTCGGACACGATGATATTGAACTGGTTTGCGGCGAAGTATGGGGCGACGGTTTTGGCTGCTCCGATCCGCGGCGGGTTCGACAATGTGGCGTGGATTATGCCGATGGCGGTGTTTCTGCTGGCGACGGTGGGGACTGCGTTTTTGATACGAGTGTGGAAGCTGCGGACGGTGCAGCAGGCTCCGCTGCGCAGCGTGGCGGGCGTGGATGTGAAGGGCGATGCGCTGCGTGAGCAGATTCGCCGGGAGACACAATACTGATGGGCATACTGGCTGCTGGCGTGCTGACACTGGTGCTGTTTGGGTATATGTTCTGGCCGGAGAAGAATCCGTTTTTCCAGGCGGACAAGACGCGGGTGGACTACCTGCGGGAGCGTAAGGAAGCGATCTACGAGAACCTGCGGGATCTGAACTTCGAGTATCTGGCGGGCAAGTATCCGGAGGCGGACTACACGGAGCAGCGGATGGGTTTGGAAGATGAGGCGGCTGCGGTGATGGCGGAGATTGCGATGTTGACGGAGCGTGGCGTGGTGGGTAGACGGGTGAAGGCGTAGGGTTGGTGGGTTGTGCGGTGTTCGATGAGATAGGGGTTCGGGCCGGGTTGGTTTGACGTAGACTTACAGGGTGACTTCCTTCGTGAAACGACTGCGTACCTTGACCCTGATTACAGCCGCCTGCTTGGCGCTGACTGGGTTTGCCCTGGCTGACTCGATTACCGGCGTGGTGATGAATCGGACGACCAACAAGCCCTCTGCGGGGGATGATGTGGTGCTGATCCGACTGGCGCAAGGGATGCAGGAGTCGTCACGGACGAAGACGGACAAGCGGGGGCGGTTTACGCTGGACGTTCCTGATCCGGGGATGCATCTGGTGCGGGTGACGCATGACAAGGCGAACTACTTCCACCCGGTGACTCCGGGGACGACGACCGCGGATGTGGATGTGTTCAACGCTGCGGCGAAGGTGGCGGGGATTACGGCTGAGGCTGACGTGATCCGTCTGCAGACGGAAGAGGGCGACAAGAATCTGCGGGTGGTGGAGAATTTTTTTGTAAAGAATATGTCGAGCCCACCGATGACGCAGTTCAGCGATCGGCCGTTCGAGTTTTATCTGCCAGCGGGAGCGATTGTGGAGGGCTCTGCGGCGTTGGGGCCGGGCGGGATGCCGGTGCAGGCGGCTCCGGTTCCGCTGGGGGATGCGAACCACTATGCGTTCATCTTTCCGATCCGTCCTTGTGCGAGCAAAGATGAGGCGGCGGCGGACCAGCACTGCGGGGAGACGCGGTTCCAGATTACGTACAAGGTTCCGTACAGCGGAAGCCTGACGATTACACCACGGCTGGGTCTGGCGACGGACACGATAGCGGTGATGATGCCGAAGAGTATGACGTTCAAGGCCGGCGCGGGAGCAGCGTACTCGCCGGTGAATGACGACGTGAATGCGCAGACGCTGGTGGCACGGAATGTAAGCCCAACGCAGCCGATGTCGTTTACGGTTTCCGGCGCTGGCCAATTGCCGCGTGAGACGACGACGGGGGCGAGTGGCGATACGCAGGGCGGCGGGGCACAGGGTGGCGGTCCGGCGGCGGGGAGTGCAGATGGTTCAGGCTCTGCTGCGACGGACACACGACCGGGTGGAGGGCTGGGTAAGCCGATCGATCCGGAGGGCACGAATGATCCCTGGGCGAAGTACAAGTGGTGGATCATCGGCGGGCTGGGTCTGGTTCTGGCTGCGGGCGCGGGCCTGATGCTGAAGAATGGCGGACCGGCTGGAGGTGGTTCGGCAGCGAGTGTGGGCAGAGGGCCAGCGACTGGTGTAGCTGCAACCGGGCAGGTTGGCGGGCAGGGTACTTTGCTGGCGGCGTTGAAGGATGAGTTGTTTGCGCTGGAGACGGACCGTTTGCAGGGTAAGGTGAGTGATGCGGCGTATGCGGAGCAGAAGGCAGCGCTGGAGGTGGTGTTGCGACGGGCGTTGAACCGCAAAGCGTAAGAGCGCAGGAGTGATGGCAGCAGGCGATGTGGACGTATGTGGCGACTGTAACGAGAGGGAGCACGAACGATGCAGCGACTTCTGCGGGTAGTACGGCTATTGAGCGTGGTGTTGTGGATTGGCGGATTGAGCTTTTTTGCGTTTGTGCTGGCTCCGATTGCGTTTGGGCGGCTGGCGAGTACGCATGAGGCAGGGCTGGTGGTGGGCGGGACACTGAATGTGCTGCACTGGATGGGACTGGTGTGCGGCGGGGCGTTCTGCGTGGCGACGGGGATACTGTGGCTGCGGGCGGCGGTGTTTGCGCGGACGGGGTTTGTGGTGGAGTTGGTGCTGATGGCGGTGATGCTGGGGGTGACAGCGTACTCCCAGTTCTCGATACTGCCGACGATGGAGCGGGACCGAGTGGCGGCGGGTGGAGATGTGAAGGCCGCGGCGGCCGACAATGCGGGGCGGGTGGATTTTGAGCGGCTGCATGGGCTGTCGGAGAAGCTGGAAGGTCTGGTGTTTTTCTGCGGGTTGGGCGTGGTGTTTATGCTGACGCGGGAGCCTGAGGTGGGTGATCTGGGCAAGGTTGCGGTGCGATGAGCAGGGCGCGATGACGAATTTCTGGTTGAGCCTAGTGCTGGGGTTCGGAGCGGGTCTGGCGGATTATCTGGGGGGATTTCTGCTGGTGCGGCGTTCGCCTTCGGGGCGGTCGCTGCGGTATTTTGTGGCGCTGGGATCGGGATTCATGATGGGCGCGGTGATGCTGGAGATGGTTCCGGAGGGGCTGGCCTTGAATGCGAAGTGGGCTCCACTGCTGATCCTGGCGGGGTACTGTGGGGTGCATCTGCTGGAGCATACGCTGGTGCCGCACTTCCACTTTGGGGAGGAGACGCACCATCACGAGTTTCTGTCGGCGAAGACGAGCTACTCGGTGCTGCTGGGGCTGGCGGCGCATACGTTTTTCGATGGAATCGCGATCGGGTCGGGTTTTGTGATCTCGCGGTGGCTGGGGTGGGTGCTGTTTTTTGCGGTGTTTCTGCATAAGATTCCGGAGGGCTTCACGGTGGCGAGCGTGATGCTGGCGAGTGGACGAAGCCGGATGGCGGCGTTGAACTCGGCGCTGGTGCTGGGGGTGACGACGGTGCTGGGGGTGCTGGTGATCAGCCTGCAGCCGGCGTGGGTGCGGGAGGGGTTGCCGCTGTCGGCGGGGGTGACGATCTATGTGGCGGCGACGGACCTGGTGCCGGAGGTAAATCGGGAGCCGGGGATACGGATGGCACTGGTGTTCTTTGCCGGGGTGACGGTGTTCTATCTGCTGCACCTGCTGGGGCCGGTTTAGAGGCTGCGGGTGGTGGCGGTGCTATTGGATGATCAGGGTTACGGTGGCGGTGTGTTGCAGGGCTGATCCGGTGGGGGTGGTGGCGGTGGCCGATACGGTGATGGGGTAGGAGCGAGGGGCGGTCTGGGCGAGGCCGTTGGTGTTGATGCGGTTTCCGCAGCCGAGGGTGAGGGATGCAGCGAGGCAGAGGACGAGCAGCGCACGCAGATTGCGGGGACTACGGAGTGGGGCGAGAAGCGGGAGCAGGAGGAACGCCAGGAGCGAGGAGGCGAGGGCGGAGGGGTGGGATTTTTGCCCGGCCAGAGCGTTTTTGGGGGTAGTGATGGTTAGGGTAAAGGTGCTGGTGGAGGCTCCGGGAGGCAGGTAGGCGGGGCTGAAGGAGGCGGTGGCGGCGGTGGGGAGTCCAGAGGCGGAGAGGACGATAGGACTGGAGAGGGGCGGGCCCTGGGTGAGGGTGGTGAAGGTGTAGGTGGCGGCGGTTCCGGCGAGGACGGTCTGGGTGGTGGCGGTGGTGGGGGTGAGGGTGAAGTCCGATGGCGTGGTGGGGGCGGTGGGCGCGATGGTGAGGGTGAGCGGAGAGGTGGTTGCGGGCAGGAAGTTGAAATCGCCAGAGTAGCGGGCGGTAAGGGTGTGGGTTCCAGCAAGGAGGGTGGTGGGGTTGATAGTGGCGGTTCCGGTGGGGTCGAGCGGTATGTTGGCGAGGGGGGTGGTGGCGTCGAGGAAGGCGATGGTGCCGGTGGGTACTCCAGAGGTGGTTGAGGTGATGTGGGTAGTGAGGCTGAGAGGTTGCGTGGTGGAGGTGGTGAGGGTGGCGAGGACGGCAGCAGGAGTGATGGTGAGGTTGAGGGCGGGACTTTGGGCGGGAGTGTGGGACTGGTCGCCCGGGTAGGTGGCGACCAGGGTGTGGGTGCCGGGGTGGAGGGTGGCGAGGCTGAGGGTGGCGGTGTTGGCGGTGAGCGGAGCGGTGCCAAGTTGGGTGGTGATGGTGCCGGTGGTATCGAGAACGGTGATGGGGCCGGTGGCGGCGGTGCTGGCAGTAAGGGTGGCGGTGAGGGTTCCGGTGCCGTAGGGGGAGACGGCGGGTGCGGCGAGGGTAAGGGCTCCGGGGATGGTGAGGCCGAGGCCGGCGATGGTGGCGAGGGTGTGGTCTGGAGCGATCTGGCGGATGCGCTGGTTGCCGGTGTCGCTGAGGGTGAGGAGTCCGGAGGGAGAGAGGGAGGTGGCGCGGGGAGTGTCGAGAGAGGCTATGGTGGCGGAGGCGGAGGCGCCGCGGAAGGTCTGAGTTCCCTGCCCTGCGACGGTGGTGATTAGGCCGGAGGCGGTGTCGATGCGACGGATGCGCTGGTTGGCGGAGTCGGCGAGGTAGAGATTGCCGGAGGAATCGGTGGCGAGGCCGGTGGGGAGAGCGAGGGTGGATTGGGTGGCGAGGGACTGGTCACCGGAGAAGCCGGGAGTGCCGTTGCCGGCGACGGTGGCGATGCGGCCAGTGGTGGCGTCGATGCGGCGGATGCGGTGATTGTGGGTGTCGGCGAGGTAGAGATTGCCGGAGGGGTCGAAGGCGAGACTGGAGGGGGAGTCGAGGGCAGCGGCGGTGGCAGGGCCTTGGTCGCCGGAGAAGCCCTGGGTGCCGTTGCCGGCGATGGTGGTGATGATGCCGGTGGCGGTGTCGATGCGGCGGATGCGGTGGTTGGCGGAGTCGGCGAGATAGAGATTGCCGTGGGAGTCGAGGGCAATTGCGGTGGGAAAGTTGAGGGTGGCGGCGATGGCAGGGGCGGAGTCTCCGGAAAAGCCGGGGGTGCCTGTGCCGGCGACGGTAACGATGATGCCGGTGAGGAGGTTGATGGCGCGGATGCGCTGGTTGTGGGTGTCGGCGAGGTAGAGGGTGTGGGTGATGGGGTTGAGGGCGAGGCCCTGGGGTGAGTCAAGCTGGGCGGCGGTGGCGGGGCCGTGGTCGCCGGAGAATCCCTGGGTGGCGGTTCCGGCGAGGGTGGTGATGTGGCCAGTGGTATCGACCTGGCGGATGCGGTGGTTGCCGGACTCGGCTAGGTAGAGATTGCCGAGGGGGTCGTAGACGATGGCGGCGGGATGAAGGAGGGGGATGGTGGTGGCGGGGATGGATTGGGCGGGTGCGGATGCGGCGAGGATAAGAGAGTAGACGAGGGTGAAGACGAGGGAGAGTGCGACCGTGAACGGACGTGATGGAAGACGCGTTGGGGTGGTGATGCTCAGCTTGCCCATGTGCGTGGATGAGATTTCTTCGAGTGTGCGGCGAAGTCCACTTGAGGGTAGCACGGGGGCGGGAGGATGCGTGCAGATCTACTCGGTCCAGGCGGGGCCTTGGGGGTAGGTGTAGCGGGTGAGGGATTCGGGTTTGATCTGGATGCTGAAGCCGGGGGCGGAGGGGAGTTGGTAGCGGCCGTTGCGGATGACGGTGGGGTGGAGGAAGTGTTCGTGGAGGTGGTCGACGAACTCGATGACGCGGTTTTCGAGGGAGGCGGAGACGGAGAGGAAGTCGAAGATGGAGAGGTGCTGGACGTACTCGCAGAGGCCGACGCCGCCAGCGTGGGGGCAGACGGGGATGTTGAATTTGGCGGCGAGGAGGAGGATGGCGAGGTTTTCGTTGACTCCGGCGACGCGGCAGGAGTCGAGTTGTAGGACGTCGATAGCGTTGGCCTGGAGGAGTTGCTTGAAGATGATGCGGTTCTGGACGTGCTCGCCGGTGGCGATGCGGACTTCCGGGACTTCGCAGCGGATGCGGGCGTGGCCGAGGATGTCGTCTGGGCTGGTGGGCTCCTCCATCCAGTAAGGCTTGAGTTCGGCGAGCTGGCGGGTGCGCTGGATAGCTTCCAGGACGCCCCATTTCTGGTTGGCGTCGACCATGAGCTGGTTGGTCCATCCGATCTCTTGGCGGACGATGTGACCGCGGCGGAGGTCTTCGGCGGGGTCGCCGCCTACTTTGAGTTTGAAGTGAGTCCAGCCTTCGGCGAGGGCCTCTTTGCAGAGGCTGCGGATCTTGTCTTCGGAGTAACCGAACCAGCCTACGGAGGTGGTGTAGGCTGGGTAGCCGTGCTGCTGGAGTTGAGCGAGGCGTTGCGGCTGGCCGGAGCTGCGAGCGCTGGTGAGTATGGCCAGGGCTTCTGCTTCGGTGAGAGCGTCGTCGATGTAGCGGAAGTCTACGGCAGAGAGGATCTGGGCTGGTTCCATGTCGGCGAGCAGCTGCCAGAGGGGTTTGGATTCGGATTTGGCGTAGACGTCCCAGACGGCGTTGATGAGGGCTCCGGTGGCGAGGTGGATGACGCCCTTCTCGGGGCCGAGCCAGCGGAACTGGGAGTCGTCGGTGAGTTGGCGGGCAAAGGCGCGGAGATCCTGGGTGATGGAAGCGAGGGTACGGTTGACGGCGTATTGGCTGAGGTATTGGAGGGCCTGGACGACGAGGTCGGTTCCGCGACCAAGGGTGAAGGTAAGACCGTGGCCTTCAAGGGGGGAGTTGGTTTCGAGGATGCAGTAGGCGGCGGAGTAGTCTGGGTCTACGTTGACGGCGTCGGAGCCGATGTGGTGGCGGGAGGTGGGAAAACGGAGGTCGATGACGCGGACGGCAGTGATGCGAAGTTGGTTCACGGGTGATTCACTTTCGTGGCGGGTGGTGTGGTTGGGGGATAAGCTGCGGGGGAAGGCTGAGGCTTATGCTGCAGTCCAGCCGCCATCGATGGGGATGACGGCTCCGTTGATGAATTCGGCTTCGCGGGAGCAGAGGTAGCGCACGAGGGAGGCGATGTCTTCGGGGGTACCGAGGCGTCCGATGGGCTGTCGGGCGACGAGTTCGGCGCGGACTTTTTCTTTTTCGTGGGCGTGGTATTTGTCGAGATAGCCTTCGACGAAGGGTGTCTGGACGGTGCCGGGGGCGATGCAGTTGCAGCGGAGCTGGGTGGGGTAGTCGACGGCGATCTGGCGGGTCATGGCCTGGACGGCGCCTTTACTGGCGCAGTAGGCGAAGCGCTGCTTGACGCCGACGGAGCCGGCGACGGAGCCGATGTTGACGATGGAGCCGTGAGCGGCGAGGAGCTGGGGAAAGACGGCCTGGGTGACGAGGAAGACAGAGTGGACGTTGACGCGCATGACGCGTTCGAAGTCCGCGAGTGGGGTGCGGGTGATGTCGCCGACGAGGCCGATGCCGGCGTTGTTGACGAGGATATCGAGGTGGGTGAGGTGGGCGGTGGCGGCGGCGATGGAGGCAGGGTCAGTGACGTCCATGGCGAGGGCGGAGGCGCCGGGAAGCTGTGCGGCGAGTTGCTGGGCGGCGGGGAGATTGACGTCGGCGATAAGGAGTTGAGCGCCGGCGCGGGCTAGTTCGCGGCAGGATGCGGCCCCGATGCCGCTGGCTCCGCCGGTGACAAGGGCGAGCTTGCCGTCGAGGCGGAAGGCTTCCGGGAGTGGAGAACTGGATGAGTTGGACACTGCAAAAGCATACCTCTTTTCGATGGTGGTGATAGCTGGAAATATAGAGGGCGGGCGAAATATTTTTTATTTGTGAAATATATTTTTTATGAATTTGAGTGCGATGGGGGTGTAGAGACGTAAAAAAGCCCCGGCGTTTGGAGCGCCGGGGCGGTTGTTTGCGGTGGAGGTTATGGGATGGTCTGGAAGCGACCGTTCATGAGACCGATGGCGTAAGGCTGGTAGAGCGGGACCGCAGAACCGACGATCTCGGTGATGGAAGTGGCGCCATCGTTGGCGATCCAGAGGTTTCCGGACTGGTCGATGGCGAGTGCGCGGCCTGGGCCGAGGTAGGGCGATGCCTTTTGGAAGCCACCGGCGGCGGTTCCTGTTGGGGAGAGTGCGACCTGGGTGGGACTGATCTCGGTGAGACCGTAGAGGCCGCTGGTGGTATTGACTGCGTTGTTGACACCCCAGATGTTGGTGGGTGCGGAGTTGACACTACCGTCGAGGACGATGGAGGTGGGGGTGTTGAGCCCACCGAGGCCGCTGGCGGTTGGCCAGCCATTGACCGGGGCGTAGCTGGTGCCACTACCGTTCCACTTGGTGATGTAGTTGTCGGAACCCTGGACGGAGACGTAGACGTTATTGGTCTGGGGTGATCCAGTGACGAGGTCGACTGCGATTCCGTAGGTGGGAGCGGTGGTAAAGAAGATGGTGGTGTTGTAGCCGTTGAGCATATTGGGGCCCGAGGAGGCGAGGGCAACTTTGGCGAAGGAGGTGGTGCCTGAGGTGGCCCAGATGGCTCCGCCACCGGTGGCGGAGTTATCGACGAAGAGCCGATTGGCGGTAAGGATGCTGGAGGATATCTGGACTGGGGCGACGGCCGCGGTGGCCGTGGAAGCGCCTGGGATCATGAAGAGCTTGTCGGTGGTGGCGGTGGAGAAGTAGACGTTGTGATTGCCGTCGGCGACGATGGCGAGCGGTGCATCGGTGGTGGGGAATGTGAGGGTGGTGTGGCCGACTGGATCGTAGCGGTAGAGGTTGTTGGCAGTGCCGCCGAACCAGACCTTGCCCTGATCGTCGAGGACGCCGCCACCTTGAGAGCCGCCGCTGAGAAAGACACAGGAGAGGGGAGTTCCGTTGGCAGAGAAGCCAGCGAGGTTTCCTGTGCCTGCCTGACCGTTAGCGATCCAGATGGCTCCGTTGAAGTCGACGTTGATGTCTTTGGGTGCGTTGATGAATGCACCGCTGCCGGTGCCGCAGGTGCTGGTGGTGGAGTAGTTGACGGCGATGGTCCAGTCGGAGGGAACAGCGGTGAGGGCTGGGTTGTAGGGCGCGCCGACGGCTGGGGAGAGGTTATAGAGATTGGTGAGGTTGGTGGTGCTGCCGTCGGTGGGGTTGGCAAGCATGTAGAAGGCTGCCTGAAGGACGTCGGTGGCAACGGGGAAGACATAGTTGCTGGGGCGGCCGGTGAAGGTGGGGTCCGCCGGCGGGGTTGCGTTGGCGAAGAGGGTGTTGCAGTTGGAGGCGCCTGCCGATCCGTTGTTGACGCAGGAGGAGATTATATTGGCGATGTGGTTGATCTTGGCGACTTCGGGGGTGGCGGTGACGGTGACTGCAGCGACGCCATCGCCAAAGCTGGCTCCGGTGCGGTTGACGGTGGTGTAGGCGGTGCCGTGGGTGAGGTCGACGAGATTGGAGACGAGCGATACAGAGTTGACGAGGGCCTGCTTGGCAGCACCGATGCCGTCGTGACCGATGGACTCGGTGATGGGATCGAAGTATTGCTGGAGGGCCGCGATGCTGGCGACGGTGGTGACCTCGGAGAGATTGAGGACTGGCGACGTACCGGAGGTAAGGGTGCTGCAGAGGCCTATGGGCGAGAGGAAGACGGCGGCGGTGTTGTTGAGGGATGTGTTTCCGTTATTGAGGGTGTTTCCGCCGCGGGCGACGACATAAACGACGGGATCTCCGCTGCTGGGGCAGGAGAAGGTGGAACCGGAGGAGGGATGGGCGTTACCGTTGACGGGATCGACGGTGAAGGAGAAGGAGCCTGTGCCGTCGGCGGCGGTTGTGGTGGTGGCGGCGACGGTGCTGGCGGAGCGGAGTCCGGACTCACCGGCGAAGTTGACGGTGACGGTCGCCCCGGCGACGGGCTGGTTTCCGCCGTGGACGCGTCCAGTGACCGAGGCTCCAGAGTTGAGGGAGTTGGCGGCTGGAGCGGTGGAGACCATATTGGCGCAGCCTGCGGTGAGGATGGCACTCGAAGCGAGCAGGGCGAGGATGGATTGCGTGGCGCCCTGGGGACGGGTGAGATTGAAACCATTCATATTAGATGCCTCCGAAGGTTGGTTGCTGCGGTTTGCCCTGGTGAGAGCGGACGAGATTGCGATGACAAAACTTTTTGAGCGACGTTGTTGGCTGGCAGGCACGGGAGGTTAGTGAAGTCTCCCTCCGGTGGGGATGTGGACTGGACTCAGCCACGCCTGCCAGTGCGAACGGAATTCGCCCTGACACGGTGAAGAATATGTCAAAACTGAAGGTAATGGTGGAGATTTTTTCGGTGGAAGCGATGCGGCGGAAGGAGCGAACTTAGGTTGTATTTCGCGTGGTGTTGGAAGCAAAAATAACGTGGTACGCGACGCGAGGCCGGGGAGGACGTCGGGGAGCGGGATGGCTTGGGAAGAATGAAATATGGCGATAAGTTACAGATTTTCGAGGGATTTTGAGTGCGACGATGGCAGCAGAGGGAGTTGCGGGCGGCAGGGGGATGGAGAGGTGGTGGACGGCCTTTTTTCTCGATTTGGAGGCAGTTGGGACGGGAGACGAGGAGCAAATTCCGCACCAGCGATACAACTAATGTGGCAGACGGAGCGGCTAACGAGCGAGGGTTCTGGACGGGGTTGACAGCGGTTTGGCGGTGGCCGGTGCGGGGAATGGGGTTAGTGCGGGGTTGAGTGGCCGGGTTGCTGGACCTGGGTGTTTGCTGACAGGGAGCGATTGGTTGATTTGATGGGTGCGGTTGCCAGTTGAGTCGTTGTATCTTGAGAAGGCTGGATGCGCGACGACGCTGCGACGCGGCAGATGGCGTTGGGTTGGATGACGAGACAGACAATATTTGGAGGATGGAAGATGATGACGACTGGGCGAAGGACGACACTTGCGGCGCTGATGCTGGGTGCGGCGTTGATGGTGAGCGGGTGCAAGAGCACTCCGCCTACCGCTGCTGGAACGACGAATCCGGATGGATCGATCACAAACCCGGATGGATCGGTGACGTATCCGGCAGGGACGATGCAGGCTCGGGCTGCAGCGGGCAAGGTGAATCCGGATGGGTCGATTACGAATCCGGATGGATCGATCACGTATCCGGCGGGCACGGGTCCTGCGGGTGGGGATGCACGTTCTGGTGAAGGGCCGGGGCGGGCGGGGGCGGGCGAGCCTGCGCGTGCCGGCGGTGGACCGGGTGGACCAAGCGGACCTGGCAGGGCTGCTGCCCCGGCGATGCAGCCGGTGGTGGTGCCGAGCGGTACGGCTGTAGCGGTGTCGATGTCGGAGACGCTGAGTGCGAGCCGGAACAATGCCGGGGACGGATTCAGCGGGGTACTGGCAGAGCCACTGACGAGCCAGGACGGGTCGACTGTGTTTCCGCGGGGGACGCAGGTGTCGGGCGTGGTGGCAGCTGCGAAGGGCCGGGGCCGGTTCAAGGGCGCAGGCGATCTGGCGATCGAGTTGACGTCGATTGGCGGGATGCGCGTGAGTACGGATGAGTATGAGAAGGCCCAGGCCGGCAAGGGCAGGCGTACAGCGGAGATGATTGGCGGCGGCGGCGGTGCGGGTGCGCTGATTGGCGGCCTGGCAGGGGGCGGCAAGGGCGCGCTGATTGGCGGGCTGCTGGGTGCCGGTGCCGGTACGGCGGGCGCAGCGTATACCGGGAACAAGGACGTGGTGATTCCGGCGGAGTCGATTGTGCGGTTTCACCTGACGGCACCGCTGTCGGTTGGCCGGTAGTTTTTAGGTAGTTGTTGGAAGCGAGCACCCTTCCCTAGTGGAAGGGTGTTCGTGTTTGCGGGGTTGCTGCGCTGGTGCGTGGGAGGCGGTAGACTTGGGTGATGCGTCTGAGTCCTGTGTTTTTACTGTCCGCGATGGATGTCTCCCACTTCCCTACTGAGGCGAAGACGATGGGTGCGCCGGAGATTGCGTTTCTGGGGCGATCGAATGTGGGGAAGTCTTCGTTGATCAACTCGCTGCTGGGATCGCGAGAGGCGAAGGTATCTTCGACGCCGGGACGTACGCGGGCGATCAATTTTTTTGCGCTGCATGAAGGGGTTGGCGAGAAGAAGAAGATTCGTCCGACGATGATCTTTGCCGACCTGCCGGGGTATGGGTACGCGAAGATCTCGAAGTCAATCTCTTCGGAGTGGCCGAAGTTTATTGAGCCTTACCTGGCGGAGCGGGATACGCTGGCGCTGGCGATCTGCCTGGTGGATACGAATATTCCTCCACAGCCGAGCGATAAGCAGTTGATTGAATACTTCAAGCAGACGCAGCGGCCTTATCTGGTGGTGGGGACGAAGGCGGACCGGCTCTCGAATAATGTGCTGGCAAAGAGCCTGGCTGCGCTGAAGCGGGAGCATGGGGTGGATGAGGTTTTGCCGGTTTCGGCGAAGACGGATGCGGGGACGAAGGCGCTGTGGCAGCGGCTGATGGCGGTGGCGGAGGAGCAGGGGGTAGGGGTTAGGGGTTAGGGTGGAGAGTGCATGGTGGGGTGGTTAAATGTGATCGGCGGCTTTCCCTTGGGGGATCGCCGCCGATTTTGGGTTTGGTTGAGGGCTACTCGTCGTGGGTGTAGTAGTCGAGGCCGAGGTGGGTGATGAGGTCTTCTCCCATGATGTGGCGGAGGGTGTTTTTGAGCTTCATGGACTGGATGAAGAGGTCGTGCTCCGGGTAGACTCCGGGGGCGCTGTCGGGGTCCTTAAAGTAGAAGCTGAGCCACTCCTGAATGCCGAGACCCTGGAGGCCCGGTGTGCGAGCGGCTAGGTCCATGAAGAGGCAGAGGTCGAGGGCGAGCGGCGCGGCGAGGATGGAGTCGCGGCAGAGGAAGTCTACCTTGAGCTGCATGGGATAGCCGAGCCAACCGAAGATGTCGATGTTATCCCAACCCTCTTTGTTGTCTCCACGGGGCGGGTAATAGTTGATGCGGACCTTGTGGTAGATGTCCTTGTAGAGGTCGGGATGGAGGTGGGGCTGGAAGATGTGCTCGAGGACTCCGAGTTTGGAGACTTCCTTGGTCTTGAAGGAGTCTGGATCGTCGAGGACTTCGCCATCGCGGTTGCCGAGGATGTTGGTGGAGTACCAGCCGGAGACGCCGAGCATACGGGTTTTGAAGGCGGGTGCGAGGACAGTCTTGATGAAGGTCTGTCCGGTTTTGTAGTCCTTGCCGGCGATGGGTGCGTTCATCTTGCGGGAGAGTTCGTTGAGCGCGGGTATGTCTACGGTGAGGTTGGGAGCGCCGTTGATGAAGGGGATTCCTTCTTTGAGTGCGGCCCAGGCGTAGAGCATGGAGGGGGAGATGTTGGGATCGTCTTCGACGAGGCCGCGCTCGAAGGCTTCGAGGGTCTGGTGGACGGGGGCCTGTTCGAGATAGATCTCGGTGGAGCCGCACCAGATCATGACTTGACGGTCGGTCTTGGTTTTGAACTCGGCGATGTCGTTGCGGATCTGGTTGGCGAGGTCGCACTTGTTTTTGCCGGTTTTGACCTTTTGTCCGGTGAGGCGCTTGACGTAGTGCTGGTCGAAGACGGCGGGCATGGGCTCGATGGATTCGAGGAAGGGGCGCATCTGCTCCAGCTGGTCGCGATCGAGGACGCCTGCGGTTTTGGCTGCATCGTAGAGGTTACCGCCGAAGATATCCCAGCCGGTGAAGACGAGGTCATCGAGGGAGGCGATGGGGACGAAGTCCTTGATGAGTGGGCTGCGGCCGTCGGTGCGCTTGCCGAGGCGGATGGTTCCCATCTGGGAGATGGAACCGATGGGCTTGGCGAAGCCGCGGCGGATGGCTTCGACGCCGGCGATGAGGGTGGTGGCAACGGCTCCCATGCCTGGGATCATGATGCCAAGTTTTCCAGTAGCAGGCTTGATGCTGGCCGCGAGATCGTTCGCGGCGCTGGGTGTAGACATTCTGGGCGATACCCTTCTTTGAGTCGGATTTCCGTTGATGCGGACACCCTAGTATCGCTCACGTTGGAGGGGGGGCGCAAATGACGGGTGGCGGGTTGGAGGAGTTGGGCGAGGTGGATTTTCGCTTGGCGCTACGCGGCTTCGGTGCGGATGCGGTTGGTCCAGTGGGAGTAGAGGAACCAGACGATGGCAGCGAGGAGAAGAAGTTCCACCGAAAGGTGGAAGCGGTGGAAGATGGCCTTGAAGCGGGGGTCTGAGTCCCACTTGTCGCCGAGCCTCATGCCGACGTAGGCGAGTGCGTAACACCAGGGCCAGGAGCCGAGGAAGGTGTAGATGTGGAAGCGAATCTGGCTCATGCGGGCGATGCCGGCGGGGAGGGCGATGAAGGTGCGGACGACGGGGAGGAGACGTCCGAGGAGGACGGTGATGCCACCATACTTCTGGAAGAAGCGCTCGACGCGGTCGAGGTCGTGGCGCGTGAGGAGGACGAAACGGCCGAAGCGCTCGATGGCGGGCCGGCCGCCGAGGGCACCGAGCCAGTAGGCGGGGATGGAGCCGAGATTGCAGCCGATGGCTCCAGCGGTGGCGACCCAGAAGAGTTTGAGCTGGCCGGTGTGGATGAGGTAGCCGGCGAAGGGCATGATGATCTCGGAGGGCAGGGGAATGCAGGCCGACTCGATGGCCATGAGCAGGCCGATGCCGGCGTAGCCACCGGCGGAGATGACGGCGATGATGAAGCTGGCGAGGAGTGTAAGGATGTGCTCAGACATTGATACCGCAGTATAGCGGGATGAGGGTTTGGTTGTGATGAGCTAGCATGGATAGTTGAAGATTGAGGAGAGACCGAATGTCCGAGAGTTTGACCGCACCTGCTACCACTGCCCCCACCGCCACGCCTGCCACCGCTGCACCGGGACGTCCAGCGAGCAGCTATGGGTGCGCCCCGCATGATGCGTCGAAGCCTGCGGTGAAGCGGCAGATTGTGTGTTTCAGCTTTTATAAAGTGATGCCGGAGTGGCGTCGTCTGCCGGCGGAGGAGAAGGCGGCGCACAAGGCTGCGTTTGCGGCGGTGTTGGCGAAGTGGAACAAGCCGGGGGAGTTTTTGTCGCTGACGTACTCGACGATCGGGACGCGTGGCGATGTGGATATGTGTATCTGGTCGATAGGGTATGCGGTGGATGAGTTGAACCAGATGCGGAGTGAGTTGCTGGGGACGGCTCTGGGTGGATATTTGAACTCGCCGCATAACTACCTGGCGATGACGAAGCGGTCGCAGTACCAGATTGACCGCGAGGAAGAGAGCGAAGGCGAGGGGCGTGGGGCGATTCGTCCCGGTGGGCAGAAGTACATCTTTATCTATCCGTTCTGGAAGACGCGGCCGTGGTATTTGCTGCCTCCGGCGGAGCGGAAGCGGCTGATGGATGAGCATATCCGTGTGGGGCTGTTGTATCCGCGGGTGAAGCTGAATACGACGTACTCTTTCGGGATCGACGATCAGGAGTTTGTGGTGGCGTTCGAGACGAATTTTCCGGAGGATTTTCTGGACCTGGTGCAGCAGTTGCGGGAGACGGAGATCAGCATGTTCACGCTGCAGGACACGCCGATCTTCAGCTGCGTGCGGCTGCCGGCGATGGAGATGCTGAACCGTCTGGGGTAGGCGATGACGACGAAGAAGGCGGCAGGAAAGCGGCGGAGTCCGCTGGAACCGGCGCGGTTAGCGGCGATTCTGGCGGAGCTGCGGCGGCTGTATCCGGATGTGGTGTGCGCGCTGCAGCACAAGAATGCGTGGGAGCTGACGGTGGCGACGATACTGTCGGCACAGTGTACGGACGTGCGGGTGAACCTGGTGACGCCGGCGCTGTTCAAGGCCTTCCCTACCCCGAAGGCAATGATGCTGGCGTCGCTGCCGGAGTTGGAAGAGCTGGTGCGGACGACGGGATTCTTTCGAAATAAGGCGAAGAATATCCAGGGTGCGGCGCGGGTGGTGGTGGAGGAGTTTGGGGGTAAGGTTCCGGCGACGATGGAGGAGCTGCTGCGGCTGCCGGGGGTGGCTCGGAAGACGGCCAATGTGGTTTCGGGCTCGTGGTTTGGTAAGCCGCTGGGGGTGGTAGTGGATACGCATGTGCTGCGGCTATCGCGGCGGCTAGGGCTGACGAAGGAGACGACTCCGGAGAAGGTGGAGCGGGACCTGATGAAGATACTGCCGCAGGAGCGATGGATTCAGTTTTCGCACGAGCTGATCCATCACGGACGGGCAGTGTGCGTGGCGCGTAAGCCGCGGTGTGGGGAGTGCACGCTGGAGCCGCTATGCGAGGCGAAGGATAAGACCTGGAGCTCGCACTAGGAGCCGGTGTTGGTGCGGATGCCGAAGAGCATGTAGGCCGGGCAGACGCGGATGAGGCCGGTGAGGAGAAAGACGACTCCGGGCAGTGCGAGCCAACGCCATGGACCTACAGCAAAGTAAGCGGCGATGAGCAGGCCGAGCCCGGCGACGATGCGGATGATGCGGTCGGTAGATCCTACGTTCTGCAGCATGGGGGACTCCTTGAACGGGCTCCATGATAGCGCAGGCAGGGTGGAGCCGCAGTGATGAGCGGTGGAGGAGTTGGCTAGCGGGTGGTGAAGTGGGTGGTGAGGGATTGGATGAGCGCGGGGATGGTGGGTTCGTGGGCTTCGAGGGTGGGGATGAGGCCGAGTTCGCGGAGGGTCTGGCTGGTGATGGGGCCGATGGAGGCGAGGACGAGGCCGGACGGCAGGGTGAGGTTGGCGGCCTGGAGGAGTTGGACGAGATTGGTGGCGGTGGAGGAGCTAGTGAAGGTGATGGCGTGGGGATAGGTGGAGGGTGAGGCGAAGAGCTGCTGGAGGGCGGAGATGGAGTCGGGGGGGATGCGGTTGGCGTAGGCGTCGGCGATGGCGAGGTGGGCTCCGGCGGCGGTGAGGGCGGTGGGCAGGATGTCGCGGGCTTGCTGGGCGCGGATGAGGAGCATGGAGGCTCCGGGGGCGTGAGGGGTAAGGGCGGCGGCGAAGGATTCGGCGATGTAGAGCGGTGGGAGGAGATCGACGGTGAGTCCAATGGCCTGGAGGGCTCTGGCGGTGGCTGGACCGATGGCGGCGATGCGTGTTTTGGGAGAGAGGATGGTGCGTGCGGAAGAGGGATTGCCGATGCGGGCTGCTGCGAGAGCGCTGCGTTCCGCGAAGACGTGAACGGCGTTGGCACTGGTAAAGAGGAGCCAGTCGAAGGTGTCGAGACGGGCGAGGGCCTGGTCGAGGGGGTCGAAGGAGGGGGGCGGAACGATTTCGATAGTGGGGACGAGGAGCGGGGTCGCACCGAGGGCTACGAGTTGGGCGGCGAGGTCGGAGGCCTGCTGGCGGGTGCGGGTGATGAGGATGCGGATGTTGTCGAGGGGTGGCATCCTGTGGGTATTGTAGGGCGAGCGGGGGCCGGAGCCAAGGGGAGCCGGAAGTGCGGATGGGGCTAGACGTTTTCGAGCTGGGCTTGCTGAATCTCGTTGAAGGCGCGGCGGATGCCTGATCTGCCTCCGGGGATCTTGGGATGGGTGACGGATGCGGCGGCGAAGTGGCGGAGGGCGGAGAGGGAGATGGGCCGGGAGTAGAGGTATCCCTGGGCCTGATCGCACTGCATGTTGATGAGGGTTTCGACGTGGTCGGTGGTCTCGACGCCTTCGGCGATGACCTCGATATCGAGGCTGTGGGCGAGGGCGATGATGGCGGCGGTGACGGCGCGGGAGTTGGAGTCGGTGTCGCACTTCATGATGAAGGAGCGGTCGATTTTGATGCGGTCGACGTTGAAGCGGGTGATGTAGCCCATGTTGGAGAAGCCGGTACCGAAGTCGTCGATGGCGAACTTGACGCCGAGTTTGCGGACGCGGCGCATGATTTCGAGGGACTCGTTGGAGTCGATCATGAGGAGTTGTTCGGTGATTTCGAGTTCGAGCTGCTCTGCCTGGAGGCCGCTGTCCTGGAGCGCGAGTTCGACGGTGGTGGGGAAGTTTTTCTGTTGGAACTGGCGTGGGGAGATGTTGACGGCGAGGCCGATGGGTTTGCCGACGCGAAGCTGGAGGGCTGCGATCTCTTTACATGCCTTACGGAGGACCCACTCGCTGATGGGGACGATGAGGCCGGTTTCTTCGGCGATGGGGATGAAGGTGATGGGGGAGACGTTGCCGAACTCAGGGCTGTGCCAGCGCAGGAGTGCTTCTACGCCGATGAGGCTGTTGTCGGCGAAGGAGATCTGGGGCTGGTAGACGATTTCGAACTCATCGGCCTCGATGGCGGAGCGGAGTGCGGACTCAAGTTCGAGGCGGCGGAGGGTCTCCATGCCTATGCCTGGGGTGTAGATCTCGATGCCGTTGCGTCCCTTGGCCTTGATGCGGTACATGGCGAGGTCGGCATTTTTGAAGAGGCTATCGATCTCCTGGCTTTCGGGGAAGAGGCTGATGCCGACGCTGGCGGTGACGGTGACGGACTGGCGTCCGAGGTGGACTGGCTGAGAGATGGCGGAGAGGATCTTAGCGGCGATATCCTGCACGCCGCGGGTGTCGCGGAGGTCGGAGAGGAGGATGACGAACTCGTCGCCACCCATGCGGGCGACGGTATCGGATTTGCGGACGCAGCTACGGAGGCGGTTGGCGACTTCGCAGAGGAGGATGTCTCCGGCCTGATGGCCGAGGGAGTCGTTGACCCGTTTGAAGTTGTCGAGGTCGACCATGAGAACGGCGAGGTTGTCCTGGGAGCGGCGGGCGCGTTCGGTGGCGACTTCGAGGCGGTCGCGGAGGAGGGTTCGGGTTGGGAGTCCGGTGAGCTGATCGTGGTGGGCGAGGTGGTAGATGTACTGCTCTGACTGCTTACGTTCGGTGAGGTCGTAGGAGATGCCCATGAAACCGATGACGGAGTCGTCGTGGTCTTTGAGTGCGGTGATGGAGAGTTGGACGGGAAGGCGAGTTCCGTCCTTGCGGATGTAGGTCCACTCGCGGGAGTCGGGGATTCCCTGCTCTGCGGCAGCGCGGAAGACGTGGTGGCCGGGGGTGATGGCGTTTCCGTACTCGGAGGTGAGCTGCGCAGCGCGCTGGATGACCTCCGATGGATCGTGGAGGAGCGCGACGACGTCCTGGCCGAACATCTCCTGAGGGGAATACTGGAGCATTCTCTGCGCTGCGGGGTTAGTGGCGGTGATGCGTCCGGCGGTATCGGTGACGATAGTGGCGAATGGGGAGCAGTTGACGGTGGCCTGATTGAAGGCGAGGGCCTGCTTGAGATTTTTCTGGGCGGCGTAGCGCTCGGTGACGTCGGTGGAGGTGAGTGCGATGCCGTCGTTGAGCTTGGTGACACGGACGAAGAGACGAGCGGGCTCGCCGTTGCTTTTGAAGACGGGATGCTCGGCCTCGAAGGTTTCCGGCTGGCCGCTGAGGATGACACGTTTGTATCGTTCCATGCGGGAGGGGCAGTAGACGCTGGGGAAGGTTTCGTAGAGTTTTTTCCCGAGGAGATCCTGTTGTGAGGAGTTGAAGAGCTCGGCACCTTTGCGATTGATGAAGACAAAGCGCAGATCGACGACGTCGCCTATGTTGTTGTAGACGGCGTCGAACATCATGAAGTTGTCGGTGCTGGACTCTGCTGCTGCGGCGAGCATGGACTCGGTGTGTTTTCCCTGGGCGGCCTGATCGAGGGTGGTGAGGATGCGGCTGATGGCGGCGGGGAGACCGTAGAGGGTGAGGAGTGCGGCGATGGATCGGCCAATTTGTATTGCTCCGACGAGCCAGTGATGGTTGTTGCGGAAGTTAGCCGAGATGAGTTCGTGATTGACGATTTCGAGGGTGAGGAAGAGGCCGAAGGCCGCAGCGACCCAGTTGAGGGAGTGGTCTTTGCGGCGGTGGACGGCGATGACGATGGTGGCGAGGGCAAAGGCAAGGAAGGCAGAGCTGGCGACGGCTGCGGAGATACCTATGACGTAGAACCAGGTGGCGGAAGCGTATTCGTACGGGGCCTCGTTGTGGTGCTGCAAGGCGTAGGCTGCGATAGCAATGGTACCGATAACATAGATCGCTACGGCGGCTTTTCTAGTACGACGGTCGAGGGGTGACGGCATAATTGAGTGGCCTCGTGAATCTCTGCTAGGCGTCGGTCGTACGGAGTAGCCCAGTCTCACCACTACGAGCGGATGAGTTTTACAGTGAAACAGGAACTTGTACGACACCATCAACATTACGATTGGGGGAGGGGCGGGGATATACCGCTTTAGTTGCAAGTTTGAAAAACAGTTTTTATGGGAAGGCAGGTCAGGGAGCGGCGACGACGTGCTGGCGCTGTTCGCCGAGGCCATCGATACCGAGGCGCATGGATTGGCCGGGCTGGAGGTAGATGGGGGGCTTCTGGCCGAGGCCTACGCCGGGCGGGGTTCCGGTGGAGATGATGTCTCCTGGCTGGAGGCTCATGAAGTGGCTGATGTAGCTGACGAGGTGGGCCACGCCAAAGACCATGGTGGCGGTGGAGCCGTTCTGGTAGCGGTGGCCATCTACTTCGAGGAACATGTTGAGCTGCTGGGGGTTGGGAAGTTCGTCGGTGGTGACGAGCCAAGGGCCGATGGGGCCGAAGGTGTCGGCACTCTTGCCTTTCATCCACTGGCCGCCGCGATGGAGTTGGAAGTCGCGCTCGGAGAGGTCGTTGATGACGCAGTATCCGGCGACGTGGTCGAGGGCGTTGTGCTGGGAGACGTATTTGGCGGGCTTGCCGATGACGACGCCGAGTTCTACTTCCCAGTCGGTGGCGGTGGAGTTGCGGGGGAGTTCCACGGTGTCGTTGGGGCCGATGATGGCGCTGGTGGCTTTGAAGAAGAGGATGGGTTCGGCGGGGACGGCCATGCCGGATTCGGCGGCGTGGTCGGAGTAGTTGAGACCGACGCAGATGAATTTGCCAACGTTGGCGACGCAGGGGCCGATGCGACCGGGATGTTCGACGAGGGGGAGGGTGGTGAGGTCGAGCTGGGCGAGGGACTGGAGGGACTCGGGCAGGAGGGTGGAGCCGCCGATGTCGGGGACGATGCCGTGGAGGGAGCGGAGGTTGCCGTCGCGGTCGAGGATGCCGGGGAGTTCGTTGCCTGGGGTGCCGTAGCGCAAAAGCTTCATGGGTTTCTCTGGTGTCCTGGAGGCTGGATGAAGATGTGGTGGAGCAGTGTGGATGACTATAAATGGTTTGGCGGGTGGGCGTGGTCTCAGGCGGCGATGTTGGGGAGGAGGTGGGCGGAGCCGAGGAGGAAGACGACGCCGAGGCAGAAGCTGTAGACGGCGGTGAGTCCGGTGAGGAGGGTTCTCCATCCGGGCGAGCTTGGCCTGGAGTGGAAGAGGCCGGCGGCGGAGGCGGTCATGAGGGTGTTCATGAGGAGGAGGCCGGTGAGGAAGACGAGCAGACCGAGGAGGCCTTTGCTGATGCCTCCGAGGTTGGCGGCGAGGAGGAAGAGGGCGAGCTGGCTGGGGGTTTCGGCTCCGAAGCCGTGGATGATGCCGATGCCGAAGGCGGTGCGGTGGTTGACCTGCCAGGCACGGGCGGGCGGTGCGATGGGTTGTCCGGTGCGCCAGGAGTGGAGGCGGCGGAGGAGCCATTGGGCGGAGGTGATGAGGAGTGCGGCGCGGGACTTTGGAGGCGTTTTGTCTTTGGCGAAGGCCAGGGTGCTGAGGACGTAGACGGCGAGGACGATGAGGGTGAGGCCGACGGCGCGCTCGGCCCAGCGATCGAGGCCGTGGGGCAGGGAGAGTTGGAAGAAGATGACGGCACAGCCCAGCGCGGCGACGGTGGCGGCGTGGCCGAGGGCGTACATGAGGCCGAGACGCATGGCGTTGGCGGCACGCGCCTGACCGCCGGCGATGTCGGTGATGGCGGCGATGTGGTCGTAGTCGAAGCCGTGTCGGAAGCCGAGGACGGCACAGGAGAGCAGAGCGAGACTCAGAGGGGCGGTCATGGGCGAGAGCTTGATTTTATCTTGAGTGGCGGAGTGCAGGCAGGATTCAGATGCGACCGGCGGTGCGGAGCTGGGCTATTTCTTCGTTGGAGAAGACGCGGGAGCGGATGAGGAAGCGGACACCTTCGGGGCCTTCGAGAGAGAACATGCCGCCACGGCCGGGGACGACGTCGAGGATGAGCTGGGTGTGTTTCCAGTATTCGAACTGGGGGCGGGACATGTAGAAGGGTGTGTCGCCGAGGGTGCCGACGAGGACGTCTTCGTCGCCTACGAGGAATTCGCCGCGGGTGTAGCACATGGGGGAGGAGCCGTCGCAGCAGCCTCCGGAGAGATGGAACATGAGGTTGCCGTGTTTGTGGTGGAGGGTGGCGATGAGGGCGATGGCTGCGTCGGTGGCGAGGACCTGATGGGGGAGTTGGGGCATGGGGATTGCCTGCATGGAGCGGTTGACGTGGGGCGATTCTGCGGAGGCAGAGGGTGGAGGCCGAGAGAGCCACCCATCGCAACGCGCTGCGATGGATGGCAACCGGAGTGGTATGGCTGAGGCTTTTGAGAGTGCTTGTTTAGAAGAAACCCATGGCGTTGGGGCTGTAGCTGACGAGCTGATTCTTGGTCTGCTGGTAGTGATCGAGCATCATCTTGTGGTTTTCGCGACCGATGCCGGACTGTTTGTATCCACCGAAGGCGGCGTGTGCGGGATAGAGGTGGTAGCAGTTGGTCCAGACGCGTCCGGCCTGGATGTTGCGGCCGAAGTGGTAGGCGCGGTTCATGTCGCGGGTCCAGACGCCGGAGCCGAGGCCGTAGAGGGTGTCGTTGGCGATGCTGAGGGCCTCTTCGTCGTCCTTGAAGGTGGTGACGGAGACGACGGGGCCGAAGATCTCCTCCTGGAAGATGCGCATTTTGTTGTGTCCACGAAAGACGGTGGGTTCGACATAGAAGCCGTTGGCGAAGTCGGGGCCGATGTCGGAGCGTTTGCCGCCGGTGAGGACCTGTGCGCCTTCCTGACGTCCGATGTCGAGGTAGGAGAGGATTTTTTCGAGCTGTTCGGAGGAGGCCTGCGCACCGATCATGGTGGATTTGTCGAGGGGGTTGCCACGCTTGATGGCTTGCACCCGCCCCAGAGCGCGCTCCATGAACTGATCGTAGATCGATTCCTGGATCAGTGCGCGTGAGGGGCAGGTGCAGACCTCGCCCTGATTGAGGGCGAACATGGTGAAGCCTTCCAGACACTTGTCGAAGAAGGCATCGTCTTCGCGCATGACGTCGGCGAAGAAGATGTTGGGGGATTTGCCACCGAGTTCGAGGGAGACGGGGATGATGTTCTGGGAGGCGTACTGCATGATGAGCCGTCCAGTGGTGGTCTCACCGGTGAAGGCGACCTTGTTGACGCGGGGGCTGGAGGCGAGGGGCTTGCCTGCTTCTACGCCGAGACCGTTGACGACGTTGAGGACGCCGGGAGGCAGGAGATCGCCGATGAGTTCCATGAGGACGAGGATGGAGAGGGGGGTCTGCTCGGCGGGCTTGAGGACGACGGCGTTACCGGCGGCGAGTGCGGGTGCAAGCTTCCAGGCGGCCATGAGGAGGGGGAAGTTCCAGGGGATGATAAGGCCAATGACGCCGAGGGGTTCGTGGTAGTGGTAGGCGATGGTGTCACCGTCGACCTCGGAGATGCCGCCCTCCTGGGCGCGGATGCAGCCGGCGAAGTAGCGGAAGTGGTCGACGACGAGGGGGAGGTCGGCGGCGAGGGTTTCGCGGATGGGCTTGCCGTTGTCCCAGGTTTCGACGGTAGCGAGCATTTCGAGGTTGTCTTCGATACGCTGGGCGATCTGGTTGAGGATGTTAGCGCGCTGGGTGGTGGAGGTGCGGGCCCAGCCGGTTTTGGCGTTGTGGGCGGCGTCGAGGGCGCGGTTGATGTCGACGGCGTTGGAGCGGGGAATCTCGCAGAGGACCTGGCCGGTGATGGGGGTGACGTTTTCGAAGTAGAGGCCGGAGGCGGGCTCCTGCCACTGACCGCCGATGTAGTTGCCGTAGCGCTGGCGGAAGGTGACGGGGAAGCCATAGGAGCCGGGCTGGATCTGGGTGGATGCGGGAACTGGCGGGGTAGTGGTGGACATGGGCGGAGCTCCTTGGTTGTGCCGTGGCGATGGATAAACTGCGGCGTGTGGCGGCAGTCGGTTCAATGTGAGCGAGAGAGACTTGTTTCCCGCGAAAATACCATACGCCTGCGGATGGTGTTTTCGCTATCGGCGAGGGGCGCGGCTTTGCGTGGGATGAAGGTTGGCGTGGAGGGTTGAATTGGGGGGAGATCAGCGTTGCTGAAACTCGGGGCTGCCCATGACGAGGGCGGTGAGGAGGTTGAGGGTGTCGGTAGGGTTGGCTGGAGGGGCGGGCGCGGGGTTGGCGGAGAGTGAGTCGATTTGTTTGTGGATGAGTTGGTTGGTCTGGGCGGAGACATCGCCGCCGATGAGGGTGGCTTCGAGGACCTGGAGGGCGATATCGGCACCGGAGGCGGGTGCGGGGGTAGAGATGGGCTGGGACATGAGGCCCAGGGCAAGGATGTGGGCGGAGTCGAACTTCTGGTTGGCGAATTTGCCGGAGGTGAGTTGGTAGGCGAAGTTGAGGCGGTCTACGAGGGCGGTAGAGTTCATCCACTGGTCAGCGGTGATGTAGTAGCCGGTGGGCGGGAGTGCGTTGTAGAGGGGCATGCCCATGGTGCGGAGGGTGTTGGCGAGGGCGCCGGGGTTGATGGGGTCGGTGGCGGTGGTGCGGAAGGCGGAGGCGATGAATTCGATGGGGGTTTTGATTTTGTTGCGGAAGTAGGTGCGGGAGTTGAACTCCGGGGACTGGATGAGGGTGCGGAGGATGGCTTTGATGTCGCCATCGGTGGCGAGGAAGGTTTCGGCCATGCGGTCGACGAGGGCGGGCGGGGGGTCGTCGGCGACGAAGCGCTGGGCGAGCTTCCAACTGATGAAGTGGGCGGTCTGGGGGCTGGCGGCGAGCAGGGTGAGGGCTTCGATGCCTTCGGCCATGCCGGGGTCGGCGTTGGGGAGGACCCACTGGGCGGCGTCGTCAGAAAGGGCGGTGGGGATGCGGTGTCCGAACCACTGCTTGGGGCCGGGCTGGTGGCGTTTGGGGTCGTAGAGGAAGGGGCCGCCCTGATTGGGGCGATCGACACCCCAGCCGGTGAGGATGGCAGAGAGCGCAGTGACGTCGGCCTGGGTGTAGCCGCCGTTAACGCCGACGGTGTGGAGCTCCATGACTTCCCTGCCGTAGTTTTCGTTGAGGCCGCGGTTGCCGCGTTTGGAGTTGGGGTTGGCGGGGTTGACTCCGTTGGCGAGGGAGTCGGGGCCGATGGAGAGGTAGTTGTCGAGATAGACCATCATGGCCGGACTGGTGGCGGTGGCCAGAAGGAGGTCACGGAATTTGCCGAGGGCGTGTTTGCGGATGGCTTCGCGCTCGTAGGTGGTGGTGTACCACTGGTCGGAGTCTTTGGCGATGAAGACGTTGAAGTGATTGAACCAGAAGTCGGTCATGACCTCCTGGAGCTGACGCTCGGAGAGGATAGCGCGGAGGAGTTTGGCCTGGGTGAGTTCGCTGCCGATCTGGTAGGCGGCGCCGATGTTGGCGGACATGGCGTTGAAGAGTTCGCGCTCGCGGGGAGTGAATTCGTTGAGGAGGAGGTTGCGCTGATCGCCGGCGACGTAGGTGGTGAAGGCGATGCGGTCGGCGACGGGGAGTTTGAGAAGGGCGGGCATGCGCTGGTTTTTGGGGAGGCTGAAGAGGTCTCCGGCGATGCGGGCGGCGGTGGCCTGGTCGGCAGACTTCTGGGCGGTGAGTTCGGCAGGCGAGGGCGGGGGGAAGGTGGGTTGGCCGTTCGGGTCGATCTTCTTGTTGTCGAGATCCTGGTTGTATTTGAAGACCTGGACCTGATAGATGGCGGCGAGGCCGGGGTCGGCGGGGTAAGGGCGCTTGCCTTCGGCGACTTGCTGGACCATGCCGCGATCCGGGAAGAGGAGCAGAGCCTGATCGGGCGGGAGATTGAGGGTGGGGTAGTCGTTGAGGCGACGGTCGAGGGCTGCGTCGGGGATGGACTGCGGGTTGAGTTGCTGTGTGAACCAGGCTTCGGGCCCCTGGGCGAGGACACGTTCCACGTCGCCAGGGCGAGGGCCGAAGGTGAAGCGGTTGAGAAGCTGGAGGGCGCGCTCGCGGGGTGTAAGGGGGATGAGCTTTGCAGGGACGGGACGGGTTGGGACAGGGCGGGAGACTTTGGGTACGGCGGTGTTGGCGGCGGGGGATTTGGGAGGGTGCGGGGCTTGCTGAGCTACGGCGAGGAGGGGAAGCACCGTGGCAAGCAAGAAGATGGGGAGACATACGCGCATAGGTGTACGGTCAACTCTCGTGATTAGACAAGAGCTTAGACCTAGTCTGGCTGGTGAAGTTGCGATTTTGCTTGATTCTCCGTTGATGGAGGCAAAGTTTTTTTGAACGACGCGAGCTATTGGGTTGTGAGTGGGGCTGTGCGCCGTACTTTCGTTGGTTGCTGGCGCCGCTTCAGGGTGGAGTAGAGGAGGCGGGCGGCGAGGAGGAGGGCGAGGGCGACGGTGACCTTCCAAGGGGTGCGGACGCCGGGTTTGACGAGCCACCAGAAGTGGATGACGGCGGCGATGGCGGCGAGGTAGACGAGGCGGTGGAGACGCTGCCAGTTTTTGCCTCCGATGGCGCGCATGATGACGGCGGGCGAGGTGCAGGCGAGGGCGAGGAGGATGAGCCAGGAGAAGATTCCTACCTGGATGAAGCGTCGCTTGAGGAGGTCTCCGGCGATGGTGGGCCAGACGAGATGCCATTGCTGGAGGATGGCACCGGGGTTTCCGGCACGGATGGCGAGGAGGACCGAGGGGAGATCGTATCCGGAGAAGAGGAAGATGTAGGTGGCGAGGTGAAGCGAGGCGTAGAAGAAGGCGTAGAGACCAACGAGCCTGCGGAAGCGGATGAGGAAGGCGATGCTGGAGGAGAGGCGGCGCAGGGGAGTGATGGCGAGGGAGGCGAGCAGGAGGTAGAGAGCCCAGTTGCCGGTGAAGTGAGTGATGGTATGGACGGGGTCGGGGCCGAGGTTGTCGTGCTGGAAGCGGTAGAGCAGGAGGGCGAAGGGCGCGAGGCAGAGGAGGTGCGCAAGGAGCTTGAGGGCGAGGATGGCGCGTTTGGGCATGTTTTTTGGGGAGGGAAACGAGGGTTGAGTGGAGTAAGTTCAGCGATGGTTGCGCGAGTGGTGGCGATGGTTGAGGGAGGGTCCCTCCCCACCGTCCACGGAAGAGACTCCGAGACTGCCTGGCGGTGGAGGGACGGGAGAGAACCAATCGGGAAATGAGCGAGTGCTGCAGTAATGCTAACGATAGGACGCGTGGATCGGGTGCATGGATTTATGACGGTAAGCTAATAGTTTTTGCGGAGGTCCATGCCGTTGTAGAGGCTGGCTACCTGGTCGGCGTAGCCGTTGAAGGGGAGGGTGGCGATGGAGTGGGGAAAGGTGCTGGAGTCGATGCGACGCTCGTGGGCCTGGGACCAGCGGGGGTGATCGACGGTGGGGTTGACGTTGGAGTAGAAGCCGTATTCGCTGGGAGCAATCTCATTCCAGAGAGTGTGGGGCTGTTTGTCGGTGAAGTGGAATTTGACGATGGATTTGGCGGATTTGAAGCCGTACTTCCAGGGGAGGATAACGCGGATGGGAGCTCCGTTCTGGTTGGGAAGGGTGTTGCCGTACATGCCGAAGGTGAGGAGGGCGAGGGGGTTCATGGCCTCGTCGAGACGGAGGCCTTCGGAGTAGGGCCAGTCGTAGCCGCCGGGGAGTTCGGGCATCTGCTTTTTGTCGGCGAGGGAGAGGAACTGGACGTATTTGGCGGAGGGGAGGGGCTGGCAGAAGTTGATGAACTCGGAGAGGGAGTAGCCTTCCCAGGGGATGACCATGGACCAGGCTTCGACGCAGCGGTGGCGGTAGACGCGGGTTTCAAGGGGGCGGTAGCGCTGGATGCTGTCGACATCGAGAGTGAGGGGCTTTTTGACGAGGCCATCGACCTGGACAGTCCAGGGGCGGGTGTGGAGGGTGTGGGCGTTTTTGGCTGGCTCGGATTTGTCGGTGCCGAACTCGTAGAAGTTGTTGTAGGTGGAGGCCTTGGAGAAGGGCGTCTGGGGGTCTGGGACGGTGTACTGCGGGGCGGAAGCAGCGAGGACCTGTTGGGGATGGAAGATGGCAGGAAGCTGGGAGGCGGCGATGGCTGCGGTGCCGAGGGCGGCGGCTCCAGTGAGAAAGCGGCGGCGATCCTGCTTGAAGCTGTCGAAGGTGTGCTGAGGGGTGATCTCGGAGGAGGCGATGGTGGAGGCGAGAGAACCGGATTTGCGGATGAGCATGGCTTGATCCTTTTGTCGTGCAGCTTGACGTGCAGCGGAGGCGAGTTGCGTTGAGACCGGAACGACGCGACTGAGCGTGTGATGCGACCAAGTCCTTATGGTTACATGACACAGGAGAAGACTTTTGAGATGGTGAACATTTTCCATTAAGCGTCCGGGGGGCGGGAAGTGCAGGTGGCGGTAGGACAGACGCTGGACCAGGAAGGGCGAAGGGGAGACAGGGGCGGGTGAGAGATGGCACACTGGGAGACATGATGACTGGTGCCCGGGAAGAACAACTATTGGAAGCAGCGAATGTGCTGATGGATGCGCGGCGGACGAGCAAGCCGATGGAAGACCTGCCGGTAGAGTTGCAACCGACGACGGTGGATGAAGGCTATCTGGTGCAGGACGCGATGGCCGCGGCGTATGGGGCGATTGGTGGGTGGAAGGTGGGTGCGCCGACGGCAGAGGCTACCCCGATGTTTGCGCCCATGCCACTGGCGTGGATGGCCGCGGGCGGCAGTGTGCTGGCGGGACCGCGGTATCGGTTTCGGGGTCTGGAGGCGGAGATTGCGTTTCTGATGGGGCAGGACCTGCCGCCGCGGGCGACACCGTACACGCGGGACGAAGTGGTGGCGGCGATTGCGAGTTGCCATCCGGTGATTGAGGTGCTGGAGTCGGGGCTAGTTGATCCGACGACGGCGACGAAGCTGTCGATGATTGCGGACCTGCAGATGCACGGCGGGTTTGTGTATGGGCCAGCGTATGCGGATTGGCAGCGTATCGACTTTACGCAGGAGCGGGTGTCGCTGGCGGTGGATGGGGTGGTGCGGGTGGAGCGGGTGGGGTCGAATACGTCGGGCGACCTGATGCGACTGATGCCATGGCTGGCGAACGAAGGCGCGGCGCGAACCGGAGGCCTGAAGGCCGGGCAGTGGGTGACGACGGGAAGCTGGACAGGCGCGACGACGGCAGCGGCGGGATCGTCGGTGGACGTGCGATTTGGTACGGCGGGACAGGTTACGTTGCGCTTCGAGTAGGCAGGGGTTGCGGATCGATCGTGCGAAAGAGGGCGAGAGTATGAGTGAGTATGGTGCGGGTGTGGAGTTTCGGGCTCCGGTGACGGAGCGGTATGCGGCGATATTGACGCCGGAGGCGGTGGCGTTTGTGGTGGGGCTGCAACGGGCGTTCCACAGGCGACGGAAAGAGTTGCTGGCGGCGCGGGTGGCTCGGCAGGCGCGGCTGGATGCAGGCGAGCGTCCGGATTTTCTGGCGGAGACGAAGGCGATCCGGGAGAGCGAGTGGGTGGTGGCTCCGCTGCCGCAGGACCTGCTGGACCGGCGGGTGGAGATCACGGGGCCAGTAGAGCGGAAGATGATCATCAACGCGCTGAACTCAGGGGCGAAGGTGTTTATGGCGGACTTTGAGGACTCGACGACGCCGACGTGGGAGAACGTGATGGAGGGGCAGATCAATCTGCGGGATGCGGTTCGGCGGACGATCACGTTTGAGGATAAAAGCAACGGAAAGAGTTACAAGCTGATTGAGAAGCCAGCAGTGCTGTTTGTGCGGGCGCGCGGGTGGCATCTGGACGAAGCGCATGTGGTGGTGGACGGAGAGCCGATGTCGGGGTCGCTGTTCGATTTTGGTTTGTATGCGTTCCACAATGCGAAAGAGCTGCTGGCGCGAGGTTCGGGGCCGTATTTCTATCTGCCGAAGATGGAGAGCCATCTGGAGGCGCGGCTGTGGAACGAGGCGTTTGTGAAGGCCGAGGCGGAGCTGGGGATTGCGGCGGGATCGATCAAGGGGACGGTGCTGATCGAGACGATTCTGGCGACGTTCGAGATGGACGAGATTTTGTGGGAGCTGCGGGAGCACTCCGCCGGTCTGAACTGCGGGCGTTGGGATTATATTTTCAGCTTCATCAAGAAGTTTGCCGGGGACAAGAGCGTGCTGCTGCCGGACCGCGGGCAGGTGACGATGACGACGCACTTTATGCGGAGCTACTCCAAGCTGGCGATCAAGACGTGCCACCGGCGTGGAGTGAGCGCGATGGGTGGGATGAGCGCGTTTATCCCGATCAAGAGCGATCCGGTGGCGAATGAGACAGCACTGGCGCAGGTGCGGGCAGACAAGGAACGCGAGGCTACGGATGGACATGACGGGACGTGGGTAGCGCATCCGGGGCTGGTGCCGGTGGCGCTGGAGGTGTTCGACCGGGTGATGCCGCAGCCGAACCAGATCGACAAGCAGTTGCCGGAGTACAGTGTGACGGCGGAGGATCTGCTGCAGGTTCCGGCGGGATCGATCACAGAGGCGGGCTTGCGGCAGAATGTTGCTGTGGGGCTGGGGTATGTGGAGGCGTGGCTGCGCGGGATCGGATGCGTGCCGCTGTTCAACCTGATGGAAGACGCAGCGACGGCGGAGATCAGCCGGGCGCAGTTGTGGCAGTGGGTTCACCATGGGGCGGTGCTGACGGATGGCCGCGCGGTGACGGTGGGGCTGGTGGATACTGCGATTGAAGAGGAGTTGGCCAAGGCCAAGGCGGCGGTGGATGGTACGCGGTATGCGGCGTATGTTCGGGCAGCGGAGTTGATGCGGGAGTTGGTGCGGGGCGAGAAGTTTGTGGAGTTTCTGACGGTGCCGGCGTATGCGCGGGTGCTGGCGGGTGAAGGACTGGCCAGTTAGTTCGTAGAGAGAAGCTGCCCCGTGTCGTGAGGTGAAAGTCGCTCAGGACACGGGGCAGCGCATGCGTGTATTCAGCGGCCGCCCTTGATGTACGACCAGCCTTCTTCCTGCTTTTTGACGACCTCGACGGCACCGGAGGGGACTTCGATGGTGCCGGGGACCATGTCGGCGAGGGTGAGGTTGTTGCCCTTCATGGAGTTGTGGCAGGCGGCAAGAATGACGCCCTGTTTCTGCAAGGCTTCGAGGTCAGCGCGGACGGAGGAGTCTGCCTTGAGTACGTTGATGCCGGGGCCGAAGGCGACGATCTCGATTTCGACGGGATCGGGTGCGAAGCCTTTGAGGAGATTACCGGTGTTGTGCATGGAGATCTCCCAGTCGGTCTTGTCGCCGGAGGTGATGGCGAAGATGATGCGGTGGGTGTGCACGGGGGCGGCGAAGGCGAAGGTGGCGGCTCCGGAGAACAGGAGCGTGCAGACAAGGGCGAGGGCAAGGGTGTAGCGGAGCTTCATGGTGAGTGGTTCCTCCGAGGAATGGGTATAGGTTACCGCAAGCGCGGACATGGGTGCGTGGGGCAGACAAAAGCCGCCCCGCTGGCCGAGGCGGCTGGAGGTAGCTGCGGTGGGTTACTGCAGATGAGCAGGCGTGGAGAGCTTCATGACGAGGCACTTGGCCGCGCCGCCGGCCTTGAGGAACTCGGAGAGGGTGACTTCGATGACGTGGAAGCCGCGCGACTCCAACTGGGTGCGGAGGCTGGGGGTGATGTTGTTGAGGATGATGGTGCGATCGACGTTGACGGCGTTGCAGGCGAAGCGGGTGGCATCTTCTTCGGTGACGATGATGCGTTGGTCGGGGGTGTAGAAGGCCTCGATGGCAGCGCGGGATTCAGCACTGAAGGCTTCTGGAAAGTAGAGGACCGAGCCGTCGGTGAGCGGCGCAAAGCAGGTGTCCAGGTGGTAGAAGCGTGGGTCGATGAGGTGGAGCGAGATGACCTGCACGGGCCAGAGGGTGGTGAGGGCATGGTGGCTGGAGTGGGCGGTACGGGGGCCTTCGCCGACGAAGAGAGTAGAGCCATCGGTGGAGAAGAGGGCGTCGCCTTCGCCTTCAAAAGGGGTGGAGCGGGGGGTATCGACGACGGTGTAGCCGGCGCGCTGGAACCAACTGCGGAAGTGGGGCTCTTCTCCCTGACGCTCGGGGTGGAAGAAGCTGGAGAGGGCGACGATGCCGTTGCGCTCGAGGCCGGCGTTGGCAGTAAAGACCATGTCGGGCGAGCCGGGCTGGGGCTCGACGAGTTGCACGTCGGCGATGGAGGAGACGGCCTGATAGAGGTGGTGCCACTGCTCGGCGGCGCGCTCGCGGGAGGAGGCGTGGACGTTGCCAGCCATCCAGGGGTTGATGACGTAGTTGACGTCGTAGAGCGTGGGGGGGCACATGAGGAAGACCTGGCGGGTGGGCAGAACGCTGAGGAAGGGCTGGGTGGCGGCGAGGTCGAGGGTGTGGGTGCTCATAAAATGCGGATCTCCAAGTAAGAGCTTGGCAGACGCGCAAAGGTGCGTCAATGCTAATGATTATGCATATGCGGGTGGATATTTATGCAGGATTTCTTGTGCATGTTTTGGTTACATGTTGTGTGGCGGAGTGGAGTTTTTCTGGATGCAATGAACCCGCCTGGCGCCGGATGAAGCAGGTCGCGAGGCGGGTGCCGGGAGGGATGACTATGGGTTAGAGGTTGCCGCGGAGCTCTTGTTCGCGCTCGATGGCTTCGAAGAGAGCCTTGAAGTTGCCTTTGCCGAAGCTGCGGGAGCCTTTGCGCTGGATGATCTCGTAGAAGACGGTGGGGCGGTCTTCGACAGGGCGGGTGAAGATCTGGAGCATGTAACCTTCGTTGTCACGATCTACGAGGATGCCGAGGCGCTCGAGTTCTTCGATGGGCTCGTCGATGGTGCCGACGCGGCTCTGGAGCTGGGTGTAGTAGGAGTGGGGTACGGTGAGGAACTCGATTCCCTGCTGCTGGAGTGCGGAGACAGTGGCGAGGATGTCTGCGGTGGCGAGGGCGATATGCTGGACGCCGGGGCCCTGGTAGAAGTCGAGGTACTCTTCGATCTGGGACTTGCGGCGGCCTTCGGCGGGCTCGTTGATGGGGAATTTGACGTAGCCGTTGCCGTTGGCCATGACCTTGGACATGAGGGCGGAGTACTCGGTGGAGATGTCGTTGTCGTCGAAGTGCTGGTAGAGCTGGAAGCCCATGACGTGGCCGTAGAAGTCGACCCACTCGTTCATGGCGTTCCAGCCGACGTTGCCGACGCAGTGGTCGATGTGGAGGAGGCCTACGGGACGGGCGACGGGATCGTGGGGGATGGCACGGTAGCCGGGGAAGAAGGGCCCGTTGTAGTGGCCGCGCTCGACGAAGGTGTGGATGGTGTCTCCATAGGCGGCGATGCTGGCGATGGTGACACGGCCATGCTCGTCGGCGAGTTCGGTGGGCTCCTGGATGCTGCGGGCGCCGCGGCGGGTGGTTTCGAGCCAGGCCTGGTGTGCGTCGTCGACCCAGAGGGCGATGGAGCGGACGCCGTCGCCGTGGGTGTGGACGTGGCGGGCGATATCGGAGTCGGGGCGGAGGGCAGTGGTGAGGACGAAGCGGACCTTGCCCTGCTGGAGGACGTAGGAGGCGCGGTCGCGCTGGCCGGTTTCGGGCCCGGCGTAGGCGACGAGCGACATGCCGAAGGCGGCGCGATAGAAGTAGGCGGCCTGGCGGGCGTTGCCGACGTAGAACTCTACGTGATCGGTGCCTTTGAGGGGGAGGAAGTCGGTGGTGGGAGTGGCTGCGAGAGGGTCAAGGTGTGCTGGTGTGGCCATGGGGAGTCTCCGGTAGTTCGATGCAGGGATGAGGATATGACGAAGAGGTGGGAGTTGGCTAGGGAGGCGGCTTTTGACGGGGTGAAGGTGGTGGATTGGGTGGGTAGTAGTGGCTTGTAGACTGGCAGAGACGAGGTAGAGATATGGAGCAGGTGTTTGTGGATGGGATGGTGGCGGAGCCGCTGGTGGTGTTTCGGGAGTGGATGGCGGCGGCCGAGGCGAGTGAGCCGAACGATGCCAATGCGGTGGCGCTGGCGACGGCGACGCGGGAGGGATCGCCTTCGGTACGGATGGTGCTGATGAAGCGGGTGGATGAGCGCGGGTTCGCGTTCTATACCAATGCGGAGAGCCAGAAGGGCCGGGAGCTGGACGAGAATCCGCAGGCGGCGATGTGCTTCCACTGGAAGACGTTGCGGCGGCAGGTGCGGGTGGAAGGAACGGTGACGCGGTTGCCTGCGGCGGATGCGGATGCTTACTTCCACAGTCGATCGCGGGGGAGCCAGCGGGCGGCGGTGGCTTCGGCGCAGAGTCGTCCGCTGGCGAGCCGGGAGGAGTTGGAGGCGAAGGTGCGAGAGCTGGAGGCGGCTTATCCGGGGGAGATTCCGCGGCCGGCGCACTGGCTGGGGTATGTGCTGCGGCCGGAGCGAATTGAGTTTTGGCAGGATGGGGCGCACCGGTTGCATGACCGGATGGCGTTTGTGCGGCGAGGTGAGGGGTGGGAGGGGGTTCGGCTGAATCCGTAGGGCGGTTATCTGCGGACGGTGCGCTTGATCTGGGCGTACTGGAGGAGGATGAAGGCGTCGGTCATGCCGGCGATGTAGTCGGCTACGGTGCGGGCGAGGCCTTCGGTCTGCATCTCTTCGAAGTAGGCGGGGGGAAGCTCTTCGGGTTCGGCGATCCAGTAGTTGAAGAGAGCGGTGACGACTTCCTCGGCTTTGTCGTGCTCGATTTCGAGATCGCGGCAGGTGTAGAGGGTTTCGTAGAGGTAGCGTTTTTCCTGGAGACGCTCGGCCTCGGCCTGGGGGGAGAAGGTGGCGAGGCGGGCGGGGTGGTTGCGGATGTCTTCGAGGCAGGTGGCGCCGATGGCGTGGGTGTTGTGGCGGGTGGTGGCGATGAGGTCGTCGGTGAGGACGTTCTGCATGAGTTGCAGGGCCTCGTTGAAGAGGTACTTCTCTTCCACGCCGGGGTGTTGCTGCTCGACGATGAGGTAGCAGCGGGCGAGGATATCGACGTGTTCGCGGATGTGGGAGATTTCGAGCAGGCCGGATTCGACGCCGTCGTCGAGGTCGGCGGTGAGGTAGGCGATCTCGTCGGCGAGGTCGATGATCTGGGCTTCGAGGGGTGGACGGCGGTCGAGGAAGTAGGGGGAGAGTTCGGGGTGCTGATCGGCGGTGTAGTCGCGGGAGTGCTTGACGATGCCTTCGCGGACGCCGAGGGTGAGGTTGAGGCCGCGATGGGCGGCGTAGCGCTGCTCGAAGTGCTCGACGATGCGGAGGGCATGGAGGTTGTGGTCGAAGCGGCGACCGTGGGCTTGGAGGCAGGTGTCGAGGGCGCGCTCGCCGGCGTGTCCGAAGGGCGGGTGGCCGATGTCGTGGACGAGGGCGAGGGTTTCGGCGAGGTCTTCGTTGAGGCCGAGTGCGGCGGCGGCGGCGCGGGCGATCTGGGCGACTTCGATGGTGTGGGTGAGGCGGGAACGGAAGTGATCGGAGGCGCGACTGGTGAAGACCTGAGTTTTGCCAGCGAGGCGGCGGAAGGCGCGAGACTGGACGATACGTTCGCGGTCGCGCTGGAAGGAGGTGCGCGACGGACGGGCAGGAGCGGGATAAACACGGCTGAGGAGCGGGTCCGAGGCGTCGCCGACGACGGCACAGGGCTGGAGCGAGAGTGGGCTGATGGGATGGGCTGCGATGGTGCGTTCGGTGTGTGACACGGGCTACCCCCCCTCCCCCATAATTTGGCTAAAGTCTTGGGATGATTGACTTTAGGCTTGGACTTCTGTGGTGCCTGGTCAAAACAAAAGCCCGGTGTTTGCCGGGCTGCCTGTGGTTGTAAGTATAGCAGTGGCGTCAAGCTGGGTTGGATTGGGTGGAGGGGGGAATCCCATGTCTCAGAAGCGAGACATGGGGCACCCAGAGCATGGGCGGGTGGAACTGGGCTTCGTGTGGGTTTGGGGCTGGGGGAAATCCCATGTCTCAGACGCGAGACATGGGGCACCCAGAGTTGGGGAGGGGTGGATTTAGGGATGGGTTGGGGAGTTCGGGGTGGCGCGGTCTCTTCTGGAGGCGGTCCAGTCGGATTCGATTTCTACCGGGCCTATGTGGCCGAAGGCGTAGTGGCGGAAGCTGGACCAGTTCCAGTCCTGAGGTTGGGACACCAGACCGCGACGGACGGGGTTCCAGTGCATGTAGTGGAGTTTTTCTTCACGCTTGGCTGGGTTGTGGACGTTGAAGTCGTAGTAACGCGCCTGCCAGAAGGGACGCTGCGGGCTTTGGACAGAGACCGAGAGTTTGAGCGCCTGGATGGCCTTGGAGAGGAGGGCCTGGCTGGGCTCGCTGGTCATGAGGTGGATGTGCTCAGGCATGAGGACCTAGCCGGAGACGACGAAGCCGTAGCGGAGGCGCATGGTTTCGAGGGAGTGCTCGAAGGCGTCTTTCTGCTGGGCGGAGGCGAGATAGGGTCGTCTGCGGTAGCAACTCCAGGTGAGGAAGTGGAAGCCGCCGGTGTGGTGGTAACGGACTAGACCCTTAGTCATGGAGAGAGGATACGCGACGTTGAGCGTCCGTGGTGCTTTGAGACCCATGTCTCAGAAACGAGACATGGGGCACCCAGAGTATGGGAGGTGGTTAGACCTGGGCCACCCGCCATCTAGCAGATCGAACGTGATCTTGCCGCCGATTCCGAAGGCGGTTGAGTCTGTTTCTAAACCCATCTTGACGTCTACGCGGCCACTGGCAGCCAAGCGCGCCGACCCTCTCACCCATTGTCCGTGACGGCCACGAGCAAGAGCGCAATCTCCCCTCCCCCACACCCCCGGATCGTTGTGGCACACAAGAACTATGGCTTGAGCGTGAGCGTTAGCGCTGGCTGCCAGACACACGATTGCTAGGCAGCTAAGAAGAACTGATTTCATAGACCCTCCTGTGGTTTAGAGCCATGTCTGAAGACGAGCCGGAAGAGTTTCACGATGGCGAACCAGATGATCCCGTTTATGACAACAGCGGTCAGAGCCGAGAGTAAACCGAGGGCAACTAACCCCAAGGGGCCTCTCCAGAGCAAGCTCTGGATTAGCCAGCCACCCAAGAAGTTGCCGGGACATAGCAGGATCAGCGCCGTCCCCCACATCGGTATTCCCATGGCTGACGGTGCGTGCGGCCATAGCGCTAAGCACGCTATGCCGACGAGCTGAACCACGAGGAAGACGACAAGCACTTTACGGTTCTTCATGTCATCCCCCTATGGCGTGGTGCCGATGATGATCTTGTTTCCGGCTGGGTTCGGCATGATGCTGTGCAGGTCTATGTCGTCTCGGTTACACATGCGTATGCAGCCGTGAGAAGTCGGGCTAAGGAAGAGAGCGTTACCCCATGTTGACGGACTCCAGCCTGGCCCCATCGTTCCGTGGATGAAGATGCCTCTACCGTCTAGCTCCTTGATGTGAAGTTGGTACGGCCCGAAGGCATTTCCGCCAAGGACTGTTTTGCTCCACGGCGTATTTGCGGCATTGCCGTACAGGGTCGAGACGTGATCTTTTTCCCAACTCTTCGCAGTGAAGGTCCCTGTCGGCGTCACATGTCCGTCGCCGCCAACTACGACGCTTGCAGTTAGAAGCGTCGTGGCCTCCTTGTCGCCTTTGTTCATTCCGGTGACGGTGAGCGTACCCTTCGACGTTTTTGGATCGTAGGTGACAGTGATCGTGCAAGTGCTGAACTTCTTATCGCCCGCCTGACATCCTGCCATTCCAGTGGGATCGGTGTGGCTCATCGGATTGTTATTCACATAGGCGTACATGTTGAGGTTCTGAGGATTTCCGATCCACTCCTCGAACTTCTTGTGGGACTCTTCTTCCTCTTCCTCGCTGCTGCCTTCGGGAGGATGTTGCCAGCCTAACCACGGGATCGGATCGGGCGACATCCAGCGCCCCATCGTAGACGCATAGTAGCGAGCTGGGAATTCATCCAGACCGCTTTCTGCATCGCGTTCTTTGCCGGTAGAACGGGATGAGACTCGTGTTAGCGCGAGTTGGGAACTTTGGATGCAGTCGTAGTTGAATGTGGACTGCATCGTAAGGATGTTCTCCGGGAGATGGGTTTAGTTTTTGGAGGTGGTGGGGGTTAGCCGGGCTAGTTTGACGCGGGCGTTTTCGAGTTTGTGCTGTACTTTGGCTACGTCTGCGGGGTCTGCGTCGGCGGGCAGGGAGCGGGCGTACTCGGACATGGAGCGCTCCCACTGGGCTACGGCGAGTTTGAGTTTTCCGGTTTTCTCGTAGACCTGTCCGAGGTGGTCGTGGACGGTGGGGTCGGTGGCGATGCGCTCGTTGGCTTTGCGGAGGTTCTCTTCGGCGAGGGCGTACTGGCCGGATTTGAAGTAGACCCAGCCGAGGGAGTCGAGGAAGGCCCCGTTCTGGGGGTCTAGTTCGACGGCCTTGCGGATGAGGGTGAGGGCCTCGGGGAGGCGGGTGCCGCGGTCGGCGAGCATGTAGCCGAGGTAGTTGAGGACGGTGGCGTTCTGGGGGTCGATGGCGAGGGCTTTGCGGAACTCGATCTCGGCCTGGTCGTACATTTTCTGGCGGTCGTAGAGGGTTCCGCGGAGGAAGTCGACGTAGAGTTTTTCTTCGGGTTTGGTGGCGATGGCCTGGGCTTTTTCGAGCTGCTCGGCGGACTGCTGGTACTGGCGGGCGCGGACGTAGATCTGGGCGAGGGCGAGGTAGACGTCGCGGTCTTCGGGTGCGCCGGGGGGTGGGGCGAGCTGGGCGTTGGCGAGGGCGATTCCCTGCTGGAGCTGGCCGGTGTCGGCGAGTTGTCCGGCGTACATGAGCTGGACGCTGTGGTCTTTGGGGAGGGCTTTGGCGGCCTGGGCGGCGGCGGCGGTAGCCTCCTTCCACTGGTGGGCGTCGCGGTAGGCGTCGACCTGGCCCTGGTAGCCGCTGCGGGCGTATTCTCCCCCGAGGTCGGTGAGCTGCTTGTACATGGCTACGGATTCGGCGGTCTTGTTCTGCTCGCGATAGATGATGGCGAGGCGGTCGAGGAAGATGGCGCGGTTGGCCTTTTCGGGATCGGAGTATTTGCCGTCGGGGTGGGTGGAGTCGGTGAGGAGCTTGTTGAGGATGGCGGTGGCGTCGTCGTAACGGCCGAGGGAGTCGTCGACGAGGGCCTCGTTGTAGGTGAGTTCGACGGAGTCCTGGGCGAGGGGCTTGGCCTTCTGGATGGTGGCGAGGGCGGCGTCGTAGTGGCCCTGGCGGCGCTGGATTTCGGCGATGTGGATCTGGGACTGGGCGTCCTGGGGCTCGGCGGCGGTGATCTCGGTGAAGAGCTTGAGGGCTTCGTCGAGCTGGTTGTCGGCGAGGAGTGCGTTGGCGAGACCGCGCTCGGTGTCGGTGTTGTCGGGCTCGAGATCGAGAGCACGGCGGTAGGCGGCGACGGCTTCCCTGGTCTTGCGGAGCTGGTCGTAGCTGGAGGCGAGGGCGTACTCGATGCGGGGGGTGCGGTCGGTGATGGGGACGGCTTCGAGGGTATCGGCTGCGCGCTGGTAGTCACCCTGCTCGGTGTAGAGGCGGGCCATGTTGAGGACGACTTCCTCGGAGTTGGAGTCGATCTTCTGGGCGAGTTTGAACTGGGCCTCGGCCTTGGCGGAGTCGTGGTTGAAGCCGTAGAGCTGGCCGAGGAGGAGGTGGTTCTCGATATCGTTGGGCTTGAGCTGGGCGAGTTTTTCGTACTCGGTGATGGCAAGCTGGAGCATCTGGCCGGATTGGGCGGTCTGCATGTCGCCGAGGGAGCGGAGGTAGACCTTACCGAGGAGGGTGTGGGCGGCGACGTCGTCGGGATTCTTGGCGACCTGCTCCTGGGCGGTGGTGACGGCTTCGCGGATGCGGCCGATTTTGAAGTAGAGGTCGGCGAGGCCGTCCTGGAGGAGCTGGGAGTCGGGATCGGCGGTGAGGGCGAGCTTGTACTCCTCGACGGCCTGGGTGGCGTAGTCGGAACGGCCGGCGTTGACGGCGAGATCCTCGTAGAGATGGGCGAGGCCGTAGTGGTAGTAGGAGGCGGCGTGGTCGGGCAGGGTGTTGGTGGTGACGGCGGGGGTTGCCTGGGCCAGGAGGGCGTGGGCGGCAAGCAGGACGGCGGACGCGGGAAGCAGGCGTAGATGACGGAGACGAGACGGACGCAGAGGGGACGGCGGGGAGATCAGGGTCATGTAGTGTGGCTTCCTCGGCCAGCAAAGAACGGCAGAACGTCTGTGTTTGGAACGACCGTACAGCAGACAGTGATTGGACGGCAGTCCTTAGACAACATTCATTAGACGGCAAAGGACGGCGATTGGGTGCAGACCCGCACGCCGCCGGATTACTCGGCTTGGCGGTGATTATAGCTGGCGGATGGGTGTGTCGTACTGGCTAATGTGCGGGATCAGCCGTGACGGAAGTGGCGGATGCCGGTGAAGACCATAGCAACACCGAGTTTGTTGGCGGCAGCGATAACCTCGGCGTCGCGGACGGAGCCACCGGGCTGGATGACGGCGGAGGCACCGGCGCGGGCTACGGTCTCGAGGCCGTCGGCGAAGGGGAAGAAGGCGTCGGAGGCGGCGACGGTTCCGGTGAGGGGAAGGACGGCCTTCATGGCTCCGAAGCGGGCGGCGTCGACGCGGGACATCTGGCCGGCACCGATGCCTACGGTCTGGCCGTGTCCGTGATCGAAGCGGGCGTAGACGATGGCGTTGGATTTGACGTGTTTACAGACGCGCCAGGCGAAGAGGAGTGCGCGGAGCTCTTCGGGAGAGGGCTTGCGGTCGGTGGGGATGGTGAGTTCGGCCTCGGTGATGCGGAGGCGGTCGGCATCCTGGACGAGGATGCCGCCGGAGACCTGCTTGAGGATGCGAGGAGTGTCGGCTGGATCGATCTGGAGGAGACGGAGGTTCTTTTTGGCGGCGAAGCGGGCGAGAGCCTCGGGGGTGTAAGCGGGAGCGACGATGGCTTCGACGAAGAGCTTGGCGATCTGCTCGGCGGCAGCGTCGTCGACCTCGCGGTTGATACCGATGACACCACCGAAGGCGGAGACGGGATCGGCTTCAAGGGCGCGCTGGTAGGCTTCGAGGACGGTGGTTCCGGTGGCGGCGCCGCAGGGGTTGGTGTGCTTGATGATGGCGACGGCGGCGTTGGCGGAGGCGTCGAACTCGCTCACCAGCTCCCAGCAGGCGTCCAGGTCGACGATGTTGTTGTAGCTGAGTTCCTTGCCCTGAAGCTGGTGGGCGGAGGCTACGCCTTTGCCGGTGCCGTCGACATAAAGGGCGGCTTTCTGGTGGGGATTTTCGCCGTAGCGAAGGGTCTTGGAGAGTGGGTCGATGACGCGGATGGCCTGCGGGAGGACCTCGTGGAGGAAGATGGCGGGGCCAGATGGCTGGGCGATGGCGTCGAGGGCGTTGGCGATGCCGGTATCGTAGGCAGCGGTGGTGGCGAAGGCCTGTTTGGCGAGGCGCCAGCGGGTGTCGCGGGAGAGCGCGCCGGAGTTGGTGTCGAGCTCGGCGGCGAGGGCGGCGTAGTCGTCGACGGAGGTAACGATGGCGACGTCTTCAAAGTTCTTGGCGGCCGAGCGGACCATGGAAGGCCCGCCGATGTCGATGTTTTCGATGATCTCGTGGAAGGCTACGCCAGGCTTGCGGGAGGTTTTCTCGAAGGCGTAGAGGTTGACGACGACCATGTCGATGGGCTGGATGTCGTGGGCCTCGATGGCGGCGACGTGCTCGGGGTTGTTGCGGATGTGGAGGATGCCACCGTGGACCTTGGGGTGGAGGGTTTTGACGCGGCCATCGAGCATCTCGGGGAAGCCGGTGAGGTCGGAGATATCGCGGACGGCGAGGCCGGCTTCGCGGAGGGCCTTGGAGGTGCCACCGGTGGAGACGAGCTCGACGTGGTGGGCGGCGAGGGTGCGGGCGAAGTCGATGAGGCCGGTCTTGTCGGTGACAGAGAGGAGGGCGCGGCGGATGGGCTTGAGGTCTGTTGCTTCGGACATGTAACCAGTTTAGAGGATGGCGGTGCCGGTGAGTTCGGAGACGCGGGGAATGTGGTGGCTGGCGCACCATTTTTTGAGGTTATTGGCGATATTTTCGACGGCGCGGGGGTCGGCGTAGCTGGCGGTGCCTACCTGTACGGCGGTGGCTCCGGCGAGCATGAATTCGACGGCGTCTTCGGCGCGGACGATGCCCCCCATACCCAGGATGGGGATGCGGACGGAGCGGGAGACCTCGTTGACCATGCGGACGGCGATGGGCTTGATGGCGGGTCCGGAGAGGCCGCCGGTGACGTTGGCGATGCGGGGGCGGCGGGTTTCGGGATCGATGGCGAGGGAGAGGAAGGTGTTGACGAGGGAGACGGCGTCGGCTCCGGCGTCGGCGGCGACGCGGGCCATGAGTCCGATGCTGGTGACGTTGGGGGAGAGCTTGACGATGAGGGGGCGCTTGGAGACGGCTCGGCAGCGGGAGGCGAGGTCGAAGAGGAGCTCGTGGTTCGTGCCGAAGACCATGCCACCGTGGCTGGTGTTGGGGCAACTGGCGTTGAGCTCATACATGGCGATGCCGGGGGCGTCGTTGAGGGCGTGGATGACTTCGATACAGTCTTCGATGGTGAAGCCGAAGACGTTGGCGATGGTAACGACGCCTTTGATTTTGCGGAGTTTGGGGAGTTTTTCCGCGATGAAGGCGTGGACGCCCATGTTCTGGAGGCCAATGGCATTCATCATGCCGGCGGCGGTTTCGATGATGCGGGGGGAGGGGTTTCCGGCCATAGGCTCTCGGGAGAGGCCCTTGGTGACGAAGGCACCGATCCGGTCGAGGGAGAGGATGTCCTCAAACTCGATGCCGTAGCCAAAGGTTCCGCTGGCGGCGATGACGGGAGAGCAGAGCTCGACACCGGCGATGGTGACGCGCATGTCAGGGCCTTTGGGGCCGGTGGGTCGCATGAATTGATTCTAACGGGTGAGGGTGGGGGAGGAAACCCACGTCCGATGTTCCGGAGGTGGGCGGGTGGGTTTTAGTGGGCGGTGGAGACGGTGGGTTCGGGACGCAGGGCCTGGGTGAGGACGTGGCCTACGCTGGCGGAGGGCTGGTTGATGCGGAGGAGCGAGGCGAAGGTGGCGGCGATATCCACGGGGGCGACGGGATCGTGGTAGGTGCCGGGGCGGAAGGCCGATCCGAAGAAGGCCAGAGGGACGTGGCGATCGTAGGAGTAGGGGGTGTAGTGGTTGGTGCCGTGGGCGCTGGAGAGCTGGTACATGCCGGGGGTGAAGAGGACGTACCAGCCGCCGTTGGGGGAGTAGCTGTGGAGGATGCGGCGGCCTTCGTCGTTGGCGGGGAGTTGTCCGGCGGCCATCTGGACGCGGGTGTAGACGCGGCGGACGGTAGGGTTGGCGGGGAGACGCTGCTGGCTGGGGCCGGTGGGCGGCGGGGGCAAGGTGGATTCGAAGGCGGCGGGGAGGAGTTCGGCGACAGCGTTCTCCGCGTCGGTCTCGGATACCTTGGCCTGCTGGAAGGGACGGGGGTCGAGTTCGAGGTAGGGCAGTTCGCCACCGAGGAGGTAGTTGATGCTCTGGCCGGGGGAGAAGCGCTGGTTGAGGCCGGCGTTGAGGGCGGCGGAGACTTTGGTGAGGTTGAAGACGGCGGAGGGGATGCCTAGTTTGGCGGACTCGGAGGCGATGGGGCCGATGCCGTGATCGCCGGAGAGGGCGACCCATACGTTGTCCATGCCGCCGTCGACGTGGCCATTGAGCCAGGTGAAGAAGTCGTTGAGGTTGACGTCGATGGCGTCAATCATGGCGCGCTGCTCGGGGGCGTCGGGCCCGACGCGGTGGCCGAGGATATCGGTGGAGGAGATGCTGATGGTGAGGACGTCGGTGACGTTGTGACGGCCCATCTGCTCGGCGGCGACGAGGGACCTGGCGAAGTCGAGGAGGTAGGCGACAGAGGCGGGGTGGGCTCCGACGTCGTCATAGAAGTGTCCGGGAGCTACTTTGGCTTCGCGGAGGGCCTGATTGGCGCGGTCGCTGGCGTTGAAGGCCTGGACCCAGGGGGGAAGCTGGGGGCCCCAGTAGGTAGATGAGATGAACTTGCCGGTGGCGTGATCGAGCCAGAAGGCTCCGTTGGAGGCGTGGCCGGAGGTGAGGATGGCGGCGCGGTCCTTGAGGGAGATGCCGAAGAGCTTGGACTGGCCCCGGGTGGCAAGGACGACCTCGTCGCCGAGGGTGGAGGCGAGTTCGTTGCGGGGGGAGGCACCGAGTTCGCCGGGGGCGGAGGAGCCGACGAGGGTGTAGCGCTCATCGTCGACGGAGCTGACGGGGTGGGTGGTGAAGCGGTTGAGATCCCACCACTCGTTGAGGGAGACGCCGTGGCCGTCGGTGTAGGCACCGGTGCCGATGGTGGAGTGGCCGGGGGCGGTCATGGTGTTGGCGTAGTCGTAGTAGCAGTCGGTGAAGTAGGCACCGCGCTTGAGGAAGAGGTTGAAGCCGCTGGGGGTTTTGAAGTCCTGGCGGTAGCGCTCGAGGTAGTCGCCGCGAAACTGGTCGATGACGAGGATGATGACGAGTTTGGGCTTGGCCTGGTAGGCCTGGGCGTGGGCAGGCGGGGTGGTGGGCAGCAGGAGGAGCAGGGAGAGCAGGGCGACGAGGCAATTTCGCATGGATGTAGGGTACATGGTGATTGTTGCTATGGAGTTGCAGGTGGTTGGGGGAGTGGTGCGAGGTTCGGCTGGCGGGGTCTCCCCCCACTCCCCGGGTATTTGCGCAAAGTCTTCATAAATATAGGGTTAGGGCTGGACCTGTGGGGTAAAGTATTGCAAAGAAACGACTTAGCCGTAAAGTATTGCATACAAATGAGATGGGATCGGACTGGTGGCCTAGCCTGAGCTTGATTTTGTGCTGCTGGTTTAATTGTACGGGATGGAGGGCAACTGATTGTCAGGCGGTAATTGGTTTGTTTTGAATGGGTTAGATGGATTGGGGGCTTGACCGGTGTTTTTGCTGGGGAAAGGGGGAAAGAGGTCTGTTGAGTATGGCGCCTAATAGCGTTGATAGAGGCGATGTATATTGCGATACATATCGGGGTGGCTACGCAACAGACCGCGAAGGTGTTTATGACGGGGCGGAGTCAGGCGGTGCGACTGCCGGCGGAGTTTCGGTTTGACAGCAAAGAGGTGTTTATCCGGCGAGATGAGCGGACGGGTGAGGTGATTCTGTCGCCGCGGTTGTCGTGGCCGGAGATCTTTGCCGGTCTGGATGCGGCGGGAGTGCCTGATGACTTTTTGACTACCGAAGACCGGAAGCAGGAGCCTGTGGAGGAGCGGGAGTAGCAAGGAGGGGGTACATACTGGATGCCGCGTGCGGAGAATGAGCGTGCGGCGATCGCCTTGGGTGGGCTGGTGACGGTGAATTGGGCGGATGATGTTGTCGCGAAGTGATGTGTTGCCGAGGATTGCGTAGAATACTGAGAATGTTAGATCTTGGATTGGTTCGGGCGAATCTGCCTTTGGTTGAGGATAAGTTGCGCGCTCGGGGCATGGACCCTGGGGTGGTGCTGGGTGATTTTGCGGTAATCGACCGGGAACGTCGCGATGCGATTACGCAGGTGGAGATGCTGAAGGCGCAGCGGAACAAGCTGACGGAGGAGATTGCGAAGCTGCGGCGGGCGGGAGAGGATGCCAGCGCGGCGACCGAGCAGACGCGGGTGCTAAAGGCGGAGTTGGAGTCGCTGGAAGGTGCGGCGGCGAAGGCGGATGAGCGGCTGAAGGAGATGATGCAGACGCTGCCGAATCTGCCGCAGGACAGCGTTCCGGTGGGCCGGAGCGAGCAGGACAATGTTGCGGTGAAGGTGTGGGGGGAGAAGCCGAGCTTCGAGTTCCCTGCCCGGCCGCACTGGGAGATTGGCGAGGCGCTGGGGATTCTGGATTTTGAGCGGGCGGCGAAGATTTCGGGGTCGCGGTTTGTGGTGCATTTTGGGCAGGGGGCGCGGCTGGAGCGGGCGCTGGCGAACTTTATGCTGGACGTGCATACGGGCCAGCATGGGTACACCGAGGTGATGCCGCCGAATATGGTGAATTCGAAGAGCCTGTTCGGGACGGGGCAGTTGCCGAAGTTTGCCGATGACCTGTTTCATTGCGACGACAAGGGAGCGTACCAGCCGGGGGTGTTGCAGGATGGGGATCATTGGCTGATCCCTACGGCGGAGGTTCCGGTGACGAATCTGTTTCGGGACGAGACGCTGGAGGAGGCGCAGTTGCCGGTGAGCTTTTGCGCGTACACGCCGTGCTACCGGAGCGAGGCGGGGAGTTATGGCAAGGATGTGCGGGGGATGATTCGGCAGCACCAGTTCCAGAAGGTGGAGTTGGTGAAGTTTGTGAAGCCGGAGGATTCGGACGCGGAGCATGAGAAGCTGACGCGGGATGCGGAGCGGATATTGGAGTTGCTGGGGCTGCCGTATCGGCGGATGCTGCTGTGTACGGGGGATATGGGATTCAGCTCGGCGAAGACGTACGACCTGGAGGTATGGCTGCCGGGACAGGGGCTGTACCGGGAGATTTCAAGCTGCTCGAACTTTGAGGCGTTCCAGGCACGGCGGGCGAATATACGGTACAGGCCGGCGGGAGCGAAGAAGAGCGAGTATCTGCATACGCTGAATGGGAGTGCGCTGGCGGTGGGGCGGACGTATCTGGCGGTGCTGGAGAACTATCAGCAGGCGGATGGCACGGTGGAGGTTCCGGCGGTGCTGGTGCCGTATATGAACTGCGATACGGTGATTGGAAAGCAGGCGCAGGCGGGAAGGAGTCAGCGATGAGCGAGAAGACGGGGTCGGAGAAGACGGGGACGGAGAGCAGGTCGTTGGGGCAACTGGTGCGGAGTTATTTTTTCTGGACGTATGAGCGGGGGAGCTTCCATTACGACGTGATGGTGACGTTGATTCTGGTGTTTCTGTTTGTGTCGCCGCACTATATCGACTTCAACGATCGTCCGGTGGAGACGGTGGCGTTGCGGGCGAGCGAGGTGCTGGTGAAGGAGGCGGGGACGGAGGGCAACAGCAGCCGGTTTCTGTTCCAGATTCGTGCCGATGAGATGGGTGATGCGAAGACGGACTCGGAGCTGCGGGGGGCGATACTGCGGGAGGTGGAGCCGATTTCGGGCGAGGTGACGCTGGAGCGGTATGAGCCGGTGCTGGACTCGCATGGCAAGGTGATTGCGTACGATGCGTGGGTGCTGCGGTAGCGATGCGGGAGAGATAAAGCATCGGTTGGCGGGATGGTGAGTCCAAACAGAGGTAGAAGAAGTTTCGGGACGGTGAGATGACGAGTTTTCGCAGGTTGGTTGTGGCGTTGGGGTTGGGTGCAGCGGCGTTGAGCTGGCTGGCGGTGGATGCGGCAGCGCAGGCCAAGCCGGGCGAGCTGGATGCGGTTCTGCGGCAGATGGATGAGGGCAGCACGCGGTTCCGGTCGGCGCAGGCGGACCTTCGGAAGGACCTGTACGAGCGGGTAGTGAAGGAGACGACGACACAGCTGGGAGCGATCTACTACCTGCGGACGCCGGGCGGGATCCAGATGGGGACGAAGTTTACACAGCCGGTGAAGATTGTGGAGATCAAGGACGGGATGATCCGGCTGTTCGATCCGGGGGCGGACCACCTGACGGAGATCTCGATCAAGAACAACCAGACACAGTATGAGAGTTTTTTGACGCTGGGATTTGGCGGGAGCGGGACGGAGCTGGCGAAGAAGTGGACGATCAGCTACCTGGGGACGGAGCAGTTGAACGATGGCAAGAAGCTGGTATCGACGGTGAAGCTGGACCTGGTGGCGAAGGATGCGAATACGCGGAACACGTTTTCGCATATTGTGATCTGGGTGGAGCCGCAGCAGGATATTTCGCTGAAGCAGCAGTTTTTTCAGCCTTCGGGGGACATGCAGACGGTGACGTTTACGAACGTTCGGTACAACATGCTGAAGAAGTCGGACATGGATGGGTTCGCGATCAAGACGGACAAGAAGACTTCAGTCGATCGTCGGTAGGGGCTGGCGCGAGAGGGCGAGTGCGGCGGCGAGGATGAGGATGGGGAAGAACTCCAGGGTGTAGCGGGGTTCGGAGTTGTCGAGGGTGAGGAGCAGGGCGGCGCGGAGGGCGATGGAGGCGATCATGGCCCAGGCGAGGGGTGGGAGACCTGCGGGGCGCTGGCGCCGCCAACGATGGAAGCCCAGTGCGGCGAAGACAAAGTAAGCAAGGTTGAGGAGCGCGAAGGCCAGCGAGAAGGCAGACTGGCTGGGATGGTCGCGCCAGTTCCACCAGTCGAGGGCGACGGGGAGCATCTCGGTGCGGGGACGGAAGCCCATGTTGAGGAGACGGGCTACGGGGAGGGCGAGGTAGTAGCGGATGGGGTTGGCACGGATGCGCTGGCGGGCGAGGGCCTGGAAGCGGGCGTCGAAGGCGGGGGTGGCGTTGTCGGTGAGGTTGTATTCGTCGAAGAGTTCGGCGGTGCGGGCGTATTGGGCTTGAGAGTCGAAGGCACGGGAGGGGATGTCGGCGATGTCGATGGGTGCGCCGTCGTAGTTCCAGTAGACGTCGTCGGTGGAGGCGAAGTCGATGCCCCAGGTGCGGAACCAGTGTTGGAAGCCGAGGGGGACGAACTCGCCGGGATCGGTGGCGTAGCGAGGTGCTAGGGGCTGCAGGACGTGGAAGGTGCTCCAGTTGCGGGCGGTCCAGGGGACGAGGGGGAGGAGGGTGGCGAAGGCGGCGACGAGGAGCGGGGCGAAGGGGCGGAGGCTTTTTGTGTGGGGCTGGGAGGTGCAGGGCTGGGTGGACCAGACGATCCAGAACATGGCGGGAAAGATGGCGGCGGAGAGGAGGCCTTGCTCTGGGCGGAGAAGGATGGCGTAGGCGAGGGCTGCGGCGAGGACAGCGAGCCAGCGGTTGAAGCCGAGTCCGCAGGCCTGCCAGCGTTGGATCGCGAAGAAGGCGAGGGCGATGCAGGTGAGGCTGAGGGTTTCGGTGAGGGGAGCGGCGACGTAGCTGGCGGTGAAAGGGCAGAGGGCGGCGATCCAGAGGGTGATGCGGGCGGTGCGGGGGCCGAAGAGGTGGAGGGCGAGGCGGCTGAGGATGAGGCAGGTGGCGAGGTCGATGAGGCTTTGGAGGAGCATGACGGCGGTGTAGTGCTCGACGCCGAAGAGGGTGAAGCAGAGGACGAGGAAGAGGGGGTATCCGGGGAGGCGGATGAGGGTGGGATGGGGGAGGCTGGCGGTCTGGGTGAATCCGTAGATACCGTGCTGGAGCCAGTTTTTGGCGATATCGCCGTAGACGAGGGTGTCTCCGGCGATGCGGGCCGCGTGGAAGATGAACCAGAGCCGGAGGGCAAGACCGAGCGCGAGGGCGGCGGCCGTAGAAAGGCTCAGATGCAGTCGTCTGCGATTCATGTAGGTGCATCATACTGTGAAGAAAGGCGGAAGGAGCAGGGTGCGTTGACTGGAGTGGGCAGGAACCATACGATTGGAAGGTCGAACATGCGCAGGATCGCCATATATCCCCGATGAACAAGCCAGTTTTTTACGATCCGCAGAATAAGCGCTGGAAGCGTCTGCGACGAATAATCGATGTGCTGGCACTGGCAGGTCTGGTGCTGGGAGTGGTGTTTGTGGTGGGTCTGATCCGGATGAAGCCGCTGCCGGAGTTGCTGTTGCAGACACCGAAGCGGAATTACCGTGCGTTGACTGCGCCTCCGGTACCTGTTCTGAAGCCGGGGCAGAAGCTGCGTCGCTCGGCGCACCGCAAGACGGATTTGAAGCCATCGGAAGTGACGCTGAACTCTGGGGAAGGGTTGCGGGCGGCGTACTACGTGGATTGGGATCCGGCGAGCTACTCGTCGCTGAAGCAGCACATCAAGCAGATCGACCTGCTGTTTCCGGAGTGGCTGCATGTGGTGGACGGAAGTGGCGGCCTGACGGCGTATACGGTGGATAACCGTCCGTTTGCGGTGGTGGACCGCGGGGGCGTGCATCGGGTGGACCAGGAGAACAAGGTTGCGCGGGTGATTGCGGCGACTCGGGAAGACACGGAAATTTTTCCGCTGGTGAATAATTTTGATCCGGTGAAGGGGCTGTTTCTGCCTACGGTGGGCGATTTTCTGCAGGATGCGGATGCGCGGGCCAACTTTGTGAAGCAGGTGGACGTGTTTCTGGCTGGGAATCCCTCGTACCGGGGTTTGTCTCTGGACTTTGAGGAGATTCCGACGAATGCGCAGCCGGGATATCTGGCGCTGATTAAGGCGTTGTATGACGATTTTCATCCGCGGAATCTGCGGCTGTATGTGAATACGCCGGTGGGCGATGACGATTTTGATTTGAAGGCGATCTCGGATCACTCGGACGGACTGCTGCTGATGAACTACGACCAGCACCAGACGGACAGCGGGCCGGGGCCGATTGCGGCGCAGGACTGGTTTATCGACAACCTTCGGAAGGTGCTGAAGACGGTTCCGAAGGAGAAGGTGATCTGCTCGCTGGGCAGCTATGGGTACGACTGGACGACTGCGCTGCCCCCGCCAGTGGCGAAGGGGAAGAAGGCTCCGGCGAAGGCGGCGGCGCTGAAGGTGCTGGACTCGAAGAACCTGTCGACGCAGGAGGCGTGGCAGGCGGCGGCGGACTCGGACTCGCAGATTGAGTTGGATGGTGACTCGTTGAATGCGCATTTTGCGTATGACGATGAGGATGCGCAGGTGCGGCACCAGGTGTGGTTTCTGGATGCGGTGACGGTGCTGAATGAGATGCGTGCGGCGCGGGCGCTGGGACTGCAGACGTATGCTTTGTGGCGGCTGGGGTCGGAAGACGACTCGCTGTGGAAGATATGGGACACGCCGATGAAGGCGGACCCGGTGAAGGACCTGGCGCAGGTGGAGCCGGGGTATGACGTGGACACGGAGGGTGAGGGCGACGTGCTGCGGGTGACACGCAAGCCGCAGCCGGGGCGCCGCACGGTGACGATGGACGACGACGGAGCGGTGCCGCTGGAGTACCGGTCGGTGACGGACGAATCGATGGACACGTATCCGCTGTCGTACACGGTGGAGCAGTACGGGTATAAGCCGAAGAAGGTGGCACTGAGCTTTGACGATGGTCCCGATCCGGTGTGGACGCCGAAGATTCTGGACGTGTTGAAGCGGTATGGGGTGACGGGGACGTTCTTCATGATTGGCGCCGAGGCCGAGGAGAACGTTGGAGTAATGAAGCGGGTGTACAGCGAAGGGCACGAGATTGGGAACCATACCTTTACACATCCGGACATCAGCGAAATATCGAACCGGCAGGTGGATCTGCAACTGAACCTGACGGAGCGGTTGTTTGCGTCGAAGCTGGGGGTGCAGCCGCTGTACTTCCGTCCTCCGTACTCGATTGATCAGGAGCCGGACACGAACGATCAGGCTGCGCCGGTGGATCGTATCCAGGGGCTGGGATATGTGATTATCGGCAACAAGATCGACACGAACGACTGGGACGAGCATCCGCGGAAGTCTCCGCAGGAGATCCGGGACAGCGTATTCCAGCAGATTGCGGATATGGAGACACGTCCGTGGACTCGTGGCTCGATTATTCTGCTGCACGATGGCGGGGGCGACCGCTCGGCGACGGTGGCTGCGTTGCCGATGCTGATAGAAGCTTTGCGGGCGCGGGGCTACGAGATTGTTCCGGTGTCGGAGTTGATGGGCAAGACGCGGGCGGAGGTGATGCCTGCGTTGACTCCGCGGCAGCGTTGGCAGGCGCGGGTGGATTCGGTGACGTTCTTCTTTATCGGGTTCTTCACTCACTTTGTGGTGTGGATGTTCTTTGTGGGCGACGTACTGATGAGTGCACGTCTGATCATCATCGGGGTGTGTGCGACGATCGACCGGGTGCGGAAGCGGAAGAACTATGCGGGGCCGGATTATGAGCCGCGGGTGGCGGTGCTGATACCGGCGTACAACGAGGAGAAGGTGATCGTGCGGACGATCCGCTCGGTGATGATGTCGACGTACAAGAATATCCGCATCATCGTGATTGACGATGGGTCGAAGGACAAGACGTACGAGGTGGCGAAGGCGGCGTATCCGGAGGATATTGCTTCGGGACGTCTGACGGTGCTGACCAAGGCGAATGGCGGCAAGGCAGAGGCGCTGAACTTTGCGCTGGAGCACTTTGACGAAGAGTTGTACGTGGGGATCGACGCGGATACGGTGATTGCGCACGATGCGATTGCGCGGCTGGTGCCACATTTTGCGAATCCGGTGATTGGCGCTGTTGCGGGCAACGCGAAGGTGGGCAACCGCGTGAATCTGTGGACACGCTGGCAGGCACTGGAGTACATCACGAGCCAGAACTTTGAGCGTCGGGCGCTGGACCTGTTCGACGTGGTGGTGGTGGTGCCGGGGGCGATTGGCGCCTGGCGTACTGCGCCGGTGAAGATTGGCGGGGGGTACCACTCGAACACAGTGGCGGAGGATGCGGACCTGACGATGAACCTGCTGGAGCAGGGGTATTCGGTGATCTACGAAGACCAGGCGCTGGCTTTTACGGAAGCTCCGGTGAATGCGGATGGGTTGATGCGGCAGCGGTTCCGGTGGTCGTTCGGGATATTGCAGGCGATCTTCAAGCATCGCGGAGCGATCAGCAAGCACCGGGCGATGGGGTTGTTTGCGCTGCCGAATATTTTGATCTTCCAGATTTTGTTGCCGCTGTTGTCTCCGCTGATTGACCTGATGTTTGTGGCGGGGGTGATTCATTACTTCATCGATAAGCACTTCCACCCGGAGACTGCTTCGACGGCGAGTTTCTACAAGCTGCTGACGTTCTTCCTGGCATTTTTGCTGATTGATTTTCTGGCGTCGGCGCTGGCGTTTGCGCTGGAGCGGAAGCATCCGGCGAGCAAGGGAGATGGCTGGCTGCTGTTCCATATCTGGATTCAGCGGTTCAGCTATCGGCAGGTGTTTTCAGTGGTGCTGTTCAAGACGCTGAAGCGGGCGATCGACGGCAAACCGTTCAACTGGGACAAGCTGGACCGGACGGCGAAGATGTCGGAAGCGACCGAAGAGTTGACCAAGGGCGGTTGATGGCTGCCGGGTTGTGAGCGAGTGAGCTTAGGTTAGACCCAGAACCGGCGCCGAGTGCATGGTGGCGTTACTGGAGATGAAAACGACGAGGATTGCTATGACGAATGTAACTTTGACTTCCCTGCCCCCGTTCCAGAACGAGGAGTTTCTGGACTTCAGCACCGCGGACAACAAACGTGCGATGGAAGTTGCGCTGGCGCTGGTGAAGAGCCAACTGGGCAAAGAGTACGACCTGGTGCTGGGCGGGAAGCGGATTTCGACGGAGGGCAAGATTGTGTCGACGAATCCGGCGCGTCCAGCCGAGGTGATTGGGGTGCACTCGCGGGCTGGTGCGGAGCATGTGGCCGGGGCGATGGCGGCGGCGCAGGCGGCGTTTGCGACGTGGAGCCGGACGCCGGTGCAGGAGCGGGTGGAGTTGCTGCTGCGGGCGTCGAAGATGATTCGGGAGCGGCGGTTTGAATTTTGCGCGTGGCTGACGGTAGAGGTGGGCAAGAACTGGGCGGAGGCGGACGCGGATGTAGGTGAGACGATCGACTTTCTGGAGTTCTATGCGCGAGAGGCACTGCGGCTGGACGGGGCGACGACGCCGATCCAGTTTCCGGGAGAACGCAACCAGTTGCGTTACATACCGCTGGGGGTGGGTGCGGTGATTCCGCCGTGGAATTTTCCGTTTGCGATTATGGCGGGGATGACGGTGGCCGCGATTGTGTGCGGGAATACGGTGATTCTGAAGCCTTCGGTGGATGCGCCTACGATCGCGGCACGGTTCTTCAGTCTGCTGGAAGAGGCTGGCCTTCCGGATGGGGTGGTGAACCTGTGCCAGGGCGAGGGACCAGAGTTTGGCAGTGCGGTGGTGGCACATCCGCAGACACGGTTTATCGCGTTTACGGGCTCGAAGGCGGTGGGGCTGCAGATTCATGAAGCCGCAGCGAAGACACAGCCGGGGCAGATCTTTATCAAGCGGACGATTCTGGAGATGGGCGGGAAAGACACGATCATCGTGGAAGCGGACTGCGATCTGGACTGGGCGGTTGAAGGTGTGGCGGCGAGCGCGTTCGGATTCAACGGGCAGAAGTGCTCGGCGTGTTCGCGGGCGATTGTGGATGCGAGTGTGTACGACACGTTTCTGGATAAGCTGCAGGCGCGGGTGGCAAAGATCAAGGTGGGCGACCCGGCGGAGAACTTTGCGGCTGGGCCGGTGATCAGCTCACGGTCGTATGCGAAGGTGCTGGAGTACATTGCGATTGGCAAGGGCGAGGGTCGTTTGCTGCAGGGTGGCGCGGCGGTGGAGACTGCGGACGGCGGGTACTATGTGGAGCCGACGGTGTTTGCGGATGTGCTACCGACGGCTCGGCTGGCGCAGGAGGAGATTTTTGGGCCAGTGCTGGCGGTGATCAAATCGCAGAGCTTCGACGAGGCGCTGGCGATTGCGAACAACACGGAGTATGGGCTGACGGGTGCGATCTATTCGAGTTCGCGGGAGAAGCTGGACCGGGCGAAGGAGGAGTTCCACGTGGGCAATCTGTACCTGAACCGGAAGTGTACTGGCGCGATGGTGGGGGCGCATCCGTTTGGCGGGTTCAATATGAGCGGAACGGACTCGAAGGCGGGTGGACCGGACTATCTGCTGCTGTTTACGCAGGCGAAGAGCGTGGCGGAGAAGGTGGGCCATGCGAGCGCGAAGGCAGAGGCGCAGGAAGACCGAATGGGGATGTAGGGGGACTCCTCCGCGAGACTGCTAGGCGGTTTTGCGGAGGAGTTGGTCGCCGACTTTGGCGGCGGCCTCGGCGAGGACGCGGTGGTGGATGGTGAAGAGGGCTAGTTCGAGGCGGTCGGAGACTCCGGACTTGTCGTAGATACTGCGGAGATAGTTTTTGATGACCTGCTCTTTGGTTCCGAGCTGGGCGGCTATGTGCTTGTTTTTGCAGCCCTGGACGATGAGGGCGACGATCTGCATTTCTTTGGGGGTGAGGCGGTCGCGGACGGAGGTTCCGACGACATCAGCGGCGTGCATGGTGGTGACGTTGGCGCGGTGGATGGAGCGTTGGCCGCGGGCGACGGTGCGGACACAGTCGATGAGGTCGGGGCCGGTGACGCGGCGGGAGAGGATGCCGTCGAGGAGGGCAACGAGATCGTCGGGGAGGTGCTCGCTGTTTTCGGCGATGAGGATGAGCCGGCTGGAGCGGGAGGCAATGTGGGCTGCGAGTTGGGGGAGGCTTCCGGGGAGGTCGGGGCAGAGGGTGGAGGCGAGGAGGACGATGGCCCCGCGATGGGCGTCGATGGCAGGGGTGAGGCGGAGGGATTCGTCGCACTGGGCGACGAGGCGGACGTCTTCTTCGCGGGCGAGGACACGTGCGGCCCCTGCGCGGAAGATTGCCTGATTGTCGGCCAGAATGAGCTGGGTCATAAGGTTCGGTCTCCTGCCGGGAGTGAGACCCCGTGCAGTTCCCTCATCGGCTGGGTTAAGCCGGAGGGGATGGGTGTCTGGAAACAGTACAACGGTGCTGGTGGCGATAGTCTGCCTTTTGCAGTGTAAGCGATGCGAAGTTACGCGAAGGTTGCAGGGGGATGGGAGGTGGTTTTCTGCACCCTGGGTGGGGGATCGAGAATCAAATTATGAGATACCTGCGCGGTACAGGGCTTGAGTGTTAGAACAGGGATATGCCAAAGCCAATTTTGCTTGCAATTGACGATGACACGAGTGTGCTGGAAGCAGTGGTTCAGGACCTGCGTGCACACTATGGGCAGCAGTACCGGATTGTACGCGCGGCCTCGGGTGGGGCTGCGCTGGATATTTGCACGCAGTTGAAGGAGCGCAAGGAGACGATTGCGCTATTTTTGTCGGACCAGCGGATGCCGGGGATGTCGGGGGTGGATTTTCTGCAACAGGCGCTGGCGATCTATCCGGATGCGAAGCGGGTGCTGCTGACTGCGTATGCAGATACGGAGGCAGCGATTCGTGCAATCAATGCGGCGAAGATCCACTACTACCTGAACAAGCCGTGGGACCCTCCGGAGGAGAAGCTGTATCCGGTGCTGGATGACCTGCTGCAGGCGTGGAAGCAGGGGTACAAGGCGCCGTATGAAGGGATTCGTGTGATTGGGGTGCGGTGGTCGGCAAGGGACCATGCCGTGCGGGATTTTCTTTCGCGCAACCGGATTCCGTTTCAGTGGCTGAATCCGGAGCAGAGTTCGGAGGCGGTGGAGTTGCTGCGGGAGAAAGGGATCGACGATGCGCGGCTGCCGGTGGTGCTGTTTGGGGATGGGACGGCGCTGGTGCAGCCTACGACGACTGATCTTGCGAATAAGGTCGGGTTACGGACGCAGGCGCAGGAAGAGTTTTATGACGTGGTGATTGTGGGCGCGGGGCCGGCTGGTCTGGCGGCGGGGGTTTATGGAGCGTCGGAGGGTTTGAAGACATTGCTGGTGGAAGCCTCGGCGCCGGGCGGGCAGGCGGGGTCGAGTTCGCGGATTGAGAATTACCTGGGCTTTCCGGATGGGCTGAGCGGCGAGGAGTTGGGCAAGCGTGCGTTTCTGCAGGCGAATCGGCTGGGCGTGGAGTTTCTGACGCAGCGGGTGACGGATGTGCGGACGGAGAACCAGTACCACGTGGTACAGATGGCGGATGGGCAAGAGGTGACGTGCCGGGTGTGCGTGATTGCGACGGGAGTGAGCTATTGCAAGCTGGAGGTGCCGGGGGCGGACCGGCTGGCTGGTGCGGGGGTTTACTACGGGGCGGCGCAGTCGGAGGCGCAGGCTTGCCGGAATGAGACGGTGTACCTGGTGGGGGGAGCGAACTCGGCTGGGCAGGCGGCGATGCACTTTGCGCGTCATGCGGCACAGGTGCACATGCTGGTGCGGGGAGACTCGCTGGAGAAGAGCATGTCGAAGTATCTGATCGACCAGATTGCGGCGACTCCGAATATTACGGTGGAGACGTGCACGGAGGTGGTCGGGGTAAGTGGGTCGTCGAACCTGGAGGAGATTGTGTTGTGTACTCCACGAGGGGAGGAGCGGCGTGCGACCAGTTCCCTGTTTATTTTTATTGGCGCTGCACCGAAGACGGACTGGCTGCCGGATGGGGTGCTGCGGGACAGCAAGGGATTTGTGCTGGCAGGGCATGATGTGAAGACGAAGGGCAACGGAGCGTGGACGCTGGACCGTGAGCCTTACCTGCTGGAGACGAGTGTTCCGGGTATCTTTGTTGCGGGCGATGTGCGTTACAACTCGGTGAAGCGGTGTGCTTCAGCGGTTGGCGAGGGATCGATTGCGATTCAATTTGTACACCAGTATTTAGCGACACTGTGAAAGGCAGCATGAGTTGAGACCACGATGAGCGAGCAAAGCCAGGTTGGACCGAAGGCGGGAGCGGAACCGATGAAGAGCGATCTGCTGCGTCGCCTGCATGAAGTGGAGGTCCTGTCGTCGTTGAGCGACGAGGAGTTGCAGTGTCTGAATCCGGGGGTGCCGCTGGAGTTTGGCTCGGGCGAGTATCTGGCGCGGCAAGGGGACGTAGCGGAGTATTACTGGATTCTGCTGCAAGGGGAGTTGCGGATCTACCAGACGCTGGCCGAGGGCCAGGAGATGACGCTGAAGACGGTGCAGGGGCCAATTGCGCTGGGAGAGCTACCGCTGCTGGCGAATATGCCGAGTCCTGCGAATGTGGTGACGGCGTCGCGGTGTGAGCTGCTGCGGTTGAAGGAAGACGACTTCTGGCAATTGATGACGACGTGTCCGGAGGTGCGGCGAGCGATTCTGGGGAACATGGCGATGCGGTTGCAGGGTTTGCAGAATATGACGCTGCGGCAGGAGAAGATGGCTTCGCTGGGGACGCTGGCGGCGGGCCTGATGCATGAGTTGAACAATCCGGGGGCGGCGGCGAAACGGGCGGCGGCGCAGTTGAAGGACAACCTTCTGCGGCTGCACCAACTGTCGGCCAAGTTTGCGCGGACGCCGATGACGGAGGAACAGAAGCATTGCATGTTTGCGCTGCAGGAACATGCGATGAGTACGACGAAGCCGCTGATGATGTGTTCGCTGGAGCAGAGCGATGCGGAGGAGGCTCTGGCGGAGTGGCTGGCGGCAGCAGATGTGGACGGGGCGTGGACACTGGCACCGACGCTGGTGGCCACAGGGATCAACGCGACGGAGTTGGAGTGTGCGCGACATGAGTTCTCCGGGGCGTTGCTGTCGGATGCGCTGGGGTGGCTGGGGGCGATGGTATCGAGTATGCATCTGGTGGGTACGATTGAAGAGAGCATAGGGCGGGTAGGCGATCTGGTCCAGGCTGTGAAGGCGTATGCGTACGAGGGCAAGGGCCAGCGGCAGATGATCGATGTGAATGCGAGCATCCATGCGACGTTGGTGATTCTGGCGCACAAGATGCGCGAGAAAGAGATCGTGGTGGAGAAGGAGTTTGGTTCGGGGCTGCCGATGCTGCGGACCGAGCATACGGGCCTGAACCAGATATGGACGAACCTGCTGGATAACGCGATTGACGCAGTGGACCCGCATGGGCGGATACGAGTTCGGACGTGGGCTGAGAGCGTGACGGATGGGTCGGGGAGCAAGCGGCAGGAGTTGTGCGTTTCGGTAGGCGACAATGGCGCGGGGATTCCGCTGGAGTGTCAGGCGCATGTGTTCGATCCTTTTTTTACGACCAAGGAAGTGGGAGTGGGGACGGGTCTGGGGCTGGGGATTGTGCACCGAATTGTGCAGGAGTATGGCGGGGTGATCCACTTTGCATCGGATGCGAAGGGGACGGAGTTTGTGGTTCGGCTGCCGACACCGAGCGAGTGATGCGTGGCGTTGGGGAGAGCAACATTTTGTCTGGGAGCGCGTTTGCATGAGGGAGCGCACCGGGCCGCGTGAGCCGGGTGGGGCCGACGAGGATATGCGATGCGGATGATGCGATGGAGTGTGGCGGGCGTTTTGAGTGCGGTGGTGATGATGTCGGGCTGTGCTGCGCGTCCTTATCCTCCTCCGCCTCCTCCACCACCACCGGCGTACAACGGGGTTCCGCTGCTGGTGGAGCGTGCGGAGCATACGGGCTTTCGGGCTGGGGTGGAAGATGGTGCACGGGATGCGGCGCAGGGGTTTGGATATCATCCGCGGCATGATCGCAAGTACCATGTGACGCCGGGATATGATCCGGGGCTGGGGCCGTATGGGCCGTATCGCGATTACTTTCGCAATGCGTATCTGCGGGGGTACTACAAGGGTTTCTATCGGCAGTAGTAGTGGTTAGCGGTGCGCCGGGAGATGTGGATTCGAGTTAGGATTGCAAGAGGAGACCTGACTTGCTGACCCCTTTTCATATTGCTTTTCCGGTGGACGATCTGGATGCTGCACGGAGTTTTTACGGTGGGACGCTGGGCTGTCCGGAGGGACGGAGTTCGGCGCAGTGGATTGACTTCGACTTGTTTGGGCACCAGATTGTGGCGCATCTGAAGCCGCGGGTGGCAGGCGATACGGCGCATCACAATCCGGTGGATGGGCATGATGTGCCGGTGCCGCACTTTGGCGTGGTGCTGACGATGGACGACTGGACGGCGCTGGCGGAGCGGTTGCGGGCGGCGGGCACGAAGTTTGTGATTGAGCCGTACATCCGGTTCCAGGGCGAAGTGGGCGAGCAGGCGACCATGTTTTTTCTGGACCCGGCGGGCAATGCGCTGGAGTTCAAAGCGTTTGCTGACATGGGGCAGATTTTTGCCAAGTAGCGGCTGGGGATGGATGTCAGTTCAAGGCTAGGTGGTCGCGCTGGATTGCTGGTCCGGTGAAGGGATAGCGCGTGTCTGGAAGCAGGCGCGGCAGAGCACGGGTCGGCCACGGGTGGGCTTGAAGGGGACAGAGGTCTGGATACCGCAGTTGGAGCACTCTGCTGGGGTTTCGACGCGGCAGATCGGTACCGGTCTACTGGACTGGACACGGTTTCGGAGTTTGAGCTTGCAGGGCTTGCAGTGCTTGGGGTCGTTGCGGAACTGCTTATCCAGGAAGAAGATCTGCTCTCCGGCACTGAAGACGAAGTTGTCTCCGCAGTCGTTGCAGGTAAGGATTCTGTCGACGAATTGCATGCGAGACTCCTGAAGATTGACTTGCTGGGATGGTTCAGGTGGTGGGGATGACGTTGTCAGCCTGCGGACCTTTCTCACCGTTGACGATATGGAATACGACCTGTTCGCCCTCTTTGAGGGTCTTGAAGCCTGGCTTCTGGATGGAGGAGAAGTGAACGAAGACATCCTCACCGCCGTCATAGCCGAGGAAGCCATATCCCTTGCCGCTGTTGAACCACTTGACTGTGCCTTTGAGTTGTTGCATGTTCCTTGGCCCCCTGGGGATCTAGGTATTGAAGGATGAGGTGGGATTGGAGTGAGTCAGCCGAGCAGGGTGGTAGCGATGGCGGAAGCGATGGCGAGGAGGGTGACAATCCTGTAGGCGAGAGAGCGGATGCGCTGGGGGCGATCTTCCGGGAGTGGCCTCCAGTTGTCGTTGGCCTGGACGCTGCGAGCGATGCGGTCAATATAGGGGACCCAGGCTGCGGTGCAAAGGAAGAAGGTGACGGCTAGAAGCCAGGTGAGGGTGTGCTGGGACATGGCAGACTCCTTGCGGTGGCGGTGGCGGATGCAGATACGAGGCCGAGGTAGAGCCGCTGCGACGGTGCTGATTCAGCTTCGAGAGGATAGTGTGGGGCGGGGCGAAAGCGTTTCATTAAAAGATGGGAGGTGAAGACGGCAGGGCAGCTTGTCTGGCTGACGTGTACACTTTCTGGCAGATGCAACAAGGGACATGCTTTGAACTTCGAGACCTTCGATGACTCGTATGTGGATCGTCTGCGCGCGCGAGATGCCGCGACGGAGGGTCACTTTGTGCGTTACTTTGGCGAGTTGATGACGCTGAAGCTGCGCTCTCGAGTGCGTACGTCCGAGGCGATGGACGAGGTGAAGCAGGAGACGTTCTTGCGGGTGTTGACGCTGGTGCGGAGCGCAGATGGCGTGCAGCAGGCGGAGCGACTGGGGCCGCTGGTGAACGCGATCTGCAACCACGTGCTGCTGGAGCAGTACCGAGCGTCGCAGCGAGTATCGGGGCTGGACGATGCGGCAGCGGAGCAGTTGCTGGAAGTGCGACCGAATGCACTGAGCGTGGTGATTACGAGCGATACGCGGCGGGTGGTCCGGCAGGTGCTGGACGAGTTGAAGGAGCGCGACCAGAGGGTGCTGCGTGCGGTATTTCTGGAAGAACGGGACAAAGATGAGGTGTGCCGGGAGTTTGGGGTGGAACGGGAGTACCTGCGGGTGCTGCTGCACCGCGCCAAGGGGTCGTTCCGGACGAAGTACCTGAAGCTGGTGGAGATGAAGCCAGCGAAGAATTTGCGGCAGGCTTAGGGGATTGTGAAACGTTTATGAATGTGGATTCACCATTTATTGATTGAGGCTGGCTGCGATGAATCACGACGAGGCACAACGAGAGATGACCGTGGAACGGTACCTGCTTGGAGAGTTGAGCGGGGAGACTCTGGAGAGCTTTGAAGAGCATCTGTTCGAGTGCCGAGCGTGTGCGGATGAGGTGAAGGCAGCCGACATGATGCTGGAGGCAGCACGGGTGGAGTGGCGGGAGTCGGGCGAGGCGACGGAGCAGAAGGAGCGTCGTCCGCGGCGTGGTGGGGTGGGATGGTGGACGAGTCCGTGGGTGCTGGGTGCGGCGTTGGCGGCGTGTGCGGTGGTGGTGGCGATACAGGGGTTGGTAGTGATACCGGGGATGCGGCGGCAACTGGCGCAGGCGGAGACTCCGGCGGTATTGAATACGCTGGTGCTGGCGAGTGCGGGGGCGCGGAGTGATGCGATACCCGCAGTGGTGGCGCCGAAGCATGGAGCGTTTCTGCTGTCGGTGGATGTGCCTACGCGGGCAAATTTCTCGAGCTATGAGTGTTCGCTGTACTCTCCGGCGGGGGTGATGGTGTGGCAGAGTTCGTTGACTGCGGCACAGACGCGGGATGCGGTACTGATCCACATGCCGGTGGAGAGGACGCAGGCGGGGATCAATACGCTGGTGGTGCAGGGGGTTCCGGCTGTTGCGGATGAAGGACGTAGTGGTAAGCTGGTGGATCTTGCGAGGTATCGATTTCAACTGACGGTGCAGTAGACCGTGCGGTGAGGAGTGTTTCCATGCAGGCAAGTATGCAGCGGCAGTTTTACTATCACTCGGATGCCAGCCCGCTGGGCGGCTCTATTCAACATCCTTTTGACGACGTGGTGAGTACGGCTGCGTCTTCTTCGCTGGCGCAGGCGGGGGGTGTTGTGACGGCGCGTCTGGACAAATACCGTATAGATCCAGTGATTGCGGTGACTGCAGCGTACTCGCATATCTCGGGCGCATTGAACCCGACGACGGGCAACTGGATGACGCTGACGACGGCCGTGGTGGAGCAGGTGAATGTGCTGGAGGTGGTGACGGCGGACCGGATCGTGGCGCGTCTGGCGGTGGAGCATCCGAAGGTGGGGTATAGGCCTAAGGTCTCGTTTGTCGGGGTGCAGTTCGATAATCTGCGGGTGGCGGGCCATGCAGTTTCTGTGGAGTTGAACCTGGATCTGCTGGCGACGGGCGAAGCGTTTCCGGATGTGGCGTATGTGGAGGACGGGAAGTTTCTGCAGGGGGTGAGTGAGCGAAGCCTTAGAATGACGGGAGCGAAAGGTGCTCCGGAGTGGCTGAAAGAACGGTACGGGTGGGTGCAGACGGCGGAGGGGCGGAAGCAGCGCGGGTATGTGGTGACTTCGCTGGTGGACGCGGTGCATGGGGTGGGGTATGGCAGCGTGTTTGGGCACGTGATTACGGTGCCGGACTTTGGCAATATCTTTCTGGGCGAACTGATGCTGGACATGAACTCGTACCACCTGACGATGATGCGGTTGGAGTTGGGCTGTCCTGCGGTAGGGACGCTGAGCCTGAGTACGACGAGTTCGAACGGGTACCCGATACCGTAGGTTTGCGATGGGGGAAGGTGTTTGCCGCAGGGATATTTGTGGCGATGCTGGTGGTGGCGGGATGCCGACGGGGTGCTGCGGTGGGCGGACCGGAGGCGCAGTATCGCGCGGTGGAAGGTGAGTTTCTGGCGGGGGAGTTGTCGCAGGCGGAGCGGGATGCGGCGCAGGGGTACCAGCGGTTTGGGGAGGAGCAGCCGTTGTGGGGCGGCCGGTTTCGACTGGAGTGGGCGAAGGTACTGATCTACGAGGGGAAGAACGGCGAGGCGCTGCCGCTGTTGGAGCAGGCGCCGCCGGTGGCGCTGGGGGTGGAGGCGGAGGTTCGGCGGCTGACGCTGCTGACGATTGCGGAGGTTCGGCTGGGGCATGTGGCAGAGGCGGAGGCGGCGCTGGCTGCGGCAGAGAAGGAGTGTCCTGCGGGGCCGCTGCGGGCGGAGGTGGAGAGTACCAAGGGGAGCCTGGCGATCGAGACGGGCGATCTGGATGAGGCAGAGCTTTGGTTCCAAAAGGCGCTGGTGGGAGCGCGAGCACAGGGTAATGAGGTGCTACAGACGTATACGCTGATGAACCTGGGCGTGGTGGCGTTGCAGGAGGAGCACTATGACGATGCGCTGGCCCGGTTTGGGGAGGCGTCGAAGCTGGCGCGTAAGCTGGGAGCCAACCTGGTGCTGGAGAAGTCGCTGGGGAATGTGGGGTGGGTGTATTACAAGCTGGGAGATTTTGAGCGGGCGGTGACGAATCTTGACGCTTCGCGGCAGCAGGGGGCTCTGCTGGGTTCGGCGATCGATCAGGTGCGTTCCCTAAATAATCTGGGGCTGTGTGAGTACAGGCTGGGGGATGTGGGTGCGGCGCGGAGGTACTATGAGCAGTCGCTGGCACTGGCGGAGGGGATGCAGAACCAGGAGGAGATGCTAGATGCACATGTGAACCTGGGGTTTCTGCTGCTACGGGCCAAGGATGTTGCGGGAGCGGCGGGGCAGGTGCGTGAGGCAAAACGGATTGCCGCGGTGCGCAAAAATCGACGGGCGATGCTGGAACCGATGCTGGTGGACGCGCTGCTGCGACGGGCTCAGGGCGATGAGGGCGGAGCGAGGTCGGAGTTGCTGGAGTTGGAACGGGTGGCGGGGGAGGTTCCGTCGCTGCGGTGGGAGGCCGAGAGCGCGCTGGCGCATGGGTATGCTGGAAGCGGGAGGAATGGCGATGCGGACGTCTGGTTTCGGCGGTCGATTGGGACGTTTCAGGGGGCTCGATCTAAGCTGCAGCAGGTGGAGTCGACGCTGCCGTTTCTGGAGAATGGGAGCGATCTGTATACGGGCTATGCAGAGTTTCTGATTGGGCAGGGCCGAACGGCGGCGGCATTGCAGGTGGTGGATGAGAGCCGGGCGGAGGCACTGGCGGATGGGTTGCATATGGGGGCGGGGCAGGAGCGGGACCACAGTATGGCCAATGCCCGGATGGGGGTGGAGGAACGTGGGATTGCGGCACGGTTGAAGGCGACGGTACTGGTGTATCTGTTGCGGCCGGGGGAGTCGTATGTGTGGGTGATCCGGAAGGACAAGGAGGCGTTTTACCGGCTGGCTGGGAGCGAACGGATACTGCCGCTGATTGATGCGCAGCGGCGGGCGATACTGGCGTCGAAGGATTTGCTGGCGCAGCGGGACTCGGCGGGTGGTGCACTGTACGACCTGCTGGTGAAGCCTGCGGCGGCGGCGCTGGGGCAGGAGACGCGGTTGTTTCTGGTGGGGGACGCAGGGCTGGACCGGCTGAACTTCGAGACGCTGATACACGATGGACACTACTGGATTGAGGATGTGCAGATTACGAATGCGAAGTCGCTGCGGTTGCTGGCGGCGCAGGGGGAACGGCGGGTTCGGGTGGGCGAAGGGCGGATGCTGCTGATCGGGAATCCGGTGTACCGCTTGGACCAGTATGGGGAGCTACCGCAGGCGGGGGAGGAGATGGCGAAGGTCGCGGGGCATTTTGATGGGGGGCATCGGACGGTACTGGAGGGCGCGGCGGCCTCGCCGGAAGCGTATAAAGCGAGCCAGCCGGGCGGGTATGCGTATGTGCACTTTGTGGCGCATGCTACGGCGAGCGAGAACAGCCCGCTGGATTCGGCGGTGGTGTTATCGCAGGATGCGAATGATGCGGCGCAGTACAAGCTGTATGCGCGGGAGATACTGCGGCAGAAGTTGAATGCGGAGTTGGTGACGCTATCGGCGTGTTACGGGTCGGGGGAGCGCGAGTATCTGGGGGAGGGGTTGGTGGGGCTGGCGTGGGCGTTTTTGCGGGCTGGATCGCACGAGGTGATCGGGGCGATGTGGGAGGTAAGCGACGCCTCGACCCCGGAGTTGATGGACCAGATGTATGGGGAGTTGGAGCAGGGCAAGCGTGCGGATGCGGCGTTGCGAGATGCGAAGCTGGCGATGCTGCAAACGAGCGGGGTATTCCGGAAGCCTTTGTATTGGGCGCCGTTCCAGTTGTATGCGGGCGATTAGGAGGGGTAGTTCCCTGCCCTGACAGCTTTGCGGATTTGATTGGACGGGTTGGGCTGGGCTAAGCGGTGGCTGGGGAGTCGAAGTCGCTGAGTTGGGCAGTGGGGATGATCATGCGTAGGGAGTTGAGGATGGCGAGGAGGTCGATGGCCTCCTGGAGGAGTGCTCCCTGGATGGGTGTGATGAGTCCGAAGCCGGCGGCCAACATGCCGAGGAGGCTGAGAGACATACCACCGACGGCGCTCTGGAGAGCGATGCGGCGCATGCGTATGCCGATGTGCATGAGTTCGTCGACACCTTTGAGGGAGGACTCGAGGATGACGGCACCTGCGGCTTCGGAGGTGATTTCGCTGTTGACGCCAAGGGCGATGCCGACGGTGGCGTTGAGCATGGCGGGTGCGTCGTTGATGCCGTCGCCGATGTAGATGGTTTTGCTGCGGCGGGTGAGATCGCGGACGACGTCGACTTTTTCTTCGGGGCTCATGCCGCCGTAGACGTGCTTGATCTGCATGCGGGCGGCGAAGAGGGCGACCTCGGGGACGCGGTCGCCGGAGAGGAGGGCGACTTCGCGGATGTTGTGCTGGGGTGCGAGGTGATCGAGGAATGGCTTGGTATCGCTGCGGGGCTGGTCTTCGAAACGGAGGAGGGCTGCGATGCGGTTGTCCATGAGGACGACACACTCGAGGCCAGCGGCGGTGGGGGGAAGGGTGGCGGCGACTTCGGCGGGGATTTTTTTGCGTCCGGTGACCCAGATGGAGTGGCCATCGACGTGGCCGTGGAGACCGGCACCGGGGGCTTCGGAGATATCTGAGGCCTCCTTGAGGGGCAGGTCGCGGGCGAGGGCGGCGTCGAGGATGGCGCGGGCGAGGGGATGCTTGGAGTACATTTCGACGCTGGCGGCGAGTTGGAGGAGGAGGCCTTGCTGGGCTGGGTCTTCGCAGAGGACGGCGGTGAGGAGGGGTTTGCCGTAGGTGAGGGTTCCGGTTTTATCGACGATGAGGGTTCGACAGGTGGCGATTTTTTCGAGGACTGCGGCGTCTTTGATGACGATGCCGCGGCGTGCGGCGACGGAGATGGCGCTGATGATGGCGACGGGGATTCCGATCAGCAGGGGGCAGGGGGTGGCGATGACGAGGACGGAGAGGAAGCGCTCGGGGTGTCCGCTGATGAGCCAACTGAGAGCGGCGGCAGCGACGGCGATGGGGGTGTACCAGCCGCCAAGACGATCGCCGAGACGGCGCATACGGGGGCGGCTCTGCTCGGACTCGTGGAGGACGCTGACGATCTGGGCGTAGCGGGAGTTGCTGGCGAGGCGAGTGGTGCGGATTTTGAGGAGGACGTTGCCGTTGATGGCTCCGGAGAGGACGGTGCTGCCGGGAGCCTTGGCGATCTCGAAGGGCTCGCCGGTGAGATAGGACTCGTCCATGGAGCCAGAGCCAGCGAGGACGATGCCGTCGACGGGGCAGATCTCGTGGGGATAGAGGATGACTTCGTCGTGAATGGCGACGGTCTCGACGGGGACGTCTTGCGAGGCACCGGTGGCATCGATGCGGTGGGCGGTCTGGGGCATGCGGCGGGCGAGCGCGCTGAGGACGGACGAGGCCTTGCCGGTGGCGTAATCCTCGAGGCTTTTTCCGCCGGAGAGCATAAGAATCACGATGGCCGCAACCCAGTACTGACGCATGATGAGCGCGGTAACGACGGAGAGCAGTGCAAGGAGGTCGACGCTGAAGTTGCCGTGGAGGATCTCGCGGAGGAGGTCGTAGAAGAGCGGTGCCGCACAGATGAGAATGCCGCTGAGGAGGACGGGTGACCAGTAGGGAGTGTGAAGCGCTCGCAGAACCAGCGCGACGATGAGCGTGGCGGTGGCGAGGACGGCAACAGGACGATGAACGGGAGTAGCACGCAGCCAGCGGAGAAATGCAGGCCCGGTGGTGGGTGTGGGAGGCTCGGGGAGCGCTGCTGCATCGGGGAGTCTGGCGGGACTAGCGGGCATGACAGCTACCTCGCGGCAAGGATAGCACTGACGCCGACAGTGGTTGCGGGCCGGCGAGGGGGGAGGAGGGGCAGGTTGCGATCACAGGGAGGCAGCGGAAAGCGCGGGGTACCAGGTGTCGTCATAAGAGACGGTGATGACGGGACAGGGCGCGGTGACGATGGTGCGGTAGGTGATGTGGGGCGGGAGATGAACGGTGTGGCGGAAGCCTCTGCGTACGGCGAGGACGATAAACTTGGCGTTCTGGGCTTTAGCGTAGTCGACGATGGCGTGGGAGACCTCGCTATCGTAGGCGAGGGCACAGACGGGCTGGCGGTTGGCGAGGCCTCCATCCTGGACGAGATAGTTGAGCGCCTGCTTCATGATGCGGCAGGGAGCGTCTGACTCACCGTTCCCTTCCATGGCGAGGGGCAGGACGTGCAGGCAGTGGAGAGCGCCCTCGTTTCCGTTGGCCAGGGCTGCGGCACAGGCGAGAGCATGCCGGTCGGGGGCCTGGAAGTCGGTTGCAAAGACGACTGGCTGAGGGTATTTGCAGTGGGAAGGGCTGGGTTGGAGGCTGGCTGGCAGGAGGTGAGTGGCTGCTCGAGGGCCAACGGTCATGACGGGACAAATGGCTTTGCGGAGGACGGACTCGGCGGTGGAGCCGAAGAGCAGACGTTCGAGACCGCTGAAGCCATGAGTTCCGAGGACGGCGAGATCGATGTCTCGCTCTGCGATGACTTTGAGGATGGTCTCTGCGGTGATGCCATCCTGCATGACGATTTCGGCGCAGGTTCCGGTGGCGCAGAGTTCGGCGCGGATGGCTTCGAGGGAAGCGGCTTCGCGCGCCCACAGCTCGGCGGTGGTGAGAGAACGATCTTTGGGCTCTATGAGTGGGGAGCTGGCCTCAAAGATGTGAAGCAGGATGAGTTTTGCATCGGTGTTACGACAAATTCGCACGGCCTCGGCGATGGCGAGGCGCGAGGCGGGCGAGAAGTCGGTACAGGCGAGCACCCGCTTGAAGATGGGAGCGTTGAACGCAGCGGGAGTGCGATCCTGACCGGGTTCAGACAGCGGATACGACGACTGATCCAACCCATTCCTTGAGTCCATGGCAATCTACCTGCCTCGAAGTAGTCCTGTTACGCACTGTAGAGGCAGAGACAGGCTTTTGATGTGACGTGGGTCACGTTAGGCAGGATGGGGAGGTAAGGCGTTGCATTGGTTGGGGCAGGGGGTGGATTTGGACGGGGCGAGGCGTGCGCTGAGCGAAATGGCTCCAGCGCCGGGGCATGGTTCCGGTATGGTTTTCGGGGTGGGGCGGACGGAATCAGAGGCTTGGCACGGGCCTGCTGTGATGGATCAGGCGGAGAGCCGTGAGAGGCGGTCCGGTTCCACGATTACGATCGACGAGCCACGAATTTTGATGAGTTTGTCTTTTCGGAGTTTACCGAGGACACGGGTGACGGTTTCTCGCGAGGTTCCAGCGATGCTGGCGAGATCTTCGTGGGTGAGCGCCATGGTGAAGCGCATCTCGGACTGGCCGCAGGAGGCTGCGCGTCCCCAGTCCAGCAGTACCCCTGCGATTCTGCCGGCTGCGGAGGTGGAGAGGGCGAGCCGGCGAGCGTCGAAGAAGGCCGATTTGTACTCTTCCGAGAGTGCCTGGGCTGCGTGCATGCTGGCCTGACTGTGTCGCTGCAGGAAGGCGAGGAAGTCGTCGCGGCGGATATTTTTAACCTGCGAGGGGATGATAGCTTCTGCCGTGACTTCCATACGGGTGCCGGAGATGACGGCACTGAGTCCGAGGACGTCTCCGGAGTTCGCGATTTTGAGGATGAGGGTTTTTCCGTCTTTGGAGGTACAGGAGAGCTTGACCTGTCCCTGACAGATAACCACGACGGAGTCTCCGGGATCGTCTTCCTGAAAGAGGATGGCTCCGTGGGGCACGGTCATCTGAACCCCGATGGTGTCAAAGTCAAGGAGGGCTTGAGGCGAGAGGTTGCAAAACATTCTTAGCGATCGATATTCACACGTACCGCACTCCGATGAGTGACGATTTTGCATATGATGCACCATAAACTTCCACCTCAGGTTGAGTTGGATGGGCCCTTGTTTTGAGTTTACACATAATTGTGATGGTCAACCGTTGCGTTGCCAACATAAGGCCGAAAAGATAGATCGGATTGTGGTTATACGGTGGCGATGGTCATGACCGGGCAAGAAGCGGTTGCGAGGACCTGAGCGACGACACCATCGACCAGATGGGCGAACCAGGAGGCGCTGCGGCGGGCGCCGAGGACGATGAGGTCGGCCTGAAGGCGGTTGGCCATGTCTACGAGGTGCGGGGCGACGTTGCCGTGCTCGACAAGGCACTCGGGACTGCACCAGTCGTAGGTGGATTGCGGCACGAGTTTGTGCAGTGCGGTCTCGAATTTGAGTTGCTGTTCGAGGGTCTGGGCGACGTCGCGGCCGGGGTGTTCGAGGATGTGACAGAGGTAGATTTTGGCAGTATTGTCCTGAGCAAAGGCGAGTGCGACCGAGGCTTTTCTGGCGGCATCGGCGCTGAAGTCTGTGGCGAAGATGATGGTATTGAAGGAGAAGGGACCTTGCGGAGGTTTACGCGCCTTGGGGCCGACGGTGAGGACGGGGCACTTGGCGTGACGGATGATTCCTTCCGCACAGGAACCGAGCACGGCCTTGGTGAAGCCGTGGCGCGAGTGGGTGCCAGTGACGATGAGGTCCGCTTGAATCTGGTCGGCGAGACCGACGATCGAAGCAGCGGGATTGCGGCCCTCGAGTTCGTGGGCGATGGCACGGATACCTTCGAAGCTGAGATCGGCGAGGATGCGTTCGAGGTTCTCGCTGCTGGTGCGACGCTGATCGTCGGCGGGCATCCCGATGATGGCTTCCTCGGTGCGTGTGGTGGAAGACAACTCGACAACGTTGGCGAGGGTGAGGGTGGAAGAGAACCGTCTGGCGAGACCTTTGGCGTAGGCGGTCGCGGCCTCGGAGGCGGGGGAAAAGTCGGTGGCTAGAACGATGCGATCTACGGTGAGGCCAACAGGATCTCCGATGACAGGCATAGACATCTCCAAGCTGGCCTGGAGCCAGCAGTGATCAGAGTAGAGATGGATGCGGGGTGAAGCAGTGACCAGATTCACCTGCGGTTGTGACGGGCATCACAGCGATGGGACGTGTTTCGGACTGGTCATAGGTGAGACGAGCGGCGTTGTGAAAAGTATGCAGGCGGGAAGGGACCGGGGAGGGCTAAAGGCTTCTCGCCTGCACACACCTAAGCTGCTGTGATCTGGATCTGCTTGGCCGGCTGGGCCTTGGGCAAGAGCAGGGTTAGAACGCCCTTGTCGAGTTTGGCGGTGGCACCATCGGTTTTGACCTGCGTGGGGAGGGTCATGCTGCAGGAGACGCGGCGCGAAGATGAACTGGATCTGGATATTGCAGGTGACTTTTCGTTTGCCTTGTTTGCGTCGCCGTCCGTGGAACTCTCTTCCGCTTTACCTACAATACGCAAGGTGTCTCCCTGAACATCGACCTTGAGTTGGTCGGAGGTGAAACCGGGAACATCGGCGGTGACGGTAATCTTGTCGCTTTCTTCTTTAACTTCAATTGGCAGAGGTTTGAGGATCATAGACTCCGCACGGAGCCAGTCCTCCAAGGGAGTGATCCCATTCCAACCGTGCTGATCGAAGAGGCCGAAAGCGGCACGAGCAATCTCGTCGTGAATGGCTTGCATTTCGCTGATGACCTCAGACGGAAACCTGAGGTTGAAGATGCTGTTGTCGGTGGGGCGAACGGTCATTGCGCTGGTCATGCGAGTTCTCCTTCGTTGGGGCAGTTGCTACCCAGGGTGGAGTCTATTCGGCACTAGTGGAGAGATCAGCGAGAGCGGTCACAAGCGATTGTGCGATGGCTCACCTGCGGTCGTGAGGGTGGTCACTCCGAGCGTGGTGGACGGAATGCCTACCGTGGCACGGTGAAGGCGTGGGAGAATGGCGATCTCCATGCGGGTATTTGCGACACGACCAGCATGTTTTGATGAGGTAATACCGTGCATTTTCCTGTGATACGAATCACTGATTCTCGAGATGATGGAGCGATAGTCTGCGAACAGAATCATAGATAGCTCGTTTTTGTTTTTGGACTTGCGAGGCACCCATATGGGGATCAACGATCGTTCTGTATCCGGCAGTGAAACGAAGCAGGTCGCAGGTAGCGGGAGTATTGGCTTTCAGCGTGTGCTGGTTGCGATCGATTTTTCGGAGCAGTCCAGACAGGCGTTGCGATTAGCGGTCATGATCGCGCAGGAGTTCGGTTCAGAGTTACATCTGGTGCATGCAGCCACACCGTTTGTGTATGAGACGGCGACGGAAGGGATTCCGATTGAAGTGTTGCATGCCAATCTGGATGCGGCGAAGGTGCAGATGGCACAGTGGATTGAAGCTGAGCCGGGACTGAAAGCACAGACACCGCAAACGACCGTTGCGTATGCGAGTGCTGTGGATCTGATTGAACAACTGGCGAAGGAAGAAAGTGCCGCTCTGATCGTTGTGGGATCGCATGGGGCACGCGGCCTGGAGCGATTGGTGCTGGGTTCGGTGGCGGAAGCGGCGATGCGGCGGGTGCGATGTCCTGTCCTGATCGTGGGACCAAAGTATCAGGCAGTTTCGAAGCCCTTCCAGTCGATTGTGCTGGCCACTTCGATGACTTTGGGCGAACTGCGTGCAGCAGAGTACGCCGCTGGGCTGGTCGAGAGGTTCCATGGAACACTGACGCTGCTGCATGTGCTGGCGGCGCAGTCGAGCGATCCGCAGATGCAGCCTGAGTTGATTGCGGCGCATTTGGAGCGTGAGTTAGAGCGACTGCTGCCCTCGAATGTTGGGCATGCCTGCTCAACCAAGGCACGAGTGGAGTATGGTGCTGCGGGCGACGTGATTGCGTCGGTTGCGCGGGAAGAAGGTGCAGGTCTGGTGGTGGTTGGGCTGCACGAGCGGGCGACACTTGCCGACCATGCCTGGTGGTCGACCTTGTCGACAGTGATTCGCGAAGTTGAGTGTGCCGTGTTCAGTGTCGGAGGCCAGTGAGGTTACATGTGACATAGGGTCCTGCTTGTGAAGTGAGGTGGAGGTATGGCCAGACTGTTATATGTCGACGACTCTGCTGAATTGCTGACGCTGCGGGCAGCGACGTTTCGGATGGCTGGATTCGATGTGATTCTCTGCACGAGTGCCAGTGAGGGACTGGCCTGGCTGGCGTCCAGCCGCGTGGATGTCGTCGTGACCGACTACGAGATGCCGGAGTTGGATGGCTTTGCGTTTGCGGACCATGCCCGGGCGAATGGATGTCGTCTTCCGATCGTGATGTGTACGGGTTCGATCAATCTTCCGAAGAGTCCGAGTCGTTCGATCGATTGCATTGTGCGTAAAGGCGAGGTTCCACGGGTTCTGATCGAAGCGGTGAACACCTGTCTCCGTCGCGATGCGCAACAGGCTGGCTGTGGTGTTGGCATGTTGCATAGCTGCTGATTGGTCTGAGCGGTTCGGTGACCGGTCCAGACGGGGTGGTGGCCTGCGCGAGAGCCACGGCGCTGAACGACGCAGTGTTTCGCCTGCTATACTGACCAGTAAGTATGCTTGACTTCAAACCGCATCGCCCACCAACAACCAGCCTGATTCTGGATGCAGCTTCCGATCTATTTTTTCATCATGGTTACGGCAACGTGAGTATGGATTGGATTGCCTCTGCCGCGGGCACAACCAAGGTAACGGTTTATCAGCACTTTGAATCGAAGGAGGAGTTGCTGCTGGCATGCCTTCATCATCGCCTGGTAGATCGCGAGTCAACGCTGAATGCGCGATTTGCGGAACGCACCGAATCCCCTGCGTGCGTGCTGGATCTGTTCGACTGGCTTGAGGCATCGCTCAAGAAGAACAAGTTTGCAGGATGTGCCTTTACGAAGACAGTGAATGAGATGTCGGAGGCGCTGCCTGAAGTGCGCCGGATAGCACAGAAGGCCAAGCGCCTGCTGCGCGAACGAATGATTGCGCTGGCTGCGGCGAGCGGACTGCAAGACGCGGAGGAGTTGGGCAATGAACTTGCGGTGCTACTGGAAGGCGCGCAGGTGCTCAGCCTGATCGAACATAGTGCGCGTCCATTTCGCACTGCCAACCATGCGGCCATGAAGCTGTTGACGTTTCATGGCTGGACCCCATCGCAGGAACAGATGGGCGTTACCCTGGAGAAGTACTAACCATGTGGATTGTGAGTCTGGCGCTACGCCGCCCGTATACCTTTGTTGTGCTTTGCTTGTTGTTGCTGATTCTGGGCCCGGTTGCGATTCTTCGAACGCCGGTGGATATCTTTCCGAACATCGACATTCCGGTGGTGAGTATTGTCTGGAACTATAGCGGTCTATCGCCTGAAGAGATATCGAACCGGATTGTCACACAGACCGAGCGGTCGTTGACGACGACGGTCAACGATATCGACCATATCGAGTCGACTTCGCTGAACGGTGTCGCGGTGGTTAAGGTATTTTTTCAGCCTCGGGTAACGATTGCGAATGCTGTAGCGCAGGTGACGGCGATCTCGCAGACACAGCTTCGCCAGTTGCCACCGGGAACTACTCCGCCTCTGATCATTCAGTACAGTGCTTCGAGTGTTCCGATTCTGCAACTTGGGCTGTCGGGCCAAGGGCTGTCGGAGCAGCAGTTGAATGACTTTGGCTTGAACTTTGTGCGCAGCAGGTTGTCAAGTGTCGAAGGAGCCTCGATTCCCTACCCCTACGGGGGCAAGATGCGGCAGGTGCAGGTAGACATCAACATGCAGGCATTGCAGGCAAAGGGACTATCGCCTACAGATGTTGTGAACGCAATTTCCGCACAAAATTTAATACTGCCGTCAGGTACGGCGAAGATTGGTCCATACGACTATCAATTGGAGACCAATAGCGCACCGAAGACGATTCAGGGACTGAACGACCTGCCGATCCGCGCGGTGAATGGCGCGATCGTGTATATCCACGATGTCGCGCATGTACGCGATGGCTACCCGCCGCAGACCAATATTGTGCGCGTGGATGGCCAGCGGGCTTCACTGCTGACGGTGCAAAAGACAGGCAGTTCCTCGACGCTGGATATTATTGCTTCGATACGCGGGCGGCTGCCATTGATTCTTGCGGCGCTGCCACCGCAGTTACGGATCACGCCACTGTCGGACCAGTCGGTGTTCGTCCGGGGCGCAATCAGCGGCGTGGTGCGGGAGGCGATCATAGCTGCTTGCCTGACCGGCATCATGATTCTGCTGTTTCTGGGGAGTTGGCGGAGTACGGTGATTATTGCGATCTCGATTCCGCTGTCGATTCTCACCTCGATCATTACGTTGAGTGCGCTGGGCGAAACGATCAACATCATGACGCTGGGAGGGTTAGCTCTCGCGGTTGGCATCCTGGTGGATGACGCGACGGTTGAGATCGAGAATGTGAACCGTAACCTTGAGAACGGGATGGAAACGGAGAATGCGATTCTGGAGGGTGCGGCGCAGATTGCCGTGCCGGCGTTCGTTTCGACCATCGCTATTTGCATCGTGTTTGTGCCGATGTTCTTTTTGAGCGGAGTTGCGAAGTACCTGTTTGTACCGTTGGCGGAAGCGGTGGTGTTTGCCATGCTGGCCTCTTACTTCCTATCGCGAACGATTGTTCCGACGATGGCGAAGTATCTGCTGAAGCCACATCGTGAGGCGGAGCAGCAGGAGAAGCTGCAAAGCAGGAATCCGTTGGTACGCTTCCAGCTTGGCTTCGAGCGGGGATTTGAGTCGTTGCGGAGCGGATACCGGCGGTTGCTTGATCTTTGCCTGCGGTACAGCACTGCCTTCATTGTGCTGTTCTTTGTATTTTGCATTGGGTCTGCCGCGTTGCTGCTTCCGTGGCTGGGGCAGGACTTCTTCCCGTCGGTGGATGGCGGCCAGTTTTTGATTCATGTGCGTGCGCACACGGGGACGCGTATTGAAGAGACAGCGCGGCTGTGCGACATGGTGGATCGGGAGATACGTCGCGAGATTCCAAAGAACGAGATTGTAACCATTATTGATAACATTGGGCTTCCGTATAGCGGACTGAATCTCTCGTACAGTACGTCAGCACCGGTTGGTCCGGCGGATGCGGATATTACGGTGTCACTGGCAGAGCACCACAAGCCTACGGATGAGTATGTTGCCAATTTATTGAAGAATCTATCGAGTCAGTTTCCGGGAACGTCGTTCTATACGCTGCCGGTGGACATGGTGACGCAGATTTTGAATTTTGGACTACCTGCTCCGCTGGACATTCAAGTGATTGGGCAGAATATGGTTGCGAACCGTGATTTTGCTGAGCGGCTGATGCAGGAGATCAAGTACGTCCCTGGGGCGACCAGCCTGCGGATTCAGCAGCCATTCAACTATCCGCGTTACATGGTGAATGTGGATCGCTCGAAGGCGCAGGATATTGGGCTGACACAGCGGGATGCGGCGGGGAGCCTGCTGGTAGCGGTGAGCGGCAGCTTCCAGACGACACCGACGTTCTGGCTGGACCCATCGAATGGAGTGAATTACAACATAGCGGTGCAAAGTCCTCAGTACACGCTGGACTCGCTGCAGGCGCTGAAGAATATTCCGTTGACGCCGGGGAGTGCGGGGCCTGCGAGCACGAGTGCCGCGGAGTACAACGTGAGTGGCGGCACGCCTTCGGCGAGTTTTCAGACGATGGCTAAGCCGGTGCAGGTGCTGGGGAGCGTTGCTAGTTTCACGCGGGGGCAGGAGTTGGCTTCGGTGAGTCACTACGACATTCAACCGGTGATCGATATCTACGGCAGCTTTTCGCATACGGACCTGCATAGTGTTGATCTGGCGATTGAGAAGATTATCGATAAACACCGGGGCGAGTTGCCGCGTGGATCACAGGTGGTGGTGCGCGGGCAGGTACAGACGATGCAGAGTTCGTTTCGCGGACTGCTGATCGGGCTGCTGTTTTCGATTCTGCTGGTGTACCTGCTGATCGTGGTGAACTTCCAATCGTGGCTTGATCCATTCATCATCATTGCGGCATTGCCGGCGGCGCTTTCGGGAATTGTATGGTTTCTGTTTGTGACGAATACGCACATCAGCGTACCTGCCCTGACTGGCGCGATTATGTGCATGGGTGTGGCGACGGCGAATTCGATTCTGGTGGTGAGCTTTGCGAAGGAGCAGTTGGAGTCTGAAGGGATTGATGCACGCGAGGCCGCGCTGACGGCTGGGTTTACGCGGTTCCGTCCGGTGATTATGACGGCACTGGCGATGATTATCGGCATGGTGCCGATGGCGCTGGGGCTGGGCGATGGCGGCGAGCAGAACGCACCACTGGGGCGGGCCGTGATTGGTGGACTGATCTTTGCTACAGCGGCTACGTTGTTGTTTGTTCCTACGTTTTTTGCGGTGATGCATGGCCGACTGAAGCGGAACGATTTGGATTCCAACACTGAAGCATCGAACCTTTTGTAGGTTGCAGGGACATGGGAGAGTTACGGAATGGATAAGGGCTTGCAGGACAAGTTGAGAGAGAACGCAGATCCTACGGCGAATGAAAAGCCGATCAGCGGCCGTATGGCGGTCTCGGGAGTTTTTGTGTTGCTGTGTGTCGCGGTGGTAGTTGCGATTGTGGGGATCGTGCCGAGGATGCAGGCGAAGAAGACGCTGGCTGCGGAGACGCGCTCGCTGGCGGCTCCGGATGTGCTGGTGGATGTTCCGCAGGCCGGGGCTTCGGTGCAGGAGGTGGCGTTGCCGGGAAATATCTATGCATATACGGATGCGCCGATTTATTCGCGGACGGACGGGTATCTGGAGAAGTGGTATTTCGATCTTGGGGCGCACGTGCGGAAGGGGCAGTTGCTGGCTACGATCAGCACGCCAGAGATCGATCAACAACTGCTACAGGCGCGGGCTGACTTGGCGACGGCACAGGCGAATGCAAAGATTGCAGCGGTGACGGCCAACCGCTATCAGGACCTGATCAAAGATGATGCGGTTTCGAAGCAGGAGACGGACAATTTTACGAGTCAGGCGGTATCGACGAACTCGGCGGTGAACTCGGCACAGGCGAATGTGCAGCGGCTGGAGAATCTGCAGTCGTTCGAGAAGATCTATGCACCGTTCGATGGGATTGTTACGGCTCGCAATGTGGATGTGGGTCAACTGATTACGGCGGGTAGCGGGAGTGGCGCGGGATCGCAGCTTTTCCATATGGCTGCAGTGCAGACGCTGCGCGTGTACGTGGCGGTGCCGCAGGCGTATGGCGATGTGGCGAAGCCAGGGACGACTGCGGAGTTGACGTTCAACGAGTATCCGGGCAAGACGTTTCCGGCGAAGGTGGTGCGGACGTCGGGGTATATTGATCCGGCTTCGCGGACGCTGCTGGTCGAGGTGGACTATGACAATCGTGCCGGGGTGCTGACGCCGGGTGCGTATACGCAGGTTCATTTCCGGCTGAAGTCCGCGGTACCGACACGGACGATTCCGACCTCGGCGCTGATGTTCCGGTCGGAAGGACTGCGGGTGGCGACGGTGGTGAAGGCTGCGGATGGGAGTGAGGTTGCGAAGCTGATCCCGATTATCGCCGGGGAGGACGACGGCAAGATTATTCAGGTGGTGAGCGGTCTGGATGCGCAGTCGCAGGTAATTCAGAATCCACCGGACTCGATTGTCGATAACGAAGCGGTGCATGTGGTTCAGCCGCAAGGAGCGAGATAATGCGCGCAGTTCCGCTGCATTGGAGCAGAGCCGGACTGGCGGGTGGGTTGACGCTGCTGTTGACGGGATGCCTGGTGGGGCCGAAGTATCATGTGCCGGCTGCGGCCGTGCCACCGGCGTATCACGAGGCCCCACTAAGCCCTCCTCCAAACCCGGCGAATGGCTCGTGGAAGCAGGCTGCGCCGGCTGCGGACAGCGTGCGCGGACAGTGGTGGGAGGTATATCAGGACGCGCAGTTGAACACGCTGGAGCAGCAACTGACGCAGAAGAACCAGAGTTTGAAGGCGGCGTACGAGGTGTACGAGCAGTCGCGAGAACAGATTCGCGTGGATCGTGCGAGCTTGTTTCCTACGGCGGGAGTGGGATCTGCGGGGAGCCATCAGCGGATGTCGAGCAATCGTCCGTTTGTGGTTCCAGGAGCGGCGAGCAGTTATAGCGATACTACGCTGGTGGGAACGGCGCAGTGGGAGCCGGACCTGTGGGGCAGCGTTCGACAGACGGTTGCGGGGGCGGTGGCGAGTGCGCAGGCTTCTTCGGCCGATCTGGCGAGTGTGCAGTTGAGCCTGCAGGCGGAGTTGGCGATCGATTATTTTCAGTTGCGTGGACTGGATGCGCAGCAGCGGATTCTGGATACTACGGTTGCCAGCTACCAGCAGTATTTGAAGTTGACGCAGCGACGGTATGAAGGCGGGTTGGCATCGGGTTCGGATGTGTCGCTGGCGCAGACGCAGTTGGACCAGACGATGGCTCAGGCGACCGATATTGGGGTGGCGCGGGCGCAGTACGAACATGCGATAGCGACGCTGATTGGGACGCCGGCATCCAGTTTTCAGTTGGCGGTGACAGCGGCGCAGCCGGTAGTGATACCAGCGGTTCCGGTGGGGCTGCCTTCGGATCTGCTGGAACGGCGGCCGGATGTGGCTGCAGCGGAGCGGCGGAGTGCGGCGGCGAATGCTCAGATTGGCGTGGCACAGGCTGCTTTTTATCCGGTGGTGAATTTGAACGGCAATGGCGGGTTCGAGAGTGTGAACCCGGGCACGTTGATCCAGGGGCCAAGTGCACTGTGGACGCTGGGGGCATCGGCAGCGGAGTTGGTGTTCGATGCAGGGCGTCGACATGCGGTGAAGCGGCAGGCGGTGGCGGCGTATGAGCAGAATGCGGCGAGCTACCGGCAGACGGTGTTGCAGTCGTTTCAGGACGTGGAGGACAACCTCTCCACACTGCGGATACTGGAGCGCGAGTCGGGTCAGCAGGCACAGGCGGTGGCGGACTCCGACAAGTCGCTGCGGCTGGCGACGGCCCAGTACAAACGCGGATTGACGAATTATCTGCTGGTGATTACGGCGCAGGCGACGGCGCTGGCGAATGAGCGAACGGCAGTCGACATTGCTACGCGGCAGGTGACGGCGAGTGTGCAATTGATCAAGGCGCTGGGCGGGGGATGGGACCGGACGCAGATACCCAAGCCATAGCGGCGGTTGGAGATCCAGCGCAATGCTTGTGGATACGCAGTGCGCTGGATGGGTGTTGATGCTGGTGTGATGCGATATTTACTTGGATGCGTTGGGGTCGGGTAGGAGTCCGCGTTCGACGAGAACGGGTGGGTGGCGGTGGTGGGTAGCCTGCTCGTAGGCGTAGGCATAGCCGAGGAGATCGCCGTCCTTCCAGGGGCGGGCGGAGATTTCCAGACCGAAGGGCAGGCCGCTGGGATAGAAGCCGCCAACCACTACGACAGCGGGTACGCCGATCATGTTGACCCAGGCGGTGGCGCTATGCGGGCCTTCGCTTATGCGTCCGTCCTGAGGCATGGTTTCGTCGGGTGGGGGCATCTGGGTGGCGGGGTAGACGAAGCCGTCGAGGTGGTATTGGTCGAGGGCTGCGAGGTAGGCGTCGAGGGTGCGCTGGCGCGGGGTGAAGTAGTTGGCGGCGGCGTTGGGGTCGGATTCGAGCAGAGCCTGGGGAGGCGCGGGTGCGCCTTTGTGGTCGGCGATATCGGTGCCGCCGATGATGGTGTTGGGCAGGGGTGAGCCGACGGCCTGCTCGTACTCTGCCGCGGAGTGGTACTGGTCTGGGCCAAAGGTTTTGAGGAAGCTCTCGGTGCCTTCGCGGACGTAGGGGAGGGTGCCTACGTGGCTGGCGACGTGGGCGAAGGTATCGGGCAGGATGGCATCGTCAAAGATGACAGTGGCACCGGCGGCGCGGAGACCATCGATGGCTTTGAGGAAGGCGGCGCGGGTATCGGGTTCGAGGGGGAGACGGGCTGCGGTCTCCTGCTCGGCGGCGACAGCAGCGGGGACGGAGGCGTCGATGCCCTGGAAGGGAGTGTTGGCACCGTGCAGGATGAAGGCGGGGACGGCGAAGCGTTTGCCTTTGAGTGCGTCGGTTTTGAGGTATTGGGTGTATGGGCCGGGCTGGGCGTTGGTGGTGGAGGCGGCGGTGCGGGGGTCGAGAGGATCGGGCGCGGCCATGACGGTGAGTGCGATGGCGGCATCGGTGACGTCGCGGGCGATGGGGCCAGTGTTATCCAGCAACCAGTCGAGGGGTGCGATGCCTGCGATGCTGACCAATCCTCGGGTGGGAAAGACGCCGACGACTGCGCTGGTGGCGGCGGGCATGCGGATGGAGTTGCCGGTATCGGTCCCGTTGCCGAGGAGTGCGAAGTTGGAGGTGACGGCGGTGACGGTTCCGCCGGAGGAGCCGCCGGGGCTGAAACGGACGTCGTACGCGTTGCCGGTGCGTCCGAAGACGGAGCTGCGGTTGGTGTCGCTGGCGGCGAAGTCGGGCATGTTGGTGTGGCCAAGGATGACGGCTCCGGCAGCCTTGAAGCGAGCAACGATGGTGGCGTCGCGGGGGGCGATGAGTTGGTGGCCGGGGAGGTTGTAGCCCTTCCAGCCGTCGGTGGTGACGTGGCCCTGGATGCTGGTGTTGGCCTTGATGACGATGGGGACGCCCCACATGGGGCCGGGATGGAAGTTGGGGGTGCGGGCTTCGGCGTCTTCGCGGGCGGCGGTGGCCAGGGCTCCGGTGCTATCGAGGGTCTGGACGGCTCGGTAGATGCCGTTGTAGCGGTGGATGCGGGCGAGGTACCACTGGACGACCTGGGTGACGGTGTAGGTGTGGTCGGCGTAGAAGCGGTGAAGCTGGGGGATGGAGACCTCCATGAGGTCGTGATCCATCTTGGCCTGCGCGCTGACGGTGGGTGCCGCAGGGGTGGCTGCGGATGCGGGAACGACGCAGGAGAGAGCGAACATTAGCAGGAGGGATTTGAGCGGCATGGCCTATCTTCTCATCAAACGGGAGCAGGCAAACAAGGGATTGCAGGCTTGCGCAGGGAGTTTTTGATGAGGTAATGCGGGTGGCGGCGGGCGCGACCGAGGAGGAGGAAGTGCTCTAAAATAGAGGAATGACCACGCATACTACCGGCTACACCGACGACCATGCCAAGGCCGGGCTGGACGCTACCTTTCCCCCGATTGAAACCTGGCAGAACCAGTTTCGCGCCTATGAGATTTTTGTGGATGACCCGGAGTTTACGAGTGTCTGCCCGAAGACGGGACTGCCTGACTTTGGGCGGCTGACGATACGGTATATGCCGCGGCACAGTTGTCTGGAGTTGAAGTCGCTGAAAGAGTATCTGTTCACGTACCGGAACCTGGGGATATTCCAGGAGAATATTGTGAACCAGGTGCTGGACGATGTAGTGAAAGCGTGTGATCCGGTGTGGGTAAAGGTGGTGGGAGACTTCCGTCCGCGGGGCGGGATCTCGACTATTGTGGAGGCGTTTTATCCGCGTCCTGAGGACTCGAAGGGCCCGCTCGGTTAATAGGGTACGTTAGCTGGTATGCTCCGTGAGATGCCTGCCGCCACCAAACCGATACGTTCGCGGACGATAGCAGGGGCGACGACAGCGTTGGTTTTGCTGACGGCGCTGAACTTCGTGAACTACATTGACCGGTATATTCTGCCGGGCGTTCAGGAGCAGGTTAAGGGCGAGTTTCATCTGTCGGACGCACAGATTGGGTCGCTGACGCTGTGGTTCATGCTGGCGTACATGGCGACGTCTCCGGTAACGGGGTGGCTGGGCGATCGGTTTCCGCGGAAGCCGATGATCGTGATGGCGGCGCTGTTCTGGTCGGCGATCAATCTGTTTACGGCGACGGTTCACTCTTACGACTCGCTGAATCTGCGGCATGCGGCACTGGGGATTGGCGAGGCGAGTTTTGGGATCTTTGCTCCTGCGCTGCTCTCGGATTTCTATCCGGAGGAGCAGCGGAACCGGGTGCTGACGATCTTCAACATCGCTATTCCTGTGGGTGCGGCGCTGGGCTATCTGGTGGGCGGCATGGTGGGGGAACGGTTTGGATGGCGGATGTCGTTTATCGTGTCGGCGGTTCCGGGAATCGTGATTGCACTACTGATCGCGGTGCTGATGCGTGAGCCGGAACGCGGTGCGAGCAGTGGGGAGCACCAGAAGGTGAAGCTGGGCAAGGCGACGGTGGGTGCGCTGCTGCGCAACAAGGCTTATCTGGCGAATATCTTTGGGTATGCAGCGGTGACGTTTTCGCTGGGTGGGATCTCGTGGTGGATGCCTTCGTTTTTGCAACGGGAGACGGGGCGGTCACAGTCGTCGGCTGCATTTTTGATGGGAGCGATTACGGTAGTGGCGGGTCTGGGTGGGACGATACTGGGTGGCTGGGTGGCGCAGCGGTGGTTTGCGAGGAACCATCGGGCGCTGTATTTTGTTCCAGCGATGGGTTCGCTGCTGGCAGTGCCACCGGCGCTGCTGTGCTTCTTTGGGCCGCTGTGGCTGAGGACGAATGCGTATACGCTGCCGGGGCTGGGGCTGGCGATTTTCTTTATCTTTCTGGGGACCGGACCGGTGAATGCGGCGACGGTGAATGCGGTGCGTCCGGAGGTGCGGGCGACGGCATTGGCAGGGCAGTTGTTCCTGATCCATGCGCTGGGCGATGCAATTTCGCCACGGATTATCGGGACGGTGAGCGACCATAGCAATTTGGCATATGGTTTGGGGTCTACGTTGATCGCGCTGGTGGTGGCGGGGTTGGTCTTCCTGCTGGGGGCGCGTTATGCGCCACAGGTACGGGTCGCGGTGGCGGTGAGTTGAAGCGGTGTCGGTTTGATGCGATGAATGGCTTGTCTTCCCTTCCGGGGATGGAAGTGAGAGGCTAAGAGTCGATGTATGTGACGTTTGCTACGGCAGTACGAGTGATTGCCTGGGGAGTTGCGCTGGCTTGGGTGTGGCAGGCGGTGGCGGCGCTGCTGGGGATGCCGCGCGTGCCAAACCTGCTGCTGCCGCAGTACGATGAGCAACCCGAGGGCGAGCCATCGTTGACGGTGATCGTTCCAGCGTGCAACGAGGCAGCGAACATTGCTGCGTGTCTTGCATCGCTGCTGGACCAGGACTATGGGAACGTGCAGGTGGTGGCGATCAACGACCGGTCGACGGATGCGACGGGCAGCATCATCGACCGGATAGCGGCAGCACATCCGACGCGTTTGCGGGCGCTGCACATTACGGAGCTTCCACCGGAGTGGCTGGGGAAGACCCATGCGCTGGCGCTGGCGGCGCGGCAGTCACCGACGGAATTTTTGCTGTTTACCGATGCCGATGTGATCTATCGGCGGGACGCGCTGCGGCGTTCGCTGGCGTATGCGGTGAAGAGCGAGGCGGACCACCTGGTGACGGTACCGACGACGATCATCCATCGTTGGGACGAAGCTGCGGTGCTGGGATTCTTCCAGATCTTCGGGCTGTGGGCGGCGCGACCGTGGAAGATTGCAGACCCCAAGGCGGCGCGGGACGCGATTGGCATTGGAGCGTTCAACCTGCTGCGACGCTCGGCTTACCTGCAGATCGGCGGGCTGGAGGGGCAGCGGATGGACATTCTGGAGGATCTGACGCTGGGCCGACGGATCAAGAAGGCAGGGCTGCGCCAGCGGATCGCGTTTGGGCGGGGACTGGTTAGCGTGCACTGGGCTTCGGGTGCGCTGGGGCTGGTGGAAGTGATGACGAAGAACCTGTTCTCGGCGTTTCGCTTCCATGTGTCGCTGCTGTTGCTATCGTGCGTGTGGCTGGGGGTGTTCTGCGTGGCGCCGGTGACTGGGTTGGCGTTTGGTCCGACGCGGTGGCCGGCGCTGGTGACGCTGGCGGCCATTGCGCTGGGCTATCGCACCATGAGCCGAAACTCGGGGATCTCTGCGTGGAATGCGCTGCTATCGCCGCTGAGCGCGCTGCTGTTCATGTATACGCTGCTGCGCTCGATGTACTTTACGTTGAAGCAGGGTGGGGTGATGTGGCGGGGCACATTTTACCCGCTGGCGACACTGCGTAAGAATGCGGCGCCGCTTTGGTAGGGCGGCTGGTGTGTGTAACGGTCAATTGAATTGCCAGGGGGCGGCGGGCGTGCTAAGCTAACTGCCGTCTACGGAGGCCACCTATGTGCCTATCGCGCTGGATAACGATGGTGTGCTGCATGATGCTGGCTGGGTCGGGTGCGATAGCGTGCCCGGGGCTGGCGCAAGATAGCAGCAAACCACAACCGACGGTCTTGTTTCATGATGGCGGCTCGAATGGCCGATTGGAGAGCCTCTTTATCCCTCCGATGGCGAATGCGCCGTTCAGCCTGACGCTGGTAACAGAGTGGTCTAGGCCGATGAACGGAGGGGGTACGTTTACGCTGACGAATCAGCGGCGTATCGTTCGCGATGGTAAAGGCAGGATCTATCAGGAACGGTGGCTGCTGGTGCCGCGAGGGAGCAAGATCGAGTCGCACATGGAGTTGATCCAGATATCGGACCCGGCTCTACATGTTTGGTACAACTGTGACGTGCAGGAGAAGGTGTGCGACAAGCTGGAGTATGAGGGCTCAACGAGCACGATCTACAAGCCAACGCTGAGTGAATCAGGCCCGGTGCGGAATGGTACTGGATATCTGCGTCATGAAGATTTGGGAGTGAGCAATTCCAATGGAGTAAATACGACCGGATACCGCGATACGATCACTTTTGACACCGGCGTATTTGGGAACGATCAACCGATGATCACAACGCGCGAGTTTTGGTACTCGCCGCAGCTGGGGATTAATTTGATCTCGACGCTGGAGGACCCGCAGAACGGGAAGGAAGTGTTCCGTGTGATGAATTTGACCACGTCGGAGCCTGATCCTGCACAGTTTGAGGTACCTCAGGGCTATCGCGTGATGGATCGCACTGGGGAGGGTTCGGGCAGCGATCACTGAGTGGCGAGGTGATTCGCTGGCAACCGCCCGTGGCGGCTTGGCACTGCGGATGGGTGAAGGAATTGCGGTGGGGTTAGCTGGTGGTGGAGAGGCTGGATCTTTGCTGGCGGATTACGTCTGCCAGCAGGACTATGGCTGAGATCTGCAGGACGATTTGCAGACCGATCAAGAAGCCGCGGAAGAAGTCGAGCGGTAGGTGGATGGAGCCGATGGCCAAGGTCCAGCTGGGGTTGATGCCCAGATGGGGCAGGGATAGTGAGGCTGACATGCAGAACATGCCAATGCTGAGCAAAGCCAATCCGATGGCGGACTTCTGTCTGGGGTTGAGGGTCTTCATCGTCGCTCCGTGGTCAGGCCGCAGTTGTGGTGTTGCCTGAACATGGAAAGGTTACCATGCCGAGGGTGACGGCTAGATGTGATGTCTCAATAGGTTGTCCATTCGATCTGGATCATAGAAGCTGATTGTGCGAACAAGAAGCTTTTAGGAGGAGATCGAATGGACAGTCATAAGAATGCCCGACTGACGGCTCGGAGTCGAGAG
>JAJXYY010000027.1 GCA_021780315.1 Acidobacteriota bacterium
TCACGCTGCACACGCCGGTAGCGATGGAGAAGGGCCTGCGCTTCGCGATCCGCGAAGGTGGCCGTACCGTCGGAGCCGGAACCATCAGCGAGATCATCAAGTAACTCAAGATTAACGAGGGCTGCTGGTTCGTACAGACGTTTATGGCCGGCAGCCACTCCAAGCGATCTTTGCAACACGAAAGAGACACACTATGGCTGGACAGAGAATCAGAATCCGTTTGAAGGCATATGACTACCGCGTACTGGATACGTCAACCGGCGAAATCGTCGAGACGGCCAAGCGTACCGGAGCCCAGGTTGCCGGACCCATTCCCCTGCCGACGATGAAGAACAAGTATTGCGTTCTCCGTTCGCCTCACGTCGACAAGAAGTCTCGCGAAGCTTTCGAGATCCGCACACACAAGCGTTTGATCGACATCCTCGAGCCGACACAGCAGACCGTAGATGCGCTCATGAAGCTCGATCTTCCTGCAGGCGTCGACGTAGAGATCAAGACCGTTCAGAAGTAGTTCCACGCAGTAGTCACCCGGCAGTGCTGTTGAACTTCGAACAGCATGATGAGGAAAGGAAGCTCCAATGTCAGTAGTAGGTATTCTCGGTAAAAAAATCGGCATGACCCAGATCTTCGACGAGCGCGGCGATGTTCATCCCGTAACCGTCCTGAAGGCTGGCCCTTGCGTGATCACCCAGTTGAAGACCTTAGCCAAGGACGGCTACGAAGCCGCTCAGATCGGCTACGTCGACTTCATCAAGGCTTCCAAGGTCAACAAAGCAATGACTGGCCACTTCGCCAAGTCCAACGTCCCGCCCGTCCGCATGATCAAGGAAGTTGCTCTCGAGGCAGTCAAGAGCGTCGAGGGCGAAGAGAAGGTCACCGCTAAGGCTGGCGACCGCATTCTCGTCGACATCTTCAACGACGAAAAGTTCGTCGATGTGATCGGCACCTCCAAGGGCCGTGGATTCGCCGGTGTCATCCGTCGTCACGGCTTCGGTGGCGGACCCAAGTCGCACGGTCACATGTTCCAGGTGCAGGGATCGATCGGTGCCTCGTCATTCCCGTCGCGCGTATTCCCCGGACAGCGTATGCCTGGACACATGGGACACGCTCAGATCACGGTTCGTAATCTCCGCATTATGGGTGTTGATGTAGAGGACAACCTCTTGCTGGTAGAGGGTGCAGTACCTGGTCCGCGTGACGGGTATGTTCTCATCTCCAAGGCCAAGGCTCCACCGCGCGAGCGTCGTGGTTTTGCCGGCGCCGCAACCAAGGACGCGCTGAAGGCTTCGAAGAAGGCTGCTCCTTCCAAGAAGAAGTAAGCAATCAATTCAAAAGGCTCGCAGCTTAGAGTCGTAAACAAAGTTTGTTCTCGCCGCATCGATGGCGAGACTGAAGAGAGAAGAACGATGGCAAACATCAATGTAGTCAATCTCGGTGGAACCAAAGTCGGTGAGTTTGAACTCGCCGACGAGGTCTTCGCAGGCGAGATCAACGACGCCCTACTCTGGGAGTCGGTCAAGCACTACCGCGCTGCTCTGCGGCAGGGAACTGCAGCCACCAAGACCCGCAAGAATGTCTCCGGCTCCGGTAAAAAGCTCTGGAAGCAGAAGGGAACCGGACGTGCCCGTATCGGTTCCATCCGGTCCCCACTCTGGCGCTCCGGTGGTACGGTCCACGGACCTCAGCCTCGCAGCTACGAGTACGCTTTCCCCAAGAAGAAGTTGATGGGTGCCCTGCGTTCCGCAATCGCAGCCAAACTTGCCGACGGCAAACTCACCATCGTTGACTCATTCAATGTGGCCGAGGCCAAAACCAAGCTGTACCGCACCGCCCTCACCAAGCTCGAAGCTGGCAAGACCACCCTGTTGGTAGAGAGCAGCCAGCAGTTGGACGAGAAGCTTTACCTCGGATCGCGCAACCTCGACGGTGTCGAGCTTGTCCTTAGCTCCGAAGTCCACCCGTACGACCTGCTCCGCTACGAGCACGCCATCTTCTCGAAGGCCGCCATCGAAGCCCTGCAGGACACACTGAAGAAGTCCGTCTCCAAGCGCAAGCATGCTGAGAAAGCTGCTGCCGCCGAGAAGGAGGTTGCGTAATGCCTACCCTCTATACCGTAATCCGCCGCCCCCTCATCACCGAGAAGGGCATGGGCGTCAAAGAGACCCAGAACACGCTCGTCTTCGAGGTCGCACTCAAGGCCACCAAGACCGAAGTCAAGCAGGCCGTGGAAACACTCTTCAAAGTCAAAGTCGTCGGTGTCCGCACCGCGACCGTCGAAGGCAAAGAGCGTCGCCGTGGCAAGTTCTCCGGCTACCGCCCCGACTGGAAGAAAGCATATGTTCGCCTCAAAGAGGGCGAGAAGATGCCGGAATACCTCAACAGCCTCTAATTGCGAGCTCACTCCGCCCGCTACAGATTCTAGGAACCGAAGCGCAGCAAGGAATTCAGCAGCGCAGGCAAGGGAATAAAGACGATGCCGATCAAATCATTTCGACCGATTACACCTTCACTCCGTTTTGCGACGAAGCTTGTCAACGACGACATCACCACTGATAAGCCGTACAAGCCATTGCTCGCAGTCAAGCAGCGGACCGGTGGCCGTAACAACGCTGGTGGACTTACCATGCGTCACCAAGGTGGCGGCCACAAGCAGAAGCTTCGGCTCATCGACTTCAAGCGCGAGAAGTTCGGCATCCCCGGCACTGTCGCGACCATCGAGTACGATCCTAACCGCAGCTCACGCATTGCCCTCATTCACTATGCGGACGGCGAGAAGCGCTACATCATCCAGCCCATCGGTCTCAAGGTTGGCCAGTCGATCATGAGCGGGCCAGAAGCTGACATCCTGGTTGGCAACGCGCTGCCGCTCAAGAACATCCCCGCCGGTACCACGGTGCACAACATTGAGCTGCGTCCCGGTAAGGGCGCTCAGATGGCGCGCTCCGCCGGTGCTCAGGTTCAGCTTATCGCCAAGGAAGGCGACTACGCTCTGCTCAAGCTGCCTTCGGGCGAGACCCGCAAGGTCCTCGTCGAGTGCATGGCGACCATCGGCCAGGTTGGCAACACCGACCACGAGAATGTCACCATCGGCAAGGCAGGACGCAACCGCTGGAAGGGCATCCGTCCCGCCAACCGCGGCGTCTCGATGAACCCTGTCGATCACCCGCACGGTGGTGGTGAGGGTAAGACCTCGGGTGGACGTCACCCCGTCACCCCATGGGGCCAGCCGACCCGTGGTTACAAGACCCGTAACAACAAGCGCACGGACTCCTTCATCGTCAGCCGTCGCAGCAAGTAACGCTCGCACCATCAGCTACACCAAGTCTCGAACCTCAGAGATTCGTCGTATCCAGCATCGCAACAGAGAAAGTCGGAGCTCAGCACATGTCACGTTCAGCTAAAAAAGGTCCTTTTATCGACGAGCACCTCATGACCAAGATTAACGTCATGAACCAGGCAAACGATAAGAAGGTTCTGCGTACCTGGTCCCGCCGGTCCACCATTCACCCCGACTTCGTCGGCCACACCATCGCCGTGCACAACGGACGCAAGTTCATCCCGGTTTACGTGACGGAAAACATGGTCGGCCACAAACTCGGTGAGTTCTCGGCGACCCGCACCTTCAAGGGACACTCGGCGCGTGCCTCTGAGTCCTCCGCGAAGCCGAAGTAATCGGCCTTTTCAACTAACCTGGCATCATCGCAATACCGCTCGCACATGCCTCAGGCAGCGAAGCAGAAGTAGAGAAGGACAAAGATTATGGCTAAGACAGTCGAAAAAATCCGGGAGTTCCGCGCAGAAGCCAAGTTTCAGCGGACCAGCCCACAGAAGGCAAAGCTCGTCCTTGACATGATCAAGGGCCTCCGTGTGGAGCAGGCTCTCAATACCGTTCACTTCAGCACCAAGCGTATGGCTCCGGTGATTGAGAAAGTGTTGCGCTCCGCCATCCAGAACGCCTCCTATGTCTCGCAGGAGCAAGGTCTCGACGTCGATGTCGACAACCTCTACGTTCGGACCGCAATCGCCAACGAAGGCCCGCGCATGAAGCGTATCCGCCCCGCCCCCATGGGCCGTGCGTTCCGCTACCAGCGCAGACTCGCACACATCATCGTGACCGTTGCGGAGAAGAAGTCGGCCACCGCTTCTGTCGTCGAAGAGACGCCAGCACCAGTTGCCGCCAAATCGACCAAGACCGCCAAGTCGACCGCAGCAAAGAAGCCGGCTGCCAAGAAGACCGCCACCAAGAAGTCTGCGAAATAAGCAGAGGACGTAACGCGGGATTTCTTGTAAACTTAGAGTTTTGCATGACTGCCCAGCCGGCTCAACCGGTGCTGGGTCGGAGTAAAGGGAAGCTATGGGACAGAAAGTCCATCCGTATGGGTTTCGCCTCGGCATCAACAAGCCGTGGAAGTCGCGTTGGTTCGTAGAGCGTGGCTATGACAAGCTGCTGGTCGAAGACGTCAAGCTCAAGGCCGAGCTGCGCGAAAAGCTGAAGGCCGCAGGCGTCAGCTCCGTTGAAGTCGAGCGCCCAGGCAACAAGCTGCGCCTCATCATCCGCACCGCGCGCCCTGGCATCATCATCGGACGCAAGGGAGCAGAGATCGACAAGCTCAAAGCGGACATTCAGAAGCGCACCAGCCGCGAAGTGTTCATCGATATCCTCGAGGTCAACAAGCCCGAGCTCGATGCCCAACTCGTCTCGGAGAACATCGCCCTCCAATTGGAGAAGCGTGTCAGCTTCCGCCGCGCCATGCGCAAGTCTGTCGACTCCGCGTTGCGCTTCGGCTGCAAAGGCATCAAGGTTCGTGTATCCGGACGCCTCAACGGCAACGAAATCGCCCGCTCGGAGTGGTATCTGCAGGGTCGCCTGCCGCTGCACACCCTCCGCGCCGATATTGATTACGGCTTCTCGGAGGCTCACACCACCTACGGCATCATCGGGGTCAAAACGTGGGTCTACCGTGGAGATATCTACGAGCAGAAAAAGCGTCGCGACCAGGGTGTTCCTACCAGCGCCTTCGCGTCCTAAATCTCGGACGACGACGCTTCGGTGTCCCGTCGGCGGTTGTTTCCATTCAGTTTGAATCAGCTAGATCTGGTAAATCACCGGAAGCTAGCAGCTAATAGCTAGGGGTTTTTTTATGTTGATGCCAAAGAAGGTCAAGTATCGCAAGCAGCAGCGCGGCCGCATGTGCGGCAAGGCGTGGCGCGGCTCCGATCTCTCGTTCGGCGACTTCGGCCTGAAGGTCATGGAATGTGGCTACATCACCGACCGCCAGATCGAAGCCAGCCGTATCGCCATGACGCGCTTTATCAAACGTGGTGGCAAAGTCTGGTTGCGTCTCTTCCCCGACAAGCCGATCACCAAGAAGCCTGCCGAAACCCGTATGGGTAAGGGTAAGGGAGCGCCCGATCACTGGGTCGCCGTCGTTCGCCCTGGCAAGATTCTGTTCGAGATGGAAGGCGTTACGCCCGAGCTCGCCAAAGAGGCAATGCGCCTCGCGGCCCACAAGCTCCCGCTCAAGACCAGCTTCGTCATGCGCCACGACGTCAAAGCGACCGTCGCAGCCAAGTAAATAGTTTGAAGGAAGAAAACCATGGAACTCGATAAGATCCGCAATCTCAGTGACGAAGAGTTGATCAAGCAGCAGGCCAGCGCAGGCGAGCAGCTCTTCCGCATCCGCTTCCAGAAAAGCCTCGGCAATGTCGAAGGTCTCAAGAAGCTGCGTACCCTCAAGCTCGACATCGCCCGCATCAAGACGATCGCACGTGAGCGCACCTTGGCCGCAGACAAAGCTGCCAACCCTGTTGTGAAGAACGTCGCGCCGGCAAAGAGCACTCGCACCGCCCGGAAGAAAGCGAAGAAGGCCTAACTATGTCAGAGACTCCCAACACCACCACCGCAGCCGCGACCCCGGAAGCCGCAACCTCTCGCCGTAACGAGAAGGTTGGCCTCGTCGTATCGACCAAGATGCAGAAGACCATCGTCGTCGAGATCGAAATGCGCAAGGCGCACCCCAAGTACAAGCGCGTGCTTAAGTCGAACAAGAAGTTCTACGCACACGACGAGCAGAACTCCGCTCGCGTCGGCGATGTTGTCCGCATTCGCGAAGCGCGTCCGCTCTCCAAGCTCAAGCGCTGGTCGCTTGAGGAGATCGTTCGTCGCTCTTCCCTCGCTCAGCTCGCGGACGAGAAGAAGCCCGTCGAAGTCAAGTAGTCCGGTCCTCGCGTCGATTGTACCCACTGCTCACAGAAGATTAGGCCATCACGGCGTCAAGCCACGGCCGTTGCACCCAGGAGAAGAACGATGTCAGTACAAATGAGAACAATCCTTGACGTGGCCGATAACTCTGGCGCACGCAAGCTGCAGGTGATCCTGCCCCTCGGTGGCGGTCTCGGTAAGAAGGCTGGCCTCGGCGATGTCGTTACCGCTGCCGTCAAGGAAGCGTCCCCCGATGGAACCGTCAAAAAGGGTAAAGTAGTCAAGGCGGTCATCGTGCGCACTCGCAAAGAGTATCGCCGCCGTGACGGTACCTACATCCGCTTCGATCAGAATGCTGCGGTCGTCATCAACGATGCAAACGAGCCCGTTGGAACCCGCGTCTTCGGACCGGTCGCCCGCGAACTCCGCGAGAAGAAGTTCCTCAAGATCGTCTCGCTCGCACCGGAAGTCATCTAATCGTACGGCCACCACTATCATGTGGCCCACACCGTCAACTATTTCCGGAGTCCGACTCCGTGGTTCCAGTACAAGCTGGTACCAGATCGTCGAGGATGAGAGAGAATCATGGCAGCCGTCAAGATCAAGATCAAGCGCAACGACAAAGTTGAAGTCATCGCCGGTAAAGATAAAGGCAAGCAGGGACGCGTTCTACGCGTGATCGCAGAGAAGAATCGCCTGCTCGTTGAAGGCGTCATGATGGTCAAAAAGCACGTCAAGCCCAACCCCCAGCGCAACATCAAGGGCGGTATTGCCGAGCAGGAGTCCACCATCCACATCTCCAACGTGATGTTGGTCGATGCCGAGGGGAACAAGACTCGCGTCGGACATCGCCTGGAGGGTGACAAGAAGGTTCGTTTCTCGAAGGCCAGCGGCAACGCCATCCCCGAGAAGAAGAAGTAACACCACTCTGATACAACGGTTCACCCCACGCATCGGTAGACGGGCAGCGACCCAACCCGGCAACCGTGGAGAAAGCGAAGAGCAATCATGGCAGCACGATTCAAAGAAAAGTACGAGACAGAAATCAAACAGGCTCTGGCCAAGGAACTCAACATCACCAACGCCATGGCCATTCCCCGGCTCGAGAAGATCGTCATCAACATGGGTCTCGGCGAAGCCACCCAGAACGTCAAAATTATGGATCCGCTGGTTGCTGATCTCGCCGCCATCGCTGGACAGAAGCCTGTCACCACCAAGGCCAAGAAGTCCATCGCTGCGTTCAAGGTGCGTGAAGGCATGCCCATTGGCGCCATGGTTACCCTCCGGGGCGATACCATGTACGAGTTCCTTGACCGCCTCATCTCCATCGCTCTGCCGCGCGTTCGCGACTTCCGTGGCGTCTCCGCCAAAAGCTTTGACGGGCGTGGCAACTACACCCTCGGCCTCCGCGACCAGCTCATCTTTGCTGAGATCGACTACGCCAAGGTCGACAAGCTCAAGGGCATGAACGTCACCATCGTCACCACGGCGAAGGATGACAACGGTGCCCGCGCACTGCTCAAGGGATTTGGCATGCCCTTCCGCGTAGGCGCATAGTTCTTCTCCAGACAGTCGCTTTGGTCTGGTACGGTTGAAAAGTTCGTAGTCAAGATAGAGAGTAAAACATGGCAACTACTGCAAAGCGCGTCAAAGATGCAAAGACCCCCAAGTTCAAGTCCCGCCAGCACAACCGCTGCCAGCTCTGCGGTCGCCCTCGCGCTTTCCTGCGCAAGTTCGGCGTCTGCCGTCTGTGCTTCCGCAACCTCGCCCTCAAGGGAGAAATTCCGGGCGTAGTCAAGTCCAGCTGGTAGACTTGTAAAGATTCACTCGTACAGGTCTCCTGTACGGCTGATCCAGAGACCTCATTCGGGCTTCCGCCTTGGATGCAGCAGTCTGGAGGCACCACCGCAACAGACACTCCCGCTGGTTCTCCTGAGAGATACTTAGGAGCGAACGGGGAGTGAAGGAGAATGAATGAACCTCACCGATCCAGTAGCAGACTTCCTGACCCGTATCCGCAACTCCATCCGCGCGCGTCACCAGAAGCTCGACGTCCCCGCCTCCAAGCTCAAGGCTGAGATCGCACGAATCCTCAAGGAAGAGGGTTACATTGCGAACTACAAGCCTACAGAAGAAGACGGACAGAAAGTCATCCGCGTCTATCTCAAGTACGGCCCCAACAACGAAGCCGTCATCCGCGACCTGCAGCGCGTCTCGCGTCCCGGTTGCCGCGTATACCTCGGCCGCGACGAGATCCGGCGCGTTCAGGGCGGCCTCGGCATCTCCATCATGACCACCCCCAAGGGTGTCATGACTGGTCGCCAGGCTCGTCGCGAAGGTGTTGGCGGCGAGATTCTCTGCGAAGTCTGGTAATTCTCCGCAACTGACGCTTGCGCTTCCTGTCATCCAGATGACTGCCGAGCGCAAGCGTCAAAGCAGAGTACTACCACCTACTCCAAGACAGGTAATCTGCTTTGGATATATACAGTTTGGCCACAAGCTATACCGGCTGCAGTGGAACTTAGCCACTCTAAGCGACTCGCAAGCCACACGAAAGAAGATCTCCATGTCACGTATTGGCAAAAAGCCGATCGCCCTGCCCGCCGGTGTCAAGTACACCGTCAACGGCGATACCGTTCTCGTTGAAGGCCCCAAGGGTAAAGTCACCGCCATGCTGCCCGGCGGCATCACCCTCGTCCAGAAGGACGGCTTCCTCCACGCCGAGCGTCAGACCGACAAACAGGCAGCCTTCCACGGCCTCGCCCGCGCTCTCGTCTTCAACGCTGTCACCGGCGTTACTACCGGCTGGACCAAGGACATCGATATTGTCGGCATCGGTTACCGTGCCGAGCTCAAGGGTAAGGGGATGGTCGTCTTCACCCTAGGTTACTCTCACCCGATCGAGTTCCCCCTGCCCACCGGCATCGACGTCACCATCGACCCCAAGCAGACTCACCTCACCGTCTCTGGCATTGACCGCCAGAAGGTCGGACAGGTCGCTGCTGATATGCGCTCGCTCCGTAAGCCCGACCCGTACAAGAACAAGGGCGTGCGCTACACCGGCGAGAAGCTCAAGAAGAAGGTCGGCAAAACCGGAGCTAAGTAATCGAAAGGGAAGCCCTTCCACCTCGCGCTCCGCGTCAAAGCCGGAGCAATGTATCTGGAAGAACGGCACTTTCCCTTCGAACCCTCTGTCAAGCCGGCCGCTAAGCCAATTACGTGGGGCAGACATAACGATACTTGCTATCCTTATTGCTGCCCCACACAACCGAACGTCGTCAGCACTCTGGCGCCGCCACTAGGAAGGAAAGACAATCATGATCAATCCCCGCCAACGCAACGTGATTCGCCAACGCGTCCACACGCGTATCCGTGAGAAGATGTCCGGCACCGCCGAGCGTCCCCGTCTCAACGTCTACCGCTCGCTCAACCACATCTACACCCAGCTCATCGACGACCTCAACGGAGTTACCATCGCCTCCGCTTCGTCCATGGGTAAAAAGGGCGAAGAGAAGGTCTACGGCGGCAACGTCGCCGCAGCAGCCGAAGTCGGTAAGCTCATCGCTCAGCGTGCGCAGGAAAAGGGCATCAAGAAGATCGTGTTCGATCGTGGCGGCTACCTCTATCACGGTCGCGTCAAGGCCCTCGCCGATGCCGCCCGCGAAGCGGGCTTGGACTTCTAATAGGTTTTCCCCGGTGCCCGGAGCGGCAGCCAGAAAGCGATATAAGACATTATGGCAACGAAGAAAAAAATCGACGCGAACCGGCTCAACCTCAAGGATGAGGTTGTGTCCATCAACCGCGTCACCAAGGTCGTCAAGGGTGGTAAGAACATGTCGTTCGCCGCACTCGTCGTCATCGGCGATCCCGCCGAAGGCGTCGTGGGCTACGGCTCCGGCAAGGCCAAGGAAGTTCCCCAGGCCATCCGCAAGGGCATTGAAGCCGCCAAGAAGAACCTGCACAAGGTCAACCTCACCGAGACCACCATTCCCCATCAGGTGCTCGGTCACTTCGGCGCTGGCCAGGTCATGCTCAAGCCCGCCGCAGAAGGTACTGGCGTGATCGCCGGCAAGACGGTTCGCGCCGTTATGACTGCCGCAGGCATCCAGAACGTACTCACCAAGTCGCTCGGAACCGCCAACCCCCACAACGTCATCAAGGCCACGTTCGATGCTCTCATCCAGCTTCGCAACAAAGCCGAAGTAGCCGCCCTGCGCGGCAAGGCCGTGGAAGAGCTCTAAGCTCAACCGCACCTCACACGATCTACAGGAGCTCTCATCATGGCTGACACCAACGCAATCGCCAAAATCAAACTGCAGTACTTCCGTTCCAAGATCTGCACCCCGGTCAAGCACAAGCTCGTCATCAAGGGCCTCGGCTTCACCCGTCTCAACCAGATCGTCGAGCGCGAAGATACCCCCTCGATCCGCGGCATGGTCGCCAAGGTTCCTCACCTCGTACGGCTCGTCGACTAACTCTACTTCGGCGAGTCCGTTCTGCGACTGGGTCTCGTACCTTCAGCACCAGTCCGTATTACTCTTCATCCCCGACCAGACCTACCCTGGCGGAACATCATGCGAGTCGTCGGACCTTCGAGTCCTTCGGCGTTAAGCGAGGAAACAATGGCAATTCGTAATCTCTCCAATCTCCGCGCCCCCAAGAAGGCAAACGAAAACAAGAAGCGTGTCGGCCGTGGTATGGGTTCGGGTATGGGTAAGACTTCCACCCGTGGCCACAAAGGTCAGGGCTCCCGCTCGGGTTCGTCTCTCATGCGCGGCTTTGAAGGCGGCCAGATGCCCCTTCACCGTCGCCTGCCCAAGCGCGGCTTCACCAACATCTTCCGCGTTGAGTATCAGGTACTTGGTCTCGACCGCATCGCCGAGATCGTTGCCGCCCTCAACGTAACCGAGTTCACCCTCGACAAGATCGTCGAGCTTGGCCTCCTCCGCCGCAAAAACGGCCTCATCAAGGTGCTCAACAACGGCGAACTCAACACCGCCGTTACTGTCTACGCCCACAAATTCTCGAAGACCGCCAAAGAAGCGATCGAGAAGGCCGGCGGCAAGGCCATCCTCATCGGCGGCGAAGCAGCCGCCTAAGCGTTACGGACTGGGGTGAGACTCACTCTCACCCCAGTCCTGTTCTTCTTCTGCGTCACAACTTCAGCTTCCGGTCTTACCGATTTCGAGGTCTACACTGATGTTCGAGAAAATCCTAAACATCTTCCGCATCCCTGACCTCCGCAAGCGCGTCCTGTTCACGCTCGGCTTGCTGGCTGTCTATCGTCTCGGATCGCACATTCCCACCCCCGGCATCAACGCCGATATGTTGGCGCAGTTCTTCAATGCCAACTCCGGCTCGGCTCTCGGCCTCGTGGACCTCTTCTCTGGCGGAAACCTCCGCAAGCTCACCGTCTTCGCGCTCGGCATCATGCCGTACATTACCGCGTCGATCATCTTCCAGTTGCTTACTGTCATCTACGAGCCGCTGGCCAAGCTCCAGAAGGAAGGTGAGCTCGGACGCCGCAAGATCACCCAGTGGACACGCTACGTCACTGTCATCCTGGGCATCGTGCAGTCCTTTGCCATCGCACTTACGCTTACCAGCACCTCCACCGGCTCGCCCATGGTCACCATCTCCCGTGGCGCCTTCATCCCTCTCTGCGTCATCACCCTTACCGCTGGCACGGCCTTCATCATGTGGCTGGGTGAGCAGATCACCGAGCGCGGCATCGGCAACGGTATGAGCCTGCTTATCTTTACAGGCATTGTCGTTGGCCTGCCCAAAGGCATCGCCGACCTCTACGACAAGGCCAGCACCAACGCCTGGGGCGCATTCACTCCGGTCGCCATCGCCATCCTCGTCGCCCTCATGATCGCCGTCGTCGCCTTCATCGTCTTCGTCGAACGCTCCGAGCGTCGCATCCCGGTTCAGTACGCCAAGCGCATCGTCGGCCGCAAGATGATGGGCGGCCAGTCCACCCACCTCCCGCTCAAGGTCAACTCCGGTGGCGTCATGCCGGTCATCTTCGCCAGCTCCATCCTCTCCGCGCCGCTGCTCCTGTCCAACGCGACCATCTTCGGATACTCGCTGCACGATTCCACCTTCTTCGGCCCCATCTTCCGCGGCATCGCCCCCGGCGAGCCCTGGTACGAACTCCTCTACATCGCGGCCATCATCTTCTTCGCGTACTTCTACATCTCCATCGTCTTCCGTCCCGACGACATCGCCGACAACATGCGCAAGTATGGTGGATTCATCCCCGGCATTCGCCCCGGCAAGCGCACTGCGGACTTCATCAACGACGTGCTTACCCGCATCACGCTCGTCGGCGCCATCTACCTCATCATCATCTCCATCATCCCCACTCTGTTGATCAGTGGTATCCACTTCAACCATCTCCCCCTGATCGGTGGCGTCTTCGACCGCCTGCCCACCTGGGTCACCAACGGTCTCGGAGTCAACTTCTACTTCGGCGGAACCTCGCTCCTCATCGTCGTCGGCGTAGCCATGGATACCGTTCAGCAGATCGAATCGCAGCTCATCATGCGTCACTACGATGGCTTCTCTCCCAAGAGTGGTCGCATCCGTGGCCGCAAGAGCTGGTAAAGAAAAACACGCAATTAGAACCTTGTCTCAGGTAGTCTTCGGAACTCCTACATTGACCAACTTAGCAAATACAAAACCGGCCTCGGCAGATATCAACTTCCTGCCCGGGCCGGTTCTCCTTCTCGGGGCTCCCGGCGTAGGCAAAGGCACCCAGGCCAAGCTCCTCATGGCCGCACACGGTATCCCCCAGATCTCCACCGGTGACATCCTGCGTGCCAACATCGCCAGCGGAACCCCGCTCGGCAAGACCGCCAAGTCGCTCATGGAGCAAGGCCAACTCGTCTCCGACGAACTCGTCAATCAGATGGTCGCCGACCGCCTCGCCCAGCCCGACACCCACCGCGGCTACATCCTCGATGGCTTTCCCCGCACCCTCAACCAGGCCGAGTGGCTCGACCAGCACCTCGCCGCCACCCCGCAGACCTTACCTGTCGTCGCCATCAGCATCGTCGTCAGCTACGACCACCTGCTCCACCGCATCACCGGCCGCCGCATCTCCCCCGCCGGACGCATCTACAACATCTACTCCAATCCCCCGGCCACATCCGGAATCTGCGACGTCGATGGCTCCGTGCTCGTCCAGCGTCCCGACGACTCCGAACCCGTCTTTACCGAGCGCATGAAGACCTTCGACACCCAGACCGCCCCGGTTGTGGAACACTATCGCAAGCTCGGTCGCTTTCAGGAAGTCAATGGCGACCAGGCTGTCGAGCAAGTAACCTCCGCCATCAACGCAGCGCTCCTTCACCTTCGTCAAGCCTGACGCGCACTGGAACCGTCGAATCTTATGGCTATCCTCATCAAAACCCCCGCCGAGATTGAAAAGATGCGCATCTCCGGCGCCGTGCTCCGCAAGGTCCACAACGCCATCGCGCCCCACGTCGTCCCCGGTGCCTCCACCATGGATCTCGAACGCATCGCCGTCGCCAAAATCGCAGAACTCCACGCCATCGCCGCCTTCAAGGGCTACCATGGCTACCCCTCCGCGCTCTGCACCTCCATCAACAACGAGGTCGTCCACGGCATGCCCAGCGAGAAGCGCATCCTCAAGGAAGGCGACATCCTCTCCATCGACTGCGGCTGCATCGTCGACGGCTTTTACTCCGACGCCGCCGTCACCTACCCCGTAGGCAAGGTCAGCGAACCCACCCAGAAGCTCCTCACCGTCACCCTCGCCTCACTTGAAGCCGCCATCCTCCAGTGCCAGGTCGGCGGCCGCCTCGGCGACATCTCCCACGCCGTCCAGCAAATCTGCGAGGCCCAGGGCTTCGGAGTCGTCCGCGAGTTCGTCGGCCACGGCATCGGCCGCTCCATGCACGAAGACCCCCAGGTCCCCAACTTCGGCCCCGCCGGCAAAGGCCCCCGCCTCAAAGCTGGAATGGTCCTCGCCATCGAACCCATGATCAACGCCGGCAAGCCCGAAGTCCGTGTCCTCCCCGACGGCTGGACCGCCGTCACCGTCGACGGCAGCTACAGCGCCCACTTCGAGCAGACCGTCGCCATCACAAAAGATGGCCCCCAGGTCCTCACCCGCTAGGAAATTGGCGGAAAAAGGGTTATGATGAAATGTACTCTGTATGTTGTCCGTACAGAGCCATGCAGGTAGCAGTATGGAAACCCGAGGCTCAGCCTCGATCGTTCCAAAGGAGATCGTTTGTCGAAGGAAGATGCAATTGAAGTCATGGCGGTGGTCGTAGAGACCCTGCCGAACGCGATGTTCAAGGTCGAGCTTGAGAACAAGCATCAGGCCCTTGCGCACGTATCCGGTCGTATGCGTAAAAACTTCATCCGTATCCTCCCCGGCGACCGCGTCGCGATTGAGCTCAGCCCGTACGATCTCAACCGCGGCCGCATTGTCTACCGCTACAAGTAGACAACATAAGCCACTAGCCCTGCGCTAATTGCTTGCAACCCAGTTCCACCAGCCTCGTCGGCCAGCCTCCAGCGAATAGCGGATGGCGACCAGTCAACGGCTGCTTTTAGGAGTGTTTCAATGAAGGTTCGTGCATCAGTAAAGAAGATCTGCGACAAGTGCAAGGTCATTCATCGCCGCGGCGTCGTTCGCGTCATCTGCGAAAACGCCAAGCACAAGCAGCGCCAGGGCTAACTCAGCCCTTGTGTCTCTGCGGCCCCGCCGGGCTAGTTAGCCGAAGTCAAGGCTTGCGTTGAACCCGTCGGAATCATCCGCTCAACTCTCACCCCGCTCCGTGGCGAAGCTACCCGAGCCCAAACGTAAAGGAACCCCATGGCACGTATTGCTGGAGTCGATGTCCCTAATAACAAACAGGCGCGCATCGGTCTCACCTACATCTTCGGTATCGGCGACTCTCGCGCCGCCAAGATCCTCGCGAAGGCTGAAGTCGATCCCCTCGCGAAGGTCGGCACGCTCGACGAAGACGCCCTCAACCGCATCCGTCAGGTAATTGAAGCCGAAGGCCAGATCGAAGGCGATCTCCGCAAGGATATCTCCCTCAACATCAAGCGCCTCATCGAAATTCAGTCCTACCGTGGCCTCCGTCACCGCCGCAGCCTCCCGGTTCGCGGTCAGCGCACCCACACCAACGCTCGCACCCGTAAAGGCCCACGCAAGGGAACCGTTGCCGGTAAGAAGAAAGCGACCAAATAAGCCATGGCAAAGACTCAGAACACCAAGGGCGCTGCAAAGCCCGGCAAGAATAAGAAGTTCAAGAAGCGCGAGCGGAAGAACGTTCCATTTGGTCTCGTGTTCATCCAGGCTTCCTTCAACAACACCATCGTCACCATCACCGACCAGACCGGCAACACCCTCTCCTGGAAATCGTCCGGCTCGCTCGGCTTCCGCGGCTCCCGCAAGGGCACCCCGTTCGCCGCGCAGCAGGCCGCTGTCGGTGCTGCCAACGCAGCCCGCGATCACGGCGTCCGCTCCGTCGACGTCCGCGTCTCCGGCCCCGGCTCCGGTCGTGAGTCAGCCATCCGCGCCCTCGCCACCACCGGTATCGAGGTCCGCAGCATCCGCGACGTCACGCCTATGCCGCACAACGGCTGCCGTCCGCCCAAGCGTCGCCGCGTATAACAACTCACCCGGCAGGCCCCATGTCCCGTACCTCGGACTTGGGGCCGCTCCCGGGTTCAACCACCACCGGATCGCGATGAAGCGCACCAGCGTGTAAAGCGATCGTCACCCGAAGTCAGGAGCAATACCATGGCACGTTACACCGGACCCGTCTGCCGCCTCTGCCGCCGCGACGGTACCAAACTCTTCCTCAAGGGAGCCAAGTGCTTCTCCGAGAAATGCCCCGTCGAGAAGCGCAACTTCCCCCCAGGCCAGCACGGCCAGTCCAAAAAGGTCAAGAAGGTCGTAGGCTACGGTCTCCAACTGCGCGAAAAGCAGAAGGCCAAGCGCATCTACTTCACCCTCGAAACTCAGTTCCGCGCCTACTACCAGAAGGCCTCCAACAAGACCGGCGTCACCGGCGAACTCCTGCTCCAGCAGCTTGAGACCCGCCTCGACAACGTCGCCTACCGCCTCGGTTTCGCCATGAGCCGCCGTCAGGCCCGCCAGGTCGTCCGTCACGGTCACCTCCAGGTCAACGGACGCAAGGTCAACATCCCCTCCTTCCAGTGCAAGGTCGGCGATGAGATCTCCATCCGCGAAGGCTCCAAGGCTCTGGTCATCCTCGAAGAGTCCAAAAACTTTGCCGCCGGTCAGCGCTCTGTGCCCTGGCTCGATATCAACCGCGACAACCTCTCCGGCAAGCTCGTCGCTCTGCCGAAGCGCGAAGATATCCAGCTCCCGGTCAACGAGCAGCTCATCGTCGAACTCTACAGCAAGTAACTGTAGTAGTTACAAAATATCGGGTACCCCACGTCCGCATCGTCGGACGTGGGTCTCTCCCGTTCTGGCCCTCCAGCCAGTCAAAACGTACCACCAACAACCTGACCCGCAACCGCACCACCCGCCAGTCCGCAGAATGCATCGCGGCTAGGACGGATAAAGGAGAAACACATGCTTTGGAGAGGTTTTCAAAAGCCCAAGCGTCTCGCAGTCGATACCGATACACTCACCGAAAAGTACGGCAAGTTCTCCGCGCAGCCCTTTGAGCGCGGCTTCGGTACCACTATCGGCAACGCCCTCCGTCGCACCCTGCTCTCGTCCATCGAAGGCGCAGCCGTAACCGCTGTCCGCATCGAAGGCGTACTGCACGAGTTCCAGTCCATCACCGGCATCGTCGAAGATGCGACCGACATCATCCTCAACCTCAAGCAGATCCCCTTCAAGCTCAACGGCGACGGCCCCAAGGCCCTCTACCTCCGCGCTGATCAGGCTGGCGTCATCACCTCCGGCATGATCGAAGCCGACGGCGACGTCGAGATCCTCGATAAGGATGTCTACATCTGCACCGTCTCCGAAGGCGGCAAGATCGACATGGAGATGCGCCTCAAGCGCGGTCGCGGATACATCTCCGCCGACAAGAACTTCGACGCCGACCTCGGCCTCGGATTCATCCCCGTCGACTCTGTCCACTCCCCCGTCCGCAAGGTCAACTACCTCGTCGAGGCAGCACGTCTCGGTCAGATCACCGACTACGACAAGCTCACCATCGAGATCTGGACCAACGGAACCATCCTCCCCGCAGATGCGCTCGGCCTCTCCGCCAAGCTCCTCAAAGACCACATGACCATCTTCATCAACTTCGAAGAAGAGATGGAAGCCGGTCACGACGGTCTCCACGATGGTCCCGCCCTGCGCAACGAGAACCTCAACCGCTCCGTCGAAGAGCTTGAACTCTCCGTTCGCAGCTACAACTGCCTCAAGAATGCCAACATCGCCACCATCGGCGAACTCATCCAGAAGACCGAAGCCGAAATGCTCAAGACCAAGAACTTCGGCCGCAAGTCTCTGAACGAGATCAAAGAGATCCTGGCCCAGATGGGCTTCTCTCTCGGCATGAAGATCGACGAGAACGGCAACCCCGTCCCAGGACCCACCTCGGTCCTGCCGGCTGCAACGCTCGCCGCCAGCTTCGGCAACTTCGACGACGAAGACGAGGACGAAGAGGACGACGAAGATCTCGACCTCATCCCCTCCAACGAGCCGGAAAACTTCTAACCGCAGTGCAACCAGCAGGAGCAGGGAAGAGTACCTTACTTCCCGCTCCTCGCTTCCGCTGCAATCACAGCAAGCCGATCAACGGTCAATAGACCGGATCGAAGGAGATTACCAATGCGTCACCGTAATGCAGGATTCAAGTTAGGCAGAAACACCAGCCACCGCCGCGCCATGCTCCGCAACCTCGTCACCTCCGTCATCCTCATGGACCGCGTCGAGACCACCATCACCAAGTGCAAGGCCACCCGCCCCCTTATCGAGAAGATGATCACCCTCGGCAAGCGCGGCACCGTCCATGCCCGTCGCCAGGCTGCTGCCTATCTCATGACGCCCGATTCGGTCGATCGCCTCTTCAACACCGTTGCTCCACGCTACGCCACCCGCAACGGCGGTTACCTCCGCATCACCCGCACCGGAGCCCGCAAGGGTGACGCCGCCGAGATGGCCTTCATCGAACTCCTCGGAGCCGAGCAGGAACTCAACGAGAAGGCGCAGAAGCGCGCCGAAGCCCGCACCAAGAAGCGCGAAGAACTCCAGAAGCAGATGGAAGAGCAGAACCCCGGCGAAGCCCCTGGCTCCGAGGCATAAGCTACTTTCTACCTCCAGACACAAAAAGGCACGGCGCAAGCCGTGCCTTTTCTTTGCCTTCCATCAGCCCTTACGGCTGCAGTTGACCACCATGCAGCATCACCCGGTTCTTCCCCGCACGCTTGGCCGCATATAACGCTTCATCCGCCAGTGCCACCAACTGGTACCCGTTCACCAGCGACTCATTCATCGCTGCCATCCCAATGCTCACCGTCACCCGCTCGTTGTCCCATGGCTCTGCGGCAACCTTCTCCATCACGCGCCGCGCCAGCCCCAGTGCACCCTCTTCGCCGCTCTCTGGCAGCAGCACCACAAACTCTTCCCCGCCATAGCGTGCTGGCAGGTCCGGTAGCCGCACAGTCGTCCGCAGCAAAGCGCCCAGCCGCCGCAACACATCGTCTCCAGCCGCATGGCCAAACCGGTCATTGATCGATTTGAAGTTGTCGACATCCAGCAACAGTACCGAAAGCTCCCGTCGCCGTCGCCGTGCCATCGAAAACTCCAGCACCATCCGCTCTTCGAACGCCCGGCGATTCCGCAAGCCCGTCAGCTCATCCGTCACCGCCAGCTTACGCAGTTGTTCGTTCGCCTCTTCCAACTCGCGATGGTACCGCGTCAGCTCGCCCTTGCGAGCTACCTCTTCCGACACATCCACCGCCACCCCGGCCAGCAGTATATTCCCGGCAGAGTCGTAGCAAGGAAACTTGAACGACCGCCACGTTGAGCTCGTCCCATCGGAAGACCGAATCCGTTCTTCCGTCTCGACAATCTGTCCTCCGGCCATTACTTCCAGATCGTGCGTCCGCCCCGACCGCGACAGATTCGGCGACCATAGCCGTTCATCCGTCCGCCCCAGCCACGCCTGCTCCCCAATCCCAAACCGCTTCGCAAAACTCTTGTTATAGAAAAGCAGCCGTCCCGCAGCGTCCTTGATGTAGCTCAAAAAAGGACTCGCATTCATAAATGCGCGGAACAGCTCCTCGCTCGCATGTAGCCCCGCCGCCGCTCGCTCCCGCTCCTTCAAAGCCTCGTCCAGCGCCATCCGTTGCGCCCGCAGCTCCAGTCGCGCACTCGCCTGACGACCCAGCACCCGCAGCGCATTCTCCTGCTGTGGTGTCAGCATCCGCGGCTGCGTATCCATCACGCACAGCGTCCCCACCGGATGCCCTTCCGCCGTATGCATCGGCATCCCCGCAAAAAAACGGATCGGAGGCTCAGCAACCACCAGAGGATTAGTAGAAAATCGACGGTCTAAGTTGGTGTCCTGTACCACCAGCAACTCGTTCTGGCGAATCGCATACGCACAGAACGCAATCTCCCGTGGCGTCTCCTGCAGCTTGAAGCCATCCGACACCCGAAACCACTGCCGACGGTCATCCAGCAGCGTCAACAACCCAACCGGCATCCCACAGATGGACGCAGCCAGTTGCACGATCTCATCACACTCCGCCTCAGGCGCCGGATCAAGAGCTTCGCTGCTCCACTCCGACCTCAGCTTTGCATCTTCGCTATCAACTCGCCGTAAACTCATCTGCCACCATTGTGTCGTGACTCAGAATAACCTTCCCGCTGCCATCAATCCATAAGATTCAGCAGTACGGAAGTAGCCCTTTCGGGTGATAGGCCCAGACCATCGCCAACCTGTGTTTTCTTCAGTTTGCACCGCCAGCCCCGCGGCGGACCTCAACTCCGGGTCACCGCACCGCCTTTGCCATACAAATCTCCACAAGCTGCACCACAAACGCTACCCTGCCAACCACAGCTCTAGTGCTTGATTAGCCACATAACCCAGCTCGCCGCAATCGTCCCGCCCACAAACAACGCAAAGCAAAACGCCCCAAAACGAATCATCATCTTCGGCTCAGATCGCTGCGTAATCCCGAAAACTACCGAAGTAAACAACGCAAATAACACTACCGCTCCAAAATGCGTAATCGTCACGAAACCTTCCTCCCCGTAGCCAGAGAGTGCGCATCCACCGCCGCAATCACATTCAGCAGCCCAGCCACCACCATAAACTTCGTACCATAGTCCGCAATCGCTATCTGCACACTACCCTGTCCCATGTCGAAAACCCGTGCGATCACATACAGCAGACCATTGCCCAGATCACCCGCAAAATTCAGAATATCCAGCAAATCACCAGTATTCGGCGAGTAGATCTTCCCCTTCAACGCCAGCCCAATCAAAAACATCGACACGATCGACACCAGCAGCAGCGCTCCCCGCACCCACTTCCGCAGCAGAAAATGCCCCGCTCCCGGAACCAGCCAGCCAGCGACTAAGATCACCGTCGGCGAAAAAAAACTCTTTCCGGCTATCCGCGCCGGCACGTATACATTGGTCGTCATCTTACCTCCGATGATAGCTGAAAACCCACCCGCCTTCCGTCATATACGCACCAACTCACGCTGCATCCGTCCCGTTACTTCTGCCTTGCCTCGCCGCGTCATCATGTTTACCTCGTTCCGTACCCCAAACTCCCCTGGAAAATACACGCCCGGCTCAACCGAAAAACACGTATTCGGCAGTATCAACCGCTCGTCATGCGTCTCCAGATTGTCAAGATGCGCACCGCTCCCATGCAGTTCCGTCGCGATGTTATGCCCCGTCCTATGCGTAAAGTAGGCTCCAAAACCCGCCGCCGCGATCACCGCCCGCGCCGCGTCATCGGCCTCCCAGCCAGCGATCGGCCTGCCTGCCGCAAACGCGTCCTCCACCACCGCAATCGCCGCATCACGCGCATTCCGAACCGTCTCAAACACGAGCTGCTCCCGCTCCGTAGGCTCGCGGTCCACCACCCCTGTCCAGGTAATGTCGTACCACACCGCATCCGGACGTCCCGCCAGCTTCGCCCATATATCGATCAGCACAAAATCGCCCCGCCGGATCGCCCGCGAACTCGCCCGGCTCGGCTCATAGTGCGAGTCCGCTGCATTCGGCCCTACGCTCACGTTCGGTCCATGCTCCGTCACCATCCCCGACTGCTCGATCGCCTGCTGCAGATACTCCACCATGCTGTACTCATCGGCCCCACCGCCGCCCCCGCGCACTCGCCGCCCCATCTCCTCCCAGCCCGCCGCAAGAATCGCATCCAGCCGCTGCTGCGCTTCATAGTGCGTCGCCATCTGAGCTTCCGTCAGCACCGCTTCGAACTGGCTCACTAGATCGGCAGAGCTCACAATCTCCTTGCCCATCCCACGCAGCACCTCCACCGTGCCGGCATCCACCATGGAGACGTACATAATCGCATTGCGTGGCGAGTACTGCATCGCCACCCGCGTAGACCCCTCCAACAATTTCTCCAGCTTGCTCTCCAACTCCTGCCACGAAGAGTACTCCGCCTTCACCCCAGGCAGGGAATCAAGCCGGCCCGACTCAATCCGGTGGACCAGCTTCCGCGGCTCCCCCACCACCGGCACAAAGTAGTACCATCGCCGCGTTACATGCCCATCCGCAGGCATCCCCAATATGCGCAAGCCAAGCGGATCGCGATTGTGGTGATCGTAAAAAAGCCAGCCGTCCAGATGCTGGTCGCGAAGGGCAACTTGAATAGCGTTCAAATCCATTCCGCCATGGTATCGCTTCTGGCCCGGCAATTCACCTGCTCTAAACTCACCTTAAAAAGTCGAGGCCAGGGAGTATCCCTGGCCTCGGTGGAACATCCGTTCAAACTACGCGTTGGTGGTCTCTGCTGCTGCGGCCGCTGCTGCAACCCGCTCCTTCTCGGCCTTCTCTGCCTTGCGCGCCACGGCAGAGTTCTGGCCCAGCTCAGCAGCCAGTGTCTCCGTAGTGAACGACTCAATCACATCGCCAACCCGTATGTCCTTGTGTCCAGCCAGATCGATACCGCACTCCACGCCCTGGCGAACCTCGGACACATCGTCCTTGAAGCGCTTCAGCGAGCCGATCTTGCCACGCCATACCTCTACGCCTTCACGCAGCAACCGCACCTGTGCATCGCGCTTGATCAGCCCGTCGGTCACACGGCAACCCGCAATCTGACCGACCTTCGTGATCTTGAACACATTCATCACTTCGGCGCGGCCCGCATAGTTTTCCTTGAAGACCGGCTCCAGCAATCCGTACATCGCCTTCGTGATCTCGTCCTGCAGCTCATAAATGATCGAGTGCAGACGAATCTCCACGTTCTCGCGATCTGCAATCTCGGCAGACTTGCGGTCAGGACGTACGTTGAACCCGATCACAACCGCATTCGAGGCCGACGCCAGCAACACATCCGACTCGGTAATCGCGCCAACGCCAGAGTGCAGCACCCGTACCCGTACCTTCTCGGTCGACATCCGCTGCAGAGAATCCGCCAGCACTTCGACAGAACCCTGCACGTCGCCCTTCAGAATCAGGTTCAGATCCTTCATGCCGGCCTGCTTGATCTGCTCGGCCAGGCCTTCCAGAGACACACGCGAACTCTTCGCCAGTTGTGCCTCGCGCTCCTTCATCTTGCGGTACTGCGCAATCCCCTTGGCCTTGTCGCGGTCCGCCATCACTAGGAACGTATCCCCGGCATCCGGCATCCCTTCCAGTCCAAGAATCTCAACCGGAGTAGACGGACCAGCCTCTGTAATTGCCCGTCCACGGTCGTCGAACATCGCGCGAATCTTACCAAACGTATTGCCCACGATGTAGCTGTCGCCTAACCGCAGCGTACCGTTCTGTACCAGGATGCTGGCAACCGCACCGCGTCCACGATCCAGCTTCGCTTCGATCACCGTACCCACCGCCGGACGCTCTGGCTGCGCCTTCGGTGCTGCAATATCGGCAACCAGGCAGATCATCTCTTCCAGCAGGTCGAGACCAATCCGCTTCTTCGCCGAAACCTCGACAAACTCCGTATCGCCGCCCTGGTTCGATGGCTGCAATCCACGCATCGCCAACTGCTGGATCACCTTGGCAGGGTTCGCCTCCGGCTTGTCGATCTTGTTCACGGCAACAATAATCGGCACCTTCGCTGCACGGGCATGGTCAATCGCCTCCAGCGTCTGCGGCATCACGCCGTCATCGGCGGCCACCACGATCACTACGATGTCCGTGACCTTGGCGCCACGTGCACGCATCCGGGTAAACGCTTCGTGGCCCGGCGTATCCAGAAACACGATCTCGCGCCCAAACGCAGGCGAATCAGGCTTCGTTACATGCACCTTGTAAGCACCGATATGCTGCGTAATTCCGCCAGCTTCACCGGCTGCCACATCCGTCGAACGGATCGCATCCAACAGCGACGTCTTACCGTGATCGACGTGGCCCATCACGGTCACAACCGGTGAACGAGTAATCTCCACCATCCCGGTCGTATCTTCCAGGAAGCCTTCGATCGCCTCATTCTCCAACTGCTCTTCAACCGAGATCACCTGCGCATCCGCACCAAACTGACGCGCAACATCCTTCACCAACTCGCCTTCCAGCGATTGGTTCACGGTCACAAGCACGCCCCGCATCAGCAGTACGGCAATCAGATCTTTACCGCGTACATCCAGCTTCTCGGCCAAATCCTTGACACTGATACCTTCCGTCACAGTGATCGTCCGAGTAATCGGCATCGGCTCCCGAGAGATCTGCGAACCACCAAAACGCGGTGGCGGCTGGAAGCCCTTCATCGGGCCTTCCTTGGTCTTCTCGTACCGCTGTCCGCCACGCCGCGACGCCGGACGTGCCGCTGGCCGCATCCCCGGCTTCTCGCCAGGTCCTGGCATCACACCCGGCGCTCCGCCAGGTCCTGCCGGTCCACCCGGTCGCGCTCCAAATCCAGGCCTTGCTCCAAATCCAGGTCGTGCTCCACCCGGAGTAAACCCCGGACGCCCCGGTGCTCCACCTGGCCCACCCGGTCCACCCGGAAACGTGCGGGTCGGATGCATCGGACGACGTGCGCCCGGAGCCATCGAACTCCCCGGCCGCGGAGCGCCAGGTGCACCCGGGCCTCCCTGCGAACCAGGACGCGGACGCTCAAAGATAGGTCGCCCACGCTGCGGTGTCCCCGGCGCAACCGGAGGTGCCGTATAAATCGGACGAGGTCCCGTCTGCGGCATAATCACACGCCGGGCAGGCGGCCCCGCTGGGACCACCGGTGCCTCAACGACAGGCGGCGCTGCGGGCGCAACCGCCACCTCAGCAGCCACCGGCGCAGGCGCAGATACTTCCGCAACCACCGGCGCCACAATCGGTGCAGCTGCCACTGGCGCAGGAGGCTCGCTCACCGGTACCGGTGCCGCAGGAGCAGCCACCACCGGCGCAACCACCGGAGCTTGTGGCGCAACCACCGTAGACACAGGAGCAGCCACCGCAACTGGAGTCACCGCAGGACGTGCCACCACAGGTCCCACCGGAGGCTTGCTCGCAATCGCCGGGGCAGCCGCTGGCGCAATAATGTTGGCCTGCTGCCGTGGCAGCGGAACGATCCGGCGCGGTGCTGGTGCCTCAGGATGAGAAGTCGTCGGTGCCGCAGAGGCTGCCGGAGTAACCGCAACCACCGGCCGCGGTGCACTCGTAACAGCTTGCACCGCAGAGGGCGGTGCAACCACCGCTGTCGGTCGTGGTGGCGGTGTCGCCCGTATCACCGCTTCCGCCTGCTTCCGCTCCAAAATCGCCTTCAACGCATCGCCCGGCTTTGACACCTTCGACAGGTCGAACTTCGGCTTCGTCTCGACCATCGGTCGGCTCGCAGAACTGCTGCGGCTGCCGCCCTTGAAGTAGTCGCGCACCTTCTCCGCCTGGTCGGTCTCGATCGAACTGGAATGCGTCTTGCCCGTCACCCCGATCGCTTCCAGCGCGTCCAGGATCGGTCTGCTCTTTACTTCCAGTTCTCGTGCCAGATCATTGATTCGAACTTTGCTCATCCGTCCCTTTTCAGTTCCCAGCGCCCTTGGCTTTCATTGCGTTCAGCTGTTCATGTCAGCCTCATCGAGGTAGGAATATCTCTATTGTAAGTATTATCCCCAAAGATACTAGCTCCGTATCGAGAGAATGCCGGGTTTGCAGGGCCAATACTGCTAGCCACGATCAGGTCCTTCGTTGTCGATGCCTTCGCTCGAGACCTCCTGGCTTGCATCCACCAGGTCGTCTACCGCATCGTTCTCCGCTTCAATCCGCTCTTCCCGGGCATCGGCTTCGCTGATCGCGTCGCTCGCCGACCCAGCCTCTTCCGCCGCCGCTATGTCTTCCGTGGAAACTTCCAACACTTCTACGGCCTCGCCCGATCCAGCCTCTCCGGCCAGAATCTCCTCCGGTGTCTTCGTCATGGAATGTTCTCCCGCTTCACCGTCGTTAGATGCAACTTCAGGCAAAACCGCTGCAGCAGGACGAGCTTCGCCCTCTTCGTACTGGCCAAAGTAATGCCGCACCGCAACCGAGATCTTCTCGACCGTCTTCTCGCCGATTCCCGGAACCTCTTCCAACTGCTCCGGTGTCATATCCGCCAGCTCTTCCACAGTCGTAATGCCCGCCGCGATCAGCTTCTCCAGAATCGTCTCGCCCAGCTCCGAAATCTGCTCCACCGGAGTCGTCGGCCCGCCGCCCATCGCATGCATCTGCTGCTCGACCTCCTGGCGCTTCTCTTCCTCGCTCTTGATGTCGATCTTCCACTGCAGCAGCTTCGCCGCCAGCCGAACATTCTGGCCCTTCTTGCCGATCGCCAACGACAACTGCGTGTCATCCACAATCACTTCAATCTGCTTCTCGGCCAGATCCGTAATCGACACACGGCTCACCTTCGCCGGCTGCAACGCCTTCTCCGCGAACGTCGTGATCTCCTCGGAGTACTCGATGATGTCAATCTTCTCCCCGCGCAGCTCGCGGATAATCGACTGCACCCGCATGCCCTTCATGCCCACGCAGGCGCCTACCGGATCAACATCCTTGTCGCGGCTCATCACCGCAATCTTGGTCCGCTCGCCAGCCTCGCGCGCAATCGCTCGAATCGAAACCGTTCCGTCGTAAATCTCTGGCACTTCGCTCTGGAACAGGTTCTGCACCAGCGCCGGAGCAGCACGGCTCACAATTACCTGCGGGCCCTTCGCCGCACGATCCACGCGCAGCAGCACCACACGCACCCGCTCGCCCACCGCAAACTGCTCCAGCCGACTCTGCTCCCGCTTCGGCATCCGTGCCTCCGCCTTGCCCAGATCGAAGATCACATCCATCGGCTCCAGCCGCTTCACCGTCGCCGTCAGCACTTCCCCAGCACGATGGTTGTACTCCAGAAACACCGTGTCCCGCTCCGCTTCGCGAACCTTCTGGAAGATCACCTGCTTCGCCATCTGCGCCGCAATCCGGCCCAGCGGAGACGTGTCCTTGTAGAACCGCAACTCGCCGCCCACCTCAACTTCAGGGGCCAACTCCCGCGCCTGCGCCAGCGTCAACTGGTTGGTCGAGTCCTCCACCTGCTCCGGAGTCTCAACCACGGTCTTGAACACGTACGCGCGAATCTCGCCCGTCTCGCGGTCCATCTCGGCCCGCATGTTCTCCTGGGTCTTGTAATACTTGCGGGTCGCGAGCGCAATCGCGTCTTCCACGGCAGATACTACGACCTCCGGTTCGATCCCCTTGTCCCGGCTCAACGTCTCAATCGACTGGTACAGAACACTTGCCATAATGTCTCTCGTTTCCGCGGCATGTCATCCTGCAACACGCCTCTGTTTGTCATCCTGCCAGGCCGTGTCATGCAACCACACGACGCTCACTCTGTCATCCAACAGCGCAGTGGAGGGCTCTGCATCCGCCTCCAAATCCACGCCCAAAAAACCAAAATCCAGCCCGTCGCTAAATCTCCGCGACCAGATGCGCCTTCTCAACATTCAGCAGCGCAATCTCAACCGTCTGCTCCGTCACGGCCTTCTTCGCCTTGCCCTTCTGCTTCACCGCCGAAAGGTCCAGCGTAATCACGCCATCCACAAACTTCGTCAGCCGCCCCTGCCAGTGCCGATTCCCGTTCACCGCCGTAAAGGTCTGTAGCTTCACCAGGCTCCCGGAAAACCGGATATAGTCCGCCGCCTTCACTAACTTCCGCTCCAGTCCCGGAGACGAGACCTCCAGCGTGTACTCCTGCCCCGGAATCAAATCCTCTACATCCAGAACCGTCCCAAAATCCGTCGCAAACTTCGCGCAGTCCTCATGCGTCACACCCGACAGCATCTCCACCGGTACGCCTTTCGGTAACTCCAACTCCGCCGCATCCTCGCCCGCGCCCGCCGCCATCTCCGCCAGCTTCGCACGCTCCACGGCGTTCTTTTCGATGTACACCCGCAGCGTGCGGAACTTCACTCCGCCCTGAAACTCAAGGTCCACAACCTCCAGATCGTGCGAGGCCGCAACCCGCTCCGCCAAACTCCGAATTGCATCCAGTTGCACTGCCATCAATCCAACCCCAAACCAGCTACACAGCCCGTTGCCAACATCGTTCAGAGCAAATAAAAAGTGGGCTCTCGCCCACTCATCTCTTCCGTCAATTGCCGGTGCGCTCACGGCTCTTACCTGGTACGACGGAACAAAAGCGCCTGCAAATCACATTCTACATCGAAACTCAGCTTTCCCCAACATCTACCCATACCCACCCAATCAGCGCCAGCAATCCTGAAAATTCATCCTTGACATCATTAGAATATCCACTACCATATGGTTGTGAATGAGCTGGACACAACCTTCGCCGCCCTCTCGGATCCCACCCGCAGGGCGATGATCGAAACACTCTCCCACGGGCCTGCCTCCGTGCATCGGCTATCCGAGCCCTTTGCACTCTCGCAGCAGATGATCTCAAAGCACATTGCCTACCTCGTCCGGGCTCGCATCGTCACCAAAACCCGCCGCGGACGAGAGAGCGTATGCACCCTCAGGCCAGAGACCATCAAGACCGTCAGCGACTGGGCCACCAACTATCGCCAATTCTGGGAAGAAAGCTTCGACAAACTCGATGTCGTTGTAAATCAAATCAAAAAAAACGGAGATCAGAGATGACAAATAACACGGCGAACCAAACAGAACGGATGGTAATCACCAGAATCTTCGATGCCCCACGCGAAGTCGTTTGGAAGGCGTGGACCGACCCGCACTATGTCATGCAGTGGTGGGGCCCCAAGGGCTTCACCTCCCCCTTCTGCAAAATGGACTTTCGCGTAGGTGGCAAATTTCTCTGCTGCATGAAGTCCCCCGACGGACAGGAGTTCTGGAACGGTGGCGAATACCACGAGATCGTGCTCCACGAAAAAATCGTCCTCTCCATGTACTTCGCCGACCGCGACGGAAACAAGGTCGAGCCGGAGCAATATGGCATCGAACACGAGGCCATCGAGGATGCCCACGACGTCGTCACCTTCGAGGACCTGGGAAACGGCCAGACCAAACTCACCTTCACCGGAAATGAAACCATGGAGAGCGCAAAGAGCAGCGGACAAGTCGAAGGCTGGAACCAGATACTCGACAAGTTCGATTCTGTGGTTGCAACGCTGGTGCAGGCAACATAAGTAACTGAAAGGTTTGTCTGTCGTCACGCACGACACTTAGCCAGAGATGGTGGGAGAAGGCGCATTGCAAAAGCCTCCTCCCTCACTTCTCTCAACAGTTACCTTCCGATCAACACGCTCTTAGTACCAAGCATCATCAAAAAGTGCATTGGCGATGTAGCACTCGTGCAGCCCTGTTTAGCCTCAAGTCCGAGATGGGGGGCGACGCTCATGGAACCTGGGCTTGGGTTCTCTTGGAAGCGGCTTCAATCCACCACCGAACACTTCGGATTGTTCAAGGTGCCCGTGACCCGCATCGGAAAGACCAGCCTTCCGTGCTGCGAGTCGGCCCCTTTGAACAACCTCGCAAACGTGCTGACGAAAAAGCCCTGCCTTGTCTCGACCGTGGCGTTGCCTTTGTAGTCGAGCCGGCTGTTCAGCTCGTCCACGCTTCCAGAGCCATCCACGTCAATCCCGTAGAAATCAACGTTAATCTGTCGGCTATAGATCCGCTGACGATTCAAGTCCAGGTCTCCTCTAAAGGAAGAAAACGCCGACATGGGCATAGAGCTTGCGCCCGGATCGCGGAAGCGCACCAGCTGTGCCAGACTTTTGTTCCCCTTCAAGCCGGTAAGCTCGCCCTTCCGGATGGTGAAGTGGCCCGTACCATGGATCTCCGACAGGGGATTGGCTGAGTGCTCGATGATTCCGTCCAGCTTCATGTCCGCCTCCATCATCCCGGTAATCTTCGGCTCGCCGGTTTCAAACTCCGCCAGCAGGTAGTTGATGCCGACTCCGCTCACCCGCAGATCGGTGTTGAAGCGCGTCTTGCTGCCGGAGAAGTCAAAGCTGAAATCGCCGCCGACGTTCCCGCGATACGTTTTGGCCGTAAAGTTCTTGAACGTGAACTGTGCCGGTTCCATTTGGAGTTGCGAATGAGTCTTCCGCAGTTGAATACGTCCAAAAATGACCTTCTCTACTGTCAGGCTACCGACAACGCTGGTCTTGAGCGAAGCATTGTTCAATGCACTTACCTTGAGTTGCTCCACTCCGCCGGAGAAATCTTCGGCAGTAAAGACGACCGGCCCAGGCGCGTCCGAAGGATCGATCAGCCCGGAGCCGTACAACGTTCCATGCTTGACCTGAAGACTGGAGATGGTTCCCATCGAGAACCGCGCCGGCTCCGTATTCGCACTGGAGGGATTCTGAAAATTCCAGAGGCCGTCGGGATCGGAGATCAGATGGATAACGGGCCGTTCCACCACCAGCGACCGAATGACGAGCTGACCATGGAGCAAGGGCATCCATGGAATCGTCGCGTCCACCTCCGGTGCCTGCAGAAAGTATCCTGGTGGAAAGAGCTTCGGGTTCTTAGCCGCAACGCCATACAGACGCACCGACAGTGGTAGCAGCCGAACCGACACATGCTGGATTTCAATCTGCAATCCAGTCTTCTTTTGCAGGTAGACAACAGTTTCAGGAACATACCGGTCCGGATTGCATACGGTATACCATGCTGCCGCGCACAGCCCAAGCAGCACACAAGCCACCACCGCCAGCCCGATCTGCACGTACTTCGCCATCCTGTTCACACGCTGGCCAATCATCCGCTGCTCCCCTCATCCGATTCGGATGAGGGGAGCAGCCGGTACAGCGCTTCCAACTCAAGCCGTGCGTCACGGGTCAATTCGATCGCTCACTAAATTCGCATAGTAAGCCTGACATAATGAGATGGCGAATGCTGGATAAGGTTGGCCAGAGCCGAGCGGACTGCCTTGCCCCTTAGTTCCAACCGTAGCTTTCAGCCCATTGCACGTCTCCAGATTGAGCTGCACTCGACAAGCGCATGGATGATTTGGCATCAGTCTAGGTGCATTCCAGCCGAGAACCGCGTTTACCTGTAGCTATCTCGTACGGAACCACCACCAACCCGGGTGCCCCATCTTCGCGCAGTCTCATCGCGCTAAGGTGGGCATCGTGCAAAGCACGACCGCACCCCTCCCCCATCCACCCTCCCACCAGGCTCACAACCCACAGCCCTACCGGTGGGAGCATGGGGCTTCAGCCCCATGAATCAACCCCATCCACTCCCCGGGCTTTAGCCCCGGACCACCTCTCAAGCACCCAATCTTTGCCGCGAACGGTAGAGTTCCTGGACATCTCGTCTCGACACATCCAATCAAGAGCAGTTTCTGTTTCGAGAATCTCAATTCAACGACCAACACCTGTAATCACAAAGCGTCGGCTTGTCGTCAGCAACTCAAACTGACTACAACGGCGTTTATTTGGAGTTATGAAGTACGATGCGGCATGCGACTTTTCTTCTCAATCTTGGCGCTTAGCCTTTGTTCCGCGTTTTGCCACGCACAGACAACGGTCAACGACACCCCAGTCCTGAACCAGATCCGGGCAAAGTATGACGCTCCCTTCGAAAGAAACCTCCAATCCTTCAGTTGCGCTGTAGAGTTTGACTGGAAACAGCATTTTACTGAAGTGGTACGCCTCGGCGACGAGGGGACCGACGAGGAGATCGTTAGGTTCATTCAGCCCATCAGCACTCACGTCACAGTTAGCCGACAGAACACGGCTGTCTCATCGGGTATGACGGAAGATGAAGAACGCAAGCTCCCCCATGGAGGCATGGCAGAGGGTCTTCTGAAACATGCGGTGCAATATAGTCTGAACAACTGGTTGGCTGCCAGCGGCACCGCTCTGCTGCCATCGCCAGGTACTTCTGTGCATGTCGAACAGTCCGTGTCAGGCTACAAGCTCGGCCTCAGAATTCAGACATTCGATGTTGAGATGTTGTTCACGCGCGACTTGGGTCTTCAAAGTGAAGGGGTAAAGGGATCGCCCTCGGATACCCGTGAGACAGACTTTCGTCCGGGGCCACAGGGGTTTCTCCTAACTTCCTTCAGGCAAGGTGAGGACGGGGATTTCAGGCCAGGCAATAGAGTAATCCTTACTTACACGTATCAGAACGTGGGAGGTTTTCAGATACCGGAACAAGTGGCCATCAACCGAGAAAGCCACCACGAGAATTGGCACTACAGATTGACCCACTGTAGCGTTCAGACGGCCAAGTGAATCAGTCGCTGGGGTTCCACCCCGCCTCACTGCGGCCACGTTGGTCCTCATAAGTCGGCTTATCGGAAGCTATCGGTCCGGAGTCTCAACTGGTGAGAACAGCCCATTGCACTCATCGAGTATCTGAAGATGTGGCGTTCGGAATCGAATGCAGGTCATTCGTAGCTCTCTCGCTATGGCTGCGCCGAAAGCTCAGTTGCAGTGCACAAATGAAGCTGCCTTCTGCTACCCCGGTGCGACGGGCCTCCTCCTGTCCGGCACCCTTCTTCCGAACGTCCTTCCCTGCCAAGCGCCCCCGACTCCCCCATACACTGCCTGTCAAAAATCCCAGCAAAATTCCCTGTCAAGCCCCCGCAAGCTGGCTCCCCCCAGCTAAATCAGCCTAAACCAAACAAACAAGACCACTTGCACCCCCAAAATAAACCCCTCTCAAACGACACTTTAGTTCCGCCCAATTCTCTAAAATAGAAGTAGAAGCAGCAACAGTAATCCCAGCACCGACCAGCGCACCTCTTGCGAGCCCCTACGTTGCACCGGCACCAGCACACAGCATCAGCCCGAAAAGACACATAGCATCGCCTGTAACGCCATCTGAATCAAGACTTTGCGGATAAGCTCCTTAGAATCAAGACTTTGCGGCAATAGTCTGCGCAAGTCCAAGGCTAAGATCAATGTTTTGAAGACTTTGCGCAATATATGGGGGAGGGGGGAGCGACAACCAGCAGCCATGCCAATAGCTAAGCTCACCCTCGAGATCGACATCCCCCACGCCCACTCGCTCAAGGACCGTCGCCAGGTGGTTCGCTCCATCAAAGACAAACTCCGCCACAGCTTCAACCTGTCCATCGCAGAGCTCGATCAGGCCCTCGTCTGGAACCGGGCCACCCTCGGCATAGTTGCCATCTCCGGCTCCTCCTCCTACCTGCTTGGCCAGATGCAGCAGATCGACCGGGCCGCCCAGCGCATGGCCAACAGCCTCGGCGCGGATATCATCGACTCCTACTCCGAAATCATCGACGAAGAGCCCATCCCCTGACCCAGGCAAGCGGCAAACACGCAAATTTGGTATGGTGAAGAATTCACGCAGTAGCTAAACACAATGCCCGAGCAAAGAGCCAGAACCTACCACCGAAACCGAGTCGCAAACACCTTCTCCGAGGAGATAGGTGCCATGCTGGAAGGAGAACTCTCCGACCCTCGCATCGCACCCAGCTATGTCACCGACGTGGTTCTAGCCCCCGGCGGCAAATCCGCCAGAATCTTCGTTGCCGTCCATGGCTCCGAGGAAGAAGAAGCCTCCACCCTCGAAGGCCTCACCACCGCCCGAGCCTTCATCCGCTCCCAACTCCGTGACCGCATGGGTGTACGCCACGTCCCTGAACTCTCCTTCGCCATCGACCGCTCCGAAAAAATGACAGGTCGTATGGACGAACTTCTAGGTCGCATGCGCAAACGCGACAAGAAGCGTACCGAAGCATCCCAGCCCATTGCCGAGCCGATCCCAAAATCATGACCGCTCAAGATTCCATCGCCGAACTCCTCCAGGAGTTCCGCTCCACCCCACGATTCCTCATCACCTCCCACGCCCGCCCCGACGGTGACGCCGTAGGCTCCGTCCTCGCGATCGCCGAGATCCTCGACCAGTTGGGCTGCGAAACCCAGATCGTCCTGGCCGATCCAGTCCCCGCCATCTATCACGAGCTGCCCGGCGTGCAGCGTATCCGCATCGCCACCACGCTGGAGCCAGACGATACGCCCATCATCGTCCTCGAGTGCGACAGCATACAGCGCACCGGCCTCCAGGGGCTCGAAGGACGTCGACTCATCAATATCGACCACCATGCCAGCGGCCGCACCTACGGAGACCTCAACTGGATCGATGACGCTGCCTGCGCCGTCGCCGCCATGGTCTATCACATCGCCATCGCCGCCAAAGTCCACATCACCCCCGCCATGGCAACCTGCCTCTACGCTGCCATCCTCTCGGATACCGGCTCCTTCACCTATCCCAGCACCGATGCCGGCACCTTCGCACTCGCCCACAGCCTCGCCCTCCACGGAGCCGACCCCAGCCGCATCGCACGCGACCTCTACTTCTCCAATCCCGTAAGCAAAATTCGCCTGCTGGGCGTAGCCCTCACTAACATGCAGTGCGAGGGAAGGCTCGCCTGGAGCTGGATCACCTGCGACCAGATGGAACAGACCAACGCCGTTGCAGAAGACTGCGAAGGCGTCGTCAACTACCTGATCGGCATCGCCGGAGTGGAGTCGGCCGTCTTCCTTCGCGAAGTCCCATCCACCAACGAGTTCCGCCTCAGCATCCGCAGCAAGGGCAAGGTCGATGTCGCTCAGATCGCCGAAGTCTTCGGTGGCGGCGGCCACCGCAGCGCCAGCGGATGCACCTTGCAAGGCCCGCTAGAGTCAGCAACCGAACGCATCCTCGCCCAGCTTCGCACCGGACTCTGTTAGCCTGATCACGCCTGATCTTCGTCACTCCATGAATGAAACGCAGCAATCTACCGGTTCCGGCAAAGCGAAACAGCGAGGTCCATCGGACTGGTTTCGCCAGATGAGAGACTCCTCGTCCTTTGCAGCACCGCGCGAAGTCCTGGTCCTGCTCGTAACAACCACCTTCCTGCTGCTCTATGGCCTGATTCCCATCTTCGGTGGCGACCAACTGGGTTTGGTCGGCGCAGACGAGCCACGCTACGCACAAATCGCCCGCGAGATGCTGATGGCGCACTCCGCAGCTTGCCATCAGGTCAACGCCAAAGTAATCCCGCGCAGCCTGCGATCAACGGACCTCCGCGCCTCCTACCACTGCCTCGTAGGAGGCACAGTTACTCCCATCCTCTACGGCCAGCCCTGGCTGGAGAAGCCAGCGCTCTACTACTGGAGAGCCATGGGCTTCTTCAAGGAGTTCGGCGTATCCGACTGGTCGGCACGGTTGCCATCTTCGTCCGCAACCTTTGCCCTCATCTTTCTGATCTTTCTGCACATGAGGCGTTTCCGCCCCGGCGGCCACCTAGATGCCGCTCTAGTCACGGCTTCCTGCGTCGGCATTGTCAGCTTTGCCCGTGGTGCATCCACCGATATGCAACTGGCGGCACCCTTCTGCATCGGCATGCTGGGGTGGTACGCCTGGTACGAGACCGGCAAGAAGTTCTGGCTCTTCGATCTCTACTTCTTCGGTGCCGCCGCCACTTTGGCGAAAGGACCAGTAGCACCATTCCTTGCGCTAGCCATTATCCTGCTTTTCGTTGGTTTACGGAGAGAATGGTCGGCGTTGCGGAGAACCATCTGGCTGCCGGGAGTGATCCTCTACCTGAGCATGGTTCTTCCCTGGTACATCGCAGTCCAGAGGAAGAATCCATCGTTCTACAGACTGTTTTTTCTGGAGCATAATCTGGAGCGGTTTGCGACAAACCGCTATCAGCACCATCAGCCTATCTGGTACTACCTGGCAGTTCTCTTGCTTGCGCTGATGCCTTGGACGGCGATTGCTTTGCGGGCTCTCGTTGATGCAGTCGAGGTATCAATTGCCGAATGGAAAGTTCGTCACAAGCCCCAACGATATCTCGGGCACACCCGGGCTGGCGATGCCTTTCCCGAGTTTCTGGTTCTTTGGGCATTGTTTCCGATCGTGTTTTTTTCATTTTCGGGCTCAAAGCTTCCCGGGTACATCCTACCTTCCATTCCTCCACTAACTATTCTGACCGCCGACTATCTCAACCGCATTCGTCGGGATGGATTGCCTGAATGGCTGCTCTGGCTGCACGCTTCTATGTGCGCTGTGCTTGTTTTTGTTCTTGTTCTGGCACCGCAACATATGAAGTATGAGACGTTGGTTCCGTCCATCTCCTGGCTGCTGATTGCACTGATGTCTGCTGCATGCATTGGGGGAGTGGTGTGGTACCTGATCCGCCGCGGTGGAGTGTCCAGTGTTTGTTTTGCAACAATGCTGCCAATCTTTGCTGCTCTCATCTTCCTGCTCGGATTCCATGGGAAGGAACTTGATCTCAATTATTCCGCTCGTCCGTTGGCGCAGGAGATTGCTAGGCAGGCACCCGGGGTCAAGCTGGTTGCTGTGCAGGACGTGAAGCGGGACATGGACTACGGGTTGGCGTTCTATCGCAGCGAGCCTTTGATCCATTATGCGAACGACGGTGTTCCGCGCCAGGAGCATTTACTGGTTGTACGCAGTAACGATATGGCAACCCTCAACAAGTGGCTGGCAGGAAGAGTGTACGCACCATTGTTCTTGTATGACTCGCAAGGCTTAGAGGTTTATCGCGTCAGTGCGCAGCGGTAACTTAGCTTGCTCTGGTTTCAGTAAACACTGGCAGGCTGGCAGCAATCCTATAAGCTCGATTGAGACGCCGAACTTAGCTTGATGATCGCTGCCCAACTCGAGATATTAGATCTGCGGCACTTCTCTGCGCATCAGTTGCGGCCGTTGCTGGAGCGCGAGGCTCGGATGTGGAAGGCACGTCTGCGCTGGGACTATGACAGCTCTGTTGAACTGCTGCTCAAATATCTGGATTCCAGAATCCTGCCAGGTTTCGTGGCGTTGGATCGTGGACGCGTGAGTGGGTTTACGTTCTGCGTTTACGAAGGCCACAAGGCTGTGGTTGGGGATGCCTTTTCTATTGGGCAGGATGCAGGCCAGTCCTTGCAGTTTACGAATCGCTTGTTGAGTCACCTGTTGGAGTTGCTGACTCACTCGCCGGATATAGAGCGTATTGAATCGCAGATGCTTCTCTACGATGTCGGAGAGATTGAGCAGAGCTTTGTGGCTGCCGGCTTTGCTCTGTATCCGCGGTTGTTCATGGAGTACGATCTAACCGCTCCCATCGGGTTGGTGATGGAATCTTCAATAAATGATGTGATTATGGATGGGGTTGAGGTGGTGGGGTGGGCTGCGGCGCACTATCAAGCTGCGGCGGAGTTGATCCATGCTTCGTATGCGAATCACATCGATGCTTCCATCAACGATCAGTACCGTTCCCTGCATGGGTCGCTGCGTTTTTTGCATAATATTGTTCGCTTCCCCGGGTGTGGGGTATTTGAGGCTGGGGCATCGTGGGTGCTGCGGGATCGTGTGAGTGGAGCGCTGGTGGGGATGGTGTTGTGTTCGCGGGTGGCGGGGGATGTGGCTCATATTACCCAGATCTGTATTGCGGAGGAACATCGCGGGCGCGGGTTGGGCAGGGCGTTGCTGCGACACTGTGTTGGGCATTTGGCGCAGGCGGGGTTCTCTGCGATTACCCTGACGGTGACGGAGCAGAACCAGCCCGCCGTAAGCCTCTACGAGGAACTGGGCTTCTGCACGAGACACCGGTTTCATGCGATGGTTCTGGACAAGAAGCGAGGCTAGACCGCTATGGAGCGGGATTGTTACTCGACGTGATAGTTAGGCGCTTCGCGGGTGATGATGACATCGTGGACGTGGCTTTCGCGGAGGCCGGCGTTGGAGATGCGGATAAAGCGGGCGTTCTGCTGCAATTCCGCGATGGTTCCGCAGCCGAGGTAGCCCATGCCGGAGCGCAGGCCGCCGACGAGTTGGTAGACCATGGCTTCGAGGGGGCCACGGTGGGGTACACGGCCCTCGATGCCTTCGGGGACGAACTTGGCCAGGCGGTTCTGGGTGGCGCCTTCCCGGGCGGTGAGGGAGGGACGCTCTCCGGCGGAGATCTCGTTCATATCCTCCTTGCCCTGGAAGTAGCGTTCGCCTGAGCCCTGGGCCATGGCGGAGAGCGAACCCATGCCACGGTAGGCCTTGAAGGAGCGTCCCTGGTAGAGGATGGTCTCGCCGGGGCTCTCGTCTACGCCAGCGAAGAGGGAGCCCATCATGACGACGGAGGCGCCTGCGGCGATGGCCTTGGTGACGTCTCCGGAGTACTTGATGCCACCGTCGGCGATGACGGAGATGCCGCGGTCGTTGGCGGCGCGGTAAGCTTCGGCGATGGCGGTGATCTGGGGCATGCCTGCGCCGGTGACCATACGGGTGGTGCAGATGGAGCCGGGACCGATGCCGACCTTGATGGCGTCAGCACCGGCGTCGATGAGGGCCATGGCGCCTTCGTAGGTGGCGACGTTGCCAGCCAGCAGGTCGACGTTGGGGAAGTGCTTCTTGACCTCGCGGACGGCCTCGAGGACGCGGGAGGAGTGTCCGTGGGCGGAGTCGATGGCGAGAGCGTCGACGCGGGCGGCGACGAGTTCCGCGGCACGCTCGAGGAAGTCGCCGGTGGCACCGATGGCAGCGGCTACGCGGAGGCGACCCTGAGAGTCCTTGGATGCGTTGGGATACTTGAGCTTCTTCTGGATGTCCTTGACGGTGATGAGGCCCTTGAGTTCGAAGTCGTCGTTGACGACGAGTAGCTTCTCGACACGGTGCTGGTGGAGGATGTGCTCGGCTTCTTCGAGGGTGGTTCCAACGGGGACGGTGATGAGGTTGGTTTTGGTCATGACCTCGTCGATCTGAAGGTCGGTGCGGGAGACGAAGCGTAGGTCGCGGTTGGTGAGGATGCCGACGAGTTTCTTGTTTTTGGTGACAGGGACGCCGGAGATTTTGTAACGGCGCATGACCTCGAGGGCGGCGGAGATGGGTTGCTCTGGGGTGATGGTGACGGGGTCTACGATCATGCCGGACTCGGAGCGTTTGACCTTGTCGATCTCACCGGCCTGCTGCTCGATGGTGAGGTTGCGGTGGACTACTCCTAGCCCTCCCTGCTGGGCCATGGCGATGGCGAGGCGCGACTCGGTTACGGTGTCCATGGCGGCGGACATGAGGGGTGTGTTGAGGGTGATGCGTTGGGTAAGGCGGGTCTGGGTGCTGACCTGGGTGGGGACTACGTCGCTGTATGCGGGGACGAGGAGAACATCGTCGAAGGTAAGGGCTTCCGGGATAGGAGAGTTGATCATAAGTTGGGGGCCGGGCACTGGGACTGGAGGTTGAGTCTTTTTGTCAACGGTTGATCGATTGTAGAGTCGGGCAGGATGGAGAGCAAATTGGGGTTGATATTCGCATACCTCCCCCCTGGGGTGTTTTTGTGCAAAGTCTTCATTCTATTGTAGTTAGTCTTGGACTTGAATGTCAAAGTCTTGATTGCAAAGAGGTTATGGGTAAAGTCTTGATTGCAGGTAGTTTAGAGTGGTTGATTGGTGTGGCGGCGGTAAGGGCAAGAACAGGCAACGGCGATAGGTAGAGGGCTTCATTCCCACACATCCCGCGATGGGGCTGCGGTATGTATGGGGCACCCGGGCTTTGGTTCGGGGTTGATAGGGATTGGGGTGGTGTGTTGTTTTGATTACTGATTTAATTGTATGGGATTGGGTGGAACTGATTGTTCCTGAGGATAGTGTTTGTTTTCATTGGTTTAGGTGTGATGGGGGCTTGACAGGGGAGTTTGTTGCGTTTTTGGGGATTGGGTGGTGCTGGTGAGGGCTAGAGCAGTGTTTTGGCGGGGGTCTGGGGGGACATTTCTTTGATGGCGGTGCCGGAGAGTTGGAGGCGGCGTGCCTGGGTGCAGAGGTCTGCGATGCGGGCGGCGGCGGTGGGGTAGTCGAGGCCCTGGGTGCGGATATTGGAGATGCAGTTGCGCTCGGCGTCGGTTCGGCCGGGGCGGGGAGCCCAGGTGAGGTAGGCTCCGAGGGAGTCGGGGGAGGAGAGTCCGGGGCGCTCGCCGATGAGGACGAGGGTGAGGGCGGCGTGTAGGGTCTGGCCGATGGGGTCGCCGATGGCTACTCGGGCCTGCTCGGCGATGACGATGGGGGCGAAGGTGAAGGCGGTGAGGAGGGGGAAGAGTGCGTCGAGCAGCGGGATGGCGTGGCGATCAATGGCCAGGGCGGAGAGGCCGTCGGCCAGGACGATGGACATGAGGCAGGGTTGAGGGGGGAGGGGGGAGAGCGCCAGGGCTTCGGCGGAGGTGGGGCTAAGGGTGCGGCCGAGGTTGGGTTGGCGGAGGTAGGTGGCGCGGTCGGGGGCTGCGGATTTGACGGTGATGGTGGGGAGGTTGCGGGCGTGGAGAGCTTCGAGCAGGGAAGGCAGGGCGAGGGTGGTGTGGACGGCGTCGCGGGCCTGGGCGTGGCGGAGGGCGAAGTCGAGGGTGGTGGCGGTGGAGAGGCTGGGAGTGGGCAGGAGCGTTGGGTTGGGGGTTGGTGAGAGGATTTGATCGAGCTTTGGCTGGGGGCTCATGGCGGTGGGGCTAGTTTAGCGGAAGCTGGAGGATGGGGCTTGGCTGGGGATGGATAGGGAGGGGAGAAGAGGCCATACTCCAGGAGCTAAAGCCCTACTTTTGTGGTTGCGGTGGATGCGAGGGCTGAAGCCCATGCCTACCTTACGGCAGCGGTAGTGCGAGCTTCGTGGCAAACGTTTGGTTATCTACGTGAGCAGGTTGGGCAGGGAGAGTTGGTGAGGGTGGGGGGATTGGAGCCAAGCTTCGAACTCGGGTGCGGGGCGGAGGTGGAGTAGGGTGCGGAGATAGAGGGCGTCGTGGAAGGAGGTGGACTGGTAGTTGAGCATGATGTCGTCGCCGCCGGGGACGCCCATGATGTAGTTGACGCCGGCGGTGCCGAGCAGGGTGAGGATAGTGTCGAGGTCGTCGTTGTCGGCTTCGGCGTGGTTGGTGTAGCAGATGTCGCAGCCCATGGGGAGGCCGAGGAGTTTTCCGCAGAAGTGGTCTTCGAGGGCGGCGCGGAGGATTTGTTTGCCGTCGTAGAGATACTCGGGGCCGATGAAGCCGACGACGGTGTTGACGAGCATGGGGGAGAAGTGGCGGGCGACGGCGTAGGCGCGGGCTTCGAGGGTCTGCTGGTCGATGTTGTGGTGCGCATTGGCGGAGAGGCTGCTGCCTTGTCCGGTCTCAAAGTAGAGGATGTTGGGGCAGGGGTTGTCGGGTGTGGGCGGGACGCGGTTGAGGCTGCGGGCCTGCTGGTGGGCCTGGTCGATGAGGTCGAGGGAGACACCGAAGCTGGTGTTGGTGGCCTGGGTTCCGCCGATGGATTGGAAGAGGAGATCGAGGGGTGCGCCGTGGTCCATGGCCTGCATCTGGGTGGTGAGGTGGGCGAGGACGCAGGACTGGGTGGGGATGGCGAAGCGCTGGCGGGCGTGGTCGATGAGGCGGAGGAGGGTGTTGACGGTGGCGGGGTTGTCGGAGACGGGGTTGATGCCGATGACGGCGTCTCCGGAGCCGAGGAGGAGCCCGTCGAGGATGGTGGCGGCGATGCTGGCGGGGTCGTCGGTGGGGTGGTTGGGTTGGAGGCGGGTGGAGAGCCGTCCGGGGAGGCCAACGGTGGTCCGGAAGCGGGTGACGACGGAGATTTTGCGGGCGGCGAGGACGAGGTCCTGGAGGCGCATGAGCTTGGAGACGGCGGCGGCCATCTCCGGAGTGACGCCGGGGGCGAGGGCGGTGAGGCGGGCGGGGGTGGCGTGGTCGGAGAGGAGCCAGTCGCGGAGCTGGCCCACGGTGAAGGAGGCGATGGGTGCGAAGGCGGTGGGGTTGTGGGTGTCGAAGATGAGGCGGGTGACTTCGTCGGACTCGTAGGGGACGAGGGGATGGTGAAGGAAGGTGGTGAGGGGGAGGTCGGCGAGGGCGAGCTGTGCGGCGATGCGCTGCTGGGCGGAGGTGGCTGCTATGCCGGCGAGTTGGTCTCCGGAGCGGGCGGGGGTGGCCTTGGCGAGGAGGTCGGCGAGGGTGGGGAAGGTGAAGCGGACGCTGCCGATGGTGTGGGCGTAGGACATTGGTTACTACGCTAGCAGGCGTCCGCGACGGGTGGATGAGGAATTTGGTGGGGGGCTAGTCGATATCGAAGCTGACGCCCTGGGCGAGGGGGAGATCGGTGCCAAAGTTGATGGTGTTGGTGGCGCGGCGCATGTACTGCTTCCAGGCGTCGGAGCCGGACTCGCGGCCTCCGCCGGTCTCCTTTTCTCCACCGAAGGCTCCGCCGATCTCTGCGCCGGAGGTGCCGATGTTGACGTTGGCGATGCCGCAGTCGGAGCCGGTGGCGGAGAGGAAGCGCTCGGCCTCGCGGAGGTTGAGGGTGAAGATGCTGGAGGAGAGTCCCTGGGGGACGTCGTTGTGGAGGGCGATGGCCTGGTCGAGCTCGGTGTAGCGGAGGACGTAGAGGATGGGGGCGAAGGTCTCGTGCTTGACGACGTCGGCCTGGTGGGGGATTTCGACGAGGGCGGGACGGACGTAGAAGGCGTCGGGGGATTCGGTGGCGAGGACGCGTTCGCCGCCGGTGATGGTGGCTCCGGCGGTGCGGGCCTGGGTGAGGGCGAGCTGCATGGCGTTGAAGGAGCGCTGGTCGATGAGCGGGCCGACGAGGGTGGCGGGCTGGCGGGGGTCGCCGATGACGACGGAGGAGTAGACCTTTTTGAGCTGGGGGAGGAGGGTGTCGTAGACGGAGTCGTGGACGATGAGGCGGCGGAGGGTGGTGCAGCGCTGTCCGGCGGTGCCCATGGCGGAGAAGGCGATGGCGCGGAGGGTGAGGTGGAGGTCGGCGGAGGGGGTGACGATGGCGGCGTTGTTGCCACCCAGCTCGAGGATGGCGCGGGCGAAGCGGCTGGCAAGACGAGGGCCGACGGCGCGGCCCATGGCGGTGGAGCCGGTGGCGGAGATGAGGGGGACGAGCGTGGAGTCGACGAGCTGCTGGCCGACGGCGGCGTCGCCAATGAGGAGGGTGGCGAGTCCGGCGGGGAGGTCGCCGAATTGGGCTGAGAATTTGGCGGCGGCGCGGTGGAAGATGGCCTGGGTGGCGAGGGCGGTGAGGGGAGTTTTTTCGGAGGGCTTCCAGACGACGGCGTTGCCGCAGACGAGGGCAAGGGCGGTGTTCCAGGACCAGACGGCGACGGGGAAGTTGAAGGCGGAGATAACGCCGGTGACGCCGAGGGGGTGCCAGGTCTCCATCATGCGGTGGGTGTGGCGCTCGGAGGGGAGGGTGAGGCCGGCGAGCTGGCGGGAGAGGCCGGCGGCGAAGGTGCAGATGTCGATCATCTCCTGGACTTCGCCGAGGCCCTCGGAGGCGATCTTGCCGGCTTCGATGGTGACGAGGCGGCCGAGGGTGGGGAGTTCGGCGCGGAGCTCTTCGCCGAGGAGGCGGATGAGTTCGCCGCGTTTGGGGGCGGGGACGGTGCGCCAGTGGAGGAAGGCCTGATGGGCGGCGGCGATGGCCTGGGCGGCTTCGGCGGGGGTGCTGGTGGGGAGCTGGGCGATGACCTCTCCGGTGATGGGGGTGCGGACGGTGAGGGGACCGTTGGAGTAGGTGCTGGGGTGGACGCCGAGGTGGTTGAGGAGGGAGACGACTTCGTTTTGGATGGTCATGGTTGTCGTTGGTAAGCGTAGATGGTGGGGGGTATGGGTGGCAAACGGGGGTGGTGCAAGGGTGGAAGCAGGTCCTCGGCTGCGCGAAGGATGACAACTAAAAACGGGCGAGGAGTTCGGCGAGGTGGAGGGGGCGGGCGTGGGAGTTCTGGGTGATTTGTTCGCAGCAACTGAAGCCGTCGGCGAGGACGATGGCCTGGGGGTGGTTGCGTACGGCTGGGAGGAGGACGCGCTCGCCGAGTTTTTGGGAGAGGTCGAATTTGTCCTGCTCGAAGCCGAAGGGGCCGGCCATGCCGCAGCAGCCGGAGTCGAGGAGCTGGACGTTGGCACCGGTGGCGCGGAGGAGGGTCATCTCGTCGTTCATGCTCATGGTGGCGCGGTGGTGGCAGTGCCCGTGGACGATGATGTCCTGGTCGATCTGCGGGGGCTGGTAGTGGGGGGCGTGGCGTACGAGGAACTCGCTGAGCAGGAGGGTCTGGTCGCGGAGTTTGGCGGCACGGGGATCGTTGGGGAGGAGGTTGCAGAGCTCGTCGCGGAAGACGGAGGCGCAGCTGGGTTCGAGGACGACGATGGGGGTTCCGGCGGCGAGCTGGGGGGCGAGGGCGTCGAGGACCTTGAGGAGATATTTTTTGGCGGTGTCCAACATGCCGAAGTCGTAGAGTGGGCGGCCGCAGCAGAGGTGTTGCTGGGGAAGCTGGACGCGGAAGCCGGCGGCGGTGAGGACCTGGTGGGCGGCGCGCAGGGTGGGGGGATGGAAGTAGTTGTTGAAGGTGTCGGACCAGAGGAAGACAGGGGTTAGGGGATAGGGGGTAGGGGATAGGGGTGTGGGTTGAGTGCGGCGGTCTTGGCGGCGGTCGGGGGTGAAGGGTTTGGCGAAGCGGGGGAAGGTGCGGTGGGGGTGGATGTGGAGCGCGGTCCTGATGAGGCTGCGGAGCAGAGGTGTGTTGTTGATGGCGTTGACGAGGCTGGGCGCGAAGGAGGCGAGGCGGGCGAAGAGGTCGATGCGTCCGAAGGCGTAGTGGCTGAGGGGACGGGACTCGCCCTCGTAGTGGTGGGCGAGGAATTCGGCCTTGTAGGTGGCCATGTCGACGGAGACGGGGCACTCGCTTTTGCAGGCTTTGCAGGCGAGGCATAGGTCGAGGGACTCTTTGACCTGCTGGTTCTTCCACTGGTGGTGGAGGACTTCGCCCTGCATGAGCTCCCAGAGGAGGTGGGCGCGGCCGCGGGTGGAGTGGAGCTCTTCGCCGGTGGCCATGAAGCTGGGACACATGGTTCCGGCGTCGGTTTTGCGGCAGGCTCCTACGCCGACGCAGCGGAGGGTGGCGGAGGCGAGGGAGCCGTTGTCTTCGGCGAAGGCGAAGTGGGTTTGGGGCTGCCAGGGGGCGTAGTCGACACCGAGGCGGAGGTCTTCGTGGATCTCGTGGGCGTCGATGAGCTTGTTGGGGTTGAGGTGGTTGGTGGGGTCCCAGAGGCGCTTGAAGTCGCGGAAGGCCTGCATGAGTTCGGGGCCGAACATTTTGGGGAGGAGTGCGCCGCGGGCCTGGCCGTCGCCGTGTTCACCGGAGAGGGAGCCGCCGTGGCTGAGGGCGATGTCTGCTGCGCGGTCCATGAACTGGCGGAAGTTGAGGATGCCGGATTCGGTTTCGAGATCGAAGCTGAGGCGCATGTGGACGCAGCCCTGGCCGAAGTGTCCGTACATGGGGCTGTGGTAGCCGTACTCGTTCATGAGGGCGTAGATGTGGCGGAGGTAGGAGCCGAGCTGGGTGGGGTCGACGGCGGCGTCTTCCCAACCCTCCCATCCGGTGCCCTGGCCGGGGACGAAGGCGGTGGCGCCGAGGCCAGACTCGCGGATGGCCCAGACGCGGGCGGCTTCGGCGGCGGTGTAGATGCGGGCGTCGGTGCCCGTGTCGGGGGAGGTGGTAGGCAGGGAGGCGGCGAGGCCGCGGGCCTGGGCGTTGGCTTCGGCCTGAGTGGCTCCGCCGAATTCGACGAGGAGGAAGCCGCGGCCGGCGGGGAGGAGCGGGAGGTCGGCGAGGGCTTTCTGCTTGCGGTGGAGGGCGTCGAGGAGCAGGCCGTCCATGCCTTCGAGGCCGATGGGTTTGTGCTGGAGGATCTGCGGGACGTGGTCGGCTGCGACGAAGACGTCGGAGAAGCCGATGCCCATGAGGGTGCGGAACTGGGGGCTTTGGACGAGCTGGAGGGTAGCGCCGAGGATGATGGCGCAGGTGCCTTCGCTGCCGACGATGGCGCGGGCGACATGGAAGCCATTTTCGGGGAGGAGTTCGTCGAGGTTGAAGCCGGAGACGCGGCGGGGGATGTTGGGGAAGCGGGCGCGGACGAGGTCGGCGTAGGTGTCGCGGAGGCGTTTGAGTTCGGCGTAGATTTCGCCGATGCGGCCACCGGCGGCGATGTGGGCGGTGAGTTCGGCTTCGGAGGTGGCGCCGACGGTGAGGCGGGTTCCGTCGTAGAGCAGGAGGTCGAGGGCGACGATGTTGTCGACGGTTTTGCCGCCCATGAGGGCGTGGACGCCGCAGGAGTTGTTGCCGATCATGCCGCCGAGGGTGCAGCGGCTGTGGGTGGCGGGGTCGGGGGCGAAGGTGAGGGCGAATTTTTCAGCGGCCTCGCGTACGCGATCGAGGACGATGCCGGGCTGGACGTGGACGGTACGGGAGACGGGATCGACGGCGGACATGCCGTTCATGTATTTGGAGAAGTCGAGGATGACGGCGGCGTTGCAGCCTTGTCCGGCGAGGGAGGTACCTGCGCCGCGGGAGAGGATGGGGGCGTGGAAGGCGCGGCAGAGTGTAACTGTTTCGATTACATCCTGTTCGTCGCGGGGAATGACGAGGCCGATGGGGATGTGGCGGTAGTTGGAGGCGTCGGTGGCGTAGAGGGCGCGGGAGGCGTCGTCGAAGCGGACTTCGCCGCGGATTTTGGCGCGGAGCTGGCGCTCGAGTTCGGCGGCTGCGGGGAAGGTGTCGTGGGCGCGTGCGTGAGAGCTGGGTGGGATGGGCGGCGGCTGGGTGGCGGGTGGAAGAACGACAAACGGCGAGGTGGACATGGTGGGCGGCACTCTCCAACGCGGACGGCAGGTTTGGTTGTGATCTTACTTGGCTGCGGGGGGTTATAGAAGAGTTCTCGCCAAGGGTGTTGGTTGGGGCTATACTGGGCGCGAAACGGTATGGGTCAACACTCTGAATCCGTGATGCGTGCTGAGGGCGTGTGGTGCCGATGGAAGTCGCACCAGATGCCGAGCGCGGAGTTGCGACTGCTGCCGACGCAGACGCGGCCCAGCCTGTTTGGCGACTAGCCGAGGCGTACTTTCTTCCCACCGATTTTGCCTGCGATGGAGCGATGGTTCTGGTTTGCTGCGTGATGGAGCGCGGTGGACGGAGTGCCGATGCAGGCGGCTGGCGATGCTGGCTGGAGACGACAACTACTCCCGATGGACGTGAAGGCGAGGATGACGATGGCAGTGATGAATGCGATTTCGATACGGACGGTAAGCGATGCGGTGTATGGGGAGTTTGGCCCGAAGCTGAAGGGGGTGCTGCCTGGCGAGAAGGCGAAGGCGATGATTGCGCGGGATGAGCAGTACATGTCGCCGAGCTACACGCGGTCGTATCCGCTGGCGATGAAGCGTGGGCGAGGGACGCGGGTGGAGGATGTGGACGGGAACGAGTTTCTGGATTTTTCTGCGGGGATCGCGGTGGTATCGACGGGGCATTGTCATCCGGAGGTGGTGGCGGCGATTCAGAAGCAGGCGGGTGAGTTTCTGCATATGTCGGGCACGGATTTTTACTATGAAGGGATGGTGGCTCTGGCGGAGCGGCTTTCGGCGGTGGCTCCGATGGCGGGACCGCACCGGTTTTACTATGGCAACTCGGGTGCGGAGGCGGTGGAGTGTGCGCTGAAGCTGGCGCGATACCACACGGGTCGTCAGAACGTGATTGCGTTTCTGGGGGCGTTCCATGGACGGACGATGGGAGCGTTGTCGCTGACGGCCTCGAAGCCGCAGCAGCGGCGGCGGTTCGCTCCGCTGGTGCCGGGGGTGACGCATGTGCGTTATCCGTATGCGTATCGCGGATGCGCGGGCGGGCCGCAGGCGGAGGAGGCGTTTGCGCTGGGATGTGCTCGGTACATCGAGGAGAAATTGTTCAAGACGGTGCTGGCTCCGGAGGAGGTGGCGGCGATCTTTGTGGAGGCGATTCAGGGAGAAGGTGGATACGTGGTGGCTCCGACGGTGTTTATGCAGGAGTTGCGGCGGATCTGCGATAAGTACGGGATTCTGCTGGTGGTGGATGAGGTGCAGAGCGGTGCGGGGCGTACGGGCAAGTGGTGGGCGGTGCAGCATACGGGAGTGGAGCCGGACATCATCTGCATTGCGAAGGGGATTGCGAGTGGGATGCCGCTGAGTGTGTGCATGTCGAAGGCGGAGGTTATGGATTGGAAGCCGGGGTCACATGCATCGACGTATGGGGGGAACCCTGTGGCGATTGCGGCTGCGCTGGCGACGATGGATGTGATTGAGCGCGAGGGGCTGGCCAATGCGACGCACGTCGGTGGACTGATGCAGGAGCGGCTGAAGACGTGGCTGAGCAAGTACTCGATTGTGGGCGATGTGCGGGGACGCGGGCTGATGATCGGGGTGGAGATTGTGAAGGATCAGACGACGCGGGAGATGGCAGGGGAGTGGCGCGATCGGATAGTGGATCTGGCGTTCGAGCGCGGCGTTCTGCTGCTGGGCTGCGGCGAGACGACGATTCGCCTGGCGCCACCGCTGATTGTGAAGGCGGAGGAGGCGATGATCGCGCTGGATGTGCTGGAAGAGTGCGTGGCGATCGTGGAGCGGGAGCAGCGGGGAGCGTAGGTGGTGTGGCTGGGCTGCACCGGGCCGGTAGATGGGCGGGTTCCGGTGCAGACTGGCTGGGTTGCATTGCTGTTAGGGTTCGTCGTGGTTGAGGCGTTGGCGCCAGATGTCGAGCAGTGACTGGGCGAGGGCGTAGGCGATGGGGCCGAGGATGAGGCCGCTGATGCCGAAGACGATGACTCCGCCGAGGATGGAGAAGAAGATGGGGATGGTGTGGAGGCGGAGTTGGGTGCCGACCATGATGGGATAGAGGACGTTATCGAGGGTGCTGATGACGAGGGTCCCGACGGCCATGAGGATGGCGGCTTGAATCCAATGGTGGGTGAGTGCGAGGTAGATGGCGACGGGGAGCCATACGGCGAAGGCTCCGAAGGATGGGATGATGGCGGCGAAGGCGGTGGCTGCGCCGAGCAGGGTGGCTGCGCCGGAGAGGCCGATGAAGGCAAAGACGATGCCTGCGACGACTCCCTGAATTGCGGAGACGACGAAGTGGCCCATGACGGTGGCGCGGATGGTATCGACGAGGCGGGCGAAGAGGTGGTCGGTCTCGCGCGGGCTGAGTGGAACGATGGCGCGGAGAGCGGGGAGGGCGAGGTCGCTGTCGCGGTAGACGAAGAACAGGACGAAGAGCATGATGACGATCTGGGTGAGGGCGGTGAGGGAGCCGGCGAGGAGGGCACCGATGTGCGCGGTGAGGAAGCCTGCGGACTTATCGAAGGCCTGGCTGGGGGTGATGTTGTCGAGGGAGAACTGGACGATGGCGTCGATGCGGGGGGAGTGATCGAGGAACTGTTGCAGCGAGTGTTGGGCGGAGCCGCTTTGTACGGCCTGAATGGCGGCCAGGACGCGGTAGCCGAAGCTTTGGGCGAGCAGGAAGGTGGGGCCGATGATGCCAAGGGCAACGAGTGCGACGCTGGTGGCTGCAGCAACGGATGGGGAGCGGAGGCGTGCGGCGATCCAGCGGTAGGGATGGCAGGTGACGACGGCGAGGACGATGGCTCCGGTGATGGCGGGGAGGAAGGGCTGGAGCATTCGCAGGCAGAGGAGGACGGCGACGATGGTGAGGAGGAAGAGGGTAAGGTTTTTCCAACTGAAGCCAGCGTTGGTGGCTGGCGGCTGGGGTGCGACTGCTGCGGGTTGCTGGCCTGAGGGTAGATTCATGCTGATTCCTCGACGGTGTGGGTGGCTGCGGAGGGACGGTGGTTGCGGCGGATCCATTTTGCGAGTTCGCTTACCCATACGATAGTGCTTGCGACGGCGAGGCAGAGAGCCCAATCGCGACGGGTGAGGGAGACGACTCCGAAGGCGCGTTGCAGGATGGGGACGTGGAGCAGCGTGAGTTGGAGCGCGATGGAGGCGAGGATGGCGGCCCAGAGCCAGCGATTGCGGAAGAGGCCGACGAGGATGGAGTCGGACTCGGAGCGGGCGCTGAGGGCGTTGGCGAGTTGGAAGAGCATGAGGGTGGTGAAGGCCATGGTGCGCTGGTGGACGATGGAGTGCTGCGGCGGGGCGAGGAAGAAGATGTAGAGCGTTCCCGCGGTCATGACGGAAGCGACGAGCAGGAGGTCCTGTAGCATTTGCGAGCCGAGGATGGCATCCTGAGGGCGGCGTGGCGGACGCTGCATGACATGTGGAGCAGGAGGGTCAACGCCGAGGGCGAGGGCGGGTGCTCCGTCGGTGATGAGGTTGATCCAGAGGATCTGAGCGGCTGTGAGCGGGAGAGTGAGGTGGTGGGGGCCGGTGGAGGTGCGGAAGGAGAGCAGTACCGCGCTGAGGAAGAGGGTGAAGACCTCGCCGAGGTTGGTGGCGAGCAGGTAGCGGAGGAACTTCTGGATGTTGTCGAAGACGATGCGACCTTCTTCGACGGCAGCGACGATGGTGGCGAAGTTGTCGTCGGTGAGGATGAGGGCCGCGGCCTGGCGGGAGACGTCGGTGCCGGTGATGCCCATGGCGACGCCGATGTGCGCGGCTTTGAGGGCGGGGGCGTCGTTGACTCCGTCGCCGGTCATGGCAACGATTTCGTGATTCTGCTGGAGGGCGTGGACGATGCGGAGTTTGTGCTGGGGGTTGACGCGGGCGAAGACCTGAGTGGTTTGGACGGCGTGGCTGAGTTCGCGGTCGGAGAGGCGGTCGAGTTGTACGCCGACGAGGACGGTGGTGGCGTTGGGGATGCCGAGCTCGCGGGCGATGGCTGCGGCGGTGTGGGGGTGGTCGCCGGTGATGAGGAGGGTGCGGATGCCGGCCTGGCGGGTACGCTCGATGGCGGGGCGGGCCTCTGGGCGCGGGGGATCCATCATGCCGACGAGGCCAAGGAAGGTGAGGTGCTGCTCGGTCTGTTCGGCTTGCTCGGGGGTGGTGGGATGGGCGGTCTCGGAGGCGGAGAGGGTGCGGGTGGCGATGCCGAGCGTGCGGAGTGCACGGGCAGTGAGTTGATCGTTGTCGAGGAGGATCTGCTGGCGCCGTTGGGGGGTGAGTGGCACGGCGATACCGGCGGCGAACTCGTGGGTGCAGCGGTCGAGCAGGAGGTCAGGTGCGCCTTTGGTGAAGACGGTGGTTTGCTGGGGTGGTGGAGTCTGCGTGGAGGTGGGATGGATGGTGCTCATGCGCTTGCGCTCGGAGGAGAAGGGGATCTCAGCGAGGCGCGGGTAGAGGGTTGGGAGTTGGTCGGTGTCGATGCCGGCTTTGCGTGCGGCGGTGAGCAGGGCGGCTTCGGTGGGATCGCCCTGGATATTCCATCCGGTGGCGGAGTGATGAAGTTGGGCGTTGTTGACGAGGGCGGCTGCCAGAAGCAATTGGTGGGTCTCGTGGTTGCAGGCGGGGGCGAGGGGCTGGTGGGTGGGGGTGGTGAGTTGCCCTTCGGGGGCGTAGCCTGCACCGGAGACGTGGGTGGTTCCGGCGGCAGTGACGAGGGTGGAGACGGTCATCTCGTTGCGGGTCATGGTGCCGGTTTTGTCGGAGGCGATGACGGTGGTGGAGCCGAGGGTTTCGACGGCGGGGAGTTTTTTGACGATGGCTCCGCGACGGGCCATGCGCTGGACGCCGAGGGCGAGGGCGAGGGTGATGACGGCAGCGAGACCTTCAGGGGTGGCGGCGACGGCGAGGGCGATGCCGAAGATGAGGATGCTCATGACGTCGGCGGGGCTTTGCAGGCCCTGCACGCTGAGCAGTACGAGTACGACGATGAGGGCGATGAGCAGGACGGCAGCCCCGAGTTGTTTGCTGAGGCGGCGGAGTTGAATCTGCAGCGGCGTGAGTTGGGCGGGTTCTGCTTCGAGGAGGTTGGCAATCTGGCCGAACTCGGTGTGCATGCCGGTGGCGGTGACGATGGCCCGGGCATTGCCGGAGACGACCATGGTTCCAGCGAAGACCATGTTGGCGCGGTCGCCAAGTGCAGCGGCGTGGCCTAGCGGGTCGGTGTGCTTGGGCACGGGGAGGCTTTCGCCGGTAAGGGAGGACTCGGTGGTGAGGAGTGCGGAGGCTTGGGCGAGGCGGGCGTCTGCGGGGACGGAGTCGCCTTCGCTGAGGAGGAGGATGTCGCCTGGGACGAGGTGCCGGGCGAGGATGTGTTGCTGGAGGTGGTCGCGGAGGACGGTGGACCGTTGGGGCATCATGGTGCTGAGCGCGGCTAGGGCGCGTTCGGCACGGTCTTCCTGTAGAAAGCCGAGCAGTGCGTTGAGGAAGACGATGGCGAGGATGATGAGGGCTTCGTAGGGGATGCCTGAGTTGCCTTGTAGTCTAGCGACCAGGACGGTGACTGCAGCGGCGGTGAGCAGGAGGTAGACCTGGGGGTCGTTGCCCTGGGCGAGCAGGCGTTGCCAGGCGGGCGGCCGCGGGGTGGAGCGGAGGGCATTGCTGCCACAGGTGGCCAGGCGCCGCGTAGCTTCGGCGGTGGTGAGTCCGGAGTGCAGGTCAGTGCCAAGGTCAGCGACGACTGCGGCGACGGATTGCCGGCAGGGCGATGGTCGGTCGTGTCTTGCCATAGCGAGGAACCGAGCTTTCCGTCGTGGTGAACGTCGGTGAAAGTGAGTACAGCGTCAGACTTTCAGTACAGAAGGTTAGTGTACGGCTGCTTGAACGTATCTTATTGCATGGATGGACTTGGTGACAGGAGTCACTCGCTTCGGACTAAGCAGGAAGTCGGACAGTACACTGAGGAGAGTTCTTGTCTCTTCCGGATGGTCCAACAACGTGGACCATCGCACCAAAGTTCAATACAAACTGGACATTGCGCAGCGTCCCGGTGCGAGCATCTGGTTCGGCTTCACCGTCTCAGCCATTAGCTTGGATCGCTCTTCGATCACGTTCTACGCGTCGCTGCAGGGATACCCGATGGATGGTCGTCACCACCTTGCGGTCGAAATGGGTGGGATCGAAGCTGTTGCTCTGATCCCTTGCGTCGTGGTTGTCTGGCCAATGCTCGTCGATGGATGACTTCAGCCGATCCAATGCACGGTTGCGGGATTCCGCTCCTGGGTTTTCGGCCATTGCCTGGGATAACCGAGCACGAGGGGAGCGACGATGCTGGTGGCTTCGGGGATACTCAATTCGGCCTTGGTGGCAGATTGATTGAACCAGGGTCGGGCCAAGCCGATCCAGCAGGTTCCTATGCCTGCGTCCCGCGCACTGAGCATGAAGGTGAGTGCAGCCAAACAGCAATCTTCGTCGGCCTGCTTTTCAAATGACGGTGCTGCCACGAGGACGAGCGCCGGGGCATGGTAGAGGAGCGAGAGTTCAGGCGTGGCAAGAAACTGCCGTTGCTGTGCGGCTTCTGCGGTGGGATTGTGCGCGACCTTCTCAACCAGCCATGCCTTGGCTCTGTCGGAGAGATCGTCAATTCGGTGTTTGCCGAGAACGACCCAGAACTCCCACGGTTGACTGTTTCTGGCGCTGGGAGCCAGTATTGCCGTGTCGATGAGAGCCTGGACCATGTGTGGCTCGATGGGTGTGTCCTGATAAGTGCGGACTGAGCGTCTCTGCTGAAGAACCTCTCTCAACTCCATGGCTCCACCTCGTTTCGCTGGGAAGATCCATCGGCACGACTCGCATTGCCTTTCCGTCGTGATCGTTGTGGATTCCGAATAACGTTGCTCTCGAATGGAACTGAGGTGCAACTTGCAACGTTCATTCCCGGTGCAAGCGAACGAACTGCAGTGAGTATTACTCGCGGCGTTGCTGAAGGCCGTGATTGAGGTCACAGGTTTTCGTGTGTAGTGACGCTTGATTTGGTGTTGCCGACAGCAGGCCGGAAGGCTGCAGGCTCCGATTGGCTGGCGCGAACGACCGCAGAGTAAGGTTCGTTGGGTGCTTGCATACAGGAGCCCCTTCAGTCTTTTCTGAAGTGTACTGAATGGGAAGAATGGTCGGGGCGAGAGGATTCGAACCTCCGACCCCCTGGTCCCGAACCAGGTGCGCTACCAGACTGCGCTACGCCCCGAACAATTGCATGAGATGTCGATGGGAGGAGCATTCCGTGCTGCTCAAGCTTTTGGGTGGGCTTGCTGGACCGCTGAACCGACTCGAGTAGTTTAGCAGATATTTGGTTGGGAGTGGGGGTGTTGGTGCGGGGGGTGATGAGCAAAAAAAGCGGGGAGAGTTCGCTGACTCTCCCCAGGGTGGTGCTATCGTTTGCTGTCGTTTGGCTAATGTGAAGGTCTTGGGTGCGGTACGGAGGTCTTTCCGTGCGCATTGCACCGGGGCTGCTATTGGCCGATGGCGAGCACCACCGAAGTGGTCTGTGCCGATGCGGGGAAGGTGACGCTGTTGGCGGTGATGTTGATGGTGTAGATCCTGGAGGCTGCCGGGCTGGTGGTTCCGCAGCCGGTGAGTCCGACGATGGCAAGGGTGAAGGCGAGCAGGATGAGCAGGCGTGCGCGCTGGGTGCCGAGGGTCTTGCGGCGGCGGAGGCCGGCGAAGCAGACTCCGAGGCCGGAGAGTTCCATGGGGAAGACTGCGGCTGCGGTGATGGGAGCGAAGTCTGCGGGGTGGAGGTTGAGGGGCGCCTGGAGACGGGCGTCGGCAGCGGTGGTGGTTACGGTCATGGTGGTGGTCGCGGTGCCACCGGCGGTGACGGTGGGGGAGGCATTGGAGAAGGAGCAGGTGGCGTCGGCGGGCAGGCCTGCGCAGGTGAGGTCGACCTGTCCGGCGAAGGCTCCGATGGAACTGATGGTGATCTGGTAGGTGGTGACGCCGCCTCCACGGAGGTAGGCGTTGGGGGTGGTGGTGCCAAGGACGAAGCTGCCGATGGGCTGGGAGATGATCTGGGTGAGATTGGCTCCGCTGGTGGTGTAGTTGGTGTTGGCGAGGAAGGTGGCGGCGATGGTGTGGGTGCCGAGGCCGAGGGTGGCGATGGTGAAGGAGGCAGAGCCGGCGGTGAGGGTTCCGGAGCCAAGGAGGACGGTGCCGTCGTAGAAGTTGACGATGCCGGAGGCGGGGCCGCTGGTGGCCGATACGTTGGCCGTGAAGGTGACATTGGAGCCCGCGACCATGGATGCGGCGGAGGAGGAGATGGTGGTGATGGTGGAGGCGGCGGTGATGGCCAGGGTGCCGGGGTGGATGGTTGCGATGTAGTTGCTGGCGGAGTTGCCGGAGATGCTGGCCCCGATGGGGTAGGTTCCGGTGGAAGAGGTGTTGTTGGCGGCGGTGTTGTAGGTGACGACGACGTCGTCGCCCGGGATGACGCCGGTGACGGAGCCGGCGAAGCTGGGGTTGGCCGCGCCGTATATGCGGGTGGCGCTGTTGACGTTGATGACGAGGGATTTGGCGTTGGCGGTGATGGTGAGGGTGCCGGGGGTATTGGTGAAGGTGTAGTTGGCGAGGCTGGTGGCGCCAACGGGAGTGAGGGTTGCGGCGATGGGGTAGGTTCCGACGGGGCTGTTGGCGGAGGCGGTGGTGGCGTAGGAGACAAGGAAGGTGTCGCCGGCGACGGCACCGGTGAGGGTGCCTGAGAATGTGGGGTTGGTGGTGCCATAGGAGCGGCTGGCGTTGTTGACGATCTCGGCGAGCGGAGCGGGCGTGACGGAGAGTGTGACGACGCCGGAGGTGGCGGAGTAGTTGGTATCGCCGGAGTAGTTGAAGGAAATGGTGTGGGTTCCCACGTCGAGGCCGCTGTTGAGCGCGGTGCACGTGGTGGTGGCGGTGAGGGTTCCGGTGAAGATGCAGAGGGTGCGGCCTTCGGTGGCGAAGGTGATGGTGCCGGTGGGCACGGCGGTGATGGCGGAGAAGGTGACCACCTCGGGGAAGGACTGACCGTAGATTTCGGACTGAGCGGGGAGTGCGACGGCAAGGGCGGCGGTCTGCTTGCCGGTGGCGTTGAGGGCGATGGTCTGGGGGGTGTTGTAGGCGTTGGAGACGAGCGTGGAGGAGGCCGTGAGGGTGGCGTTGGCGGTGGGGGTGAAGGTGAAGCCGAGGCTGCAGACTGCGCCAGAGAGGATGGAAGTGCCGCAGGTGGTGGAGGCGGTATCGACGGTGAAGTGCGAGTCGGAGGGGGTGAAAGATCCGGTGATGGCGAGGCTTTGGTTGCCGGTGTTGGCGATGGCCTGGTGTTGCGCGGCGGAGGTGCTGCCGACGAGGACGGTTCCGAAGGTAAGGGTGGGGTTGGGGTAGGTGACTTCGACGACGGACTGGGTGGCGTTGTTGGAGATAAAGATGTTGCTATTGGCGTCGAGCGCGATGTTTAGGGGCGCTGCCGGGGTGGGCTGGGCGGCGACGGTATAGACACTGGCGATGTTGGTGTCGTTGGTGGCGGTGGCGTAGACGATGTAGACGATTCCGGCGGCCTGGTCGGCGATGTAGAGGTCTCCGGCGGCGTCGGTGGCGAGTGAGGAGGGGGTGAGGATGGCGGTGCCGGTGGCGTGTCCTGCGACCGTGGTGGCAGTGGTGCCGTTGCCGGCGACGACGTGGATGCTACCGGTGTGGTCGATGGCGTAGATGCGGTGGCCGGCCTGGTCGGCGACGTAGAGGGTGCCGTTGGCGTCCTGAGTGAGGGCGCTGGGGGCGAGGAAGCTGGCGTTGGTGGCGGTCACGTCGTCGGCGGCGGTGTTGAGGCCGCTGCCAGCGAGGGTGAGGCGGCCACCTGCGGCGAAGACCTTGATGACGTTGTGACTGGAGCCAGCTTGGGCGATAACGAGGTTGCCGGCGTGATCGACGACCAGTGCGGTGGGCGTATCGAGTCCGACGACGTAGCTGGTGGTGATGGAGCCATCGGCACCGTAGCGGGCGATGGAGCCGTGGGTGGCGTCAGCCAGATACCAGTTGCCGGCGGCATCGGCGGCGAGGGCGGAGGGGTTGGCGATGGTGGAGGTGAGGATGGTCTGGGAGGCACCACCGACGGCGGGGATGCTGCGGAGGGTGGAGGCGCCGTTGGCGGAGTCGAGCACGTAGGCGTTGCCGGCGGCATCGGTGGCGATGGCTGCTGGCGAGGTGAGGTGGGTGGCGACGGTGGCGGAGGTGCCGGGGGTGAAGAGGCCGAGGGCTCCGGTGCCCGTACCTTGAACACCCAGCGAGACGGAGGTGCCGGAGACGCTGTCGGTGAGCTTGAGCGGAGCGGAGCGCAGGCCGGGGCGGGTGGGGGTGAAGCGGAGGAAGACCTGGCAGGTGGTGGGCTGCGCGGCTTTGGCGGCGGGGGCGAGGGTGCCGAAGCAGGTGGTGCTGGCGATGGTGTAGTCGGTGGCGGAGGCGACAGCGAGGTTGACCGGCTGGTTGATCAGGACGGTGACGGCCTGGACGGCGCTGGTGCTGCCGACGTTGGTGCTGGGGAAGAAGAGGTTGGCGTTGAGCTGGCGGATGATGTGGTTGTTGGAGTCGGCGACGAAGAGGTTGGCAGCGGGGCTGAAGGCGAGGCCGAGGGGCGCGTCGAGGGGTGCGTTGATGGCGGAGTTGCCGTCCTGGGCGGAGTCGTAGGGGCCGGCGAGGCCGGAAGGGAGGCCAGCTACGAGCTGGAGGGAGTTGTTGGCGGTGGAGAAGCGGACGATGTTGTCGGGGCTGGACTGGGAGATGTAGAGGGCCTGAGTGGCGGAGACGGCGAGGCCGTAGGGGGCGTGGAGAGCGGTTGCAGCGTTGCCGGAGGCGTCGTTGAGGCATTGGCCGACTGCGGTCTGCTGGGTGGTGAGTGCGGCGACTTCGCGGATGCAGTTGTTGCCGGTGTCGGCGATGAAGAGATTGTTGCTGGCGTCGATGGCGAGTGCGGCGGGGCTGTTGAGCTGGATGCCGTTGGTGATGCCGGGGCAGGGGGTGCTGACATTGGCGGAGGCGGCACCGGCGAGGTAGCAGGCGTTCTGGGCGGCGTCGTTGAGGTTGTGGCGGAGGACCTGGGAGACGGGTTGACCGACCGGGTAGTTGACGAGGGCGACGCTGATGTAGAGATTGCCGGTAGAGTCGAGCGCGAGGCCGCTGGGGGAGGGTGTGATGGAGGCAAGGGGATCGGTGCCGCAGGTTCCGGCGACGGGGACGAGGTTGGCGGAACCGGTGCTGCCGCTAGCGAGAGCGCGGATGCAGTGGTGCATGCTATCGGCGATGTAAAGGCGGTTGCTGGCGTCGATGGCGAGGCCGGTAGGACGGTAGAGGCCTTGCGCGGCGGTCGGGGCGGGAACGAACCCGGAGTAGCAGGTATCGCTCTGGCCGGAGACCGCCAGGCCGGCAACGGTGGTGACGTTTCCGGAGGTGTCGATCTTGCGGACGCAGTTGTTGAGCGTATCCGAGATGTACTGGTTTCCGGTGGAGTCGAAGACGATGTAGGACGGGTTGCTGAGGTTCACCGTCGTGGCAGAGCCGGAGTCTGCGTTGTAACTGGCGGTGCCAGTGCCGGCGGAACGGGTGGTGTTTTTCACCAAGGTGATGGCTTGCGCGGCGGAGGAGATGGGCGCGAGTGCGAGAAGAGCGAGGACGAGAGCGACAAATATACCGCAGCGACGGTAAGAAACCATGATGTGAACTCCGGGTAGTACAAAGTGAAACAAGGTTGCAACAGGGGCAGCTTTGGAGCGGTTGACCTCGAAAAAGCCATTTTTCGAAGGACCGTGTCGCTGGAGGGAGGAAGTTTGCCGGTGGACTGGGCTTCGCTGACTCCGTTGACAGGCGTAGCTGTTGCACTGCGAGTGCCAAAGTGGGGGAGCGGGATGATTATTCTGTGCAGATCGTGGACGTGGCGCGAGCAGGACGGCTAAGTGGGGCAAGTGCGGGAGATTGAGTGGAAATCAGGGTGACGCTGCGGGGGAGATTGCGGTGGATGGGGTGGGGTGGATGGGGAATTGATGGGTATATAGGCAAACATTTGCCTATATGGGGATGGCGAAGGAAAAGATTTACCACTTTGGGGAAACTGGCCCGGGGATGTGAGGGGAAATCGTGTCCTCGCGTGTAAGCTGTTTATTTGCTTATGTTTACTGGTTATTTCTGGGTTTGGGGTTTGGATTGAGCCGGTGCAGAGGTGCAGATGCGTAGGGGTGTGGGGTGGTTGCCCGTGTGCAGAGATTTGCCGGGTGATGCGGGGGGCTGGGGAGTGGTTGGAGTCGAGGGCGGAAGGGTGGAGAATAGAGGGCATGATGGAGCGACGGCAGTTGGTGGCGATGTGGCGACGGGGTGGTGCGGCGACGCTGGTGACGTTGGTGCGGACGGAGGGATCGTCGTACCGGCGGCCGGGGGCGCGTTTGTTGATTGGCGCGGATGGGGGCCATGCGGGGACGATCAGCGGTGGGTGTCTGGAGACGGAGGTGGTGCGGAAGTCGGGGTGGAAGGTGCGGGAGGGAGCGGTGGTGGAGCGCTACTCGACGCTGTTTGACGATACGGCGGAGTTGCCGTTCGGGCTGGGTTGCGGGGGGGTGGTGGATCTGCTGCTGGAGCCGGTGGGGACGCCGGAGTGTGCCGCACTGATGGGGGCGATTGAGGCTTCGCTGGCGGGGCAGAAGTGTACGGTGGTGACGTGGCTGCCGGGAGAGGGCCGGAGTCTGCGGCGGGTGGTGCTGGGCGCGGATGGTGCGGTGGTGTTTGCGAGCGAGGGTTTGGGCGCGAAGAAGCTGGCATGTGTGATCGGTTTGCGGGCGGGGGAGGAGTATGAGGGGCGGTTTGTGGAGGAGATCAGGCCTTTGCAACGGCTGTTTGTACTGGGTGCGGGAGACGATGCGAAGCCGCTGGTGCAGATGGCGGCGCTGCTGGGTTGGCGTGTGACGGTGGCGGAGGGACGGGCGCAGTTGGCGCGGCGGGAGCGGTTTCCGGAGGCGGAGGAGGTGCGGGTGGTGACGGGGGTGGAGGAGTTGGGGATTGGGAGTGAGGATGCGGTGGTGTTGATGACGCATAGTTATGAGCAGGATCGGGCGTTGCTGGTGGGGCTGCTGGGGGTGATGCCGCGGTATCTGGGGGTGCTGGGGGCGCGGCACCGGAGCAGTCTGCTGGTGAGTGAAGCTGCTGTGATGAAAGGGCTTACGGTGGAGGAGTGCTGTTCGCGGCTGTATGCTCCGGTGGGGTTGGACCTGGGCGGGGATGGGCCGGAGGCGATTGCGTTGGCGGTGATTGCGGAGGCGCAGGCGTGTGTGCAGGGGAAGCTGGGGACTTCGCGGCGGCTGGGTGCGGCGGAGGTGGCGGAGCAGATTGCCAAGGGTGGGGCGAGCCGGTATCTGCAGGTGCAGTGCGCCATGGATGAGGCGCAGTGATTGCGGGGATTGTACTGGCGGCGGGGGCTTCGCGGCGGCTGGGGGAGGCGAAGCAGGGGGTTCGGCTAGGGTCGGAGACGCTGCTGGAACGGGCGGTGCGGGTGGCGGTGGCGGCGGGGTTGGAGCCTGTGTTGGTCGTGGTTTCTGCTGGACTGGTTGTGGAGAATTGTCTGGCAAGGGTGGAAGGATTTCGGGTGGTGGTGAATGAGGCGGCGGAGGAGGGGATGGCGTCGTCGATTCGGGTGGGGGTGGGGGCGGTTTGCGCAGGCGAGGAGGGTGCGGAGGGGGTGGTGGTGATGGCTTGCGATCAGCCAGCGGTGACGGCGGAGCATCTGCGGGAGTTGATGGCGGGTGGGGAGGAGATTGTGGCTTCGGGGTATGCGGGGCGGCGGGGAGTGCCGGCTTACTTTCCGAGGCGGGTGTTTGGCGAGTTGATGGAGCTAAGGGGGGATGTGGGGGCGAGGGAGTTGTTGCGGGGGGCGCGGTGTGTGGCGTTGGTGGGTGGGGAGTTGGATGTGGATACGGTGGAGGAGTTGGAGCGGGCGCGGGAGTTGTTTGGGTGAGTGGCTTCCACCAAGAGCTATTGGTGGGTTGAGGAGAGCGGTCGTGCTTTGCACGATGCCCACCTAGCGACGATGAGACTGTCGCGAAGATGGGGCCCCGGGATTGGTCGCGGGTTAGAGGGAGAGCAGGAATTCTTCGAGGAGGTTGGCGGCTACGTGGGCGCGGTATTGGGCGGTGCTGCGGATGTCGTCGATGGGGTGGGTTTCGGTGAGGAGGGCGGCGCGGGCGGCGGCGATGGTGGCGGGGGTGATGGGCTGGTTGAGGAGGGCCTGCTCGGTGGCGGTGAGGCGGGCGGGGCGGTCTTGCAGGCTGGCTGCTCCGATGCGAATGTCTTTCACCACGCCTTCGGCGGTAAGACAGAGGGCGGCCAGGGCTACTTTGGAGATGGCCTGGGCGTTGCGGGTACCTACTTTGCGGGTGTAGGGAATGTAACCGTTTAGGTTGCGTTTTATGTGGATGCTGTGGAGGAGTTCGTCGGGGGCGAGTGCGGTTTTTTTGTAGCCGAGGTGGAAGTCGGTGTAGGGCATGGTGCGGGTGCCGCGTTTGGAGACGAGGGTGAGGGTGGCTTCGCAGGCGAGGAGTGCGGGTGGGGTGTCGGCGGCGGGGCTGGCGTTGACGATGTTTCCGCCGAGGGTTGCGCGGTTCTGGTTGGCGATGGAACCAGTCCAACTGGCTGCTTGTTTGAGGAGGGGGAAGTCGGATTGGATGACGGGGTGTTTGCGGAGGTCGGTGAAGGTGGTTCCGGAGCCAATGGTGATGGCTTCGGGGGTGACTGCGATGAAGCGGAGTTCCTGGAGGTGGTTGATGGAGACGAGTTTTTTTGCGGCGAGGCGGCCGGCTGCGAGGGCGACCATGATTTCTGTGCCGCCGGCGATGAGGGTGTATTCGCCGGGCTCGTAGGCGAGGATTTCGAGGACCGCTTCGAGGGTGGCGGGGGCGGTGAGGTCGTATTGGAGGACGTTTGAGCGCATGAGGACTATTCCTGATAAGGGCAACGGCAAGAGCGATGGCAACGACAACAGCAGGTCCTCCGCTTCGCGAAGGATGACAACTAAAAAACAAGCAAAGGCAAAAGCGAAAGCAAAGGCAAAAGCAAGAGCAAAAGCGGATTACGGTGGTCTTCGGATTTGTGCTTTGTTCAGGATGACGGCATTAAATTGGTGACGGCACAGAATTGGTTCCGGGTGTTTTGGAGGCTTGTTGGACTGCTTGGAAGATGCGGGTGTAGCCGGTGCAGCGGCAGAGGTTTCCGGCTAGGCCTTCCTGAATTTGTAACAGGTTTGGTTGCGGATATTTTTCGAGCAGGTGGTGGGTGGCGAGGATCATGCCGGGAGTGCAGATGCCGCACTGGGCTCCGCCTTGTTCGAGGAAGCATTGCTGGATGGGGTGGAGTTTTTCGTTGCTTGCGATGCCTTCGATGGTGGTGATGTGGGCGCCTTCGGCTTGCAGAATGGGGACGAGGCAGGAGTTGACCAGCTCGCCGTTGAGGAGGACAGAGCAGGAGCCGCACTCGCCTTCGCCGCAGCCTTCCTTGGCTCCGGTGAGGTGGAGGTCTTCGCGGAGGACGTCGAGGAGACGCTTGAGCGGCGGGGCTTCGATGGTTCGGGGTTGGCCGTTGATGGTTAGGGTGATTTGAGTCATTTGGTAGATTCCGAGGTTGTGTTGCGGAGGATAAGAAAGCGGTCGTGCGTTCGCACGATGCCCATCTTAGCGACGGTGAGGCTGTCGCGAAGATGGGGCAACCGGATGTGTGCCGATGTGGTCATGCGGTGGCCTCGGGGACGCAGGGGTCGCCGCTGGTGTGGCCGTTGGCGGTCATGCGTTGGAAGATGTCTTCGGGGAGGAGAGGGATCTCGTTGAAGGGGATGCGGGTGGCGTCTTCGATGGCGTTGAGGATGGCGGGTGCGGGGCCGTCCATGGGGAGTTCGCCGATGCCTTTGGCTCCGAAGGGGCCATGGATGCTGGGGATTTCTTCGAAGGCGACGTGGATGGGGGGGAGATCGGCGGAGGTGGGCATGATGTAGTTGGTCATCTGGTTGTTGGCCATGTGGCCTTGTTGCCAGACGCATTTTTCGTAGAGGGCGAAGCCGATTCCCTGAGCGACTCCGCCTTCGATCTGGCCGGCGGCGAGGATGGGGTGGAGGACTTTGCCGACCTCCTGGAGGGCGTAGAAGTTGGTGCAGGTGGCGGCGTAGGTGGTGGTGTCGACGGCGACTTCAGCGACGTAGACGGCCCAGGCGTAGGCGGGGTAGGCCTCGCCTTTGTAGTTGTCGTCGTCCCAGACAATGTCTCCGGGGGACTGGTAGCGGACGCTGGCTTTGAGGGGGCCGTGCTGGGCGAGGTAGGCGAGGGCGGCGTGGCGGAAGTCGTCGGCGGAGTAGTGGTGGGGCAGGTGGCCGGAGGTAATGAGGGATTGGACGAGGGATTGGGCGGCTCGCTCGACGAGTTTGCCGACGATCATGGCGGTGCGGGAGGCGACGGTGGGGCCGGAGTTGGGGACGTGTTTGGTGTCGGGCTGGGCGATGAGGATGAAGTCGTAGGGGAGGTGGAGGGTTTCGGCGGCGATCTGGCAGAGGATGGTGTTGGTTCCCTGGCCGAACTCGGTGGAGGAGACGAGGATCTGCGGTTGTCCGGTGGGGGTGAGTTCGATTTCAACGAGGGAGTTGAGACGGCGCTCGCCGGAGCCGGTGAAGCCGGAGCCGTGGAAGAAGGTGGCGAAGCCGATGCCGCGCTTGATGGGGGAGGTGGGATTTTCCTTTTGGAAGCGCGCTTGTTTGGCGTGGTAGTCGGACTCGGTGAGGGCGCGGGTGAGGAGGTGCTGCATGTCTACGGTGTCTGGTCCCGATTGGGGGACGAGTTGGCCGGTGGCGGTGCGGTCGCCGGGGGCGAGGAGGTTGCGGCGGCGGACGTCTTCGGGGGTGATGCCGAGGGCGTGGGCGATGCGGTCCATGTGGCGCTCGGTGGCGAAGATGGACTGGGGCGCGCCGAAGCCGCGGAAGGCACCGTGGGGCGGGAGGTTGGTGGCGTAGGCTTTGCCGGAGACGCGTAGTGCGGGCCAGCGGTAAGGGCCGGCGGCGTGGATGGTTCCGCGGGAGAGGACGGTGGCGGAGAGGGTGAGGTAGGCGCCGCCGTCGAGGCAGAAGGCGATGTCTCCGCCGAGGAGTTTGCCGTCTTTGCTGACGGCGGTGCGGATGCGGGTGCGGCTGGGGTGGCGCTTGGTGGTTGCGGCGAGGTCTTCGGCGCGGTCGTAGCAGATTTTGACGGGGTGGCCGGACTTCATGGCGAGCAGGGCGGCGTGGGCTGCGATGACGGAGGGGAAGTCTTCTTTGCCGCCGAAGGCTCCACCGGTCTCGGTCTGGATGACGCGGCATTGTTCGGCGGGCAGGTTGAAGACGAGTTGGAGGGCGTGGACGACGTAGAAGGGGCACTGCATGGCGCCGCGGACGGTGACACCGTGGGTGGCGGAGTACTCGGCGATGATGCCGTTGTTTTCGATGTAGAGCTGCTCCTGGGCTCCGGTGCGGTACTCGCCGGTGACGATGTGGTCGGCAGCGGCGAAGATGGCGTCGAGTTGGGACTCGTTGCCGGAGCGCATGAGGTAGGACTTGAAGAGGTTTTTTTCGGGCGCGTCGGGGTCGCCCCAGATGGCGGGTGCGTCAGGGGCTTCGGCCTGGTCGATGGTGAAGACGGCGGGGAGGGGATCGTAGGTGATGTGGACGGCGGCGACGGCGGCGGGGAGGACGGCGCGGTCGGGGTGGGCGAGCAGGAGGATGGGCTCGTTGGGGTGGTTGACGTGGGTGGAGGCGAGGCAGAGGTGGTCTTTGGCGATGTGGACGATGGTGTTTTCGCCGGGGACGTCGGCGGCGGTGACGATGGTGAACTCGTGCCAGGGGATGGCGGGATCGAAGGTGATGGAGGTGATGCGTCCGCGGGGGATGGTGGAGCGGACGGTGGCGCCGAACCACATGTTGGGAAGGGCGATGTCGTCGATGTACTGAGCGCGGCCGAGGACCTTGGCGACGCCCTCCTTGCGGATGGGGGAGGAGCCTACGATATGGGTGGTCTGCGCAGACATAAAAACAAGTCTAATTCAACGACCAGACTAGTTTCCTGATAGACCTTTCCTTGTATGCAGAAGCAGCACACGATAGAGTTACGGCTTTCATCAGTAAGTTTTTATTATATTTTCTATGTTGATCAGTATCTTGATACGTAATAGCTCAAGAGTAGAGCACAAAGACACAGGCGTGAAGCATTTTTATTAAGCCGATCCGATTCCATTTTCCATACTTGCGTGGGCATAGATTCTGAATTTAGCGAATCTAGTTTTGTAGCCAACCGCAGTAGTGTTATCTGGAAGAGAAGATAAAAAAACCAAATCATCACAATGAAGAGCACTAAGATGCTTAAATGAAGGGCGTCTTTAGTGTCAGATCTACGATATGTGTGGACGCTATTTACGAGATCGACCACAGATATTAAGCTCACCCACCACACAGATGACCGAGAATATAGCTTGGACATAAAGCCTCTGCTTAAAGCAAGTTAGAGATTACGTTACCACGGGATGTAAGAATTTTAGTCAGCTTTGATTAAGCTAAGCTGACTAAAATTCATAGTATTGAGGAGATAAGACAGAAACTGTAGTTAGCAACCTTCCCACCATAACGCAACAGTAGCGATCGCAGCCGCAGGTATATTCCCCGTCAGCATGGCGATAACGTCCAAGCCGATCAGAGCTGCACAATAAGGAGTGTGCTTATAGAACATTGTTTGTTGTGCTTCTCGCTCGGCCTGCTGTTGCTTTGCAGTATTGTGCAGCTTCGTAACAAGTTCATTCATAGCATCGGTTGAAATGATCTGTAATCCGCTTTTAAGAACCTGCAGTTTTAGTAGTTCTTTATCCGAGTCATCAAAACGAAGCAGTGAGTCTTTGGTTGATTCAATATCCAGAGTGGGTAGCCCCAGCATGGAATAGCGCCTTAGTGAGTCATCGACATCTTGCTCACTTAAGCTGGTTTGCAGTAAGCCTTGGCTAAGTTGGCTATCAACAAGGGCATAATATCCAGTTTCGGCAAGGTTCCCAATATAGGTTCCATAAGCCACCTGCAAGGTGGCAACATGAGCATGCGTCAACTGCTTCGAATTTATCGCTGTGCCTAAAGCAGTGAGGCTGCTGTAAGTACTTTTGACAACTGAAGGACTAAGCTTCCCTAAGCATTCCTTGAACGAATTAGGATTCGAGTCTTGTCCGAACGCTGACCGCGAAAGGCCGAATATTGAGCAGGGGAAAGCCGCTGCGCACGGAACGAACGATATCAACTGTCTTCTATTGATAGGTGCCATCGGTGTCTCCATTAGTAATCAACGAAGCGTACCACGGGATGCCTATTGTGTCTACGGATTATTAAGATATTAGTTATTGCCAGTGTTACTGGCTTGTATTTCGACAAGTTGGCGCACCTTACAGTAGTTTCTTGTCCAATTCGTAAATATGGATCACAGTTTCAAGTGAAAGGTTTTCGTGACTGAGATGATCGATGCGCACCATCATCTGTGGCGGTATTCGTCGGCGGAGTATGGGTGGCTGGATGAGGGGATGCGTGCGCTGCGGCGAGATTTTCTGCCGGATGATCTGGAGCGTGTGCTGGCTTCGGCGGGGGTGGATGGCGCGGTGACGGTGCAGGCGCGGCAGACGGTGGAGGAGACGCGGTGGCTGCTGGATTTGGCGGCAGAGTGTGGGGCGATGCGAGGGGTGGTGGGGTGGGCACCGATTGCGTCGGCTGGATTTGCGGGAGTGCTGGAGGAGTTGGCGGAGAGGCCGAAGCTGAAGGGGCTGCGGCATGTGATTCAGGCAGAGGCAGATGAGCATTACATTCTGCGGGAGGATTTCAATGCGGGGATTCGGCGGCTGCGGGGGAGTGGGTTGGTGTACGAGATTCTGATCTTTGAGCGGCAGTTGGCGCAGACGATCCAGTTTGTGGATGCCCATGCGGAGCAGGTGATGGTGCTGGATCATGTGGCGAAGCCGCGGATTCGGGAGGGGTTGATGGAGCCGTGGGCGAGGCAGATGCGGGAGTTGGCGATGCGGGAGAATGTGTGGTGCAAGGTGAGCGGGATGGTGACGGAGGCGGAGTGGTCGGGGTGGTCGCTGGAGACGCTGCGGCCGTATCTGGATGTGGTGGTGGAGGCGTTCGGGCCGGGGCGGCTGATGGCTGGTTCGGACTGGCCGGTGTGCCTGGTGGCGACGGAGTATGCGCGGTGGTTTGAGGTGCTGCGGGAGTACTTTGCGGGGTACAGTGCGGAGGAGCAGGCGGCGGTGTTTGGTGGGACGGCGGTGGCGGTGTATGGGCTGTAGGGAGTGCGGATTTAAGAGTAGGCTGGCGGTGGTTGATTTTAGACGCGGATGAGGAGATGCAATGAAGGCGTTTCGTATGGAAGGCCCTGAGCGGGCCGGAGTGGTTGCGGTTCCGGAGGTGGTGGCCGGCGAAGGTGAGGCGCTGCTGCGGGTGAAGATGGTGGGGATGTGCGGGACGGATCTGAATACGTATCGCGGCCGGAATGCGATGGTGACGTTTCCGCGGGTGCTGGGGCATGAGGTGGCGGCGGAGGTGGTGGAGGGCGGCGGCGCACTGGCGGCGGGGACGGCGGTGACGATCTCGCCGTATACGAGTTGCGGGCGGTGTCCTTCGTGCCGGAATGGGCGGGTGAATGCGTGCCAGTTCAACGAGACGATGGGGGTGCAGCGGGACGGTGCGATGACGGAGTATATCTGCGTACCGCGGGAGAAGCTGTATGCGGCGAAGCTGTCGCTGAAGGAGTTGTGCCTGGTGGAGCCGCTGACGGTGGGCACGCATGCGGCGGCGCGAGGACGAGTGACGGCGGCGGATACGGTGGCGGTGTTTGGCTGCGGCGGGGTGGGGCTGGGAGCGATTGCGGCGGCTGCGTTTCGTGGGGCGGAGACGATTGCGATCGACATGGATGACGCGAAGCTGGAGACGGCGCGCAAGGCTGGTGCGAAGCATTTGATCCACTCGAAGAACGAGGACCTGCATGAGCGGCTGGCGGCGATCACCGGGGGGCAAGGTCCGGACGTGATGATCGAGGCGATCGGGCTGCCGGTGACGTTTCGCGCGGCGGTGGAGGAGGTCGCGTTTACGGGGCGGGTGGTGTACATCGGCTATGCGAAGGAGCCGGTGGCGTATGAGACGCGGTTGTTCGTGCAGAAGGAGCTGGATGTGATGGGTTCGCGGAATGCGCTGCCGGAGGACTTTCGCGAGGTGATCCAGATGCTGGAGGCGGGTCGGTTTCCGGTGGAGGACGCGGTGAGTGCGGTGGTGCGGATGGACGAGGCGGCGCGGATGCTGGGGGAGTGGAGTGCTGCTCCGGCGAAGTTTACGAAGATCATGGTTGCGATTGGCTGAGAGCGGTTGATGGTGGAAGACAGGGAGAGCGGATGCAGGTAACGAAGGTGATGGTACGCGGAGTGGAAGCGCCGGAGACGGGTGGTGGGCAGCGGGTTTTTCCGACGGGACAGATCGCGCTGTTTGTGCTGGTGACGGTGCTGTTTTTTCTGTGGGGGATGTCGAACAATCTGACAGACATACTGGTGCAGCAGTTCCGGAAGTCGTTTGAGCTGTCGCAGTTGGGGGCGCAGTTGGTGCAGACGGCAAATTATCTGGGGTACTTCACGATGGCGATACCGGCGGCGCTGGTGATGCGGCGCTGGGGGTACAAGGCGGGGATGGTGCTGGGACTGGGGCTGTTCGGCACGGGGATGGTGTTGTTCTGGCCGGCGGCGGTGAGCGGGCAATATGTACCTTTTCTGGTTGCATTATTTACAGTGGGCTGCGGGGCGTCGGTGTTGGAGACGGCGGCGAACCCTTTTATGGCGCAGTTCGGTCCGGCGGCGACGTCGGAGCGGCGGCTGAACTTTGCGCAGTCGTTCAATCCTCCGGGGACGATTGTGGGGGTGATACTGGGGGCGAAGTTTATCTTTTCGGGGGTGGAGTTGAAGGCGCCGGAGGTGGCGGCGATGAAGCAGGCGGGGACGTATGCGGGATATTTGCATACGGAGTTGATGCGAGTGGTGCCGACGTACCTGGCGCTGGGTACGGTGGTGTTGTTGTTTGGTGTGGTGTTGTCGCGGATGAAGTTTCCGGTAATGGAGGGTGGTGGGGAAGGGCAGGAGGAAGACCATGGCAGCTTTGGCGCACTGCTGCATCATCCGCATTTATGGTTTGCGGTGATGGCTCTGTTTTGTGCGGTGGGGGCGCAGGTTTCGATGTGGAGCAGCCTGATTCCGTACATGAAGGAGTACACCACGGTGAGTGAGCGTACGGCGGCGGGCTACCTGACGGGTTGCCTGGTGGCGATGGCGCTGGGGCGATTTACGACGACTCCGCTGATGAAGTATGTGGCTCCGAGCAAGCTGCTGGCGTTGTATGGCGCAGCGAATGTGTTGCTGCTGGGGGTGGCGATGGTGAAGCCGGGGATTCTGGGTGCGTATGGGATTGTAGGGAGCAGCTATTTTCAGTCGATCATGTTTCCGACGATCTTTGCGCTGGGGTTGAAGGGTCTGGGTGGGAGCACGAAGCTGGCGGGTTCTTTTCTGGTGATGTCGATTGTTGGTGGTGCGGTGTTTCCGCCGGTGCTGGGGTTGGTGGCGAAGGCTACGGGGAGCCTGGCGTGGTCGTACGTGGTGCCGCTGTTGGGATTTGGTGCGGTGTCTTTGTACGGGTTTCTGGCGGAGCGGGTGCTGTGGCGTGAGACGAACGTTAGCTAGAAGTGATGGAGCTAGAAGTGACGGAGCGGGTCGACGGCTGAGGTGGGAGGGTTGAGTTCGTCGGTGGCGTCGGAGGTAGTGAGGTCGACGTTACGTTCGAGCGAGCGGCTGACGATCTCGCGGGAGCCGAGGCCGATGGCGAGGGCGAGGGTGAGGACGATGCCGCCGAAGAGGATGCCGAAGGCGAGTTCGACGACGGTACCGCCGACCTGGAGGTGATCGAGGACCATGGCTCCGGTGAGGACGAGCACGAGCCATTTGACTCCGAGCGAGAGGAAGCGGGCGTACTGGAGGCGGGCGTTGACGGCACCGATGAGGACAGAACGGGCGAGGAAGCGAGCGATGAGGTTGCCGACGACGAGCAGCAGGACTGCACCGATGGCGTGGGTGAGATAGGGCAGCAGGAAGACGGAGACGGGCGAGTTGTTGGAGAAGGAGGCATCGAAGGCGGAGATGCCGATGCCGCCGCCGATGAGGACGCAGGCCCAGAAGACGAAGCGTGCGATGAGCAGGGTGGGGCTGTGGGCGGGGGACCAGTCGGCGACGGCGGCGGTCTGGTTGCGTGCGATGCGCTGATCGAAGTGGGTGGCGGCGAGGATGCGGCGCAGGGTGGCGGCGAGGAGAGCACCGACGGCGGTCATGACGAGGACGGCGACGAGGAGCGCGACGAGCCCGGGGAGGAAGCTGGCGAGTTTGAAGAGTGCGCGGTGGGCGGATTGGCTGAGCGCGAAGTGAACTTGTTGCCACATGATGAGTCTCCTTACGGGTGCTTGCTGCTATTTGTAACGGAACAGGTTGCGAATATGGGTTGGTGTTATGGATTGAAACGGTCTGGCCAGCGCCAGCGTGAGACGAGGTAGGGCTTGTCACGCTCGAAGGTGGCGGCGAGGTCGGAGATGTGTTGTTCGGCTGGCGTTCCTGCGTCGGTAAAGAGGATGTGGGAGGCGACCCAGGCGAGGTAGAGGGGGGTGAGAGCCCCAAGGAGGTGACCGCGGTTGATGGTGCGGATGCGGAAGGCGAGGGCGAAGTCGTAGACGATGCGGGTCCAGAGGGTGTCGGACATGTGGAAGGCGGTGGGCGGCATCTGGGAGAGGCGCTTGAGGCCTAGCAGAGAGTTGGGCGGGAGGACGAGCGACCAGATGTCGGCGAGGTTGATGTAGGCGATGCGGAAGGCTTCGAGCATGGGGGTGACGTCGGGGACGCCGGGGGTGGGGTTGGGGGTTTCGCGGAGTGGCTGCAGGGGTTGGGCGGGGCGAGCGCGCTGCCAGTATGCGGCTTTGGTGTCGATGTCGGCGAAGAGGGAGGCGGCGACGTGGGCGAGCAGCGCGTTGAGGTCTAGCGAGGGCGGCTGGGGCAACTGGCGTGGGCAGCCGTCGACTTCGGCGATGAGGAAGTTGGCGGATGCGGCTTCGGCGACGGGCCAGAGAATGGCTTCGTGGTGTCCGGCGGTGAGGGAGCGCTGTGCGGAGTTGGCGAGGCGTTGGGCCATGCGGAGGGAGAGACCGAGATCGACGGCGAGCGGGAAGCGGGGTCGTGTGCCGTAGAGGGCACGGGTGACGGGGTAGAGGATGGCGGAGTTGACGAGGCCTTCGCGGGCGCCGAGATGGTAGTGGGGAAGGATGAGGTCGGCGGAGTCGGCGGCGAGGCTGCGGAGGAGGCTGGGTGGGAGAACTTCGGCGCCGGGGCCGAGCAGCAGGCAGGTGGCGGCCTGGTGCTGCTGGGCAAGGGCGTCGGCGTCGATGAAACGGGCTGGTGGGAGGACGAGTTCGATGCTGGCGGCGGCTACGGGTGGATAGGTGAGCAGGTGCAGGTTGGCGGTGGCGAGATGCGGTGGGGCGGGGGCGTCGGCGGGGGTGGCGAGGAGGAGGCTGCGGTGGGGAAAGGCGAGGGTGAGGTTGGCGAGGGTGGCGTGGAGGGCGTCGGCGGATTGGGGCGGGAGGGAGACGAGGAGCGCGGCGGTGGAGGTCGCGGGCGGGGCAGCGTTCTGCGCGGGGGAAGCGGCGGCGAGATCGGGAGTGGTGTTAGTGAAGGGCATCGGTGTGTGGAGTTTCCGGGGCTAGGTTTGGTTGGGTTGCGTGATGCGGAGTTCGGGTTCGATGATGGCGGCTTCGCCGTCTGCGGTGTTGGGTGCGGGGGCTTCGGAGCCGTCGAGAATCTCCAGCCAGAGGAAGGAGTAGGGGGAGAGCGAGAGGGTGTAGGGCTGATCGGTGATGCGGGGGAAGGGGACGTAGCCGAGCATCTCGACGGGGACGCGGCCCGCGAGGTGGGCGAGGTTGAGCTGTACGGGCTGGGCGAAGCGAGAGAGGTTGGCGAGGCAGAGGACGGTCTCGCTGGAGGAGTTGGGACCGCCGTCGTAGCAGCGAATATAGGCGAGGACTTTGCGGTTTTCGGGGCTGAGGAATTCAAGGGTGCCACGACCGAAGACCTGGAAGAGTTTGCGCAGGGCGATCATGTTGCGGGTCCAGTGGAGGAGGGAGGACTGATCGCTGAGCTGGGCTTCTACGTTGATGGTCTGGTAGCCGTAGATGGGATCCATGACGACGGGGAAGTAGAGACGTGCTGGGACGGCGGTGGAGAATCCGGCGTTGCGGTCGGGGTTCCACTGCATGGGGGTGCGGACGCCGTTGCGGTCGCCGAGGTAGATGTTGTCGCCCATGCCGATCTCGTCGCCGTAGTAGAGGATGGGGGTTCCGGGGAAGCTGAGGAGGAGCGAGTTGAGGAGTTCGATGCGGCGGCGGTTGTTGTCGACGAGGGGTGCGAGGCGTCGGCGGATGCCTACGTTGATGCGCATACGGGGGTCGGCGGAGTAGGCGAGGTACATGTAGTCGCGCTCGTCGTCGGTGACCATTTCAAGGGTGAGCTCGTCGTGGTTGCGGAGGAAGAGACCCCACTGGCAGTTGTCGGGGAGCGCGGGGGTTTGGGCGATGATGTCGGTGATGGGAAGGCGATCTTCCTGACGGAGGGCCATGTAGATGCGGGGCATGAGGGGGAAGTGGAAGGCCATGTGGCACTCGTCGCCATCGCCGAAGTAGGGGCGGACGTCGGTGGGCCACTGGTTGGCTTCGGCGAGGATGAAGCGGTTGGTGTAGCCCTCGTCGATGGCGGCGCGGATTTTTTTGATGGCGGCGTGGGTTTCGGGGAGGCTTTCGCAGCGGGTTCCGTCGCGCTCGTAGAGATAGGGGATGGCGTCCATGCGCATGCCGTCGACGCCGAGGTCGAGCCAGAAGCGCATGGCTTTGAGGACTTCTTCGAGGACGGCGGGATTGTCGAAGTTGAGGTCGGGCTGGTGGGAGAAGAAGCGGTGCCAGTAGAAGGCCTGGGCGGTGTCGTCCCAGGTCCAGTTGGAGGTCTCGGTGTCTTTGAAGATGATGGGGACATCTTTGTAGCGCTGGTTGGTGGGGGACCAGACGTACATTTCGCGCTCGGGGGAGCCGGGTGGGGCGTGGCGGGCGGCCTGAAACCAGGGATGCTGGTCGGAGGTGTGGTTGATGACGAGCTCGATGATGACCTGCATGTTGCGGCGATGGGCTTCGGCGAGGAAGTGCTTGAAGTCGTCGAGGGTGCCGTAGCTGGGGTTGACGTCGACGTAGTTGGCGATGTCGTAGCCGTCGTCGCGGAGGGGAGAGGGGAAGAAGGGGAGGAGCCAGAGGCAGGTGACGCCGAGATCCTGGAGGTAGTCGAGGCGGGAGATGAGGCCGGGGAAGTCGCCGATGCCGTCGCCGTTGGAGTCCTGGAAGGCGCGGACGTGCAGCTCGTAGATGATGGCGTCTTTGTACCAGAGAGGATCGGAGGCGCTACCGACTTTCTTCACACGTCACTCGCTTTCGTTCGCGGATGGAGTTCGCTGATGCAACGAAGGTTTTGTTGATGCAAGGTGGTGCTGGAACGGTCTGGTGCGACGGGTGCAACAACAGGGTGGGATGCGTGGTGGGGACGATGCGTTTGCTGAAGGGCGGAGATTTTCTGTGGATCGGCGCAGGCAGGGGCAGAGTAAGTGCTTTGTTGCGAGCGACGTGAGCGCAGGTGCAACCCGAAGTTGGAGCTGCGGCTCTAAGGACGTATAGGACGCGAGTTATCGAGACCAATTGATTGCTGCACTGCTTCGCCTGAGCCGCATGAAACGAGTGTGTTTATCGTGAAAACAGTTCCACAATCTACATATCGCCTACAACTGCATGCGGGGTTTGATTTTGACGATGCGGCGCGTGTGGTGGAGTATCTGCATGCTTTGGGGATCTCGCATGTGTATTGCTCTCCATATCTACAGGCAGCGCCGGGGAGTACGCATGGGTATGACGTGGTGGACCAGCAGAAGGTGAATGAAGAGTTGGGTGGCGCGGCGGGCCATGCGCGTTTTTGCGAGCGGCTGCGGGAGCTGGGGATGGGGCAGATACTGGATATTGTGCCGAACCACATGTCGCTGGGGCGGGAGAACCAGTACTGGTGGGATGTGCTGGAGAACGGTAGTGCGAGCCGGTATGCGTCGTACTTCGATATTGATTGGGAGCCGCAGGAGGAGCGGCTGCGGGATAAGGTGCTGGTACCGATTCTGCCGGACCAGTATGGGCGGGTGCTGCAGGAGGGTGAGATCAAAGTGGTGCGGCATGGGGGAATGTTTCTGGTGGAGTGTGTGGGGCAGAGTTTTCCGGTATCGCCGTTATCGGAGCCGGCGATACTGGCGCGTGCCGCGGAGTATGCGAAGTCGGATGCGTTGAGCTTTGCGGCGGACTCGTTTGGGCGGTTGCCATTGCCGGAGTTTATTGATCGCCGGACGATTCTGGCTCGGCATCGGGACAAGGTGGTGTTGCACGGGATGCTGGAACGGCTGTGCGCGGAAGAGCCGAAGGTTGCCGAGGCGCTGGACCGGGTGGTGGCGGAGTTGAATAGAAATCTGGATGGGCTGGATGATTTTCTGAATCAGCAGAACTACCGTCTGGCGTACTGGAAGACTGCGGGACAGCAGTTGGGGTATCGGCGATTCTTCGATGTGAATACGCTGGTGGGTCTGCGGGTGGAGCGGGAGTATGTGCTGGAGGAGACGCATGCGCTGGTGCTGGACTGGCTGGAGCGGGGCGTGCTGGATGGGGTTCGGGTGGATCATCCGGATGGGTTGCGCGATCCTCTGGAGTATCTGACGCGGCTACGGGAGCGGGCTCCGCAGGCTTGGATTGTGGGGGAGAAGATACTGGAGCGTGGCGAGTATCTGCGGTCGAACTGGCCGATGGAAGGGACGACGGGCTACGACTTTATGAATGCGGCGCTGGGGGTGCTGGCGCGGCCGGAGGGGTTGCGGGAGTTGACGGCGGTGTATGCGGATTTTACGGGGCAGCCGACGAACTTCGACGAGATTGCGCATGAGAAGAAGCTGATGGTGGGGCAGGATTCGCTGGGGAGCGATGTGAATCGTCTGGCGTCGCTGCTGGTGCAGATCTGCGAGAGCAACCGAAACCATCGCGACCATACGCGGGCGGAGATACGGCGTGCGATTCGCGAGGTGGCGGCGTGTTTTCGGGTGTACCGGACGTATGTGGTGCCGGCGCGCAACGAGATTACGGACGAGGACCGCGCGGTGATAGTGCAGGCGACGGAGTGCGCGAAGCAGAGGCGTTCGGACATCGATGCGAGCCTGTTCGACTTTATGCGGCAGTTGCTGACGCTGGAGGTAGAGGGTAAGCAGGAGAGCGAGTTCGTGCTGCGGTTTCAGCAGTTCACCGGACCGGTGATGGCGAAGGGCGTGGAGGATACGGCGTTCTACTGCTACAACCGCCTGGCGGCGATGAATGAGGTGGGTGGCGATCCGGCGGGCGATGGGTGGAGTGTGGAGGAGTTCCACGCGTACTGCGCGAAGATGCAGGCGACGCATCCACATTCGATGACGGCGCTGGCGACGCATGACACGAAGCGCAGCGATGATGTGCGAGCGCGGATGCTGGTGTTGACGGAGATGCCGGGGCGGTTTGGCGCGGCGGTGCATAGGTGGTCGCGGATGAACGTCAATCTGCGGACGGCGACGGAAGATGGCACGTCGATGCCGGACCGGAATACGGAGTATCTGTACTACCAGACGCTGATTGGGGCGTGGCCGATTACAGTGGAGCGGGCGCAGCAGTACATGCGCAAGGCGGTGCGCGAGGCGAAGCAGCAGACGACGTGGGTGGCGAACAACGTGGAGTTTGAAGCAGCACTGGAGCGGTTTGTCGCGGCGACCCTGGGGAGTACGGAGTTTGTGGACGAGGTGGAGCGTTTTGTAGCGACGGTGGTGGAGGCAGGACGGATCAACTCGCTGGCACAGACACTGATGAAGCATACGGTGCCGGGGGTTCCTGATCTTTATCAGGGAACGGAGTTGTGGGATTTGAGCCTGGTTGATCCGGATAATCGGAGGCCGGTGGACTATGAGGAGCGGCGGCGACTGTTGCGGGAGATGGACGGATTGTGCGCGCCGGGGGTGATGGCTCGTGGGGATGAAGGAGTGCCGAAGCTATGGACGATTCGCCATGCGCTGCAGTTGCGCAGGGAGCATCCGGAGTGGTTTGGTGTGGATGCGGCGTATCGTCCGCTGAAGGTGACGGGCCGCAAGAAGAGCCATGCGATTGCGTATCTGCGTGGGCGTGCGGTGGTGACGGTAGTTCCGCGTATGCCGGTGACGCTGGGCGGTGCGTGGGAGAATACGGCGCTGGCGCTGCCGAAGGGACGCTGGCGGAACGTGCTGGCAGGCCAGTGCAGTGTGGCGTTCGAGGGTGGGAAGGTGACGATGGCGGAGTTACTGCGAGATTTTCCGGTGGCGCTGCTGGTGCGCGATGATATAGAGAAGGACGCAAACGATGGCTGAGTTTCAGGTGTGGGCGCCGGGCGTAACGCGAGTTGCGGTGCAGGTGGGGAAGATTGTGCATGCGATGCATGGGCCGGATGAGCATGGCTGGTGGCGTGCGGTCGTCGAGGGCGTGGGTGAAGCGGCCGAGTACGGATTTGTGGTGGAGGACGATGCGACGGTGCTGCCCGATCCGCGCTCGCCGTGGCAGCCGTATGGGGTGCATGGCTTGTCACGACAGTATGATCATGATGCATTTGATTGGACCGACGCGGGGTGGAGCGCTCCGGCACTGCGGGATGCGGTGATCTATGAGCTGCATGTGGGGACGTTTACCGCGGCAGGCACGTTTGACGGAGTGTTGGAGCGGCTGGACTATCTGTGCAAGTTGGGCGTGACGCATGTGGAGTTGATGCCGGTGGCGGAGTTTCCCGGGGCGTATGGCTGGGGGTATGACGGGGTGTCGCTGTTTGCGGTACGGGAGCAGTATGGTGGGCCGGATGGGCTGAAGCGATTGGTGGACGAGTGCCATGCGCGAGGGCTGGCGGTGTTGCTGGACGTGGTGTACAACCACTTTGGGCCGGTGGGGAATTATGCGAATCGGTTTGGGCCGTACCATGTGGACCGGCATCGCACTCCGTGGGGCGATGCGATGAACCTGGAAGGCGCGGGCAGCGATGAGGTGCGGCGATTCTTCATTGACAATGCGCGGATGTGGTTGCGGGAGTATCACGTGGATGGTCTGCGGCTGGATGCGGTGCATGAGTTTGTGGACCGGTCTGCGCTGCATTTTATGGAGGAGTTGACGACGGAAGTGGCGTCACTGGCGAGGGAGTTGGGCCGGAGACTGGTGCTGATTGCGGAGAGCGACTTGAATGATCCGCGGGTGGTGAAGCCGACGGTTGCGGGCGGATATGGGATGGATGCTCAGTGGAGCGACGACTTTCATCACGCCCTGTTTGCGGTGCTGCGGCCGGAGGAGCGGGGGGTTGGCTACTACCGGGATTTTGGCACGATGGCCCAGTTGGCGAAGGCGTTGACGCACGGATTCGTGTACGAGGGCGAGTTCTCGGTGTATCGGGGACGACGGCATGGGCGTAGAGCGGATGGGATAGGCGGGGAGCGGTTGCTGGGCTACATCCAGAACCACGACCAGGTGGGGAACAGGGCGCAGGGTGAGCGGGTAGAGCAGGTGGTGGGGATGGCGCGGGCGAAGGTGGCGGCGGGGCTGGTGCTGCTGGGGCCGTTTGTGCCGATGCTGTTTCAGGGGGAGGAGTTCGCTGCCTCGTCTCCGTTTCTTTACTTTGCAGACCATGACGATGCGGAGATGGCGCGGGCCGTATCGGAGGGGCGGCGACGGGAGTTTGCTGCGTTTGGATGGAAGGCGGAGGAGATTGCGGACCCGGTGGCGCGGGCGACGTATGAGCGATCGAAGCTGGTATGGAGCGAGGTGTCGGCGGGCAGCCATGCGGAGATGCTGGCGTGGTATCGGCGGCTGATTGGGCTGCGTTGCGGGTTGCCTGCGTTGCGCGACGGGGATATGGCCGCGGTGCAGGTTGCGTATGACGAGGCGGGGCGGTGGCTGACGATGGAGCGCGGCGCGGTGAAGGTGATGTGCAATGTGGGGCCTGCAACGGTGGAGTTGGAGGGGATGGAAGGCGGCTGGCTGGCGCTGGCGTCGAGCGCTGGTGTGCGAGGGGTTGGTGGGGAAGGAGCGGTGGGGCGTGTGGTGCTGCCGCCGGACAGCCTTGCGGTGGTGGCGAAGGCGTAGGCAGTGGGCGCGGGGGTGATGGGAGCGGGAGCAGTAACTGGTTGAGATTGCAAACGGTTTTGTGGGGCGACTACACTGGAGAAGGAGTCAGAGGAACGAGGGTATCCTTCGTCCCGGCTTCGATTTCGCGGGCTGCGGCGAGGTGACGGAATTGTTCCGTGACCGAAACTTTTGCACTACTGATTCGTATCTCTTCCAGCGCTACTTTTTTGACCTATACCTGTTGCAGCATTTGCTCCGTAGGACGATATTCCACTGCTGGGCGGATGGCGCTACCTGTTTGTGCTCATTTTTTGTGTGTGATTGAAGCGAGGAAGCATGATGTCTGTGAACTCTGGCAGGACTGTTTTTTATCGTACGGTGTTGCTGCTGCTTGCCGGTCTGATTCCGGTGGCGGCGGTGGAGGGGTTGGCTGGTGCGGCGTATGGGCAGACTGCTGCTCCGGCTACGGCAGCGGCGCGGCAGATCGGGACCGTTAAGGTGATCGCGGGCAGCACGCTGACGCTGACGACGGACGCTGGCCAGGCCGTGACGGTGAGCGTAGTGGACGGGGCGCGGATACTGCAGATTGAGCCGGGCAGCAAGGATCTGAAATCGGCGCAGGCGATTGCGCTGGCGGACATTGCGGTTGGCGACCGGGTGCTGGTGTCGGGCAAGGCGGGGGATACGGCGAGTGCGTTGGCTGCGTCGCGGGTGATTCTGATGAAGTCAACCGACATTGCGCAGAAGCATGCGCTGGAGCAGGCGGACTGGCAGAAGCGTGGGATGGGTGGGATTGTGAGTTCGGTGGATGCTGCGGCGGGCACGGTGGTGGTGATGGTAGGCGCGAAGAAGATTCAGGTGCAGACGTCCAAGAGCACCATCTTTCGCCGGTATGCCGGGGACTCTATCAAGTTTGAAGATGCGACGGTGGGCACGATTGCGCAGATACAGGCTGGCGACCAGTTGCGCGTGCGTGGGACGAAGTCGGAGGATGGCAGTTCGCTGCAGGCGGAAGAGGTGGTGAGCGGATCGTTCAAGAATCTGGCAGGAACGATTGCGACGCTGGACGCGAGTGCGGGGACGATCACGCTGAAGGATTTGGCGACGAAGAAGATGATGACGGTGAAGGTGACGGCGAACTCGGATCTGCGGCACTTGCCGGAGCGGGCTGCGGCGATGTTTGCGGCGCGGGCCAAGGGTGGTGCTGCTCCGGCGGGAGCTGCTGGTGCGGCCAGTGGTGGTGCAGGTGACGGTGCGACGCGGTCGGCCGGGATGGATCTCTCGCAGATGCTGGCGAAGCTGCCGAGCGAGACGGTTGCGGATTTGAAGGTGGGCGATGCGGTGATGATCGTGGCCTCCCAGACGGAGCCGGGCAGTACGAGCGTAACGGCGGTGACGCTGCTGTCGGGAGTGGAACCGATACTGGCAGCGACCCCGAGTGGGACGCCAGCGATGACGCTTTCGCCATGGACCATGGGCGGCGCGGCACCGGAGGGCGGCAATTAGCGGGCGCCTTGCGATGGGCGCGGAGTAGAGACAGCGTGCAGTGCCGGTTGGTTTAGGAGCAGATTGCGTTGCGACTGCGATGGAGATTTCCGCCAGGATCTGGCTGGAGCCATCGCGAGACCAAAACCCATCCGCAGGTGGATGGAACGAATTTATCTTCAGGAGTAGCAATGCCATTTCGAGCAGCGTTGAAGTCTTTTTTGTTTCTTTTTGTGATTTTGGTTCCGATGGTTTTAGTGGGGCAGCAGATGCCTGCGACGGTACACGGGTTGGTGGCTGATCCGGACAGTGCCGTGATTCCGGGGGCTACGGTGACGTTGACGCCTGCGAGTGGGAAGGCGTTGACGACGCTTTCGCAGAGCGATGGCAGCTACACGGTCAATAACGTTCCGGCGGGGACCTACTCGCTGACGGTGACGATGCCGGGGTTTGCGACGTATGTGAAGCAGGGTGTGCGGGTGGTGGGGGGGCAGTCGTTGACGCTGGATGCGAAGATGGCGATCCAGACGCAGTCGCAGGAGGTGCAGGTCTCGACGACCTCGACGACGCTGAGTGTGGATCAGGACAGCAACGCGAGTTCGACGGTGATCAAGGGCAAGGATCTGGATGCTTTGTCGGATGATCCGGATGAGTTGTCGTCGGAGTTGACGGCGCTGGCTGGGCCTGCGTCGGGGCCGAACGGCGGCCAGATTTACATTGATGGATTTACGGGTGGGCAGTTGCCACCGAAGTCTTCGATTCGGGAGATCCGGATCAATCAGAATCCGTTTTCGGCGCAGTATGACCGGGTGGGCTATGGACGGGTGGAGGTGTTCACGAAGCCGGGCACGGACAAGTTTCATGGGTCGTTCCAGATGAACGGGAACGACATTGCATTCAACAATGGGAATCCGCTGTTGAACGTGGGATTATTGCCGACGCAGACTGCGGCGGTGCAGCCTCCGTACCATACGATTTTCATGTTTGGAAATGTGACGGGGCCGCTGACGCATACGGCTTCGTTTACGTTGTCGGGGTCGCATCGCGACATTCAGGACAATGCACTGGTGAATGGTGTGATTCTGACGAATGATCCGACGACGAACGTGATCTGCGCTCCGGGGCAGTTGGGTTGCACGGTGGCTCCGTACTATGCGTCGACGCCGTTTCCGCAGGTGCGTACGGACATCAGTCCACGGATCGACCTGGCGCTGGGCGAGAAGAACACGTTGGTGACACGGTTCCAGTACTCGCAGAACGACCAGACAAATACGAACGTGGGTGGCTTCGCGCTGCCGGTGGGTGCGGTGAATATCAGCAGCTCCGAGGGCGAGATTCAGATCAGCGATACGCAGATTGTGAGCGCGCGGATTATCAATGAGACGCGGTTCGAGTTTCAGCGGAATCGCAGCACGAATACGGCGGTCAGTACGGCTCCGCTGGTGAACGTGCAGGGTTCGTTCCAGAACGGAGGCGCGGCGTCGGGCAGCGGATCGGACCGGCAGGCACACTTCGAGTTTCAGAATTACACGTCGGTTCAGTTGAAGAAGAACTTCATCCGGATGGGCGGCAGACTGCGGATCAATCGCGAGGCGAATAGCACGACCGCAGGTACGAACGGCATCTTTACGTACAACAGTCTGAATGCGTATGAGGCGAATACCCCGAGCCAGTACAGCATTACGCAGGTGAAGGGATCGGTGAATGCAACGGTGACGGATCTGGGGCTGTATGCCGAGGATGACTGGCGTCCTCGCCCGAATCTGACGGTGAGCTACGGGCTTCGGTATGAGACGCAGAACCAGTTGGGCGACCACCATGATTTTGCTCCGCGCATGTCGTTTGCGTATGGACTGGGGAGTGCGAAGGGCAGCCCGAAGACGGTCCTGCGCGGCGGCTTTGGGATGTTCTACGACCGCTACAACCTGACCAATGTGCTGACGACGGTGCGCGAGAATGGCGTGAACCAGGTGCAGTCGCTGGTGGTGAATCCGGGGACGACGGCGGCACCGTGCTCGCCGACTTCGGTGAGCAACTGCGGTGCGGGTTCGAGCAGCGGCCTTTCGACGTACACGGCCGATCCGAAGCTGCGGACGCCGTACACAATGCAGTTTGCGGTGGGAGCGGATCAGCAGTTGTTTCGTGGGGCGACATTGTCGGTGAACTATTTGAACTCACGGGGAGTACACCAGTTCCTGAGCCAGAATGTGAATGCGCCGACGGTGGATGCGAATGGCAACTATGTGTATCCGACTCCGGGCACGGCGGGCGGATCGCCGCCGGTGTTCAACCAGTACCAGTCGGAGGGCGTGTTCCGTCAGCAGCAGTTGATCAGCAACTTCCGGTTCAGCCAGGGGCGCTACTCGCTGTTTGGCTACTATGTGTTGAATTTTGCGAATGCGGATACGGGGGGGATCAACTCGTACCCGTCGCAGCCGTACAACATTGGCGCAGACTATGGGCGTGCGAGCTTCGATACGCGCAGCCGGTTGTTCTTTGGCGGCAGCATATCGTTGCCGTATTTGATTTCGATGAGCCCGTTTATTGTTGCGTCGTCGGGTGCGCCGTTCAACATTACGGTTGGCAGCGATCTTAACAACGACACCATTTTCAACGATCGGCCTGCGTTTGCGAGTGCGACGACGCTGCCGGACAACCTGGTGGTGACGAAGTATGGCAGCTTTGACAAGCTGCAGCCGCGCACGATCAATGGTGTGGTGGTGACGCCGAACCAGAATGTGCCACGGATTCCGATCAACTATGGCACGGGGCCGGTATTGTTTACGACCAATCTGCGGTTGACGAAGACGTTTGGCTTTGGCCAAAGTACGGGTGCAAAAGCCGGCAATCAGGGCGGCCCGGGTGGTCCGGGCGGGCCGGGCGGTCTTGGTGGTCCGCGAGGCGGTCGTGGTGGTGGACCGGGCGGCTTTGGTGGCGCAAGCTCTGGCCAACGCTACAACCTGGCTGTGGGAGTAATTGTGCAGAATGTGTTCAATTTTCTGGACACGCAGCCGCCGATCGGCGTGTTGAGTTCGAGCAAGTTTGGACAGGCGCAAGAGTTGGCTGGAGGCATTTACAGCAGCAATGCTTCGGTGCGACGGATCAGTCTGACTGCTTCGTTCAACTTCTAGATGACGTTGTAGCGGGTGGACAAGACGATGGCGCGACCAGTGGTTCTGGGCGCGCCATCTTTTTGTGGGTGAGGTTGGTGCTGCGGCTTTATGGCTGAAAGTGTTTTTTGAGGGATTGCCAGCAGGTGTAGTACTCGTGCTGACGGGCGGCGGTGTCCATGGCGAACTGGGTGGGTCTGCAAACGAAGCGGGTCTCGAACATGAAGGCGAGGGTACCGTCGAGTTTTGCGGGTTGGAGGGAGGCGTTGCTGGCGCGCTCGAAGGTTTCGGCGTCGGGGCCGTGGCCGCTCATGCAGTTGTGCAGGCTGGCGCCGCCGGGAACGAAGCCCTCGGCTTTGGCGTCGTACTCGCCGTGGACGAGGCCCATGAACTCGTTCATGAAGTTGCGGTGGAACCAGGGCGGGCGGAAGGTGTGTTCGGCGACGACCCAGCGTGGAGGAAAGATGGCGAAGTCGACGTTGGCCATGCCGGTGATCTCACTGGGCGCGGTGAGGACGGTGTAGATGGACGGGTCGGGGTGGTCGAAGCTGACGGAGTTGATGCAGTTGAAGCGGGCGAGGTCGTATTTGCAGGGGGCGTAGTTTCCGTGCCATGCGACGACGTCGAGCGGGGAGTGGTCGAAGTCCGCGGCCCAGAGGTTTCCGTGGAATTTGGCGACGACCTGGAAGGCGTTGGGACTGGTGCTGTCGCGGTCGTCGTAGGCGGCGTGCGGGGTGAGGAAGTCGCGGGTGTTGGCGAGGCCGTTGGCTCCGATGGGTCCGAGGTCGGGCAGGCGGAAGCTGGCACCGTAGTTTTCGCAGAGGTAGCCGCGGGCCTGGGGGTCGAGGAGTTCGACGCGGAACTTGATGCCGCGCGGGATGATGGCGATCTCGCCGGGGGCTAGTTCAAGGATGCCGAGTTCGGTGTGGAGGCGGAGTTGTCCGAGTTGCGGGACGAAGAGGAGTTCGCCGTCGGCAGAGTAGAAGAAGCGGTCGGTCATGCTGTGGTTGGCGACGTAGATGTGGATGGCGAGGCCAGAGTGCATGGTGGAGTCGCCGTTGCCGGCGAGGGTGGTGAGTCCATCGATGAAGTCGGTGGGTGCGGTGGGCAGGGGGAGCGGATCCCAGCGGAGTTGGTTGGGGGTGGTCTCGACCTCGTGGAAGGGCGAGGAACGGAGGAGTCCGTTGGCGATGCGCTGGTAGGGACGGTGCATGACGGAGGGGCGGATGCGGTAGGTCCAGGTGCGGCGGTTGAGCAGGCGCGGCATGGTGAAGGGGCTGCCGCTGAGCTGCTCGGTGTAGAGGCCGAGCGGGGCCTTCTGCGGGGCGTTCTGGCCGACGGGCAGCGCGCCGGAGATGGCCTCGGTTGCGAACTCGTTGCCGAAGCCGGTGAAGTACTGGAGCGGGGAGAGACTGGACGGCATAGGTACCCTCAGTGCAAAGCATTTGGCCACAGGGAGCGGAGGCTTCGTGCGGACGAGATAGCTTAGCTGAAATGGGGTGCGGTGTGCTCTAGTCGGAGTCGTTGGGGTTGCCGAAGGGCAGGAGGTCGAGGCGGTCGTCGTGCTCCGGGGTAGAGACGGGAGAGGCGATGACGACGGTTTTGGCGTTGAGGAACTCGCGCATACCGGCAGCGGAGAGTTCACGTCCGTAGCCGGAGAGCTTGATGCCGCCAAAGGGGAGGCGGGGATCGCTGGCGACCATGGCGTTGAGGAAGACGCCGCCGCATTGGAGTTCGGTGACGAGGCGCTGCTGCTCGGAGGGGTTGCGAGTCCAGGCGGAGGCGGCGAGGCCGAAGGGGGTGTCGTTGGCGAGCTGGATGGCGCCGTTGAGATCGTGGACGCGGAAGAGCATGGCGACGGGGCCGAAGAGTTCTTCGCGGTAGACGGGGCAGGAGCGCGGGACTCCGGCGAGGACGGTGGGCTCGAAGTAGAAGCCTTGGCCGAGCATGGGTTCGCCACCGGTGAGGAGGCGTGCCCCAGCGGCGACGGCGGCTTTGACCTGGGCTTCGAGATCCTGGACGATGCGTTTGGTGGCGAGTGGGCCGATGTCGGTGGAGTCCTTCATGGGGTCGCCGATACGGACGGCCTCCATGCCGGCGACAAACTTTGCTTCGAAGGCGTCGTAGATTTCGTCGGCGATGATGAAGCGCTTGGCGGCGATGCAGGATTGTCCGCTGTTGACGCAGCGGGCGCGGACGGCGGTTTCGACGGCTTCGTCGAGGTCCGCGGAGGGCATGACGATGAAGGGGTCGCTGCCGCCGAGTTCGAGCACGGATTTTTTGATGAGCCAGCCAGCCTGGGCAGCGATGGCGCGGCCTGCTGCTTCGCTGCCGGTTACGGTGACGGCGGCGATACGCTCATCGCCGAGGACGGCTTCGACCTGGTTGGCTTCGATGAGGAGGGATTGGAAGGTTCCGCGGGGGAAGCCGGCGCGGCGCACGAGCGACTCGATGGCGAGCGAGCACTGGGGGACGTTGGAGGAGTGCTTGAGCAGGCCGACGTTACCGGCCATGAGGGCGGGCGCGAGGAAGCGGAAGACCTGCCAGAAGGGGAAGTTCCAGGGCATGACGGCGAGGATGACGCCGAGGGGGTCCCAGCGGACGTAGCTGTGGTTGGAGTCGGTGGCGATGGCCTCGGAGGCGAGGATGCGGGCGGCGTTTTCGGCGTAGTAGCGGCAGGCGGCGGCGCATTTGAGTACTTCGAGGCGGGCGGCGTGGAGGGGCTTGCCCATCTCCTGGGTGATGGTGGTGGCGAGGTCTTCGGTTTCGTGCTCCAGGATGGCGGCGAGCTTGCGCATGCAGAGGGCGCGATGGCCGAGGGGCACGGTGGCGTAGGCGCGAAAGGCCTGGTCGGCGAGGGCGATCTTCTGGCGGACGACGTCGTCGGTCAACGGCTCGAAGCGGCGGAGCAGGCGGCCATTCGCGGGATTGATCGATTCAATTGCCATGGTTTGTGTAGCTTACTCTGATGCTAGCTTAGCAAGAGTTGCGGCGAGGATGCGGGTGCCGAGGGCGATATCGGCTGGTGCGGCGTACTCGTCGGGACGGTGGCTGACGCCGTTGCGGCAGGGGATGAAGAGCATGGCGATGGGGGCGATGCGGGCCATGAAGAGCGAGTCGTGGTAAGCGCGGCTGACCATTTTTTTGAAGGGAGCTGCGGCTTCGGTACAGACGGACTGCAGGGTGGCGAGGATGTGGGGCGAGCACTGGGCGGGGGCGTCGGCGTTGACGAGTTCTTCGGTGATGGTGACGCCGCGGCGATGGCGGAGGTCTTCGCAGTCGGCGCGAACGGCTTGCATGACGCGTTCGCGGCGATCGGGGTCAGTGTCGCGGATGTCGAGCTGGAGGGTGACGCGGCTGGGGACGCTGTTGACGGCTCCGGGATGGACGTCGCAGGTGCCTACGGTGGCGACGGTATCGATGGCTCCGGTGGCGAGGGTGTGGCGTTCGATGGCGAGGATGAGCTCGGCGGCGGCGCAGAGGGCGTCTTTGCGGTCGGGCATGAGCAGGGCGCCAGCGTGGCCGCCAAAGCCGGTGATGGTGAAGCGGTATCCGGCGGGAGCGGCGATGCTGGTGACGATGCCGAGGGGAATGTGTTCGTGTTCGAGCAGCGGCCCCTGCTCGATGTGCAGCTCTACCCAGGCGTGGTAGTGGCCGGGGTGCAGGCGGACGGAGGCGAGCTCTCCGGTGAAGCCGGCGGTGGCTCGGAGGGAGGCGAGGGATTGGCCTTCGAGGTCCTGGAGGGCGTCGGCGCGAAGGGGATCGAGCGTACCGGCGATGAGGCGGCTGCCGAGGCAACCGATGCCGAAGCGGGTGGGCTCCTCGGAGGTGAGCAGGACGAGCTCGATGGAGCGGCGAGGCTGGAGGCCGCTGCGCTTGAGGGCGCGCATGGCTTCGAGACCACCGAGTACTCCGACTGTGCCGTCGTACATGCCGGCGTGGGGGATGGCGTCGATGTGGGAGCCGGTGGCGACGGCGGGTAGATCCGGCTGGGTGCCTGCCCAGCGAAAGAAGGTGTTGCCGACGGCGTCTTCGCGGATGGTGAAGCCTGCTTCGGTGGCGAGGGCTTTGAGCCAGGCGCGGGCGCGCACGTCTTCGGGAGAGAAGACGACGCGGGTAACGGAGGTACCGGAAGCAACTGGCTCGGCGGTGGTGAAGGTAGCGAGGGCGGCCAGTTCGCGTTGCAGGCGGGCTTCGTCGATGCGGATCTGCATGGTCTACTCCTGCGCGGGATATGAGTGATCATAGCCGAGGGGGTGGCGGTTCCAGTCCTTGTAGATGAGGTATTTTGCGGGCTGCTTGCCGAGTGCTCCGAACCACTGGGGGCAGTAGGGGGCCATCCAGATGAAGTCTCCGGCGGAGACGGGGTACCAGGCGTCGCTGAGGCGATAGATGCCGCCGCCCTGGAGCATGAGCAGGCCGTGCTCCATGACGTGGACTTCGACCATGCTGAGGGCTGCTCCGGGCTGGTAGGTCATGGTGTTGACGGCGAAGTCGAAGGCGGGCTGGTCGGGTAGCAGGCCGCGGACTTCGAGGTCAGCATCGCCCATGAGCGGGGTGGCGGTGATGTCGTCTTCGTGGCCGATGTGGACCGACGGGGCGGGGGTGTTGGGGAGCGGCTGGTAGGTCTTCTCGATGACGGCGAGGCGCGCGACGGAGGTGGCGGTGAGGGTGTGTTCCGCGGCTGCGGGTAGATAGGCGTAGCTGCCGGGAGTGAGGCTTTGGAAGCTGGTGGCGGTGGCGAGATCAGCGCTGCCATCAATGACGTAGAGGAATCGCTGGGCGGCAGTGGTGGAGATGGAGCCGCCGAGTTGCAGCTCCGCGGTGTATTGGGTGAAGGCGGCACCGGCAGCGGGCGAGATGTGTACGATGGCGGCGGCGTTGGCCATGCCAGGGAGAACGGTACGGATGAAGGTATCCGGCGTGTGGAGCAGATGGTCGCGCTGGTTGGTGCTGCGAGTGTGGCCGAGAGTGTGCATGATTGTCCCTATAGTGTATGGCGCAGGTGGGGATGCTGTTGGGCGAGGAGTTGCAGAAAGGCGCTGCCGGTAGCGAGTGCAGCTTCAACATCGTGGGGCAGAACGGCTTCGTCGGGATGATGGCTGATGCCGCCGGGGCTGCGGAGAAACAACATGCAGCTGGGGATGGCTTCGGCGAGGACCATGGCATCGTGGCCGGCGCCGCTGACCATGGGCGTGGGCTGGATACCAGCGGTTTGCGCGGCAGCTGCGAGCGTCTGGGTGAGCCAGGGCGACATGGGGACGGCGGCCTGGTCCATGGTCTGGCGGGTGACGAACTCGACGCCGCGGCGGCTGGCGGCGTGGCTTGCGGCGAGGAGGATCGCGTTGGCGGCCTGGAGGCGTTGGGTGTCGTCGGCGTGGCGGACGTCGAGGGAGGCAAAGACATCGCCGGCGATGACGTTGACGGCGCCGGGACGAGTTTCGACCCGGCCGACGGTGGCGACGAGGCCGTCGTGCCCGGATGCGATGCGCTCGACGGCGACGATCCACTCGGCGGCAGCAGCCATGGCATCGTGGCGAAGCCGCATGGGGGTGGTGCCGGCGTGGTTGGCCTTGCCGGTGAAGTGGACGAGGTAGCGGCTCTGTCCGGTGATGGCGGCGACCACGCCAAGTGGCTGGTTTCCGCTCTCGAGTACAGGGCCCTGCTCGATGTGGAACTCCAGATAGGCGTGGGCGCGTGGAGAGAGAGCGGCGGCGGGGATGCTGACAGGGTCAAGGCCGAAGTCGCGGATGGCTTCGGCAAGGGTCATACCGTGGGCGTCTTCGAGGCTGAGCATGGCTTTGTCGAGCTTGCCGGTGAGTGCGAGGCTGCCGAGGAAGGGAGTGTTGAAGCGGACGCCTTCTTCCTCGGAGAAGCCGATAACTTCGACGGCGAAGGGGAGCCTGGCGTTGCGGAGTTCTTCGACCAGCGCTAGGCCTAGCACGACGCCGAGGGGACCATCGAAGGCTCCGGCGTTGGGCACGGTGTCCAGGTGAGAGGCGATGATGAGGCGGGGTGAGTCGGCGGCGATGCCGGGCCAGAGGCCGCGTAGATTGCCGATGGCATCGATGGAGACGGACATTCCGGCGGATTCCATCCAGCCGCGTAGTAGTGCGTGCACGTCGTGCATGGGCCAGGAGAGGAAGGTGCGGGTGATCTCGCCGGGGACTTCGCTGCAGTCGGCGAGCTGACGGCAGCGGTCGAGTACGCGTTGGGCACGATCGGAATGGGTAACTGTCATGGTCACAAATAAAAGGGCGTTATGCCGGGCGGCGGATGCGAGCTTCGATGTAGCCGTGGGGCTCGTCGGTGGGGACGAAGATGTGGTTGGGGTTGTCCTGTCCGAAGGCCGAGAGGTCAACCAGTAGGCAGTGCTTGTTGGGCATGGCGAGCTCGATTTCACTGATCTGGGGCACGGCATTGAGGGCGTCTTCTGCCATGGCGTAGAGGGTCTGTTGGACGGATTTGCTGTCGTGATCGGCGAAGGTGCGGAGCATCGTTTCGCGGACGCTGGAGCGGAGGTCGTTGAAGTCGAGATTGCTGGAGGAGTAGCTCCATTCGGCTTTGACGGCGGTGCCGAAGAGCCGGTCGCTGGTTTCTTTGAGGGTGGTGAGGGAGTCCTTGATATAGCCCTCGAAGCCGGAGTTGGCGGTCTTGAGGATGACCAGATCTTCGAGGCCGGAGCGGACCTGGAAAGGGCCGAACTGGGCTCGTTCGACGTGGGTGGTCTGGCGCTCGCCGCTGCCGCGCATGAAGGAGGTGGGATGGGGTTTGCCATCGATGGTGAGGCGTTTCCAGAGAGTGCTTTCGATGCGGATGGCGGCGGAGCTGACCTGCGGGTTGCGGCCAAGGAGGAAGTCGGCGAGTTCCTTGGCGTACTCCTCCATGGAGGTAGCGGTGGAGCTGCGCGCGACGGAGTAGACGGTATTTTTCATGGTGTCTGTGGCGAGGATTTTGCTGTTGTCGCCGTCGCGGTGGGCGGAGTCGAAGTCGCCCTGGAGCAGGACCTGCACGGTCCAGTCGGAGAGGTCGGTACTGTGCTGGTGGCGCGTCACCTTCATGAGGCGGACGCGGGATTTGCCGTAACGGTTGGCTGCGATTTCGAACATGCGATCAGCTCCCTCGGTAGGTGGTGTAGCCGTTGGCGGTGAGCAGCAGCGGGATGTGGAAGTGCTGGTCGCTGCTGGTGACGAGAAAGACGATTTCGACAAAAGGATACAGTCCGTGCACGCCTTGTTGGGCGTAGTACTCCGCGGTGGCGAAGTGGATGCGATAGGTGCCGGGCTGCAGAGGCTGGTCGCTGGGGAGCAACTGCTGGCAGCGTCCGTCGGCATCGGTACGGTCGGCGTGGAGGGTTGCCCAGTCGCTGCCGATGGCACGGGCGAGTGTGACGGGCACGTTGGCGGCGGGACGTCCGAGGGCGGTGTCGAGGATGTGGGTTGAGATGCCCATGGTCAGGTGGTCTCCAGCCAGCGTTGCAGGCGTAGTGCGGTGATCTGCCGCTGCTGTTCGGCGGCTTCGTGCATCTCGGTGGCGTCGTCGTTGTTCATGCGGCGTTCGAGGATGGTGAGGATCTCGGTGGCGGTTTTGCCGCTGGCGCAGACGAGGAAGATACGTCCGAAGCGCTGCTCGTAGCGGAGGTTGGCGGCGCGCAGTTGGAGCTTGATGGCGTCGTCGGCTGCTGCGGCGGTGGCTTGCTCGTGGGTGGAGGATTGGAGCGACTGGGCGGTGGCGTGGGTCTGGGGCGTGGTCTCGCCGATGCGGGGATGGCTGTTGAAGGCTTCGATCCAGTCGGACTGGGGCAGGGCGAGCCAGATGGCGGAGGATGTGTTGAGCAGTGTCGCGGGGTCTTCGATGGGACGGGCTGCGGCGAGTTGTGCGGCCCAGACGCTGGAGCCGCAGCAGGGCAGCACCGTGGTGGCGGCGGTCTCTGGATCGAGCGAGTTCCAGCGGGCAAGCACTTGATTCATCGTTGGTAAGGCTAGGATAGCGCGACCTCGCGGCCTGTGGGGATCGGTGCGAAGCTGCCAAGCTGAAAGACGGGGACGCCGCGCAGATAGGTGGCCTGGACGAGCCCGCGGAGTGTTTCGCCGACATAAGGCGATATGGGGTGGCGGAAGTGCAGTGTCTGGGGGGAGATGGTGTGGGTAGCTTCGGGATCGAAGAGGATGAAGTTGGCGTCGCGGCCGGGTAGGAGTGCACCGGCCTGATCGCCGAGGCCAGCGAGTGCTGCTGGGGCACTGCTCATCCAGCGGGCGATGTGGTCGAGGGTGAAGCCGCGCTGGAGGCACTCTGAGTAGACGACCGGCAGCGCGACGGAGAGGCTGGCGATGCCGCCCCAGGCGAGATCGAAGCGGCCAGACTCGGTCTGCTTCATGTGCGGCGGGCAGGGGGAGTGGTCGGTGACGATCATGTCGAGGATGCCGTCGCGGAGGCCCTGCCAGAGGGCTTCGCGGTTGTGCTGGCTGCGGATGGGCGGGGCACACTTCCAGAGGGTGGCTCCGTCGGCGATGCTTTCGGCGGCGAAGTGGAGGTAATGGGGACAGGTCTCGACGGTGATGGGCAGGCCTTCGGCGCGAGCGGCTTGCAGGTCGGGTAGAGCCAGGGCAGTGGAGAGATGAACGATATGCAGGCGGAAGCGGTATTGGCGGCAGAGGCGAATCATCAGACGGATGGCTTGTAGCTCGGCTTCGTCGGGGCGCGAGTCGAGGTAGGTGGCGTAGCTGCGCCAGTCGGCGTCACGGAGGAGATGGGTGGCGTGTTCGATGGGTGGTGCGAGTTCTGCATGGACCAGCAGCGGCAGTCCGGTGTGGGCGATGTGGGGCAGGGCGGCTTCGAGTTGCTGCTGGTCGATCATGGTGAAGCCGTCGCAGCCGGGATAGATGAGGAAGCACTTGAAGCCGGGGACGCCGGCGGCGGCGAGGGGTAGCAGGTGTTGCTGGTTGTCGGCGACGGCACCGCCCCAGGAGATCCAGTCGACGAAGCACTCGCCCTGTGCGGAGTGGCGTTTGGTGTGGAGTGCGGCGACGGTGGTGGTCTCGGGCAGGCAGTTGAGCGGCATGTCGACGAGGGTGGTGTAGCCACCGGCGGCGGCGGCGCGGGTGGCGGTGCGGAAGCCTTCCCACTCGGTGCGGCCGGGCTGGTTGATGTGGACGTGCGAATCGACGAGGCCGGGGAGGATGGCGGCGTTGCCGCAGTCGATACGCTGGGCGTGGCTGGGAACCTCGGCCAGCGTACAGACGGCGAGGATGTGTTGATCTTCGACGAGCAGGGCTCCGGGGCGCGTGCCCTGGGGTGTGACCACTCGTTTTGAGAGGAAGGCCTGTGCCATAATCTTGATTATCCGCCACTAACCACTTCGCGCAGTACGACAAGGACAATGAGCACCATGCAGGGAAACCCTCTCTTTATGCAACAGGCGATTGCGCTGGCGACTGAGAACGTGGTTTCTGGCCGTGGCGGCCCGTTTGGTGCGGTGATTGTGCGGGACAATACGGTGATCGCGAGCGGCGTGAACCAGGTGACGGCGATCAACGATCCGACCGCACATGCCGAGGTAATGGCGATTCGCCACGCATGTGCGGAGCTGAAGACCTTTGAGCTGAAGGGTTGCGCGATCTATACCAGTTGTGAGCCGTGCCCGATGTGTCTGGCGGCGATCTACTGGGCGCGGTGCGAGGCGATCTACTTTGGCAATGGCGCCGCAGACGCCGCCGCGGTGGGTTTCGACGATGCCTTTCTGTATGACGAAGTGCAGCGCAGCCACAGTGAGCGCCGCATTCCCACGGTACGGATGATGGCCGCGGAGGCTATCTCCAGTTTCAACGCCTGGCGTGAGTACGCTGGCAGAATCGACTATTGAGAGCATGGCAATCAAAAGCAAGCAGCAGGGCAAGAAGACGGCCGCAACGGCGGCGAAGTTGGCGAAGGCTGTCAAACCAGGCAAGCCTGCAGTGGTGAAGGTGGCGATTCTGGGATTTGGCACGGTTGGCAGCTCGGTGGCTGCGGTGCTGACGGCCTCGAAGTTTCCTGGGATTGAGCTGACGCATATCTTCAACCGTGGGTTTGAGCGCAAGCGCAGATCGGCGGCGGGCAAGCGGGTACCGGCGTCGGTGGTGTGGACGGACGATGTTGGTGTGATTCTCGCGTCGGACGTAGACGTGGTGATTGAGCTGATGGGCGGTCTGAACCCGGTGGAGGGCTGGCTGCGCAAGGCGCTGGCGGCAGGCAAATCGGTGGTGACGGCGAACAAGCAGTTGATTGCGTATCGCGGCGCGGGGCTGGCCCGGCTGGCCGAGCAGCATGGCGTGCAACTGGTGTATGGCGCTGCGGTGGCGGGCGGCGTGCCGGTGATTCCGGGGATGCTGCAGGGGCTTTCGGGCGACACGGTGACGCGGCTGAGCGGGATTGTGAATGGCACTTGCAACTACATCTTGAGCCGCATGGAGACGGGCGCGGACTACGCGACGGTACTGGCGGATGCTCAGCAGCTTGGCTATGCCGAGGCTGATCCTTCGGCGGATGTGGATGGCTTCGATGCGCGGGCCAAGCTGTGTATTTTGTCGCGGATTGCGCTACATGCGGAGCTGGACCCGGATGCGGTGGCCACGCAGAGCATCGCTGCCATTGAGGCGATCGATTTTACGTATGCGAAGGAGCTGGGCTGCACGATTCGTCAGATCTCGCGGGCACAGCTATCGAACGTGAAGGGTGAGGGTACGGTGGTGCATGCGCGGGTTGCTCCGATGCTGGTGCCGCTGGCTTCGCCGATTGCGTGGTCGCATGGGACGCAGAATATGGTGGTGGTGAGCGGCCGTTTTGGTGGCGATGTGGTGTTCTCCGGCCATGGTGCGGGTGGGGAGCCGACGGCGGTTGCCGTGGTGTCCGATCTGCTGGCGGTGGCGCAGGGCTGCAGGACGGTGCAGTTGCCGGTGCGCAAGCGGGCCGTGACCGGGGAGTTTATGGCTCCGCATTATCTGCGATTTGTTGTGGATGACAAGCCGGGAATCGTCTCGGCGATCTCTGGCGCGTTGTCGAAGGTGGGAGCAAATATTGATTCGATTTTGCAGCGGCCGGGATATCCGAAGCACCGGTTGCCGTTTGTAGTGACGACAGAGCCATGCCTGACCTCAACGATCGAGCACGCGGTGGCATCGATTGCCAAGATGGACTGCATGCTGGAGCGTCCGCTCTGCCTGCAGATGCTGGTGATGGAAGACAAGGAAGACGCCGGCTAAGCAGCAACGCGGTGGCTGGCAGAACGAAAACAAGGGCGCACCGTGATGGTGCGCCCTTGCTGTTGGTGTGGTGAAGCGGACCTAGTACTTGGGCATGGAGGTGTCGATCTTGTCGGCCCAGGCGAGGATACCGCCGGTGAGGTTGGAGACGTTGGAGAAGCCGGCGTTTTTGAGGATGATGGCTGCCTTCTGGCTGCGAGCGCCGGAGCGGCAGTGGACGATGACTTCGCGGTCGCGGTGTGCGGCGAGTTCCGCGACGCGCTTTTCCAGTTCGCCGACGGGGATGAGCGGTGCACCGAGGTTGGCGATGGGATACTCGTGCTGCTCGCGGACGTCGAGTACGAAGATGTCGGCGCTGGCGTCCAGCTTGGATTTGAGCACCTCGACGGTGATCTGCGGGATTCCGTCCACGATGGCGGCATCGGCGACGGCCTGGTTTTGCGCGACTTCCAACGGGCCGACGGCGGCGGGTTTGGCGATGCCGCAGAACTGGTCGTAGTCGATCAGTTGGGTGACGGTGCGGTGGGTGCCGCAGGTGGGGCAGTCGGGATTTTTGCGCAGCTTTAGGGTGCGGAAGCCCATGCCGAGCGCATCGATGAGCAACAGGCGTCCGATGAGCGGCTCTCCGATGCCGAGGATGAGCTTGATGACTTCGGTGGCCTGGATGACGCCGACGAGTCCGGGCAGGATGCCGAGGACGCCGCCCTCCGCGCAGGAGGGGACGAGGCCCGGCGGTGGTGGTTCGGGGTAGAGGCAGCGGTAGCAGGGGCCGTCTTCGGTGGCGAAGACGCTGGCCTGGCCCTCGAAGCGGAAGATGGAGCCATAGGCGTTAGGTTTGCCGGTCAGGACGCAGGCGTCATTGACGAGGTAGCGGGTCTGGAAGTTGTCGGTGCCGTCGGCGATGATATCGAAGTCCTTAAAGATTTCGAGGGCGTTGGCGCTGGTGAGCATCGTGTTGAACTTGACGACGTTCAGGTTGGGGTTGAGGCCGTGGAGCATGAGTTCGGCGGAGTCGACCTTGAGCATGCCGACGGTGTTGGTGGAGTGGATGATCTGACGCTGCAGGTTGCTCTTGTCGACGGTATCGAAGTCGACCAGGCCGAGGGTGCCGACGCCGGCGGCGGCGAGGTAGAGCGCGAGCGGGGCTCCGAGACCGCCGGTGCCTACACAGAGGACGCGTGCGGCTTTCAGCTTTTGCTGGCCTTCCATGCCTACTTCGGGCAGGATCAGGTGGCGGGAGTAGCGGGCGATCTCATCGTTGGTGAGCTTGGGGAGAGCGGAGGTGTCGGTTGCGGTAGCCATGATTCGTATCCTTTTGCCCGATGGACGAGCTTGGTTGCCTGTAGCGATAATTTGTTCCTGTTTCAGTTACAGAGGGAGCCAAATATGGTTACAAACAACAACAGCCGCCGGCGATGGAGGGGATGATGGTGAGTTCATCGCTGTCCTGGGTGGGTGCGGCTTCTTTTTCGGGCAGGTAGCGGATGTCGTCTTCGTTGAGGTAGACGTTGACGAAGGAGCGGAGCTTGCCGTCGGCATTGAAGAGATTGGCTTTCAGCTCCGGGTAGGTTGTGGTGAGCTGCACAAGCGCGCCGTGGACGGTGGCACCGGAGACGGAGACAGTCTCCAGGCCTCCGGTGTAGGTGCGCAACGGGGTGGGGATGTGAATCTTCATGCTTTGCCTTCCTGTGTCTGTGCCGTGGTGGCAGCGAGATTGATCTCGATACTTTCGTCGTGGAAGCGTTTATCTTCCTCGCTGGTGCCGAGTAGTTGAAATGAGTTGGTGAGCACGGCCTTGCCATGTTCCACGCTGGTGATGACGTAGGAGCAGCCGAGCCAGTGGGCCTCGGCGAAGTCGGTCTGGGACCACTGTGCGGGGTGGTCGGGGTGGGAGTGGTAGAAGCCGACGATATCGAGTGACTGGCTGCGTGCCTGACGCTGAATACGGATCAGTTCTACGGGGGCGATATGGTAGCGGTTGTGAGCGGAGTCGGTGCGGGTGTTTCCGGCACGGACGATCTGCTGGACGTGGTTGCCGATGCCAGGCTGGTGTTTGCCCAGCAAGACGCCGCAGCACTCGTTGGGGTAGGTCTCTTCGCCGTGCGCGCGCAGGGCCTGGTAGAGGTCGTAGTCGAGGCGAAGCATGGTTACTCCTCCGTCCAGAAGCGCTCGCTCATGTACTTGTCGGCGCCATCGCAGAGGATGGTGGCGATGACGGCTTCGCGACCGTGTGCGGCTTCTTCTTCTGCGATCTGCAGGGCTGCGGCGGTGGCTGCGGCAGCCGAGACTCCGACGAGGATACCTTGCTGGCGGCCGAGGTACTTAGCCATGGCGTAGGCACGTTCGGTGGCCATCTCGATGTTGCGGTCGGCGAGGTTGGGATCGTAGATCTTCGGCACGATGGCGGTGGCCATGTGCTTAAGACCTTCGAGGCCGTTGAAGGGCGAGTCGGGCTGCATGGAGACGCACTGGATGTTGGGGTTGAGTTCCTTGAGGCGGCGGGTGGTGCCCATAAAGGTGCCGCTGGTGCCGAGGGCCGCGACGAAGTGGGTGACCTGGCCTTCGGTCTGCTCCCAGATCTCGTTGCCGGTGGTGCGGTAGTGGGCCATCCAGTTGGCGTCGTTGGAGTATTGATCCGCGTAGAAGTAGCGGTCGGGCTCGTTGGCGACGAGTTCACGGGCTTTGCGGATGGCGCCGTCGGAGCCGTCGGCAGGGTTGGTCCAGATGACCTGGGCACCGTAAGCGTTGAGGTAGCGTTTGCGCTCCTGCGAGACGTTGGATGGCATGCAGAGAGTGACGGGGAAGCGCAAGGCGGCACCCAGCATGGCATAGGCGATGCCGGTATTTCCGCTGGTGGCGTCAAGCAGGCCGCGACCGTTGCCCAGCAGGCCGCGCTGCATGGCGTCGGTGACGATGGAGGAGGCGGCGCGGTCTTTGACGGAGCCTCCGGGGTTGGTCCACTCGGCCTTGCCGACGATCTGGATGCCCGGCAAGTGGTCGGTGAGGCGATCCAGGCGCACCAGCGGCGTGTTGCCGATGCGTTCGATGATGTTCATTCCCAGCGATTTAGCAGTTGCGATCATGTAGGTTCCGGTATCGTTTGCGGCGCGTTCCACAGTGCTGTTTGAAGCTGGCCCGCGGATGTGCGACAGTTAATTGAGTCTAACTTATGGCAAAGATTGCACCACAACGCAGCTTCAACGATGTCCTTTCGGTTCTTGGCAGTCAACGATTCGATGTTGCACCCGCCCACGAAGGTGCAAAGCGAACCCCGAACGCATTTCAGGTACGTAAATACGGCTGTGCCGCAGAGATAGCGGCAGCCCCGGATGGGTCTGTGCAACTGCTGGCGCGTCCCGGCTGGCTGCTGAACGGCGAGATTTCGCGGCTGATGGATCGCGGCTACCAGAAATTTCTGAAGACGTCGCATCTGGAGATACCTGCGACGGCGGAACGGTTGCGGGCGATCCATGAGTTCACCGAAGAGCTGAACAATGCGACCGGTGCGACCAGTCTGTACAACCAGTCGCTGGGAACCACCAGCGATGTCTATGAGTATGACCGGGTCAAGGGCAGGGAATAGCCGCCGGTAGCAGCGGATTGCAGCAGGCGGCGTTACTTGCGCCGGTTCTGCTCGCGCTGTAGTTCGCGATAGGCTTGGCTTTTGCCGATGCCGCGATCGCGTGCGATCCGTTTCAAGGCGTCCATCTCGGCAAGTCCAGCGGTCTGCATCAATGCAGAGACGGCTTCTGCGATGCTGGTCTGCGCCTGCTGTGCCGGGGCTGCGGCGGGGGCCGGAGCGAGCAGCAGCACCATCTCTCCGCGGATGGTGCGGGCGCTGAGCGTGGTGCGCAGCTCGGCGACGGTGGCGCGGAGAAACTCTTCGTGCAGCTTGGTGAGTTCACGCGCGATGACGACGTGCTGGGCGGGGCCAAAGACGGTTTCGATATCGGCGAGGGTATCTTCGATGCGGTGGGGCGCTTCGTAAAAGATGTGGGTGGAGCCGTTGCGTACCAGGGCTTCGAGGGCGGTCTTGCGCTGTCCCTCCTTGGCGGGCAGAAAGCCGTGGAAGGTGAAGCTGTCGGTGGGCAGGCCACTGGCGATGAGGCCGCTGATGGCGGCGTTGGCTCCGGGAACGGGGAAGATGCTGATGCCGGCGGCGATGGCGGCGGTGGCGATCTGGCCGCCGGGGTCGGCGATGCCGGGGGTGCCTGCGTCGCTGACGATGGCGATGCGCGCGCCGCCGATGAGCTCTTCGATCAGCTCATCGGTGCGGGTGAGCTCGTTGTGCATGTGGTAGCTGACGGTGGGGACTTTGATCTCGAAGTGATTGAGCAGCTTCTGGGTCTGGCGGGTATCTTCGCAGGCGATGCGGTCGACGCTGCGGAGGATGCGGAGGGCGCGCAGGGTGATGTCTTCGAGGTTGCCGATGGGGGTGGCCACCAGATACAAGCCGGGTGCGAGCGGCTGGTCACGATCAGCGGGCATCGTCTTTTCCCTGATCACGCAGGCGGCGCTGCTGGTTGAGCAGGCCCATGGAGTGGGCGAGGTTCTGCGGGGTGATGATGCCGACGATGCGGTTGCCTTCGAGCACGGGAACGAGCTGCGCACCGGTTCCGGACATGATGCGGCGGAGGGTTTTGAGCAGCGAGTCTTCGGGCTGTGCGGTCTGGAAGGAGCGGGTCATAACGCCCTGAATGTAGCCATTGCCGCTGGTCTGCAGGGCTTCCAGAATGCCCTGGCGGGAGACCGCGCCGACCAGGTTGGTGCCACGGACGACGGGGAAGACATCCTGCAAGGTGTGGATGGAGCGTTGCAGCGCGTCTTCCAGAGTATCGGACGCGGAGAGGGTGCTGTACTCGGTGAGCATTACATCGCGCATGCGTACGGCTTCGACGTCGTTCTGGAGCAGCAGGCCCTGGTCTTCCATGTGGGCGCCGATGAGGACGAAGGAGCCGATCATGACCAGCCAGATACTGGGGAGCAGCACGCCGGCAACGATCAGGGCGAAGGCGATCATCTGTCCGATGCCAGCGGCAGCCTTGGCACCCTGGATGACGCCGCGGGCTTTGGAGAACTCGCCGCGAAAGACTCGTCCGCCATCGAGCGGGGAAGCGGGCAGCAGGTTGACCGCGCCGAGGAGGACGTTGACCCAGACTGCGGCGCGAAGCAGATGGGTGGGAGTGATCCAGGGGCGCGCGAGGAGGTTGAGCTGGGGGGCAAAGCTGAGGGCCAGCGCAGCCAGCAGCAGGCCGAAGCCGATGTTGGCGATGGGGCCGATGACGGCCATACGCTTCTGCATGGCAGTGGTGGAAGCGCGCTCGGTCGCTTCGGGGGTGGCGTAGGTCATCAGTCCGCCGGTGGGGAGCAGCAGCAGGGCGCGGACGTCCAGTCCGAACCAGACAGCGGCGACGGCGCGGGCAACCTCGCGGACCACAACGGCCAGCAACAGCAGCAGCCAGAGAGCAAAGCCGCGCGTTCCGGTGGCTCCGTCGATGGAGGCGTAGCTTATGGAGGCCCCGAGGAGCAGCAGAAAGAAAGTATGGATGCGAACATCCACCCCGAGAATTCGACCGACAGGAAAAGACCACCCACGCATAGTTTTTATTGTATGCGCTGCGGCGTAGGGGCTGGGGGTCCTATGATCGGAGGATGCGCGTGATTGCAGGAACGTTTCGTTCACGGCAGCTACTGGCTCCGCGGGGTATGGCCACCCGTCCTACGAGCGACCGGCTGCGTGAGACGCTGTTTAATATTTTGCAGCCCCGGATCGAGGGCTGTCGTTTGGTGGATTTGTATGCGGGAACGGGAGCGGTAGGGATCGAGGCTCTGAGCCGTGGCGCTGCCCATGTGTGGTTTGCTGAGAACGCGGATGCTGCATTGGCGGCGTTGCGGGGGAATCTGGCCGCGTTGAAGATAGCGCGCGGTTTTACGCTGGACGACCGTGGGACTGGTGCGATGCTACAGCGGCTGAGCAAACTGACCCAGCCTGTCGACCTGGTGTATCTGGACCCTCCCTACGAGGCGGCAGCGGAGTACGAAGGCACGTTGAATTTTCTGGGTAGCGTGCGAGGCAGAGCCATACTTGCACCCAATGCGCTGGTGGTCGCGGAGCACAGCAGCAAGTCGAAGCTGGCGGCACGGTACGGCGCGTTGCAGCACACGCGGCTGGTGAAGCAGGGCGATGCGGCGCTTAGTTTCTTTGCGTTTCCGCAGGTGGAGCCGGTGGAGGAAACGGGCCACCCTGATGCTGTCCCGTCAGGAGATCGACCGTAAACGGCACGTCGCGGTCGGTCATCAGGTTCCAGCCGATGCCGTGCAGGAGATTGCCTTCGATCTGCGTGATGCGGATGCCCTCCCAGCTAAGGCGCTGGGTCTGCCAGGCGAGTCCGTCCGGCCCCCAGGCGATGAGCGTGTGGAATCCTGCGAAGAGCAGCAGGGCGTGGTCTGCGCTGGTGTGTATTGAGACTACGGGCTTGAGTGGGAGGTGGGTGCTTTGCCGGGGGTTGGCCGTGTCGATGAGATAGGCGTAACCGCCCGCGACGGCACACAGGTGCTGGGGGTTGGGGCAACTGAAGACGCCGGAGGGCATGGAGGGGTCTACGAAGCCGAGTGCGCAGGTGGCCAGAAAGCTGCCGCCTGCCGCAGGCTTGATGAGTAGCTGCAGCGCGCCGCGGGCCAGCGCGTCTTCTTCCCCGGCGATCTGGAGGGGATAGGTGTACTGGCGGGCTGGTGCGATCAGCGGAGGTGCGTTCAGGACGTTTACGTGCCAGCTTCGCGGAAAGACGTCCAGCGATTGCTGATCGATCATTCCTGCTCCATCTTGATGAGCGGACCGGTGACGGCATCCAGAGCCTGACTGATGTCCGCGATCAGGTCGTCGATGTCTTCGCAGCCGGCGCTCATGCGGATGAAGCCTTCGGCGATGGTGTCTCCTCCCCAGCGGGCGCGGCGCTCGGCGGTGGTGGCGATGCCGCCGAAGCTGGTGGCCTCGGTGACGAGGACGGCCTGCTTGAGGAAGCTCTCCGCTGCGGCCTTGCTATGCAGGATGAAGCCGAGCACCGGGCCGAAGAAGCGCATCTGGCGCCGGGCAATCTCGTAGCCGGGATGGGTGGGCAGGCCCGGGTAGAGGACGGCTTCGACATCGGCGCGGGTGCTGAGGAACTCTGCGATGCGCTGGGCGTTGTGGCAACTGCGTTCGAGGCGCAGGGGCAGAGTGGCGATGGAGCGCAGGGCCAGCCACGCCTCCATGGGGCCAAGGATACCGCCGGTCATGGTGCGCCACTGCTCAATTTGAGCTTTGAGTTCGAGGTCGCGAACGGCCACATGGCCCAGCAGCAGGTCGCTGTGGCCGGTCATGGACTTCGTGTCGGAGGCGACGGAGAAGTCGGCCCCTAGTGCGAGCGGACGCTGGCCCAGCGGGGTGCAGGTGGTGTTGTCGACCGCGACCAATGCGCCTGCTTTGTGGGCTGCCTCGCTGAGAGCGGCGATATCGCAGACGGTCATGGTGGGGTTGCTGGGCGTCTCGATCCAGAGCAGGCGGGCGCCTTCCAGCAGACCGAATTCGGCCTCTCCCAGCGTTGGCGTAAGGCGGAGCGTGATGCCCATCTGGGTAAAGTACTGCTGCAGCAGCAGGCGGACGTTGTAGTAGGCGTTGGACTGGGCGACGACGATGTCTCCCGGACGAAGCACGGCGCTGAAGACCGCGGCACAGGCAGCGATGCCGGAGCCGAAGACCAGTGCGCTGGCCCGGTACTTTGCGCCGGAGGCCAACTGGCCGGACTCCATGCGAGCGATGGCGCGTTCGAGATCAGTCCAGGTGGGGTTGTGGGAGCGGGCGTAGCTGTACAGGGCGTCGGCTGGATCGCCGGGGGTGTGGTACGGCGCGGCAAAGACGGGGCCGCTGTGCAGAGGGGTTCCGGGAACGACGGGCGAGAGCGTGGAGCGGATGATTCGGGTGGCGTCATGCATGGCGGTGGGTCTCTCCAGGTATGTGTACTGAGTTTAGTCGGGGCTAGTGTGGGGTGCTGGAGAAGTGTTCCCAGCCAGAGGGTTGGAGTGGTTGGCGCGTGCCATCGGGATGCTGCAGCGTCATGACGGGCTGGCCTGTGCGTCGGCGGGTGATGCGGCCGATGAGGGTGATTGGAACTCCAGCCAGGGAGCGTGGCATGCGCGTGCTGGCGGCTGCGGTGAAGAGGAGTTCGTAGTCTTCACCCCCGTGCAGTGCTGCATGCAGGGCCGGTGTCGGTCCCTGTATCGCTGCGAGAGGGTGGATAGGGAGGGCGGCGGCATCGACGATAGCGTGGACGTCCGAGGCGGTGCAGAGATGCATCAGGTCGGTGGAGAGGCCGTCGCTGAGGTCCAGTGCGGCCGTAGCGATGCCGCGGCGAAGCAGGGATGCTCCGGTGGCCAGACGAGGCTCCGGCTGCAGGTGCGGGTGTTGGGCAGCGTTTGCGCCAGCAGCGCCGCCCGAGCGGATGCGGGCCATGGAGCTACGGGTAAGCACGGTGGCTAGTTCGGCTGCGGCGCCTCCTAGACTTCCTGTGCAGTAAAGCAGGTCGCCGGGACGAGCTCCGGAGCGGCGCAGGGCCTTGCCGGCGGGTGCGGCTCCGACGAGGATGATGTCGGCCAGTATGAGGCCGGAGCCAGCCGCGCCTGCGATGCTGCTGGGCGACTCGGCCGTGTCTCCGCCCGCCAGCGGGCAGCCGTAGCGATCGCCAAGGGCGTGCAGGCCATGCAGGAAGCGCTGCATCCACTGCTGTCCGGATCGCGTGGTGGCGATGTCGCGGGGCAGGGCGAGCGAGAGGAAGGCGGCGAGTGGCTTGGCTCCCATGGCTGCGAGGTCGCTGAGTCCACGCGCCAGACAGCGGTGGCCGACCGATTCGGGTGGATGTCGGTCGCGGCGGAAGTGGCGGCCTTCGAGCGAAAAGTCAGTGGTGATCAGCAGTTCGTAGCCAGGGGGTGGGCGCAGGATGGCGCAGTCGTCGCCGATTCCCAGCACCACGGAGGCGTTGCGACGGCGCGAGGAGCGGCGTATTTGCTCAATCAAAACGAGTTCGCCGATGGGGTTGGCCTGCCGTCTCATGGTGATGCAAGCATAAATGCTCCACAAAAGGTGGTTGGTTGGCGGTGTTTTTATGGCTATTGCTGGTTGCGTGGGGGAGCTTAGTTTGTTAACCTAGAGTGGAACGCCTAAGAGAGACTCGTGAATTCTGAATGAAGATTGGCAAAGTTGATTTGCCGATTGTGATTCTCACCTCTCCGAACCGCAAGTAGTGCATGCGGTCAAATCCGGGCCAAGGTCTCTCGTTGAGTCTCAAAAAACGTTACTACATCATGTTTGTGAGCCGGGACGAGAACGGCAGCCTGAGCAAGGTTCCTGTTCCCCTGCATTACGCGTACATCTTTGTGGCGGCTGCGGCGATCGGTATGTTTACGATTACCGGGCTGGCGGGATCGTACTCGCGGATGCTGATCAAGACCGCACGGTTCAACCAGTTGCGCCAGGATCACAATTCGCTCCAGAAGGATTACGCCCATCTGGAGAAGCAGGCCCACGAGAAGGACATTGAAGTTGCGTCGCTGGGTTCTCTGGCTGGCGAGGTTTCGGCGCTGTACGGCCTGACGGCGAGCAAGCTGGCGATGCCGATGGGACACATGACGGGCAAGTCTGGGCGCAATCACTCTGCCGGAGTTGCTGCGGTGGCGACGACTCCGCTGGCGGATGTGAGCAACCCGGCTTCGGACGATACCTACTACAAGTCCTTGGATGCGTTCTACGCGCTGCGCAGCACGGCGATGAGCGGCACGGCGGCACGTGCGCTGGCCAACATTGGCAGGACGCCGACCGGTCTGGGTCTGGGTGGGTTTGATAGCTTCGAGTCTGCGGCGGGTGCGCCGTCGATGTGGCCGATTCTGGGGCCGATTACGAGCAGCTTTGGACAGCGGGAAGACCCGATGACGGGCAATGGGGAAGGCGAGTTCCACAAGGGAATCGACATCTCTGCGCCGATGGGTCTGCCGATCCGCGCGACCGGCGATGGTGTGGTCAAGTCTGCCGAGATGGCTAATGGCTACGGGCGTGAGGTGATCATCGATCACGGCCATGGGCTGGAGACCTGCTATGCGCACATGTCGGGCTTTGCGGTGATTGCTGGCCAGACCGTGGTGCGGGGCCAGGTGATCGGCTATGTTGGCCACAGTGGCCGCACGACCGGATCGCATCTGCATTACGAGGTTCGCATCCACAACACGCCAGTCAATCCGCACAAGTATCTGCGGGTGACGCTGGCGGAACTGGGCAACAGCACCGGGATGGGCTCGGGCAACTAACTGCTTCATCGAGTTCTGCCCACACGCTGGATTACGGAACACTACAGAAAGACCACTACGCCCCGCATCTGCTTCGAGATGCGGGGCGTAGTGTTTCAGGGCTGGCAGTGCGACTGGCTTTATTCGGCGTGGGCCAGCTTGCCGCCGTTGGGGCCTACCTGGATCTCGCCCTTTTTGGTTCCCTTGAGGGTTGCGGCTTCATAGGCGACCAGCGTGTCGTGCTTGGTCAGGGTCTCCACCTTGGTGATTTTGGCGCCGGCAGCCTTGGCCGTCAGCGCCTGCTGGACATCCGCGGGCAGGGTGTTGAAGGCGATCTCTTCTTCGATCTCGTTCAACGCGCCGTCTGCGGCGATCTCGATGTCCTTGGTGTGGCCCTGGAAGATCATCTCTACTTCGTAGATGGTCTTGCCGTTCTCACGGTCGGTGTTGATGGCTTTGATGGTGGAGCCGACCGATTGTGCCTGGAGGGTCTTTTCGACTGCTGCAGGAAGCGCGGAGCGGTCGATCTTCTTCTCCTGGGCGGAGAGGGTGAGGGTGAGTGCAAGTACGGGGAGGGCTGCGAGATAGGTTCGAGTGCGTTGCATGGTGTTTCTCCTTGTGGACGAGCTTAGGAGTCCATGCTTAACCCATGCTGAAGGCTGCTGCCGGTGGCGTAGGGCGTGGTGTGGTGGCTGGGCCGCTGGTGCAGTTACGGATGTGTGGTCGAGAGCGTGCCGCTACCGGTATTGGGAGCCACGGGCGCCATATCCTGGGCAACCGGCGTAGCCATCTGCTTGATCAGTTCCATGGGAATGTTGGCTGTGAGCACCGCTCGCTGGTCGTGCCGTTCGATCTTGAGCGAGGCGAGGGCAGCGGCAACGGCGGCATCGGCAGGAGTGTCCTGCGGTGTGCGCTGGATGGAGCGGAAGATGCCGAGCAGGGTGTTGAGGGTGTCGACGGAGCGGATGGCGTCGGCTTCGCTTGGGGCGATGTCGTCGATGCGCAGGCGCACGACGCCCCGGTACTGCAGGCTGGCGACGAAGGTCGTATCTTCCGGCAGCGGCAGCTCCAGACCGAAGACGGTGATCTTGCCGCGCTCTGAAAACGGCAGACCGATATGGCCGATGGCCCAGGCGCTGGAGAGCAGGGGCACGTCGCCGTAACGCTCCGACAGCAGCGAGGAGCCGACGAAGGGAGAAGCCGCGGCCCGGTAGCGGTCGATGATGGCGTGAATCTGCTCGGTGGTAGGGGTGTTGGAGGCGGCGATCATGTCGTAGCCCAGACGCGCCACGCGCAGGGAGCGAACGCCGCCATCGGCTGGATCGCCGGTTGGAACGGTGAAGATCTCGTGGCCGGCGTAGTTCTCTTTGGAGACGGCGATGCTAGTCAGGTAGCGTTCAAGACGCTCGCCGTCGAAGCGGCCTTCGAAGACTTCGGAGTAGGCCACGGGGCCATTGGGTCCACGGGGATCGTCCATGCGATGCAGTGCAAAGGCGGCAGCGTCCAGGTCCCGCTCCGGTACGATTCCGGTGGCATCGACGAACTGCTGGTAGATCGGACTGCGCTTGACGATGGTGCGCTCGAAGTGGGTGGCAAGGCGCAGCGGGCGAAGATTGGCGTACACGATAGCATCGCTCTCGGGCAGCAGGCTGGCAACCTCTGGCGGAGCCTTCTTTCGCAGCATCAGTACCGCCGCCAGAGCTGCGATCAGGAGGAGCACAAGCAGCAGGGAGTAGCGGGTTGATTTACGCATGATGATGTTAATGTACGCCGTCTGCGGGCTGGGTAACGAGGGCGATGGAAGATCGCCGGCAGGTTGCGCTGCAGGTGCAGCATCGGTTGGCGGAGTGCTGGTATGGAAACTGTCGCTCAGCGCATTGCTCCAGCCCCTCCACTTATGCTAAATTGATGTCTGCGGCGCACTCTGCGCGGGCACTGCTGCGCGTCACACAGCTAGGCTTACAGGGGGCAGTTGGTTGGAAGTTGAAGGCGGTATGGGCTGGCGTAGCTCAGCTGGTAGAGCATCTGATTTGTAATCAGAGGGTCGGGGGTTCAAATCCCTTCGTCAGCTCCAGATCTCAGCCAGCTCCAGATCACAGCCAGCATTGGATCGTAGTCGGTTCCAGAGTTCAGCCGGCTTCAGCAGCAGGTGCAGATTGGTTTCAGGTGCAAGGCTGGTCTGGAACGGATTTGCTGCAGTATCAGAAAGACGGATTTGGTTGTACTGCTTGCCGTTCTGGCCTGCAGGCCTCCGGTCACTCCTTCAAGGTAAGCAGCCCGGTTCGATACCCGGTTTGGTGTGGGTTTCGCGATGCGGGTTTGACGGAATGGCTAAGGGCTGCGCGTTGGTGTGGGTAGTAGCAGGATGTGCACAGGTGGCCGAGCGGTTAATGGCAGCAGACTGTAAATCTGCCACTCTTCGAGTTACGGAGGTTCGAATCCTCCCCTGTGCACCACTTATTTTGTTTGGTTTTGTTGTGAACGGTTGGATGTGGTGAGCGTTTTGGATCTAAGCCCTGCGGGTAGTGGACGGATGTTAGTCGCGCTGGTGGTGCTTGGATTGTTGGCGGTAATGGTCTGGCAGACGATGGAGCCGGGCAAGTATCGTTCGCTGACGTGGATATTAATAGGTTTTTTTGCCTTCCGCGTAGTGCTAGGACGCCTCAGTTCGCGATAGGATTGTAAGGTTGCTTGCAAGATGCTGGCGTAGCTCAGTGGTAGAGCACTCCCTTGGTAAGGGAGAGGTCGAGAGTTCAAGCCTCTCCGTCAGCTCCATAGTTTAGATTGACCCTCCCAGTCGGTAATGGCAGGCCTGATGTGACGAGTGCATCAGGGGTTGCCGGAGTTGAGGTGGCAGGTTGAGCGGGAGTAACTCAGTGGTAGAGTCACAGCCTTCCAAGCTGTTGGTCGCGGGTTCGATTCCCGTCTCCCGCTCCAAAGACTTGAAGGCTGTTTGTTGCAGGAGATGGTGTGAGCACGATGTATGTCAAGCCTGAGTTGCCGATCGCCGATCCGCAGCGGTTTGGACTCCTGAAGGAAGCGATTGCTTCTGCGTTCTCGGCCCGGCAGGTGTCGCAGTTTTTCAAGTCGCTTTCGGGTGCGAATCTGAGGGTGCGTGACTTTGAATCGGTATTGCAGCATGGATTGCTGGGTGCAGCTGCGGCGGCCCAGTACGGCGAGCTGAACAGTGCGGACCGTGGCCAGATTCGAGAGTTTTACCTGGCCAGTCTGGAGCAGGTTTCTTCCGAGCTGCGGGAGAAGTTTTATACGCTGTATGCGTACTATTGAGGCGCAGCAGTGGGCAGTGGTCCGAAGTCCAGTAGTGGCTAAGGGTTGATCGCGCAGTAGTGGTTAGTTGAATTTCTAAATTTGAACTGCCGGTCATCACGCCGGCCAATACGAGGAGACGAGCAGTCATGGGCAAGGAAAAGTTTGACCGGTCAAAGCCGCACGTAAACATTGGCACGGTGGGTCACATTGACCACGGCAAGACGACGCTGACGGCGGCGATCACGAAGGTGTTGTCGAAGCACAACCCG
>JAJXYY010000025.1 GCA_021780315.1 Acidobacteriota bacterium
TAACGCGAGGGCGCCAACTGTTCAGTTATTGTTCAGTTGAGTTTTGCTAAATGGTTGCGGGGGTAGGATTTGAACCTACGACCTTTGGGTTATGAGCCCAACGAGCTACCGGGCTGCTCCACCCCGCTCTTTGAATATACAGTTACTGCATGACTCCGGTCAACCGCACCTCCACGCACGCTCAGTCGGCTCCAAACTTGTCAAAATCACCACTCACCATAACTTTTTCGTTGAATACGAGTCTTCTACTAATAGCAATTATTGACTGGCGTTGGATCTACCTACGTCCCCAACGCCAAGAAAATAAGTGGAGTATCCCCTATGAAGCCCGGTATCAATTTCCGCCAGTCCGCTATTCTCCCCGCAATGCTGGCATGCCTTCTTATTCCTGCAGCATCAATCCACGCGCAGCAGAAGCAAGCCATCATGCCGGATGCTGAGATTGAGGCGAACGTACTCAAGGCACTCGCCAGCGCACCTGAGTTAGCAGACCAAAGCATCACCACAACCACCATCTACGGTACCGTCACGCTTACCGGCGCCGTACGCGACGAAGCCACCCGGGTCCAGGCTGAAACACTCGCCTCCAAAGCCGCCGGGGTCAAAAAAGTAGTCGACGAGCTTACTCTTGGTTCAGCACAAGCCGCCAACCAACCCACCGAAACTGCGCCTGCTGATGCCACTAATCAAAATCCAGCCATCGGTACCAACCCGAATCTCCAGTCGGATGGAACCATCGCTCCACCACAGCCGCCTTCACCCGATCAGCCGCCGTCACCGCCTCCTCCGACCTCCACAGACAATCAAGCGTCAGAAACTCCCCAGCCATCCGACCGTCCCGAACTGCATCGTCGCCCTTATAACTATGGTCAAAACGATCGCAACCCTAACGGCCCTCCCACTTCCGCCTACGCTCAAAATGAGCCCTATGGAGCCCAGCAACCGGGCATGTCGGTCATAGTTCCTCAGGGCGCGATGCTTCGCATCCGCATCGATCAAGGCCTCGACAGCAAATACGCCCAGCCCGGCAGTCGCTTTGACGGCATCGTCGTCAACGATGTCGTCGCCGACGGTTACGTCGCCATTCCTCGCGGAGCAACCGTGCAGGGTACGGTCGTAGACACTAAACCCGGTTCCGCGCTCAAGGGCCGAGGCGAACTCTACCTTCAACTCAACCAGGTCACCCTCGGCGGTAAAGCCTACCCCGTCGTCTCCGACACTTGGTCCAGCATTGGCCCCTCAAAAACCGGTCAAACAGTAGGCAACGCCGTAGGTCTCGGCGTCATGGGCGCACTCATCGGAGGAGTCGCCGGCGGAGGACCTGGCGCCCTTCTCGGAGCAGGTCTCGGCGGTGCTGCCGGAGTAGGAACCTCAGCAGCCTCAGGTCGCGGACAGGCCCTCATCCCACCCGAGGCCATCCTCACTTTTCACCTCGCCCAGCAAGCCGCACTCAAGACCGTCTCCCAGGCAGAGATGGACCGCCTCGGATACGGCGTCCCCGCAGGCGGACAGCAGCACTTCGCCCGCCGACCTCCTCCACCCCCTCCCTATTCGCCCTACTATGGCCCCGCCTACTACTACCGCGGATACCCACCCTACCCCTACTAGTCGGACACTCCGCTAGTCCAGGCCATTCAGATTGCCTCCAACAGCAACCTGAATGGCCTTCTCCATTCCCTCACCCCTACCACCGCACCACGCCTCCTGCACAACTGATTTCAATATCTGTTCACCCCCCAACATTCCCCACCGTCGCTCCAAGCCGTAGAATGTTGCCATGTCAAAGCTTTCCATCCGCGACCTCGATCTCGCCCACAAACGTGTCCTCATCCGTGTTGATTTCAACGTCCCGCTCAAAGACGGTGTCATCACCGACGATACCCGCATCCGCGAAACCATCCCCACGCTGGAGTACGCGCTTCGCCACAAAGCCAAGGTCATTCTCGCCTCTCACCTCGGCCGTCCCAAGGGCAAACCCGTCCAGAGTATGAGCCTCCGCCCCGTCGTCGACCGCCTCCGCGAACTCCTCGATCACGTCCTTGACTCCTCGGAAAATGTCGGCTTCTCCCCCGACTGTGTCGGCGAAATCGCCTCGGAGATGGCGCTCCAACTCCAGTCCGGACAGACACTCCTGCTCGAAAATCTCCGCTTCCACGCCGAAGAAGAGGCCAACGATCCCGCCTTTGCTCAACAACTTGCCAGCCTCTGCGACATCTACGTCAACGACGCCTTCGGCAGTGCCCACCGCGCCCACGCCTCCACCGAAGGCATCACCCACTTCGTCAAGCAATCCGCCGCCGGCCTCCTCATGAACAAGGAGCTCGAATACCTGGGCAAGGCCGTCACCGATCCCATCAAGCCCTTCGTCGCCATCATTGGCGGCGCCAAGGTCTCCGACAAGATCATGGTCATCGACAACCTCCTCAACAAGGCTGACGCCATCATCATTGGTGGAGGCATGGCCTACACCTTCCTCAACGCCCAGGGCCAGTCCACCGGAAAATCCCTCGTCGAAACCGACAAGCTCGACGTCGCCAAAGCCGCCCTCGCCAAGGCGGAAAAGAACGGCGTCCGCTTCCTCCTCCCCATCGATCACGTCCTCGCCGACAAGTTCGCGCCAGACGCCAACACCACGCTCTTCGACGGCACCGGAGCCTTCCCCGCCGACCTCATGGCCCTTGACATCGGCCCCAGATCCATCGACCTCTTCTCCAATGAGATCGCCAACGCCAACACCATCATCTGGAACGGCCCCATGGGCGTCTTTGAAATGCCGGCCTTCGCCAAAGGCACCAACGCCATCGCCCACGCCGTAGCCGACAATACTAATGCCATCACCATCGTCGGCGGAGGTGACTCCGTAGCAGCGGTCCATCAATCCGGCGTCGCCAGCAAAATCACCCACATCTCCACCGGTGGAGGTGCCAGCCTGGAATTCCTGGAAGGAAAAACCCTCCCCGGCGTAGCCGCACTCACCGACAAATAATCCTCACCATCCATCAGCAATCATCAGAAAGAATACGGAAAATCTCACATGCGCAAGCCCCTTATCGCCGCCAACTGGAAGATGTTCAAGACCCCCACCGAAGCCGTCGCCTTCACCGATGCCTTCCTCCCTCTCGTCGCCTCGCAGACTCACGCCGAGATCGTTCTCTGTCCCGCCATGACCTCGCTTGCGGCAACCCTCGCTGCCACTAAAGGCACACACGTCCATATCGGCGCACAGACCATGGACTGGCACGACAACGGTGCCTACACCGGCGAAACCTCGCCCCTCATGCTCAACGCCATCGGAGCCACCCACGTCCTCATAGGACACTCCGAGCGCCGCCAGTACTTCAACGAAAACGACACCACCGTCAACCTCAAGCTCAAGGCAGCACTCGCGCACGGAATCGTCCCCATCGTCTGCGTCGGCGAGCACCGCAAGGAACGTGAAGAAGGCCTCACCAACGACGTCCTCAAGCTCCAGCTCTCCATCGCACTCGAAGGCATCGATCCCGCGGCAGCATCACCCCTCGTCATCGCCTACGAACCCGTCTGGGCCATCGGTACCGGCCTCACCGCCACCCCCGAAATGGCCGAAGAAGCACACAAGTTCATCCGCGCCGAAATCGCAGCAGCCCTCGGCCATCACCTCGCCGCCTCCACTCGCATCCTCTACGGCGGCTCCGTCAAGCCAGACAACGCAGCAGCCCTCTGCTCACTCAACGACATCGACGGAGCACTCGTCGGCGGTGCCAGCCTCGACCCCGCCAGCTTCGCCCAGATCGTCATCAACTCCGCAGCCTGATCCCACGCAATAAAAAGCAGATGCCGCGCCATCACCTCGCGCGGCATCTGCTTTTGCCCTCTAATACTTACTCCCTATTCCCTACTCCCTGCTCTATACCCTGCCCTACCGCACCACGCCCGCCTGGTCCATTGGCCAATACACAAAGGCCGCCTTCCCATAGATCAGGCTCCGCTCCACCGGCCCAAAATCCCGGCTGTCGCTGGAAATCGATCGATGATCTCCCATCACAAAATAATCGTTCGCTGGAATCACCATCTCCGGCTCTGATCGGTCATCCTCAAATCGCAGCGGAACATACTTCTCCTCCACCGCCGTGCCGTTCACGTACACCCGTCCGTGATCGATCCGTAGGTCATCTCCCGGCAGCGCAATCACCCGCTTGATGTAGCTCTTCGTATGGTCGTGAGGATACAGAAACACCACCACATCCCCACGGTGAACCTCTCCCACCCGGTAAGCCATCTTGTTGATGAACAAACGGTCTTGATCCTCCAGCACCGGCAGCATGCTCGTACCTTCCACCCGCACCGGCTGGTACAGAAAAATAATAATGAACGCCGATACCACCACCGAAATCACCATGTCCCGTACCCACGAGTGAACTCCGCTCGCTCGCGCAGGTCCCACGCCGTCACCCTTCACAGCTCCCGGCAGCCCCTCCTCGGATACAGCCCCGGATGCAGCCACAACCGCCAGCCCGTTCTCCGGTTCCTGCACCGTCCGCCGTTCCGTACCGTCGATCATCCCGCCGTCAGTCTTTTCGTCAATCACGCTCGTCTGCTATCCCCGTCCAATCATTTAGACGCATCATCCGCCTGCTGGCCAACGACTCCGCGCGAAAAACTCCCCAACGCCGCAGGCCAACCCACCTGTTCTCCCCATAGTGGTGCATTCGATTCTACAACCTGCTTCCCTGCTCGCACTCCATCCGGCTCTCACACCTTCCACCCGCCCGCGTCCAACTCTCAGGCGGCAAGCATCCGCAGCTGTTGCCCACGGTTCGGACACAAGGATTCTGCGTGCATCCACGAACTGTTAAGACTAGAATTGCGACAGCTTTGTATCAGGAAACATTATGGCTACCCTCACCATGCTCGAGCAGCTCCCACCGCAAAAATCCGCCAGCCACGGCCCGGCTGACCTCCAACACCTCACCACGGAGACCGTCAACTCCGCCTCGGAAGATCTCGACACCAAGTCGGCGCTGGAAATCGCACGCATCATCAATCATGAAGACGCCAAAATCGCCGCCGCAGTCAAAAAAGCGCTGCCCGAAATCGCCATCGTCATCGATACCGTAGCGCGATCGCTCCGCGACGGTGGCCGCCTTATCTACGTTGGTGCCGGCTCCAGCGGACGCATCTCGTCCCTCGACGCTTCCGAGTGCCCGCCCACATTCTCCACCCAGCCTGCACAGGTCCAATACATCATGGCAGGCGGCCCCAAGGCACTCGCCTCCGCCTCCGACGTCAACGAAGACTCCCCCGAGATCGGACAGCGAGACATCGCGCGCCGCCGCCCCACACGCAAAGACATCGTCATCGGAGTCTCCGCCAGCGGCCGTACTCCCTACGTCGTCGGCGCAGTCGAGTACGCGCGCGCACGCGGTGCCAAAACAGCCGCCGTCACCTGCAACTACAACACCGCACTCGCTGAGGTCTCCGACACCACCATCGTCGCCGAAGTCGGCCCCGAGGTCATCTCTGGCTCCACCCGCATGAAGGCTTCCACCGCCCAGAAGATGATCCTCAACATGATCACCACCGGCGCCATGACCCGACTCGGATACGTCTACGACAACCTCATGGTCAACGTCCACATGAAGAACGCAAAGCTCGTCGAGCGTGGCATCCGCGTCCTCATGATGGTCTGCAACATCGACCGCGATACCGCCATCCGCACCATCAAGTCCGCAGGCAAATCCATCCCCATCGCCGTAGTCATGCTCAAAGCCAACGTCGACAAGATGGAAGCCGTACGCCGCCTCGCCAAGTCCGACGGCAACGTGCGCCTCGCCATCGACGACTCCCGTCTCGAACTCTAACCCAACAACCTCACCGCAAGCAGAAAAGGCGAGTGTCTCGGCACTCGCCTTTCCTGTTTGCGGCCAGCCCCTCTACCACTGCACTCCCGGATACAAACTCGGCATCCGCTTCGCCCGATACTGGTTCGTCCCCTTCGTCACCGCCTGCCACACCACCTGCTGCGAACCATCAGGCCCACGCAACTCCTGCACCACCGACCCTGTCGTCACCGCGCAGAAATCCGCCTGTAGATCGCCATTCGCCATCAAGTCCACATTCCCGCCAAAAAAACTGTACATCGAGGCAGGTGGTACATAGTGCCGAACCTCCGTCGCCGTTCGTGTCCCCTCATCCACCTGTAGCACCAGTGCCGTCGAGTACTTGCACGGCGCCGCCCCACCCACGCCGCACACCACCCCAGTAGGAAACGCACGGTCGTCCCCATTGTCCATCACCCCCAGCGTAAACACCCCGGTTGTGTTGCTGCTAAAGTAACTCGGCCCATGCTGCGCATAGAACCAGTCCGTAGGATCTACCCCGTTCTCCAGCGTGAAGTCGCCGCCCTCGCCCAGCCGCCACAAAACATTGCCCGAACCCTTTCCATCCTCAAAGTCAATCTTTAGTATCCAGTTCTGATGCCGTACCGACAGCAGCACATTGTGATCGTCCTTTGAGTACAGCAACGCGTTCGAGTGCGTCCAATCCGGAAACTGGAACGGGTGCCGATTCACATCCAGATGATCAAACGAGTTCCACACCCAGTCCGGTTTCATGTTCTGGTCCAGATCCACCAGCACATCCCCCAGCACATTCGTCGTCCCCGGATATCCCGGCAGATTGTCAAAACTCTTATTCACTGAAAACAGCAGCAGCAGATGCCCATTCGGCAGCGCCAGCAAATCATGGTGCAGACTCCCCAACTCCAGAGTGTACCCCTGCGCCGCCAGCGCACTCGCCACCTGCGCCTGTGTCACCGACTGGATCGTCGTCCCAGCTAGATCAACCTCACGCACCTCGTCCAGCGTCCCCGGTAATACAACACTGTTCTTCTGCACCGGAATCGAAGACGCATACGAGATCTGCACCAGCATATGTCCATTCGACAACAGCTTCACTGGCTGTACCAGGTCTTCCGGCGTCCCGTCCGAGTAGCTGTACGTCCAGATCACATTCCCGCTCAGGTCCGTCGCAAATGCCTGCGCCATCTCATGCGGCCGCAACGTGTCGAACATCTCCACCCCCGGTTGCGGCGCATCACCCGCAGCCGAAGTCGTCACCACCGCCGCACTCACCGGCGGCGTCCCAGTTGTAAAAATCTGGTCGCCATCCGCATACGTCGCACCATCGTTCAGCATCACCCGCGCCCGCATGTGATACGCCGTGTTCGCGCGCATCCCGGCCACCAGCACCGTCACCTGCCCCCCATTCGGAGATGGTGTAGGCTCCACCCACGTCGGCAGTCCATACGCCACCGTGTCCCCAAACTCCACATACACCTGCCCACCCGCCGGCAGATAAATCGAGTAGCTCGCAACCTGCGGATTCGCCGTCGTACTCACCACTCCGCCCGCCAGCACCGACACCACCGCCGTCGCAAAATTCGTCTGGGCCGACCCGCTCAGCGCCGCCGTCACCACCACGTTCTGCGCCTGCGTCACCTGGGCTGGAGCCGTATAGTTTCCACTCGCATCCACCGTACCCAACGTCGCGCTCCCACCCGCAACTCCATTCACCTGCCACGCAACACTCCCGCCCCCCACCACCGCCGCGTGGAACTGAGTCATTCCACCCGGACCCACCGCCGCATACTGTGGAGACACCGTCACCGACCCGCCCTGCGTCGCCACTGGAGCAGGCCCAGAAGGCACAGGTGGCACTGCTGTCCGAAATACCCCCGCCCCGCACCCCGTCAACCACACAAGCAAACTCAAGCGCAGGCCCAAACTCAGGCCCGCGCCTCCCGCACTCCAGCCATCTCGCATGGCCCGGAAAACCTTCATGGCCCTACCTCAATGAATCCATACTGCTTCGACGCTGCTCCGTACCAGACGTCAGCTTACACCCGAAACTTGAGTGCGATCTTCGTCCCCATCAGTCGTCCAACTAACCGTTCTTGAACATCTGTTTGATCCCACGCAGCGCCTGCCGTGTCCGCTCCTCATTCTCAATCAAGGAAAACCGCACATGCCCATCGCCATGCTCGCCAAACCCAATCCCCGGACTCACCGCCACCTTCGCCTCCAGCAGCAACTTCTTCGAGAACTCCACCGAACCCAGCCCACGATACTGCTCCGGAATCCGTGCCCACGCAAACATCGTGGCCTTCGGCAACTCCACCGGCCAGCCCAGCTTGTTCAGCCCCGGCACAAGCACGTCCCGCCGGCTCTTGTAGATCGAGCAGATCTCCGCCACACACTCCTGCGGCCCCTCCAGCGCGGCAATAGAAGCCACCTGGATCGGCGTAAACGTCCCATAGTCAAAGTAGCTCTTGATCCGCGACAACGCCGCCACCAGCTTCTTGTTCCCCACCATAAAGCCCACACGCCATCCCGGCATGTTGTAGCTCTTCGACAGCGTAAAAAACTCCACCGCTATGTCCTTCGCACCCGGCACCTGCATCACGCTCGGCGCCTTGTACCCATCAAACGTCAAATCCGCATACGCCAGATCGTGAATCAGATAAATTCCCAGCTCCTTGCACAGCGGAACCAACCGCTCAAAAAAACTCAACTCCACGCACTGCGCTGTCGGGTTCGCCGGAAAATTCAAAATCAGCATCTTCGGACGCGGCTGCATCCGTGGCAACTCATACTCCAGCTTGGCCAGCAAAGCAGCCTCGTCGGTTCCATCCAGCGCAATACTCTGGATCTTCGACCCCGCAATCACCGGCCCAAAAATATGAATCGGATAGCTCGGATTCGGCACCGCCACCGTGTCCTCATCGTCCAGCATCGCCAGGCACAGATGCGCAATGCCCTCCTTCGACCCGATCGTCACAATCGCTTCGGTCTCCGGATCAAGCTCCACCCCATACCGCGATCCATACCAGTTACAAATAGCTTTCCGCAGCCGCGGTATCCCCCGTGACAGCGAGTACCGGTGCGTCACCGTCCGCTGCGCAGCCTCAATCAGCTTGTCCACAATATGCTTCGGCGTCGCACCATCCGGATTCCCCATCCCAAAGTCGACAATGTCCTCGCCACGCTTCCGTGCCGCCGCCTTCAACTCACTCGTTATGTTGAACACATACGCTGGCAGCCGTGTCAGCCTTCTAAATTCTTCCATGCGGGTACTATTCGCTCCAATCAAAATCGTTCTTCATTCCATCACGCGACCACCTGTGGCAATCCGCGCAGCCTGCAAATTCCTCCGCTGCCGAACATCACTCGTCACCCCGGCCTACTTCGCCATAAACACCAACTGCACCGGCAGCGTCTTCGGCGGATAACACGCCGCATGATCGCATGCCTGGTATCGCAGACTTCCATCCACCGTATGCGCTCCCGCCGTCGCCACCACCGGCACCTTCACCGTAAACGCTCCGGAGTACACATCCAGCTTGTCCTTCGGATCGAAGCTGAAGCTGTATGCCGTCCCCGCCGGATACACCAGCGCACCCGCCTTCACTCCTTCCGCCGGCTGCAACGTCACCTGCGTCGCAATCAACAACTCCGACTTCGGCGTATGCGAGTTCACATGGAACCCATCCACCACCTGAAAGCGCAACTCCAGCATCCCCGGCTTGCCTGCCGCCACCGCCTGCTGCTCAGCCGCATACACCACGTAGCCCTTGGCCTTCGCGGGAGCATTGAAATCCCCCACCTGCTGCGCCAGCAACACGCCTGCACCCGTCACCCAGGCCGCTAACGCCAGCCCGAACCGTCTCACAGGCCACCCGCTGTACTCTTGCCCGCTCCACTACCGCCCGCGGCAATCGTCTTTTTGATATTGGCCTCGATCTCGTCCTTCGATCCCAGCCCCGCCGTCTCCTCCACTACCACCCCGTCCTTGTCTACGTAGAACGACATCGGCAGATAGTCCAGCCCGCCATACGCCGCCCCTACCTTGCTGTCCGACAGCAGAATCGGATACGTCACCCCCGTCTTCTGCGTCACCTTCGTAATCACGTCCTTGCCCGCATCCGAGTCATCCACTACCCCCAGAATCTCGAACCCCTGCCCCGCATACTGCGTCCGCAGTTGCTCAAACCATGGCATCTCAATCTTGCAAGGCGCACACCACGTCGCCCAGAAGTTCACCAACACCGCGCGCCCCTTGTAGTCGCTCAGCGAAACCTTCTTGCCATCCAGCGTCACCAGCGTAAACCCAGGAGCCAGCTTGCCCCGCAACTTCGGTCGATCTTCCCCATCGCTGCTCGCCGCTCCCGCCGCCCCACCCTTGTCCGGAACCAGAACTACATGGTTCTCCTCCGCCTTCTGCATCGCCATCCGGCGCTCCCGCAGATTATGCCAGCCCGCCCACAACATCAGCGAAATCCCCACCACCATCAAGCCAACTACCAGAGTCGCACGCTTCACGTCGTCTATCCTCCACAACATCTGTCTATAAGTTTACTGCCAACCAAGGCCCCGCGCCGCCCCATCCTCCCTGCCACCAACCCCCTCTGCTAGCATCGTCATGGTCACTAAACCAGCATGCCCAATCATCCTCCAGCCACCGCCACCTCGCCCTCCGACTTCGTCCGCATCGAAGCCGCCGCGCTCCTCACCCTCGCCCAACGCCTCGACTCAACCCTTCAGGCCCCCTTCGCTCAGGCCATCGCACTACTCCGCAACCCCAACCAACAGCACCGAACCCTCGTCACCGGCATCGGAAAATCAGGCATCATCGCCAGAAAAATCGCCGCCACCCTCCGCTCCACCGGAACCCCCGCCCACTTCCTCCACCCCGCCGAAGCCATCCACGGAGACCTCGGCATGCTCGGCCCACACGACACCGTTCTCGCCCTCTCCTACAGCGGCGAAACCGACGAGATCCTCCGCCTGCTCCCCACCTTCCAGCGCCTCGGCAACCCCCTCATCGCACTCTGCGCCAACCCCGCATCGACCCTCGCCCTCGCCAGCCGAGTCGTCCTCGACACCTCCGTCGACACCGAAGCCTGCCCCCTCAACCTCGCCCCCACCGCCTCCACCACCGTCATGCTCGCCCTCGGCGACGCCCTCGCCCTCGAACTCTCACGCCTCCGCAACTTCCAGTCCACCGACTTCGCTGACCTCCATCCCGGCGGACGCCTCGGCAAACGCCTCGCCCGTGTCCGCGACCTCATGCACTCCGGAGAAGCTCTCCCCCACGTCGCCCCCAACACCCCCATGCCTCAGGTCATCTACGAGATGTCCCGCAAAAAACTCGGCATGACCACCGTCCTTGCCGCAGACCAAACCCTCCTCGGCATGATCTCCGATGGAGACCTCCGCCGCCTCCTCGAACGCGACGGCTCCAACCTTCTCGCCCACACCGCCAGCCAGATCATGAACCCCACCCCCATCACCATAGACCCTTCCGCATGGGCCGCCAACGCTCTCGCCCTCATGGAAGAACGCAAAATTACCTCACTGATCGTTACGAACCCCACCGGCCACGCACAAGGGGTCCTACACATCCACGACCTCTGGAAGCCAGCCTGACCAAGCAACACAGCTCAACGCCATCGCCCAGCAGGCAATTCCAAACCTTATCCTGTACCTGACCCCACCAACCCCACTTGCCGCCACCCGCACCAACCCTAGTGCGGAAGCTCTGCCCCCACCTTCACAACCTTCTCCACCTGCGGAGTCACCATCGTGCTGGTGTCCTTCATCGCAGCAATCGCCGCGTCATAACGGCCAGCAAGCGAGTTCATCCGAATGACAGCCATCTCTTCCAGCATCTTCATCCCGTCTTTCAAGTAGCTCATCCGGCTTCGCTCGTCATGACCCCACGTCACCGGAACCTCGCGAACCACATACTTCAGCTTCCGTGCAATAAACAGAATCTCCGGATCAAACCCCCACCGCTCAATCGTCTGCAAACGGAAGATCACCTGCGCAGCCGAACGCTTGAACGCCTTAAATCCACACTGCGTATCCTTGAACGGCAGACCCATCACCGTCCGCGTAATCCAGTTGAAACACCGTCCAAAAAACTGCCGGTACAACGGCTGATGAATCGTCTGCCGCGTGCGATCCATCCAACGCGATCCAATCGCAACATCCGCACCCGCTTCAATCGCCGCAATCAACCGCTCCGCCTCTTCCATCGGAGCCGACAGATCCGCATCGGTAAACATCACAATTTCGCCCGCCGCCTGTAGCAACCCGTTCCGAACCGAATATCCTTTGCCCTTGTTCCCAGGATTCTGAATCAGGTGCAGCCGCGGATGATGCTCCATCCAGCGCTTCACTATCGCCGACGTATCGTCCTTCGATCCATCATCCACAACCAGCACTTCCGCATCCCAGCCCCGCTCCGCAACGCAGCTCATTACACGCTCCAAAGCTTCTTCAATGCGTGCGCTCTCGTTATACGCCGGAATTACTATGCTCAACCGTGGATACGCCATAAACCTTGCCTCGCCGTGCCCACCGCCTACGCAGTACACGTTTTATTCAGTAGTAGGGGAGTCGGCTGCTACACCGGCCTTAATCATACTGTAACCGTTAGACGCTCGATACAGTATTCCGTACTATTTCTTTCCGCAGCCAGCGCACCATCGGCTGCTCACGCCCCGATCACCACATTCCAGCCCTCCCCACCCCTGCTACACTCCTCCCTAGCACGATCGTCAACATACAAAGCAACACCAGAAACTGCAGAACCGACACCACCACCAAACAGGACAGCCGACATGACGGACAACTTCGCGCCGCAGCCCCCGCCACCGCCACCTCCCCCAGCAGCCTTCAGCGGATATCGGCCGAACCCTCAGCAGCCCTACCCCTACAGCTACAGCCCACCCCGCCGACGCTCGCCTTGGCTCTACCTCGGCATCATCCTCGTCTCCATCGCCGTCCTCACCACCATCGCCTCCTGGCTCACCCTCCGCTCCTCCTCAGGCTTCACCATCAGCAACAACCAGATCGCCGTCATCGACGTCGACGGCATCATCCTTGACGCTGAAAAGATAGACACCCAACTACGCAAGTTCGGCGAAGACTCCTCCGTCAAAGCCATCATCCTCCACATCAACTCCCCCGGCGGCGGTGCCGCGGCCTCCCAGGAGATCTACCACGAGGTCCTACGCGTCCGTCAGGAAAACCACAAGAAGATCGTCGCCTCCGTCGAGTCCGTCGGAGCCTCCGGAGCCTACTACATCGCCTCCGCCTGCGACAAAATCTACGCCAACGACGCCTCCGTCGTCGGCTCCATCGGCGTCATCATGGAGTGGACCAACTACGGAGACCTCATGCGCTGGGCCAAACTCAAAAACGTCATCGTCCACGCCGGAGAGCTCAAAGACGCCGGTGACCCCAGCCGCGACATGACCCCCAAAGAACAAGCCTACTTCCAATCCCTCGTCGACAACATGTACACCCAGTTCGTTCACGACGTCGCCACCGGACGCCACAGCACCGACGACAAAATCCGCCCTCTCGCCACCGGACAGGTCTGGACCGGACAACAATCCCTCAACCTCGGCCTCATCGACAAGATCGGTGGATACCGCATCGCACTCATCGATACCGCCCGCAGCGTCGGTATCTCCGGAGAACCCAACGTCGTCCGCCCCGCCAGCACCAAACGCAGCCTCCTCAGCATCCTCACCTCCGACGGACAAGACCTCTTCCCCAACCCCTCCCAACTCCTCAACCAGGCCCCAGGCTTCTATTTCATGTGGAAATAAACTCCGCTAACTCCCCCTCCAAAGCCCTTGACCACCGTCTAAATCAACAGCCTCGCGCACTTCGGGGCTTTTTTTGTCGCCAAGTAGACTCAAACCCCAGCTTTTTGCATCACATACACATATGGCCGTCGACACAAATGTTCCGCTACTATATTTCTCGTACAGCTCCATCCCATCTATAATCAGTAGCATAGTAGTGGACACCCTAGCCGCTCACTCCTCCCCCAACGAAAGGAACTCCCCCCATGACGAAAGCTGATCTGGTCGACAAAGTCACCGCCCTCGGCGATCTCACCCGCCGCGACGGAGAAATCATCGTTGATACCCTCTTCGACTCCGTCATCGGAGCCCTCAAGTCAGGCGACAAAATCGAAATCCGCGGCTTCGGAAGCTTCCGCACTCGCCAACGCAATGCGCGTATCGGTCGCAACCCCAAAACTGGCGAAAAAGTCGACGTGCCCGCAAAACGCGTCCCCTTCTTCAAGCCTTCCAAGGAACTGCGAGACTCCGTAAACCCCGGAACCCACGCCACTCCCATCGATCCCAATCACATCGACCCTCACCATCCACCAGCCATGTAAGCCATGGCACCAAAATCATAAGGCCGAGCGTCTCCCGCTCGGCCTTAATCCTCCCTACACCACCGTTCCCACCACACTCAACATCCGCCCCGTCACACCCCGCTCCACGCGGTGTGAAAAATACCGCCTGCCCTCAACACTGCCAACACCCGCACACCCAGTACACTCACCCACCACCGCAATCCGCTCTACCCCCACCCCGGCCGCCAACAACTGACGTCGGTTCGCCTCCCACAGATCCAGCCGTATCGCTCCCCCTTCCTCCGCAAACAGCGACGCCCCATACTCGAACCCCGCCGCAAACTCGTCACGCACCTCCCCCCCCACCGAATAGCAGCAAGCCCCAATGCTCGGCCCCACAGCCGCCACCAAATCCTCCACACGCGTCCCAAACTCCTCGGACATACTAGCCACACCCCGCTCGACAATCCGCGCCACCGTCCCCCGCCAGCCCGCATGGAAGGCCCCCACCACCCGCCGCTTGACATCCACCACCAGCACCGGAACGCAATCCGCCGTCTGCACCCCCAGCAGCACCCCCGGTATACCCGTCAGCAGACCATCCGCCTCCCACACCGCCTTCCCCTCCTCCGTCTCCAGCCTCCCCTCCAAAGCCCCATCGCTCTCCCGCACCACCCTGCTCCCCCCGGAATGAACCTGCCGAACCGTGACCAGCGCAGAGCCACCTTCACCACACATTTCTCCACAAACTGTCCGTCGAAAACGTCGCCGATTCTCGCGGACCAAAGCCGCGTCGTCGTCCGCTGTAAAGCCCAGATTCAGATCCATCCCCTCATAAACGCTGGAAACTCCGCCAAATCGCGTACTAAACCCATGGCGCAGCCATCCATACTGCTCCCATCCCGCCACCCGTACCACCTGCAACTCCCGCCCCATCATCATCGAATCCCCTCTCTACTTCAAACTATTCATTTATAAGTACTTACCGGAAATAAAGCAGCACATGACTCACCTTCGACACATCCCCACGTCTACCGTACAGTGCAACATGCAAATTCCACCATAACCCCTCCAACTACCAGCCGGAAGTCCTTTGCTTCAAACAACATTTGCATCCTGACCTGCGGGTCTGTAAGATACCGCGATTGTAGCTATGAGAACGAACGTGCCCACAGTTGTCCCCCAATCGCTCCGTCCGCGTATCGGTAAAGTCTGTGTCGCCATCACCGGCAGCACCTCGGCCGAGATGTTTGAAAAGGCCTCTTCTGTAGTCAAAGAGTCCCCATTCCTCGAGTTTCGCCTAGATTACCTCGACAAACCTCTCCTCGCCCTGCCCAAACTCAAGCATTTCCTCGCCGATAACACTGCCGCCACCGTCATCGCCACCTGCCGTCGCGAAGCCTTCGGCGGCAAATTCACCGGCTCCGTCGCCGCTGAACTAGAGATCCTCATCAAAGCCGCTGAAGCCGGCTGCCAGATAGTCGACCTAGAACTGGAGTCGGCTGAGTCCCTCAAGAAGCCAGAGATCGTCAAGCTCCGCGACACCGGCGTAGCCATTATTGTCAGTCACCACGACTTCAATGCCACCAAGGATCTGGACGCTGTCTTCGCTCGTATGGAACCCTTTGCGCCCGATTTCTACAAAATCGTGCCTACAGCCAAGTCCCTCTCTGACAACGTAACCCTTATGCGCTTCCTGGAGCGTATGGACCATCACTCCAACATCATTGCTATTTGCATGGGCGAACCCGGCATCATCTCCCGCGTGCTTGGCGTGCGCTCCGGGAGCGCATTCACTTTCGCAGCCGCTACCGCTGGTGAGGAGACTGGTCCCGGACAAATCGCAGCCCGTACCCTGATCGAAACCTATCGTATTGACCAGGTCGATCAAGCAACGAAGATCTATGGTGTCGCAGGCAACCCGATCCGCAGTTCCCTCTCCCCCCTGATGATGAACACGGCCTTCCGCCGTGAAACTGTCAACGCAGTCTACCTCGCGCTGCAGACCACCAAACTAGCCGACCTGCTCAAGCTGGTCCACGAAATCCCCATTCAGGGCCTCAGCGTCACCATGCCGCTCAAGCAGGAGATCATGGCTCACCTTGAGCGCACCGATCCACTCTCCGCCAAAATTGGTGCCTGTAACACCGTCCTCCGTCAGGACGGCAAGCTCTACGGCTTCAATACCGACGTTGCAGGCATCACCGGTCCGCTCGAAAAGCGAATGTCTATTCGAGGAGCAAAAATTCTCGTCCTCGGGGCAGGTGGCGCCGCTCGGGCAGCCGTCTTCGGCCTGCGCGACAAGGGGGCCGATGTCTTCATACTCAATCGCACCCCAGAAACCGCACAGAAGCTTGCCAAGCAGTCCGGAGCGAAGACCATCAAGAAGGAAGCCATCGCCAAAACCCCCTTCGATGTCATCATTAACGCCACACCTATTGGCATGGCGGGCAACAAGGCTACTCAGCTTCTTGAAGCGAAAGACCTCAACACCAAACTGGTATTTGATCTCGTCTACAACCCCCTCGAAACCCCGCTCCTCCGCATGGCTCGCCAACAGAACATCCCCATCATCACCGGCATCGAGATGTTCGTCCAGCAGGGAGCGCGCCAATTCGAAATCTTCACGGGCAAACCAGCTCCAGAAGAAGAGATGCTGCGTGTCGTCATTCATGCTCTCCGACAGCAGGCAGAAGCGGCACCGGAACCCGAACCAAAATCTACAACCACTAAAACCGAAGTTAAACCAACATTCAAATCAACAGCCAAAGCCCCAGTCAAGCCTAAAAAGAAGGCCTGACATCAACTCCGGCAGGAAAAAGAAGGCCCGGCTATATAGCCGGGCCTTCTTTTCGCTTGACGTCGCTAGCTTGTACTACAAACTAGCTGCTTTTACCTTCAGCCGAAGCAATCTTTTCCTCAGCCTGCCGAGTCACCGCATTGGCCTCATCGTACTTTGATCCATCATCGCCTGCCTCATGCCACAGCTTTTCGCCAGCCTGCATCTCAAGCTTGGCTTGAGCGACATCAATTTCATTCGGATGGAGCGCTGTCTCCGCAAGAATCGTCACTCGCTCCGGCAGTACTTCTACAAAACCCCAGGCGACAAAAAACTTCTGCTCCCCTGCAGTCCCGCCGTGCAGTCGCACCTCTCCAGCACCCAACTCCGTCAACAACGGAGCATGACCATACAGCGCCTCAAGATACCCTGACATCGACGGCAACTCCACCGCCTCCGCAGTCGCATCCAGAAGGACACGATCCGGCGTTACCAGTCGTACCGCCAATAGACCCGAATTGTTTGCACTCTCAGCCATATAACTGTCGGGTCTTCTGGAGCAGCAGGCAAATTCTGCTACTCCAGCTTCCCTACTCCCTATTCCCTGCTCTTACGCGTTTTGCTTCATCTTCTCGGCTGCTGCCAACACGTCTTCAATTCCACCCTTCAAATAGAAGGCCTGCTCCGGTATGTCGTCGTGTTTGCCTTCGATGATCTCTTTGAAGCTGCGAATCGTGTCAGCAACCTTCACATATGCACCAGGAATTCCGGTAAAAATCTCAGCAACATGGAACGGCTGCGAAAGGAAGCGCTGCACCTTACGGGCACGAGCCACGGTTATCTTATCGTCTTCCGAAAGTTCGTCGATGCCAAGAATCGCAATAATGTCCTGCAGATCCTTATAGCGCTGCAGGATCTTCTTCACTCCCTGCGCCACATCGTAGTGCTCCTGTCCAACAATGCGAGGCGACAAAATACGTGACGTAGAAGCCAGAGGGTCTACCGCAGGATAGATACCCAGTTCCGACAATGGACGCGAAAGTACCGTCGTCGCATCCAGGTGAGCAAACGTCGTCGCCGGTGCCGGATCGGTCAAGTCGTCCGCAGGCACATACACAGCCTGCACTGACGTTACCGAACCCTTCTTGGTCGACGTAATACGCTCCTGCAACTCGCCCATCTCGGTCGCTAGATTGGGCTGGTACCCTACTGCGGAAGGCATACGGCCAAGCAGTGTGGAGACTTCAGAACCAGCCTGTGTGAAGCGGAAGATATTGTCGATAAACAACAGTGTGTCCGCTCCTTCTTCGTCACGGAAGTGCTCTGCAACAGTCAGGCCGGTCAGAGCCACACGCAAACGCGCCCCCGGCGGCTCAGTCATCTGGCCATAAATCAGCGCCGCTTTGCTCTTGGAAAAATCGTTCAAATCAATAACGCCCGACTCCTGGAACTCCATCCAGAGGTCGTTTCCCTCACGGGTACGTTCACCGACACCGGCAAATACAGAAAAACCGCCGTGCTTGGTCGCAACGTTGTTAATCAACTCCTGAATCACAACCGTCTTGCCGACACCAGCGCCGCCAAACAGGCCGATCTTTCCTCCCTTGAGGAAGGGCTGGATCAAGTCAATGACCTTGATGCCCGTCTCGAACATCTCTTCCGAAGTTGACTGCTCGTCAAACCTGGGTGCCTGACGATGGATCGGCATATGCACCTTGGCATTCACAGGCCCAAGCTCGTCTACCGGTTCGCCCAGTACGTTCAGTACACGGCCTAGAGTCTCGCGACCTACCGGTACCATGATGCCAGCGCCAGTATCGATCGCCTTCATGCCGCGCACCATGCCCTCGGTCGCGACCATTGCGATGCAACGCACTCGACCTTCACCAAGATGCTGCTGCACCTCGACAACGACATCCAACGGCTGAGGTACGACAAATCCGTCACTCACAATCCGTAACGCCTGAAAGATCGGCGGCATGTGCGACTCGTCGAACTGTACATCAACGGCCGGGCCGCTGATTGAAATCACTTTTCCAATATTGTCTGCCATAGTTTTCCGGTCTCTAACTCAAACTAAAAACGTCTCATTGTCTACGCAACCACTCTTACAGAGCGGCAGCGCCGCTTACAATCTCAATAATTTCCTTGGTAATCGCCGCCTGCCGCACACGATTCATCGTTAGCGATAGGGCATCGATCATGTCTCCAGCATTGCTCGTTGCTGCATCCATTGCGGTCATACGTGCTGCATGTTCCGCCGCCACGCTCTCCAGCAAGGCATGGAATAACTGCGTCGTTACATACCGAGGCATCAAGTGCCGAAATAAACGGTCTGGAGCTTGATCGTAGATGTAATCCACTTCCGCAGTACCAAACTTCCTAGCCTCTGCCTCCAACGCAGTCTCTTCCGGCTCGTCTAGACTCACACCGGAACTCAGCGCCGCTCGTCCGGCCGCTTCTTTCTGCTCTTCGGTCATCTCTTCGCTGGCAGTAATTTCATGCGCCCCCAGCTTGCGAATCGGTAACAACTTCTCTACAACCAACCGCTGAGAGATCACTGACTTGAACTCGTTATAGACCACATACACCGAGTCAATCTCCGCACGCGTGTAACGGTCTACGATTGAGTTGCTCATCGCCATTACTTCATCGAACTCCAGCTTCAACAGGAGCGTAGGATGATCACCTGTAACTTCCACCGGCTCAATACGATGGCGGACTGTCTCGTAGTGTGTTGCCAGGTCGTTGTCGTAGTGCTCTTCCGTCTTCTGGTACGCAGCCTCAGGATGACGCTTGCGAAAGAACTCGCGAGCCTTTCTGCCAATCGGTTCGACGTCGAGATTCTGACCAAGTACGCGCCGCGAATCGATAAATCCCTGGGATGCCTTGATGATATTGGAGTTGAATGCTCCGGCAAACCCCTTGTCGCCTGCCACCACAACCACGAGAACGTTCTTCTCTTCCCGTTCCACCAGCAGCGGATGCATCACGTCTCCCGTGGCGTCGTTGTAGAGGTCAGTGCGCCGTACCAGGGAGTCCAAAACATTCGTCAACATCTGTGCGTAAGGACGCGCCAACATGGCACGCTCCTGCGCCCGGCGCAGCTTTGCAGCCGACACCATCTTCATGGCCTTCGTGATCTGCCGCGTGTTCTTCACACTGCGGATGCGTCGCCGTAAATCGAGTACGTTTGCCATGGTTTACTTGGCCGCAGCCGTCTCTTTCTTCTCTGCTAGTTTCTTATCGTTCAGGGCAGCCAGAAAGTCTGCTTTGAAGTCCTTGATCGCAGATGTCAACCGGCTCTTCAAATCATCGTCCAATGCCTTCTTTGTCGCGATGTCCGTCAGGATCGTCGGTTGTGCCGACTCCAGATAGGGATACAGACCGTCCTCGAACGCTCGCAGATCCGTCACCGCAACATCGTCCAACAAGCCATTTACACCTGCATACAGAATCGCTACCTGCTTCTCCGCCGACAACGGCTGGAACTGTGGCTGCTTCAGCAACTCGGTCAACCGCTGTCCGCGGTTCAACTGCTGCTGCGTCGTCTTGTCTAGATCCGAACCAAACTGCGAGAATGCAGCCAACTCACGATATTGAGCCAAGTCCAGTTTCAGCGTCGCGCCAACCTGCTTGGTCGCCTTGATTGCTGCAGAAAATCCTACGCGCGATACCGACAAACCAACGTTTACCGCAGGACGGACACCGGAGTTGAACAGATCCGTCTCCAAGAATATTTGACCGTCGGTAATCGAAATCACGTTGGTCGGAATATACGCTGAGACGTCGCCCGCCTGCGTCTCAATAATCGGCAAAGCTGTCAGTGATCCGCCGCCCAGCTTGTCGTTCACCTTGGCCGAACGCTCCAACAGACGCGAGTGCAGATAGAACACATCGCCCGGATATGCCTCGCGACCTGGCGGACGGCGCAGAAGCAGAGAAATCTCACGATAGCTGGCAGCGTGCTTGGAAAGATCGTCGTAGATCACCAGCGCATGCATGCCATTATCCCGGAAGTACTCGCCCATCGCAGTCGCCGCAAATGGTGCCAAGTACTGCATGGGAGCAGGCTCAGACGCCGTCGCTGCCACGACAATTGTGTACGCCATCGCTCCATACTCTTCCAAAGTCTGGACCACCTGAGCCACAGAGGATCGCTTCTGGCCGATCGCACAATAGATGCAAATCAGATTATTTTTGGCTGAGTTGATGATGGTATCTAGTGCAATTGCCGTCTTACCGGTCTGACGGTCACCAATCAGCAATTCACGCTGACCGCGTCCAATTGGAATCATCGTATCGATTGCCTTAATACCTGTCGCCATCGGCTCACGCACAGACTGACGTGCAATTACACCTGGCGCAAGACGCTCGACCGGAAGCGTGTGCGGCGTATTAATTGGCCCCTTGTCGTCGATCGGCTGTCCCAACGCATTTACCACACGACCGATGAGGGCTTCACCAACCGGCACCGACATAATCTTGCCCGTCCGCTTAACCTCGTCGCCCTCTTTGATTTCCGTGTAGTCACCCAACAGCACAGCGCCAACCTGGTCTTCATCCAGATTCATAGCCAAGCCGGCAACACCATGCGGAAACTCGATCAACTCGCCAGCCATCACCTTGTCCAGGCCATGGACGCGTGCAATACCATCACCCAGCGTTACCACGGTGCCAACTTCATCCACCTGAATGCGCTGCTCGAAGTTTTCGATCTGCTGGCGAAGCAGCTCAGTTATCTCATCTGCCTTGATCTTTGCCATTTCTTCCTCTGCTCGTTCGTATCTTGAAACTTATTGATTTCGTTATTAGGACTATCTGAAACTAAGCGCTTACAAGCTTCTGCTTCAGTTGCGTCAGTTGCGCCCGTATCGAGCCATCGTAGACCGTCGAACCAATCCTCACTACAGCCCCGCCCAGCAGCGTAGAATCCTCACGGTATGTGGCATGTACCGCACCGCCAGCCAACTTAGCGACCTGATCTTCTAACATCCGCCGCTCAGCATCCCCAAGCGTGTGAGCACTTGTGATCTCTGCTTCTGTCAGACCGCTCTGCTTACCGGTAACCGCGGCGTACTCCTGCAGAATCTCATGCAACTCGTCCAGCCTTTTATGATCCACAATCACTGCAACGAAATTCCTTACCTGAGGAAACATCCCAATCTTGGCAGAAATTGCATCCAGAACACGCAACTTCTGCTCTCCGGAGAGAGAGGGGTTCATCAGAACCTCACGCAACTGTCGGCTGTCGGCTAGCGTTCCATAAAAATCTTCCAACTGTTGCTGTGCAGCAGCCACATCAAATTTCGCAGTGGATGCTACGGCAGCAAGCGCATTCGCATAACGAAGGGAAATCAAGGACATTAGTTATGTCCTCCCTTTGACTCATCGCCCGTTAGACGCCGAGCAAAATCCTGAACCAGCAGCCGGTCCGTCTCTGCCGATACCACCAGCTTGCGCGCCGCCTGTTCGATCGCCAACTCTGCCGCATACTTCTGAATCTGCCGCTGTGCCTGCGTGGTCGCTGCCTGGATCTCTTGCTCGGCAGCCGCCAGAATCTTGCGCTTTTCGTCTTCCACGGAAGCTTTGATGCGAGCTTCATCCAGTGCAGAATCCTTCTCCGCCTGTGCACGCATTGCAGCAATCTGACCATCCAGCTTGCCCAAGCGCTCTTCCACTCCACTCAAACGCGCGCTGGCTTCTTGCGTAGCAGTTCGAGCATCCAACAGATGCTTCTGAATAGCCTCACCGCGGTCACGAAATGCCTTCGGCAGCGCTTTCGCCAAAAACCAAACAATGAGCAGTGCCAGTACGGAAAAGTTTGCTACTTGGAAAGCAGTTGCCGCTCGCTCAGGGCTCATACCAAGCTTCGCGCCAATCGCCTTCACAGATTTCGAGTGAAGGTACGCATCATTCTCGTCCTTCTCTTGCGCACCACTATCAGTCGGCTTTTCTGCCGCTCCAGACACTTGATCGCTAGCGCTGCCTGAGACAGCTGCTTGTTGTGCATGAACAGATCCAGCCAAGCCAATAAGACACAGAAGCATTGCAACAATTGGCAGCAACTGCTTCAATCTAAATCTTCTCACCGCGCAGCCTCCGAACCAGCAAATCCGGCAGGCAAGACTGCCTTCAAGACCTGAGCACTCAACTCCGCACTGATACTTTCAATCTGTGTCCGTGCAGAGACCGCGCTCAGTTCAACCTCTTCACGAGCCGTGCGAATCTTAGCCTGAGTCTCCTGCCGTACCTGCTCCAACACTGCATCGCGTTCTTCATTCCACTGCTTCAATTTCAGCTCACGCGCCTGAAAAATCTCGTTCTTAGCTCCGCGCAGCTTATCCTCATACTGCGACGTCTCAGCCTCAGCCGCAGCAATTGCTCCACGAGCCTGCTCGACTGCACCGCTCGTCCGCGCACGCCGCTCGGCCAAAATCCGATCCAGGGGGCGACGAACTAGATAGCCATAGGCAGCCACCAAAAGAATAAAAAGGAACATTGTCGGCACAGAGCCGAGCACAAGTTCACCGAGTTGACTGAGTATCTGGTCCATGAATAGGGTCGGCGCAGGCCGCTTTTCGATATCCTGACTTCAGCACAAACCCAACGCGCTCATAACCTGCGACACATGGGTTGGAAGTGCTGTCTTGTTTGCGGTACATCTAGTTTTAGCAAAGCGTTTGCGCGAGTGTCAAACGCGATGTGCGCGTTTATCGGATAGAGCGAATGATAAGCGCACAAGATTACCCTCCACTCAGACGCTTCCCCTATTCAGCGCTATTCGGATAAGATCGTAGTACCACCCTGACCCGATTGTCTGGGTCGCATGAGCCGCGTGAATGGGGACCCTACCTCCGCTCCCCGTCAGGCGGCTTATGTGTGTATGGCCTTGCTCCCACGATCCTCAAACTTCCGATATCTGTTCAGCAACGACTGGGGCCCACGTGCTGTTACGTAGGCCAAATTCCCTTCGAACCGCTTCTCTTTCATTGTCGCGCCAGCCTCGAGTGCCGCCAGCATTGCACCTTCGGACTGCGGTATCCGCATGCGCATCTCCACCAGAGGATCCACCACCAGGGCCGCATCGATTGCCGCCAAAAGATTCTCCAGACCCTGCTTTTTCAAGCCTGAGACGGCAATGCTGCCGGGTGCTGCCATTGGCATGTCACCCTCCGGAACCAGATCGATCTTGTTCAGCACTTCAATCACTGGCTTCTTGCTCACGTCCAACTCCGAAAGCACCCGCTCAACTTGCACCTTCTGCTCCTCCAGCATTGGGCTGGAGGCATCCCGCACATGCAGCAGCAACTCTGCGCGCTCCACTTCTTCCAACGTTGCCCGAAAGCTCGTCACCAGAGTATGCGGCAGGTTTCGGATAAAACCCACCGTATCCGACAGCAGAATCTTCCGCCGCGAAGGTAGTTGTAATTGCCGCAGCTTCGGGTCAAGCGTCGCAAACATCCGCGAAGACTCTAGCACCCCAGCCTCCGTCAAGGCGTTAAACAGTGTGCTCTTCCCTGCATTCGTATACCCAACCAACGCGACCACGGGAACAGGAACCGCCTCCCTCCGCTGCCGCTGCTGCCGACGTATCCGTCTCACTGCCTCCAACTGCTCCTTAACGTGGTCGATACGCAAATTGATCTTGCGTCGGTCTGTCTCCAGTTGCGTCTCACCAGGTCCTCGTGTCCCAATTCCTCCACCCAGTTGGGACATCGACTTACCCCGCCCCGCCAGTCGTGGCAACTGGTACTCCAACTGTGCCAATTCCACCTGTAATTGGCCCTCTCGAGTCCTGGCATGACGTGCAAAGATATCCAGAATCAGCTGCGTCCGGTCAATCACCCGGCACGGCAACTTCGTCTCCAGATTACGCAACTGTGATGGCGTCAGATCATGGTCAAATAGCACAACGTCTGCATGCGTCGAGGCCGCCACAGCTTCAATCTCCTCCACCTTGCCCTGTCCCACCAAGGTAGCGGCATCGGGTTTCGGCCGCCGTTGGATCAAAGTCGCCGCCACTTCTGCCCCAGCACTCCTGGCCAGTTCTTCAAATTCGGCAAGAGAGGCTTCAAAGTCGAGATCGGCCAGCGGAGCATCCGGAGTAGCCCGTACAAACGGCTCATCCAAGCTGGCTAAATCCCATTCGCCAGCCGCTACCGCCGCAGACTTCCGCGCCATACGTGCCGCCGAACTCAGCTTTCGGCGTTCTCCCGTAAACTCTACGGCTACCAGCACGGCACGCTCGACATGGGACGCAGGTACAGTAGCAACAGTTGAAGCCTCCTGAGCTGCAACCAGACTGCGCCGTAATGGCTTGTCCACACGCTTCTGTCGGTGAGGGCCTGTCAAATTGTCCGATACACTCAACGCCTACGAGCCAGACGTCCCAGGCGTAAGCTGCCCTGCCGGTGTGAGTGGTGCTGGAGCACCTGCAATCGAGTGCTGACGACTGTCCGTCTTTGCATCCGACCGCAACTCAGTGTGCGCCCCCACCCGGCCACTAACCACCGTCGAAATCGCATGCTTGAAGATCAACTGTTCCTGACTGTTGTTCTCCAGCAAGACTGAATACTTATCGAAGGACCGTATCCTCCCGGTCAACTTCACGCCGCTCACCAGATAAATCGTGATTGGGCTCTTATCCTTCCGAACTGTGTTCAAAAAGGTGTCCTGAATGTTCTGTGCCGGCTTTGATTCCATGGGGCCGATCTCCTTGATCAATGTTGGTTACATATAGACGGACAAGTCGCACCGCTCCGCTAACTCAAAAAAATTCTGCAAACATACACACACCCTGATTGGATGCCAAACCAGTAAACAATACGAGCATCCAACACAATTATCAACTTCCACCACTTGTTCTGGTCTGTTTTGCCCTCACTCGATTGAGCTTAGCCGCATCACCATCCAACTGTAGCCTCGTTTATCCAGTACCAAGCACACACGTCTCCAGCACACATAGGATGCTTACGCCGGTATACCATGACAGACGTGCCTGATCGTATTTCGCAACCCGTTCCCATGCTTGATTTTTCCCGCCAGTTCCAGCTTATCCGGCAGGAAGTCCTCGAAGTCATAGAAACCGTCTGTGTCTCTCAGAAGTTTATCCTCGGCCCTCAGGTCGCCAGCTTCGAGGCAGCAGCAGCAAGAGCCTGTGGCGTCAAGCACGCCATCGGTTGTGCCAGCGGTACCGATGCCCTTTGGCTCGCCATGGCCGCCGCAGGCATCGGGCCAGGTCACACCGTCATTACCACCCCATTTAGCTTCTTCGCCACTGTCAGCGCCATCCTCCGCTGTGGAGCGACCCCACTTCTCGCCGATATCGACCCCGCCAGCTTCAACCTCTCCCCAACCGCCGCTGAGCAACTGCTGAGCCAACCCGGCCGCCATGCCATCCGAGCCATTCTTTCAGTCCACCTCTACGGCCAGTGTGCCGACTGGGATGCCCTCTCCGCCCTCAAGGATCGCTACCAGTTACAGCTTATTGAAGACGCTGCCCAAGCCTTCGGTGCCGCCTGGAACGGCGTCCCTGCCGGGGCCCTTGGTGACTCCGCAGCTTTTTCTTTTTACCCGACTAAAAACCTCTCTGCGTTCGGAGACGCCGGTTTAGTCACCACCTCGTCAACCTACATTGACGACCATGCCCGTAGCCTCCGCGCCCACGGCATGAAGCGCCGCTACTACCATGACGAAATTGGCTGGAACTCTCGCCTTGACACCCTCCAGGCTGCCGTTCTGGAAGTCAAACTTCGCCATCTGCCCCACTGGAACCAGCAACGTCGCGACCTCGCTGCCCGCTATGACCAACTCTTCCGTGCCGCTGGCCTAACCGCTGCATCCACTCAGCACGGCATAGTTCTCCCCATCACTGATCGCCGTGCCACCCACGTATTCCATCAGTACGTTATCCGTGCACCACGCCGCGACGCCCTACGTCAATACCTCACCGACCGACAAATAGGCAGCGAAATTTACTACCCACTGCCGCTCCACCTGCAAACGAGCCTCGCCCACCTCGGCTACGAACCCGGCGACTTTCCCCACGCAGAGCAAGCCGCCACCGAAGTCCTCGCCCTTCCCATCTACCCCGAACTCCGTGATGATGAACAGCAAACCGTAGTGGAAGCCATAACCCGCTTCTACGCCTAACGCCTGCGCTTCTTTCCCACCGGCAGCTTTTTCTTCTCGGTCACCGATTCCGGATGTGCCGCCTCCGGCGTAACTGTCCCTGGCTGAACGATCCGCCGCACCAGATTCCCCTCCAGCCGATATGTCTTCAGCACCGTCTTCCCTGGCACCACCGCTCCCGTAACCGGATCGGGAATCACGGCAGCTGAATCGGCAGCGAGCACCCGATAGCTGAATGTAGGAGCCTCCACCGCTGCTGCCGGAGTCTTCCCGTATGGGTCCTTCTCTAACCGGATCTCGACTGGCAGATACCCCTCAATATTTTTCTCTCTGAACCCCGTCTCATAGCGGTGCTTCTTCACATTCCACGTAAACACCCGCACCTGGTCAAAGTCATATGGCAGCCCCGCTTTGTACGGACTCAGAACTGTCACATACACCGGGATATTCTTGTCTACCTGCTCGGCCTCCGGATCGTTCACCGTCGTCAAAACATACGCCCCAACTATCCGCTGGCCCTCCGCGTACTTTGTCAGCGCATCCGGAGCATCCACATCGATCATACGACTGAAGATCCACCCCGTATCTCCCTTGGAGTCGCGCACCAACCACCAATCTTCCATCGCGGGAGGCAATGGGGTCTCCACAGCAGCATCCCCCTTGCCCGCCTTCCCTGCTGCTGTCGCGGCAATCACGACTGGAGCCTTCTGTCCTTTTGGCAAAGCCTTCGCCAGCGTGGCCCGTCCTAACAGCTTCAGCTTCTCCCCCTCAGCCAATAGGTAGAATCGCTCCGTATCGCGCCCCGGCTTCGCATGCAGATATACCTCGTCCCGCACCACAGCCGAGGCCACGGTCGGATCTCCCTTATGCTCCAACTTCAGCGCATCGAACAACCCATAGACCTTGTCGTCCGCAACCGCCTTCTCGTCGATCCATCCCGTCTCGCCCTTCGTCGTCCGAACCCGAACAAACCGGCGACCATGCTCCAGAACCTCCAACCGGTCCCCATTCACCACCGTAGCTGTCCGGTTAGAAACTGCGGCCACCCGGTCGCGCAGATACGTCTGCTTTGCCGTCACATACACCACAGGAAACACCGGCTTTGGCCGCAGCCGAGAACATCCAGACAGCAGCAAACCCACAGACAAGCTCGTAACCAACATCACGCGGCCCCATCCCCGCACGGAACCGTATCGGTCTCGTCTATCGTTATGTTTTAAATTCGCAAAAATAACCGGAAATCTCCACAGCAGCGTTCTTTCAACCATAGCACCGGCAAGCTCAGCGACACAGGCCCGAACCTGCTTTCGCACCTGCTCCGACGCAGTCTCAGTACGACAAAGCCACGGCCACAGCACCGGCAGGATCGGTTCCCGTCGCCGACGTCGCCACTTGATCCAGCTTTCCCGCTACCGTCGTATCGAAGCTATACATGGTCAAGTCCGGCGATCCGCCAAAGCCCACCGCCAGCAGATACTTGCCCGAACTATCAACACCCAAAGACCGTACATTCACGCCGCTCGCATAGGGCGATCCATTCAACGCGGTCACAACCCCAGTGGCAACCGACGACACCCCAAATCCATTGATCGTCCCACCGCTCCCATTCGCTACATACGCGTACGAACTCGTACTATCCAGCACCACTGATAGCGGCTGCGTACCAGCAGCAAACGGCGAATTCTTCACCGAGGTCAAAGCACCGCCAGCCCCGATCGTGTACACCGCCATCCCGCTCGATGTCCCGCTGCGGGCAATGTATAAATGCGTCGAGGTCTTATCCACTGCCAGTCCGTTGTCGCTCGTCGTCAAAGACACTGGCGCCAGCATCTGGCTCAACAGCGCGGTTCCATTCGACGTGTTGAACGTAAATACCGCATCCCCTCCGGTACCCAGCGATGCAAACACCAGTGTCCCGTCCGGCGATACCTTCACCATCTTTGGCACCACCTGCGCATTCGTTACTGCGTACGGAACTGCACCTACCAGCGTCAGCCCTCCCGTTGATGGCGTTATTTGATACACATCCAACTGCGTCGTCGTCCCATCCAGACCGAATAGCCAGTTTCCATCCGGAGACACATCCAGCGATACGCAATTCACTATGACTACGCCTGCCCCCGAAGCTGGCGCACTTAAAGACCCATCCGCTCCAATCAGATACGCGTAGATCGCTCCCGGCCCAGCCACATACAGATAAGAATTTGCCCGTGACACGACAGCCGCCTGGGGAGTAAACCCAATCAGGTACGGCATGCTCGGTACACTCGTTAGTGTCCCGGATCCCAAATTGAAACCACTCACCGTATTTGTAACCGTATTGGCAACATAAGCGAGATTGGTCGTTGACGGAGGTGTCGTCGCAGTTCCTGTGCCAGTCCCATAAGCCGTCGAGGTCGGGACAAAAAATCCACTGCAGCCCGTCAAAGCCAACAGGCAGCACACACCCACCGCCCACCACCGCCCGCCATTGAACTGCATCGTCATTGCCCGCTTCCCTTCTGATCCTTCTACGTATCTATCATCTCAAATCAGTCCCTTCCTCGTCGCCAACCCATCGCGAGGAACGCTGGTAGTCTTCTATAATCCCGCCTATGTCATCCTCTTTGCCACTGCGTCGCCGGGCCACCGCCGCACTCGTCTCAACCCTACTCGTCTCAGCAACCCTCTTTGGCGAACCCTCTAAACCCTTCGACGCCAAAGGCAGGCAAACGACATCCGACATCCGCATCCTCGCTCGCGAAGTACGCGCCGACATGGCCTTCCTTAGCGATGACGCACTCCACGGCAGAGGCTCAGCCACCCGCGACGAACACATCGCTGCTTTATTCGCCGCCGCTCAATTCCAGTCCCTGGGTCTAGAACCCGGTGGCGACGACGGTTCCTATCTCCAAAAGAGCCCTCTCCCCGCCGCCCTCCCGCCTCGTCTCCAACAACGTCTCGCCCGCATGGAAGACACCCCCCGTACCGAAACATGGAACACCATCGGCATCCTTCGAGGAACCACAGATCCCAATGAAGTCATCTTGCTTACTGCCCACCTCGACCATCTCGGTGTGGCAAAGCTTGACCCAGCCAATCCTTCAGCCGACATCATCTACAACGGAGCCGACGACGACGCCTCCGGCACCACTGCCGTCCTTGCCCTCGCCCGACTTCTTGCCACCGGCCCACGACCCACCCGTACCATCGTCTTCGCACTCTTTGGATCCGAGGAGATGGGCGGCTTCGGCGCTCGCGCATTCCTCCAACACTCGCCCGTCCCCCTCAACACCATCGTCGCCAACCTTGAGTTTGAGATGATCGGACGACCGGACTCGGCCGTCCCTCCTGGAACACTCTGGCTGACCGGCTTCGAACGCTCCACTCTCGGTCCTGAACTCGCACGCCACGGCGCCCATCTTGTGCAGGACCCCCACCCCAAGGAGCAATTTTTCCAGCGTTCCGACAACATCACCCTCGCACGTCAGGGCATCATCGCCCACACCGTCTCCAGCTTCGGCCTCCACGCCGACTACCATCACCCCTCCGACGAACTCCGCACCATCGACTTAGACCACATGATCAATGCCATCGCGTCCATGGTCGCCCCCATACGCTGGCTAAGTAACACGACCTGGCACCCCCAGTGGAACCCCGGCGGTAGACCTGAAGCAACTCCCGCTCCAAAGCCTAGAACCACCATCTCCACGCAGTAACAGAACTACGCGGGAGAACGCGTGCCGTCCCATTCTGCAAACATACTTATGTCTTGGCTGCACTTGGGACTGCCCGCTCTGCATCCACGACTACCCCTATCGCATGAATTACCGAAGTTACCCGCACCACGGCATTAATCAACTGCTCCGTCACCTTCTTGTCCCGCAGCACCTGCTCATGCGAGTCCACACACTTACCGCACGCATTGACAGCGCTCACCGCCAGGCACCATAGCTCAAAGTCAACGGCATCCGCAGCGTGCCCTCGCAGACCACTCATACGCAATCGCGCTGGAAGCGTTGCATACATGTCATTCTTCGTCAGGTGATGAAACCGGTAGTAAACATTGTTCATCCCCATCAGCGCGGCAGCAGCCTTGGCCGCCTCCAACACCCCTGGGCTCAATACATCGGAGGCCCGCGACACCGCCGCAGCCGTCAATTCTTCACAACGTGTCGCTATGGCTGTCACCACAACTGTACCCCACAACTGCTCCACCGTAAGCTCTGTATTGTGAAGCACCAATGTTGAATAATTCAGCGTCAAGTCCTTCGCATATCCGGGCAGTCCAGCAATCAACTCATCCAGATTCATCGTCCCACTCCTCTCATCCCTAAAACCACCGCGCCAACAGAGGGTGCCCGAGCGAGAGCATCCCGCAGCCCTCCCGATCTGTGCTTTAGCCGACCGCCAAGCACCTTAACCCGACCTTAGTCTTTCGGCTTGGTCTCCGCCGTATCATGTGCCTCAGGATCATGATGTCCAAACGTGAACCGCCGCCCCACAATTGCCTTTACAATCCAGTGGTCCGTAGCAGCTGTAGGCCCAATTCCCACCCCGAAGTTAACCTCCCACTTCGGCGACAGATTCAGATCAATCGATGGAAAAAACTGCTGCTGCTGATCATGTAACGCATCGAACCCGCCTAGATCACCATATGCTGCGTAGTACTCCAGCCCACCTGTCACCTTCTTCGTAAAATCGTAGCTCACCTTCACGTTAGGGCTAAACGTCACACCCTGTGAAACCCCAGGCCCATGAAAACTCCGGTCCAGCGCCGGATTGAACGCCCAGTACCACTTGCCCATCTGCTTATCTACAATGGGTCGAACCTCCATCGTCCAGGTATCTGGCGAAAACCGCGCCCGCTGATACCCCACCTCAAATGACATACTCGCCCCAACCGGCCACTTCCAGCTATCCGGCACCCGAACCCGTGGGCGAATATGATCCCCCACCCACTGGTATCCCGTCTCCTGACTGGCACTCGTAAATACGTAGAATCCCACCTCCGACCAGTTTGTCACGCCCTGCGTAATCTCCAACGTCTCGTGCTCTGCATGGTTCGTTGGATATGTTCCGTCGACCGCATACTTCGACCCCGGTGCCGCTTTCGAACCATCGACGGTGAAGTTACTATGCACTTCCACCATGGTGTTCTTAGCTGGAACAGTATCCGCTCCATACACCTGAATCTCGTAGTTATCCTGCGCCCGCGCCGCCGCCGGCACCATCACCAAAGCCCCTGCAAGCAACAACATCACTCGCAGCCAGAACCCGCGCCCACCCATTACTTCATGCATACATTGAGTATAAACAGCTATCCATAGTTCACTCGCTTTGTAGTCCCAAAAACACCCCCCCGGAACAGAGGCACGTGCCACACGGCCTAATTCAGACGCTCTCGCTCACCTTTTCCGAACCGCGGATCCAACGGCTGCCGCTCCTCCGGTCCGTCCTCTGGCTCATGCCAGTGGGCAATCGCCGGCTCCCCCAGCTTCCAGCAGAGCAACACCGTCTTCCCTTCCACACTGCAGGGAAAATCCAGCATTCCCAGCTTCAGGTCCTGGACATGCACCCCAATAGCTTCAATCTCCACAATCGTATCCTTAGTCTCCTGCGCGGCCTTGTCCCGCTCGGCCCGCCGCCGCGCCGCCACCGCAACATCTACATGCATCCCGCCCGACAAAAATATACGATGGCTGAGCCGCTGCATCTCCAGTTCAATCTCAGCCGACTTCAACGCAGCCGTGCGAGCCCGCTTCAGTAGCGCCTCCAGAACCGGCAGCAGCGTCTGCGCCTCCTGTAGTGTGAACAGCTTGCTCACACCTGCACCTCAAGCATCCGGTCCAGTGCTACCTTCGCCCACTGCTTCACCGTCGCATCGACTTTGATGTGATTCACTACACGCCCTTCCACCAGATTCTCCATGGCCCACGCCAGGTGCTGCGGGCTGATCCGGTACATCGTAGTACACAGGCAACCGGCATCGTCCAAGGTAATCACCCGCTTACCCAGTGGAGCGAACCGCTTCATCAACCGGTTCACCAGATGAATCTCCGTTCCTACGGCAAAGCTCGAACCAACTGGTGCTCTCTCAATCACCTCAATAATCCGTTCCGTGGATCCAACAGCATCCGCTTTCTGGCACACCTCCCAGCGGCACTCCGGATGGACAATCACCTGCATCCCCGGCTCTTCTCTGCGAACCCGGTCCACATGCTCCGGCAAAAACCGCTGATGCACACTGCAGTGCCCCTTCCACAAAATCACCTTCGCCGCTTTCAGGCGGTCCAGCGAAACCCCACCGTTGATCTGGTATGGATCCCACACGACCATTTCGTGTAAAGAAATCCCCATAGCGTACGCAGTGTTCCGTCCCAAATGCTGGTCTGGCAAAAATAAAATCTTCTCGCCCCGTGCAAAGGCCCACTCAAATGCTCCCCGAGCATTGGATGAAGTGCACACCAGTCCACCGCGCTCCCCACAAAATGCCTTGATTGCAGCCGCCGAATTCATATAAGTCAGCGGAATTAGGCCACTCGCGCCACCAACCCCCTGCCGCTCCAGAGAGTCCCAGCAGTCCTGTACCTGCCCGATCTCCGCCATATCAGCCATCGAGCAACCCGCATTTAAGTCCGGCAGAATCACCTGCTGCCAAGACTGACCTAGCACATCCGCCGTCTCGGCCATAAAGTGGACCCCGCAGAACAGCATGTACTTTGCGCTGGTCTCCGCTGCCACCTTGCTCAGCTTGTAGCTATCGCCTGTATAGTCAGCAAATCGGATCACTTCATCCCGCTGATAATGGTGCCCCAGCAGCACGATATCTGTACCCAGTTTCAATCGCGCTTCGGCAATTCGCGCATCCATTGTGTCGTCAGGTTGTGCCAGATAGTTATTAAGCGAACACGTCTCAGATTCAATTGCAGGAACGGTCAAAACCGCTACCTCATCCAATAATCCGTTCAAAGTACTCCGCCTTCAGTCTCTCGGGGTCGTTGGGTAGGAACAATATCCGTACCGACCTTCGCCTCAGAGACGGGGATGTTGAAAGCATTAATCACTGTTTGGATGCAGTAGATTCACTGTGTCGGCTCATTACTGACGCCACCCAATCTACGGGGATGTTGCAACCATTACTGCTTCACTACTCACGACTCACGGCATCATTCCGCCATGCTTAGTACATTGGACGCAGGTCTCACATAAATGATGCTATCCGGAACCTGCGGCAAGCTAGCTAAAACCTTTCAACTTAGCACTAATAATTTTACAACAGCATGAACAGCATGCATCCATTTGTACCCCTCACCCGTAATCCGTATCATGGACAACAAGTATGCCGAGCCTCGGCGATAGCGCCTTTATCTTTATCCTCGCTCTCATCCTCTTCGGTCCGAAGAAGCTGCCCGAGCTCGCCCGTCAACTAGGGAAGCTCATGGCTGAGTTCCGCCGCGCCTCCAACGAATTCCGCATGCAGATGGACGAAGAACTACGCCTTGCCGATCAGGCTGAGCAGCAAAAAAAGATTTCTGCCATGGAAGCGGCCGCGCCGCTCCCACCACTCCTTACCGAAAACTCCTCCTCCACCCCCGACGCCCCAGACTTCACCACAAACGACGAAACGACCCTGCCCACAACCGAACTTGTAACCGCAGTTGCGCCTACCCCCATCCCTATAGCGACTGAGGGCGAACTCAGCATTATGCCACCCTCCACCGGACTCCCCACTGGACGCTCGGCTCTGGCCTCCATACTTGACGCTATCCCCCACGCACCAGAACCCGAATCGTCAGGCAACACCATCCCGTCAACCGATCACTTCGCCATCGCCCAGCATCCTGACCGCAACGAAAATCCATCCTCCCCCAGCAGCACTAGCGAGGCTCCTCTCCATGGCTGACCTCGACCATATCGATCGCGTTCGCTCTGCCGTCTCCGACCGCGCTGAACTTCCCGGCATGTCCCTCATGGAGCATCTAGAAGAGCTCCGCAAGCGACTCATCCGCTCCGTACTCTTCCTACTCATCGGCTTTGCTGTCGCCTACTTCTTCCATGAGCAGCTTTACGGCATCATCCAGAAACCCCTGGACGACCTCCACATCGCTCTCAACTTCACGCACCCCACCGACGGCCTCAATCTCTACCTCAAAACGGCTCTTCTTGGCGGAGCTATCCTCGCCTCACCCTTTATCCTCTACCAAATTTGGCTCTTCATCTCCCCTGGCCTCTACCAGAACGAGAAACGCTACGTTGTACCCTTCATGACTGCAACCATTGGCTTATTTATGGCTGGCGCATGGTTCGGATACCACTGGGTTCTGCCCGGCGCAATCAAGGTCCTGGTCCTCGACTTCGGCAAACGGTTCCACCCTATCCTCACCATCGAGGACTACACCGGCTTCTTTCTGGCCGTCATCCTTGGCCTTGGCATCACCTTCGAACTTCCCATCCTCATCTTCTTCCTTTCGCTCTTCGGTATCGTGGATGCGAAATTCCTCATCAAACATATTCGTTACGCCATACTCATCATCTTCCTTATTGCTGCTATCATCTGCCCTCTACCCGACCCCGTCAGCATGTGTCTCTTCGCCAGCCCCATGCTGGTCCTTTATCTGGTCGGGGTCGGCGTAGCCTATTTCGTTCACCCCGCACGCCGTAAGGCCAAAGAGACCACCGCCGCATGATCGACGCCCGACCAAAAGCCTCATCTCAATTGCAGCTGTGCACCGTTAAGCCGTGCGGCCAGTTTCCATGGCACATCAGGTCAACGCTACCCGTACTTCACCTCTGCCTCCTGGCGCTCGTCTTTGCCCTGCCTGCTCATGCCCAGAAGCCCACCCCCCACATTAGCGGACAGGCCATCTACAACCTCACCCAGCAGTACGTCACAACTGCACCCCACCGCTGGGTAGGCTCCCCCGACCACCTCAAAGCCGAAGCCTTCATCAAATCCCACTTCGCCCCAGAGGCAGCCAAAGGCAATCTCGAAACCGACACCTTCTCCGCCAGCACCCCCGCCGGACTCCTCACCATGCGCAACTACATCGTGCGCTACCCCGGAAAAAAAGACGGAGTCATAGTCATCGCCTCCCACTACGAGACCAACTACCCCCTCAAGGACATCGACTTTATCGGAGCCAACGACGGAGGCTGCACCACCGCCCTCCTCATCGAACTCGGTGCCTACCTCCGGGCCCACCCCCCCGAAGGCTATAGCATCTGGCTCGTCTTCGACGACGGAGAAGAAGCCATCAAAGAGTGGACCAACTCTGACTCCCTCTACGGCACACGACACCTCGCCGCGAAGTGGTCTGCCAACGGAACCATATCCAAAATCAAGGCATTTCTCCTCGCCGACATGATCGGCGACAAAGACCTCAACATCGATCGCGACGCTAACTCCACACCCTGGCTGCTCGACCTACTCCATCAGGCCGCTAAAAATACCGGACATCTGGCCAACGTCTTCAAATACGATACGCAGGTCAATGACGACCACTTGCCGTTCCAGCAGCGCGGTATACCGGTTCTGGACATCATCGACATAGATTACGGCCCCCATACCAGTGCACTCCCAGACGGCTATCACCACACCGCCCTCGATACCATGGACAAGATCAGCCCTCACTCCCTACAAATCTCCGCCGACCTCTTCCTTGAACTTATCCGCCTCATCAACCAGCGCTAGCCCCCGTTACAGCCAAATCGCCGATATACAGGCATATAGCCACGCCCCCTGCACCCTGCCCTCAGCTTTCATCTGGCCATCAAAGAAGACAGGCGGCACAGGATCAAATCCCATACCGCCTCGTGTAAATCCTCGCACTCAATTTACTTACTGCAAGCTGTCCCATGATCGGCATGTGCGCCCATAGCCTTAGCGTCCGCCTCCGACATGTACTTCCCTACCTTCGTCTTCCCGTAATACCGTGTTCCTGGGCAATGGTAGACCTTGGAGTCGGTATTCACCCAAACCATTCCGGCTCCGCCGCCCGCAGCCTGCGTCATCGCCGCGGCCGGTGCAGCTTTCGCAGTCGGGGCTGCCGGTGCAACAGCAGCAGGTGCGGCTGTAGGAGCAGTCTTCGCCGCACCAGTTGGCTTGGCTGCGGTAGCTGCAAACCACTCCTTTACCCCCTGATGCCCTCGACATGCACCCATCTTGCTTGCTGCAGTAGTGTACGTGCCATCCTTGCACTGCCCTGTCGAACCCGCCGGAGCCTGCGCAAGCATCACTTGCGACATCAGCACCCCTGCGACCACCACCATCGAACGAATTAGTGTCTTCATACACTCTCCCTGACTGTAGATTTTATGAACCGGTGTGGCACAAACAACGCTTCATCCTACGTCAAAGCTCAAAAATCTGTCATCAAATTCCTTCCATCGCGATCTCACCCCAATCAAATCCGGCCGCGATAACATCATAAGAACTACATGCCAGCCACCCCCCTTAGCCACTGGATCGGCTTCCACTTCTTCATACTCATCCTGTTCGTCGGCGAACTGGCCTTTGCCCGTCGCCGCGCCTCTCAATCCTCCAACGACGAAACCCACCGCACCGCCATTGTCGCGACCACAGTCTGGATCACCGCCGCTCTCGCAGTCGCACTCTTCATCCTCCGCTCTCTGGGCCACACCGCCGCCATACAGTACATCGCCGGCTACACCATCGAAGAGTCTCTCTCCATCGATAACCTCTTCGTCTTCCTCCTCCTCTTCCGTTTTTTCCACATCGAACCAGCACGTCAGCCTAAGGTGCTCTTATGGGGCGTCTTCGGCGCTATCCCCATGCGTGCTGCCTTCATCGCTGCAGGCCTATCCTTGCTCGCTCGCTTCCATTGGATTAGCTATATCTTCGCTCTGATCCTTCTCGCAGCTGCCATCCGTCTCTTTATGCCCCACACCGATACCCCCAGCGAACAGCCCCCCGTCTGGCTGCGCTGGCTTGCCAAAGTCCACCCTGTCAGCCTCCGTCAAGACCGCTTCCTTGTCCCCGCAGCCGAAAGTCCCACACGACGCCCCCTCATCACCGTCCTGTTCCTTTGCCTTATCGCCATCGAACTCACCGACCTTGTCTTCGCCCTCGACTCCATCCCCGCGGTTCTCTCCATCACTAGCCACCCATTCCTCGCCTACACCTCCAACATCATGGCCATCATGGGACTGCGTTCGCTCTACTACCTCCTGGCTCACCTGCTCGACAGACTTCGCTTCCTCCACTACGGCCTCGCCAGCATCCTGCTGTTTGCTGCCATCAAAATGCTTGCCGCCCCATGGTTCCAACTAGGTCCTATTCTGTCCCTCCTAACCATACTGTCCATTTTGGCTATCACCATTGCGCTCTCTCTGCTTAAAGCCAAACCTCAAGTTTGAGTTCGCTGATCAGAAAAGGTTCGATAGGGATATATATAGCTCCACCTGCCCGCAAAAAATTGCATAGTAATCGCTAGATATTGCAGTTACCTCATCAAAGACTTCGCACCCACGCCACCTAATACAAGTCCCAAGTGGCCTTTACTCAAAAAAGTCAAGAAAAGCAGGAATGGCACAACAATTGCTAATTACAGCAACAGAGGCCTCTTATGAAAACTTTTGCAATCTTCCTAACTATCTGCTTAATCTGCTTGTCCAGCGCCACCATGCGTGCCGACGGACTCTCCGGTCTTGGGACTTCTGTCTCCGGATCCATCACCTTCAACGGCTACGGTTCCACCAATTACTTTGATAAGAACAACAATGTCCAAGACTATGTTCCCAACTTCGGATACTCCAACAGTGCGGGAGGCACCACCTTCAACATCGCACCAACAGTCTCCTTTGGGTTCCAGTCCAGCGCTGATCTCGATACGGCACTTTTCACCGGCTCAACCCTCACCGTCTCCGATACTTGCATTCCGTTTCAGAAAGCCGGCGGCTGCATCAACGATCCCTTCCAAATGACCTTCACCGACAGCGCCTTTACTGGATTCTCTCCTGTCTCCAACACGTTAGGTATGACTTATACCTTCTCTGGTGACACCGTCACGCTTAACTTCCCTAGCGGTGTCGACGGTACTGCGGTTTTGGACTACACCAGCTCTGTGCCTGAACCTGCCTCCCTCACCCTCATGGCCACCGGCATACTCGGTGCCGCAGGAGCCATTCGCCGCCGTTTCCGCAACTAACCAGCAGCTTAAGCCAGAACGAGTGATGGGGGCCTCCTACTCGTTCTGGCTTCCGCTTCAGCCGCTGCAAATGCATCTGCCGCATGCGATACTCTCAATCTCATGCAGCGCGACCGGCTCTCCTATTTCATCCTCCCCATCGCTGCGTTCATCGCTGTACTACCCCTGATCGTCAAGGGCTGCTCTTGCGGCCATGATTTCACCTTCCACCTGCTCAACTGGCTTGAAGCCGCACGCAACTATTCCCACGGCAATCTGCACCCCCAATGGGCCTCTACACCCGCCTTCAACGCCGGGGAACCACGCTTCATCTTCTATCCCCCGCTCTCCTGGACCATCGGAGCCCTCCTCACTCTCCTGTTCCCCTTCACCTGGACCCCCATCCTCTACACCTGGCTCGCCCTCTCAGCCGCCGGACTCACCTTCCACCACCTCGCTCGCACCTTTACTAGCCCCGCCGCGGCCCTGCTCGGTGCTACGTTCTACCTCCTCAACCCCTATATGCTCTTTACCGCGTACGAGCGTACCGCCTACGCCGAGCTACTTGCAGCCGCCTGGGTCCCCCTGCTGCTGCTCACAATCCTCCGCCACCGCATCACCGTCCCACGCATTGCCCTGCCGATTGCCATACTTTGGCTCACCAACGCACCCGCCGCCGTCATGAGCAGTTACACTCTGGCCCTGCTCGCGCTGATTCGCTTGTTCACGAATCGGGCCACATCTCCCCAGAAAGCACGCCTGCACCTGGCAGGGGCCGCGATTGCTGGAACCCTACTCGGTCTCGGTCTTTCCGCGTTCTACCTCATTCCTGCCGCCTACGAGCGCCGCTACGTCCAGATCAACATGGCGATCCTCCCCGGCATGCGTATATCCGACAACTTCCTCTTCCACCACACTGGATCCACCCCCGACGAACTCCTCCACGACGCTGTCCTTCACAGCGCCTCGATCATCGCCGTTCTCCTGCTCACCGTCACTCTGGTCACGTTGCTGCGACTTCGCACCACAGCAACAACCAGCAACCGCGCACTGCTCCTCCCGCTCGCACTCCTAACCTTGACCATAGCCCTGCTCCTCACACCCATCTCCGCCCCACTCTGGAACCACCTTCCCGAACTCCGCTTCCTACAATTCCCCTGGCGTCTCCTTGCCATCCTCGCTGCCGTCTTATGCCTCAGTATGGCCCTAACCCTCAACGGACTCCGCCTCACCCAGACAACAACGGCAGCCCTGTCTCTCGCTCTCGCGGCAGCCCTCGTCTATCCCTCCTACGAAGCCTTCCACCAACCCTGCGATGAAGCCGACTCCCCGGCCGGCCGTGCCAATCTCTTCCACTCCCACACTGGTGACGAACCAACGGACGAGTACACCCCCATTACGGCCGACAACGATTCCCTCTCCCATCTAAATCCACCCTACTGGCTCACTCCCAATCCGAGCGCACCCGGCCCCACCGACACAGCATCCGGCCCGGCTCCTACACTCTTCACCCTCAACTCCCCCACATCCCAATACCTCATACTCAACCTCCGCGACTATCCCACCTGGCACATCACCCGCAACCAATCCCCCATTCCCCGCACTCAATTCCTACCCCGCGAAGACGGCCTCATCGTCATTCACATCCCGCCAGGCCGCTCGACCGTCCGCATCACCGCTGAGCTACTCCCCGACCAGATCCTTGGGATCGCCATCTCTGTCTTCTCTCTCCTCATCTTCATCATCACCTCCATCCGCCGAACCCCATAGCCCTACCCTGTACTACATTCAGTTATCATCAAATCTCCATGCAGCCCAACGTCAAAACACTACTTCTCTCCGGCGCGCAACTTACTGATGCAGCTCTCGACCACCTCCTGCCCTCTCCCGACACTCTGCCGCACTCCATTCACCGTGCCATGCGTCACAGCACCTTTGCTGGTGGCAAACGCCTCCGCCCGGTCCTCTGCATGGAAGCCGCCCGTATGGTCGCCGGAACTGGAAACCTGCCGGAGGGAATCGCTGACCTCAGTGCCGCGCTCGAAATGCTTCATACGTACTCCCTCATCCACGACGATCTCCCCGCGCTCGACAATGACGACCTCCGACGCGGCCAGCCTACCTGTCACGTCCTCTTCGGTGAAGCGATCGCCATCCTCGCAGGCGACGCCCTACAGACCCTCGCCTTCCAGACCCTCGCAGCACTCCCCACGCCTCCTGCTACCACCGTGGCCATACTCCGTGAGGTCGCCCTCGCTGTAGGCACCGGAGTAGGTCCCCACTCGCCGCTCCCCCCCGGCATGATCGGCGGCCAGGTCGTCGACATAGAGTCCGAAGGGACACCACCGACCGCCGAACTGGTCGAGTCGATTCACCGTGCAAAAACTGGAGCCCTCATCACCACCAGCATCGTCTCCGGAGGACTCTACGGCACCTCCGCACACGAAGTCAGCGCCGACACCATTCATCGCCTTCGCACCTTCGGCGAAAAAGCCGGCCTGGCCTTCCAGATCGTCGACGACGTCCTCGACATGACGCAGTCCTCCGCCGAACTTGGCAAGACCGCAGGCAAAGACACCGCCAGCATCAAGGCCACTTGGCCAGCCGTCTACGGCATCGACCAGTCGATCCGCGACGCCGAACAACTCATCGCAGATGCCTTCGAAGCCCTTAGCCCCTTCGGCGAAGCAGCCACCCCACTCAAATCCCTGGCCAACTACCTCGTAGAACGGAAGCACTAAGCCGACCGGAAATACCTGACCCAAGCCTGACCTCAGTCCAGTCTTTCCACCCGCAGTTGCACCCATGTAGACTCGCGAGCATGAAGACTCATGCTCGCGCTGTCTCCCTACTCGCCATCTGCATTTCGCTGCCCTTAGCCCTAGCCCAGTCGGGCACGCTGCTCGTCGCGAACCAGACCGACCATACTCTCTCCTTCATCGATGCCGCCACCGCCAAGCAAACCTTCGCTCTTCAGGAAGACCGCATCACCGGTCATGAAGTCGCGACCTCCCCCGACGGCCGTACCGCTTACCTTCCTATCTACGGCAACGCCGGCGTTGGCCGCCCTGGCACCGACGGCCACGAGATGCTCGTCATCGATGTCCCCTCCCGCACCATCACCTCCACAGTAGACTTCGGGCACGGCGTCCGTCCCCACCTCCCTCTCTACGACACCCACCGCAATCTCCTATACGTCTCCACGGAACTCGACCAGGCCATCACCGCCATCGACCCCAAAACCCTCAAGATCCTCTACAAGATCCCCACCGGCCAACCTGAGTCCCACATGTTTACCCTCTCCCACGACGGTCGCTTCGCCTACACAGCCAACGTCGGCCCAAGTTCCGTCTCCGTCCTCGACCTCAACACCCACAAAACCCTCGCCATCATCCCCATCGAAGGCCCCGGAGCCACCCCTGGCAAAGTCCGCGTCCAGCGCATCTCCATATCCAACGACGACAAACTCCTCTTCACCTCCGACTGGGACCAGCCCCGCCTCGCCGTCATTGACACCGCCACCCGCAAGCTCAAAACTTGGATCGCACTCCCAGGCACCGGCTACGGCAGCGCACCCACCCACGACGGACGTTATCTCATCCTCTGCCTCTCCAAATCATCCAAGGTCGCTCTCATCGACCTCCAAACCCTCAAGGTCATCCAAACCATCGACGTGCCTGCCCAGCCTCAGGAAGTCCTGATTCGCCCCGACGGCCTCGTCGCATATGTCTCCTGCAACAAAGACCACACGGTGGCCGCAATCGACCTGAAAACCTTCAAAGTACAGTCACTCATCAATGCGGGTAACAATGCCGACGGCTTGGCGTGGTCCAACTACACGACCACCGCAGGCGGGACACGCTAGACGACTCTCGATAACCCACCCACACCCTACTGGGGAGTGGGTGGGGACCCGATGTCAGGGTTTCGTGGCTTGGTAGAGACCGGCAGTACCCAGCGTGTATCCGGTCCAGGTGGCGCTGTTGAACCCAGCGCTGCGGATGAGTTGCAACATGCGAGGTGGACGGGGAAAGCGCTCTACCGAGGCGGGAAGGTAGGAGTAAGCGGCAGATTGGCCGGAGATGAGGCCGCCTACGCGGGGGAGAACTTTTTTGAAGTATAGGTTGTAGAGGGCTCCGACGAGGCCGTCGGGCTGGTTGCAGTCGAGGATGCCGATCTGGCCACCGGGGCGGAGAACGCGGAAGAGTTCAGCGAGGCCTTCTTCGTAGTTGGCGAGGTTGCGGAAGCCGAAGGCGGAGGTGACGAGGTCGATGGAGTTGGAGGCGATGGGGAGATGGAGGGCGTCGGCTTCGATGGGGATGATGGGGTGGGGGCGGAATTTTTGGGCTCCGCGGGAGAGCATCTGGTGGGAGAAGTCTACGGCGAGGATGGGGGCGGGTTGGCCGGGAGGGATTGACCCCGTCTCAGACGATAAGGCCGTCTGAGATGGGGTACCTGGATTTTTGGGGCGGTGTTTGAGGAGGGCGAGTGTCATGTCGCCGGTGCCGCAGCAGAGGTCGAGGATGACGGATTCTGGACGCTGGAGGGTGGTGCGGAAGGCGCGGGCCGCGCGGAACCACCAGTAGCGGTCGATGCCGGCGGAGAGGGTGTGGTTGGAGATGTCGTAGGTGGGGGCGATGGTGTCGAACATCCGCTGGACGTTCTGGGCGGCGGCTTGCTCGTCGGTGACACCGACGGGGCGGGCTCCGGTGGAGAGTTCGTGTTCGGGCTTGGGGAGGCTCATGGCTTTTTCTTTGCGGGGGCGGCGGTGGATTGGCGCATGAAGGCGAGCATGGATTCGGCGGCGGCGAGGAGTTCGGCGTCGGTGATGTCGTAGATGACCTGGGTGGCGCCGATGCCGGTGGGGAGGACGTAGGCGCGTTTTCCGCTGCGGTTTTTCTTGTCGCTGTAGGTGAGGGCGACGAGTTTGGCTGCGGTGGCTTTGAAGGTGGACAGGGGGCCGTAGGCGAGGATGGTTTTGGTGATGCGGTCGGCCTGGGCGGGGGTGATGGTTTTGCGGGCGAGGGCGACATGGAGGGCGGCGATGCTGCCCCAGGCGACGGCTTCTCCGTGGAGGAGTTGCTTGTAGTTGGTGGCGGCCTCGATGGCGTGGCCGATGGTGTGGCCGAAGTTGAGGATCATGCGGAGGCCGAGTTCTTTTTCGTCCTGGTTGACGACGTCGGCTTTGACGCGGACGGAGGCGGCGACTACGTGGGTGAGGGCTTTTTCGGACTGCGGGGTGGGCTTTTTGCTGAGGATGGTGGCGGCGTTTTTTTCGAGGTAGGAGAAGAGGCGTTGGTCGAAGATGATGCCGGCTTTGACGGACTCCTGGAGGCCGGCGCGGAGTTGTGCGGGGGGGAGGGAGCGGAGGGTGTCGGTGTCGGCGAGGACGGCGAGGGGGTGGTTGAAGCTGCCGATGAGGTTTTTTCCGGCGCGTAGGTTGACTCCGGTTTTGCCGCCGAGGGAGGAGTCGACCTGGGCGAGGAGGGTGGTGGGGAGCTGGACGTAGGGGACTCCGCGCATGTAGATGGCGGCGAGGAAGCCGGTGATGTCTCCGATGACTCCGCCACCGAAGGCGAGGAGGAGTGCGTCGCGGTCGGCGCCGGCGAGGGCGAGTTGCTGGGCGAGGGATTCAACGGCGGCCATGCGCTTGAAGCGCTCTCCGGCGGGGTGGAGGAGGACGGTGGGCGCGGCGGGACCTTGTTTGGGGAAGGAGGCGAGGAAGGGCTTGGACCAGTGGGCCCAGATGTCGGGGGAGGTGATGACGAAGGGGCGGTAGGGTTTGCCCTGTTTGAGTTTGGCGAGGCGGGAGGAGAGGGTGCGGAGGATGCCGGAGGCGATGGTGACGTCGTAGGTTGCGGAGGGCGTTTTGATGTTGATGGAAGGCACGATATCTCCATCGTATCGCAGCGGGTTAGGGGACGGAGAAGGAGTACGATTAAGGCATGGACAGGGTTGATTTTCTGGTTATCGGTGGTGGAATTGCTGGTCTGAGTGCGGCGATTCGACTGGCAGACGTGGGCAATGTGCTGGTAGTGACGAAGGAAGGGCTTTCGGAGTCGAATACGGCTTATGCGCAGGGTGGGATCGCGGTGGCGATGGGGGGCGATGAGGATGTCGCGCTGCATCTGCAGGACACGATCGACGCAGGGGACGGGCTGGTAAACCGGGCGGCGGCGGAGTTGCTGGTGGAGCAGGGGCCGCTGCGGGTGGCGGAGCTGCTGGCGTGGGGAACGGGGTTCGACCGGTACCCGGCGGCGGCTGGGGATGGGGAGGGCGAGTTGATGCGGACGCGGGAGGGGGCGCATAGCCGGTCGCGGATTCTCCATGCGAATGGGGATGCGACGGGGAGGGAGATTGCGGTCTCGCTACTGCGGCATGTGCGTGGGATCACGATGATCGAGTTGATGGAGTGGACGACAAGTGTCGACCTGCTGATGGATGAGGGCCGGGTGGTGGGGGCTACGTTGCTGGATGGAGAAGGCGGCCTGCGGACGGTGCAGGTGCGGTCCGTATTGCTGGCCAGTGGCGGAGCGGGGCAGGTGTATCGCGAGACTACCAATCCGGAGGTGGCGACGGGAGATGGGATTGCGATGGCTTATCGGGCAGGTGCAGCGGTCAGCGACATGGAGTTTTACCAGTTTCATCCGACGGCGTTCAGCTTTCCAGGAGCGCCACGTTTTTTGCTGAGTGAGGCGCTGCGGGGTGAGGGGGCGTGGCTAGTGAATGCGCAGGGAGAACGGTTTATGGAGCGCTATCATCCGCTGCTGGAGTTGGCCCCGCGAGACGTGGTGGCGCGGGCGATTACGCGGGAGGGCATGGATGGCGAGGTGTATCTGGACATGCGGCACGTTAAGAAGGACCTGGTAGAGCGGTTTCCTGGAATCTCGAAGTTTCTGGCGAAGTACCGGCTGGAGCTGGGACGAGATCTGATTCCGGTACGTCCGGCGGCACATTACCTGATGGGTGGGGTGAAGACGGATGTGCATGGACGGAGTTCGCTGCCGGGACTGTTTGCCGCAGGTGAGGTGGCGTGTACCGGTGTGCATGGAGCGAATCGGCTGGCCAGCAACTCGCTGCTGGAGGGACTGGTGTTTGGTGCGCTGGCGGCAGAGGAGATGATCCGCCAGGCCTCCGAGAGTGCAGAGCCAACAATCGAGGATGGGGTGGCAGCGGTGCCTGCGGCCTGGGATAGTCCACCGAGTGCGGAGGCGGCGGTGGAGCGATGGATCACGGACTTGCGTGACTTGATGTGGAAGGATGCGGGGCTGCTGCGGGACAGGATGGGGCTGGAACGGGCGCAACGCGGACTGGATGCCCTGGCGCTGATGATGCCGCGCGGGGTATTTCGGCGGGCAATCGAGGCCCGGAATCTGCATGTGGTGGCGAGTGTGATTGTGGCCTCGGCACTCGGCCGGGAGGAGAGCCGGGGGGCACACTACCGGATTGACTTTCCAGAGAAGGACGCGGTGGCAAAACACTCAGTCATGATGGGCGGTCAACTGATGTTCGTGGGGGACGTTACCGACAACTTCGCGGAGGTTCCTACCCAGCGGTAAGCCGAGCAGAGGTCCTGAACGTCGGTGATGGGTTCGGCGGCGGCATCGGCGGCGGAGATGGGTATGGACTCCGTCCAAAGGTGTTGGAGGCAGGGATGTGCAGCGAACAAGGAGCCAGCAGCGGGGGTGAAGTAAAGGATGTCGAGAGGAGCGGGCTTATCGCCGAGGGTTAAGCGGAGGTGATCAAGTAGCTGGGCTACAACCGTTGGATGGAAGGGGTTGTAGAGATACAGGACACAAGGCGTGCCGGGTAACGCGACGGCAGCGGCATCGTCACAGAGAATGCGGGTTGGGGGGAGTGGGTGCGGCTGGGTATGCTGCCAGTGGGTAAGGTTTTGGGCAGCGATGCGGGCAAGGGTGGAGTCTAGTTCGATACCGAGAATGCTCAGGAAGGGTAGCTGGGTGGCGAGCAGCACGGCACGACCTTTGCCGCAGCCGAGATCGATGAAGGTGTACCGGGACAGTGGCTCAATCGGTGGGGTGGCGATCCAACGGGCCATCAGGGAGCGGAAGCGCGAGGGCGGGATGGCGTGATAGGCCGTGGTATTGAGGGATTGGGAATTGCCTCGAGCAAGTTGGTGAGCGGGGATAAATCCGCTGGTATCGAGTTGGTTGTAAGGGTCAGGGGGGGTTGCGCTCACGGAACCGGGGCTTAGGTCGAAGGGGTGGGTGGGATATGAGAGTGACGGTGGTACGGGTAGTCGGTGGTGGGTCAGGACCGACTTAAGTGTGGTGCGGAGGCCGTAGTGACGAAGCGACCAGCGGGTCTGAAAGAGCGCGTTGCGAAGATGGCTCATGGGGCAGAAGTCTTAGGGTGAGTGTAGCTGAGTGGGACTGCAAAATGGGCAAACGGGCTACGGGAGCGAAGCACTGGAAACTCGAGTGCAGGGATTAGCTGGATAGCGCCCGAGCGATCAGGTAACAGTGGTGTGAACTGCAGGTGGGTGCTTCTTTCTCCGGTAAATTGTTGGGGAATTTATTTTTTCGTTGTGCCGATGTAATTGAGGGCTAGAATGTCTGCCTCTTCGCTGGGCCTGGTCTGGCGGGGCTGGGAGGCAAATGCGATTGGCTGTGCCTCTCGAATATCTCTGCGGAGATGAGGGGGAGTTTGCGATGAATACGTATACAGGAAGTGCGATTCGCAATGTGGCTTTGGTGGGGCATGCGCACAGCGGCAAGACGACGTTGATCGCCGCGATGCTGCAAGCTGCGAAGATGACTTCGGAGATGGGCCGTGCGGAAGATGGGTCGGCGGTGACGGCGTACGACGAGGAAGAGGTGGCGCGGCGGACCACGATGGCAAATGCGGTTGCGTTTGCAGAGTGGCAGGGGGTGAAGGTGAATCTGGTGGATACGCCCGGGTTTCACATGTTTGTGCATGAGACGCGAGCGGCGCTGCTGCCGGTGGAGGCCGCGGTGGTGGTGGTGAATGCACAGACGGGCGTGGAGGCGATGACGGACCGGGTGTGGAAGTATGCGGGGGATGTGGATCTGCCGCGGGTAGTGGTGATGAATCAGATGGATCATCCGAAGGCTGCGAGTAAAGAAGGCCGGGAGCAGATGCTGGAGCAGATGCGGGATCGTTGGGGACGGCAGGTGGTTCCGGTGCAACTGCCGGTTGTGGATGAGCAGGGATTCCATGGGGTAGTTGATCTAGTGACGATGGAGGCCTTTTTCTACAAGCCGGATGGGGATGGGCGGGGGACGATTCGGGAGATTCCTGTGGAGTTGAGGGAGGATGCGAAGTCGGCGCATGAGGCTCTGGTGGAGTTGGTGGCCGAGGGAAAAGACGAGTTGATGGAGGAGTTCTTCAAGGAAGGGACGATTCCAGAGCAGCATCTGATTACGGCACTGCATGAGGCTATTCGTGAGGACCGAATCTTTCCGGTGCTGTACGTGAGCGGCTTGCGTAATGTGGGGACGGATCATCTACTCGACTTTCTGAAGGTGTATGCGCCTTGTCCGAATGAGCGGGAACCGATTGCAGTGCGCGGGCTGCACGCAGTTTCAGGTAATGGACACGTGGCGAATGGGAATGGGGCTTCAACCAACGGCGCTGGCGACGTGGAGATGGTGATGCGGCGGATGGAGGATCAGGAACCGTTGGCGTTGTATGTGTTCAAGACGATGGTTGATCCGTTTGCGGGGAGGATCTCGTTCTTCAAGGTCGTGAGCGGGACATTGAAGACGGATGCGACGGTGCAGAGTTTTACGCGGGGCGAGACGGAACGCATGACGCACCTATCCGTAATGCAGGGACGCAAGGCTGTAGAGGTGCCGGAGCTACATGCGGGCGACCTGGGGGCGGTGGCGAAGCTGCGGGTTACGCTGACCGGAGACACGCTGGGCGCCAAGGGACACGAGATTTTTCTGGAGCCGGTGACGATGCCAGAGCCAGCGATGACCTATGCGATTGAGCCGAAGACTCGGGCGGATGAGGACAAGCTGGCCCCTGCGCTGCATAAGCTGATGGAAGAAGACCAGATGGTGCGGTTCTTTCGCGATCCGCAGACGAATGAGTTTCTGGTGGCGGGAGCGGGGCAGCCGCATATTGAGTCGCTGGTGTCGAAGCTGAAGCGGCGTTATCACGCGGAGGTGATTTTGAAGGCCCCAAAGGTGCCATACCGCGAGACGATTCGTGGGAGGGCGGAGGCGCAGGGGCGACACAAGAAGCAGACGGGCGGGCATGGGCAGTTTGGCGATTGCAAGATTCGGATAGAGCCGCTGGTTCGAGGGAGTGGGATTGAGTTTGTGAATGATATTTTTGGCGGGGCGATTCCGCGGCAGTTTATTCCGGCGGTGGAGAAGGGGGTACGGGAGTCTGCGGCGCGGGGGTATGTGGCGGGGTATCCGGTGACTGACTTTCGGGTGACGCTGATGGATGGGAGCTATCACGATGTGGACTCGAGCGAGATGTCGTTCAAGATGGCGGGGAGGATGGCGTTCCGCAAGTGCATGGAGCAGGCTAAGCCAGTATTGCTGGAGCCGGTGATGCGGGTGGAGATAGAGGCTCCGGATGAGTTTGCGGGGGGGGTGATGGGGGATCTGAATGGGCGGCGGGGGCGGGTGCAGGGGATGGAGAGCCTGGGAGGCGGAGGGACGATGGTGAAGGCGGAGGTTCCGCTGGCGGAGATGCTGAGCTATGGGACGACGCTGACCTCGATGACGCAGGGACGAGGGAGTTTCCGGATGGAGATGGACCACTATGATGTGGTTCCGCAGGCGTTGGCGGAGAAGATTGTGGCGAGTGCGAAGAAGCCGGTGGAGGAGGATGAGGACTAGCGTGCTGGCTTAGTTCTCAGGGTTTGGTGGAGCGGCCGGTGTAGCGGTAGATGGCGCACTCTTCGTCGCCGGTGGAGCCGTATTCTTTTTGCGCGGCAATGGCGGCGAGGTCGGCGATGTGGTCCTGGGTGGACATGGCTACGGGGCCGAGGAAGAGGCGGGTGAAGGCAGGGTGGCGGTCGAGGACGGCGCGGCACTCGGAGTTGACGTAGAGGATGTCGAGTTCACCGGGGCGGGTGGCGAATTGCGTTTCGATTCTGCGGAGGAGGAGTTTGAGGACGGGGGCTTCGAAGGGGTGGAAGAGGAAGGCTATGCAGGGGGTACGGGGGAAGTCGTAGGTGAGGGCGTCCTGCTCGAGGAGGCGGGTGGGGGTGAGGGCTGGAGCGGTGGGATCGGCGGCGTGGGATTCGAGCCAGTGGTCGAGGTTGGACTGGGCGATGTCGGCTAGGGCGGGGTTGAGCTCGATGCCGATGACCTGGCGGAAGGGGAGTTGGCTGGCGACGAGCATGGCGCGACCTTTGCCAGCGCCGAAGTCGATGAAGGTGTATTTGGTGGTGGGATGGGGCGGGTTGGTGGCTTGCCAGAGGTCGACCAGGGTGCGCAGGATGCTGGGGGCTACGCCGTAGTAGGCGGTTACATGCTGGTCGTTGGGGTGGCCGGTGGCGAGGCTTCCGGCGGGGATGAGTCCGCTGGTTTCGACTCCGTGGGCAGCGTCGAAGGGATGGACGGGCGGGTCGATGGTGTTGGATTTTCTGGGCAGGCGGGTGGGTGGCATGGGTTAGCGGAGCTGGACGAGGTTGGGGTTGCCGTCCAAGCCAAGGAGGCGGCGGCCAGCGGGGGTGATGTGGCGCGGGACCCAGCGGGGGGTGTGGAGGAAGGTGACGTCGGTGTGGCTGACGATCTGGAGGCCAGCGAGGCGGTTGGTGACCTGAGCTGCGAGTTGGGCTTCGGCGGCCTCTTCGGGGGTGGTGAGGGTGAGGGTGAGAGCGATGCGGTGTTTGCGGGGGACGCCGGGGATGTTGGCGCCGGGGGCTTCGAGGTCGGGGGTGACGGTGAGGGTGCGGAGGAGACCGAGATCCACGATGTTGCAGGGAACGGTGGGGTCGAAGCAGTCGCGGAGGGCGGTGAGAATTTCTGCTTCCGTGGCTTGCGTTGTGGCCGAATGCTCGGCTGCCTGTTGGTGTGGTGATGCCATGCTGGTGCCCCTCCCCCCTCTCCCCTGATTTTGTGCAAAGTCTTCGAGCGAAACGACTTAGGTCCGGACTTGCAGTGCAAGTTCTTGATTCTATTGAGGCAAAGCTGCAAAGTCTTCGAAACACAGGGTTTAGGTGCGAGGTATGGTCTGTGCGGCGAGAGTTCTGGCGGTGATGGCCCCAGCCTTTATTGTACTCGGGGCGTCAAGTGCTTTGGGGGAGTTTGGCGTGGCTGGGCCTGGTCTTGCTGTTGGAGCGGTGATTGAGATTGAATGCTACGGCGGCGCGGATGAGGGTCTGGAGGGCTGGTTGGTCGAGTTGGTGGCCGGGGTGGAGGTCGATGGCTCGGCGGAGGTTGCCGTCGAGGCTGGAGTTGAAGAGGCCGGTGGGGTCGGGCAAGGCGGCGCCGTGGGCGAAGGTGAGTTTGACGACTTTTTTGTAGGTTTCTCCGGTGCAGACGATGCCGTTGTGGGACCAGACGGGAGTCCCACGCCACTTCCACTCTTCGACGATCTTGGGGTCGGCCTGGTGGATGATGGCGCGGACGTTTGCGAGGGTCTGGCCGCGCCAGTCTGCGAGTTGATCGATCTTTGCGTCGATGAGGGCGGATGCGGATTCCGGTGAGATGGAGTTGCTCATGGGTGCAGTTCGCTTGTGGATACTTTAGATATGGTTTGTTAGGTATACAGTCGCAGCGCTGATCTAGATGTGTCAGATACGAATGGGTACAGAAAATAGCTGAACACAATGGCGCAGCTAAACGGGCCAATAGATTTTCTTCAACGGTATCAAGGCACGTGATTCTGAGTCCATTTGATCGTAGTGTTCCACGATAGCTTTACCAAGATCGTCGGCATCCATGAGCGTCAGAATTTGATTTGTGCGATCAGCTTCGTATTTTGCCTCTCTGGTGAACCCTCCGGTGCTAACGTAAAGACCATTGTCATGCTGACGAAGCCCACCGACGAAGCCACGAATTTCAGGGGCGCCAATTGTTCCTTTTCGATGTTTGACTTCAACGATAATGCGGGGAGGTTGAAAACCAAAGCCGTCGGGTGAGGCAATAATATCTCTACCCCTGTCTGGACCTACAGGTGATACGCGTGTTTTGTATCCCATGGCACGCAAAACGCCCGCGATAAGCTCTTGCATTTCCTCCCAATCCAACTTGCTTAGTTTGTCTTGCAGGAACCCCAGTGCTCGTTCTTCCGTGTCTCTCCGAATCTCTGCCACTTGGACGCCTTCACCCTCGAGGGATTCAGACGATTGGAGAATGTTCGTTGTGCTTGCTACCGCAGATAGCAATTCCTGTGTGGCATCGGAAGAGAGGCAAAAAACTGTTGAAATTGACCCGAGTGAGTTCTTTGATCCAGCGGAGAGTACATCACGCGAGATTTGTCTATGCCATGTGACAGCCCTTGTGTGGACCAATTCGGGATCATACTCCGGATGGTAGACATAGTCTCCCGTTACTGTTCCGAGGTGGTAGAGCCTGCTGTTCGAATCGTAGGTGACTACGGTCGTCCCTAAAACAAGCTCTTCTCGAAAACGATAGACCTGCCCAACACTCGAAGCGTTTTGGAACTTGTTATTTTCAGGCCACGACTGTTCTACAAGTTGGCTCAAGGTTTCACGACTGTGGACATTCGATAAGTCTCCGAGCCTTGACCAGCCAATTGCAATTATTTGCCGCGACAGAAACTCGTCAATGAATACCGAGTCGCGTCCTGCACGAACCATCCACACTTGTTTGGTCATAACGAGAAGTATACCGACGAGATTGCCTTCCCTTTCGCGTTGCATTCTGAACTAGTCTCAGTCGCTTTTCGTTCTTGGGAGTGAACGTTGATTTCGGTTAGTATCGCGGTAATTCTTAGGAACTGGCAGGATGATGAGGTGAAAGTTTGCTGCGATGGGAAGAATGAGCACAGGCAACGACGCGGGCGATGTAGATTCATTGCGACTTAGCCTGCACAGATGCCTTCGGCAGAATGGAAGGGTTGTTGGTGGCGGGTTGGATGCGAAGGTTGAAGCCCTCGCCTACCTTATTGCGACGGGGATGGTGATGGGTGCGGCGACGCTGTAGGATTTGATGCATGAGTCTGACGGTCAGGCCTGTGCAATCCGAGCCCGCTACTGCTGCCGGGGTACATGCCACGAAGCACGCGGCAGCGTTGTCTTCGGTGCTGGCGGCGTTTGGGATTACGCTGCTGAAGCTGATTACGGGGTTGTTGACGGGTTCTCTGGGGATGCTGTCGGAGGCGGCGCACTCGGGTATTGACCTGATTGCGGCGGCGATTACCTTGTTTTCGGTTCGGGTGTCGGACCGGCCTGCGGATGATGTGCATAACTATGGCCACGGGAAGGTTGAGTCGCTGTCTGCGTTTGTGGAGACGGTGCTGATGCTGGGCTCGTGCTTGTGGATTTTGAAGGAAGCCTTGCACCGGATACTGTTTCGGCAGCATTTGACGCTGTCCTTTTCGGTGTGGCCGTTTGCGGTGCTGCTGTTGTCGATTGCGGTGGACTATACGCGGTCGCGCAATCTGCATCGGGTGGCGCAGTTGCACCACAGCGAGGCGCTGGAGGCGGATGCGATCCACTTTTCGACCGATATATGGTCTTCGCTGGCAGTGTTTTTGGGGTTGTGTGCGACGTATGCGGGCCAGCACTGGCGGTTGCCGATGCTGGAGTTGGCCGATCCGCTGGCGGCGATGGTTGTGTCGGCGATTATTCTGCGGATCAGTTGGCTGTTATTTCGGCGGACGATCGACACGCTGACGGATGCGACTACTGCACACTCGCAGAGCCGTCACGACATAATCGAAGATCTGGCTGCGATACCTGGGGTGCTGTCGGTGGATCGGCTGCGGACGCGGCGTTCGGGGCCGAGCTACTTTGCGGATGTGACGCTGGGGATGACGCGGAACCTGACGTTTCAGCGGACGGAGCAACTGACACGGGCGGCGACGGAGGCAGTGCGGCGGCATCTGCCGGGGGCGGACGTGGTGGTCCACTCGATCCCTACGGCGTCGCGGGCGGAGAGCATCCATGACCGCATTCGTGCGGTGGCAGCACGGGCGAACCTGGCGATCCACGACGTAACCGTACACCAGTTGGGAGACAGCCTGCATGTGGACCAGCACCTGGAGGTGGATGAGACGATGCCGCTGCGTGCGGCGCATGCGCTGGTGACGCAGTTGGAGTCTGAGATGCGCCGCGAGATACCGGAGGTTTCGTCGATTCTGACGCATATCGAGTCTGAGCCGGCGACGATCGAGCGTCTGGATTCGGTAGATCGCGACCGCCAGCTGGAGCAGCGGCTACGCCGTGTGGCCAGCGGATTTGCGGATATTCTGGACATCCACGAGGTGCTGGTGACGCGGGCCGGGGATGCCAACCATCTTCACAGCCGCATCCAGGTGTCCTGCCACTGCACGCTGCCGGACGAGTTGCCGATGGCGCAGGTGCATGCGGTAATTACGGCGCTGGAGTCGGCGTTTAAACTGGATGCTCCGGAGGTGACCCGGCTGCTGATTCATCCGGAGCCGGCTACGGACAACCGCCGTTAGCGATGTAGGCTGTAAGCTGAGCTCAACCTATGAAGCACATATTTAGTTTAACTCTCGGTGCGCTGGCCATGCTGGCGGTAGCTCTGGTGTCGGCGTATCTGGCGATGCGGGTTACCATCCACGGACGCGAGGTGGTGGTGCCGGAGTTGACGGGCCTGACGTTGTCGGATGCTGGTGCAAAGACGAGTGCGCTGGGGCTGCGGATCAACCTGCAGGACCGCTTCTATGCACCGAATGTGGCGGCGGGACATGTGATTGCGCAGTCGCCGGCGGCTGGGTCGAAGGTGCGGCGGGAGTGGGCTGTACGGGTGACGGCGAGCCTGGGGCCGCAGCAGGTGGACATCCCAAACCTGATTGGGCAGACGGAACGCCCTGCGACGATTGCGATCCGACAGCGGTCGCTGGACGTAGGGGTGATCGCGCATCTACCAGCAGGGGGCGATGCGGGTGTGATATTGGCGCAGACTCCGACGCCGGACGCGCAGGGCATTGATCGGCCACGCGTGAGCCTGCTGCTGAGTGGGCCGGAGGATACTGCACAGGGAGCGGCGTTGGTGATGCCGTCGCTCTCGGGGTTGACGCTGGCTGCGGCCTCTGCGCGAGCGGCTGCGGCAGGGCTGCATATCGTGAGTGCGGAAGATGTGGCGGCTACGGCGGCGACCGCAGCGTCTACTGGAGGGGCGACTACAGCAGCGGCCTCAGCGCCGGGCACGGCGTCAGCCTCGGCCACGACAGCACCCGTGGTGGTGCCGACGTTTACGATGGGCACGGTGGTTGCGCAGAGTCCTCCGGCGGGGTATCGGGTGGTTCCGGGGGATGCGGTCCGGATCACGCTCGGCCACTGATCCGGCTTAGTCGCGCGCGAGCACCACGGCAAAGAATCCATCGCAGGCATGAACTCCGGGCAGGGTACGGAGCGCACCGTCGCGTACGGCGGAAGCGGGCTGCCAGCCCTGCTGCGGGGTGCTGCTGGACGGTAGCTCTTGCAGCAATTGATCGATGGGGATGCGCCGCAATTTCTGCTCGGTGAGCAGTTCATCTACGACCTGTTCGCACTCCTCCGGCTCGAGCGAGCAGGTCGAGTAGACGAGTCGTCCGCCGGGTGCCAAGCGTTGCAAGGCTCCGCGGAGAATTCTCTTTTGCCGGATCGACTGCCGCTCCAACTCTTCGAGCCGGAGGACATGGCGAATCTCAGGATTTCCGGCAAGGGTTCCGGTTCCACTGCAGGGGACATCGCAGAGGATCAGGTCGAATTCGCCGCGGACGTTTTTCTCCTCCGCAGCATCGGCCACGGCGCACTTGACGCGCTCGGCATAGGGGTGGCGGCGCATGCGGGCCTGCATCTGCGCGAGACGTTTGGCACTGACGTCGGTGGCGAGGATCTCGGCCTGGGGCAGGCGCAGGGCGAGAATGAGCGTCTTGCCGCCGGGAGCTGCGCAGCAGTCCCAGACGCGGGCGGGTTGATCGCGTCCGGTGGGTGCTGCGGCGGCGGCGATCTCGGCTACGAGGCGCGAGCCGTCGTCCATGAGCGGAAGTGCGACGAGCGGATCGGTGTGCAGGGGAAACATGCCACCTTCGCCATGCTCCTGCTGGTCGGCCTCGCAGATCCTGAGCGCGGCTTCTCGTCCGTAGGCCTTGACCCATCGCTCCACCAGCCAGAGCGGATGACCTAGACGCTCGGCAAATGCGGCGGTGGATTCGAAGACTCGGATGCCGGGCTTTTGTGCCGCGGCCACCTTGCGCAGCACGGCGTTGACCATTCCTGTTGCGTGGGGCTGACCGGCCGCGCGACACAGTTCGACGCTCTCGCTCAAGGCGGCATGTACCGGGATGCGGTCCATGTGGAGCAACTGGAAAGCGCCCATGCGCAGTGCGATGGCGACCTCTTCCGCGAGTCGCTGCTCGGGCCGCTGGAGGAGGCCTCGCACGCGCGCATCCAGTGCGATCTGCCACCGCAGGACGCCCATCACCAACGCTGTGGCGAGATTTCTGTCTTCGGGCGAGAGTGCTTCAGTAAGTCGGGAGTGCAGCAACTCATCGCTATGGCCCTTGCTCTGGCCGACCAGCATGAGAATCTCAAATGCGGCCCAGCGTGCGGGCGAGACCTTGGCCAATGCCTCGGCGACGGACAAGGTAGGGCCTGCGCCGGCGGGTCGCCCCTTGACCGGACTGTTGGCGGGCCGCTTGACCGAAGGGCTCGTGGGGACAAATGGTCTGGCTCCCGCAAGGCGTGCAGGTGGCTTTCCGACTCCTGGGCTTCGTCCTGTACCTTGCTTCTTCATTGGCCCAACCGTTCGCCGCTTTTGATCTGGTGCCCATGCAAAAACTCTGCTGCCATCATGCGCTTCTTCCCTTCCATCTGTACCTCAACCAACTCCAGCGCGGTCTGCTGGCCACAGACCACGCACAGCGAATCTCCTTGCACCCGGAGGGTTCCAGCTTCGCCTGCGACGGTCTGCGGCAACACTCGGACACGATGCGCGATGAGCTTTTTTCCGCGCAGGGTGGTGTGGGCACCCGGCCACGGCTGGAAGCCGCGCCAACGGTCGTGCAACACCTTCGCGGTGCGCGCAAAGTCCATCCTGCCGTCGTCGCGGCTGAGAATGGGCGCGAGGGTTGCGAGCGAGCTATCCTGCTTCTGTGCGTAGAGGGTGCCTGCCTCGAGGCCACGCAGGGTCTCGACCATCAATTCTGCCCCGACCGTGGCCAGTCCTTCGTAGACGCCGACTGCGGTCTCTTCGGCGCCGATGGGGACTGCGTGGGCCAGCAGCATATCGCCTGTATCCAGCCCGGCATCGAGACGCATGGTGGTGACGCCGGTGATGGTCTCGCCGTTGGCCACGGCCCACTGGATGGGTGCTGCGCCGCGATACATGGGCAACAGGCTTCCATGAAGGTTGATGTTGCCCAGGGGCGGGAGATCGAGCATCCACTGCGGAATAATTCTTCCATAGGCCACCACGAGAATGACCTGCGGTGCTATGGCTTCCAACTGCGCTCGGAACACCGGATTGTTCTTGATCTTCTCTGGCTGCACCACCGGTATTCCATGCTGCAGTGCTGCACGTTTGACGGGAGGAGCGTGCAGTTCCATTCCCCGCCCTGCTGCGCGGTCGGGCTGCGTGACGACCAGCTCCACCTGATGCCCGGCGGCGATCACGGCCTCCAGCGTGGGCACAGCAAACTCCGGAGTGCCACAAAACACGAGTTTCATCACACCCTGCCTTCTACCAGCCGCACCCGGTTCTCCGGGTGGTTACCACTCGCCGTTCTTGATCATCTTCTTCATCTTGCGCATGACGAGGTCGCGCTTCAAACGGCTGAGCCGATCGATAAACAGAATTCCGTCGAGGTGATCGATCTCGTGTTGGATGGCGCGCGCGAGCAGTTCGTCACCTTCTACTTCGATCCACTCTCCGTGGACGTTCTGCGCCCGGGCCTTCACCCACTCTGCCCGGGTGACCTTCTCGCGAATCTCCGGCAGGCTGAGGCAGCCCTCTTCCTCCACCTGCCTGCCTTTCCGCTCCACGATCTCCGGGTTGATGAGGACGATCTTCTCCTCGGGATTTTTCTTGAAGCTCACGTCGATGACGCAGAGCCGCTGTGAGATGGCGATCTGCGGGGCCGCCAGCCCGATACCCTGGGCCGCGTACATGCTCTCGAACATTTCTTCAACGAGCTTCTTCAACTGGGCGTCGAACACCGTGACTGGTGCACCTACCTGCGCCAGGACTGGCTCGGGCCACTTCACGACTTCATGTATCTTTCCCATCGATTTGCCCATCAGTACGCCTTTATCTGTTCGCAATACCCATCGAAGTTTCGCTTGAGCTCGCGGAGGGAATCGCCACCAAATTTCTCCAGCGCGAGCCTTGCGACTGCCAGCGCGACCATGGCCTCTGCGGCAACGCCTGCGGCCGGGACCACACAGACGTCGCTGCGTTCGTAGGCTGCCTTGACGGGCTCCCGCGTCTCAAAACTGACGCTGCCGAGCGGCCGGCGCAGCGTCGATATCGGCTTGAGATACCCGCGCACGACGACGTCTTCGCCGTTCGAGATACCGCCTTCAATTCCACCGGCGTTGTTCTTCTCGCGGGAAAATCTGGTGAAGGCCTCATCGGTGCCTTCGTAAGCGATGGCATCGTGCACGGTCGATCCGAGCGACTCCGCTGCAGTAACCCCGCGACCAATCTCCACTGCCTTGACGGCCTGCAGGCTCATGACTGCCTGCGCCAAGAGGCCATCGAGACGCTCATCCCAGTTGGCATGCGTGCCGACACCCGGGGGCAGACCGTGGACGACAACCTCGAACACGCCGCCGATGGTGTCGCCCGTCCGCAGTACAGCATCTACTTCCGCCTTCATTGCGGCTTCGCTGGCGGGATCGACGCAGTTGAGCAGCACGGCTTCTTTTGCATGAAGCGCAGCGATCTCCTCCCACTGTGCAGGACGCTGCAGTTCCGCTTTGCCTACGCGAATGACGTGGCTCGCGACCTCTACTCCGATGGACCGGAGCAGCAGCTTGGCGAGGGCGCCGGCTGCAACGCGCGCTGCGCTCTCGCGCGCACTGGCGCGCTCGAGGACGTAGCGGGCATCGGGGAAGTCGTACTTGAGGCTGCCGGCGAGATCGGCATGACCGGGACGCGGAGATGCCACGGCCTTATGCTTTGCGGGGTCGCCCTGTTCGACCGGCAGAATCTCTCCCCAGTTCTTCCAATCGTTGTTGGCCAGCGTCATGGCGATGGGCGATCCGATGGTTTTGCCGTGGCGCACACCGCTGAGGATGTGAGCGGTATCGCGCTCAATCCGCATCCGTCCGCCGCGGCCATAGCCCTGTTGACGGCGCCAAAGCTCGTGGTTGATGAACTCCTGCTCGACGGGAACCCCCGCTGGCATTCCGCTCACCATGGCCACCAGGCTCTCGCCGTGGCTCTCTCCCGCTGTTGAAAAACGCAACATTGATCTCTCTCGTAAGCTGCTAAAAAATCAGTCCAAACCTAGATTGTAACAACCGTAGCCCGGGTGGGGGTCATGACTGCGGCATGAGCGGCAGACGTGCGCCGCTGCGTCTTACTCGTGCTTCAAGTAAGCGATCGTGTTGAGCACGGGGCGATCCATGCTGCGAACCCAGTCGGTCATCTCATCCGCCGCCTTGCCGTTGGCGGTGGCCTTGGCAAACTCGTTGCGCATGGCCTGCATCTTGGCCTCGACGTCGTCCAGAGCACTCAGCAAGATCGCCTCGGGCGTCATGGGCAGTTTGGGCGATCCAAACTCGTACTTGCCATGGTGGCTGAGAATCATGTGCTCGACCAGCACCCGTAGCCGCTCCGGAAAGGGCTGCAACTGCTGTACCTTTTCCATGAGCATTCCCTGCGCGATGCTGATGTGGCCGATCATCTGGCCTTCCAGGGTGTAGCCGAAGCTGTTCTTCCAGCTTAGCTCGCGGGTTTTGCCAATGTCGTGCAGAATCGCGCCGGTGACGAGCAGATCGGCATTGACCTCAGGATAAAAGGGGGCCGTTGCGAGACACACGCGGACGAGCGTCAACACGTGCTCCAGGAGTCCGCCAAGCCAGGCATGGTGCAGGGTCTTGGCAGCTGGGGCCTCACGAAAGGCGGCTCCGATCTCGGCATCATCGAGGAAGGCGAAGACCAGACGCCGCAGATGAGTGTTGTGGAACGCGTCGACGCAGCCACGCAGCTCCGACCACATCTCATCCACATTAAAGCGCGTGGCGGGCAGATAGTCGGCGGGATCAATCTCGCTCTCGGCGGCGGAACGCATCTTGGTCAAGGTGATCTGAAACTTGCCCTGATATTTGGAGATCTGGCCCTGGGCCTTCACGTAGCAGCCCTCGGAGCAGGTTGTCATGGCCTCACCGATGTCGTCCCACATCTTGGCTTCGAGCGAACCGGTCTTGTCCGTCAGGACGAGCGCGAGGTACTGCCCACCCTGCTTCTTCTCCCGCACCTGGATCGAGGACAACGCAAAATACGTTGTCACCACCTTGTTTTCGAGCTTGACCGCATCCGCTACATAAAAGTCTTTCATCTGCACCAGAATACCTTGCGCCGGGTATGGGCCCCAAGCGAAACGCGGAGACCGAAGTCTCCGCGTTGGCGTTTCGATGCTGGTTGTGGGTTAGTTTGGCTGCGAGCCCGTTGTTGGCGCCGGAGCAGGGTTGGTGGTGGGATCGCCTGCGGCTGGGGGAGCGGGATTGGGCTTTGGTGTCCGGTACGGCATGGGCTCCACTGGCGGCGGTGGCGGCTCCTTGGCCTTCTTCTGCAAGCGTTCCTTGGCTACCCCCTTGGCGCGCTTCTTCTTGACCTTTTTGGCGGTATCGCCGTTGAGGCCAAGCGGAGCGGCCTGAGTGGCGGCAGCGGCTTTCTCGTCGGCTGTCATGGCGACGGGAGCGATTGCTGCTTTCTCCTTAGTGGCGCTGACTTTCTTGGCCTTCTTGGCGGCTTCCATTTCTTTCTGGCGGTCGCTGAAGCGGGCCTTCTTGACGACAGGCGCCTGGGGGGCGAGTGGATCGGCATCGGAGGTGGAGGAGATTTGGGTGGTAGTGTCTACCGGAGCAATGGCGGCGCCGGGAGCTACGGCCGAACCCTGCGCGATGGCTGCCGAAGCTGCTCCGGCACCCATGTCCGTGCCGACAGCGGTCTCCTGCTGACCTGCGGGCAAGGAGTCACGCGGAGCTTGTCCAAAGCGAACCTTCTCGCGCTTGATCTTTTTCTTCTTGCCGTTGAGCTTGATGGCCTTGGCGCTGGGCGCGGCAGGGGTTGCCGACTTGGCGATCACGGCTGAGTTGTCGGCGGCGGCAGTGTTGCCTCCAACGGCAGCGGGCGAGAAGTGTCCGCCGCGGTCGAAGCGCTGCTTCTGCTGAACCTTCTTCTTCTTGACGACGGGTGGGGCGTAGGCGGTGAAGACCGGCTTGGTCTGCTTGGCGCTGGCGCCGGTATCCACAAAGCCGGGCTTGATGTCGATGTAGGCCTCTTCGCGCAGATGGGTGAGATAGGCACGCAGCGCAGGCTGCAGCTCATCCATGTACATCGCTTCCTGAATCTGAGGCTCGATCTCTTTCAGGGGCGGCACGCCGGCTGCCTGATGCTCGGTTACTTTGAGGATGACAAAGCCCTGGCGGGTCCGAATGGGAGCGGTGGACTGGCCTGCCTTGAGTCCGAAGGTCTGGTCTTCCAGCACCTTGGCCAGCGCGCCACGCTTGAACAAGCCCAGGTCGCCGCCCTGCGCCGCGGTGGGTCCGCCGGAGTAGGTTTTGGCGAGGTCTTCAAATTTGCTTCCTGCTGCTAGTTTGGCGGCGACGTCCGCGGCCTTAGCCTGGGCTTGTGCGACGACATCATCCTTTGCATCGGCAGGGGTTGGAATGAGGATTTCGCTGAGCCGAATCTGTTCGGGCTGCTCAAACTCATTTTTGTGCGCCTCGTAGAAGGCCTGTTCCTGAGCCTGGGTCATCTGCAGACGGCGGCCTACCTCGTCGCGAACGACCTGCTGGGTGATGACGGTGTTGCGGATGTTGGCCTTGAAGTCCTCGAAGGAGACGCCCTGCTGACGGGCGGCCTTCTCAAGGTCTTCCATGGTGTCGAGGTGGTTTTGTTTGCGAATTTCGTCCAGGCGGCGAATCACTTCCGCATCGGCGTTCAAGCCGAGTTCCTTGCCCCGCGAGAGGAGCAGTTGCTGGTCGATCATGTCGCGCAGCATATTCTTTCGGCGTTCAGCAGCATCCGCAGGGCTGGCGTTGGTCTGTTGCAGTTCCTGCTCCAACTGCTGCTGGCTACGTTCGACGTCGCTGCGGCTGATGATCTGATCGTTGACCCGCACGATCACATCCTCGACCACGGTTCCGTTGGGGGTGATTGCGACCGGGGTTGGCAGCGTCAGTTGCGGTTGGGGCGCGGCTGGCACGGCGTAAGGGCTTTGGTAACGCGGGGTCTGGGCAGACACCGCTCCCGGCAACGCGATCAGGCTGAGCCCGCACACGACCGCTAACTGCGAAATTCTCAAGGTCATCTTCACTCGTATCTTTATCAACGTCCGCGATTGGGATGCCATCGATCAACACTCCCGAACCCCTCATAAGACTCGATGCAGGGATCGAACGGTATCCAGTGATAATTCTAACCGCCACTGCCATATCGTGCGAATCCCACCCCTGTCCGGCTGCGTCGCTCACCTGCCGGTGCTATACTCCGTCCAAAGTAGGACGGTCTTGTGCCGGACCCACCGCGCTTACTCAGGCACTGTTTTCAATCGAGGTCATACCCGCCCATGGCACCACGTACCCGCCGCGCCCTCTTCTCCGTAACCGTTTTTCTCGCGACCTGCGGGGTCTTCGGCACGCTCATCAACCAGAAGGTTGCAGCGCAGTCCGCGTCGGATGAGTCGACTCTCCGCGATAGCCTCCATGCCTTTACGGACGTTTACTCGATCGTGGAGCAGAACTACGCCGAAAAGCTGGACACGGACAAGACGGACAAGGTTATCTACGACGGTGCCATCCCGGGGATGCTGCACACGCTGGACCCTCACTCTAACTTCTACGATCCCAAGGCCTTCGCCCAGATGCGGGAAGACCAGCACGGCAAATATTACGGTGTCGGCATGTCCATCCAGCCGCAACCGGACAAGAATGGCACGACGAAGATTGTTGTACTGGCTCCGTTTGAAGGCACTCCGTCGTACAAGGCGGGAATCAAGCCGGGCGACGTGATTCTGCTGATTGACGGCAAATCGACGGAGGGCATGGACTCGGCCGCGGTTGCCTCGCTGCTGAAAGGGCCTCGCGGAACCCATGTTTCGGTAACGATGAGCCGCGAAGGAGCCAGCAAGCCGCTGGTGTTCGACCTGATCCGCGACGAAATTCCGCGTAATTCCGTCGATCTGGCCTTTATGATCCGTCCGGGCATCGGCTATATCCATGTTACGAACTTCATGGAGACGACCAGCCGTGAGGTTGGCGACGCGCTGGACAAGTTCGGCGACATCAAGGGGCTGGTGATCGACCTGCGCGGCAACCCTGGCGGCCTGCTGAACGAAGCGGTCAACATGTCGGACAAGTTTTTACAAAAGGGACAGATCGTCGTCTCGCAACGCGGACGGGCGTTCCCCGATCAGGTCTACCGCGTCTCTCACGGCGAAGAGGGTACCAAGTATCCGATCGTCGTTCTGGTGAACCGCAACACGGCCTCGGCCGCTGAGATCGTATCTGGCGCGTTGCAAGATCATGACCGCGCTTTGATCGTTGGTGAGACCACCTTCGGCAAGGGCCTGGTGCAGACTGTATTCCAGATCACGGAGAACACTGGTCTGGCCTTGACCACTTACCACTACTACACGCCCTCGGGCCGGTTGATCCAGCGCAACTACGACCACGTCTCGCTGTACGACTACTACTACGTTCGCAACGACGCGGCCAAGCCGGACAAGAGCAACCTGGAGGTCAAACTAACCGACTCGGGCCGGACGGTCTACGGCGGTGGCGGCATCACCCCAGATGAGAAGATCGATAACCTGAAATCTAATCACTTTCAAGATACGCTGCTGCAGCACTATGCTTTTTTCAACTTCAGCAAGCACTATCTGGCCAGCCACACCGTTGCGCGAGACTTCGTTGTGGATGATGCCGTGATGCAGCAGTTCAAGGACTACCTGAAGAGCAATTCCATTGAGTACACCGATGCCGACCTGGCGGGCGTGAGCGACTGGGTGAAGGAGAGCATCAAGAGCGAGCTGTTTACGTCTCAGTTCGGCCAGTTGGAAGGCCTGAAAGTCCGTGCCGAATGGGACCCGCAGATTGCGAAGGCGGTAACGTTTATCCCTCAGGCCGAGGCTCTGGAGCAGCACCTGGCAGCGACACAAAAGACAGTTGCCAGCGCCAATCGCTAAACGCCATCCCTAGCAGCAGAAAGGCCGCCCGTCTATCCGGGGCGGCCTTTGATTTTGCGGGTGACTTCAGCAGCTATCTCTGCTTTGCATATCTGGAGCGGGAGACGGGGATCGAACCCGCAACCAACGGCTTGGGAAGCCGCTACTCTACCATTGAGCTACTCCCGCTTCGAACCCAATTATAACTGCGAAACGGCCGCGAATCGAGCCGGACCGGAGCAGGCAACGTTTTTGTGTGGCCCCTGGGATGAGGGCATCGAAGCCTGTCCCGGTCAGGAGAACTACTGTTCGCTGGTTCCAATCCTGTCGAGTTCCTGCTGTAACGCAAGCGAATCGAGACTGGCAATCGACAGACTGAGAAAGAGGCGGATGCGCCGGCTCAGCAGCGTGAATGCCTGACTGAAGGCGTGTTCGATCTCTGCCGGGGTTCCTGTGACGGACGCAGGGTCGGAGATTCCCCAGTGGGCCGTGACGGGCTGTCCGGGCCAGATGGGACAGACCTCGTTGGCGGCGTTGTCGCACACGGTAAAGATGAAGTTGAGATGGGGCGCATCCGGTTGGGAGAACTCTTCCCAGGACTTGCTGCGCAGAGTGGAGACTGGCCAACCAGCTTGCTCGATCTGATGGATAGCCTCAGGCCGAACGCGGCCTGCGGGGTGACTGCCTGCGCTGAACGCGGTGAAGTTTGCCCCGGCAAGATTATTGAGAATCGCTTCCGCCATGATGGATCGGGCGGAGTTGCCGGTGCAGAGGAACATTACGTTGTAGTGCTGCATGGGAGTTCTTGGCCTCTCAGTTTTAGATTCAGGATGCGCTAGGCTTGACCGCGTAGACTTTGACGCTGGCCGCAGCGGCGTTGATGTCGTACTGCGCGAGCAGGGTGGTTAGCTCCTCGTGCAGGGTAGCTGACCGGGTTGGGGCTGGCGTACAACATGACGATTCGACGAGCTGAAACGGGCTTGCGTGGGCCATGGAAGGCGAGCAGCAACCGGACTGGTTCTCTACCTTCGCGTAGGCATTGAGGTCTGCACCGCTATCGACGATCTCCACGTGAGCGAAGCCAGCTGCGAGTAGCTGGGCACGGTAGTCCTCGATCAGGAGGGCTCCGGCGATACAGCCGACGTATGCCGCCACGCTTTGGGCGACGGCCTCCGGAAGCTCTTGCTTGAGCGCGATATCGCTAATGGCTACACGCCCACCTGGCTTGAGCACGCGCGCAATCTCGCGGAAGACAGCTGGCTTGTTGGGGGCAAGATTGATGACGCAGTTGGAGACGACACAATCCACCGAGGCATCGGGCAGCGGAATCTGATCGATGGTCGATTGGTAGAACTCAACGTTCTGATAGCCACCTGAATGAGCATTGGCGCGGGAACGCTCAATCATCTCCGGCGTCATGTCGATGCCAATGGCACGTCCTTGCGGGCCGACCAGCTTTGAGGCAAGGAACACATCGAGGCCACCACCTGATCCCAGGTCTACGACCACCTCGCCCGGCCGCAGGTGTGCGGTGGCGGTTGGATTGCCGCAGGACAGGCCCATATTGGCGTCTGCCGGTATGGAGGTAAGCTCCTCAGCGGAGTAGCCGAAGGCCTCTGCGACTGCTTTTACCCCTGCGTGATCGTTCGAAAGAGGACTTGCTGCGACGGCTCCGTACTTCGATTTGACCGATTCCAGTATCTGGCTTGCCATGGAACACCTCTGTAAACATATTCGCTAAAGCGACTATATGCGTTGCGCAACATATTCGTCAAAGCGTATAAGTGAGTCATGGCACGAAAAGCATCCATGTTCAACCCCGAGCTATTTTTCAAGGCTCTCGGCGACCGAACCCGACTTCGCCTGCTGAATCTGATGGGAGAGCAGGAGATTTGCGTCTGCTATCTAGTGGAGATTCTGGAGCAGGGTCAGCCGAAGATCTCGCGGCATCTGGCGTATCTGCGTCGAGCTGGGGTTGTCGAGGCGCGGCGCGATGGCAAGTGGATGCACTACCGAATCGTGATGCCAGCGGACAAGGGCGCGGCACAGATCCTGCGGCAGACGCTGGCGTGGCTGAACGAGGAGCGGTCGATGCAGGCTGATCGTTCGCGCCTGTCGAAGGCATGCTGCAGCCCCGCCAAGTATGTTGCGCTGCAAAGCGCTCCACTCCCCGTATCCGTAATGCTCGAGAGTCGATAATTATGTCCGTAGTCCCCTATACCTCCGCTACCTTGTGCGCACCTGCGGTTCGCAGGAAGCTCTCCTTTCTTGATCGCTATCTCACTTTGTGGATTTTTCTAGCGATGGCAATCGGAGTCGCGATTGGTCACTTCGTTCCGTCGACGGCCGGATTCGTCAATCGCTTTCAGTCCGGGACGACGAACATCCCTATCGCGATCGGGCTGATTGTCATGATGTATCCGCCACTGGCGAAGGTCCGCTATGAAAAACTTGGTGAGGTCTTTCGCAACCGGCGAATTCTTGGCTTGTCTCTGCTGCAGAACTGGGCTGTTGGGCCAGTGCTGATGTTCGGGCTTGCACTGACGTTTCTGCGTGGTGAACCAGCGTACATGCGCGGCCTGATTCTGATCGGGATTGCGCGCTGCATTGCAATGGTGATGGTGTGGAATGAACTTGCCGGAGGCGACACGGACTACGTGGCCGGACTGGTGGCTATCAACAGCGTATTTCAGGTGGTTTTTTACAGTCTGTATGCGTGGATATTTATCACGATTCTGCCTACATGGTTTGGGTTGCAGGGATCGGTAGTGAAGGTTGGCATAGGCCAGATTGCACACAGCGTATTTATCTATCTGGGAATTCCCTTTCTGGCTGGTATGGTGACGCGGTACACGCTGATCCATGCCAAGGGTGAGGAGTGGTACCGGACAGAGTTTATTTCCCGCATCAGTCCGCTGACCCTGATGGCGCTGCTCTTCACCATTGTGGTCATGTTCTCGCTGAAGGGCGATCTGATTGTCAGACTGCCATTCGACGTATTCAAGATTGCGGTGCCGCTGCTGATCTACTTTGTGATCATGTTTCTGGTGAGCTTCTGGGCAGGCAGGCGGCTGGGCGCCAACTATGCGCAGTCTGCAACGCTTTCCTTCACGGCTGCGGGTAACAACTTCGAGCTTGCGATTGCGGTGGCGATCGCGGTCTTCGGGCTTAACTCCGGAGAGGCATTTGTCGGTGTGATTGGGCCACTGGTTGAGGTGCCCGCGCTGATTGGTCTGGTGAACGTTGCGTACTGGCTGCGCAAACGGTACTTCGCCGGAGAGGACCCGGACGGGGTAACAGAAGCGCTGCATAGGTAGTTCGACGTGGTTGCAAGTGTAGCTCGTGAGAGAGACCTTTCGTACTTCGTCTCCGTGTTCTGTTCGATGCAGAATAGCCTGTGGTATTTTTTGTGATCTTAGTCACTGCATGATTCCCCATGAGGCGTACTGTAGTGTTTGCAGGTAGTTTGCTGGCAACGCCGTCGGTTTCTCTATTGCAGATGCTCTGAAGAGGATGCTACCGAGTAAGCGTGGCTGGGCACGAAGCATGATCGAACGATGAGAGATCGAGCGATGAAGAAGCAGGTTGTCTCCACGTTGAAAGTGCGGCGACGGGTTCACGCCGTATTGCTGATTGTCAGCTGGGGGAGCGTATTTGGCTGGGCTGATCCGACCTTGGCCGATGACCTGAAGACGGCTTATCAACAGGCGGCATCGACGTCGCCAGTCCTTGCGCAGGCGCGTGCGCAACTGGATGCAGAGTTAGCCTCACGACCGCTGGCTCGCGCTGCGCTGCTGCCGCACATTAATGCCGGAGCCAGCGGAGGGATGAATACGGCCCATGTGACGGGCTTTGGGGCTCAGCCACTTTCGACGGGTTACCACTCGGATATCTTCAGTGCAAGCCTGACGGAGTCGATCTTCAACGGGCAGGCCTTGACCGCGATGAAACAGGCCAACAGCCGCATTCAGGCCAGCCAGGCAGCGATGGCCTTTGCCGAGCAGTTGGTAGCTCTAGAGGTTACCAAGGCTTACTTCAGCGTGTTGCAGGCGCAAGCCAACGAGCGCGTGGCACGGCAGCAGATGGATCTGTTGCAGAGTATCTGCGACCAAACCACTGCCAGCCTGAAGGTGGGGACCGGAGATATCATCTCCGTGCAGGAAGTGCAGGCGCAACTGGATGCCGCGAGGGCCGATGTCATTACGGCGAAGAATACGGTGGCAATTGCGAAGAGCCAGTTACAGCGCCTGACGCATCATCCTGTGGGGACGTTGCAGGATATCACCACGCTGCAGGCGCTGGGGCCACAGCCGGATGCGATTGAGCCGTGGCTTGCTGCTGCACTGAACAACCAGCCTTTGCTGCAACAAGCGCAGCAGACCCTCAAGGTGTCGGAGCAGCAAGTGCAGTTTGCGCGGCGAGCGCGTTGGCCGACGCTAAGCATGAGCGGAGTGGGGCAACACGCCGCGGGCATTCTGATTCCACCAGTTGCCATCGATCAGGGTGGAGCCTCATTGAACCTTTCCATCCCAATCTACGAAGGCGGAAGCACGCGGGCGAGAATCCACGAGGCGGAGGCACTGGCAAGGGCCAGCAAGGCGAATGTGGCCAATGTTCAGGACCAGATCAAGCTGGACACGCAGACGGCATTTCTTGAGTTGCAGAACAGCGTCGCGCAGTTCCGGGCAACACAGCAATCGGTGACCTCAGCGCAGGTCTCGCTGGCAGGTACACGCAAGGGCTATGAAATTGGAAGCCGCTCTATCATCGACCTGCTGACGGCGACTACTAACCTCGCGGCGGCACAACGCAACTACTATCTTGCCCTTTACACGCAGTTGGTCGCTCGGACGCAGTTGAAGGCGGCCGCAGGTGTGCTGACGCCGCAGGATATTGAGTCCATCAATACCCTGCTCTCCAGCAATACTTCGCAGTGAGCCGTATGCTGTTCCGTTGGGAGAAGACACATGATTTCGGTCAAGAAGCGCGCTTTCCTTGCGGTACTTCTGGTTGTGCTGGTGAGTGCGGGTATTGCTGCACGCTACTGGCTGATGCACCGGCGTGCTCCTGACGACACCATTACGCTGTACGGCAATGTCGATATACGTCAGGTTCAACTGGCCTTCAACGATAGCGAGCGGATTGAAAAGCTGCTGGTGGATGAAGGCAGTGCTGTACATGCAGGCCAGCTGGTGGCGCAACTGGTACAGCAGCGGTTTGTGGATGCGGTGGGGCAAAGCCAGTCGACGGTTGCAGCGCAACAGCAGTTGGTTGCGCGCCTGCTGGCCGGGAGCCGCCCGGAGGAGATTGCACAGGCGCGGGCCGATGTTGCAGCAGCGCGAGCCGACGTAGAAGCCGCCCAAGCCAATGTAAGCAACGCGGAGTTGTTGTTTCACCGCCAGCGGACGCTGGCTCAACAACAATATGTTTCGTTGCAGATTCGCGATGATGCGGAGCGCACCTACCTGGCGAATGAGGCCAGTCTGGCAGCGAAGCAGCAGGCACTGGCGGCCAAAGAGCAGGGGTTGCGCCTGGCCGTGATTGGACCGCGCAAGGAAGATATCGCTGCAGCACAGGCAACGGTGCGAGCAAGTCAGTCGGCGCTGGCTTTGGCGCAGAAGCAGTTGGCCGATACGCAGCTATTCGCTCCGGCAGAGGGCGTGATTCAGAATCGGATTCTGGAGACGGGAGATATGGCGACTCCGCAGACGCCGGTGTTCACGGTTGCTTTGGACAATCCACTGTGGGTTCGGGCTTATCTGCCAGAGCCGGAGATGGGCAAGGTAGCCCTGGGCATGCGTGCGTGGATCGTGTCGGACAGTTTTCCGGGTCAACGCTTTCCGGGCTGGATCGGCTATATCTCTCCGGTGTCGGAGTTTACACCGAAGAACGTCGAGACCACGCAACTGCGCTCGCAGTTGGTGTATCGGGTTCGCGTGTATGCCTGCAACCCAGACCATCGTCTACGCCTGGGGATGCCGGCCACCGTTGTGATTCCGCTGGTCGACAATCCTGCCAACGCGATCGATGCGCATCCATGCGAGAAGAATTGATATGGATGCCGTACTCGTCAGGAATCTGAGCAAGTCGTTCGGCAAGGGGGCTGGGCGCAGAGACGCGCTCAAGAATATTTCTCTGCGTCTTCCGGTGGGCAGTATGACCGCCATCATCGGGCCGGATGGCGCGGGTAAAACTACCCTGCTGCGACTGCTGGCTGGCATCCTGACGCCCATCGCGGATGAGATTCGTGTTCTCGATCATGCGCTGCCGCAGGAGGCACTGGCGCTGCAGAGCCAGATTGGCTATATGCCGCAGCGCTTTGGCCTGTACGAAGATTTGACGGTGGAAGAGAATTTGGATCTCTTCGCAAGTCTTCATGGCATCTCGCACGCGATGCGGGAGCACCGCTTCAACGAGTTACTAACGATGACCGCCCTCGGCCCATTTCGCCAACGACAGGCAGGGCAACTATCTGGCGGGATGAAGCAGAAGCTGGGACTGGCCTGCACACTCATCCATCCGCCACAGTTGCTGCTGCTGGATGAGGCGAGTGTAGGGGTCGACCCAATCTCGCGGCGGGAACTGTGGAACATTATTCATCAACAGGTGATCAGCCAGAACGTGACCGTGCTGCTAAGCACGGCCTATATGGATGAGGCGGAGCGCTGCGATCATGTGATTCTGCTACATGAAGGAGAGATTCTCGCGCAAGGCAGCCCGGAGCAGCTTGCCGCACCGCTGCAGGGCCATGCCTTCATGCTGGGAGATATCCCCACAGCAACGCGCAATCTACAGTCGCGCATAGCCCAGATGCCCGGCGTAGTGGACACGGTGATTCAAGGCGATGGACTACGTATCGTAATGCAGGAGGCGCAGCCGCCGCGATTGCAGGATGGTCTGGCTAGCTACGGCCAGCCGAGGGCTGTACCGGCACGGCTGGAAGATGCTTTTGTCAGCCTGCTCTTCAGCCGAAGTGTGCGGCATGTTGTACCGCTTCCACCGCATCGCGACAATGCCCACGACGGATCAACCATTGTGGAGGTGATCGATCTTTGTCGTAACTTCGGCGCCTTTACTGCGGTCAAGGATGTGTCGTTTACCGTTCGCAAAGGCGAGATATTCGGGCTACTGGGAGCGAACGGCGCGGGCAAGTCGACAACCTTCCGAATGTTGTGCGGACTGCTGCCGTCATCGTCTGGAAAACTGTTGGTTGCTGGTCTCGATCTGCGCAAGGCGACCGCGGCGGCACGTGCGCGAATCGGGTATGTCTCTCAGAAGTTCGCTTTATACGGAGCTTTGAGTGTGCAACAGAATCTCTCGTTCTTCGCTACGGCGTACGGCCTGAGCAAGCAGCACAGACAAGAGCGCATGAAGTGGGCGTTTGAAGAGCTTGAACTGCAGGAGTACGCAACGATGAATGCGAGCACCCTGCCGTTAGGCTACAAACAAAGGCTGGCGCTGGCCTGCGCGCTGATGCACGAACCGGACATTCTATTTCTCGATGAACCAACCTCCGGGGTTGATCCATTGGCACGTCGCGAGTTCTGGGCGCGGGTGAATGCGCTGGCCGAAGGTGGAACGACGTGCCTGGTGACAACGCACTTTATGGAGGAGGCAGAGTACTGCGATCATCTGGTGCTGATGTCGCTCGGGGAGATACTGGCACAAGGGACGCCGTCCGAGATCAAGGCCAAGGCTCGTCGTGACGATCGCCCCAACCCAAGCATGGAAGAAGCATTTATCTCGCTGATCGAAGAGCACGAACAGCCAACGCGGAGGGCATCATGAAGTGGATGCGTCTCTCTGGGCTGATGCGCAAGGAAGTGTACGAGATCGTTCGCGATCCCTCTAGCATTGCCATCGCGCTTGTTCTTCCGCTGGTACTGCTGCTGTTGTTTGGCTATGGCGTGTCACTAGATGCACGGCATATTGCTATCGCGGAAGTGGTCGATCAGCCCACCCAGCTGACGGCATCTTTTCTAGCGGAGCTTGAAAGCTCGCCATGGTTTCGTCCGACCATCTATCCAGATCGAATCTCCGCGGAGCAGGCGATGATGCGTGGAGATGCCGATGCCATCCTGTGGTTGCGAAGCGACTTCACACGACTCGCCTACCGATCGGGCAGTGCTCCGATACAACTCACCGTCAATGGCGTTGATGCCAATCAGGCACGCATGATTGAGAACTACGTGACTGGAGCCTGGCTGATCTGGCTGCAACAGCAAGCAGCACAGGGGGCCACGGGCATTGCAACTCCGGTGATCGCGGATACGCGAATCTGGTTCAACCCTTCGCTGCGGAGTCGTGACTATCTTATCCCCGGACTGATCGCAATTATCATGACGCTCATCGGCGCTCTGCTGACCGCGCTGGTCGTTGCGAGAGAGTGGGAACGCGGAACCATGGAAGGCATCATGGTAACTCCGGTGGCCAGAACCGAGATTCTGCTGGGTAAGCTGATCCCCTACTTCATCATGGGCATGGGCGGCATGGTGATGTCTACAGCAATGGCTGTCTTTTTGTTCGGCGTTCCGCTGCGTGGATCGTTACTTATCCTCTTTGGTACTGCGGCACTCTTTTTACTCACGGCGCTGGGCATGGGACTGGTGATATCGGTGCTGGCACGCAGCCAGTTTGTTGCTGCGATGGTGGCCATCGTCACAACGTTTTTACCAGCATTTATCCTGTCCGGCTTTCTGTTTGATATTCGCTCCATGCCGCAAATTATTCAGGCACTGACGCACATTGTGGCAGCGCGCTATTTTGTGACCATGCTGCAAAGCTCGTTTCTAGCGGGAGACATCTGGTCTGTGCTGATTCCCAATGCGTTGGGAATGGGCACCCTCTGCGCGGTGTTTCTAGGCATTGCGCTGCTACGGTTTCACAAGAGGCTGGACTGATGCACCAGATATTCCAACGCGTGATTGCACTTGCCATCAAGGAACTGCTGGCCCTGTTGCGCGATTCAGCCAGCCGGGCTGTGTTGATTGGTCCGCCCATCATCCAACTGCTGGTCTTCGGTTACGCGGCGACCTTCGAACTGAAGCATGTTCCGTTTGTCGTATACAACCAAGATCAGGGGCAGATGTCGCGGGAGTTTATTGCCCGATTTTCAGGTTCGCCCACTTTTGATCTGCTGCGCGTGGTCCACGATCAGAAGTCGCTGCAGAGTGCGATCGACGATAAGTCCGCACTGATGGCGATGGACATCGGTCCGAACTTCAGCGCTGATCTGGAAGCCGGACGATCGGCACACATCCAACTGATTCTGGACGGAAGAGACTCCAATACCGCCGGCCTTGCGATTGGCTATGCGCAGTCGATCGTCACCACATTCAACCAGACACAGATTGCAGCGAACGGAGCGCGAGCTCCCGCTGCGGTGTTGCTCAATCGGGCATGGTTCAATCCGAATCTCGACTCGCGCTGGTTTATCATCCCGGGCATCTGCGGCATCCTTACGCTGCTCGTAAGCCTACTTACCACAGGGCTTTCGGTTGCTCGCGAGCGTGAGATGGGAACCTTTGACCAATTGCTGGTGACGCCTATGCGGCCAAGTGAGATTCTGCTGGGGAAAGCGCTTCCGGGTTTTCTGGTTGGCACGGTCGAGGGTTCGCTGATTCTAATTGTGTCCGTTTTCTGGTTTCATATTCCGTTTACCGGAAGCCTGCTGGCACTTTATTTTGGATTGTTTTGCTTCCTGCTTTCGACCGTGGGGATTGGTCTGATGATCTCGTCGCTCGCGGCTACTCAACAGCAAGGTCTGCTGGGAGTGTTTCTCTTCATGGTTCCGGCGATTGTTCTATCCGGATTCTCAACGCCGATTGCGAACATGCCACTTGCGGTCCAGTACATCACCTTGATCGACCCACTGCGGTATTTTCTGATTATTCTGCGCGGCTGCTTTCTGGAAGGAGGCAGCGCAGCGCTCTTCTGGCCGCAGTATTGGCCGCTTGTGCTGATTGGGATGATCAGCATGATCATAGCTGGCAGACTCTTTCGCAGCCAGCTTGCATAAGGTGTTTCTCGATCAGCAGAGTGTGCCCTGGATGTGTAACGGAATATGCTTCGAATCCATATGCGAACATGTATCCGTTCTTCTCGGCTGGCTTCCCTGATGGCAGTCAGCAGGCGGCGCAGTTAGACTGGATGCATGACGAGCGGACGTGTCATGGCGTTGGATGTCGGCAAGGTGCGAGTAGGGGTTGCACTGTCTGACCCTTTGGGTTTGACCGCTCAGCCACTGCTGACGCTTTGGCGAAAGGGTCGTGGGGAAGATATGCGCAGTCTGGTACGCATCATTCGGAAGCATCACGTGACCGAGATCGTCGTCGGCAATCCGCTGCATCTTTCCGGCGACATCAGTCCGTGGGCCTTGAAGGTACAGGAGTTTGCCGCAGAGTTGCACACCCGCTGCGGACTTCCAATTCACCTGTGCGACGAGCGACTTAGCTCGCGCGCTGCCCACGAGATTCTCGACCACGCCGGACACAATCCACGCGACCGCAAACATCTGATTGACCAGGTGGCAGCTGTCGTCATCCTGCAAAGCTGGATGGACGCCCAACAACACGCTGAGGCCCGGGCATCGCTGCCTGAAGCCCAGTAACTCGACGCCCCATCCACAGACTATCGCCTTGTCGTGTTGTCCTGGCTCACAGGCATACACGACGAGGCGTACATCATCTGGATGATGACGAAGCATGCCAGCGGGCGCGAACTGCTGTTGATATTCCGTTAGCGAAGCGTGCGGGGATATCTAGAGAACGCAGCGAAAGCCCATGTGTGAGGTTGAGCTATCGGGGGTGTTGGACGTGCGTGCTGCGACCCGATACCGATTGCAGTAGGATTTGTGGCAGAGGAACGATCCACCCTTGACGACGCGGTTTTGTCCGGTGGCCGGACCGGTGGGGTTATCCGCAGCAGACAACCGATGGGAGTCAGGCGAAAACCAATCGGCACACCACTCCCAGGTGTTGCCGGTCATGGAATACAAGCCATAGCCATTCGGAGGAAACGCGTCGACAGGAGCGGTGCCGGCGTAGCCATCTTCCGCAGTATCGTGGTGGGGGAAATCTCCCTGCCATATATTGCAGCGATGCTCGCCACCCGGACGGAGTTTGTCTCCCCAGGGATAGAGCTTCTGGTCCAGTCCACCGCGGGCGGCGTATTCCCACTCTGCCTCTGTGGGCAAGCGTCGGCCAGACCATTTGGCAAAGGCGGTCGCGTCGTTCCATGAGACATGTACGACGGGATGCTCGTCGCGGCCCTTGAGGTTTGACCCTGGACCTTCGGGTGCGGCCCAATTCGCTCCGCTGACCTTGCACCACCAAGGTGCGGCTGAGACCGTATCTTCGATGAGAGCATCGCGCCTCGACTCGGGGATGTGAGCCCAGAAGACGAAGGACCAGCCGAAGTGTTCCGCCTCGGTGCGGTAGCCGGTCTGCGTGACGAACTCACGGAAGCTGCGATTGGTGACCGGGAATTTATCGATTGCGAAGGGTTGCAGATTGACGGCGTGGACGGGGCCTTCTCCATCGTTGGGAAAGCCATACTCATAGTCTGTGCCCATGAGGAAGGATCCTCCGGGCAGATCCACCATCTGAGCACGTATCTCCGGTGGACACTGGCGCAGCGTTGTCTCAACCACTGCAACGACGCCCGGCAGTGCATGAGCGGCAGAGGGAGCACAGCACGCTTTGGGAGGCGCACCGCAACCGGATGGATTGGCATCGATACTCATATGTTCATTTTATGGTTTCGTCGTGCGAGTCACGCTTGCGGGCGCGGCTTATAAGCATAATTTTTGGCGGTATGGCTGTCCTCCAAGGAAAGGTTTTCGATGCCTCCAAGGAGATTGAGAGTAAAGCCAATGAGAGATTCATACCGCAGGTTCCCCTCGTTGGAAGCACGGCGTCAAACAGGGTAGAGACCGTGAGGCGTGATGAGCAGGTCAGCGACATCCAGCAAAGCTCATGTGGACCAGAAGTAAGTACTGACGACCGAGGGATTGGCTATCGTTGTTCCAACAACCGATATATGGATCACAGCCTGAAAGTTCTTTTTCTGCCAGTCGGCTGGAGCATTCTTGAGCAGCGTGGAGAAAAGTGCCGGCTCCACGAGGTAGCGCGCGGCTGCTTCAGTTCCAAACGTGGTCACACCAGAGGCCACGAACACGGTCTGACCTACACCATCGTTGAAGAAACGAGTGACAACGCCGTAATCCTCGTCGCCAAAGTATCCGTTGGTTCGGACCACAGGCCCCCAGACGTGACCGGTGGCAAGGTCGCGCACGGCGATGGCCTGGTGCTGATCTTCCTGCTGTACGAGGGCAAAGCGGAACTGCTTGTTCAGTCTCGTGCGCCAAGCGGCGGAGAAGCCGCTCAGCAGAAGTGTTGGATGCTCACATATCTGTGAGTAGGTCAATTCAGCTCCGAGACGTAGCTCGTGATCGTAGTTACGGCGAGCGAGAAAGCCAATCACTTCACTGGCCGCAGCCGATGCTCCAAGGCCAACGCGATCAGTCATTTGTCCTGCATCGGTTGTCAAGATGGGGATCGAGATGATCAGCGGACGCCCGGTTGCGAATATAGGCTCCCACAGTTGATCGAGTTCATCATGACGAACTCGCCTTGCAAGGGGATAGAGTGCCGCAGCTATCGCAGCCGTGGTTCCAGCAGCCAACAATCGACGTCGAGACCAGCTGCTGGATCCTTGAGCTTTCGCCGTCTCTGCCAACTGCAGCAGAGTTGGATCCACTGGACATAACTGTTCGGCAATGATTTCGGGCGAGCTCTCCTGCGTGAGGATGAGCGGTATGTATCCGCCGACAGGGAGATCGATGCGGATGGAATGGTCGGGACTTGCGGTATAGAAATCGTTGAGACGCTTCCTTACTTCGCGCGCCCTGACACGGACGACGGAGTCCTCGCCGGGCTCAAAGTTGATGCCTCTGCCGAAAACTTCCGTTGCGATGGTGCGCTCCTTGAGGGCATCACCACGGCCTGCGATGCCTTCAAGAACAACAAAGCGGAGGAAGTCACGACATTTGGGACTTGGACGGAAAGCTGGACTGGCAAGGATCACCTCCAGATGCGCGAGTACCTGTACGTCGGCGGGGAGGACATTGCGGTCTGAAGGCTGCTTCGTCACGCTCCGAATAATATCACCCGAGCGAGACCATAGGCAGGCTTGCACAAGTGGTTGAAAAATCCAGAACTTGTGTCACTTTAAACCAGATTCAGAGGTCATGGAGTCTCATTGTCCCTGACGTCTGGAGTAAACAGGTATACGTTGGATGACTTGATATCGCGGTAGATTTCTCTACCGCTAACAGAGACCTTGGCGCAGCTATCGATCTGGAGATGTCTGGAACAGTAGAGACGAACTTGGCCCATGGTTGAGTTCCAATCATTCGGGCACTGGGGCAGGATCGATGATGCCCCCGATTGCTCACCGAGAGCGAGACTTCGGGCTATTACGCTCCAGATGCCTTCGCGGCTGGCAGAACAAAGCGGCGTGGCGGCATCGATGTTTGGCCTTCAGGGAGGGCATTGCCGTAGCAGCCAGGAGTCCCAGAGCGGAGGTCGTCCATCAGCATACGCACGATATTGGATTGTCGCTTGCTGTTGTTCGCCTTCATGTTAAGTAACGAAAGCGTGCGGATACTGGTCGCACTCGCATGAATTCCCTTCTATTTATTTTGCCCGCTCCTTGCTCAACATGGCTCGCAGTTGAGTTACCACGTCTGGGTATTTTGCAGCCACATTTCGAGTTTCACCGGGATCTGCAACGAGATCGTAGAGTTCTACCTCGGCTTCCGGATAGTCAACGGAACCGGGCATGAATCGTTGTTCATCTGCTTTTTGATTTACTGCAGCGCGTTGCGGTATGGGTTGCCATTTGCGCTCCGCAAGGGTACCCGGGCGTTGGTCACGGTCCACAAGCTTCCATCGCTCCGTGCGGATGCTGAGAAACAGCGCTTCTTCCACCAGACTTTCGCGGCCATGTACAGACTTTCCCAGCATGGCGGGTAGTTCATTCAGGCTGTCGCCAGCTCCACCACTTGGAACGGCAGCATGGGTAAGTGCCGCAAGACTGCGCAGCACATCAATCTGGTCGATCATCGCGTTCGAAACACCAGGATGAATTTTCCCGGGGTAGAGCGTAATAAATGGAATGCGCGTACCTCCCTCGTAGACGGAGTACTTGCCTCCGCGAAACGGCCCGGCCGGACGATGTGCTCCAAGAGTTGCGACAGAATTGTCGTTATAGCCATCATTGACGACGGGGCCGTTGTCCGAGGTGAAGATCACTAACGTGTCCTTCTCGAGGCCGTTCGCTCGCAGCGTCTGCATCACGCGTCCGACACAGTCGTCTAGTTGCAGGATGGTATCGCAGCGGATGCCACACTCGCTTTTGCCTGCAAATTGCTTTGCGGGAGCATGTGGAACATGGATATCGCTGGGGGTGAAGTACAGCAGGAAGGGATGATGTTTGTGCGTCTCGATGAACTCGCATGCCTTATCGGTAAAAGTCCTGGCCATCGTTTCATCATTCCAGCGGGCGGCCTTACCGCCAGTCATAAAGCCAATACGGCTAATTCCATTGACGATCGTTCCATCATGGCCTTCGCTGAGTTTCATCGTCAGCAACTCCGGGTCTTCCTTGCCGGTAGGCTCATCGCCGATTTTATTGGTGTATGAGACGGAGATAGGATCTTTTGGATCGAGATTTACGACGTGGTGGTTGTGAATGTAGACGGTGGGTACGCGGTCGGCAGTGGCTGCGAAATAGAATGCGTCATCGAACCCAGCTTCGCAAGGCCCCGGCTTGATCGCACCGTTCCAGTCGATCTTGCCATCGCCAAGTCCAAGATGCCACTTGCCAACGAGGCCTGTCGCATAGCCGGCAGACTTGAGCACCGAGGCGATGGTAGCTTGCCCGGGTCGCACCAAAGACGCTGCATCACCTGGCAGAACATGCACACCATCACGCCGCCACGCATACTCCCCGGTCAGCATCGCATAGCGCGAGGGCGTGCATGTCGCCGCATCGCAATGAGCGTCTGTGAAACGCAATCCGTGACGCGCAAGCGCATCGATGTTCGGCGTACTGACATTGATGCCGCCGTAGCATGCCAGGTCTCCATAGCCAACGTCGTCCGACAGAATAATGACTATGTTGGGCTTGCGCTCTTTGGGCGAGTCGGCCACGACTTCAGACGCCCTCCCCAGTGCAAGCGCCGCGCCTGTCATTCCTAAACGTTTTGTAAAGTCTCTACGATTCATGTGGCCGAGGTTCCTTTCTGATGTTGCAGCGGCTTTGCTTGAAAACACACTTGCGGGCGTTGTTGTCTGCTCGATTAGACTCCTACTACCTGTTGAAATAGCGGGAGATCAGAACGGCATTTTTAGCGCGAACCTCAGAATGCGTTGTGGGGCTACCATCAGCATCTCTCCGACCTTAGGACTGGTGCGGGTGCCGGCCAGATGGCCCTGGTTTACGTTCTTGAATGTGTCGAATGCTTCGGTACGACACTGAAGCGCTGTACGATCGGTCAGTGCGACTGTTTGAATATTGATAAGTGAGTGTCGATAAACCCCGGACCGATAAGATCATTTCGCTGCTCGCGGTAAGAATGCCGTTATCCTGGAAGCCGCCATTGAATGCATATTTGTTCGCCACAAACGCTTCGCCAGCGTTGATACTATGACGCACTCGCGTCTTCGTCAGGGTTTCTATGGTGCCAAGGGCAAGCTGGGCATTGTCGTTTGGTACACCCCGGTTGGCGCCCTCATTGAAGTAACCGTTGATCGCAATATTGGGTTGAGCAAAAGACGGGCCTCCCGCAGCAAGCGTACTGCCGAGGGAGGTCCAAGTGTGGCCGGGGAACATTGGAGAGACTATGGAACGATTGTGCGCACTGAACAACCGGATGCTTTGCTTCAGCGGGGCCAGGCCATTGCGCCAGTAATTGGATATGCTGAAGGCATCTTTGTGAATGTAGTCGAATGTCAAGCTATGATGTTGCGTCGTTCCAGACCTGGTGATCACACTGAGCAGACCGATGGGCGACTTTCCAAACTCTGCAGCGAAGATGCTGCTTAGAAGCCGCACTTCCAGTAGCGGATTCGGGCTACGCAGAGTGTTACCGCCGCTTAACTGGTTCGAGATCGCGAGATCCAACTGAGTGCCTGCCTTGAATCCAGACACAACTGCCTTGACGGCATATTTTTCGAGGTTCAAGGTCGGGAAGAGATACTCCCCTTGGGAGTTGGATCTGGTCGTTTGGGTCAGGCGCGCATCAACTGCGCCACTTCCCGCTCCGTCAGGTGGGGGTACCTGGTCGAATTCGATCCAGCCAATTTTCATTTGCGTGATACTGCAGGTTCACGACAAACAATTACTAGGATATTCGCCGTGCGTTACTGTTGCATTAGGGAAAATTTTCTAAATCATTGTTAATAAGTGCTTTCGCTGGAAAGGTTACGCGGATAGCGCTGACGTTACGCGGAGTTACTTGCTCCATTGGCTCTCCCATCGCTGACACTGGATGCTACCGGAACCCGGCAAGCTGGCTATTCCAGCATGGTAGCCTGACAAGGTTCCCACGGGTAGGCATCCGCGTTGAAGAGGAGCGACTACACGGGCGGCTCGTTCCCCTGGCTGCCGAATTGGCCATCCAGATGGAAATCGGGCGCACGCTGGAAAATTACCGTTTCGTCCGCTACTCCCCAGCCAGTCAAAGAAAACTAGAAGTTACACTCCTCTGGTACCAGATGTTATCTGGGGTGATGATGGCAAGTAACGCGGCTTGTGGTCTGGCTCACGTTCATGTGCAGTGACACTGCTGGTTCCGTTGAGTTGCACCCGCCTGATGGAGACGAGTATGGACTATCTGTTGTTACGCAATTACTCCTGTCGACTTTGGAGCTTTGTCAAACGACTCGTACAGCATCGGTAATAGAAAAAGAGTGAGGAGCGTTGAGCTGATCAGACCGCCAATGACCACTGTGGCGAGAGGCCGTTGAATTTCAGCGCCGATCGATGTGGACATCGCCATTGGAACGAAGCCGAGGCTGGCAACGAGCGCTGTCATGAGAACAGGACGTAGACGACGTCCGGCTCCCTGCAGAATGGATTCGTGCAGCGATGCTCCACTTTCGCGCAGTTGATTGATGGAACTTACCAGAACCACTCCGTTCAGCACGGCTACTCCCAGTAGAGCTATGAATCCGACGGATGCTGAGAGATTCAAGTTGAGGTGGAAAATCCATAGTGCGGCGACCCCGCCGACGAGAGCAAACGGAACGTTAATAAGGATGAGCATGGCTTGTTTCATCGAGTTGAAGGTGAGGTAGAGCAATCCCGTTACGATCATCAACGCGAGCGGAATGACCAGCAGGAGTCGGTGCGTCGCACGCTGCTGATTTTCAAACTGTCCGCCGTAGCTCAAGGAGTATCCCGGTGGCAGCTTTACGGCGGCACCCACCTTTTGCTGCACCTCTGCAACGAAGCTGCCCAGATCTCGACCTCGCACGTTCGCCATTACGACGATGCGGCGCTGCCCCTCTTCCCGGTTGATCTTCTCAGCCCCGCGCGTGACGGTTACGTCAGCGACCTGACCCAGAGTCACGATCTCACCTCCTGGGGCGTGGAGCGGAATGGATCGCATGGATTTGAAATCAGTCCGATACTGGTCGGGCAACCGCAAGGCAATGGTGTAGCGACGTTGTCCTTCTATAACCTGAGATACGATGGCTCCCGATGCTCCAGCTTCGACTGCCTGCTGTACGTCGACTACATTCATGCCATAGCGAGCGAGAGCATCCCTTCGGATGTTTACGGTCAATTCCGCCACTCCGGAGTTGATTTCCATTTGCGCATCCGCAGCACCCTGGACTGAGTTAACCTGGTGCAAGACCTGCTGGGCCAAGGAGTCTAACTGCTGGAAGTCGTCGCCGAAGATCTTGACTGCCAGGTCAGCTTTGACGCCCGAGACTGTCTCGTCAAGACGCATGGCCATCGGCTGAGTGAAGTCATAGTTGATACCTGGAATCTGAGAGAGCGCCTTATCCATAGCATCGATCAGTTCTTCTTTGGAGTGATAACGCTTCCATTCTTTCGTAGGTGTGAGCGCGACATATACGTCTCCTTCGTTGATACCCATTGCCTCTGTTGCGAAGTCGGGACGGCCAATCTTCGTAGTGACATCCTGAATTTCGGGGAAGGATCGTAGAGTGGCTTCCACTCGTTGTGATATCTGAATTGAGTCGGTGAGCGAGATGCCAGGCAGCTTGCGTGTCTCCACAAGGATGGAACCTTCGTCAAGGCGAGGCATGAACTCCGTCCCGATGTAGGCAAGTGATCCGAGCGAAACGATCATGACCACCGCGGATATGGCAACGACCGCGATCCTGTGACGAATGACCCACGAGAGACCACCCATGTACCGCTTGACGATGCGATCCATACGGGTTTCGACATGGTGTTGTTTGACCTTCGCTTTGCCATGAAGTCCATGGCGAAATACGAAGGAGCTCAGGACGGGGATGACCGTGAGCGCGAGGAACAAGGAGCCGAGCAGAGCTGCGCAGACCGTAATCGCCATCGGACGAAACATACGACCTTCCAAGCCTTCGAGGAAGAGGATGGGGAGATAGACGGCGATAATGATGGCCACACCGAACGACATAGGCCTGGCCACTTCCACACCGGCGATGGAGATGGAGGTCATCACGTCTTCTTCATCGCCATGCTCCTGCATCCTGTGGACGGAGTTCTCGATCATCACGACGGCACCATCGACGATCATGCCGAAGTCGATCGCTCCGAGACTCATCAGGTTGGCGCTGATCCCGAAGAACTTCATCCCGAGGAAGCTGAAGAGCAAAGACAGCGGGATAATCGATGCCGTCACCATGGCCGCACGGAAGCTACCGAGAAACAGCAGAAGCACAACTGTGACCAGAATGAAGCCTTCAAAGAGATTGTGCTCAACAGTATGAATGGTTCCGTCGATGACCGTCGATTGGTCGTAGAAGGGCTTCAACTCAACGCCTGCGGGCAGGTGCAGGCTCGCTAGCTTCTGCTTCACCAGTTCAATGACGCGCTTGCCATTCTCGCCCTTCAGCATGATGACCATGCCAGAGATAGCTTCTCCGTCGCGCAGAACAGCTCCCTGGCGTGGAGCTGGCCCGATTTCAATCTGGGCAACATCGCGCAACACAACGGGTGCTCCCTGATTCGCAAGCAGCACGATGTTGCCGATGTCTGAAGTGTTTGCCGACCTACCGAGACCCCGGAGAGTGTATTGCTCATAAGCGTGCTCGATGTATCCGCCACCGAAGTTGGTATTGTTTTCGGCGACACGAGCGGCTACATCCTTCAACGTGAGTCCATATTGCTGAAGCAGAGCCGGATCAACTTTTATCTGATACTGCTTGGTTTCTCCGCCCCAGGTGTTGACATCGCTGACACCGGGCACGGTGCGAAGTTGCGGCTTGATCTCCCACTCCTGAACATCCTTCAACTCCATTGGGGTGAGACCTGTTCCGGTCAGGGTGTACTGATAGAGTTCGCCAAATGCCGTAGAAGGCGGCGTGAGTATAGGCTGAATGCCCGCTGGGAGCGAGCTGGATGCCTGCTGTAGCCGCTCGTTCACCAGTTGTCGTGCGAAGTACGTCGGTACGTCATCATCGAAGACGACCGTAACCATCGAGATTCCGAGCTTCGATAACGACCGCACCTGCTGCTGCTTGGGTATGCCCAGCAACGTCCGTTCGATGGGATACGTGACTAACTGTTCCACCTCTACCGGCGGCATGGAGGGGGCTTCGGTCACAATGACGACCTGGTTATTGGTGAGATCGGGGAAGGCATCAACCGGGATGGTGCTGACGACCCAGCCACCTACGGCGATAAGAGCAACGACGCCAAGCAGCACCGTCCAGCGATGGGCTAACGAGAAAGTAACAATCTTTGCAAACATGACTTTTACTCTCCCTGCATCGAGGTTTTGAGAAGCTGAGATTTCAGGAGGAAGCTACCTTGCGTAACGACCTCTTCTCCAGAGTGGACACCGTCGAGGAGAGGGACTTTGCCGTTGATCGTGTCGCCCACTCGGACCGGCCGCAGTACGAAACGATCAGCAGCTTTGCGGACGAATACCACATCCTGACCATTCACTTGCTGAATGGCGTCTGGTGCCACGAGCACGACAGGATGAGTCTCGCCGACTGAAATCTCTGCAGTGGCCAACATCTCCGGGCGGAGAATCTCTTTGGCGCGATCCAAGTCGATCCGGACCTGAAGACGACGCGTGGTCGGATCGAACTCCTGACCGAGATTGGTGATTCTTCCGGAGAAGTGCTCGCCTGGTATTCCGGGCAGCGTAATCGAGGCCAACTGACCGACTTTTAGCCGACTCACTTGTTCCTGCCCGACAGAAGCCAACATCCAGAGATGACTCGTATTGCCGAGCACGAAGATATCCGTAGCGGGACCTACAGTAGTTCCTGGAGTAGCGCTTTTTTGCAGAACGTACCCACTAGCCGGGGCGATGATGGGAATCAGTTCGGCGGTTGCTGGATTTGCATCTGCGGGGAGATCGGCTGGAATACCGAGGTTCTCCTCCAGATGAGTCTTGCTTCGCACCACGTCGATCTGGCCATTCTCCAAAGCGGTCTTTGCGTTGACGAGTTCCTGACGCGATTGCTCGACCTGCTCCACGGAGGCGGCACGCAGTGCAAAGAGTCGCTGCATGCGGTCATAGTTGATCTGAGCAAGCGATGCTGCTGCTTGCAGGCGGCTCTTCTCAGCGACGCCCATGGCGTAGGTCGCCTTGGCTTCATGTACGTCGTGACTGTGCATCCGAGCCAGTACCTGCCCCTTGTGGACGAAGTCGCCAAGGTTTGCATAAACCCGCTCGATACGCCCAGTTGAAAGAACTCCTACGTGCCAGCTCTCATTGTCTGGCAAGACAATCTTGCCGGGAAATTGAAGTTGATCAGGCTCCGCCTGAGGCGACAGGACGGTTGTTGTGATTGCTCCACGCTGCTCAGCGGCAGGAAACACGATCTCACCAGCCGCAGCGGGTATGTGCTCTGGAACGTGAGCCACGGGAGTCTCGGTCGGGCGGCAGCCCAGAGCGCCTAGACCAGTTGCAATCAGCGCAAGCATAGCCAGAGTGCCAGGGTGATACGCCGGAGGGCTGGATAACTTCCATTTACGATTCATCGTTTTGGTTCCTTGTAATTTCAGGTCAAATATCTTCATGGTTCGAGGCCTTCTGCGTACTGGAGTGCGAGGACACTCTGGTGGTAGTTGCCCAGTGCGTCGACCCACGAACTCTGGGTATCAACGCGCAGTTTTTCCGCGTCCAGAAGGCGTAAAAAATCTATGCCTCCTTCGCGATAGGCGGAACGCCCAATGGTCGCGATGTCGATCGCCTGAGTGAGAAGTGGACGATAGCGTTCGGTGATCTGCCGTTTCCACATCTCGTAGACCATGCGGGCTAACTCCAACTCACTCTCGCTTTGCAGCTGGGCTGCGGCAAGGTTGGCTCTGCTCGCCTCTACGTCAATTCTTGCGGCAGCTACCGCACCCTGATTGCGATCAAAGAGTGGTAGGTTCACCTGTAGTCCGGCAATCATGGTGTTCAGTCCCGCGGTACGCTTGTAGCCGAAGAGAGTATCTATGTCCGGTCGCCCCTGCGCCTTTTGAGACAAGAGGTTGGCACGTGCAGCGTCGATTGCCTGCTGCGCCGAGCGAATCTCGATACGCGCTTGCTCAGGATGGTTTACGTCGTTGGGTAGCCGCGGCTCATTCAACACTTCAAACGACTCGCTGAGATGCCATGATTCTGGCTTTGGCAATCCCATCTCACGGGCTAGCCGCTGCTGGCCTTCTGCTTCGCTTAGTCGGCTAAGCTCCAGGCTGGCCTCCGACCTTGCCTCTTCCAGTCGTAGGCGCATAACGTCTACTTCGGCAAGCTTTCCCTCGTTGAGGCGCTTCTGCTGGTAGTCGAGAATCTCGCGGTAGTAAGTTACGTTTTGCTCGGCCAGTGCGCGCTGGTATTGCAGTCGGACGACATCCCAATATGCTTGAGCGACATGAAGCTCGACCAGTCGCTTCTGCTGCTCAAAGCTCAGTTGACTGCGAGCAACTGCACTGTCAGCTACCGAGATGCGTGCTGCACGCTTCCCCGATACTTCGAGGACTTCTGATACATAAGCGTAGGTGTCGACGTTTTGGCTAAAGTCACCCCCCGGACGCAGGTTCTCGGACTGATAGAACACCCTGGGATTAGGTATGTAGGCAGCCTGCCTTCTCCATTGAGATGACGCCTGCTGCCCCAGACCTGAGGCGACAAGCTCTGGCCGTTTGTTGAGTGCAGTAGTGATGGCGTCACGAAGTGAGAGGTCGCGAGCCAACGGTTCGTCTGCCCAGGCACGCAACGACCCTAATACGAGTATGCCGAGCGCTAGGAGCGAAACAGTTACGGAGAATGTCTTTTGCGGGCTCATATGTCTGTCATGTCTATGGCAATCGGCTGGCCAAACCAGACGTGCCAAAAGCCGCGTATTAGGCACGTTGATCTCTGGAGAGCAGCCAGAATTCAAGAATTTGAACTCGTCAGTTCAAAGACTCGCACTCGATACATACCCGGTCGACCTTACTGTCCAGTTCGAACGCGAGCCCACTGCGAGCTTCTGTGGTCTTTCCTGTAACAACGAGTGCCGCCAAAGCCGGATTCATATCCTAGCCAATAGTGGTCCATTGCTTCAGCCGTCAGACACTTGGTGGAATGCCTGCGTCGTGCGGCAAGTCTATGGTCTTGTAATCCATCTCGATTGCCGATGTTGAAGCAATGGTTGAGCCTGAAGTCTTGCTCAGACTCTGCGCTGCTTGCCACGGGAGCAGTGACACCGCATGGTACGCCAATATTCGGGACTGTCGCCTGGGAATGGAGTGGGTATGATCCGAACAGGACGAACGTGGTCAGGATTAGAGTGAAGACTTTTGTGAGGGATAACGGTGGGGAACTCATATGCCATCGGTACTGCAATTGGATGGCCACGAACTGAGTTGGGCACTATGCGGAAGAGGTCGCGTGCAAAGTGCTAGGCAGTACTCTTACGCTAGCCTACAGGCCGTACTTTGAGAGCTTGTAACTGAGGTCACTCTTCGAGAGGCCCAGTCTGCGTGCTGCTTCAGTCTTCGCCCCATTGGTCTTCGCCAACGTCTGCTCGATAATCCGTTTCTCCCATGATGCAAGCGTGCTTCTTAGGTGGAATTCTTCAGGTAAGGCGTCGCCCTGGAACTGGGGCAATGCCAGGCCGGCTGCGGGGTCTGGAGCCTCTTCTGGCAGGTCGATCCAGATAATCTCAGGCAAACTAGACAGAATGCAGGCACGCTCAAGTAGATTTCGTAGCTCTCGTACATTTCCTGGGAACGAATAAGACATGAGTTGTTGGAGAGCGTCGGGATGGAGCGCTCGCGGCGCAGCTAATTTCAAATCCTCGGCAATCCTGTGCAGGAGATACTGTGCGAGCTCCGGAATATCTGTTACCCGCTCGCGAAGTGGTGGAACGGAAATCGGCACGATAGCGAGCCGGTAGTAAAGATCTTGACGAAATCTTCCTTCCTGTACTTCCTTTCTAAGATCACGATGTGTTGCTACTAGAACGCGAACATCGACATCTCGGGAAGCAGTCGAGCCGACTCGAGTAATTCTGCCCTCGGCTAACACCCGCAGTAGTTTGGACTGAGCGCCAGCCGACATCTCTCCGGCTTCGTCCAGAAAGAGCGTTCCCTGATGTGCCGCCTCAAAGACACCATGACGTGTTTTGTCCGCACCGGTGAATGCGCCGCGTTCATGACCGAACAACTCACTCTCAAGCAGAGTCTCAGTAAAGGCGGCGCAGTTGACGCTAATCATTGGCTTATCGGCTCGACGACTTGCCTTGTGGACGGCGCGTGCAACGAGCTCTTTACCAGTGCCAGTTTCCCCACTTATCAGAACGGTTGCATCGGTCGGGCCTACGCGATTGATGATCTCGCGAAGTCTGAGGATGGCTGCACTCGTGCCACGGATCTCCGATTCGCCCTCCAGGCGATCGACAGTCTCGCGTAGCAGATGATTCTCTCGATGCAGCGAAGCCCTCTCTGCAGCACGCCGGACCACCGCCCGCAGGTTGTCGGCGGAAAACGGCTTGGTAAGGAAATCGAACGCTCCATTTCTCATTGCCTCGACAGCAAGTTCTACAGTCCCATAGGCTGACAACATCACAACCGCAGTCGAAGGCTCTGCGATCTGCACGGCCTTTAGCACTTCAGCCCCATCACCATCGGGAAGTTTCTGATCGAGCAGGATCACATCGAATTCGTTTCCGTATACAGCCTGTAGGGCATCTTTGAGCGTTGCGGCCTCCAACAACACGTGAGCGTCCTGGCGCAGATTGGCGGAGAGCACCTTCCGCATATTCGGTTCATCTTCAACAACCAGAACTCTAGCCACGTGTCACCTCACTTAGACCTTGACGGCCTACACCGTGTTCATGCTTGTTCAATGGCAGCAGAATTGTAAAAACGATGTGGTCCGGATCGTTCCGTTCGAGCAGTAGCCTGCCATTACAACCTTCAATAAACTTTTTCGCAATCGCCAGGCCGAGCCCTGTACCTCCCACTTTATTTGTGAAGAACGGCTCAAAGATATGAGCAACAATGCTATCGGGAACAGCGGCACCGGCATTTTCGATCTTGATTGCGAGCCAGTTTGCCGATTCGCGATTGAGAGAGACTCCGATTGTTCGTCCCGGGGGTGACGCCTCAATTGCATTCTTCATGACGTTGAGGATCGCCTGCTGCAGATGACTCTCGTTGCCGTAGATATACCGAGGGCCATCGATATGTACGCCAACTTGGAGATTCTTAGCATGAGCCTGTGGCTGCACGATGGAAACGACATACCCCAAGAGCAGCGAAGCCTCCAGCTTCTCGACTGTCGCTTTCGCAGGAGATGCATACGACAAGAAATCTGTCGTCAATGACTCAAGGCGCTTCGATTCAGATGACGCGATCTTTGACATCTCATCGCGCTCGGCAACACTGAGAAAGGTCGATGACGAGGCCTCCAGCGCACTGGCAATAATAGCGACAGGATTCCTGATCTCATGCGCAACGGCGCTTGCAAGCCGCCCGACGGCAGCGAGCTTCTCCTCTTCGATGAGTTTGGTGCGGGTCTGGCGCAGATCTTCGAGCTTCTGGCGGAGTTCCTCTTCCCGTTCCCTGAGGATGTTGATCAAAAGCCAGGTAAGGCCGCCGACAGCTAGATAGACGAGGATTAGCGTGGTCGACTCCAGAACCTCACCCAGCAGGATCGGCGCATGAAAGTGGGCAACAAAAGCAACCCAAAACGCAGAGATAGCTGATGCAGATAGAGCAACGAGAAGCGTCGTCGTCAGCGAGAAGTAGATGGCTGCTTCAAGGATTGGAAGGATAGACATTCCCAGATAATGGGTATCAGGCTGGCCTGTGAGAATAGCAAGGAACAGTGGGAGTAAGAGAGACCACACAATAGAGGGCACGGCAAAAGCGCGCACGTTCAGAATACTCCGCGCAAACCAAATCTCAAGGATGCGTACACCACAAGTGATTGCTACCAACGCGACAACGGATGGAGGAGGAAACGGCAGAAATTGGATGAAGCCCAACTGAACACCGAAAAAGACAACGAGCACGGCAAGATAGACCGTTCCAATCATCGAGCGGCCAACGATTCTATGTGTGGAGATGGTGCGCCGGTTCATTCGCTATCTTTCTCATGTTCTGACTCAAGACTACGCGAATTGAGCATGCACTTCGAGGGCCAGTCCGAACATGCGGATTTACGCTCGCTTCGACCGTCATGAGACACAGGCTACCAACATTCGAACGACAGAGTTCAAATTCTCGAACTAGCAACTCTAATCGGTTCTCAGCTTCCGCCGTTGACTATCAGGGTCCCTGATAAGTTCCAAAGACATCGAAATAATTCCTAAGTTCGTGCTGAGCTCTCCGATCGAATGGCTGCTTGATATGAATTCTTGACCGCTCTACTTAGAATGCTTGCCAAGTACAGCTTCGTCCCTACGCTTCAGGAGAGATCGTAGAATTGGCGATTGAAAGTGTCTCTTTACCGTGATTGCGTAAAAGTCTTCAAACAGTTGAGGCACAACGCAATACTGTACCAGAACTCCAGTTCTCAACTCATCCTGCACAACTACCGTAGGTACGAGTGCGATGGCGTCTGTGTCCCGAGCGAGGAGTCGCAGCATCGCCATGTCATCCACTTCGGCAAGCACCCGATAGGTGACCCGATGTTGCTCGCAGAGGAGATCGAAGCCTGCACGGATCTCACTCTCCAGACTCGGAAGGACAATCGTAGCTGTATCCAGATCATCTGGAAATACAAACGGTCTTCTGGTGCGGCGAGGCTTTCCGACCAGACTTACCGGCTGCCTAGCGATCCGATGCGATTGCCATGGATTCTGAGCATCGCGGTAGACTCTACGGTTCGATAGAACAAGGTCCAGACTGTGAACGCTGAGACGATTGAGCAGGTCCGTCAGCGTCCCAGACCGTAGCACCATCTCAAGATCTTCAAGCTGCAGTAGTGGCCGCACAAAGTTGTCCTGGAAGTTACGGGAAAGGGTTGCTACAGCCCCGATTCTCACAGTCTGGCGCTTACGAAATTCTCCGTCCTTCATCAAGGCATAAAGCTCATTGCCTGCTGCAAAGATGGTCTCGGCGTAGGTCAACGCGAGACGACCTGCTTCGGTGAGTTGAAGCCTTCTGCCTTCACGCAAAAAAAGCGCCTGACCTAGATCCTCCTCTAACGCTTTGATCTGCGACGAAAGCGCCGACTGCGATATGTGTAACTGCGCTGAAGTCCGGGTCAAATTGCCGTCCTTCGCAACAGCCCAGAAATATTGCAGGTGGTGATAGTTCAATCTCATTTATTTATCTTCTTTCAAATCGAACGTTAGCTTCTAAACAATGCATTTTACAGAACTGCGAGACTAGATCAAAGTCATAAGAGTGAAAGGACTTCCGCAAATGGCTCACCTTCATCATCAATGGCCTTCTCACATGGCCGTTATCCTTTGTATTCCACCTCTCCTGTACTTTCTGGGTGTGGCGGGGATACGGATCTTACCAGCTACGAAGCTCTCGATTTCAAAAGCCTGGAGCTTGGCGAGGACTGTCAGTAATGCAGTCTTGTTCTTCTCGCTTGCCTGCTGCAGCGATGCACTTTGGGATGCACCCTCTCTGGCCGGCAGAGCGCACATCGCGTCCATCGTCTCACTTGGCCGAAGCCAAATCAGCTTCCGCTTCGACTTGGTCGAATCACTCATGCTACTGCTTGTGACCTTTCTGGGATGGGTCATTATCAATTACTCACAGGCCTACATGTCGGGCGATCCGCACGAACGCAGCTACGTTGCGCGCTTGTTGCGTACGCTTGCCTGCGTAAGTTTGCTTGTAGTCACAAACAGCATCGCTGTCTTCCTGATCGCTTGGGTCTCTACGAGTCTTTCACTGCACGGTCTTCTCACCATCTACCCAACACGGCAGGCAGCGGTGATAGCCGCACATAAAAAGTTCCTTGCGAGCCGCCTGGGGGATCTCACGTTGCTGGGTGGAGTCATACTGCTCGTATCGCAGACCAAGAGCTTTGAACTGGATCAAATCGCAGATTACGTCTCGAAGCTTCACGCTGTTCCCCTTTCGATCCACGTTGCAGCACTGCTTCTTGCTATCAGCGCGATCATCAAGTCTGCGCAGCTTCCATTGCATGGATGGCTGATTCAAGTAATGGAGGCTCCCACGCCTGTCTCCGCTCTTCTGCACGCAGGTATTGTCAATCTTGGCGGGTTCATGCTGATTCGGATGGCTTCTGTGATCAACACCACGCAATCAGCACAGGCCCTACTGGTGATTGTGGGTAGCGCGACTGCGGTCATTGCCTCGCTGGTAATGACCACCCGTATCAGCATCAAAGTCCATCTTGCGTGGTCTACCTGTGCGCAGATGGGATTTATGCTGATGGAATGCGGGCTCGGCTTATACGCTCTTGCGTTCCTGCATCTTCTGGCGCACTCGCTGTATAAAGCGCATGCATTCCTCGGTTCCGGCGGTACGGTAAACCAGGCGAAGATCAAGGGCGTGATCCCGGTGGTCCGCTCAGAGAAGCTCTCTGCACTACTCGCAAGTGGCCTCTACGGGCTCGTAATGGCGGCTCTAGGCGAGTTCTTGTGGCGGCCTACTGCCCGCATAGATGCGACTACCGGCTTCTGTGTTGTGGTCGTCGGGCTTGCTATTGCTGGCATTCTTGCTGCGGTGCACTCAACGCACAGCGTAGTAGTCTCGCTGATTCTTGCGGGAACCGCTTTCGCAGTTAGTATCCTCTATTTTGGCTATGACACTCTCTTCCAGAGGGTCGTACCAGCAATAAGCATTAGCGTAGTACAGCAGAAACCCTTGATCCTCTTTGCGCTGGTCTGCTTCGGTCTTCTGTATGTCATACAGACGATGATCCGTGTGTATCCTCGCGGGACTTTCGCTACTGCACTCTATCCGTGGATTTATGCCGGGCTCTACCTCGATGAGGTCTTTACACGGGCGACGTTTCGTCTTTGGCCTGCGAATCAAGTTTCAAAACTAACAGAGCGAAATCACACCGCTCAGCTATTCGAAAGCAGAGGAGAGAGGCGATGAAGACATCTGACTACACAGCTGCAACAGACGCTCATACCGACACAGTGTTGAAGGCCATAGGCACTGCCTGTCGACGGATCGCTCCAACCTGGCCGTTGGATCAATTCATAGCCGTAAACCCCTACTGGGGCTTGATTGATGAGTCCATCGACGATGCTGCACTCCGTCTAGAGAGCTACTCCGGCTCTCGCATGCTGATGCCGCGGAGCTTTTATCGCAAACTGTGGAAGACAGGTTCGCTGCGCTCCGTGCACTTGCAGCAGGCACTGCAACGCTGTTTGGCCAGCATTTCGCTGCAAGAACTGCAGGACGAGCTTGAGAACGAGCCGCCGTCCGCTCCTCGCCTGCCTCTCATGACATCGATCGCCGATTCCCAACGCGACTTGCTCCACGGGATGTCTATCAACGATTTTGTCAGGCACACTGTCAGTCAGCACTGCGCGTCTTACTTCGACCATGTTCAATCCTCATGGGATGCGCAACACAAGAAGAACCTCTACCAAAGCTGGTTGCACCATGCATCGGCAGACATGAGTCCGTGGTTGCTCATGGGATTGCACAAGGTGCGTCATCACGCTCGTTCCTTGCCCACCGACCCGTTCGCAATGATCACGCTCGCGTTGCAGACACTGCCTGTACCAAAGGAAGAGTGGGCAGAGTACCTGACAGCCCTCCTGATGAATATCAATGGTTGGGCTTCATGGTGTGCTTTTGAACGCTGGCAAGCTGTGCTGGCTGAAAGGAATGATGACCACATCGTTCAACTGTTGGCGATCCGACTGGCCTGGGAGCATTTTGTGTTCGTGCATCTGCTTGATGCCAATGAGCCATCGGCCTGGACGATCGGGTGGGATACGCTTCGGGTGTGGCGCCTGCAGTCGCGGACTCAGCCGTCCGTTGACTGGATCCTGCAGGAGGCGCTCGAAATCTCATACCAAACCGATCTTTGTACAGGGATGAAGAACCATTTGCCCGAAGTAAGTTGCCATGGTCCAAACATTCCTGACGTACAAGCGGTGTTCTGTATCGATGTTCGCTCAGAGGTGTTTCGTCGCGCCTTTGAGAAGTGTTCCAGTTCGATTCAAACGCTGGGCTTTGCTGGCTTCTTTGGTTTGCCCATCTCCTACACGCCACTTGGAACTGTTACCGAACGTCCACAGTTGCCTGGTCTACTCGCTCCCAAACTGCGTGTGACTGACAGCACCGGCTCACCGAAAATAGACGACCAAACGAGAAGCCAAAGAGCACTCAATCTACGACTGAAATCCTTCTGGAAAGACTTCCGCTCGTCCGCAACCTCCACGTTCACATTTGTTGAGTCATGTGGGCTCTTCTACTCCATCGCATTACTCAAAAGCACTCTGCCCAATCTGAAGCTCAAACTCGAATCTGGCAACAACGCGTCTGCTAGCGATCCTTCCCTGCGCCCACACCTCTCTGAGGCCAGCGATCATGACGCTCCCTCGATAGAAGCGTTGTGTGATTTGGTTGCTGCCATTCTAACCAACATGAGCCTTACGACAGGCTTTGCGCGACTGCTTTTACTTACGGGACACGGTAGCCAGACGGTCAACAATCCGCACGCTGCAGGACTCGATTGCGGGGCCTGTGGTGGCCAGTCTGGCGAAGTGAATGCAAGAGTGCTCGCAGGACTTCTAAACAAGTCTTCAATACGAGCTGGCCTTGTCGCGCGCGGTATCCTACTACCCGACACCACGTATGTTCTTGGAGCATTGCACAACACGACAACCGACGAAGTCACAATCTTTGACACTGACCTGTTACCGGAGAGCCATGCCTCTGATTTCACGCGGGTGAAGGTGTGGCTGGAGCAAGCGGGTCACCAGGCACGGGTCGAACGTGCTGCTTCCGTTGGGATCAAGGCACACGGAGCCACTTCGGAACAACATCTACTCGACCAATTCCGTCTTCGCAGCCGGGATTGGTCTCAGGTGAGGCCGGAGTTGGGACTTGCGAACAACGCCGCCTTCCTCATCGCGCCACGTGTGCGCAGCAGAGGCCTTGATCTGCAGGGCCGTGTCTTCCTGCACGAGTACCAGAGCGCGAGCGACCCCAACGGTACCGTCCTCGAGTCCATCATGACCGCTCCGATGATTGTCACCAACTGGATCAATATGCAGTACTACGCATCCACTGTCGATAATCGCCAATACGGGAGCGGAAACAAGGTCCTTCACAATGTCGTGGGTGGACGCCTGGGGGTATTTGAAGGCAATGGCGGCGACCTTCGTATTGGGTTGCCGCTCCAGTCCCTGCACGACGGACAGATGTTACGACACACACCTCTCCGGCTAAGTGTATTCATCGAAGCTCCACAAAGTGCAATCAGCGCGGTCATCTTGAAGCACAAAGTTGTCGAAAGCCTCATCCATAATGCCTGGCTTCATCTATTCCAGATCGCGCCGGAATCAGGGACCATCTCACGCTACACGAATGGAGTCTGGGAGCCGATCGAACGGAACGACTCCAAGTCAACCCAAGAGGAAACGGTAGTCACGAAAGAAGCTTATGCGTAAAATTCTGTTGGTTCACAAGAGTTGCATCCAGTGTATGGCCTCCTGGGCGAGCAACAAGAACATGACGCCCTTGTCCTTCCTATTCGAAGGCATCATCACGCCACGGAGGATGTCGTAGGCCGGTTGCTTCTCTAGGACGCCTCGCTCCTTGAGAACTACCTTCCTGGGCATAGGAAATTTTCTTAGCTCTAACGTTCAGAAAATTTGAACCGTATGACACCAGAAGCGACACTGCTACTCAATCGCAACCTTGTCACTTACCATTTCCAGCTATAACCTGTTGATTCTATGGTGCCCGGAGGGGGACTTGAACCCCCACGACCGGTTAAGGTCTGCGGATTTTAAGTCCGCTGTGTCTGCCGATTTCACCATCCGGGCGGAGCAGGCAATATCTACTCGCTCTGCCTATCTTAGCCCATTGGAATTGTTGCGCGACACGGAACCGCGACGCATGGCACAACGTACCTGAACTACCAGACATCGTCTGCTACGCGATCAAGCTATGCCACTCTTCGAGATCCTCCGACAAACGCTGTACGCACTCTGGGAGAACAAACTCCGCAGCTTCCTCACCATGTTCGGTATCGTGTGGGGCATCACCTCGGTCATTTTGCTGGTCGGTCTGGGCATAGGCTTCAACCTTGACCAGAAAGAACATCTCAAGACCATCGGCACTGACATCGCCATCATCTTCGGCGGCAAGACCGGCGCGCAGGCTGGCGGTTATGCGGCCGGCAGAGATGTCATTCTCACAGTTGATGATGCCATCGCCATCCAGCAGCAGGCGTCACTGGTCAAGACGGTTAGTCCTGAGCTGCGCCGCACCGTCGCAGAGGTCAGTCCATGGAACGCTGCGAATCGTGCCGTGCGTGGAGTGTGGCCTCAATACCAGCGCTTCCGCTCTCTTACCGTCGCGCAAGGTCGGCTCATGTCCGAGCAGGACGAGCGGAACGGTGAGCGAGTCCTGCTGCTGGGGGCCGAAGCCAATCGGCAACTGTTTCCCGGCAAGCCTGTCATCGGGCAGACGCTGCTCGTGGCCGGATATCGCTACACCGTCATTGGCGTCCTCGCCGACAAGAAGCAGAACGGCAGCTACGGCAGCGGTCCCGACAACACCCAACTGTTCACCACCTACTCCGCAATGGCTCGCGACTTCCCTCCTCCGGAGCAGCCTGGCGTCATCCGCGGTTACGTCAACAACATCGTGGTCGAACCCGTCTCGCCCGATCTCCACGAGCAGGCCATGGATCAGGTGCGTCGCATCCTGGCCGAGCGACATCACTTCGATCCCAACGACAAAGAAGCCCTCTGGGTATGGGATACGCTGGAGGGATCCAAATTCACAGAACGCATCTTCAGCGTTATGACCTTCTTCTTTGGTGCCGTGGCCCTGCTCACACTTGCGCTCGGCGGCATCGGCGTCATGAACATCATGCTGGTCGCAGTTACGGAGCGAACCCGCGAGATCGGCGTCCGCAAGGCACTGGGTGCAACGGCGATCGATATCCGCCGTCAGTTTCTGGTCGAATCCGGCATCATCACTATCGTCAGTGGCGTCACCGGTCTCCTCTTCGGTGTTGGCACTTGTCTTGCCATGCGCTGGATTCCTTTGCCTGACTTTGTCCCCCATCCGGTCATCTCGCCTGCTGCCATCATCGCTTCGCTGGTCACGCTCACCGGCATCACCCTGTTCTCCGGGATGTATCCCGCGATGCGTGCTGCCAATCTCAGCCCCATGGAGTGTCTCCGAACGGAGTAACAATGAACCTGATCGAGATCATTCGTCAAAGCTTTGACTCGCTCCGCCGCAATCGACTGCGCTCCGGACTTACCATGCTCGGCATCCTCTGGGGGCTCGTCACGGTCGTACTTCTGCTCAGCTACGGCCGCAGCCTGGGGCAGGAAGTGCTCAATGGATTCATGGGTCTCGGCGACAATGTCCTGATGGTGTGGGGCGGACAGACCAGCATGCAGGCCGGCGGGGAGCGCTCCGGAAAGAGAATCAAGTTCCGCGACGGCGACACCGAAGCTGTTCGCGATGCCGTGCCTTTCCTCAAAGCCGTTAGCTCCGAAACCGACTCAGGCTTCAGCTTCAAGTACGGCCCGAAAGTCGTCAATATCCAAAGCAAGGCGATTGAACTCCCCTATGCCGGTATGAGACGCCTTAATATCGCACAGGGCCGCTATTTCGAACCTGCGGACTTCACCGACCATCGACAAGTGGTCATCTTCGGGCCCCACGCCGCACAAAAGCTCTTTAATGGATATCCACCGGTCGGCGAGTCCGTCGAGATTGAAGGCCACGTCTTCCAGGTAATCGGTGTGCTCCAGAACAAGATTCAGGACTCCTCTAACAATGGTCCCGACAATGAAAACGCCTTCCTCCCCTTCGACATGATGCGTCTGCTCGCAAAGCAACGCGATCCGGACAGCATCGTCTTCCAACCCAGTTCGCCGGAGCTACACCTCAAGGCACTGCAGGCGGTTCGCGCCGTTCTTGCTCAGCGGCATCACTTCGATCCCCGCGACGACAAGGCGGTTCCGGTATGGGATACCGTCGAAGACTCCGCTCAGATCATGCAGTTCAGCCTTGCGCTGCAGCTGCTCCTCGGCATCATTGGAGCCATGACGCTGGGCGTTGGAGGAGTTGGCGTGATGAACATCATGCTGGTCTCCGTCACCGAGCGAACCCGCGAAATAGGCCTGCTCAAAGCGCTCGGTGCGCGTCGCCGCGAAATCCTCGCCCAGTTTTTATTGGAGAGCCTTACGCTTACGTTCCTTGCAGGTGCAGCTGGCATGGTGGTTGCAACGGTCGTCGGCTATATCATTCCACCCATGCCGCTCTACTCCGACATATACAAGACCGCAAATCACGAAGGTGACATTATGCTGCACGCGTCTCCCCTGATCATGCTGGTCTCGTTTGCAGTGCTGGCGATCGTCGGAGTTGTCTCTGGCTTGTTGCCAGCCGTGCGCGCTGCCAACATGGACCCAGTGGAAGCACTGCGCCACGAGTAAAAAGCAACTGGAGCCAGGCGGATGTGCTGCCTAGTTCACCGGACGGTAGCGAATCGTCTCTGCCTCGAGATAGTACTCCGCAGAACACACATTCGAACCGCAGATCATCGCCTCGATCCCTGCATACTGCTGTCGTGTGATCAGCCCTAGCGACCCGCAGGAAGGACATGCAAGCACCGCCCAGAACGGGTTCTCGACCTTGCCCTGCTGCCCGGCTTGCTCCAGGAGAAACAACGTGCCCGGCTGCATCTGTTCCGGGATCCAGACTTCGAGAAGATTTAGCTCCGCTACCATGCTTACCTCGTTCATCTCACGGTTTTATTCGTGATGCGGACTGCTCTCTACAGGCATGACCTGGTCTTCCGATGCCATTGCAGCCTGGTTCAACCCCAGGTTGAAATGCACTACATCTGGTGCAAAGCATAAACCAAATATTCACTCTGTCAACCGCCCCCTGTTGAAAACCGGGACTCAAACTATCGACTGGGGTAAAGCGCCCGGTACATCTCTCGGTTGCGGAGAATGGCCTGCACGTACTCACGCGTCTCGGTATACGGAATCGACTCCACGAACTCCGGAATATCCTTGTAATCCGCGCTCGCCATCCATTGCCGCACCGGCACATCGCCTGCGTTGTAGGCCGCAAGTGCATACTCCGGCTGACCCCCAAACCGGTCGAGGACCTGCTTCAAATTCAGCGTCCCCAACTGCAGATTCACAGTGGGATTCAACAACAGGTCTGTATGGAAGCCCTTGATTCCGTCTTTTCTGGCCAACGACTTCCCTACCGACGGCAGCAACTGCATCAGCCCGTATGCATTCGCGTGGCTGACCGCACTGGCATTGAACTCCGACTCCTGACGGATCAACGACGCAACCAGCGAGGGGTCCATCCCGTTCCGCTGCGAACTCGCCACCAGCTCTCCCCAATATGGCTGCGGAAACAGCAGGTGCCAGTACACCGATGGCACCTGGTCCATCGGCAAGGCGAAGAAAGGAATTCCGCTATGCTTCATCGACTGTAGCGCCCTGGTGTACTCCCCATAGGAGACAAAGATCTCCGCCTGGGCGAGCGCTCCCCACTGCCCGGACTCCGGGCTGGCCTGGATCTCAGGCCCGATATATTCGTTCAGCGCAGCGTTCGCCAACAGCCTGGCCTTGATCAGGTGCGGCTCATTCTCCGGCAACTCGCCGGTCAACGACGGAGGCTCCGGCACATGGACCGCAGCGAGCACCGCCGCAGGAGCCACTGCAGCCTGCGCCCCCAGCACCTGTAGCCGTTGCCGGGCCAGATCGGCATAGTAAAAATTGATGTACGCCGTGGACAGCAGCCGGTAGTAATTTACCGCCTGTCCAAAGTTACGCTCTTCATCCTCGTAGATACGTCCACGCCAATACAGGGCGCTTGGCACCTCGATGCCCGCCGGATAATGCGCAATCTGCTCATCCATCAGGCGCGCCGCCTCGCTGTAGTTGCGCAGACGATAGTTCATCCAAGCCGCGCGCCAGTGCGCTGAGGCAGCATACGTACTCTTCGGAAACATCTGTACCAGCAGCGAATAGTGATACGTCGCCTGCTTGGCATCATGCTTTAGCAGGTACATATTTCCACCCGAGTACAACGCCTCCTCCAGCCATCGGCTGGTCGGAAACCGTTTCACCATCGCCGCGATCAGATCATCATGCCCCTGCTGATCGTTCTCGCTGCGCGAGATCTCAGCCAGCATGTACATCTTCAGCGCTGCGCTGTCGTCGGCCGTATCCGGCAGCCGCTCAACGTCGTGCCGGCTCAGGTGCTTCAGCTTCAGGTCACACACGGCTGCGTATATGCTCAACGCGTTTTGGTCGGCGGCACTCAAGCTTGCATCACTCTTCGCAATCGAGTGATACTCCTCGCCAGCCTCCCCATAGTGCTTGGCGTTGAACAGTTGATCGGCATGGATCTTGCGCTCCGCCGCCGTCAGGCTAACCCCCAGGGCCTGCATCTGCTGTCGCGACTGGCTCGCCTCCACCGTCAGCGGCTGGGTCAAATACAGGCTCCGGAAGATCGCCACCGCATGGTTCGTATCGCCTGACTGCTGGTACGCCCGGCCCAGCGTGTACCGAAAATCAAGATGTCCCCCCTCAGCACTACTGGCCAGTGGCTCCAGAACATGCAGCGCACTTTGCGGGTTGTTTTGCTGGAGGTACGCATTGGCCAGAAGTACCGGGGCGTTCGCCTTGAAGATGCTCTCAGGATGCCGCTCCGCAAAATGATCCAGCAACGGATACGCATCCGCGGCATCACCCCCCTGCAACGCCGCCTGTGCGCCTAGATAGTCGCCATAGTCGTCCAGCGCCTCACCGCTCTGTCGTGCCTGACGATAGCTGGCCATCGCCTCCTTGTAGCGGTGATCAAGAAAGTAAGCATGGCCGATCGCCAGATACGCTGCCGCCGCACCCTCCCCCGGATGGCCCTGCGCATAATGCAGCACTCCACTGTAGGCAGCAACCGACCGCGTCGCAGCCAGTTGCTGCGCCATTGGACGCAACTGCGCCGAGGCCATAAACGCGCTCTGCAGCTTGATCGTCTGCTTCGTTGGCCCTTTGACGCGACGCTTGGCCACTGCGGCCTTCTTCCCTGCTCGCGGCCTGCTTCCCGAGACAGAGTTGCTGGTGGAACTCGCGGCCGACGCCTTCGGTGCGCTCTTCTTACGCGCGGACGGCTTCGTGCTCCCCGATCGGCTCTTCAGTCTGCTGCTGGTACCAGACGCATCCCCCGATGCAGCAACAGCAGACGCACTGCTCGCCTGCTTCCTCGACTCACTGGCCGCGCCTGCTCCGGCAGGCGGCAACAGCGCAGCCATTACCAGAACACCCATCGCCATCCGAATTTGCTTCCAACCGCTCAAAGTCTCTTCACTCCGTAACTACCTGCTCTTTCACTCTAAGCTGCCCGGATTCTCCGCGGCGTGGTCAACCAGCAGCAGAACCACCGCAGGTACGCTGCACCCCTACCCTTTGGACGCAGTTCTACTGCCCAAAGCATTGCTCCACAGCCCCTGCCCATTTACACTCATCATCAGCGTGCGCGACGCCTTGCCTCCTGCAAAGCCAGCGGCGCGCAGATAGTTGCGACTTTTGCTCATGCCTGCCATCCAATCCACAGTGACGGAAGAGATTCACCCAGATGTTGCACTCGTAGCGCGTGCAAAAGATGGCGATACTGCCGCATTCGAGCAGTTGGTGCGACAGTACGAGCGGCAGATCTTTCGCGTAGCCCAGCATATTACCCAAAACCGTGAAGACGCTGAAGACATTACGCAGGACGCTTTTCTCAAGGCCTACGAGAAGCTGGACCAGTTCCAGGGAAACTCCAAGTTCTCTACCTGGCTCGTCCGCATCGCAGTCAATGAGAGTCTTATGCGCCTGCGCAAGCGCAAAACCAGCAAAACCGTCTCCATGGACGAAGACGTGCAGACGGAAGAGGGCTCCATCCCACGCGACTTTGCCGAGTGGCGGCCAAACCCCGAGCAACTTTATGGGCAGTCTGAACTTAGCCATATCCTACGCAAAACCATTCAGGGTCTCCCACCAGGCTTTCGCACCGTCTTTACCCTGCGCGACATTGAAAATCTCTCAACAGAAGAAACAGCAGAGGCCCTCGGCTTGAGCGTCCCCGCCGTAAAATCTCGATTGCTCCGCGCCCGGCTGCAACTGCGGGAACGTCTCAGCCGCCACTTCGGCCACAAAAAGGAGGGTTTGCCAGCATGACCTGCACAGACTTTCTCAGCCAACTCACCGACTACTTCGACGGACAGATTAGCCCCGAACTGCTGGAAGAAGTACGCGCGCACACTGCAACCTGCTCCCACTGCGAGGTCGTCCTCGACACCACCAGCAAGACCATCGCTGTCTATCGCGATCATGAACTCTACGAGTTCTCTCCGGAGCTTCGGGACCGCCTACACGCAGCCATCATGGCAAAGTGCAGCCCAAAGACCTAAGCCTCCCCTGATACTTCTATACCAACCCACATCACCCCCAGCCTAACCTCTTACCTTGCTTACGCAGAAGCCTATACTGCATCTAAAGGTTCTTTACGCGTGATGCGTTGTGAGGTAGGCAGAATGCAACAGACACTCAAAATCTTGATCGACGGCATGCACTGTGGCGCCTGCATACGCAGGGTCACCACCGCACTGCAGTCCATTCCCGGAGTCCAGCTAAACTCAGTCGAAATCGGTTCTGCTGAGGTCGCTTTCGATCCCGCCGCCCTGAACCCTGCACAGATCACCGCGGCCATCGACCGCATAGGATTTACAGCGCGTCCCGTCTAGTAGCCGGTGAGTCCCATGTCCAGTGAAATCATCGACGGTGCGCAATCCACTGCTGCGACACCTTCCATTCCGCCTTCCCTCCCCGCCTCGCTCCAGCGCATCACCATCCCGGTAACGGGAATGACCTGCGCCGCCTGCCAGTCCTTCGTGCAGCGAACCCTGGCGGAGCAACCTGGCGTTCAGGACGCCTCCGTCAACCTGATGCTGAACAACGCCACCGTCCTCTTCAACCCACTGCTTACCTCTCCCGAGGCGCTCGTCAACGACATTCGCAAAACCGGATACGGGGCCGAGATGCCGGTCCCGGACCAATCCATCCTCGAAACCCAGGAGCGCAACGACCAGGAGCAACGGGACGAATACCACCGTCTGCGGCTCAAGGCCAGCGTCGCTCTCGTCGCCGGAGCGGTTGCCATGCTGGCATCCATGCCGCTGATGACCATGTCGATCGCCCCCGGGACGCAGCGCATTCAGGACCCCGCTATCGACTGGTCCATGCGCGTCCTCACTCCAGCTCTGCGCTCGGTCATGCCGGGGCTCTACGCCATCAATGCCGACGCCATGCGTTGGTTCCTGCTGGTGCTGGCCGCGTTCATCGTCACCTGGGCAGGCCGTCACTTCTACATCAAGGCGTGGTCCGCGCTCATGCACAAGACCGCGGACATGAACACGCTCGTAGCCCTGGGTACCGGAGCTGCGTTTCTCTACTCCACCGCCGGAACCATTGCTCCCAGCTTCTTCCTGTCCCACGGAGTCGCACCCGACGTTTATTTTGAAGCCGTCATCCTCATCATCGGGCTCGTCCTGGTCGGCAACACCCTGGAAAGTCGCGCCAAAGGCCAAACCGCATCCGCCCTGCGCAAGCTCGTCCAGATGCAGCCCTGGACCGCACGCGTGCTCCGCGATCAAGCCGAGATCGATCTCCCCATCGAAGCTATCCTGCATGGCGACCTCATCCTCGTGCGCCCGGGCGAACGCATCCCCACCGACGGCCAAGTCGTATCCGGCAAAAGCAGCGTCGACGAGTCCATGCTCACCGGCGAGTCCCTGCCCGTCGAAAAATCCCCGCAGGATCGTCTGATCGGTGGCACCATCAATCAAAACGGCGCGCTGCAATACCGCGCCACCACCCTCGGCACCGAGAGCACCCTCGCCCAGATTGTCCGCCTCCTGCGAGACGCACAAAGCTCCCGTGCCCCCATCCAGAAGATTGCCGACCGTATCAGCGCCATCTTCGTCCCCACTGTACTCGGCATCGCCATCGTCACCTTCTTCCTCTGGCATCTGCTCGCGCCAACTGCCGGCATCATGCAGGCCTTTGCCGCCGCAGTCACCGTGCTGGTCATCGCCTGCCCGTGTGCGATGGGCCTTGCGGTACCCACTGCCGTCATGGTCGCCACCGGACGCGGTGCCACCTTCGGCCTGCTCATCAAAGGTGGAGAGGCACTCCAGCGGCTCGAAAAGATTGACACCGTTGTACTCGACAAGACTGGAACCATCACTCAGGGGCGGCCTCAAGTCACCGATGTCGTCATGGCACCCCCAACGCCTGCCGCTGATCAGGATCTTGCAGCAGACACGCAGCGCATGGTCCGCCTGGCCGCAGCCCTGGAGCGAGCCAGCGAGCACCCCCTCGCCACCGCCGTCGTGCACTACGCCCAGCAGCAGCAACTCACCATACCTGCCGCAGAAACCTTCGAGTCCCACAGTGGACAAGGCGTGGTCGGCATCGTCGCAGGCACCGCAATCCTCGTTGGAAACCCCGTCTTCCTGCAGCGGTACAGCGTCGCCACCGCGCCGCTTCAATCCCAATCCGACCACCTCGCAGCGGCCGGCAAGACGCCTCTGTGGATCGCTATCAATGGTGCTCTGGCCGGCATCATCGCCGTCGCAGACACGGTCAAGCCAACCTCTGCAGGCGCCATCCGCCACCTGCAGACACTTGGTCTTCGCATCGTCATGCTCTCCGGCGACAATCTCCAAACCGCCACCGCTATCGCGCACACAGTCGGCCTTACCGAGGTCATCGCTGGCGTCCTGCCCGCCGGCAAGTCTGACGCCATCAAGCGTCTCCAGGCCGAGCACCGCGTCATCGCCATGGTAGGCGACGGCGTCAACGACGCGCCCGCCCTCGCCCAGGCAGACATCGGCATCACCATGGCCACCGGTGCCGATGTCGCCATCGAAGCCGGTGACGTCACCCTCATGCGCAGCGACCTCAACGGAGTCGCTGCAGCCATCGCACTCTCCCGCGGAACCATGCGCGTCATGCGCCAGAATCTCTTCTGGGCCTTCATCTACAACGTCATCGGGATCCCACTCGCGGCCGGTGCCCTTTATCCCGCCTTCGGTTTGCTGCTCAGCCCTGTTCTGGCCAGCGCCGCCATGGCCCTTAGCTCCTTCAGCGTTGTCACCAACAGCCTCCGCCTGCGCAGCCTCAAACTCTCCTGACCGCGACGAAACATACTGTCCCCAGAACAAAAAACCAGAAGGCCTGCACAGGCCTTCTGGTTCACGCTCCACTTTCTGTCAGTTTCAGCGGTTGTGAATCGTTAGCAACGGACAAGTCGATCGAACCAGCAGTTCGTACGCCAGACTCGTATGCAAATGACGCCCCAGATGAGACTGTGTCTTCACTCCCAGAACGATCAGACTGCCGGGATCGGACTTCGCTCGCTCCAGCACCTGCTCTGCCACCAGACTGCGTTTCAGTTGATACGCCGGCTTGCACCAGTTCTCATGCTCCGCAGGCAAAACCGGTCGGATAGCATCGCAATACTGCTTGATCAACTCATCGCGAAGGATTGGATTGTCTTCTGCTATCTCCGGCAACATCTGACACAGCTCTACGGGTGCACTGAAGTCCCGCCCCAGAGCCAGGGCATACGGCGCCGCGGCCGCAGCCTCCGGAGTAAAGTCGGAGATGTACAGAATCTCACTGAACTTCATATTCAGATCGATACCTCCCAACACATACCGTCCAATCGTCAATGTTGGGCAATGCGCAGCCAGTAGGATCTTCTCCGTATTCGACCCAATGACCAGATGGTCCAACCCCTTGTGCATTCCATGCGTCCCCATCACCAGAAGATCTACATGGTTGCGTCGCGCCGAATCCAGAATCACCTGGCACGGTTCTCCATCGCCCAGATCTAACTCCACACTTACGCCCGCCCGCCGCACCTTGCTTGCCAGCGCCTCCAGACGGTCCATCGCCGCGCGCCGCGAAACACTGGGCCGAACGCTGATCATCTCCGCTTCACGCGCAGCCTGTGACAGCTCTACCGCATGAACCATCAGCAGCGTGGCCCCATAGTGATGCGCAAACGCAACCGCATAATCCAATGCCAGGCGCGAGCTCTCTAAAAAATCGGTAGCATACAGAATTCTACGAATGGGAAACTGTTTCAGATGGCTTTCTTCAGTCACGTCTGCGTCGCTCCTCGCAATCATTCAATCAGTTCAATAACAGGAAGCCGCCGCAAAGCGATCGCCACCAATCGAGTGGCGACCGCCCTTGGGCATCCACCTACGGCTGCGTTCCTGTCTGGAAACGAATCGCGGCCATATCCGACTCGAAGAGGTACTTCGCATTGGCGTCCGAGATCGCAGCCTGCGTCTGTTGCAGTTGCGCTTGGCTCAATTCAACAATCGAACCCAATCCCAGTTGATAACGCGCCTTCGCCAGGTCGAGTGCCGAGTTCGCTTCCATCACCAACTGCTTGGTCACCAGCATACGTTGTTGGTCCGTATTGGCTGTCAGCCAGGCAGTACGCACGTCGCGAACGATCCGATCATGCAGGTTCCGTGTCTGCTCCGAAACGGCCTTGGCCCGGAAGTCCGCCTCCGACGCCTCGGCAGTAAACCGAAATCCATTGAAGATCGGAACATTGATATTCACCGCAGCGGCACCATACCAGTTGGGAGAATAGTACGTGCTGGATCCGAGCGGCGTCGTACCGACGACACCCATCGCAGACACAGTAGGCAGCAATTGTTCGCGTTGAGCACGGGTAAACTTCTGTGCAGCCTGATGGGCAAGGTCCAACGCCATCAGATCCGGACGCTGCTGCAGTGCAGACTGAATCAACGCATCGGAATCCGGAGCCAGAGCCGACGGCGCCGCAGTATCATCCACCAACTGATATTGCTTCATGGTCGGTAAACCAAGAATCTCGTTCAGTTGTGCATTCGCTGCATCGACATTGTTCTGCGCATCCAGAACTAGTAGCTTCGCTTCGGACAAATTAACATCGGCAAAGCTGAGATCCAGGTCAGACTTCAACTTGCTCGCCGTCAAAGCCCGCACCTGATCATCCACCGACTGTCGCGCCGCCACCGTGCTCTTCGCAACTTCAAGCGTGGCCTGCGCCTCCAAAGCACGATAGAAGGCTAGGTCCGTTGCCAGCACAATATCCTCGCGCGTTGCCTCCGCATTCGCAGCAGCAGCCTTGGCCTGCAAAGAGGAAGATGCAATCAGGTTGGTCGTACGGCCAAAGTCGGAGATCAACTGGTTCAACTCGACACCAGCGCCCATGTGATTCAACAGCCTCGACGACGCCAGCGATCCCGTAGCAAGACGTGAAGCCTGCTCCGCACCGACCCCCGTCACCGAGCCAAACAGTGTAGGCAAATAATCCGCGCGCGTCTCACGAACTACCTGCTTTTGAGCCAGGGCCAGCAACCGCGTCACGCTGATTTGCGGATTGTTCGCCAGTGAAATCTTCTCTGCTTCCTGTCGCGTCAGCAAGGTGGGAGCGTCCGCACTGCTCCCACTCCCGCTGGCCGACGCCGACTGGTACGCAAGGTTCAATGGTGCCGCAGGCAAAGGCAACATCGACGTTTGTGCACTCAGCGAAACCACCAGCACACTCCACGAAAGTAGGCTCACTCTCACTAACTTATGCATGGGCCACCTCCTCATCCGTCTTCTCCTCATGCCGTCCGTGAATCAGTAGATACGCAGTCGGAACCAGAAACACCGTAACAATACCCGACACCGTCAGACCACCGAGAATCGCACGGGCCAACGGGGCATACTGCTCGCTACCTGGCTCCAACGCCAGCGCCATCGGAATCAATCCGAGAATCGTCGCCAGTGTCGTCATCAGGATCGGCCGCAAACGCACCTTGCAGGCCTCCGCAAGTGCTTTCTTGATTGGCATCCCCTGCGTCCGCAAAGTGCCCACAAATTCAACGATCAAAATACTGTCCGACACCGCAATGCCGGTCATCATGATGACACCCATCAACGACATGACATTCAATGTCGTGCCAGTCGCCAACAGGAAGATCAGCACGCCGGAAAGCCCCGGAGGAATCGCCAGAAGAATAATGAACGGATCGGCAAACGAAGCAAACTGCGCCATCAGAATCAGGTAGACCAGCACTACCGCCAGTACCAGACCGATGCCGAAGCTCTTGAACGACGAGTGCATATCGCTCACCGCTCCGCCAATCTGCACCGTTACGTTCTTCGAGTGGCCAAACTCCGCCAGCACCTTATCGACATCGGAACTTACCTTTCCAAGGTCTTCCTTCTTCGGCATCACATACACATCGAAACTGCGGCGCAACTGGTAATGATCCACTTCCGTCGGCGTATCGATCTGCTTGATATCGGCAACAGACTGCAAAGGAGTGGTCTGCGGATTGCCCGGCGCGCGCAACGGAATCTGTTCAAAGTCCGTCAGCGTTTTGATCTGGTTATCCGGGTACTGCACCGTCAGCATGTAGTTGTTTCCGGTCTTCGGATCAACCCAGAAGCTGGGTGCAATCATCGAGTCCGAAGTCAACGCCGTAATCACGTTGTTGATGGCCATCTGTGGTGAGATTCCCAGCAAGGCTGCCTGCTCACGCTTGATGTCCAACTCCAGACCGGGATAGTTCAGGTCCTGGGGAATCAACACGTCGTTCACGGAATTGAGGCCGCGCAGCTTGGTCGCAATCGACTCCGCCAACTGGAAGCCTTCCTGCAAATCGCTTCCGCCAATACGGATGTCCAGCGGTGCCGGCTGACCTTGATTCACAACCGAATCCACCAGACCACCTGTCTGGAAGTATGTGCCAACCTCAGGAAAATCATTGGCAAACTTCTCGCGCAAACGCTGCATGTACACAAAGCTGCTGGTCTTGTGTTCTTCCTTCAAGCTCACCTGGATGAACGCAGTATGCATGCCGGAGTTGCTCGTATAGATGGCGGAAAGGTCCGGAGTAATACCGATGTTCGACACGATCATGTTCATGTCTTCCGGCGATACAACGTCCCGCACCTCCTTCTCCATCTTTGCTATGTACTCATCGGTCACTTCAATACGTGTCCCCGGTGGCACCTTCACGTTCACAACAAACTGCCCCGGGTCCGTCCTCGGAAAGAACGCCACGCCAAGGAACGGAAACAGTGCAAAACTCACAATCACGAAGAGACTGAAGCCCGAGACCACCAGCACCGGACGTTCCAGACACACCGCGATCGCGCCCTCATACTTGGTCTGCAACCGATGGAACAGATGATTGAAGCCATTCACAATCCGGCGAAAAATACCCGGCCGCGCAACGGCGTGCTCCGCCTCTGCAAGGTGCTCCTCTACATCTTCAGGCGACTGATGTCCGTGGCCCGGTTCCAGCGTAATAAACTTCGCGCAGAACAGCGGAACTACGGTCATAGCCACCAGGTACGAAGCAAACAGCGCCAGAACTACAGCCAAGGCCAGTGCTGTGAAGAGATACTTACTCACACCCACCAGCATGATGACGGGAAAGAACACGATGCTCGTACTGCACGTCGCCGCCAGTACCGCCAACTGAACTTCCTTGCCACCTTCCTCTGCTGCAACCGCCGGAGACTTGCCCATCTCCATATGCCGGAAGATGTTCTCCAGCACGACGACAGAGTTATCGATCAAGCGCGAAAGAGCCAGAGCAATTCCGCCCAGCACCATCGTATTGATGGTGCTCGCTCCCAGATTCAATGCAATAAACGCAGCAAGACAGGAGATCGGGATCGAAAGTAACACCGAGATCGTCGCCCGAACATTGCCCAGAAACAGCAGAATCATCAATGCCGTAAGACACAATCCGATACTGCCTTCGTTGATTACGTTCTTGACCGCAATCTTCACAAACACAGATTGGTCGAACACCACGTTCGTCTTCAACGCACTCGGCACATCCAACAAATGACTGACGGCTTCTTTCACTCCATTCACGATACTGATCGTGTTGGAGTTACCGCCCTGCTTCAGGACCGGAATGTAAACAGAGTGCTGTCCATCCACACGAACGATGTTCGTCTGCAACTGCCCGGCATCTTTCGCTTCACCAATATCGCCAACAAAGACGGAAGCACCCGTCTCTGTCTTGATCGGCATCGCGTTGATCTCTTCCACCACAGGAATCTGACTGTTTGCGTAGATGTTGTAGTCCTTCGGGCCGATCCGCACATCGCCTGCTGGCAGAATCAGGTTGGACTCATTGACCGACTTCACCACGTCCATCAAACTCAGTTGATGCGCTTCCAGCTTCACCGGATCGACATACACCTGAATCTGCCGATACTTACCGCCATAGGGCTGCGGCACCGAAGCGCCAGGAACATTGGCCACCTGGTTACGAACCGAAAACTGCGCAAGGTCTTTAAGTTGTGTCTGGTTTAGCCCTTCACCTTCGAGCGTAATCAAGCACACCGGAAGATTCGATGCATCGAACTTGAGCACAACCGGAGGCAATGTACCCGGCGGCAAGCGGCGCAAATTAGCCATCGCAAGATTCGAGATATTGCTCACCGCGGCATTGGCGTCCGTACCCGGCTGAAAATAAATCTTTATCAGGCTCACACCTGGCAACGAGCGCGATTCAATATGTTCGATACCGCTACCCAGCGTGAAAAACCGCTCGTAGCTGTTCGTAATATCTGCCTCAATCTGCTGGGGAGGCATACCCGAATAGAACGTTGCGACCACGACAACCGGAATATTAATCTCCGGAAAGAGATCTACCGGCATACGGGTCACGGTCGCGGTACCGACAACGACCACCATCAAACACACCATCAAGATAAAAAACGGAAACTTCAGCGCAAAGGATGACATTATTCACTCACCTCCTGCGCCGTCGTCGGAATAAACGCGGGCCGTGGATTCACCTGTTGGCCAACCTCATAGTTGGCCTGGCCAGACGCAATCACGCTGTCCCCTTCATTCAGGCCACTCGTAATTTCGCTCCGGTTCGCCGTCTGGATCCCCACCGTTACCGTCCGCTTCTCCACCCGATTCTGCTTGTTTACCACCAGCACATATTTCTGGTCGCCGCTTTCCACCACAGCCTGTGTCGGTATCGACAACGCATTGCTGCGGTGCTGTAGATCAATATCCGTCTCCGCATACATGCCTGGGCTCAGCACCAGATCTGGATTCTCAACATCAACTTCAGTAATCATCGTGCGTGTTGTGCTATTCAGGTCGCGGCTGAAGCGAACGATCTTACCCGTAAAGTCCTTGCCGGTAGCCTGCACGTGGACTCGCACCACTCCACCTTCAGCAATGTACGGAACATCCGTCTCAGGCACGGGCATGCGCAGTCGCAGCAAGTCACTCTGAGCCAGACGTACCACGGGCATGGACTGCGTATTCGAAGACGTACCTGCCTGGATCAATGACCCCGTATCCGCGTACCGCATCGTCACAACACCGGTATATGGCGCAATGATGTAGGTGTAATCCGACAACGTCTTGTATCGGTTGCTATTGGCCTGCGACACGCCCAACTGTTGCCGTGCCGCCTCCAGTGCTGCTTTGGCAACATCGATCTGCGCCTGCGACTCAAGATCCTTCGCACGGGCATCGTCCAGTTCCTGCTCTGCAATCAACCCAGGCTGCTGCTTCGCGGCCTGCTCCAACCTCGTATACGCTGCATGTAGCGCGGCATGGGTCGACTCGGCGCTAACCACCTCGCTCTGCGCCTTGCCAATCTGCGACTCGCTGTGACGCACCTCAGCCTGCGCCCCCTGTACCTGGTCCTGCAGTTCAGGAACCTCCAGTACCGCCAGCACCTCGCCCTTGTGAACACGATCGCCTATATCAACCGAAATCTTGCGGATATATCCGGATACCTTTGCATGCAGATCAACGTCCTGATAAGGCTGAAACTGACCAGCAACCGTCAACGCACTGGTCAAATCCGAACGCTTCGCCGACACCACGGAAGCACTGGCAACCTTCTCCGCCTCCGGCTTACCACCATGATGCAAAAAGAAATACCCCGCCAACGCCAAGACCACACACACTACAACCACCAAAAACGAACGCTTCCGTATCATCGACTCACCTGTCCTGAGTGCCGTACCCATCTGCGTGGGTCGTGCGCATACATGAGATTCGGTGGTGCCCCAAAGGACAACCACGCAGTTCAATCACTCTATTGTCAGCAAGAAAAAGAGTTTAGCTGATACTTGGGGGAGGCCTGAAAGCAAACGCCGGTAGGCCACGGTGCAGCCTGAAACTAATCGGGAGATCCATCGCTCTGGTCCACGAATGCCGACGACTGCTGCCGATCAGCGACGTCGATAGCACCGCCAGAACCAGAACAAAATCGGCAATCATCGCTACTGGAAAGTCCGTAGCCTGCTCGGGAGCAATCGTAAGCCCCTCCGATTCTCGATCCGATAGCTTCGCCGTCAAGGACAGTGCACTCACCCGGTCCGGCGCCTTGTAGAGAGAAAGCTTGTACTGTAGCCCCCAACAAAATACCGCAACCGCCAAAGCGACGAGCAGACACATCGTCGTGCGGGAGAGAAATCGAGTTGGGCTGTTATTCGACAAAATGCTCCACAGATTCGAAATCAGAACCTGACAGAATTCAATCAATTTGTTGATTCAAACCAGACTGTACATCACTGTATCACCGTGGCGAAGGTTGTGTGTTAAGCCTCCACAACATGACTTGCACATTAGACGGTGGAGCTTGGCAAATCGCACTATCCGCTCTACCGCCTCCAACCAGATACCTGTATCTTCATGAAATCAAAATGCATTGATGCCGGCAAACCAAACGAGGTCACGAGAAAGCAATCCCAAGCGTCCAGAATGGCCGATTAGGCGCTCGTCATCTACACAAAGTGCCAACGTACGAACCCCAACCACCTGCCACACGCAAATGTTGCAGAAGACAGGGCACTCTTCTCCCCGTCTCCTGCATCTAAACGTGCATCACTTCTCAAGAAATTCGATTGCCTTAGGCGAGAAAGCGACGCTTCGCTATGCCAGCAATCCCGATCAGACCGGTTCCCAGCATGGCCAGCGTAGAAGGCTCTGGAACGGCAGAGATGGTGTCAACTGTCGCCGAAAAGGTCGTGTCGCCGCTGCCCTGGGTCGAAAACGTCAACGACGCAGGAGCCGAGGAGAAGCCGGCAACGTTGCTCGTAACCATGCCCGTGCCCGTGAAGATCGCAAAGTTGGAAAGGTTGCTCGCGCTCGTCACTTCCGTCAGGCTCGAAATCGTAAAGTCCACCGCGCCGTTGCCAAACACTATCTGTGCGGGCGTCTGCGCGCTGTAATTCATGTAGTTGATAGGTGAAGTTATCGAACCGCTCTCGCCAGCGGTAAGCAGAGAAAAAAAGCTTCCCGAGATGGTATTGGCAGCACCGACAACAATCGTGCTGGGCGTAAAGGTCAAGCTCGTACCGTTATCGGAGATAGACGAACCGGTAATGGAGAACTGACCGCTGATGGGGCTGATCGTGGAAGCCTGGGCGGCGAACGGTGCAAAGCCCAGGGCGAGGATGGCAACAAGCTTCGGCAAATACATGATTGAAACTCCAGAGTGATTAGATAATTTGTAACCACTTCTAGCTCAGATGCCAAAGGCTGCTGTTTCGCAGTACCAAATAACTAGATAGTTTTCCCTGATTCCAGTGAGCAATATAGAACATGTAATAAAGACAAGCACAATACTGTTCCACTTCCGCGCAATACGCTACACCCAACAATTGCGGATAGAGTCACAATTGGCAAACAACTTTTTACCGCGCACCAGCCGCCTCATCTAATCCCCGCCAATCTACTCCATAAACAGTGATGCCCGGAAAGCCTCCGGGCATCACTGTCATCGAATCGAAAGTGCCTTAGCTGAACATGTCCTTTACCTTCTCAAACAGGCCCCGCGAAGTCGGGGTATTCTCCACGATCATCGTCTCGCTCAACTGTCGCAGTAATTCTTTCTGGGTCTTCGTCAGTTTGTTCGGGGTCTGCACGCGTATCTCGACAATCAGGTCGCCCTTGCCGCTCGAATTCAGATGCGGTACGCCCTTGCTGCGCAATTTGAACTCCTTGCCGCTCTGCGTCCCTTCAGGGATTTTGATCGTCGCCGGCCCTTCCAGCGTCTGAATCTCCAACTCCGTCCCCAGTGCAGCCTGCGGAAACGAAATCGGCATCACACAGTGCAGGTCGTCTCCATCGCGCTCAAAAAACTTGTGCGCCTTCACGTTCAATACCACGTACAGATCACCGGACGGCCCGGCAAACTTCCCTGCCTCACCCTCACCCTGATAACGAATCCGCGTGTCCTGCTCGACTCCCGCCGGCACCTTTACCAGAATGCTGTGCTCCTGCTGCACCACCGTCTGGCCCTTGCAGGTCACACACGGATCCACAATCAACGTGCCGGTACCACCGCACACCGAGCACGCCCTCGCCACCGAAAAGAAACCCTGCTGGAAGCGCTGCTGGCCGCGTCCGCCGCACTGCGTGCACGTCACCGGAGCCTTGCCCTTTGCTGCCCCGCTGCCCTTGCAGTCCACACACGTCTCCATGCGCCGAATCGTAATCTCTTTCTCCACGCCGAAAACCGCTTCTTCAAACGCCAGCGTCAAGTCATAGCGCAGATCGCGTCCTCGCTGCACCCGCGAGGCCTTCCGTCCCCCACCACCGCCCATATTGAACATCTCGCCAAACAGATCACCGAAGATGTCCCCCAGGTCCTGGCCATTAAAGCCCTGAGCGCCACCAAAGCCGCCGCCCGCAAATGGATTTCCACCGCCTGCTCCGCCCGTGAAGGCTGCATGGCCATACCGGTCATACGCCGCGCGCTTGTCCGCATCGCTCAGCACCTGGTAGGCCTCGCTGCACGACTTGAACATCTCCTCCGCCTCCGGATTATCCGGATTGCGGTCAGGGTGATATTGCATCGCCACCTTGCGGTAAGCCGTCTTCAGTTCCTGCTCGGAAGCATCCCGCGAAACACTCAACAACTCGTAATAGTCAGTCTTCGTCACGTCCGCCGTCGCCATATCCTTAAAATCTCTCTTCGCGTTCTAAATTCGTCTGCGTGCCGTGCTACTCCGCAACCTGCTCCGCATTCGCTGCTATCCGCACCAGCGCCGGTCGCAGCAATTTGTCCTTGATCCGGTAGCCCCGCCGTATCTCTTCCAGAACCTGGTGATCAGGAAACTCCTTGGTTTCGATGCTCCCCAGCGCCTCATGGATTCGTGGATCGAACTGCGTGCCCACCGACTCGACCGGCTGCACATTCAACCCCCGCAGCGCCTCTTCCATCTGCTTTAGAATCAGTTCCACGCCGCCGCGCAATTGCTCCGCCGTACCATCCGCCTTTAGTGCCAACTGGAAGTTGTCCATCACGCCCAAAAAGGGCTCCACAGCGTTGGAGATTGTGTAGTCGCGAGCATCAGCGCGCTCTTTTGCCTCACGCTTCCGCGCATTGTCAAACTCGGCCTGTAACCGTGCCAGCCGGTCCAGCAACTGGTTCCGCTCCCCCTTCAACTGCTCCAACTCCGCCTGTGCGGCACTCACCTCGTTCACGGGATCCAGCGGAAACTCATCGCCACTCACCATCTCAGGCTCCTGCCCATCGCGTGCCGTCATCTCGTCCTGCATCAGTTCCTCGTTCGTTGTCGTCATACTTTCCTTTCTATTGTTGCCCATTCGGGCCCATCGCGATAGTCGTTCCAATCGCTCTTCCATCGTCATTCTGTCCCACTTTCATCTTCAGGTCTCCCCGTACAGCGCGAGCAGTCGCACCCCGATCGCGGATCCCCTGCAAAAAACCAGCCCCACACCTCGCCCAACTCACTCCATTGGATGCAGCATCCGGTCAAACACATTTGCGATATAGCTCACCGCATTCATCGTGTTCTCATAGTGCATCCGCTTCGGCCCAATCACTCCCACCGTCCCCCGGCTCTCCCCCGCCATCCGTGCCGGAGCAGCAATCAACACCAGGCCCGCCATCTCCGGAGCATGTTCCTCCAAGTCAAATACCACTCGCACGCTCTCCTGCCGCGCATCGATGTACGCATTCAATAACTCCACCAACCGCTGCTTCGCCTCCAGCGCAGCCAACACCTCCCGCAGCCGCTCCCGGTCCTCATAGCTGCCGCCGCTCTGGCTCCCAACCAGGTTTGCAACCCCCTCTACATACACCGTCTGCGCCGCAATCTCGCGCTCCGGAACCGTCTTCATCCACAACTGTTGCACCGAATTCACCAGCAACTGGTACGCACTTCGCTCCTGTTCCACCAGCCGCGCCAGTTCGGCACGCACCCGTTCTACACTCCACCCGCGAAAGTTCTCATTCAAAAAACTTGCCGCCGTCTCCAACTCCCGCAACGTCAGATCCTGATCCAGCGCCAGCACCCGGTCCCGAACCAACCCACTACGCGTCACCACCACCGCCAGCACCCGCCGCGACGCCAGCCGCGAAAAATGCACATGCTCCAGCATGTCGCCCTCGGTGGCCGCGGCAATCGCAACGCCCACTCCGCTTGAGAGCGTCGCCAGCACATGCGACGTCCGCTGCAGTAATGCCTGCGTCCCTGCCAATCCCACAAAGCTGGAGTCAATCTGCTGCCGGGACTGCACCGACAAACGTGCCGCATCAATCCGCGGATGCACCCCGCCGCTCAAATCCTCCACATACATCCGAAACGCCCGCGCCGTCGGCACCCGTCCCGCCGAAGTATGCGGCTGCTCCAGCAGCCCCGTCTCCGCCAGCGCTGCCATCTCATTGCGAATCGTCGCTGCACTCAGCCCCGCACCCAAACCCGCACCCAGCCCAGCGTCCTCCCCCGTTCGCCGAGCCATCGCCTCCGCCACCGTACCCGAACCCACCGGCTCCCCGGTATCGATATAGCTCTCCACCACGGCCGTCAGAATAGCCCGCTGCCGCGCCGTCACCCGCTCCGCATCCGCCATCTGTCGCCACCTCCACTCCTCTAAGTTTACGCCAGTCGTCAACTACGTCGTGCGCACGGCGGATCGCACTGAGGCGCATGACCATGGGAGATTCGTCCTGGATTCACACCAGACTGACCAAACCGGTTCGCCTATACCGGCATCGGGAATCTCTGCATCCTCGGGACCAGTACATTCAAAACCACCAGACGCACAGCGAATGCTCGCTCCAACAGCCAGTTGCCTTCAAGCTCCAACGTTGCGAAGGGTTACGAAATCTCCAGTACGCTCCCACCCTGAGCCGCAATCTTCTCCGCCGCCAGCGCCACCTTCTTCGCGACCTCATAAAAGCTCTTGGCCAGCTTCGAGTCCGGCCCCGCCAACGTCACCGGCAACCCCTTATCGCCGCCTTCGCGAATCGCAGGATCAAGCTCGACCGCGCCCAGAAACTCCAGCCCAAACTGCGCCGCCGTTCGCTCCGTACCACCCGCGCCAAACACGTCGATCACCTCGCCGTTCGGCAGCGTCATCTGCGACATGTTCTCCACCAGACCAATCACATCCACATTCACCTGATGAAACATCTCCAGCGCCTTCCGTGCATCCTGAAGCGCCACGCTCGACCCCGTCGACACCACCACTGCACCCGTCAACGGAACCGTCTGCACCAGCGAGATCACAACATCGCCCGTTCCCGGCGGCAGATCCACAATCAGAAAATCCAGTTCGCCCCACTCCACCTGCGTCAGAAACTGGCGGATGATCTGGTGCAACATCGGCCCCCGCATCACCATCGGCTTATCGCCCGGCGAGATCAGTCCCACCGAAATAAACTTCACCCCATGCGACAGGATCGGCTCAATCCGGTTGTCTCCCACTACATTCGGCTGCCGCGTAACCCCCAGCATCATCGGCACATTCGGCCCATAGATGTCCGCATCAATCAACCCCACCTTGTACCCTAGCTTGCCCAGCGAAACCGCCAGGTTCACCGCTACCGTGGTCTTACCCACGCCACCCTTGCCACTACCCACGGCCACCACATGCGCCACTCCCGGCAAAGGCTGCGGCCCCTGCGGTGCTCCTGCTCCCATATGTCCCATACACTGCTCCTCTTCCGTTCAAAAAACTAAACTCGTCGCCGCGACTCCCCAACTGATCGTCAGGCAATCACCCGTCCAACTTGTCCCTTACAGATGCCACTCCGGCGGCAACTCTTCCCGCAGCCGCTTCTTTCGCAAAGTCTCTCCCGCACGCATCTCCCGTCGCCGGCCCGCATCCTCATACCGTCGCCGCTGATGGTCCGTCTCGCACACCAACTGCGGCACCACCAATCCATGCCCCGTCGGATCAACCGCCACGTACGTCAGGTACGCCGAAGACACATGCTTCAGTCGCTGCTCCCGCACGTCCTCCACCATCGCCTTCACGCCCACTTCCATGCTCGTCCGAAAGGCCCGGTTCACACTCGCCTTCAAAATCAGTAGGTCACCAACATGCACCGGAGCCACAAAGTCCAGATGGTCCATACTCGCCGTCACCGTGGTCGCCCGTGCATGACGACTCGCCGCCATCGCTCCCACCAGGTCGATATACTGCATCAACCGTCCACCAAACAGGTTTCCCAATCCATTCGCATCCGCCGGAAAGATAATCTCACTTCGCTCCGACTGCGACTCCGCCACCGTCCGCATCACTAACTGTTCACTCATCCTTCCTATTCTAAATCCCCGCGCGCCTCACCCCTCCGTCAACGCATGGTCCGCCGCTAACTCCTTGCCGCTCCATGCCCGGCGCGAACTCCAGTCCATCCCCGTCCCCGTCCAGAAACGGCTGCCCACGCTCAACCCCAGCGGCAGAAATATCGCCGAGCAAAGGTACAGGCTGCCCGTCGAGATATACGCCTCGCCCACCTCCGGCTGGTGTCCGCAGAACCCGATCGTCAGCCACCCCTGCTCATCGAACGTCCCCGCCGCTCCCAGCGAGCGCCGCATCACCGCCGTCAGCGCCGACCGCACCTGCTCCGCCGCCACCCCGTCTGGCAGCCGCTCTCGCCGGCTCATCTCCGCCAGATGATGAAACGCCCCACACCGGTACGCCAGCGACCGCCCCACCGCCGGATAGCTCCCCTCCGGTGAGATCAGCCGCTCCTGAATCGCCGCATACCGCACCGCCCGCGCCTCCATCTTCGCCCGCAGCCCCCGCCACGTCGCGTCACCCTCCGCCTCCCGCTCCAGAATCTGTAGCAAAAACGGATGAATCACAAAGCTGTTGTAGTAATCCCAGTGGAACTCCGGGCCGTCACCATACATCCCATCCCCCACATACCAGTGCTCGAATCGCTCCAGCGCCAGGCTCACCCGCTCCTTCTCCCACGCCTCCCCGGCAAACTTCAGCGTCACTTCGACCATCGCGGAAAACAGCAGCCAGTTGCTATTCGGTGGCTTCACGGCCCGCGTAGCTTTCAGCCCCCGCACCAGATTCTTCTTCCCCTGCTCCGAAACCTTCTCCCACAACTCCACAGGAGCCCGCAAAATCCCCAACCCCAGAAACGCCGCATCCACCAGACTCTGCCCCGTCTCCCCAAAGCGCAGATAGTCCACCGACGCCGGATCGCCCCCACGCTCCAAACCCGCCCGCGCCGCCTCCGCAAACCGCGCGCGCAACGCGCCCTCCTCTCCCTCACGTGGCCCATGCTCCAGCCACGGCGCCAGCCCGCTCAGCAGCCGCCCCACCGCCTCCAGATGCGAGCTCATCCGCCGCGCCGCCACCACCTCCACCTTCGCCTCCACCGGCATCAACTCCCGCAGCCGCCCCGCCTGCATCGCCATCAGCACCGGTTCGCCCACCCGCCGCATCATCTCCACCCAATACGCCCGATACTCCCCGCCACTCCGCAGCACCGGCACCGTCTCGCACCGCACCACCGCACCGCCCTGCGCCACAGCCCCGCCAACACTCCCCAGCCCCCCCGCACCCGCCGCCACCAACAGCTTCAACGCCGTCCGCCGATCCGTCCCCATCTCCGCCATCCTCACCCTCGCAGTCGCAGCCATTCTATCGGCGTTGCGCTATTCCTGCCCCCCTGTTGTAATTCTCCTCAATGGACAAGATCGCAGCCCTCAACGAAATCCTGCAGCTAGACCCCACCAACGCCTTCGCCCGCTACGGCCTCGCCATGGAGCACGTCTCCCAGGGCAACCTCCCCGCCGCCCTCACCGAGTTCAACACCCTCATCGGCCACAACCCCGACTACGTCCCCGCTTACCAGATGTCCGCCCAGACCCTCGCCAAATCAGGCCAAACCGAAGCCGCCCTCACCCGCCTCCACGAAGGCATCGCCGCCGCCAACCGCACCGGTAACGCCCACGCACTCGCCGAGATGGAAGCCATGCGCGAGGACCTCGCCTAGCCACGCCCCACTTCCATCCCACGCACAACCGCATCCTCCCGCTCTCGCCAAACATCTATACTTCACACATGGCGACTTCACTTCCCCAGACCCTCGGTGCTCTCCGCAACTCTGCCTTTACCCCCGCTCGCCTCGCCCGCTCCGTCAAAGACGAGCTCCGCGAGAACCTCATCGCCCGCCTGCGCGACACCGCCAAAACCAAAGTTCCGCTCTTCCCCGGCATCGTCGGCTACGAAGACACCGTCGTCCCCCAGATCGTCAACGCCGTCCTCTCCAAACACAACTTCATCCTCCTCGGCCTCCGCGGCCAGGCCAAATCCCGCATCCTCCGCGCCCTCACCACCCTGCTCGACCCCGCCTGCCCCTACGTCGCCGGCTCCGAACTCCGCGACAATCCCTACGCCCCCATCTCCCAGTTCTCTAAAAACCTCATCGCCAAACTCGGCGACGAAACCCCCATCGCCTGGCTCACCCCCAACGACCGCTATGTCGAAAAGCTCGCCACCCCCGACGTCACCGTAGCCGATCTCGTCGGCGACATCGACCCCATCAAAGCCGCCCGCTCCAATCAGGACCTCGGCTCCGAACTCACCATGCACTACGGCCTCCTCCCCCGCGCCAACCGCGGCATCTTCGCCATCAACGAAGTCCCCGACCTCGCCGGAAAAATCCAGGTCGCCCTCTTCAACATCATGCAGGAAGGCGACGTCCAGATTAAGGGCTACCCCGTCCGCCTCCCCCTCGACGTCGCCATCGTCTTCTCCGCCAACCCCGAGGACTACACCGCCCGCGGCAAGATCGTCACCCCCCTCAAAGACCGCATCGGCAGCGAGATCCGCACCCACTACCCCGAGAACATCGAAGAAGGCCTCACCATCACCGCCCAGGAAGCCTGGTCCACCCGCCCAGCCTCCAACATCGAAATCCCCCACTACATCCGCCAGATCGTCGAGCAGATCGCCTTCGCAGCTAGGGAAGATAAGAAAGTCGACAAGCGCAGCGGCGTCTCCCAGCGCCTCCCCATCTCCACCATGGAACTCGTCGTCTCCAACGCCGAACGCCGCGCCTTCCTCCACGGCGAAACCCTCGCCGTCCCCCGCGTAGGCGATATCTACGCCGCACTCCCCGGCATCTCCGGCAAAATCGAACTCGAGTACGAAGGCGAGATGCGCGGAGCCGACACCGTCATCCGCGAGATCATCCGCACCAGCGTCGCCACCATCTTCGACCAGTACTTCACCGGCACCAACACCCAGCAGATCGAGCAGTGGTTCAACCTCGGCGGCACCGTCCAACTCAACGACGCTCAGGCAGCAGCCGACTCCCTCAAAGAGCTGCAACAGATCCAGGGACTCTTCGAAAAACTCTCCCCCCTCAAAATCAACTCCAAGTCCACCACCGAAGTCGCCGTCAGCGCAGCCGAGTTCCTCCTCGAAGGCATGTACGCCCACAAGCGCATCAGCCGCAGCGAAGAGCGCAGCTTCTCCGCCGCCGAAAAGAAACAGCGCAATCAGGACGCAGCCAACTACGCAGAAAAAATCCGCGACCGCGAGATCGAAGACTACACCGCCAAAAACCGTACACGCCGCGGCTTCAACTAGTCCAAAGCCAGTCAGCGAGTCAGGAAGTCACCTGTCCCGCCCACAATCACCGAGTTATCAAGTCACATACATCGCTAACTCGCTAACCTGCTAACTCGCTGGCTCCCTATGAAACGCATCCGCTACACCAAGTTCACCGGCGATCTCTCCTCCTCCTTCGGCCTCGAAGATCTCATGCAGGCCCTGTCCGACTTCCTCCTCGACTCCGGCTTCAACGATCCCCTCTCCCGCTTTCAGGAGTTCGACGGCGACCAGACCATGGACAACCTCCGCGAAGCCATCCGCCAGGCCCTCGAATCCGGCGAACTCTTCGACGAAGAGTCCCAGGAGAAATACGAAGCCCTCGACGAGCAGCAGGTCGAAGAACTCATCGACCAGATCATCCAGAAAATGCAGGAGCAGAACTTCATCAACGCCGAGATGCCCGACCAGGGCCAGGGCGAAACCGGCTCCGCCGAAAACGCCCGCTTCGAAGTCACCGACAAAGGCATGGACTTCCTCGGCTACAAAGCTCTCCGCGAACTCCTCGGCCCCCTCGGCAAATCCAACCTCGGCCGCCACGACACCCGCCACGAAGCCTCCGGCGTCGAAACCAACGGCTCCTCCAAGCTCTACGAGTTCGGCGACACCCTCAACCTCGACATCACCGCCACCCTCTCCTCCGTCTTCGCCCGCGAAGGCCTCGCCACCGCCATCGAAGGCGAAGAGCACTCCCCCCTCAACATCCACTACTCCGACATCCACGTCCACCAGGCCGACTACACCTCCTCCTGCGCCACCGTCGTCCTGCTCGACTGCTCCCACTCCATGATCCTCTACGGCGAAGACCGCTTCACCCCCGCCAAGCGTGTCGCCATGGCCCTCGCCCACCTCATCCGCACCCAGTTCCCTGGCGACACCCTCAACCTCGTCCTCTTCCACGACACTGCCGAAGAGATCCCCGTCTCACAACTCGCCCGCGTCAAAGTCGGCCCCCACTACACCAACACCCGCGAAGGCCTCCGCCTCGCCCAGCGCATCCTCGCCCGCCAAAACAAGGACATGAAGCAGATCGTCATGATCACCGACGGCAAACCCTCCGCCCTCACCCTCCCCGACGGCCGCATCTACAAAAACGCCTTCGGCCTCGACCCCCTCGTCATCGCCGAAACCCTCGAAGAAGTCTCCCGCTGCAAACGATCCAACATCATGATCAACACCTTCATGCTCGCCCAGGACTTCTCCCTCATGCAGTTCGTCCAGCAGATGAGCGCCATGTGCCGCGGCAAAGCCTACTTCACCAGCCCCGCCAATCTCGGCAACTACCTCCTCATGGACTTCATGTCCCGCAGAATGAAAACCGTACATTGACATCGAGCGAACCAGTTAGCCGCACGCTTAGCGTCAATGAAAACCGTACACTGACATTGAGCGAATCAGTTAGCCGCGCGCTTGGCGTCAATGAAAACTGTGCATTGACATCGAGCGAACCAGCCCAACCGCGCGCTTGGCGTCAATGAAAACCGTACACTGACATTGAGCGAATCAGCTAAACCTCGCGCTTGGCGTCAATGAAAAACAGTGCACTAGCATCGAGCGAATCAGCCTCAACCGCCCCATCCACGAAAAACATCCAACCGGAAGAGGCCCTCATGTCCGCCACCCCACGCCAACACGCCTACACCGGCCCCGCCCTCCCCATCATCCCCGAACCCACCCACGCCGAGCGCGCCCGCACCCTCCTCCATCTCAACTCCATCGCCACCCTCTCCACCCTCTCGCGTAAGCAACCCGGCTTCCCCTTCGGCTCCCTCATGCCCTACGCCCTCGACCCCGCCGGCCGCCCCATCTTCCTCATCAGCAACATGGCCATGCACACCCAGAACCTCAAGGCCGACCCACGCGCCAGCCTCTTCGTCACCCAACCCTCCCCCGACGGCAACCCCCTCGGAGCCTCCCGCGTCACCCTCATCGGCAACGTCACCCAAATCCCCGATCCCGACAAGCCCCTCGTCCGCGATCTCTACCTCGCCCGCCACGAAAGCAGCAAATACTGGGTCGACTTCACCGACTTCTCCTTCTTCCGCATGGACATCCTCGATCTCTACTTCGTCGGCGGCTTCGGCGTCATGGGCTGGGTCCAGCCCTCCGACTACGCCCACGCCCATCCCGATCCCCTCGCCAACTTCGCCAGAGGAATCCTCGATCACATGAACGCCGACCATCAGGACTCCATGATCCTCCTCGCCCGCACCCACGCCCAGATCGAAGCCTCCGAAGCCTCCATGACCGCCGTCGACCGTCTCGGCTTCCACCTCCGCCTCAAAACCAACGAAGGCTTCAAAGGCACCCGCATCGCCTTCCCCCACCAAGTCACCACCCCGCTCGAAACCCGCACCGCACTCGTACAGATGGTCCAGGCCGCCCGCGCCTGACCTCGAACGCTTCCAGGCAAACACGAAAGCCGTCACGTACAACTTTCGTTGCAAACCACCCCCAAAAGCACCACAACGCCATCGACGTCCCCCCATCCCCAATGCCATCATCGTCATGCCGCAACCCACGGGCACCCACGCGATCATCAGAATCGCCACTGCACGCTGCGACCTGTAGCACTCTCCCTTACGTCAACCTCCTCCTCACGGTCTGCTCCATCATCCAGTCAGGCTGAATCTTGCCGTGCCCGTCCAGACCAATTCCATACCAGGAGCATTCCCCACATGACCACCCTCCCCTCTCGCACCACCCTCTGGCGAACCATCCTCACCCTCGCTCTCCTCGCCACCCCGATCGCCGCCACCGCCCAGGGCAACGGCTACTGGCACACCAGCGCCAACCAGGTCCTCGACACCAATAACCTCCCCGTCCGTATCACCGGCATCAACTGGTACGGCTTCGAGACCACCCGCGCCGTCGCCGGCGGCCTCACCTCCCAGGACTACAAATCCATCCTCCAGACCATCAAGACCCAGGGCTACAACACCGTCCGTATCCCCTTCTCTAACCAGATGGTCGAGACCCCCTCCGTTCCCTCCAGCATCAGCTTCAGCAACTCCACCGGCCCCATCAACACCGATCTTCAGGGCCTCAACTCCCTCCAGATCCTCGACCACATCATCACCTACGCCGGAACCCTCAACCTCAAGGTCATCCTCGACAACCACCGCTCCGAAGCCGGAGACAGCGCCGAAGCCAGCGGCCTCTGGTTCACCGGCAGCTATCCCGAATCCGCCTGGATCAACGACTGGACCAATCTCGCCACCCGCTATCGCAACAACCCCACCGTCATCGGCATGGATCTTCGCAACGAACCCCACAACGCCTACAGCGGCGGAGCCTGCTGGGACTGCGGCGGCGCCAACGACTGGCATCTCGCCGCCCAGCGCGCCGGCAACGCCGTCCTCGCCATCAACCCCAGCCTGCTCATCTTCGTCGAAGGCGTAGACGCCTACAACAACGACTACTACTGGTGGGGTGGCAACCTCCTCGGCGTCCAGAACTCCCCCGTCGTCCTCTCCCTCCCCAACCACCTCGTCTACTCCGCCCACGACTACGGCCCCAGCACCTACCAGCAGAACTGGTTCAACGGCAGCACCACCGCCGCCTCCCTTAACACCGTCTGGAACACCCACTGGGGCTACGTCAGCCAGACCAACATCGCCCCCGTCTGGCTCGGTGAGTTCGGCACCGGCAACAACCCCACCGACGTCCAGAACTCCACCCCCGGCAGCGAAGGCCAGTGGTTCCAAAGCCTCGTCCAATACCTCGCCTCCAACAACTCCATCCACTGGACCTACTGGGCCCTCAACGGAGAAGACGCCTACGGCCTGCTCGACTCCAACTACGATCCCACCCCCGTCAACGCCGTCAAGCAGCAGTCCCTCGCCTCCATCCAGTTCCAGTTCGGCAGCGGCGGCACCACCACCCCACCACCCGCCACCCCGGCCGCCCCCACTGGCCTCACCGCATCCGCCGCCTCCGCCAGCCAGATCAACCTCGCCTGGCAGCCCAGCACCACCGCCGGAGTCACCTACAACATCTACCGCGGAACCGCCTCTGCCTCCACCCTCATCGCCAGCGGCATCACCTCCACCACCTACCAGGCCACCGGACTCAACGCCTCCACCACCTACTCCTTCGCCGTCAGCGCAGCCTCCAGCAGTGGAGCCTCCGCCCTCTCCAATACCGCCAGCGCCACCACCACCGCGCCACCACCCTCCACCAGCGCCTGCCACGTCACCTACACCGACCAGAACGACTGGGGCGTAGGCTTCACCGGAGCCCTCGCCATCTCCAACACCGGCAACACCCCCATCTCCGCCTGGACCATCACCTGGGCCTACAGCGGCAACCAACTCCTCAACCAGTCCTGGAACGGCAACTACACCCAGAACGGCCACACCGTCACCATCACCAACGCCAGTTGGAACGGAACCATCGCCGCGGGAACCACCCTCTCCGGCATCGGCTTCAACGCCTCCTACAGCGGCACCAACCTCAACCCCGTCACCTTCTACCTCAACGGCACAGCCTGCAACTAACCCACCCCCAACAACCCAGCGAGGGCTCCATTCACCGGAGCCCCCGTTGCCCTTGACCAAAGGTAAGTGAGGGCTTCAGCACTAGCTACTCTGCATCGCCCGCCAACAGCCTCACCTTCGCTCGCGTTTTAGTTGTCATCTTTCGCGATGTGGAGGACCTGCTGTTGTCGCTGTCTTTGCCGTTGCCATTGCCGCTATTTTTTAGTTTTCATCCTGAGCGAAGCAGAGGATCTGCTGTTGTCTGTGCCCATCCGCTCCCCCACGAAAAACCTCAGGCCGGCACCATCATCTCCGCCGCCACCGCCCGTCCCGCATCCACCACGGCTCGCACAAGAATCGCGTAATCCTCCCGCCGAGACCGGTGATTCACCAGCGCCGCCCGAATCGCAAACCGTCCCTGTAGCACCGTACTCGAAGGCACCGCCACACCCGACTCCTGCACCCGCAGCAACACTTCGGTGTTCAACTCATTCAACCCGGCCTCATCCAGCCCCGCCGCCACATACCGGAAGCAAACTACATTCAGCGCCACCGGAGCCATCAACTCCAACGCCTCCTCCGCCCCAATCAACGCCCCCAGATACTCTGCCTGCCGCACATTCTGCTCCACCAGCCTGCGAAACAGATCCACCCCATGCGCCTTCAGGCTCATCCACACCTTCAGCGCCTTGAAGCCCCGCGTCAGCTCAATCCCGCGGTCGGCGAATACCATCCCTCCCGCCACCGGCCCGCGGTCCAGCACCGCCAGGTAGCTCGCCGTCGACGCAAACGCCGCCCGATGCACTGCCGCATCTCGCACCAGCACGCAGCCCACCTCAAACGGCAGCGAGCCCCACTTATGCAGGTCGAACGCCACCGAATCCGCCAACTCCAACCCCCGCACCCGCACCCGCAACTCCTCCGACCAGTACGCCAGCGCCCCGAACGCACCATCCACGTGAAACCACAATCCTTCGCTCCGGCAAACCGCAGCCAGCGCCTCCAGGTCATCCGTCGCACCGGTATTCACCGTCCCAGCCGTCCCTACCACGCAGAACGGACGCAGCCCCGCAGCCCGGTCCTCTGCAATCGCACGCTGCAACTCATCCACCCGCAGCCGGTACTCCGCATCCACCCCGATCACCCGCATCCCCGCCCGCCCCAGCCCCAGCAACTCCGCCGCCTTCCCCACCCAGCTGTGCGTCTCCGCCGAGCAGTACACTCGCAACCGCGCCGCACCAGCCAGCCCCTCGGCCCGAACGTCAAACCCTGCCTTCGCAAACCGTCCCACATTCAGCCCCAGCAGGTTCGCCATGGACCCGCCGCTCGTCAGCAGACCACTCGCCCCCGCCGGAAACCCCATCAACTCTGCCAGCCACCGCAGCGTCTGCTCCTCCACCAGCCGGGGTGCCTGATCGAAACCGGCCATCTGCGGATTCAGCCCCGAAGCAAGCATATCCGCCAGCATCCCCAGCGGAGTCCCCGTCCCCTTCACCCACCCAAAGTACCGGGGATGCGCATTCCCCATCGGATACGGCAGCACCTGCTCCACAAAATCTTCAAAGACAGCCTCCGCGCCCTGACCTGCATACGGAACCGCCTCCCCCTCCAGACTCGCCCGCACCCCCGCCGGAACACTTCGCCACACCGGCTGCTCCCGCACCCCTTCCATGCTGTCGAACATCACGTCCAGCATCCGGTGCCCCAGTCGCCGCAGTCCGTCCCAATCCTCCGGATCGAACGTCAACTCCTGCTCATTTCCCGTTATATCGGTCTCGCACATCGCATCCGACGGATGCTCACCCTGGCCCTGCAAACGCTCGTCCACGCTGCCTCCTCGCAACTCCGTCACGCCGGGTGTTCACCCGCGCAATTCGCCAGAAGAGAGCCCATCCGAATCCAATCCCTGCACAGCCTCTCGGTAAAGCGGCGCGCAGCGCCTGCCTTCCAGCCTGAGTTCAATCTCATTCAATCCAAATACGTATTCCAAACCGCTCTGGCCAACTCGGCCCGCATCAGCTACTTCGTCACTTCCACACCCCGCCAGAACGCCACATGATGCTTTACATTCCGCGCAGCAGGCTTCGGATCGGGATAGTACCAGGCAGCATCCGGGTTCTCCTGACCATCCACGATCAGCGTGTAATACCGCGCCTGCCCCTTCCAAGGACAGCTCGACGTCGTCGAACTCGCTTTGAAAAACTCCCGCTTCACAGACTCATCGGGAAAGTAAACATTGCCCTCAACCATCTCGAACGTTTCGCTCTCAGCCAACGTCTGGCCATTCCAAACTGCCTTCGCCATAGTTCACTACTCGCTTCTTTTCAACAGATTACGGCCAGCATCCCCTCACAGACATGCTTTACCGTGGAGCACTGGGCCCCAGAGGTCATTACGCATTTGTAACAGACGCGGTGCAACTTGGAAAGTCACCCCGCCTCAGCCACACACCGCATCCTGCCGGCCAACACCATTTCCTAAGCCACACTCTCCACCACCGGCCGCGTCTTCTCCGGGTCCGGCAACTCAATCACTGCAGCCGGGGCAGGGTCGCCAATTCGCTCCTCATAGCTGCACAGCGCGGTCGTCGGCTCCTCCACCGGCGCGCCCTTCCGCGGACGACGCTTCGGCAAGAACTCCCGGTTGTTCGGACACACCAGGTACGTCCCCTCTTTGTTCGAATACTCCACTACGTACGCACTGTCCCCATTCGGGCAAGCCTGGTTCACCAGCTTCAGGTTCGACGCAAAGTCGCACTTCGGATAGTTCGTGCAGCCGTAGAACGTGTCGCCCCGCTTCGTCTTCCGCACCGCAATCGCGCTCTCGCACTTCGGACACGGAACCTCCAGCAACTCCTGCTTTACATACTTGCACTTCGGATAGCCACTGCACGCAATGAACTCGCCATACGCGCCCTCCCGCTGCAACAGCGGCTTGCCGCACTTCGGACACATCTCCTCCAACACCACCGGAGGCTTCTGCTGCACCTTCTGCGTCAGCTTCCGAATCGTCTTGCACGGAGGATCTTCGCTGTACCCCGGGCAGCTCATAAACGGACCCCAAGGCCCATTCTTCAGCACCATCACCCGCCCGCAGTTGTCGCAGAACTCCTCTTCCGGAACGTCATCCGCTCCCGGCGCACTCAGGTCCGGCTTCGCCGCAAAGTTCTCCTTCGTAAAGTCGCAGCTGAACTGCTCTACCGTCACCTTCTTGCCCTTCGGTGCCGCCTCCGCAATCGCCGCCGTCAACTCCTTCGCGTCCGCCACTTCCTTCGAGAACTCCGTTACGTCCTCGATCATCGCCTTCACCACCATCGGGTAGCTGAACGCAGCCGTGATCTTCTTCATCACCGCCTTCGGGTCCTTCTTCCACGGTCCCGCAGCTACCGTCATCGGCTTCGCCTTCGTAAAGTTACTGCACGAGTAGAAGCTCCCAAACTTGCCCCACTTCAGAATCAGCGGACTGCCGCACTTGTCGCAAGTCTCATCCGTCGCCTGCTCCATCCGCTTGATGTCTTCCATGTTGTCGCCCGCAACCAGCAACTCCTTCTCGAAGTGCTCATAGAAGCCCTTCAGCAGGTCCGTCCAGCGCTCCTCGCCATCTTCCACTGCATCCAACTCGCCTTCCAGACGCGCCGTGTACTGCGGATCGAAGATGTACGGAAAATTCTTCACCAGCAATCCCGTCACCACCGTGCCAATCTCCGTCGGCACAAACTTCGACTGGATCTTCTTCACATAATCGCGATCCTGAATCGTATTGATGATCGATGCATACGTCGAAGGCCGCCCAATCCCGCGCTCTTCCAGCACCTTCACCAGGCTCGCTTCGTTGTACCGCGGCGGCGGCTCTGTAAACTTCTGCTCCGGATCAACCGAGTGCATCCGCAACGCCTGACCACTCGTCACATCCGGAAGAATCGTGTCCTCCGATGCGTTCTCCCACACCGCCAGAAAACCATCGAACTTCAAGATCGATCCGCTCACCCGGAAGTCATACCGCCGGTCTGCCTGCGCCGCAATCTCCACCGTCGTCTGATCGAACACCGCCGGACTCATCTGCGACGACACAAACTTCTGCCAGATCATCTTGTATAGCCGGTACTGCTCATCGCTCAGATACGCCTTGATCGACTCCGGCGTGTACGACACATTCGTCGGACGAATCGCCTCATGCGCGTCCTGAGCATCTTTCTTGCCCTTGTACTCGTTCGCTTCCTTCGGCAAATACGCAGCGCCATGCTTCTTATGCACATACTCCCGTGCCTCGATAATCGAGTCCGCCGACACCCGCGTCGAATCCGTACGCATATACGTAATCAGACCCACCGTGCCGTCTTTCCCAATCTCCACGCCTTCATACAAACGCTGCGCCACACCCATCGTCCGCCGAACATTGAAGCCCAACCGACTCGATGCATCCTGCTGCAGCTTGCTCGTCGTATACGGAGCCGTCGGATTACGCTTCCGCTCCTTGCGCTCCACCGAAGCCACCGACCACGCAGCCTTCTTCAGCTCCGCAACCACCTTCGTGGTCTCTTCTTCATTCGGCAGCGCGCCCGCCAGAAACTGCTCCTTGCCCTCGGCATCCACGCCATTCGCCACCCGCGAGCTCACCCCATCGATCCCGGTAAACTTCGCCACAAACTCCGTCGGCCCCGCCTGCAGCTTCGCACCAATCGTCCAGTACTCCACCGGCTCGAAGCGATTAATCTCTTCCTCGCGCTCCACAATCAGACGCAGTGCCACCGTCTGCACCCGCCCCGCGCTCAACCCGCGCCGCACCTTGTCCCACAGCAGCGGAGAGATCTGGTATCCCACCAGTCGGTCCAGCACCCGCCGCGTCTGCTGCGCGTCCACCAGGTTCTCATTCACATCCCGCGCATGGGCAAACGCCGCCTTCACCGCCTTCTGCGTAATCTCATTGAACGTAACGCGCTGCAGCGTCGCCTTCGGCTTCAGCATCGGACGCAGTTGCATCTCCAGATGCGCCGCAATCGCCTCGCCTTCCCGGTCAGGGTCCGGCGCCAGATACACATGGTCCGCCTTCGACGCCAGCTTCTTCAGCCGATCCACTACCTTCTCTTTGCCCGGCGACACTATCAGCGTCGGCTCAAACGTCCGATGCAGCAACTCCACGCCAATGTCATTCTTCGGCAGGTCCATAATGTGGCCCAGCGAGGCCTCCACCACAAAATCGCTGCCGAGATATTTATTGATCGTCTTCGCCTTCGCAGGCGACTCAACGATCACAAGTGATTTAGCCATTCGTTCCCTTCATCCACCAAAACGTCCGCCGCGGCAGATCGTCTCTTCTTCCAGCTTTCCCTTGCGAACCTAACACGGAACCTACGCATCGTGCGAACTTGGTCCCTCTGCAAAAACCCCAAAGTCATTGCAAAATCTACCCGATAGACTCGTTATCTGCAATTACGTCTGCATCCTCATCAACTGCAACGTCCCCCCAATGTACCGATTCGGGCCGCATCCACCACCTCAAAACGTCCGTACATAATTCTTCCCCGGCAACTGCTTCACCCGCCCAGCCATCTCCAACTCGAACAACGCCGTAAAAATCTCCGCCGATCCCAACTCCGCCTCCAGTCGCTCAATCAAATCATCCAACTGCACCGAATCGTCATGCCGCAGCTTCCCCAGCACTATCCGCTCATGCTCCGGCAGCGGGGCATCGTCAAACAGAGATGCCGTACCCCCGCCCTTCGATTCAGCCGCACCCTCGCCCGCCATCTCATCCTCCAGCCCCATCCGCACCTGCGACGGCAGATCCTCCCACACATCCTCCCACGTCGCCGTCAGCTTCGCCCCCTGCTTGATCAACGTATTCGGCCCCCACGCATTCTTGTTCGTTACATTCCCCGGCACCGCATACACGTCCCGATTCTGCTCCATCGCGCACCGCGCCGTGATCCGCGTCCCACTATATTCAGCAGCCTCAATCACCAGAACCCCCACGCTCATACCACTCAAAATCCGGTTCCGTACCGGAAAATTCTGCGGCGCAGGAAACGTCCCCAGCGGATACTCGCTCACAATTGTTCCTCCACTCGCCACAATCCGCTCCGCCAGTTGCTTGTTCTCCTTCGGATACACCACATCGATCCCCGTCCCCCACACCGCCACCGTCTTTCCACCCGCCTCCAGCGCACCTTTATGAGCCGCAGTATCCACCCCCCGAGCCATCCCACTCAGTATCGTCAACCGCCGATTCGCCAGGTCCCGCGACAACAACTCCGCCATCCCCGCCCCATACGGCGAAGGCTGCCGCGTCCCCACCACCGCAATCCCCGGACGCGCCAGCAAACCCGCATCCCCGCGAATCCACAACACCGCCGGCGGATCATAGATCTCCCGCAGCCGCTCCGGATAAGCCACATCCTCCGGAGTCAACACCGTCCCACCCGCCTCCGCCACCCGCTGCATCTCGCTCTCAGCCGCCGCCAGCGCCTTGCCCTCAAACACAAACTGCGCCGACGCAGCCGGCATCCCCGTCCCCTCCAACTCCGTCAACGAAGCCTCAAACAGCCGCCCCGCATCCCCCAGCCTCTCCATCGCCTTACGCGTCCGCGTGGCCCCCATCCCCGGCGTCAACGCCAACCCCAGCCAAGCTAACCGTCCCCGCTCCAAAACCCTCAGCGCATCCTGCTCAGCGTCGCCGATCCTCGTCATGTCTCTCCTCAATCCCGTCTTCTTACTACGCCCAACCAACCCGCCGCACAACGCACCGGATGACGGCAGAGCCTACCCAACCCCCACCCCCATGTCAATCCAACCTCTCTACCTTCCCGCCAACTTCACCCCATCAACACCCAAAACTTCCTCAACTCGATACGTACAAATACATAAATATTTTCGTATAAAATCACACTATGCTTCCCAACCTGACGCTACCCTCCTCCCGCCCCCTCCGGCGCGCCCTCCTTACCCTCGCACTGCTCACCCCATCCGTCACCGCCGCCGCCCAGCAATCCCCCGTCGCCGCCTTCCTCGACCACTACCAGCAACGCGTCACCGCCACCCAGAACGAGCAGCCCCACTGGATCACTCCCCTCGTCACCGTGACCCCCCGCCTCGAGCAGGAGTACCGCACCGACTTCGTCCGCCAGACCAACAAAGACCACCAGACCATCTGGAACTACGGCAACGGCAAAGGCCTCGAACTGATCCCCTTCCGCCACATCGAACTCCTCTTCAACCCACCCCCCTTCCTCGCCCACAACACCGGCGCCCAGGACGGCTTCGGCGACGTCTCCTTCCTCGCCAAATACCGCATCTTCGCCCGCAACGAGCAGCACGGAAACGCCATCCTCACCGCCTTCCTCGGAGCCTCCATTCCCACCGGCAAAAACGCCAACGGCCTCTGCTGTGCCGTCGTCACCCCATCGCTCGCCGGCGGCAAAGGCTTCGGCCCAGTCTCCTTCACCACCACGCTCGGAGGCTCACTCCCCGTGTCCAACAAAACCAAGCTCGGCCACGCCATCTTCTCCAACACCGCCATCCAATATCACGTCGCCAAAACCGGCCTCGCCCGCTTCCTCTGGCCCGAAGCCGAGTTCAACGCCAACAGCTTCTACGGTGGATCGAACGACGGCAAGATCATGACCTTCGCCACCCCCGGCATCGTCCTCGGTCGCATCCCCCTCACCCACGACGCCTCCGGAAAACCCGGACGCCTCGGCCTCACCTTCGGCGCCGGAGAACAGATCGCCCTCACCCACTTCCACACCTACAACCACGCCATCGTCCTCACCGCCCGCATCCCCTTCTAACAACTCGATCCACACCATGCCTGGCCGCACCACCCATGCCGCGGCTCGCCCCTCACGGCGAGCCGCCGCGCAAACCCTCCACCAACGAGCCGATCACCGCACACTGCATCCAAACCTCAACCCAAGCATCCACTAAACTAGTCACTTGGGCCATTCATCCCATCCCGTCCGCGTCGCCGCCATCGACTTCCTCAACCCCGCACCTCTCATGTGGGACTTCGAGCATGCACCCCACGCCGCCACCCTCGCCCAGCGCTACTCCCTCCACTACACCCAGCCCTCCCAGTGCGCCGCCGAACTCCTTAGCGGACGCGCCGACCTCGGCCTCATCCCCATCGCCGCCCTCACCCCCGACCTCGCCATCGTCCCCGGCTGCACCATCGCCTCCCTCAATCAGGTCCGCTCCATCCAACTCATCCTCAAACCCGGCCACACCCTCCAAACCGTACGCACCATCGCCGCCGACACCGCCTCCCGCAGCTCCCTCGCCTACACTGAAATCCTCTTCCGCAAATTCATCGGCACCCAGCCCGTTTTCGTCCCCACCCCCGCCGACCCCATCCCCATGCTCCAGCGCTGCGACGCCGCCATCCTCATCGGCGACCCCGCTCTCCTCGCTGTCGAGCACCGCCCCGCCATCGAAGCCGCCATCGGCCCCTGCACCTGGTTCGATCTCGCCCACGAGTGGCACACCCGCACCGGCCTCCCCTGGGTCGCTGCCGTCTGGGCCGTACACCCCCAGGCCCTCGTCCGCATCACGCCCCAGCAGATCACCGCAGACCTCACCCAATCCCGCGACCACGGCCTCACCAACATCGACACCCTCGTCCACGACTGGACTCCCCGCATCAACCTCCCGCCCTCCACCATCCACCACTACCTCACCCACAACATCCACTACACCCTCACCCCGGACTGCCTCCGCGCCATCCACCTCTTCCGCCAATACGCCGCCGAACTCAACCTCCTTCCACCCCTCACCACCCTCCGCTTCCTCTAACCCCGCAAGACCGCAACTTCCCCCGTCTGTTACCGTCTTATCCTAAGATGAAACCCGCGGCCTCCATTGTTCAGTGGTTCACGGCAGCCACCACCCCTGCCCCTGCCATCCGGCCGCCACGCCACTCCGGCAAACTCATCCATATCCTCTTCGGCTTTGGCATCTTCAGCGTCTTCCTCGTCTCGGTCGTCGATAGCTCCATCGTCCCCCTCCCCATCCCCGGAATCACCGACATCATGCTCGTCGTCATGGGCGCCCACCACCAAAGCCCTATCCTCCTCGTCCTCCTCGCCACTGCCGGATCAGCCATCGGTGGATACACCTGCTACCAGACCGGACGCTCCGGTGGCATGGCTCTCATCCAGAAACGCACCCCTCCCGCCATCTTCGCCCTCGTCACCCAGTGGGTCGATGACAACGCCATCCTCGCCGTCGCCATCCCCGCTATCCTTCCGCCCCCCGTGCCCCTCACCCCCTTCGTCCTCGCCGCAGGCGCACTCAAGATGTCCCGCAAGCAATTCCTCACCACCTTTACCCTCAGCCGCGCCCTGCGCCACGCTATCGCCGTCTGGCTCGGAATCCACTACGGCCGCCACATCCTCCGCCTGTGGAACAGCTTCTCCACCCGTTGGGCCACCACCATCCTCTCCGTCCTCTGGACCGCAGTCACCCTCAGCGTGGCCATCGCTCTCTGGAAGCTCTACAAGATCTCCCGCACCCCAGCCAACCGCATCGCCGACAACGCCACCCGCGAACCCGCCCTCTGAAACCATCCCACTGCACCAGCAAAAAGGGCGGCAGGCCAAAAGCCCACCGCCCGCATCACTCCATTAGCTGCCGCTCTAAATCTCCCACTGCAGCAACGTTGCCCCCACCGTAAATCCAGCACCAACACTGGCCAGCAGCACCAGATCGCCCTTCTTCAGGTGGCCTTCGTCGATCGCCGTCTGCATCGCCAGTGGGATCGTCCCCGCCGTCGTATTCCCATACCGGTCAATGTTGATCACCACCGAACTCTCTGGCAGTCCCAACCGCTCCGCCGTAGACAGGATGATCCGCTTGTTCGCCTGGTGTGGAATAAAGCACCCCAGATCCTTACCCGTCACGCCATTCCGCGTCAACACCGTCTCCGCCGCCTCCGCCATCTTGCGCACCGCAAACTTGTACACCGCCTGCCCATCCTGATGGACATAGTGCATCTTCGCCGCCACCGTCTCCGCCGTCGAGGGATGTAGACTCCCACCACCCGGCATATTCAGCGACACCGCGCCCGAGCCATCGATCTCGTGGTAAAAATCCACCAGCCCCACCTCGCCCGGCTCACAAGGCTCCAGCAACACCGCCCCCGCTCCATCGCCAAAGATCACGCATGTCGTACGGTCCGTATAGTCAATCACCGAACTCATCACATCCGCGCCAATCACCAGCACTTTCTTCTGCACACCACTCTCAATCAGCTTCGCCCCCACCTGCAGCGCATACGGAAACCCCGAGCACGCCGCCGACAGGTCAAAACCCCACGCACCCTTCGCCCCAATCTTGTCCTGCACCAGGCAAGCCGTCGCAGGAAAAAACATATCCGGTGTCACCGTCGCTACGATGATCACCTCTACCTCGCTCGCAGCAATCCCGCGCTTCGCCAAACACCGCCGCGCCGCCTCCGCCGCCAGATCGCTCGTCGCCACCCCCGGCTCTACTATGTGACGCTCGCGAATCCCCGTCCGCTCCGTAATCCACTGGTCGTTCGTCGCAACCATCTTCTCCAGGTCCGCATTCGTCAGCAACTTCGGCGGAACATACACCCCAAGGGAACTAATCTTCGCCCGTACCGGCACCCGCGCCTTCAACGTCAAACTCAATCCATCACCTCGCTATATCTACAGAATACAAAACTATTACAAATGAATCACCATTCACGCCACGCAAATCATTCTCCCCGACTACCGCCCCCATGTCACCAACTCTTTCCACCCTCGGCAAACAAGCCTCGCACACCTGCCCCACCCACCAAAAACAGGCACAAAAAAGTATGCGCCGGGCGACCCACTGCGCCATCGCGAAGTCTCAATCAGAATTTTCGAGGGGGGAAAAGTATGCGCAGGGCGACCCACTGCGCCATCGCGAAGTCTCAACCAGAATTTTCGGGGAGGGGAAAGTATGCGCCGGGCGACCCACTGCGCCCATAATTACCCGTTACCGTTGCTTCCTTCCGGACCTGGCGGGGTTGGCGGGATTACGTCGCGTAGGACCCGGCACACACCTAAGTCTACCATTGCTCGCGCCTACACGCTCGACCCGCTATCAGCGCCATTTACCCCAGAAATCCACACGCTCGACCAACCCTCTCCTATACTTGCAACCATGCGTCGCCTCCTCCCGTTGCTTCTGGCCGTCTCCCTCGCTGCACCTTCCACCCACGCCGCCGACGTCCACGTCCGCGTCGATCCCACCCTCAAAACCGGCATCGAGGCCACCGACGCCTTCCCCACCATCCAGATGGCGCTCGACCACCATCCCTTCGCCACCCCCAACCCCAACGGAACCCCCGGCCGCGTCTTCATCCACATCGCTCCCGGCGTCTATCGTGAGCGCATCATCGTCACCCAGAACCACACCAACATAACCCTCCTCGGCATGGGCCAATCCCCCGCCGACGTCCTCATCACCAACTCCCTCAACGCCAAAACAGCCGGCGGTACCTTCTTCACGGAGACCGCGGAGATCAACGGCAACGGCTTCCAGGCAGACAACCTCACCTTCGAAAACGCCGCCGGAAACACCGGACAGGCCGTCGCCGCCGCCGTCCGCGCAGACCGCGTCATCTTCAAGCACTGCCGCTTCCTCGGCCATCAGGACACCCTCTTCGCCGACTTCGGCCGCCAATACTACCTCGACTCCTACATCGAGGGCGGCGTCGACTTTATCTTCGGCAACGCCGCCGCCGTCTTCGACCACTCCGAACTCCACGCCAACGGCCCCGGATTCCTCACCGCCCACTCCCGCACTGCCCCCGATCAACCCACCGGCTTCATCATCCTCAACAGCACCGTCACCAGCGACGACCTCGCCGGAAAATCCATCGGCCTCGGACGCCCCTGGAGACCCTACGCCCGCGTCGTCTTCCTCCACACCTCCCTCCCCGCCCAGGTCCCGCCAGCAGGCTGGAACGACTGGAACAACCCCGCCAACCAGGCCACTGCCTTCTTCGCAGAAGCAAACTCCACCGGCCCCGGAGCCTCCCCCGCCACCCGCGTCCACTGGTCCCACCAACTCACCCCCGCACAGACCATCCCTTTCCTCCCCCACAACTTCCTCGCCGGCCCACCCGCCAGCCCCAACCACTGGAACCCTGAGGAAGAGGCCGCCAAACTCCCCTGACCCAGCCTCAATCAACCCCTCAACAACAAATAATCTTCAAAAAAGCGCTCCGCCCAATTGCCAACCGATTATCGAAGCATGTAGAACTTTAGCCATGCTGAATCGTTTAACTAGACGCTCCTTCGCCCGCCTCGCTGCCGCTGCTGCGCTCACCCCCGCCCTGCCCAACGCCCTCGCCGCACCCCGTGAAGAAAACGTATCACCGGCATCCCCACTGCTCAGCTTTCCCCGTGGCTTCCTTTGGGGATCCGCCACCGCCTCCTACCAGGTAGAAGGTGCCGCCAAGGAAGACGGTCGTGGCCCATCCATCTGGGATACCTTCTCCCACCTCCGTGGCAACACCAAAAACGGTGACACCGGCGACGTAGCCGACGACCACTACCACCTTTACAAGACCGACATCGCCCTCATGAAGGACCTCGGCCTCAAAACCTACCGCTTCTCCACCTCCTGGTCCCGCGTCTTCCCCAACGGCACTGGAACCCCAAACCCCAAGGGCCTCGACTTCTACAATCGTCTCGTCGACGGACTCCTCGCCGCCGGCATCCAGCCCTACTGCACCCTCTTCCACTGGGACCTCCCCCAGGCCTTGCAGGATCAGGGTGGCTGGCAGTCCCGCGACACCGCACACGCCTACGCCAACTACGCCGGATACGTCGCCCAACACCTCTCCGACCGCGTCCAGCACTTCATGACCCTCAACGAGATGCGCTCCTTCGTCGATCTAGGCTACGGCAACGGCATGCACGCTCCCGGCCTCCGACTCTCCCGCGCCGACCTCAACCAGGTCCGCCACCACGCCGTCCTCGCCCACGGCCTCGGCGTACAGGCCATCCGCGCCAACGCCCGCCCCGGAACCAAGGTCGGTCTCGCCGAAAACATCACCTGCACCGTCCCCGTCATCGAAACCCCCGAACACGTCCGCGCCGCACACATCGCCATGCGCGAAGAAAACGCTGGCTACCTCACCGTCATCATGGAGGGCAAGTACACCGACCTCTACCTCGCCCGCCAAGGCGCTGATGCTCCCAAATTCACCCCCGAAGACCTCAAGGCCATCGGCTCGCCCATCGACTTCGTCGGCATCAACTGCTACACCCCCGAATACGTCCGCGCCTCCTCCGCCCCCGCTGGATACGCCATGGTCCCCGCCCCAGAGTCCTTCCCCCACATGCTCAGCCCCTGGCTCCGCACCGGCCCCGAAGCCCTTTACTGGGCCCCAAAAATCGCCGCCAGCGTCTGGAATATCAAGGAGATCTACATCACCGAAAACGGGGCCTCCTCCTCCGACACCCTCACCCCAGACGGTGCCGTCTACGACACCGACCGCGTCATGTACCTCCGCAACTACCTCACCCAACTCCACCGCGCCGTCTCCGAAGGCGTCCCCGTCCGCGGCTACTTCCTATGGAGCCTCCTCGACAACTTCGAGTGGGCCGACGGCTACGCGTACCGCTTCGGTATACACTACGTCGACTTCGCCACACAGAAACGCACCCCAAAACTCAGCGCCCACTTCTACCGCCAGGTCATCGCCCGCAACGCTCTCGCCTAACGCCCAACCTGCCTCCTCCCACCCGCAACACAACCGTCATCTCCACCGCCCCTGCGCCCCTGCAAGCGCAGGGGCAACTGCCCATATCCCTGCCATCACCCTCGCCGTTGCCCTTGCACTTGCACTTGCTTTTGCTTTTGCCCTACCCATTCTCTTCCCCCAAAAACTTTTGCATCTTCTCTCGACATCGAGATATCTCATATCGTAGAACTAACCAGACGGTATGAGCGCACCCAGCCACATCTCGGCCCCCAAACTTTGGATCGTCCTCGCGCGGGCCTACGGCTCAGCCTCTGCCTACGTCCAGAGAGCCATCGCCGCCCAGGGCCTCTGCCTCTCCGACTTCATGGTCCTGGAAGTCCTCCTTCACAAAGGTCCGCTCACCATCTCCGCCATCGGCGACAAAGTCCTCCTCGCCAGCGCCTCCATGACCTCCGCCATTGACCGCGTCGAGCAGCGCGGCTTCGTCCAGCGAACAACCTGCTCCAGCGATCGCCGCATCCGACTCATCGCACTCACCCCCGCCGGCCGCCACTTCATCACCGACCTCTTCGCCCAGCACCAGCAGGACCTCGAACTCCTCACCGCCGGCCTAACCGAAACCGAACGCAAACACCTCTACTCCGGACTCAAAAAAATCGGCCTCACCGCTCAGGCCGCCACCGTCCCCGATCTCCCTCAGGACCACATCAAGTTCTCGTAACGCGCATAACAGAAAGCAGGCAATCCATGCTGACCATCCGCAAAAGCAACGAACGAGGCCACGCCGACCACGGCTGGCTCGACTCCCACCACACCTTCTCCTTCGCCAACTACTACGACCCCGCCCACATGGGCTACCGCACCCTCCGCGTCATCAACGAGGATCGCGTCGCACCTGGCCGCGGCTTCGGAACCCACAGCCACCGCGACATGGAGATCATCACCTACGTCCTCGCCGGCTCCCTCGCCCACAAAGACAGCATGGGACACACCGAGACCCTCGGCCCCAACGAGATCCAGCGCATGTCCGCTGGCTCCGGCATCACCCACAGCGAGTTCAACGGCTCCGACTCCCAGCCCGCACACTTCCTCCAGATTTGGATCGAACCCAAATCCCTCGGCATCCAACCCAGTTATCAGCAGTTCAAATTCGCCCCCCAGGAAAAGCGAAATCAGTTCAAAGTCATCGCCTCCGCAAATCCCGTCCCCGGTGCCGCCACCATCCATCAGGATGCCACCGTCGCCGTCGCCGAACTCGCCCCCGGCCACAACCTCACCTACCCCCTCGCCAGTCAGCGTCACCTCTGGCTTCACGTCATTCACGGCGAGGTCGTCGTCAACGGAAAGACCCTGCTCACCGGCGATGCCATCGCAGCCGACAACGAGCCCACAATCCAACTTTCCGCACAAGGTTCTCAACCCAGCGAGATTATTCTCTTCGATCTCGCGTAACCTCAACGCAGCCTCACCCCGACCTTCGGCTGGGTCAGCAACCGCCAGCCAGCACTGTTTTGCACCAACACTCTTCCAAGGAGATTCACTATGAACCGTCGCCTCTTTACCGCCCTCGTCACCGGACTGCTCCTCACCGGCGCACAAGCCTTCGCCCAGTCCTCCACCTGGACCATCGACAAGAACCACTCCCAGATCAACTTCCAGATCCGCCACATGGGCGTCAGCAACGTCCGTGGATCCATCAGCGGTGTAACCGGCACCATCGTCTGGGACGATAAAGACCCCTCCAAGTCCAGCGTCACCGCCACCGCCGACACCACCACCGTCACCACCAACAACGAGGCCCGCGACAAGCACCTCAAGTCCCCCGACTTCTTCAACGTGGAGAAATTCCCCACCCTCGCCTTCAAGTCCACCTCCGTCAAGCGCGCCAACGGTAAGCTCGAAATCACCGGAGACCTCACCCTCGACGGCGTCACCAAGCCCATCACCTTCCAGGTCGACGGCCCCTCCGCTCCGCAAAAAGGCATGGGCGGCAAGCTCGTTACCGGCCTCTCCGCCAGCGGAACCCTCAAGCGCAGCGACTATAACTTCGGCTCCAAGTTCGCCGCTCCCATCCTCGGCGACGAAGTCATCTTCACCATCGACGTGGAAGCCAACCAGTAAGCCACGCCATCACCCCGCACCAAACCGACAGCTCTTCTCCCCCACATCAACGGGAGAAGAGCTGTCGTTCCTTCACCGCAACCCCAGCTTGGTAGAATAGAAGCCTGTGACTCCCCCCGCCATTCTCGAACAACCCACCTCCGCCACCTCCACCAGGACTCGTCCTAAAGTAGGCTTCGTCTCCCTCGGCTGCCCCAAGAACCTCGTCGACTCCGAGGTCATGATGGGCATGCTCCACCACAACGGTGCCGAGCTCACCCCCAACGCCGAAGACGCCGAGATCATCGTCATCAACACCTGCTCCTTCATCGACTCCGCCAAGCAGGAGTCCGTCAACACCATCCTCGAGATGGTCCAGCACAAACAGGCCAACGGCGGCAAAGCCCAGCGCATCGTCGTCGCTGGCTGCCTCGTCGAACGCTACCGCGACGAAATCCAGAAGAACATCCCCGAAGTCGACGCCGTCGTAGGCACTGGCGAACTCGAAGCCATCCTCTCCGCCGCCGGCCTCACCCCCACCGGCCACCCCGCCGCAGACTCCCCCTTCACCATCCTCACGCAGTCACAAATCTCCCGCGCCCCCAGCGCCGTCCACCAGCACTCCCATCCCACCGAAGTAGGTGCCCAACTCCAGGCGGAATCCACCTCCCGCCCCGAAGGCGACGCCCGCGAGCAATCCGGCCGCTTCTCCCGCGCCGCATGGGACGGAGCCACCGCCGCACTCCCCAGCTACCTCTACTCCGACGAAACCCCACGCATCCTCACCACCCCACGCGCCTCCGCCTACATCAAGATCGCCGAAGGCTGCGACCACCCCTGCTCCTTCTGCATCATCCCCCAGCTACGCGGCAAGTTCCGCTCCCGCCGCATGTCCTCCATCATCGCCGAAGCAGAAAACCTCATCGCCCAGGGGGTCCGCGAGATCACCCTCATCGGCCAGGACACCACCTGCTACGGTGAAGACTTGGGACTGACCGAGGGTCTGTCAGAACTATTGGCCGCCCTCGCCGTCCTCCCCAACCTCCGCTGGCTCCGCTTCCTCTACACCTACCCCAACAAAGTCACCACCCGCCTCCTCGAAACGATGGCCAAACACGACACCATCGCCAAGTACCTCGACGTCCCCCTCCAGCACGCCAGCCCCTCCGTCCTCAAACGCATGAAGCGCGGCGGCAACGCCCAGATCTTCCTCGACCTCATCGCCAAAGCCCGCCGCATCGTCCCCGGCATCGTCATCCGCACCAGCTTCATCGTAGGCTTCCCCGGCGAAACCGAAGCCGACTTCAAAGAACTGGAAGCCTTCATCACCGCCGCAAAAATCGACTGGCTAGGCGTCTTCACCTACTCCGACGAAGAAGGCGCCAAAGCCTTCGAACTGGCCCCCGAACTCAAAGTCCCCAAACGCACCATCGAGTCCCGTCGCCGCAAGCTCATGAAGCTGCAACAAAAAATCAGCACCAAATCCAAAGCCACCTGGGTAGACCGCGAGATCGACCTCCTCGTAGAAGGCGAGTCCGAAGAAACCGAACTCCTCTGGCAAGGCCGCACCCCCCTCCACGCCCCCGAGATCGACGGCAAAGTCCTCATCAACGACTTCGGTCCCCACGAAACCCTCACCCCAGGCACCTTCTACCGAGCCCTAATAACCGAATCCCACGACTACGACGTAGTAGCCCGCATCCTCGAATAGACCTTCGACAACGACGCTCCTTCCAAGGTCGTCACACTCCCTGTTGCATTTGAATTGCATTGGTTCCTTTAGTTGTCATCCTTCGCGAAGCGGAGGATCTGCCGTTGCTGTTGCTGTTGCTGTTGCTGTTGCCTTTGCCTTTGCTGTTGCTTTTGCCTTTGCTCTTGCTCTTGCTTTTGCAGTTGCCTTTGCTCTTGCTCTTGTTTTTTAGTTGTCATCCTTCGCGAAGCGGAGGATCTGCTGTTGCTCTTGCTGTTGCTTTTGCCTTTGCCTTTGCTCTTGCTTTTGCCTTTGCTCTTGCTCTTGCTTTTGCCGTTGTCTTTGCTCTTGCCGTTGTTTTTTAGTTGTCATCCTTCGCGAAGCGGAGGATCTGCTGTTGCTTTTGTCTTTGCCGCTTCAAACATCCGTGCTACCCTCCCGCATGCGCTTCGACGAGCACGAATACTAGGTCTACATCCTCTCCAGCCTCTCTCGAAACCTATACACAGGGGTCACCAATAATCTCCTTCACCGCACCGCCCAACACCGCGGCAAAGCCACAGGCTCATTTACCGTAAAATACTAAAATCCACCGCTTCGTGTACTACGAGCGCTTCCAATACATCAACAACGCCATAGCCCGCGAGAAATTCCTCAAGCACGCCACCCGCGAAGAGAAAATAGCACTAATCGAAGCCACCAACCCCACCTGGCAAGACCTCGCCGCCGAGTACCTTCCTCCCTTCCCTCCCAACCTCTAACCTTGTCATTCTTTGATCATGGCAGCAGCCGCGAATCGGAAATAGTCACTCCTAACCCATCTCAAGAACATCCAATCGCCACCATGTCGAAATCCATCATCCGCTGCACCTGGTCCCAAAGAACCCCCATCATGCAGGCCTACCACGACGAAGAATGGGGTGTCCCCCAGTACGACAGTCGTGCACTCTGGGAGATGCTCATGCTCGAAGGCTTCCAGGCGGGGCTCTCGTGGAGCGTCATCCTCAACAAGCGTGAAGCCTTCCTACGGGCCTTCAAAAACTTCGACCCTGAAAAAGTAGCTCGCTTCAAAGAAGCCGACATCCTGCGCCTGCTCGACAACCCCGGCATCGTCCGCTCCCGAGCCAAGATCGAAGCCACTATTGGCGGAGCACGCATCTACCTCGCCATGCAACAAGCAGGCGAAGACTTCTCAAAGTTTGTATGGGACATGGCAGGCGGCAAACCAATTCAACTCAAAGGCCCCATCCCCGCCAAAACTCCACTCTCCGAAGAAATGTCCAAAGCCCTCAAGAAACGCGGCTTCAAATTCGCAGGCCCAGTCATCGTCTACGCCTGGATGCAGGCCGTAGGCATCACCAACGATCATGCCCCAGACTGCTTCCGCCGCAAGACCGTACAATCTCACAGCGCAAAATAATGATCCAACCGCGACGAAGAATCCCGATCCACCGTCATATCATCGAACCAAACAGGAAATAGAGCCATGACCACACCCAAAGCCCTCTTCTGTCCCACCTGCCGCAAAGTAGTCCTCGCCACCGACGAAGACTTCCCCTTCTGCTCCGACCGCTGCCGCATCCTCGACCTCGGCAAGTGGGCCAGTGGAGACTACAAAATCTCCTCCCCCATTCAGGACCCCGATCTCCTCGAAGAGCTGGCCCGCTCCAACGCCAACCGCCACCCCCACGCCAGCGACGAAGACTAACCCGTCTCAAAATCCAGCCTGCGCGGAACCGTAGGGGTCATAGCCCGATCCCTGTAAACTCATCCCAGCACTCATGGCCAACTCCAAAACCCAACTCCACCCTCCCTCCGAAAAAAAGACCCTCTGGGCCTGGCTCGTCGGCACCTTCTTCGGCGCCGGCCTCCTCAAACCTGGCCCCGGAACCTACGGATCCATCTCCGCCCTCCTACTCTGGTTCATCAGCATCCACGTCTTCCACCCGACACCACTAGCCCAAACCATCGGCACCACCATCGCCGCCCTCACCGCCACACTCATCGGCATCCCCGCCGCCACCATTGTCGCCCGCGAGTCCGGCCGCGAAGACCCCGGCCACGTAGTCATCGACGAGGTCGCAGGCCAGCTCATCGCCCTCATTGCCATCCCCGCCGACTGGCAGCACGCCCTCATCTCCCTCCTCCTCTTCCGCCTCTTCGACATCCTCAAGCCCTGGCCCATTCGCAAGCTCGAAGCCTTCCCCGCAGGCACCGGCATCATGCTCGACGACGTCGCCGCCGGCATCCTCGCCCTCGCCTGCGCCCAGCTCATCCATCTCGCCTTCTAGGCCACACCACCCCGTTTGCAACCCAGCCCACTCCGGTCTACGCTGAAACTAGCTGCATTCAAGACCATGAACCCACTCCTCTCCTTCCTCAAACCCGATCACCCCGACGCCCCGTCCTCCCACCGGCCCCATCTGGACCGCGTCGTCCCGCCCGCCGCCTTGCCCGGTGCCGAAATCCAACTCCACGGCACCAACCTCTCCCCCCTCGCCACCGAACTCCCCCGCGCCACCATCGGCGATATCCCCGCCCAAATCACCCTCGCGCGCCCCACCCAGGCCCACCTCCGCGTCCTCGAAGGATCCATCTCCGGAGACCTCCACCTCCACCGAGCTGGTGAGTCCTCCAACCCCATCTACCTCCGCGTCGCCGTCCCCATGGCAGAAAACCTGCACCCCGTCGCCAACCCCGTCGTCGACCCCATCGGCAACGTCTTCACCACTCTCTCCGGCTCCCGCGGCCAACAGGTCGCCGTCTCCATCTTCCAGATCCAGCGCGACTTCCAGATCCGTCCCTTCGTCCGCGGCCTCCTCAACCCCACCGGACTCGCCTTTGGCCCCGACGGACTCCTCTACGCCAGTTCCCGCGCCGAAGGCACCGTCTACCGCATCGCCTCCGACGGCTCCTTCACGACCTACGCCGAAGGCATGGGCATCGCCACCGGCATCGCCTTCGACCCCCACGGAAACCTCTACGTCGGCGACCGCTCCGGAACCATCTTCAAGATCGACCCCGACCGGCAGATCTTCGTCCACGCCACCCTCCCGCCCTCCATGGCCGCCTACCACCTCGCCTTCAACGCCCAGGGAACCCTCTTCGTCACCGGTCCCACTACCTCCTCCAATCAGGTCATCCACGCCATCGACCCCGACGGCAACACCAGCATCTTCTTCCGCGGACTCGGCCGCGCCCAGGGCATGGCCTTCGACGTCGACGACAACCTCTACATCGCCGCCAGCCTCCACGGACAGCGCGGCATCGTCCGCATCACCCCTGCCAACCCCGCCGCCAACCTCCAACCAGAAGCCTCCCTCATCCTCGCCGCCAACAACCTCGTCGGCCTCGCCTTCCTCGAAGACGGTTGCGCCACCCTCGCCACCCGCGACGCCCTCTACCATATCGACCTCGGCATCCAGGGCCGATCCCTCCTCTAATCCCACCCCAATACCCCATATTGTTTTCTCTTTGAACAATCCACCCCGCTTCATGTACAGTGGACGCGCATCAAAATCAGCCCGTCCGGTCAACACTCCGATTGGCCCCAGGAGATTTCATGCTCACCCGTCGCAAATTCATGGACCACCTTGCCACCGGCGCCGCCACCCTGGCCGTCACCTCCACCGCCAAAAGCTACGCCCGCATCATCGGTGCCAACGACCGCGTCAACTTCGCCGTCATCGGCCTCAACAGCCGCGCCTACGCCCACCTCTCCTCTCTCAAGGCCAATCGCAAAGACGTCCAGATCACCCACGTCTGCGACGTCGAAACCAACATCCTCCACAAGTTCGCCGCACGCACCAAGCAGGCCTTCGACCAGGCACCCGCCGCCGACCAGGACTTCCGCAAAGTCCTCGCCTCCGCCGACGTCGATGCCATCACCATCGCCACCCCCGACCACTGGCACGCCCCCATGGCCATCGCCGGAGTCCAGGCCGGCAAACACGTCTACGTCGAAAAACCCTGCAGCCACAACCCCGCCGAAGGCGTCATGCTCATCCAGGCCCAGCGCAAAACCGGCAAGCTCGTCCAGATGGGAACCCAGCAGCGCTCCTCACCCCACACCATCAAAATCGTCGACGAGATCCACAACGGACGCATCGGTCGCGCATACGCCGCCAACGCCTGGTACGCCAACAACCGCAAATCCATCGGCGTCGGCAAACCCGCTCCCATCCCCGCCACCCTCGACTGGGACCTCTGGCAGGGCCCCGCACCTCGCCAGCCCTACAAGGACAACGTACAGCCCTACAACTGGCACTGGTTCAAAATCTGGGGCACCGGCGAAGCCCTCAACAACGGCACCCACGAGGTCGACGTCAGCCGCTGGGCCCTCGGCGTAGACTACCCCAAAGCCATCACCGCCACCGGCGGACGCTACCAGTTCAAAGACGATTGGCAGTTCTACGACACCCTCACCGCCACCTTCGTCTACGACGACCACATCATCTCCTGGGACAACAAGTGCTGCAATCGCATGAAGACCTACAATCGCGATCGCGGCACCTGCATCATCGGAACCACCGGCTCCGTCATCATCGACCGCGGAGGCTACGAAGTCTTCGACCTCAACGGCAACCAGGTCGATGAGTTCAAAGTAGGCGCCAGCAGCGCCTCCGACGACCTCGTCGGTGCAGACTCCATGACCGATCGCCACTTCGCCAACTTCATCGCCGCCATCCGCACCGGAGAAAAACTCAACGCCCCCATCGAAGTAGGCAACGTAGCCGTCACCATGCTCCAACTCGCCAACGTAGCCTGGGAGACCAACAGCGAACTCCAGCTAGACCCCAAAAACGCCCACATCCAAAACAACCCCGAAGCCATGAAGCTCTGGGGACGCACCTACGAAAAAGGCTGGGAGCCCAAAGTCTAACCACTCCCCAAACCACCACCCAACGGCCAATGCAAAAGCATTGGCCGTTACGTTTGCCCTTGCCTTTTGTTTGTCATCCCGTAGGGGACCTGCTTTTGCCCTTGCCCTCGCCTGCTTTTTAGTTGTCATCCTTCGCGAACTCAGAAGGATCTGCTGTTGCCCTTGCCCTTGCCCTTGCCTTGCTTGAAGGTAGGCGACTGCTTCAGCCCTCGCGTCACCCCCCCTTCCTCTCTGCCGAAGGCCTTCGTGCAGGCGAAGCCGAAACGAAAATATATCGCCCTTGCCGTTCCTGCCCTTGCCTTGGCCCTCTACTCCCTATTCCCTACTCCCTATTCCCTCTTCCCTCTTCCCTCTTCCCTCTTCCCTCTTCCCCACCCATTCCCGCTAAACTAATCTCCACATCATGCCCAACGAATCCCCCAACACCGCCGTCTTCGACATCCACGCCATCGCCCGCAACTTCCCCGCCGCCGCCGCCACCATGCTCATCGACACCCGCCTCACCGACGAGCCTCACGCCAGCGCCCGCGTCTTCCGCGCCTACTCCCCCGCTCCCGCCCACTACCACGCCACCTGCGACGAGTACCTCCTCGTCCTCTCCGGACGCGCCCGTTTCTTCCTCGGCGACGCTCCCCCCTTCGAACTCGCCCCCGGACAACTCGTCTTCTTCAAAAAAGGCACCATCCACGGCATGCCCGAGATCCTCGAACACCCCTTCGTCGTCTTCGCCGTAGACACCCCCCGCCGCGACCCCTCCGACGTCATCTTCCTCAACCCCAGCGACGGCACCCCCGACTCCTTCATCCAGACCCAGCATCTCTACTAACACCCAGCCGCCAAACCCTCTATCATGGCCTCAGGGGAAGCCACCTCCAAACCTCCCCGGAGAATCCATGATCGCTGAAATCATCGCTGCCGGCTCCGAGATGCTCACCCCCTTCCGCCAGGACACCAACTCCCTCTTCCTCACCGCAGAACTCAACGACCTCGGCGTCCAGGTCGCCTTCAAAACCATCGTCGGCGACAACCTCGATCACCTCACCGCAGCCGCCGCCATCGCCATCGGCCGCGCCGACATCGTCCTCTTCTCCGGAGGCCTCGGCCCCACCCAGGACGACCTCACCCGCGAGGCCGCCGCCGCCGCGCTCCACCTCGAACTCCATCCAGACCCCGCCATCCTCACCGCCCTCTACAAACGCTTCGCCGCCCGCCAGATTGCCATGCCCCCCAACAACGCCAAACAGGCCGACCTCATCGACGGGGCCACCCTCCTCGAAAATAAAAACGGCAGCGCCCCCGGCCAATACCTCGACACCGTCGTCAACGGCCTCCGCAAAATCGTCATCCTCCTCCCCGGCCCGCCCAAAGAGCTCAAGCCCCTCTTCGCCGAGCAGGTCAAACCCCGCCTCGCCGCCACCCTCCCCCCGCGCTTCCTCGCCAAACGCCAACTCCGCATGGCCCTCATCCCCGAGTCCCAGGTCGACGCTCGCACCGCACCCATCTACACCCAGTACCCCGACGTCGAAACCACCATCCTCGCCCACTCCGGCGAGATCCAGCTCCACTTCCTCTGCGCCAAACCCACCCTCGCCCAGGCTCAGGCCCGCGTCGACCAACTCACCGAGCGCATCGAAGCCGAGATGGACGACGCCATCTTCTCTTCCCACGGCGAATCCCTCGAAGACATCGTCCTGCTCAACCTCGGCCTCCGCAACCTCACCCTCGCCGCCGCCGAATCCTGCACCGGAGGCCTACTCAGCCAGCGCCTCACTGCCATCCCCGGCAGCTCCCGCTACTTCCTCGGAGGTGCCGTCGTCTACTCCGACGCACTCAAAACCGCCTTCGCCAACGTCCCCCCCGAAACCATCGCCACCCACGGCCCCGTCAGCGAAGAAACCGCCCGCGCCCTCGCCCAGGGCATCCGCCTACGCACCGGAGCCTCCCTCGGCATCGCCATCACCGGCATCGCCGGTCCCACCCCCGGCACCGGCCCCGACGCAGATAAACCCATCGGCCTCGTCTACATCGCGCTCGCCGACGCCAACCACACCCACGTCAAACAACTCCACCTCCAGGGAGACCGCGAACGCATCCGCCACTGGTCCTCCCAGCACGCCCTCGAACTCATCCGCCAACACATCCTCTAGCCCAACCCACATCCTTGCTAAACTCATCCTGACGCAACATGAACCCCTGGCTCTCCATCCCGCTCGCCTACCTCCTTGGATCCATCCCCTTCGGATACCTCCTCGTCCGCTTCTTCCGCAAACAGGACATCCGCACTACCGGCAGCGGCAACATCGGTGCCACCAACGTCCTCCGCTCCGGCTCCAAATCCCTCGGCATCGCCACCCTCCTCCTCGATCTCGGCAAGGCCTTCCTCGCCGTCAAAATCGCCCAGCATCTCGCACCCGACAACTACGACCTCGCAGTCCTCACTGCCATCGCCGCCATCCTCGGACACGTCTTCCCCGTCTGGCTCGGCTTCCGTGGCGGCAAAGGCGTCGCCAGCGGCCTCGGTGTCTTCCTCGCCCTCACTCCCGGCTCGGCCGCCTGCATCCTGGCCGTCTTCGCTGTGGTCTTCCTGCTCTCCCGATACGTCTCCCTCGCCTCCATCATCGCGTCGGCTGCACTTCCCCTCTTCGCCTTCTACTTCGTCCCCACCCACACCCCCATCGTCATCGCCGGATTCCTCTTCATCCCCGCCCTCATCATCGTCAAGCACCACCAGAACATCCGCCGCCTCCTGGCCGGAACGGAGAACCGCTTCGGCAAGCGTAAGGAGGTCGCAGCATGAGCCGTATCGCCATCCTCGGTGCCGGAGCCTGGGGCACCGCCCTCGCCCTCACCCTCGCCCGTCGCGGAGGACACCACATCAACCTCTGGTGCCACTCCCCAGCACTCGCCACCCAACTCAACGACCTCGGAGAAAACCTCCCCTACCTCCCAGGATTCACCCTCCCCGCAGGAATAGAAGTCACCTCCGACCTCCCTGCCGCCATCTTCGAGGCCGACATCCTCCTCTGCGTCACCCCCTCCCAGCATCTTCGCGGCATCATCACCCACATCGCCCCGCTCCTCACCCGCGATCAGATCATCCTCAGCGCCAGCAAAGGCATCGAGACCTCCACCTTCCTCCGCATGTCCCAGGTCGTCGCCTCCATCACTGACAACCCCTGCGCCGTCCTCAGCGGCCCCTCCTTCGCTCAGGAAGTCGCCGCCGGCTTCCCCACCGCCCTCGTCGCCGCGGCCCACGACCCCGCCCTCGCCCAGCGCATCCAACGTGACTTCGCCTCCAACACCCTCCGCGTCTACACCAACGACGACGTCGCCGGTGTCGAACTCGGCGGCTCCCTCAAAAACGTCATCGCCCTCGCCTCCGGTGTCGTCCACGGCCTCAACCTCGGCCATAACTCCGCCGCCGCCCTCATCACCCGCGGCATCGCCGAGATCACCCGCCTCGCCGTCGCCTGTGGAGGACACCGCTCTACCCTCGCCGGCCTCTCCGGCATCGGAGACATCGTCCTCACCTGCACCGGCAGCCTCTCCCGCAATCGCTCCGTAGGCATCGAACTTGGCCGTGGACGCTCCCTCCCCGACATTCTCACCGGACTCCACGGCAAAGTCGCCGAAGGTATCCACAGCACCGCCGCAGCCCTCGGCCTCGCCGCTCGCTACGAAGTCGAAATGCCCATCACCGAGCAGATCGACGCCATCCTCCACCGCAACAAACACCCCCACGACGCCATCCGCGAACTCATGGCACGCCCCGGCCGCGACGAATAAATCCCACCGTTTCCCCGACCCGCCCGCACAGTCCCCCAACAAGGACTACCCTCGAACCATGCATGATCACGAACACGTCCCCGGCCACCTCCCCGCTCCCGACGCCCCACGCAAAAAACGCCGCTTCGGTATCGAACCCAAACACGTCGTCGTAGGCGCCCTCGTCCTCGTAGGCATCCTCCTCATCTACCTCATGCTCCTCGCCAAAGCAGAAGCCTGATCACACCCTACAAACCCATCCGCGCATCCATCACCTCTTCATGCACCACCGGCGGACGATGCCCATAATCGCTATACCGTACCCACTCCGGCCGAATCACAAAGTGCATCAACCCCGACCACCCCTGCCGCATCTGCGACTCCGGCCACTTCGCAGCATACGTCCGCCGGTACTGGATCAACTCTTCCCCCTCCAGCAGATACGCCCGCCCCTCCATCTGCACCGTCTGATCCCCGTCCCACCCAATCACCACACTCGCATGTCCGTTCGCCAGCAGGTTGCGATACTTCCGCGAACTTCGAAACGTATCGAACACAATCTCCAGGTCTTCAGTCACCGCAAACGCCACCACCGCAGACTGTGGCTTCCCTGCAAGGGATAGGCTGCTCACTACTGCCAAATCATTGTTTCCCATAAACAGATAAAGCTGAGCCCGCGTCATATATGTCGACTAGACTACTCAAGCAACCATCCTTGTCAAATATATTTTCAGCTCTTGCACCTCCTGCTCTACCCTCACGCTTCACGCATGGTTGCTAAACTAAAACAAGCATGGCCTTCTCTTTCTTCAACAAACGCGACAAGTCCGAACCCCAGCCCGCGCAGCACTCCCCCGCACCATCCGAGGAGTCCCCCGCCCCCCCACAGGAAAAGCGCGGCTTCTTCGACCGCATGAAGCAGGCCGTCACCCGCACCCGCGAGACCTTCACCGAGTCCATCTCCTCCGTCATCGCCCTCACCCGCGAAGTCGACGAGTCCACCCTCAACGACCTCGAACCTCTCCTCCTCAGCGCCGACCTCGGTGCACCCACCACCGCCCTCGTCCTCGAAAGCCTCCGCCAGCGAGCCCTCCGTACCGGCATCCAGGGTGGCCAGGAACTCAAGCAACTCCTCAAAGCCGAGCTCAAAGCCATCCTCGACGGCGTAGCCCAACCCATCCCCCACCCCGACACCCCACCCGAAGTCATCATGATGGTCGGCGTCAACGGTACCGGCAAAACCACCACCACCGGCAAACTCGCCCACTTCTTCGCCACCGGAACCCACCCACGCTCCGTCCTCCTCTGCGCCGCCGACACCTTCCGCGCCGCCGCCATCGAGCAACTCGAAGTCTGGGCCGCACGCTCCAACACCCCCACCATCAAAACCAAACAAGGCGGCGACCCCTCCGCTGCCCTCTACGACGCCATCGCAGCAGCCAAAGCCCGCAACGCCCAGATCCTCATCGTCGATACCGCCGGACGACTCCACACCAAGTCCGACCTCATGAAGGAACTCGACAAAATGCGCCGTACCGCCGAAAAACTCATCCCCGGCGCACCCCACCAGACCCTCCTCGTCATGGACGCCACCACCGGACAAAACGGCCTCACCCAGGCCCGCCTCTTCACCGAAGCCGCCCACGTCACCGGCATCGTCCTCACCAAACTTGACGGCACTGCCAAAGGTGGCATCGTCCTCGCCATCGCCACCGAACTCAAACTCCCCGTAGTCTACGCAGGCATAGGAGAAAAAATCGAAGACCTCATCCCCTTCGACTCCACCACCTTCATAGACTCCCTGCTGGACTAAACCAAGCCACCCAAAGCCTCACCCAAAAAATCCCTCCGCCCGTGCAGTCGTCGCTGCCCCTGCCCTACCCTACCGCCTTCTACTCCCTACTCCCTATTCCCTGCCTTTCTACTCCCTATTCCCTACTCCCTATTCCCTGCCTTTCTGTCAATGCCCAATCCCACCTAACCCCTTCCATCCAAACCACTTCCACCTGAACAAATCCCCCCACCCAACCCGCTATACTTAAATCAGGAGATCAACAAAGAACCAGCCAGACACCAACACCATAGCCAGCATCTAACCCTAACTGAATCAAGACTTTGCAAATCTAGCCCTTTAGAATCAAGACTTTACCCCGCAAGTCCAAGCCTAACTCTCATCGAATGAAGACTTTGCACCAAATTACCCGGGTGGGGGATGGTACACAGTCGTACACTCAAAACACAGCATGACCACCACCGCACAAGACGCAGCCTTCATGCAGCAGGCCCTTGACCTCGCTGCCGCCACTGTCGGCTTGGCCTCGCCCAACCCTCAGGTAGGCTGTGTCATCACCCGCGACCACCACGTCATCGCCCAGGGAGCGCACCGCTACGACCAGCGCGACCACGCCGAGATCGTAGCCCTCCGGCAGGCAGGCCCAGCCGCCGCCGGTTCAACCGCCTACGTCACCCTTGAACCCTGCTCCCACCACGGCCGCACCGGCCCCTGCGCCGACGCCCTCATCGCCGCCCGCATCGCCCGCTGTGTCGTCGCCACCGTAGACCCCAACCCCCTCGTCGCCGGACAAGGCATCGCCAGACTCCGCGCCGCCGGCATCGACGTCACCGTCGGAACTCTCCAGCAGCAGGCCCGCGACCTCAACGACGCCTTCGCCCACTTCATCCAGCGTCACACCCCCTTCGTCACCCTCAAGGCCGCCCTCTCCGTCGACGGCAAGCTAGCCCCTCCACCCCACACCCGCACCCCCAACCAACCCCACTGGCTCACCGGCCCCGCCGCCCGCGCTCAGGTCCAACTCCTCCGCCACGCCGCCGACGCCATCCTCACCGGCATCGGCACCGTCCTCGCCGACGACCCCGCCCTCACCGACCGCTCCGGACTCCCACGCCGCCGCCCCCTCCTCCGCGTCGTCCTCGACTCCCACCTCCGTACCCCTCTCCACGCCCAACTCCTCCACACCCCCAACCTCCTCATCCTCACCTCCGCCGCAGCCCCCACCCCCCCTCGCATCGCACTCGAAAAAACCGGCGCCGAGATCCTCGTCCTCCCCACCCACCAGGGCCATCTCAGCCTCCCCGCCGTGCTCGAAGCCCTCGCCCAGCGCCAAATCCTCAGCCTCCTCCTCGAAGCCGGCTCGCAACTCAACGGAGCCTTCCTCCAGCAGAACCTCGTCGACAAGGCCGTCCTCTTCTACTCCGAAACCGAACTCGGCAACGACGCCATCCCCTTCGCCCAGGGCATCCCCTCACCCTACCTGCTGGAGCAATCCCTCACCCGCATCACCCGCACCGCCTTCGGCACCGACGCCTGCGTCTCCGGCTATCTCCACAACCCCTGGCCCAACACCTAGCCCAACCTCGCCATTCCCTATACCCTGTACCTATGTTCACCGGCCTCATCGAATCCACCGGCACCATCCTCGACATCACCCCCACCAGCGGAGCCACCCGCATCACCATCGCCTCCCCCACCCTCACCGCCCGCCTCAACACCGGCGACAGCATCGCCGTCAGCGGAGTCTGCCTCACCGCCCTCTCCATCGAACCCAAAGCCTTCCCCCCGCGCTTCTCCGCCGACCTCGCCGCCGAGACCATCGCCCGCACCACTCTCTCCCACCTACGCCCCGGCTCCACCGTCAACCTGGAACTCCCCACCCCCGCTGGCTCCCCGCTCGGCGGCCACGTCGTCCAGGGTCACGTCGACGGCACCGCCACCCTCCTCGCACTCACCCCCCTCAACCCCGCAGCCCCCGCCACCACCGACTGGCGCCTCAGCCTCCAACTCCCCCACACCCTCACCCAGTTCGTAGTCCCCCAGGGCTCCATCACCATCGAGGGCATCTCCCTCACCGTCGCCGCGCTCCACGGCACCACCGTAGAGATCGCCATCATCCCCCACACCTACGCCAACACCAGCCTCCACACTCTCACCCCCGGCACCCCCCTAAACATAGAAACCGACGTCCTCGCAAAATACGCGCAACGCCAACAAAATCAAACCCCGGCCTTCACCCTCAGCGAGAAATACCTGCTAGCCAACGGCTACTGAATCACCTTTGCTGCAAACAAAAAAGCGCAGCCCGCAGGCTGCGCTTTCTCATTGCCAAACTCGAACTAAATCGAGCTCATGTTGTGCAGAAACTCCTGGTTGTTGCGCGTCTTGGCCAGCTTGTCCGTCAGCAACTCCATAGCCTCAACCGGCGACAGCGGATTCAGCACCTTACGCAGAATCCAAGTCCGCTGCAGATCTTCCTTCGGAATCAGCAACTCTTCCTTACGCGTTCCGGAGCGCTGGATGTCGATCGCCGGGAACACACGCTTGTCCACCAGCTTGCGATCCAGAATCACTTCCATGTTGCCCGTTCCCTTGAACTCCTCGAAGATCACTTCGTCCATCCGCGAACCGGTATCAACCAGCGCCGTCGCAATGATCGTCAGCGAACCACCCTCTTCGATGTTACGGGCCGCACCGAAGAACCGCTTCGGACGTTGCAGCGCATTCGAGTCCACACCGCCCGATAGTACCTTGCCCGAAGGCGGCACAATCGTGTTGTACGCACGCGCCAGACGCGTAATCGAGTCCAGCAGAATCACCACGTCACGCTTGTGCTCCACCAACCGCTTCGCCTTCTCGATCACCATCTCGGCAACCTGTACGTGCCGCGCCGCCGGTTCATCGAACGTCGAGCTGATCACTTCGCCCTTCACGCTGCGCTGCATGTCCGTCACTTCTTCCGGACGTTCGTCGATCAGCAGCACAATCAGCACCACCTCAGGATGGTTCGACGTAATGCTGTTGGCGATCGACTGCAGCAGCATCGTCTTGCCCGTACGCGGAGGAGCCACAATCAAACCACGCTGCCCCTTACCCACCGGAGTCAACAGGTCCATCACCCGCCCACTGATGTGCTCCCGCACCGTCTCCATCTTGATGCGCTCCTGCGCATACAGCGGCGTCAGGTTGTCGAACAGGATCTTGTTTCGCGTCTCTTCCGGAGACTCGAAGTTGATCGCCTCAATCTTCACCAGCGCAAAGTACTTCTCACCTTCATGCGGAGGACGCACATTGCCGCTAATCGTATCGCCCGTCTTCAGGTCAAACTTGCGGATCTGCGACGGTGAAACGTAAATGTCGTCCGGGCCTGGCAGATAGTTGTAATCAGGAGAGCGCAGAAATCCATACCCATCCGGCAGAATCTCCAGCACTCCTTCCGCAAAAATATGACCTTCTTTTTCGCTCTGCGCCTGCAGAATCTTGAAAATAAGGTCTTGTTTCCGCAGTCCGCTCGTTCCAGCGATGTCCAGACCGCGCGCGAGCTTACCTAGCTCCGCAATATTGTGTTCTTTCAGTTCAGAAATGGTCATTGTTTACCTTGCAATGTATGGATAGGAGGGATGTTATGTACTGAGGCGAAATCTGCGTGACGAGGGGGTCGAGCGGAAGGCCAGAAGAACTAAGGAGTGTGTGCCGTGCGGGTAGGTTGTAGTGCAGGTGGAGGTTGGAACTACAGAATGGAGTACAGCAACTGCCGCGCGCTAAGCCGCGCGGCGTTCCTGCAATTGTACCTTCTCAACGACGGCTTCGCCAGACTCATCCATAGGAATCGTGTCCTTGAAACGATCCAGCACCTCATTCGTCGTATCCTGCAACCGCGTGTTCGGCTTGTGCAGCTTACGAGTTGCCTTGGAGGCCAGCTGACACAGCTCATAACGGTTGTTGACGTGGGTAAGAGCTCCAAAAATCAAATCTGAGCGCATAATTCTCCTCTTTCATCCTGCCAGCCATCCAGCCAAACCTCGGCTCACCGGCGTTTTTGTAGTTAGATACAAATCGTTAGATACAAATTCATTCCAAACAAAATCCCCGTAACGTACTACTCTTCGATTAGACGCGTAAACTCCAAGCGGAGATTGCATAATTCGTCAATCGTCAGACAACAAAATCAACTACAACAGCAAAAATCGCAGGGAAGCCAGCGCTGTCACAAGTGACTGCGAGGAACCTCGCTCTTCTGTCTCCCGTGTGATCCGGCGTTTGCACCGCCCCGGAATGAAACAGACCCCGATCTTCAAAAACTCTCAACCTTTAAATACTGCGTCGAAAGTCTGAAATCATGCCGTGACCCATCATGACTGAACCGTGAAACCGAGCACTTATGGAACGTAAACTGTCTGAGCCACAAGGTCAATACTTTTTATGGAAACCTGTGGATAATTATATCCCAGAAATAGGATTTTCCCGATCCGGCAGAACCACGCCCCGCCTGCAACTCCTTTCAACTCAGGACCAGTAGCTCCGATCCAGCGTCCGGTACTGAATCGCCTCCGCAATATGCTTCACGGCTATATCCGCCTCGTCCCCTAAATCGGCAATCGTCCGTGCCACCTTTAGTATCCGGTCATGGGCCCGCGCGCTCAGCCCCTGTTGCTGCATCGCCCGCTCCAGCAATCGCTCCGCATCCGAGGACAGCTCGCAATGAATCCGTATCTGTTGTGTATTCATCTGAGAATTCGAAAATATCGGTCTCGATGAAGCCTTGGGCGATCCCTTCGTTCGCTCGCCCGCTTCACTGAACCGCTCATGCTGTCTCGCCCGCGCCTGAAGTACCCGCGCCCGTATCTCCGCCGAACCCTCCGCCGCAGCCCCCCCGCGCAACTCCTTATACTGCACCGCCGGAACTTCAATATGGATGTCGATCCGGTCCAAAAGAGGCCCAGAAACCTTGCTCACATACCGCTGAATCATCGGTGGAGTACACATACAGTCGCGGCTCTTGTCGTTGAAATACCCACACGGACAAGGATTCATCGCTGCCGCCAACATAAACCGCGCCGGAAAGCTCAAGCTCATCGCCGCCCGCGAAATCGTCACCATCCCATCCTCCAGCGGTTGCCGCAACACTTCCAGCACATTCCGCGGAAACTCCGGCAGCTCATCCAGAAACAGTAGTCCGTTGTGCGCCAGGCTCACCTCACCCGGCCGCGGCATCACCCCGCCCCCAATCAGCCCCGCATCCGAAACCGTATGGTGTGGCGACCGGAACGGCCGATGCATCACCAGTCCTTGTTCCGCATCCAAAACCCCCGCCACCGAGTGGATCTTCGTCGTCTCCAGCGCCTCCTCAAACCGCAGCGGTGCCAGAATCGAAGGCAGCCGCTTCGCCAGCATCGTCTTGCCCGACCCCGGCGGCCCGATCATCAAAATATTGTGCCCCCCAGCCGCCGCCACCTCCAGCGCCCGCTTCGCCACATGCTGCCCCCGCACATCCTTGAAGTCGAATGGAAAATGCTGCATCTCATTCAGCAGATTCCCCGTCTCCACCTTCAACGGCACCGCCGTCATCGTCCCAAACGAAGCCGAATTCAGCAGCTCCCGCACCTCCAGCAAGCTCTTCACCGGATACACATTCACACCCTGCACCACCGCCGCCTCGCGCGCATTGCTAGCCGGAATAATCAGATTCCTGATCCCCTTCGCCAACGCCGCCACCGCAATCGGCAGCATCCCCTGCACCGCTCGCAGACTCCCATCCAGTCCCAGCTCCCCCACCAGCAGATAGTCGTCCAGGTCCTTGATGTGCAACGCGCCGTACGCACCCAGTATCCCGATTGCAATCGGCAGATCGAACCCCGAACCCTCTTTCTTTAGGTCCGCAGGAGCCAGATTAATCGTGATCCGCGTCGGCGGAATATCAAATCCGGAGTTCTTGATCGCTGATCGCACCCGATCGCGGCTCTCACGTACCGCCGCATCCGGCAACCCCACCGTACTGAAGATCTCTTTATCTAACCGGACGCCGGAGTAATCCACTTCGACGTCAATAATATGGGCATCGATCCCATACACCGCAGCACTGCGAGCTTTGAAAAGCATGTTTGGCCTGGTACATCCGTGAGGCAGGAATTTTCGCCGAGTATAGCACTCCGCCCCACCTCGCCATCATGACCAAACAATCAACACCCTCCCCGCGCCTACAATAGCTCTCGTGAATACCAGCCTCTTCGAACTCTTCAAGATCGGCATCGGCCCCTCCAGCTCCCACACCGTCGGGCCCATGCGCGCCGCCCTGCGCTTCGTCCAGCAACTCGACGCCTCCGGCCAACTCCCCCGCACCGCCCGCGTCGTCGTCCATCTCTACGGCTCGCTCGCCCTCACCGGCCTCGGCCACGGCACCGACCGCGCCATCCTCCTCGGCCTCCTCGGCGAAGCCCCCGACGCCGTCGATCCCACTCAGGTAGAAGCGACCCTCGCCACCGTCCGTACCACCAACCTCCTGCCACTCCTCGGCCGCCAGCCCGTACCCTTCTCCGAACCCGAGTGCCTCCCCTTCCACCGCAACCAGATGTACCCCGATCCCGACGTCATCTCCCACCCCAACGGCATCCGCCTCACCGCCTTCGATGCCTCCGGCACCCTCCTCGCCAATCAGGTCTTCTACTCCATCGGCGGTGGCTTCATCCTCTCTCAGTCCGAGTTCGACGCCGAACGCAACGCCCCCGCCACCAGCACCCGGACCGTGCCCTACCCCTTCCGCAGCGCAGCCGAACTCGTCACCACCGCCGCCACCCACAACCTCACCATCGCCAACCTCCTCCTCGCCAACGAAGTCGCCCTCCTCAACGACACCACCCTCAAAATCAACCGCCCCCAACTAGCTCCGAATGATTCCCTCCACCCCACACCAACCCTCTCCCCCGAAGCTCACATCTGCAACAGCATCCTCGCCCTCTGGCAAGTCATGCAGGATTGCACCGCCCGCGGCATCGCCACCCAGGGCATCCTCCCCGGCGGCCTCAACGTTCGCCGCCGCGCCCACCGCCTCGCCGAACGCCTCAACACCATCGGCTCCACCGACCCCCTTGCCCCCATCGACTGGGTCACCGTCTACGCCATGGCCGTCAACGAAGAGAACGCCGCCGGTGGCCGAGTCGTAACCGCTCCCACCAACGGAGCCGCCGGTGTCATCCCCGCCCTCGCCCACTACTACACCCACTTCATCCAATCCACACCAGCCGAACAGCAGGCAGGCCTCCTCCGCTACTTCCTCACCGCGGCCGCCATCGGCATCCTCTACAAAGAAAACGCCAGCATCTCCGGTGCCGAAGTCGGCTGCCAGGGAGAGGTCGGCGTAGCCTGCAGTATGGCCGCCGGAGGCCTCGTCGCCGCACTCAACGGCACCAACGCCCAGGTCGAACACGCCGCCGAAATCGCCATGGAACACAACCTCGGCATGACCTGCGACCCCATCGGAGGACTCGTCCAGATACCCTGCATCGAACGCAACGGCATGGGCGCAGTCAAAGCCATCAACGCCGCACGCATGGCCATGCACGAAACCGAAGGACACAAAATCTCCCTCGACCAGGTCATCGCCACCATGTACCAAACCGGCCTCGACATGCAATCCCGCTACAAAGAAACCTCCCTCGCCGGCCTCGCCCTCAACATCATCGAGTGCTAACTTCCAAGAGACCTCTGATTTGGTTCTCCGCCTCCCTCCGGAAGCGTCATTTCAACCGAAGCCGTCCAGCCTCATCGCACGACGCACTGGAGAAACCCCCGCATTTCGTCCTTGCTCTTCGCCCCCTCCAACTCGCACCCAACATCCAGACCAGTTCCACTCGTCAAGTGTCCATTGACCCATCATCCCAAACCACATAGTCTTAAACGTATGACGGTTCACCTCACCGACGCGCAGGAACTCAGGCTCGAACACCTTGCCTCTCAGTTCCACCAAACCCCGGATCAACTTGCGCAAGAGGCCGTTGATCGTTTCCTGACTTACAGAGAACAGTTGACCGAGGCAGTCGAAGTGGGTCGTGCCTCGGCCAGCCGTGGCGAGCTAATGGATCACAAAGATGTCATGGAAATGATGGACGAGATTATTTCCAACGGATGAGAATTCGGTGGACCAAGCCAGCAATTGAAGACATCGCATCGATCGTTCGCTATATCCGCAAAGCCGATCAAGCAGCGGCTCTCCGGGTAAAAATAACCATCGCGGATGCAGTTTCAACATTATCTTCAATGTCGGAACGCGGACGCAAAGGCGAAGTGGAAGGCACCCGAGAGCTGGTCTTTCACCCGTGGCCATACATCGCGGTATACGAAATTCATAACGAAGATGAAGTTCGCATCCTCCGCATTCGCCACGCGGCACAAGACTGGCCGTAGCCTCTACCGCTCCACCGCCAGCGCCACCGAATTCCCTCCCCCCAGACACAACGCCGCAACTCCCTTCTTCACATCCCGCCGCATCATCTCGTGAATCAGTGTCACCAGCACCCGCGCTCCGCTCGCACCAATCGGATGCCCAATCGCCACCGCCCCGCCATTCACATTCACCCGCTCCAGCCCGATCCCCAACTCCTTAGTCACCCCCAGCGCCTGCACGCTGAACGCCTCGTTCAACTCAAACAGGTCCACCTCGCCAATCCCCCATCCCGCACGCTCCAGCACCCGCTCTACCCCCAGCACCGGCGCCAGCATCACCCATCGCGGAGCCACCCCACTCATCGCCTGCGCCTTGATCGTCACCATCGGTTCAAGCCCTAGCTCCTTCGCTCGCGCAGCCGACATCACCACCACCGCCGCCGCCGCATCGTTCACCCCCGGAGCATTCCCCGCCGTCACCGTGCCATCTTTCTTGAACGCCGGACGCAACGCACCCAGCGCCGCCAGCGAAGCATCTTCACGAACACTCTCATCCTTCGCAAACACCACCGCGTCTCCACCCTTCTTCTTCGCTGGCAGCGTAACCGGCACTACCTCCGCATCGAACCGTCCTTCCCGCCACGCTGCGCTCGCCTTCCGGTGCGACTCCAGTGCGTACGCATCCTGCATCTCCCGCGTGATGCCATGCTTCTCCGCAACAAGCTCGCCAGTCATCCCCATGTGTTGGTCATCGCACGCGCACCACAATCCATCCTTCACCATCGAGTCCACCACCACCGAGTCGCCCATCCGAAATCCCTTCCGCCCCTGCGGCAACAGGTACGGCGCATTCGACATCGACTCCATTCCACCCGCCACCACAATCTCCGCCGCGCCCGTCATCACGCTCTGCGCCGCCAACGCCACTGCCTTCAATCCACTCCCGCACACCATGTTGATCGTCATCGCCGCGACTGTATCCGGCAGCCCGCCCTGCAACGCCGCCTGCCGCGCCGGGTTCTGTCCCAGCCCCGCCGGCAACACGCATCCCATCAGGCACTCATCCACACTCGTAGCGTCAATCCCCGCTCTGCGCAAGGCTTCCCGCACCACCACCGCGCCCAGTTGCACCGCACTCATCTCGCTCAACGCACCTTGAAATTTCCCCACCGCCGTCCGTACTGCGGACACAATCACCACATCCTTCATCGCTTCACCTCATCAGAAATTTCCTGCAGCCATCCATCGTCCGACGCGCCAGTATAAGCTCCCACACGTACCCTTCGCACCCGCACTCCACACCCAACAATGCATCGCAAAATGGACTCGCATGGTTGCCGCACCATCGAACGACCATCTCCATCACGCACGCTCCACTGCCATCGCAACTCCACGCGACGAAAAAAAATTTCGCAACCTATCGATTTTTCTTGACAGTGAAATTTCGTAAATCTATACCTTCGTTAGCTGCAATGCAGCTTGTTGCAGACGCAATGTCTAATCACTAGGGAGAATAGACAAATGGCAACGAAAAAGGCAGCCACAAAAGCAGCAAAGAAGCCGGCCAAGAAAGCCGCAAAAAAGAAGTAACCCAACAGGCAAACGGGGGACGCACACAGCGTCCCCCGTTTCAGTTAACCCATCCATGCCCTAAGGCTTGGCTGCAGGCTGCGGCGAACCCTTAGGAGTAGCCAGATAGCCAGACACCCGGTTCTTCTCAATCACATTCACCACCAACTCATACAGCACCGGATCCTTGCCCGTGTAGAACTGCACCGGCTCGTCCAGACCCTTATCCTTCTTCTCGATATTCCGGTCATCCGCACTCACATTCAACGTGTACCGCGAGTGCTTCTCGTCCGCCTTCTTCAGCTGCAGCTTCACCGTCGACAGCAGCGTCGGCTTCGCGCCCTTCTGCAGCGTGAACTCGTAGTAGTTCCGGTCGCCCTTATGCTTCAGCACTTCCAACTCGCTGTGGTTCGTCGCAATCAGTCCGCTCATCACACCCGCATCGCCAACCACGCGCTGCAATTGCGACTTCGTCGTCTCCAGATCGCTCTTCGTCGCGGCAACATCCGTCTTCACACCGCCCACATCCGTCTTCACGCTGGCCACATCGCTCGACACAGCGCCAATCTGCTTCGCCGTAGCCGCCTGCTCCTGTTCCAGCTTGGCTGTCTGCGCCTTCTGCGTCGCCAAAATGCTCTGCGTACGCAACTCAATCTGCTTCTGCGTCATACCCACGCTCTGCCCCAGCGTCTCGCTCGTCGCCCGCAACCGCGCATTCGTTGCATCCAGCTTGGCCACCAGATCCGTGTTCTGCTGCTGGGCCGCGGCCAGCTTCTGGTCCGATGCCGCCAGGTGGTTCTGCAATCCGTAGCACCACACCAGCGCGCCCAGCCCTGCCAGCAACGCTACTGCAACCACAGCCAGAAACGCTCCCGACATCGACCGCTCTTCCACATATCCCTCTTCACTCATAGCGCTCTCCTCTTTCAGCCTTGGATGGATTCTTTCAATGCATTCCTGTGATGCACTCTGCATAGCTTCCTGATATGTCTTTGGACGTTCTGCTCCTACAACCAGCATCACATCCCGTTCGTGCTGACCAATAAACGCACAACAAAACTATACCCCGACTTGACCCAGCTAAACTCATCCTATGCAACGCTCAGACTTCTGCATCGCCGGCGCCGGCATCATCGGACTCTCCCTCGCTCTCGAACTCAACCGCCGCGGAGCCTCCGTTACCGTTCTCGATCAAGCCGACCCCCTCTCCGAAGCCTCCACCGCCGCCGCAGGTATGCTCGCCGCCAACGACCCCGACAACCCAACCGCACTCCAGCCCCTCAGCGACCTCAGCGCCGCCCTCTACCCCGCCTACCTCGCCCTTCTCGAACGCCTCTCCGGAATCCCCGTTCCCTTCCAGACCAGCACCACCCTGCAGGCCATCGAGTCCACCCATCCTCTCTTCCCCCAGGCCCTCTCTCCCACTGCCGCCACCGCTCTCTTGCCGCAACTCAATCCCCACGGACGCTCGTTCCTCCACCTCCACGAGCACAGCGTCGATCCAGGCCAACTAGCCCCCGCTCTCCTCGCAGCAGTCCAGTCCACCACCATCGACCTCCGCACCCACACGCCAGTCCATACGGTCCGCAGCACCACCACTGCTACTCAAATCGACACCGCGGCTGGCACACTCACCGCCACCAGCTACATCGACTGCTCTGGAGCCTGGGCCATCTCCCAGGATCCCAATCCGCGCCACCCCGTCACTCCCAAAAAGGGCCAACTCTGCTACATCGCCCTACCCGAAGCTGCTCCCCTCCATCTCGTCGTCCGAACCCACGAGGTCTACATCGCCCCCCGTACCACCGGCCCGCACGCCGGACAAGCCATCATAGGAGCCACTGTCGAAGACTGCGGCTTCGATACCAATGTTCACCCCGACGACATCGCTCGCCTCTTCGCAGCCGCTGTTAGCCTTGTCCCCAGCCTCGCCGCCGCCCCCATCCTCGAGTCCTGGGCAGGACTACGTCCTGCCACCCCCGACCGTCTGCCCCTCATCGGCCCCCGGCCCAACCACCCTCACCAATTCCTCGCCACCGGACACTACCGCAATGGCATCCTCCTCGCACCCGCCACCGCGCAACTCATGGCCCAAATCCTCTGCCACGAGACCTGCTCCATCGACCCAACCCCATACTCCCCCGCACGCAACTAACACCAGCGTCACATCACAACTGCGAGAAGATCGCACAGATGCACCGATATTCGCACCAACCGCAGTGACAACTCTTTTGTTGCTGCGCTATAAACGAATGTAATTTCATGTTGCATCCTTCGGAGAAGCTCACGATGTCCAATGCTGTCGCACCCAAAGGCCTCGAAGGTATTGTCGCCACTACCTCGTCCATCTGTTTCATCGACGGCGACGCAGGCGTCCTCTCCTATCGTGGCATCGATATCCACGAACTCGCTCAGCGTTCCACCTTCGAAGAGACCACCTATCTCCTCTGGTTCGGCCATCTCCCCACCGCCGCGGAACTCGCCACCTTCTCCGAGCACCTCGCCCAGGCCCGCGTCATCCCCGGCCCGGTCATCGACTTCCTCCGCAGCGTGCCTGCAAACGCCACCCCCATGCAGGTCCTCCGCACCGCCGTCTCCCTGCTCAGCATCTACGACGCCGACGAAGCCGACAGCTCCCACGACGCCAACGTCCGCAAATCCTTCCGCCTCACCGCGCAGATCGCCATGATCGTAGCCCTCTTCGATCGCATCCGCAAAGGCAAAGCCATCGTCGAAGCCGACCACAGCCTCACCCACGCAGGCAACTTCCTCTGGATGCTCAACGGCGAAAAGCCCTCCGACACCGCCACCCGCGCCCTCGATATCGCCCTCATCCTCCACGCCGATCACGAGCTCAACGCCAGCACCTTCGCCGCCCGCGTCATCGCCGCCACCCTTGCCGATATCCACTCCGCCATCACCGGTGCGATCGGCGCACTCAAAGGCCCACTCCACGGCGGTGCCAACGAAGCCACCATGCGCCTCCTCTACGCCATCGACAAAGCCGGCGCCGACCCAGTCGAATATGTTAAGCAGATGTTCGCCGAAAAGAAAAAAATCTCAGGCTTCGGACACCGCGTCTACCACACCGAAGACCCACGAGCCACCCACCTTCGCCGCATGTCCGAAGAGCTCGGCCGCGCCGCCGGCAACACCAAGTGGTTCGATCTCTCCCGCAAAATCGAGATCTATGTCAAAGCCGAAAAGAAGCTCAACGCCAACGTCGACTTCTACTCTGCCAGCACCTACACCACGCTCGGTATCGACATCGATCTCTTCACCCCCATCTTCGCCGTCAGCCGTATCGCCGGATGGGCCGCACACGTCATCGAACAGCACGACGACAACCGCCTCATCAGACCACGCGCAGACTACGTCGGCCCCACGTACCCCACGCCATACACCCCCATCGCAACACGCTGACCGCAATCCGCCAAGCTGGGTGCTCCCACCAGCTTGGCAACTCGGCTCTCGCAGTGTCATCCTGTTGCTTCAGCCCCCACTCAGGAGCACTGCTTGCTCACCAGACACCTCCGCGCAGCATGGCTCGCTTCCGTCGTACTCATCGCGGTCGCCAACGCCGTCGCACAAGCACCGCTCCCCCGCACCACCGAACCAGCAGACCTCACCACCGATCTGCACAACGCATCGCCTCCACCCGCCCCCGCCCCCCCCACCCAGGCACCCGCCGCTCCCACTGTCCCACCCACACTCCACGGCTTCAACGCTGGTGCCACCGTCGCCGGCATCCACGACTCCGTCGTCGGTTGGTCCACCCTCTTCACCCCCACCATCGGTTACAGCTTCAACGACATCCTCTCCCTGGACGCCACCCTCCCCGTCTACATGTACCGACTCGCTGAAAGCCTCTCCGCCCGCCCCCGCCGCAACCAGCAACTCGTCAATCAGCGCGGTGAACTCGGCGATCTCGTCATGGCCATGCACGCCCAGTTCATCCCGCCACTCTTCCAGTACCAACTCACCGCCGCCCTCTCCGCCCCCACCGGAGACGAGGACTACGGCCTCACCACCGGACGAGCCACCTTCGACGTCAATAACCACTTCGAGCGCACCTTCCGCCGCCTCACCCCCAACCTGGAACTAGGCATCGGTGACTCCAGCACCCTCGTCAACCGCATCGTCAGCAAAAACTACACCACCCTCGGCCCCCTCGCTCACTTTCAGGCCGGCCTGGGACTCACACTCCCTCACGACCTCTTCTTCGAAAGCGACGCCTACGAGCAACTCCCCATAGGCGATCAGAAAATCTACGGACCCTCCCGCCGCGGCAAAGCCACCATCGTCACCGGCCACAACGTCAGCGAAGACAACGGATTCACCTCCTCCCTCGACCTACCCATCGACCGCCACACCACCTTCACTGGCTACTACAGCCGCAGCCTCCGTCTCCGCATCGACTCCGTAGGCATCGGCCTCACCTACGTCCTACGCGCTCCACCACAGAATCCCGAGACCCCCCTCGACGACCTATTCCGTTAGCCGACCCGGCCGCCCTGCAACCAAAGATACATAGCCACCCGCCGCAACCACCCTGTACCCTCCGGGTTAGCACCCACAGGAGTTTTACGTTGCCCCTCCGCTCGTCCACAATCCGTCGTAGCCTTACCCTCTGCGCCGTACTCGCCTGCCTTGCCGCATTTGCCACCAGCGCAGCCGCCCAGGCCACACCGGCAACGTTCGACGAACTCCTCGGCACCGCCGCCGGCACCACCAACGACATGGGTCCCATCGGTATCGTCCCCCTCACTCACGGCTTCAACGCATCGCTCGGCACCACCGCACAGCACGACTCCAGCAACGGATGGGCCTCCATCCTCACCCCCGGCATCGCCTACCGCTTCAACAACCTCCTCAGCCTCACCGCCAGCGCACCCATATATACCTACATCAATATCGATCAGACCAAAGGCACCAAAGCCAAACCTATCTACAACCAGATCACCCGCTACGACGTCCCCGGAGACACCACTCTCGCCGCCATCCTCACCACCACCCACACCCTCCTCGACTACAGCGCAACCACCTCCCTCGGCCTGCCCTCCGGCAACTCCTCCTACGGCCTCGGAGCCGGACAGGTCACCTACGACCTCAACAATCACTTCGAAAAATCCCTCGGACGCTTCACCCCGGACATCGAACTCGGCATCGGAGACTCCAGCAACCTCATCGGAGCACGCATCAAAAAAAGCTACACCGCCGTCGGAACCCTCGCCCACTTCCAACTCGGCACCGCCCTCGACCTCTCCCACAACATCAGCTTCGAGGCAGACGCCTACGAGCAGTTGCCCCTCGCCACATCCTCGCTCTACTCAACCACCCGAAAAGGCAAAAAGAAGGTCACCACCGCTACCGGCAAAAGCCTCACCGAAGACAACGGCTTCATCACCTCCCTCGACATCCCCGTCTCCGGCCACATCACCCTCTCAGGCTTCTACAACCGCAGTCTCCGATCCAGCGACGACCTCGCCGGACTCTCCCTCACCTTCCTCCTCAAAGCCCCACCCAGGGCCGAATAACGGCCACCTCCAGCCGCCAGCGGTAAGATAGTTCCATGCAACGCATCTACATGGACGCCAACGCCACCACCCCCCTACTCCCCGCCGTGTTGGACGCCATGCGCCCCTTCTGGATCGAACACTTCGGCAACGCCAGCTCCATCCACCAGCAAGGCCAGTACGCCCGTGGTGCTGTCGAGCAGGCTCGCTTCACCATCGCCCGACTCCTCCACTGCCTCAACTCCGAGATCGTCTTCACCTCCGGCGGTACCGAAAGCGATAACCTCGCCCTCTTCGGCACTCTCCTCGCCGAACCCTCCGCCGCCAAGCCCCACCTCATCACCACCGGCATCGAGCACCACGCCGTCCTCCACGCCGCCCACGCCCTCGAAGAGCGCGGTGTCGAGGTCACCATCCTCCCCTGCACCCCCGACGGCATCATCCTGCCCGCCACCCTTCAGGCCGCCCTCCGACCCAACACCCGCCTCGTCAGCATCATCTTCGCCAACAACGAAACCGGCACCATCCAGCCCATCCCCGAACTCGCCGCCATCGCCCACCACGCCGGAGCCCTCTTCCACACCGACGCCGTTCAGGCCGCAGGCAAACTTCCCCTCGACCTCTCCCCCGAAGGCCCCCTCAAGTACGTCGATCTCCTCAGCATCTCCGGACACAAGATGTACGCCCCCCAGGGCACCGGAATCCTCTTCGTCCGCCGCAACGTCCGCCTCACCCCGCTCTTCCACGGCGGAACCCACGAGCGTCAGCGGCGCGCCGGAACCGAAAACGTACCCGGAATCGTCGGCCTCGGCAAAGCAGCCGAACTCGCCCAGCAATGGCTCGCCGAAGACGCACCCACCGACGGCCCCACCCACCTCGCCGCACTCCGCGACCGCCTCGAACAAGGCATCCTCGCCGCAGTTCCAGACTCCGGCGTCAACGGCGCAGGCACCCTCCGCGGCTCCAACACCACCAACATCTACTTCGATCACGTCGAAGCCGAAGCCCTCGTCATCGCCCTCGACCTCAAAGGGCTCTCCGTCAGCGGAGGCAGCGCATGCCAGTCCGGAGCGGCAGAGCCCTCCCACGTCCTCACCGCCATGGGACTCTCTCCCGCACGCGCTCGCGCCAGCGTCCGCTTCTCCCTCTCCCGCCTCACCACCCAGGCAGAAGTCGACGCAGCCCTCGCCATCATCCCCACCGCAGTAGCCCGCCTCCGCGAACTCTCCCCCGCCTACCGCAAGCCTGCCACCGCCTCAGCCTGACGTCACAGATACCACGGTATATTCACCACCACTACCCGGGGATTTCCCTTCAGCAACAACAGTAGCTTCAGCAACTGAACCCGCTGCCCATGCAGCAGGTTCTCCCACCAGTGATTCACCACCAACTCCGGCAGCAACACCGCCACCTTCCGCTGTACTAGTCAAACCAAAGAAAATCTAAACCGGCCACCGATAAATGTTGACGGATATCAGATTCAATGATATTTTCGCGCCAAGCGAGGACTTACGATGATTAAAACGAGATTGGCTATCGTAACGCTGGCATACCTGATCCTGGCACCCAACATGAACGCACAACAAACCTCACAGCTAATTGGCGTATCTAGAATCAATAATCAAAATTCGCCACTCGTAATAACTGAAGTCACTCAGAGCGTAACTAATATGCTCGCTAGTGTTGTGATTTCAAATACGACATCCCATCAAATCATCTCCTACGAGATAGGTTGGATTCCGGTCGTTTCTTCTCAATGCGCAGATCGACGTTCTGTTGGTAACGCTCATGTAATTCCTGTCCGCCCCGAACACGTAATTGTGGCTCTAGGCAAACAACAATTGACAAGCATGACTGCTGATCCTGATTACATCATCAACCTGGGCGAACAAAACCACGCAGTTCTGAGCATGATTCAGGTAGCCATTATCAGCGTAAAATTTGCCGACGGAGGAAGCTGGGAGCGAAAACAGGATGGAGATGTCTACGATCAAGCCACCATGGATCGAGACGCAGAAGGTATGTGTAGCAACGGACACATACTGCCCACAGTAGGCACCTGTCAGTCTTCACATAAAAGAACTGGCCTTCAGAATGCGGTCTGGGACTCAAAAGTCTTTTCTTCTCAGCCCAATTTACAAAGAATCCAAATTGGTGGAGGACACGAAGAGTGCTACGCTCCCGCCAGTGCTCCACCCACAAACTGTGTCAACTCAGCCAACGCGCAAAATTGCACCGATGCGGGATGTCCCGACATCTACAGTTGCTCGTACCAAGCATGTTTTTACTGCGCATCCAGCAAGCCATGCCGTCCTCCTAAGTAGTAGCGGCTCAAAACTACGATATGAACCGCAAGCGACTGAGTAACCGAAGTGCTCGATTTATCTTAGTTTGATTGTTCCGTCTCAGCCTGACCTCACAGATACCACGGTATATTCACCACCACCACCCGCGGATTTCCCTTCAGCAACAACAGCAGCTTCAGCAACTGCACCCGCTGCCCATGCAGCAGGTTCTCCCACCAGTGATTCACCACCAACTCCGGCAGCAACACCGCCACCTTCCGCTGTGGATTCGCGTCCGCCAGGTGCAGCACGTACTCCATCAATGGAGTAATCGTCATCCGGTACGTCGAATGGATCGTCACCAACTCCGGCTCTTCCATCTTCTCGCTGCGGATCGGAGCCAGTACCTTCTCGTCCCAAACCTCTTCCAGTGTCCCGTCTTCATTGTCCGAATGGATATGCACCACTTTGATCTCCTTCGAGATCAGCAGCCCAAACCGCATCGCCTTCTCCGTTACCTTGTCCCAGCGCGCCATCGGAATCACCACAATCGGCTGCTCCAGATTCGTCAACCGCAACGGCGTAGGATCGGCCATCTCCCGGTTCACCCGCGTGTAGTGCTTCTTCACTGCGAGCATCAGCAGAATCAGCGTCGGCACCAGCAGCGCCGTCACCCATGCCCCCGCCATAAACTTCGCCACCAACACCACCACCAGCGTGATCCCCGTAGCCAACGCGCCAACGCCATTCACAAACATGTGCCACAGCCGACCCTTGTGCTTGGCTTCCTTCTTCCAATGCACCACCATCCCCGCCTGCGACAGCGTAAACGCCAGAAACGCGCCAATCGCATACAGCGGTATCAGCCGGTCCGTCACCCCATCGAACAGAATCAGAATCAGCCCCGTAAACCCCGTCAACGCATAAATCCCATGCGAAAACAGCAGCCGCCGACCACGCAGAATAAACACATGCGGCAGGTAGTCATGCAACGCAATCGCCCGCGTCAACCGCGGAAAATCCGCAAACGCCGTGTTCGCGCTCAACGCCAGCGCCAACAGCACGCTGCCCATCGTCACAAAGTAAAACCATCCCCGCCCGAACACCGCCGTCACCAGCAAACTCAACAAGCTCTGGTAGCCCGCGTCCGTCGGCTCCATCGCCATAATCCCATACGCCTTCGCCAGGTAAGCCGTCCCGAACAGCAGCACAATCAAAATTGCAATAATCACCGACAGCGTCCGCTGCGCACGCTTCGCCCGCGGCTCGCCAAACGCCATCACCCCGTTCGACACCGCCTCCACACCCGTCATCGCGGCGCATCCGCTCGAAAACGCCTTCAGCAGCATCCACATCCCCAGCAACTTCACCGTCGGCGGTACCGCACTCGGCAATGGAGCGACCGGCAAAGGATGATGGCCCGGGGTCACATACGCCCGGTAAACCCCCACCCCGATCACCGTCAGCAGCGTGCCGATAAACAAAAACGTCGGCGCAATAAACGCCGCGCCCGTATCTTTCACGCCACGCATATTCACAATGGCCAGAATCGCCAGTATCACCAGGCACAGCAGCAGTGTGTGTTGCTGAAACTGCGGCAGCGCCGAGGTCAGCGCCGTAACTCCCGCCGATATTCCCACCGCCGCCGTCAAAATGTAGTCGATCATCAACGCCGCAGCAGCCAGCAAACCCGCGCCGTTCCCCAGGTTCTCACTCGCTACCGTGTACGACCCGCCACCGTTCGGATACGCCTCGATCGTCTGCCGATAACTGAAATACACAATCACCAGCAAAATCAAGATCGCCGAAATAATCGGCAAAATATAATGCACGCCTGCCAGCCCCAGCGGGATCAGCAGCGTCATCGCAGCCTCCGGCCCGTACGCTGCGCTCGTCAATGCATCCAGGCCGAAGATAGGTATCCCTGCGGCTACACCGATATGCTCGGCTCGTTCTTCACTCGTGGCTAATGGCTTCCCAAATAGTTGATCGGCAAATGACATGTGTCTCTCGATGATAATACCCATCGCCACTTTGCCTGCCATCGGGTGAATATTTTCAGTCACTCTTATAATGCGAGAACAAGCGCAGTCCAAATCTCAGGAGTCCTCATGTCCGCACCCAGCACCCCCATCTTCGATATCCCCGTCCATCGCATTACCGGCGAATCCACCTCCCTCGCCGACTACCGCGGCAAAGTCCTCCTCATCGTCAACGTCGCCTCCAAATGCGGACTCACCCCCCAGTACGACGCCCTCGAAAAGCTCTACACCCGCTTCCAGCCAGCCGGCCTCGAAGTCCTCGGCTTCCCTGCCAACGACTTCGCCGGTCAGGAACCCGGCTCCAACGAAGAGATACTCTCCTTCTGCAAATCCACCTTCGGCGTCAACTTCCCCATGTTCCAGAAGATCGTCGTCACCGGCCCCGAAACCCATCCGCTCTACCAGACCCTCATCGCCGCTCATCCTGAAGCCACCGCCAACCAGCCAGGGGCCATGCGCGCCAGGCTCGACGCCTTCGGCAAAGGCACCAACCCCGCACCCGGCATCCTCTGGAACTTCGAGAAATTCCTCATCGACCGCAACGGCAACGTAGCGGCACGCTTCTCCCCCGAAGTCACCCCCGACGATCCCATCGTCATCGCCGCCATCGAAGCCGCACTCGCCCAATAACCCCCAGCCGCCACTGCAAGCCGTCACCTCCAGCCTGCAGTGGCTCAACTCCCCCACCCTCGCTACCCCAGCAACAAAAAACCGCCCCACCGCTCTGCCCCGCAACAAAACCACTCCACCCCGCGTCCATTCACCTCCCTGTAACGTATGCTTTTTTAACAATTAGCCCGCATGACCAGCCCTGCAGCGTCACATCTGCAGCTCCACACCCGCAACCCGAGAAAGGAATCACCCGCAATGCCCCTTCGCCCATCCCTCCTCCTGGCCGCCGCTGCCACTCTGCTGCCCTTCGCCGCCACCGCGCAAAAGTCCCCCGCCACCACACCCCCCGCCGTCCCCAAGCCCCCCATCGTGATCACTGCCGATCTCACCGACGCACCCCGCAAGCTCTATCACGCCGAGATCGACATCCCCGTCTCCCCCGGCACCGCCAACCTCACCACCCCCGAGTGGATCCCCGGCAACCACCGCCCCACCGGCCCCGTCGACGACATCACCGGAGTCGTCTTCACCGCCAACGGACAGCCCCTCAAGTGGCGCCGCGACGACACCGACCTCTACCAGTTCCACGTCTCCATCCCCAAGGGCGTCACCTCCATCCACGCCCACCTCGACTGCATCGTCACCGCCCGAATCACCCAGAAAATGGCCGTCCTCGAGTGGGAAAAACTCCTCCTCTATCCCGCCAACACCCCCGTCGCCAACATCGCCATCCAACCCTCCGTCACCGTTCCTGCCGGCTGGGGTATCGGCACCGCTCTCACCCCCACCAGCCCCTACGATCCCCAGCACCCCACCGGCGGAACCACGCACTACGCCCCCACCACCGTCGAACAACTCGAAGACTCCCCCATCATCACCGGACAGTACTTCCACGAGTTCGCTCTCGCCCCCGAAGTCTCCCCCAAACACTTCATCGACGTCGTCTCCGACGCCCCCGAAGACTCCAACCTACGCCCCGCACTCCTCGGCGAAATCTCCAACCTCGTCCGCGAGACCGGAGCCATGTACGCCTCCCGCCACTACAACCAGTACCACTTCCTCCTCACCCTCTCCGACGTCGCCGGCGGTGAAGGCCTCGAGCACGGCCAGTCCTCCGACAACGGCATCGACGAAAAAGGCTTCTCCGACGAGGCCCACCAGCTCGGCGAATCAGACCTCCTCGCCCACGAGTTCACCCACTCCTGGAACGGCAAGTACCGCCGCCCCTACAACCTCTACCAGACCGACTTCAACAAGATGCAGCAGGGCTCCCTCCTCTGGGTCTACGAAGGCATGACCCAGTACCTCGGCAACGTCCTCGCCGCACGCTCCGGACTCAAATCCCAGGCCCAGTACCGCGACCTCCTCGCCCTCTCCGCCGCCCAGCTCGACTACAAACCCGGCCGCGAATGGCGCTCCACCGAAGACACCGCCATCGCCGCCAGCATCCTCCGCGGAGGCAACCCCGCCTGGTCCAACTGGAAGCGCGGACAGGATTACTACCAGGAAGGCGAACTCCTCTGGCTCGACGCCGACACCCTCATCCGCAAGCTCACCAACAACCAGAAATCCCTCAACGACTTCGAACACATCTTCCTCGGCAAAGGCGGCAACACCGGCCCCATCATCGTCACCTACAACCGCGACGAGCTCATCGCCGACCTCAACCAGGTCGTCCCCTACGACTGGGCTACCTTCCTCCACAACCGCATCGACAACCTCAACCCCCGCGCCGACCTCGCCGGAATCGAGCAGGGCGGCTACAAGCTCGTCTACACCGACAAGCCCTCCGCCTCCGAAAAAACCCTATCCTCCACCGGTAGCCGTCGCGGAGCCTCCGTCGACGTCTGGTACTCCCTCGGCATCCGCGTCAACCCTGAAGGCAACCTCGTCGACGTCCGCTGGAACGGCCCCGCCGACAAAGCCCGCCTCGCACCCGGGCAGAAGATCATCGCCGTCAACGGCAACGTCTACTCCGCCGATGCCCTCAAGCAGGCCATCGACGACGCCAAAGGCAACTCCAACCCCATCCACCTCATCCTCCAGGCCGATACCTTCGTCACCGAAGCCAACATCGACTACCACAACGGCCAACGCTACCCATCCCTCGTCCGCGTAGACGGCACCCCAGACTACCTCGACGACATCACCAAGCCCCTCACCACCCAGATGCAGGCCAAGCAGTAATCCCGTGGCCCCTCGGCACAAACACCCAGTCACCCGCGCCGAGGGGCAACCCTTACTTTCCGATCAGCACATCCCCAAACGGCGGAAACGTCAGCAGCACCCCCAGCACCAGCAGCACCACCGCAACCCCTCCTACCTTCCCCATCGCCACGTCCCTGCCCCGCCACCGCCGATCCAGCACCCACCAGCATCCCAGCCAAATCACCAGCGCCAGCGTACTCACCCCCGACAACGGCCCCGTAGGCCGATACCAGATCATCCATCCCGCCAGCGCCTTCCAGCCATCCGCCGCCAACGCAATCACGCCCAGTACAAAGCACCCCAACCCACACGCCAGCAGCGCCGCACCCGCTGCACCATTCCCGCGTTCGCCCCTTGCCCGCTCCGTCATCGCCCCACCCCCATCCACATCATCGTCCGCCCCCCAGTGATCGGCGCTGCCTTGTCGATCAGCGCACCCCAGCCCCCGGCAACCAAACCCGCCAGTATCGCCGTCGCTCCAAACGCCAGCACCACTCGCCGCAGCACCCGCTCCCTGCTCCAACCCTCCCGATATCGCACCACCACACTCGCCACCGCTGTCATCGCCATCGGAGCCATCCACGCCACATGCTCCTTCCACTCCATCCCCACGCTGTGCCAACCCGCCGTCTCCGCCCGCGACAACAGCAACCGCTGCGGATACCCCGCCAACCCAGCCCCCGCAGGCACCACCGCCCGATACCACGGATACACCACATACGCTCCCGAGAGCACCGCCGCCCACCCCAGCGCCACCGTCACCCCCCAATACACCGCATCCCAGCGGTATCCCGCATCCGTCATCCCCGCCACCGCATATCGCGATCGCACCATCCCCACCAGCGCTCCAAAACCCGTCAGCAGAAAAAATCCTCCAAACATCATCCCGTGAACCAGCGTCACCAGCTCACGCACCGTCATCTCCATCCCGCCTCCTAATGCAGCCGCATTCCCTTCAACATCGACATCATCTTCGCACCCCCGCCACCACCGCTGTCCGGCTCATCGTTATCACCCGGTCCACCCGGCCCCCACGTCCAGTACAGTGACAGATACGTGTACGTCTCCGGTTGCCCATACACACTCTTCCCCGCCGCGAACAACAAATCAAATCCCGGCTTGAACTCATAGATCCCACCCACATCGAACATCGTCGCAGCCCGTGTGCTCGTCGCCGCCGCACCCTCCGCGCCATGACCATACAACTCCCCACCCAGCGTCAGCCTCTTGTTCAACTGCCGCTGCACCAGCCAGCCCGCAAACGGATAGTCCTTATACCCCTCCGCCTCCACCACCGCCTCGCCGCCGCCCCCATAGCTCGTCCATGCACCAAAGCTCTTCTGTATCCACAGCGGAACCCGATACCACGCCGCACCCACCCCCAGTCCCTTCGCCGCACTCCCGCTCGGCAGTTCAAAGAAAGGGAAAATCCCCACCTCCGGACTCCGCTTCGTCTCCTTCAGCAAACGTACCTTCGCCCCCAACTCCGTATCCCCAATCCCATAATTCACCGCCCCGCCATGCGGAGCAAAACTCGCCGCCACCGGAACCACCAGGTGCAACTGCACATTCGGCACTACCCCATAGTTCATCTCGTAACTCGGCAGCTCCAGCACCGTGCCACCATCGGTCGTCCCATCCGACAGCTCAAACGCATACATCTCAAAGTGACGAAACGCCACCGGATCAGGATCATCCGTCTGGAACGGAGGCCCTGCCCACGCAACCGGCAAACCCACCAGCCCCATCACCAACAACCACCCCGCGCCCCGACCGCAACCCCTCAGCATCCCCCGATCCTTCATGTCGCCAATATATCGAACTTCGATATAAACAACCAGCCTCGCTTTGTAGCTTCTATAAAATCATTCCAGCCAGTCATCACGCTCCACCCGAGGCCACCCGTGGCAAAGTCTTCTCCCGCCATCGAAGTTCAGAGGCTCTACACCGGGCTCATCCGCCTGCATGTCCTTCACCACGCCGCCGAAGAACCCATCTTCGGCCTCGGCATCATGCAGGAACTCCAACGCCACGGCTACAAAATCGGCCCCGGAACCATCTACCCCATGCTCCACGCCATGGAGAAAAACGGCCTCCTCAAATCCTCCTCCCTCAAAAGCACAGGACGCCCCCAGCGCGCCTACCGGGCAACCGCCGCCGGACGCAAAGCCCTCTCCCAGGCCAAAGATAAAGTCCGCGAACTCTTCCACGAACTCTTCGAGGAGTCCTAGCCAACACCCCATCCACCCTTTTTTGCATAGAGCCTTCAACCCTCGTCGGCATATACTCCCCCCATGCTTCGCAAAACCCTCGCTCTCCTCGCCCTCGCCGCCGCTCTCCCCGCCTCACTGCCCGCCCAGACCACATCCACCCCCGCCGCCGCCCCAACACCTCCGGCCACCACCTGGCCCACCCAGGACCACGCCTTCGACATCCCCAACTTCCGCTTCCAGTCCGGCGAAACCATCCCCACCCTCCACCTCCGCTACCTCACCCTCGGCACTCCCCATCGCGACCCCCAGGGCCACACCGACAACGCTATCCTCCTCCTCCACGGCACCGGCGGAGACCGCTTCACCCTCCTCAACCCCGTCTTCTCCAACGTCCTCTTCGGCCCCGGCCAGCCCTTCGATATCACCAAATACTTCCTCATCCTCCCCGACGACATCGGCCACGGCGACTCCTCCAAGCCCTCCGACGGACTCCACATGCACTTCCCCCAGTACGACTACGACGACATGGTCCGCTCCCAGCAAATCATGCTCACCCAGGACCTCCACGTCGATCACCTCCGCCTCATCCTCGGCACCTCCATGGGCTGCATGCAGGCCTTCGTCTGGGGAGAAACCTACCCCACCTTCATGGACGCGCTCGCTCCCTTCGCCTGCCTCCCCACCACCCTTGCCGGACGCAACCGCATGATGCGCTACATGGCCATCCAGAACATCGAACTCGATCCCGCCTGGCAGCACGGCGAATACACCTCCGAACCCGCCCTCGGCCTCCGCACCGCCAACGAAATGCTCCTCGTCATGGGCTCCAGCGCCCTCCAGATGCAGAAGGCCGCACCCACCCGCGCCGCCGCCGAGCAGTACGTCGACAACTACCTCACCCGCACCACCGCCCACACCGACGCCAACAACCTCATCTACTACATCAACGCCAGCCGCAACTACAACCCCGAACCCAAACTCGCCACCATCACCGCGCCCGTCCTCTACATCAACTCCGCCGACGACTACATCAACCCGCCCGAACTGGGCATCGCCGAACGCCTCACCGCCCGCATCCCCCACGCCACCTTCATCCTCATCCCCACCTCCGACGCCACCCGAGGCCACGGAACCCACACCCAGGCCGCTGTCTGGAAACAGTACCTCATCGACTTCCTCAAAAAAACCGAGCCCCATCACTGATCCGCCCAACCCACCCCAGCAGCACCTCCCCACTCATTTCTTGAGACAATAAGGCTGTACCTATGTCACAGCCAGAAACCATCGCCGTAGCCATGTCCGGAGGAGTCGACTCCTCCGCCGTCGCCGCACTCCTCCGCGCCCAGGGCCACTCCCTCGTCGGCCTCACCCTCCAGCTCTGGAACCAGCGCCGCCTCAGCGGTCACGCCGGCATGCCCGAAGCCGTCCAGGGACGCTGCTGCTCCATCGACGACGTCTACGACGCCCGCCGCGTAGCCGAGCAGCTCGACATCCCCTACTACGTCGTCAACCAGCAGGACCGCTTCGAAGACGAGGTCGTTAAGCCCTTCGTCGCCGAGTACCTCGCCGGACGCACCCCCATCCCCTGCACCCTCTGCAACAACCACCTCAAGTTCGACTCCCTCCTCACCACCGCCCGCCAGATCGGCGCCGAGCGCATCGCCACCGGCCACTACGCCCGCAATCACTTCGACCCCATTCGCAAACGCTGGATACTCTCCCGCCCCGCCGACCACTCCAAGGACCAGACCTACTTCCTCTTCGGCCTCACCCAGGATCAACTCGCCCGCACCCTCTTCCCCCTCGGCGAAATGCAGAAGCCAGCCGTCCGCGTCATGGCCTCCGAAGCCGGTCTCAACGTCGCCGCCAAGCCCGACTCCCAGGAGATCTGCTTCATCCCCGGCGGTGACTACAACACCTTCCTCAAGGCCTACCTCGACGAGCAGAACCAGCCCCTCCCCGACTCCTCCGGCGAACTCGTCTCCACCTCCGGAGAAGTCATCGGCCACCATCAGGGCATCCAGTCCTTCACCGTCGGCCAGCGCAAAGGCCTCGGCCTCACCAGCCCCGAGCCCCTCTACGTCCTCAACATCCACCCCGACTCCCACCAGGTCACCGTCGGCGCCGACTCCGACCTCTTCTCCCGCGACCTCTACGCCGACCGCCTCAACTGGATCTCCGTCCCCGACCTCTACCCCGGCGACCAACTCCGCGTCACCGTCAAGATCCGTCACCGCCACACCCCCGCCCCCGCCACCCTCACCGCCGCCGGCCCCGGCCGCATCCACGCTCGCTTCGACGAGCCCCAGCGAGCCATCACCCCCGGCCAATCCGCCGTCTTCTACCAAAACGACGAAGTCGTAGGCGGTGGCTGGATCGTCAACCCCACCCTCTAGCCACACATGCCTCCCAGTAAATAAAAAAGCCCCCGCCATCAGGCGAGGGCCTTTCCACATGCACCACCGTCAGTCTAGTTGCCTTCCGGACTCTCCGGCGCCTGCACCTGACCAATCTGCTGCGCAGTCAACAGGTAGTTGCCCATGGGATCCAGCAGCACATACCCGTTCACCTCGACAGCCGTACCCGCAGTCAGTGCTGCAAATCCCGCAGCCGTCATTCCGTGGTTGTACTCCGTGCTGGCTTCCGTTGCCACGTTCAACGTCAACGTCGGCAAAGACTTCGGATTCGCCAGCGCGCCAATGCTCGTCAGCGTCAGCCCAAACGTATACGCCGGGGCATTCCCCTGCGGAACACCAGCCAGCACGCCGCCCAGGCCAACTGCTCCCAGCGTCACCTGCTGCGCCGCCACCGTGCCAGTGCTGTCCGCCACGCCCGTCACCATCACCGACTGGCCCGGAAACAACTCCGCATTCGTAAACATCGCGCTCGTCAATCCAACCTGCTGCGCCTCCTGCGGCAAGCCGTACACCGTCGCGCTCGACAAAGCCACATTGATCGTTCCGGTCATCGGCAGGTTGCTCATCGTCATCATCCCGAACGCCTCGCGCGGAACCATCGTAAAGCCAGTCACCAGGCCGCCGCTCGTCGTCACGCTCACAATAATGCCCTTCGCTCCATCCTCATTCTGCCCGGACATCCCTGTCGTCGACTCAGGCGTAATCGACACCGCCACAATCGTCCCATCCGGCTGCGTCTGCCCCTGGATCCGTACAATCATGCCCGTCTGAAGCGACGCCAGCATCACCCCCGTCGGCAACGCCGTCGAGCTGTTGATCACATAAGTAAACTGCCGTCCCGAATCCCCGCACTGCACCGTAATCGCAGTCGGAGTCACGCTCACCACCGAGCCCGTCGCCACCAGATTCCGGTCGCCGCCGTCCTCGCTGCTCACCGCCGCCGCCAGCGTCGTGATTGCAGGCGTAAAGCTCAACACATTGCCCGTCAGGTCGAATGACTTCGTCAGATCAAACCCGAACTGCAGATGCTGTTCCGTCGTCGCACTCGCCACCATCAACGCAGGCGTCAATGCCACCGTCACCGTCGGCGACGTCAGCGTCGCCATACCCGTCGTCGCAACCCCGCTCGCATTCAGATACGTCACCTGCGCCGATGACACCGTCACCGTCGCCGACGTATAAGTGCCCAACGCCAGATTCGTCAACTCAATCGGCTCCTGCACTCCGCCCAGACTCGACAACTCCACCGTCGCTGGCTGCGACAGCACCGACACGGCACCCGTCGCACTCCCCGTCCCCAGCGTAATCGCAGAGATCGTCACCTTCGCCATCAAAATGTTATTCAGTGGCGCATCGCTCACCGTCACCAGCATCGGTGCTGCCGTCGTAGATGCCGCAACCGTGCTCGCGCCGTTCGTCATCGAGGACGAACACCCAGTCACCACACCCAGACTCGCCAATCCGGCCAATCCCAAAAACACCCCAGCTAACTGCCTGCCTGCATTCATCGCTGACACTCCTTGTCGTTCAACAACGTTGTCGAATAGCCCGCGGATAACGGGCTGGTATAACCACGGTTCAATCAAGGCAGGGAAAATACAGACTGGCAATTCAACAGTAACGCGCTGTAAACCAACACCAAAACTTCGGCTCGAAACAGTGCCAACCCACAACTCACGCCTTTTATACGTATCGGTTCGAGCGACGTTAGCTACCCGAACGACTTTATTTTCAAAGACTAGCCCTGTACCGGCCAACATTCCCTACAACCTTTGGGTGACGCCACCCGGCACCCCAACTCCACCGGCCAGCAGCTACCCACGCCCGCCGAATCCCTTCACCCGCCCCACCAGCACATCCAACCCAGCCTTCAGCCCATTCACAATCCCCAGCACCTCCCGGATTGGAACGCGGATCCCATGCTCGATCGTCGCCGCAAGCTCACCCGTGGTCGTCAACGCCGTACTCACCATCCCGTTCACCCGCGCCACCTGCTTCCGCGTCAGATCGTTCACCTCGCTCAGCGTCGCATCAATCTCCGTCGCCTGCATCCGCACCAGATGGCTCGTCTCCACCAGGTTCTCGGTAATCACCTTCACCTTCGGCACAGAATCATGCAGCAACTCCTGTGCGCTCGCCACCACCGGCATCACCTTCTCACTCAGGTCTTCCATCATCGCCAGCACCCGCTTCTGCGTCCTCGCCGCACCCGCCGCCATCACCATCACCACAATCGCCTGCGTCAAGCTGCCCACAGCCACAATCCCAATAAAAATCATCAGCAGCTTCGAGTTCCCCGAAGAGATCGAATCCGCATCCTGCAGCCACATCATCGCCATTCGTGCCGCTTCCATATCCTGTCTCCTCGTCCCGATCCCAAATCCTGCAACGTCCAACCATCAACGCCCAACGCAGAAATCATAAAGGCCCGGCCTTCCCTCAGGTAGACCGGGCCCTCATAAATGCTACTGCAACTGTTACGAGTGATCGTGCGTCGTCGCCACATACGCTTCTTTACCTGCATCAATCGCAGCCGATACCTTGTCCTGCTGCTCCTGCACCAGGCCCTTGCCCTTTTCTACATACTGCGACCACTGTGTCCGGCCGCGGTCGTAGTACTCCTTGCCGCGATCAACATAGTCGCCTACCTGCTGCCGACCCTGTTCCGCCAACTCCGCAGCACGGTCCTTCGCCTGCTGTGCCAGAACCGCCGCACGCTCCTTCGCATCCAGTGCACCGGCCACCAGGTCTTCCCGTGTCTCCTTGCCCGACTTCGGCGCATACAGCACACCAATCACGGCACCCAGACCCAGACCCGCAAGAAACCATCCCAATCCACCTACACCGTTGTCGTTGTCTGCCATGTCATTCTCCTCGAAAGCAATTCTTATGCGGAAAAAACTCCGCTCATTCCCATCAAAATCGGTCGACGCAATCCTGCAACCAACATCAAACTCGTGTGATGTCATAAGCATACCTCTCGACCAGCATCCCTGTCCCGCTACATCCTGCTTCCATCCCAACCTTTTGCCAGGGAACCAGCCGACACAAAAACCATCACCTATCGGTGGATGCTGATGACCACTCTCGGGTTGCGCGCCGTCTCTCCACCTCCTCGGGGCAAGCATCTCTTCCGCCCCGCCGTTCGTCCAAAAATAAAATCATGCCAATCGCCAATCCACCGCCGATCAATCGTCCTCACAACCACTTGACCTCACTGCCCCATTAGTTTGATATCGTCTGTGACACGGATTCTTCGCAACGAAAGGCACTTATGAAACTCCATCGCCTCTACGCCGCCGCCAATTCCGCCGCCGCCATCGCCACTCTGGCAATCGGCCTCAGCCTCGCCGGCTGCAAGAGCACCCCGCCAGCCGCCCCCGAGGCCAACGACGCTACCCTGGCCACCGCCCTCCAGCAGCGCATCGCCTCCGACTCCGCCATCGCCAGCGAACCCATCCAGACCTCCGTCCAGAACGGTATCGCCACCCTCAACGGCAACGTCAGCAGCGAAGCAGCACGCGCCCTCGCCGCCAACGACGCCGCTCAGGTCAACGGCATCCGCACCGTCGTCAACAATCTCACCGTCCAGACCGCAGCCCAAACCCCGCCGCCAGCACCCATGGCCCAGGCCCCAGAACCCCAGCGCGACATCCATCGCGAACCAGCCCCCAGCAAAAAGAAGCCTGCCGCAGCCCAGACCCCCATCCAGCCAGCCGCACAAACAGCAGCCAACCAGCCCCAGCCAGCACCCATCGTTCGCCCACAACCTCAGGTAGCCCCACCACCGCCGCAGCCGCAGGCTCCCCCCAAGCCCGTCGTCCGCGACATCACCATCCCCTCCGGAACCCCCATCCCCATCCGCATCACCCAAACCCTCGATAGCGCGACCACCCAGCAGGGCGAAACCTTCACCGGAACCCTTGCCACCGACCTTGTCATTGAAGGCATCACAGCCATCCCTCAGGGAACCCCCATCGCCGGACGCGTCAGCGAAGTCCACGAAGCAGCCCACTTCAAAGGCTCTTCCCTCCTCACCATCGAACTCACCAGCATCAACCCCAAAGGTGAACGCATCCCCGTAGCCGCTGACCCCTTCAGCAAGGAAGGTACTGGCCGCGGCAAAAATACCGCCGAAAAAGTCGGCGGCGGTGCAGCCATCGGCGCCATCCTCGGCGGCATCTTCGGTGGAGGACAGGGCGCAGCCATCGGCGCAGCAGCAGGCGGTGGACTCGGCGCCGGAGCACAAGCCATCACCAAGGGTCAGCAGGTGCAGATCCCCGCCGAAACCCTCATCCGCTTCCGGCTCACCAACCCCGTCGTCGTCCACACCACCGGCAAGCCCGCAACAGCCCCCACCGACCCCACCCTCCAGCGCCGCCCCCTCAACTAACCCCCAGCCAGAGTGCCAGTGCCCACGCGCTGGCACCCCCACCCCAGCCTTGCCCTGAGTCCACTACTCTTTTTTTGATTCCCCTGGTGTAAACTCGACAACACACTTCAAGCCACAGCCTCAGCGTGGCCTTTCTGCAAGACATACTGCTCTTAGAGGTACTACCTTGACGCAGGCATTTACCAAAGACGCTTCCCGCCCAGCAGGTTTCCTCACCTTCACCCTGCACGCGCATCTGCCTTACGTCGTCAATCACGGCACTTGGCCCCACGGTATGGAGTGGCTCCACGAGGCTGCTGCGGAAACCTACCTCCCGCTCATCCGCGTCCTCAGTAACCTCGAGCGCGACGGCATCCGCTTTAACTGCAATCTCAATCTCTCCCCCGTGCTCCTCGAGCAACTCTCCCACCCCGTCTTCATCGCGGAGTTCCCCAACTACCTCACCCGCAAAATCGTCGCCGCCCGTGAGGACGAAGCCTTCTTCATCCAGTCCGGCGAGTCCCACCTCGCCGAAACCGCACGCTTCTGGCACCAGTTCTTCTCGCAAGCCCTCAACGACTTCAACCGCTTCGACCAGAACATCATCAAGGCCTTCCGCCACTTCAACGACATCGGCCTCATCGACATCATCACCTGCGGGGCCACCCACGGCTACATGCCTCTACTCGGCACCGACGAGTCCGTTCGCGCACAGATCCGCACCGCCGTCGACACCCACATCCACCACATCGGCAAGCACCCCAAAGGTATCTGGGCCCCCGAGTGCGGATACCGCCCCGCCGGCTTCTGGAACTACCCCGTGGAATTCGCCGACGGCTCCCAAAAACCCGCAGGCTTCGACCGCATCGGCGTCGAACAAGCCCTCTCCGAGTCGCAAATCGACTTCTTCTTTGTCGACACCCACCTCGTCGAAGAGTCAGAACGCATCCCCAGCCCCTACGAACTCCTCAACGGCTCCGTCCCCCGCGACCCCCACACCGAGCAGATGACCCACGGGCCCCATCGCTCTCTCTACCAGCCCTACTACGTCGACGGACCCTACGGCACTCAGGACAACTCAGGCAAGCGCTTCGCCACCACCATCTTCCCTCGAGACCCCCGCACCGGCGTCCAGGTCTGGTCCGGCGACACAGGATACCCCGGAGACGGAGTCTACCTCGACTTCCACAAAAAACGCTGGCCCGGAGGTCACCGCTACTGGTGCGTCACCGGCCCCAAGGTCGACATGGGTGACAAACAGCCTTACTACCCCCAGGCCGCCGCGGAACGAGTCAAATCCCACGCCGCCCACTTCACCCACCTCGTCTACGAGGCCCTCGAATCAGGCTTCAACGACAACATCCCACCCATCCTCTGCTCCCCCTTCGACGCCGAACTCTTCGGCCACTGGTGGTTCGAGGGTTGCCTCTGGCTCGAAGCCGTAGCCCGCAACCTCCACGACTACGACACCGGCCTCCAGCTCATCTCCTGCGCCGAATACCTAGAGCGCTACCCCCGCGCCGGATTCATCGCCATGCACGAAGGCTCCTGGGGAGCCGAAGGCACCAACCAGGTCTGGATGAATCCCGAAACCGCCTGGACCTACACCCACATCTATCCCGCCGAACTCTACACCCGCGAGGTCTGCACCGCTGGAACCTGGCGCAACACCGAACTCGGAAAGCACATCGTCCAGCAACTCTGCAGGGAACTCCTCCTGCTCGAATCCTCCGACTGGCAGTTCCTCATCACCACCGGTGCCGCACGCGACTACGCCGAGATCCGCTTCCTCACCCACAACGATCAGTTCAACGAGATCAAAGCCATCTGGCAGACCTTCGAGTCCACCGGCAACATCTCCCCCGAGCAAAAAATCCGCCTCGAGGAGATCCACCGCCGCGACGGCATCTTCGCCAATATCGACCCTGGCCTCTGGGCCGCAGGAGCACATCAGGTCCGCTCCGACCTCCAGGTCGAAGCCACCGCATAATCCCACCGCCGCTCCCGCGCAGTCTCATCGCGCAGGAGCGGCTTCTGCTTTAATCCCCTCGCTAAAACCGGCCAAACACCGTCTTCAGCAGCGGTGTCACCTGCGCCGCAGGATTCGTCCGGATCTTCGCCTCTTCCTGCCCCATCATCGTGAACAGCCCCGCCACGCTCTTCTCCAGCACATAGCTGTTGATGTCCACCGTCGGCGTCTTCATAAACGGAATCTTCGGCGCCGAGCCCATCAACGCGCCAAACTTCTCCGTCACCCCCGTATGCGCCATCGCCTTCTCAATAATCGGACGAAACGCATCCGATATCTGGCCCGAACTCGTCCGCCTAAAGTACTCCGTCCCCGCCGTATTCCCTCCCAGAACGATCTGCTTCGCATCCGCAAAACTCATCGAACTCAGCGCCTCCATCAATATCGACTTCGCCGCCGGCGCCGCCTCTTCCGCAGCCGCATTCATGCTGTGCTCGAAGCCATCCACCTGCGCGCCCATACCCACCGCCCGCAGCCCCTTCTCCACCGTCTGTAGCTTCTCCGGCATCACAATCTTGATCAGCGGATTATTCTCAAATCCCCCCGGCTTCCCCGTATCCGCGACCGCCGCCGACACCCCCCGCGACAGCGCCTCCTTCAACCCGCCAGCCGCTTGCGCCGACGTAATCGAACTCGCATCCACACTCCCCGCCGCCAGCACTTCCCCGCGGCACACGCCGGCCAGGCTCGCCATCGCCAACGCCAGCACCATTACCCGAAACTCATCGCGTACTTGCATAGCCTCAAACCATACGCCAGCCCCATTCTCTTGCCAACCCGCCTCCTGCGGCCCACTCAACGTCCGCCAGACATCCAACCCCTCCACCCGCTACCATCGGAGTGTGCCTGTCCTCACCTCCATCCGTGCACTGCGCCTCACCGTCACCCTCAGCACCCCGCTCCGCCTCTGGCATCTGCTCTCCCTCGACGCCCCCTCCATCGCCGCCCTCTGGACCTGGTTCATCGCCCGCACCCTCCACCTCGCCCTGCCCCTCACCGCCCCCGTCAGCATGTTCCTCGCCGTCTGGCTCCTCTACGCCGCCGACCGTCTCCTCGACGCCCGCCAACTCCTCGCCAACCCCCTCCACACCGCCAACCTCGAACCCCGTCACCTCTTCCATCACCACCACCGCAACGCCTTCCTCGCCACCGCCATCGCCGCCTGCCTCGCCCTCGCCGCACTCATGCCCCGCATCGAACCCGCAGCCCTCCGCCTCTACCTCATCCTCGGCGCTCTCCTCATCGCCTACTTCCTCCTCATCCACCTCTCCGCCAGCGCCCACCGCCTCCCCAAAGAACTCGCCGTAGGCCTCTTCTTCGCTGCCGCCGTCTTTATCCCCACCATCGCCCGCCGCCCCAACCTCCGCCTCTCGCTCCTCCTCCCAGCCCTGCTCCTCGCCACCCTCTGCAGCCTCAACTGCCTCTTCATCTACGCCTGGGAACACCCCGTCCGTCACCCAGCCCGCCACCCAGCCCACCCCACCACCCGCATCGCTCTCCACAACCTCCCAACCGCCACCGCCACCGCAATCCTCCTGGGCCTCGTCCTGGCTCTGCTCAGCCACATCCATCCCACCACCAGCCCCTCGGCCATCTCCATCGCCTGCACCCTCGCCCTCACCCTCCTGCTCCTCCTCCACCTCATCCGTCGCCGCCTCCATCCCACCACCCTCCGCGCCGCCGCAGACCTCGTCCTCCTCACCCCCATCGCCCTCCTGCCCTTCCTCAAATAGCCCCGCTACCCACACATGACCTCCACCCCACCCGCCAACTTCGACCGCATCGCCCCCGCCTACCGCTGGCTCGAATACCTCACCCTCGGCCCCATCCTCCAGCGCTGCCGCACGCACTTCCTCCCCCAAATCCTCCACCAGCATCACGCCCTCGTCCTCGGCGACGGCGACGGACGCTTCCTCGCCACCCTCCTCCGCGCCCACCCCCACCTCCACGCCGACGCCGTGGACTCCAGCCCCGCCATGCTCCATCTCCTCCGCCAACGCTGCCTCCGTACCTCACCCACCGCCGCCCAACGCCTCCGCATCCACCCCACCAACGCCCTCACCTTCACCCCCTCACCCCACTGCGACCTCGTCGTCGCCCACTTCTTCCTCGACTGCCTCGCCCAGCCCGAAGTCGATCAACTCATCGCCACCACCGCCGCGCGCATCTCCCCCAACGCCCTCTGGCTCATCTCCGACTTCCGCATCCCCACCGGCCCCCTGCGCCCCATCGCCCGCCTCTATATTTGCGCCCTCTATCTCGCCTTCCGCCTCCTCACCGGTCTCCGCACCACCCACCTCCCCAATCACCACGCCCCACTCCTCCGCGCCGGCCTCTCCCGCACCGCCCACCACCACTCCCTCTTCGGCCTGCTCACCACAGAAATCTGGAGCCATACCCCTGCTCCATGAGTACAATCCCACCATGCAGCGTCCCGCCCTCCCGCTAACCGCCCCGCGCAATCATCGCCCTCTACTCCCTACTCCCTACTCCCTACTCCCTGCCCTCCTACTCCCAGCCTTACTCCTCCTCGCTCCCGTCACCCTCCCCGCCCAAACCACCTCCATCGCCACCAACTCCCCCAACGGCAAACCCCTCTCCACCCGCGTCGTCGCCTACACCATCGACGCCCACCTCGACACCACCAAAAAATCCCTCGACGCCACCGAGACCATCACCTACAAAAACCTCACCGGCCAGCCTCTATCCACCTTCCCCTTCCACCTCTACCTCAACGCCTTCCGCCCCGAATCCTCCTTCACCTCCGAAACCCACTTCGAAGGTGGCATCCGCGACTCCGAAAAAGACGACGACTACCCCAACGAAAAACGCGGCAGCATCACCATCACCCACATCGACGCCGACTCCTTCGGCGACCTCACCCCCACCCTCCACTTCACCGCGCCCGACGACGGCAACCCCCAGGACCACACCGTCGCCGAAATCTCCCTTCCCCACCCCCTCGCCCCCAACGACTCCATCACCTTCCACCTCACCTTCCACGACCAGTTCCCCCTCTCCGTCGCCCGCAACGGCTACAAACGCGACTTCATCATGGGTGGCCAGTGGTACCCCAAACCCGGCGTCTTCTGGCACGGCGCATGGAACTGCCACCAGTACCACGCCACCACCGAGTTCTTCTCCGACTTCGCCACCTTCAACGTCCGCCTCACCCTCCCCCGCAACTACACCGTCGGAGCCAGCGGCGTCCCCACCGCCGAATCCACCAACCCCGACCACACCAAAACCCTCAGCTTCTATGGCGAAGACATCCATGACTTCGCCTTCGCTGCCAGCCCCCACTTCACCGTCACCGACGGCGTCTTCCTCTCCTCCCTCGGCCCCGTCAAAATCCACGTCCTCGCCCTCGCCGCCCACCCTCAGGCAGGCCCCCGCTACCTCCGCATCATGCAGCAGTCCCTCGCCCAGTTCGACCACCGCTACGGCCCCTACCCCTACAAAATCCTCACCGTCATCGACCCCGAACCCGGCTCCGAGATGGGCGGCATGGAGTACCCAACCCTCTTCACCGGAGACACCTCCTGGTACGAGCCCTCCCACGTCACCGAACTCACCGCCGAACACGAATTCGGCCATCAGTACTGGTACGGCATGGTCGCCACCAACGAGTTCGAAGACGCCTGGCTCGACGAAGGCATCAACTCCTACACCGAAGTCAAAGTCCTCGCCGCCATCCTCGGCCCCCACACCTCTGTCTTCGACCGCCCCTACGCCAACGCCAGCGACCGCGATGCACAGCGCCTCCAATACCTCGCCGCTCCCGACTACGACCCCGTCACCCGCCACGCCTTCCGCTTCCGCGACAGCGTCTCCTACGGCGGCGTCACCTACGGCAAAACCGCCACCCTCCTCGCCACCCTCGAAGGCATCATCGGCACCGACACCATGGACGAGGCCATGCGAACCTACTTCCTCCGCTACCGCTTCACCCACCCCACCACCGAAGACTTCCTCCGCACCATCGAAGAAGTCGCCATCGCCCGCGGTAAAGCCATCTCCCTCAACCCGCCAACACACCCCAGCCCCACCCAGCCCGCTCTAGGTGATCCCCTCGCCGCCGCCATCACCCTCCCCGCCAATCCCCCCTTCACCCCCACCGGCCACCCCGACTTCGCCTCCGCCCCCATCGCCAACTCCTCGCTCCGCAGCTTCTTCAACCAGGCCGTCTACGGAACCCAGATCCTCGACTACGCCGTCGACAGCATCTCTTCCAATCCCGTCCAATGGTGGCTCCCCGAATCCACCGACGCCAAAGACAAAAAGAAAACCACCTACCTTTCCACCGTCTACCTCCACCGCAAAGGCGACTTCCTCCTCCCCGTCACCCTCGAAGTCGTCTTCGACGATGGCACCCGCCTCCGCGAACACTGGGACGGAGGCACCTCCAACCAGGCCCGCTGGATCAAATACACCTACACCCGCAACGCCAAAATCCTCTCCGCCGAGATCGACCCCGACCACACCGTCCTCCTCGACAAAGACCTCTTCAACAACAGCTATACCACCGCATCCAACCCCACCCCCGCCCTCAAACTCTCCACCATCTTCGCCAGCGCCCTCCAACTCCTCTCCCAGCTAGTCACCTGGATCATATGACCCCAAAACCACCTTCAACTCCCTACTCCCTATTCCCTACCCCCTGTCTTTAGAGGTTCCCCGCCCATGAATCCCCGCTTCAACATCCTCACCCACGGCCTCGCTCTCACCCTTCGACGACTCCCCGCTGTCCTCTGGACCTACGCCTTCAACCTCACCCTCGCGCTCCTCTTCTCCATCAGCCTCCACAGCAGCCTCGCCCAGATCACCAGCCACTCCCTCGCCGCCCAGCGCCTCATCGCCGGCTTCGACCTTGGCACCCTCGGCAACGTCCTCCTCAAACTCGGCCAAACCTCTGCGGGCACCACCTCAGGCTCCATCGCCGCCGCCCCGCTCTACCTGGTCCTCTACTTCCTCCTCGTCCCCGGAACCCTCGTCTGCTACCAGACCGACACCCCCGCCCGCCTCAGCACCCTCCTCCAACAGGGTCTGCTCTTCTTCTGGCGCTTCGTCCGCCTCACCCTCATCAGCTTCCTCGCCTTCGCCGTAGTCCTCGGCCCACTGCTCGCCCTCCAGTCCGCCTTCGCCGCCCACGTCGACCGCAACGCCGTAGGACGCTTCGCCTTCCTCCACAACGTCGTCAGCATCACCCTCATCGGACTCGTCGCCGCCGCCCTCCGCCTCTACTTCGATCTCGTCGAGGTCTACACCGTCCAACTCAGCCTCCAACTCCGTCCCGATGGCTCCCCCGACCGCCGCGTCCGCCGTGCCTTCGCTCCCGCCTTCCGTGCCCTGCGCCATAGCTTCCTCGGCATCTACGCCACCTTCGTCGTCCTCACCCTCGCCGGACTCTCCGCCGTCGTCATCACCGCCCGCATCGCCATGCACTCCCTCGCCCAGCCCCGCATCTGGCCCCTCTTCCTCCTCGCCCAGTGCGGTCTCTTCCTCATGCTCTTCTCCCGCTTCTGGCAGCGAGCCGCCGAAACCACCCTCGCCCTCAACCACCCCATCCCCACCCCCGTCCACTACCCCACCGATCCCCATCCCGCAGGTCATCCCACCTCCCCCTTCGACGCCCAGCTTCCACCCAACCCCAGCACTCCGGACGACCACTTCCCCGACCCCATTCCCAACCCCGAACCCGCCAGCCCACCCCTCGACCAGCCCGATCCCGGCGTCTTTCACCACCAACCCGTCCCGCCACCACACTAGCCACACATCCAGCCACAACCTGTCCACCCCAAATCCACACCCCAACGCCACCCGCGTTGGATTACAATTGTTACAGTTCTATGAATTTATTCATCCTCCGCCACGCCAGCGCTGGCACCCGCCGCGCCAACCCCCTCCTAGACCTCAAGCGTCCACTCGACAAAGAAGGCAAGCGCCACTGCCTCCAGCTCGCCCTTATCCTCAATGCTCTCAACGTCCAGTTCGATCTCATCGTCTCCAGCCCGCTCAAGCGCTGCCTCCAGACCGCCTCCCTCATCGGCACCGAGACCGGCTACGAAGCCCAGATCCTCCACTCCAACGCCCTCGCCCCCACTGCCACCTATCAGGACTTCCACAAACTCCTGCACGACTGCGCCCACGCCGAAAACCTCCTCGTCGTAGGCCATAACCCCAATCTCACCAGCTTCTTAGGCAAACTCCTCGTCCCCACCGACGCCACCGCACCCGCCAACATCCGCCTCCGCAAAGGCTCCCTCGCCCGCCTCAGCCTCGCCCGTGGCCCCGCCATCCTTCAAGGCCTCATCGACCCCCGCACCGTACGCGCCCTCTACGCCACCTCGACGAAGAGCTCCCGCCGAAAGACCTCGCGGAAATAACCCGCTTCCTTCTTCACCGCCCAAGCCTCCAACTCCGCACCACCACGCCCCGGAACCAGTTCCATCAGCACCCGCTTCGGATAAACATGCGGCCGCATCTGCACCACCGCGCTCGCCCGGTCCTGGTTTAATGCCACCGCCAGACGCAGCAGTACCACCGCCTGCATCACATGCCCATGCTCCTCCAACGGAACCGAACGCATCACCCGGTCCATCGCCTCAGGACGCGTCTTCCCCAGATATCGCGAAATTGCACTCACAATCGCCCGCTGCCCCGGTGAAAACCCAAAGATCTCCGAGTTCGCAATAATGTACTGCGTATGCCGATAATGCCCCTGATGATTCATGAACTTACCCACATCATGCATCATCGCCGCCGCCTCCAGCCATAGCCGATACTCCTCCGGCAACGAATGCACTCCAGCCAGCGCATCAAACAACTGAACCACATGCGCACGCACCGGCTCCACGTTCCGCAGCTCAATCCCGTACCGTCGACAGACCTCCAACACCCCAGCCCACCGTTCACTTTCTATCTTCTGATGCACCGACGCCCGCAGATCCACCTCGCCCAGCATCTGCGCCAGCATCCCATCCCGCAACCCCAGCGGTGAGTACCGAAATCCCTTCAGCCCCATCCGGTCCAGCAAATTCGCATACACCAGCGCTCCGCCAATAATGATCTCCGACCGCCGCGGACCAATCCCCGGAACCGCCTCCCGTTCCGCATTCGTCATCTTCGTCAGCCGCTCAGCCAGCTTGCGCACATCAGGAGTGTCCGCCGTCAACGCGCCCACCCGTTCAACCCGCTTCTTCGCCAGCGACTTCTTCCCAATAGGGCCCTTCCGCACATGGCCGCTCGCCTCCGCCAGCGCCGCAGCCGTACCCGACGTCGCCACCACCAAACCTACCCGCGGTACCCCCAACTTCTTCTCCGCCCGCCGCAACTCCCGCTCGATAAACTGCTTCAGCCGTGCCACATCCGCCTTCGCCGGCGGGTCCACCTGCAAAAATTGCTCCTGTAGCCGCACCGCTCCCAGCGGCAAGCTCACCATCGACTTGATCCGCCCTCCATCCGACAGCGTCACCTCGCAACTCCCGCCGCCCAGATCGATCAGCAGACACTTCCCCCGCGCCCCCACCTCGTGCGTCACCACCCCCAGGTGGATCAAACGCCCCTCTTCCAGCCCCGAGATCACCTCCACATCCCATCCCGTCGCCGACTTCACCCACTCCGTAAACGCATCCGCATTCCGCGCATCCCGCATCGCACTCGTCGCCACCACCCGCACCTTGTCCACCACATGCTGCTGCACCGCCTTGTGGAACCGGCGCAGCGCGCGAATCGTCGCCGCCATCGCCTCCGGAGAGATCACTCCCGTCTGGAACACACTCTCCCCCAGACGCGTCACCTCACGGTCTTCATGCAGCGTCTTCAACCGGTGCATCTGCACCGAAGCAATCTTCAAACGGCATGAATTCGATCCAATATCGATCGCAGCAAAAGTAGGCATCGTCTTTGAATATCACCCCATGGCAAATTGTGCCGACATATGCACGATACATCCCTCATCAACTCCCCGCACCTGCTCTTGCATCCAACTCCCACGGTCCAGCATCCAGAATCCTGCCAGTCCACAAACTACGTATCCCACCCCACCGCCATCGCCCGCCCATTTATGCTTAAGCAGCAGCCTGATCGCATGACAACTCAAGCCTCCCCAAAACGTTCGCCTGCAGCCATGTCCGTTGGCCCAGGTCCCTCTCGCGCCGTCCTCCTCCTCTGCGGACTCTGGACCCTTCTCTTCTTCGCCGCCATCTTCGCGCCGCCCCTGCTCGACGACGCTGACGCCACCCACGCCCAGGCCGCCCGCCACATCGCCATCTCAGGCGACTGGACCACCCTCTACGTCAACGGTGTCCGCTACCTCGAAAAAGCCCCCCTCCCCTACTGGCTCGTCGCCATCAGCTTTCGCATCTTCGGCTTCAACACCTTCGCCGCCCACCTCCCCCAGGCCATCGCCGTCCTTCTCCTCGCTCTCCTCGCCTTTCACTGTGCCCGCAAAGCCTTCGATGATCGCACTGCCCTCTACTCCGGCCTCGCCGTCCTCACCTCCGCCGGAGTCTTCCTCTTCACCCGCATCTTCATCCCAGAAGTCCTCCTCTCCCTCCTCCTCTGCACCGCCCTCTACTGCTTCCTCCACGCCCTGGAAGCTGAATCTCCCACGCGAGCCGCACTACTCTCCCCCACCTCTCACGCCTACCTCCTCTGGATCGCCCTCGCCCTCGCCGTCCTCACCAAAGGCCTCATCGCTCTGGTCTTCTTCTTCGGCACCGCCATCGTCTACCTCACCCTCACCGGCCAGTGGCGCAACCTCGGCAAACTCAAGCCCCTCACCGGAACCCTACTCTTCCTCGCCATCGCCGCCCCTTGGCACATCCTCGCCGGACTCCGCAACACCGACGGCACCCTCCTCGGTCATCGCCACGGCTTCTTCTGGTTCTACTTCATCAACGAGCACTTCCTCCGCTTCCTCGGCAAGCGCTTCCCCATGGACTACAACAAGCTCCCCGGATACCTCTTCTGGAGCCTTCACCTCGTCTGGCTCTTCCCCTGGGCGCTCTTCATCCCGCTTCCCTTCATCGCCCTCTACCGCTGGATCAGCCGCCATCGCACCCACATCACCGCATCCCTCCGCACCCTCACCTACCCCCAACGCACCACCCTCCTCCTCACCCTCTACTCCGCACTCATCCTGATCTTCTTCTCCATCTCCACCAATCAGGAGTACTACACCTTCCCTGCCTACCTTCCCCTCCTCGTCCTCATCGCCGCAGCCCTCACTCACGCCGAATCCTCCTACGATCAGGACCGCACCGCCCGTCGCTGGATCAGCGTCGCCCACGCCGCCCTCACCGTCGTTGGTCTTGCCGTCGCCATCACCCTCTTCCTCGGCCTCTGGACCTCGCGCCATCTCCCCTTCGTCCCCGACATCGGAGACCTGCTCGCCCACCGCGGCGTCGGCGACTACACCCTCTCCATGTCCCACCTCTTCGACCTCACCGGCCCCAGCTTCGCCGCACTCCGGCTCCCCGCCACCCTCGCAGCCTTGGCCTTCGCCTTCGGCCCCGCCATCGCCTGGTTCCTCCGCTCCAAACGCCACCACCTCGCCGCCACCAGCGCCATCGCCCTCACCTCCACCGTCTTCCTCATCGCCGCCCACATCGCCCTCATCCGCTTCGGCCCCATGCTCTCCTCCCAGACCATCGCCGCCAAAATCCAGCAACTCCAGTCCTCCGGCGCCATCGCTCAAAACACCCCCATCTACCTCTACGGAGACCAGTCTTACGGCTCCTCCATCCCCTTCTATCTCAACCAGCAGGTAAACCTCGTCGAAGGCCGCTCTTCCTCCATGCTCTTCGGCTCCACCTTCCCCGACGCACCGCCCATCTTCCTTACCAACTCCGACCTACTCAAAGTCTGGGGAACCGGCAACCGCAAACTCCTCTTCGTCCCCCTCGAACGCCGAGACCTCGTAGACAAACTCCTCGGCAACCACAAAATCCTCATCACCGAAACCTCCGGCAAGGCCCTCTTCACCGACCGCCCACTAACCCCATAAACCTGGGTGCCCCATCTTCGCGATAGCTCTATCGTCGCTAAGGTGAGCATTCGCGAAGCAAACCGCTCCAACCCCAGGCAACACGGAGCGAATTAAACCCCCAAGAGTCACCCGTGCACGAAGCCTCACAACTCGCCCCCACCCGCAACTGGAGCCCCCGCTCCATCGCCATCCTTGTCCTCGCCTGGCTCACCCTCTACCTCTCCGGGATCTTCTCCCCCGGCCTCCTCGACGACGTCGACTCCATCTACATCGAGATCGCCCGCGAGATGCTCCACCGCCACGACTTCGTCACCCCCTACATCAACGGCATCCGCTTCTTCGACAAGCCCCCCCTCATGTATTGGATGGCCGCCGCCTCCATGCGCCTCTTCGGCGAGTACGACTGGGCCGCCCGTCTCCCCCTCGCCCTCGCCGTCCTCGCCCTCCTCCTCAGCGTCTACGCCCTCGGCATCCGTCTCTTCCGCGCCGTCTCCCCCACCGCCCACCCCGACCGCGCCGGCCTCTACGCCGCGCTCGCACTCGCCACCGGCATCGGACCCTACCTCTTCACCCGCTTCTACATCCCCGACATCCTCCTCGCCCTCTGGATGACCCTCGCAGTACACCTCTTCCTCATCGCCCTCGAACGCGCACAAACCCCACCACAAAACCGAGTGCCGGGTGCCCCATTCATGGCGCAGTCTCATCGCGACATGAGTGGGAATGTAAACACCCAACCCTCAGCACAAATTCCGGGTGCCCCATTCATGGCGCAGTCTCATCGCGACATGAGTGGGAATGTAAACACCCAACCCTCCCCCCTCCTCCCCTGTCTCGCCTTCGCCGCCGTCATGGCCCTCAACCTCCTCACCAAGGGCCTCATCGGACTCGTCTTCCCCCTCGGCTTCGTCTTCCTCTACCTCGTCCTCACCCGCCAACTCCGCCTGCTCCCCAAATTCCACCTCCTCTCCAGCGCCGCCGTCTTCCTCGCCATCGCCGCCCCCTGGCACATCCTCGCCGCGCTCCGTACCCCCGCTATCGCTCTCCCATCCGGCCTCGGACTCCCCGCCAAAGGTGGCTGGGCATGGTTCTATCTCTATAACGAGCACATCGCCCGCTTCCTCTCCAAACGCATCCCCCACGACTACGGACAAACCCCCGTCTGGCTCTTCTGGCTCATGCTCATCCTCTGGGTCATGCCCTGGACCGCCTTCCTCCCCGGTGCGCTCGCCCAAACCCTCCGCACCCTCATCACGGGTACTCGGGTGCCCCATCTTCGCCGCAGTCTCATCGCGGCTAAGGTGGGCAATCACACCGGCGATCCGCTCCCCACCCCCCGCCAGCACGAGGCCGCCCTTGCACTCCTCCTCTGGGCGCTCCTCGTCCTTGGCTTCTTCACCCTCTCCGCCCGCCAGGAGTACTACTCCCTCCCCGCCATCCCCGCTCTTGCCCTCATGGCCGCCGGACTCCTCACCCAGGCCGACGCCCACAACCCTCGCGCCCGCCGCAGCATCCTCCGCTGGTCCGCCATCCTCCTCGTACCCATCTCCACCGCCATCGCCATCGTCTGCGGATACTTCGCCCTCACCGCCCCCCACCCCGCACCCGGCACCGACCTCGCCAGCCTGCTCTCCCAGAACCCCGACCTCTATAACGTCTCCCTCGGCCACCTCTTCGACCTCACCGGAGCCGCCATGGGTCTCTTCCGCGGCCCCCTCACCGCCGTCGCCCTCGGCATGATCCTCCTTGGTCTCGGCAGCCACCTCATCCGCCGCACCGGACGCACCTACGCCGCTAACCTTGCCCTCGCCGCAGCCATGACCATCACCCTGCTCGCAGCCCATGCCGGCCTCGCCCGCTTCAACCCCATCCTCGGCTCCAAAGACCTCGCCCTCACCATCACACGCACCCAGCAAGCGACTCCGGCCCCCAACGACCTCATCGTCCTCGACGGCGAACTCACCTCCGGCTCCACCCTCATCTTCTACACCCGCCAACAAGTCCATCTCATCAACGGCCGCGTCAACGGCCTCTGGTACGGCTCCTTCTGGCCCGACGCCCCCGCCATCTTCGAAACCGAAGCCTCGCTCCACCAACTCTGGGCCAGCCCCCGCCGCATCTTCCTCTTCACCTACAACCCCACCGCCCGCACCCAGAACCTAACCCCCTACGGCCCCGTCCATACCCTCGCCACCGCCGGAGGAAAAACCATCCTCACCAACCACCCCTAACTCCACCCCGTTGTTGCCCTTGCCCTCTACTCCCTACTCCCTATTCCCTACCCCTGTACTTCCTCATCCGCCCATCCTCCACCAACTCATACAACTCTCCCCGCCACAAAATCCGATTGCTCGTATAGCTCAACGCCCAAAACAGTATCCCCATCAGATCCCGTAGCGGAAACAGAATCATCGTCGGCCAGTTCCGCCGCTTCCGTACAACAAACCTCCCCACCACCCACGCCTGCAGACTCCGCCCCAGCACTCCAAACGCCAGCGCCCCCCACGCCAGCCCCGGCCTCCCCAGCAGCAACGCCCCCGCCCACGCCAGCAGAGCAAACGGCACCCCAAACGTCAGGCTCGTTCCAAAGTGTCCCTTCGGCCGCGAGAACCGCGTACTCTTCATCCACCTCACCTGGTGCTTCATCGAGTCCACAAACCCCGCATGCAGCACCATATGGTCGATCGCGTGCCCAATCAGCACCACCTCGTGCCCCTTCGCCGCAATCCAGTTCCCCAGCACAAAATCATCCGCGCAATACTCCGCCATCGCCTCGAACCCGCCAATCTCCGCCACGCACTCCCGCCGCGCCACCATCGTCGGCCCCAGCGCAAACTGCATCGGCTCCATCAGGTTCGCCACGCACACGCCCGAACTCATCTCCACCGTCATCCCCACCGCCTCAAGCCGCGACCACAGCCCACCCTCCGCCGTCACCCCGCGATAAAGACACGTCGCACAACCCACCTTCTCATCCGCAAACGGCAGCACCACTCGCCGCAGATAATCCGGCGTCACCCGCACATCGCTATCGCTCACCACCCACAGATCATGCGTCGCCAACTTCGCCATGGTCGCCAGCGAACACACCTTCGCATTCGCCGCCCACGGCTCCCCGCTCGTACAGAACTTCGTCGTTATCTCAGGAAACTCCGCCGCCACCCGCCGCGCAATCTGCAACCCCTCGTCCGCCTCGCTCCGCGCGCAAAACAGTACCTCCACCCGCGAAACCCCGTCCACCACCGCACTCAGCCCCGCCACCTCGGCCTGCCGCAGATAGTCCTGCTCGAAGAAGCCCCGCAGATTACCCTCCAGCCCCGTCTCCGCACCATGCAACGGCTTCAGCAAACTCACCGCCGGCAGAAACTCCCGCTCCCCCAGCGCTCGCTCCTGCCGCCCAGCCTCGCGCCGAAACGACCACGCACCCACCACCACCATCCCCAGAAACACCGTCGACGTCAGCAGACCAAACAGCCCCAGCGCCAGCACTCCCCAAGCCACAACATTGATCGCCTGCATCCACCCTCATCCGCCATCGCGCCACGGCGCAACCGCTCTTATTTCTTCTTCGTCGGCTTCACCGGAACAATCACCGTCCGCCGCAGCGGAACCAGCCCCGCCCCCGGCGTCTGCTGAGGCTGCATCCGAGTCAACATCTCCGTACGCACATAATCGACGAACCCCTGCATCTGCCGGTTCATCTCCTCCATCCGCTCCCGCATCTGCAACACAATCGCGATCCCGGCAATATTAACCCCCAGGTCCCGCGCCAGGTTCAAAATAAACTCCAGCCGCTCCAGATCCTCGTCCGTGTACAAACGAGTGTTCCCATCACTCCGGCTCGGCCGCAGCAAACCCTCCCGCTCATACAAGCGCAGCGTCTGCGGATGTATGGCATACATCTCAGCCACCGCCGAAATCATGTACGCGCCTTTGCTCTTTCGTTTCGTCGCCATACCCTTGTACCTGTAATCCAAAGTCTAGCGCGTCTGCCCGCGAAAAGGCACCGCAACACCCTCTCCACCTCAGTCAGCCAGCCACGCGCCCCTAAACCTCCGCCATCATGGCCGCCCGTGGATCCTCCGGATTCAGCTTCGCCAACTCCCGCAGAATCTCCTTGCTCCGCTCATCCTGCACCTTCGGTACCAGCACCTTCACCTCCACAATCTGGTCTCCGCGTTTGCCCTCGTACGCCGCCGATGGCACACCCTTCTCCCGCAAACGCAGCTTCTGCCCCGACTGCGTCCCTGGAGGAATCTTCAACTGTGTCCGTCCCGCACCCTCACGACCCCCATCACCATGCGTATCGATCGTCGGCACGTCAATCTTCGCTCCCAGCGCCGCCTCCGACATCGTAACCGGAACCGTTACATATATATCGTCCGCACTCCGCGTAAACACCGGATGCGTCCCCGCACGGATAATCAGATACAGATCGCCCGCCGCGCCACCACCCGTCCCCGCATTGCCCTTGCCCGCCAGCCGTATCCGCTGACCATCCCGCGTCCCGGCCTTGATCCGAAACTCCAGTGGCTCCTTCCTCGTCACCACTCCATCGCCATCGCACGTGCCGCACGCATTCTGTACCTTGCCGCTGCCCCCGCATCGCGGACACTGGATGTTGAACTTCATCCGCCCACCCATCTGCGTCACCTGCCCCGACCCATGGCACTCCGGACACTCCATGCTCCCGCCCGTCGTCGACTTGCCCTTGCACGTCGGACAAACCTCCTGCCGCTGTATCTCCAGACGAGCCACCCCACCCTGTACCGCCGTCCAGAAATCCACACTCACCTGGTACTCAAGATCCGTACCCGGCTGCGGCCCCCGCGCCCGCTGTCCGCCGCTGAACATCCCGCTGAAGATATCCTTGAAGCTCCCGCCAAACCCGGCCCCGCCACCCTGCGCGCCACCACCACGTCCCGCCTGAAAGTCCGAAAAATCAAACCCGCCAAAGTCGAACGGAACCTCCTGCCCCGCCCCGCGTCCCCCCCGCGCCCCCGCACCATACCCACCCCGCGCCGCAGCCTCCGCCGCAGCCGGATCGATATTGTCCGAATAGAACCCGAACTGGTCGAAGATCTTCCGCTTCTTCTCATCGCTCAGCACGTCGTTCGCCTCGGAGATCTCCTTGAACTTCTCCTCCGACTTCTTATCCCCAGGATTCACATCCGGGTGATACTTCCGCGCCAGCTTCCGGAAAGCCTTCCGTATCTCGTCCGCCGTCGCCGTCTTCTTCACGCCCAGCGTGCCGTAATAATCCTTCGTCTGTGTCGTCGCCATAGTCGTCTTCTTCCATCCTGCCTTCTGAGCCACGCCGCCTGCAGACGTGAACAGTGGCGCCAGCAGCAGTCATCCCCTGCACTATCGGCGCCACATCTCATTCCTCTACTCAGTCCAGAAAAAACCTCAGTTCCACACATCCTGCGCCTCGATCGCCTCGATCGAGATCACCTGGTCCGGCTCCATCTGCTGCATCCGCTGCATAAACTGCTCTGCCTCGGCCTTCGTGTCGAACATCATCCGGTTATAAAGCTGTCCTGCTCGAACCTGATCGCATCTCCATAGCGTCTCTGTCATCGCCCTCAACTCCTATCCCTTCGATTGAGTTCCAGGTTCACCAGTATCTATTCGATTCCACCGCCAGTTCGACTGCCTCCAAACTGCACCACCGCCAACCCCACTCGGTCTACATCAGCCTTCCGCCCTCTCACACACTATAGAACGCATCCCGCAACGTCGATATCCCCCCGAACCATCCAAGGGACTCACCGCATCCTGCCCGCTCCAGGTCTCGCAATACCAACCAGTCTAGTTCCACACATGCTGTATCGGCATCGCCTCAATCCGCAGCATCAAGTCCGGAGCAGCATCCATCACCCGCCGCGCAAACTCACGCGCCTCGCCTTCGCTTCGAAATACCTTCTGCTCCTGCATCTGCCCACCAAACCACTGCTCGCACTTCCACACCGTCATGTCCGTCATCTCATCCTCCTCCGCGCTTCCTATACAGATAAGGCGCTCCATCTCAATCCCCGGAGCGCCTTACCCTGGCACTTGCAACATTGGACGCTACAACTCGCTGCGCGTTACTTCTCTACGTCCACATACTCCGCATCAATCACGCCTTCATCCTTCTTGGCTTCTTCATGGGCAGCACCTTCCGCAGCAGTTGCACCCTCAGCAGGAGCAGCAGCCGCGGCCGCCTTGTACATCGCCTCGGCCAGCTTATGGCTTACCGTCGTCAGCTTGTCCTTGGCTGCATTCAGCTCCGCCGCACTGGGCGTTCCACCCAGCGTCGTCTTCGCCTCTGCCAGCGCAGCTTCTACCTCGGTCTTATCGGACTCCGCTACCTTGTCGCCCGAATCCTTCACCATCTTCTCCACGTTGTACACCAGCGAGTCCAGACCATTGCGAGCCTCGACCGCCTCGCGCTGCTCCTTGTCCTCCGCCGCGTGGGCTTCGGCATCCTTCGCCATCCGCTCCACCTCTTCCTTGCTCAAACCCGAAGAGCTCGTAATCGTGATCTTCTGGTCCTTGCCCGTCGCATTGTCCTTCGCCGTCACATTCAAAATGCCGTTCGCATCAATATCAAACGTCACCTCGATCTGCGGCACGCCCCGCGGAGCCGTCGGAATCCCGCTCAGCTTGAACTTGCCCAGCGTACGGTTCTGCGCCGCCATCGGACGCTCGCCCTGCAGCACATGGACCTCAACCTCAGTCTGGTTGTCCGCCGCCGTTGAGAACGTCTCCGTCTTCTTCGTCGGTATCGTCGTATTGCGATTGATCATCGCCGTCGCCACTCCACCCATCGTCTCAATCGACAACGTCAGCGGAGTCACGTCCAGCAGCAGCAGGTCCTTCACTTCGCCAGCCAACACGCCAGCCTGAACCGCCGCGCCAATCGCAACCACCTCATCCGGGTTCACACCCTTATGCGGCTCCTTACCAAACAAATCCTTCACCAACTGCTGAATCTTCGGCATACGCGTCTGACCGCCGACCAACACTACTTCGTCGATCTTGCTCGCATCCACGCCCGCGTCCTTCATCGCCTGCTTGCTCGGCCCAATCGACCGCTGCAACAAGTCATCCACCAGGCTCTCCAGCTTCGCGCGGGTCAAATTCCGCACCAGGTGCTTCGGCCCGCTCGCATCCGCCGTAATAAACGGCAGGTTGATCTCCGACTCCTGCGCCGTCGAAAGCTCAATCTTCGCCTTCTCCGCCGCATCCTTCAGACGTTGCAGCGCCATCTCGTTGCCCTTGGCATGAAGATCAAGACCCGTATCGCTCTTGAACTCCGAGATCAGCCAATCCACAATCCGCTGATCCAGATTGTCGCCGCCCAGATGCGTATCGCCATTGGTCGACTTCACCTCAATCACGCCTTCGCCTACCTCAAGAATCGAGATATCAAACGTACCGCCGCCAAAGTCATACACGGCAATCGTCTCGTCCTTCTTCTTATCCAGCCCGTACGCCAGCGCTGCCGCCGTCGGCTCATTCACAATGCGCTTCACATCCAGACCCGCAATCTTGCCCGCATCCTTGGTCGCCTGACGCTGCGCATCGTTGAAGTACGCCGGAACCGTAATCACAGCCTCCGTCACACTCTGGCCCAGATAGTCCTCCGCAGCCTTCTTCAGCTTCTGCAGAATCATCGCCGAAACCTCCGGCGCCGTGAACTCCTTACCCTGTGCCAGCACCCCAACGTTGTCGCCCTTCGACACCACCTTGTACGGAACCATCTTCATCTCATCGCCTACTTCATTCAGACGACGACCCATAAACCGCTTGACGGAGAAAACCGTGTTCTCAGGGTTCGTAATCGCCTGACGCTTGGCCACCTGGCCCACCAGACGCTCCCCGCTCTTCGTAAACGCCACAATTGACGGTGTCGTACGACCACCCTCTTCGTTCGCGATCACCTTGGGTTCGCCACCCTCCATCACCGCCACGCAGCTATTCGTCGTTCCCAGGTCAATTCCAATAATCTTTCCCATATCGTCCCCATTCCAGGCCAAAGCCCGCTTCAAAATGAACTACCAAACTCCCGCAACAGTACCTATCATCACACTTGAGTCAGTTACTGTCAACCTATCTGATGCAGAATCCATCCATCGGGATTCGCCAGCCACACAGCACCTAACCTCCTCTCCGCCCCCTTGGTCCGCCACCACGCCAAACACCAAACCACAACCAGTCATAGAAGTAAGCTATCTCCCCCCTTCAGCGTCTCCCCAACCCCTGCCCCCTCCGCCCTCTACTCCCTATTCCCTACTCCCTATTCCCTGCTTCACCCCTACTCCCTGCTTCACCGCCCTGCTTCTCCCCCAAAAGCACCATTGCTCCCGTCCAACTACCGCCTCTACGCTCATGCACAAGTAAGGAGCAACCATGGCAGCCAAACCCATCACCCCCAACAAGCCCAAGTCAACCCGTCGTCGCATCGTCACCATCACCTCCCTCGGTCTGGCCGGACTCATCGCCGGACTACTCTCCGTCCAGTAACCCCCAACCCTTCGCTTCACTTCCGCAGCGGTCCGGTTCCCTCAACGGACCGCCTCTTTTTTGCGCCCCACTTGACACCGAACCCGCCGACCACCGCCCCCACCAACCCACCGCAACCAGTCAAGCGCCTCAGAAACCACTCAAGTCCGAACCTAACTCATTTCGTTCGAAGACTTTGACACAAATCAGGGGGGGGAGGGGGGGTACCAGCCGGCGAACCCGCCCAGCCGACGCATCTCCCTCAAACCCGCCCCATCCGCTATCCTTCCCCCATGCGTCTCCCTGCCCTGCTGATCGCCGCAACCTTCGCCGCCAGCCTGGCCGCGCACGTCCAGACCGCCCACGCCCAATGGCAGATCGAGAACTCCCACACCACCGCCAGCCTCCGCGGCATCCACGCCCTCGGCGCCGGCACCGCCTGGGCCAGCGGCACCAACGGCACCGTCCTCCGCACCACCGACGACGGAGCCACCTGGCAAACCTGCCCCACCCCACCCAACGCAGAAAAACTAGACTTCCGCGGCATCCAGGCCTTCGACCAGAACACCGCCATCGTCATGTCCTCAGGCAAAGGCGACCTCTCCCGCCTCTACAAAACCACCGACGCCTGCCAAACCTGGACACTCCTCTTCACAAATCCAGATTCACAAGGATTTTGGGATGCTATTCAAATGTGGAGCGATTTGCCTCCACTACACCTTGGCTTGGTTATTGGAGATCCAGTAGATGGTAAGTTTGCGGAATTCGAAACGAGGGACGACGGAAATCACTGGTCGAGACGAGATGGGGGAGACGCTGGTATGCCGTCAGCAAGAGATGGCGAAAACCTATTTGCAGCAAGCAACTCATCGCTAATCGTGACGCAAGGTTGGGGTCAGATGTTTGTGACTGGCGGTTCAGGGGGGACGCGAAGCCGCGTGTTATCTGAATTTACAAAGCATGACCCCAGAGTTTCATGGAAATATGTAGGCGGTAACATCCCGCTTGCAACAGGTGATTCGGCTGGCGCGTTTTCCATCGCAATTGCGCCTAAAGAAGAAAATACCGCGAACTCCCCACCTAAGGACAAATGGACACTGTTGTACCTCACAAAGGGCATTTGCGTAGTCGTAGGCGGAGACTACAAGAAGCCCGATAGTCAGCATGGCACAGCGGCATTCACCATTGATTCAGGCCTACACTGGCAACGAGCCACCACCCCACCCCACGGCTACCGCTCCGCCGTAGCCTACTACCCCACCACCAAATCCTGGATCACCGTAGGCCCCAACGGCACCGACATCTCCACCGACGACGGCCGCAACTGGCGCGCCCTCACCCCCACCCCTCAGGACGAAAAAGACGCCGACAAAAGCTGGAACGCCCTCTCCCTGCCCTTCGTCGTAGGCCCCAACGGACGCATCGGCAAACTCCGCCCCAACGCCCTCCCACCAGCCAGCCCTAAACCCTAAGGCGGCGTAGTCCCCACACCCGGACCACTCGTAGGCGGAGGCGTACTCCCCGTGCCACTCCCACTCCCGAATCCCGACACAAATCCCGACGTAGGCGAGCTCCCCGCACCCGCAGCACCCGTAGGTGCACCACCCAGTCCCGAACTCATCCCCGAAGCGCTCCCCAATCCCGACCCGCCCGCCGAGGCCGGCCCACCCCCAAACAGACTTGCATTCGCCTTCAACTGCTCAATCCGAGGATCGTAGATAAACTCCCACGTCGGATAGCTCGTCTGCTCATTCAGCACCACAATCGAGTCGCCCGTAGCCGGAAGCCCCACGCCGACAAACGGTGCACCACTCCCCGTAAAGCTCGTCGCCGACTGGCTCCCGATCCCACCAGTCGCACCCGCAGCACTCCCCGCAGCAGCAGCCGTACCAGCACCAGTACTATCGGTCCCCCCCGGCGTAGCCATCCCGGGAGACGTCCCAGGCGTCGCTCCTGCCGTCGTCCCAGGCGAAGACCCAAACGCCGACCCCGAACTAGACCCCGGCGTACCAAACGCCGACCCCGATCCCGGTCCAGCCCCCGGAGTCCCAAAAGCCGACCCCGAGCTACCCCCAAACGCCGAGCTACCCCCAAACGCCGAACTCGTCCCCCCCGCAGGTGTCCCCGTCCCTCCCGGTGAAGCCATCCCCGCAGCACTCCCCAGCCCCCCCGGCGCCCCCGGCGCCCCCCCAATCCCAGCCAATGGCTGACCAAAAAATCCCTTCACCGTCGTCTTCGCTTCACCGACCTTGATAATCCGCCAGTCCGCCTTACCCGTCATCGGATCCAGATACTTCTGCCGCAAAAACCGGATATTATTCGACTTCTCCAGCATCTCCATCGATCCCGGATAGGTCCCGAACTTGCGGTAATACAGTTGGATCGCCCGTACATACTGGTTCCCCCGGTTCACCGCCTCCACCTCCCGCTCCCGCCGCAACTCCTGAGCCACCTTCGGAGCCGCCACACCCAACACCAGCAGAATCAGAAAGATCGCCACCACCAGCCCCACCAGCGCAAAGCCCTGCTCCCCCAACCGCTGCACCTCGCTCCCCGGTCGGCCACCACGTCGCTCAGAATCACCTGCCATCACAGAGGTAGCGTCCATCATCAAACCTCCCCGCCTCAATCGCTCCACCAACAACCAGCACATCGGCAACTAGTTTGTCAGCAACGGCAGCGTCTGCCGATTGCTGTTCACCAGGTCTTCCACCACAATCGAGTTCGCCGCAATCGAGATCACACGATACCGTCGCTGCACAATATCCCCAGCCGAAGCCAGAAACACATCCTCGCCGTGCAACAGAAACGCCTGCCGCTTGCCAACGCCCGACGTAGCCGTCCCAAAAAACTTCAGATCGATCGGCGGCGGTGGTGGCGGCCCCACAGGCGCCACATACACCGGCGCAACCGGCCCCTTTGTACGAACCGAGGCCACCGGTTTCGGTATCACTACCTCCGGAACCGAGGTCGCCGAGAAGATATTCCTGCCGCTGCCCGAGTACACCAAGCCCTCCGTCACCAGCATCGGCCCCATCCGCAGCGTCGGATCAAGCTGTGCCGACGTACTCCCCAGAGCCTTCGCCGTCCCACCCACCACACCACCCGCAGGCACCGGCACCTTCACCACCGGAGCGCTGCTCGACGGCACCGTCACCACCACCGGAGCCACCGGCGTCGGGCTGTCATCCCGCAACTCGTAGTACAAAATCCCTGCCGCCACCAGCACAAACGCCGTCACCAACCCAGCCTTCTTCTGGAAATCCGGAGTCATGTTCATCGCGGCCCACCCCCACCCGGCACCGTAACCGCCGTATCCCCACCCGGAGCAACCACCTGCTTCTCCGTCGCTTCAGGCCCAATCGGTGCCCGCAAATACGTCGTCAATCGCAGTCGCAAACCCACCGTCCCACTCTGCTGCCCCGTCAGCGCCACACCGCCAATCAGGAAAAACATCTTGTCCCGCTCCAGACTGTTCACAAACTGCACCAGTGGACGATAGTCCCCGCTCAGGCTCGCATCCATCCGAACCTCAGTCAGCGCTCCCGCCCCGCCCGCCAGCACCGGAGCCTCCGCATACTGCACCCGCGTCATCTTCACGCCCTGCTTCTTCGCCAGCGCTCCCAACTCCCCGGCCACTTCGCTATAAGCAAACGGCAGTCGCCGATCATAAAACTTGTCCGCATCCACCGTCGCCAGCTTCAACTTCTCATCCAGTCCCTCCAACGGCTTGGCCTGTATCTCCGCCGTCTTCATCACCACCGTCTGCTGCGCAATCGCACTGGCATCCTGACTGTGTGCAGCCTGCCAGGCAAACCCGATATGCACCAGCAGATAAGCATTCACCAACGCCAGCACCACCACCACCGCGTAGTGCAGATTCAGGATCGTCAGCAACTCCTGCGTCTTTTCCTGCACTGCCACCCGGCTCACCGCCCGCTTCGCCATCATCACCGTCATCGTGCACCCCCGGCAACAGCAGCTTTGCCCCGCGTACTACCCGGCACCTTGGCCGCTGCCGCAGACGCCTCTACAGCCACACTCTGCTTACCAACCGCCGACAAGGGGTTGTACGCGCTGAATATCTCAAACTCCACCTCGCCCGGAGCCGTCGGCACACTCCCCGCAGCCCGGCTTCCCTCCTGCGTCTTCGCCGCCTCACCCGCCAGCCGTGGAGACACAAACCGCGCCGAAGTCTCCAGGTTCCGCACCAACTGCACCGCCCGATCCCGGTCCCCACTCACCCGCAGCCGGATGTTCACATCGCCTTCTTTCGTAATCACCGGGTCTATGCTCGTCACCTGCACCCCCAGCGGCAATACCTTCTCCAGATCCATCATTACGGCGGTCCAGCTAAAACTCTTCCGCGCAAACACCGCATTGAGAAACTGCGATCGCTCCAACACCGCCATATTCTGGGGCTGTCGCATCCGAGCCTCATTCGCCTGCCGCCCCTTCTGAAACGCAGCCGTCTTCGCCTTCAGCGCATCCATCTCCGCCTGCGCCGTCTTCGCCTTCGCGCTCAAAGAATGCAGCCCAAACCCTAGCCCAATCGCCAGCACCGCCAGCAGCCCCATCGCCAGCCGTAGCCGCGCAAATACAGGCCGCAGTTCAACAAACCGCTTCGTCGCCAGATTGATTGAGATTCGCATCAGCTTGTCAGCGCTCCCCGCACACCAGCCAGCCAGCCCCGCGGCACCATCGCCGTCACGGCTCCTGCCTGCATCATGCCCGTCTCCATCAACTCACGCACCTGCAGGCCTTCCAGCCCGCTCTCCCTCAGCATCTGATCCAAATGCTCCGCGCCCATCGTACCCGCGGCCAACATCGTCTCCGGTGCAACTTGTAGCGTGTCCTCAAAATAAGCAGCCGCCACACTCACTGCCTGCGCCACCTCAGACGCCACCCCATCCGCGCCCAACTCTCGCGCCGTAGCTTCTTCCACCACCGTCGCCTGCATCGACGCCTCGGCATCCAGACGATCCAGCCCCACCGGCTCCTGCTGCGCCCACTCCTGCGCCGAACTCTCGCGGTCCACCAGCGGCAATCGAACCGGTGCTTCCGCTGCCCGATCCACACTCATATCCACCGAGCGATGCAGCAGCAGCACCCCGCCCCGCACAATCGCCGTCGTCACCGAATGTTCCCCCGCATTCACCACCAGCGTCGCCGCGTCCACCACATCCAGCGCGGCCAACGCCGCCAGCGTGCTCGGCAACACAGCCCCCGGCACATACCCCGCTGCCGTCACCGCGTCTTCATACTCCGCCAGCACCTCGCGCGGCATCGCCACCGCCAGCACCTGCACCAGCCCCTTCGTGCTCGACATCACCTGGTAGCTCACCACTGCATCATCCGCATCGAACGGCAGCAGCTTCTTCAGCCGAAAACGAATCACCGACAACGCCTCCACGGCCTTGCCCGGCAACTCGTCAAACTCCAGCAGCAGCACCCGCGTCGAAGCATCCGGCACGATCACCGTGACATCCCGCATCCGCTCCGACCCCTTACCAACCACCTCGTCCAGCACGCTCCGCAACGCTCGCACCAGCTCCGCACGCTCCACGAGATTACCCGGCTTCAGCCCGGGCACAACAGTTCCCTCCGCCAGGTTCGCCCGCGAAACAGCCGTCAGCACACCCGCAGCGTCCTCCGCCCGCGCAGCCACAACGCCCTCCGCGCGAATCTCGCACGCCAGCCGCGGACGCGTTCCCAATGCTTTCGGTAGAAATTCCATGCTGTCCTAGCTTACCTGTTCCCTTGGCCCAATGCCCCAGGCAAAATCCCTAACGCCCAGCCTCGATAAACGTGACCTTGTTGATCTCACGCAGAGTTGTAATCCCTGCACGGACGCGCTCCAGTGCAGAATCCCGCAAGAACGACATCCCCTTGTCCCGGGCCTTCTTCCGGATCTCACTCCCCGGCTTCTTCGACAGCAGCATCTCCCGAATCTCGTCATCCAACTCCAGCAGCTCGTGGATTGCACTGCGCCCACGGAAACCAGTCCCGCCGCACTCAATACAGCCCGGGCCCTCGCGAAATACAAACCCTCGCCACTCCGCCGGATCCAACCCGCTCGCAATCAGCTCCGCATCGTCGTAATGCACGTCCTGCACACAAAACTCGCACACCTGCCGCACCAGCCGCTGCGCCAGAATACAGTTCAGCGCCGAGACAAAGTTATACGGCTCCACCCCCATATTCAAAAACCGGCCCAGCACGTCCACCACGTTGTTCGCGTGCACCGTCGTAAACACCAGATGCCCCGTCAACGCTGAGTTGATCGCAATCTGCGCCGTCTCCGCATCGCGAATCTCACCCACCAGAATCTTGTCCGGGTCATGCCGCAGAATCGAACGCAGCCCGCGCGCAAACGTCAACCCCTTCTTCTCGTTCACCGGTATCTGCGTAATTCCGCGAATCTGATACTCCACCGGATCTTCAATCGTAATGATCTTGTCTTCTTCGCTCTTGATCTCGTTCAGCGCCGCATACAACGTCGTCGTCTTACCCGAACCCGTCGGCCCAGTCACCAGAACCATCCCATACGGCTCCTTGATGTACCGCCGAAACCGCTCCAGATCCCGTGGCGCAAACCCCACCACATCCAGACTCAGCTTCTTGAACTTCTCACTCATCGACTCCTTGTCCAGCACGCGCAGCACCGCATTCTCACCATGCACCGTCGGCATAATCGACACACGAAAGTCGATCAACCGCCCCTTGTACCGTACCCGGAACCGGCCATCCTGCGGCACGCGCCGCTCCGCAATGTCCAGCTCACTCATCACCTTGATGCGCGAAAGAATCGTCTGATGATGCTCCCGTGCAATCGGTGCCATCGCCTGCTGCAACACGCCGTCAATCCGGTACTTCACCATCAGGCAGTCATCAAATGTCTCCAGATGGATATCGCTCGCTCGCCGCTCCAAAGCCGTAAAGATCGTCGTATCCACCAGCCGGATGATCGGTGAAATATCGTCATCCGCCGTCAGCTTCTCGATCGAGATATTCTCCTCGGCGTTCTCCTCATTCGACAGCACATCGAACGCCAGGCCCTCACTCGCTTCATCCAGCACCCGCTGGCTCTGCTCCGTCTTCTTCAGTAACTCCGTTATCTGGCTCAGCGTAGCCACACGCGTCACCAGACGCGTCCCCAGCAGCCCCGAGATCTCATCCAGCATCATCAGCTTCGATGGATCGCTCACCGCAATCGCCAGCCGCCCCTCCTGCTGCTCCAGTGGGACAAAGTTATACCGGAACATCATGTCCACCGGAACACTCTTGAACAGCTCATGCTGAATCTTGAAATTCTTCAGATCCACAAACTCCGCATGGTACCGACGAGCCAGTGCCTGCGCCCGCTCCACCTCATCCATCCCCAACTCGCCAATCGGTATCGCCAACGGTGTCGCCATGTGCAATAAAACTCCCTTCACATCAACTCGTCACAGCCCTACCAAACACAATCCACTTCTTTAGACTGGCGTATTCCTCTATCTTTGGTGATCAATCTACATCCATGCGTCACCGCAGTTGCCCCAATCACACGATCCACCAGGTCCCTCGGATAATCAGACGAAAACAGCATGGCCTGCTCTGCAATCGCACTTGTCACTGGCAGAACCTTGAAACTTTGTTCAATCCGCTGCAAGAACATCGACAACGGAGTACGAACTTCTAACCTCCGGCTGAATATCAGCCTCGCTAGTTCCAGCAAACTCATATCCGAGATCGCCAGAACACCATCCCGTCGTTCAACCTTAATCGCTTCTGTGGCAACCGAGGAAAGCAGCTCTGGCGACTCCGCAAGCCAGATAACAATGTGCGTATCCAAAACAATCACCCGAGCGTCTCCCACTCATCAGCATCGAAGGCTGGCGACAGAATATCGCCAACAATCTCAAGCTTGCCCCGATAAAAGCCAAAAATAGGATCGGCAGCTTCCAGTGGCATCGGCACCAACTGCGCCACCGGCTTCCCATTCTTCGTCACCGTGACCGGCTCCCGTTTCGCCTGAACCTCATCCATCACGGCCAGACACGTAGCCTTAAACTTGCCCGCGGGTATCGTCCTCATAGCACACCTCCGACATAGTCATCATACTATGGTCATGCGTCCCGCAGCCCCTACTGCCCTCCGCCGCCAGCACTCAAACTGAAGATCGGCAGATACAGCGCAATCAAAATCGTCACCACCACCACCCCCATCACAATCAAAATCAACGGCTCAATCAAACTCATCGCCGCCGTCAGATTCGTCTGTACGTCCTCCTCAAAAAACTCCGCCACGCTGTTCAACATCTGCGGCAGCGCGCCCGTGCTCTCGCCCACCTCGATCATCTCGATCGCCAGTTCCGGGAACACCTTCGTCTTCTGCAAACTCTCCGACAGGCCCTTGCCCTCGCGAACTGTCACCACGCTCTTGTACACCGCCAGCCCAATCTGCTTCGAATCAATCGCCTTCGCCGCCGTCTCCAGACTCGGCACCAACGGCAAACCGCCCGTCAACAACGTAGAAAGAGTCCGCGAAAACAGTCCCACCTGGTACTTCAACCACACCGTTCCAAATACCGGCAGCGCAATCCGAACCTTGTCCAACGCCGTCGATCCCGCATCCGTCTTCGCCCACCGATACACCAGGAAACCAACCACCCCCAGCACCGCCGCCACATAAATCCCGTAGCTCTGCGCATACCGCCCCAGATCCAGCAGAAACGTCGTCAACGCCGGCAAGTGCGTTCCCAACTGGTCATACAACTGCGCAAACCGCGGCACCACAAACGTAATCAGAAAGATGAACAGTCCAATCACCATCACAATCAGCAGCGCCGGATAGATCAAGCTCGCCTTCAGCTTCTTCCGAAACGTCAGACTCACCCGTTGAAAGTCCAGAAACCGCTGCAACACCTCTTCCAGATTGCCCGACCGCTCTCCCGCCAGCAGCGTCGTCGTGTACACCACCGGAAAACCACCCTGCGCCTCAAACGCCTCCGAGATTGACTCGCCCGTCTTCACCCGCGCCGCCACATCCTCCAACTGCGCCCGAAAATTCACGTCCTTCTGCCGCCGCCCCAGCAACTCCAGCGATCCCAGAATCGGCAACCCCGCCTTGATCAACGTCAGAAACTGCTGGTTGAAGATCAGGAACGTCTCCAGCTTCACCTTCTTGCGTCCACCGCCCAGCGCACCCCGAGCCTTCACGCTGTAAACGTAGTACCCGGCCTGCGTAAATCGCGCCCGCAACTCCTCCGCCGTCGCCGCGGCATGAGTCTGCTCCTGCACCCGTCCCCGTTCATCCGCCAGCCGAACCACAAACTCTGTCATATAAAAACTAAGAAATATCCTTCGCTCTCTGCTGAACCAACTCCGTCCATCTTAGACGTTCAGCAACACTCTTCAGCCCCCGAACATCGTCAGACAACAAAAAGCCCCGGAGAACTCCGGGGCTTTTCATCAATACCAAACTCAAAACTAAACGCTGAAGCTCGATCCACATCCACACGTGCTCTTCACCGCGGCGTTCTCAAACTTGAAGCCCGCAGCCTCCAGAGTCTCCACATAGTCCACCGTGCAGTTGCTCAGGTACATCGCCGAGGTCGCATCCACATACACCTTCAGGTCCTCGAACTTGTAAACCTTGTCCATCATGCCGCTCTGGTTCTCGAAGCTCATCGAATACTGGAAGCCCGAGCAGCCGCCGCCAACCACACCAATCCGCAATCCAGCCGGAACCGGTTCCTGCGTCGCCATAATCTCCCGAACCTTCGCAATCGCAGCCGGAGTCAACGTCACCGGCGTCGTCGAGGCAGGGGCTCCAGTAACAACTTCAGCGGTAGGGGTAACAGTTGCAGTGGCCATCGTGTACGCTCCTTCAGTTCTCAATCAGACTGTCTTTAGTGTATGCGCCTGCCACTCCACCGGCAAGTTCACCCCAAACAGTCCACTCCCCAAATAGATGCTCCGCCCAGCCGCATCGATGCAGTTTCTACCCACGATTCCCTGGCAACTAGGCGTACCATACTCATAGCCATGAAGTTGCTACGTTATCTCGCTCGCGTGTTCATCAATACCTTCGGCATCACCCAGCCCACCGCGAAAGAAGAAAATCAGGCCGCCTGGTTCATCGGCGCCCTCCTGATCGGCCTCCTGGCCGTCTTCGCAGCCGTCATCACCGTCGCAGTCCACTTCGTCCGCCGTTAATCCTTCCAATACCGCTCCAAATCACTGTATTTCTCCCACCACTCGGAGTATGATTCCGTCGGACCGCCCCTCTTGCCCCACGAGCCCGCTTGCGGACCCGCCCGGTACACCGGAACGGTCGATCAGGTCGTCCCCACATCCTGGGGGAGGTATCGAACATGAACACCATGAGTGCTTTGCCAACAATGCTCATTGTCTGGGGGGTTGTCACCATCAGCTTCCTTGCTCTTCTCGCCTACCGTGGACAAATCACCCGCTACGAAGAAGACCAGCTCTTCCTCAACGAAAACAACGGCCCCGAGCAACAGGAACAGACCGAGATCATCCGCAAGATCAAGCGGCTTGAGCCCTTCGTCCGCGTCCTCGGCGGCGTCGCCAGCCTCGTCACCATCAGCATCGTAGGCATGTGGTTCTACGACGCATGGCAGCGACTCAGATAATCGCCCATCACCTCTGAATCGCCGCTAAAGTCGCACCTGACCGTGCACCTTCGGCTCCTTGCGCTCTACCCACCGGCTATCCGTTGCCAGGTACACCACATACGCCAGGCCTCGGTCAGTCATGACTCGGGCCGCGAATCATGTTGATGACTCGGCCAACACTCCCACAAAAGTTCTTTTTCATCCCTGCGTCCAGGGGTTATGATTCTCGCGATACGAACAGAAAATCTATTCGCCTCGCTCTCCTCATAATCAGCGTGCGCATAGACTCATCCGAACGTCTCGGCAACACCGTGTTCGCTACTCAGCAACTGCCTCTGCTACAGAGGGAAAGGAAACTTCGATGACCCTTGACGCTGCCATCCAGGCTGTACCCACCATGCTCATCATCTGGGCCGCGGTCACCGCATGTTTTGTCGCACTGCTTACCTACCGCGGACAACTCACCCGCTACGAGCAGGAGCGGCTCTTCCTCACCAACATCAATCCCAACGGCGAACGCGAACAGACCGAGATCGTCAAACGCATCAACCAGATTCAACCCTACGTCCGCGTACTCGGCGCAGCCGCAACTCTGGTCACCGTCAGCATCGTCGCCATCTGGACCCTCGACGCCTGGAAGACCCTCCACTCCTAATCCCCGTCGCGTACCACTCAGGCTCCGCGACGGAGCACTCATCCCTACTTCTCGCTGTCCAGATGCGCCATCGAGTGCTTGTCATACCGCGCTCCAGCAACCTTATCCGCCGGAACAGCCGCCTCCAAACGCTGCAACTCCTCCGCCGTCAACTCCAGCGCCAACGCTCCCAGCGCCTCCTCCATCTGCACCACCTTCCGCGCCCCCAGCAGCGGAACAATATCCTCCCCACGCGATAGCACCCACGCAATCGCCATCTGCACCGCAGTCACTCCACGTTCCGCTGCCAACGCCTGCAACGCCCCCGTCAACCCCTGGTTCGTCAGCAGATTCGACCCCGTAAACCGCGGCAGAAACTTGCGATAATCCCCCTTCGCCTGCGGCAACGACCCGCTCAGCAACCCCCGCGACAACACCCCATACGCCGTCACCCCCACGCCCAGCTCCCGCAGCGCCGGCAGAATCTTACCCTCAATCCCCCGCGTCGCCAGTCCATACTCAATCTGCATATCGCAAATCGGAGCCACCGCCGAAGCCCGCCGCACCGTCTCCACCCCCATCTCCGACAACCCGATGTGCCGCACATACCCCTGCTTCACCATATCCGCGATCGCCCCCACCGTATCCTCAATCGGCACCGTCTCATCCAGTCGCGCCGGTCGATAGATATCCACATACTCCACCCCCAGCTTGCTCAGCGTCTGCCCCAGCGCATTCTTCACCGTCGAAGGCCGCGAGTCCGGCCCCAGCCACGCCCCGTTCGGCCCCCGCATCGCGCCAAACTTCACCGACAGCAACACCTTCTCCCGTCCCCCCGGCCCCATCTGCCGCAGAGCCTCCCGGATCAGCAACTCATTCTGCCCCATCCCATAAAAATCACCCGTATCTAGCACCATCTGACCACCCGCCGCCGTCGCAGCCTCCACCGCCGCATGGATCGTCCGAATCCCCTCCTCCGCATCGTTGTCCCCGTACAGCCCGGCCTTCCCCATCCCCATACATCCCAGCGCCACCGGAAACACCACCGGCCCCGTCAATCCCAACTGCCGCATCTTGATCGTCATCGTCCGCTCACCTCTCCTCACCATCCTAGCCGCGCACCGCAAACAAAATGGGCCGGAAGCGTCTCCGCCTCCAGCCCATTTCCAGTCTCGCCAAAAATCTACGCGTTATACGTTGACGAAGAGACTCGCCCACCACGTCCCGTCCAGTTCGTGTGGAAGAACTCCCCGCGCGGCTTATCCAGACGCTCATACGTATGCGCCCCAAAGAAGTCCCGCTGCGCCTGCAACAGGTTCGCCGGCAACCGCTCCGTCCGATACCCATCGTAAAACGCCAGCGCCGTCGAGAACGCCGGCATCGGCACCCCAATCTCAATCGCATGGATCACAGCCTTACGCCACGAAGCCTGATACTTGTTCAGCGCCGCAGAGAAAAAGTCATCCATCAGCAGATTCAGCAGCTTCGGATTCTTGTCGTATGCTGCCTTGATGTTGCCCAGAAACGCGCTCCGAATAATGCAGCCGCCGCGCCACATCAGCGCCACGCCGCCCATATTCAAATTCCAGCCCTCGCTCTTGGCCGCCTCGCGCAGCAACATGTAACCCTGCGCGTAGCTAATCATCTTCGAGCAGTACAGCGCCCGCCGCACATCCTCGATAAACGTCTGCTTCTCCGTCACCGTCAGCGCCTTCTTCGGCCCATCCAGCACCTTCGCCGCCAGCACCCGCTCATCCTTCAACGCCGAAAGGCACCGTGCAAACACGCTCTCGCCAATCAAAGTCACCGGCATCCCCAAATCCAACGCAGAGATCGCCGTCCACTTGCCCGTCCCCTTCTGCCCCGCCGTATCCAGAATCTTGTCCACCAGCGGCTCGCCGTCCTCATCCTTCTTCGCAAAGATCTCGGCCGAAATCTCCACCAGAAAGCTGTCCAGCTCACCCTTGTTCCACTCCGAAAACACTGCGGCAAACTCATCCGCCGTCAGGCCCAGTCCGTCCTTCAGCAACTGGTACGCCTCGCCAATCAGCTGCATATCGCCATACTCAATGCCGTTATGCACCATCTTCACGTAGTGGCCCGCACCGTTCTCGCCCACCCAGTCGCAGCACGGTGTCCCGTCCTCCACCTTGGCCGAAATCGCCTGAAAGATCTCCTTCACATGCGGCCACGCCTCCGGATTTCCACCCGGCATAATCGACGGGCCAAAACGAGCTCCCTCTTCCCCGCCCGAAACCCCAGTCCCCACAAACAGAATCCCCTTCGCCGCCAGATCCTTCGTCCGCCGGTTCGAGTCCGTAAACAGTGAGTTGCCGCCATCAATAATGATGTCGCCCTTCTCCAGGTAAGGCAGCACCTGGTCGATCGTCTGATCAACCACATCCCCCGCCTTCACCATAATCATCACCCGCCGCGGGCTCTTCAACAGACCGCACATCTCCTCCACCGAGTGCGCACCAACTACCTGCGTCCCCTTCGCCTCATGCTGAATAAAATCATCCACCTTCGATACCGTCCGGTTCCACACCGCCACCTTGTACCCGTGGTCGTTCATGTTCAGCACCAGGTTCTGACCCATTACGGCCAAGCCAATCAAGCCAATATCGCAACTACCCTTTTCCATGGACACGCCTCCAGCCGGTACCGTCACGGAACCGCTGCTCTTTCAAGAGAATTATTTAGGAACCTGAACGGATCAAATCAAAATTGGACGGACCAATTTCAACAAACTCCAGTACGCGCCCTTTGTATCACATCCACACCACCACATGCACCCTCTTCTACCTTCCCCCACCTCCAACCCACAAAAAAACCGGGGCACCGTCGCCGGCACCCCAGTTCCAAAACACATCCTGCCATCCAGCAATTAAAACGTCAGACGTCCGCCCAACTGAATCAACCGAGGAAAGCCCAGCGTGCCCGTAATCTGGCCCGCAGACTTGTTCCCAATCGCCAGGTTCGGTGCATTGAACTCCGGCGTATTGAACGCATTCAAAGCCTCTGCCCGGAACTGCGCGCCTACCCGTTCCGTCACCTTGAAGCTCTTGTTGATCGACAGGTCCGAATTCACATACCCCGGACCATAGCAGTTCGACGTACGCTTGGCATTGCCATAAGAGAACGCCGGTGTCGACGCATACGCCGCCGTGTTGAAGTACGCTCCCAGCCGTCCTTCCGGGCTACCCGAGTAGCACGCTCCGCCAGAGGTCGCCACCAGCGTCGGACGCATCGTCGAATTGCCCAGCGCACCATTCGGATTCGATGCCTGCGTTATCGCCAGCGGCGATCCGCTCTGCATCACCGTAATGTCGTTGAACGTCCAGCCGCCAACCGCCAGATCCAGCAACCGGCCGCTACCCGACAGGAACTGCTTGCCCCGGCCAAACGGAAGATCGTACGTCACCGCCAGCGTATACCGGTTCGGCATATCGTTGATCGACCGCGAGTACTCCGAAGACATGTTGTAAATATCCTGTGGACCATTGTCCCCAGGGTTCAGCGTGCTCCCAGTGCCGTACAGGTTGTCCCAGTTGGAAGCCCACGTGTACGCCATCAGCACAGACACACCCTTCGAAAAACTCTTCTGTACCTTCACGTCCAGCGCGTTGTAGTCCGAAACACCATTGCCCACCAGGTCAGAGATCGACGTGAACGCTGGGAACGGACGCAGTAGCTGGTTCGCAGCCACCTTCGATCCTCCCAATGCTCCCGTGCCGCCCGCCTGATAGTAAGGGTTCGCCGTGGCCGCAGTCAGCGCACTGCCCTGCGCATAGAACGAGTCACCCAACTGGTTCAGGTTGATCGTGTTCGCAAAGTTCGTTCCATGCCCGCCAACGTAGCCAACCTTCACCGCCACGCCATAACGGAACTCGTGCTCAATGTCAGCCGAGTAGGAGTCGAAACGAGGTGCGCGCCGCCCTTGATCGATCACCGTCAACGCACTGCCCACGCCCGTCAGATAGCCCGCAGCACTGCCCGTCGGCTTCTGCAAACCATTCGGAAACGGGTTCGACAAGCTGTTCGCAGGCAAGCCGCCACCGTTCGTCGCAACATACGTGCTCGTCGCCACATAGCCCGGTGCCAGCGCGGCATTGTTCGTATACACCAGCGGCGCATAGAACCAGCCATAACCGCCGCGTACCACCGTCGCATTGTCAATCTGGTAAGCAAAACCGGCTCGCGGAGCAACCTTGCTGCCCATGTTGCCAGTCGAGGTCTTGTACCCATTCTGGCCGGCAAACTCCACCCCGCCAAACGTCGCCACACCGGAGGATGCCGTCAGGGGATTCTGCACCTTCTGGTCAAATCCAACCGAGTAGTGATTGCTACGCTCATGCACCCCCGGCTCGTGCTCATACCGGATTCCCAGGTTGAACGTCAGCTTCGGCGTTACCCGGAAGTCGTCCTGCAGATACACCGCTTGGTACGCCGTTGTAATCGCCAACTGAGTCGGCGTAATCACCGATCCAGAAGTCGGATAGCCCAACACCATGTCCGCCGCCGTCGCACCGCTCTTCGTCGAGGTGTTGTCCGCCGAAGTAAACGTGTTGTCGAATCCGTACGTTCCGTCCGAATCGCTCAAGCTCGTATACGTCAGACTGATCGCACGAAACACATAGCCCGCCTTCAGATTGTGCTTGCCCAGGCTCTTCGCAATACCAGACACAAAGTTACGCGAGAAAAATACCGCCGGCCCGGAGTTCGATGTCGACTCGTTCGAAAGGTTGGCATCCGCCGTAATCCGCGGAAAACCCGTCTTCGATAACGCACTCACATACGAGCCAGGAAAGCCCAGCGTCGTCTGATCGAAACCGGAACTGATGTCCTTCGTATCGTTCGGAAACCGGTTAAAGCCGAACCCGATCGTCAGCACCGTCGAAGGATTCAACGTCACCGTGTTCTGGATTCCTATCGCGTCCACCTTGCGATACAGCAGGTACGACGATGAACTGCCTGCCGCCGACTCCAACGCATTGCCGCCCGGCTCCTTGCTGCCATAGTGCAGATAGTAGAAGTCCGCCAGCCAGCGGGATCCAAACTGGTGCGTCAACTTGCCATCAAACTCATCCGCACGATCACCCAGCGTATCCCCACCGTTGAAGTTGAAGCTGCCATACGAAACCACCGGCGTATTCGGCAGAGGATAAGCCTTCGCCAACGCCACGCCTACCGGATTCAAACGGCTCGCCGGAATCTTGTTGCCTTCAAACGCCGTACGAACCACCACCCCATTTACCGTCGTGCTCGACAGCGGATCGTAGATACAACGGCCGCTCACGCAAACACCGTTCACCACATTGCCAATCTCGGAGAAATCGCCCGTCCGCTGCAGCGCCGTCGGCACCACAAACGAGTTGTTCGACGTCAACGGCGAACGCTGCCGGTAACCTTCCTCCGCAATCCAGAAAAACGTCTTGTCCTTGCCCCCCAGAATCTTCGGCAGAGGAATCGGCCCACCCAACGCGCCCACATAGCTGTAGAACTCCGCAGCACCTCGCGGCGTCGTCGGATAGGTCACGCCATTCACCGTGATCGGCGTCCGGTTGTTGAAGTACAGGTTGGCACCCCAATTCGTCTGCCGCGTCTCCCCCTGCAATACGCCATGCAGGCTGCTCGAACCGGACTTCATCGTGGTGTTGAACATACCGCCGCTCGTGCGGCCAATCTCGGCATCGTACGTATTCGCCTGCAGCTTCACCTCTTCCACTGCTTCAATCGAAGGAATGATCACAGCACGATTGAAGAAGTCAGTAATCGGAATCCCGTCAATCGAGTAGTTGTTCGAGCTGATCGGTGCACCGGCAATAGAAATCGTCGACGAGCCGCTCTGATCCTGAAACCGCACAAAGCGAGGATCGCCAACCGGAGTGACGTTGTTATCCAGCTTCGAAAAAAGAAACGGATTCCGCCCCGGATTCGGCAGATTCTCCAGCTTCTGCGAGTCAATCAACTGTCCGTTGTACGACGTGGCGTTGTCCACCAGCGGCTCAGCAGCCGTCACATCCACGCTCTGCGTCGTCGACCCAATCGTCAGCTTGATGTCCTGCGTGATCGTATTGCCCGAGTCAACCACCAGACCCTTGCTCTGCGACTTCATAAATCCGTCTGTAACCACTGTGATCGTGTATGTCCCAGGATCGACCGCACTGAACGAATATTCGCCCGATCCATTGCTCACCGTCGTACGGGCAATCTTGGTCGCATCGGAGGTCAGCGTCACCGACGCATGTGTGATGCTTGCACCCTGCGTGTCCAGGATAAGTCCACGAATCGATCCATAATTGGACTGGGCCGCTCCGCTCCCGCAAACAATGGTAAGCAAAGCAAACAAACTGAAAAGTCGGTAACAATTCTTCCTGAGCAAAGACACCATAAATACCTCCTGCGGTGAAAACAACGTTGGTATTTCCAGTTACTCCGCGCAACCACCTATCGGCACATTGTTAGGTTGCGAAGCAATCTGGCATAACGTCTCATCCAGCCGTGATCGAACAGCACAGACACAGCAAAGGCGCAGCAGCCATGGACGGCGCTTGGACCGAGCTGCAATAACTCCCCGCAACTCAAATCGTCAATTTGATTTCAATGGAATACGTTTGAATCTCTGCGATCTGCTCTCCGGCTACTCGGACGGAGCTAAGGCGATAAGCAAATTCATCTTGTGAGATTCCAAGGGCACAGAACGGCAACGAGGGTTCTGCCCCATCATTCAATGCAGGACATATCCAAAACACTTATGACTCTGCGGAGTAAAGTCCACCCTTGCGGCGAACCTTCACCGACAGAAGAAAATAGGTTTTTGGTAATACGTCCGACATTAGCGAAGCCCGTGAGTGGTGTCAATAAAAAAACGCCGCTATGTTCATCGCCTATCCAGATAACAACAATCCCCTATCTCAATAGGCGTCAGAAAAAACACCAACTATCCTCGAGGCAAGCAGTTAGCTCTTGCCCACCAAATGCTGACTTATTCTTCCGTGCAACCGCCGACAATTTGAGCTACAGTTATGCCAACTCCCAACAACATGTCTTATGTTCAGGTTCCCCTGTCAGCAGACCAAGCACTAACTCAACCGACTAGTTAGTTATCAGGAGTCTCCTATGTCGCTCTCCAAAATCTCATCCTCCGTCTCCCGCCGGTCCTTCATGCGTCTCGCCGGAGTCGCCGCCTCCATGCCCATCCTCACCGAAGCTCACTTCGCCTACGCTGCCCTCCAGCAGCCAGCCTCGGCCCCAGCAACCGCCCGCCGCGTACGCCCCGCCACCCCGCCCGGCGCAGTCCTCATCAACGCCAACGAAAACCCCCTCGGCCCCTCCAAAGCCGCCTGCGAAGCCATCGCCGCCATCGCCCACAAAGGCGGCCGCTACGACATCGACGGCGAAACCGACAAACTCACCAAAACCTTCGCCGAGCAGAACGGCCTCAAGGAAAACTACATCGCCGTCTACGCTGGCTCCTCCGAGCCCCTACACTTCACCGTCCTCGCCTTCACCTCCCCCTCACGCGGCTTCGTCACCGCCGATCCCTCCTACGAGGCAGGCATGCGCGCCGCCATGGTCGCCAGGGCCAAAGTCTCCAAAGTCCCCCTACGCCCCGACTACTCCCACGACGTCAAAGCCATGGTCGCAGCAGACCCCAACGCCGGCGTCATCTACATCTGCAACCCCAACAACCCCACCGGCACCCTCACCACCAAAGACGACATCGCCTGGGCCCTCGCCAACAAACCCGCCGGTGCCATCCTCCTCGTCGACGAGGCCTACATCCACCTCTCCGACGCCCCCAACGTCCTCGACATGGTCGCCGCCGACAAGGACCTCATCGTCCTCCGCACCTTCTCCAAGGTCTACGGAATGGCCGGCATCCGCTGCGGTTTCGCCGTCGGACGCCCCGACCTCCTCGCCAAACTCCAGCCCTTCGGACAGAACGCCATGCCCATCACCGGCTCTGCCGCAGCCAACGTCAGCCTCCTCGATCCAGAACTCGTCCCCACCCGCAAAAAAATCATCGCCGACACCCGCAACCAGACCTTCGCCTTCCTTACCGCAAATGGTTACAAATTCATTCCCTCCCACTCCAACTGCTTCATGATCGACACCGGACGCAACGGCCAACAGGTCATCGCCGCCATGCGCGCCAAAAACGTCTTCATCGGACGCACCTGGCCCATCTGGCCCAACACCGTCCGCATCACCGTAGGCACTCCCGAAGAGATGGCCAAATTCCAAACCGCCTTCAAGCAGGTCATGGACGCCCCACCCACCTCCGCCGCTCTCCACGACCCCTTCGCCGACCTCGCCTTCCCCCTGCTCTCCTAACCCCACCAACACCCATGCCCCGGCAGACTCTCCTGCCGGGGCCTGCCGCGTTCGCACCGAAAGGCTCTTCCCTCCATGAAATCCGCTGCCCTGCCTCTCCTCCTCGCTCTTCCGCTCTTCGCCCAGCAACCCCACAAAGTCACTCAGGCCCAGGTCGATCGCATCACCCGCGAAGCCATCCTCATCGACACCCACGACGACATCACCTCCCGCACCGTCACCGGCTACGACATCGCCACCCCCAACAAAGCCGGCCAGACCGACCTCCCCCGCATGAAAGGCTTCCTCGGCGCCGAGTTCTTCGCCGTCTACGTCGACGCCTCCTACGTCAACGGCAATCACGCCGCCAACCGCGCCCTCCAGATGATCGACACCGTCCGAACCGACGTCGTCGCCGCCCACCCCGCCAACTTCGTCCTCGCCACCTCCGCCGCCGACATCCTCCGCGCCCACCAGCAGCACAAAATCGCCGCACTCATGGGCATCGAGGGCGGCCACGCCATCGAAGACTCCCTCCGCCTCCTCCGCGACTACTACGCCCTCGGCGTCCGCTACATGACCCTCACCCACTTCAACACCAACAACTGGGCAGACTCCCAGGGCGACATCGACGACGCCAAAATCATCCACCACAACGGCCTCACCCCCTTCGGCAAAGACGTCATCCGCGAGATGAACCGCCTCGGCATGATGGTCGACATCTCCCACGTCTCCGACAAGACCTTCTACGACGCACTCGAAGTCTCCACCGCGCCCCTCATCGCCTCCCACTCCGGCTGCCGTGCCGTCTCCAGCTTCACCCGCAACATGACCGACGACATGATCAAAGCACTCGCCGCCAAAGGTGGAACCATGCAGATCAACTTCGGCTGCGACTTCCTCTCCCAGAGCTACTACGACCTCTCCAAGCCACTCATGAACGAACTCCGTCCCAAATACATGGCAGCCATGCAGATCCAGGACCCCAGCCAGCGCGACGCCGCCATCACCGCTCTCGAAGCTCAACTCGGAACCAAACTGCCGCCCGCCACCCTCGCCGACGTCGTCGCCCAGATCGACCACGCCGTCAAAATCGGAGGCATCGACCACGTCGGCATCGGCACCGACTTCGACGGCGTAAGCTGCGTCCCCAAAGACCTCGACTCCTACAGCAAGTTCCCCGCCCTCACCCGCGCCCTGCTCGAAAAAGGCTACTCCCCCACCGACATCAAAAAGATCTACGGCGGCAATCTCCTCCGCGTCATGCGCGCCGTCGAGCAACGTGCCGCGGAACTCAAATCCACCCCACCCATCCTCACGCAGTTCTCGAAGTAGCTACCGCAACCCCACCAACCCCCGCACCGAATCCGTCAGCTTCACCGGGTCGTACCCCACCCCGTCCTTGAACACTATCGCCACCTTCTCCACATCCGAAATCTTCTCCACCGGGTTCCCATCCAGCACCACCATGTCCGCATCCTTACCCACGGCAATCGACCCCACCCGCGCCGCTTCCCCCAGGAACATCGCACCATTCAGCGTAGCAATTCGTATCGCCTCCACCGGCGTAAACCCAGCCTCCACCAGCAACTCCACGCCCCGCTGATCGCCAAATCCCGGCAGCACTCCGCCAAACGAAGTCGGATCGCAACCCGCCATCAGCAGCCCACCTGCCTTCACAAAATCCCGCTCGAACTGCATCTCTTTCTTCAGCAGCACCGCCTCCTGCGGATCGTTCCTCTGCGCCAGCACCGCCCGCACCTCCAGATACCGCGCCCACGCCTCCGGTGTCAGCGCCTTCTTCAGCCTCGCCTCACCCGCCATCGGCTGACTGTTCGGCACCGTCACCTCAAACACCGCCAGCGTCGACGTCACCGCTACATGGTGCGCCACCAGATCGCGAATCATCGCCTGCACCGGCTCACTCTCGATATCCACGCGCTTCGCCAGGTCATCCGCCGCATCCCCACCCGGACACACCCCCGTCTTCTTCCCCGGAAAGAACTCCGTATCCACCACAATCCCATGCTCCAGGTTGTCGATCCCCAACGCCGCCGCCTCCCGGAAGCCCACCGCACACAGATGCCCCGTCACCTTCAGTCCCTTCGCATGAGCATGCTCCACCGCCGCCTTCAACTCCTCCGGCGTTATGTCCATATACGCCTTGAACGAAGTCGCCCCCTCCGCCGCCCAGTAGTCCACCAGCCGTCCTGCATCCTCCGGCCCGGTCAGCGTATGCAGCTGTGGAATCCGTCCCATATACCCACCCAGATACGGCCCCGTGATCCACAACTTCGGCCCCGGCGTCTTCCCCGCATCAATCAAATGCTTCAACGAGAGGTCCGTATACGGCTCCATACTCCCGCCCGTCCGCGCCGTCGTCACCCCACCCGCCAGATACAGTCGCGGCGCACTATCCGACATCTCCCCATAGTGCGGCTGCCCGTCCGGCACCCCCTCCGGTGTCGTATAGAACAGGTGCTCGTGCATCCCCACCAGCCCCGGAATCACCGTCTTCTCGCTCAGGTCCAGCACCTTCGCATCTGCCGGAAATGCACTCCGCAGCTTCGCGCTCTGCACCCGCGTAATCTTTCCGTGCTCAATATCCACCCGCGCATCTTCCATCGCCGCCCCGCCCGTCCCATCCACCACCCGCACGTGATTCAGCACCAGTACCGGCGACCCCTCAGCCACGTAAGCCTTCACCCCATCCGAAACCTGTGCCATCGCACCAACACCCATCCCGCCCAGCACCACACCACACACCACCAGCCCCAACACTCGCATCCATCGCTCCTATCAACGTCAACCAACGAATGGCCTAACTCTCTTCTGCATACGCTCCCGTGTCAATCGAAAAAGAGCGCATGCAAACGCAAAACGACCCACCCCCACGAGCAGAACACACTCCTCGGGGATGGGCCGCAGTGACAACTACAACCAAAACGTCTACTTGCCCTTCACCGCAATAACCTCTATCTCCAGCAACGCCCATGGAGCAGCCAGCGCCGCCACCTGGAACGCACTCCGCGCAGGCTTGTTCGGCTGCTCCTTCGTGCCAAAGTACTTCACATACTCGGACTGCATCCCCGCAAAGTCCAGCTTGCCGGTCTTCGGATCGGGGCCCAGAAACACGGTCATCTTCACCACGTCCTTCATGTCCAGCCCCTGCTCCTTCAGCCCCGCCTGTATCTTGGCAAATACACTCGCTGCCTGCGTCTTCGTATCGCCATACTCCGCCGCCACGCCCTTCGCCGCATCCGCAGGCGTCACCGGCGAAGCCAGTAGCCCACTCAGGTAGTACGTATCCCCCGCCCACACGCCCTTCGCTATCGGCGACTTCTCATCCTGAATATGCTTCACCACCACCTGCGCCTGCACCGCATACGGCAACACCAGCATCGCCGCCATCATTACGTACTTCATGCTCTTCATACACACTCCCTGTCCTTGGTTGTCCTTCGCCTAAACCGCCAACGTCCCGCTCGCCGAACCCGCCAGCTTCGCCATCTTCACCTTGTCACCAATCATCGATACAGCACGTCGCGCACTCAGCGCCGCACCCTCCTGCCAGCCCACAATGTGGCTGATCGTGTCGCCCGCAAAGTAGATCGGACCGTCGGCCTGGATCATCACGTCGTACCCGCTGGGGCCGCCGCCATAGCTACGTATCCACGAGCCCTCGTTCCACTCCACCCGCTTCCAGCCGCAGAAGACAGGATTCATCAACTCCTTGCCATGGCCCGGATGCAGCTTCTCGATCGTCCCCCGCGACGCCGCAAACTTCTCCTCCATCGTCAGGTTGAAGAACGGTGTGCCTTGCTCCTCCGAGTATCCCGATACCAACACCCCCGTCGGATGCATCAGCCGCGAACTCGGATACCACACCGGACTCGGCCCCTGCAGCGCAAACGATAGCCCGCCATAGATGTTGTAGTCCTGCTCCCAGAAACGACGGCTCTCCCACGCAATCTTGTAGCTGCCCGCCATCGTGCTCTCGTCCACCACCTTCTTGAACTCCGGCGAGAGATCAGTCGGAATCTTCTTCAGCATCGAGAAAGGCATCGCGCAAATGCAGTACGCCGCATCAATCATCTTCTCCGTCCCGCCCTGCGTATAGCTCACCTGCACCCCCGACGAGGTCTTCTTGATCCCCGTCACCGGCGCGCTGTACTTCACAATCGATCCCAGCGCCTTGTCGAACGCATACGGAATCCGGTCCATCCCGCCCACCGGCTGCATCATCGTCGCCTGCCAGTCCCACGCCTCCTCGTACAACATACCGTTCCAGAAAGACTCATCCAGCAGCATATGCATGTCCATCGGCGTATCCACTACCGGCACCTGCATCCCAGCACCCGGAGTCGTCTTGTAACCCGCACGGTCCGAGCCCACATACGCGCCATTCTTGTCCAGCGGACCATACACCTTCAGGAACGCAGTCATCCGCTCCCGGTCTTCCTTCGTCAACTCCGTATCCAGTGCGCCCTGCGCAAGGCACTTGTTCAGCAACTCGCTCACATGACCGCGCGTATCGTTGATCGCCTTCCGCTGCGGCACCGCCACCCCGCCGTTCGCCTTGTCGTTCTGCAGCAGCGACGAGCGCGTCGTGTTGATCTCCACCTCCATCGGCACACCCAACTCGCGGCAATACCCCAGCATCGTCCAGTGAGTCGAAGGCAAACGCGCAGGCCCCAGATTCTGGTAGTTCCCCTCTTCCCAATTGATCGTCTGCGTCGTCCCATCGACGAACTTCACCTTCGTCCCGTTCCGTCCCGTCCAGTTCCGCCCCCCCGGACGCTCCCGCGCCTCCAGCAACGTCACATCGTAGCCCAGCTTCTTCAACTCATAGGCGGAGACCAACCCTCCAATACCCGCACCCAGCACCACCACCTTCACTCCCTTGCCGCTCCCCGCCGCCGCCGCAATCGGCTCCGCCAACGCACCCTTCATCGGCATCAAGCCCAAAGATTGCATCGTTGCGAACGCAGCACTGTAACCGCCAGCCTGCCCGACACGCATCAGAAAATTGCGCCTGGAAATCCCCATAGGAAAAAGCACCTCGATCGTAAGAAATAAATTCAAAACCAGCAAAACGGCAAGACAGATATCTCAATTGCGCTAAGAGATAGAACTTCGCCAGAACGCTGCGTACAAAACGCCGCGCTTGCGAAATCTTTCAGCCGTCAACAAGGACTGGCTACGTACGATGGGAGGGAAGAAGGTCAACGGATGTCTCTTCCAATACCGTCTACAGGGACAGATCGACTGCGAAGAAAAAATAGCATCACGCTATACGAGTATTGATTTAATGTATCGCAATTTTCAGTCTCATAGCGCACCGGCGACCACAGCAACACACCTCGGCTCGCCAGCCACGCAAATCACCACAAACTGCACCGCAAACATCCACGTCTTCACCGCTGTTTTTTACCGGAATACACTTAATATGTAAGGATTCTCTGATGCCAGCTCACCGTCGCATCTTCGGCACATCAACGCCCACCGCCCGCCTCTCCGCCGCAGCCCTCTGCCTCCTCCTGGCCAGCGCCGCAGCACAAACCCCATCCCCTCAGAAAGATACCCAGCCCCCACCCATGGGCGGAGTCAACACCGGCGGAGCCCACGCCGCCATCCTCGATAGCGAACACCGCCCCATCACCGCCGGTGGCTTCGTAAAATCAGGCCCCATCGTCTTTCAGGACATAGCCGAAAAAGCCGGCCTAACTTCATGGAAACACACGATGGGAACCCCAGAAAAGCGCGTCATCATTGAGACCAACGGCTCCGGTGTCGGCCTCATCGACTACGACAACGACGGCTGGCTCGACATCTACTTCGTCAACGGATCCACCTACGAAGCCCTCGCCGGCAAGGCACCCGCTCCAAAAGCCGCGCTATTCCACAACAATCACGACGGAACCTTCACCAACGTCACCGATAAAGCCGGAGTAGCCAACGAACGCTGGGGCATCGGAGTCGCCATCGCCGACTACGACAACGATGGCTGGCCCGACATCTACGTCTCCAACTTCGGCAAAAACCGCCTCTACCACAATAATCACAACGGAACCTTCACCGACGTAGCCGAGAAAGCCGGCGTTACCCTCGGCAACTGGTCCACGGGCTCGACTTGGGGCGACTACGACGGCGACGGACGTCTCGACCTCTTCGTCCCGGGATACGTTCACCACGAGGTCTCCGACGCCTCAACCCCAGCAGGAAAAGCCGCCAACAGCTTCTGCCAATTCCGCGGCGTAGAGGTCATGTGCGGCCCCCGTGGACTCAAAGGTGAGCCCGACCACCTCTTCCACAATAACGGCGACGGCACCTTCACCGACGTTAGTGAAAAAGCCGGTGTCTCCGACAAAAACACCTACTACGGACTCTCTTCCGTCTTCATCGATATCAACGACGACGGCAAACCAGACCTCCTCGTAGCAGACGACTCCACCCCTAACTATCTCTATATCAACAAAGGTGACGGCACCTTTGAAGATGACAGCTACGCTTCCGGCTATGCCCTCAACGAGAACGGACGTGAAACGGCTTCCATGGGGATCGCCACCGGCGACTACCGCAACAACGGCCTGATCGATGTCTACAACACCACCTTCTCCGACGACTACAACCCCCTCTATCGCAACGACGGCGACGCTAACTTCACCGATGTCAGCTACCAGATGGGCATTGCTGAGCCTACCATCCCCTTCCTCGGATGGGGCACGTGCTTTCTCGACTACGACAACGACGGCTGGAAGGACCTCGTCGTTGCAAATGGTCACGTCTATCCTGCTGTCGATAAAACCTCCTGGGGAACGACCTGGGCACAGCGGCCACTCCTGTTTCACAACATCGAAGGTCGAAGATTTGAAGTGGTCCCGCCTGTAGAAGGATCCGGACTTGCCAAACTCTACGTTGGACGCGGCATGGCAGTTGGCGACCTATTCAATGACGGAAAACTTGATGTTGTCATTAACGCTTTGGACAGCGTCCCTGCACTACTGCGCAATGTCTCACCGGACAAGCACCATTGGATCGAACTCAAGCTCGTGGGCGGCCCCAATAGCCCGAAAGACGCAGTCGGCGCCACGGTCTATCTCACCGCTCCGGGACAACGTCAACGTGGCGATGTGATTGCCGGTGGCAGTTACGCCTCTACCAGCGACCCCCGCCTCCATTTTGGACTGGGAGACGCAACCAGCATCGATGGGATTGAAGTTCACTGGCCGAGCGGAGCAAAAGAAAAATTCACCCCTGCCAAAGTCGATCAAATCATTCTGATCCAGGAAGGCAAGGGCACTAAGCTTTAGCCCTCATAGCCGCAATGGAACGGCTTCATCCATTCGATTGAGATCCGAATCAACCTAAGTAACTATGGCGTATTGCCACCAGTCCCGCGACAATGAAGAACGAAAACACATGATAAACAGGATCAATAATTTCCATTCTCTCGTCCCATGTCTCTTGTGGACTGCGCTCGCTCTTCCCATGCAAGCCCAGACAACTGCATCGCCAACGCAACTACCATCTGCGACACCCGGAAACTTCGTAGATATAACTGCAAAAAGCGGGGTCCTATTCAACGGACAAGCCTCCCACACTGCAACCAAGTACCTGATCGAGACCATGGGCTCCGGAGTTGCCCTATTTGATTACGATAACGATGGACGCCTTGATATATTTTTCGCGAACGGGGCCCCCCTTACCGATCCTGAGCCCAAAGGCTCAGTGCCTCAAAAAACTGACGCCAAGTATTGGAATCGCCTCTTTCACCAGAAGAAGGATGGCACCTTTGAGGACGTGACAGAGAAATCCGGGCTCAAAGGCATTGGTTACGGAATGGGCGTGGCAGTTGGCGATTTCGATAATGATGGCTACGAAGATCTCTATGTGACGGCCTACGGGGGCAACCGGCTGTACCACAATAACGGCAACGGGACGTTCACCGATGTCACAGAACAATCCGGTACAGGCGGGCCAACTACTCCCGGCCAGACCTGGTCAACTTCTGCTGCCTGGGTCGATCTCGACAACGATGGCCTTCTCGATCTGGTCGTGCTGCGCTACGTCAAGTGGGACTTCGAGGATGTCTGGTGTGGCGAGCATCGCGAGGGCTACCGTTCCTACTGCCATCCCGACATCTTCCCAGCGATCGCACCACTCGTCTTCCACAACGACGGCAAAGGCCACTTCACGGAATCTGCCACCAAAATGGGCCTCGACAAACCGGGCAAAGGCCTCGGCATCGCCATTGCAGACTTCGACCGCGACGGCAAGATAGACCTGGTCATGGCGAACGATTCCATGCTCGAGTTTCTATACCGCAACAAGGGCGACGGCACCTTCGAAGAAGTAGGTCTCAACGCTGAAATCGCCGTTGATGGTGACGGGCGTACCTATGCCGGTATGGGCGTTGACTTTCAGGACTACGACAACGACGGACTGCCCGACTTACTCATCACCAATCTTGCAAACCAGAAATACGCTCTCTATCGCAATAATGGAGACGGCAGCTTTACCTACGATAGCTACACCAGCGGTGTTGGTGGCATGACCCTACTCCATTCCGGCTGGGGCATCCACTTCCTCGACTACGACAACGACGGGCTCAAGGATCTCCTCATCGCCCAGGGCCATGATCTAGATACGATCGAACTCAACTTCCCCCAGTTGCGCTACAAGGAACCCATGTTGCTTGCGCACAACACAGGAAAAGGCTTTGTCGATGTGTCTGCACAGTCCGGCAACATCTTTCATCAGGCCTGGACAGGGCGCGGCATGGCCATCGGTGACATTGATAACGACGGCCGCGTTGACGCCGTCGTGTCCACCAATGGAGGTCCTGCCTACGTGCTACGAAACGAAACGGCTACGACAAACCATTGGCTCACTTTGAACCTTATCGGCCATCGTAGCAACCGCGATGCCATAGGTGCTGAGATCAAACTCACTACCGGTGCCGGTTCTCAGTCCGTTACTGTCTCCACAGCAGGCAGCTACCTATCCTCCGGAGACAAACGTGCCCACTTCGGACTCGGCACAGCAACCTCTGCAAAATCAATCCAGATTCACTGGCCAAGTGGGGTCATCCAGACTCTCGACAACGTGCACGCCGATCAGATTCTGACCGTCGACGAGCCATCAACTTCACCCACAAAGCAGTGAAGTTTCGTATCACCCTGATCTTGATTGAGTTCTCTGTAATCGAATCGTATCGGCAACCTAATCTCGACTTCGCCAGGTAATGAGAGCACTATTCTCCATTTCATTCCATCACGTGATATCACTGGTCGATCCGGTACAAGGGTACGTCGCTCAGTTAGCTTCAACGCACTAGCGCGCAATCTAGCCAGCCTCATCGCTTTACTCGCACTTGCAACGACGTATGCTTCCACCCAGGCTCTCTCCGACGAGTCAACCCAGAATCTGGGACACCAGTCATGGTCGACCGAAAATGGCTTACCGCAGAACAGTGTCCACCAAATATTTCAGTCCAACGATGGCTACCTTTGGATAGCAACTGAAGCTGGCGTTGCGCGGTTCAACAGCTTCAGCTTCAAAGTCTTCAGCAAACAATCCAATGCAGTCTTCACGACCGAGGATATCTGCTGCTTTGCACAAAATCGCAAAGATCCCAGCGCCGCACTCTGGATCGGAACCTCCGACGGCTTGCTCGAATACTCTTCTGAACAATTTCGGCGTTTCTCCATAGCGGATGGGCTGCCATCCGCCATCATCTTGGCTCTCGCTACCGACGATACGGGTGCCACTGTCGCTCTCACGCAAGACGGGCTCACACGTTTCGACGGGATGCGATTTACCCCAATAGAGATTCCGTCTGCGGCTCCAGCCAATGCCATCACCACGGGCCCCGACGGAAGCCTTTGGATCATCGCCGCTACCAAACTATTCCACTATCAGCACGGCCATATAACAGCAATTACAACGCCTCCAGGTGCGATCAAAGACGCAATTGACGCTATCCACGTCGAAGCTGACTCCACTCTTTGGCTTGAAACGAGCAATACCCTTACCGAACTCAACCGCGGTAGCGCTCGCGTATGGACCACAGGTCACGAACTACCAGGCACCCGCATAGCAGCATTTCTCCACGATTCGCGCGGCACTCGTTGGATAGGCACCAACAAAGGTCTGGTGTCCCTCGACGCCACGGGCGAAGCACATGTACAGCAGGATATAGGTGTAAATTCGGTTCTATCCATCTTCGAAGATCGTGAGGGGGATCTGTGGATTGGCACCGAAGCAACGGGTCTCCACGTCCTGCGCCAACAGAAGTTCCATGCTCTGCCACAGTTCTCCGATCATGTCGTCACCGCAATTACCCAGACACGCGACGGAGCCATGTGGGTCGGCACAAATGGAGATGGCCTTGACCGCTGGCAAAATACTGCAACCAAGCATCTCTCCACACACAGCGGGCTTCTCAGCGATGTCATTCTTGCCCTGGCACCTGCTGCGGACGGCAGTGTGTGGGTCGGGACCCCTGACGGACTCAACCATATAACCTCAAGCAAGATAGAGACTTTCACCTCCGCAGACGGATTGCCGGACGACTTGATCCGCTCCCTGCTCGTCGATGATGATGGCTCCATCTGGATCGGAACTCGGCGCGGACTCGCGCATTACAAAGATCATCTCTTCACAACCATCTCCCGTGCCGACGGACTCAAAAGCGATCTGGTTGGGGCTCTCCTTCGCATGCATGATCCGGCGCATTCAGGCAGTGCTGCCGACCTTTGGATTGCGACCCTTAACGGACTCTCCCGTTTGCGTGATGGCCGCATTACGACCTTCAGCACCCGCGATGGCCTTTCAGGAGACGTCATCACTTCGCTGCTGCAAGATTCCTCTGGCACTCTCTGGATTGGGACCAACAGCAACGGACTGAGCTACCTCTCCCCCAGCGGCTTCATCGCCATCCACCATCCCAGTCTGCCTGCAAGCATACAGTCCATTCTGCAGGATGACCGAGGCATGCTCTGGCTTACGTCCGGTCAGGGAATCTCGCGGGTCCGAGCTGCCTCACTCAAAGGCTGTGCCGACTCCGTGACCTGCACCGCACGAGTCAATACCTATGGATCCTTCGATGGGATGCCCACCTCCGAGACCTCCGCCATCGGCCACCCTTCCGCATGGAAGTCGTTGCACGGAACACTGTGGTTCGCCACGCGAAAAGGCATAGCAATCACTGCCCCGGCGCAACTCCAGGAAGACAATACTGCTCCGCCAGTAGCAATTGAACGCTTCACCGTGGACGACCTCGACCGCACGATCACCGGATCGCAGCAGATGATCGGCCCCGGACACACCCGTTTCACCTTTGACTACATCGCTCTGAGTTTTTCTGCTCCATCTAAAGTTTTATACCGTTATCTGCTGGAAGGCTTCGACAAACAATGGACGCAGGCAGGCAGCCGACGGAGTGCCTATTACACCAATTTGCCTCCTGGAACCTATCGATTCCGTGTCCAGGCTGCAAATCAGGACGGCATCTGGAACGATTCCGGCGCCAACCTCGCCTTCGTTGTGCAGCCGCCATTCTACCGTCGGCTCTGGTTCATTTTCTTGTCGCTTGCCTTCTTGACTATCATAGGAATACTGCTCTATCGACTGCGTGTTCAGCGCATTCAATCCCAGTTTGACGCGGTACTTGCCGAGCGCGCCCGCATTGCTCGTGAGATACACGACACCCTTGCCCAGGACTTCGTCGGTGTCTCCGTGCAACTTGAACTAGCCTCCCAACTCCTCATCCATGCCGATGCTGTAGCAGCTCAGCAGCAACTCGACCGAACTCGTGACTACGTCCGGCGCGGACTCGAGGCTGCTCGCCGCAGCATATGGGAGCTTCGTGCATCTACGGCTCAGGACACCCTTCCCACGCGCCTCCGCCGCTTAGCAGACCAACTCTCTCACTCTGATCAATCGTCACATGACAAGCTCCAAGTCGCGGTAGATATCAGAGGTACATATCACCCACTTGCGCCCTCCCTCGAAAGCGAAGTACTACGTATCGCACAGGAAGCGCTCACCAATGTGCAACGCCACGCCGCTGCTCATAATGCCTCCATCGTTCTGCGCTATCAGCCAACTCGTCTTCTGCTTACAATCGCAGACGACGGTCAAGGCTACCAGCCAACAGACGAGTCGTTCGTTTCCCGGGGGCACTTCGGCCTGCACGGCATGCGCGAACGCGCAGTTGAGATCGACGGACGGATCACCATTGACAGTGTCATTGGTCAGGGCACTACAGTTACCCTCGAAGTTCCCATCAGCCCCGCGAAAGGCAACAAACTATGACTGAATCAATTCGTATCCTCGTCGTTGACGACCACCATGTAGTCCGTCAGGGCCTCGTAGCACTACTCAAAATCATGCCTGGCATCGAAGTTATCGGCGAGGCTGGCGACGGGATGGAGGCCATCGCGCTCCATCGCTCCCTCCGTCCCGACATCACCCTCATGGACCTCCAATTGCCAAAGCTGGGCGGCGTCGAAGCCATCACCCGTATCCGTGCCGAATCACCATCTGCCCGCTTCATCGTCCTCACTACCTTTGACGGCGATCAAGATATCTACCGTGCTCTCCAGGCTGGAGCCAAAGCCTACCTGCTTAAAGGCATGACCATAGACGAGCTGATCTCCACCATTCGCACCGTCCACAGCGGCAAGACCAGCATCCCGGCTGCCATCGCCGAAAAACTTGCCGAACGCATCAGCAGCCAGGAACTCACCGGCCGCGAACTCGAAGTACTCGAGCGCATCGTTGCTGGGCGCGCCAACAAAGATATCGCCAGCGATCTCAACATCTCTGAAGCTACCGTCAAATCTCACGTCAACAGTCTGCTCAGCAAACTGGGTGTAGCTGATCGTACCCACGCTGCCACCGTAGCGATCCAACGCGGCATCGTTCATCTCAACTAGATCAAGATCATTATGAGAAAACTCCTCTTCGTTTTTCTAGTCATTGTCGTCGTCAATTGTGTCTGCTGTATTCCACCGCTGCAAGCCCAGACACGGTCTATATGGCGCGCAGCCACTCCTGAGGAGCTCGCCAGCAGCCTTCCTGCCCGTGCTCCTGTCGAGAAGGAGCGAATTGAAACCGAGATGCGCACAGCCTCCGGAATCACCAATTCACACGGCAAACTTATCGCAGGCATCGTCCTCATCACCGCTGGGTACTCTGCTGACGGCAAATACTCCCACTATCTCGTCATCCAAGCCCCTATCAACATCAGTGGCATTACCCTTTCACCTGGCAACTATGTCTTCGGCTGGAGCCGCACAGAAGATGCCCTCATCGTCTCGTTCTACGACGCCGCCACCGGAGCACCACGTGGCACCGCCACCGCCCATCGCCTTCCCATCGGAACCCGCGTCGAATCCTTCCGTCTTTGGCCCCCCACCGACCATCCTCTGCTGCAGATCGGCCGCTTCGGCCTGACCTACACCCTCCCTGAGTGAGCCCAGCGAGCACCATCATGGCCCCTGCCTGTGCTACAAATAAATCAGTTGCTGTCTTCAAAAGCACCTAAAATGAAGTAGCGCGTAGCCGGCAACGCTTCCCCTGTCAGAAGCGGTTGACGCGCAACGATTTACTAATGCGAAAGTGGCGAAATTGGCAGACGCACCAGACTTAGGATCTGGCGGAGCAATCCGTGGGGGTTCAAGTCCCCCCTTTCGCACCAATCTCCTCGACCGTTACAACAGAAAGCGAAGCAATGAGCCAGCAGAAGCCCGCCGAAAATCAGCCCGAACAACCCAGCCTCAAGGTCACTGCCACCGAAACCTATCGCGACGGGTATGCAAACAGCGTCCAGGTTCGCATGAGCGTTTGGGACTTCTTCCTCATCTTCGGCACGATGAGCCAGGACTCACCCGAGCAAGTTCAAGTCAGTAACTTTCAAGGTATCTACCTCAGTCCCCAGCAGGCCAAAGCTCTCTGGAATGTGCTCGGACACAATCTTGCCCAGTATGAGCAGACCTTTGGGAACCTTGCACTGGAGCCACAGTTCCCACCGCCAGAAGGTCCTGTCCACTAGAGCGTGCCAGCACACAAAGCCATGCCGCTCCATCGAAGAGTTCGTGACACAGCCAGCCAGATTCCCCTCTGGACCCTCTTCCCGCTATTTTTCGCCTTTGTCTATCTCTCCCACATAACCCTTCTTCGCCTACCCTACTTCTGGGATGAGGCGGGCTATTACATCCCAGCTGCGTGGGACTTTTTCCGTACTGGCAGCCTCATCCCGCAGTCAACCCTCACCAACGCCCACCCGCCTCTACCATCAATACTGCTTGCCGTCTGGTGGCACCTCTCCAGCTTCGTTGTCAGCGGAACCCGAACCTTCATCTGCCTCGTCACTGCCGCCGCCCTGCTTGCAGTCTATAAACTGGCACGTGACCTCGCTGGAGCCCTCACCGCCGCCACCACCGTCTTCCTCACAGCGCTCTACCCTGTCTGGTTCACGCAGAGCACTCTCGCCCACGCCGACATCTTCGCCGCTGCATTTACCCTTTGGGCACTCGCCGTCTACCTCGCCCCATCCGCAAAGTCGTCCAACCTTAACCCAGCGTTAACTGCTGCGCTCTTCTCTCTGGCAGCCCTCTCAAAAGAGACGGCAATCGTAACCCCCTTTGCCCTAGCAATCTGTCAAATCGTACTGCTCGTCCAACACCGTCATGACCCGAACGTACGCCGCGAGTGTCTCCGCTGGCTGACTGCGCTTGCCATCCCAATTATCCCGCTCGCGGCCTGGTACGCCTACCACTACCACCAGACCGGTTTTGTCTTCGGCAATCCCGAGTTTCTCCGCTACAACGCAACGGCCAATCTTACCCCAGTCCGCATCCTGTTCTCGCTCTGGCACCGCTTCGTGCACCTGACCATCCACATGAATCTTTTTGTCCCTGTTCTTTGTGGCTTGGCAGCTCTTCTTATACCAGTCAGCGATCCCGATGCCTCGCCCGCAATCCCTCGCTCAGCCCGGCACACAATCGCCGTTGTACTCATTGCCAACCTCGTCGCCTTCTCGATTCTGGGCGGAGCCTTGCTCACAAGATATTTGCTGCCGCTCTACCCTCTGGAGATGCTTCTTTGCGTCTCCGTATGGCGCAGACACCTTCCACAATGGTGGGCATTCGCTGTACTGTCAGCAGTCGGATTCCTCTCAGCCCTCTGGATCAACCCGCCATATACCTTTGCGCCTGAAGACAACCTGACCTATCGCAACATGATCGTCCTGCACCAGCAGGCCGCGGCCATCATCGAGCATCGCTTCCCACAGGCAACGGTTCTCACCGCCTGGCCTGCGACCTCTGAACTCAGTCGACCCGAGATCGGCTACACCCACCGACCAATCAAGGTCTTCGCGATCCAAAATTTCTCCCTCGACGAAGTCCAGAAGGCTGCCGCCGACCCAGGTCAATTTGATACCGCGCTGCTCTTCTCGACCAAATGTGAACCGGTACCCGGCCACATCGATCTCGGTAAACTAAACCACTCCGCGGACACCCGCTACTACGACTTTCATAGCGACCTATCACCCGTTCAGACCGCTGCCCTGCTGCATGGTCAACTCCTCTGGCAGGCCAGTCGCAACTGCGAGTGGGTCGCGATCCTTCGTTTTCCTCGAATCGTCAACGCTACGCTCATCCGTCCTACCTTGCGCTGACGCTCTATACTCATATGTGTGCTGAGGCCTCTGTCAATCCGTTTCACATCGCGCCTTTGGTGGTTTCTCAGCGTGATCGTGCTGTTCAACGTTCTGCCCGCGTCTGCGCAGAATCCATCGGCTGGCGATGATCGCGGCACTGGGGGACGTCTGGTCCTGGTGCTGCCCTTCGACAACCGCTCTGGCCAACCAAATCTCGCCTGGATTGGGGACTCCTTCCCGGACACACTCAATCAACGCCTCAACTCGACCGGGTTCCTTACCATCACGCGCGACGACCGCCAGTTTGCACTCGATCATCTCGGTCTCCCAGTAGACTTTCGCCCTACCCGCGCAACCACCATTCGCATCGCCCAGACCCTTGACGCAGACTACGTTGTTGTTGGTAGCTACACCATCAACAGCGGGCGTATCACTGTTCAGGCTCAGGTTCTACAAGTCAACCAACTCCGGCTCTCCGCACCGTTGGCCGACTCCAGCGATCTTGCCAGCCTCTTCAACGTAGAAAACTCTATCGCGTGGAAGATCGCACACCAGCTCGATCCCAAGTTCAGCGTCGCACTGCAGACATTTCTCTCCGCGTCGTCAGGTGTAAAGCTAAACTCGTTTGAAAACTACATCCGTGGCATCTCGGCCAATACGTCACAAGAGCGAATCAAGCGTCTTCAGCTCGCCGTTCAGGAGACTCCTACTTACTCTGCAGCACTACTTGCCCTTGGCAAAGCTCAGTACGCTGAGCGCGACTACGACCACGCGGCCATTACGCTGAGCAAAGTCCCCTCCAATGATCGTCTCGCTCTTGAAGCCGGGTTTTACCTCGGCCTCGCCCGCTTTAACGCAGCAAAGTACGCCGAAGCCGAGTCTGCATTCGCCTTCGTAGCCAGCCGCCTTCCCCTTCCTGAAGTGGTCAACAATCAGGGTGTAGCCTCTAGCCGTCAAGGCCACGATGCTACCCCTCTCTTCCTGCGCGCCTCCAAAGCCGATCCCAACGACGCTGACTACCACTTCAACCTGGCCGTATCGCTACTCCGTCGCAGCGACTTCAACGCAGCCAGGCAAGAAGTCGACGCCTGCCTCAAGCTGCATCCCTCCGACGCCGAAGCAGCCGATCTGCGCTCCCGTATCACCGCTGGACGCAGCCTCCCTCCGGTCGCTTCGGGAGCCACCCCTGCTGCCAGCAGCTTTGATCCCCTCGAGCGCATCCGCCGAACCTACTCCGAAGCTTCGTTTCGGCAAGCAGCCTTTCAACTCGACCAGATGCGTGCCCTTCGCATGGCAAACCTACCCCCAACTCAGCAGGCCACTGAATACATTCAGCAAGGTCAGGACTATCTCGCTCAGGGTCTCGTTCCTGAAGCTGAGCAGGAGTTTCAAGCCGCTATCACCGCCAACCCCCAGAGCGCTGCTGCCCACGCCGGTCTAGCACAAGTACGCGAACACAGTGGAAACCCAACCGACGCAGTGGCGGAAGCGCAAACTTCCCTCAAGCTACAATCCAACGCAGCCGCGTACCTCGTTCTAGCCCGTATAGAGCTTGGCGCAAACCACCTGACGGAATCGGCCTCCAACGTCAGCAAGGCCCTCCAAATCGAACCCAACAACTCCGCCGCACAGGGAATGCGGCAAGCACTCCAGTCCCGCGGACAGCCCATCCCCTGAGCTCTCGTCTCGAGGTCCCATCCCATGAGAACCCCACTTCGGTTGGTCCTTCCTCTCCTCCATATTGCCTGCCTGGCATTGCTTACTCCCTGCGCAACAGCTCTATCGTCACAGTCGCTTCCATCCCAGCCCCCCCCCATCGTCCTGCGCCTCTCCATCCACGACACCATCCAGCCCATTACAGCCGGATATCTACAGCGCGGGCTGCATGAAGCTGCCAGTCTGCATGCAGCTCTGGTCATCGTCTCCCTCGGCACCCCGGGGGGTCTGCTCGACTCCACCCGCAGTATGGTTCAGGAGATCGAGTCCTCCCCTACTCCTGTTGCCATCTACATAGCTCCAGCTGGCAGCCGCGCAGGCTCTGCCGGGTTCTTCCTCCTCGAAGCTGCCGATATCGCCGCCATGGCACCGGGAACCAATGCCGGAGCCGCTCACCCCATTCTCGCTACCGGCCCCAGCAGCACGCAGATGGACCCAATCCTCAAAGAAAAAATCGAAAACGATGCCGCAGCTTTTCTCCGTTCCTACGTCACTCGTCGTGGCCGGAACGTTCAGGCGGCCGAAGATGCAGTCCGCAACTCCCGCTCCTACAGTGATGACGAAGCCCTGCACTTGAAACTCATCGACCTGGTCGCACCCAACGACTCTGGGCTGATCGCAGCCCTTAGCGGAAGGACTATCCACCGCTTCGACGGCAATGTAGTCACTCTCGACCTTCGCGGAGCCACCGTCCGCCAGTTCCCCCCATCGCTGCGTGAACGCCTGCTCGGCAGACTCACAAATCCCGATCTCGCAGTTCTTCTCGTTGTTGTTGGAGGACTGCTTCTCTACCTCGAATTCAACGTGCCCGGCACCATCGTTCCCGGCGCATTGGGAACTCTGCTCCTGCTTCTGGGCATCTTCGGCCTTAACCTGCTCCCCGTCAGCCACACTGCAGTATTGCTGCTCGTGGCCGCTATGGTTCTGATCATCCTCGAAGCTAAATTTGCCAGTCATGGCATCCTTGCGCTTGCCGCCATCGTAGCGCTGATCTTTGGGTTGGCGACACTGGTCGATGGCCCCATCCCCGACCTACGCGTACACATCGCTACCGCCATCGCTGCTGGCATTTCCTTTGGAGCCATCTCCCTTGCGCTCGCTTGGATCGCTCTCCGCGCACGACGTAGCAAGGTTCTCACCGGCCCAAACGCCATGATCGGGGCACAAGCCATTGCACGTACTGACCTAACGCCCTCCGGACAAGTTGAAGTTAGAGGTGAAATCTGGCAGGCGACCCTTCCAGCAGATCTGAACCTGCCGTCTGGAGCTACCGTACGCGTAAAGGGCGTCCACGACCTCGTCCTCCTTGTCGAGTCCCACAATTCAGGCAAATAAAGTCCAGTAGCGGCTACAACCCTCCTGCCGAGGTAAACTTATAGAGATTAAGTTCATCGCCAAAGGGAGTTCCGTCTTAATGCTGAATGTGTCTCGCCCGTCGTTTGTATGGAGTGCCGTTGTCTGCCTCTTGGCCTCCATCGCAGGATCATCAGCCCGCGCCCAGGCGCCAGTGTCATTCCTGGATCGCCAACTGTCGCGTGTTGACCTTGCCTTGAGTGGCGTGGGTGAGATTACCAGTGCCGTCTCAGGAACCAACTACCTCAAAGTCCCCATCACCCTTAAGGTCAGCACCACCGTCTCTCCACTCGTAACCTTGCGTTACATCAAATCACCCTATGTCGGCCTCGAACTCAACTACGGATTTGCACGGTACACCGAAAACTTCTCACCATCTTCAACCATCATTGGCGGAGCACAGACCAAGGCAACCGAGTACACCCTTGGCTATGTAGTCCACCCCCGACAGATCTTCGGGATCAAGCCATTTGTCGCTGCCGGCGCCGGTACCATCGCTTTCAAGCCAACAGTCCTCGGTGGACAAGGTCTACCCGAACAGGCCCGTGCAGCCTACTTCTATGCGCTCGGAGTGGAGGATACGGTATTCTCCCCTCACTTCGGCGTTCGCGTCCAAGTACGCCAGGTGTTCTTCAAGGCGCCAGACTTCGGCCAGAACTACCTGACCATCAACCAGCACACGAACACCTTGGAACCCGGCTTCGGCTTCTTCCTCCGGTTTTAGCCTGCCCACTGCGTCATTTCAACACCTGCTTTACAATCGCACTGGCTGGCAAACTCGTTGCCAGCCAGAGGTGCATTGCACACCATGTCGATCCCAGTCCTCTTCGCCGTCGCGATTCTCGTTCTCTATCTACTGAATTCCATCAAGATTCTCAAGGAATATGAGCGCGGCGTAATCTTCCGTCTCGGCCGCGTCAAACAGGCCGCTGCCGGCCCGGGCGTAATCCTCGTCTTTAGCCCCCTCGACCAGATCGTACGCGTCTCCCTCCGGCAGGAGGCCATGGAAGTCCCTGCTCAGGACGTCATCACCCGCGACAACGTAACCCTCAAAGTCAATGCTGTCATCACGCTTCGCGTCGTCGATCCCACCAAAGCCGTCATTGAGGTGGCTAACTACATCTACCAGACCTCCCAGTTCGCCCAGACGACCCTCCGCTCTGTACTCGGGGAAGTCGACCTCGACGGTCTACTCGCACATCGGGAGGCGCTCAACCAGCGCATCCAGTCCATCATCGACGGGCACACCGCACCGTTCGGAGTCAAAGTCGTCTCCGTAGAAGTCAAACAAGTCGACATGCCAGAATCCATGCTTCGTGCCATGGCCAAGCAAGCCGAGGCCGAACGCGAACGTCGCGCCAAAATAATCCATGCGGAAGGGGAATTCAATGCCGCCGCTAAGCTGGTGGAGGCGGCATCCCTCATGGCTACCCAGCCCATGACCCTACAACTCCGCTACCTTCAGACGCTGACCGAGATCGGCGTCGAAAAAAACACCACTATCGTCTTCCCGCTACCTATGGAGCTGATGAATCTCCTCAATAAGACCTTCTCGCCAGCACCAGTCGCGATCCATCCGAGTTCTGCAAACCTTCCGCCAGACACAAAGGAATAGCCCGTGAATAGTCCCTATGACAGCGATAGCAACCTTCAGGAATTGAACGACTCCGACGACCGCGAAATATCACTTGGAACCTCCACTGTTCTTGGAATCTTCTTCGCTCTCGCACTCGTCTGCGCTCTATTCTTCGGCTTTGGCTACTCGATGGGCCGACGCTCAGCGCAGCCCGGTCCCATCTCCATCCAGACCGCCTCCGGCCCAGCGTCATCCAGTTCTATCAAGCCACTCTCAGGAACCTCTGCCACACCAACACAGTCTTCCGCCAGCACCGCTCAGCCAGCAACCAACGCAGGCGATACCCATGCCTCCTCAGCCGAGCAGCCATCCACCGATAAGCCGGTTGAGACGACCGCTCCAGCTTTAGCAGCAGCAACGCCGCCTCCTGCTACCAAGCTGATCCCCGCACCCCCAGTGTCCACCGCAACGGGCTCTTACGTCGTTCAGATAGCCGCAGTGTCGCACAAGCAGGACGCTGATATCCTCGTCTCTGCCCTGCAACGCCACGGTTACGACGTAGCGATCCGTCAGGAGCCTCAGGATAAGCTGCTACACGTTCAGGTTGGCCCATTCTCTGTTAAGAAAGATGCAGACGCTATGCGCCTGCGCCTGCTGGCCGACGGCTACAACGCAATCGTCAAATAACCAATTGGGCTACGAGAATCCGCCGTTACGAAAGCGGCTGCATAGACTCTGGCAGTGCGCGCCAAATCGCCGACCGCACTGTGCTCATCAACTCCTCACGTGTCGAAAAGTCCGTTGGATTTATCGCTTCCAGCACCTGTACCCGCGCCACGCCAGGCGTAATAGCCAAGCTCCCCTTGCGCATCATCGTCTCCGTACCTGATAGGGCAATCGGCACAATCCACGCACCCGTCTCCTGCGCCAGATAAAACGGCCCCTTTTTGAATCCGGCGAGCCGTCCATCCTTGGATCGTGTACCTTCGGGAAACACCATAATGTTCAATCCCGACCGAAGTGCCTCCGCAGCAGCTTCCACACTAGCCTTCGCAGCATCCCGTCGGCTGCCCCGCTCCACGGGCACAAACTTTGCCATGCGCATTGCACGACCCAGAAGCGGAACCTTCATGAGTTCTTTCTTCAGCAACACCGAACTCCTGCCCGGTAACAACGGCAACACTACCGGAGGATCGAGATTTGAGACGTGATTACACATGAAAATACAGTTCCGCCCAACTGGAACGTGCTCTAATCCAACAATCTCCGTTCGTATCCCAGCCGCACGCACACCGGCATGCGCTATCCAAATCCCCACCCGGTACAGGAGGCTGATGTCACCCACCAACAATGTATAAGGAATCCCAATCAGGCCTGCAGGCAGCCCCAGAGTCAAATAAACAAAAATCAGTTTCAAAGTAGCAAGCATACCTCTTGTAGACTACCGCACTCGGCTTATCTCAGCGCCGTCAAGTTCCTGCCGCCGCCTCCAGAGCCCGTGGCAACTTGGTATAAATCCCTCCAAATCCGCCATTGGACATAATCGCAATCACATCCCCTGACCTGGCTTCGCCCGCCAGCGCAGCCACGATAGCGTCTGCATTCTCGTACAAAGCTGCTGGCCTCCGGCTTGCCTGTAGCGCCGCCACGACGTTCGCAGGCATCAATCGCTCCTGCACTGGAATGTTCTCGGACTGAAACACAGCAGCAATTGCTATCCGATCCGCCAGGGCAAGACTCTCCCCCAGAGCCGCTTCGAATACATTCCGCCTTAGCGTGTTCGACCGCGGCTCCAACACCGCCCACAGCCGTCGTCCCGGATACCGCTCGCGCAACGCCTTGAGGGTCTCACGAATTGCCGTTGGATGGTGCGCAAAATCATCGATAATCGTCACGCCACCTACTTCGGCCCTCACCTCGAGCCGCCTCTTCACGCTTCGGAATGTAGACAAAGCCTCCTGAATATCTTTCACCAGTATGCCCTGCCCAGCCGCCAAAGCCGCCGCTGCGGTCGCATTCATCGCATTATGTTCGCCCGCCATCGGCAAGCGAAAATCCGCATACTGTTCTCCTCCACGCGTCACAGTCCAAGTTGTCCACGGCCCATCATGGCGCAATTCCGAAACCCGCCAGTACGAAGTCTCAGCCAACCCATATCGTTCCACCCTACAGAACGCCTTTGAAACACAATCGGTTACATTCTTGCTGCCGTCATAGGCCACCAGCCGTCCTCGCTGCGGAATCAGGTTTACAAACCGCTTGAATGCAGTCTTCACAGCACTCAAATCGGCATAGATATCCGCATGATCGAACTCAACATGCGTCAGGATTGCCGCATCCGGAAAGTAGTGTAGAAACTTCGGCCCCTTGTCGAAGAACGCTGTATCGTACTCGTCTCCCTCCAGCAGAAACGGCTGCCGTAGCTCATCGGCACTTTTATCGCGAACCAGAAAACTCGTGCCAAAGTTTTCCGCGACCCCGCCGATCAGGAACGATGGAGCAAACCTCGCTTCGCGCCGCGAAGCCACTTCAAAAATCCACGCCAGCATACTTGTGGTCGTTGTCTTCCCATGTGTGCCCGCAACGACCAGTGATTCACGGCCCACCAGAAACTCATCGTGCAGAATTGCTGCCATCGAGCAGAATGGTATCCGCTCATCGAGTACGTACTCAAGTTCCAGATTGCCACGCGAGATCGCATTACCCACAACCACCAGATCCGGACGAGGATCCAGATTATGCTCCGCATAAGGCTCGTGAATCGTTATCCCCAAACCTGCCAACAAATCACTCATCGGAGGATACGCTGCTGCATCAGAACCCGTAACCCGATGCCCCTGACCCTGCAACATCCCAGCGAGTGAGGCCATCGCAGTACCGCAAATTCCAATTAGATGAATATGTCTTGACTCCTGCATCTTCGCCTCAATCTGCCTGGCCACGTACGGCCGCTTCCAAAAACTCCATCCGCGGATTACCCGCATCGTTCAAGTCCAAACGCACCTGAACGCCCAGTGGCAACGTGATATTCGCCCCATTAACATGTCCGCATGGCAAACCAATCGCGATCGGCCCCGCAAAATCCCGCAGCGTATGCAGAATGGCTCGCTCCAGATACTCTTCTTCGTCCACAGCAACGCACTGTTGCATATCGCCAAACACAATTCCACGTACCGTATTCAGCAAACCTGAATACTTAAGGTGCAATAGCATCCGATCCCACTGATAGGGCTTCGTTCCAATGTCCTCCAGAAACAGCACGCTGTCCCGCACATCTGCCGAATATGGTGTTCCGAGGGTTTCAGCCAGAATTGAAAGACACCCGCCTCGCAATACCCCATCCACCGCACCAGCCTGCAATACCCTGATACCATCCTCGCGCCCTAGAGACCATTGATCGGTACCTCCCAAACAGTGTCGCCAACTCTGCTCGTGCACCCCATCCTCGCGCGCAAAGTCAGCCGCAACCATCGGCCCATAAAACGTACCAAGATTCGCTACATTTTGTATCCAACTGTGTAGCGAAGTGTGATCGCTATACCCCACAAAGACTTTCGGATTCCGATTGATGATCTCGGTATCCAGGTAGGGGAGCAGCTCCGCCGAGCCCCATCCGCCGCGTGTACAAACAATCCCGTCAATGGTCGGATCAGCGAACGCAGTATGCAGATCCGACACACGTTCCTGTACTGTCCCCGCGTAATACAATGGCCCCCTGACCAGTGCATATTGTCCCAGCACTGGCACGTAACCCAGTCCCCGTAGCCGCTCCATCCCACGCTGTACAAATTCAGCCTTGGGTGTACTTGCCGGAGACACCACCGCCAGCCGTGCACCGCGACGCAAAGCAGCTGGCTTGATCGACCTCAACGAAACGGCAACACCTTCGTCAGCGGTCACAGGCCGTAAACCTCTCCAGTGCAAATTATCTCTGCCGGCCCAGTCAGATGCATCACTGCATCGTTAGCAGTCCATACTACTTGCTGACTCCCCCCCTCAGCCTGCGCCGTCAGCGTGCGCCCTATTCTGCAAAGTACCATCGCAGCTGCCGAAGACGCACAGGTACCGGTACCCGATGAAGTAGTCGGACCACAGCCGCGCTCATAGATACGAAACGCAATCTCGTCCGTAGACAGGACTCGTACAAACTCCACATTAGTCCCATGCTGAAACAGCGGACTGTTACTGATCCGTGCTCCCAATTCCTGCCAACTCAGCCCATGTGCACTGAAGTCTTCCGTCTCCACCATCAGCACAAAATGGGGGTTTCCAACATTCACCATTGCCCCTGCAACCTCGCCCACTCCTGGCAGTGCAATTGTTCGCTGCATCACCCGTGGCACACCCATCTCGCTCTCAATCAAATAGTTTGGCCCATCTGCCTCCACCACCTGGCAACTTCTTACCCCGCCATGCGTGCCCAACGCCACCTGCTGCATGCCCTCACTACTTGCAAGCCACGCTGCGACACACCGTGTTCCATTGCCAGAAAGCTCTGCCTCGCTGCCATCTGCATTGAACAGCCGCAAAAATAATTCTCCGCCCGGACGTCGCTCCAGAAACTCGATCCCGTCCGCCCCCACACTTGTATTTCGCGAGCAGAGCTTCCGTGCCAGCTCGGCATGACGTCGCTGCGCCAAAGTCTCTTCAATAATCAAAAAATCGTTGCCACAAGCGTGCGCTTTTACGAATGGAATCATCACTCTCTCTTATTTTCGTCATTCCGTCTCGTAATCTCGGTACACCGAGACTCGATCCGTTGCGTCACTAGCTCTCAACTCCGCCAATAACCGCTCATGCTTCTTCTTGTTCGCTGCAATCAAAAACGTTACCCGTTGTAATGTCGCCACCGAATCGCGGCTGACAATGTTGAGGCGGTCACCACTTCGGTCCAGAACACTCAATATTGCAATAAACATGGTGTTCTCATCCCGCCCACGAACCTCGTACACCAACGGATACAACTTCCATCCAATCTGAGCTTCCAGCGAACCAACCAGTAAGAGTGCGATCAGCACAATCGCTGTGACGAGCGTAGCCTCGACATATAAGCCCGCTCCACACGCCATGCCAATCGATGCCACTACAAAAATACTTGCCGCACTGGTGAGTCCCACCACCCGATCGCGCGTATGCAGAATCAGTCCCGCACCCAGAAACCCGATGCCCTGCACGATATTTGAAGCAACTCGTCCTTTATCCGGATTGCTCTCGCCCGCCAGCACCGCAGACAACAGCGTAAAAAACGCACAGCCCACACATAGCAGCATATTCGTCCGCAGCCCAGAGGCCTTGTGCCGCCATTCCCGCTCCAGACCGATCACTCCACCCAGCACGCACGCCAGCAACATCCGAGTTGCCGTCCCAGTGGAAAGCAGCTCCTGATCAATCGTGCTGAAATGAAACGTACTCGGCATGTACATAACTATGGCTGCGATACTAGCACTCCCTTCAGTAAATTAGCGCAGTTGCGTTCCCGCGCCAAATACATCCGACTTGTAAATCCGAGCACACGGCTGGCCAGTAGTGCACAAGACCATCAACTCCGTCAGCCCAGCAGGATGCTCGACAACGGCACCTGCAACCGGATCACCCGCAATGGCGACCACGTAGGCCGCCTTCTCCGCCGGAGCAGCCAACGCGGCAATCCAGCTATCGTAATCACCCTCATTCACTGTCTGGCGCAAGGGTATCCCAGCCTGTTGCAGTGCCCCCACATGCTCCGAGTTGTACATCAGAATCGGCACTCCCGGCGGAAACGTCCTCAACTGTTCCGCAAGTGATCCCTCCAGCGCCACCCGCGTCGACGAGTTCACCATCCCTTCTTTCAGCACCAGCGGAACCTCATACATGATGGCCACACTATTGATCAGCACCAACGCCAGCGTAACTGGAAAGAGCAACCGGCTCACCAGCGGTAACCGCCATCCTAATATCTCCTGCAACCACATCAGCCCAAGCACTCCAAACACCGCAAGTACTGGTAACAGCTCCATCCCATACCGTGAGTTGTAGTATGAGTGCGGATAGAGCTGCGGGATAAAGATCGGCACCGATCCGTATGCAACAGAATAGACATAAAACGGGAGCGGCAGCCAAAGCAATAGCGCAGCCCCAGCCATACGTTTCCGTACAACCATCACCGCACCGCCTATCGCCGCGGCAAGCACAGCAAATCCGGCCTCCCAAGCGACTGCATCGACCTGTGCTGTACGTGTGTAGAACAACAGAGCCCACCCCGGATTGTGCCAACCACGATAATGCTTCGAGCCCGGAGGTGACGTTCGCTTATCGATCGCGACGGCCGAGTACGGGCCTCTCATAAAGTCCAAAGGATCATGAAAAAAGTGCTGGTTGTAGGCTAGCCAACTGGCCGGCGCCGCCACCACCAACAGGGAAAAAATCACGAAGGAAGGAGCGACCCTTCGCCACGTCTCTCTCTGCCGAGAAAGGCTCCACGACGTCACACACCATGTCACCGCACCCAGAATCCATCCGTCATATCGAGTGAAGACGGCAGCAACGATCAAAAGCGCTAGCCAAATCAGGCGCCGCGCAACTAGCCTGTCCTCATTTGCTCTGATGGCATCCATGCATTCCATCAGCAGCAGCGTAATCCACACTAGCTCAGCAAGAAACAAGGGCTCGGTCATCGCCGTTGTAGCAAGATAGAGCAGATTCGGATTCAGCCCGTAAAATGCAGTCGCCGCAAATGCCCACCGGGGAGTCATGACGCGCCGCGCCAACCGGTAGACTCCTACCACGCCCAGCACGTAGCACAGCAACGAAGGCCACGCCCCTGCAAGCCCGTTCTGCCACCACTCAATCTTTTGTACAAAAGGAAGCATCAAGAGATGTGGCAACGGCAGCCATACACCGCCCCACTGCGACAGGCCGGGATGACGTGAGTCCAGTATCCGTCTTGCGATGCCCAGATGTGCCACCGCATCGCCATACAGCAGCAAATACCCGCGCCCCACGCACACGATCAGCGAGATAAAACCAAGCACCACAGCTGCCAGCGCGATCGGAAACGTCTCTTCCCGCGTTGCTGGCCGCACCACATCAACGGCCATCGCATCCACCAGCGTAGCCGCCCCTGCCCGTCTAACCGATCGACGCCGCTGCACTACGCCCCCGCAGATTCAAGATGTGAAATATCACGAAAGAGTTGAAACCGCTCTTCAATCTCCTGTCGCGTTAGTGTCTCAAGACGCGCAGTCCCAAACTTCTCGACTGCAAACGAACCCATCACTCCGCCATAGAACATTGCCGATCGAAACACCGCCGGCGTCAACGCTGGCTGAGATGCTAGATACCCGTAAAAGCCTCCCGCAAACGAGTCTCCCGCACCCGTTGGGTCAACGACATCTGCCATCGGAAGAGCAGGAGCGCGGAACGGCAAGGTCATCGACACGGCTCCTGCAAAGGATCTGTCCCCAAAGAACGCAGTGGCACCATACTCGCCATGCTTCACCACTAAAATCTTCGGGCCCATCGACAAGACCTTCGCCGCAGCACGCACTAGGTTCGTCTCTCCCGCCAACATCCGGGCTTCTCCGTCATTGATTAAAAGCACATCCAGTTCACGCAGCACTGGCAGCAAACTTTCGCGATGGTCCGCAATCCAGTAGTTCATGGTGTCGCCACACACCATCCGCACCTCGGGCATCTGACGGCGAACTCGGCCTTGCAGAACCGGATCGATATTTGCCAAAAATAGAAATTCACTGTCCACGTAGTGGGCTGGAATCTTCGGCTCAAATTTCGCAAATACGTTCAGGTCAGTCCCGAGAGTCTTCGCCTCATTCAGCGTGCCAGAGTACGATCCCGTCCAATGAAAACTCAGCCCAGGTGCCCGCTCAATACCCTCCGTATCTACGCCCCGGGAAGTCAGTACCATCTCATGCTGTGGTGTAAAGTCTTCACCGACTACAGCAATCACCCGCACTGGCGTGAAGTTACTTGCCGACAACGCGAAGTATGTTGCAGCACCTCCCAGGCATTTCGTCACGGACCCATGCGGAGTCTCTATGCTATCGAACGCTACCGAACCAACAACTAGAATCGACATAATCTCTTTCCACAAACAATTCGAAAATAAATTAGAAATCACCATCGATTGAGTCTCAATGGCAAATTGCACCGAGCCTAAGCACTATGCCAGATACTTATTCAATAGCAATCCAAGACGCTCTCGCACTGCGGGAGGAATAGCCTTGCGATCTGTCAATACCGCATACTTCAGCGCACTTCCACACGCACAATTTCGTTCCGCCGGCATCGCAGCAATCGCGGCCTTTACAACCCGGGCTGCGTTCTCCGCATTCTGGTGTAACACTGCAACCACCTGATCCACTGTCACATCGTCATGACCTTCACGCCAGCAGTCGTAGTCCGTCACCATCGCCATGGTTGCATAGCAAATCTCCGCCTCCCGCGCCAGCTTTGCCTCCTGCAGATTCGTCATGCCGATCACATCGGCGCCCCAAGTGCGATAGAGATTTGACTCGGCACGCGTGGAGAATTGCGGCCCTTCCATGCACACATACGTTCCGCCGCGCTTACCAACTACTCCGACCGTATCGCACGCATCGGCAAATACCTGCAGCACTGTTCCGCACACTGGGTCACCAAAGCCTACATGGGCAACAATCCCCTCACCAAAAAAAGTCCCAACTCGCGCAAACGTCCGGTCGATGAACTGATCAGGCATCACAAAGTCTGTGGGCTTGTGTTCTTCCTTCAGCGAACCAACCGCCGAGACCGACAGAATCCGTTCCACGCCAAGCATTTTCATCGCGAAAATATTCGCACGAAAATTCAACTCGCTCGGCATTATCCGATGACCGCGGCCATGTCGAGCCAGAAAGGCTACCGACCGCCCCTCCAGCTTACCCATCACCAACGCGTCGGAAGGTTCTCCAAACGGTGTAACGATATGCTCTTCGCGCACCTCGGTTAGTCCAGGCATAGCATACAGACCGCTGCCCCCAATAATTCCAATCTCTGCTTTGCTCAAGAAATTGCTCCTCATTCTGCTGGCTGCGCAACCAGTTGCGTTGCCGACTCCTTCAAAGTATATCGCTGCACAGACTTCGCCCTTATCATCCCAAAGGACGATAACGCCCGCGCCACACCCAGCGACAATTCAGTATCTCCACTTACAGCAATCTTTACCGGCTCATCCGACTGCATACTCCAGATGCTGTCCCGCAGCTTCCGCGCCAAAGCGACCGGGAAACCCTCACTCACCAACACTCCGGTGCCTGAAATCGAAAGCAGAACATCTCCCTCGCTGGTCGAATACACTTGCTCTCCCACATTTACTTCATCCTTCATCCGCCGAACCACATGAGAGTACTTGCGAGGTAACTGCGCCGCATATACCCGTACAAACGAACGTGCCGAATCAGGATTCTTCCATCGCGAACTATAGAGCAGGGCCAACGAACTCGTCGCTTCCCTCTCCGCCTCCGTCACAGCAGACTTCTTCTGGGCCGCATAGTAGATGCCGCCGTTCCATGCCGGAGCTAATGCCTCCGCCATCTCCCGCCCACCATACAACTCAGTCAAGATGCGTACGTCCAGCTCACCCATCACGCCCAGGTCGTACGGTGTATAGTCCGCGTCCAGCAGTGGATGAATATCCGGAAACCGCAAAACGGGTACCAACGCGTGCGAAAGGTATGCCGCGGGTGTCATAATCTCGAAGCTCGAAGAAGGCGGATTCACCAACACCCCGGCAAACGCCGTCTCTCTGCCCTCTTTCACCAATACCGCCTGCTCAAAACTCAACCCCGCGCTGTAGGGGAACAACAGCGATTCCTGAAGCAGCAGTGGTGCGCGAGCCAGCACTGGCGAACCAGCAGTATCCGAAACGGTGTCCTTTAGCCGATCAGCCAGCCCCGGAGCATCCGCCAGCGTATGCCCAGTCCCACGCAGCGAGTAGTCCAGAAATACTGCCATCGCCTGGCCCTCCGCCACTGCGGTACGTGCCGTATCTGCCTCATCCGTCTGCACATAGTGGTTGTCTTCTGTCACCGTACGTGCGATTCCGCTCATGCTCACATTCGACCACTGCGTCAACCCCACCCGTTGGTCCTGTAGTGCATGGGTCAGTTCATGCGCCAGCACCGGCTTCTGCTCCTCCGGCTGTATCCAATCTAGCAAGTTCACGGTCTTCGTCTTGTTATCGTAAAACCCTGCAATTTGCTCCGTTAGCAACGAGAGCAAAAACGGACGGAGATGAAAATCACGATCCAGCAGCCCAAATTTTTTAAGCACGATCTCTGAGCGCTCCATCTTTCGCGCCCCTTCATCTTCATCGAACTTTTTGCGCAAATAGCGATTCACCTCGTCCCGTGATATCAACTTGCGCTTCACGCCATGCACGATTGGCAACTGCGTATCTTCACTCACAAAGCGCAGAATCTCGTCCACCGACCGGAACAGCTCCTTGGCCTGAGCTTTGCTCATACGGCGCTGCACGGTGTTTGCCCCATCACCTGTCGTTGGCGAACTAGGGCCAGCCGTCGAAGTCTGCGCTACTCCAGTCTTCCAACCCGCCAGCAATACCGCTGCCCACAGTAACAGCACACATCGTCCACCCCAAGCACAACCTACTCTCAGCAATGTCTTCCTCCCCGCAGCCCGTTATAATCACAGTGTACGCAGAGTTCCGTCGCCTCGTCCGCCATGACCCCTACAGCCCATTCCGACCTCAGCCTCGCGAACCATGCGACCGTAGAGTCCCAGATGTCTGCGCTCCTCCAGCACACTGCCACCGCTCCGCTCGATACCACCGGCTGGATCCGGGTCAGCGGAGACGATCGCATCCGTTGGCTTAATGGCATGGTCACCAACTCGATTCAGCAACTCGATCCCTGCATTGGCACCTACAACTTTCTCCTGAACGCACAGGGCCGCATTCAAGGAGACGCTTACGTCTTCGCGGAACCAGACGCTATTTTGATAGAGACGAGCCGCTCTGCAGTTCCCAGCCTCATTAGCCTGCTCGACCAGTTCATCATCATGGACGATGTGGAGCTTACTGATATCAGCGACCAGCAGGCTGGACTCCTCGTCATCGGCCCACAGGCATCGACTCTCCTCCAGTCCCTCAATCTTCCGACTGACAGCCTCAAGCCCCTGCAGCGCATGCTGCACCATTGGAACGGCTCGCCAATCATTGTCCTACACGCCTACAGTCCGCTCACTCCGCGCTTTGAGATTTGGGCATCATCGACCACCACGGCAGCCCTTGCCGCAGCACTTCACCATATCGGAGCTACACCCTGCGAGCCGGCGGCTATCGAAGCTCTCCGTATCCTCGAAGGAACTCCGCTTTTCGGAACAGATATTCGCGACAAGGTACTGCCGCAGGAGACCGCCCAGACCCGTGCCCTCCACTTCGCCAAAGGCTGCTACCTCGGTCAGGAGATCGTTGAACGAATCCGTTCCCGCGGCAACGTGCATCGAACCTTCGCTACCTTCCTACTCGAAGGGACTCTGCCCATCGCTGGAGCCGCGCTGGTTGCGGAAGATAAGCCAATAGGCGAACTTACCTCCATTGCCACGATCCCAATTGATGGCAAGACTGTCCAACTCGCCCTCGGCTATATACGCCGAGAGGCCCTCGAACGAAATTTACCCATCCGCTACGACGGCGGAAAGGTAACTCCTATCAGCCTCCCCTACAGAATTGAAGCACCATAACGGGTCAGATCAACATCTGATTTTTTGAAGAGAGAATGTAACCATGTCTGAATCAAACAAGCCCTTTGTCGTCACCGATCGCCGCAAGTTCACCCTCGACGGAGATCTCCGTCCCGACGCAGATCCGTCCCCAGCAAAAGAACCCCGCGAAACCCCTCCGCCTCCCGTCGCCGAGACTCCGGAGCCTCCACCTTCGCCCACAGAGTCTGCCGCCGAGCCCGAGCTGCCCGAAGGCCCCACCGCCGAGCAAACCGATCAGGCTCGTCTTGCCTACCAGGCCACCTCAGACCGCCTAGACACCGCCATTCGCGCCGCGAATCCAGGCATGGATCACCCCCCTGCCATGAGCTTCGATCAACTCATCCAGTCTGTCTACATGACCACCATCATGCAGCTTGGTGGCGCCACTCCCGAAGGCCAGCAACCCCGCGTCGACCTCATGGGGGCTCGTCAGAGCATCGACATGCTCGCAGTCCTTGCAGATAAGACCAAAGGCAATCTTTCGCCCGATGAAGACCGACTCCTCGATAGCGCCCTCTTTGAGACGCGTATGGCCTTCCTGGACGTCACTCAGGCCCTCGCCCGGTCAGCTGCAGCCAAAGCCCCAGGTACTGGCCCCGGTGCAGGCCCCACCCCCGGGCCGGGCCGCCCCAGCATCGTCCGCTAACCCATGCAGGCCACCCTTACCTTCCTCGGCAGCGGCACCTCCATGGGGGTGCCTACCCTGGGCTGTGACTGTCCGGTCTGTACCTCCGCGGTAGACCCCAATGGCGACGCACGCAACCGGCGAACCCGTCCCTCAATCCGCCTCGTCTACAACCAGCGCACAGTCCTCATCGATACCGGCCCCGACTTCCATGCACAGGCTCTCCGGGAAGGCATCCGGCGCGTCGATGCAGTGCTCTACACCCACAGCCACGCCGACCACATCCTTGGCTTTGACGATCTGCGACCACTCAGCTTCCACGTCAATGGCAACCTGCCCATCTACGCCGACGACCCAACCGCCAGCGCACTCGAACGTGTCTTCGACTACACCTTCCCCACAGACCCCGCCAAGCGTTATCCCACCAGCGCGCGCGTTCAGCTTCACCGGCTTGGTCCCGCTCCCGGCTCAATCGTCGATATCTTCGGAGCAGAGTTTCGGAAGATCCCCATCACCCACGGTCGCCAGCAGATTACCGGTTACCGTTTCGGCAACGCTGCCTATCTCACCGACATGAGCGATATTCCCGATGAAAGCCTGCCTCTCCTCCAGAACCTGGACATCCTCATCCTCGACGCGCTTCGCCACGAACCTCACTTCAGCCACTCCCACCTCGCCAAGTCCATTGCCTACGTTGAAAAACTAAGGCCACAACGCGCTTACTTCACCCACATGGGTCACGACCTCGACCACGCCACCACCGAAGCAACTCTTCCCTCGCACATCCGCCTCGCCTTCGACGGCCTTCAACTCACTTTCGAGATCGCCCCATGAACATCTACCGCACTTTATCCGAACTGCCGTCGGGCCTCGGCTCTACCGTCGCCACCATTGGCAACTTCGACGGGGTCCATCGTGGCCATCAGTGGGTCATCGCCGAGGTCATCTCACGCGCCAGCGCACTTCAGGCGCACTCGCTCGCCATCACCTTTGAACCCCACCCATCTCGGGTTCTTCGCCCCGATTCTGCGCAGCCACTGATCACACCACTCGCCAAGAAACTATCTCTCCTCGAAGCCACCGGAATTGAATCCGTTCTGGTACTGCCTTTTACCAAAGCTCTACGCCACACCACCGCCCGCAGTTTCGCTACCGAAGTTCTCCACTCCGCGCTTCACATCGTCGAACTGCACGAAGGCGAGAACTTTCGCTTCGGCTATCAGGCTGAAGCCGGAGTAGATACCCTCGAACAGCTAGGCCGTGAACTTGGCTTCCACGTCTGCGTCTATTCCCCGCGCATCCTACGCAGAGACCCCATCTCCTCCACTCGCATCCGCCAACGCATCGCCGCTGGTGACCTAAGCCAAGCCCGTGCCCTGCTCGGTCGCAGCTTTGCCATCGCAAGCACCCCGGCCTCAGGCCGAGGCTACGGAACACGCTACACCGTACCCACCATCAATCTGGCACCCTACCCCGAACTCCTCCCGGCCAATGGCGTCTATGCCACCACCCTCACCATAGGATTAGGCGTTGACGCAGAGACGTTCCAGGCCGTCACCAACGTCGGCAATCGCCCTACCTTTGGCGCAGACTCCTTCTCTGTCGAGTCCCACCTGCTCAATTTTCACCCCATCGATCTCAACGAGCAAACTCCGCTCTGCCTCACGTTTCTCAAGCGGCTTCGCCCCGAGATTCGTTGGCCCAATCCCGAGGCTTTACGACAGCAAATCGTCCGCGATGTAGCTCAGGCACATCACTTTTTTACTCTTTGTCAGGTGACCCATGCGAAACATCCGGACGCTCTTCCTCGGCCGACTTTGCTGGAGCAATAGCTCCAGCAGGCACAGTCGACGACGGGGGCAAAGGAGGGCGTCCGACCGGAGATCCAACCAACGGAGCCACAGATTGCTTCCCAGAGTTCTGACGCTCTCCACTACCTCCAGCGGCCACATCCCTCCCATCTACGGGAGACGGGCGTTCAGACACCGCTGCGCCAGCAACACCCGGTGACAACGGCACTTCCAATACCTTCTTCGGTTCGCCCGCCGTCGCAAACGATTCTTCAGGCTTACTCGCAATCGCAGCACGCATAAAGTCCATCCATATTGGTAGGGCTGCCCTTGCACCTGTCTCCTTCTCCCCCAAGGACTGTCGGTCGTCGAACCCAATCCACGTTCCACATGTCACAGTAGGCGAAAATCCAACAAACCAGGCATCGGTATAGTCGTTCGTGGTTCCGGTCTTTCCCCCCAGAGGATGCTTCAACTGGCTAGCCGCAGCCCCAGTACCCGACTTCACCACTGCTTGTAGAAACTCCATCATCGTCCGTGCCGTATCCACGGAGATCACCTCTTTCACCTGCGGGGTGCTCACTGGCAGAGGCAATCCATCCGCCTGTGTAACCTTCTGAATGAAGTGAGGCTCAATTCGAATCCCATCGTTCGGAAATACGCTATACGCCCCAACCTGCTCCGCCAACGTAATGTCTGCAGAGCCAATGGCCACAGGAAGAAACGGCGGAATATTGCTCGTAATTCCGAATCGGTGCGCCATCTCAATCACCTTCCGAATTCCAACTCGATCCGCCAATTTCAGAGCAGGTATGTTCCTTGACTCAGCAAACGCATTCAAGAGAGTCATGGGACCTTTATAGTCTGCTTCGTAGTTATGCGGCGTGTACGGCCCATTCGGTGTCGGAAAGCTCGTCGGCCCATCTACGACGATGTCCGTCGGCTTAGCTCCCGCCTCAACGGCTGTGGCATAGACATACGGTTTGAAGGAAGATCCCACCTGCCGTTGCGCTTGTGTCGCTCGATTAAACTGCGACAAAGCAAAGTCTCGACCGCCCACCATCGCCAGCACCTCGCCATTCGCGTTGTTCACCGCCATCAGGGACGCCTGCGTCCCGCTATCCTGCTGTAGTGAGACATGAGCCGCACCATCGGATGCCACGGATTCCACGCGAACATAAACCACGTCGCCCGTCTTCAGAAAACTATCGCCGTCCACATTCTGCGACCACTTCCAATCCTCCGGCGTCATTACCGCCTGCTGCTCTCCCAGCTTCACAACAACGCGCCTCGCAGCAGCCGTCAGCACCAACCCATGTACGTAGCTCCCCGGAACCGCGCGCTCCGTCCAGTCCGGATGCCGATAGCTCTCCACATCCAGACCTTCCAGCACCACATTTTGCAGATGAGCCTTCCATCCATGACGGCGCTCATAGGTCGCAGTGCCATCCAGAATTGCCTTGTTTGCCACCCGCTGCAGATCGAGATCAAGCGTCGTATAGACCCGCAGGCCCGCGGCATGCACAGCGTCCACGCCATACTCTTTCTCCAGTTGCCGCCGCACTTCCTCCACAAAGTACGGGGCAACGCTGTTCGGCGGTGACTGGATATGCAGCCCCAACGGAGCAGCCTTGGCAGAAGCAGCCTGCTGCGGCGTAATCTTCCGGTCATCCAACATCTCAGTCAACACCAGGTTACGCCGTCGAAGCGCACGCTCCGGATACCGCACCGGCGAATAGTATTCCGGTCCCTTTGGCAACGCTGCCAGCAACGCCGCCTCCGGCAATGTCAGGTCCTTGGCGCGCTTGCTGAAGTAGTACTCCGCTCCCGCTTCAAAACCATACGTTCCGCGCCCTAGATAAATCTGGTTCGCATACAACGCAAAGATCTGCTGTTTCGTAAACCGCCGTTCAATCTGCAGCGACAAATATATCTCCTGCACCTTCCGGCCATAGGTCTTCTGCGACGATAGAAACAGGTTCCTCGCCAGTTGCATCGTCAGAGTAGATGCCCCCTGCGCCTTCCCGCTGCTGTGCAGATCCCGATACGCGGCACCCACCGCACGAAACAGGTTCACCCCCCAGTTTCGCTCGAAGCTCTTGTCTTCAATGGAGATAATCGCGTCCCGCAGCACCGGAGAAAACTCGGAATACGGCACCACCACTCGTCGCTCCAGCGCAAACGAACCAAATACCCTGCCATGAATGTCGTACAACTCCGTCGTAGTGTTTGGACGATATCGAGCCAGGTCGTCCATCTGCGGTAGGTCGATCGAGTAGACCACCATCAACCCACACAGCGCGCCAAACACCGCCGACAACCCCAGCAATACGGCAAAGGTCGCACGCACCGCCATTCGTCGGGTCGGGTAATCCGGCCCGGAAAGCGTGATGCGCCGCAGCAATTGCCGCCAGCGTGGCACGACCACCTCAATTTCGGGCTCTGCATCTTGATTGAAAAGGCTCAGCACAGCCCCAACATAGCACGAGGCTCCCAGCAAAGTCCGGCCTGAAACGGATTCCACTCTTGCCCGGACTCAACCGCATACACGTCGCATGGCTAGCTTCCTGCTGATCCTTCACATCCATAACAACCAAAAGCAGAAGTCGAGCCATCGCCCGACCTCTGCTTCGCAAACCGAAAGAACCATTGCTCTTCTCGCAGACGCTAAGCACCAAACGCTAGGTCTATCAGAGTCTTCTCCTCCATCTCGTGGGCCTTTGCAGAACCCGTCGCGGGGCTTGCACTCGCACTCCTCTTAACGCTGAGCACAGCGCGATCCCCAGCCAGACGGCGCAGCAACGGCATTACATAGAAAAGTGCACCCATGTTTGCCGGCTCTTCTTGGACCCAGACGATCTCCTTCGCTCCCGGGTGCTCATCCAATGCTGCCTGCAACTCCTCTTCCGGCCACGGATAAAGCTGTTCTACAAAAATAATGCCGACCCCGGAATCTTTTCGCTTGGCTCGCTCGACCCGCAGATTGTGCCCAATCTTGCCGCTGCATACCAGCAACCGCCACGGATCGCTTACCTCATGGTCCGGAAGTACATTCTGGAACCGCTCGCGCGCAAACTCCGCTAACGGAGAAGACGCATCGGGATGCCGTAACATGCTCTTCGGCGTAAAGACAATCAGCGGCTTACGCCATGGTCGCAGTGCCTGCCGACGGAGCAAATGAAAATACTGTGCCGCAGTTGATGGCTGACAGATCTGCATGTTGTCCAGCGCCGCCAATTGCAGGAATCGCTCGATGCGAGCGCTGGAGTGTTCCGGACCTTGGCCTTCATAGCCATGGGGCAGCAGCATCACCAACCCTGAGAGTAACCCCCACTTCGCTTCACTGGCCGCAATAAACTGATCGATAATGATCTGCGCACCGTTCGCAAAATCGCCGAACTGAGCTTCCCACAACACCAGCGCCTCGGGGTAGTCCCGCGAATAGCCGTACTCAAATCCCAGCACCGCTGCCTCAGACAATAGTGAGTTGTACACCTCAAATTTGCCCTGCGTCGCGCTCAAATGCGCCAGAGGGGTGTACCGCAACTCCGTCTCCGTATCTACCATCACTGCGTGTCGCTGGTTGAACGTGCCACGCTGCGAGTCCTGCCCGGTCAAACGCACCGGCAGGCCACGCTCGAGCAGAGAGCCAAACGCCACCAACTCTGCCATACCGTAATCAAATGGCCGAATCCCTGCACCCATCTCATCTCGCTGCTCAAACAACTTCTTCACCTTGGGATGAACGTGGAAACCCTCTGGAGCAGCCGTGATTCCTTTCACCAGCTTCGCCACGTCAGCCGACGACATCCCTGTCGCTACGTCGTCCTCTGACTGTAAAGCTCCGCCGCGGTATGCACTCCAGTAGTCCGGCAACTGTGCCAGCCGCGGCTTGTGGTCAGCTTGTGTCGCAGCCTTCTGATCGTCCAGAAACTCCTGCTGTATCGCCTGTACTTCAGCCGCCGGGTCCACTCCAATCTGCTTCGCATATAACTGAAACAGAGGAGCACGGTCCTTGATGATCGCGTAGCGACGCGGCTGCGTTACCGTCGGATCATCGACCTCACTGTGTCCATGCCGACGGTATCCCACCAGATCCACCACAATGTCGCTATGGAACCGCTGCCGATACTCTGCCGCAATTCCTGCCACGCGAATTACCGCGTCCGGGTCCTCCGCATTCACATGGAAGATTGGAATCGGAAGACGCTTCGCAATATCCGTCGAAAAACGTGACGAGTTGGACTCCTCCGGTAATGCGGTGAAGCCCAGCAGATTGTTCACAATAACGTGCACAGTGCCGCCCACGTTATAGCCATGCAGAGTCGCCATGTTCAACGTCTCGGCAACAATTCCCTGACCGGCAAACGCAGCATCTCCATGAATGATCAAAGGCAGTACCGCCTCTTTGCCGCCTCTGCCAATACGCTCCTGTTTCGCACGCGTGCGTCCCAGCGCTACCGGATCGACCGCTTCCAGATGACTCGGGTTCGAAGCCAAATGCAACGAGATCATGTGTCCATCGGGCGACTGATACTCCCCAGTCGCACCTACGTGGTACTTCACGTCACCGCCGCCCATTGTGCTGCGCGGATCGACATCCTCAAATTTGGTAAAGATCTCCGCAGCTGAACGGCCAATCGTATTGGTCATCACATTCAGCCGGCCCCGATGGCTCATCGCAAAGATCGCTTTTGTAACTCCACCAGTTGCACTTACCTCCAGCACCCGATCCAAAAACGGGATCAGTACCGTCAGCCCTTCCAACGAAAACCGCTTCGTCCCCAGATAACGTGATTGAATCACCTGCTCGAAAATATCCGCCTGAATCAACTGCGTCAGAATATGCTTCTGATTCGGGACGGAAGGCGTCCTCTCCATCTGATCCTGCAGCCACTGACGCCGCTCCGGATCGGCAATGTGCATGAACTCCGCGGCAATCGTACCGCAGTAATAGCTGCGTGCAAGCGCCGCAGTCTCACCTTCTGGTGCCGCTGTCGGAAATGGCTCAGGGGGCAGAAACTGACCCAATGGATCCAGCGATGCCTGTAGGTAGCCCCAGCGCCGGAAGATATCAAAAGTTGATTCGTGTTCGTGGCTCTCACTGATCTGAGCCGCCGGGGAGATTACCCCTGCCTTCGTGGCCATTGCACCCTCGCTATAACGTCGATACGCGAAAATTCGCGTCTGACTTTATGCTAGACCCTTCGGGGTGCATTCGCACATTACTTTCCCTTCATCTTGTTGCCAGCCTACAAAGTGGCACCCTGTATCCAGGGCTGAAACTCCTCTTCCCCAAATCCATGCACTTCGCTCCGTGTCTGCTGGCCAGAAGCAACTGCCAGCATCTCGCGGAATATCCGCTCCCCCACCTCCTTTACCGTCTCATCCCCTGTCAAAATCGTGCCGCAATTGATGTCCATATCGTCCGAAAGCCGTTGATAAAGCGTTGTGTTCGAAGCCAGCTTCAACGATGGAGTCGGCTTGCACCCAAATACAGATCCACGGCCCGTCGTGAAGCACAATAAATTCGCGCCACTGGCCACCTGTCCGGTCGCAGACACCGGATCAAACCCAGGCGAATCCATGAACACCAGACCTCGCTTCTCAATCCGCTCGGCGTAGCGATACACCTCCACCAAGTTCGTGCTTCCAGCCTTTGAAATCGCCCCCAACGACTTCTCCAGAATGGTCGTTAACCCGCCCGTCTTATTTCCCGGTTGAGGATTGTTATCGATCGAACCATTGTGCAAAGCGGTGTACTTTTGCCACCAGTGAATGCAGTCGATCAACTTCATTGCAACCGCGCAGTCGGCAGACCGGCGCGTCAGCAGATGTTCAGCGCCATAAATCTCTGGCGTCTCCGACAAGATTGCCGTCCCACCGTTCCGAACCAGCAGGTCAACCGCCCAACCCAAGGCAGGGTTCGCGCTAATACCCGAATATGCATCGGATCCACCACACTGTAGTCCCACCACCAGATTGGAAGCAGAAACACGGCTACGTTTCACCTGATTCGCCTGCTCCAGCATCCCATAGACCGTGCTGATCCCCTTCGCAATCGTCTGGCTGCTTCCACCCTCTTCCTGAATCGTGCTGGTTTTGATATTGCTGGGTATACCCGTAAGTGAGATCAAGTGGTCAATCTGGTTTGTCTCGCACCCAAGTCCCAGCAGTAACACTGCAGCAAAGTTAGGGTGTTGCGCATAACCCGCGAAAACACGCCGAAGCAGTGCTGCCGGTTCGCCAAACTCAGCCATCCCACAGCCCGAACCATGCGTGATCGCCACCACACCATCCACATTGGGATAATCCCCCAGCACTTCAGGCGTAAAGTGTGCCGAAATCCGGCGAGCCACCGAAGCAGAGCAATTAACCGTTGTCAAAACGCCAACATAGTTCCGCGTCCCCATACGTCCATCGGCGCGTACTATCCCCATAAAACTGGCAGCCTCAGCCGGACCAATGGGTTCCGTCACCGACAACTCCGCGCCAATCGCATAATCACGCTCAAACTCTCCCGTCACCAGATTATGACTGTGAACGTGATCTCCCACCGAAATTGGCTGAGTTGCAAAACCAATGATTTGGTTGAATTTACGTACTGCCTGACCCGGTTGAATCTCCCGGAGCGATACTTTATGACCTGCCGGGATGTCTGATCGGGTGTTGAAATCAAGGCCCGAGACAACCTCTCCCGCAGAGAGAGGTTGGAGTGCAACAACTACGTCGTCGGCCTCCCCGAGCTTAAGTGTTCTGATCATCAAAAATTATTCCTTCGCCATCAGATTTTGCTGACGAGAACATCCGATTTATTGGTACGACCACACTCTACTCTATTGTTGCAATTTCAGCGACTCTAGCTGGAAAAACCCTTCGTCTAAGCCTCTAAGCTCATTATTTTGTATAACATCAAACCCTCTTTGCATTTTGTATTGTCAGACCAACAGCCCTGCCTCTTGGGCAAGACACGACTTCCTCCTACTTGAACCGTCTCATGATTCGACCGCTCCTTCGCCCAGGAGCGAAGCTGTGTCCGTCTGCATCTTCGGCAGCCACCATCTATAGTGAGTGAAACGCATGCCTGCTGTTCCTAATCCGCTGCAAGATCGCAAACTCTGGGGTGTCGTTTTGTTTGTCGGGCTGCTGATCGCATCCTCTCCCGGTCACGGAGCGACGTTACCGCTGCGCACACAAGCCTTTTTTTTTCAGCATGATACAGACCGTCCTGCTTCTCGTGCGGAGCCACTCGTTAGCCCACCGGCTCCTCCGGCGGCTACCGAGACGAGTTTGCCGGATATTCCCTCACTGATGCGAGCAGTAGAAGCACATCAGCGGGCGGAAGAAGATTTAGAGAAAGACTACCTCTACCATTCCATCCAGATCGTTCAGGAGACGGATAGCCACGGAAAGCCAAAAAAATCAGCAATAGAGGAGTACGACGTCTTTTGGATCCATGGGGTTCCCGTCCGCAAGATGACCCGGAAAGACGGTAGAGAACTTACTCCGGACGAGTTGAAGAAAGAGGATGACCACATCGACAAAGAAGTCGAAAAAGCCAATGAAAAGCGCGAAAAAGAGGATGCCAAGGGTAAGCAGACTGATCCGCGCGGCAACGAGGAGATCACGGTTTCGCGCTTTCTGGAGCTTGGCAACTTCACCAACCCTCGACGTCTCCAACTGAACGGCAGAGACACCATTGCCGTTGATTATGCAGGAGATCCGAACGCCAAGACACGCAACAAGGCGGAAGATATGGTCAGGGATCTACAGGGTACTCTGTGGATCGACGAGCAGGACAAGGTGATCTCCAAGGCCCAGGGACACTTTCTAAAGTCGTTCAAAATTGGTGGTGGATTGCTGGTAAATATACGGCAGAACACCAGCTTTGGTATGGAACAAAAAAAGATCAACGACGAAGTCTGGTTGCCCAACCACATCGAGGGGGATGGTGCAGCGCGGATGCTGCTGCTATTCAACTTCAACGGCAATGTCAGGGTGGAAAACTCTGGCTACCGGAAGTTCAAAGCGACCTCTCGCATACTGCCTGGACTGAGCACGGTACAGGAGCAGGACACCGGGCCGCCATCGCAGTAAAGGCGGTACGATCCGGCTGACGACTTAACGCGCAAAGGGACAGCCTAAGCCGTCCCCCTCGCAAAACTTGTATGGGCACTGCCGTTACAGCTTAGAGAGGCTGAACGTCAGATGCCTGCCAGCCCTTGGGTCCCTTGACCACGTTGAACTGAACTGCCTGGCCTTCTTGAAGGCTCTTGAAACCGTTCGAGTTGATCGCCGAGTAATGCACAAATACATCCTCGCCGTTCTGACGGCTGATGAAGCCAAACCCCTTGGCATCGTTAAACCACTTCACTGTTCCCTGTTCCATGTTGATTATTTCCTTATTGCGATTGAATTTGCCGCTAGATCCAAATCGGGGTTCGTACACCTACAGCGCTGCAGAAAACCAATCTGTTCCAAACGATGTGTGAAGGTTAGCATAGTTGGCAAGTTTTTATAGAAAAAATTCACAAAACCGTGCCTTTGCACCATTTACAGTGCAATGCTCTTTCTATCGGGCAACTTCGGCTGGAAGATGAGCCCTAACAATCTCTTCCGCTTTGGCCAGCACCTGTTCCAGGGTCATGGTGGTCGAGTCCAGGATGACGGCATCGGCTGCCGGCTGCAGGGGAGATTCCGCGCGATGCCGGTCACGGTAATCGCGTTCCTTCAGATCGCGCAGGATCGCTTCCTCGGCGAGGCGCTGCTGCTCTACAGACTGTGGCTCTGCCGCCTGACGGCTCGATCCCGCAGGCTCGCCGGTATGAGGACCGATGGGCGCGAGACCCACCTGCCGGTAACGGCGGTTGCCGCGAACTTCTGGCGCGGCATCCAGAAAGATCTTGACCTCGGCATCGGGGAATACCGCTGTGCCGATATCCCGGCCTTCCATGACTACTCCGCCTTTGGCGCCCAACGCCCGCTGCTGCAGTACCATCCAGGCCCGCAGATGCGGGTGGATGGAGATCTGCGACGCAGCCGAGGTGACATCCTGCTCGCGGATACGGCGCGAGACATCGCTGCCGTCCAGCAACACACGGTTGCCTTCCAACTGAGGCTCCAGCGTGATGCGGGTGCGCTCGGCCAGTTCCAGCAGTGGAGCTTCGTCGTCGAAGGCGAAGTCGCTCTCGATGGCCTTCAACGCGAGCGCACGGTACATGGCGCCAGTCTCCAGGTTCAGAAACCCGAAGCGCCGGGCCAGATGGGAGGCGAGTGTACTTTTGCCGGCGCCCGCCGGTCCATCGATCGCGATCACCGGCTGCTGGCGGCGGCTGGCTTCAGGCTGCGAGGCTGCTTCGTGGGGCTGGTTGGGGTCGTAGCTCATTCTGCGGATGCGCCTTCATCGGGACGATATTTGCGGGCTGGGGGACGGTTACCAAAGGGCTTCTTGTTGCCCTTGAACTTATCGAAGGTGCCAGCAGGCTTGCCGGTTCCCGCAGCAAACTTGCCGTATGGCTTCTTGCCGGCAAAGCCACCACCGGTTTTGTCATATGGCTTTTTGCCGGCATAGCCACCGCTGGATTTACCTGCATAGCCTCCTTCGGACGAGCCGAAGGGCTTACGCGGGCCAAAGCTGGGCTTGCCGCCAAAGCTCGGCTTACTCCCAAAGCTGGGTTTGCCGCCGTAGCTGGGCTTGCCGCTGTATCCGGAGCCTGCCGGACGGTCGGAGGAGTAAGGCCGAGCCGGACGGTCCGACGAGTAGGGACGGGCAGGACGGTCGGCGTTGAACGGACGTGGCGTACGGGGGGCATCGAACTTGCGATAACGCGGTCCAGTGCTTTCTCCGGCAGCACCTTCGCGCGGAACGAATGGCTTACGCGCAGGGTAGCTGGAGCCACGGTCGGAGGACGAGCCACCGAAACCTTCGCCGCTGGGCCGGGGGGTGAACTCACGCCGTGGAGGGCGGGAGTCGCCGAAGTCCCGACGTGGCGGGCGGCTGTCGTTGTCGCGGCCAAAGGAGGGTTTACCGGCAAAGCCGCCCTCGCGTTTGCGTCCGAAGGTGCCTGGCTTGGAGAAGGTCTTGCGCGGAGCGAAGTCACCGGGAGCGCGGTTGAAGTCGCCTGCTGGACGCGGCGTGAACTCGCGCCGTGGCGGACGGGAGTCGTCATCGCGGCGGAAGGACGGACGGCTGGAGAAGCCGCCACGGTCGGTACCCCGATCCGAACCACGATCGGCGCCATAACGAGGCTTGTCGCCAAACGACGGCTTGCCACCGAAGCGGGGCCGATCACCAAACGCGGGACGGTCGCCAAATGCAGGCTTTCTGCCGAAGGCAGGCTTGCTGCCACGGTCGTAGGTGGGCTTGTTGCCACGGTCGTAGCTGGGCTTGCTGCCACGGTCATAGCTGGGCTTGCTGTAGGTGCGAGGCGCTTCCTGCGTGCCCACCTCTGTACCGTGTTCCGGGTTGGAGGATGGTACTGAGGACGCTCTGGCTGCGGCGGCCAGACGGTCCGCCTGCTCTTCCGCCCAGGGCTTGGTGAAGCTGGGACGATCCGGACGATTAGACTCGCGGGTAAAGGGACGACGCTCGCGCGGCGATACGGGACCACCCTCGGGCTTGCGACCGAATTTGTTGACGTAGCCGGTGCCCACCTTACGCGGTGCGGGAATGAACTTTTTGATGCGCGGCTCGGACTCGGCAGCAGCATCCGTGGACTCCGCACCTTCGGTGGTTGCGGCGGCCTCGGTGGCTTCGCCTTCCACGGGCCTGGCTACGGGTGCTGCGAGGAAGGCTGGCAGATCGCCGTTGACATGCAGGACCGTCTTGCCTTCGACGGCGATGGTCTCAAGCTGTCGCGCGCCAACCAGCGCATGCACGACATCGCGGATGCGCGAGCGAGCAGCAATGGGAGAGAGGAAGGTTTCAATCTCTTCTTCGGTGGCTACGATTGCCTGGCCAAGATAGAGGGTAATCAGCGCGGAGAGCGCGGTGGGCTGACCGGCGTTGGCGCCTGCCTTCAACTGCTTGGTGTAACGGGTGCTGGTGAGTTCCCACAGGGTGGCTGCGCCGTCAGGCTGGGGGATGGGGAGGACGCGGAGGTGCTGCCACAGTTCGGTGAGGGCACGCAGCACGGCAGGCTCGGTCACCTCCTTGCCAAGCTGGGTGACGAGATCGTAGGCAGACAGGCTGCCCTTCTCCACCAGCAGGGTGTAGGTGTTCAAGGCCAGGGGTGAGACTTTGGTGGCTCCGCTGGTGGTGGGGGGCTGCTTCCACGCCTTGTCGCCGCGAAGGGTGAAGATGTAGGGGAAGACGGCGGTAGAGACGATGAAGTCGGGAGTCTCCGTACCTGCGCCGCTGGGGGAGCCCAGCAGGTTGAGGGGCAGGGCGGCGCCTTCGGCGATGAGACGGGCGAGCAGGCTGCGGGCCTGTTCGGTGTCGGACAACGAAGGCGTTGCATTCGGCGCTCCGAGCACGGCTTCTACCATGGAGGGTGCGGGCGAAGGCAACTGCTGGGCGCGCGGCGTGAACAGAGCAAGGCCTGCGGCGTTGATCCAGCTACGGAGGTTTTCAAAGGTGAGCAGCGCTTCACCGTTCTGGTGCCACTGGTGGAGACGGGCTGCGGCGAGCTGCTCCGCCGAGGGGATTACTGAATTGGAACTCAAGGTGTTGCCTTCCTGCTGGGCGAATCGTGCGGTAAGAACGCGCTACAGCATTCCCCGGCCTGGGCCAGGGATGACACTAAATTTTGAGCGGTGAGCGGCTAGATGCGCTGGAACGCTTTTTGTATGTCTCTATGAGAATACCGCAATGCGATGGGTCGGCCATGCGGACAAGCGGTGGGATGCTCGGTTTTTCCGAGTTCGGTGAGTAACCAGGCGATTTTCGAGGGCTCGAGCGGCTGATTGATCTTGATGGCGGCGTGGCAGGCGATGGAGGCGGCGATTCGGCGGCGGCGGGCCTCGGCGTTCTCGGTCTGGCGGTTGCGGTCCGGGACGGCCAGCAGCTCCTCGATCATTGTTTCGAGTTCCCGGCCCTCCAGGCCTACGGGAGCGGCCTTGATGGCGAGGGTACGGGGGCCAAAGGGTTCGGCTTCGAAGCCGTTGTGCTCGAGTTCTTCGGCGATCTCGGCGAAGGTGATCATCTGCGCCGGCAGCAGGTCGATCAGCAGCGGCATCAGCAGGCGTTGACGCTGCACCTGTTCGGTGTTGCGCTCGCGCATGACTTTTTCGAAGAGGATGCGCTCGTGGGCGACGTGCTGGTCGATGATCCAGAGACCCTCTTCGTTGACGGCCAGGATGAAGGAGTCGCGCAACTGGCCGAGGGGCTGGAGGGTGGAGAGGGCGTGTAGGGTATCGGCAACGTGGGGGGAGCCAGGGGTGGTGGGGGCGGGGGTATCGGTGTAGGGTTCCGGGTAGCCTACCGGGATGGTGCTGCCGGAAAAGGTCAGGCTATCGGGAGCGGCGGGAACGGGCACCGGCGCGAGCGAGAAGGGTGCGGTCTCGGCGAAGTCCTGGGCGGGGTCGCTGGGGGGCAGGCTGGGGGAGCGCAGGTCGCGCGGGCCAAAGAGCGGTGGGTCGGGGGCTCCGGGCATGGGGCTGACATCGAGCAGCAGCGAACTGGCGGCGGTGTGTGGGCCTCCGGCGAGGGCGGTGGCGAAGCTGGCGGCGGGACGGGCCTGCATGAGGGTGGTGCGGACGGTATCGCGGACGAAGTCGTGGACGAAGCTGGGCTGGCGGAAGCGGACCTCGGTCTTGGCCGGGTGAACGTTGACGTCAACCTCCTGCGGGGGCATCTCCAGAAAGAGCAGCACCACGGGGAAGCTGGTGGGCGGAAGGATGTTGCGGTAGGCCTCGCTGAGTGCGTGGAGGATCAGCTTGTCGCGGATGAGGCGCTGATTGACGAAGACGTAGACGGAGTTGCGATTGAGCTTTTGCAGCTCAGGCTTGGAGACGAAGCCGGTGAGGCGGAGGTGGCCGGGGTCGGGTGGGGTGTAGTCGGTGTCGCGCTTCCAGGGGGGCGGCTCGGGCAGTCCGGCGTGGGCGAAGTTGGTCTCGGCGGTAGTGGGGAGCATGAGGCGAAAGGTGTCCTGGCCGAAGATCTGGAAGAGCCGCTCGCCGTTGTTGGCCACGGCAGGAGCGACCAGCAGGGCCTGGGTGGCGGAGTGGAGTTCGAAGTGGCGGGTGGGATGGGCGAGGGCGTAGTGGGTGACAAGAGCGGCGATGTGAGAGAGTTCGGTCTGCTCCGACTTGAGGAACTTGCGGCGGGCGGGGGTGTTGAAGAAGAGGTCGCGGATGGTGAGGGTGGTACCGGCAGGCAGGCCGGCGTCTTCGACGCGGAGGATGTTGCCGCCGGCGATCTCGACGAGGGTACCGGCAGCGTCTTCAGGGGTGCGGGTTTCGAGGGTGAGGCGGGAGACGCTGGCGATGGAGGGCAGGGCCTCTCCACGGAAGCCGAGGGTGGCGATGGAGAGCAGATCGTCGGAGGTGCGGAGCTTGCTGGTGGCGTGGCGCTCGAAGGCGAGCAGGGCGTCGTCGCGGACCATGCCGTGACCGTTGTCGATGATGCGAATGAGCTTGCGGCCACCGGCTTCGATCTCGATGCGGATGCGGGTGGCTCCGGCATCGAGGGAGTTTTCGAGCAGCTCCTTGACGACTGAGGCGGGGCGTTCGACGACTTCGCCGGCAGCGATCTGGTTCGCCACGAGGTCGGAGAGAATGCGGATGCGGCCCATGAAGTGATTGTAGATGGAGGCGTCGCTGGGTTGCGGCACAACCTGCCCCCCCCTCCCCCCTTTATTTGTGCAAAGTCTTCGAATGAAATGAGTTAGGTTCGGACCTGAAGGTGCGTAGCGGGTGGCATGGGGCGGAATGGATGAGGGAAGGGCGCTGCGGTCGGGGGATGGCTTGTCAATAGCAGGCAGGGCGGAAGGATGGGGGGGTAAACACTTCGTTGCCCGGGCCAGTGGAGGCGTGGCGTCGGGCAACGAAGTGGTCTGGGTGCTGTTCGTTGAAGGAGTGCGGGACTATTTTTTCTTTTTAGCGGCCGACTTCCTGGCAGCGGTCTTTTTGGTCTTTTTGGTTTTGCGTGGTTCGGTATCGCGGTCGCCTACCATGTGGAGGCGCATGAAGTTGGTGGCACCGGAGCGGGTGCGGGTTCCGGCGACGATACCTACGACCTGACCCTTTTTGACGTAGCTCAGGTCTTCGAGGATCTCTTCGGCCATGCTGACGAGCTTGTCGGTATCGCGGAAGCGTTTGCAGAGGATGGGGTAGGTTCCCCAGAGCAACATGCAGCGATTGATGACGTGCTGGAAGGGCGAGAGGGCGAAGATGGGCGGCTCCGGGTGGTACTTGGAGAGCAGCCGGGCGGTGCTGCCGGACTCGGTGAAGATGGCGATGGCAGCAACTTCGAGGTCTTCGGCGGCGTGCGCCATACATTCGCAGATGGTCTCTGCGACGGAGAGGCGAGTGGCGCTGGGGAGTCCGGGGGTTGGGTTGGGGTCGATGCGGATCTGGTGCTCGGTCTCGATGACGATCTTGGCCATCATGGCGACGGCTTCGACGGGGTACTTGCCTGCGGCGGTCTCACCGGAGAGCATGACGGCGTCGGTTCCGTCGTAGACGGCGTTGGCGACGTCGGAGGCCTCGGCGCGGGTAGGCCGAGGGTTCTCGATCATGGATTCGAGCATCTGGGTGGCGGTGATGACGGGTTTGCGGTACTCGGCTGCGCGGCGGATGATGTGCTTCTGGATGGCGGGAACTTTTTCGGGTGGGACTTCGACGCCGAGGTCTCCGCGGGCGACCATGATGCCGTCGGCGATTTCGAGGATGGAGTCGAGGTGCTCGATGGCCTGGGGCTTTTCGAGTTTGGCGATGACCCAGGCGTCGGACTTGAGGACGGCGAGGCGGTTTTTGACGTGGCGGACGTCGTCGGCGGTGCGGACGAAGGAGACAGCTACAGTATCAACACCCTGGCCGATGGCGAAGATGAGGTCTTCCTCGTCTTTTTCGGTGAGGGAGGGGACTTTGACGGGGATTCCGGGGAGGTTGATGCCTTTGTTCTCGCCGAGGGTTCCGCCGTTGACGATCTCGCAGATGACGTCTACGCCTTTGACGGCTTCGACGCGGAGTTCAATGAGGCCGTCGGAGAGCAGGATACGGGAGCCGGGCTCGAGATTTTCCGCGAGCGTGGTGAAGGTGGTTCCGACCATGGCGGCGGTTCCTGCGATCTCACGCGGGGTGATAGTGAGGCGCTTGCCGGCGATGAGTTGGACGGGCTTGTGGTCTTTGAGCTTACCGGTGCGGATCTTGGGACCCTGCAGGTCAGCGAGGATGCAGATGGGCTTGCCCTCTTCCTGAGCGATGGTACGCACCATCTGGATGAGTTCTGCCTTCTGGGCGTGGGTGCCGTGAGAGAAGTTGAGGCGAGCGACATCGAGGCCGGCGCGAACCAGTTGGCGAAAGACCTGGGGGGTGCTGCAGGAGGGGCCGAGCGTGGCAACAATCTTGGCGCGGCGGGTAAGGTCCATGCGTGGAGAGGAGGTGTCCGACAGTACGGGTTGCAGGGGATGGGACTGGGAGGGAGTTTGGGAAAGGCTCTTGGAACTAGTCATGTGTCTGGCGCCGCGTTCTTTCTAAACCTTTGCAGATTCGTTTCTGGAAGGTTATACCACTGAGTTTTGCTGCCGAAGGCAATTCTAACCGTGCGGGGGTTTCTGTGCATGGGGTTCGTCTGGAAGATGATGAACAACCGGGAAATAATAGGCACAGACGAGGGTATTGAACTCGGCGCCGCAGAGGACGCTGAAGGAGATGAGGTAGAGCCAGAAGAGCAGGGCGATGGCGGCGCCGAGCGATCCGTAGACCTGGGAGTAGTTGGCAAAACGGGTGACGTACCAGCCAAAGGCGAGGGTGCTGACGAACCACATGGCGGTTGCGCCAAAGGCTCCGGGGAGGGTTCGCTTCCAGGACTGCTGCATGGGAGTACCCATGTGGTAGATGACGGCGATGATGCCGATGCTGCCGGAGAGTGCGATGATCCAGCGGAGCAGCCATGCGGCGAGGTAGACGGAGGGCCGGGCGGAGCTGGCAAGATGGAGTGCGAGCCAGTGGGTAATGGCTTCTCCGAAGACGACCAGCACGCTGACGACGGCGAGGGGGAGCAGGGAGAGCGGAACGAGCAAGTAGGCGCGAGCGCGACGCTGCCAGAAGCTCCAGCAGTCGAGCGGGAGGTCGTTGGCGCGGCGGAGGCCCTCCATGATCGTGGCGATGACTCCGGAGGCTCCGGTAATGCTGACGAAGCAGGCGAGGGCGAGGACGCGTCCTGAGCGGCCGTGGTGGGGTGCAGCCACAAAGTAGCTCTGCAGGAGTGGGCTGACGTCGGGTGGCAGGATGCGATCGAAGAGCGAGGCGAGATGGAAGCGGAAGGGGGCGTCGTCTGGCACCAGGCCTATGACTGCAGCCGCGACGATGAGCGCGGGAAAGAGGGCGACCATCGCCGAGTATGCGGTGGACTGGGCGAGGTTGAGGGCGTCGTGCTGAATGGCCAGCACGACCGCCCGTTGGAAGAGGATCGGGACACGCAGATGTCGTCTCACGCTGGGTCCCTTTCTTCTGAGGGGTGTGACGTCAGTCTTCGTTGCCGGACTAGGATTTCCAGCGGTTGAGGAACTGGGTGACGGAGTCGACGTTCATGTTGCGCATGTTCTCAAACTCCTTGTTCTGCTGGGAGAAGAGCAGCTTGCCCTGGGCATCGAGCACGGCCAGCGCGGGTACACCTTTGTCGATGGGCACTTTATATTTAGCGGCGATATCGACGTTGTGATCCATGCGTCCGATATCGACGTGGACGAGGATGAAGTGGCGGTCAAGCAGCTCGGCGTTGGGGGCCTGGTGGAAGTAGATGTCGAGCACCTGGCAGTCCCCGCACCAGTCGCCACCGAAGTCGAGGATGACACGCTTGTGCTGCTTGCGGGCCTGGGTGAGTGCAGCGGCGATATCGGCACGCGGATCCGCGGTCTCGGAGTAGATGTGCTTTTTGACGAAGGGTACGGCGGACTGGGCCAGCAGCGGCGCAGAGGAAGTGCTGACCAGGCTGATGGCCAAGCCGAGAGCCAGCGGAACGGTGCAAAACAGGTTGCTGCGGAAGATGCTGTTCATTGTTGCGTGTCCTCGGTGTCGTTGGTGGAATCAATGACCGAAAGCTTGGCGATATCTATGGAGTAGCTGCGCCCAGAGTCGTTTGCGTCCTAGTCTGCTTGTAGAGATGATGCACGAAACGTAAAGGCGACGCAAAATCCACAGTGCGAAGGTTGTGGCCGGAAGAGCAGCGGCGGCTATTTGCCGGTGTAGAAGCCTTCGCGGGTTTGAACCGACATGTCCTTTTTATTCTCCGGTGTTTGCAGCTCCAGCTCGATGCGGTGGTAGCCGTCGGAGATGTTGGCGGGTGCGTTGTAGGTGAGTTGGTAGGTGGACTGAAGTTCGTCGGCAATCTGGGCGAAGATCTGGCTGGCGTTTTGCTTGCGGGTGAGTTCGAAGAGGTGGCCTCCGGTGTCGTCGGCCATCTGCTGGAGGATTCTGCGGCCATCGGTGCGGGGGGTGGAGGGTGGGAGCTGTCCACCATTGTTGCCGCCGGGGTTGCCGGGATAACCGCCACCGGGATAGCCACCGCCTGGATACCCACCGGGGTAGCCACCGCCAGGGTAGCCACCGGGATAACCACCACCCGGATATCCTCCTGGGTAGCCACCGCCTGGGTAGCCACCGTTGCGGCCGAGGTTGCGGGGACGGCTGTCGGTACGCGCGGAGTCTCCCTTGTAGTAGATGACGTAGATGACGGTATCGGCACGCTGCGCCGCTTCAAGCGCCCTGATGAGATTTTCCTTGCTGCCGTGGTCGATGCCGTCGGTGAGCAGGACGAGGATCTTGCGGCCTTTGTGTTTTGCCATCAACTCGTCGGCAGAGAGGAAGGCGGCGTCGTAGAGGGTTTTGGTGGGGAGCGGCTGCGTGCCTGCTGGGTTGTTGGGGTCGGAGCTGCCGGAGTTGGAGTTGGCAGAGTGATCGTCCTGAGTGGGTGGGTCGAGGTCTTTGAGGGCGGCCTGGAGTTTGGGCCGGGAGCCGGTGACCTCCTGGATCAGCTCTACCTGGCGTGCGAACTCGACGACGAAGCCCTGATCGCTGGAGGTGGTGATCATCTGGTCGAGAAAGGCGCTACTGGCGGTGCGCTGCTCGTCGAAGACGGTGCGCTCGGCAGGGCTGTTGTCGAAGAGCAGGCCGAGGGTGAGGGGGAGTTTGACGTCCTTGTCGAAGGAGGCGATGGTCTGGTTCCGATCGTCGACCTGGAGCATCAAATCGTCCTTGGTGAGATTGGGAATGAGATTGCCCTTGCGGTCGTGGATGACGACCGGGAAGCTGATGAGCCGGGAATCGGAGGCGGCGGCTGGCGCAGAGAGCGCAGGCTGTTGCGCAGGCAGCGAGAGAGGCAGCACGAGGAACAGGCCTGCGAGCAGACGAGGGCGGGCAAGGCAGAGAGAGACCATGCTGGTTTAGACGGAGCGACCGGAGGAGAGTTGCGCGGGAGATGGAGGATTTCCACGGAGCAGGTGGGCCTCTTCCGCTCACGGGTCGCGTCCAATGATAAGAGAACGTACAACGGGAGGATGGAACTCGATGGAGCAGGTAAAGCTGGGACAGCAGGGCGCGGTGGTATCGCGGATCGGCTTGGGATGTATGGGGATGTCGGAGTTTTACGGCGAGCGAAACGACGAGGAGTCGGCTGCGACCCTGAACCGGGCGCTGGAGCTGGGGATCAATTTTCTGGATACGGCGGACATGTACGGGATCGGGGACAATGAGGAGTTGATCGGCAGGACGATTGCTGGACGCCGGACGGAGGTTTTTCTGGCGACGAAGTTTGGGAATGTGCGCTCCAAAGACGACCCGACGAGCCGGAAGATTTGCGGGAGCGCGGAGTACGTGAAGGAAGCCTGCGAAGCTTCGCTGCGCCGCTTGAAGGTGGAGACGATCGATCTGTACTACCAGCATCGGGTGGACCCGACGGTGCCGATCGAGGAGACGGTGGGAGCGATGGCGGAGCTGGTGCAGGCGGGCAAGGTGCGGTTTCTGGGGCTTTCGGAGGCTGGTGCGGCCACAATTCGGCGGGCCCATGCGGTGCATCCGATTACGGCGCTGCAGACGGAGTACTCGTTGTGGGAGCGGGGGGTGGAGGATGAGATTCTGCCGGTGGTGCGCGAGCTTGGCATCGGGTTTGTCCCATACAGCCCGCTGGGTCGGGGAATGCTGAGTGGCACGATCACAGCGCAGGACGATCTCTCCGCAAGAGATTTTCGGCGGGTGTCGCCTCGCTTTCAGCCGGGGGCTCTGAATAGGAATCTGGAGCTGGTGCGGCATCTGGGCGAGATTGCCGAGCGCAAAGGCGTGACGACGACACAGTTGGCGTTGGCCTGGGTGCTGGCGCAGGGGGAGGATATGGTGCCGATTCCGGGCACCAAGCGGCGGAGGTTTCTGGAAGAGAATGCCATAGCTGTGGAGGTTCACTTGTCCGACGCGGAGCTGGCGGAGTTGGAACGGGCGGTTCCACGGGGGGCGGTGGTAGGCGAGCGATACCCGGAGGCGGCGATGAAAGCTGTAGGTTTGTGAGGAATTAGCTGTGTCGTTGACGACGCTGGGTGTATTCTGACGGCCTCATGAAAAGATTTCTCGTTGCGTTGGCAGGCCTGGTCTCACTGTCCCTGACCGGTGGCGGGGCTCAGGTTGCGAAGCCCGGGCCGATCACCAAACCGCCGGTTGGTTTTGCCCACAGCATTGTGCTGTGGCCGGCGGGAGCACCGGGTGCGGTGGGGAACGAAGACCGCGATATACCGAAGCTGTATGAGTATCCGGCGATCGGCGAGGGGGTTCATTCGGCGGTGATTGTGATGCCCGGTGGAGGCTATCGCACGCTGGTGACGGAGAAAGAGGGCGGGGTACCGGCACGCTGGCTGGCGGCGCACGGCGTGACGGCGTTTGTGCTGCAGTACCGGCTGGGCTCGCGGTATCACTTCCCTGCTCCGATGGAGGATGGTGCGCGGGCGGTCCGCTATGTACGCAGCCATGCCGCGGAGCTGGGAGTGGCGAAGGACAAGATCGGCGTGTGGGGCTTCTCGGCTGGGGGACATCTGTCCGGCTATCTGGCAGCGGTCAACGACCGCGGCAACGAACATGCTGCCGATCCGATTGAACGGGTGAGCGACCGGCCGGACTTTGCGATCCTGAGCTACGGCCGGTTGACGATGAATGATGCGATACCGCGCAGCACGAACATGGAGGGCCTGCTCGGCGATCATCCTACGGCGGAGGAGATCAAGGCTGTGTCTGTGGATCGGCTGGTGACGAAGGATACATCACCCAGTTTTATCTACTCGACCAGTGCGGATCAGACGGTGAATTCCATGAATGCCACGACTTACTACGATGCGATGAAGCGTGCGGGCGCCCCGGTGGAGCTGCATATCTTTGAGCGTGGGCCGCATGGAACGGGGATGGGGCAAGGGCTGAGCGGCATGGCTGAGCTGAGTGTCTATCCCATGCTGGTTGCGAACTGGATGGAGATGCACGGCTGGATGATAACTCCGAAGGCCATGCCGTAAGTCATTGGAGGCAGGGCCGAGGGTCGCTCCACTGGGCATAACGTATCGCAGATGGTTCCCACTGCAAGGAATTGCACTATTCGTGATGGAGTTCGTACGTCCGTCGGGCATGATAAGGCGATAGGGTTTCCGACACATGAGCAGCAGGTCACACCCGGATCGCGTAGTCCACTGGAGAAGTGGGCGGAACATTAATTTGCAATTCTGGATGCCGATGCTACAGTTTGGTAACTATAGTTTTAGATATTAGTTACCTTGGTTGTATACGGATCGAGTGGATCTGTCGGTAAAAAAAGAGGAGTCCGAGTGAAGGCTTCGGTGATTGTTCCTCAGCGGCTCGATGTGTGGAAGGGCCTGACTGTATTGGTAGCGAGCGTAAGTGTGTGCAGCATCTGGTTTCACGGAGCTGGGATGCAGGCAGCAATCCTGGTATCGTTAGCGGTTGCAGGCGTGCTGGTGGCGCTGGGGACGGTATGGCGCGAGCATGATCGAAATGTGCGCCGTCAGGCAGCCAGCGTGGAACATGCACGTTTTCTGGCTGCGGCAGAGTCGAGCTTGAGTGCCTTTGCGATTCTGGAGAGCGTGCGGGATGAAGCGGGCACGATCCGGGACTTTCGGTTTGTCTATGCGAACCAGAATGCGGAGCGGCTGGTGGGGATTTCCCGGCGGCAGTTGCTGGGCCAGTGCATGTCTACGGCGGTGTCCGGGGATACGAACCGTCGCTTGTTTGAGCGTTGCTGCCGGGTGGTGGAGACGGGCATGCCGTTCCACGAAGAGCTGCCGGTGCACGACATCCTGGAATCGGCTCAGTGGATGCGGTACCAGAGCGTGAAGCTGGGTGATGGGATTGCAGTGACGTGCACGGACATCAGCGAGGCGAAGGCCAACGAGGCTGCGTATGAACAACTGGCAGAGTTTACGGATTCGATCTTTCAGAACGCTCCTTTCAGCATGATTGCGACCGACCGGGACGGCGTGATTACGGCGATGAATCTGGCTGCGGAGAAGCTCTCGGGCTACCGTCGCGAAGATCTGGTGGGCAAGGCTTCGCTGACGGTATTGCATGACGATAAGGAGCTGGAGGCGCGGGCGGAAGATGTGTTGCCGGGCACCACGGAGCGTGCTGCCTGCGATGGCTTCGATGTGTTGACGGCCAAGGCTGCGCAGGGCGAGATGGAGGAGTTGGAGTGGACCTACATACAGAAGGATGGGACGCGGATTCCGATCCATCTGGCGGTACGGGCCGTGACGTCGGACTCGGGAGAGATCAGCGGATTTGTCGGGATTGCATTCGACATTACGGAGCGCAAGCAGATGCTGGACCATGTGACGTACATGGCGACGCACGATCAACTGACCGGGCTGGTAGGGCGTGCGCTGATGCAGGACATGGCGGTGCAGGCGGTGGAACGGGCGCGACGCTATGGCACGAAGGTGGCGGTATTTCTGGTCGATCTGGACAACTTCAAGCGGATCAACGATTCGCTGGGACATGTTGCGGGCGACAGGATTCTGTTTGAGATTGCAACGCGGCTGAAGCGGGCGGTACGCAGCTCGGATACGGTGGCGCGCGTGGGCGGCGATGAGTTTGTGGTGGTGATGCCGGACATTACATCGATTGAGGATGCCGAGTTGTGCGCGGCCAATCTGGTGGCACGAATCTCGCCGGAGATATTTCTGGAAGAGCATGAGGTCCATGTGACCTCCAGCGTAGGGGTTTGCCTTTACCCGGACTTCGCCGTGGATGCCAAGCATCTGCTGAAGCGTGCCGATGCCGCCATGTATGCGGCAAAAGAGAACGGACGGAACCAGTTCCAGATCTTCAGCGAGGACATGCTGAAGGAGACGGTGGACCGGTTGTCGATGGAACATGCACTGCGGCATGCCCTGACGAATGGCGAGTTGAGCCTGAACTACCAGCCACAGATCTCGCTGGTGAGTGGCGCGGTGATCGGGATGGAGGCACTGCTGCGCTGGAACAACCCCAAGCTGGGACAGGTCTCTCCGGCGCAGTTCATTCCTCTGGCAGAGGAGACTGGACTGATTGTGCCGATTGGAGAGTGGGCGTTCCAGCAGGCATGTTGCGAAGGCGTGGTGATGCGGAAGGCTGTGGGCAGCGAGTTGACAGTCTCGGTCAATCTGTCCCCGCGGCAGTTCCAGCAGAAGAATTTGGTGGAGGTGATTGAGAAGGCGCTGGCAAGCAGCGGGCTGCCGGCACGCTGTCTCGAGATCGAGATCACGGAGAATATGTTGATGGTGAACTCGGCTGCGAATCTGGAGAAGCTGCAGAAGATTCGCGACCTGGGGGCACGGATCGCGATCGACGACTTTGGAACTGGATTCTGCAGCTTCTCTTACCTGCTGCAGTACCGGGTGGACCGGCTGAAGATTGATCAGAGTTTTGTGAAGCAGGCGGAGACGGACGCGAATGCAGCAGCCGTGGTGCGGACGATTATTGCGATGTCGCACGGCCTGAACATCAAGGTGATCGCGGAGGGCGTGGAGACGGACGAGCAACTGCGCTTCCTGATGCGGCGCAAGTGCGACGAGGCGCAGGGACGCTACTTTGCGGCACCGATGCCGGCAGAGCGTTTCAGTGCAGCGGTGCTGCTGCTGAGCGAGAGCAGACTGGTTCAATCGGCCTAGCCACACCGGCGCCGCGGCGTGGCTAGGCGGTCTGCGAGCGGCGGACCAGATGGTAGAGGCCGAGCAGGATCATTGCGCCAACCAGCGACATGATGAAGCCGGCGGACTGGCCTGGCTGGTAGTGACCGACTATGCGCCCCAGAAACGTGCCGAGGAAGGATCCGGCAAGGCCAATCAACATGGTAACGAAGATGCCGCCGGGGTCTTTTCCGGGCATGATGAGCTTGGCCAGCGCACCGACGAGCAGACCGATAATGGCAGTCCAGATGAGATGGAACATGGAGAGTTCTCCGTGATGGATTTGGCCCGATTGCGCAGCAGTGGATGGTACTTGGGCGCAATCGTACCATCCGTATCGGCGGCTGGCGAGGCTATTATGTTTTGCCGATGCAGCGACGGTGTCGCTGGCGGTGTGTGGCTCGGCAAAGATTTCCGACAAACAATCCTTCTGTGGACGGTCGTGAATCGTCTAACCAGAGCAGGCATCCAAAAGAAGGACCTCTATGAGTTACGCAGACAACATGCTGGACGATTCCACCAACCGTAGCGATCAGAACAGCAATGCGGCGATTGATGCCGGCGTTCGGATCGGACACATCCATCTGAAGGTCGCAGATCTGGAGCGGGCACTGCGCTTCTACCAGGGAGTACTGGGGTTCGAGTTAATCCAGCGCTTCGGCAGCAGTGCCGCGTTTCTCTCGGCAGGCGGCTACCACCATCACATCGGGCTGAACACCTGGGAGAGTGCGGGTGGACGTCCGCCTGCACCGGGGACGACGGGGCTGTACCATGTGGCGATTCTGTATCCGACACGGGCTGCGCTGGGCGATGCACTGCGCCGGTTGGAGGACGCCGGCATTGCACTGGACGGCGCGGCGGACCATGGAGTAAGCGAAGCGTTGTACCTGCACGACCCCGATGGAAATGGTGTGGAGCTCTACTGGGACCGCCCGCAGCAGCAGTGGCCACGCGATGCCCAGGGAGAGCTTGCGATGTATACGCGCCCGTTGAACCTGAGCAGTCTGGTGTGATGGCTAGGGTTTAGCGCGGCGTGTGCGCGGTCTGCGTGAGGAGGCTGGTGGAGTGGCCGGTGGCACGGATGAGACGGTCTCCTGCCACATACGGATGCCACCTTCGATGGCGTTGGTATTGGCGCCGAGCAGTACGCCGTCGGGCAGCAGATTCATCAGCTTGGCATTGCCGCCGCCGAGCAACACGAAGTCGCATAACAAGGCAGACCGCAGCAGCGAGATAACGTCGAGGACGGATTTTCGCCAGCGACGTTTCCCGCGTCGTTCCAGACCAGCAAGACCGATGTACTCCTCGTAGGTGCGCCCTTTTTTGTAGGGGAGATGCGCGAGTTCGAGCGCCAGGACTCTGCCCTCGACCACCATGGCCGACCCGAGACCGGTACCGATACCGAGGAACAACATGCGTCCAGAGACGTAGCCGCCGAGCGCCTGCATGGCGGCGTCGTTGAGGAAGCGCAGCGGCTTCTTGAAGCTAAGCTGGTAGGGAAAATCGACCCAGCCGGGCGCGAGGTTGTGCGGCTCCAACAAGGGTCCGGTGGGAGAGACGGGGCCGGGATAACCGATGGAGATACAGTCATACTTCCAGCCTCTGGTCGCCTCCAGGACGCGCGTGACCATCTCCTGAGCCGTCATCTCGGGACCGGAAGGAATCTTGATGGGAACGCGCCGGTCAGAGGACGCTACCTTTACATTCGTGCCGCCAATATCGATTACCAGTACATTCATGCAGCGTAGGATACAGTGCATGAGCGAGAGTTGGCACGAGTGCTGTTTGATCGGTGCCGAGATCGTGGCGGGTTGACGCAGGCTGTAGCGCGCGCTAACCTCGGCTGCACGAGGCGACAGTATGCGACGCTGGATGAAGTTGGCCCTGGGTTTCATCGTGGTGGTGCTGGTGGGGATGCTGGCTCTGCCGTTGTTGATCAATGCCAACACCTTTCGTCCTTTGCTGGAGACGCAGTTGACCACAGCACTTGGTCGACAGGTACATCTTGGCAACCTGAGTCTGTCGCTGCTGACGGGCAGCCTGGTGGCCAACGACCTGAGCATTGCGGACGATCCGGCCTTCGGACAGGCGCCGTTCCTGATCGCCAAGAAGTTGAAGATTGGGGTGCAGATGAAGCCGCTGATCATTGCACGCCAGTTGCATGTGCGCAGCTTTGCGGTGGACTCGCCGGAGATTCGGCTGACTCGTTCTGCCGATGGCACGTGGAACTTTTCCAGCATGGGCCACGCGGCCAGCCAGCGTAACCCGCAGCAGCAGACCGCATTTCCGGATCTGACGGTGGGGCTGGTGACCATACAGGATGGCCGCGCCATTGTGGAGAGCCTGCCAGCACAGGGGCAGCCGCATGTGTACCAGCATCTGGGGCTGACCGTTACGAACTTTGCCTTCGCCAAGTCGTTCCCGTTCGCACTGACGGCCAGTGTGCCCGGCGACGGCACCATCGCGCTGGCCGGGGAAGCAGGCCCCATCAACCAGCAGGATGCTGCAACCACGGCGCTACAGGCACAGCTTACGGTCAAGCATCTGGACCCTGTTGCGGCAGGATTCCTTGAGCCGAGCACTGGCCTTTCCATGCTGGCTGACATTGATGCGCACGCATCCTCGGATGGAGCGACGCTGACCTCTGCCGGCAGCATCCACGCCCAGCGCCTGGTGCTGATGCCGGGTGGCGCGCCCACACCGCAGCCAGTGGAGCTGACCTATGCCGTCACGCATACGCTGAAGAGCAATAGCGGCCAGGTGCAGGACCTCGCCATCAAGACAGGGGACGTCGCCGCGCACCTGAGCGGCAGCTATCAGCTACCGGCAGACGCACCGCGTGTGAACCTGACGTTGAGCGGACAGAGTCTGCCGATCGATCAACTGCAGGCGCTGTTGCCGGCGGTGGGGGTAAAGCTTCCACACGGCTCGGTGTTGCAGGGCGGTACACTGACGACGACGCTGGCCATCACCGGGTCGTTGAAGGACCTGACGATCGCCGGGCCGGTGGAGATGGATAATACGCGGCTGGCAGGCTTCAACCTCGGCAGCAAGCTGCAGGGGATGGCCGCGCTGGGCGGGGTGCAGTCAGGCGACGCCACCAGCATCCAGACCATGCGCACCACCATGCAGGTGACCAACGCCGGAGTACAGACCGACAACCTCTACGTGCTGCTGCCCGCGCTGGGTGAGGCCACCGGCAGTGGCAGCATTGCTCCCGGCGGTGCGCTGAACTATCGCCTGACCGTAAAGCTGCAAACCACCAAAGGGATTGGGCAGGCAGGCGTCGGGCTGCTCTCGGCGATCAGCGGAGTGGCCGGCGATGCGGCCTCCGTGCTGGCCGCGAAGGGTGTGCCGATGACCATCACGGGGACGACCAGCGACCCAACCATCTCCATCGACCTGAAAAGCGTGTTGCAGAAAGGTCTGGGCCAGAGCCTGTTCGGCAGCAAAGGCCAGCAGCAGAATCCGCTGGGCGCGCTGGGCGGCCTCTTCGGCAAACAGAAGCCGTAAGCCGCGGGTCAACCACTCCGCCTGCCGTGTTGGGTTAGCTGCCTTGGGTTAGCTGCGCCGGACGATCAGATCGTTCTTCCACAGGGCCAGCACCACGTCCATCTGGCTGCTGTGCGGCACGTCGTCGCCGTCAAGCACCTCCGCCCACAGCGCGCTGACCGTCTTGTGCGTGCCAGCCACCAGCAGCGACACCGCCCGCGACGCGTAGGGCTTGTTCTTGTTGGCGGCCGCATACTGCCCGGCAGGAATCCCCTTCACCAGACCCGCCTCACAGAGCGTAAGAAAAGCGTTGCGCGGGCCACCCTTGCGCTGCGCGGAGGGGCTGGTGGGATATAGCTGCTTGACCGCCTGATTCCAACGCTCCATGGGCGTAATTGCCTTGCCGTACGTCTCCATGCGGGCCGCAACCAGGGCTGCCTCACCGTATCGATTTGCCATTCCAATCCCTTCTGTTCGTGCGTGGAACATAGTACTCGCTCAGCCGTGAACGACGCACGGCAACTTTGCGAATCCGTCTGTATCCCATAAATACAACCACCCAGCCAGACCACATCCCCCATCCCGGCGGGACTGCGGCAAATCGTTATTCTACCGGAGAGAAGCCCGTTCCCGACCCTAACGCAGACCAGCCGCTACCAGATCACCTTGACGTCATACTGCTTGAACTTTTCGTCGGCGGTGAGGATGGGTAGGGATTCCGTGGCGGCCTGGGCTATGAGGAGGCGGTCGAAGGGGTCGTTGTGGTGGTGGGGTAGCGATTCCAGTTGGAGAATGTGTTCGTAGCGGATGGGGAGGAGTTCCATGCCGTAGGCCGCCATCTCGTCGCGGAGGTAAGCGACGGAGGAGCCGATGGTGTTGAGTTTGCCAGTCTTGATCTTGATGGCGATCTCCCAGAGGGAGACGAGCGAGAAGACGAGTTCGTTGGTGTCGGACGAGAGTATCTGCTTCGCTTTCGCGGAGAGCCGGTGATCGTTTAGGAGAGCCCAGAGGAAGGTGTGGGTGTCGACCAGCACCCTCATGCTGTTTTCTTTCTGCGGCGTGCGCTGCGGCCTGGCTGAATGTCGAGCAAGGCATCATCGGCTTCAAAGAGCTTCTGGACTTCGAGGTCGGTCTCGGGCGAGAAAGCGTCGTCGGCCATCCAGATTTTGCCGATGCCGGAGCCGAGCAGGTGCTTGCGGGACTTGCGGACGGGTGGGGTGACGACGACGAGTTTTACGGCGGGCTTGCCAGCGCGGGAGATGATGACCTCTTCCCCGCTCTCGACGGCGGCGATGAGCTTGGAGAGGTGGGTCTTGGCGTGATGGACGTTTACTTCCATGTGGCGATGTTAGCTAATTGGGTTAGCTAAGCGCAAGGATTGCTCGCGGATGGAGCTATTGGGCGGCGTGTTTGCGCGGACGTCCGCCAAGGGCTCCGTTGGCTCGCGCTGCGGAGGCTTTGGCGGTGGTGCGGGCTTTGCCGCCTTCGGCACCGAGGCGCGCGGCCATCCATTTGCGTGAGCCGAGGAAGCCTTCGAGAATTGCGGGGACGTAAAGATCGGCATCAAGCTTTGGGAAGTGGAGACCGAAGCCGGATGGCGAGATTTCAATGTCGCTTAGTTGAGCAGGTGTACCGTCTTCAAGACCTTGCGCATCCTTCGGGGAGAAGAAGATGCCGACGCCGGAGGAGAGCGTGACGATGATGTTGCCGGATTTGCGATCGAATCGCGCGGAGGTCGCGGAGGGAGTGCTGGCCTTGAGCGCCTTGGCTCGGGCAGTCGCTTCTTTGAACTCCTGACTAGTGATGCTCATTGAAGATTGCCAACTCTCTAGGCGCTCAGTCCCTGCATGAATGAGGGCACCCTCATAAATCTCACCCCTATGTCCAGTGCCAGCCACTTCGACGAGGGGCTAAGCGTTGACTAGCGCATATTCGCTGAAATTCACATTTAGTCCCCCGACGCAGTCCCGTAGGCTACAAAGTTGAATTTGAACCCTAACCCGCAATGTTATTCGGTGTTACCCGTAATCATATTACGGGAGTATTGGTTGTGCGCGGACTAAAAGAAACAACTCTTCTTAGAGATCAATTTGGAAATCGTATTCGTGTGCTCCGAGGTCGGTTGGCACTCACTCAAGAGCAGCTCGCGGAACGAGCGGGCATTTCAGTTGATTTTCTGAGTTTGATCGAACGCGGAAAGAATTCCCCATCATTTGAGAATCTCGATGGTCTGGCAGCTGCGTTAGGCGTGACCGTGGCTCAGCTGTTCGCATTCGAAGGGAACCTAGTTGAAACTGAATAACACATTCGTTGTCTTCGATGCCGGTGGTCTGGCACAGACCAAAGATTGGCAGGCCGCACACGCTACAATTGAAACTGCTGTCAACGGGATGTCTTGGCCGCCTGGGACTACGAATGGCTTAGTGATTCCACGGATTATCAGCATCAAAAAGGGCACCGAGTACACCGATACGACAGGCAAAACAAAGGTTTGGACGAAGCCGAAGGCGTATACCTTGAGAAACGGCGTCGTTCCCCTCCGCCAGATGTTCCGGAAGAATCTGGAGGATGCCGGGTGGAACTCCGAAGAGCCCCTAAGCCTAAAGCCTTATTTTGAAGGTATCCGCTCAGATAAGACTATTGCCCAAGTGTTCCGATATCCCACACCTATGGCGGATGCAGTACACGACCCGCTGCACGAGGGCGTCGGCGATTTTGATTTCTGGTTGCGTAGTGACACCGGATTTCGGACAGTCATTGAATGGGAAACCGGCAATATTTCGTCGTCACATCGATCATTGAACAAAATTTGCCTCGCCCTCATGGGTGGATTGATTGACGCAGCTGTCGTCATCGTCCCATCGAACAAGCTCAATGTCCACCTAACTGATCGCGTCGGAAACATCAGAGAGCTTCAGCCATATTTTTATTTTTGGAGTGCTTTCGGACGGTCACTCACGCGAGGTCTTTTGGCGATTGTCGAAGTAGAACAAGATGATCTCGTCAAGAGTACAGACGAACGCGATTTCATCCCGAGAGGCGAGGACGGGAACGCTCCAAAAATTAAAGTGAAGCGTCAGCAAACAAAGAGCCCGAAGGCTCGCACACGTGCGAAGCAGACTGGGTCATGATGCGCTTTTTTGACGAGCGCCATCCTGGGTCTGTTCCGTTCGCTATTTCTTCGAGGCGCAGTCTTGTTGGTTCGGGATCGTTTATTTCTCCGGTTATCCATCGTCGTCCCAATTTTTCAGCGACATAAGCTGTGGTGCCCGCGCCAGCGAAAGGATCGCAGACCAGGTCATTCGGCTTGGTTGTCAGTCGAATCACCCGTTCAAGAATTACAGGGGCCAATTGATTCGCTGGCCTGTTCTTATACCTCTTGTGACGCACGGGCGGAATATCATCCCAGACGTCGCTGAGATTTAGCCCCTTGGGATTCAGAAATTTTTTGTGGCCACCATAGTCCTTCACATCGCGACCGCAGTGTCTGCAGACCTGTATCGGTATCCTCACGGCGTCTCGGTCAAAAACGCGCGGCTTGTCACCTTTGATGAAGTACAGCATTCCGTAATGGCTGGTCGAGAGCCGATTCGTGATTGGTAGGCTGTGTGCTTTATCAACCGCGATCCAATGCTTGAAGGTCATGCCTGGAATCGAACTCAGAAATGTTCCTTGCGGCATAAGCCATTTCGGAAGGTTGTAGGTGAAAAACGCCCCGCCCGCAGTAAGCACCCTTACGCCTTCGGCCAACCATGCCTCGCACCACTTGAGGTAATCAGAGTCAGGTATGTTGTCAGATCCTTGAGACCCGTAATCCTTTTTGAGGTTGAACGGCGGATCTGCAAAGAATGTGTCAACTGTCCCTGATGGGATCGAATGCAGCAAAGCGAGGCAATCCGCCTGGTAGAGTTCGCCCAATCGAGTTGAGTAGTGTAGCTTCATATCCGTAACCAGACTACGGGTTCGAAGATCGCAATGCAAGGTTGTATGTCGAAATGACAGTACTCCATTCCCAAAATAGAATTACACCATTTCTTCGCCCTACCAAAAATCTAATTCACCCTTCCTGTGCAGATCAAGGGATCGCGTCCGAACGAACCTAACTTTTGTGGCGAGTTGGATGTTGGGTGAAGCCGTGCCCTTCGGCTTGGGGCTGCTGTCGGCGAGAAGCGGATTTCTCCGCTTCGCCGCGGGATGACAAACAAAAAAGCGTAAAGGCGAATTAAAAAGTGGCGTCCCAAGAAGGACGCCACTTTGGTTTTCACGCGAAGCGTCGAGAACGGTACGAGATACTACTCGGCGGCCATTTCTTCTTGTTCGCCTTCCATGCGCATCTGTTCGAGTTCGCGCTCTTCGGCTTCGATGGCTGCTGTGACTTCCTGCTGGACCTGGGCTGCCGCTTCTTCTAGCTCTGGGGAGAGCTGGACGTTGCGGTAGTACTCCATGCCGGTTCCGGCGGGGATCAAGCGGCCTACGATGACGTTTTCCTTGAGGCCGCGGAGCGTATCGATGGAGCCGTTGATGCTGGCTTCGGTCAGTACGCGGGTGGTCTCCTGGAAGCTGGCGGCCGAGATGAAGCTGTCGGTCGAGAGCGACGCCTTGGTGATGCCGAGGAGGAGCGAGCGGCCGATGGCCGGACGACCACCGGTCATCAGGACGCGCTGGTTCTCTTCGTTGAAGCGGAAGCGATCGGTCTGCTGATCGACGAGGAAGGTAGTATCGCCCACCTCTTCGATCTTGACCCAGCGGAGCATCTGCCGGACGATGGTCTCGATGTGCTTATCCGAGATGGTAACGCCCTGCAGCCGGTAGACTTCCTGGATCTCGTTGACCAGGTACATCTGCACGGCGCGTTCGCCGAGGACTTCGAGGACGTCGTGCGGGCTGCGGGGTCCGTCGATGAGTGCATCACCGGCACGGAGGCGTTCGCCTTCCTGCACGTTGACGTACGTACCGCGAGGCACGCTGTACTCTTCTTCCTGACCGTTGTCCGCGGTCACATAGACCTTGCGCTGTCCCTTGGAGACTTCGCCGAAGCGCACGACACCATCGATCTTGGAGATGATTGCCGGATCGCGGGGCTTGCGGGCTTCGAACAGTTCGACGACGCGGGGCAGACCGCCGGTGATGTCCTTGGTACGGGTGGTTTCGCGCGGGATCTTGGCGAGGATATCGCCGGGGAAGATCTCGTCGCCATCGGCAACCATCAAGTGAGCGCGTGACGGCATGAGGTACCGCTTGTTGCCGCTGGCGGACTTGATGATGATGGCGGGCTGACGCTTCTCGTCGGAGGAGTCGGCGACGACCAGACGGCTGAGGCCGGTGACTTCGTCGACTTCTTCGTTGAGGGTGACGCCTTCCTGCAGGTCCTTGAACTGAACCGTTCCGGAGATCTCGGTGAGCAGCGAGAAGGTGTAAGGATCCCACTCGCCGAGGCGCTCGCCCTGTGCAACCTGTACGCCGTCTTCGACCTTGAGCTTGGCGCCGTAGACGATGGCGTAACGCTCCTTCTCACGGCCCTTGTCGTCGATGATGGCGATGGAACCGTTGCGGTTCATCGCGACCAGATCGCCCGACTTGGCGCGAACCGTGACCAGGTTGATGAAGCGAACGGTACCGGCGTTCTTGGCTTCGAGGTGCGAAGCGTCGGAGACGCGCGAGGCCGTTCCGCCGATGTGGAAGGTACGCATGGTGAGCTGGGTGCCGGGCTCGCCGATGGACTGTGCCGCGATGACGCCGACGGCTTCGCCCATCTCCACCATCTTGCCGGAGCCGAGGTTACGGCCGTAGCAGAGGATGCAGACGCCGCGTTTGGACTCGCAGGTGAGCACCGAGCGAATCTTGACGCGCTCGATACCGGCTGCCTGAACCGCGGAGGCGAGGTCTTCGTCGATCTCCTGGTTGACTTCGACGATGGTCTTGCCTTCGAAGTCCTTGAGGCGCTCGAGCGAGACGCGGCCAATGATGCGGTCGCGCAACGGTTCGATGGTCTCGCCGGCTTCGATGATTGGCGTGACATAGATGCCTTCGACCGTGCCGCAGTCGTTGTGCGAGATGATGACATCCTGCGCAACGTCGACCAGACGGCGGGTAAGGTAACCCGAGTCAGCGGTCTTCAACGCGGTATCGGCAAGACCCTTACGCGCTCCGTGCGTCGAGATGAAGTACTGGAGCACGGTGAGGCCTTCGCGGAAGTTCGCGGTGATCGGCGTTTCGATGATTTCGCCGGAGGGCTTGGCCATCAGGCCGCGCATACCGGAGAGCTGACGAATCTGCTGTTTGGAACCACGCGCACCGGAGTCGGCCATGATGTAGATCGGGTTCATGGCTCCTTCCTTGTCGGCGCGCTTCATGTTGTTGAACATCTCATCGGCAACGCGCTCGGTGACTCCCGACCACATCTGGATGACCTTGTTCGAGCGCTCGCCGTTGGTAATGGCACCGTCGAGATACTGCTGCTGCATGGCCAGCACGGTCTTTTCGGCATCGCCTACCAGCGTGTACTTGGAGTCGGGAATGACCATGTCGTCGAGGCCGACCGACAGACCGGACCGGGTGGCATAGGTGAAGCCGAGGTCCTTGATCTTGTCGAGCGTCTTGACCGTAACTTCCAGACCCAGGTTCAGGTAGCAGTAGTTCACCAACTGGCCGATGCCCTTCTTCTTGAGCAGGCCATTGACGTACGGCATGCCCTCGGGCAGCGCATCGTTCAGGATGGCGCGACCTACGGTGGTGTTGATGTACTGCTTGTTGAACTCAACCGCTTCCGTGTGGGTCAGGTCCTGATCGTCGTAGGCGGTGGTCATGTCGAGTACCGGACCGGTGTAGCGCAGACGAATCGGGGTAAGGGTCTCCACCTGCTTGGCTTCGAGAGCCATGAGAACCTCTTCGATGTTTGCGAACACACGGCCTTCGCCCTTGGCATTCACCTTTGCCTTCGTCAGGTAGTAGAGACCAAGCACCAGGTCCTGCGTGGGCACGGTGATGGGCTGGCCGCTGGCGGGCGAGAGGATGTTGTGCGAGGCCAGCATCAGGACGCTGGCTTCGATCTGGGCCTCAGGCGACAGCGGAATGTGAACCGCCATCTGGTCGCCGTCGAAGTCCGCGTTGAATGCGGTGCAGACGAGCGGATGAATCTTGATCGCCTTGCCTTCGACGAGTACAGGCTCAAACGCCTGGATGCCGAGACGGTGCAGCGTCGGAGCGCGGTTCAACAGGATCGGGTGATCCTTGATGACCTCTTCGAGGATGTCCCAGACGATAGGCTCCTGCATCTCGACCATCTCTTTGGCCTGCTTGATAGTGGTGCAGTGACCGGTCTGTTCGAGGCGGTGATAGATGAACGGCTTGAACAGTTCAAGCGCCATCTTCTTGGGCAGACCGCACTGGTGAAGCTTCAGCTCAGGACCAACCACGATGACCGAACGGCCAGAGTAGTCGACGCGCTTGCCGAGCAGGTTCTGACGGAAGCGGCCCTGCTTGCCCTTGAGGGTGTCGGAGAGCGACTTGAGCGGACGGTTGTTGGCGCCACGCAGCACGCGGCCACGGCGGCCGTTGTCGAACAGAGCGTCGACAGCCTCCTGCAACATGCGCTTTTCGTTGCGGACGATGACCTCAGGCGCGTGCAGGTCCATCAGCTTCTTCAAGCGGTTGTTGCGGTTGATGACGCGACGATACAGATCGTTCAGATCCGACGTGGCAAAGCGGCCACCATCGAGCGGAACGAGTGGGCGCAGCTCCGGTGGGATAACCGGGATCACATCGAGGATCATCCACTGCGGCAGGTTGTCGGACTTGCGGAAGGCCTCGACGATCTTCAGCCGCTTGGAGTACTTGAGCTTCTTCTGCAGCGAAGTCTCGGTCTTCATGCGCTCGCGCAGTTCGATCGAGAGCTCGATGATCTCGACGCGCTTCAGCAGTTCCTTGATGGCTTCAGCGCCCATCATGGCCTTGAAGCCGGAGGGGCGATACTGTGCATCCAGCTCGCGGAACTTGGTCTCGTCCTTGATGACCTCGCGCTCCTTGACCGGCGCATCGCCTGGATCGACGACGACATAGGACTCGAAGTAGAGGACCGCTTCCAACTCGCGCAGGGAGATGTCAAGCAGGTGGCCGATGCGGCTGGGCAGGCCCTTGAAGAACCAGACGTGCGAGCAGGGGCTGGCCAGCTCGATGTGGCCAAGACGCTCGCGACGAACCTTGGACAGGGTGACTTCCACGCCGCACTTGTCGCAGATGACGCCGCGGTGCTTCATGCGCTTGTACTTGCCGCACAGGCACTCCCAGTCGGTGATGGGTCCGAAGATGCGGGCGCAGAAGAGGCCGTCGCGTTCCGGCTTGAAGGTGCGGTAGTTGATGGTCTCGGGCTTGGTGACTTCACCATGCGACCAGCTGCGGATCTTCTCCGGGCTGGCGAGCTGAATCTTGATGGCGTCGAAGTCCGCGATGGGACCGGTGAGTTCAAAGGGGCTGGAGCGGAACATAGTTTGCGTCTCCGATGCGGCTGTCAGCTTTGGTTCGGGCTGAAGCGGCGGGTTGCTGCTGCTTTGCTTCTGCTGGGCGGTGGAGGGTAGGCCATCGCCTGCTTCCATTCATTCGCTCTTCCCTGTTGGCCGGCCCCCGTGAGTGTTGAGCATGTGCCTCACTCAGAGGGACCGAACCGGGGTCGAGCGGTATTCGACTAATCTGCTGCGGCGATTGCTGGCAGCGGCACTTTCTTCTGGTCGGCCTGTTTGATCAGTTCGACGTCGAGGCAGAGTGACTGCAGTTCGCGGATAAGAACGTTGAACGACTCGGGAACACCCGGCTCGATGGCAGCTTCGCCCTTGACGATGGCCTCGTAGATCTTGGTACGGCCAAACACGTCGTCGGACTTGGCGGTGAGCAGCTCCTGCAGGATGTAAGCGGCGCCGTATGCTTCCAGTGCCCAGACTTCCATCTCTCCGAAGCGCTGTCCGCCGAACTGCGCCTTACCGCCCAGCGGCTGCTGGGTGATGAGCGAGTACGGCCCGATGGAGCGAGCGTGGATCTTGTCGTCGACCAGGTGCGACAGCTTGAGCATGTAGATGTAACCAACCGTGGCTGGCTGCTCGAACTCATCGCCCGTCATGCCGTCGTGCAGTTGCGACTTGCCCGAGCTGGGCAGACCCGCAGACTTCAGCAACGCCTTGATCTCGGTCTCACGCGCACCGTCGAACACCGCCGTGCCAAACCAGATGCCGCGCTTCATGCCTGCGGCAACGCGCATGGTCTGCTCGTCATCCAGGTCCAGCAACTGATTGAGTGCGGCCGTACCGGCGAAGCGCGCCTTGAACAGCTCGCGAACTTCGTTGGCCGACTCCATCTTGGCAGCAGCTTCCGCAACCTGTGCGCCCAGAGTGTGTGCAGCCCAGCCAAGGTGCGTCTCCAGAATCTGACCGACGTTCATACGCGAAGGCACGCCCAGCGGATTCAGGACGATCTCGACCGGAGTTCCATCGGGGAGGTACGGCATGTCCTCTTCCGGCAGAATGCGAGCGATAACACCCTTGTTGCCGTGGCGTCCGGCCATCTTGTCACCGACGGAAAGCTTGCGCTTCATGGCGATGTAGACCTTGACCATCTTGATGACGCCGGGCGAAAGCTCGTCGCCCTTCTGCATCTTGCCGATCTTCTCGTTGGTGATCTTGCGCAGCACGTCGATCTGGCGCGAGGTCATCTCTTCGATCTCGTCGATCTGCTCATTCACACGCGGGTCCTTATCGGCGTACCGGATGCGCTTGAGGTTACGGGTGCTGATCAGCTCGATGGTGTCGCGGTCGAGGATGTCGCCCTTGTTCAACAGCTTCTTGTTGGTGCGCTCGTCATGCAGGTCGGCGAGAACTTCCTTGCCGCCCAGAATGGCCTCAAGACGCTTGAGCCGCTCGTCGGTCAGAATGCGGATTTCGTCAGCCAGGTTGCGCTCCAGCTTCTCAATCTGCTCCTGCTCGATCTGCTTGGCGCGCTCATCCTTCTCCTGCCCCTTGCGGGAGAAGATGCGGATGTCGACGACCGTGCCTTCGATACCCGGAGGGCACGTCAGCGAGGCGTCGCGAACATCGCCGGCCTTCTCGCCGAAGATGGCACGCAGCAGCTTCTCTTCCGGCGTCAACTGGGTCTCGCCCTTGGGCGTTACCTTGCCGACGAGGATGTCGTTGTGGCCGATCTTGGCACCGATGCGGATGATGCCCGACTCGTCGAGGTCACGCAGTGCGTGCTCGCTGACGTTGGGGATATCGCGCGTGATCTCTTCCGGCCCCAGCTTGGTGTCGCGAGCTTCGATCTCGAACTCCTCGATGTGGATCGAGGTGTAGTAGTCCTCGCGGACCAGCTTCTCCGAGATCAGGATCGCGTCTTCGAAGTTGTAACCGCGCCATGGCATGAACGCGACCAGGACGTTGCGGCCCAGGCCGAGTTCGCCCTGCTCCGTGCAAGGACCATCCGCGATCACCTGACCCTTGACCACGCGATCTCCCTTGCGGACGATCGGCTTCTGGTTGATGCAGGTGTTCTGGTTGGAGCGCTTGAACTTGGTGAGCTGGTAGATGTCCGAACCAACCTCACGCGAGAGCTGCGTGGGGTGATGCTCGCCTTCGACGCGCACGATGATACGTTCGGAGTCGACCGAGTCGATGATGCCGTTACGCTTGGCCAGAATGACGGCACCGGAGTCGCGGGCCGTGACGCCTTCCATACCGGTACCGACGAACGGGGCTTCCGCAACCAGCAAAGGAACCGACTGCCGTTGCATGTTGGCGCCCATCAGCGCGCGGTTGGCGTCGTCGTGCTCGAGGAACGGTACGAGCGAGGCGGCGACCGAAACCAGCTGCTTCGGCGAGACGTCCACGTAGTCCACTTCGGACTTGTTGACCAGCACGAAGTTGCCCTGACGCCGGGCATCGACGATGTCCTGCACGATGTTCAGGTTCTCGTCCAGCTCAATGTTGGCCTGCGCGATGGTGTGACGATCTTCTTCCCACGCCGAGAGGTAGAAGCTGAAGGGAGCAAGATCCATGGTGCGCTTCTTGTCCTTCTTCAACTGCTCGTTCAGCTTGCGGGCCTCTTCGATCTCCAGATAATCGCCCTGACGCAGACCGGACTCGCCGGCGTTGGTCACGGAGACATAGTCGAGCGCGCGGCCATCCTTCACGCGGCGGTAGGGCGACTCGATGAAGCCATACTCGTTGATGCGCGCAAAGCAGGAGAGCGACGAGATCAGGCCGATGTTCGGGCCTTCCGGCGTCTCGATCGGGCAGATGCGACCGTAGTGAGTCGGGTGCACGTCGCGTACTTCGAAGCCAGCGCGCTCACGCGACAGACCACCAGGCCCAAGGGCGGAGAGGCGACGCTTGTGCGTGATCTCCGAGAGCGGGTTGGTCTGGTCCATGAACTGCGACAACTGAGAAGAACCGAAGAACTCACGAATCGCGGCCATCACCGGCTTGGCGTTGATGAGATCGTGCGGCATCGCCGTCGACATCTCCTGATAAACCGACATCTTTTCCTTGATGGCGCGCTCCATCCGGACGAGGCCGATGCGGAACTGGTTCTCCATCAACTCACCGACAGCGCGAACGCGGCGGTTACCCAGGTGATCGATGTCATCCACTACGCCTATGTTCTTGCGCAGCTTGAGCAGATAACGGATAGTGCCGTAGAAATCTTCCGGCGTCAGCGTGCGCTTGTCGAGGCCCGAGGGGTCCTGGTTCTCATACAGCTTGATGTTGAACTTCAAGCGGCCCACACGAGAGAAGTCGTACTTGCGCGGATCGAAGAACATGCCTTCGAACAGCGCCGTCGCGGTGTCCAGCGTCGGTGGGTCGCCCGGACGCAGCTTGCGGTAGATCTCGATCAGCGCCTCTTCCGGCTTGCGCACGGAGTCGCGACGCAGCGTGTTGGTGATGATGTTGCCCACATCGTCGCGCTCGGGGAAGAAGACCTCGAAGCTGGTGACGCCGGACTGGATGATCTTGTGCAGCTTGTCCGCGGACAGCTCCTGGTTGGCTTCGTACAGCAGCTCGCCCGTCGACATATCCACCACATCGGAGGCAGTCATCGCTCCCTCAAACTCGGACGTCTCCACTTCGATCGACTCGATCTTGTGGTGACGCAGAGCCTTCAGGCTGTGGGCGGAGATCTTGCGCGACGCAGGAACAATCTCCTCGCCCTTCACCGCAACGGCTCCGGCAGGACGCGTGCCCTGCAGGTTGGTCGGCTGGTCTTCCGCCGGAATCACCCAGCTCAGCTTGCCCTCGGCCACCTTGACGGTGTCCACGGTGTAGAACGTCTTGAGAATCTCTTCGTCGGTGCGCAGACCAAGCGCGCGCAAAAAGATAGTGCCCAGGAACTTGCGCTTGCGGTCGATGCGGACGTAGAGCGTGTTCTTCTGGTCGTACTCGAACTCCACCCAGCTGCCGCGGTACGGAATGATCTTGCCGAGGAAGTAGGTGCGGTTGTTCGCGGTCTCAAAAAAGACGCCCGGCGAACGGTGCAACTGCGAGACGATAACGCGCTCGGTGCCGTTGACGATGAACGTGCCGTTCTGGCTCATCAGCGGGATGTCGCCGAAGAAGACTTCCTGCTCCTTCATGTCGCGCAGGCTCTTGACGCCGGTCTCGGGATCCTTGTCGTAGATCTTCAGGCGGATGGTGACCTTCAGCGGGGCAGAGTAGGTCATGCCGCGCTCTTCGCACTCGGCCTGGTCGTACTTCAACTGCAGACCAACCGGGTCGCCGCACTTGGTGCAGAAGTCAGGCGTGTTCTTGTTGTACGTACCGCAGAAGTTACACAGCACATCACCAGGATGGAACGGGTCCGTGATCACCATGTGGCCGCAGCTGGTACAAGCTGTGCGCAGGTGGTTCAAGCCCTTCAGGTAGCCGCACTTGCACTCCCAGTTGCCGATGGAGAAGTCGACAAACTCTAGCTCGGAGACATTGCGGAAGTCCGTGATGGGGAAGACGGAGGTAAAGACCGACTGCAGGCCGTTGTCCTCGCGCTCCTGAGGCAGCTTGTCCATCTGCAGGAAGCGCTCGTAACTGCGGCGCTGAACCTCGATGAGGTTAGGGATCTGGATGGATGTGGGAATCTTCGAAAAATCGAGACGGCTGCGGATCGCGCGCATTTCGGTGTTATTGGACTGTCCAGACATGCTCTCTCCTGAGACTTACCTTCGAGGCCTCTCGAGTGAACCAGCCTGCATCGAAAACAGCAGGTTGGAGCTCAAGAGGTGGAGGACTGGGGTACAGTCCTCCGGGTTTGATTCAACTTGCGCAAGTACTGAACTTCTCCGGGTCCTGCCGCCCTCGATAGCAACAGGCCCCGTGCGCAGAATGTCTGCCGTTACACTTGCCCGGCACAAAAAACTCAAAACTTTTTGCTACCTGCCAACGTTCGAAGCTGCTATAAAGAACGCGTACTCAGTGCCGATAAACACGGCAAAGCGCTCGATAGGACAACGTGTCCCATGAGCGCAAAGATCGACTTGTGCACTGTTTCTATAATGTTCGTGTTGATGCCTGCCGCCATTTGAGGCTCGCCCTGCCCCAAAGTTTGCTGCCGCTCGCATATTGCCCGTTACACAACGTGTGTCCGCCGCTCGAAACACGTTATGGCCGGCTCCCTAACCTGCGACTGCAGGATGAACCGGGTACTACTTCTTCCTGACCACATTGCACTCGCCAAAGAACACGCCAAGGCGGAGCGAATTTTCTTCAATAGCAAGAATATCGCGTTCCGCCCCGGCGTGCAAGTTGACAGGGTAACTACTTGATTTCGATGGTTGCAACGCCTTCGAACTTCTTGGCGATGGCAGCTGCGTCGTCCTTGGAGATGTTCTCCTTCAAGGGCTTCGGTGCGCCGTCAACCAGATCCTTGGCTTCCTTCAAGCCCAGAGCGGTTACTTCGCGTACAGCCTTGATGGTGTTGATCTTGTTCGCGCCGGCATCCTTCAGGATCACGGTGAACTCGGTCTTCTCTTCCACCGGTGCGGCTGCTGCTCCGCCGCCAGCGGCCGGGGCTGCTACTGCTGCTGCTGCCGAAACGCCAAGGCGCTCTTCGAGCTTCTTGACCAAAGCCGATGCTTCCAGAAGGCTAAGGCTTACGATCTGATCTTCCAACTGCTGAATGTCTGCCATGTTATTTCTCCAATTTGAAATCTGAACTTGATAGTGGTTGATTCGGTTACTGATTACGTCTCCGAAGCCTTACCGCACTTCGGCTGCCCATGCCTTCCCGGGTTTCCGCTGCGCCCAGACTGGCGCACCCGGCAAGACCAGGCGAAACTGTTTACGCCTCGGGCGTTGGCTCAACGGCAGCCGCTTCCGTGACTGGCGCTTCTTCTGCTGGTGCTTCCGCAACCGCTTCCGCAGCAGGCGCTTCCGCAACCACCTCAACCGCCGCAGCGGCCGAGCCAGCAAACTTGCCCTTCTCGACGCCCTGATTGATGACGACGGCGAGATCGCGGCCGGTGGCATTGATCACCGTGGCCAGACGCTGCGCAGGCGACTGAATCAGGAACAGCAGCTTCGAGAACAGCTCTTCCTTGCCCGGCATGTTGGCCAACTCAGTAATCTCCTGAACGGTGATCACCTTGCCATCCACAATGCCCAGCTTGAACGTGAACTCTGCGTTGTCCTTCACCCAGGTCGCGAGAGCCTTGGCCAGCGCGACAGGGTCGCCCGACGTATACGCAACCGACGAAACACCCTTGAGGCCCTTCAACGCAGCTTCAATCTTGGTGCCTTCACCGGCGCGGGCCGCCAGCTTGTTCTTGACGACGTGATAGCTTCCGCCTGCACCACGTACAGCCTTGCGCAGTTCAAAGTCCTTCGATGCGGTTAGGCCGGCAAATGTGCCGACAATGGCGGAGGTCGAGTGCTCCAGCTCAGATGCAAGCTGGCTGATCTTCTCCGTCTTTTTTGCTCTGGTCAATGGCATAACTTAATCCTCTTCGCTTTCGCTACCCCGCTCCTCGCACTTTGCGTCCAGAGCAGGGCGTTACTGTTTCTCTTCGGAACTAGGCCTTACCAGCTGCTTCAGCAGCGGCAAAGTCAAGCTGGATACCAGGGCCCATCGTCGAGCTGAGCGTCACGCCCTTGATGTACTTACCCTTGGACGCGGAAGGCTTCGCCTTAACCACGCTGGCAATCACCGTCATGGCGTTGTCCACCAACTTGTCGGCTTCAAACGACAGCTTGCCCACCGGAACGTGTACCAGGGCCGTCTTGTCCGTCCGGAACTCGACCTTACCAGCCTTGATCTCCTTCACGGCCGAAGCAACATCGGTCGTAACGGTACCAGTCTTGGGGTTCGGCATCAGTCCGCGGGGCCCGAGAACCTTACCCAGACGACCGACCGACTTCATCATGTCCGGAGTCGCAATCAACGCGTCGAAGGCCGTCCAGCCTTCCTTCTGAATCTTCTCTACCAGCTCTTCGCCACCGAAGAACTCAGCACCAGCAGCTTCGGCATCTTTGATCTTGTCGCCCGATGCGATGACGGCAACGATCTTGGTCTTACCCAGGCCGTGAGGCAGAACAACCGTGCCGCGAACCATCTGGTCCGCATGCTTGGGATCAACGCCCAGACGCAGCGTAATCTCGACCGTCTCGTCGAACTTCGCGTACTTTGCTTTCTGGAGTAGCGGAACTGCATCCGCCAATACATAAGGACGGGGCTCTACGAGCGCGCGCGCCTTCGTCAGATTCTTGGAGATCTTCCTTGCCATTTTCCCTCGTCTCCCACCCCTCTGGAGCAAACTGCCCCGGGCGTGGTTATCGACTGGTCTCAACGTGGAGTTGAGACGCTCTTACGAGTATGCCGGAAAGACTAGCCTGCGTCAAACCATTTTCTGAAGCTTAAAAAATCGTGAAATATCCGGGGTGTAATACGTGGTCAGAACTGACTTGTATTCGTCGGGACGTTCACGTTTCCAAGTCGCCGTATCGAGACAGTAATACCGCTCTAGCAGATCACTGTACAAATCCGGATTGACTCTCTGAAGAGTTTTTCATCGTATCGCCTTGAGACCTGAGTCTTCCACGTTGCTAGACCGCGAAGCCCTGCAGATGTCCCAATTCTTTTTTTCAGTCTGCTCTCAATTAGTTCAGTTTCGATCGCCAGATATTCCTGCTCTTCTTTGATTTTCAAAAGTCGCTCAAGTAACTTGAAGTCATCCGAAGTTGGCTCAAGCAAAATATCGGTGCATTGTTGTTTGCACAAATCCTGCACAACCTGTCTGGCATCTTCAAGGTCTTCAAGCATCTGACGAATATCCGCGATCATGTCACTCATCTCATCTGGCTCGATTTCAAAAAATTCCCAACCGCCACCTCGAACGATCCTACAAAATGCCAGCATCCGATGAAAAAAAGCTTCACAGGCCTCTCTTGGTCGGTCTCGACCTGGGCAAATAGCGTTAGTGCTTGTGAGTTGCCTGTTCGAAGACGGCGAATAACCCCTTCTATGTCGCCATTCGTTCGACCAATTTTGAAAATATTCGCTTGACCTTCTCTTAGGATGTAAACCGGCACGATCTCTCCTTAATCCCAGATGCGCGACAGTACCAACTCGAAGCCAGCCATCACGCCATCGCCACTAACCGAGCTTGGACGGTGGTGAGACTCTGGCGGCTGACCAGGGTGGTAGACGACGACAGTCTGTTCGAAAGGATCGACCAGCCACGCGAGTTGCGCACCATTTGTAATCCAAACCTGCATTTTTTCTTGGAGAGCGGACAGGCCATCACTGGGAGAGCGCAACTCAATCACGAAGTCCGGGCACAGAGGAGCATAACCGGATTGTTCCGCATCGGACAGCGTTTTCCATCGGGGTAATGCTACCCAAGCGGCATCGGCAGCGCGCATCGAGCCATCGGGCAGTGCAAATCCGCCGTTCGAGTCGAATGTCAGTCCTCGACCATCGGCCTCGGCCCACTCATCCAGCAGGCGGATCAGACGACTATTCATCCTACTGGTCTTGCTTCCTGCGGGGGTCATAACCAGAATCTCTCCGTTGGCTTCGCGCTCGACACGCAAAGCATCATTTGCCGCGCAAAAATGCATCAACTCGTCATCGCTCAGAGGGGTATCCGGGCGAAAGCGTAGTGGAAGCGGCATCTCGGAGATTGAGAAGCTCATGCCTCCATTGTACTAACCCACCACTGCCTGCAACAGTGCGACCGCCATCTGATTGCAGGGCGTTGCGATGCCATGCTTCCGCCCCAGACGCACGATCACCCCATTCCGCGCATCGATCTCCATCGGGCGACCAGCCATACGGTCCGCATAGATGGAATTCACCGCATCCGGAGGAGTGTCACGGTACGCCTGCAAGACCGCCTCGGCAACCTGCTCGTCCAACTGTGCTCCCTCGGCCCGCCCCACCGCGGCGCACTCACGCACGATCTGTAGCAGGACCTCGCCCATCGCCTCCCCCTGCATCACACCGGCTGGCTGCAGAGCCAGCGCCGAGAGCACACCCGCCGCATTGTGGCATAGCTTGCGCCAGACCACCGTCTGGAAGTCAGGAGCGGCCGCCGCATCGGCTGGCGTCCCGGCAAACAGATCGACGAACGACCGGCCCAGATCGTCCGCCGGAACCTTCAAGTGCATCTGGCCACGCTGCAGCACCAACTCCGGCGATCTGCGTTCGACCGGGCAGTCCACCATCACCGGCAAAATCGACTCCAAAGGGAGATACGGCGCGAACCGCTCGCGATGTTCCACGCCATTTTGCAGCACCGCTACCGGCGCTCCCGCAGCACACAGACGATCCAGCCACTTGGCCGCGCCAGCCACGTCGTACGCCTTGGTCGCTACCAGCACCCAGTCCACTTGCGGTGCCACAGTTGGATCGGTCAGCACCATTGCCTTGATGGAGACCGCGCCATCCGGCGTCTCTACCGTAAGCCCCGCCATCGGCCGCCGCGTGCAGAGCATCACCTCATGACGTCCCGACTGCTGCAAAAGGGCTGCAATCACACTACCAATCGCGCCGACTCCAATAACTGCGATGCGTGCCATTTGATCTCCCCATGAAATGCTGAATCAACCTGTCCAAGGCCTGTACGCTCTCTGACGGCTGCCCGTCCGATCGCCACAGCGGCTTAAGCACAAACGACGGAGCCAGTGCTGGCTCCGTCGTTTGATACAACGTGTAGATCGTTCACAGGCCAATTAGGCGACGACTTCGATGCCCATCGAGCGTGCCGTACCGCGAATGCTCTTGGCCGCGGCTTCCACCGTGGAGGCATTCATGTCGGGCATCTTCTGGGTTGCGATCGCAATAATCTGCTTCTCGGTGACCTTACCCTTCTTCTCCTTGTTCGGAGTGCCAGAGCCTTTCTCGATGCCAGCAGCCTTCAAAAGAAGCACGGGAGCCGGAGGCGTCTTGGTGATAAAGCTGAAAGTGCGGTCTGCATACACCGAGATCACCACCGGGATGGTGAGACCGGCCATCGCGGGATCCTTGGTGCGGTCGTTGAACTGCTTGCAGAACTCCATGATGTTGACCTGGGCCTGGCCGAGTGCGGGACCAACCGGGGGTGCAGGGGTGGCCTTCGCGGCCATAATCTGAAGCTTGACGTATCCAGTAATCTTCTTCGGTGCCATTGCGGTAAATCCTCTTTATGCTTCTAGCTGCCGGCGCTGAGCCAGTTGCTGAAATAGTAGTGCTTGAAACTGTCGCCGGCTGCCTGTCGGGCACAGCACGGATGCAACCAAACCTGATGCTACGCTTCGACCTTGTCGACCTTGGAAAACTCGATCTCGACCGGAGTGGAACGACCGAAGATGCTGACCATAACCTTCAACGTCTGTCGGTCTTCGTTCACGTCGTCCACAGTACCGGTAAAGTTGGCGAACGGGCCTTCGTTAATGCGAACCTGCTCGCCCTTGTCGAACTTGACCTTCATGGTCGGCTTGTTGGTTCCCGAGTCGGTACGGAACAGGATCGAGCTGACTTCCTGCTCCGACAAGGCGACCGGGTTATCGCCCGTACCGAGGAAGCCGGTCACGCGAGGCGTGTTCTTGATGACGTGCCAGAGATCGTTGTCCAGGTCCATCTCCACCAGCACATACCCTGGCAGGAACACGCGTTCAATCGTGTACTTCTTGCCGTTGCGCAGCTCCGTCACAGGCTCGGTCGGAATCATGATGCGACCAATGCGATTCTGCAGGCCAAACGCCGAAATGCGGCTCTCCAACGACTCACGTACCTTGCGCTCAAAGCCGGAGTAGGCGTGAATGATGTACCACTTGAAGTTCTCGTTCACTGGCGGGGCCAGCTGCTCAGTGGGCTGTTCGCCGCCAGCGTTCAGCGCATCGGGAGTATGCTGTTCCGGGTTTTGCTCTTCTGCCGCCATCGTTATGCCTTCTTCATGCATCATGTGCTTCTCGTTACTGGGCGCTGCTTCTCTAGGTTTAGTGCTGGGTCAGCTTGTGAAGCAAGGCTTCAATCGCACGACCAATAATATTGTCCACCAGCCAGAAGTACGCGGCGAAGATGAACACAGTAATGATGACGATCGTTGTCGTCGACTGAACCTCATCCTTGGACGGAGTGATGACCTTGCGCATCTCGCTGCGCACATCCTTTAAGAACTCACCCAGACGCGCGGGCGTAGCTTTCAGGTTCTCAATACCCGTATTCGGTGTTTCCTCTACTGCTACCGTCTTGGCCATAGGCTGCCTCAAACTCTCTTGCTTTTTATTTCGTGCCAGAGCCAGCTGCTCGACCCGGCATAGGGTAGAAGCAAACTGGCGGGGGAGCTCGGATTCGAACCGAGAAGTTCGGTTTTGGAGACCGACAGTTTAACCGTTGAGCTTACTCCCCCGTATTGCAGGAACGAAGCGATCTCCGCCACGTCCTAAACCGGCGGAGCTACTTCGTCTCTTTGTGGTCGGTGTGCTTGCGGCAGGTGTTGCAAAACTTCGAAAACTCCAGACGGCCAGTGGTCGTCTTCTTGTTCTTCGTCGTCGAGTAGTTCCTGTTTTTGCACTCCGGGCACTGCAGTGTGATAATTTCGCGCATCTTGTTATCCTAACCGATTTTGCCAGGCGACATGCAGAATTCACGCATCATCACCAGCTAACCCATTGATTTTGAAAAGCTGGGCCGCCGGAGTTCTCCAGCGGCCCGAATTGAGTTACTTGATGATCTCGCTGATGGTTCCGGCTCCGACGGTACGGCCACCTTCGCGGATCGCGAAGCGCAGGCCCTTCTCCATCGCTACCGGCGTGTGCAGCGTGATCTCCAACTGGATGTTGTCGCCCGGCATCACCATCTCCGTGCCTTCCGGCAGCTTCGCCGAACCCGTCACGTCCGTGGTGCGGAAGTAAAACTGAGGACGGTAGCCGTTGAAGAACGGAGTGTGACGACCGCCTTCTTCCTTGCTCAACACGTAGATCTCGCCCTTGAAGTCCGTGTGCGGCTTGATCGATCCCGGCTTCGCCAGAACCATCCCGCGCTCCACATCTTCCTTCGCGATACCGCGCAGCAGAAGACCAGCATTGTCGCCCGCCAGACCTTCGTCCAGCTGCTTCTTGAACATCTCCACGCCCGTGCACACCGTCGCACGCGTCTCGCGGAAGCCAACGATCTCGCAGGCTTCGCCCACCTTGATCTTGCCACGCTCGATACGGCCCGTGACCACCGTGCCACGACCCGAGATCGAGAAGATGTCTTCGATCGGCATCAGGAACGGCAGCTCCACCGCACGCTGAGGCTGCGGAATGTACTTGTCCACCGCATCCATCAACTCGTCGATCTTCGCTTCCCACTTGGCTTCGCCGTTCAACGCGCCCAGCGCTGAGCCGCGGATGATCGGGGTATCGTCGCCAGGGTAGTCGTACTTCGACAACAGCTCGCGGACTTCCATCTCCACCAGCTCGATCAGCTCTTCGTCCTCAACCGCATCGCACTTGTTCAAGAACA
>JAJXYY010000042.1 GCA_021780315.1 Acidobacteriota bacterium
ACTCCGAGCCGTCAGTCGGGCATTCTTATGACTGTCCATTCGATCTCCTCCTAAAAGCTTCTTGTTCGCACAATCAGCTTCTATGATCCAGATCGAATGGACAACCTATTGAGACATCACAGCTAGTCGGAGCGAACGGAACCGGCGGATGGATAACATGACGCTGCCGCCGCATATGGGAGAGGCAGCAGGAAGTTTTGCTCCGCGTTTGGTTCGGAGAGGTTTTTGTAGTGATCGCAGTGGGTCTAGAAGCTGGATATGGACGGTTTGGAGCGGTCTTCGAGTTCGTAAAAGCTGAGCGTTTGTGGGGTGGCGGAATCGGTGGGCTTGAGTTGTTGGCCGGGCCTCGGTATGACCGGGAGGGGCGTAGGCGTGGTGGGGAGCATCACCGGGTGAAGCGGGCGATGCACGCTCGGGATGGCGTAGTCTCTGATTCGCATGACTTTTCCTCCTAGCAGCTGGTGTGGGCAGCAGCAGCAGTGATCGGAGCAGGTAAAGGCAGTTACTTCTGCCGGTTGAGTCTGCGGGATCGTTCGGTGGGGAGGGCTGGATTGGACGACGACAGGACGGCGATGACGATGAGTGGAGGACACTGGGTGCGCGTCCCGTAGCCGGAGCAGTTACCTGCACAGGACTTGGTGGTCGAGGAACAGTACGAGCGGGCAGGTGACGTTGTGAGCATAGTGCCTCCGACTTTGATGTTGCCGGAAGACGGGGGGGCGGTAAGTGATGGCGGTCACATGGGATTGTGGTGGACTGGGCGTTAGGCTGGGAGGGAGTGTGCGGCGTTGCGGAGGCGGAGACGCAGCTTTGCTGTGGCTTCGCGGTGGCACGGGAGGCAAAGGGTACGCAAGTTGTCGAGGTCGCATTGGCCTCCACCTTCAGCGACTGGGCGGATATGGTCTGCATCCCAGAGCGAGCGGCGGCTGGTAATGGACTTCATGCCATAGAGGCTGAGTCCAGCTATACGTGCGGCTCCGCGGGCACGCTTGAGAGCGCTGTAGATGGCGATAGTATCGGCCTGACAGGCGGCGCAGATGCCGTGATCGCGTGCGAAGACCTGATCGCGGAGGTAGCCGGGGTCGGAGCGAAGCCGCCACTGGTGGACACAGTAGTCGGAGCAGAAGGTGCGGCGGCGTTTGGCGAGGATTTCCAGCTCGCACCAACGGCAGAGGACAAGACCATTGACTCCGCGGGGGAGGGCTTGAGGCTTGGTGCGGCCGCCAGGCAAGGTGCGGGTGGGAAGCATGGTTGCTTTAGTTTTACGATGCGGCGAGCGGGCGGACAGAGTGGTGAGATTGGTTCCGAGGAATCTGCTGGCTGCGGATGGCGGGGCGAGCGGGGCAGGCGGGGCGGTGGATGGTTATGATGGGAGGCTGGGGAGGATTTTATGTCGAAGACGCAGTCGGCGATGGTGGAATTGGGGACGGTGGCTCCGGCGTTTGAGCTGGTAGATGTGGTGACTGGCACCGCAGTAGGCCGGGATGACGTGGCGGAAGACATGCCGGGGCTGCTGGTGATGTTTGTCTGCGTCCACTGTCCCTATGTGAAGCATGTGGAAGAGGAGTTGGCACGGATTGGACGCGACTACGAGGGGCGGATCGGGATGGTTGCGATCAGTTCGAACGATGTGGTGGCTTATCCACAGGACGGTCCAGAGGAGATGAAGCGACAGGCTACGCGGCTGGGGTGGCGCTTCCCTTACCTGTACGACGAGTCGCAGGAGGTGGCGCGGGCGTATGAGGCGGCATGTACGCCGGACTTTTTCCTTTTTGATGGCGAGATGCAGCTGGTGTACCGGGGACAACTGGATGACTCCCGGCCACAGCGGCCGAGTGGTGGTGGCAATGACTTTCCGGTGACGGGCAAAGACCTGCGGAAGGCTCTGGATGAAGTGATTGCGGGCGAACGGCCGGATACAAACCAGAGGACCAGTCTAGGGTGCAATATCAAATGGCGGGAGTGAGTTGGAAGGTTTGCGGTTAGTCTGGAACGAGTGCAGTTTTTGGGTGGGAGACGGTTACGAAACCGAGGGAGTGAGGGTGCATGGCTGACGTTCTAGAGGGGTTGAAGGCGGGGATTCGGAAGTTTCAGCGCGAGGTCTATCCGGATCATCGCGAGACGTATCTGAAGGCGGCGAGTGAGCCGCAGCGGCCGAGTACGCTGATCGTGACGTGCGCGGACTCGCGGATTGACCCGGAGTTGATAACGCAGTGTGGTCCGGGCGAGCTGTTTGTGACGCGGAACATTGGGAACATGGTTCCAGCGTATGGCGAGATGCTGGGCGGTGTGAGCGCGGTGCTGGAGTATGCCGTCTCTGCGTTGAAGGTGAAGCATCTGGTGGTGTGTGGACACACGGACTGTGGGGCGATGACGGCCCTGCTGCATCCGGAACTGGTGGAGACGATGCCCACGGTGAAGAAGTGGCTGCACAACGCGCATACCGCGCTGAGCGTGGCCGAGGCGTTGCTGGAGAAGAGCGGGGATGAGAGCAGCTTGTTGCGGGTGGTGACGGAGCAGAATGTTCTGTTGCAGATGCAGCATGTGCGGACACATCCATCGGTAGCCGGAGCCGTGGCTCGTGGGGACCTGACGATCTCTGGGTGGGTGTATGACATTGGCCATGGCGAAGTACGAATCTGCGAAGAGGGCAAGGCAGCATTTGACTTGGTGTCCGAGCGCTAGTTCACAGGGCTACCCAGGGCAAGTGGCAGGTCATGCAACGATGAAAAAGCCCCGGAACTGTCCGGGGCTTTTGTGTGTCTGGCGGTTAGTTGCGCGGGAGGTGGGCGGTGAGAGCGGGGTTGGCGGTGGCGTCGGATCCGTGTATTTTGACGAGTTTGTTGTAGAGGCCAAGGAGTAGGAAGGGGGCGGCCCACTGTCCGATGAAAAGTGCCATGTCGGTCTTCCTGGCGGCCTTGAAGCCTACGGATACAGCCATGGATGCGAGAGCAGCGCCGAGGTAGACGCTGGAGGGGACCTGGGCGGTGTATTTTTCGATGGCTGCGGTGATCTGGTCTTCCTGGGCTTCGCCGGGAAGGACGCGGTAGTCGGTCATGATGGAGTCTCCTTGAGTGCTCAGCGGATTGATGGATGGAGCGGTACTGGGCACCACCTTAGCCGGTGAGATGCAAAAACTCCAGCCCGTGGAGTGGGCGGTGTTGGTGGGGTGAACAAGTAGGGTGGGAGATGGTGAGGAGGGATCAGGCGGGGTGGATATTGACCTGATTGTCGATGATCTCGCCGTCGCGCATGGTGAGGATGCGGTCTGCGATCTGGGCGGCCTCTGGGTTGTGGGTGATCATGAGGACAGTTTGGTTGAGCTCACGGCTGGAGTGTCGGAGCATGTGGAGGACAGCGTCGGAGTTTTTCGTGTCGAGGTTACCGGTGGGCTCGTCGGCGAGGACGATGGCGGGGCGGTTGATGAGGGCACGAGCGATGGCGACGCGTTGCTGTTCTCCGCCGGAGAGTTCGTTGGGGCGGTGTTCGAGACGACCGGTGATACCGAGGAGATCGGTGAGGTGGTCAAGCAGGGGACGGTCGAGCACTGGCTTAGAGGCTGCTCCGAGGTGGGCGATATCGTGAGCGATCTCGATATTACCCATGGCGGTGAGGGTGGGAAGCAGGTTGAACCGCTGAAAGACGAAGCCGATCTTAGCGCGGCGCATCCGGGTGCGCTCGGCGTCGGTGAGCTTGGCGAAGTCCACGCCGTCGATCAGGACGGAGCCCGTGGTGGCGTGGGTGAGACCACCGAGGATATGGAAGAGGGTAGATTTGCCGGATCCGGAGGGGCCCACAATAGCGACGAACTCCCCAGGCATGACGGAGAAGCTGACGTTACGCAGTGCGGGGACTTCGAGTTTGCCGGAGCGGTAGGTCTTGCCGAGGTTCTGGGCGACAATGATGGGGGCGACGGCTGCGCCGGTCTGGTCTGGGTTGGTCTGGCTGGGCAGCGATGCGGTGGTCGGCGTCATGTAGGTTTGAGTTTATCGCGATTGGGGTGTTGGGATGAGATGGATGGAGCTTTTGCTGGCAGGCATGGCGGGGTGGAGCGCGCTGGGGGCGGTGGGGATGGGGATATCTGCGGTGCGCGGGGAGCGGGCCAAGGTGGTGCGTGGGGTAGCGTGGCTGGTGGGGGTTTGGGTGGTGTATATGGCGGTTTTACTGGGAGTTTCGCTGGCCCAGCCGCAACGAGTGCTGGGGCTGGGCCAGGATCAGTGTTTTGGCGATCTCTGCTACGCCGTGATGGGGGTGGACGAGGTGCCGGAGTTTTTTGGGCGAAACCAGATGGGCGACGGCACCCGACTGGTGCGGGTGGCGGTGCGGGTGCGGAACCGGGGCAAAGATTCAGCCGAGGCGGAGAAGCTGGTAAAGGCATATCTGCTGGATGGGCAGGGGCGGAGGTGGGCGGAGGTGCCGGGGCTGACGGGGAATCGGCTGACGCGGCCAGTGGCGGCGGGAGGCGAGATGGTGAGCGAGCCGGTGTTCAAAGTAGCGGGAGACGCACGGGGGCTGGCGCTAGGTTTAACGCGTGGGCGGTGGCAACCGGGCGTGCTGGTGATTGGGGATTCGGACAGCTGGTGGCACAAGCGGACGGTAGTGTCGCTGGAGCGTTAGCTGGCCGGGCTGGAGCCCCGTTGGGGCAAGCGTTAGGGGGTGACGGTGAAGGTGGTGTGGAGGTCGGTTGTGGAGGAGTCCGGGCCTATCCAGAGGTCGAAGGTGGTGGGGTCCTGCACCCAGGTGCGGGTCGGGGTGCTCCAGTAGGTGAGGTCGTCTTTGCCGATGGTGAATTGGACGGTCTTTTTCTGATGGGGCGCGAGGGTGATGCGCTGGAATCCTCTGAGTTCGCGGACGGGGCGTGAGGTGCTGCCGTATTGCTGGTGCAGGTAGAGCTGAGGGACCTGATCGGCGGTGACGTCACCGGTGTTTTCGACGTCTGCTGTGACCTGCAGGGACTGGCCGCGGTGGATGCTGGACTGGCTGATTTTGAGGTTGGAGAAGGCGAAGGTGGAGTAGCTGAGACCGTATCCGAATGGGTATAGGGGGGTGGACTCTTCGTCCCAGTAGCGTTTGCCCTGGTTCTCGGGGGCCTGGGTAGTGTTGTGGGCGTAGTTGATGGGGATCTGGCCGACGTTGCGGGGCCAAGAGAGAGGGAGTTTGCCTCCGGGGACGGCGTCTCCCGTGATGAGGTTGGCGATGGCGGTGCCACCCTGAGTGCCGGGGAACCAGGCTTCGAGAATCGAGGGGACGCGCTGGGAGGCCCAGGTGAGGTTGAGGGGACGTCCGTTCATGAGGACGAGAAGCACGGGTTTGGCAGTTTTCTGGGCGTTTGCGACGACGGCTTCCATGAGTTGCTGCTGCTGTCCGGGGAGGTCGAGAGATTCGCGTGAGGCTGCTTCTCCGGCCATGTTCTGGGCTTCGCCGAGGACGAGGATGGTGAGGTCCGCGGAGTTGGCGAGCTCGACGGCTTTGGTTAGCTCTGCCTGGGACTGCTCGATGGTCCATGGGGTGTCGGGCTTCAGAGCGGTGATCTGGTCGAAAAAGGAGGGGAATTTGCGGGCGAGTTGGGCACCGGGAGCATAGGCGACGTCGACCTGAGGGCCAAGACGGGTGCGCAGGCCGCTGAGTACAGTGACGGTTTCCGAAAGGTTGAAGACGAAGTCCCAGGGGCCCAGGGTGTCCTGCTGGGAGTCTGCAAGCGGGCCGATGACGGCGATTTTTCTATAGGCACTGGGTTTGAGTGGAAGTAGTGGGCTACCGCTGGCGAGAGGCTGGTTGCGCAGCAGGACTGCGGTACGCTCGGCGGCGTGCATGGCGGCAGTACGGTGGGTAGGGTCTGCAAGGGTGATGACGGACTGTGGGACATCGACGTAGGGGTGCTCAAAGAGGCCAAGGCGAAGCTTCATCTCCAGAATGGGGCTTACCGCAGCGTCGATCTGGGCGGGAGTGAGCTTGCCTGCCTTGAGGGCGGCGGGAAGTCCTGCGGAGAAGGCGGTGTGATCGATGGCCATCTCCATGTTGACTCCGGCGTGGAGAGCACGGTATGCGGCATCGTTAGCGTTCTGGGCGAAGCCATGGGTCTGCAGGCTCTTGACGGCGTCGGCGTCGGAGACGACAAAGCCTTTGAAGCCCCACTCGTTTCGGAGGACATCGGTGAGGAGCCAGTGGTTGCCAGTGGCGGGCACATCATTGAGGTCCATGTAGGCCGACATGACGGTTGCTGCACCGGCGTTGACGGCGGCGTGGAATGGTTTCAGATAGATGTTCTGGAGTTGGGTATCGGAGATGTAGGAGGCGTCGTAATCGCGGCCTCCCTCGGCAGCACCGTATCCGGCGAAGTGCTTGACGGAGGCGAGGATATGGTTGGGAGCGCCGATGTAGTCGCCCTGAAAGCCGCGAACCTGAGCGGCGGCAAAGGCAGAGCCGAGGTAGGGGTCTTCGCCTGCACCTTCGACGATGCGTCCCCAACGGGGATCGCGGGCGATATCAACCATGGGACCGAAGGCCCAGTTGATGCCAACGGAGCTGGCTTCCCTGGCGGCGATGGTCTGGGCACTGGTGGCGAGGGAAGGATCCCAGGAGGCGGCCATGGCAAGGGGCACGGGGAAGATGGTGCGGAAGCCATGAATGACGTCAAATCCGAAGAGGAGCGGGATGTGAAGGCGGGAGTTCTCCACGGCGAGATGCTGGAAGCGGTTGATCTGGTTGGGATCGGTGACGAAGAGGAGCGAGCCGACGTTGCCTGCCTTGACGCCTGCTTCGATCGACTGCGAGGGGCCAAAGAGGAAGAGTTGATTGAGCTGTCCGAGCTTCTCCTGCATAGTCATCTGATGGAGGAGGGACTCGACACGCTGGTGGATGGCGGAGTCCGATGATGGTTGGGAGAGTGGGGCTTGTGCAACTGCCGGGAGCGAAGGGCTAAGGGCTAAGGCAAAGGGCAGGAAGGTGCGAAGTACAGTACGTGCGGCGACCATGAAGAGCTCCCGAGTGACCGGATAATGGTAGGGGATTCCGGTGGATTACGCTAACAGGAGTTCGGGGCAGGCTTTAGAGGCTGCGCGGAGGCGGTGGTGCGAAGATAGTGTGCCCGGTTGCAGGCCAAAGCCGACTGGGAAGTCCACGCTCGGTTAGAAGTTGGTAGATGACGCTGACGAGGGCGGCTGGGCCGCGATGGAGGTCGATGGTTGCGTCGATCCCGTTGCGGGGTCCGAGGTCTTGGAAGTCGAGGCTGACGATCAGGCGGTTGGGGCTGGCGGCGCGGAGGATGGTGATCCAGTGGTGACGCTGGTCTTCGGAGAGAGTATGGCAGAGCACTACGAGATCTGCGGCGCGATGGAGGTCGGAGTTGGCGAGGGTAGTGGTGGCGGCGATGGACCAGAAATTGAGCAGCACATCGGCCCGGATGGAGAGTATCTTCCGGTCGTTACCGACTAAGAGGACATGGGCTGGGGCTAGCATCGTTAGTGAGACGCTAATTGAGTACACGGTGTCAGGGGAAACGATTTCCAGGGAGTTTACGGATATCAACAGAGAAGCGATTCTATGTGGTTCTCACAAGAGTGGATGTGTGGACGTGGATTCGCTGCGATCAAGCGGGTGCATGGGCTGTCATAAGGAGCGAGTGGAGGGTGACATCTTCGAGGAAGTTGATTTCGATACGTATGGCTACAACCTGACAGAGGTCGGCGGTGCCACGCAGGTGCTTGCGACAGATGCATAGCTCGGTGAGTCCGAGGTGGCCGGAACGGGTAAGTTCGAGGCCGGAGGCGATGAGGGCGATGTAGAGGTCCTGGACGTCACGAAGCTGTATTTCGAGGCGGAACTCGATGGAGGAGGGGGAGATAGTTTTGCGTTCGAGGACCCATCCTCCGCAGTCTGTGAAGGCTGTGGTGAGACCGGGAAGGATGCCGGAGCGGTCTTCGTAACTAAAACTTTGTAGGTTGAGAGACTGCATGGAGTGGTCACTTCCCGGCCGCGGTAGATGGTGTGCTGTTGAGTTGAGTATCGGAGCAAAGGGGCAGAAGGGTTATGGGCGTGGCGCACGGGAGTCACGTGACGTAAGGCAGGAGCGGGAGACGTGGGTTGGTGGGGAGGAGCGGGAGTGAGATGCTAGAGGAGGAGGTTGGCCATGGTGGTTGGGATCGGGACGGATCTGATTGAGATCAGGCGGGTGGAGGAGAGCATTGCGCGCTTTGGGGAGCGATTTCTGGAACGGGTGTTTACGGCGGGAGAGATTGCGTACTGCCAGCGGAAGCGGAAGACGGCAGGCGAGAGCTTTGCGGCACGGTTTGCGGCCAAGGAAGCGGGTGCCAAGGCGCTTGGGACAGGAATCAGCCGCGGAATCGGTTGGAAAGAGATTGAGGTTCGGCGAGATGCTGGGGAACGCCCGACGCTGCATTGGAGCGGGCGGGCAGCAGTGCGAGTTGTAGAGATGGGGATAAGAAGGGTCTCTTTGAGCCTGACTCACAGCGAATCTGTCGCGATGGCAATGGTGATTGTCGAGCGAGATTGAGCATGGGGGCAGATGAGATTGAAACCAATAGGCCCGATATGGCATCCACTCTTACTAAAGGGCTTTGAGCGAGATACGATTACAGGCGAAAGGAACCGTTAGGATATTCTTTGGGTGTTCGCGTAGGACCGTGGCGATCTTGAAGTAGATGGCTAAGGCGCAGGGAGGCAGCCTGCGCAATGAGATTTCAGGGAGGGCTATGCCTAGCCAGCACGAGGTAAAGTGGTCGCAGTTGAAGGTCGGAGTCATCGTAATGGTTGCGGTTGTGATTTTGACGACGCTCCTATTTTTGATGACAAGTTCCTCCGGGCTGGGGATTTTCTCCCACAAGCTGACGATCGTGAGCTTTTTCGAGAACTCGGCTGGTCTGAAAGAAGGGGCTGCGGTGACTCTGGAAGGAGTGACGATTGGTACGGTGAAGAGCGTGACTGTAGTCCACACTGCAGACCGCAAGCTGACTCCGGTCAAGGTAGTAATGAAGATCAATGATAAGTACGCCAGTGATCTTCATCAGGATTCGAAGGCAGGGTTGACGACGGTGGGGGTTCTGGGCGACACCGTCGTGGATCTGAACAGCCAGTTTGCAGTTGGACCTGCGTTGCGCGATGGGGACGAGCTGCACACGCTGGAGACGCCGAGCCTGACGGATGTGGTGAAAGCAAGTCAGGGGACGATTGAAAGCTTGAATGTGATTCTGGCGAAGATGAATGGGATCGTGGATAACATGCAGTCGGGCAAAGGTTCGATTGGAATGATGATCAACAGCCCGGATCTGTACAACAAGGCCAACAAGACGGTGGATGAAGTCCATCAACTGACGGTGAACCTGAATAATGGCAAGGGTTCGATTGGCAAGCTGATGACGGACGACACGATGTACAACCGTCTCAATGATGCTGCGCTCAAGCTGCAGAATATTGCAAATTCTCTGGACAACGGCAAAGGCACGGCCGGGATGCTGTTGAAGGACGACTCGCTCTACAAGAATATGAATTCCACCCTGGAGCATGCGAACTCTCTGCTGGCGGATGCGGATGCGGGCAAAGGCGGTTTGGGGCTGATGCTGAAGGATCCGAAGTTTCGGAAGGACCTGAGCGATACGGTGACGGAGATGAATACGCTGGTGTCAGGGGTGAACGCTGGCAAGGGCACCCTGGGTAAGTTGACCCAGGATGACGCAATGTACACGAACATGAACAAGCTAATGATGGAAAGCACCAACCTGGTGACTGCGATCCGTACGGACCCGAAAAAGTACCTCGCGATCAAACTGCGAATCTTCTAGCGGGTTTGGGATTGAAGTGGACGGGTTCCGGCTTCGGCAGGGGCACGTTCGTTTTTAATACTACGGATGAGCCGAGGGCGAACTTTTGCGGCTGACTTTGGGGCTAAAAGAAAGAATGACGAAACTTTGTGGTGGGACACATCGTCCGCAGTGATACAGCAGAATCCAGTTCCCGTTTGCGCGTCGAGAGCGTAGTGTGAAGTCGACTTTGGGAGACTCTGATTTCGGGGAGTCTACCGATTGTTAATGTCGCAACATTTAACCAATCCATGTGAAGGAAATCCATGAATCTTAAGTCACCGTCCCTTGCTTGTTTGCTACTCCTGTCCGGCGGATTGTGCTTTGGCCAGTCGCTCATGACAATGACCGATAATGGGAGTGCCCCGACGTCCGAACCGAAGAAGCCGGTCATCTTCGATCTCTCTGCCATCGACAAGACGGTTGATCCTTGCACTGATTTTTACAAGTACGCGTGCGGAAACTGGGTGAAGAACAACCCAATTCCCAGTGACCAGGTGCGGTGGGGGCGCTTCAACGAACTGGCGGAGCGCAATAACTATTTGTTGTATGCGGATCTGAAGGCTGCGGCAGATGCGCCGAAGAGTGCCTTGCAGAAGAAGTATGGCGATTACTTTGCGGCATGTATGAATGTGGATCTGGCTGACAAGCTGGGTGCAGCCCCTCTGAAGCTGCAGATGGCTGCGATTGCAGGATTGAACGACAAGAAGCAGCTGGCTGCGCTGGTGAGCGAGTTGCACAACTTCTATGCTGTACCGGTCTTTTATTTTCTGGGGGTGCAGCAGGACCAGAAGGACTCCAGCCAACAGATTGCGACGACGATGCAGGGTGGGCTGACCTTGCCGGACCGGGACTACTACCTGACGGACGATGCGCGCAGCCAGAAGATTCGCGAGCAGTATGTGGAGCATGTGACGAAGATGTTTATGCTGCTGGGCGACTCGGCAGAGAAGGCCGCTGCGGAAGCGAAGGATGTGATGTCGGTGGAGACGGCGCTGGCGAAGGGTTCCACGAGCCGGGTGGAGCTGCGGAATCCAGCCAACCGGTACCACATGATGACGATTGCGGAGTTGCAGGCGCTGAGCCCGGACTACAACTGGACGACCTACCTGACGAGCATCAAGATGAATGAGCTGAAGTCGCTGAATGTTGCGACGCCGGCCTTCTTTAAGACGATGAATGAACAGATTGACGGGCAGAGTCTGGATGCACTCAAGAGCTACCTGCGGTGGCAAGCGTTGCGTACAGCAGCACCGGCGTTGTCGAAGCCATTTGTCGATGAGAACTTCAACTTTTTCCAGGCGACGCTGCAGGGGCAGAAGGAACAGACTCCGCGCTGGAAGCGGTGCACCCGCGCCACAGATGCGGCCCTGGGCGAGGCAGTGGGTCAGGACTGGGTGAAGCAGAACTTCCCGCCTGACGCGAAGGCGAACATGGAGAAGCTAGTTGCGGCTTTGGAGAAGGCACTGGGAGAGGATATCCAGAGCCTGCCGTGGATGAGCGAGCCTACCAAGGTCGAGGCGGAGGCGAAGCTGAATACGATTCGTCAGAAGATCGGCTATCCGGAGAACTGGCGCGATTACAGCAAGTTGACGGTGAAGCGCGACGATTTCCTGGGAAATACGGAGCGCAACTTCGAGTTTGAGCGGCAGCGCAATCTGGCAAAGCTGGGCAAGCCGGTCGACGAAAAGGAGTGGGGGATGACGCCACCGACGGTGAATGCGTACTACAACCCACCGCAGAACGACATCAACTTCCCTGCCGGGATTCTGCAGCCACCGTTCTTCGATAACAGCATGGATCCTGCGGTGAACTTTGGCGGTATCGGCGTGGTGATTGGCCACGAGATGACGCACGGGTTTGACGATCAGGGGTCGAAGTATGACCTGCACGGAAACGTGCGGACGTGGTTTACTGCAGACGATTTGAAGAAGTTCAACGAGCGGACCGACTGCGTCGCGAATGAGTATTCGGGGTTCCAGGTGGCCGAGGGGCAGAATTTGAATGGCAAGTTGACGCTGGGTGAGAACACGGCGGACAACGGGGGCATTCGGATTGCTTATCAGGCGCTGCTGGAGACGATTGCCAAGCAGGGTGCGGCTGCAGAGCCGGGATACAGCAACGGAGAGCGCGACGGATATACCCCGGAGCAGCGGTTCTTTATCTCGTTTGGCCAGGTGTGGTGTCAGAATGCCACGGAGCAGAGTGCTCGAGTGCTGGCGAAGACTGATCCGCACAGCTCTGGCGAGTGGCGGGTGAAGGGAACGGTCCAGAACTTCGACGCGTTTGGCAAGGCGTTTGGCTGCAAGGTTGGCCAACCGATGATGCCGACGAATAGTTGCCGTGTCTGGTAACGCGGTTACAGCCACGGGCGGGTTGAAAAAAATCTGCTGATGGAAGAAGAAGAGGGGTCCAGGTGGTTACCTGGGCCCTTTTTATGACATGAAGGATGTTTTCGGGGGAGAGTAACCGTACTGGTGTGACGAACTAAGTCAGGATGAGATGGCTCTAAAGTGGCACAAACTCGCGTCACCTTCTACAATTGGCGAAGGAACCGTACCCCACAGAATTGCTCGCAGCCAATGGCCGATAAAGGTCAATCGCTGGCGAGGATGAAGGAAGCGCATGAAGTTCAGCAGGATTGGCCGGATGTTGTTGGCCTTGGTAGTGTCCTTAGGATTAGGTCTTGGATTGACGTCGTGTGCTGTCGGCACCATCGCGTACATGTGGGTGCTTGGAACGCAGTACAACCAGATTGCCGGATTCAAGGTTGACGATTACACGGGAAACCTAACGCCGACCGTCAACTCGCCTTATTCTTCGGGCGGGACGAACCCAGTGTCTATCGTGGTTCGTACTGGCGGGCGCTATGTTTACGTCGTGAACGAGGGGACTGCAACGACAGGCGGCAACATTGCGCAGTTCACCGTGGGCGGAGATGGCGTGCTGACTTTCCAGCAGTCGTTCACGAGCCAAGGTTCGACCCCTATCTGGGCCGCGACGGATACTACGGGAAATTTCCTTTATGTTCTGGACCAGCTTTCTCCTGATGGCGTGAACGGCGATATCACTGTTTTCCAGATCGACTCAAACACTGGCCGTCTGTCACTGGTGACGAACACGCAGGTGAAGAATGCGAACGGTACCTACCTGAGCTACTTCCCTGTTGGACCGAAGCCGATCATGATGCGCGCCTCGGGCTCTTGCCTGTTCACGTTGGACGCAGGTGACAACACGGTATTCCCGTACCAGCAGAACACGGGCACTGGTCAGTTGACGCTGACGACGAACTCCACGATAACCACGGGTTCGAACACGGATGGCGGTCCACGCAAGTTGACGTCGATCAATGCGAGCGGAAGCTATGTGTACCTGACCGATGCCGCAGCGACGACGACGAGCACCGGTGGTCAAATTCTGCCATACACGGTGGGCACCAACTGCGCGCTGAATTCGTTGGCAGGTGGAGCGATCAACAATCTGCCGTTGACCTCGAATCCTTCGTTCTCGTTCACGGATAGCCGTTCGAAGTTCTTGTATGTTCTGAACCAGACCTCGACGAACTCGCAGAATCCGAATAGTTCCATCTCGGCGTTCACGATTGATCCGGGCAACGGAAAGCTACAGCCAGTAGGCGGATCGACGAACACCAACAATCCGTACGCGGTTGGATCGGGTCCGGTTTGCATGGTGGAAGATCCTACGAACCAATACCTGTATACCTCCAACCACGCGGATGGCACTGTGACGGGCAAGCTGATCAATATAGCGACGGGCGAGTTGTCTGATCTGGCTCGCGGATCCAGTTTTCCCGCAGTTGGACTGTCGACGTGTCTTGCGATCAGTGGAAATACCAGCAACTAGGCGCGAGCCTGTTGCTGAGTCGCTGTCGTTGGACTTGTTGGATAGGTAGTGAATTTGCTGGAAGACTGTGAATGAAACAGTGGGCGGAAACGAATTGCCCCGGAGTAAAGAAGTGCATGACGTTGAATAGGATGGGCCGCGGAGCACTGGCCTCGATATTGTCTCTCGCGATGGGTTTTGGCATGACGGCGTGTACGCACGACTACACCGTATCGTACGTGTACATGACGACAGCCAAGGCCAACCCTGGGTTGATCAATGCATATGAGGTCGACTACCAGACGGGAACGCTGCAACAGACGCCGGACTCGCCCATCCCTTCGGGGGGGAGAAATCCGATCACACTGGTGGCGACACCGAATAACAAGTTTCTGTATGTCGTACACCATGACGATTCCAGTGTGGTTGAATTTGCCATTGGTACGGACGGCAAGTTGTACCCGCAGACGACGTATGACCTGGGCAAGGGAACGAGTTCGGCAACGCTTCCGAGCTATCCCACTGCTGCAGCAATCGATCCTGATGGCAAGTTTCTGTACGTGACGTTTACGTATCAGGGCGGCTATACCACGGCGCTGCAAGGACCCGGTGGCGTGGCGGTATTTCCGATCAATGCGGACAACTCGCTGGGCGCGCCGAGTATTGTGAATGTTGGACGCAATCCGGTTGGGATAGTGGCGAGCAGCCCGAATCACTTTGTCTACGTCATCGAGCAGGATGCTGCTACGTCCGCGAATCTTTTGGGCTTCAGCGCCGATGCGACGACTGGAATGCTGACACCTTTGCCTGGAGTGACGATCAATGCAGGCAATGTGCCGTCGACGGGATTTGCATCCGGTCTATCACCGAGCGCGATTGTGGAAGACGCGAACGGGCAGCATTTGTATGTGACCGACTCGACTGCGAATCAAGTTGTGGGTTATGCAGTTGCAACGAACGGAGTCCCGAGCGTGCTGGCGAATGGCGCTGTGACGACGGATACGATGCCGGTGGGGCTGACGATCGACTATACGGGCAAGTTCCTCTACGTGGTGAACTACCTGGGTGGTTCGATCGACGGATTCACCTTTGGTGCGAACGGGGAGCCGATTCCCTCTGGCGTAGCTCAGCGCACACAGGCGGGAACTGGCCCGACGTGCGTAACGACGAATTCGCATGTCAGCAATCCGACGACGGCCCAGGGAATTTACTTGTTTGTATCGAATTCACTGAGCAATTCCGTTACGGGGGAGCAGATCAACCCGACCACCGGAGCATTGAAGGAGATTATCAACAATCCTTTCAGCTCGGCCACGTTGCCGACCTGCCTGGTGAGCGTAGCGGCATTCCCTCACTAGTGCCACAGCAACAGGCACAGGTAGCTGAGTTAGTTTAGACAGATTTTGAGCGGGTGGCGAAAGCTCCCGAGATGAAGGAAATGTTTATGAATTTCAGAATGATCGGCTTGAAAACAATAGGCTCGGTGTTGTGCCTGGGGACGATGCTGGGACTGACGTCCTGCAGCATTCTGGACTACACGATTGCGTACGTGTACGTGACATCCTCGAAGGATCATCCGGGTGGAGTTAACGCCTATGCGGCGGACTACTTGACCGGAACTCTGGTACAGGTGAAAGGTTCACCATTCGCGGCGGGCAACAATCCGGTAACGCTGGCAGCAGCTCCGAATGGTCAGTTTATTTACGTTGTGAACCACGATGACTCGACAGTTCAAGAGTTTGCGGTGAATGATGGTGGTGTTCTGACCTCGAAGAATACCTATCCGACGACTGGTACATTCCCAACTGCGGCTGCGATCGATCCTGCGGGCAAGTTTCTGTATGTGACGTACACCTATCAAACGGGCTATTCGGCGACGACTCCCGGACCTGGCGGGGTTACGATCTTCCCGATCAATGCGGACAACTCATTGGGAACAGCGACGAATGTAAACGTGGGGAACAATCCGATTTCGGTGGTTGCGAGTAATTTCAACCATTTTGTTTACGTTCTGGATCAGGAACCGACGCCGAATGCGGCCATTCTTGGCTTTGCCCAAGACCCGACCAGCGGTGCTCTGACGCCTGTCCCAGGAACGGTTATTTCAACGGTTGCAGGCAAGACTGTGGCTACCGGCTTCAGCGCGGGTACGGTTCCAAGCGCGATGGTTGAAGAGCCTACGGCACGGTTTCTGTACGTGACGGATGAAGCGACCAACCAGATGTACGGTAAGGTTGCGTTGTCGAGCGGCGCACTGCAGTCGATGGTGAATGGGCCTTTTTCTACTGGTCAGTTTCCGGTTGGGATCTCTGTGGATCCTCGCGGCAGGTATCTGTACACGGTGAATTACAACGCTGCAACGGTGAGTGCCTATGCTATCGATACGGCTACGGGCAATCCGACTGGGTCAGTAGGGTCCGCGTCGGCTCCCGTTCGCACAGGGCCAACGTGCCTTACTATCGAAGCGGCATTGGGTATTTATGCTTATGTAACGAACAATCTGGATGGCACGGTTTCGGGTCTGCAACTTGATCCGCACAATGGTGGCTTGACGGATATTCAGAACACGCCCTTCCCTGCTGCCGGTTTCCCCACATGTGCCGTCACGGTTCCGAACGGCGCTCATGCGTCGCAGATCGTACAACCATAACTGCACTGGTATTTTTCCGAAAAGCCCCGCTTAAGCGGGGCTTTTTATTGCCGGCAGGTAGCCCAGGGCAGATGGAGTGAGGTGATGACACCATGGGCTACGAGTTGCTGCATGAGCTACAGGATAGAGCGGTTGTGGGCGGAGGGGGTGTTCGGCAAATCTCCCGTTGCTGTACGTTATGCAGGGCTGATTTTGGGCAGCGGTGCGGTAATGGACTCTGGACTACCTATTCCATACCCAGACAACCTGCGTAGAGAATTGGATGGAGGTAATCGGCTTCACGCTAGGACCAGCCGTCTGATCGGCTCAGCGTGAGCGTAAACGAGCGCAACACGACCGCAGGGAGACATGTTTGCCTGTGTTGATCAAACCATGGATTATTGCGGCTGGATGGGGAGTTTGACGGGTTTGGGCTTGTGGCTAAAACGACTGAGGATGGCGATGCGCGCGGGGTTCTCCACGAAGCGATAGGCGAGATACGCGAGGACCAGCAGAGCCGCGTAGGAGAGCCAGGGATCGAGCCAGGTGAGGTGGAGGCGATCGGGAACATGGTAGGTGTGGAGCAGAATGTAGACATTGAAGTGAAGCAGGTACAGGGCGAAGGTTGCTTCGCCAAGCAGAACCAACGGGCGGATGGAGAAGAGGGTGGAGATGGGATTGGGGCCAGCAAGACCTAGTATAAGCAGGCTGAAGAGCGGAACAAGCAGTCCACCATGCAGGAAGAGGTATGGCGTGTGGTTGACGAGTCCGGTGTAGAAGAAGAGGCCGAGCAAAGCAAGGGCAATGGCCGCTACAAAGAAGCGCTGGCGCGGAGTGAATGGAAGCAGCGGATGAAGCTTCGCGAGGGAGACGCCGACGAGAAAGGTGCAGACGTAGGGCGGCGGGGTGTACTTGAGGAAGCGGAGGAGGTAGGTAGAGGTGTAACGGTCAGCTGGGGTGGCCAGATGATCGGGATTGAAGATGGTGTAGAGGAGGTGGGGAACAAGTCCGAAGATCCAGAGGGTAAAGATGAGGGCGATGAGGCGGACTGGGGTGTTGAGCCAGTGGGCTCTGGTGGCCCAGGCATAGAGGAGGAAGGGGAAAGCAAGGTAGAACATAACCTCGCAGGAGAGAGTCCAGGCGACGGTGTTGCCGAAGGTAGCAAGGGTGGGACTCCAGCCCTGAAGCAGGAAGGGAGTGAGGATAACCCCCCGCCAGAACTCAGCGTGGGAGCGGGAGGCCCACTCGTCCTGGAGCATGTGGATGGAGATCACGAGGACGAGGATGTAGATGGGATACAGGCGCGAGAAGCGGGCCAGCCAGAAGTCGCGCTTGCTGAGAGTGATAGCGCGATCAGCGTAGTTGTAGGTGAGGATAAATCCGGAGATAAGGAAGAAGAAGCCAACGAAGACGTAGGCGTTATCAATGATGGGGTAGAGAAGCCCTAGATGGGGGGGCGTGAAGTGAAAGAGAATGATGAAGATAGCCAGCAGCGTGCGAATGCCGGTCAGAGCCGGGAGAGCCGGCTTGCGGACGAGCGTGGAAGCCGAGGACGACAGATCGGCGGGAGAGCGGAGTTCTACCGGCGTGATGAGGGTTGGGGGTGTCACTCGGGTTTGATCCTAGCTATTGGATGCGAGCGGGTTGCTAATGTATCTAACGCGATTTGGAGACATTTGACGCGTAGTTGTGGCGAGGACTGATTTGAGTTGGTGGCGAGGTGAGTGTTCTCAGGCGGTGACGAGGGAGCCAAGCTGCTCACCGTTACAGACCCTGACGATGTTTCCGCGCTCGCGCATACTGAAGACCATCATAGGCATGTTGTTGTCTTTGCATAGAGATACGGCGGTCTGATCCATGACGCGGAGGTTGAGGCGGAGGATATCCGAGTAGGTGATTTTGTCGAGTTTGGTGGCGGTGGGATCGGTTTTTGGATCGGCGGTGTAGACCCCATCGACGGAGGTTGCCTTGAGGAGGATGTCGGCTTTGATCTCCATGGCGCGGAGGCTGGCGGCAGTGTCGGTGGAAAAGAAGGGGTTTCCGGTGCCTGCGGCGAAGATGACGATGCGTCCCTTTTCCAGATGACGCATGGCGCGGCGACGGATGTAAGGCTCGGTGACCTGGTGCATCGCGATGGCGGACATGACGCGGCAGAAGAGGCCACGCTTCTCGATGGCGTCCTGCAGGGCGATGGAGTTGATGACCGTGGAGAGCATGCCCATGTGGTCGGCGGCGACACGATCCATATCGATGGCTTGCTGGGCGACACCGCGGAAGAAGTTTCCGCCGCCTACGACGATACCAATTTCGCAGCCGAGCGCGTGGACGGAGGCGATTTCTTCGGCGATTTGGTGGATAAAGACAGCGTCAATACCGAAGCCTTTGCCGGCGGCAAGGGCTTCACCCGAGATCTTGAGGAGGACTCTTTTGTACATGTCAGGATTAAGTATCGCATGGGTTGAATACTGGGCAGAGTAGGCGGCTGAATGCAATTTCATTTCGATTTGAGACGTCACTCATCTGCACTTGCAGTGTTGAATAGGCGGATAAGCAGGGTGGGGTGGGCGCGAGAAGCCGATGAGCTGGACTCCCCCCCTCCCCCCCCCATTATTGCGCAAAGTCTTCGAATCATGGTGGTTAGGTCTGGACTTGATTGTGCGATACGGTGGCATGGGGTGGTTCAGGGGGGTGCCTGGCCTGCTGAGCGGCGAGGAAGACGCGGCAGGTGAGGCTTGACTGGGAGGTATTCTGTCAAGCGTTGGGGTGAGGCTGAGGAGTGCGGGGCTGCACTCCCCTGCCGCAAAGGCGTTTGGCCGTTGGTTAGTAGCCGATGGTGAAGCGCTGGCGCTGGAACTGGGGACGCTCCAGTTCGTCGACGAGGGCGATGGCGTAGTCTTCCATCGAGATGCGGCTGTTGTGCTGGTCGTCGGCGATGAGGTCGTCTTTGCCGAGGCGGAATTTTCCGGTGCGTTGGCCGGGCTCAAAGAATGCAGCGGGGCTGAAGCTGGTCCAGTTGATGTCGGACTGTTTGATGAGTTCGAGAGCGTCGGCGTGGGCGGTGGCGATGGGGAGCCACTCGGGCGGGAGATGACCGCTGGCGAGGAGGGTGACTCCGGGAGCAACGAAGAGGCTGGCGGCGCCACCGACGTAGACGAAGCGGGTGGATTTGGCGGATTGGCCGATGGCATCGATGAAGTGCTGGGTGACGGGGATGATTTGGCGAACGCCTTCGGGGGTGAGGGGTGGGGCGTAGGCGCTGACTACGGCGTCGAAGGGAGTACCTGCTATGGCCAAGGAGATGGCAGCGGCAGAGTCAGTAGTTCCCTGCTTGATGGTGAGGTTGGGCTGAGGGGCGAGTTTGGCGGGGTCGCGGACGATGGCGGTGACGTGGTGGCCGCGGGAGAGGAGTTCGGTGAGGATGCGGCTGCCGGACTTTCCGGTGGCTCCGTAGAGGGCGATGTTCATTGGGCTGCTCCGAATGGTTTGAATTTGTACTGATTGTCTGACTACGAGATAGTAGATGCGGGTTGGACACTTAGCGTCACAAAAAAAGTTACAGTTTTCGACGATGTTGATCGCAGGAGCCTTCTGCGACTCGTGGGTGTGGCTGGGACTCTGTAAGCTACTGATATGAACTCGCGCTTCTCACTTGCGATCCATGTCCTGTGCCTGTTGGCGATGCAGCCGGAGGAGCGGATGACATCAGGGTTTCTGGCTATGAGTATTGGGACGAATCCGGTGGTGATACGGCGGTTGATGGCGAAGCTTCGCGAGGCGGAGTTGGTGACGAGCAAGGGCGCAGCAGGAGGTGGGTGGATGCTGGCACGGCCGGCAGCGAAGATTTCGCTAACCAGCGTGCGAAGTGCGCTAGAAGATGAAGTAGCGATGCGGATGCACAAGGAGCAACCACATCCGGCCTGTCCGGTGGGCCAGGGGGTTCATCAGGCGCTGAGCTTGGTGTATGGGCAGGTGGATACGGCAATTGATCGGGCGCTGGCGCAGGTGTCAGTGGCGGATGTGCTGGCGGATGCGTTGGCGAAGGTGGCAAAATAGCAATCCCGACCCTACGACAGACCTAGTCCCGCTTGTGCCGTGCTCCTTGGGCTACAGATACCATTCATTCAGATCTGAATTCCTTCTGCTTAGGGTTGAGAATGTCTAATGCGAAGCGGCTGAGAGCTGCACGCTGCTCTGGACCCATGTGTGCATCTAGAAGGCTGATTTTTGAAATTGAATTCTGGGATTTACGTAAAAACGCATTAAAGAGGCAATACATGACCTGACAGGCGATTACATATACAAATTTACAATCACTCTCAAATTCGGGCGAAGCGATAGTGATCCCTAGACGTGGCCAACGGTTGGCATGCACAAGATTCCTCATGTGCTGAAGTAAACGAAGCATTTCAATGCCGGGTTTGACCTTGAACTCCTCAAGCTTCGCACTTAGTTTTGCTTCCGAGTCCTTTGGGAATAGATTTCTTGATACTGTCGGGAAGTCTTGCACAGCAGCACTAAATAAATCAGATGCAATGACATCCGATGGCACCCAGCTGAGTTGTTCCGCCAATTGAATATATTTCTCGAAGGTAGTATTCAAGATTTTTTCCTTATATTTATCTCCTTCTTTTTCTTTGATGCTTTTGTAGATTGTTGTTTGCTCTACTTGCTGTTCAGAGAAAAGGCAGAGCGTTGCTAGCAGACCCTCGATTGCGGAAGCCAACATTAGACAAGCAGAAAAGTACGCATTTGATTGACGGCACCTGTCCGATTCAAACGCGTAGAAGGTTATTACTAGATAAAGCTCTATTCCCTCGACACCCATAGCAGCTTCGTAAAGTTGCACAGTGAGTTCAGGAGTCAACTGAACGCCGATGAAGTCACCTATTTGCTTGCGGAGCGCTTCAGCGTCCCTTGCGATTGCGTCTTGATCGAACATCGTGTGCCTCTCAGCTTCTTAAAGAAAGAGCCCAGGCTACCCGCCCGGGCTCTTTCTTGTTCTCGAATAGAATGTGTAGGGCACGGCCTAAGCCGTGCCCTACGTCTACGGCTGATTACGAATCAGGTTTATGCTTCTTCGGTTGCGGCTATCTGGGCAGTGGTGGCTACGGTCCAGTCGGGGGCGCCTACCTTGAAGCGGGCGAAGCGGCGGACGCTGATGTTTTCGCCGAGTTTGCCGACCTTGGAGGCGATGATCTGGGCGATGGTCTGGGTCTGGTCCTTGATGAAGGGCTGCTCGAGGAGGCAGAACTCTTCGTAGAACTTGCCGAGCTTGCCTTCGAGCATCTTCTCGATGATGGCGGCGGGCTTGCCGGTGGCGGCGGCCTGGGCGCGGTAGATCTCCTTCTCGCGGTCGAGGTCGGCGGCGGTGACTTCGTCCTTACCGATGTAGCGGGGATCGGTAGCGGCGATGTGCATGGCGATGTCTTTGAGGAGTTCCTGGAAGTCGGGCGTGAGGGCGACGAAGTCGGACTCGCAGTTGAGTTCGAGGAGGACGCCGATCTTTCCGCCGGCGTGGATGTAGGTTCCGACGGAGCCCTCGTTGGTGGAGCGGGAGGCTTTCTTGGCTGCGGAGGCCATGCCACGCTTGCGGAGGACGACGAAGGCGCCTTCCATGTCGCCCTTGGATTCCTGCAGGGCCTTGAGACAGTCGCCCATGGGGGCACCGGACTTATCGCGGAGTTCTTTAACGAGCTTGGCGTCGATCTTTACTGGCGTTTCGGTAGACATAATCATCCTTAGGAGCAAAGTTGCAGAAGGCGTAGGTTGCAGGAGGCGGAGGGGAGGCTACCGCCGATGAACGCGTGGCGCGAGCAGAAGCCCGCGCCACGTACAGAATATGAGTGCGAGGTTACGGTACGGCGAATGAAGCTCCGGACCGGACAGGCTGCAGTGGCGACCGAACTAGGCGGAGGCGTGAGCGGAGATAGCTTCCGCGTCGGCTTCGGGGTCGCTGGAGGCAGCGGGTGCCTTGCGGATGTTTCCACCGAGGACGGCTTCGAGGTCGACGGTTTCGTCTTCGTCGGAGGCGGCATCAGCGGGGACCGCGGAGGCGTGGACTTCGGCGGCGGCTTCGTTGATAACTTCGCCGTCTTCACCGATGTGCTCGGGGGAGACTTCGAGGGGCTGAACGTCGGCCGCTTCGGTGGCGAAGGCACGCTCGGAGACCATCTGGACGCCTTCGGCGGCGGAGTCCGCGATCTTGGTGGTAAAGAGGCGGATGGCGCGGAGGGCATCGTCGTTGCCGGGGATGACGTAGTCTACGACGGTAGGGTCGCAGTTGGTGTCGACGACGGCGACGACCGGGATACCGAGTTTGCGGGCTTCGGCGACGGCGATGGCTTCGTTGTTGGAGTCAACTACGAAGATGGCGTCGGGGAGGCGCTTCATGCTCTTGATACCGGAGAGGTTAGTGGAGAGGTGCTTGCGCTCGCGCTCGAGCTTGATGACTTCCTTCTTGGTGAGGAGCTCGTAACGGCCGTCGGTGGACATGTCGTCGAGTTCCTGGAGGCGCTTGACGGACTTCTGGACGGTGACCCAGTTGGTGAGCAGACCGCCGAGCCAGCGGCTGTTGATGTAGGGCATGCCAGCGCGGTTTGCTTCCTCGGCGATAGCATCCTGCGCCTGGCGCTTGGTGCCGACGAAGAGGATGAGCTTACCGGTGGAGGTGAGATCGGTGACGAACTTGGACGCTTCCTTGAAGAGCTTGAGGGTCTTCTGGAGGTCGATGATGTAAATGCCGTTGCGCTCGCCGAAGATATATTCCTTCATCTTGGGGTTCCAGCGCTTGGTCTGATGCCCGAAGTGAACGCCAGCTTCGAGCAGTTCTTTCATAGTGATGTTAGCCAATGTAGCTCCTTGGTGAAGGCAGCCGGGAGTGGACGCCGGTGCCTGGATTGATCCCGCGTACGGGAGATTTGACTCCTGACCTCCGATGAGCCGGCTTCGGAGGGTGATGCGAAGCAGCGAATCATTATCGCGGCTGAAGTGCGGGGGTGATAGCTGTCTGCCTGCTCTGTGTCAGGCTGGGGTGGGGTGAATTCCAGCCCAGCCTGACAGGAGAGCAAACAGAAGCCTCTGCTTAGCGCTTGGAGAACTGGAAGCGAGCGCGAGCACCCTTCTGACCGTACTTTTTACGCTCTTTACCTCGCGAATCGCGGGTAACGAGGCCCTGAGCCTTGAGTGCTTTACGCAGCTCGGGGTTGAACTCCATGAGAGCGCGGGCGATGCCGAGCTTGACCGCATCGGCCTGCCCCATGACGCCGCCGCCCTTGACGGTGGTGAACACGTCGAAGGTTTCGCCGATATCGGAGATGCCGAGGGACCGCTTGGCGGCTGCGCGCTGCTGTGCGGTGACGAAGTAGACGTCACACTCTTTTTTGTTGACGGTGAACTTACCGCTGCCGGGACGGAGGAAGACGCGGGCGATGGAGGACTTGCGCCGGCCGGTTCCGTAGAATTGAACTAGATCTGCCATGGTGCTCCTTGAACTATGACCCTTGGGGCTGATGCCCCAGCGAAGGTTTTGAACTCGTTCGGCACGGCTGATGCCGTACCCCTAAAAGCTAGACGGCCTTGGGGGCGTTGGATGCGTGGAACTCCAACGGCACGGGCTGCTGGGCGAGGTGGGGGTGCTGGTTCCCCTTGTAGACCTTAAGCTTGGTGGCCATCTGGCGTCCGAGCTTGGACTTGGGGAGCATACCCTTGACGGCCTGCTCGACGATAGCTTCCGGGCGACGGGCGAGCAGCTTGATGAAGGACTCTTCGCGGAGACCACCGGGGAAGCCGGTGTAACGGCGATAGAGCTTGCTGTCGGCCTTGAGTCCCGTGAGTACGATCTTTTCGGCGTTGATGATGACGACGTGATCGCCCATGTCGATGTAGGGGGTATAGAGGGGGTTGAGCTTGCCGGCGAGGACCGATGCAGCGGTGGTGGCGAGACGTCCGAGGGTCTTGCCGGTGGCGTCTACAACGAACCACTTGCGCTTGATATCTTTGCCGCTCGGGATGGTGGTGCTGTTGTTCATGAGGGTTACTCCCTGGTTCTGCCGTCTTCAGTGTTCGGCGTGTGGCATGAAGAAAAGTGGAACGATTTTTACTGCATACTGCGGGTGTTGCTACTGCCAGCTGCGAAGACCTGATACTTACTGCTCGCTGCGACGTAACGACAAGCCTTTGCGGGCTGGCTGCGCTACGTGACGATGAAACGGGCCGACTGGCTGCGAGAACGAGAAGTGGACCTCTCGAACACGGACAAGCCAAGCTGCTTGTAGTGCGCACAGAACCTTGTTTGGGGCCTGAGGAGTGGGTGCTTCTGGGGTGCGACGGTACGGTGCAGCCCCGGATTACGACGTGCTACGGCTCCCACGACGTCTCACTTGGCTGATGTCATCCGTGTTGGTTAAGCGCACGAATGTACAGACGCGAGACTGCGCGAGTCTTCAGGATAGACTAACTGCTAGACAGGGTCAACCATCACGGTCGAATTACGCCCGATCTCTGTGATTAGCCAAGGTGCAAACGCGCTACAAGAATCGGAATCAAGGAGTAGACGGATGGGTATGACGGGCCGGACGAGCCGAGTGGCGTTACTGGGAAGTACTACGGGGAGATGGCTTGGGGGCGCAGTGTCCGCGCTGGTGGTGCTCTACGCCTATGTTCTGGTGGTGATGCCCGACAAGCTTTTTGCAGACGACAGTTATTTTTACTTTCAGGTGGCATGGAATTTCGCGCGGGGCAAAGGCAGTACTTTCAATAACATAATGCCTACCAATGGTTATCATCCGGTATGGCTGCTGGTGTGTTCCGTGGTGTTTCGGGTTTTTTCGGCTAAAGTCAGGGCGATCCATGCGATTGGAGGCTTGATCGCAACAATTCAGGTAACGACACTGTGGGTTGTTCGGCGCATCGTGGTGTTAGTCGGAGGAGATCTTTGGCCTATTGCATTTCTGCTCCTTCTGCCATTTTGCTTCCTGTCGCAACTGGGGACTGAAGGGCCGTTGAGTGGTCTGCTTCTAAGTCTCGTCATGCTTTTGGGATATGAGTTGGGGAACGGGCCCGAATCCCATTTGTCATGGTGGACCAGCGCACGATTCCATACAGTCGCTGCGATCGCAGTATTGACCCGGCTAGACAATATCTTCATCGTGGGCTGCGTGTGGATAGCACTTTGGTGGACACTGGGTGTTAAGGGGCGGCGACTCCAGATGTTTGCGTCATCCATATACCTGGCCTTCTGGGGGGTCTATCTGACGTCCAACTGGCTGTATTTTGGTACTTTCCAGCCCATTAGCGGCCTTTTGAAGAGCAATAGCCGTTCTGACCATACCTTTGGCTCCAATCTGCCGCATACGGCGTTGATCGCCCTTACGGTGATTTTGATTGGAATGGCGATCATGGCATGGAAGAGCCGTGACGCATTTTTCTTTGCGATTGAGGCGCCCTTTGCTTTAGGGGTATTCCTGCATGCGGCATACATCACCTTACGTATGTCGAATGAAACACGGTGGAGTTGGTATTACACGAGTTGGATACTGTTAGCCAGCATATTGCTCGCACGGGTTGGGGCAATCGTGGTGACGAGACGATCGCGTCTGGCAGGCCTGATGTGTGGATTATGTGTGCTGGTAATGGCAGGACTGTGGGTCAAATTAAGTTACAGAAAGTTCTATTTAGGCCAAAGTCCTGTACCTCCTGTCTCGTTTAACCAAGAGGTGTACATAAAAGCTGGGATCCGACGGGCGTTTGCCTATGACCAGCCCGGGATGCTGGCTTACTATTCAAACGTACAAATTGTTCCGCTGGATGGACTGATGGGTAATTTGGCATTTCAGCATGATCTGGCAGTCAAAGGCTTGAAGGCTGTCATGAAGGAAGAGCGGATCGATGGTTTCATCGGTCCTCCTATGCCAATGAGTGACTCTGAACAGAACTCGATGTGCGAGGCGTTATATTTATCGACCGAGCAATTTCTATGTATGAAAGACGATTCGGGAGCATGGCAGATCACAGGAGTAGATATCTACGCTCGTGTTCCCAGTCGATTTGCGGGGACTCTGGCACTCAGCTCGACAAACATCATATGGAATGAAAGAGGCCTGGTGGCAGTATGGAGGGTAGATCCTTCGTTGGCAAACCGATAAAGCGGAGACTTTGGGCAGTCGGCATCATGCTTGCTAGTGCTTTGTCCCAAAGTTCGCACGATGTGTTTGCTCAAGCACCACGGGACTCGAGGACAGACGTTGTCAAGAACGACACGGGTGCGCTTTTGCTGAAGAAGGTGGAAGCGACGGCGACCGAGGGCGAGGCTCGGAGGGATGAGGTGCTGGAGTCGGCGGCCAAGCTGGTGGGGAAGGCGCTGTTTCTGCGCGGATTCTATCTGGCGAATGACTTGCGGTTTGATGCCGGGGGGAGATTGGTGGGTTCGGCGAAGGTGGGGGACTGGACACTGGCGGCGGTGGAGGTGCGTACGGTGACGCGACGCGGGCCGGAGGAGATCGAGTTGGACGGGGTGCGTGCGGCGATTCGGTACAACGTGGAGCAGGGCCAGTTTGAGCGGCATCCGCTGAAGGACGAGGCGATGCGGATTGTGATGGCTGATGGCGGGAGCCTGAAGGGGTTTGAGGCGGAGGAGGAGACGGTGTTTGCGGTAGGGATCGATCCGGGGCTGCAAGGGGCGATGCCGGAGTACTGGCAGCACTACTTTCGACCGGGGATGACGTGGCCGGAGGATGGGTTGACCGGGGTGACGGTGTATCCGATGCTGGGGCTGCCTAATCAACAGAAGGATGTGACGCCGCCGACTCTGGCGCACAAGGCCGATACTCGGCCGACGGGTTATGCGGAGCGGGAGCGTGTGCATGGACCGCTGCAACTGCGAATGCTGGTGGATGTCGAGGGTGTTCCACAACGGATCGCGGTACAGACGCCGCTGGGATATGGGCTGGACGAGCGTGCGGTGGAGTCGGTGGTGAAGTGGCGATTTGTGCCAGGGATGCGAGCGGGCAAACCGGTAGTGACCGAGGTAATTGTGGGGATCGACTTCGAGTATGCGGCGATGCCTCGGTTCTAGGGCGGGCGAGGAATGGGTTAGAGCAGATGGAGCTTTTCGAGGAGGCTTCGGGAGGAACGGCGGCAGAAGAGCATGGTTACCGAAGTAGGTGCGTTGGCGCGTGCGCGACGCCCGGCGAAGATAAATCCGACGGCTCCGGTGACGATGTAGAAGATCGAGGCGGGTTCTGCGGCCAGGGTGAGGAGAGATGTTGCACAGAGCGTAGTCATAAGACCTCTTTCGGCTGCCTTGAGGTTATCGATGAGTAATCTCTTCTGCTGTAGCACGAAAGTGGTAGAGGTTTGGCGGTTGGGTGCTGTGGTGTGGATCGCAAACGGCGGGGGGGACCCGCTGTGGGTGGTTCTTCCGTTGGACTTGCGGATTAGTGCTCGAGCTGGGTTTGGCTGGGCTGCTGGCCGAGGCTGGTCTGGAGTAGTTGCGGGATGGGGCGGTGGTGGTGGGGACGGCGCGGGACGGGGGTAGTGGGTGGGTCGAGGCGGTAGAGGATGAGCAGGTTGCGTTCGGGGTCGTCCATGGCGGGAAATGCGGCGACACGCTGTAGGTGGTAGAGCGGGGCGAGTGCATCCATTTTGTCGTCGTCGACCTGGTTCCAGGCGACGTACCAGCCGGGGTGGTAGGCCTGGATGCGATCCGTCAGTTCCATTGTGCCGAAGTCGTCGCAGATGGAAGGCAGGCCGGTCATGAGGGAGAGGTTGGAGCCGGAGATGGAGAGGACCAGCGGGCTGTGGGCGGGGTTCTGGCGGCGGTCGGCGTCGATGACCGCGCGGATCTGGGATGCGGCGTTGGCGAAGGTGTACTCGGGGTAGCGGACGTAGAGGAGGGTCTGGCGAGCACCGAGGAGGACGGTGGCGAGGAGCGCGGCGAGGAGTGCGGCGGCAGCGAGGGGGTGGGGGAGGCGAGGTTGGGTGGGGGAGGCGGCGGAACGGGTGGGGGTCCAGAAGCTCTCGAAGACGAGCGGGATGAGCAGGGTGAGGGGGATGGCGACAACGAGATAGTAACGAGGCTGCAAGTTGTCGTGATAGGCGAGGAAGGCGGTGTAACCAGCGGCCCAGAAGAGGAGCGCGGCGATGAGGGGATTGGTGCGGTAGCGGCGGAGATCGATGAGAACCAGAGCGACGGCAAGGAGCGCGAGGGAGTAGAGGAGATGACCGATCCAGAGACCATCTGCGACGGTGTCGGAGAAGATGGCGAGGGCGGTAGCGGGGGTGAAGCCGGTGTAGGCGTTGGCACTGAAGAGATAACGGTAGTCGGAGAGGAAGTGAGGACGGACTATCAGGAGGAAGTAGGCGATCCAGGAAAGGATTGCGATGGATACGGTTGGGACGGCGAGACGGAGGAAAGGACGCAGGCGGTATCCGGCACGGGCCCAGAGCAGCCATACAACGGCTGGCAGGAGGAAGATGGCGGTGGTCTTGGTGAGGACCATGAGGGTGAGGAGGAGACCGAGCAAGGCAGGAAGCAAGGGGTAGGGCATGTGGCGCAGGCGCTGTCTGCGTGGCTCAGCTCCCTGCTCTGCCGGGTGCAGGTAGCTGGCAGTGAGGAGAGCCAGGAGGGTAAGGAGGATAAGGAGGGGCTCCAGAATGGCCATGCGGGTGAAGGCGTAGCAGAAGGGGCTGACGGCGAGCAGCAATACGGCGAGGGCGGGAGCGAGGGTGTGGCGGGAGGCCCCGGAGAGTCGCTGCCAGCGGGTAAGAAGCGCGTAGGCGGCCAGCAGGATGAGAGCGAAGATGGCGACGGCCAGGGCGCGTGCGGCGAGGGCACTGACTCCAGTGAAGTGGAAGACGATGGATTCGAGCAGGGGCCAGACGGGCAGTGCGGCTGCGGGATTGAAGTCTCCGGGAACGTTCCAGTGTCCGCGCTGGAAGTGGCGGATGGCGGCGTCGCCGTACCAGCCTTCGTCGGTGTATTTGGACCAGTCCATCCAGGGGGAGTGGTTGGGGAAGTCGGCGTTGAGATGGAGGGCGTGAAGAGCGAGGAAGATGGCGGAGAGCAGAAGCAGGAGGCCGCGCAGGACATGCACGGCGGTGCGGCGAGATACCCGAATTGGAGAAGTATTTGTCATCACTCCAGGTGAGCAAAATGAGCAGGAGGTGTAGTTATGGCTGTTGTTTTAGGGTAGTACAGATGGGAATGGCGCACCAGCGGTGAGTGGAGGCGGGCTTGGGAGCGGCACGGACTGGCGGAGCGACGCGGCGGCGTGATGCGAGTGTGGCCGCTCCGGGGCAGGATTCTACTCGTAGGAGAGAGCCTCGATGGGGTCTTTGCGGGCGGCTTTGAGGGCTGGGTAGAGGGCTCCGAGCAGTGCTCCGGCGAAGGCGATGAGGACGGCGTTGGCGACCCAATTGGGGGTGACGGCGAACTCGACGGTGGGAGCCGTCTTGTGGAGTATGGCGCGCAGGAGGTAGGTGATGACGATGCCGGTCGCGATGCCGGTGAAGGCGAGGAGACCTGTTTCGCGCAGGACGATGCCAACGATGTAGAGGCGAGAGGCTCCGAGTGATTTGAGGATACCGATCTCACGGGTTCGCTCCATGACGGCGGTGTACATGGACTGGAAGATGACGATGAAGCCGATGATGACGGCGATGCCGATGACGATACGGAGACCGATGTTGAAGGCGGGCAGTTTGTTGGGGGTGAGGGTGGAGAGGAACTCGTCGAGCGTCTGGATGTCGTACTCCTGCATGCCGGGGGTGGCGAGGATCTCCTTGCGGACGAGGTCTTGATTTTTGAGGTCGTCGGTTTTGAGGTAGAAGACGCTGGCCTTACCGGGGGTACCGCCGATCTCGTTCATGGTTTCAATGGGGATGAACTTGCGCCCGCCCTTACCGTTTTCGACGATGCCGCAGATGTGGAAGGGGTGGTGGAGGACTTCCATGGTGTCACCGACTTTGAAGCCTTTGGCGGCCTGAAAGTCATCGATGATGAGATCGTCGGGGCCGGTGAAGGGGCCGCCGGAGAGGAAGACGAAGGGCTTGAGGTCGTTGTAGCTTTTGAAGTCGATTCCGTAGATATTTTCGAGGCTTTTCCCGGCAGTAAGCTGGATGTTGACGGGAGCGGCGACGACGACGTGGGGCAAGGTGCGGAGGACGTCGGCGACCTTGGTGGAGGCAGCGGCACCGGACATGCCGATGAGATTGGAGGCGGTGCCGGGGTGGGTGATCATGTCCATACCGATGCCGGAGGTGCGGGTGCGCTGGCCATTGAGCATGCCCAACATGATGGCGGCGATGGAGAGGATCATGATGACCTCGATCGCAACGGCGAAGACGCTGATGATGGAACGGAGAGGACGATGGACGAGATTGCCGACGACGAGCTTATTCATGCTGTTACCAGTGTATGGGAGAGACGAAGTGAGGGCTATGCGGAGGGCTAGGAGGGGTAAGGCAGTATGGAGATGGAAGGGTCGATGGGATAGGGGGCGGCACCGGTGATGGCGTGGCAGAGGCGGTCGGCTGTGGCGGGTGGAAGCAGGAGGTAGTGGCTATCCGGCTGGCGAAGGTTGGTGAATTCGAACTGGCTGCAGACCTGCCATCCGGCGAGGGACAAGTGCTTGCTCATGAGGTAGATCTGGCTTTGGTTTCCGAAGATGAAGTCGGGGTTGCGGCGAGCACATGCTTCGGCGCGGGCTGCGGTGGAGAGGCGAGCCGGGGCGCGTCCGTTGACGAGACCGGCGAGATCACAGATCTGGGCTTGTGAGAAGTAGCCGATATAGCCAACGTCGAAGGCTACTCCGAGCATTCCGTGGAGCACCTCAAGATGCTCGCTTTCAAAGTGGGCTAGGGTACTGGAGCGCAGGGTGAGGACGCGGTACATGAGCCTGGCTTCGAGAGGCTGGGCGATGAGGAAGATGGTCAGGGTGGCGTAGACGAGGAGTTTGTCTGCGGGTTTGGGGAACTGCGCGGATGCAGTTGGCTGTGGAGATGCCCCTGAAGCGCGGTGGGGCGGTGTGGCGAGTTCGAGGATGTTCCAGAGGATGGAGAAGAAGTAGGTCCAGACGAGGTAGCGTGCGCCTTGAATCTCCTGACCACGGCTCATGGCGAGGACGATGGTGATGGGAAAGACCGAGTTGGCGACGAGGACCGGCAGGGAAAGCCTGCCGGCCCTCTGCACGAGAGCCAGCGTGACGAGCCAAACGACGAGGAGACCGATGCCAAAGGAGAGTGCTCCGACGAGGACCTGTGGAGTGGAGCTGAGGACCGATCTCCAGGAGCCGATGCCGTGGGATTTGGCGAGGGCGGTGTCCGGGAGCAGGACGTGCATATTGAACAGGATGACGGCGAGGGCGAGGAGGCTGCCGACGAGCAGGTGGCTGGATTCCAGCAGGGAGCGGAGATTAGTGGGATGGGATTCGCGGTCGCTCTGGGCGCGTTTGAGAACGAGGATGATCGTGGCGAGTGCGCAGGGCAGGAGGAACTCGGTGCGGAGGAGAACCGCGGAGAGGCCAAGGGCGACGAAGGCGAGGTACTCGCCCGGGGAGGTGGTGGTGCGAGATGACTGGCGAAAGGTGAGCCAGACGATGAGCGCGACGATACAGATGGCGAGGCCGGTCTCCATGCCGTCGTCGAGCCAACGCACGGTACCGGGGGATGCGACAAAGCAGAGGAAGACGAGGCCGAGCAAGCGGGCGATGGGCGAACGTTGGATGGCGTTGCGGGTAAAGAGGAAGGCGAGGCCAGCGAACAGGCTCAAGTGGGCCAGGCTAGAGACGGCGCGGGGGAGATTGGGAGAGGTAAAGACGCTGCGCAGCAGGGCCAGGAGTGCGACGTAGAGCAGGCTGGAGGCTCCATAGCTGGGAGTGATGCCATCGTAGGTGATGTGATGGGTGAGGTACAGATTGTCGGCGAAGCGGAGATGAATGAGCGCGTCATCCTGAATGGCGGGCCAGGAGAGTACGATCCATGCGACGAGCCAGAGCAGGAGGAGAGGTAGAACGATTCGGTAAGATTTGCTCATGTACGAGGATGGTCCTTGGCCGGATGGTATCGCATAGAGGTATTCCCTAAGCTGTGACTTTATATCTTTGATGCAAATGAACACGGATTTTGTTCTTGAGCTGGTCGAAGACGCCTGCCAGCCAGATGCTGAGGCCGACGATAACAGCGAAGATAGTCCACTTCTGCGCAGAACTCGCGTGGTCGTAAGGGATGACTGCGGCGGCGAGCACCAGCAGAGGAAAGTGAATGAGATAGAGGGTAAAGGTGCCGTCCGCTATGTAGCGAACCCGGGTGATGATGGTTTTACTTTGGATCTGAGGAAGGTGGCTGACCAGAAGGAGCAACGAGAGCATGATCAAGGCGGCGGGCAAACCAACGAGGTAGAAGTTTTCGGTAGCTCGCCGGAGCCCCAGAGTGTGGACTGGCCGTGCGTATCCGAAGAAGGTAAGGTCGCCGAGGATTGGGAGCCGCTGTTGCCAGGCAAAGTGGGCGGCAAAGTGGATGCTGTGGATCGCACGACAGGAGAGATAGGTTGAGAGCAGACTGAGGGCAGCAAAGACGACGAGGGCAAAGCGCGAGGTTCGGAGTCGCTGGTAGACGTCGTAGCATAGGCAGCCGAGAAGCCAGAGTGGCATGAGGTAGAGGATGGGTGCGCCTACCATGACGGCTAGAGCGAGTGCGAAGAGCCACTTGCTTTTGCCTCCCAAAAAGAGGATGCCGTAGAAAATGTAGTACATGCACTCGTAGCTGAGCGACCAGAAGGGAGAGTTTGAAAGCAGAGGCAGATCGACGCCCCAGAACTGCGAGGTAAAGGTAAGGTTGGCGAAGACCTTGAACAGCGGATGCTGAAGGGAGATGCCCCAGTTGTGAAGATAGAACGATCGGTTTGCGGCAAGCGAGATGAGATCGCACACCACAGTTAGGAGAATCGCGGGGATGACCACGGAGTAGATACGGGATAAGCGGTCGATGGCATATTCGCCAGAGGTGTTAACCCGAGTAGTGGTGACGTAGCGGATGACGAAACCGGAGAGCACAAAGAAGATCGAGACAGCGCCAAAGGCCCAAGGGGTCCGGTCGATCCAGCCCACGGAGAACATGTGCTGCGTCAGGTGTCCGTAGGTGACGACGATGGCTGCACCGAATCGAATGAGATCGAGCAGGAGCGATGCGTTGCTGGGAATCTGCTTGAACATCCGCGGCTGCATGTGGCTCATGGCTTTCTAATCTCGTTGTCGTTGTTGCGGTGGGAAGGCCTTAGGATGAAACGGAGGTGCCGGCTGTAGCGGTCGGCAGGGTTTTGCCGAGACCGGCCGCAGTGCGCAGGCGACGAGTGATGGTGGTTGGCTCAGGACCTGCGACGAGCGTGCCGATGATGGGCAAGAGGTAGGCAGCAGCGAGGGCGGCGATGATAATGCTCCATGCACCGAACCACATGGTGTAGATTGCACCATCCAGCATTCCCTCCGGGGCGATGTGAGCAAAGAGGGCGACGACGAGAAGGCCCCAGGGAGATTTTTGGGCGTTTCCGCAGAGGGCGTCGAAGATGGTGAAGAGCAAGATCCAGATGAGTGGGGCAACGACGAGGACTCCAGTCCACTTTGCCCAGTGGAAGGCTTCCGCGGTTGGAGTGAAGGAGATACCGGTGGTGGTGTCGTCGTCCGAGAGGATGCCACCGATCTCACGTGCGAACGCATTGCCTGCGCCCTCGGTGGGCTTGTCGGGCCAGAGGAAGTGTGGAACCCAGTTGGCGAAGTCCATGTAGATGCCCTGAAGGCCGAAGACAGAGCCTTGATCGGTGATGTTGATGAGGGCGTCGTCGGCAGCGATCATGGTAAGCCGGTCCATGAAACCCTGAGGATGGTTGTAGTAACCACCAGTTCTTTCTTCCGGGTTTTCGGCTTGACTGCGTACATACTCCCGGCGCATGGAGCCAAGGTCTCCCAGGAGGGAGACTGAAAGCTCGATACGGTCGATAAATGAGGCGTTTTCCGATTGTAGGTTTCTTCCGATTTGGGAGTAAGGGACGAGATACATCACCAGGAAGACAGCAGCCAGGATCAGGTAGACGACTTGCGACTTAGTGAGCCTGTAGCGCAGTGCAGACGCCGCCACGAGCCAGCACAAGAACGGATAAAAGATGCCTTCTTTGGAGAAGCCAACGAAGCCAAAAAAGAGATTGATACCCATGGCAGTCGCCAAGAGGCCATTGATGCTGCGAGTTCCTCCGCTTTTCTTGATGACGTAGGTTGTACCGAGAATTACAGCCAACGGCAGGAAGCGATTGACCTGCATGACTGCACTGAGAATCGATCCGCTGCCATGAGGGATAAGGGTGGCGGTGACAACGAGCGAAGTACCGAGAAAGAGGCTACCGATGGTGGCATTTCTCATGTCCTTGTCTTTGACGACATTTTCGAGTAAGGCACGTTTGCCAACGAGTTTTCGACTGACAAATACAGCGAACAACATAGCGGTGATGCCGCCGGTGAAGACTTGCGCGGTCAGTATGGGAACAACTAGGTTCGACTCGCCGGGTTCACCAAGAAATGCCTTCCAGACGATGCCGAAGATAAAACCGAGTACGGCATAGAAGAAAACATAGCTACCGGATGGCCGGGTGAAGCCTCCGGCCAGGTTGAAAGCGATGGTAGCTATGACGATGAAGAGGAAGCAGTAGATGCTGAAGGTGAAGCCGGTGCCCTGGAGTTGCTGGAGCGCTACGAGGATGGCCGCGGCGCCGGTTGCGAGCGGAAGTGGAATGCGTTCTGGGAAGGGCAATCGCACGTAGAGACGAGTCTACCAAATGGGTCTGGCGCCGATGGCTGGGTGGAGGTGGTCAGCGAGGAGGGAGAGAGTGCATGTTTCCAAAGCAGTCTGCCCTGATACAGGCGGTGGCGGAGGTGTCGCAGTAGAAGGCTGGATGGCCGGATGACAGGCTACCGTTGCAGGTTCGCTCGAGCAAGACGAAGTCTTGATATTGCACGGTGACGACGTAATGCTGAGCGATATAGTCCGATAGTTGCGGGAACTGGGTGGAGGTGCCGGGGCCGGTGACGCGGGGCCAATCTTCGTTCATATAGAGGATGAAGCGTGGATTGGAAACATTGAGTGCGTCGATGAAGCGCTGACGCAGGCGGATGATTTCTGGGTTATTTACATCGTGATAGAAGTGGTAGTCGTACAGGAATGGCGTGGCGATCTGTGCGTGGGCGAGGAGCATGGCGTGGATGGAGCCCTCGGTCCAATCGAGCGGTTGAATGGTGTCTCCGGCGCGCATGCGCTGCTTGAGCAAGGTAGCGATGCGATCAACATCGCCATGCTTGGGCGCCGAGACGGTGGCACCGAAGAAGTCGCGGCGATTTTCTGTTTTGGGAAGAATGACGGTAAAAACAGCAAATGCAAAGAGGATAAGGGAGAGCCAGCGCCATGAAGCGAACTTCGGATCAGCGAGAGGCAACAGGGAGAAGGAGGCGAGTACGACCAGAAAGAACTGGAATGGCATCCAGTGATAGGCCCAGAACTGTCCGGAGAGCGTTGGATAAATGATGAAGGCGACTGCTAATCCAAGCAGCATCCAAAGCAGGGCGCGCTGCTCGGCAGCGTGTCTGGTTCTTTGCCAAGCAAGATAGACACCGAGGGTGGCCATGGGCAGCCAGAACCAGAGATGTCCCAGGATGAGGATATGGAGGAAGTCGTATCGAAATCGTTCCAGTCCCCGGATGTGCCGATGGACGCCGGAGAGTTGAATGTGGAGTGGCAGGTATTGGGTAACGAGTTCCCAAAAGATGGGCCACGCGCCGATGCGTCTGAGGATGGCAATGGTGATGACTATTGGGAGTAGTGCGGTTGCGGCTATGGTGGCGAGGACTGGTATGGCCGAGGCAAGCCAAGTGGGCTGGGTGGAACTGGAGGAGACGTTGCGATGGTGGCTCCAGATGATGTAGGCCGAGATGGGCAGGAGGCCGATGGCGAGATGCGGCTTGATAAGCATGCCAAAGCCGATGAGCAGGCCGATGGTGGCGTAGATGCGGTAGTGATGGGTTGCAGCGGAGCGAGTGGCCAGAGCTGCGGCGATGACGATCAGGATCAGGCCGAGATAGTCGCGCTGCAACGTCATGGAGGGGCCGAGGCGGAGGTAGCTGAGAACGAACAGCAACCAGGCGGCGATCGCGATAGATTGGCCGAAGGAGCGCAGGAGTTTCCATGTGGCCAGACCGAGTACGGCGATGGAGGCTACGTCTACAAGTTGAAAGGGTCGGTCTCCCCAGCCGAAGAGCTTGCCGATGGCCATGTGGAAGAGGAAGGTGCCCGGCATGCTGGTTTCGAAGATGTCTCGATAGGGGATGGCGCCCCGCTCGACCATGAGCCAGGCGGCGTAGTGAAGCAGCGGAGTGTCGTGCTCCATGCGCCAGCGGAGGCTGTGGACGACCTCGAAGACTGTAGCGAGACTAAGCAGGATCAAGACAACGGCGAGGAGAAGATTGGAGGAGAAGCTGCGGCGGACAAGGACTTTGTTGGTCGGAAGCACGGCAACGGGCCTTTGGCTGGAGTTGAATTTGGTCGCAGCAAAACTCTGATCCTCAGTATAGCCATGCGCGATGCAGTGACCGTGAATGCGGGGACTTGGCGGGGTGCGATACAACTGGAGGTGATGGTGTTGTTATCACGGCGGTTAGCGGCGCGAAATTGACATAGCGACGGAGGCCAACGAGTACCCCTCTCGACAATTATCGAGGCGGGTAACGGGTGAAAACTGTGGTGATGGCGGAGAGGTAAGGCTTTGACTTGAGTGGGAGGGCGGTCTAATCTTTGTGCAGCCGGGAGGCTTGGCCGGGAGTAAAAAGGCTGTGTCTGCTGCGTGAGCTGAGCGGAGCGCATGGAACGATTCTGCGATGAGTTGCGGTGGGAGCGGGAGCAGCGTCAGATCTCGATTGAGTCGATCTGTGCGGTGACGAAGGTATCGCTGCGACATGTGGAGGCGCTGGAGTCCGGGGCGTACCACGAACTGCCGGGGGGGGTGTTTCGCAAAGGGATTCTGCGGAGCTATCTGGAGGTGCTTGGACTGGATGAGGCGGAGTGGGTGGCTCGGTTCGAAGAGAGTTTGCGGCAGACGGGCCAGGGGACGCAGGAAGATGCAAACTGGGTGGAGTTTGCTGAAAATGTGCGCCGGGCGCGCGTCGGAGCACAGCAGCCTACGGGAATGCGCTGGCTGGGGGTGCTGGGGATGTTGGCGCTGGTGATGCTGTTTGGGTGGGTGGTGTGGACGTTCGTGGTTCATCCGCGGCTGGATGCGACAGGGCATGCTAGTTGGCAGGGTGGACGGGCGGCGGTGGACGGGCGGCGGTAGCAACGGTAGTTGCTGGATGTGATGTTATTGCTGGGGCCGGTTGTGGCTTACCCGTTCCATGCTGAATATCGCCGTTGCGTGTTGCAGGGACACCGGTGGCTGCGTGACTTTGCCCCCTGATGGTGCAGGCGGGTAAAATAGAAGGGTTGCAAGCTGCATTGGCTAAGTGTCTATGCAGGGACTTATAGAGGAGCTGTTTTGGCAAAGCGCGACCGATTTCTGTTTACCAGTGAGTCAGTAACCGAAGGGCATCCGGACAAGATTGCGGATCAGATTTCCGACGCGATTCTGGATGCGTGCCTGGAGCAGGACCCTTTTAGCCGTGTGGCGTGCGAGACGTTGACGTGCACGGGAATGGTTTTGATTGCGGGCGAGATCACGACGAAGGCCTATGTGGACTTCCAGAGCGTGGTTCGGGGTACTGTGGCTGCGATTGGCTACGACAATGCGCTGTATGGCTTCGATTCGAACACGTGCGCAGTGATCTCGACGATCAACAAGCAGTCGGGCGATATTGCGATGGGCGTGGATACGGGCGGAGCGGGCGACCAGGGGATGATGTTCGGGTATGCGACGAACGAGACTCCGGAGCTGATGCCGACGCCGATTTCGTTTGCCCACCGGCTGGCGCAGCGGCTGAGCGAGGTGCGCAAGACGGGTTTGATGTCGTATCTGCGGCCGGATGGCAAGAGCCAGGTCACGGTGGAGTATGACTCGAACAACAAGCCCGTGCGGGTAGATGCAGTCGTGATCTCAACGCAGCACGCGGAGACGGTTGGGAACGAAGAGTTGCGCGCGGATATTCTGAAGCACGTGATTCAACATGTGATTCCGGCGACGCTGCTGGATCAGGACACCAAGTACCACATCAATCCGACGGGTCGTTTTGTGGTGGGTGGACCGATGGGCGATACGGGCCTGACGGGGCGGAAGATTATTGTGGACACGTATGGCGGCATGGGTCGTCATGGTGGCGGCGCGTTCAGCGGCAAGGATGCGACGAAGGTAGATCGCTCGGCTGCGTACATGGCGCGGTATGTGGCAAAGAACATCGTTGCTGCTGGACTGGCGGACCGTTGCGAGGTGCAGTTGGCCTATGCGATTGGCGTGGCTGAGCCGGTGAGTGTACTGGTCGAGACGTTTGGTACGGGCAAGGTAGACGAGGGCAAGCTGGAAGAACTGGTGCGGAAGAACTTCTCGCTGACGCCGAAGGGCATTATCGAGAGTCTCGACCTGCGCAAACCGATCTTCAAGGCGACGGCAGCCTACGGTCACTTTGGCCGAAAGGGTGAGGGCTTTACCTGGGAGGCGACCGATAAGGCCGCGACCCTGGCGGAGCAGGCTGGCGTGAAGGAACTGACCGCGCAGTAGATTCAAGCAACATCAGACGGTGGTTGGAGTGAGGGCGGGCCTGATGGCTCGCCCTTTCTGCTGGACGTTGAAGGCGGTCGGGGTACACTCACGGCTTAGGAACTTTTCGCATTGCAGCAAGAAGACCTTAGACAAGGCCGGGGATAGTTATGCTGATACGTTCCGAGTTTGATATTCAGTTTGAGTTGCCACAGGCGCTGCCGATGGTGGCGCTACTGCGGCTGTATCCATCGCTGGATCCGCTGGTGCGTGCACCGGAGGAGTTGCGGATAGAGCAGTTGGATGCAGATGAGCCGACGGTGATTGAGACGGTGGAGTATGTGGATGGGTTTGGGAACCGGTGCAGCCGGTTTGTGGCTCCGCAGGGTGCGATACGGGTGAGTGGGTGCAGCCTGGTGGAGAACGACGAGTTGCCGGATGTGATCTGCACGGAGGCGACGCAACATGCGGTGGAGGAGTTGCCGCCGGAGACGCTGCAGTTTTTGCTGAGCAGCCGATATTGTCAGGTGGACCAGATGTCGCAGGTGGCAGGGGATATGTTTGGGCATACGACGCCGGGGTGGGCGCGGGCGGTGTGGATTCGGGACTGGGTACATAACCATGTGCGGTTCGACTATGCGACGGCGCGGCCTACGAAGACGGCGCTGGATGTGTTTACGGAGCGGGTGGGGGTTTGCCGGGACTATCAGCATCTGGCGGTGACGATGACGCGGGCGATGAATATTCCGGCGCGGTATGTGACGGGATATCTGGGTGACATTCGCCGACCGTATAGCGGGGCGGGTGACTTTAGCGCGTGGTACGAGGTGTTTCTCAGCGGGCGGTGGTGGACGATGGATGCGCGGCACAACACGCCGCAGTATGGACGGGTACTGATGGCAGTGGGCCGGGATGCGACGGACGTGGCGATCACAACCAGCTTTGGGGTGGCGAATGTGACGAATTTCTATGTAGCGAGCTACGAGGTGGATGAGCGGGGCGAGACGGTTCCGCTGGTGGGGGGCGGGGTGCGGGACAAGCGGTGGGTGCGACCGGTTTAGGGGTACCCCACCCCCGTCAAAAGTGGTCAAAGTCTTCGAATGATGAGGGTTAGGTCCGGACTTGATGATGCATACGGGGCCTGGGGATGGCGGAGAGTGGTTGGGACAGGGCTGGTTTGTCAAGGGGACGGCGGGGAGAGGTCGGCTTAGATACCTGCGTACCAGGCGTAGCCGAACTCGGGTTCCGCGGATCCGAGGCCTTTGCCGAAGCCTTTGAGAGAGTCGGTGACGGTGAGGCGAGTGATGTACTTGACACTTTTGTATCCCAGTTGACGGGACACGCGCATGCGGAGCGGGCCGCCGAAGGCGACGGGGAGATCGCCGTCGTTCATTCCCCAGGTGAGGAGGGTCTGGGGGTGGAGGGCGTCGGCCATGTCGATGCTGTCCCACCATTCCTTATCGGCGGAGAAGTAGACGACGTAACGCGCCTGCGGGTGCAGGCCGACGGCGTGGAGGACATCAATCAGGGGGGTTCCGATCCACTGGGCGATGTAGGACCAACCTTCTTCGCATGCGACCTCGGTGATCTGGCTGCGCATGGGGAGGCTCTTGAGGTCGGAGAGGGCAAGCGAGGTGGGGCGGGCTACCATGCCGTCGATTGTGAGCGGCCAGTTTCCGTGGTTATGGGCGGGAAGGCTTTGGAGGAGGTCTTTGGGTGACACAGCCGGATTGGCGAAGGGCTCCTTCGAGATCATGCTGGGGGGGAACTCGCGGGCGAGGGAGTGGCGCGTGAGGAGTCGCTGGGCGGCGTAGGTGAGGGTTTCTCCCGGGCCGTAGAGGCCACGGTGATCGGGCGGGATGAGTCCGTAACGCTGGGCGAGGAGGTCGGCAGTGGCGAGTCCGGCGAGGCCTGCGGTGGCGGCGAGGCCAGTGGTCATGAGTTTGCGGCGGGAGATCGGCTTCACGGGCGTTCCTCCTGAGTGGCGGTGCGACCGGTGATCATACCCTGCATACGACTCTTGAAGCCTGCGAGAGCGACCATCGTTACATGGACGACGAGGAAGAGCAGTAGCGCTCCGGAGACGAAGAAGTGGATGGTTCGGGCGGATTGCCTGCCGCCGAGTGCGGTAACGGCAAGGGGAAATGCCGAGGTAAAGGCGGGAGACATGGCGAGACCGGTCCAGATGATGAGAGGAAAGAGGACGAAGATGACGGAGAGATACGCCGTTCTCTGGACGACGTTGTAGGAGTGGGCTTCGGATGGGTTCTGGGGTGTGCGATGGAGGTAGCGGGCGATGACGGCCCAGTATGCGCGCCAGGATCTCTCGGCGGGAGCGGGCAGCAGGCGATGACGAAGATGACCGTTCCAGAGACTGGAGAGGACGTAGATGAGACCCGTGATGACCACGACCCAGGCAAACTGAAAGTGGAGGTAGCGACTCCAGCCGTTTTGATCGGGCATCAGGAAGCTGTAGGCAGTGGGGACGGATGATCTGGAGGCGGGGATGGGCAGGGTAAAGAGTGGATGCGTCATGACGTTGCCGACCTCGCCCCAATAGAAGCGGGGGTGAGAGACGACGATCTCCGCGCCGCTGAGGAGCAGGGCAAAGAATGAGGTCACCGTGATCCAGTGCGTGGTGCGGACGAGCAGGGAGTGACGGGGATTAGCCGCATTCCGAGATGGGCCGGGGGCTGACACAGGCGAAGGATAGCATACGAAGGCCAATGGCAACGGTCTCGATCGAGCAGTAATTGGGCGTGGTAGCGGGAGTGGAGGGTGCGGAGTTTGGGTGAACATTGCGGAGTGTGGCGTTGGGCGGGAAGTAAGACGATACTGGGTATGGCGATTCATTCTGTACAAACCTCTACGAATGCGGCAATCCTGACTATGAGTTCCAGCAAGGCTACGATGCGACCTTCTAAATCGGCAGTTCCCTCTTACTTTCCGGGCAAGCAGTGGCAGCAGGTGCTGGAGCGGGATGCGCGTGCGGATGGTCAGTTTTTCTATGCGGTGAAGTCGACGAAGGTTTATTGCAAGCCGAGTTGTGCGAGCCGTCGGCCTGCACGGAAGAATGTGACGTTCTTTCCGACGGCGGCGTTGGCGGAGGCAGCGGGTTACCGGCCATGTCTGCGGTGTGAGCCGGACCGGACGGTGGCAAAGGCTGATCCGCAGGCGGGTGCGATTGCGGCGGTGACGGAGTACATGAAGGAGCACGCAGATACGGGAGAGCGGACGAGGTTGGCGGATGTGGCGAAGGCTACAGGGGTGGGTCGGCTGACGATTCTGCGGGGGTTCAAGCGGGTGCTGGGGGTGAGCCCGGGGGAGTATGCGAAGGCGGCTCGGCTGGAGCGGTTCAAGGCGGGGGTGCGTCCAGTGAAGAAGAAGGTTGCGGCGCCGGTTGCTTCGGCTACGGCGGCTGATGCGGTTGGGGCTGGGGCGGTAAGCTCTGCGCCCAAGAAGAAGATTACGGATGCGATCTATGAGGCGGGGTTTGGGTCGAGCAGCCGGTTGTATGAGAAGAGCGGGGCGGCGCTGGGGATGACACCGCGGGTGATGCGGGAGGGTGGCGCGGGGCAGCGGATTCGGTATACGACGGCGACTACTCCGCTGGGCCGGATGCTGGTGGCGGCGACGACGGTGGGGGTGTGCGCGATTACGTTTGGACGGGACGAGAAGGAGTTGCTGGCGGATCTGCGGGAGCGATTCGACAAGGCGGAGTTGGTACCGGCGAAGGGTCCTATGTCCGACCCGGGGGGGTGGCTGGCGAGTGCAGTGACGTTTGTGGTGAGTCAGTTGGGGGAGCATCCGGCGGCAGCGACGTTTCCGCTGGATGTGCGGGCGACGGCGTTTCAGCAGCGGGTGTGGAAGGCGCTGCAGGAGATTCCGAGGGGCGAGACGCGGAGCTATTCGGAGTTGGCGCTGGCGTTGGGGCGGCCTACGGCTTCGCGAGCGGTGGCGAGTGCGTGCGGTGCGAATCCAGTGGCGGTGGCGGTGCCGTGTCATCGCGTGGTAGGCAAGGATGGGGCGCTGACGGGGTATCGTTGGGGGGTGGAGCGGAAACGGAAATTGCTGGAGGCGGAGAAGCGATGAGCGGAGGAAGCACGAAGGTGATGCCGACGGCATTCAAGTGGTGGATGATCGGGTGTACGTGTGTGCTGGTGCTTTCGCTGGTGCTGCTGGTAGGAAATGTAGTGGCAGCGTTTGCGTATTTTTCCGCGAAGACGAGTCCGTTGTGGGTGACGGTGTTGGGCGTAGTGGCGGTGCTGGGGATTGCGGCGGGATTTGGCGGTCTGTTTCTGCTGCTGGTGATGGTGGCGGTGCGGGCGTGGCGGGAAGAGCGTCAGCGGGTGGCGGACGAGGTATGACGAGGCCGGCATGACGGAGCAGGTGGGGTTGGGTGCGCCGGGTATCGATGGGCGGGCGGTGTACCGGCGGATTAGCTGGCGACTGATTCCGTATCTTTTTCTGCTGTATATCGTGGCGTATCTGGACCGGGTGAATGTGGGGTTTGCCGCGATGGATATGAAGCGGCAGTTGCAGTTCAGCGACACGGTGTATGGGACAGGCGCGGGGATATTTTTTCTGGGGTATGCGCTGTTCGATCTGCCGAGCAGCCTGATGGTGCGGGTGGTGGGGACGCGGGTGTGGATGGCGCGGATCATGGTGACGTGGGGGCTGATTGCGGCGGGGATGGTGCTGGTGCGGTCGCCGCTGTCGTTCTACGTGATGCGATTTTTGCTGGGGGTAGGAGAGGCGGGATTTGTTCCGGGGATGTTGTTGTATCTGACGTTCTGGTATCCGTCGCATGAGCGGGCCAAGGCGGTGGCGAAGTTTATGACGGCGACATCGCTGGCGGGGGTGGTGGGTGGGCCGCTTTCGAGTGCGCTGCTGAAACTGGATGGGGTGGGAGGACTGGCGGGTTGGCAGTGGCTGTTTTTGGCGGAGGGTTTGCCGACGGCGGTGCTGGGAGTCTCGGTATTGTTTGTGCTGAAGGATGGACCGCAGCAGGCGCGATGGCTGAAGCCGGAGGAGAAGGTGTGGCTGGAGGGCGAGCTAGAGCGGGATCGCAGGCGGTACGGGGCAGTGGAGCATGACTCGCTGCTGGATGCGTTCCGACTGCCGTCGGTGTGGGTGCTGGCGGCGGTGTATGTGGTACTGCAGATTGGGGTGTACATCGTGAATCTGTGGATGCCGATGATGTTGAGTAGGCTGGCGGGAGGCGGGGATGGAGATGCGAGTCTGATTGCGCGGTACTCCACGGTGCCGTACCTGCTGGCGGCGGTGGCGACGGTATTGGTGGGGTGGAGTTCGGATAGATGGAATGAACGCCGCGGACATATTGCGGGGTGCATGCTGGTGGCGGCGGCGGGATTTGCGTGGGCGGCGGTGGCGCAGAGTGTGGGGGTAGCGCTGGTGGCTTTTTGCGTGGCGGCGATGGGGTTGTGGAGTATGACGGGGCCTTTTTGGGCGTTGGCGACACGGATGCTTGAAGGCGCGGCGGCAGCGGGCGGGGTGGCGATGATTACGATGCTGGGTGGCGTGGGAGGCTTCTTTGGGCCATATATGACGGGGCGCTTGCGGGATGCGACGCACAGCTTTGCGGGCGGGCTGTATGGGATGAGCGGGCTGGCGGTGGCGGGGGCGGTGCTGGCCATGGCGAGTGGGTATCGGCGCCGTGCGGCGATGACCTGTGCCAACCGTGCTGCGAGCTGAGGTTGCGGCCAGGTATTTGGGTGGGTTTGCGGGGTATCAAAAGCGGGCCATACGGTTGAAGTTGGATGGGGATTGCGTCGCGGTGGGCGCGCCCAGACTGATATTCTGAATGGGCTAGAAACGATCTGGAATAGATAAGAGGTGAAGGAATGACGACAGCGACATTGGATACGGCAACAGTGAGTGGCGTGGCGGCGGAGTATAAGGTTGCCGATATCGGGCTGGCGGAGTTTGGGCGGAAAGAGATTGATATCGCCGAGCAGGAGATGCCGGGTCTGATGGCGATTCGGCACAAGTATGCCGCGGGCAAGCCGCTGGAAGGCGTTCGTGTGACGGGATCGCTGCATATGACGATCCAGACGGCGGTGCTGATTGAGACGATGGTGGCGCTGGGTGCGAATGTGCGCTGGGCAAGCTGCAACATCTTCTCGACACAGGACCATGCGGCGGCTGCGATTGCGGCGGCTGGCGTGCCGGTGTTTGCGTGGAAGGGGGAGACGCTGGAGGAGTTCTGGTGGTGCACGAACCAGTCGCTGAACTTTCCGGACGGCAAGGGTGGGTTGCTGGGGCCGCAGATGGTGATCGACGATGGCGGCGATGTGACGTTGCTGATCCACAAGGGTGTGGAGATGGAGCGCGGCGACAACTGGGTGAATTCGCCTTCGGGATCGCAGGAAGAAGATGTGATCAAGGCGCTACTGAAGAAGGTTCATGCGGAGCATCCGACGCGCTGGCAGGATGTGGCGAAGGAGTGGCGTGGGGTTTCGGAAGAGACGACGACGGGCGTTCACCGGTTGTACAAGATGATGGAGAAGGGCACGCTGCTGGTTCCGGCGATCAACGTGAACGACTCGGTGACGAAGAGCAAGTTCGACAATCTGTATGGCTGCCGTGAGTCGCTGGTGGATGGCATCAAGCGTGCGACGGATGTGATGATTGCGGGCAAGGTTGCGGTGGTTTGCGGGTTTGGCGATGTGGGCAAGGGTTCGGCTGCGAGCCTGCGCGGGTTGGGTGCGCGAGTGATTGTGACGGAGATCGATCCGATCAATGCGCTGCAAGCTGCGATTGAAGGCTACGAAGTGACGACGCTGGAAGAGACGCTGGGCCGCGGTGATATCTATGTGACCTGCACGGGGAACGTGGACATCATCACGGTGGAGCACATGAAGCTGATGAAGGATCAGGCGATTGTGTGCAATATCGGCCACTTCGACAACGAGATCCAGATGGAGAAGCTGAATGCTCTGGCTGGAGTGACGAAGCTGAACATTAAGCCGCAAGTAGACAAGTACACGTTCGAGACGGGCAACAGCATCTTTGTGCTGGCGGAAGGGCGGCTGGTGAACCTGGGTTGCGCGACGGGGCATCCGAGCTTTGTGATGTCGGCTAGCTTTGCGAACCAGACACTGGCGCAGTTGGATCTGTGGGCGAACCGGGACAAGTACAAGGTAGGCATCTACATTCTGCCGAAGAAGCTGGATGAAGAAGTGGCACGGCTGCACCTGGGGAAGATTGGCGTGAAGCTGACGACCCTGACGGAGAAGCAGGCGAATTACCTGAGCGTCTCGGTGGACGGGCCGTACAAGGCCGATCACTACCGCTACTAGGACTGGCTATCAAGACTGGAAACAGAGATGGTAGAACGGGCCGCGGGGAGAGAATCCCGGCGGCCCGTTTTTGTTGCAGGGAGGGCGGTGCTACTGCTTTTTGTTGTTGTGCTTATCGCGGTAGATGCGCTTGGATTCCTGGTTCTGCTGCTGACGGATGGTCTTGCGATCCTGAGCGGTGAGGTGGCCGTTATCCTGGGCGCGCATGCCCTTGATTTCCTTGTTGATTCCAGCTTCCTGATGCTCGAGGTGCGAGGTTTCACCGGGGGTAAGTTGACCGCTCTTGACGCCCTGAGCGATACGGTCCTGCTGGTTCTCTTTGCGCTGTGCGATGGTGGCGGGCTTGGTTGAGGCTGCAGGCGGAGTGGTGGGCGCGGTTGTGGCCTGCGCGAGGAGAGCGGCGGGGGTGAGGGTCAGGGCTGCTGCGAGAGTGAGAGATTTGAGGGTCATGTGGTTCTCCTTGAAAGATCGTCGAGCAGTGGAGAAGTGTTGTCTCTACTGCTTGCGTTGGAGTAGACCCAAAGGTTAGCAAGGTGTTGCGGTTTATTTTTGGAGTATATTTTTCGCTTAAGACGCGACTTTTCCTGATTTTTCGGGTGCTTTTGGGGCAATTGGAAGTGGGGTGCAACTTTAGTTGCAGCTGCGCTGGAGATCAATTGAGGGACGAGGTTAGCTGGAGAGACTAGCTAGTGGCGGTGGGGGAGTCGTAGTCGTCTGCGGTGATGACCGCGCCTGGGGCCGGGACTAGCTGGTGGCGGTGGGTGAATCATAGTCGTCTGCGGTGATGACCTGCAGGCCGGGGGTGGTGATGAGTTGCTGATCGATGAGGATGATGGTGCGGGCTGCGCCGCCGGAGTAGGTGGTCTGGGCTCCGCTATAGGTGGCCACGGTGGTGGTGGTGGGGACGGTTCCGGTAGGCACCATGACGATGGTGTAGGTGCCGGTGGGGATGTTGATGTAGCCGGTGTTGGTGGGGAAGGTGAGATTGGTGACGATGGGGGTCACGCCGGTGAGTTTTTGTCCGGCAGGGACGGCGTAGATATCGACGGCAGAGATGCGTGTGGCCTGATCGACGAAACGCAGGGAGATCTGTCCGGAGGGAGCGGGTTGGCTTTGATCTTTGAGGATGACTTCGTCGAGGCTGGCGGCGGAGTTTCCGATGAGTGCGGTGTACTGGCCGGAGGCGGCGAAGGTGGCGGTGGCCGTGGAGAGGACCTGGGTGGTGCCGGCGGATTTGGCGGAGATGGTGTACGTGCCGGGGTTGATGGGGACGTAGGAGGTGATGGTGCCGAAGCCGAGGTTGTAGGCGAGGACGGCTGTGCCTTCGTACATGTCGAGGCCGGGTGCGTCAGGGGAGGCATCGATGATGCGGACCTGAGAGCGGCTGGGGGTACTGACGATGCCTTGGCATCCTGTGAGCGCGGCGAGGAGTCCTACGGTAGGAAGGGCGATGGCGAGACGGATGGCGCGCCCTGCGGTGAGGCGGTGTTGGCGAGAGATCGGCATACGTCGCGTCTTAGAATGAAGCATCGATATGTTTCACTCTAAACGATTTTGCCGCGGTAGGCGACGACGGAGTGGAGGGGAGGTAACGAGGACGATGCGGATGGGAGGCGCAGGGGCGTTGGTGGTGGGATGGACGATGAGTATGGCAGCCTGCTTGCTCGCGGGAGTTGCCCAGACGCCGAGTGCAGTGGATTCTGATGGCTACGGGCGGCTGTGGGTGGGCTGTTCTGCTCGATGGGGCGGATTATGTTGATTGAATTGACCGTGGTTCTGGCGAGTAGTGCTTTTTGCTTGATTGAACAAGTTGCGAGACCAGACGCAGCAAATAGGTCAACATAAACTTTCCTACAATTTACATTTTCTATGGCGCCTCGATGTGCTACCGTGATTCTGCTGAACGTTAGCTCGAACCTGACAACAAGTTTCAGTTCCCAGCAAGGGCTACTTGATAAGTAAAGACGCTCTGCCGAAAATTTACTGTTGAACTCACCTCGACTTGAAGTAACACAACGCTGATTTATTTTCTTCCAGATAACACGAGTCTACTTATCTCGATTTGGAGGCAGCGTTACGTTTTCTAAATACTCAATTAGTGGTGGCGGTCGGCTCTGTGCAGCATTGGCTGCTCTTGCAATACTCACTTCCTGTATAAACCTTCAGGCTCAAATTTCATTTACTACCAGCATTGTTATTGGTGATGGAACACTGAGTTGGGCGGCCACGCCATTCACTGGTAGGTGCGGCTATCAAGGTCAGACTAACTATGTAGAGTGGGTATACAGTGGTTTTACATATCTCTCGAATAGTGTTGTTTATATCCTTAGCGGATCCCCAATATATTACAGTTCACCTGGCGGAGCATGTCCGCCCAGCGGCGGGCAACCATCTATGCTTCAGCCAGGGGGGAGAGTTCCTGTGAACGGTGAAAGCATTTACTCAGTCGATTTCTATCCGTCGTCAGGTGGCCATGGAAGCGGCAGCCTGGTCCAGACCGGCTATATTTCGGATCCGCAGTAAAAAAACAACTTCAATCTTACACTCTCCTCCCGGCAACGAGAATTCGCAAGGTTATGCAACAACGAATACTAATTGCCAACATCAATCCGATTTACTTATAGGTTTGAATTGAAGGAATAACGTGAAAATATTGCTGATTGCAGTTGTAGTAACAGCTTCCGCAGTTGCTCAGGACAAGCCTCTCGCTTTGCCCTCGGCTTGTGGTCCAAAGCATGTGAGCTTTGATGTGAAGCTGGCAGATGCCCCGCAGAGTGTTACTCAACCTGATCCGGTCAAAGCAACGGTCTTCTTTATTGAAGATAACGGGCCGATGGGTAACCACCAACAATACACAATCAAGATTGGGCTAGACGGAGCATGGGTGGGAGCTTATCAGCATAATGCTTATTTTGCGGTATCAGTCGAACCCGGAGAACATCATATCTGTGCAAAGGTACAGTCCCGATTTTTAGCTGGGCATAATTTAGCGTTGCTTCATTTTGAAGCAGTAGCGGGTAAGGTCTATTTTTTTCGGACACAATTTCTGGCCGGACTAACTACGATGTACCCGAGCGCACCGTTTCTCGAACTGAACCGACTTGACAGCGATCAGGCAAACTACTTGATTTCAACTTTCCCTCGCAGCGTATCGCAGCCTAAGCAATGAGGTAGGTTTGCTGTGTATTTTCTCCAAGTGACGACTCGTCTGTAATAGGAGCACAGCATCTGGAATGTAAGAACTATTATTGTGTGGGTTTCTGTTAGATGGCTCCGAGGGGGTGGGTGCCTTCGATGCGGAGGGTGTAGGGCATGGGGGAGGGGTTGGGGTTGGGTGGGAGAGTGACGAGGAGTGCTTCGGGGGTTTGGCGGAAGCTGAGGGGGGTGGGGGTGGGGGCGAGGAGGGTGACGCGTTCGACCTTGGCGAGGGGGGTGGCGAGGGAGCGGATGGCGGCTTCGGCGGTGGGGTATTTGTAGCCGAAGGCATAGAGGTTGCCGTTGGCGGTGGTGAAGCGGAAGTCGGCGGTGGTGAGGGCGAGGTGTGGGGGGTGCTGGATGTGTGGGCCCTCGACGGCGGTGGAGCCACCTTTCCAGTCGCCGGGGGCTTCGGCGGGGATGGAGGGTCCTTCGCCCATGTGGGTGAAGGGGCGGGAGCCGTAGATGGCTTCTCCGTTGATGCGGAGCCAGTCGCCGATGGCGAGGAGGATGTTCTGCTGGGTCTGGGGGATGGTGCCGTCGCCCATGGGAGAGATGTTGAGGAGGAGGTTACCGCCCTGACTGGCGAGTTCGACGAGTTCGCGGACGATGGATTCGGCAGGGCGGTAGGACATGGGTTGGGGGGATTCGGTGTAGCCCCAGGTGCTGCCGATGGCGTCGTCGCACTGCCATCCTGCTGCGGGGTAGATCCATTTGGGAGCGCGCTGCTGTTTTTCGAAGTCCTGGACGGAGGCGAAGAGGTAGGCGAGATCCTTGGTGGCGAGGGTGGCTTCCCTGCCCCACTGGCGGGCGCGGTTGTAGTAATAGGCGGCGGCGCGGAGTTTGACGTGGTCGTACTCACGGACGTTGACGCCGTTGTCGAAGTAGATCATCTGGGGCTGGTATTTATCGACGAGTTCCTGGACGCGGGCGAGCCAGTCGTTCTGGAAGGCCGGGGAGGCGTTGTGGTTGTTGAATTCGCCGGGGATGGGCGGGCCGTAGAAGCCGGCGTAGCGGGGGTGGGACTGGTCGTTGCGCAGGCCGGAGGCGGGGTAGGCGAAGGAGTCGTGCTCCATACGGTGGGAGGAGAGGCCGAAGATGAGATTTTGCTTGCGGACGGCGGTGGCGAGTTCTCCGGTGAGGTCTCGCCTGGGGCCCATTTTCCCGGCGCACCAGGGGGTGAGGTCAGAGTTCCACATGGCGAAGCCGTCGTGGTGCTCGGCGACGGGGATGACGTACTTTGCGCCGGATTTGGCGAAGAGCTGAGCCCATTCGTCGGGGCGGTAGTTCTGTGCTTTGAAGAGCGGGATGAAGTCTTTGTAGCCGAACTGGTCGGGGGCTCCGTAGTGCTGGGTGTGCCAGGGTACGTCGGAGGTGTACATGTGGCGCTCGTACCACTCGTTGAGGCGGGCAGGGATGGAGTAGAGGCCCCAGTGGATGAAGATGCCGAACTTAGCCTGATTGAACCAGGCGGGAGTGCGGTAGTTGTCGCGGAGGGACTCCCAGGTGGGCTGGAAGGGGCCGGAGAGGTCGGGTTTGGGGATGGCGTAGGCGTCGGGGGCGCCGGCGGGAGCGCCGGTCTGGGCGGAGAGGGGTTCTGCGCGGAAGGAAGGAGGCAGGAGGGCGGCCGCGGTGAGTTGAGCGAGGAGGGTGCGGCGGGTGAGCATGGGGGCAAGGGTACGCCAAGGGGAGAAACTATTTCAAGGGTGAAATTTTATTTCTGAATGCGATGACGGGGCAGATTGCGAGCAGCCAGCCCACCGGTGCGCGGAGCAGAGGTGGGCCGGACGGCGCATGGGGGCGCAGTGGAGGTGGATTATTTTTTGGGTTTGCTGGCGATGATCTGGTCTTTGATCTTGTTGTAGGTGGCGGCGGGGAGGATGCCGCGGGAGAGGAGCTGGTTTTTGGCGGTGTAGGGACGGCCAGCGATGATGCGTGCGGAGTAGGCGTCGCCGATGCCGGAGAAGGCTTTGAGCTGGTCGGCGGTGGCGGTGTTGATGTCGAGGAGGCTGGTGCTGGCAGGTGCGGTGGCAGCAGGCTTGGTGGTGGCTGGTTTGGTGGTCTTGGCGGCCTGTGCCGGTGCCATGAGGGTGGTGGAGACGAGGAACGCGGCGGCGAGGGCGATGCGGGAGCGGAAGAGCTTGAGCATGGTGAGGTGACTCCTGAGGGAGATTTGGAGGTGCGTCGCAAGGTTAGTTGAGGCGTTGGGGTTGGTCAAAACAATTCTCTGGCGAGATGAGTGGTAGCTTGCGGCGGTTCATTGGCCTGAGCGTGAGCTATTGGAACTGGTAGACGGCCACCTTTTCGGTGTGGAGCTCTCCCTGGTCGACACGCCAGTAGTTGCCCTGATCGCTTTCGTCACCGTTGAGGCGGCGGCCGGGGAGCCACTTCCCTGCCACGAATTTGCCCTCGTCGATGGAGGCTATGCCGACGTGAGCGGTGGCTGGGTAGCGGAGTGTGAAGGAGACATGGAAGCCCTTGCCGGCGCCGAGGAAGTGATCTGGGCCGTCGGCCATGATGATGCCGAAGCCTTTTTCGGTGTGGTTGCCGAAGAGCTCGTCGAGGCTGACGTGGAGGACGTAACCGTTGAAGGTGAACTCGACGGAGGGGTGAGATTTATCGAGGACGAAGCCGTGGATATCGCCGGCGGCCTGATGCTGGAGGAGGAGTGGGGTGAGCGTGGTGAGGAGCGCGTAGCTGTCTCCGAGTTCGGTGGAGGCACCAGTGGCGGAGTCGATGGCGAAGGGCGAGAAGCCGATGGCGGCGTGCTCACCGAGAGCGTAGAAGACGTTGGCTGCGCCTGCTGCTCCGCCGTTGGTTTCGGGGAGGAAGAGGGGGTTTCCGTTGCGGTGGTATTGCGTGGTCCAACTGGCCAAGTCGGGGGAGTAGAGGTCGGGAGCGAAGATGTCGATGGCGGAGCCGGCTGCTTTCCAGACGTCGATGACGCGGGGCTCCGGGCCGCCACTGGGGAAGACGCCGGGGATAGCACTGGGACCTGCGAGCCAGGTGTTGACGTACATGGGGAGGTTGTAGGCGGCTTTGCCCTGTGCGGTGACGGTCTGGATGAAGCGGGCGTAGTTCCATGCCATGAAGATTTCGTCTGCGCGAGAGGTATCGCCGAAGACCTGAGCCCAGGTGCCGGAGGTTTTACGGCCATTCTGAAACCAGAGGGCGCGGAGGTCGGGGTCGAGAGATTCGACGTGGGACTGGAGGTACTGGAGCAGATCCGCGGGGACAGCGGAGGCGAAGGCGCGGTTGGCTTCGGGGGAGTGATCGCGGGTGTCGCCGAGGACGCCTACTTCGTTTTCTACCTGCATCAAAAGGACGGTGTGGTCTTGAGCATCAACCTGACGGAGGTGCTGCATGACGGCGGCGAAGGCGCGGGCGTCGGCGTCGCGGGTGGCAGGGGCCAAGGTGCTGAGGATGCCGATCGGGTTGCCGTTGACGATGACGCGCGGAAAGCGCTTGGAGTCCTGCTTGACCCAGACGGGCGGGTAGCTGGACATACCGTTTTTCCAGGAGGCTAGCCAGAGGAAGACGATGTGCATGTGCTGCTGGCGGGCCTGGGCGAGGAGGCCGTCGATTAGGGTGAAGTCGAAGTGGCCTTCGGTGGGTTCAACGAGCTCCCAGGAGATGGGGGTGAGAACGGTATTGAGGGACATGGCAGCGAGGCGAGCCCATTGCGGCTGCATGTATTCGAGGCTGGACGAGCTGGAGTTGTAGAGCTCGCCGGAGAGCATGAGGAAGGGCTGGCCATCGACGATGAGTTGGGTGGTGACGCCACGTTTTTCCAGATGGGGGAAGCTGGGTTGCTGCGCGGCGAGTTGGCTGGCGGGGAGGAGGGCGGAGAAGAGCAGAAGGATTGGCAACGCGGCGATTGGGGTTCTCATGGCGGCTGCAAATCTACCATACTGAAGCCGGGCGATATGGGGTGGAGGGCGGAGAATAATTGACAAGCTGAGGCCGTGCGGGTAATTTTGAGTGTAATGAACGTTCGTTCGCAGCATCACGGGCACCATCACCATCACCATGCGCATAGCGTGTTGGCGGCTGTGTCCGGTGTGACGAAGTAACGAACGTACACCAAGGATTGAAAAGGCCCGCTAACGCGCACATCGCGAGCGGGCCTTTTTGCTGCGCGATGGCGAGTTGCCGGAACCTAACGCTGGACAGGAGAGAGAAATGGACGCTGTGAAGATTGACTTTGCCAAGATGGATGGCCTGGTCCCGGGAATTGTGCAGGATGCGAAGACGGGCGAGATGCTGATGCTGGGTTTTTTGAACGAAGTGAGCTATGCGAAGACGCTGGAGACGGGCTTTGTGACGTTCTGGAGCCGGACGCGAAGCAAGCTGTGGATGAAGGGCGAGACCAGCGGCAACCGTCTGCGAGTGATTGAAGCTTCGACCGATTGCGATAACGATGCGCTGCTGTTCAAGGTCGAGGTGGAAGGCGATGGACTGGTGTGCCACGAGGGTACGGTGAGCTGCTTTACAAAATCTATTTCAGTTACAAATAACGAGGGGAGCAAGTAATGGCGGAAGCGAAGCAGAAGTTGAAGCTGGGAATTCCCAAGGGCAGCCTGCAGGATGCGACGATTGCGCTGTTTGAACGCGCGGGCTGGAAGATCTATGCAAGCGGCCGGAGCTACTTTCCTTCGATCGACGATACGGAGATTGAGTGCATGCTGGTACGGGCGCAGGAGATGGCCCGGTATGTGGAGCATGGTGCGCTGGATGCGGGCCTGACGGGCAATGACTGGGTGCTGGAGAACCAGACAGATGTGGAGTACGTGACGAGCCTGACGTATTCCAAGGTGAGCCGGCAGAAGGTGCGTTGGGTGCTGTGCGTACCTGAGGATTCGCCGTTCCAGAAGCCGGAAGACCTGGCGGGGAAGACGATTGCAACGGAGTTGGTGGAGTTTACGAAGCGCTACTTTGCGGAGAAGAATATTCCGGTGAAGGTGGAGTTCAGCTGGGGCGCTACGGAAGTAAAGCCGCCGACGCTGGCAGATGCGATTGTTGAGGTGACAGAGACGGGATCGAGTCTGCGGGCTAACCGTTTGCGGATTATCGAGACACTGATGGAGAGCGAGACACAGTTGATCGCAAACAAAACTTCGTTTGCGGACACGTGGAAGCGCGAGAAGATTGAGAATATTGCGCTGATGCTGAATGCAGCGATCGCGGCACAGGGCAAGGTGGGGCTCTTGCTGAATGTGCCGAAGACGCAGTTCGATGCAGTGGTTGCAGTGTTGCCTGCGCTGAATTCGCCGACGGTTTCGCAGTTGAGCGATGCTGGGTGGCTGGCACTGAACACGATTCTGGATGAGCGCGATGTGCGCGATGTGATTCCAAAGCTGAAGGCTGCGGGCGCGACGGGGATTGTGGAGTATCCGTTGAGCAAGGTAGTTTTGTAGTTTGTAACCAATTGAGGTCGCAATGAAGCTGGTACGTACGTTTGGTCGAGGAGCGAAGGCAGCTACGGCGTTGATTCGGACGCTGGAGCAACGAGGCGCCTTGAATACGGCGCGAGTCGAGGCAGTGGTGCGGGAGATCTTGTCCGAAGTGCGGCAGGGTGGGGATGCCGCGCTGCGCCGCTATGCGGGAGAGTACGACTCGCTTGGCGCGGGGCAGGAACTGTTGGTCTCGCAGGAGGAGATGAAGGCTGCGTGGGAGACCACTGATCCGAAGCTGCAGGAGGCGATGCGGGTGGCGCAGGCTAACATTCGCGGATTTGCAGAGGCACAGAAGCCGCAGGAGTGGATGATGTCTCCTGCGGAGGGAGTGAAGACGGGCCAGATTGTGAGGCCGCTGGGGAGCGTGGGCTGCTATGTGCCGGGCGGGCGGTATCCGCTGCCTTCGACGCTGCTGATGACGGTGACTCCGGCGCAGGTGGCGGGAGTGGAGCGGATTGTGGTGTGCTCGCCAAAGCCAGTGAAGGAGACGATGGCAGCGGCTTGGCTGGCGGGGGTAACGGAGTTTTACCGGGTGGGCGGGGCGCAGGCGATTGCGGCGATGGCGTATGGAACGGAGTCGCTGGGACGGGTAGATAAGATTGTGGGACCGGGAAATCTGTTTGTGACGGCGGCTAAGCTGCTGGTTTCGGCGGAGTGCGGGATCGATATGCCAGCGGGACCCACGGAGATTGGCGTGACGAGTGAGACCGGAGATGCGGCTGGAATTGCGGCGGATCTGGTGGCGCAGGCCGAGCATGATCCGGAAGCGCTGGCGGTGCTGATTACCAGCCGCGAGGCGTTGGCCGAGGCTGTTGCAGCCGAGGTGAAGGAGCAGTCGAAGACGAATACACTGGCGAAGAAGTCGTTGTCGGCGCAGGGCTGTATTTTTGTAACCGAAACTGTTGCAGAAGCGCAGGCACTGACGAACCGGCTGGCGCTTGAGCACCTGACGGTGGATTCGGCGGCGGATTTGAAGTGGGTGAAGAATGCGGGCAGTGTGTTTGTTGGCGCTTATTCGCCGCAGTCGATGGGGGATTATGTGTCGGGTCCGAACCACGTGCTGCCTACTGGACGGAACGGCCGGATGCGTGCGGGGCTGAGCGTGATGGATTTCGTGAAGGTGATAACGGTGCAGCAGTATACGCGCAAGGGACTGAAGGAGTTGGGACCTTACGCTGTGGCACTGGCAGAGGCAGAGGGGCTGACCGGCCACGCGGAGAGCGTGCGGCAGAGGATGAAGCGTTAGAACGTGAGGACATGATGGCATTTGCTACCGATGTGGTTACACAAACAAGAACGGTACAGCCGCGGCGTGCGGTGCTGGCTATGCCGGAGTACCATCCTCCTCTGGCGGAGCGCAAGGCGTTGCGGCTGGACTTCAACGAGAACACACTGGCACCGAGTCCGCGGGTGATGGAACGGCTGCAGGCGATTACGGCTGAAGGGCTGACGAAGTATCCGGAGCGGGAGCCGGTCGAGCGGATTGTTGCCGAACACTTTGGCTTGCAAGGCGAGCAGGTGCTGCTGACCAATGGGGTAGATGAGGCGATTCACCTGATGTGCACTACGTTTTTGGATGAAGGCGATGAGGCGTTGATTACGACGCCTACGTTTTTCATGTATGACGTGAATGTGCAACTGATGGTTCCGCAGGGGCTGCGGAAGGTGCAGGCGGATGCTTCGCTGGAGTTTCCGTTTGAGCGATTTATGGCGGCGATTACGGAGAAGACGAAGTTGATCATGGTGGCTTCGCCGAATAATCCTACTGGTACGGTGGTGCGGCGGGAGCATCTGCTGGCGATTGCGCAGGCGGCTCCGCATGCGGTGCTGATGGTGGATGAGGCGTACTACCATTTTGACGGGGCGACGACGATAGGCGATCTGAATTCGGTTCCGAATTTGATTGTGGCGCGGACGTTCTCGAAGGCGTATGGACTGGCGAATCTACGGATTGGGATGCTGGCCGGGAACGCAGAGCTGCTGAAGTATGTGCGGAAGACCTGCTCACCGTACAACGTGAATGGAGTGGCGCTGGATTGCCTGCAGGCGGCGATAGAAGATGAGGCTTACCTGGCGTGGTATGTGGACCAGGTGCGGGTGGGTCGAGAGCGAATGATGGCTGGACTGCGGGAGTTGGGGGTTCCGTTCTGGACGAGCCATGCGAATTTTGTACTGATGAATATTGGGCCGAAGCATGCTGCGTTGGTGCAGGCGATGCGAGGGCATGGCGTGTTGCTGCGTGACCGGTCGGCTGATCCGGGGTGCGATGGTTGCGTGCGGATCACGATTGGCGTGGAAGAGCATGTGACGGCTGGCTTAGTGGCGTTGCAGAGTTGTTTAGAAGAGATTGGCTGGGAGAAGCAGCAAGTTAGCGGGTTAGCGGGTTAGCGGGTTAGCGAAAGGAGTTTTGAGGAATGGCGAAGAGTTTGGGCAAGGTTCGGACGGGTACGATCAAGCGGAGTACTACGGAGACGCAGATTGCGTTGAAGCTGGTGATCGATGGGCAGGGCGTTTACAAGGTGTCGACGGGGATTCGGTTCTTCGATCACATGCTGGAGTTGTTTACGCGGCATGGTGGATTTGACCTGACGCTGACGTGTACGGGCGATCTGGATGTGGACCAGCACCATACGGTGGAGGATGTCGGGATTGCGCTGGGCGAGGCTTTCAACAAGGCGCTGGGCGATAAGAAGGGCATCATGCGCGCTGGGTACTTTGTGATGGCGATGGATGAGACGCTGGCGGTGGCTGCGGTGGATTTGAGCGGGCGCGTTGCTTATGTTGTCGACGATAAGGTGAAGGTGCGGCTGGTGGGGGATTTCCAGAGTGAGTTGCTGGCGGATTTCTTCGATGGGTTTGCTCGCGGCGCGAAGGCGAATGTGCATGTGAAGACGATGTATGGGCGGAGTAATCATCACAAGATCGAGGCGATTTTCAAGGCGTTTGCGCGAGCGCTGCGTGGGGCTTGCAGCCGGGATGAACGGATGCGGGAGATGCTGCCAAGTACGAAGGGGTTGCTGTGATTGCAGTGATTGATTACAAGGCGGGAAATCTGACCAGCGTGGTGAAGGCGCTGAAGTATGTGGGCGCGGAGACGTTGGTGACGCAGGACCCAGAGGTGGTGCTCCGGGCCGCGAAGGTGGTGCTGCCGGGGGTGGGACACTTTCAGGCTACGCAGTTGCTGTCGGAGTTGGGGATTACGGCGGCGGTGCGAGAGAGTGTGGCGAAGGGCGCGTGGTTTCTGGGGATTTGCGTGGGGATGCAGTGGTTGTTTGAGGGCTCGACGGAGGCTCCGGGGGTGGTGGGGCTGGGGCATTTTGAAGGGATGTGTGAGCGGTTCCCTGCTGTGTTTGAGGGTGCAGAGTTGAAGTCGCCGCATGTGGGTTGGAACTCACTGGAACGGGTGCGTGAGGATTCGCGTTTGCTGCGGGGTGTTGCGGAGGGTGGGTTTGTGTATTACACACACTCTTGGCGGGCTCCGGTGGTACAAGCAACTGCTTCGGTTACAGAATACGGTGGTGCGTTTACGGGCGTGGTGGAGCGAGAGAATGTGATGGGGGTGCAGTTTCATCCGGAGAAGTCGAGCGCGGTGGGATTGCGGATGTTGCAGAATTTTGTGGAGTTGTGAATAGAGTGGACGGCCTACGAGAGCAGAGTAGATCGTCGGCTGTGAGAGGGTTGGCAATTTTGATGGAGATGGGGTGTTAGCGTGCTGACGAAGAGGATTATCGCTTGTCTGGATGTGCGGGATGGGCGGGTGGTGAAGGGCGTGCAGTTTGTCGATATCGTGGATGCGGGCGATCCGGCGGAGTTGGCGCATCGTCATGCGGCGGCGGGTGCGGATGAGATTGTGCTGCTGGATATTACGGCGACGCACGAGGGACGGGGGACGCTGATCGATACGGTGCAACGGACGGCGGCGACGCTGTTTGTGCCGTTTACGGTGGGCGGTGGGATCAGGAGTGCGGAGGATGCGGCGGCGGTGTTCGACGCGGGTGCGGACAAGGTGAGTATCAATTCGAGTGCGATTGCGCGGCCGGAGCTGATTGGGGAGATTGGCGGGAGCTTTGGGGCGCAGGCGGTGATTGTGGCGATTGATGCGCGGCGGGGCGTGCTGGGAGTAGAGGACGCCGAGGTGTACGTCAGCGGCGGTCGCAAGGCTACTGGGCTGCGGGTGGTGGATTGGGCCATCGAGGCGGAACAGCGGGGGGCGGGAGAGATTCTGCTGACGAGTATGAATACGGATGGGATGCGGAACGGGTTTGATTGCGAGTTAACGGCGATGGTGTCGAGTGCGGTACAGATACCGGTGATTGCGAGCGGCGGGGCGGGTACGGCGGCGCACTTTGCGGAGGTGTTTGGACGCGGCAAGGCAGATGCAGCGCTGGCAGCGAGTATTTTTCACTTTGGGGTTACGGATTCACGGGAGTTGAAGGCGGAGTTGCGGCGGGCGGGGGTTAGTGTTCGTCTGCCGTGTTGAAGGGGGAGTTTGTGTGGGGACGGAGCAACGGCAACGACAGAAGCAGATCCTCCGCTTCGCGAAGGATGACAACTAAAAATTTTAGATAAGGGGAGTGTTCGATGTTGATACCTTCGATTGATTTGATGGGTGGGCGGATTGTGCAGTTGGTGCAGGGCGAGAAGTTGAAGCTGGCGTTTGATGATTTCGAGTATTGGATTGAGCGGTTCAGCAAGTATCCGGTGGTGCAGTTGATCGATCTGGATGCGGCGATGCGGCAGGGGGATAATCGTGCGCTGATCGAGATGATCTGCAAGCGTCTTCCTTGCCAGGTGGGTGGGGGGTTGAAGACGGCGGAGGATGGGCGGGCGCTGCTGGACGCGGGAGCGAAGCGGGTGATCTATGGGTCGAGCCTGTTTGGTGCACCGGTGGAGGGCGAAGGGCCGCGGCGGCATAAGGTGATTCGGCTGGAGTTTGCGGAGGCGCTGAAGAAGACGCTGGGTGAGGATGCGCTGGTGTTTAGCGTAGATACGAAGGGCGGGCGTGTAGCGGTGAAGGGGTGGAAGGACTCGGTTGATTTGACGCCGGAAGAAGCCGTGACGTGGCTGGAGGATTGCTGCGCTGCGTTTCTGTATACGCATGTGGATACGGAGGGGACGATGACGGGTTTTCCGCTGGATGTGGCGGCGATTCTGCGGGCTTGTACGGCGAAGCAGTTGATTGTGGCGGGGGGAATCAAGGAGCGCGCGGAGGTGGATGCTCTGGATGCGATGGGGGTGGATGCGGTGGCGGGGATGGCGGTTTATTCGGGGGCGATGGAGGCGTAAGGCGGTCGCGCTTTGCGCGATGCCCACCTTCGCGACGATGGAACTGTCGCGCAGATGGGGCATCCGGATTGGTGACAGAGTTGTATGGGTTTAGTTGTTGTCGGGGCTGTCGGCGGTGGCGTAGTAGCCTTTGCGGGCCTGGACTTTTTGTCCGGGCTGGCAGGTGATGTTGAGGGTGCGGAAGGTGCCGTCGGCTTTGAGGTTGGTGGGGGTGTAGCTGGCGATGTATTGGGTACGGAGTTCGTCCTGGATCTGGGCGAAGGCCTCTTCGAGACGTTTGCCGTTGTTGCCTACGTTGATGACGCGGCCGCCGGTCTCTTTGGCGAGGCGCTCCATGTCTCCGTCGCCGGTGTAGCCCATGCCGAACCCGCCATAGAAGCCTCGGTCTGCGATGAGGATGACGTAGACGATGGCGTTGGCTTTCTGGGCGGCTTCGATGGAGGATTTGAGGGTTTCCTGGGAACCCTGGTCGCCGCCGTCGGTGAGGAGGACGAGGATTTTGCGGCCGGCTTCCTGGCGGAGTTTGTCGTGTGCGGCGAGGTAGACGGCGTCGTAGAGGAGGGTTCCGCGGGCGGTGCCGTGGCCGGTGACGGAGCCGGTGCCAGCGCCGGTGTTGATCTGGGCGCGGTCGATGGCGCGTTTGATTTCGCGGGGGCTGTTGGTGTAGTCGGAGAGGAGGTCGACGTTGATATCGAAGGAGATAAGGAAGGCTTCATCCTTGGGGGTGAGGACGTCCTTGAGGAATTCGGCGCCAGACTGTTGCTCGAGGGGGAGGACGTTCTGCTGGGAGCCGGAGGTATCGAGGAGGATGCCGATGGTGAGGGGGAGGTTTTTCTCCTGGGTGAAGTTTTTGGTTTTCTGGAGTTCCTTATCCTCGTAGATGCTGCAGTCGTCCTTGTGGAGGTTGGTGATGTAGCCGTTCTTGTCGCGGACGGAGAAGTAGACGTTGACGAGGTTGACGTTGACTTTGAGGGTCTGGACGTCGTCGGACTCTACGGGTTGGGCTGGGGCGTCGCTGGGTGGGGGGGGGCCGCCGGGGGATGGGGCCTCCTGCGCATGGAGGGTGGCGGAGGCGAGGCCGAGGCAGAGGGCAGCAGAGGCAAGACGAAGTAAGCGCATACCGTATTAGACGATGGATATGGGGTGCTGGTCAGCGGAAGTTGGAGAGATTTGCAGGGCACAACGCCGGGGGGTGGGTGTGCGTCCAAGAGAGGGCAAGCAGCTGGCGGGATGACGCTGGGGAGGAAGCACTGGTAGTCTGATAACTGGTATAGATTTTAGGTATTTGCTGGCTGAATAAGATGGGGGTCGTAGCGTGGTAAGGCATAGCGTATTGGCAGGAGCGATGGCGTTTCTGGTGTTTGGGCAGGCACCGCAGCAACAGGCGTTGCCGGATGGACCGAAGAGTCAGCAGACGATACCGGACGCACCGAAGCCGCAGGCGGCTTTGCCGGGCGTAGCGGCGGTGGCACCGGGTGAAGGCACGACTGTGGACTCCAACGGCGACGCGAAGCCTGCGGACGATGAGCAGCAGGTCGCGCCGGCGACGAACCTGAAGGACGCGGCAGCGGCGGAACAACATGCGGATGATGGTCCTGCGCCGGAGGTTCCGGCGGGTGGGGATGCGGCCAAGGTGTTTACGCTGGCGCGGGTGCAGGTGAACTTTGTGGAAGTGCCGTTCACGGTGAAGGACTCGAAGGGGCAGTTGGTCCCGGGGCTGACGTGGCGGGATGTTCGGGTGTATGAGAACGGGTACCGGCAGCAGATGCGTTTGTTCACGGTTGATCCGTTTCCGCTGTCGGTGGCGCTGGTGATTGACCAGAGCCTGCCGTTCGACACGATGACAAAGGTGAACAATGCGCTGAATGCGCTGCAGGGCGCGTTCTCTCCATATGACGAGGTTGCGGTGTTTACGTACAACAACGGACCGAAGATGCAGACGGACTTTACGGCGGCGCAGAGTGCGCGGCTGGGAGCGATTCTGGAGCGGTCGAAGACGCCGGGGCGTGAGGCGGCGATGGACTATACGAGCGGGCCGCTGTCGCAGAACATCAACATCAATAACGGCGCACTGAGCCATATTGATCCGAATACGAATTCGACGCATGGGACGAGCCTGAGCAATACGCTGAATGTGCCGCGCGAGATGCATACGCTGAACGACGCGATCTTTGAGGCGGCGAAGGCGACGACGAAGACGGGTTCTGGACGGCGACGGATTGTGTATGTGATCAGCGACGGCAAGGAGTACGGCAGCACGACCAAGTACAAGGACGTGGTGAAGTACCTGCAGACGAACCAGATTGCGGTGTGGTCGACGCTGGTGGGCGATTCTTCAGTGATGGGGCTGGGCTTTCTGGACCGGATCCACTTGCCGTTGACGATGCGGGACAACATTTTACCGCTATATGCTTCTGCGACGGGCGGGCAGACGGATGCGGAGTTCCGGACGAAGGGGATCACGAACAGCTTTGCACGGATCACGGAAGAGGTACGCACGCAGTACACGGTGGGCTACTACACGCATGAGCCGTTTATCGATGGTAAGTACCGGACGCTGGAGGTTCGGGTACTGCGACCGAATCTGACGGTAGTGGCGAAGAAGGGCTACTATCCGACAGCAGCGGCTGCGGCTACGCCATCACGGCCGGTGACGACGCCAGCGCCAGCGACGACGGCACCAAAGCAGTAGCGGCAACGGGAGCGAGCGGCAGGGCCTGCTGCGGGTAGTAGCAGGCCTGCCCTGGGGAAATCTGGATAGGACGATGATGAGTTGGCTGCTGCAGGGAAATGCGCTGCTGGCGCTGGGGTCGGCGGTGCTGTGGGGCGGCGGCGATTTTTCTGGCGGGATGGGCGTAAAGCACGCTGGTGGGTCGTTGGGGGCGGCGCTGCGGGTAGTGCTTTTGAGCCATGCCATGAGCTTTGTGGTGCTGCTGACGATTGCAGGCGTGCGCGGCGATGCGTTTCCGCATGGTGCGGCGCTGGCGTGGGGGATTCTCGCAGGGGTGGCGGGTGGGACGTCGCTGACATGTTTCTACATTGCGTTGTCGCGGGGAGCGATGGGGGCTTCGGCGGCTATGAGCGGGCTGCTGGCGGCGGCGATTCCGGCGGCGGTCTCGGTGTATGCGGAGGGCTGGCCGGGGACGATACGGATGGTGGGGTTTGCGCTGGCGGGGGTCGCGATCTGGATGATTGCGGCGGGCCCCAATGCGGAGGCGCAGAAGGCCGAGGCGGGGACGGTGTGGCTGGCACTGGTGGCGGGGGTAGGGTTCGGGATTTATTTTCTGGCGTTGAAGTATGCGGGGAGCGCGGGTGTGGTGTGGCCGATGGCGACGGCACGAATGGGCAGCCTGAGTGTGTGTTCGCTGCTGTTGCTGGGGGTGACTCGCCTGGCGAAAAAGCCGGAGGTGACGGCGGCCACGATGACGCGGGCGGCGGTGTTGTGGTGCGCGTCGACGGCGGCGATGGACACGTCGGGGAACCTGCTGTTTCTGGCGGCGACGCGGGCGGGGCGGCTGGATGTAGCGGCGGTGCTGGCATCGCTGTATCCAGCGACGACGATTCTACTGGCGGCGTGGACACTACATGAACGGCCTACGCGGCGGCAGGGTTTGGGGATGTTAGTGGCGGGGGCTGCGGTGGTGATGATTACGCTGTAGGCGCGGGGCTAGAGCTTGATGGTGCTGGCGTCGAGGGTGGGGGTGGGATAGGTGAGTTTGAGACCTTCGAGGACGTCGACGAGGATGGCGGAGATGGCGACGTTGCGATACCACTTGTGGTCGGAGGGGATGATGAACCAAGGGGCGTGCTTGTGGCTGGTGGTGGAGAGGAGGCGGTTGTAGGCATCCATGTAGGCGGGCCAGTAGCGGCGCTCGTGGATGTCGGCTTCGGAGAGCTTCCAGTGCTTGTCGGGCGTGTCGATGCGGGACTGGAGGCGGCGAGCCTGCTCGTCACGAGAGATGTGGAGGAAGAATTTGAGGATAACGACGTGGTTGTCGGTGAGCATGGCCTCGAACTCATTGATGTCTTCGAGGTGGGTCTCCATGGTTTTGCGGGAGATGTTTTTGTGGACGCGGGGGGCGAGGACGTCTTCGTAGTGGGAGCGGTTGAAGATGCCGATCATGCCGCGGGGAGGAACGGCGGCGTGGGCACGCCAGAGGAAGTCGTGGCTGGCTTCGAGGGGAGTGGGAACTTTGAAGGAGGAGACATTGCAGCCCTGAGGGTTGACTCCCGAGAAGATGTGGCGGATGGTTCCGTCTTTGCCAGCGGTGTCCATGCCTTCGAGGACGATGAGGAGAGCTTTTCTGCTGCTGGCGTAGAAGACTTCCTGAAGGCGGGCGAGGTCGGCGCGATGCTTGACGAGTGCGGCGTTGGCGGAGGGCTCGGACTGGTAGGGGCCGGTGTCTGCTGTGGGCAGGGTGTGGAGTCGGATGCGAGTGTGAGGCTTGACGAGGTAGGGGGATTTCAGCTTCATGCGGATACTCCGATGTCGCTGCGGTAGTGGGCAGAGCCGAACAAGCCGGTGACAATCCTGAGTTGGAAGATGCCATGCAGGAAGGACTGGTTGAACGGCTCAGCGTGATGCCACACAGGCGCGAGGCCTACTACTTGACTGATTCTTCAGGCTTGGGGGTGGCGGCGTGGGAGGCATCTGCGGGTTTGTTGACTTCTTCGGTGACGCCTTTCATGCCTTCTTTGAAGCCACGGAGACCTTCGCCGAGACCTTTGCCAAGTTCGGGCAGTTTTTTACCGCCGAAGAGGACGATGACGAGGACTGCGAGTAGAACGAGATGCCACGGTTGAAATAGATCGCCCATAAAAATTCTCCCTGCAGCCGGGTGCGTAAGGGCACCTGACGGCTTCAATTATTGTCGCACAAACGACGACTTGGAATAGATACGCAGGAAAGCAGGGGGCAGATGTGGGCAGGACGTTATATCTTGGATAGAGCGAATAAAACGTTGCTTGGACGAACGAAGCACACAAAGCCGAAGATGCAGGGAAAGAAGACCTAAAGCATGATGTTGCCATGGAAGAAAGCAGTAGCAGGCAGGAGCAGGGCCGAGGCCGTAGCAATGGTGTTGATGGCGGGTGTACTGGGCGCTGGGACGATGACGGCCGGGGCGCAGGTAAGCACCAGTTCGCAGGGCAATAGTTCGCAGGGCAACGGCAGCGTTAGCAACGCGACGCAGATCGGCAAGATCGGGCCGCAAGCTCCGGTGACGTATGCGAACCGGTTTGAAGTTTATGGCGGCGTGAACTTCATGAACTTTATGGCTGGTCAGAATCTGCCGAAGCGCATGAACATGGTTGGCGGCGAAGCGCTGGGGACGTACTGGGTGACGAAGCGGATCGGATTGGCGGGCGAATTCCGCGGGGAGTACGGCACGACTCCGGTGCTGGCGAATCCGTATACGACGCGTCCGGAGGTTTCGCTGCTGATGGGTCTGGGCGGCGTACAGGTGCGTGGCCCGAAGAACCAGCATGCGGCGTTGGACTTGCACGCGTTTTTTGGGGCGGCGCATGGGACGTTCGACAGCGATACGAAGACGATTCCGGCGCAGTTTCAGAATGTTGGGATGTATAGCAACCACACGGCACCGCTTGCGGCGCTGGGCGGAAGCATCGACTTCAACCGGACGAAGAACCTGGCGGTGCGGTTGTCGCCGGATTTGATTTTGGAGCGGTTTGGCACGGGAACGCGGGAGTTTTTTGCGATCTCGGGCGGACTGGTTTACCGGTTTGGCAAGAAGTAACGATTTGAGACGGATGGAAGCGAATGGGCGCCGAGACGATCTCGGCGCCCATTGTTTTGGGTGGATGTTGGGTGATGTCGACTACCAGGTGTTGCCGTTCTGGAGGAACTCCGGTGAGACGGGGTTCTCGTAGACGGAGTAATCGCGGGTGACGACGGTAAGGCCGCTGGGGGAGACGAAGTAGTTCTTCTTGTCCTCCACGGGGTCGTATCCGATGACGGTACCGTCTGGGATGTGGACGTCGCGGTCGATGATGGCGTGGCGGATGCGGCAGTGGCGGCCGATGTTGACGTGGGAGAAGATGATGCTGGAGTCGACGTCGGCGTAGGAGTTGACGCGTACGTCGTGGGAGACGACGGAGTTACGTACGACGGCTCCGGAGACGATGGTTCCCGAGGCGAGGATGGAGTTGATGGCCATGCCGGTGCGCCCTGGTTCACCGAAGACGAACTTGGCGGGCGGATACTGGTAGGGCCGGGTGCGCATGGGCCAGGACTTGTCGTAGAGGTTGAAGGTTGGGGAGACGGTGGCGAGGTCCATGTTGGCCTCGTAGTAGGCTTCGAGGGTTCCGACATCTCGCCAGTAAAGAGCTTTCTGCTTGTTCTCGTCGACGAAGTTGTAGGCGTTCATTTTGAATCGTCCGAGGAGTTTGGGCAGGATGTCGTGGCCGAAGTCGTGCTTGGAGTTTGGGTCTTCTGCATCCTTGATGAGTTCGGGAAGGAGGACATCGGTGTTGAAGATGTAGATTCCCATGGAGACGTCGACCATATCGGGATTGAAGGGCGAGCGGATCTTGGTTTCCTTGGGTTTTTCGACGAATCCGCTGATCTCTCCGTTTCGCTCGACCTGCACGACACCGAAGGCTGCGACCTCGTCGGGGGAGATGGGCAGGGTTGCAAGGGTGACGTCGGCGTTGGAGGCCTTGTGGGCATCTAGCATACGGGCGTAGTTCATTTTGTAGATGTGGTCGCCGGAGAGGATGAGGACGTACTTGGGCTCTTCCGAACCGATGGAGTAGATGTTCTGATAAACGGCATCCGCAGTGCCGGTGTACCAGTTTTTGCTGACGCGCTGCATGGGTGGCAGGATTTCGAAGAACTCACCGAGTTCGTTGGCGACTACGGGACCCCAGCCCTCGCGGATGTGGCGATTGAGGGAGAGCGCTTTGTACTGGGTGAGGATGTAGACATGGCGCAGATCGGAGTTGATGCAGTTTGAGAGGGTTATGTCGATAATGCGGTACTGTCCGGCGAAGGGGACGGCCGGCTTGGCACGATCACGGGTCAAGGGGAAGAGTCGTTCACCGGCACCACCGGCTAGAAGAACACCAAGCGTATCTCTCATATTCCAACTACCTCGGTTCGCAAACGTAGGGGCAACAAATTTCGGATACTGAGAACAAGCTGAGTCTCAGAGAGACGCGAGTCTACCATGTAGACGTTGATTTTGCGTACTGGTCGTCAAATGCGATGGAGCGTGAATGGAGTTACGAGCCTGACGGATCGCGATGCGGGAGAGCCGAAGTCTTGGGTCCTAGCTGGGGGAGGTGTCCTGTTCGGGGGTCTCATCCTGGGAGATGCTGATACGGAGAGACTTTAGGAACGAGAGGTCGTTGGAGGTGAAGGGCCCTTCGGGCTGATCGTCGATTGTTTCGGCGGAGTCTTCGGGGTCGTTTTCCACTTCGTTGAGACCGATAGTTGCCTCCAGCATGAGCAGGACATCGAAGCCCTGTTCGCGGATATTTTTGACGACACCGGCGATGTCCTCCGACTCCGAGACGGACTCGTGGATTGCTTCACCGAGCTTCTGAATAAGGTTTTTGACCTTCTGATTCAATGCCACCTCCGGGTTGCCCAGGCTATCTTGACTTACCGCGCATCGGGTATTCCCGGCCCAACGAGACCGGCGGGAACGGCATTGCGGGTACTGCGGTGGTGCCGATACTTCGGACTAGAATACGCCCAGTGCGGATTGGCCGCAACGGGATGTTTTGACCGGGGAGAAATCGATTTGAGGCGATGGTATGGCGGTCGTCCCCGGTCTGATCGAGGCTGTGGGCGAGGCGGTCGATGGACTGGGTGCGGCGCGGTACGAGGATGATGATGCCGATGGCGGCGTCACAGAGACGGCCGACTGTCCAGAGAAAACTCTTCCTGAAAGATCTCCTCACGAGGGATTGGAGCCATGGTGGTGGTGGGGATGCGCGGACGCAACTGGGTAGTCTGGGCGTCTGGGGGAGGCGTTCGTTGGCGGGGGTGACTTTCGTCCTGGAACGCGAGACGCTACACTGCGGCTATGGATTCGGTACGGTTTGGACGAGCGCTGGGGATTGGAACGCGACTGGCAGCGAAGACGCTGGTGTCGGCGGTGGATGCTGCGAAGGCACCGAATCCGGCGGGAGCAGGTGGTGATGCGGGAGGTAGGGTTGCCGCCCCCCCGACGCTGGGACAGAAAGCAGTGCGCACGGTAACGCAGACAACGGTGCAGGTGAAGCAGAGACGGCAAGAGGTGGTGCGCGGGAGCAAGAAGTTTGGGGAGGCGGTGTGGAGCCCGTTTGTGCGGTTGGGTGGCGTATTGTGGCTGGAGCTGACGGGGGTGTTTTTTGGATTGTTTGCGGTGACGGCGGGGGTGGGGGTGTGGAAGCAGCGGGCGGAGTGGCGTGGGGCCGCGGCACAGCCAGCGGCGCATGGACATCTGCTGATGCTGGGTGGAATGGCGGTGATGTTTGGATACTTCTGCCTAACCAGCTTTGTGAAGGCGCGGCGGCGGGAGAAGAAGCGCTAAGGAAAGCCCGAAGCGCGTACACTTGGTCGGCATGGCTGAGACGAAGACAAGCTCTGGAATTGACGTGAAGCAGTCGTATGGAGCGGCGGACCTGACGGGGTTTGACGCGGCGACGCAGGTGGGTGAGGCGGGGGGGTATCCGTACACGCGGGGGATCCAGCCGACGATGTATCGCGGGCGGCTGTGGACGATGCGGCAGTATGCGGGAATGGGGGACGCGGAGGAGTCCAATCGGCGGTACAAGTTTCTGCTGGCGAATGGGACGAAGGGACTGAGCGTAGCGTTCGATCTGCCGACGCAGATTGGGTATGACTCGGACAGTGCGCTGGCGCTGGGCGAGGTGGGGAAGGTGGGGGTGGCGATCGATTCGATCGAGGACATGGAGCGGCTGTTCCAGGGGATTGCGCTGGATACGATTTCGACCTCGATGACGATCAATGCGACGGCTTCGATTCTGCTGGCGCTGTATGTGGCGGTGGCACGGCGGACGGGCGCGACGGTGAAGAAGCTGAGCGGGACGATCCAGAACGATATTTTGAAGGAGTACATTGCGCGCGGGACGTATATCTATCCGGTGAACCATGCGATGCGGCTGGTGACGGACATTTTTGCGTGGGCTGCGGAGGAGGTGCCGGAGTGGAATACGATTTCGATCTCCGGGTACCACATGCGGGAGGCGGGTTGTACGGCGGTGCAGGAGGTGGCGTTTACGCTGGCTGACGGGATGACCTATGTGCAGGCGGCGGTGGATGCTGGATTGGATGTGGACGCGTTTGCGCCGCGGCTGAGTTTCTTCTTCAACGCGCATAGCAATCTGCTGGAAGAGGTGGCGAAGTTTCGGGCAGCGCGGCGGATGTGGGCGCGGATTATGCGGGAGCACTTTGGAGCGAAGAATCCGCGGAGTTGGATGCTGCGGTTCCATACGCAGACGGCAGGTTCGACGCTGACGGCGCAACAGCCGGAGAACAATATTGTGCGGACGACGCTACAGGCGCTGGCGGGGGTGCTGGGGGGGACGCAGAGCCTGCACACGAACGGGTTCGATGAGGCGCTGTCGCTGCCGACAGAGAATGCGGCGCGGATTGCGTTGCGGACGCAGCAGATTCTGGCGCATGAGAGCGGGGTGGCGCAGACAGTTGATCCGCTGGCTGGGTCGTATTACGTGGAGTCGCTGACGAACGAGGTGGAGCGTATGGCACAGGAGTATCTGGACCGGATTGCGGGGTTTGGGCGCGTTGGGCAGGGTGGGGCGGGTGGATACGGGATGCTGCGGGCGATCGAGCAAGGGTATGTGCAGCGGGAGATACAGAACGCGGCGTATGCGTACCAGAAGGCTGTAGAGGCGCAGGAAGCCATTGTGGTGGGGGTGAATGAGTTTGTAAGTGAGCAGGAGGTGGCGGTGCCGATTCAACGGATTGATGAGGCGCTGGAGGGGCGGCAGGTGGAACGGGTGCGGGCGATGCGAGCGCGGCGGGATGCGGGAGTGCACGCAGAGGCGCTGCGGCGGATAGAGGATGCGGCACGGGGTGGGAGTAATCTGATGCCGCAGATTCTGCAGGCGGTGGAGAGCTATGCGACGGTGGGAGAGGTGGCGGATGTTCTGCGGCAGGTGTTTGGCGAGTATCGTGAGACGGTAGTGATTTAGCGGGTGGGCCTTGGGGATGGCGAGGCTGTTGACTAGACTGATGGTATGAGTGGATTTGGCGGGTTGCGGGTGCGTTGGGGTGCTGTCCTGGTAATTGCGGCTCTGGGATTGCTGAGCAGCCAGGTGGGCCGGAGCGAGATGCGTATTCCTGAGGTGCATGGGAGTTCGTTTGCGGATAAGGCAGTGAATCTGCCGGAAGATCTGAAGGGTCGGCCGGGGGTGCTGGTGGTGGGGTTCAGCCAGGGCTCGCGGGATGCGGTGACGGCGTGGGGGAAGCGGCTGGCGGTGGACTATCTGAAGTCGGACAGCGTGGTGTATTACGAGATGCCGGTGCTGGCGGCTGTTCCGCGGATGCTGCGAGGGTTTGTGATGGGAAGGATCAAGGCGTCGGTTTCGGAGCCGGCGCGGGGACACTTTGTGCCACTGCTGGACGATGAAGCTGCGTGGCGGCGAGTGGCGCAGTATAAAGACGCAGATGCTGCGTATGTGCTGGTGATCGATGGACAGGGATTGGTACGGTGGCAGATGCAGGGATCGCCGACGGCGGAGTCGTATGCCGCGGTGAAGCAGCAAGTAGAGATGCTGCGCGCAAGGCATTGAGTGCAGGCTGGTGCGCGGAACAGCGGTTGGGACAGGCGCTGCATCGGTGCTATCGTGAATTGTTTGGATGTGCAAAGAAGAAGAGGATGGATGAAATGGCTGAGACCGTGATGGCACTGCGCAAGACCGCTCTGAATGCAACGCACCGGGCGCATAAGGCCAAGATGGTGGACTTTGGCGGGTGGGATATGCCGGTGGAGTACTCCGGGCTGATTGCGGAGCATATGGCGGTGCGGACTGGGGTGGGGGTGTTCGATGTGTCGCATATGGGCGACATCCAGCTGCGTGGGCCGGGATCGCTGGCGGCGGTGCAGCAGTTGTGCATGAACGATGCGAGCAAGCTGGCGGTCGGGCAGGCGCACTACTCGGCGATGCTGTATCCGAATGGGACGTTTGTCGATGACGTGATTGTGCACAAGCTATCGGATAACGACTATCTGATCGTGATCAACGCAGGCACGCGGGAGAAGGATGTGCAGTGGGTGCGGTCGCAGATTGGACAGATGCCGGGGGTGCATGTGAACGACTTCAGCGACTACTACACGCAGTTGGCGATCCAGGGGCCAAAGGCAGAGGCGACGCTGCAGAAGCTGACTTCGACAGACCTGAGCGTAATCAAGAACTACTGGTTTACGTGGGGGCAGGTATGTGGCCTGCACAATGTGATGATTGCGCGGACTGGTTACACGGGCGAGGACGGGTTTGAGATCTACGTGCCTTCGGATGAGCCAACGAGTGCGCGGGTGTGGGGAGAGGTGCTGGCTGCGGGCGCGGAGTTCGGGATGATACCGTGCGGGCTGGGAGCGCGGAATACGCTGCGGATGGAATCGGCAATGGCGCTGTATGGGCATGAGATCTCCGACACGATCAACGTGCTGGAGGCGGGGCTGGGGCGCTATGCGAAGCTGGAGAAGCCCTCGTTTGTAGGCCGTGAGGCGCTGCTGGCGGTGCAGGCAGCAGGTGGGCCGAAGCGGAAGCTGGTGGGGCTGGAGATGGTCGAGCGCGGAATTGCGCGGGATGGCTATCCTGTACTGGCTGCGGATGGGACGCGGATTGGGGAGGTGACGAGCGGATCGCCGGCACCGTTTCTGAAGAAGAATATTGCGATGGCGTTTGTGCCGGTGGAGAATGCCGGAGTGGATGGGGAGTTGGCGGTGGAGATACGCGGGCAGAGCGTGAAGGCCCGGGTGGTCGCACTTCCCTTTTATAAGCGGCCGAAGAAGGCTGTGGTGGCGTAGGAGTGGCGGAATGCGAGACTGGCGGTGGCGGTGCCGCCGTTACACTGGAATGCAGCACCAACCAAGACAGGGAGAATGCAACGATGGCTTATCCAGCAGAGTATCGGTACACGAAGGAACATGAGTGGATTGCAGTGGACGGCAGCACGGGCACGGTTGGGATTACCGACTATGCGCAGAACTCGCTGGGCGACATTGTGTTTGTGGAGTTGCCGAAGGTGGGCGATAGGCTGGAGGCTGGCAAGACGTTTGGCTCGGTGGAGTCGGTAAAGGCGGTATCGGACCTGTTTTCCCCGGTTTCGGGCACGGTGACGGCAGTGAATGAAGAGCTGGTGAGTGTGCCGGAGAAGCTGAACTCGGATGCGAATACGACGTGGATTCTGAAGCTGGAGCTGGCGGATGCCAAGCAGGTGGATGGTCTGTTGTCGGCGGCGGAGTATGAGGCGTTTACCAGCGAAGAGACCGGCCACTAGGGTCTCTGGACAGGGATTGTTATGGAAGTGGATGATCTGGTTGGGCAGGAGCTGACGGCAGTGGAGTTTGTGCAGGATTACCTGCAACTGCGGTTCGATGGGCCGGTACTGACGCTGTATGAGTGGCCGGAGGTGTTTCGGGAGGAGGGCTCGTATGCGTATGGCGAGCCGGAGTTTCGGAATGTGCTGTGTGGGCTGATTGGCGAGAATGTAGGGGCGGCGACGCTGGTGGAGTATGAGGCGTTGGAGATCCAGTTCGAGAGCGGGAGCAGCATTCGCACCTCGTTGCGGGAAGAGGATGTGTCCGGCCCGGAGACGGGATCACTGAGTTCCGGTGAAGCAGGCGATGAGATGCTGACGTTCTGAGCTGTTGCTGACCTGAATGGATGGACTTAAGAGAAACTGGCCGCAGCCTGAGGGATCAGGCTGCGGCCAGTTGGTTTGATGGGTGTGGGGCTACTTGGCGGTGACTTTGACGAACTCGTCGGTGGTGTCCCACTTGATGTGGAGTTCGGTGGTGTTGCCCTTGGTGTTTTCGAAGGAGATGGACATCTTCTCCTGGGAGGGGATGGTTTTGCCGGTGAGCGGGGTGCGACCGAGGTCCATGGATTCCTTGTATTCAGTGCCCCACTGGCCGGTCTGCTTGTTGACGACGAGCTTCCAGTCGGTGGCGGTGGGGAGGGTGTAGAGGGTGTAGGTTCCGGCGGGGACGGTGAGGGTTCCGATGGAGAGGGGGGTAGCAGTGATGAGGGTGGTGGCGGCGTTGGCACCGGTGCGCCAGATCTGTCCGTAGGGGACGAGGTCACCCATGATCTTGCGGCCACGCTTGGAGGGGGCGTTGTACTTGATGGTGATGGCCTTGCCGTTGAGGGTTACGGCGGCGGTGGCGGGGGGGCTGGGCATGGACTTGGCGGAGTCGGCGTGGTCCATCTTCATGTCGCCCATCTGCGCGTATGCAGGAACGAGACTGGCGGAGGCGAGGAGGGTGGTACAGGCGAAGGCTGCGATGAGGCGAAGGCGCATGCTGGATCTCTCTTTCAGGGTTGGTAGCTAAATCTGATGGTGAAGGGCATGGGATGGGTTGTCAACTTGCGGAATGGGCGGCGGATCGTGCTACCCTTAAGGTGCGCGCCCGTAGCTCAGCTGGATAGAGCGGCAGCCTCCGAAGCTGTAGGTCAGAAGTTCGAATCTTCTCGGGCGCACCACTTCCCCTCCCTGCTCTTTCCCCCTACATTTCTGGTTGTTTGGTGTGTACCCCCACCCTGGCATAATTGGTGCAAAGTCTTCGATTGATTATGGTTAGGTCCGGACTTGAGGGTCGATTTTGCGAAAAAGTCCCATATTTTGGGGTGGATTGCGGCAAAGTCTTCCATTGATTTGGGTTAGCTGGATGTGGTTGCGGTGATGATAGGGGAGTGAGGTGCGGGGTGAGGTGGGATTGTCAAGTGGGGCGGGGGTGTTTTGATGGGATGAAGGTGAATGCTTTGGGGGTGCTGGTGGGTAAGGGCAAAAGCAGGTCCTCCGCTGCGCCAAGGGTGACAAGTAAAGAGACGAGGACAGAGACAAAGACAAGTACAACTGCAGAAGCAAGGGCTCGGGGCGGGGTGGAGGTTTACATTCCCACACATTCCGCGATGAGACTGCGGCATGTATGGGGCACCCGGTCTTTGGGGACGGGTACGGGAAGAACTACAAAGACAGAAGCAGAAACAGATGTGATGGAAGATGCTAAAGCGGCTCCGGATGATCCGGAGCCGCTTTTGGGTTGAGGTTGGGTTGGGTTTAGAAGAAGAGTTTGGCGGAGACCTGCAGTTGGCGTGGGCCGTAGAGGGTTCCGCTGGTGGAGTTGATGGTGCCGAAGGGGGTAGGTGAGACAAACGGCGCGATGCAGGTGTTGGTGTGGCTGCTGGCGGGGCAGGCCGCGCTGGTTGCGCCGGGAGCGTTGAAGCTGAAGGCGGTGTTGGCTACGCCGAGGCCGTTGCGGTGGTTGACAAGGTTGAAGGCCTCGCCGAGGAGTTGGAAGGAGATGCTGTCGCGAATGGGGAAGTCGCGGGAGATGCGGGCATCGAGGTTGTGAACGCCGGGCCCGGGGAAGCCGTTGCGAGGCGTCTGGGGTGCGCGTCCGTTGGCGATGAAGGGGACGTTGAAGGTATTGTTGGCCCCGCCGGTGGCGCTGCCGTCTCCGCCAGCGGCGAGCGCGGTGGTGCCGCTGCCTGTGGTGTAGACGCCGAAGCCGGGGTTATTGGACATGAAGGGGGTGACGGGGAAGCCGGTCTGCTCGGTGGCGGTACCGGAGAGGAGCCAGCCGTTGGCGGTGTAGCTGAGGGCACGGTTGGCGATTTTGAAGTGCGGGGTGTAGACGATGCTGGCGACGAAGCGTCCGCGCATGTCGAGGTCGGAGCGGCCCTGCTCCCGGCTCATGTTGATGGCAGGGTTGGTGTAGATCTCCTTGGGGTTGAAGGGATCGAGCAGGACGTCGGTACCGAAGAAGGCACCGCCGGAGCCGTTGGCGCCGGAGCCACCGCCGGCGGTCTGTCCGGCGTCGGTGGCGTGGGCCCAGGTGTAGTTGATGAGAGCCTCGAGGCCGTGGCTCATCTGCTTGTTGAGAGTGACGGCCATGGCGTTGTACCAGGTGTTGAGGCCGCTGTAGGAGACCTGGAAGTTGCCATCGTTGGGCGAGGGCTTAGGCAGGCCGGAGGGGTAGAAGGGCACGGTGACGGTGGAGGTGGTGACGCCGGACTTATCGACGACGTCGTAGGTGCGGGTGGCTCCGGTGTAGGCGGGCTGGTTGAGGTCGATGGCGTAGGGGAGGCGCAGGCCGCGGGTGGCTACCCAGCCGATGCGGAGGGTAGTGTTGGCGGGGAGCACCTGCTCGATGGCGAGATCGACGGAGTGGGTGTAGGGCTGGGTGTAGTGGGGATCGAGGCCGTGGGGGCTGAGGGGCTGCCCTGCGGGGACTCCGATGGCCTGGGGGGTGAGGGCGCCGGAGAAGGGAGCGGCGAGCGCGGGCCCGGGCGGCGTGAAGAGGACGTTGAGGTTGGTGGGTGCACCGGGCTTGCCAGCGGTGAGGTTGTACTGCTGCTGGAAGACGCCGTTTTCAACACGGACATTGTAGTAGGCGCTGAGCGGGATGAGTCCGTAGAACATGCCGTAGCCGCCGCGGAGGACGGTGTTGGGCAGCGGGTTCCAGGCGAAGCCGACGCGGGGCTGGATCATCTTGTAGTTGGTATTGATAACGGAGGTGACGGCGGCACCGAGAGGGCTGGGTGCACCGTTGGCGCTGTTGAGGAAGGGGCGGGGCGGCTGGGGGACGAGTTGGAGGTCCCAACGGATGCCGGCGTTGATGGTGAGGGTGGAGGTGGCCTTCCAATCGTCTTCGAGGAAGGTGGAGAGGTTCTTGTTCCAGAAGTCGTCGCGACCGGTTTTGGTGATGGGGTCGACGACCTGGGTGAAGCTGGTGTAGTGGGCTCCACCGTTGACGCCGTAGACGTCCTGGACCCAGTTGGCGAAGGAGGTGGAGGCGTTACCGGCGTAGGAGTAGTTTCCGTTGCCCTGGAAGAGGTTGATCATGATCTCGTGGATGAAGTTGAGATCGACACCGGCCTTGATGTTGTGCTGGCCGCGGGTCTGGGAGATGACGTTGTAGATCTGGATGCGGTGCTCATCGGGTTCAGCGAGGCGGGGGAGGAAGGTGGTTTCGCCGTAGCTGCCGATGACGCCGGAGCCGACGGTGACACCAGGTCCGGGGCCGTTGCTGGTGTTGGTTTCGAGGTCGCGGGACCACTGGAAGCGGAGCTGGTTGGCAGTGCGGGAGTTGAGGACGCTCTCCAGGCCGGCGACGAAGAAGCGCTCGTGGTAGTCGGAGCCGCCGTTGTTCTGGATGCCTCCATTGGTGACGACGATGGCGGAGTTGGCGCCGTTGGGCTGGTGGAAGTTCTGCCAGAGGAAGCTGGCGGAGAGGTGGTTGTTGCCGTTGAGCTGGTAGTCCAGCTTGGGGAAGAAGATGTCCTGCTTGATGTTGCGTCCGTAGGTTCCGTTGGTCTCGGAGATGAGGAACTGGGCGGCGGCGGTGCACTGGCTGGCGCTGAGGGGGGAGGGGCAGGTGGCAGCGGAGTTGGCGAAGCCGAGCAGGGTGGCGGCCGGGGTGGAGGAGGTGTAGAGGATGGGGTTCACCTTACGGAAACCGTCGTAGGTGAAGAAGCCGAAGAGCTTGTCCTTGATGATGGGGCCGCCGACGGAGCCACCGAACTGCTGCTGCTGGTGGACGGTCTGGGTGAGGAGGACGGCGGGGCCACCGTTGTGGAGAGCCGACCACTTGCTGAAGGGATCGAGGGCGTTGAGGGAGGGATAGCGGAGATAGTAGAAGAGGTCTCCGTGGAGTTGGTTGGTGCCGGACTTGGTGATGGCGTTGACCTGACCGCCGGCGGAGCCACCGAACTCGGCGGAGTAGCCGGAGACGGAGGACTGGAACTCCTTGATGGAGTCGGGGGAGAAGACGTAGGGGGCACCGTTGGAGCGGCCACGGGCCTCGGCGAAGAGGGCCTGCTGGTTGCTGACGCCGTCGACGAGGTTGGAGTTGTAGAGGCCGGAGATGCCGCGGTAGCTGACGAGTCCGGTGGTGCCGTCGGGGGCGACGTTGGGGGTGAGGAGGACGAAGTTGTCCCAGCGGCGTCCGTTGACCGGGAGATCGCTGATGTAGCTTTGGGAGACGGTCTGGGAGTTCTCGGTCTTCTGGGTGTCGAGCAGCGGGGCCTCGGTGGTGACGACGACGTCGGTGGTAACGGAGGCGGCGGAGAGAGCGGCGTTGACGGTGAGGGTTTCACCGACGGTGAGGACGAGGTTTTTGCGGTCGATCTTGCTGAAGGCGCCGCCGCCGAGGATGACTTCGTAGTGGCCGGACTGGAGGAAGCTGGCGGTGTAGAGGCCGTCGGAGTTGGTAGTGAGGGTGCGGGTGGCACCGGTATCGGTGTTGGTCACGATGACGGTGGCGTTGGGGACGGCAGCTCCGGTGGTGTCGGTGACGGCACCGTTGATGTTGCCGACGGCGGCGGACTGGGCGGAGGCGGGCAGGGTGGCGGCGCAAAGCAGAAGAGCCGCGGCTGCGAAGGTGACCAACCGATGAGTGATTTGTTTGGAATTCATAAGGGTAGAGCGCTCCTTGTAAAGACACCGGGGATCAGAGATCGGGGTGTGGTGAATGACTGGCTTGGTTTGGAGTCGGCGCGACCTGCCTCAGACTGGGAGGGGTACACGTTGGGTGAAGCCAGAAATTGAATTTAAGTAGTTAGTTCTAGGTTCTAAGAGCGGCGCAGGGATGTCAAGGCAAATCCGCGGATGGATTTGGATGGGATGTGAATTTAGCTGGCGACTTTGCGGATAGCTGGCGTTAGTGGAGCTGGGACGGGATTACAGCGAGGACGCGAAGCGAGGGGCAGCATTAGTGGAGCTGCGAGGGGATTACCGCGAGGACGCCAAGCGAGGGGCAGGCATTAGTGGAGCTGCGACGGGATTACTGCGAACTGAATGAGGAGGTCGAAGGGGACGATGCGGAGGGTGTTTTCGTGGGTGGCTTCGAGGACGACGGGGCAGGCTGCACCTGCCTGCTGGACCTGAAGCCAGCGGGCGGCACAGACGCACCAGCGGTCGCCGGGCTTGAGGCCGGGGAAGCCGAATTGGGGCATGGGGGTGGAGAGATCGTTGCCGAGGGCTCTGGAGGCGGCGAGGAAGGGGGCGTCGACGATGCAGCAGATGGTGTGGACGCCGAGGTCGTCGGGGCCGGTCTCGCAGCAACCGGTGCGGTAGAAGCCGGTCATGGGGTCGCAGCCGCAGGTGTCGAGCGGCTGGCCGAGGACGTTTTTACCGCGGGACTGGATGGGGTCGGTAGTCGGCATGAGGCCCTCTCTGGTGGTGATCAGTATTGCACTTTTTGGAGGGATGCGGAGCGCGTTGGGGAGGAGCTGGCCTCTGCGGAGCGACGATGGGCTGTCGCTCCGCGAGGGCAAGAGGGTGGGGGCTACTTTGCGGCGATGGCAAGTTGTTGCTGGTATTCCTCGTAGGGGCCCTTGTGGTCGGTGATGTGGAAGTCGGTGGGGCCGCCTTCGAAGTGCCAGATGCGGGTGCCGGCTTCTTCGATGAGGTCCTGGTCGTGGGTGACGAGGAAGACGGTGCCTTCGTACTTCTGGATGGCCTGGTTGAGGGCGTTGATGCTTTCGAGGTCCAAGTGGTTGGTGGGTTCGTCGAGGACGAGGACGTTGGGCTTCTGGAGCATGATCTTGCAGAAGAGCAGGCGGGCGGCTTCTCCACCGGAGAGGGCGTCGGTCTTCTTGAGGCCTTCTTCGCCCTTGAAGAGCATTTGTCCGAGGATGCCGCGGATGTCTTCCTTGGTGGCCTGAGGGTCGAACTGGTGGAGCCAGTCGGAGGCGGTCATGCCTAGCTGGATGGAGCCTTTGTGATCCTGGGCGAAGTAGCCGATGGAGACTTCGTGGCCCCATTTGACGGAGCCGGAGTCGATGGAGACGTCTTTTTCTTCGATGCCGGGGCCGTTGGCGAGGAGAGCCTTGAGGAGGGTGGTCTTCCCTTGCCCGTTGCGGCCCATGAGGATGACCTTGTCGCCACGGCTGACAGCGGCGGAGAAGTTGTTGATGACGTGCTCGACCTTGCCGTCTTTCTGGGTGTAGGACTTGTTGACGTGCTCGAATTCGAGGACGTTTTTGCCGGAGGGGCGCTCCATTTTGAAGGCGATGAAGGGGCGGGCGATGTTGGAGCGGGCGAGTTCGCTGGTGGCGAGGCGCTCGACTTCTTTTTTGCGGGAGTTGACCTGGCTGGAGCGGGTGCCGGCGGAGAAGCGGGCGATGAAGTCGTTGAGTTGGGCGATCTTCTTTTCGCGCTGCTCGTTCTGGGATTCGATGCGGGTGCGGATGCTGGTCTTTTGAAGGACCATGTCGTCGTAGCCGCCGTTGTAGGTGATGATGGTCTCGTAGTCGATGTCGGCGATGTGGGTGCAGACGTTGTTGAGGAAGTGGCGATCGTGGGAGATGGTGATAACGGTGCCGTTGTAGCGGACGAGGAAGTCCTGGAGCCAGTGGATGGACTCGAGGTCGAGGTAGTTGGTGGGCTCGTCGAGGAGCAGCGCCTGGGGGTTGCCGAAGAGCGCCTGAGCGAGGAGGACGCGGACCTTCTGGCCGCCCTGAAGCTCGGACATTTTGCGCTCGTGTAGCTCGTCGGGGATGTCGAGGCCTTGGAGGAGGACTGCGGCGTTGGACTCGGCTTCGTAGCCGTCTTCGTCGCCGACGATACCTTCGAGTTCGCCGAGGCGGGAGCCGTCTTCGTCGGTTAGTTCGGGCTTTTCGTAGATGATCTCGCGCTCTTCGAGAGCGGCCCAGAGGGCCTTATTGCCCATGATGACGGTATCGATGACACGGTAGGCGTCGAAGGCGTACTGGTCCTGGGAGAGGACACCGATCTTTTTGGGGCGGACGACGGTTCCCTTCTGGGGGTCGATCTCGCCGGTGAGGCACTTCATGAAGGTCGATTTGCCGGCGCCGTTGGGGCCGGTGAGGCCGTAGCGGCGGCCTGTGGTGAAGGTGACGGAGACATCCTCGAAGAGGAGCTTCGAGCCATAGCGCATGGTGACATTGGAGACAGAGATCATAGGATTGGTCTTATTTTATAGGGCTGAAGGTTGAGGGGAGGTAAATGAAGAAGACCAGACACAACTGCTCCGCTGTGCCGTTGGTTGACGTGCAGAGCGGAGCGTTGCGGATGAGGGTTATTGACCGCGGCGGGCTGGGCCGGAGCGGCTGCTGCCTGGGCGGCTGTTGCTGCCTGGGCGGCCGGAGCCGGGGCCACGTCCGCCGGAGTTTCGTCCGCCGGAGAAGCCGCCGTTGCCGGCACCCGCACCAGCCGATTTGTAGGGGCTGGGGTTGGGGGTCATGGGTGAGACTGGATCGTTGCCCTTCCAGGAGCGAGTCTCCATCTGCATCAGATCCTGCCCCTTGGTTGCGAGGTCGACGGGCTGGTTACGGAGTTCCTTCTCAAGGTTCTTATCGGCTTCGCGCCACTCAAACTTTATCTTGAGTTCGCGCTCGAGCTTGCGGGCGTCGCCTTTTTCCTGAGGCATGACGAAGGTGGTGGCTACGCCTTTTTTGCCAGCGCGACCGGTACGGCCGATGCGGTGGACGAAGTCGTCGGAGGCGTTGGGCAGGTCGTAGTTGACGACGTGGGCGATGTCGTTGACGTCGATGCCGCGGGCGGCGACGTCAGTGGCGACGAGGACGCGGTGTTTGCCGTTGGAGAAGCCCTTGAGGGCGGCGGTGCGCTGGGACTGGCTGCGGTCGCCGTGGATGACATCGGCGTCGTGGCCGAGCTTCTCCAGCTTCTTGGAGATGCGGTCCGCGCCGTGCTTGGTACGGGAGAAGACGAGGAAGGTGCCTTCTTCCTGACGGAGCATCTGGTCGAGCAGGCCGAGCTTCTGGTCCTGCATGACGGTGTAGACGCGGAGTTCGACGCGGTCGGAGGGCTTGGAGGTGGTGCCGATCTCGACGCGGACGGGGTTGCTGACGTAGTCGCGGACGATCTCGCGGATGTTGGCGTCGAGGGTGGCCGAGTAGCACATGGTCTGGCGGGTCTTGGGGATGGCTCCGACGATGCGGCGGATGGCGGGCAGGAAGCCCATGTCCAACATGCGATCGACTTCGTCGAGGACGAACATTTCGACGGCGCCGAGGTTGACGGAGCGGCGGCGGAGGAAGTCTTCGAGGCGGCCGGGGGTGGCTACGACGAGGCGTGGGCCGCGGTCGAGCTGATCGAGCTGGTTGTTCTCGGAGAGACCACCGCAGACGAGCACGGCATCGTTTTTGGCGTTGGGGACGAGCTTGGCGTAGGCATCGAGAACCTGCATGGCGAGCTCGCGGGTGGGGAGCAGGATGAGGGCGCGGATGGGATTGCGCTTGCCTTTGGTGCTGGGCACCGAGGTGGCATCCATGCGCTCGATCATGGGGATGAGGAAGCTGAGGGTCTTGCCGGTGCCGGTGGAGGCGGTGGCGAGGATGTCGTTGCCTTCGAGGGCGGGGGGGATGGCCTTGGCCTGGACGGGGGTGGGGAGGGTGAAGCCGGCCTTGGCGAGGCGGTGCTTCAGCGAGTCAGAGATTTTGAAGTCGTTGAAGTGGACGTCTTTGACGAGGGGCAAGCCGGTTGGGGTGGTGATGACGGCCTCTGCCTGGGGGGTATTGTTGGTGTTGATTTCAGCCTGGGGCTCAAGGATTGCGGAGTTCAAGGTTATTCCTTTGACTGGTGAGAGTCGTGTGTTGATGAAGCGACATAAGGATGCAGGGGTGCCGAGGCACCATAGATCTTGCTTAGTCAGCATTGCTGTCGGGAATCGAAGCGCTGCTGCTGCACGGCGAGACTCGTCCGATGACGGGTCTTCCAGCCAGAGCAACCAGCGCGGCTTCTTTTTTGGGAAGGTATGCGGTGGGTGAGAGCGAATCGCAGTCTCTGGCCAAACATCCGAGTAGCTTTTGGAGGTCTTTGCCTGCGGTGCCCGCACTCGTTTAGGTCAGAGTGCAAATCCAGAGTAACACAGTTTCAATCTGGAAGGCGAATGTGGGTTGGACCGAAGGGATGATTGCAGGAGAACAGAAGTCTGCTAGACTGCCGAACATGCCCTGTACCGGTGGAAGAGAGTTGAAGCAGATGCTGGCGAACGCGGTGAGCGAGCTGGCCGAGGCCAAGGAAGGGTTGGCCGATGAGACGACTACCCTGGAGCAGCGGGAGCGGCGGGTTCAGAACGCGGAGAAGAACCATGCGTGGACGTCGAAGATGCTGTTGGAGCATCTGCAGACGTGTGCTGCGTGCCGGACGCGGGAGAGTGCACTGCGTCCGGCGGTGAAGTGAGGGTATCCTGCTGCCGGAAGGTGCAGGGTGCCGCTGGACGAAAGTTAGCCCCGGTGGTGGCGCGGTGAGATGGCGCGAGATCCGGGGCTGGTTATTTGGGGTATCGACTGCGAATGGTCGTAGCGGACTAGATGTGGCAACTGACCATGCCACGCTTCTCCAGATATTTCTGGTGGTACTCTTCGGCCTTCCAGAAGGCAGGCGCGGTGAGGACCTGGGTGGCGATGGGGAGGCGGTAGGTTCCTGAGGCGTTGAGTTCTGCGATTCTGGCGCGGGCCTGAGTGGCCTGCTGGTCGGAGAGACAGAAGATGACGCTACGATACTGGGACCCCCAGTCCGGTCCCTGCCGGTTGACCTGAGTAGGATCGTGGAGCGCGAAGAAGGTATCGAGAAGTTGATCGTAGGAGAGACGGCTGTTATCGAAGGTGACTTGAACGACTTCCGCGTGGCCGGTGCGGTCAGTACAGACTTCTTTGTAGGTTGGGTGTTCGAGGTCGCCGCCTGCGTATCCTACGACTGTATCGATGACACCGTTGAGTTCGTCGAAACGGGCTTCAACACCCCAAAAACACCCTGCTCCAAATACTGCTTTTTCAAGTGCCACGTTGGTGCTCCTTTGCAATTCATTGGATGCGCAGAATTTGAGTTTGTCATCCTACGTACTGTGAATTGCGGGAGTATTCTTGGCTTCGATATGGAGGGGTGTCAAGGGGCGGTGTCACAGAAGTTGTAGGCGGGTGCCGGGATGGTGACGGCGGCGTGGCGGCTGGGGGTTGGGCGGCGGCTAAAGCGTGTGGTTGCAACGTTGTGGGGAGGCGTTTGGCAGAGGGTTCGATTGTTAATTTCTGGTTGCAACGGTGACGTGCGCGGTACGCAGGAAAGGCCCCGAGTCTGGGCTGATTGACAGCAAAGACAGGGGGCCTGGCGCGCAGCGGAGGGGTGGGGCGCTAACGGGGGCGGCGGGTGGCGAAGGACTTCTTTTTGACGGGGGCCTTGAGCTGGGCGTACTCGGGGAGCTTGGCCTTGGGGACGACTTTTTTGCCGCTGGCTGCGCGGTTAAGGGCCATGACTTCTCCGGGGGTGAGTTCGCGGAATTCGCCGGGGGGGACGTCGAGACGGAGGGCTCCGTAGCCGATGCGGCGGATTTTTTCGACGTGGTGGCCGATCTCCTCGAACATTTTGCGGAGCTGGCGGTTGCGTCCTTCGATGAGGGTGACTTCGAACCAGGGGTTGTCGCCGGCGCGGACGAGTTCGACCTTGGCGGGAGAGGTGATGATGCGGTCGCGACGGCCGGAACGGATCTCGTCGAGGCGGCCGCGGTCGATCATGATGCCGCGGCGGATCTGGTCGATGCCGGAGGCCGGAGGGACTCCGCTGACTTTGACGAGGTAGGATTTTTCGACACCGGCGGCGGCCTTGGAGAGGGAGTTGGCGAGGTCGCCGTCGTTGGTCATGAGGAGGAGGCCCTCGGAGAGGTAGTCGAGGCGGCCTACGGGGTAGAGGCGTGGGAGCTTACCGTGGAGGCCGGTGACCTTCTTCTGGGTGGCCTCGCCGAGGAGTTGCATGACGGTGGGGCGGTGCTGGGGGTCGACCAGAGTGGTGACGTAGCCGCGAGGCTTGTTGAGCATGAAGTAGCGGTGGGGCTCGGGGCCGCTGAGAAGCTTGCCGTCGACACGGATGTGGTCTTTGGTGGGGTCGTGGCGGGTGCCGAGGGTGGTGATGGTGGTTCCGTTGACCTGGACGCGGCCTTCGAGGATGATCTCCTCGGCTTTGCGGCGAGAGGCGATGCCGGCCTGCGCGAGGATCTTCTGGAGGCGGTCGCCGGTGGGGGCATCTTCTTTGGCGGGAGGGGTGGCTTTGCTAGTCATGGTTGCTGGCTTTCTGACTGCGGAGGTGCTCGTCGCGGTCGGGTGTTGCTGAGGTGCTGGATTGATTGTAGCTGGTGCAGAGGTTGCGGCTACTCGTCTTCAGCTGGTTTGGGTTGGGCTGGCTGGGGGGAAGCGTCGATGGGATCGAGGGGGGTGGTGGACTCGTCGATGGGGTCGTCGAGGGGGTTGTCCTCGGTGTCGGGGCTGCCGTCGGCCTGGGGGGCGTGGGAGTGGCGTTCGGGTTCGAGGTCGCTGGCTGACTCGGGGGCGTGGTGCGAGTGAGGCTCGGCTGCGGTCTCTTCGGCGGCGGGCTCGGGGTGGTGATCCATCTGGATCTCTTCCTGTTCGGCGAGTTCGCCGGCCATCTTTTCGAACTCTTCGATGCTGGGGAGTTCGTTGATGTCTTTGAGGCCGAAGCGGAGGAGGAAGTCCTTGGTGGTTTTGTAGAGGATGGGGCGGCCGATGACCTGTTTGCGGCCGGCGGTGGTGATGAGCTTGCGGGCCATGAGGGAGCCGAGGACGCCGCCGGAGTCTACGCCACGAATCTCGGAGATTTCGGGAGCGGTGACGGGCTGTTTGTAGGCGACGACGGCGAGGGTTTCGAGGGCCTGGAGGGAGAGCTTGAGGGGTGGCTTGAGGGACTTGACGAAGCCGCGGACGGCGTCGTGGTACTCGGGCTTGGTGGCGAGGCGGAAGCCTCCGGCGACTTCGCGGATTTCGAGGCCGCGGTCGGAGGTGGCGTAGTCGCGGAAGAGCTCGTCGAGGATGGTGCGGAAGTATTCACGGAGGCGCCGGGCCTTTTCCTTCTCTGCTCTGGATTCGGCGGCGGTTGGTTTGGCGTCAGTTCCCTGCCCTGCGGTGGCTGGGGAAGTCTCGGCGGAGGGCTCGGGGGCTTCGGGGGTGAGGACTTCGCCGTTGAGGGCGTCCTGATCCTGATCGATGTCTTGATTGCTGTCCTGATCGGTGATCTGGTCGCTGGTGGCGCGGGCGAGTGCGGGCGATGGCTCCAGCGTGAGGTGGTGCTGGGCGGCGTCGAGGTGGTCGAGTTCGGCCTGGGCTTCGTGGCCGAGGAGGCCGGTGAGCTGGGCGAGGGTGACGGGTTCTTCCGACGCGTAGATGACGGCTTCGATCTTTGCTTTGAGGCTCATAAGTGTGGATGAAGAGTACCCCTAAGCATACCAACGACTACCGGGGTTAGCGCGGCTGAGGCGTGGATAAAGCGGACGATGACGGTCGGTGGGCGGCAGGCGCGGGGTGGGAGCGTAACAGCGGGCTGGGGGTGGGGAGAGGCGCATGCAGCGGAAATGGTGCAGCGGGCGAGGTAAGACTATTGTTTCCACTATTTACCGCAATTCATTGCAAGGTGAAACCAGGTGGCTAATGGTTGCTACATTTGTTTTCATTCATTTAGAAGTCATTGAGTTTGGACTATTAACTGCATGCGCAACAGGCTATGACGATTCGCTCTTTTCTCTACCTGATCGCCGGGCTGACGATTCCGGTTGTAGTGTGTCATGCAGACACGGTTCCTTTTGGTGTGGCCAGCGCGTATAACCTGGTGGCGTTGGGCACGGTGGACTCGAATGGTAATCAAGTGATAGCAGGCACGATTGGCACGAATGCCGATGTGACGGGCCGGGTGGCTGCGGCGGACATGGTGCTGACGGGCACGACGATCGGGAGTTCGCTGAATGCTGATCCTTATGGGTCGTTGGCGAGCTTTGGACTGGTGTCGACGAATGGCCTGGTGGCGGGTCAGACGTTCAACATGAACGGCGGCGGCAACGTGTATGCGCCGGGGACGAATGGCAACATCAATTTCAACGATGGCGGGCACCGGGTGACGAGCGGGAGTTCGGGGATCGACTTCACCTCGCTACGGAGTGCGCTGGATTTGCAGACCGCGGTGCTGAATGGGCTTGCTGCAAACGGTGTGGTTGGTGCTCCGACGCCGATGGGCGGCAATCCCAGTTGGCTGGTGCTGCAGGGGACGAGCCCGACTCTGAATGTGTTTGACCTGACGGCGGCGCAGTTTGCGGATACGAACCACAACATCGACATTGAGGTGCCGGTGGGTTCGACGGTGATTGTGAATGTGGCGGGGACGAACGTGACTCTGGGCACGGGGCTGTACGTCAACGGCGTGCAGAACAGCGGCGACAGCCAGACGGATGCGAATATCCTGTTCAACTTTGCGGGTGCGCAGACGGTGGCGATCGATGCACAGTTCAGCGCGTCGGTGCTGGCACCGTTTGCGGTGTTGAGCGGGAATGGCCAGATGGCGGGGAACTTTATTGCCGCGCAGATTGGGCAGACCGGCGAGGTGCACAACATGGAGTTTACGGGGAGCTTTGGCAACACGAATCCGAAGGATGGTTCGGGCGTGACGCCGGAGCCAAGTACTCTGGCGCTGATGGGTACGGGTCTGGTCTCGCTGAGTGCGCTGTTGCGGCGGCGGTTGCAGGCGTAAGGGGCAGGAGAAGTGAAGGCAGACGAAGGCCCATGTTGACGACCGATTGCCGGTCGTCAACATGGGCCTTCGGTTTGTTTGGGGCTAACGCCAGTCGTCGCGGGCGTTTTGCTGGTCGGCGAAGACCTGGTCGAAGTTGTCGGTCTTCTTGATGAGGATGTCTCCCTGTAGGACGGGTTGGTGGAGGAGGACGGCCTGGAGGCGGACGAGTTCGAGCATGGCGAGGAACATGCAGATGAGGGCGCGCTCGGTATGGGTGTTGTGGAGGAGGCGGCGGAGGGAGACGGGTTTGTCTTCCATGATGAGGCGGCGTTTGACGTAGTCGATCATCTGGGCGACGGTGACGGACTCCTCGTCGACGTTGAGGACGGGGCGGGCGCGGAGGCGGGTGAGTATCTCCTGGAAGACGCGGACGAGGTCTACGGTGTCGGCTGCGATCTCCTGCTCGAGGCCTGCTTCGGAGCCTGACTCCTGAGTTTCGCGGCGGAATTGCTTGAGGCCGGGGTTAGTCCAGGTGGCTTCTTCGATCTGCTGCTTCTGCATGAGCATCTGGGCGGCGGCCTTGAAGCGCTCGTGCTCGAGGAGGCGCTCGACGAGTTCGCGGCGAGGGTCTTCGGAGTCGGCGCCGAGGACGTCGGAGGGGTCGCGAGGGAGGAGGGTTTTGGATTTGATGTGGATGAGGAGCGAGGCCATGTAGATGAACTCGCCGGCGGCATCGACATCGGTCTGCTTGAGGTGGTGGGTGTACTCGAGGAACTGGCTGGTGATGCGGGCGATGGGGATATCGTAGATGTCGATGTTTTGTTTGCGGATGAGATCGAGGAGGAGGTCGAGGGGGCCGTCGTAGACCTGGCCTACGGTGACGGAGAATGGCGACTGGGAGGCCTCTTCCTTGGCGGCGGTGGGGCGTTTGGGCTCGGGGGCCGGGGGGATGGGCTTGGGTTCGAGGATGAAGGGGGTGTGGGGCTCGGGGGTGTTCTCGGAGGCTCCGGACGGTTCGGCAAGGGTGGACGGGCCTAGCTCTGAAGCGGCTGGCTCGGTGGTTGTTCCGGGTGCTTCGGGATTTTGGATTTCTTCGGGCATCGGGGTTATCTCAGGCCCATCACGGAGCGAACCTGGTGCAGGGTCTGGTTGGCGCGGGCGTTGGCGCGGGCGTTGCCTGCTGCGAGGATGGCGTCGACTTCGGCGGGGTGGTCTTCGTAGTGGCGGCGGCGCTGCTGGATGGGAGCGAGTAACGCGACGACATGATCGGCGAGCCAATCTTTACATTCGATGCAGCCGATTCCGGCCGAGGTACAGCCTTCCCATACTTTGAGGCGGGTCTGGTCGGAGGAGAAGACCTTATGGATGTCGAAGACGGGGCAGACGTCGGGGTTGCCGGGGTCGGTGCGGCGGATGCGCTCCGGGTCGGTGACCATGGTCTTGAGCTTGGCGCGGATGACGTCTTCGGGGTCGGAGAGCAGGATGGTGTTGTTGTAGCTTTTGGACATCTTGCGTCCGTCGGTGCCGGGGAGCTTGGGGGCTGGGGTGAGCAGGACTTCCGGCTCGGGGAGGATGGACTCGATGAAGTAGGGCGATTTGAGCTTGGTCTGGTGGGCTGCCTGAGCGAGTTCCTGGGTGCTGAAGTTGGATTTGTCGGGCTGTCCGGCGATCTTGCGGGCCTTGGTTTTGACAGCTTCGAGCTCCCAGGGTGCGGCCTCTGGGCCGAAGGAGAAGCGACCGGGGTAGAGGGAGTTGAAGCGGCGGGCGATCTCGCGGGTGATTTCGACGTGGGCGGCCTGATCCTGGCCGACGGGGACGAAGGCGGGCTGGTAGGCGAGGATATCGGCGGACTGGAGGAGGGGATAGCCGAGGAAGCCGTAGGTGGCAAGATCTTTCTCTTTGAGCTGCTCCTGCTGATCCTTGTAGGTGGGAACGCGCTCAAGCCAGGTGACCGGGGTGATCATGCTGAGGAGGGCGTGCAGCTCAAAGTGAGCGGGGACGTGGGACTGGATGAAGATGGTGCAGAGGTTGGGGTCGAGTCCGGCGGCGAGGAAGTCGAGGGCGACCTCGCGGATGTTGTTTTTGAGGGCGGAGGTGTCGGCGTAGTCGGTGGTGAGGGCGTGGTAGTCGGCGATGAAGAAGTAACACTCGTACTGGTGCTGGAGCTGGACCCAGTTGTGGAGGGCTCCCATGTAGTTACCGAGGTGGAGTCGTCCGGTGGGGCGCATGCCGGAGAGGACGCGGGGGCGCGGGGAGATGGAGTTTTGATCAGTCATTGCGGTCAAGTAGAGATGATACGGGAAACCGGTGCGCTACAGATGGAAGAGGAGCGAGTCGAAGGTGCCCTGAAGGGGATTGAGGAAGATACGGAAGATGATGCTGCCAAAGAAGAGCATGATGATCAACATGCCGAACATGCCGACGCGGTCGTAGATCTGTAGGGCGCGGTAGGGGAGGAAGTGGCGTAGGATGTGGCTGCCATCGAGCGGTGGGACGGGGATGAGATTGAAGACGAAGAGCAACAGATTGAGCAGGATGACGTAGTAGAGAAAGAGCGCGATGGGAAAGAGCTGGGGGAGGTTGTCGGTGGGAATGCCGGGGACGTGGTGGGCGAGGTAGACGGCGGTGGTGATGGCGATCTGGCCGCCGACGATGGTGTGCTTGAGGATGATGAGCAGGATGAGGGCGACGCTGGCCGAGAGCAGGTTGCTGGCGGGGCCGGCGAGGGAGACGAGGATGTCGTCACGCTTGTAGTGCTTGAAGTTGCGGGCGGTGACGGGGGTGGGTTTGGCCCAGCCGAAGAGCATTCCACCGTAGTAGAGGCCGAGGAGGGGGAAGATGACGGAGCCGAGGGGGTCGAGGTGCTTGAGGGGGTTGAGGGTGACGCGGCCGAGCATCTTGGCGGTGGGGTCGCCGAGGCGCCAGGCGGTGTAGGCATGGGCGCACTCATGGACGCTGAAGGCAAGGATGAGGACGACGACTTGAAAGAGAACGAGGACGATGCCCAGAGACATGGTTCTAGCTTACCGTTGATGGGGCTGGGTCGGGGGCCGCGGAGCAGGGGCTGGACTCTGCGGTGGTGGTGGAGCCGGGTTGTTTATGCAGCTTGACCTTGGCGGGTATGCCGACGGCGACGGTTGCGTCGGGGACGGGGTGGGTGGCGATGGCCATGGCGCCGAGCATGGCGTCGGTACCGATGCTGGAGCCGGCGAGTACGGTGGCGTGGTAGGTGATGCGGGCGCGGGGGCCAAGTTCGGTGGTCTTGTTGGTGACGTCGGCCTGGTGGTTGATGTCGTGGGTGTGGGTATAGACGTTGGCGTAGTCGGAGATGCTGGTTCCGTGGTGGAGGATGAGTTCGCCGCGGTCATCGAGCATGACGTTTTTGTGGATGGTGCAGTTGTCTTCGATGGTGAGGTTGTAGCCGAAGGTGAACTCGACGTTGTGGAAGATTTTGACGCCCTGACCGATGTGCTTGAAGATGTGCTTGCCGAGCATGGCGCGGACGCGGAAGCCGAGCCAGTGGTTGATGCCGAGGGGCGAGCGATCGAACATCTGCCAGAAGAAGATGAGGGGCTTGCGGATGGCGTAGAGGGAGTGGTCGCAGTCGCCGTAGTACTCGGGTTCGAGGGTGGCGTTGCGTGGGTCCAGCGAATCTGCGAAGACGGTGGAGGAGAGTTCGCAGTTGAGGTTGGGACGGGGACGGTTGCCGTGAGGGCGACCAGTGAAGATCTGGTGGAGTTCGTTGCGCACGATCTCGGAGCGGCGGTCGACGGACTGAGCGCGGGTGAACTCGTCGTTGAGGCAGGTGAGCCACTTGGTGTAGACGGCGAGGGCTTCCTGAGAGGGCTTGAGTTCGCGATAGGGAAAAGTAGGCATAAGGTTCCTTGACCTTTCTATTCTATGGCGAAGATGGCGTAGACGGTGGCTGACTTTTCTACGCGGCGTGGGTTGATGGCGAGGGGTGCGACCTGGTCGGCGGCGAGGGGGGCGGCGGACATGGCGCGGAGCAAGGGGCGGATGGGTTCCGCCTGGAGTTGATTGCTGGCGTAGATGAGTCCTCCGAGATGGACGTTGAGGCTGGCGGCCATTTTTTCGGCCTGGGCGCGGGCGTCCTGGAGGGCTTTGGCGGCGGCTTCGGCCTGAGGGGCGTTTTCGTCGGCAAGGGACCAGTCGATCTGGCCGGACTGGTTGGCGCCGGCTTTGATGGCGAGATCGAGGATGTGGGCGGCGTCGTGGGCGGTGGTGCGGACGGTCCAGTTTTGGGTGAGTTGGAATTTGCGCTGGGCCTGCTCGGCGGGGGAGAGATGCTGGAGTTGATAGTCCTCGACGGGGGCGAGATTCTGGCTTTCGCTCTCGATGGCTTCGGCAGGCACGCCGGCGGAGGTGAGCGCGGTGGCGATGGCGTTGGAGATGCGGGAGCCAGTGGCGTAGGTGGTGGGACTGTCGGGGCCGTAGGCGAGGAAGCCGATGTGTACGGTGGCGATGTCTGCCTGGACGATGACGTGGTCGGTGGCGGTGATGGCGATGGTGCGGTTGTCTTTGCTGACCTGGATGGTTTGGGCGGGGAGGCTGGCTGCGGCGGCGACGAGGAGGAGGGTGGGGAGGGTTCGCATGGGGACTCCGGAGGATTTTGTTGAGGATTCGGCTGGAGTGGCTATTCGTCGGAGCCGGGGGTGAGGAGATCAGCCAGGGTGGGCTTGTGTTTGGGGTTGGCGGCGGCTTTGTGTTTGGGATCGGGGAGGACGCGCTCCGGGGGTGGAGAGCCGATGCGTGCACGTGCGTTGGCTTTGACGGCTTTGACGATGGAAAAGCGGTTCTTGCGGGACTTGCCGCCGGACTTGCTTGTAGAGCTGGACATGGTGGTGCCTTTCTGAGTGCGGAGCGGACGGGAAGAGGCTGCGGCGCACCCCGTGATTATGCAATACTCGTGATCGCAAGCGCATTACCGCCACGACGCGGACCGCCGTAGAGGCCGCCGGGGCGGTAGGACGAGGTGGCAGATGGAAGAGCGGGATTTTTTCGATGAGCGTCCGGAGCAGCGAACGCATGTGATGACTTGTCCGCACTGTGGGCAACAGGGTGATTATGAACTGAGCTGGCTGGTGCGGCGGAAGAAAGCGCAGCTGCCCCGGGGTGCGGATGATCGCGACCGGGCTCGGTTCGCCAAGGCCCAGAGCTACATGGTGCGGCGGGATGACATGGTGGGATGCAAGAATGTCCGTTGCCGCAAGCGTTTTGATGTGGCTGGAATCCAGTCGGTGGCGTTTATTTAGAATTTAGGCGGGGATGAGCTGGAGAATAGCAGGCTGCTGACCGGTCTGCGCTTTACGAATGAATGATGATTCAGTTATGCTGGCGGCGTCGCACACGAAGAGGTTTTCGTGCTGCGGCTTGTGGCGGAGGCTGGCTGTGATTTAATGGGAATGTTGAAGTTGCCCCATGGGGTGACGGAACCTTATCCCCAACCGCACCAAGACGCAGGAGACGAGTAAACGCAATGGCTAACACACTGCTTCCCCCCGACGAACGGAACCTCACTCCCGAGCAGGTAGAGATGCTGGACAAGCGGCGGCGTCGCGGTCAGCTATTTCTGGTGATCTGCTTTCAATGCATCATAGTGTCGACGTTGTTGACGCTGTGGTCGGGACAGGACCTGACATACTCGCCGGGCTGGGTACACCCGATGTTCTACTGGAACGCACTTACGGGTACGCTGGCACTGGTGTTTGGTATTGCGGGTGTTCGTCTGCGGCGTGGGAGCAACGAGTTCCTCAGCTACTAAAGCAGTAGCTGAGTGGGACCATCGGAGCCGCCTGCGTAGTGCCAGTTTGGAGATGCGGGAGACGCGCAGTTGATGCGTTGCCCGCGGATGGGTTCGGATGGTCGATGTGATGCTGGTCGCGGTGGCGGGTGCCCTGGGTAAGGGTGCGAACTCTCCTACAAGTTTGTTGATGATGGCCACGCTGGCAGAGCCGGTGCATTTCTCGTGGGTAGAAATGGCGTTGCTGGTGGCGTGTGTGGTGGCGTCGGGCGGGATGTTTTTCTGGCGGTTCGGGCCGATCCTTCGGAACATTCTGGACTCTAAAAAAGATGTGGATTTCTCGCTGCGTCCGGTGGGACGGCGGGTGTGGGAGTTCGTCTGGGAGGTGCTGTGCCAGGCGAAGGTGATCAAGGAGCGGCCGCTGCCGGGGTTGGCGCATGCGTTTGTGTTCTGGGGGTTTCTGGCGTTTGCGCTGGTGAGCCTGAACCACTTTGCGACCGGGCTGCGGCTGGGTTTTCTTTCGCCGGACGGGTATGTGGGGCGGTTCTATTTTGTGTTTGCCGGGGTGTGGGCGCTGCTGGTGGCGGTGTCGATCGCGGGGTTGTTTGTGCGGCGTTTCTTTGTGCGGCCGGTGTGGCTGGGCAAGAAGGTGTCGTATGAGTCTGGGTTTATTGCGTTCCTGATCTTTACGCTGATGGTGACGTACCTGGCGGCGTTCTTTGTGAGCGACGATGGGGTGGTGGTGAAGATGTTGTGGTGGACGCATACGCTGGCGCTGCTGGTGTTTCTACCGCTGATCCCGCATACGAAGCATCTGCATCTGGTGCTGAGTCCGCTGACAGTTTTTCTGAAGCGGGATGGGTTTGCGAAGATTCCGCCGCTGCATGGGGATGAAGATTTCGGGCTGTCGGCGGGCAAGGATATTACGCAACTGATTTCGTTACAAGCTTACAGCTGCGTGGAGTGTGGGCGGTGTACGGAGCACTGCCCTGCCTCGACGACTGGCAAGGTGCTGAACCCCAAGGAGATCATTCTGGGGATGCGCGGGTATCTGAATGAGTTGGGGCCACAGAGCGAGGTGGGCCTGCTGGCGGAGTCGCGGCCGGAGAGTGCGTTTGGGACGACACTGAGTATGGAAGCGGCGTTCGAGTGCACGACGTGCGGCAGTTGCGAGTACCAGTGCCCGGTGGGGATCCAGCATCTGCCGATCATTATTGGGCTGCGGCGGGGTGCGACGAATACGGGCGCGTGGGAAGACACGTATGGGACCAAGCTGTTTCTAGCGCTGGAGAAGAACGGCAACGCGCTGGGGCTAAGCGCGATGGAGCGGGACAAATTTGTAACCAAACAAGGTTTTCCGATCTTCGACGGGACGCAGGAGTACTGCCTGTGGCTGGGATGCATGGGCGGGTATGACCCGAAGGGACGGGAGATCATTGCTGACTTTGCGCGGGTGATGGACTACCTGGGGACGACGTTTGGAGTGTTGAAGAAGGAGAAGTGTACGGGTGATCCGGCGCGGCGACTAGGCAATGATCTGGTGTTTCAGAATCTGGCGGAGTTTGGGTTGAAGGCGCTGGAGACGGCGAAGGTGCAGAAGATTGTGGCGATCTGTCCGCATTGCGTGCGGACGATTTCGAATGACTGGCGGGAGTTTGGGATTGCACCGGAGATTGAGCATCACAGTGAGTTCATGGCTCGGCATAAGGATCGCCTGCCCAAGCAGGGGGCGGCGGTGGGGGCGGCGGGCGAGACGATTGTGTATCACGACCCATGCTACCTGGGGCGGTACCGCGATGTGTATGAGGCTCCGCGCGAGATTGTAACCATGGCAGGAACACTTGTAGAGGCTCCGCGTTCACACGAGAAGAGCTTCTGTTGCGGTGCGGGTGGGGGGCTGGCGTTTCTGGGAGAGGAGACGGGCGAGCGAGTAAGTCATGTGCGGGCGGCGGAGTTGGCAGGGACTGGAGCGCAGGTGGTGGGGACGGCCTGCCCGTTCTGCAATACGATGTTTCGTGATGCATTGAGTGAGATGGAGACGCGGCCGCAGTTGTTGGATATTGCGCAGTTGACGGCTCGGGCTTTGCCGGAGAAGCAAGCAGCAGGCAATGGTGTTTCAACGACAGGTAATTGAACGCAGGATGGATGAGCACGTGATTGACGGAGGAGTGTTGTGAAGATATTGGTGGCAGTGAAGCAGGTGCCAGAGCGGGATGCGCAGATTCGCGTGGCCGGAGATGGCAAGTGGATTGATGAAGGCGATTTGAGCTATACGATCAACGAACCGGATGCGTATGCGCTGGAAGAGGCGCTGCAATTGAAGGAGAAGAACGGCGGCGAGGTGGTGGTGATGTGCGCTGGGCCGGATCGGGTGTTGAGTACGCTGCGGGAGGCGCTGGCGAAGGGGGCGGACCGAGCGATCCATATTGAAGCCGACGACCTGGGCGAGCGGGACACGCTGGGCGTGGCGCAGATACTGGCGGATGCGGTGAAGGAGGAGGCTCCGGATTTGATACTGACGGGGTTACAATCCGACGATCTGGGGCTGGGCCAGACGGGCGTGGTGCTGGCGGCGCTGCTGGGGATTCCGCACGCGACGATCATTATGCAGGTGGAGAAGACGGAAGCCGGGCTGACGGTGAAGCGGGAGTTGGAGGATGGCTGGTTCCAGCAGGTGGAGATGCCTCTACCCGCGCTGTTGACGATCCAGAGCGGTGGCAACAAGCTGCGCTATGCGACGTTGATGGGGATCAAGAAAGCGAAGACGAAAGAGACGAAGACGGTGACGGCTGCTGCGGCTGCTGGTTCGCGGGCGATTACGCTGGAGCGGGTGTACTTGCCGGAGAAACAGAAGAAGACAGAAATGCTGACGGGAACGCCTGCGGAGATAGCGGCGAAGCTGGTAGAGAAGTTGAAGTTTGAAGTGAGGGTGATATGAGCGGAGTACTGGTTGTGCTGGAGCAGCGCGGGGGCACGTGGAACCGCATGAGTTTTGAGGCATTGGCAGCGGGCCAGCAGTTGGCTGCGAAGCTTGGGGTGGAGTGCTCGGCGGCAGTGGTTGGGCAGGCGGTGCAGCCGTTGGTAGCGGAGTTGGCGGGCAAGAAGCTGGCCAAGGTGTTGGCGGTGGAGCATGTGCTGCTGAAGGAGTACACGGCGGATGGATACGTGCTGGCGCTGGAGCAGGTGGTGAAGCAGGAGGCCCCTGCTTATGTGGTGTTTCCGCACACGTACCAGGTGCGGGATTTTGCGCCGGCGCTGGCGACGAAGTTCAAGCAGGTGCTGATCTCGGACGTGATTGCGATGCAGGACGGGAGTGCCGGGCTGGTGTTTGTGCGGCAGTTGCTACAGGGCAAGCTGAATGCGGACTACAAGCAGACGGGGGAGGGGCCGTGCTTTGTCTCGGTGCAGGCGGGGACGTTCCGGGCAGAGGCGGTGGAGGCGGGGACGGCTGCGGCGGTGACTGTGACTCCGGCGCTGACGGCGGAGCAGATACGGAACAAGCCGGGCGAGTTGTTCCGTGAGTCGGCGCAGACGGTGGATTTGAGTGCGGCACCGGTGATTGTTTCGGTGGGCCGCGGGATTGGGGAGCAGGACAATATTTCGATCGTGGAAGAGTTGGCGACGGCGCTAGGTGCGGAGTTGGCGGCGAGTCGGCCGATCTGCGATAACGGCTGGTTGCCGATGGCGCGGCAGGTCGGGAGTTCTGGACAAACGGTATCACCGAAGCTGTACCTGGCGGTGGGAATCTCAGGCGCGATTCAGCATCTGGTGGGGATGAAGGGGTCGAAGGCGGTGATCGCGATCAACAAGGACGAAAATGCGCCGATTTTTGAGGTGTCGGACTATGGGGTGGTGGGGGACCTGTTCGAGATTGTTCCGGCGCTGACTAAGGCAGTACTGGCAGCGAAGGGAGCGTAAGCGGTTCTACCGCTTATGGATAGGACTGGGCATCTGGGAATTACCGGGTGCCCAGTTTGGTGTGCTGGAAGCCATTGTGTGGGGTGGCGAGTGGTGCAGTTCGCTAGATGGCTATACTCGTAGGTGCTCGCCTGTTGATACTCTGCGGATATCCCTGCATCCAATGTTCATGGTGAACTAAGCTAATGGCTGTGACCTTTACCTCATTGACGATGAACGATGCGACGACGGCGGTTCTGGAGCCGGAGGGAAGGCTGCGGGACAAGTTTGGACGAGCGATTACGGACCTGCGGGTTTCGGTGACGGACCGGTGCAACTACAAGTGCGTGTACTGCCGTACGGGCAATGAAGGGGCGCAGTACGCGGAGCTGCCGATTGCGGATTATCTGCGGATGGTGCGTCGATTTGTAGGGCTGGGCGTGGAGAAGATACGGCTGACGGGTGGGGAGCCGCTGCTGCGCTCGGGGTTGGTGGAGATGGTACGGGAGTTGGCGACGTTGCGTACGAGCTACCTGCCGGATGGGCAGGCGACCGAGACCGGGTTGCCGCTGGATATTGCGCTGACGACCAATGGGCATCTGCTGGAAGGGTTGGCGCAGCCGCTGAAGGATGCGGGGTTGAGCCGGATTACGGTGAGCATGGATGCGGTGGATGCGGAGACATTTACGCAGATAACGCGGGTTCCGAAGAGCTACGACAAGGTATTGGCGGGGATTCGCAAGGCGCGCGAGGTGGGGTTGGGGCCGGTGAAGGTGAACTGCGTGCTGCTGCGCGGTTTCAATGACGGGCAGATTGAGCAGTTTGCGGAGTTTTCTCGGCGTGAGGGCGTGATTGTGCGCTTTATCGAGTTTATGCCGCTGGAAGAAGACCGCACATGGAAGCCGGAGACGGTGGTTCCGATGGAAGAGATTGTGGGGCGGCTGAATGGATATCGCCCGCTGGTGGAGCTGGCCCCGAATGCGGCGAGTGAGACGGCGAAGCGGTTTACGTTCGATGACGGGATAGGAGAGATCGGGATAATAGCTCCGGTGTCGCGACCGTTCTGCGGGCATTGCAGCCGGGTACGATTGACCTCGGATGGGAAGATACGGACGTGTCTGTTCTCGCAGAGTGATCACGATCTACAGGGTGAGATGGTGCGGGGTGGAACCGATGCCGATCTAGATGCGTATATACGCAAGGTTGTGATGCGGAAGGAGGCACGCCATCATATTGGCGAGCCTGGCTTTGAGAAGCCTTCGCGGAGCATGGTTCACATCGGCGGGTAGGCCGTCCACACAAATACGGGTGTTTGATGGCTGTTGTTGAAACTAATGACGATGCTAAAGCTTAACTGTTATATGGAACCGCTTGCATGGTGAAGGATTGAAAGACAAGCGCGGATTTAGCGTAATCGATAGTCGCCAAATGGATCACTTGCGAGTGTTCCATGAGGTGGCGCGTGCGCTGACTTCCTCGTTGGAGCTGGAAGAGATTCTGGGCGTCATCATGGAGAAGATGGCCAATTTTTTTGGGCCTGAGCGGTGGTCCATGTTGATGGTGGACGAGGAATCTGGGGATTTGTACTATGCGATTGCGGTGGGCCAGAATGCGGCGAGTCTGAAGGGATTGCGGGTACCTTTGGGCGAGGGCGTGGCGGGGTGGGTGGCTGCGACGGGGAATCCGCTGCTAGTTCCGGATGTATCGCTGGATGTGCATTGGTCGGCGTTTTCGAAGCGTTTTCCGGAGTTGAATATCCAGTCGATCGCCTGCGTGCCGGTGCGGTCGGCGGATAAGACGCTGGGCGTGATCCAACTGCTGAACAGCAAGCTGGACCTGATGTCGGAGTACTCGATTTCTTTTCTGCGGATTTTGTGCGATTACGCTGCGATTGCGATTCAGAATGCGCGCTCGATGAAGTTGATCCACGAGTTGACGATTACGGATGACTGCACGGGTCTGTTCAATGCGCGTTATTTGTATACGCTGCTGGATGAGCAAGTGACGAGCGAGGTGGAGACGTTCAGCCTGCTGTTTATGGACCTGGACCACTTCAAAAGTGTGAATGATACGCATGGGCACCAGGTGGGTAGCCGGCTGCTGGCGGAGGTGGGTGGACTGCTGAAGCGGCTGGCAGGGCCTGCAAACGCGGCGTTTCGTTATGGCGGCGATGAGTTTGTGGTGCTGATGCCGGGGGTGGGCAAACCGGAGGCGATGGAGTTGACGATGGAGTTTCGGGACGCGCTACGGACGGCTCGTTTTCTGGAGGGTGCAGGGCTGGCGCTGAGTATCTCGGGAAGCTTTGGGTTGGCGACGTATCCGGAGGATGGGGGGACGGTTCCGATGATTCTGCGGTCTGCGGACACGATGATGTATGAGGCGAAGAATGCAACGCGGGACAATGTGGCGGTGTGTGGGCGGGGGCTGCTGCTGGAGATGGATCGTGCAGGTGGTGCAGCGCGGGTGGGCCGCAAGGCTTAGGGGTGAGTCTGGGTGCGGCGTTCGAGGCTGGGACGGCGACGGGGTTCGGGCTTGATGGCGTCCTTGTTTTCCGGTGCGACGGGGTGGATGCCAAAGTCCCAGACGCCGAGGTTAACCTCTTTATCCGAGATGACTTCCATGAGGGCGTACTCGCCGAAGCTGAGGGGCTGGGAGGGAGTGATCTTCATCCAGTGGCCTCCGGGAAGGAGTTCGGTGGTGGTTTCGACGACGTCTTCCTGACGCTGGACGCCGCCGAGGAAGTTGATGCGGAAGCTGGCGAGGACGCGTGCGCCGACGCGGATGTCGGCACGGACGATGACGTAGCGGCTATCGGGGGAGCCCCCGGCGGAGGCAGAGGGGGCATTGGCTGTGGCTCCATGGGTGTCTACGGTGAGGGCGGTGCCGGTAGGTGGAGTGACTTCGTCGCCGATGCGGAGGTAGATGACGGGAGATTCGACGTGTAGCTGGACGAGAGACGACTCGCCTTTGATCTGGACGATCTGGTGGGAGGCGGAGAGGGGGTTAATGGCGGCGCGGAGAACGTTGTGGGCGGTGTTGCGGTTGAGGTCGCTGTCGGTCTGGGCGAGGGGCACAAGTTCGGGGGTTCCGCGAAAGGTGTCGAGGGCGAGGACGCTGTCTTCGGTCTGGAGGCGCAGGTCGGGAGCGATTTCGGGGGTGAGGGAGGCGCGGTCGGCTTCCTCTTTGAGGAGTTCGGGATCGATGGCGGGGGCCTGCGTGGAGTCGGCTGCGGCAGAGGGGTTGGCGTGGCGAGCCTCCCAGCGTTTGGTAGCCTCGAAGTCTACGAGGGAGGCGGGGATGTCTTCGATGGCTCCACCGCGCTCGGCACTGACGTAGCGGACAATGTTGCCGACGAGTTTGTAGCTCATGACGATCTGGTAGCTGCCGTCCTTGAGGATGAGGCGGGTGCGATGCGGTTGGGTGTCGGGTGAGTTGACGAGGGGCTCGTGCTGGAGGAGTGCGGCGAGGAGGCTGGGCGTGGGCACGAGTGGGGTAAATGCGAGCAGGGCGACGAGCAGGAGTGGGGTCTTGGCGTTCGACATAGGATCCATCTCCTAAGAAGTGGGCTGGCTGGGGGATTAGACGCTGTGCAGGTTGGGAGGTGTGATGGGCCTATTTGATCTGGTTGGGGGCGACCAGGGAGCGTGGCTGGTACTCGCCGAAGATGATGGGGAGAGCGAGGAGAGTGGTGATCTGGTCGCTCTGACGGGCGGTGAAGTCGAAGCAGACGATGGGCTTGGGACCAGCGGGCTGGTGGCGGGATTTGGCTGGGACGAATACGGGGTCGGGACCGACGGTGCAGAGCTTGGCGGCGTAGGTGGTGGTGGGCGGGGTGGCGATGCTGGTGTTGGACGCCGAAGCGACCGGGGTGGCACTGCCGAGGGTCAGGGCGGCAGTGCGTCCGTCCAGCGTGAAGAGGTGGGTGGACTGGCCGAGGTAGGGAGTGAGCGTGGGGGTGCCGTACCTCTGGAGCTGGCGAAGGAGCTGGGCCTGAGTGAATTCACCGATCTTCTGGGCATCGTGGAGAACGGAGGGGCAGGCGTCGTCGAGGATGGAGATGACGATGGCGGGGCGTCCGGGCGCGGTGGCTGAGCCGACGGAGAGCGGGGCCTGGACGCAGGGCGGATTGGCAGAGTGGGTGGTGGGGAGCGCGTAGGTGGTGGGCGCAGTGGCTTTGGCATCGGCAGGAATAAAGTCGCCGGGATAGATGAAGGTCATGTCGAAGTCCTGAAGGTGGAAGGACTTCATGCTGGGCGGCTGGGAAGCTGGTGTTTGGGCGAAGACGGCAGCGGCGGAGAGGAGGAGAGCTAAGGCGGCGGAACGAGACAGCATGGCGATATCGTAGCACTGCCGGAGGTGGAAGGCACGAGTGAGCGAGATGAAGACAGGGGCTAAGATAGGTGGATGCCTGACAGAAGTGCCAGCTCTACCTTGAAGATGCGGATATGGATTGCGTTTGCGTGCGTGTACCTGTTTTGGGGGTCGACGTATGTGGCGATCCGGTTTGGAGTAGAGGTAATGCCTCCGTTTGTACTGGGGGCGACACGGTATGTGCTTTCGGGTGCGCTGCTGCTGGTGTTCTGCATGGTGCGTGGGATCAGCCTGAAGCTGACGGGACGCGAGGCATGGATTCAGGCGGCGATTGGGGTGCTGATGCTGACGGGTGGGAACGTTGGCCTGATGTATGCGGAGAAGACGCTGGCGAGTGGGTTGTCTTCGCTGATTATCGCCGTGGTGCCTTTGTATGTGGCGCTGTTTGAAGCCGTGGCTCCAGGCGGTGAAGGGCTGCGGACGAAGGGTTGGGTGGGGATTGGGATTGGGTTTGCGGGGCTGCTTGTGCTGCTGTCGCCGGGACTGCGGGAGAGCCTGCATGGCGACCGTGGCCAGATGGTGGGTGGGCTGTTTGCGCTGGCGTGCGCGTTGAGCTGGTCAGCGGGTTCGATACTGGCGCGGCGGGCGAAGATGAGCGTGAGCCCGTTTGCCTCGGCGGGCTGGCAGATGCTGATGGCAGGACTGGTGAATGCGGCGGTGATGGTGGCGCTGGGAGATTTTCGGCGAGCTGTGTGGGGCGCACAGGCGTATACGTCGGTGCTGTACCTGGTTACGTTCGGCTCGCTGGTGGGATACACGGCTTATATCTACCTGCTGGACAATGTACCGGTGGCGAAGGTATCGACGTATGCGTACATCAATCCGATTGTCGCGGTGGTGCTGGGGGCGCTGTTTCTGCACGAGCGGATGGTGGGGATCGAGTATGTGGGGATGGGGGCGATTCTGGTGGCGGTGTGGCTGGTGACGAGTTCGAAGCTGAAGAGCGGGAAGCCGGTGGCTGAGGTAGAGTGCGGGGCCACGGAAGAGCTGGCTTAAGCGCCAGGAGTGCTAGTCTCTTGGGCATGAGACGCTTGTTGGTTGAGGCTGTTGGGTTATTTGTACTGGCGGTGATGTTTGCTGCGGCACAGTCTTCGCGCGAGACGAAGGACGCTCGGGCGCGGGAGTTGATTCGGGAGCTGAAGCTGATGGTGCTGCCGAAGGAGTCGGGGTATCTGGGGATTGTGGGGGCTTCGGCGCAGAAGGTAGACGTGGGTGGGCGGGCGTTGGCGGCGCAGAGCCAGAACTACTACATGCTGACGCGAGAGTTGCCGGTGAACTATCTGCACTGGCTGGCGCCGGACGATACGCATATTTTGATTGAGGGTGGGCCGGTGGACTACTTCATCTTTTGTCCGGCACATGGAACGAGGGAGAAGCGGGCGGAGAAGGTGACGCTGGGGATGGATCTGGGGAAGGGAGAGAGGCCGATTGTGGCAGTGCCGGGTGGGTGCTGGAAGGCGCTTAGGCTGCATGATGGTGTGGGGTATGCGCTGATGGCGAATACGCTTTCGCCGGAGTTTACGCCGGACCGGGTGAGGATAGGAGCCGGAGCGGATTGGGTGAAGGAGTGGGCGGGTAGTGCGGGGTGGGCTACGCCGCAGTTTCTGCGGGAGATGATTGGACCGAATTGGGTGAAGTGATTTGGGGAGTGGCAGGTCTTGACAAGAGCGGAGTGGGGGCTAGACTGACGATACGAAATCTGACGGTAGGAAATATTGCTACCGCACAGGAGGTGGACAATGGCCACGGTTGAGAAGATCAGTATTGCGTTGCCGCAAGAGATGGTTAGCTTGGTAAAGAAAGCCGTGACTACTGGGGAGTATGCCTCCAGTAGCGAAGTCGTTCGCGATGCGTTGCGGGAGTGGACGCAGAGGCGAAAGCTGCGGCAGGAGGGTGTGGCGACGCTGCGCAAGGCCTGGCGGCAAGCGACCAGAGAGAGTAGCGCAGGGGTGGATGCCGAGGGGGTCTTGCGACGACTGGAACGCAAGTACGAGGCTATGGCTAAGGTCGCGGAACAGAGTTCCTAGTGCGTCTCGATCTATCGGGCTTTGTTGAGGGTGATCTGGAAGCGATTGCGGAGTTTGTTGCGGAGGGCAATCTTCGACGGGCGTTGAGCTTTCTCGGTGAGATGCGGGTGAAGTTCGCGGTGATCGCACGCAATCCACTGCTGTATCGGGTGCGGGATGAGATTGGCGTGGATGCGCGGGTAGGAGTGGTGGGTCAGTACGTGATTCTTTTTCGGATTGTGGGGAAGCGGGTAAGAATCGAACGTGTCATTTATGGCGGGCGCGATTTGGTGGAGTTGCTGGCCGACGAGGGGTAGGGTGCGGGAGAACCGGCGATAGAGCGAACGACAGTCGATCTCTGCCGGATGACAAGCAACAGAGCAGGCAGCGGATTTACTTACGTTTCCAGCGGACTCCGTCTTTGCTGTCTTCGATGAGGATGCCTTTGGCGAGGAGGTCGTTGCGGATAGCGTCGGCGCGGGCGAAGTTGCGGGTCTTTTTGGCCTGGGTGCGCTCGGCCACGAGGGCGTCGATGTCGGCGTCGGAGAGGGCGAGGGTGGCGAGGAGTTCGGGTGCGGCCTGGTCGAGGCGGCCTTCGCGTTCGGCCCAGGCGAGGGCGGCGCGGGTGAGGTCGGCGTCGTGGTCTTCGAGGACGGCGAAGACAGCGTCGAAGAGGGTAAGGACGCGGAGGATCTCGGCGGCGTTTTCGGTGTGTAGTGTGCCGTGGTCGGCGGCGGTGTTGGCGGCGCGGACGAGGTCGAAGATGGCGGCACGGGCTTCGGCGGTGTTGAGGTCGTTGGCTAGGGCGGCGGTGTAGTCGTGTTCCGCCTTGATGGTGGCGGCGGCGATGGACTCGTCCCGTCCCTGTGGGAAGGTGCCGGTCTTGATGCGTTTGGCGAAGGTGCGGAGGCGGTCGATGGCGTTGGTGGATTCGGTGAGGCCGTCGAAGGTGAAGTTCATCTGGTTGCAGTAGGGGACGGAGAGCAGCAGGAAGCGGATGGCGGAGGCGCGGTAGCCCTTGAGGAGGAGGTCGCGGAGGGTGTAGAAGTTGCCCTCGGACTTGGACATCTTTCTGCCTTCGACGAGGAGGAAGCGGACGTGCATCCAGTGGCGGGCGAAGGGGTGGCCGGAGGCGCACTCGGATTGGGCGATCTCGTTCTCGTGGTGGGGGAACATGAGGTCTTCGCCGCCAGCGTGGAGGTCGAAGGACTGGCCGAGGAACTTGGTGGCCATGGCGGAGCACTCGATGTGCCAGCCGGGGCGGCCGGGGCCGATGGGGGTTTCCCAGGAGGTTTCTCCGGGTTTGGTGGCCTTCCAGAGGGCGAAGTCGCGGGCGGCGTCCTTCTCGTACTCGTCGAGGTCTACGCGGGCTCCGTCGGTGATGTTCTCGAGGTCCTTCTTGGACAGCTTGCCGTATTCGGGATCGCGGGCAAGGCGGAAGTACCAACTGCCGTCTTCGGTCCGGTAGGCGATGTCCTTGGCGGCGAGTTGCTGGATGAGGGCGACCATCTCGGGGATGCACTCGGTGGCGCGGGCGATGTGCTCGGGAAGCTGGATGTTGAGGGCGGTGAGGTCCTCGAAGAAGGCCTGCTCGTACTTGGCGGTGTATTGGTTGATGGGGATGTTGGCGGCGGTAGCGTTGCGGATGATCTTGTCGTCGACGTCGGTGATGTTCATGACGTGCTGGACGGTGAGGCCGAACTGGAGGAGGACGCGGCGGAGGAGGTCTACGTGGAGGAAGGTGCGGAAGTTGCCGATGTGGCCGTAGTTGTAGACGGTGGGGCCGCAGCAATACATGCGGAGGTCGGGGGTTCCGACTGGAGTGAGGGGTTCGACTTTGCCGCTGAGGGTGTTGAAGAGTTGTAGCGTTGCCACGTCCGGTGTGTCCCTGCCGCAGCCGGCGCGGGGCACGGTGCAGACTGCTCTCGCTTGAGGTTCTGGAATGATTTTAGCCGATGGGCGGGGGGTTAGCCGAGGCGGAGTTGGGGGGTGGCGGTGAGGTCTTCGGGGGCGAAGTTGCTGGCGAGGAGTTTGGGCCAGGCGGCGGCGGCGATCATGGCGGCGTTGTCGGTGGCGAGGGCGAGGGATGGGAAGGCGACGGGGAGGCCGCGGCGGGTGGCTTCGGCGGAGAAACGGCGGCGGAGTTCGGAGTTGGCGGCGACGCCACCGGAGACGACGAGGCCGCGGGCTCCGAAGGCCTCGGCGGCGGCGAAGGTCTGGCGGAGGAGGTTGCCGACGACGGCGTACTGGAAGGAGGCGATGAGGTCGAGGGTCTGGGGGTCGAGGAGGGCGAGGGCTTCGGGGGAGGAGGGTTTGAGGGTGGGGTTGGCGGCGAGGGCGAGGCGGCGGGCTTCGATGGCCTGGGCCATTTGATTCGTTTGGGTATAGCGGAGGACGGCCGTTTTGATTCCGCTGAAGGAGAAGTCGTAGCTGGTGGGGGCGGCGGGGGTGCGGGGTTTGATGTGGCCGAAGTGGAAGGGGACGGCGCGGGGGTTGCCGTGGGGGGCGAGGGTGTCGATCCAGGGGCCTCCGGGGTAGCCGAGGCCGAGGAGTTTGGCGACCTTGTCGAAGGCTTCTCCAGCGGCGTCGTCTACGGTGCGGCCTACGTTGCGGTAGTTCCAGGTGGCTTCCCTGCCCTGCTGGGCGAGGTAGAGGTGGGTGTGTCCGCCGGAGACGACGAGGGCGAGGAGGGGGAGTTGCATGGGGGAGTCGGAGCGTCCGCGGGCCTCCATGAGGACGGCGTGGATGTGGCCTTCGAGGTGGTTGATGGCGATGAGGGGTTTGTTGAGGCCGTAGCTGAGGGCCTTGGCGTAGGTGATGCCGACGAGGAGTGCTCCGGCGAGGCCGGGGCCTTCGGTGACGGCGATGGCGTCGAGGTCGGCGAAGGTGAGGTTGGCGCGGGAGAGGGCTTCGCGGACGACGAGGACGATGTTGCGGAGGTGCTCGCGGGAGGCGAGTTCGGGGACGACACCGCCGTAGTTGGCGTGGAGGGCCATCTGGGAGGCGACGACGTTGGAGAGCGGGTGGCTGCCGGCGCGGACGACGGCGGCGGCGGTCTCGTCGCAGGAGGATTCGATGCCGAGGATGAGACTGGTTTCGATCATGTGTGGTGTACCCCCCCCTCCCCCCGTTTATGTGTCAAAGTCTTCGAACGAAAGACTTTAGGTCCGGACTTGATGGTGCTCGTTTAACGTCGAAAGTCCGGCGCGGTGGCCGGACTCACACTCATTGCATAGCTGTAATTTTATCAGGTGTGTCAAGTGCGGCGGTCTTGATCGTAGCTGCTTGCGCGATGCCGACGATTCGAAAGTGGATGACGAGAAGGTCATTTAATTGGAGTAATTCTGAGAATTAGTTTTGATGAGCTCTAAGGACTGACGTTAGCAATCGAAAATTCGGATGGGATACGATAGGGTCGAGCTGACCAACCGCCGACGTCCCATTTAGTTCAATAAGCTGACGACACGCCGCCGATAGGGGATGAGGTTTTCACATCACAGCTGAGTACTTTTCGGAGAGGAAACGATGCCCCAGATGACGGTGGAAGAAGCCAGCCGAATCCTGTCGGAGTGGCTGACAAGCAAGCCTGCTGAGGTCCAGGCTCAAATAGCTGCCATGGAACATTACGGCAATTATTTCAAGCCGGAGAATTTAGGCAACGTAACACAGGACGGTTTCAGGGGTTTTCTACTTCTCAAGAACAACAAACACTGGAGCGGCATTCATCGCCAGCCACAGATTTACGAGGACATGAATCGCCTGCGTGATTGTCTCGGCATACTGCTCGATGAATCGAAGCTGATCGAATTGCGGCTCGACACAATCATGCCCAAGGGAAAGCCGCCCTTTATTGCGGGCTTGGGGCGGGCCGTGCTCACGCCCATCCTGATGTGTGTTTATCCCGACAAATACTCGGTTTACAACCGCATTAGCGACGAAGGGCTGAGCATGCTCGGGAGGAACACGATCAAGGACTCCGACGCGTTCTCGAAGCGCTATCTTTCACTGAACGCCGCCTGCCATCAGCTCAGCAAAGAGATTATGCAACCGCTCCACCTCATAGACTCGATGTTTTCACTTATGGTCCACGGTGTGGAGTCGCCTTTGACCACGCTGCCGGGCACGACGGCCGCGATTACAGCAGTAGCGAGCGAGGCCGTGCAACAGGATGGTTATACGCCCGCCGCAACTGAGGACAATGCTTCGTTTTCGCTCGAAAAATATCTGCAGGAATTCATCGTTTCAAATTGGGATAGGACGCCGCTTGGGAAGACACTTTGCATCCATGAGGAAGATGGGGAGGAGGCGGTTGAGTTCAGTACTGGCGTCGGAGAAATTGACATTCTGGCCCGTGACCGTGCAAACCGCGACTGGGTCGTGATCGAGTTGAAAAAGGGCCGTAGCGATGACACGGTCGTCGGCCAGATCCTTCGTTACATGGGTTGGATTCGCAAGCATAAGGCCGGAGTAGGAGAGACGGTGAGGGGAATCATTATTACCGGCGGCGCTAGCGACAGAATCAAGTACGCGCTCTACGCCAGTGAGGGCATCGACTTTTTTAACTACAAGGTGAACTTCGAATTGGTCGAGGTTGAAAAGATCCGATAAGCATCCCTAATGAGCGCTTCCCGTTCAATTACTCCTCGCGTTTCACTGAGCGTGGCATCACCGATTCGCTCATAGAAGCCGGATTTGTAACGGCAAGTCGGCTTGTGGGAAGGGATTCGGGAGGTGCGGATGGCTGGTTTGAGTTGCGGGTGGATTGGAGGTGTTGGGTGTGGGTGGTGGTTTGCTCTGAGTGTCTGTTTGATATTTAAGAATTTCTGGTGCAGAGGATTCTTGAGGTCGATACAACAGGCTACCGCAAGAGCCAAGGCGAAATGCGGGGGTCTCTCCACTGCGCGGTTCACGGTGGGGCTGTGAACCGCTGCGGTCGAGATGACGCCTTCTTGCCTCTCCTATGATGGGAGAGGCGGAGACAGAGGGGTGTGGCTGTGCGATTGAAGGACGATGTGCGGTATGGGGCGGCTCGGGAGATTGTGCTGCGGCTGCGGGCGGGGGGGCATCAGGCTTATTTTGCGGGTGGGTGTGTGCGGGATTTGCTGCTGGGGGTGGTGGCGAAGGACTATGACGTGGCGACCAGTGCGACGCCGGATGTGGTGATGGCGATGTTCGGGAAGACGGTGGCGGTGGGGGCGCACTTTGGGGTGGTGCTGGTGTGTGTGGAGGGTGCGGATGGGGTGGAGGTGGCGACGGAGGTGGCGACGTTTCGGCATGATGGGGCGTATAGCGATGGGCGGCGGCCGGATGGGGTGCGGTTCTCGGTGGATGCGCGGGAGGATGTGGTGCGGCGGGACTTTACGATCAACGGGATGCTGCTTGACCCGGTGAAGCTGGAGGAGACGGGGGACGCGGGGGCGGCGGTGCTGGACTTTGTGGGTGGGCGGGAGGATTTGCAGGCGGGAGTGGTGCGGGCGATTGGGGAGCCGGGGGTGCGGTTTGGGGAGGACAAGCTGCGGATGCTGCGGGCGGTGCGGTTTGCGGCTCGGCTGGGGTTTGCGATTGAGCCGAGGACGATGGCGGCGATTCGGGCGGGTGCGGCGGAGATTGGGCAGGTGAGCTGCGAGCGGATTCGGGATGAGCTGACGCGGATGTTGACGGAGGGGCGGGCGCGGCGGGCGTTTGAGCTGCTGGAGGAGAGTGGGCTGCTGCGGGAGGTGTTGCCGGAGGTGGTTAAGCTGCGGGGGGTGGCGCAGCCGCCGGAGTTTCATCCGGAGGGGGATGTGTGGGTGCATACGATGTTGCTGCTGGAGAAGCTGGGGGCGGGCTGCTCGGCGACGCTGGCGTGGGGGGCGCTGCTGCACGATATTGGGAAGCCGGCGACGTACCAGCCGGCGAATCCGGCGGTGGCGGGAGACCGGATCCGGTTCAACGGGCATGTGGAGGTGGGGGTGCGGATGGCGGAGGTGATGCTGGGGCGGCTGCGGTTCTCGAATGACGACACGGCGCAGATTGTGGCGCTGGTGAAGAACCATATGCGGTTTGGGGATGTGCGGGAGATGAAGGAGTCGACGCTGAAACGGTTTTTGCGGCTGCCGAAGTTTGAGGAGCATCTGGCGCTGCATTGGCTGGATGCGAGCAGTTGCCATGGGGACCTGCGGCTGTATGAGTTTGCGAAGGCGGCGTATGAGTCGCAGCCGGAGGAGGCGATTCGTCCGAAGCTGCTGGTGACGGGGCGGGAGCTGATTGCGGCGGGGTACAGGCCGGGGGTGGAGTTCAAGGCGATGCTGGAGGCGGCGGAGGATGCGCAGTTGGAGGGCAAAGTGAAGACGACCGAGGAGGCGATGGCGTGGGTGCGGGAGCGGTTTGGGCCGACGGAAGCTGCGGGCTGAGGCGGGGGCTGGCCGGTGTGGGATCGCAGGCGATGAAGATTTTTGTTGATGCGGTACAGTTTGGCGGAAGATGTTTCCGGCGCTGAGATTTTGGCGTTCGGTGGGCGGTACGCATCCGAGCCAGAGATAGGGAACGTTTGTTATTCTCTTGCAACTGAGGACCTACCAATGTCTGTGAAGAAACGACTGCTGAATACTCCGCTGGACGCAACCCCGAACACAGAGCTGACCGTGAATGGCACTAAGGTTCCGGCACATGCGGGGGAGTTGCTGATTGAGACGCTGAACCGGCATATGGCGGCGACGCACGAGAAGCGGGTTCCGCAGGTGTGCTACCAGCCGCTGATGGGGCCTATCCAAAGCTGTGACACGTGCATGGTGGAGGTGGATGGGAAGATGGTGCGGGCGTGCGCGACGACGGTGACGGCGGGGATGTCCGTTGGGACCACGAGCGACGCGGTGGATGTGGCGCAGCGGGAGGCGTTCGACCGGATATTGAAGAACCACATGTTGTATTGCACGGTGTGCGACAACAACAACCAGAACTGCACGATCCACAATACGACGGCGGACCTGGATGTGAAGCACCAGACACGTCCTTATACGCGGAAGCCGTATGAGAAGGACATGTCGAACTCGTTTTACCGGTACGATCCGGACCAGTGCATCTTGTGTGGGCGGTGTGTGGAGGCTTGCCAGAATGTGCAGGTGAACGAGACGCTGACGATCGACTGGGAGCGCGAGGTTCCACGGGTGATGTGGGATGGCGGCGAGAAGATCGACGGGTCGAGTTGCGTGTCGTGCGGGCACTGCGTGACGGTGTGTCCGTGCAATGCGCTGATGGAGAAGTCGATGCTGCACCATGCGGGGTATCTGACGGATACTCCGGCGAATGTGCTGGACAACATGATTGAGGTGGTGAAGGGGATTGAGCCGCCGATTGGGTATGGGCCGATTCTGGCGCTGTCGGAGATCGAAGCGGAGATGCGCAATGCGCGGGTGGAGCGGACCAAGACGGTGTGTACATACTGCGCGGTGGGCTGCAGCTTCGATGTGTGGACGCGGGACCGGGACATTCTGAAGATTGAGCCGATGCACGGGCCGGCGAATGGGATTTCGACGTGCGTGAAGGGCAAGTTTGCGTGGGGACACATCAATGCGAACGACCGGTTGACGAAGCCTCTGCTGCGGGATGGAGATGCGTTCCGCGAGGTGAGCTGGGAGGAGGCGCTCGATGTGATCGAGACCAAGTTCAAGCAGATCCTGAAGGACAATGGGCCGGATGCGCTGGCGTTTATTGCTTCGTCGAAGTGTACGAACGAAGAGAGCTTTCTGATGCAGAAGCTGGCGCGGGCGGTGATTGGGACCAACAATATCGACAACTGCGCGCGGTACTGTCAAAATCCGGCGACTGCGGGTCTGCAGCGGACGGTGGGGTATGGCGGCGATTCGGGATCGATCTCGGATATTGAGCAGGCTGGGCTGGTGCTGATTGTAGGGGCGAACCCGGCGGAGAACCATCCGGTGCTGGCGACGCGGGTGAAGCGGTCGCACAAGTTCCGTGGCCAGCGGCTGATTGTGGCTGATCTGCGGCGGCACGAGATGGCGGAGCGTGCGGATATCTTCTTCCGTCCGAACCCATCGACGGATGCGGTGTGGATGAACGCGATGGCGAAGTACATTCTGGACCATAATCTGGCGAAGATGAACTTTGTGCAGCAGTGGGTGAACAACTTTGAGGAGTACAAGGCATCGTTGGCACCGTACACGCTGGAGTATGCAGAGAAGATCACCGGGGTTCCGCAGGCGACGCTGATTACTGTGGCGAACGAGATTGCGGCTGCGGACGGAGTTTGCATTCTGTTTGCGATGGGGGTTACGCAGCATTGCGGTGGATCGGATACGGCGACGTCGCTCTCGAATCTGCTGCTGCTGACGGGCAACTACATGCGTCCGGGTGCGGGCGCGTATCCGTTGCGCGGCCACAATAACGTGCAGGGCGCGAGCGACTTTGGGTCGATGCCGAATGTGTATTCGGGCTACCAGAAGGTGGCTGACGATGCGGTTCGGGCGAAGTTTGAAGCGGAGTGGGAGGTCAAGCTTCCGACGACGGAAGGGCTGGATAACCACGGCATGATTCGTGCGATCCAAGAGGGGAAGGTCCGGGCGCTGTACATCAAGGGCGAGGATACGATTACGTCGGATGCGAATGCGGGCGACGTGGGCGACTCGTTGAGTGTGTGCGAGTTTTTGATTGTGCAGGACATCAACTTCTCGGAGACGGCGCGGTATGCGGATGTGGTGCTGCCGGCTTCGCCATCGCTTGAGAAGGATGGGACGTTTACCAGCACGGAGCGGCGGATACAGCGGATTTACAAGGTGATGGAGCCGCTGGGCGAGTCGAAGCCGGACTGGCAGATTCTGCAGATGATTGCAAACCGCATGGGCGCCCACTGGCGTTACACACACCCATCGCAGGTGATGGACGAGGTGGCACGGGTGACTCCGCTGTTTGCCGGGGTGAACTACGATCGCCTGGAAGGGTACAAGAGCCTGCAGTGGCCGGTGCATGCGGATGGGACGGACTCGCCGCTGCTATTTACGAAGGGGTTCCCGTTCCCAGATGGCAAGGCGCGGTTTTATCCGATCGACTATATTCCGGCGCCGGAAGTGGAGAATGCGGAGTTTGACCTGCACCTGAACAATGGGCGGCTGCTGGAGCACTTTGAGCAAGGCAGCATGACGTACCGGACGGCTGGGATCAAGGCGATGACTCCGGATACGTTCCTGGAGGTTTCTCCGGAGTTGGCTGCAGAGCGAGGATTGACGACGGGGCGGTATGTTCGGCTGACGTCACCGTATGGCCGGCTGAAAGTACAGGTGGTGGTATCGGATCGAGTGCAGGGCAAGCAACTGTATATGCCTCTGAACTCGGTGGAAGAGCCCGTGAACCGGTTGACGAGCAGCAATACGGACAGGATTACGCATACGCCTGCATACAAGGAGACAGCGGTGATGATGACGGTGCTGCCGGAGGACGGGAAGAGCCCAATTCCTCACAACAACTTCCGCAATGGCAAGCGCACCCCGCAGACGGGTGTGGAGGTGGAGCGGAAGTGGGCCCGGGCTGACTACCATGTGCCGGGAACCAAGCCGCAGGACAAACTGGTGCAGATTGCATCGCGGAACGTATAGCGGATTCGAAAGGAAGAATTATGGCAAAACCAATCAGGTTCCGGCCCGCGCCGATAGATCCTAAGCTGGAGTTACAGAAGCGTCTGGATGTGGCTCCGGTAGAGCATGCTGAAGCTCTGCTGGTGGCGTGGGACGTGTTGCAGGCAGCACATGACAAGGGGATTCTGGATGCGCTGCACGGGATACTGGAGTCGAAAGATACGATTCTGGAGACGGTCTCGAAGTATGCGAAGACTCCGGAGGGGATTGCCGGAGTACGGAATCTGCTGGCTTCGGCGAAGATACTGACGCTGATCGATCCGGAGATGCTGGACGATCTGTCGAAGGTGGTGGCGGAGGCGAAGGGCGAGCATGAGCGAGAGCAGACGCCGCCGAGTCTGTGGACGATTGCGAAACGGACGATGAGCGAAGACGGGCGGCGGGGTTTGTCGTTGATGACGCTGATGCTGACCGGTCTGGGGAAGTCGTTGAAGCGGTAGAGACGGAAGCCCGAACGGCTGGAGCGATCGGGGTTGGATCGGGTATGGTCAAATGATGAGTGTGACCAATCCATTTGATATCGTGAACGTGCCTGTGGGGCGCGGGAGACTTTTTCTGATTGCAGGGCCGTGTGTGCTGGAGTCTGAGCGACATGCCCGGATGCTGGCGGACTCGATCCAGCGGATCACGTCGGACCTGGGTATTCCTTACATCTTCAAGGCGAGCTACGACAAGGCGAATCGGACGTCGATCAAGAGCTTTCGTGGGCCGGGACTGGTGGAGGGTTGCCGGATACTGCAGGCGATAGGCCAGAGCACGGGACTGCCGGTGCTGACCGATGTGCATACAGCAGTGGACTGCGAGGCGGTGGCGGAGGCGGTGGATGTGCTGCAGATTCCGGCGTTTCTGTGCCGCCAGACGGACCTGCTGATTGCGGCTGCGGAGACGGGCCGGGCGATCAATGTGAAGAAGGGCCAGTTTGTTTCGCCGTGGGACATGCGCCATGCGGTGGAGAAGATTCGCGAGAGCGGCAATGTGCGGGTGTGTCTGACGGAGCGGGGGGCAAGCTTCGGGTACAACAACCTAGTGGTGGATATGCGTTCGTTGCCGATTATGCGGGGATTTGCGCCGGTGGTGTTCGATGGGACGCACTCGGTGCAGACGCCCTCGGCAGGCAATGGGGTGAGCGGCGGACAGCCGGAGTTTATCCCGGTGCTGACGCGAGCGGCGGTGGCGGCGGGGGTGGATGGGGTGTTTCTGGAAGTGCATGACAACCCGGCGGAGGCGAAGTCGGATGGGGCGAATGCGCTGCATCTGAACAAGCTGAAGGGTGTACTGGAGCAGTTGCTGGCAGTTCATGCGGCGGTGCAGTAGGGGTGTCTGGATGGATAAGGTTAAAAAAAACGGCCCCTCATTGAGGGGCCAATCTGCCTTGGTTCTCTCTGGTTAGGAGAGGGTTTTGCGGGTGCGCTCTTAGTCGCTATCCCAGCAAACTTGCGGGTAGTGGAGGAAGTGTTTTTCTCCACCACCCTGAGGGGGAGGGCTACTGATTCGCCGCTGGTGCGCTCACTCCGCTGGTGGCGGAGGAGGTTGGTGGCACGGAAGGAGCGGTGTTGCTGGCGGTGGTGGCTCCCATCGTGGCCAAACTGTTGTGGAGCAAGGTGACGCGAACGCCGTTTACGATAGCCTTTTCGCCATCGGTGGACTTGGCGGTGTTTTTGCCGAGGCCGGTGCGATAGATGCGGTAGACGGGGACCTGATGCTCGGTGACGAGGTAGCGGACGACGGCATCGGCCATGGCCTGCGAGGACTGAACGCCGGAGCGGCTGTAGCCCTGGACTTCGACGATGTAGCCTTTCTCGTTGGCGAGCTTGGTGGCAAGATCGTCGAGGTCAGACTTGGCGGTGGGGCCGAGGGTGGTGCGGCCAGCGACGAAGGGCACCTCTGTGGAGGTGACGGTCTGGAACTGATCGAGGTTGCTGACGGTACCGTTGAGCGAGTCCGTGCGGGTGCTGGCGGTGGTGGCGAGCGTGTGGGCAGCTGCGGCACGGTCGGCAGCTTGCTGGGCGTGCTGGTCAGCGGTGGTGGCAGCGGTCATGGCGCGGTTGATGCCGGCCTGGGCGCGTCCGTCGACATCCTTGATGTCATTGGCGTTCTTGGCCTGGAGTTGGTCAAGTTCGTTGGTGCGGTCCTTGATGGGATTGATCTGACGATTTACCCACTTTTTGCGGGCCAGCGGGTTGAGGTGGCCCCAGAAGCCTTCCTTAGACTGCATTTCGAGGGGCTTGCCGGTGGCGTAGGTGGCCTTGTCGTCGGGATTCATGGCGCCAGAGGTAGAGCTGGCGGCTGGATCGGCGGTGGGGGTGGACTGAGGTGCCGGGGCGCTCGACTGGGCGAACGCGGAGACGCTGAGGGCGGTGCCAAGTACCAGTGTGGAGAAGAAGTATTTGTTCTGTGTGTTCGACATGTTGTTTTTACTCCTGATCGAAACTGAATCTGCCCGGTACTGCGACGTTCAACGCAGGAGATAAGAGCAAGCAGCGTGCCAAACTGGCGCACGATTACTAACACGTTGATAAGGATTGGGTTATGTAGAGACAAGAGGGTTGGAGCGGGGCGGGGATTCTTATCGTGGGCGGTAAAATCTACCCGCCGCCGTGTAAGTATTGCCTTGGAGCGGCGGGTGGCTGTCCGGTGAAGAGCTATCTGGTTTCAACGTGGATGATGCGGATCTCGGGGAGCTGAACGTTCCAGTTGGCGGGGATGGTTTCGAAGATGAGGCGGAACTCACGGTCGTCGGCGGGCTTGAGGGGAGCGGCGCTGACGGGCTGGGTATCGACGTAGGGTTGATGGGTGCGGATGAGGGAGAGGGGGAGGGTTTCGACGTAAGGGGGCATCTGCTCGTCGTTGCGGAAGATGACCTGAACGGTGATCGCGGAGACGGTCTGGGCACCGGTGTTCTGGATGTGACCGTCGATGAAGGTGGACTTGCCGCCGGAGAGGCTGGTGGACTCGCTCATGGCGATCTGGGCGAGGGGAAGGTTGGCGGCGTAGGCTGCGAGGGGCTGGATGGTGTTGGCAGGGGGGGCGGACTTGCGACGGCCAGAGAAGAGCAAAAGGCCAACGGCGACCAGGACGACGAGACCAGCGATGACCCATGCGGTGACGGGGGTAGTGGAGGCAGGGGGCTGGTCGGGAGAGAAGAGTGCCGTGGGAGAGGCTTGCGGCTGGAAGTGCTGCGGGTCGCTGGTGGGGTCGCTCATGAGGGGAATTTTATACCGCAGGATGGGAGGGAGCGTGGGCCGGAAGCGGTGCGACAGGATGGGGTGGGGGAGAAGCCAGCGAGATACCCCGAACGAAAGTGGTAGTCACGTTTACATAATATTTATTTGCGCAGAGAACGATCCGGTTGATGATGACGATACAGAAAGTCTAGGGGCCGTGCGGAGGCGAGCGTGATGATAGGCCAGAACGGCGAGGATGTAATGGGCGGGATTGGCTCCGGCTGTCATGCGGTGGCCGGCGGACCGCAGGGGGCATTTGTGGAGGGGCAGCCGGTGACTGGGCTGTCGACGCTCTCTACGGAAGAGGTGATTTACCGGATTGCGGCCCTGACGGCGGCGATCTTTCTGCTGGCTTCGATGGTTTAGCGCAGGCTGGCGGGTCGGGACTGGGGTGGCGGTTCCCTGCTCCGGTAAAGCTGGTCAGGCGAAGCTGGCGCGTTTGACCCGTTGGCGGAAGTCCTCTCCCTGCATTTCTACGACGACACACATTTCCTGGAGGCGGGAGCGCATGCGTTCACCGATGCGGTCGCCGAGGGTTTCGCGGGCGACGGCGCGGCGTGCTTCGGCGAAGCGGTCGTTGGGATCGCTGCTGGAGGCGGCTGCGCGGGGCTCATTGGCGAGGTTGGTGGTGATGATGGTGGAGCGGTTCTCGTTGTAGCGGCTGTTGAGGATGTAGGAGGTGGTGTCCCAGGACCAGTCGCTGGGAGTGATGTCGCCGAGGTCGTCGAGGACGAGGAGGTCACAGGTGATGACGGATTTGAGGAGCTTGTCTTCGGCGCCGGCGGTGCGGAGGCTGTAGATGGCGCGGAGGTTGTCGAGGAGTTCTTTGTGCTCCCAGAAGACGCCGGTGGCGCCGCGGTCGGTGATGAGGGATTTGAGGATGCTGACGGAGAGGTGGGTTTTGCCGAGGCCGCTGGAGCCGGTGAAGAGCAGGCCTTTGCCTTCGGTCTCGATGGGGAAGCCATCGGCGAACCTGCGGGCGGTGCGGAGGGCGGCTTTGATGCTTTCGTTGGCGGATTTGTGGACGGTCTCGTAGCTATCGAGGGAGCAGAGTTCGTAGCGGCGGGGGATGCGTGCCTGCTGGAGGTTGCGGGCGGCGCGGCGGAGGAGGCGGCACTCGCAGGGCTGGGCGAAGCGATGACCGTCGGGTTGCTGGACGACGCGGAGGCCTGAGCCTTCGCAGATGGGGCAGTGATCTTGCATTCGAGCTTTAGTATCGCAGCAGATGAATCGGATTGCAGGGTGTGGGAATCAAAGGTAAACTGAGGAAAGTGTCTCATCTGTCCCTGACGGGAAGATGACGGCGGCGCGACAGGCAGATCGATGTGACGTGAAGACGACCGTTGCAAGCGAACCGCGGGCCGGCAAGGGCATGAAGATCAATACGCTCAGCTAGATAAGGACAGTTACGATGCCAAAAGAAGGAATTCACCCGAAGTACGACATGATCACCGTGAAGTGCGCGTGCGGCAACAATTTTGAAACCCGCTCGACCCACAAGGGCGATATCGTGTTGGAAATCTGCGCTGCCTGCCACCCATTCTTCACCGGTAAGCAGAAGCTGATCGACACGGCAGGTCGCGTGGAGCGCTTCCGTCGCAAGTTTGCTAAGTCGGATGCTGGCAAAGCGGATGCAGCAGCCAAGACCGAGACCGTCAACTAAGCGGAGACCAAACCAATCCACCAAGGGCCTCCGCCAGTGCGGGGGCCTTTTGTGCAGGGGCTGGAAGTAGAAAGCTAGAATTCAGAATTGCAAAAGACTTTAAGACTTTTTGTTTATTTTTCTTTATGAAGAAGCGATACACCCTCGAACAGAAGCGCTGGGATGACCCGGTGGACCATGCGATGCCTGAGCATACGCGGGTTCCGGCGGAGCTCGCGATCGGCAACGTGCGGATTGCTCCGGCGACGGTGCTGGCCCCGATGGCGGGGGTGACGGACACGGTGTTTCGACGGTTTATCAAGAATGCGAGCCAGTTCTCTGCTGCGAGTGCGGCTGCAGACGGCGATGTGGAGCAGGCTACTTCGAATCAGCAGTCGGGTTGCGGGCTGATCATGACGGAGTTCACTTCGGCGGATGGGCTTTCGCGGATGCGAGAGACGAAGCGGAAGCGGTATCTGACGTACTACGACGATGAGCACCCGATCTCGGCGCAGTTGTTTGGGTCGAATCCGGCGACACTGGCGGACTCGGCGCGGATTGTGCAGGACGCGGGTTTTGATCTGGTGGATTTGAATTTGGGGTGTCCGGCGAAGCGCGTGGTGGCGTGCAATGGTGGCTCGGGGTTGCTGCGGGATTTGCCGCTGATTGAGACGATCTTCAAGGCGGTGCGGGCGGCGGTGTCGATTCCCTTCACCGTGAAGTTTCGGATGGGTTGGAACGATTCCAACATCGTTTGTGTCGAGTTGGCGAAGATGGCGGAGGACTGCGGGTTGAACGCGGTGGCGCTGCATGCGCGGACTCGTGAGGACGGGTACACGGGGCAGGCGCGCTGGGAGTACATTGCCGCGGTGAAGGATGCGGTGGGGATTCCGGTGATTGGGAACGGAGATATTCGCACGCCGGAGGATGCTGCGGCGATGGTGGATGCGACGCACTGCGATGCGGTGATGATTGGCCGGGCGGCGCCGAGCAATCCGTGGATCTTTCGGCAGATTGCGCAGTACACGGCTTCGAAGGAGGCTACAGGGGTTGGGACGTACGACCTGCCGACGGACCAGGACCGGTACCGGATGATCAAGACGTACTTCGAGATGCTGGTGGATGAGATTGCGCTGGAAGAGGCGGCGGAGGCTGCTCGGGCAGCGGCTTTGACGGCGGCGGGGCAGTTGGCCCGGGAGGCCAGGAACAGGGATTGCGTGGGCAAGATGAAGCAGTTTGCAAGCTGGTTTACGCATGGCGTTCCGGGGGGCGGGGCGTTGCGGAAGCAGATCTTTGAGGCTAAGAATGGTGGGCTGGTACTGGGGGCGGTAGAGGCGTTCTTTGCTGGGCGGGAGGAGAGTGCGGAGAGCTTGGAAGATTCGGCTGCGGATGAGGTGATGGCTTCGGCTGGGGCTTACTGCGACTAGGGGTGGTCTGGGTTGGTCATGCGATTTCTCCTTTCTCCGGCTTTGCCGAGAGGGTACCCCCATGGGAGATTGCTATGCTTAAGCTCTTTTGATTTAGTTAGATGCTAAAAACGGCTTCGGTAAAGGCAAAACTAGCTGCACTAACTCAATTCTTACACTCCTCGCTCTTTTAGCGATGATGCCCACTCGCGCGCTCAGCCATAGACTCCCAGTCTTTGGCGTCTCCGCATCCCACAAACCCTGGTCCTTGACCAACAATCTCAACCATTTCTCTGCACAACCTCATCCTTTTTTGGTTCCCAAATCCGTCATCAAATTGCACATCAACCACTACCCTGACGATCTCGCTTCGAAAATCGAGGTAATTTGCAGGAGGGTTATCAATAGTGAAATTCATGTTTTGGCCACCGGTTGGAATAATGGCTGTGTCGGGGAAAGTCTTGCTTTGAGATTGAATTACCTTTCCTCGCAGGTCCGATCTCGTAAATCTGCTTTTTCCGGAGAAATTGGTAGCCGTCGTCTTTCCGTCATTCGCTATACTTATCCCTACCGTTCCATAAACCCCGCCAAACTGTTGGATCGCTACCACCGCTCGGATATATGCCCCCTGCGTAGCAGCAAGGAGGGTGTGCGTTTCTTCGTTGGCGGTATCCGCCGCATCAACTTGCTTCTGCATCTTGACCAAAGTTTGATTCAACGCTTTGTCGCTGCCGTTGAGAGCTTCCCGCGTGAGCCGATTTGTCCACCTAATTTGTTGCCACTGCAAAATGGAAAACACCGTATAGACGATGAGTGCGGCGAGGCCAAGAAACTCTATCCCAAGAGTTACATCCTTGCGCCAATCGCAATTTTTCTCGGTTGGGTTGCTGCCTGCTGGGGCTGGTGGAAAGTGCGGAGGAGTAATGATGGGAGACAAGCATGGACTGGTTTGGCGATTGTTTGCGTTGGGTTTCTCGCTTCCGTCGCCGGAGGAATCACTTTTGGCATCAGGTTCCTGATGTTCTAACGATTGATCGCTCATGAGGTTTGAATGAAAAACAAGAACCAAAAGATACAGACGTGTGACTCATCCGAGCATACTGACGCATTTGTCTATGCGCTATCCAAAATTTTTATCTTCTAAGCTCTACTTTAGTGGATTGAGTGGAACTAATTGTGAAACTTTATCTATTTTGTTTTGTAGTAGTTATGTGGGCTTGGGGCTTGACATGTGATTTTGCTGTTTTTTGGGGAATATTTTCTAGGGGAAAGCAGTAGCAAGAGCAAATGCGATAGATCTGTCGTTCCGGCTTCGCCTTCACTCCGGCCTTCGGCAGAGTGGTAGCGCCTGCGGCGGAGTGTTTTTTGGCACTGCTGAAGCCGTGCCCTTAAGCAAGGCGGGGGCTGGTGGCCTTGCTTACGGGTGATGTAACGTGCGGGAGGCTTTTATGGGTTGGAGGAAGACGGTCGCGCTTTGCGCGATGTCCCACTCATGCGATGAGGCCGCATGAATGGGGCACCCAGCCCTCATTCATGCGGATTCTTCTCTTTTGCCAAACGAATTTCGGCGATTCTGCGCATGGCTGTGCCGTGACCGAGTCTGCCCTCTGCTTTAGTTTGTTGCAATACCTGCAAAACAAAATCTGGGTTGCTATCCCACCACTCAGCTTCTTCTCGCTCGCTGTTGAACTTCGGTATCTCTGATACGTCGTTTTTCATTTTTGATTCCGATCATTATGGACCGGCACGGTGAAGATAATTACGACAGCATAAGACTAACGCGGGTCGGTGTTGCGTTTGCGCCAGACTACTTTGAGTTGTTGGCGCCAGCGTTCGTCGAGGGCGGTGAGGGTCCATTCGACGCGGGGGGAGAGGTAGCGGAGGACGGTTTCGGTGGCGGGGTGGATGCGGAGGGCGGGGGCTACAAGGTAGAGGTGCGGGGGTGAGGGGGAGAGGCGGAGGCCGGGGAAGTAGCCGTGGCGTTGGAATTCGCCGAGGCCGAAGGAGGGGCCGGTGGCGGAGTCGGCGGTTTGGAGGTGGTGGTGGCGGACACGGATCCAGTAGTCGAGGCCCTGGAGGGCGAGGTGGAGGTCTTCGTCGGCTTTGAGTTCGAAGATGGCGAGGCGGCCGGCTTCCGGGCTGGTGGTGGCGGTGACGCCGAGGAGGTCCAACATGCCGCGGTCGGCGGCGGCGATGGCGGGGACCTGGGTGTAGACGTGGGCGGGGTCGAGGTGGGGGTCGATGGACTGGATGTTGCGGCGGAGGAGGGATTCGAGCCAGCGTTCGGGGGCGGTGCGGTAGAGGGGGTCGCGTTTGTCGCCGGTGGCGGTGCGGCGGGCGAAGAGGCGGGCGACGAGTTCGCGGAGGTCGGAGGCGTTGTCGTCGGTGAGTGGGGTTTCGTTGGCTCCGGCGCCGAAGGTGATTTCGAGGGATTGGTTGAAGGAGTTGCCGGAGAAGCCGGTGCGGATGCGGGCGAACTCCAGGCCGTGGAGGAGGAAGGCGAGTTCGGAGGCGGAGCGGAGTTTTTGCTCGACGAGGTCGCGTGCGGATTCTGGGACGAGGGCGAGGACGCGGGTGGTGGCTTCGGCGAAGCGGGACTGGGCGGACTGGAGGTTGGGGGCTTGGAGGAGGCGGGTGGTGAGGTTGCCGTGGTCGGCGGCTTCGCGGGGTTCGAGTGCTTCGGTGGATTGGTCCAGCTCGTAGAGTTCCCACTGGGCGGCGGCGGGGTTGAGCCAGGCGAGGCGGGAGAGGGTGAGGGTGGCGGCACCGCGGGGGACGATGATTTTGAGGCCCTGGTAGAGGCGGCGGCCGGAGCCGGATTCGCGGCAGTGGTGGAGCCAGAGGATGCCGAGGGTGAGGATGCCGTCGATGATGGACTGGGACTCCTCGTCGTTGACGGCGATGACGGCCCAGGCTTGCTGGCCGTGGATGAGGGAGCCTCGGGCGTAGGCGGGGCCGAAGGATTTTTCGAGGTCCATGGCGGTGCGGAAGGCTTCGGGTTTGAGGTCGGGGAAGGCGCGGAGGAGGACGCGGTCGAGGGTGCGGAGGTATCGGTTGCGGGTGGCTTCGCGGGTGGAGGGGGTGCGGCGGTCCTGATCGGGTGCGAGTTCGAGCGTCTGAGGTTTGGACTGGCCGAAGCGGTGGGTGGTGAGGCGGAGGATGCCCGCGCGGAGGGTGGTGGCGGAGATGCGACGGACGAGGTTGCGGTCTTCGGACCAGAGGTGGAGGGTGCAGCGTTTGTGCTCGGTGGCGAGGGAGTATTTGGCGGTGCGGAGGTCGAAGATGACTTTGCCGTCTTCGCGGAGGACGGAGTGGGGGTGCTCGGCGAGGAAGGCTTCGAGCGCGGCGGCGATGGCGGAGGGCGGCTGATCGATTTCCGCGGAGGCTACTCGGGGCGGAGGCATGGGAGGATGCTATCGGCAGGGTGCGGGTTAGACAAGGGGCAGTTGAAAGTGGAACGCGGAGATACGCATGCGATGACGGAAGTAGAAGGCGTGGGCGTCGAGGCGGTGAGTTCCGGAGTCGAGGCTGAAGTGGGTGCAGCCGACGTGGCGTGCGTGGTCGATGAGCCAGTGGAGCATGCGGTCTCCGTGGCCCTGGGAGCGGGAGTTCTGATCGGTGACGAGGTCGTCGACGTAGAGGGTATTGCCAGTGGCGAGGAGGTGGTGGATGCGGAAGCCGGCGACGGTGACGATGGTTTCCTGCTGCTGGAGGAAGGCAAGGTGGAAGCCCTGGGCCTGCTGGGCGCGGATGAGGGAGACGAACTGCTCCGCCAGAAGATGCGGGCGAAGCTGATGCATGACGGGGAAGCAGCGAACGATGTCGGCATCGGTAAGGGCGAAGGCGATGGTGGACATGGATCGTATTACCAGTGCTGTCTGCTGCGGAGGTGGGTGATGTGTGCGACGTGGTGGCGGGAGTGCCAACCATAGAGGAGGGTGGCGTGTTCGAGGGTCATGCGGCCCATGACGGGATGTACGAAGCCGCGCTGCCACTGCTGCTCAGTGAGGTGCTGGAGGAGCATGACCCAGCGGGCGTGGACGCTTTCGAGGATTTCGAGGGACCACTCGACGGGGGCGGTGTAGTCATGGAGGTTGGCCCATGCTGCCTCGTTGTAGGGCTTGATGGTGGGCCAGTCTTCGGTGAGGGCCAGGCGCAGGCGGATGATGGCGTTCATGTGGCTGTCGGCGAGGTGGTGGACGACCTGGCGGGAGTTCCAACCGCCCTCGCGGTAGGGGAGGTTGAGTTGGGCGTAGCTGAGTCCCTGGACGGCGTTGCGGAGTTCGCTGGGGAGATCGGCGAGCGTGGCGATAGCTCCGATGACTTCGTCCTTCGAGATGGAGTCTGGCCGGGTGAACTTACCAACGGGGTAGCGGGGATCGAGGTCAGGTGCTGGCATGAGCTTTTCCTTGTTGAGGGTGATGAGAAGAAATTAGCACAAGTGGTTCTGTAAGCTGATGAGAGAGTAGACAGAGTTTGGAGTTGCCGAATGCGGGTGATGATCGCGGCTGTATTATTCGGGGTTTGCGTGACGATGATGGGTGCGCAGGAGCGAGTGCAGGGGCTGTCGAGAGCGCGGAACGAGAGGCAGTATGTGGGGTTTGATCGGAACGAGTATCCGGGGGATGCGGCGTTGGCGGTGCTGCGGCGCCATTTTTCGTTTGTGGGGTATTGGCTGACGAATCCTCCGGGAGAGACGGCGAATAGCTGGCGTGGAAAGCGTGAGGCACTGGTGAAGCAGGGGTTCGGGTTTGTGGTGCTGGCCAATGGGCGGGAGGATGCCGCGATTCGCAAGGCGCAGAAGACCATGAGGACGAGGGCGAAGGCGGTCGGCGAGTCAGACGCGTTGGAGGCTGTGGCGGCAGCGCGGCGAGAGGGATTTCCGCTGGGGACAATTTTGTTTTTGGATCAGGAAGAGGGTGGTCGATTGTTGCCGGAGCAGGCGGAGTATCTGCTGGGGTGGACGGAGTGGGTGTCGGGGCATGGGTATCGGGCGGGGGTGTATGCGAGCGGGCAGCCGGTGAGCGATGGGCCCGGGGTGACGATTACGACGGCGGAGGACATACGGATGCGGGTGAAGGAGAGGCATCTGCAAGAGGTGACGATGTGGGTATATGAGGACGCTTGTCCGCCTTCGAATGGATGCAGGCTGGCGGCACCTCGGCTGGAGGCGAGTGGTACGGAAAGCGCGGAGGTGTGGCAGTATGCGCAGTCTCCGCGGCGGAAGGAGAATACTGCGGCGTGTGCGCAGACGTATGCCGCGGATGGAAACTGCTATGTTCCGGAGTTGCCGGGGATGCATCTGGATTTGAGCGTGGCGCGGTCGGCGGACCCTTCTCGTGGGCGGTGACGCCGAGGCTGCGGAGAGGCCCGCATTTGCCGCGCGTGGTGTAGAAGCCTAGAATCGAGATAATGACCATACCTGCACCTGACCACAAGCGCTACTTCATCGAGAAGCTGGGACTTTCGGAACGCTTGATGGAACGCTGCCTGGGAGAGGCGCTGTCGGCGGGTGGGGATTACGCCGACCTTTACTTTGAGTCGGTTACGTCGACTGCGCTGGGGGTGGACGAGTCGCTGGTGAAGTCGGCGAGCCAGGGAATCAGCGTGGGATGCGGGATTCGTGTGGTGTCCGGTGAACGCACAGGGTACGCGTATACCGATGATCTTTCGAGCGAACGGCTGCTGCGGGCGGCGCGGACGGCGGCACTGATTGCGAGTGGGCCAGCGAAGGAGTTGATGAGCGGGTTTCGGCATACGGAGACGCCGAGTTCTCTGTATCCGGTTGCGGGTGCGAGCAGCGATGCGGAGATTGCGGCGAAGCTGTTGCTGATCCAGCGGGCGGACAAGGCGGCGCGGGATTACGATCCTCGCATTACGCAGGTGCGGGCGGGGTTCAACGATGAGTTGCGGCGGATTCTGGTAGCGGCGAGCGATGGGACGTTTGCCAGCGATACGCAGCCGCTGGCGAGACTGAATGTTTTTGTGATTGCGAAGGACGCGACCAGTACTGCTCGGGGCACGAGCGGTGGTGGTGGGCGGGTGACGCTGGACTTCTTTGAAGGCGACAAGAGCCCGGAGCACTATGCGCGGGAGGCAGCGCGGACGGCGATTCTGCAGTTGGGGGCGGTGGAGGCTCCGGCGGGTGAAATGGAAGTAGTGCTGGGGCCGGGTTGGCCGGGGGTGCTGCTGCATGAGGCGGTAGGACATGGGTTGGAGGCGGACTTCAACCGCAAGAAGACGTCGGCGTTTGCGGGATTGATCGGGCAGCAGGTGGCGAGCAGCAAGGTGACGGTGGTGGACAACGGACTGATGCCGAACCGACGCGGGTCGATCAACATGGACGATGAGGGCAATCCGACGCAGGAGACGGTGCTGATCGAGAATGGGATTCTGAAGGGGTTTCTCTCGGACAAGCTGAACTCGCGGCTGATGGGGATGCCGAATACGGGCAGTGGGCGGCGGGAGAGCTACCACCATATTCCGATGCCGCGCATGACGAATACGTACATGCTGAATGGCGAGGACATGCCGGAAGACATCATCAAGAGTGTGAAGCGCGGGTTGTACGCGGTGAACTTTGGTGGTGGGCAGGTGGATATTACGAACGGCAAGTTTGTGTTCTCGGCGAGTGAGGCTTACCTGATTGAAGACGGTAAGGTGACTCGTCCGGTGAAGGGTGCGACATTGATTGGGAACGGACCGGAGGCACTGAAGTATGTGTCGATGGTTGGGAACGATCTGGCGCTGGACGAAGGAATTGGCACCTGCGGCAAGGCCGGACAAAGTGTGCCGGTCGGCGTAGGTATGCCGACAGTGAAGCTCGACCGCATGACGGTCGGAGGAACAGGACAATAATGGCCGTTGAACGCGAGAAGATCTACGAGTGCGAAGTAAAACGGCGGCGCGTGAAAGTTGGCGGCGGATACGAACCTTTCTGGAAGGTAAAGACAGTTGCCGAAGCGTTGGTGGATGCCGATACCGAGTTTCGCTGCAAGGATTGCGGCGGAGCGGTGAAGCTGATGGGCCGGAATGCGAAGACGGGGACGACACCGTATGTCGAGCACAAGCTACCGGCGGATTCCGAGTTTTGTCTGGGCGGAATGCTGTTCAAGAAGGCGACGGATGGGCGTGAGGCGAAGGCATCCGCGCACCCAGTCGAGTAGCAGGGCGAACCATAGCGCTTACAGAGAAAAGAACGAATCAACGCAGGACAACCGCAGGATTCCGAGGTGACCCATGGCAGTCGAGCGCGAGAAGTTTTATGAGTGTGAAGTGAAGCGCCGGCGAGTGCGTGCCACGGGTGGGTATGAGCCTTTCTGGAAGGTAAAGCTGCTGGCCGAGGCGTTGATCGACAGCGATACGGAGTTTCGCTGCAAGGACTGTTCGGGTGCGGTGAAGCTGTTTCGGCGGCATGTTGAGAATGCTCCGCCGCCGCATATTGAGCACAAGCTGAAGAGCGACTCTGAGTATTGCTCGTCGGGAATTCACTTCCTGAAGGCGACAGACGGCCGTTTGCCGCGGATGTCGCAAAGCCCTGTTCGTTGAGGAATAGAAACGTGTCTCAGAGTGCGTCGTTGCCGGTCCAAACCGATTTGAAGCAGCTTGCTACGGATGTTGTGGCGAAGGCCCGGAAGGCCGGGGCTACGGATGCCGAGGCGGTGGTGTATGAGGGCGATGAGTTCTCTGCGCTGGTGCGGCTGGGGCAGGTGGAGACGCTGAAGGAGTCGGGCTCGCGGGCGGTGGGGCTGCGGGTGTTTATCGGTCAGCGGACGGCGAGCACCTCGTCTTCGGATTTCTCGGCGGAGAGCATTACGCGGCTGGTGGATGGGGCGGTGACGCTGGCGAAGATTACCAGTGAAGATCCGTTTGCGGGGCTGCCGGAGGCGGAGGAGTTTGGGCAGCTTACGGGTGATTTGAAGCTGTACTTTGAGGATGTGAATGAGCAGCCGCCAGCGGAGCGGATCGAGATGGCGCGGCGGTGTGAAGCTGCCGCGATGGCTTACGATACGCGGATTCAGAACTCGGGTGGCGGGGACTTCGATACGGCAACTTCACACAAGATCCTGGTGAACTCGCGGGGGTTTGTAGGCGAGTACCGGCGGAGCTATTGCGGGTTTTCGGCGTCACCGATTGCGGTGGATGAGAAGGGTGGGATGCAGCGGAACTACTGGTACTCGAGTTCGCGGACGACGAAGAAGCTGGAGTCGCCGGAGGAGATTGGCGAAGAGGCGGCGCGGCGGACGCTGCAACGGCTGGGGGCGAGGCAGGTGAAGACGCAGAAGGCTCCGGTGGTGTTTTCGCCGGAGATTGCGCGGTCGATCATGGGCAATATCTTCAGTGCGGCGGAGGGCGATGCGATCTATCGGAATGCATCGTTCTTTGCGGGGATGCTGGGGGAGCAGGTAGCGGGGCACAACGTTACGGTGGTGGACGACGGGACGATGGTGCTGGACGGGATTGGCGGGTTTGGGACGACTCCGTTCGATGCGGAGGGTCTGCCGACGCGGCGGACGGTGCTGGTGGAGCGCGGGATACTTAAGAATTATGTGTTGAACACGTATACGGCGCGGAAGCTGGGGATGAAGTCTACGGGGAGCGCGGCGCGGGGGCTGGCGGGCAATCCCGGGAGCGGGGCGCATAACTACTATCTGGAGCCGGGGACGATGACTCCGGAAGAGATTCTGGCGGATGTGCCGAGCGGGCTGTACGTCACGGAGGTGATGGGGTTTGGGGTGAACCTGGTGACGGGCGACTACTCGCAGGGGGCGAGCGGGATGTGGATTGAGAATGGTGAGCTTGCGTATCCAGTGGAAGAGATCACGATCGCGGGCAACCTGAAAGATATGTACAAGAACATTGTGGCGATCGGGAACGACCTGGTATTTCGTGGGGCGAGCGCTGCACCTACGATCCGGGTTGAGGGGATGATGATTGCGGGAAGTTAGGGTATCCCCCCTCCCCGTCAATTTGTGTCAAAGTCTTCATTCTAGATGAGTTAGGCTTGGACTTATGGCGCAGGCGGGGGTAAAGTCTTTCTTTTCAGTTTGATAGCTGCAAAGTCTTGATTGCAGGTGGGTTAGTGGGATGGATTGTCAATGCTCGGGGCTTCTGCCTGGGCAGATTGTTTTTTGTCACTGCTTCCAGTGTACGGGTTGGGGGGTAACTGGTTGTTCAGGTGTATGTTGTTGATGGGTTGTGGGTTAGGGTGGGTTTGGGGTTGACAGGGGGATTTGCTGGGTTTTTTGCGGGCTTGGCATGGGGGGAGATGAGGAAGATGAGGGCAAGGCGATATATTTTCGTTTCGGCTTCGCCTGCACGAATGCCTTCGGCAGAGTGGAAGGGGGTTGGGGTTGGGGTTTGATGCGAGGGCTGAAGCCCTCGCCTACCCTTAAGGCAAGGACAAGGACAACAGCAAGGGCAAGAGCAATGGGGTAGAAGATTACATTCCCACACATCCCGCGATGTTGCTGCGGTATGTATGGGGCACCCGAGCGGTGGTGGCGGGACGGAAAGGGGCAAAGGCGAACGGGGTAGAGGTTTACATGCCCACACATCCCGCGATAGGACTGCGGTATGTATGGGGCACCCGGGCTTTGGTGGCTGGGGGAACGTAACTGTGATCGTGTGCGGGGTGAGGGAGACGGAAGAAAAAGGAGAACGGAGGGGGTGGCTTGGGGGCAGTTCCTCTGTATGCTGAGTGCATGAATTTCCTGCGAATTATTTTGGCGGTTTCTGTGTTGGCTGGGAGTGCGATTGGTCAAGGTCATGGCGATGGTTCTGCCGGTGGTGCGGAGTCGAAGGCGGAAGCGGCGAAGCAGCCGATGGCCTCCACACTGCCTGCGGATGCGCATGTGGCGCAGACGATGGAGCTTGACGGCAAGACGCTGAAGTACACGGCTACGGTGGGCAAGCTGCCGGTGAAGAATGCCGAGGGCAAGACGGCGGGCGAGGTGGTGTTTACGTCGTACGTGATGGACGGGGCGAATCGTCCGGTGACGTTTGCGTTCAATGGCGGTCCGGGAGCGGCGTCGGTGTATCTGAACCTGGGGGCGATTGGGCCGAAGCGGGTGAACTTTGGGGCGGAGGGGCAGAGTCCTTCTGATCCGGCGACGCTGATGGACAATCCGGGGACGTGGCTGGACTTTACGGACCTGGTGTTTATCGATCCGATCGGGACGGGATTTTCGCAGTCGCTGGTGGGCGAGGCGGAGACGAAGAAGATGTTTTATGGGCCGGACCAGGACATCGAATACTTGTCGCGGATTGTGTATGACTGGCTGGTGAAGAACGGCAGGTTGCAGTCGCGGAAGTACATTGTGGGCGAGAGCTATGGGGGGTATCGGGGACCGCGGTTGACTAGCTATCTGCAGTCGAAGATCGGGGTGGCGGTGAATGGGTTGGTGCTGGTGTCGCCGGCGCTGAATCCTGCGGCGGGTTCGCCGGATCTGTCGCCGATACCGTGGATGCTGACGCTGCCCTCGATTACGGCGGCAAACTACGAGCGGCAGGGGAAGCTGACGGACGCGAGTATGGCGGCGGTGATCGACTATACGCGGGGAGAGTATGCAGAGGACCTGCTGAAGGGCAACTCCGACCCGCAGGCCACGCCGCGGATTGTGAAGAAGGTGACGGAGTTGACGGGGTTGGACCCGACGTTTGTGAAGCAGTCGGGCGGGCGGCTGGAGACGCAGGCGTTTTTGCGGGAGGAGTTTCGGGAGACGGGCAAGCTGGGCAGCCGGTACGACCCGAATGTGACGGCGTACGATCCTTTTCCGTATAACCCGACGCAGGAGACGAATGACCCGATTCTGCTGTCGATTATTGCTCCGACGACGACTGCGATGGTGGACTGGGTGACGCGGACGGTAGGCTGGAAGACGGATGCGCGGTACAACGCGCTGTCGGAAGAGGTGAACCGGATGTGGGACCGGGGGAGCCGGAATGGTGCGTTCAGCGGATCGGCCTCGGCGACGGACCTGCGGGTGGCGGTGGCGACGGACCCAAAGCTGCGGGTGGTGATTGCGCATGGCTGGGCGGACCTGTCGTGTCCGTTTATGGGGAGCGTGCTGACGGTGAGCCAGATGCCGATTATGGGCGATCCGACGCGGGTGGCGGTGCATGAGTATCCTGGCGGGCATATGTACTATGCGCGGCTGGCAAGCTCGATGGCGCTGCGTAAGGATGTGCTGGACATGGTGAATAAGCACTAGGCGGGCGGGGCTACAATCGTGGTTGTGGCGGAGCCTTTTCAATTTGATGTGGTGGTGGGGTTTGAGGCGGAGCGTGCGGAGGAGATTCTGCGTGAAGTTCCGGCGTTGCCGGGGGTGTTCTGTTTGCGCGGGTGGCGGGAGGGAGATGCGCCGTATCTGACGCGGACGGCGGATCTGCGGCGGCGGATGCGGCGGTTGCTGAATCCTCCGGAGGAGCAGAGCAAGCGGCTGAATCTGCGGGCGAAGGTGGCGCGGATAGGGTACAGCGTGACAGGCTCGGAGTTTGAGTCGAACGTGGTGCTGTATGAAGCGACGGCGGAGTGGTTTGGATATGAGGAGGCGCGGCGGCGGTTGAAGCTGCGTACGCCTTATTTTTTGCGGATACGGATGGAGAATGCGTTTCCACGAGTTTATGTGACGAATCGGTTGAGCCGGCGGGGGCTGGGGGAGATGTATGGACCGTTTGCTTCGCGAGCGGCGGCGGAGCGGTACTGCGATGCGGTGCTGGACTTGTTCAAGCTGCGGCGGTGTCATGAGGATTTGCAGCCGTATCCGGAGCATCCGGGGTGTGTGTATGGGGAGATGAAGAAGTGTCTGGAGCCGTGCAAGGGGGCGTGTACGGCGGAGGAGTATCGGGCGGAGGCGGAGGCGGTGAAGGCATTCTTTGAGACGCGGGGGGAGAGCCTGCTGGGGGTGCTGGAGGGGGAGCGTGAGCGGGCTTCGGAGGCGATGGAGTTTGAGCGGGCGGCGGCGCTGCACAAGCAATGGGAGAAGGTGAAGGCTGCGGCGGGTTTGGCGGATGAACTGGTGAGGCCGGTGGAGAAGCTGCGGGTGGTGGTGGTGCAGGCGGCATCGGCCAAGACAGTGGGGAAGGCGGAGGAGCGGCTGGATGAGGCGTCGGTTTTTCTGCTGGAGCGTGGTTGGCTGGCGGGGCCGGAGCGGTTGTCGACGCTGGGAGTGCGGGCGGTGAAGGAGCAGACGAGCGTCGGGAGCAGCTTGTTTGCGCAGCCGCTGATGCTGGCGGCGGTTCCGCTGGCGGGAGAGGTGGAGGGGAGTGTGGACTCTCCGGAGGAGCGGGCGGCGCGGGTGCTGGCGGCTTTGGAGGCGAGGGTGAAGGCGGGCGGGACAAACGAGGTGGGGCGGATGAGCGATCATCTTTCGCTGCTGCGGCGGTGGTATTACAAGCCGGAGAAGCAGCGGGTGGGAGAGGTGTTTCTGCCGCGGGAGGATGGGAGTTGGCCGGTGCGGCGGATTCTGCGGGGCGCGGCGCGGATGGTGCTGGGGGAGCCGGGGGTGATGGCGGAGACGCAGCGGGAGGCGGCGAAGGGGGCGAAGCTGCGGCTGGAGCAGGAGGCAGGTGGTGCGGTCGGTGGGTAATGGGGACAGGCTGGTAGACTGGGGCTGCTGATTGTTACCTGGAGACTACTGTGGTTGAACTGGCGTTTTCGATATTGGCATCGGATTTTGCACGGTTGGCGGATGAAGTGGCGTCGGCTGAGCGGGGCGGCGGCAGCATTGTGCATGTGGACGTGATGGATGGGCATTTTGTGCCGAATATCACGTTTGGTCCGCCGATGGTGAAGGCTCTGCGACCGGTGACGAAGCTGCCGCTGGACTGCCATTTGATGGTGGAGAATCCGGATGCGTTTATTCCTGCGTTTGCGGAGGCGGGGGCGGATATGGTGAGCGTTCACCAGGAGGTGTGCCGTCATTTGCACCGGACGCTGCAGTTGATTGAGCAGCACAAGATGCTGCCGGGGGTGGTGATCAACCCGGGGACGCCGGTGGAGACGCTGATTGAAGTGCTTCCGATGGTGCATTATGTGCTGGTGATGAGTGTGAATCCGGGGTTTGGGGGGCAGCAGTTTTTGCCTTTGGCGCTGGAGAAGATTGCGTATCTGGCGGAGTTGCGTCAGGAGATGGGGCTGAACTTCCGGATTGAGGTGGATGGCGGGGTGGCTCACGATACGGTGGGTCGGGTCGTCGAAGCAGGAGCGGACATGCTGGTGGCGGGGTCGGCGATCTTCAGCCCGGGGAAGACGGGGCGGAATGCGCATGAGTTTCTGCAACTGGCGCGTGCGGCCGAGGCGGCACGGAAGGCGCAGGAAGTTTAGAATAGAGGGTAGTCCGCGCAGCGATGCGTGAGGCAGATGGGGTAGTGACGACGTATGACAGAGCGGTCTTTCTTTCCGGGATTCAAGGCGGGCGTAGTGGCAGGGCTGGCGGTTGCCGGTCTGATGTTGGCCTCTTTGCAGGGTGTGGCGCAGGTAACGGGTTCGTCGCAGACGACGACGGATGCTGCGGGGCAACAGCATGAGAGCGTGACGATGACCGCTCCGATGGGTAAGAAGAAGAAAGACAAGATTATTAAGGAAGACAAGATTGTCCAGTCGAAGGACACGAAGAAGCAACTTCGCAAGGACAAGAAGATCGAGCCGCTGGCTGGGCAGGACTCGAAGCTGCCAGACAAGCAGTTGTATGACAAGGCGCAGGCTGCGGTGAAGAAGGGCCACTACGATGTGGCGCGGCTGGATTTGCAGACGCTGCTGAATACGTATCCCGACTCTCAGTACCAGATGCGGGCGAAGCTGGCGATTGCCGATAGCTGGTACAAGGAAGGCGGCACGGCGGCACTGACGCAGGCGGAGAGCGAGTATGCGGACTTCCGGGTGTTCTTCCCGAATGCACCGGAGGCGGCCGAGGCGCAGATGCGTATTGGCGATATTTACTTTCGGCAGATGGATAAGCCGGACCGCGACTACACCAAGGCGACGCATGCGGAAGAAGAGTATCGGCGTATGTTGACGGATTATCCGGACTCGGTGCTGGTGCCGCAGGCGAAGCAGCGTTTGCGGGAAGTGCAGGAGATGCTGGCATCGCGGGAGAGCGAGATTGGTTCGTTTTACTCGACTCGCTCGAACTGGCCGGCGACGATTGCGCGGTACCAGACGGTGGTGGACACATATCCGCAGTACAGCCATATGGACGACGTGCTGATTGGTCTTGGCGATGCGTATGAGGCGGAGGCGCGGTATGTGCGGACGCTGAAGCTGCCGGAGGCTGGCAAGGCGAGGCTGGAGAAGACGTATGACGATCAGGCGATTGCGGCGTACCGAAAGGTAGTGCTGGAGCACTCGGCCGCACCGCACGTTGAGGATGCCCGGGATCGTCTGGCGGCGATGAATCTGCCGATTCCGACGCCTACTCCGGAGCAGGTTGCGGCGAGTGTGGCGCTGGAGAACAGCCGAGCCCAGTACCGGTTGGTGGATCGCGCGAGCCTGCTGTTCTTCCACAAGCCGGACGTGGTGACGGCGGCGCGCTCGGGTGAGCCACCGCTGACGGATGCGAAGCCGACGCTGGCACCGGAAGTGACAAACAAGATTATTGCGGACTTTACGGCGGCGTTGAATCCGAATGCGGCTCCAGCGGCGGCGACGGCAGCGAAGCCAGCGGCGGATGCGGATGGAACCGCGGCCGCTCCGGCGGCGGATGCAGCGGCCCCGGTGGCTGCGGCTCCTTTGCAGTTGCAGGAAGTTCCTTCGGCGGATGCGGCTGAGAGCACTGGCTCGGCAGTGATGACGAATGTACCGGCGGCGACGAGCACGGGCGGCGGCGCAACGAACTCGATGGGCGTGGAGATCGTCTCGCATCCGGCGGGAGCGGCGGCGGTGGAGGACAGCGGCGGGTTGAAGCCGGTGGGGCCACCGAATTCGACACCCTTGCCTGCGATCGAGAAGGCAGCGGGCGCACCGGACCAGGTGAACGACATCCAGCCAGGGACGCAGCCAGCGGCAGAGGCGGCGGCAGCCAATGGGAAGAAGGGCAAGCCCGGATTCGACAAGGCGGATGAGTCTTCGAGCAAGCACAAGAAGAAGAAGGGTCTGGACAAGCTGAACCCGTTCTAGGCTGGTGTTTTAGAAGGGATTGGGAGGGGGGTGGCCTTGGGCTGCACCCCTTTTCCTGTTTGTGGGAGTGCGGGTGGTGGCGGTGAGGAGTTGTGGGGTTGGGTTAGAACGGGCGGTGCTGGGGGTGGGCTGGGAACTGGTAGCGGCGGCGGCGGACCAGGTAGACGATGAGCCAGATGATGCCGATGAACAGCAGCAGCGGGGCGAAGGGGACGAGCAACCAGAAGCGTCCCGGGAGGATGGCGCGGTCGCCGCGGACGGAGGCGTTCTCTGCTGAAGTGAGGGAGCCGGCGGCGATGGCGACGTCGCCACCGATGAGGGAGTTGCTGTCGAGGTGGAGGTTTCCACCGAGGATGGCGACGTCTCCGGCGATGGAGTGGTCGGCGTCTACGGAGACGTTGCCGAAGAGGACGGCGACATCGCCTTTGACATCGCCGTGGATGTGGACGGAGCAGAAGGCGCAGGCGATGTCCTGAGCGGTTTCGCCTTCGTGGACGACGATGTCGTTGCCCATGGAGGAGCGATCCTTAGAGTTGTTGGTGAAGGCGAAGGCGTGTGCCGCGGCAAGGAGGAGGAGGGCGGCGGGGAGGAGGATTCTACGCATGGGGGGCCTCGTGAGGTTGACTATACGACAAGGGCTGGGACCGACGAGAGTGCGCTTCGTGGATGGACGTGGTGGTGTGCGGGAGGGATGCGCGGCGCGGGTGGAATGAATTGGGGCGGAGCGCATGGGCAACCTCCGCGGATGCTACGCTTAAGGTACCAATGAGCCACGAACTTCCTAAAGCATACGATCCGTCCGTACTAGAAGAGCGCTGGGCCGAGTACTGGGTCCGGGAGCAGTTATTCGATGTCGCCACACCTGAAGATACGCAGGGTGGAGGCAAGAAGTTCACGCAATTGTTGCCTCCTCCGAATGTGACTGGCCGCCTGCACATGGGGCACATGCTGAACCAGACGGAGATGGACATACTGACGCGCTGGCACCGGATGCGGGGCGAGACGGCGGTGTGGGTTCCAGGCACGGACCATGCGGGCATTGCGACGCAGATGATGGTGGAGCGGCAGTTGGCGGGCGAGGGCAAGACCCGGCAGGAGCTGGGGCGGAGCGCGTTCGTGGAGCGGGTGTGGGAGTGGAAGGGCGTGTATGGCGGCGCGATTCTGGACCAGATGAAGCGGCTGGGCGCGAGCGTGGACTGGAGCCGCGAGTACTTCACGATGGACGAGCGGCTGAGTGTCGCGGTGAAGGAGGCGTTTGTCCGGCTGCATGAGCAGGGGCTGATCTATCGCGGTGCGTACATTGTGAACTGGGACCCGAGTGCGCAGACGGCGGTGAGCGATCTGGAAGTGGTGCACGAGGAGCGGCTGGGCAAGCTGTATCACATACGGTATCCGCTGGCGGATGGGTCGGGGTCGATTGTGATTGCGACGACGCGGCCGGAGACGATGCTGGGCGATGTGGCGGTGGCGGTGAATCCGACGGACGAGCGGTATGTGGCGCTGCAGGGCAAGATGGTGCGGCTGCCGCTGAGCGGGGTGAACGGCGGAGCGGAGCGGGAGATTCCGATACTGGCGGATGAGTGGGCCAAGCCGGAGTTTGGTACGGGCGCGGTGAAGGTGACGCCGGCGCATGATCCGAACGACTTTGCGATTGGGCAACGGCACAATCTGCCGAACCTGGCGATTCTGGATGAGACGGCGAAGGTGCTGCTGCCGGGCTCGGCGTACCACGGACTGGACCGGTATGTGGCGCGAGAGAAGATTGTCGCCGACCTGCAGGAGATGGGGTTGCTGGTGGAGGTGAAGGAGCATACGCTGGCGATCGGGTTGAGCCAGCGGAGTGGGGTGGTGATTGAGCCGCGGCTCTCGAAGCAGTGGTTTGTGAAGATTCAGCCGCTGGCGGAGAAGGCGATTCGCGCGGTGGATGAAGGGCACATCAAATTCACGCCAGAGCAGTACCGGAAGACGTACGACGAGTGGATGAACAACATCCATGACTGGTGCATCTCGCGGCAGTTGTGGTGGGGACATCGGATTCCGGCGTGGCATTGCGGGGCGTGCAGCGGGATTACGGTGGCACGGGAGACTCCGACGGCGTGCGGGACGTGCGGGGCCACGGCAGAGTCAGGATCGCTGGTGCAGGAGACGGACGTGCTGGACACGTGGTTCTCTTCGGGGCTGCTTCCCTTCACCGTGTTTGGCTGGCCGTCGAGTGACGGGATGCCGACGGCGGACCTGGCGGCGTTCTATCCGACGCAGGTGCTGGTGACGGGATTCGATATTTTGTTCTTCTGGGTGGCGCGGATGATTATGCTGGGCTGCCACTTTATGCTGGACGTGCCGATGCCGGATGGCAGCCAGCGGGAGTTGAAGGATGCGGTGCCGTTCCGGGAGGTGTACATCCATGCGCTGGTGCGGGATGCGGACCGGCAGAAGATGTCGAAGACGAAGGGCAATGTGATTGACCCGATCGACATCATCGGGAAGTTCGGGACGGATGCGGTGCGGTTTACGCTGGCGAGCATGGCTTCGCCGGGGACAGACATTGCGTTCAGCGAAGAACGGACGGATGGGTACCGGGCGTTTGCGAACAAGATATGGAATGCGGCTCGGTTCCTGTTTATGAATGTGGACCGGGCGAAGGAGGCGGGGGTCTCGGTGGACCTGACGCAGCTGGATGCGGCGTTGCGGGAGAGTACGGATGCGCCGCTGGAGACGCGGTGGATTCTGTCGAAGCTGAGTGCCGCGGTGGCTGGCGTGGATGCGGCGCTGGGGCAGTACCGGTTCGATGAGGCGGCCAATGGGGTGTACCAGTTTTTCTGGGGCGACTTCTGCGATTGGTACATCGAGATAGTGAAGCTGCGGCTGGAGTTTGGCGAAGGCGCTGATCTGGTGGCGTCGAAGAAGGCTTTGACGACGCTGCTGGCGGTGTTTGAAGCGGCACTGCGTCTGCTGAGTCCGTTTATGCCGTTTATCACGGAAGAGATCTGGCATGCGTTTTACGAGCAGGTGGTGTCGGCGAAGTCGATTGCGCTGACGCGGTTTCCGCGAGCGGAGGACATGGCTGCGGATGCGGAGAGCGTGGCTGCGATGGAGGCGCTGCAACAACTGATCGTAACGGTGCGGGGGCTGCGCAAGGAGATGGCGGTTCCGGAGAAGGAAGCTGCGCCGATCCGGGTATTTGCGAGTGCACGGGTGGGTGGGTTGGCACGGGACCATGCGGATCTGCTGGCTCGGCTGGCGCGGGTGAGCGGAGTGGAGCTGGCCGCGGAGTCGCTGACGGGCGATGGGGCGCGAAGTACGGCGGAGTTCGATGTGGCCGTGGTGTACGAGCGGCAGATCGATGTAGTGGCGGAGCGGGAGCGGCTGACGAAGGACCTGGCGAAGTACGAGAAGGGCCTGATGGCGGCGGAGAAGCAACTGGGCAATGACGCGTTTATGGCAAAGGCTCCGGCGCACATTGTGGAGGGGCTGCGGAAGCAGGCGGGTGAGACCCGGATGCTGTACGACAAGACAAAGGCTGCGCTGGAGGCTTTGCCGGCGGAGTAGCTGCTGGAGCCGCGTTTTGGGGGTGCGGGGGCACCTCCGACGCTGGGGGTGGCGCGGTGGGGTGTGGGGTGGCATTTTGAGGAAAGACTTTCGCCACTGGGCGCAACTATTTGCCACATTCTGTAGGCAAAGACCGGGAACCTGTTGTTTTCAAGGGGGGAGCAGGGACTGAGTTTTGGCCTGCCAATTGCCTATACAAGCGTACGGGCCATAATTACAAGTTTCCATAAAAGAGCAACTGGGCCTGATGGACCGAGAATTAGAACTTGTCTCTTCCAGGAGAACTACAATGATGCGTTTTTTTTGCAGTAAGACCTTTGGTTTGAAAGGCACCCTGCGGGGTGCAGTCGCTCTGTGTGCTGGCGGAATTTTTGCATTGGCTGGATTGAGTTCGACGGCCCATGCGGATGCATTGCACGGGTTCTGCTATGGGACGACGCCAGCTTGCGCGGACAACGGCACGAATACTCCGACTGCGACGAATCCACCGAGTTTTGGATTTTGGGCTGCTTCGGGGCCTGATTCCGGGACGTATTACATTGACATCCTAGTTCCGGATGTAGGGACTGCACCGGGGTCGTTTTCGATTACGGGGACACAGGGCGGGTTGCTGAATAACAGTTCGATTTCGGGGACGGCATCACTGTTCAGCAGCACGGCGTGGACGACTGGCCAGTTGGACACGTATCTGGGGATTTCGGGCAGTCCGGCGAATCCGATCGGGGCGTATCTGCCGACGACGCAGACGTACGATCCTACGGCAGGCGGGTTCTGGGTATATCAGGCTGACCTGGGATCGAATACGCTGGCGAGCAGCGCAGGAAATGGTCCACTGCTGAATCTGGGTGGCAGTTTGCCGCAGGGTTCGTACCTGGTGGCATTTCTGAAGACAGATGCCAACAAGGAGGTAGCCACGGCGAACAGCGGGGCGATTCTGGAGACGGGCGTGCCTACGGCCGTGACACCGGAGCCGGAGAGCCTGGTTCTGTTGTGCACTGGTCTGCTGGGAACTGCGGGGTTGATTCGCCGCCGTTTCGGTTTCTAACTGGCAGCAGAAGAACGGATGAGAGCCGAGACGAGTGCGTCTCGGCTCTCTTTTTTGCAGGGGAGGGAGTGGGCAGGGAAGGACGGGTTTAGGATTAGGGAATGGACTGGAAGAGCAAGCGGATACGGACGATTCTTGAGGCGGCGCTGGCAGAGGACAAGGTTGCCAACGATGTGACGACGGCACTGACGATCGCCCCGGGGCTGAAGGCCTCTGGGACGATTATCGCGAAACAGGCGTGCGTGGTGTCGGGGTTGGGGTGCATTCCGGTGTTTCTGGAAGGCTACGCGAAGCTATGCGATAAGCCGGTGGGGCGATTTGAGGTGGTGAGCCATCCGGAGATCTTTGATGGAGTGAAGGTGAAGAAGGGCCAGACGCTGGCGGTGATTCGTCATAATGCGGCGGCGCTGCTGTCGTGTGAGCGGGTGATTCTGAACCTGATGCAGCGGATGAGCGGCATTGCGACGCTGACGAATGAGTTTGTGAAGGCTGTGGCCGGGACGAAGACGAAGGTGCTGGACACGCGCAAGACGATCCCTGGGCTGCGTGTGCTGGACAAGTATGCGGTGAGTTGTGGTGGTGGTGTGAACCATCGCCTGGACCTGCAGGATGGGATTCTGATCAAGAACAACCACATCTCTCTGGGTGGCGGATTGCCTGCGGCGCTGGAACATGCGCTGGCGGGTCGCAAGGCTGGACAGGTGGTGCAGGTGGAGGTGCGGACGGTGCTTGAGTTGGAGCAGGCGATTGCAGGTGGGGCAGAGTCGATACTGCTGGACAACATGACTCCGGCGCAGGTGAAGAAGGCAGTGAAGCAGATTCGCGCGGCGCTGCCGAAGGTTCCGATTGAGGCTTCGGGCAGCATGAATCTGAAGACGGTGCGGGATTATGCGCTGGCGGGCGTGGATTTTGTTTCTGTGGGCGCGTTGACGCACTCGGCGGCGGCGGTGGACTTGAGCATGCGGATCACGGCAGACGTGTACTGAAGGCGCGCGTGGTGATTACCTTTCGGCCCTGACGGCAGGAATGAGGCGTTGTGGCAGAGAGTTTTGATGTAGCCAAGGTGGAGGCGGCGCTGGTGGGGACGCGGTTTGCTGGCCGCGTGCATCACTTCCCTGTTGTGGGATCGACGAATGCGCTGGCGCTGGAGCAGGCGCAGGCCGGTGCAGCGGATGGCAGCGTGTATGTGGCGGATGAGCAGGTGTCGGGGCGCGGTCGCGGGGGGCATGGGTGGCACTCTGCGGGGAGCGATGGGCTGTATGTGAGTGTGCTGCTGCGTCCGGCGATGGCGATGACGGATGCGCTGTGGATTGCGCTGGCGACGGGGATGGCGGCGCAACGGGGGATTCTGGCGACGACGCAGTTGCTGGTGGATATTCGATGGCCGAATGACCTGATGGTGGACGGGCGGAAGTGTGGCGGCATTCTGGTGGAGACCTCGGTTTCGGCGGCGCGGGACGATGGGGCGGCGATGCTGCGGCATGCGGTGATTGGTGTGGGGATCAATGTGAACCATGCGAGTTTTCCTGCGGAGTTGGAGGCGGTGGCGACGTCGATACGGCGGGAGAGCGGGCAGGTGTGGCAGCGGGAGCAGGTGTTGGCAGGGCTGCTGCTGGGACTGGAGCAGGAGATGGAGTGGCTGGAGGAGGAGTTGCGCGGCGCGGGGACGCAGATGGGTTTGCTAGAACGGTTTGGGGTGGCATCGAGTTGGGTGCGAGGGAAGCGGGTAAGGGTGGACGAAGAGGGCGGCTATACTGGCGTGACAGCCGGGCTGGATACGCGTGGCTTTTTGCTGGTGGCCGGAGATGACGGTGTGTTGCATACGGTGCTGTCGGGCGGCGTACGACCGAGTTAGAGCGAGATAGGGAAAGGCGAGGCGGGAGAGCGAACGATGCTACTGGCACTCGATGTAGGCAACACGAACACGGTGATGGGACTGTACCGCCTGGCGCACGAAGGCGTGGCGACGGAGATGATTGCGAACTGGCGGATAACAACGCCGAGCAAGCAGACGACGGATGAGTTTGGGATGATGCTGCGGAGCCTGTTTGCGCTGCGCGGGCTGGAGGTAGGCGCGGTACAGGGGGTGGCGGTGTCGTCAGTGGTGCCGCCGCTGGACTCCATGTTGCGGCGAGTGTGCGAGATGTACTTCCATGTGAAGCCGCTGTTTATCGAGCCGGGGGTGCGGACGGGGTTGCCGGTGTTGACGGACAATCCGACGGAGGTGGGAGCGGACCGGATCGTGAACAGTGTGGCTGCGTTTGAGCGGTTTGGCGGGCCGACGATTGTGGTGGATATGGGTACGGCGACAACGTTCGACGTGATCTCAAAGAAGGGTGAGTTTCTAGGCGGGGCGATTGCTCCGGGGCTGGGGATCTCTGCCGATGCGTTGTTTGCACGGGCGGCGCGGTTGCCGCGAATCGATGTGAAGAAACCGGCCAAGGTGATTGGGACAGGGACAGTGGACAACATCCAGATTGGGCTTTATTACGGATATATCGGGCTCGTGGACGGGATACTGGAGCGGATGATCGCGGAGATGGGTCCGGAGACCAAGACGGTGGCGACGGGTGGACTGGCTAAGCTGATTGCGGGTGGATCGAAGTACATTGGCGCGGTGGATGAGATGTTGACGCTGACGGGGCTGCGGATTATCTACGAGCGGAATATGGACCGTCACAAGAGCGGGGGGCGCAGGGCTTCGGTCTAACGTGAAGACCCGCCTGAGTGGGATGCAGAATTACTTCAATTATTTTACGGAGATCGAGGAGCGGTTTCAGCAGCGGCGGGGATCGCTGCTGATGCTGTCCACGCTGGACTGGGCGTTGATTGAGACGTGGCGGGAGGCGGGACTGCCGCTGGAGGCAGTGTTGCGCGGAATCGATACCGCGTTCGACCACTATGACGCGAAGGCGCTGCGAGGGAAGGCGAAGGCGCGCCGGATCAACGGGCTGGCGTGGTGCTCGCAGAGCGTGATGGAGGCGGTAGAGCAGGCGAAGGAAGCGGCGATTGGCGGGGCAGTGGCAGCAGATGGTGGAGTGGCGGTCGAGAGCGGATTTGAGACGGAGCGGGTGGCGCGGTATGTGGAGGAGAACGCTGCGAAGATTGAGGCGGCTGGTTTGGGCGAGGCAGGGGTGAGTGTGGTGGCGCGGCTGCGGGAGTTGGCTGCGGGGCTGAGATCTGCGAGTGGCGCGGACCAGCCTAGCGGATCGTTGGAGGAACTGGACCGGACGCTGAGCGTGCTGGAGGAGAAGATGTTTGCGGGGCTGCTGACGTCGGCTCCGGAGGACGAGATTGTAACCCTGCGGGAACAGGCGTCACGAGAACTGGCGCCGTATCGTGGGAAGATGCAGGCAGTGCAGATTAAACAGGTGCAGCAGCAGTTTTTGCAGAAACGGCTGCTGGAGGCACGGAAGCTGCCGCGATTGAGTTTGTTCTATATGAGCCACGAATGAAGTTACGCATAGAGAAGATGGTGTATGGCGGGGCTGGACGGGGCTATCCGGTGGATGGCGAGGATGCGGCTGCGACGGGGCTGGTTGCGTTTACGCTTCCGGGGGAGGTGGTGGAGGCAGAGCCTGCCGGGGAGGTTGGCGGCGAGGCCAGGTTGGTGCAGGTGCTGGAGCGGTCGGCTGCGCGGGTGGAGCCGCGGTGCGGACACTTTGGGGAGTGTGGTGGGTGCCAGTATCAGCATGTGGAGTATGCGGCACAGGTGGGGATGAAGGCGGGGATTCTGCGGGAGACGCTGGAGGCCGCAGGGCTGCGGGATTTGCCCGAGGTGCAGGTTCATGCCGGGGAGGCGTGGGAGTATCGGAACCGGATACGGCTGCGGGTGAGTGTGGTGGAAGGCGCGCTGCGGCTGGGGTACAGCCGACGTGGCGGGAATGAGTTTCTGGCGATCGGGGAGTGTGCGATTGCTGCGCCGGTGCTGTGGCGGGCGGCGGAGGCGCTGGTGGAGGTGGCGAAGGGGGAGTCGGTGGCAGCGCGGTGGGCGCGGAGTGCGGTGGAGGTGGAGTTTTTTGCGGTTGCGGATGAGAGCCGGTTGCAGATGACATTGTTTGTGCGGAAGGAGCTGGCGGGCGGGTTTGCGGATTTTTGCGAAGCGATGCGGCTGGTGGTGCCGGAGTTGGTGGGTGCGGGAGTGGCGGTGATGCAGGCGGAAGGGGCACAAAAGCGGCGTCTGGAGCGGGTTCGGGCGGGGGCGACGTGGGGGGTGGCGGGGCTGAAGTATAGGGCGATGGGGCGGGAGTACTGGGTGAGCCGGGGTGGTTTTTTCCAGGTGAACCGGTGGCTGGTGGAAGAGCTGGCCGGGGTGGTGACGGCGGGGCGTAAAGGGTTGCTGGCATGGGACTTATATGCGGGGGTGGGGCTGTTTTCGCGGGTGCTGGCAGAGGGATTTGCGCAGGTGGTGGCGGTGGAGGGGGGCGAGGTGGCGGCGCGAGATCTGGCTGGGGCGTTGAAGGGAAAGGGGATGCAGTCGTTTTGTGCGGCGACGGTGGAGTTTTTGCGGGCGGTGGTGGTGCAGCGGGAGCGGCCGGAGCTGGTGGTGATGGATCCTCCACGGGCGGGGGTGGGGGCGGAGGTATGTGCTTTGCTGGTAAGGGTTTGCGCGCCGGAGATGGTGTATGTTTCGTGCGATCCGGTGACGCTGGCGCGGGATGTGAAGGTGCTGGTGGAGGGCGGGTATAGGGTGGTGGAGGTGCATATGGTGGACATGTTTCCGCAGACGTTTCACCTGGAGTCCGTGGTGGTTTTGCGACGGTAATTGTGGTGCAGCTTGTGGTGAATTGAGTGGATAGCGCGGTCCGCAGGTAGAGCTTTGACGACCGAGAGACGAGTGGGGCCTAATCCGGAGCTTTGGCCGCGGGGTGGGGTGCGGGTGGAGGCGCTCGCGTTCCGGCGGGCACCGCTGATGCTGGGGGCGGTTTGCTTTGCGGTGGGGGAGGTGGTGGGGAGAGGCGGGCGTCCGGCGGTGGTGCTGGGGATGGGGTTGGTGCTGCTGTTGGGATTGGTGGCGGCGGCGTGGCGGTGGGGGATGCGGGTGGTGGTGGTTCCGGTGGCGGGCGTTTGGATGGTGGTGGGGATGTGGTGTGCGGGGGTGAGGCCGGTGGCGGAGCGGCAGGTGGCGCTGCGGCAGTATGCGGATGGGCTGAGCCGGGAGGTTCGGGGGCGGGTGGTGCGGGTGCGGCGGTTGCCGGCGCGGGGCGAGGCGAAGGACCAGGATGTGGACCGGACGCAGTGGCAGGAGCGTGAGGCAGATGGTGGTGGGATGTTGTCCGTTGATGTTGCAGTGGAGGCGGTGGAGGAGGTGACTCCGGAGGTTTCGCGGATGGTTCCGGTGGGGGGTGGGGTGCGGGCTACGGTGATGGCTGGGGATGGGGGGTTGCCGGAGTTGGGGTGCGGGGATGAGGTGGAGGCTCCGATGCGGTTGAAGGTGGTGGAGCGGTATCGCGATCCGGGGGCTTGGCAGTATGGGGATTATCTGCTGGAGCAAGGGATAGGGGTGCGGGCAAGTGTGCGGGCGGCGAAGGTGGTGAAGTTGGGTAGGGGCGAAGCGAGTTGGCAGTGCAGGGTGTTTGCGGCGCAGAGTTGGGCGGCGGGGCGGCTGGACGGGTATGTGGGTTCGCGGGCGAATGGGATGCTGCCGCGGTCGTTGCGGATGAGTGGGGAGGATGCGGGGCTGCTGAAGGCGATGCTGTTTGGGGACCGGGTGGGGCTGAGTCGGGCGCAGCGGGTGGGGTTTGAGCGGACGGGGTCGTTCCACCTGTTTGTGGTTTCGGGGATGCATGTGGCGCTGGTGGCGGGTGGGGTTTTCTGGATGGCGCGGCGGTTGCGGCTGCGGGAGTGGGTGGCGACGCTGGTGACGGTGGGGATGACGGCGGGGTACGCGGTGCTGACGGGTTTTGGGCCGCCGGTGCAGCGCGCGATGTGGATGGCGGGGATCTACCTGGTGGCGCGGTTGTTGTCGCGGGAACGGAGTGCGTTGAACGGGCTGGGAGCGGCGGCGCTGGCGGTGATGGTGTGGTCGCCGGGAGCGGTGTTCGAGGCTAGTTTCCCGATGACGTTTCTGGCGGTGGTGGCGATTGCGGGGATTGCGGTTCCGCTGGGAGAGCGGAGCGTGGTTCCGTACGGGCGGGCGGCGCGGCGGTTGCGAGATGAGTGGGTGGATGGGGAGTTGGCGCCGGAGATGGCGCAGTTTCGGATGATGCTGCGGATGGTGAGCGAGAGCGCGGCGGAGGTACTGGGGCGATGGGCGTATGGCGTGCCGGCGGGGATGGTGCGGGTGGGGGCGTGGGTGGCGGAGTTGGCGATGCTGGGGCTGGTGGTGGAGGCGGCGATGGTGCTGCCGATGGCGGTGTACTTTCACCGGGCGACTCCGTTTGCGTTGCCGGCGAATATGTTGAGTGTGCCGATGGTGGCGGTGCTGGCTCCGCTGGGGGTGCTGACGTTTTGTGCTGGGCTGGTGAGTCCGTGGGTGGCGATGGTGCCGGGAGCGGCGACGGTGGGGCTGCTGCATGGGGTGACGTGGACGATTGGGCAGATGAGCAAGGTGCAGGTGGCGGATGTGCGGGTTCCGGCGCCGGCAGGGTGGGTGATGGTGGTGGCGGTGGTGGTTTGGGCGGGGTGTTGCTGGGCGGTGCGACGGTCGCGGGGATGGGCGTGGGCGGCGGTGGTGGCGCTGCCGGTGGTGGCGGCGATGGTGCTGTGGCCGGAGCGGGCGGTGGTGGTTCCGGGGGTGCTGGAGGTGACGGCGATCGATGTGGGACAGGGCGATTCCCTGCTGGTGGTGGGGCCGGAGGGGCGGACGATGCTGGTGGATGCCGGGGGCCCGGTGGGGAGCGTGAAGGAGGCGGCGGAGGCGCAGAGCGGATTCGATGTGGGGGAGGAGGTGGTGTCGCCGTACCTGTGGTGGCGGGGGCTGCGGCGGCTGGATGTGATGGTGTTGAGCCATGCGCATAGCGACCACATGGGCGGGATGGCGGCGGTGATGCGGAGCTTTCGGCCACGGGAGTTGTGGGTGGGGACGGACCCGGACTCGGAGGCTTACCGGTCGCTGGTGGCGGAGGCTGCGGAGTTGGGGGTGGCGGTGAAGCACTATCGGGCGGAGGACGCGGTGCGGTGGGACGGGGTGGATGTGAAGGTGCTGTCGCCAGGGGTGGAGTATGCGAATGGGTTTGTGCCGCGGAACGACGACTCGCTGGTGCTGCGGCTGGAGTATGGGAAGGCGTCGGTGCTGCTGGAGGGGGATGCGGAGGCGATGAGCGAACAGGCGATGGTGGCGAGTGGGCTGATGAAGCCGGTGACGCTGCTGAAGGTGGGGCACCACGGGAGCAAGACCTCGACGACGGAGGCTTTTTTTGCTGCGGCGGCACCGAAGGCTGCGGTGGTGTCGGTGGGCCGGGGGAATACGTTTGGGCACCCGCGAGGCGAGGTGATTGATCGGATTGCGGCGAGCGGGGCTAAGCTGTACCGGACGGATGAGTTTGGAGTGACGACGTTTCTGCTGGAGCGTGAGGGTGGAATCCGGGAGGTGGTGGGCGTGGATTCGATGAGCGAGTTTCGCGATGCCGTGGGAGCGGGTAGGGGTATGATGTCGTCATGGCGGTGATTCACATCTCGGAAGCGGAGGCGGTGCGGGACTTTGCCGGACTGCTCGCACAGGTTCGCGGAGGTGCCGAGGTGGTGATTGGGAGCGATGCTGAGCCGGTTGCGGTGATTCGGAGTGCGGCGCCTGCTGCGGTGCGATTGCTGTCGGACTCTTTGCGGCGGGCACGGGAGCGAGCGTCGACGGCTACGCTGGACGGTGGGTTTGGGGCCGATCTGGAAGCAGCGATTGGCAGCCATCCCGAACCTAGCGACAACTCTGCATGGGACTGATACTCGACTCGACGATATTGATTGCAGCGGAACGTCGCGGCGATACGGTCGAACGTCTGATAGAGCGTGTGGTGGAGGTAGCGGGTGACCAGGAGGCAGCTCTGTCGGCGGTGGGGCTGACGGAGTTTGTGCATGGCATCTATCGGGCCTCGGCAGTGGATGTTCGGCAGCGGCGACAAGCGTACCTGGACGAGTTGCTTGCGAACCTGACGGTGTATCCCTTCCCTACACGCGTGAGAGTGCGTTGCTGGCGGGTCGTCTGGATGGCGAACAACAGGCAGCAGGCGCGACGATTCCCTTTGCCGATCTGTTGATTGGAGCTACTGCGCTGTCGCTGGGGTATGCGGTGCTGACGGTGAATCTGCGGCACTTTCGGATGATTCCAGGACTGACGACGATTGCCTTTCCGGTGTGATGCAGGTGGCTGGCGGCAGAGGTGTGGATGAATCCAGAGGTGGGTTGGCAGAGTCCAATGCTCAGCATGAGGAGGACGCATGGAGTTGAACGAGACGGTTCAGGGTGTGGGGTTGAGTGCGGAGGAGCAGGCGCAGGAGCAGAAACTGATTCGGCGTTTGCAGATGATGATGAACATGGTGATGCAGACGATTGCGCAGGATGGCAGTCTGACGATCGATGAGGCTTCGCAGATGATTGCGGACAGCAGGCAGGCGGCGCTGGCGATGTTTCCTGGGAAAGAGCTGGCGTATGACTTGATCTGGCGGCCGCGTTTTCAGCGATTGATGCGGGAGCGGTTTCGGATTATGTAACTGAAGTTGATCATGTTGGATATTTGATTGTCTTGGTAGCATGGCTTATCGGGAGGTAAGCCATGCTGGTTCGGCGAGCGGTTGGGGACGATGTTGTTGGGTTGATGGCGTTGATGCGGCGGGTGGTACCGTTGATGCGGGCGGCGGGAAACTTGCAGTGGGGCGAGGACTATCCGAACGCGGCGGTGCTGGAGCAGGACATTGCGCTGGAGCAGTTGTGGGTGGCGGAGGTGGACGGGGCGCTGGCGGGGCTGGCGGCGATAACGATGGAGCAGGAGCCGGAGTACGCACAGGTGGGGTGGGACATAGAGGAGCCGGCGGTGGTGGTGCATCGGCTGGCGGTGGACACGGCGTTTCGTGGGGCGGGGGTGGCTGGGGCGTTGATGAAGCAGGCGGAGGCGGTGGCTCGGGCTGTGGGGATCGGGGTGTTGCGGGTGGATACGAATACGCAGAATGAGGCGACGCAGCGGTTGTTTCCGAAGCTGGGGTATGTGCTGGCGGGGGAGATTGGGTTGAGCATTCGTCCGGGGCTGCGGTTTCTTTGTTATGAGAAGCGGCTGGGGGATTAGGCGTGGCCGCGTGTGTATGATGTTGGGCGGAAGCTGGAGTGAACTTTTGCAGGCGGGGAGATGGATGTGGCGATGACGATGCGGAGTGTTTTTGTAAGCGGTTGCATGGGATTGATGATGCTGGTGGGTGCAAGTGGGCGGCGGGCGAGTGCACTGGAGAATGGGGTGGCACGGACACCGCCGATGGGATGGAATAGCTGGAACAAGTTTGCGTGCAAGGGGATCAACGAAAAGGTGGTGCGGGAGTCCGCGGACGAGATGGCGGCGAACGGGATGAAGGACGCGGGGTACCAGTATGTGGTGATCGACGACTGCTGGCAGACGGGGCGGGATGCACAGGGCAATATTGTTGCGGATGCGGAGAAGTTTCCTTCGGGGATCAAGGCGCTGGCGGACTATGTGCACAGCAAGGGGTTGAAGTTCGGGATCTATTCGGACGCGGGGACGATGACGTGCGCGAAGCGGCCGGGGAGCATTGGGCATGAGTACCAGGACGCGCAGCAGTATGCGAACTGGGGCGTAGATTATCTGAAAGAAGACTGGTGCAATACGCTGCCGGGGCAGAGCAGCGAGTCGTCGTACACGCTGATGCGAGAGGCGCTGAAGGCGACGGGACGGCCGATTGTGTTCAGCATCTGCGAGTGGGGATCGACGAAGCCGTGGCTGTGGGCGGGGACGATTGGGAATATGTGGCGTTCGACGGGTGATATCCAGGACTGCTGGAGTTGCAAGAAGGCGTGGGGCGGGAATGGGGTGGTGGAGATTCTGGACCAGTTGGCGCCGATCTACAGCTATGCGGGGCCGGGACACTGGAACGATCCGGACATGCTGGAGGTGGGCAATGGGAAGATGACGACGGAGGAGTATCGGAGCCACTTCAGCCTGTGGGCGGAGTTGGCTGCGCCACTGCTGGCGGGGAACGATCTGGCGAATATGACTCCAGACACGAAGGAGATTTTGCTGAACAAGGAAGTGATTGCGGTGGATCAGGATGGGCTGGGAGCACAGGGTCAGCGGGTGAAGCAGACGGGCGAGCTGGAGGTGTGGTCGAAGCAACTGGCGGATGGCGGCCGGGCGGTGGTACTGCTGAACCGGAGCGACAAGGCTGCGACGATTACGGCGGATTGGCAGGCGGTGGGGTATCCGGCTACGGTGAGCGCGGGGGTGCGGGACCTGTGGGCGCATAAGGACCTGGGGACGAAGACGGGGAGCTATTCCGCGGAGGTGCCGAGCCATGGGGTGGTGATGGTGCGGGTGAAGCCTTAGTTCGCTGGAAGTAAAACGAGAGAAAGCCGCCGCACTCTGATTGGAGTGCGGCGGCTTTTTGTATTTGTAACCAGTTTTGATTGCTGCTGGGTTATTTGTAACCGTGACGGTAGCTAGAAGTTGATACGGGCTGCCAGCTGGATGTCGCGGGAGTTGTTGCTTTGGCCGCTGATCTGGCCGAAGCTGGAGGAGTCGATGCTGGTGGAGCTGATGCCGAAGAGCACCTTGTTGGTGAGGTTGTAGGCGGAGACGTCGAAGAGGAGCTTGACGTTGTCGTAGAGGGTGACGCTGCGCTTGAGGCTCATGTCGATGTCGTAGCGTCCGGGACCGCGGAGTCCGTAGGGAGCGGTGCGGGCTACGTTACCGAAGGAGTAAGCCGGGGTATCGGAGAAGGCCGTGGCGTCGATGTAGCTGGGCGAAGTTTGACCAGCGAGAGCACCTGCACCGTAGCTGCCGTTTTTGCGCGGCGAGTTGAAGCCGAAGGCGGTGTTGATGTTGGGCATGCAGGTTCCAGCGAAGGGGTTGTTGCAGGCCGAGGAGGTGATGGTGAGCGGAGCACCGGCGGCGTAGGTGTAGATGCCGGAGACGGTCCAATCGCTGACGAGAGCGCTGACGATGGGATTGCCGGAGCCGAAGCCGTGGCCCTTGCCGAAGGGGAGTTGATAGACGGCGGTGGAGTTGAGGATCTCCGGGATGTCGGCGGTGCCGCGAGAACGCTCAGCCCGGTTGGAGATGTAGCCGCTGCGGAAGGTGCCGCCGTCGTCGATCTCCTTGGAGTAGGTGTAGTTGAGCATGAAGTCGAGGCCGTGGGACATGCGTTTTTTGAGGACCATCTGGAAGGCGTTGTAGTTGGAGTTGACGATGTTGCCGTAGGTATCGCCGACGCCGTTGTACTGGGGGAAGGGACGGAGCATCTGTCCGATGGTTCCGGCGAAGGTGGCGTAGGGCAGCTTGACGGCGGGGTTGATGGCCTGGGCCGCGGCTACGTTGGCTGGGGTTGCTGAGGCGGTGAGGAGGCTGCCGAGGTTGTAGAAAGAAGGATCGATCTGATCGCTGTAGAGGCCGCGTGCGCCGGAGCTGCCGATGGGGAGGAAGTGTCCCTGGCTGCCGACGTAGTTGACCTGGACGGCGATGTTGGAGGTGATTTGCCGCTCGATGCCTGCGTTGTAGTTGATGACGTAGGGTGCGCGGCTGCCGAGGTAGGGGTCTCCGTAGCTGACGGAGGCGGCTGCGGTGTTGATGTTGGTGGCGAAGCCGGCGCCGTAGGTGGAGTTGATGAAGGGCGGCGCCTGGTAGGCGGGGAAGCCCTGATCGAGGTTGAAGGCGGCGATACCGCTGTTGCTGGAGCTCTTGGGGTTGGGGCTGGCGGAGTAGCCGAGCTGGCCGGTGCCAAGGCGAGTGGCGTTCTGAATGCCGGTGCCGTGGGTGTAGTTGATGGCGTAGCCGGCGCGGAAGACGGTTTTGTCATCGACGGCGTAGGCGAGGCCGAGACGGGGGCCGAAGTTCTTGTACCAGCTCTGTACGGGGGTGGAGCAGTTGCAGCCGAAGGCGCCGCCGCCAGCGAACTGGAGCGCGCCGAGGTTGCCGGTGGCTGGGTTGGTGAGGGTGGGGTTGAGGAAGGAGAAGCGGTTCTCGACCTCGGTGAAGGAGGGGAAGTAGTCCCAGCGGAGTCCGAGGTTGACGGTGAGTTTGGAGCTGAGGCGGTAGTCGTCCTGGGCGTAGATGGAGAGCGGACGGATGCGCGCGCCAGTGGTGAGGACGGCGTTCTGGACGAGTTGCGAGTTGTCTACCTGGCCAAGGAGGAAGCTGGCGTAGGAGTCACCGGTTTTGGTGTTGATCTTGCCGCTGGAGTAACCGGCGGTTTCGAGGTTGCTGTACCCGAGCGAGAGGGGCGCGGTTCCGGTGAGGTAGGCGGTGTTGTTGTCCTGGAGCCACTGACGGATGGCACCGAGGGTGAGGGAGTGCTTGCCGCGGGTGTACTGGACGTTGTCGAGCAGGTCGTAGGTGTTGGTGGTTTCGGTGTACGCCTTGCCACCACCCCACTCGGTAAGGGAGTTGGGCCCGCCGAACTTGGTGGTGGGGAAGGAGTCTGCGACCTGTCCAGCGGGAAGCCCTTTGACTCCGGCGTTGGAGACGATGCCGTAGGCGGTGTTGTAGGAGGGGTTGCCTACGAGGTCGTAGTAGCGGACGAAGCCGAACTTGACCTGGTTGACGAGGTTGGAGGTGAGGACGTAGGTGTGTTCGAGGACTAGGGTCTTGGTTTTAGGGGTGAAGAACTGACCGTCGGTGTAGGGCAAGGGGATCTGGCTGCCCTTGCTGAGGTAGCCGAGGACACCGCTTTTGCTGGCGGCGAAGACGGCAGAGACCCTTTGCTTTGCGGTGAGCTGGGCGTCGATTTTTTCGGTGGTGTTCCAGCTGAAGGTGTTGGTGGGGGTTTGGCCGAAGTAGTTGTTGGTGATGGAGTTGTTGGTGGGTGCGGGGAGGAGCTTGGCGAGAGCCAGCTCGGCGGGCCCGATGCGGGTGGGGTCGAAGGCGTTCAGCTTGCCGTTGAAGCTGGCCTGCTGGCGGGTGCATTTGCCGCCGCTGCAGACGGTGAGTGCGGGGTCGTAGATGTTCTGACCGGCGGGGAGATCGCTGAAGTCACCCTGACGCTCCTGGAGGGTGGGGACGGTGTAGAGGGCGGGGTTGCCGGCCTTGTTGAAGCGGTATCCGTCGTAGGAGCCGAAGAAGAAGACCTTGTCTTTGAGGATGGGTGCGCCGAGGGTGATGCCGTACTCGTTCTGGCGTTCAACGGGCTTGTCGGCCTTGCCGGTGAGAGGGTTGATGACGGCGGGTGCGCCCCAGCCCCAGGTGTCGAATACGGTGTTGCGGAAGTACTCGTAGACGGAGCCGTGGATGTGGTTGGTACCTGATTTGACGACGTAGTTCTGGACACCGGCGCCGGCGTAGACGATGGGGGTACCGCTGGTGACGGCCTGGAACTGATCGACGGCCTCGACGGAGATGGCGGAAGAGACGTTGCGGGGATCGCCCTGAATGGAGATACGCGTGAGGGGAACGCCGTCGATATAGATTTCGTCGAGGCGGCCCTGGCTGCCGGAGCCGTTGAAGATGCCGGAGGTACCGCTGGGGCCCTGGGTGACGCCGGGCATGAGGTAGACGAAGGCGGTTGGGTCACGCGGGCCGCCGTTCATCTGGAGGGGGAGCGCGGTGTAGATGTTGTTCTCGATGGTTCCGCCGAGGGTGGCGTTGGTGGTGTCGAGCTGGGGCGGTGCGGAGGAGACGGTGACGGTCTGGTCTACCTGTCCGGTGGAGAGGGAGAGGTTGAGGCCTACGGTCTGGAGTGCGTCTACGGTGACGGATTGCTGGCTGAGCTTCTGGAAGCCGGGGGAGACGACGGTGATGGTGTAGACGCCGGGGTCGAGGGGGGAGAGGACGTAGTAACCGGCGCTGGTGGTGGTGCGGACGGTTTTTTCGCCGGTGGTGTTCTGGGTGGCGGTGACGGTGGCTCCCGGGATGATGGCTCCGGTGGGGTCGGTGACGGTACCGGTGATGGCGCCCTTACCGGAGAGCTGTGCGTGGGCTGCGGTGCCGCAGAACAGGGCGGCGGCGGTGCAGAGCAGAAGCAGAAGACGGAGTGTGCCACGCAGGCAGGAAGGGCGTGCGGCAGGATGTGCGCTTTGCGAGCCGAAGAACTTGGATGTCATCAATAACCTCTTCATAGGGGTGGAGCGATTGCCTGCGCGCTGCGTTCGACACGCTTTTCCAGAGATGGGCTGTAACACTAAGGTCAGACCACATTGGACGGCGAGGGTTAGCATCTTACTTTGGTAGGACAACTGTCAAGGCTTTTGGGAGTTTTTTTTCGTAGAGAGACGTGCGCGAATGATAGCGATTACATTGACTTTTTGTCTATGTTCAGGGTGAACACAGGAGAGGCGAGCGGGAGAGTTTGGATGTGGCGATAGTGCGGGTACGATTTGATTGGTTCTACCAACAATTAAGATGGCAGCGGGTGGTGGCGGGTGGAGGCGGGTGGAGGAGCGGGTGTGGAGCTATGAGGCAAGGCGGGATATTTGCACACGAGGGAGCGAAGGCACAGGGTGGGGTGCTTGCAGGGGCAGCGGAGTTGGGGGGATCAGGGGGTTTGGGGGGCGATGGCGAGCGGGGTTTTGACGGGGGCGGCGATGCCGACGAACTCGGTGAGGGTGTTGCTGCCCTGATTGCTGACCCAGATGTTGCCGCTGGCATCGATGGCGAGGGCGAAGGCTTCGAGGAGGTCAGCATCGGGGGCCCAGCCGGGGAGTGGGGAGAGGGTTGCACCGGGGGCGGGTGCGGCTGAACCGGCGAGTTGGGTGAGGTAGGTGTTGCGGTAGTTGGCGATCCAGACGTTGCCGTTGCCGTCGATGGCGATTCCCTGGGGGTGATCGATGGTGTTGCTGGCGGTGTAGCCACCGTTGGAGATGACGGTTCCGGTGGTGGTGGAGAGCTGGGAGATGCTGTTGCCGTAGTAGTTGGCGATCCAGAGGTATCCTCGCTGGTCGATGGCGAGGCCTGCGGCGGCGTCGCAGCAGGCGAAGTTGGTGGCGGAGGCACCGTCGGGGGAGACTTTGGTTACGCTACCGGAGCCCTGGTTTCCGATCCAGGCGTTATGGTTGGCGTCGATGGCGATGGCGTCGGGGAAGGCGAAGAGCTGGTTGGTGTATCCGGTGGCTCCGGAGAGGGGTTGGCCGGAAGGGTTGAGCTGGGTGAGGTGGGAGTTGCCGTAGTCGACGACCCAGGTGGTTCCGTTGGGGTCGATGGCGACGGCGATGGGGTAGTCGAGGCCGCCTGCGGTGAAGCCGTTGGTTCCGGAGATGGGCTGGCCGGCGGAGTTGAGCTCGGTGACGGAGCCGAGGCCGCCGTTGATGGATCCGGCGCTGGCTTCGTTGGGGATCCAGACGTTGTTCTGGCTGTCGATGGCGAGGCCGTAGGCGTTGTGGAGGCCGAAGCCGGTGATTCCGTTGGGAAAGAGGGGGACACCGGTGGGGGAGAACTGGGTGGCGGAGCCTCCGCTGGGGTTGATGCTATTGGGGGAGAAGTAGCTGGCGACCCAGATGTTGCCGAAGGCGTCTACGGCGAGGGAGGAGGGACTGCTGAGGCCGCCGCCGGTGAAGTTGACGAAGAGGGTCCAGTCGGCGGGGGCTTTGGTGAGGACGGGGGCGAAGGCGGTGCTGGACTGCGAGAGGGAGTAGAGGGTGGCGACGTTGAGGGCTGGGTGCTGGACGAGATTGATGGCGGCGGTGAGGGTGTCGGCGGGGGTGGAGGAGGAGGTGGTGGTAGCAGCGAAGAGTGGAGTGCAGGGGTTGGCGCCGGTGCCGTTCCACGCGGTGCAGGAGTTGAGGAGGTTGGCGAGGGAGTTGATGCGGGGGGTGGGGGCGGTGCCGGTGGCGGGAAAGGTGGGGCCGGGGGTGGCTCCGGTGGTGAGGTTGACGAGGGAGGCGACGGTTGCGACGGCGTTGGCGATGCCCTGGGCGTTGGTGGCGCTGACGGTGAGTTGGGCGGTGGGGGCGAGGAACTGGGCGAGGGCCCAGACGGAGGCGGCGGTGGTGATCTCGTTGAGGACGACGGCGGAGTTGGCGGTGATCTGGCCGCAGGTTCCGAGGGGAGCGATGAGGGCGATGGCGGCGTTGGCGGGGGCGGTGCCGATTTGTCCGCCGCGAGCGACGAGGTAGAGCTGGGAGGTGGAGGCCGGGCAGGGGTAGGCTGCGGGGACGATGAAGGCTCCGGTGGCGTCGGTGGTGAGGGGGGTGGTGAGGAGGGCGGTGGGGGTGGTTCCGGTGACGGCGGCGGCGTAGAGCTGGACGGAGGAGGCGTCGATGGGCTGGGTGCCGGCGAGGACTTTGCCGGTGAAGGTGACTCCGCTGAAGGTGGTGACGGGGGGTGGGGTGACGGGAGGTGGGGTGATGGGAGGCGCGGGAGTGGGGATGGCGACTCCGCTGCCGCAGCCTGAGAGGGAGCAGGCGAAAGAGGCTGTGAGGGTAAGCAGAACGAGTACGCGTGCGCGGGGAAGGATGGGGGAGGAGAATGGCAAAACGGTTAGACCTTTGTTCGAGCTTGATTTGATACTAGCTGCGGCGGTAGGGCCGGGTGAGAGTGTCAAGATTGATGGAGGCGACGAATGCGCGGATGGCAGCGGTCATCTGCTGGCGAGCGGTATCTGCGGGCAGGGTGGTATCGATGGTTTCGGCGCGGATGAGGATGGGGATGGGACGGGCGGGGTCCTGATTGAAGATGGACTGGGGGGTGGGGCGGCTGTAGACGAAGCCGAAGCTGGTGGAGGCTGCGGAGTACTCGCCACAGGCGCTGCCATTGCAGATAGTGGTGGCTTCGAGGTACTGGAGGGAGCCGCTGTTGAAGAAGGCTCCGCTGAAGGAGACGGTATCGTGGGCAGCGGTGGGGAGGGCGATCTCGCCGTGCCAGAGGGGGTCTTCGCCCCGGGCGGAGTGGCAGATGAGGGTGTCGTGGGAGCCCAGGACCGGGGAGATGCCGATGGAGATGTGGGGGCCCTGGTTTTCAGGAGTGGTAGAGGCGGGAGCGTACTCGGCCCAGTGGAAGAGGAGGGTGCCTACGTTCAGGTTCTCGTTCCAGGTGCGGACGAGGGTGTAGTCGCCGACGTGGGCGGGAAATTGTCCGGGGGCGTTCTGGTCGCGGCGGAGCTGGTCGACGTTGTTGGCGAAGTGGTCGCGGGCGAGGGAGCGGGCGACGCCGACGGCCCCGAGGAGGGCGATGCAGGCCATGACGGCGAGGCGGAGGCCGACCCAACGGGGAGAGTGAGTCTGCGGGGAGGCGAGGGTTGACTGCGGCTGGAGTTGGCCGGGGGATTCCTTGAGGCGGTTGATGGCGTAGAAGAGCAGGAAGGTGCCAAGGAGGAAGAGGCAGGCACCGATGATGTAGTCGCCCATCTCGGCGCGGCTTTGGAGCCAGGGGATGTGGAGGGCGACGATGTAGTAGAGGACGAGCACGCAGAGGCGGACGAAGTTGAAGAGGTATCCGAGGAGGATGGCGGCTGCGACGACTGCTGCGTGGGCGTACCAGCGGAAGCGGTAGAGGTATCCGGCGACGAGGGCGATGAAGCCCATGGTGATGGCTCCGCGGATGCCGTTGCAACCGGGAGCGATGAACATGCCGAAGGTGGGGGTGAACATGAGGCGCAACTGGTCGGGGCTGAGGGGCTGACCGAGGGCCATGGCGAAGGCGCGGGCGACATGGGCGGAGGCGCGCTGCAAGGGGAGATCGACAAGGACGTTGAAGACGTGGGGGACGGGGTTGACGAACCAGAGGAGGAGGAGCGGAAAGAGGGAGGCGCGGACGAGGCGGGTTCCGCCGAAGAGCAGAACGGCTCCGGTGGCGTAGGCGACGACGACGAGAGAGTGGGGTGGGACGTAGATGGACCACTGCGGGGTGAGCATGAAGACCAGCACGGACTGGTCGCGCAGGCGCACGGCGAAGATGGTGAGGAGGAGCAGGCCGAGTCCCCACCAGGTACCGTCCATCTGCCAGTCGAGGGACTTCCAGACGCGGAGGATGAGGACGACGCTGACGATGGGAATGATCATCCCGATCGACTTGAGGGCGTCGGTGACCCAGAGGTTCCAGAGGAACAGCAGGGTGGACCAGATGGTGGCGGTACCGAGTAACGCGAGCAGGGTGGCGTACCCGGCGGCGAGTTGCGGGGAGAGGCGGGTGCTCCGGGAGAACAGTCCGGGACGAACTTCGGCAACAGGAAGAGTCGTCATAAAGATCTCAAGGGGACGGTTCGCGCGGAGCAGAGAGGCAAAGAGCCGACCCGGTTACTTGGAGGAGTTGCGGCGAGCCTTGATGCGAGCACGCGCGGAGACGAAGAAGGCACCAGCTGATCCTACTACGGCAAGGAGAGCAGTTGGGTTTTCGGGGGAGTTGACGCAGCCATCGATGGTCTGTGCGTGAAGGGGAAGCGCCGCGGAGAACAGGAGTGCAGCGCCGAGCAGATAAAATCTGGTGTTTGTCATAGTGTCCTCTAACAAAACGTTACCGAGGGCAATGGTCAAAGTCAATTGAAACAGGTGCGGAAAAGGCCGTGTTTTATGGCTAATTAGTGTTATCGACGGTACGTGCCTGCGAGGGTACGCGGGGTGCCGGACGGGAGACTGGGGGAGGTTTCCCGTCCGGCGGGGGTTGGGGGGAGTGGCTATTTCTGTGTATTGAGCCAGTGTTGGAGGTTGGGCTGCTGTGCGGCGTGGAGGTCGATACAGGCGTTGATGTTGTCGATGGACTGCTTCAAAGTGCGCTCAGAGGCATCGACGGGGTGGGTGGCGAAGAAGCTGACGACCTGGTCGCGTTGGGGCACGGTGCAGAAGCTGCCGACGGCGGCGACGATGCGGACACCGGAGCTGGTGGTGAACTGGGCGTGAACCTTCTCCCAGTTGTTGCGGATGTAGTCCCAGGCCTGGGTGCGGGTTTCGGGGTTCTGGAGGAGGATGCTGAGGAGTATCCAACTGTCCTGATTGCGGACAGCTCCGGAGACGGTGTAGTCGAGGGTCCGCTGAACGAGGGCGGGGTCTTCAAAGCTGGCGAGGGTGAAGAGGGCCTGGGTCTGCTGCTCGGGGTTGGAGATGGTTTTGCTGCCGTTGAGGATCATCTCGTAGAGGGCTGGGTCACCGTTGGTAGCAGCGATGCTGATGGCTGCGTCCTGGAAGCTGGGGTCGAGGTTCTTGTCGCGCTGGCCGCCGGAGCTGTAGATTTTGTTGGTGATCTGGCGGGCCTGGGCGAGGATGGCGGGGTCTTTGGTGCCACCGAGGAGTTGGAAGAGGGTGGCGCGGAGCTCCTGCTTATTAGGCGAGTCGGAGGCGGCGGGGGCACCGAGGGCGGCGTAGACGGGGGCGAACTCGCGGCGGAAGATGGCTTCCATGCGGTCGTGATCGTCTTTGGTGGCGACGCGGCTGAGGATGGTTCCAGCTTTCTGGAGTCCGCTTTCGATGACGGCGGAGTTGGGGTCGGCTTTGAGGGAGAGGACGAGCGAAAGGATGTCGCCTACGCTGCCCTGGCCGGAGCGAATGAGGGCCCAGCGATCGCCGAGGAGGCCGATGCGTTCGGCTGGGGTGAGGCCGGTCTCTGCGTTGGCGGTGATGGCCTGGAGCTGGGTGGGGGTGTAGGCAGTGCGGTAGTAGCCCTTACCGGCAGCGTTGGCGTAGAAGAAGGGCGCGGAGGCGTCGGCCGGAATGTGCAGAACGGAGTCCGATGGGGTGAGGACGCGGCAGATGGGGGCGGCGCTGGTCTTGATGCAGACGGGCACGGTCCACTGCTGGTTGGTGGTGGTGTTGCCGACGGTGGCGGGGGCGAGGAAGAAGCGTTGCTGCTGGACGGGGGCTCCGGCGGGGGTGCGGTCGGAGAAGGTGAGCAGGGGGACGCCGGGCTGGGTGACGAAGCTGGACATGATGGCGTCGACGGGCTTGTGGGAGTTGGCGGTCTGGGCGTTCCAGAAGTCTTCGGCGGTGGCGTTGCCGTAGAGGTGGGCAGCGAGGTAGTTGTGGACACCCTGGCGGAAGGTCTCTTCGCCGAGGTAGTTTTCGACCATACCGAGGACGGCACCGGCTTTGCCGTAGGCGATGCCGTCAAACTCTTCGTTGATTTCGGCGGGGGTATCGGCCTTGGCGCGAATGGTGCGGGTAGTTTTTCCGGCGTCGTAGTTGAGGGTAGTGTCGAGGCCCTGGGCGGTGTCGAGGGGGATGTTCCACTCGGGGTGCCATTTGGCGACGGGTTTATCTTCCATCCAGGTGGCGAAGCCCTCGTTGAGCCAGAGGTTGTCCCACCATTGCATGGTGACCATGTCACCGAACCACTGGTGGGCCATCTCGTGGGCGACGACGGAGGCTACGCGCTTCTGGGCGTTGATGGAGGCGGTTTTGGAGTCGGCGAGGAGGTCGGTTTCGCGGTAGGTGATGCAGCCGAAGTTCTCCATGGCGCCGGCCTCGAAGTCGGGCAGGGCGATCATGTCGAGCTTGGGCATGGGGTACTTGATGCCGAAGTAGTTGTCGTAGTAGTGGAGGATGTACTCGGCGGATTTGACGGCGAAGCGGGTGAGTTCGACTTTATCGGGGGTGGCGCAGCCGCGGATGGGGACGCCATCGGAGGAGCCTTCGGTACATTTGAAGTCGCCGACGAGGAAGGCGACGAGGTAGGTGGACATTCTGGGGGTACGGGCGAAGGTGATGGTGTGTTTGCCGGCGATGGGGCCGGGCTTGTCGACGATGATGTTGGTGTTGGAGATGACGGTGTCGGCGGTGTCGACGACGAGGGAGATGTCGAAGGTGGCCTTGAGAGCGGGCTCGTCGAAGCTGGGGAAGGCGCGGCGAGCGTCGGTGGATTCGAACTGGGTGACGGCGTAGTTGCGGGTTTTGGTTTTGGAGAGGTAGAAGCCGCGTAGCTTGTCGTTGAGGATGCCAGTGTAGCTGATGGCGAGGTGTACGGGGCCGGCGGGGAGGGGCTGGGCGAAGGTGAAGGTTGCCTGCTCGCTGGTGGCGTCGAGGGAGACGGTGGCGGGCTGGGTGGTCATGGGGTCGGCGGAGTTGTCTTTGAGGCGGGCGGCGGTGACGGAGAGGAACTTGATCTCTGCGGCGTTGAGGGTGATGGTGGTGCTGGGCTGGGCGAGGGTGAGATCGATGGTCTCGGAGCCGGTGAAGGTGGCGGCGTGGAGGTCGGGGGTGAGGGCGAGGGAGTAGTGGTAGGGCTGGGCGTTGGCGGGGAGGCGCTGGGCGTTGGCGGTGAGGGTGAGGGCGGCAAACGCGAGGAGGGAGTGACGGAAGAGTTGCGTCGAAATCATGTGAGTAAGGATACTCAAAGCCTACGGTTCCGTGCAGGCGAACTTATGGAGATTTTCGTGGTGCAGGAGTTGCCCTATCGATCATTGGATCGGACGGGCGTGGCCGGGTTTCCGCCTGCTACGGTATGAATACGGACGTGCAGCAGGCGGGAGAGAGCGCGACGCAAGGGTGAAGGATGGGGTGGGGTTATCCCTTGAGGGAGGCGGCGCGCTCGGAGTGGCCGGAGTTCTCGGAGGCTCGAGCTTCAGCGTAGGCTGCTGCACCGAGGAGGGCGCAGGAGTCTTCGAGGATGATGCGAACGGGGATGGCCTGGAGGAGCGGGGAGAGCCGGCCCTTGTCGAGGAAGGCCTGGGTGAAGGATCCGTTCTGGAGGGTTTTGAGGATTTTGGGGGCGATGCCGCCGCCGAGGTACATGCCGCCGGTGGCGAGGACCTTGAGGGCGAGGTTGCCGGTCTCGGCTCCGTAGGCGGAGGCGAAGGTTTTGAGGGTTTCGAAGCAGATGGAGCTGGAGCCATCCTCGGCGCACTGACCGATGACGGCGTTGGGGTCTTCGGTGGCGAGGCGGTCTTTGAGCCACTGTGGCTCGTCTAGTTTTTCCACGTCGCGGAGGAAGGCGTAGACGTTCTTGATGCCGATGCCGGAGACGACTCGCTCGAAGGAGACGCGGCCCTTGAGGGTGCTGCGGAGGTATTCGAGGAGTGCGATCTCGCGGGTGGTGCGGGCGGCGAAGTCGCAGTGGCCACCTTCGGAGGGGATGGGGCGGTGGGTTTTGCCGTCCCAGATGAGCAGGGCTTCGCCGAGGCCGGTACCGGCGGCGATGAGGCCACGATGTCCCTGCGCGTCGAGATCACCCTGATGAAGGGTGAAGATCTGGTCGGGGGCGAGTTCGGGGATGCCGTAGCCGTTGGCTTCGAGATCGTTGATGAGGAAGATGTGCTGGATGGCGAGGGACTTCTGGAGTTCGCGGGTATCGAGGGTCCAGGGGAGATTGGTGAGCTTGAGGCGGCCGTCGCGGACGGGGCCGGGGCAGCCGAAGCAGGCGGCGACGATCTGGTCGGGGCTGGTGGCTTGGTGGCCGTCGGCGGCGGCGAGGAAGCGGGTGACGACATCGTCGAGGGAGGCGAACTCGTGGGCGGGAAATTTGTGATCGCGGATGGGGTGGAGGCGTCCATTGGCGAAGTCATAGAGAGCGAGATGGACCTTGGTACCGCCTACGTCACCTGCGAGGATCATTTATTTCAGCTCCAGAGTTCCGGTTTGAGTTGCCAAGTCCGGTTCTGGCAGCTTAGATGCTGCCGCGCGATCAAGCAAGAGGGTGAGCTTGCCGGAGGCGGGACGGATGAGTTGAGCGGGATAGGTTTCAGGCTGGTAGGGGCCGAGGAAGACGTCGTGGAGGACCTGCGCCTTGGGTTGGCCTTCGATGAGGAAGGCCACTTCCCTGCCCTGATTGATGACGGGCCAGGTGAGGGTGATGCGCCAGGTGTCCTTTTGGGGGACGTGGTTGGCGATGGCGATGCTGGCGAGGTTATCGAGTGCTTCGGTGTGGGGGAAGAGGGAGGCGGTGTGACCGTCCTCGCCCATGCCGAGGAGGATGAGATCGAAGGTGGGGGTCTGGGCGCCTTCGAGCTTGAAGGCGTTGCGGATGGCGGACTCGTAGCGTGCGGCGGCGATCTCGGGATCGAGTTCGCCTTCGATGCGGTGGATGCGCTCGGGCGGGAGCGGGACGTGGGCGAGCAGTGCTTCGCGGGTCATGCGGTAGTTGGAGTCAGGCTGGTCGGGTGGGACGGAGCGCTCGTCGACCCAGAAGAGATCGAGCTTGTCCCAGGGGACCTGGGTGCGGAAGGGGTGTGCGGGGTCGGCGAGGAACTCCAACATGGTGCGGGGAGTGGAACCGCCGGAGATGGCGATGCGGGCGAGGCCGCGGGCCTGGACGGCGCGGAGGGCGGCGTCGGTGAAGAGTTGTGCGGCGGCGAGGGCTACGGCGGCGTGATCGGCAGCGACGGGATAGGAGATGGTGACTGGGCGAGGCATGGGTTGGCTCGTAAGTTGAGATATGGGCTGTATGGGTTGCATGGGAGACGGTGGGGTGGGGCGGAGCGTGCTGGCGTTAGGAGAGGTTGGGACGGCAACGCTGCGGGGATGCGTGGCGCGTTGCCGTCCGTGGGTTGGAGGTTAGAGTTTGCGCCATTTGCGGCCGTCGGATTTGAGCATGGCGTCGGCGGCGGGTGGTCCCCAGGTTCCGGCGGGGTAGTTGGGGAGGTCCTTGATGGGATCCTTGGCCCAGGCCTGGAGGATGGGGGTCATGAGCGCCCAGGTGGCTTCGACTCCGTCGCGATGGGCGAAGAGGGTTCCATCGCCGAGCATGGCGTCGAGCAAGAGGCGCTCGTAGCCGTTGGCGGAGGATTTACCGAAGGCCTCGGCGTAGTTGAAGTTCATGGTGACGGGGTTGATATTCATGTTGGGGCCGGGGACCTTGGCACCGAAGCGGAGGGCGATGCCTTCGTCGGGCTGGATGCGCATGGAGATGACGTTGGGCTTGATGCCCTCGGCGCCCTTGCCCTCGTGATCCTTGAAGAGGAGCAGCGGGGGCTGTTTGAACTGGATGGTGATCTCGGTGACGCGGCGGGCGAGGCGCTTGCCGGCGCGGATGTAGAAGGGGACGCCAGCCCAGCGCCAGTTTTCGATTTCGAGGCGGAGGCCAGCGTAGGTTTCGGTCTGGGAGCGAGGGTGGACGCGCTCTTCCTGACGGTAGCCTACGACGGGCTTGCCATCGACGGTGCCGGGGCCGTACTGGCCGCGGACGGTGTCGGCGGGGTGGATGGGGGTGATGGCGCGCCAGACCTTGACCTTTTCGGCGCGGACGGCAGCGGCCTCAAAGGAGACGGGTGGCTCCATGGCGACGAAGCTGAGGAGTTCCATGACGTGGTTCTGGACGACGTCGCGGAGGGCACCGGCGGTCTCGTAGAAGGGACCGCGGCCTTCGATGCCGATGGACTCGGCGGCGGTGATCTCAACGTGGTCGATGTAGTTGCGATTCCAGACGTTCTCGAAGATACCGTTGGCGAAGCGGAAGACCAGGATGTTCTGCACGGTCTCCTTGCCGAGGTAGTGGTCGATGCGGAAGATCTGGTCTTCGTCGAAGACTTTGTTGACTTCGTCGTTGAGGGCCTTGGCGGACTCGAGGTCGTGGCCGAAGGGTTTTTCGATGATGGTGCGGACCCAGGGCTTGCAGCCGTTGGGAGCGATGACGTCGGCGGGCTTGGCCATGCCATGCTGGCCGAGAAAGTTGATGATGTCGGAGAAGTATTCTGGCGCGGTGGCGAGGTAGAAGAGTCGGTTGCCGCAGGTGCCGACCTTCTTGTCGATGTCGTCGAGAAGCTGCTTGAGCGCCTGGTATCCGGCGGCGTCGTCGAAGTTCATGGCGTGGTATTGGATTTTGCTGACGAAGGGAGCGAGTTTAGGTTCGGACTCCTCGACGCCGCCACCGGCGATGATGCCTTCTTTCATGTCTGCGGCGAAGCTGTCCTGCAGGGGACGGCGGGCGACGCCGACGACGGCGATGTCGGTGGGCAGGAGGCCAGCCTGTTCGAGGTGGTAGAGGGCGGGCAGGAGTTTGCGTTTGGTGAGGTCTCCGGAGGCGCCAAAGATGACGACGGTGCAGGGGTCGGGAGTGCGCTCAGTCTGTGGCGCGGGGGGTACGGTTTCGATGCTGGACATAATCTGATTGTTCCTCAAATGCTGGTCGTTAGAGTTCGTGACGATACGAGTATTAGAACTAGCTCTTTTTGACTTCGTGGCCACCGAAGGCGCCGCGCATGATGGAGAGCATACGATCGGTGAAGTTGTTCTCTTCGCGGGAGCGGAGGCGGCGGATGAGCGACTCGGTGATGACAGGGGCGGAGATGTTGAGGTCGATGGCCTCCATGACGGTCCAGCGACCTTCGCCGGAGTCGGGCACGTAGGCTTCGAGGCCGTCGAGGGTGGGGTTCTTATCGAGGGCGTCGGCGGTGAGGTCGAGGAGCCAGGACCGGACGACGGAGCCTTTCTGCCAGATGTGGGAGATCTGGGTGAGGTCGAGGTTGAGGGGGGTCTTGGCCTTCATGATGGAGAAGCCTTCGGCGTAGGCCTGCATCATTCCGTACTCGATGCCGTTGTGGACCATTTTGACGAAGTGGCCTGCACCGGAGGGGCCGACGCGTCCCCAGCCTTCGGTCTTACCGGGGGCAAGGGTCTCGAAGATGGGGGTGAGGCGCTCTACGGGTTCGACATCGCCTCCGATCATGAGGGAGTAGCCTTCCTGGAGTCCCCAGACGCCGCCGGAGGTACCGCAGTCGACGTAGTGGAAGCCCTTGGCGGTCGCTTCGGCGTGGCGGCGCTGGGTGTCTTTGTAGTTGGAGTTTCCGCCGTCGATGAAGGTGTCGCCGGGCTGCATGAGGGGGACGAGTTTGGCGATGGTCTGGTCGACGGGATCGCCGGAGGGAACCATGATCCAGATGGCGCGTGGGGCGGACAGGTTGGCGACGAGGTCTTCGAGGGAGTTGACGCCGAGGGCCCCGGTGGAGGTGAGGCGTGCGGTGGCATCCTTGTTGAAGTCGAAGCCGACGACCTTGTGTCCTGCGAGGCGGAGGCGTTCCGCCATGTTGAAGCCCATTTTGCCGAGACCGATGATTCCAAGTTCCATGTGATGTACTCCTTCGTAATGGATAGTGCGTGGTTGAATGTTGGCTTATTCCGCTTGCTGGCCGGGTTGTATGGTGTTGTCTGGTAGGGCTATCGGCGAGAGGCGTTGAAACTGTAGATGGGAGGCGATGGGATCACTCGCCCTCCGGGAAGTCTGCGCCGCGGGTGGTGGACTCCCAGGTGGCGATCTCCTGCTGCCATGCGTCGAGCTTGTTGCGGAGACGCTGGAGGGTGCTGGCCCCGAGGAGCAGGCGCAGGGGTGGGTGGGGAGATGCGACGACCTGCATCATGGCGTGGACGGCGCGGAGGGGATCGCCCTTCTGCTTGCCGTCCTGGGAGGTGAAGTAACGGCGCATGTTGCCGGCGGTGGCGTCGTAGTCGGGGATGACGGCTTCGGCCTGAACGCCGGAGCGTCCGAGGAAGTCGGTGCGGAAGGGGCCAGGCTCAACGATGGTGAGGTGGATGCCGAGGGGGGCGATCTCCTGGGCGAGCGCTTCGGAGAGACCTTCTACGGCGAACTTGGTGGCGTTGTAGAAGCCCATGCCGGGGCTGGCGACGAGACCACCAATGGAGGAGAGATTGAGGATGTGGCCGCTGCCCTGTTTGCGGAAGTGGGGCAGGAAGGCTCGGGTGACGCGCAGGAGGCCGAAGACGTTGGTCTCGAACATGGGCATGTACTCGTCTTCGGTGGCTTCCTCGATGGCTCCGGCGATACCGTAGCCGGCGTTGTTGACGAGGACGTCGACGGGGCCGTAGCTGGCGGTGGCCTGTGCGACGACGGAGGCGACCTGCGCGGCGTCGGTGACGTCGAGGGCGAAGGTTTTGGCCATGTCTGGGTACTGCTGTTCCAGGTGAGCGATCTGCTGGGGGTTGCGAGCGGTGGCGATGACTTTGCCGCCCGACTTGAGGACTTCTTCGGCGAGCAGACGTCCGAAGCCGGTAGAGGCTCCGGTGATGAACCATGTGCGATTTGTATTTGTGTTAGCCATGACTCAAGAGATGCTCCGAAGAGTGCTTTGGTTCCCATGCGGCTGGGATAGTTTGTGAATCTGCGTGCGATGGCCGGAGGTGATGCGGGCGGCAGCGTTTGCCTGCGGAGGCGGGCAGGTGGTGACGCGGAGCCGACGCGGGTGAGGTTCAGCCATTCAAGCTGGTTCCTGCGACGGAGGGCATGTACTGCTTTTCAATGGCTTTAACCTTGTTGAGGCGGCGGACAAAGCGCTCTTCTTTGGCGATGAACGTGGCTTTGAGGTAGCTTTCGACGCACTCGAAGGCGAGTGCGGGGCCGATGATGCGTGCTCCGAGGACGATGACGTTCATCTCATCGTGCTCCACACCCTGATGGGCGGAGTAGGTATCGTGGCACATGCCGGCGCGGACACCGGGCATCTTGTTGGCGGCGATACAGACGCCTACGCCGGAGCCGCAGATGAGGATGCCGCGCTCGGCGGCACCGGACATGAGGGCTTTACCGACGAGGACGGCGAAGTCGGGGTAGTCGGAGGGGTCGGTGTTGTAGGCCCCGAGATCATCTACTTCGTGGCCCAGTTTGCGGACGTAGTCGCGGACTTCTTCCTTGAGGGGGAAGCCGGCGTGGTCGGAGGCGATGGCAATCTTCATGGGTTGAATCTATCCTTTGGCTTCCGTCCGGGGATGCTGGGTCCAGGCTGCTGAAGAGGTAGACGTTGCAAACCGGCGGAAGCAACCGCGTGGACTAGGATCCGTACTGGTCTTCGAGTTCCCAATCGTTCTCGGGCGGGACGCTGTCTTCGTAGGTGGCCTGGAGGGAGGTGGAGCGCTCGGTTGGAGGTTGCTCGTCGTCTTTACGGACCATCTCTCGTTCGCTGGTAACCATAGAGTTCTCTGGAGTTCTGTGCGGTGTCGTGCGGCGGGTTGGACGGCGGATCGAGGAGACTCCGCCGTCTGCCGGGTTTACTTTTTGAGCAGTTTTTTAGCGTGCTCTACGACGTTGGAGACGCTGATGCCAAACTTCTCCATGACGATGGGGCCGGGTGCGGAGGCACCGAAGTGGTCGATGCCGATAACCGCTCCGTTGTGACCGACATACTTGTACCAGCCCATGGTGGCACCGGCCTCGATGGCGATCTTGGGGGTGGCTTCCGGAAGGAGGCTGGCCTTGTACTCGGCGGTCTGCTCGTCGAAGATTTTGAAGCTGGGCATGGAGACGACGGTGGCGCCGATTCCGATGGCCTTCAACTCGGCTGCGGCCTTGAGGATGAGTTCGACCTCGGAGCCAGCGGCGAGGAGGATGATGTCCTTGCCGGTGGAATCGAGGGCGTAGGCACCGTGCTTGACGCCGGCGTGGACGTTGTATTTTTCGTTATCGAGGACGGGGAGATCCTGCCGCGAGAGCGCCATGAAGCTGGCGGACTTGCGTTCGACAGCGAGCTGCCAGCAGGCGGCGGTCTCGTTGGCGTCGGCAGGGCGGAAGTCGGTGAGCTGGGGGATGGCGCGGAGGCTCATGAGATGCTCGACCGGCTGGTGGGTGGGGCCGTCTTCGCCGAGGCCGACGGAGTCGTGGGTAAAGACGAAGAGGGAGTGGACTTGCATGAGCGCGGCCATACGGATGGCGGAACGGCAGTAGTCCGAGAAGACAAAGAAGGTGGAGCCGAAGGGGATGAGACCACCGTGGGCTGCCATTCCGTTGACCATGGCGCACATGCCGAACTCGCGGACGCCGAAGAAGACGTTGCGGCCGGCGGGATCGACGTGGAAGCTGGGGGAGTCCTTGAAGATGGTCTTGGTGGAGGCGGTGAGGTCGGCAGCACCACCGAAGAGTTCGGGGACGACACCGGCGATGGCGTTCATGACGATCTGTCCGGCGTTGCGGGTGGCTACGGCCTTTTCGGTTGGGAAGACGGGGACCTTCTTCTCCCAGCCGGCTTCGAGTTGGCCCTTGATGGTGCGGTCGAACTGGGCTGCGGGCTCGGGATAGGCCTTGGCGTACTCGGCGAACTCTGCTTCCCAGGCGGCCTTGGCGTCTTTGCCGCGGAGCTTGATGGTGTCCCAGTTGGCGCGGGCGGCGTCAGGGACGTAGAAGGACTTGTCTTCGGGCCAGCCGAGGTTTTTCTTGGTGGCCTTGACGGCTTCTGCGCCGAGGGCTTCGCCGTGGACCTTGTTGGTGCCGGCCTTGGGGCTGCCATAACCGATGACGGTGCGGACGCGGATGAGGGTGGGCTTGGAGGTCTCGGCCTTGGCGGCGAGGATGGCGGCTTCGATGGCGGCGAGGTCGTTGCCGTCGGCGACGGAGAGGACCTGCCAGTGGTAGGCCTCGAAGCGCTTGGTGACGTCTTCGGTGTAGCTGAGGTCGGTGGCGCCGTCGAGGGAGATGAGGTTGTCGTCGTAGAGGACGATGAGCTTGCCGAGGCCGAGGGTTCCGGCGAGCGAAGCGGTCTCGTGGGAGATGCCTTCCATCAGGTCGCCATCGCCGCAGAGGACGTAGGTGTAGTGGTCGACGATGTTGTAGGTATCGCGGTTGTAGACGGCGGCGAGGTGTTTTTCCGCGGTGGCGATGCCTACGGCCATGCCGAAGCCCTGGCCGAGGGGGCCGGTAGTGACTTCGACGCCGGGGGTCTCACCGTACTCGGGGTGACCGGCGGTGTGGGAGCCCCACTGGCGGAACTGTTCAAGCTGCGACATGGGCAGGTTGTAGCCGGAGAGGTGGAGCGCGCCGTAGAGCAGGGCGGAGGCGTGACCGTTGGAGAGGATGAAACGGTCGCGGTCGATCCACTTGGGATCGGAGGGGTCGTGCTTCATGAGCTTGTGGTAGAGCAGATAGGCGATGGGGGCGCAGCCGAGGGGCGCGCCGGGGTGCCCGGACTTGGCTTTTTCAACGGCGTCGACGGCGAGGAAGCGGAGGGCATTGATAGAAAGCTGGTCTAGTTCCTGCTGGTTGGACTCGTGCTGCAGTTCGCTCATGCTTTTCCTTTGCTATGTAGAGGCGCGACGGGTGGAGGCGACTCGGTGAAGGGTGATTTGGTCGATCCGTACTAGTGTACTAGGCCGGGGGGCAGGTTCGTCGTGTTTTTAGCGGTGCGTGATGGCGACGGAGAAGTCTCTGCCAAGCCAGCGGTCTTCGGACGGCCAATAGAGCGTGAAGACGATGGTGCCGGTCTGTTTGGCGGTAGTGGGGATATCGGCATAGCAGCCGGGGTAGCCTACGGTGCGCGAAACGGTGGTCTGGGTGGTGGCCCAGTTGTCCATGGACCAGTGGATGGAGAATGGCTTGGGATCGAGGATGCGGAGGCTATGTCCAGCAGGGACACGGGTTACGGGGCGACCTGTCTGGAAGACCTCAATCTGGCTGGTGAAGGTGCGCTGATCGGCGGGGACGGCGTAGCGCTCTTCGACGGCGGAGATGCGGTCGAAGACGCGGCCGTCGGCGGTGGAGCGCAGGAGCTTGATGTACTCCGAGTGGGCCCAGACGAGAGGCTGTGCGGAGCCTGCGGAGCGGCCCAAGAAGAGGCCTTCGGAGGGCATGTCGGCGTAGTCCCAGATTTGCTCGGGCAACATTCCACCGATGGAACTGAAGCGTTCGAGGGCGGTGATGTAGGGGTCGACGTTGTGTCCGGCGGCGAGTTCGTAGTGGCCACGCTCTCCGGTGAGGATTGGCCAGGCGCGGCCTTGTCCCCAGCCGAGGTAGGGGCCGCCGTCTTTTCGCTGGCCGTAGCCGTCGTGGTTGTAGCGGCGCCAGCAGACGCCGTAGGGGGTGTCGATTTTGAGGCAGGCATCGACGACTTTGAGGGAGTCGACGATGAGGGGATCGTCTGCGCGGCGGATGCCGTAGCGGACGAGTTCGAGGAAACCGGCGTCGATGACGGCGCGGGCCTCATAGTCGTACTTCTCCTCGGGGCTGCGGTTGGCGATGTGGATGCTGCCGGGGGCCGCCTGGGGGTTGTAGAAGGGTTCTCCTACGCTGGGCGGGTTGATGCGCATGTAGTGATGCTTGACTTCGGGGTGGAGGATACCCTCGGTGGTGGTGGTCCACTCGTCGAGGTGGGCTTCGATCCAGTCGGCGTAGCTTTCGAGGAAGCTGGCGAGTTCGGCGGCCTGGTGGGCGCGGGCGATATCGGCTGCGCAGATGAGGCCGGAGATGACGGCGGCGAGGGTGGAGGGGGAGTATCCGGCGTTTTCTTCCCAACGTTCCTGCTGGGTGACGGGGGCGTAGCGGACGAGGAAGGCTGCGGCGCGCTCGACGAAGGGGAAGATGTCAAAGTTGCCAAGGGCTCCGAGCTTCCAGAGTCGCCATCCGAGCATGATGGGGAAGGCGACCTCATCGAGTTGGATGCCGGTCCAGTAGGCTGTACCGTCGATCCAGAAGTTCTGGGCGAATCCGCCATCGGGGCGCTGGGTGCAGGCGAGGTAGACGAGGGCGCGGAGGGCGGTATCGGTGCGTCCGCAGGCGAGCATGGCGGTGGCGGACTGGACCATGTCGCGGGTCCAGACGAGGTGGTATCCGCCGAGATCGTCGTCACTCTTGGAGGCACCCCAGGGGATGGAGGCGGAGGCGATGAAGGCTCCGGAGTAGGTTTTGTCTTCGTGGGTGAGGATGACGTTGTGGCTGATGCGCATGAGGCGTCCGCCGTCGGTTGCGGCTTCGGCGAGGCGCTCGGGGGAGTTGGCGCGGAGCCACTGGGTAACAAAGCGATTGCAGTGGAGCTGGTAGGGGGTGGCGAGGGTCTGCATCATGCCTGCGAGGGCGGCGTGGGGGCCGTCTCCGAGGGCGATGGCGATGGTGAACTCGGGGTGGAGGGCGACGTCGATCTCACCCATGACGGCGATGTTGCCGTTGAGGGCCTGGCCGAACTGCCAGTCCATCTGCATGTTAGTGGAGAGGTCCTGATAGCCGTCGCTGGTGCCGACGTAGCCGCAGGAGGAGCGGGTGAAGCCGCAGTCGACGCCCATGGCGAGGGCGGTGGTTCCCTTCCAGGCGAGGAGTGCTCGCTGGCCGGCGACTTCGACGGAGCGTGCGGAGTTGTCTGCGCCACCTCCATCGAGGTGGGGGGCGAGGAGGGCGTAGCACTTGAGGCGAGCGAGGACGGCTTCGTCGCCGGTAACTTTTACGTTCATCAAGACGACGGGGTGGTGGGGGTCGGTGATGAACTCCTTGGTGACGGTGTAGCGGCGGAGGGGGTCGCTGGAGACGACACGGACGGCGAGGGCCTTGGGATCGATGTAGTGGAAGTCGTACTCGAAGTCACGCTTCTCCTCGTGGAAGAAGGTCTCGCCATCGGTGAAGAGTAGCTCCATGTCGCGGGTCTGGGGGCGATCGATGGTGGGGTAGTAGATCTCGTTGAGGGTGCCGTGGGAGACAGTAAACCAGACACGACTGGAGGCGGCGTAGGCGGTACTGACGGCATCCTTTTTGCTGGAGGTCCAGCGGGGTTCAAGTCCGGGGGCCCCAAAAGCAGCACCATCATCATCGAGCCAGCGATAGGAAGCGGCGAGAGAGTTCATTGGGGTTTATTAGAACCTAAAACGGGTGGGAATGGGAGGATGCGTGCATGAATCGGCAATGAATGGTGGCAATCGGCTATGATTCGGGAAGCAAACGGCTTGCATATGCTGCATCCCGCCGCGCGGTACCGGCATCGAAGTAAGTGATACCGGCAGCGGCACGATGCGGACTGCCCGCGACACTTGCACAACGACAGGAGAACTACAGTGGCCTACGAACTTCCCCCTCTGCCTTATGATTACGCTGCGCTTGAGCCCCATATCGACGAAGCGACGATGAAGCTGCACCATGACAAGCACCATCAGGCGTATGTGACGAACCTGAATGGCGCGGTGGAGAAGCACCCGGAGTTGGCGAAGCACACGCCGGAAGAGCTGCTGGCGAACCTGGCGACGATTCCTGAAGATGTGCGCAAGGTGGTGCAAAACCACGGTGGCGGACATGTGAACCACACCATGTTCTGGGAGATTATGAAGGCGAACGGCGGCGGCGAGCCTACAGGCGCGATTGCGGCGCAGATCACGGCTGACTTTGGCTCGTTCGAGGAGTTCAAGAAGCAGTTCAACGATGCGGCGACGAAGCAGTTCGGATCGGGCTGGGGCTTTCTGGTGTTCAAGGGCGGCAAGCTGGTGATTGTAACCAAGCCGAACCAGGACTCTCCGCTGAGCGATGGGCTTTATCCGATTCTGGGTAACGATGTTTGGGAACATGCCTACTACTTGAAGTACCAGAACAAGCGTCCGGATTACCTGGCGGCGTGGTGGAACACGGTGAACTGGGACGAGATCAACAAGCGGTTTGCGAAGGCGAAGCAGTAGTTCGCTGGCTGACGGCTGGACGAGAGGGCTGCCTGCGGGCAGCCCTTTTTGCTGGGTGCGAGAGGATACACCCCTCCCCCGGCATTATTGCGCAAAGTCTTCGATTGATTGGGGATAGGGGTGAACTTGAGGTGTTGGCGTTTTGGCGGATGCTGGATTCGGGAAGGTCGAATTGGGGTGGCGGGTGTCAAGGCGGGAGTTGGCGGCGAAGGCGGGGCGTGTGCAGCCGGAGACGTAAAAACGGTCGCGCTTTGCGCGATGCCCACCTTAGCGCGATGAGACTGCGCGAAGATGGGGCACCCAGAGTTGTGGGACAAAAACGGCTGGATGATCTTTTGGGATCATCCAGCCGTTTGGGTTTGATGGGTTGCTGAGAGTTACTCGAGGGTGGAGCCGCCGCGGGTTCCCTTGGGGCGGCGGTTGGCCTGGAGGACCTTTTTGCGCATGCGGAGGGACTTGGGGGTGACCTCGACGAGTTCGTCGTCGGCGATGAACTCGATGGACTGCTCGAGGGTGAGTTGTTTGTAGGGGACGAGGCGGACGGCGTCGTCGGAGCCGGAGGCGCGCATGTTAGTGAGTTTTTTCTCGCGGACGCAGTTGACGTCGAGGTCGTTGTCGCGGGAGTGCTCGCCGATGATCATGCCTTCGTAGACTTCGGCGCCATCTGGAACGAAGAGGATGCCGCGGTCCTGGATGCCGTCGAGGGCGTACATGGTGGTGACACCCTGGCGGTCGGAGATGAGCGCACCGGTGGGGCGCTGGGGGATTTCGCCGGAGTAGGGGATGTACTCGCCGGCGATGGAGTTCATGACGATGGTTCCGCGGGTCTCGGTGAGCATTTCGTTGCGGAGCCCGATGAGGCCGCGGGAGGGGACCTTGAACTCCATGCGGACGCGGCCGGAGCCGTGGTTGGCCATCTTGACCATCTCGCCTTTTCTGGGTCCGAGGCGTTCGATGACGGTTCCGACGAAGTTTTCGGGGATGTCGATGGTGAGGATTTCGGAGGGTTCCATGAGCTCGCCGTCGATGCGCTTGGTGACGATCTGGGGGCGGGAGACCATGATTTCGAAGCCTTCGCGACGCATCATTTCGATGAGGACGGAGAGTTGGAGTTCACCGCGTCCGAGGACCTTGAAGTTATCGGGGGTGCCGGTGTCTTCGAGGCGGATGGAGACGTTGGTGAGGAGTTCCTTTTCGAGGCGCTCCTTGATGTTGCGGGAGGTAACGAACTTGCCTTCGCGGCCGGCGAAGGGGGAGTTGTTGACGGAGAAGACGATGGCGATGGTGGGCTCGTCGATGACGATGGGGGGGAGCGGCTTGGGGTTTTCGAGGGCGCAGAAGCTCTCGCCGATGGTGATGCCGGGGATGCCGGCGATGGCGACGATGTCACCGACGGCGGTCTCTACGGTGTCTTCGCGCTTGAGGCCGTTGAAGGTGAAGAGCTTGGTGACCTTGACGGGGACGAGAGAGCCATCGAGTTTGGAGACGTTGACTTCCTGGCCGATTTTGAGCGTTCCGTTGAAGACGCGGCCGATGGCGAGACGTCCGAGGTAGTCGGAGTAGTCGAGGTTGGTGACGAGGATCTGGAGGTCGCCGTCGGAGGTGCCGGTGGCGGGGGGGATGGTCTTGAAGATGAGCTCAAAGAGAGGCTGGAGGTCGGTTCCGGGGACGTTGAGGTCCATGGTGGCGGTACCGGCTTTGCCGTTGGTGTAGATGACGGGGAAGTCGAGGACTGACTCGTCGGCATCAAGGTCGATGAAGAGGTCGTAGACCTCGTTAAGGACTTCCTGGGGACGGGCGTCGGGACGGTCGATCTTGTTGACGACGACGATGGGGGTGAGCTTGGCTTCGAGGGCCTTGGAGAGGACGTAGCGGGTCTGGGGCAGGGGGCCTTCGGAGGCGTCTACGAGGAGGACGACGCCGTCGACCATCTTGAGGGCGCGCTCGACTTCTCCGCCGAAGTCGGCGTGGCCTGGGGTATCGACGATGTTGATTTTGGAGTCGTGATACTGGATGGCGGTGTTTTTGGCGAGGATGGTGATGCCGCGCTCTTTTTCAAGGTCGTTGGAGTCCATGACGCGCTCGGCGACGGCTTCGTTGGAGCGGAAGGTGCCGGACTGGCGGAGCATGGCGTCGACGAGGGTGGTCTTGCCGTGGTCGACGTGGGCGATGATGGCGATGTTGCGGATGGCTTGGGCGGTCGTCTGGTTACTCACTTCGGGTGTACTTCCTGTTCTGTATAGGTGCGTGGGCGCTGGGGATGAATCTGGAGGTGAAAATGCGCGTCACCTTTAGTCTACCGCAGCGAGCTTCGTCGGGGGCGGCGAAGGAGGCAAGGAGTCGAACGTGGCGAGGTTTAGCTGGAGTTTTTTCCAGTCTTTGGGTTTCTTGAGGTACCAGGCGGGCTCGGTGCGAACGGCGTAGAAGTCGGTGAGGCTTTGGCGGAGATCGGGCGGAATCGGCTTTTGTTTGGCGGCGATGAGCTTGTTGAGGAGGGCGGCGTAGGTCTGGTCGGCGAGTTGGTACTCGCCGAGGCGGGAGGGTTTGCCGGTGTCGAGATCAATTTCCTGTAAATCGGGGGTGTGCTGGAGTGCGGCGGTATCGCGACGGCTGGGCGTCTGAATCTGGCGAAGGAAGGCGTCGTAGTGGTCTACGGTGGTGTTGATGCTTTTGATGTAGAGGTCCTGATCCTGGGCGCTGGGGATTTTGAGGCTGAAGGCTTTGAGCGGGCCTACCTTGGGGAGGATACGGATGAGGAAGGCGAGGAAGCGTGAGCCTGCGCCGGGTTTGACGTACTGCTTGCCGTACTGTTTTTCAAATTCGGTTCGTTTGAGCCGGTAGACGAATTTGGCGTGGTCGAAGCCGGGGTCTTCCTTTTCGATCTGGTCTTTGTAGGAGACGAGGGCGACGTTGGTCATGTTTGGGATAAGGGTGCTGACGGCCCGGCGATAGGAACCGATGGCGAGATCTTCGTGGGTGAGGATCGCGGTTACGGGGAGGCCGTAGGTTTCGAGGAAGGCGCGGTTGAGGAGGTCTTTGGAGACCTGGAAGCCGATGAAGTCGCGGTAGTTCTGCTGGGAGTAGCGTCCGTGAGCGACCTCGACGACATCGAATCCGAACTCGGTGCGAAGGTGGGCGACGGGGTTTTCGCCGTAGGTGACGAAACGTCCGAAGCGGCGGCGGAGGGTGGGATATTCCTCGGCGGTGACCTGGTTGATGGAGGGATGTCCGTAGACATCACCGCAGAAGTGGGCGAGTGCTCCGAGGGCGAAGGCGTACTCGTCGGCGGTGGTGGAGTCGTGGAGGAGGGCTGCGACGAAGTCACCGGTGCGGGCGTAGTGGAGGATGTCGGAGAACTGGTGGCTGCCAAAGGGATAGTAGCCGATGTCCTGAATGATGGAGCCACCGTAGGCGTAGCCGTGGGCCTCGCGTAGCTGGTCTTCGGTGAGGTTGGGATAGCGGGCGTAGAGGAGCGGGACGATGTAGGGGAGCCAGGCCATGTCGACGACTTCCTCGTGGGTGAGGACGGAGTAGGCTCGGGCGCGAGGCGGAGAGAGGAGGCCGAGGACGAGCAGGAGTGCGACGATGGAGCGAAAGCGGATGCGAGAACGATTCATAGCGAGACACGTACCTGAGAGTGCGGAGGGGTTAGGGGTGACCAGTACAGCAATAGTACAAAGCCTATGTTAGAGGGACGGCAATCGAGCGGAGAAGGATGTATGGCAGAGGCATAAGAGGTGCGGGGCGGGTGAAGCGGGGGCTTAAAAAGCCTCGCCGAAGCCACGAGTGGGTGACTTCGGCGAGAGGTTGGGTGGGGTTGGTGGCTATTTGAGCTTGTCGACATGCCGGGCGAGCAGGACCGGTTTGCCGGAGGAAGGGTCCTTGATGAGGAGGCCTACGACGCGGAGGTTGGCGGTGGAGGGCAGATCGCTGATGCTGGCGATGCCTTTGCGGAAGGTGGTGGCGGAGCTGACGTAGACGGTGACGGGACCGGGTACGAGTAGGCCAGCGAAGCCGTTGATGTTGAGTTGGAAGGTGTCAGTAGAGGCGTTGGCGGAGCCGGCGACGAGCGCTCCGTTGAAGCCCCAGTTGCGGAGGACGACACGTTTGGCGGTGACGGCCTGTGCGTTGGCTGCTCCGGTAGCGGGACCGCCGATGGCGACGTGCTGGCCGGGGAGGAGACCGTTGGAGTTGAAGAGGAACTGGGTGAGGGGGTTGTGCATACGGTAGACGAAGTATTTTTCGTTACCGGAGAGATCGACTGTGGCGATCTCTCCGAGGGAGAGTCCGGTGGTAGTGGGGAGGAGATCGCGGACGTAGAGATCGAAGCTGGTGGCAGCGCCGGAGGGCGGCTGGACGTAGGTGACCTGTCCGCTGGCGTAGAAGGCCTGCTGGGAGAGGATGGCGACTTCGTCGGCAGCGATGGTGGAGTCGGCGGACTGGAGCGTACCGGAGACCTGGACGATGCTGCTGGTGGTGAGGTTGCTGATGGACTCACCGTTTTCGAAGTCGGTCTGGCCGTTGAGTTGGACGGTGAACTGACGCCCGTTGGGCCGCTGGATGACGAAGGACTGACCGGTGGGATCGACGCTGACGACGGCGGCATCGAACTCGTCGATGTGGGCGCCGGAGTCGGTGGGTGCGACGGCGGCTACGTCGAAGGTGGGGGTGACGTTGCCGGTGATCTGCCCGTTGGAGTCAACCTGGATGGATTGGAAGAGGTCGAAGTCTACGCGCAGGCCGACGGGGCCGGACTGGCTGACGACGAAGGGTGTGGCGAGGTTGATGGTGACGGTGTTGGAGGAGAGGACGGCAGGCTCGGTCTGGATGGTGGGAGCGGCTCCGGCCTGAGTGTTGAGGTAGCCGATGGTGGCGGAGCCGAGGGTGATCTGGACGCTGGTGTAGGTGCCGACGGGAACGGCGTTGAGATCGAGCAGAGTCTGGAGGCCGTTGTAGCGGGCGAAGTCGACGGTGGGCGATCCGCTGAGGAGCGAGACGCTGGTGCCGGTGGAGGTGATGGCGTTGATGCTCTGGACCTGAGCGGTGAAGGAGACGACGCCGGCGGCCGGAGCATCGGTGCCGATTACGAAGGCGTTGCCGGTGACGGTGTTGGCCAGCGGGGTGGTGGCCGAGGTGGTGCTGGCTGCGCAGCCCGCCAGTCCGAGCGAAGCAAGCGAGGCCAAGGCGATGAGCGGGGTAGCGGCGAGGGTGAGGAGGCGTGAGGTGCGATTCGTATTTTTGGACATGGGGGACCTTTCTCTTCAGCGAGAGTGATTGCTAACGCGACTGCCGAAGCAGTCGCAGACGATAGGAGCGGTTCGCTGTCCGGCCGTGGGCAGCGAGGATGGCAGACGCACACCAGAGATGGCTGGAGGCGCGGTGCTGCGCGTGCTTGGGTACTGCTGTTGCTGATCGAGTCTGGCGACGTTGGCCGCGCAGACGCGAGGTACTGGTGTTGCGAATAAGCCTGAGACCTTGCCGTTCTACGCGGTTGCGTTAGACGCTGGTCACAGCCAGTACGAACACAGGAGATTTCAAAAAGTCTCGAAAAAAAATAGGTGACTTTGCAGGTGGGCGTGAGGCGCGAGAAGCGCTGCGGTGGAGCGAGCGATGCAAGAAGAATCGCCCCGACGGAGAGTGTCCGGCGGGGCGATGGGTTAGTGGGCCAGGTGTCGCTTATGGCTCAGTGACTAGGGGTAGCTCGACGAAGCTGGCCTGTCCGGGTGCGTGGTAGATGCGCTGGGTGGCTTTTTTGTAGTCGGTGGGTTTGGCGAAGAAGATGTTGGGGACGAAGGTCTGGGGGTTGCGATCGTAGAGGGGGAACCAACTGGACTGGACCTGGACCATGATGCGGTGTCCGGGGAGGAAGACGTGGTTGGTGGTGGGGAGTGCGAATTTGTAGGCCAGCGGGGTGTTGGCTGCGATGGCGGCGGGGTTGGCGAGGCTTTGGCGGTAGCGTCCGCGGAAGATGTCCATGGCGACGGCGAGTTGATAACCGCCGAGTTCGGGCTGACCGGCGACTTCGTCGGGGTAGACGTCGATGAGCTTGACGACCCAGTCGGCGTCGGTGCCGGTGGTAGCGGCGATGAGGTTGGCGATGGGTTCGCCGCTGATCTTGACGGGCTTGTCGAGGACATCGGTGGTGAAGGAGAGGACGTCGGGACGGCCGGAGAACTCGCGCTGATCGTCGACGAGCCAGCGGACCCAGGAGAGATTGGGGGTGTAGCCGACGGGCTGATTGGGACGGGTGCGGAAGGGCACGGGCTTGGCGGGATCGGAGACGTACTCGTCGAAGGCCTCGCCGCTGGCGGGGGTGGTGAAGGCGAGTTTGGAGTCAGCCTGAAGGTAGAGCGGGGTGGGCTTGGGGGTGCAGCCTTTTTCGCAGCCAGCGGGCCAGGCTTGCAGGCGCTGCCAGTGATTGGTGCCGGTCTCAAAGGCGGTGACGGGGGCTACGTGCATGGCTGGTGCGTCGTCCTTGAGGTAGTGGGCGAGGAAGGGCGCGAGGATGTGGGTGCGGAAGTAGAGGCCGGTGTCGCTGTTGAACTTGATGGCACCGAGGGAGCTGGCTTCTTCAATCTCCTGCCCGTGGTGCCAGGGGCCCATGACGAGGAAGAGCTTGTCGTTGTTGGTGTCTCTGGGCTTGACGGCCTTGTAGACGGCCATGGCTCCGTAGATATCTTCCTGATCCCAGAGGCTATCGACGAGCATGGTGGGGACGGTGAGGGGTTCCTGGGCGAGGATTTGATCGACGGCCTGGCCGCTCCAGAAGCTGTCGTAGGCGGGATGCTGGGTGACCTTGTTCCAGAAGCCGATCTGCTCCATGTTGCGCTGGTGGCCGAGTTCTCCGGCAGAGCCTGCGCGGAGATACATGTCGTAGTCGTCGAAGTTGCTGAGGAGCCAGTGGGCGCTGTTGTCGCGGGTGGCGGTCTGCTCGTAGATGTAGGGCAGGTTCTGCTGGCGGAAGGCACCGTTGTGGAACCAGTCGTCACCGCGCCAGCCATCGACCATGGGGTTCATGGGCACGGCGACTTTGAGTGCGGGGTGGGGGTGGACCAGCGGCATGAGGGCGAGGTAGCCATCGTAGGAGATGCCGAGGATACCTACTTTACCGTTGGTCTCGGGGATATTTTTGATAAGCCAGTCGATGGTGTCGTAGGTGTCGGTGGACTCATCGACGGGGGTGGGGTTGAGGGCTCCGTGGAGGGGACGATTCATGATGTAGTCGCCCTCGCTACCATACTTGCCGCGGATGTCCTGGACGACGCGGATGTAGCCGCCGTCGATGATGGTCTCGGTGGCGTTGTCGTATCCCCAGAGAGTGGTGCCGAGGTGGGTGCTGAAGGCGTTGGTGGTGAGTTGGTTGGCGTTGTAGGGGGTACGGGTGAGGAGGATGCCTTCGTGCTTTGCGGCTTTGGGGACGAGGATGACGGTGTGGAGCTTGACGCCGTCGCGCATGGCGATCATGACTTCGCGGCGGTCGTAGTCCTGGACAGCAGTGGAGGGCTGGAAGGCTGCGGGTGTCTCGCTGGGATAGTTGGGGTAGAGCGGAGCGTTCTGGGCGGCGGCGCCAGCGAGCGTGAACAGCGAGATAGCGGAGAGCAGAAGAACAGGAAGCGAACGACGTCCGACAGGCTTAGCCACGGGAGATCACCTTTCCAAACACATGAGATTGCAGCGCGATAGGGGTACGCTACCACATTGGACGGACGGCAGAGAATGGTTGGAGGGCGATGGTTGTTGAGCGCGTGAAGGCGGCATGCAGCGGGATAGGCTACGGCGATAGAGGTTGGCGGTAGTGGGATGTGCCGCTATACTCAGACAACCCAATGCAAACAGCCCATGCGAACCAGTTCGAGCGCGATGCACTGAAGAACTATCTGCTGGACCATGCGTACGACGAGATGTTTTCCGGTGACGGCAAACTGCACGCTCACTATGAGCCACTGCTACAGCACTTCGCTTCCCTGCCCCCGAACGAGCTGCAACGGCGTAAACAGGCCGCGGACATGAGCTTCCTGAACCAGGGGATTACGTTTACGGTGTACGGACGGGAAGAAGGTACGGAGAAGATCTTTCCGTACGATCTGCTGCCACGCATTATCACCAGCGCGGAGTGGGCGACGGTGGAACGGGGACTGACACAGCGGATTACGGCGCTGAACATGTTTCTGAAGGACATCTATAACGAGGGGCGGATTCTGCAGGACGGGATCGTTCCACGTGAGGTGGTGTACAGCTGCAAGCAGTTTCGCCGGCAGATGGTGGGGTTGCAGGTACCGCGAAATGTATATATCGCGGTGTGCGGGACAGACCTGATCCGGCTGGAGAACGGCGAGTTTGTCGTGCTGGAAGACAACCTGCGCGTGCCAAGCGGCGTGAGCTACATGCTGACGAATCGGCGGGTGATGAAGCGGACGTTTCCGCAGTTGTTCCGGAGCTACAACGTGCGTCCGATTGAGCAGTACACGCAGTTGCTGCTGGGTACACTGCGGTCGCTGGCGCCGGAGGGCAGGCCAGAGCCGAACATTGTGCTGCTGAGTCCGGGCGTGTTCAACTCGGCGTACTTTGAACATGCGTACCTGGCGCGGCAGATGGGGATTGAGCTGGTGGAAGGACGCGACCTGGTGACGCATGACAATGTGGTGTACATGCGGACGACGAATGGACTGCGGCGGGTGGACGTGATCTACCGGCGCGTGGACGACGACTTTATCGATCCGCTGGCGTTTCGTGGGGACTCGATTCTGGGTGTCGCGGGTTTGTTCAATGCGTATCGCGCGGGCAATGTGACGCTGGCGAATGCGTTTGGGACCGGCGTGGCGGACGATAAGGCGCTGTATGCGTATGTGCCAGCGATCATCAAGTACTACCTGACGGAAGAACCGGTGCTAAAGAATGTGGAGACGTATCTGCTGACTCGTCCGAAGGAGCGGCAACATGTGCTGCAGAATCTGGACAAGCTGGTGGTGAAGGCGGTGGGCGAGAGCGGCGGGTATGGAATGCTGATCGGGCCGCAGTCCACGCAGGCGGAGCGGGATGAGTTTGCGCTGAAGATAGAAGCCGACCCGCGGAACTATATTGCGCAGCCGACGATCTCGTTTTCGCGGGCTCCCTGCCTGATTGGCGATGCATTGGAGCCCCGTCATGTGGATTTGCGGCCGTATGTTTTGTACGGCGACAAGGTGACGATTGTGCCGGGCGGGCTGACGCGGGTGGCGCTGAAGCGCGGCTCGCTGGTGGTGAACTCCAGCCAGGGCGGCGGAAGTAAAGATACCTGGGTTTTGAGCCAGTGAGGGGAGATACCGATGCTGTCACGCGTTGCCGATAGTTTGTATTGGATGAGCCGGTATCTGGAGCGTGCGGAGCATACGACGCGGCTGCTGGATGTGAATCTGAACCTGATGCTGGACGAGAATGCGACCAGTGCGGACCGGCGATGGCTGCGGGTGCTACAGGCGCTGGGGAGTCCGAACGAGGTGGAGTGGAAGGGCGATCCGTATGGGTTGACGCAGGCGCTGACGTTCGACACGGGGAACAAGGGATCAATCCTGTCGTGCATTATCTCTGCGCGGGAGAACTCGCGACATGTGCGTGAACAGATCTCGACGGAGCAGTGGCATCGGCTGAATAGCCTGTATCTGCAGGTGACGCGTCCGGAGTTGCAGAGCCGTCGGCAGGCACAGGCGCAGATGGCGGGCGCGGAGCATCCGGGAGAGTTTCTGCAGCAGGTGATGGAGGCGGTGCACCAGTTTCAAGGGGTGAGCGACTCGACGATGCGGCATGGAGAGGGCTGGCAGTTTATCCAGGTGGGACGTTTTATTGAGCGGGCATCGGCGACGGCGATGCTGCTGGAGGCTTACCACGAAGACCTGTGGGGGAATCCGGAGGCGGAGGCTCTACCGGAGGCGAATGAGTATCTGGACTGGATGGGACTGCTGCGTTCGGCGACGGCGTTTGAGGCGTACTGCAAGGTGTATACGGCAGACCTGACACCGGAGTGGATATTGGAGTTTCTGCTGTTGGACGAGGAGTTTCCGCACTCGCTGCGGTTCTCGATCGACAGCCTGCAACGGGCACTGGAAGCGATTGCGGGTGACCGGGGCAAAAGCCGTGCGGAGCCGTTGCGACGGTTGACGGGACGGCTGCAGGCGTCGCTGAGCTACAGCAGCGTGGAAGAGATTCTGAGCCAGGATGTGGTGGCGTATCTGCGCGGGATTCAAGTGCAGTGCAGGATGATTCACGAGATGATCTACGAGCTGTATGTGGATTATTCGATACAGGCGGCGTTGGCGGGGTAGAAGCAGTGTTGGACCAGCAGGACAGAACAAGATTGGCGGGAGGTGCGATGTACTACTCGATTCGGCATTTGACGAAGTTCCTGTACAGCAACTCCGTAAGCGAGAGCATGATGGAGACGCGGATGCATCCGCGGAGCGACCAGAACCAGCGTTGCCTGACGTTCCATCTGTCGGTGAGCCCGCGGTGCCGGGTGTTCAGCTATCGGGATCATCTGGCGAACCATGTGCATCACTTTGATATTCCCGGGCAGCATGGGCAGTTGGTGATTGTGGCGGAGTCGTTGGTGGAAGTACAGCCAGCGCCGCTGGTACCGGCGTTTCTGTCTGCTGATGCGTGGCAGGAGCTGGATGCGATGATGGAGCAGGGCGACTACTGGGAGATGCTGCTGCCGAGCGAGTTTACCGCGCCGACAGCGGCGCTGGAAGAGCTGGCGGCGAAGTTTGACCTGCGCCGCAGAGACGATCCGCTGATGGTGCTGCACCAGTTGAACCAGGCGATGTACGAGTACTTTGACTATGTGCCGAAGTCGACCAAGGCTGACTCGCCGATAGGGCTGGCGCTGGGGACGCGGGCGGGTGTGTGCCAGGATTTTGCCCACATTATGATTGCGCTGGTGCGGTCGAAGCTGCGGATGCCTTGCCGGTATGTGAGTGGGTATCTTTACCACAGCTCGAGCGATACGGACCGCTCGACCAACTCGGCGACGCATGCGTGGGTCGAGGTGCTGGTGCCGCATCTGGGGTGGGTGGGGCTTGATCCGACGAACTGGCTGGTGGCGAACGATCGGCATATCCGGACGGCGATCGGACGGGACTATGCGGATGTTCCGCCCACGCATGGGATCTTTCGCGGACGGGCAGCGAGCGAGTTGACGGTGGCGGTGCGGGTAACACCGAGCGAGAGTACACCCTCACTGGATCAGGAGCTGCCGGTGCCGGAAGACTGGTCGATCCTGGTAGAGAAGGCGATACGGCTGCCGGAGCAGGCTCCGCCGCCGACACGGCAACAGCAGATGGCGCAGCAGCAGCAGAATAAGGGTGTTCCGCTGCCGAAGCTGACGTTGTGAAGCTGGCGCGGACGTAACCGATGCTGCGTGGACGGCACAAAAGAAACGCTACCCTTGACCGTTGGAAGTTGGTCGCGGGTAGCGTTTTGGGGTTGTGCGTCGTGTTGAGGGTTAGATGGAGAGCTTTCTGCGGATGACGCCTGCGACTCCGAGGATTCCGGTGCCCAGCAGAACGAGCGAACCGGGCTCCGGGGTCGCTGCGGTGTTGAGGCTATCGAGCAGGACATTGCCCGCTCCGTTGGCGCCACCGTCAGCCTGAATGGAGACGAACTGGTCGCCCAAGGGCTTGGTGAAGTAGGCGGTGGTGAAGGGATCTTTGCCGGGGGTCGCGTAGTCGGTGCAGGAAGAGCCGAGGGTGCCGAGGGTGCTCGAGAAGCAGACATGGAAGCCCTCGGTGAGCTGGGTGCTGCCGATGGTGAGCGAGAAGGGGCTATTGATGTTGGAGAGATCGAGTTCGATGAAGGTGTTCTTGGTGATCTCGTTGTCGGAGGTACCGTAGATGCCTACACCGTTCTCGGAGCCGCCGCCGTTCTTGCCGTAGAGGTCGGTTGCGATGTTCCACCACCAGAAGTTTTGGAAGCCATATGCGGTGACGGTTTCAGGAGCGGTGCCGTAGACCTGAGAGGTTCCGAGTTTGGTGTTGGACCCGGTGAAGTTGATGGTGTCGCAGAATGCCGGTGTGGCGCAAAGGGAAGCCAAGGTCAGAGCGATTGCAAGCTTGAGTTTCACAGTTATTCTCCAGAGTGGTACAGAATGTGGAATCAGTTGGTGCATCGTGTGTTGCTAGAACACATGCATTCTGTGCGCCAAAGCTGGAGATGCCGGAAATTATGTTTGCGTGTAACAAAATCCGTCTAACTGCAAGCATATGAATGACTTAAGCTGACTTTTCCGGACAGAGTGCCCGGCGGCGATGGCTTTTGGGTGGGCAGGGGCGGTATATATGAAAACTTTTGCCTAAACAATGAGTAAATTACTCGACCTAAGCCTGGAGAGGATAGTCGGCAGTTCCGCAGCGCGACCAGGACCGGCCGTGCCGCGAGCGGTACAGTAACTGCAACCTGTTGCACTGTTGAGTGTTAGATGATGGCGATCACAGGGAACGAAATCAGAGGTTGAGTTTTTTGAAGATGCGCTCGGGGATGTGGCGGATGATGCACATGATGGGTTGCCAGAGAAAAGGGACGTAGAGGGTGTCTTTCTTGGCGGCGATGGCTTTGACGATGGTCTGGGCGACCTGGTCAACATCGGCCATCTTTTTCTGGTCCATGCTGGCGGTCATGGCGGTTTTGACGGGGCCGGGCTTGATGGTGAGGACGGTGACGCCCTCGCGGTCGACGCGGTTGCGGAGGCCACCGAGGAAGGCGGAGAGGCCAGCTTTGGAGCTGCCGTATACGTAGTTGGACTTGCGGCCGCGGTCTCCGGCGACGGAGGAGAGGACGGCGAGGGTTCCGCTGTGGCGCTGGACGCAGAAGTTGGCTAGCCAGGTGAGGAGGGAGACGGGGGCCATGAAGTTGGTGTGGAGGATGTGGGCGGCGGTGTTGAAGTCCTGCTCGGCCTGGGACTGGTCTCCGAGGACACCGTGGGCGAGGTAGGCGATGTCCATGCCGGTGAGGGAGTTGATGGCGTGGGCGAGGAGCGCGGGGTGCTGGTCGGTATCGTCGAGGTCGGCGACGGCGGTATCGACATAGCTGGCGCCACGGACGCGGAGATCAGCGGCGACGGCGGCAAGCTTTTCCGGGTTGCGGGCTACGAGGAAGAGGCTGTGGCCCTGGGCGGCCCAGATGCGGCAGGTGGCTTCGGCGATGCCGGAGGTGGCGCCGAGGACGAGGATCTTCTGGGGGGTGAGGTTGGTGGATGCGGTGGTGTTCATCGGAAGAGGGGTTCTCCTGTGACGCGCTCCCAGAAGCTGGAGGTGAGGAGCGGGTCTTTGTAGCGGGCGAATTGCTGCCATTGGGGGTAGAAGGCCTGAAACTGGGATGCGGTCATGGCTGCGTCTTTGGCGGGGTAGAGGCGTCCGCCGAACTCGAGGGTCATGTCTGCGAGGCGCTCGAAGAGGGGGAAGGATTTTCCGGGCTTGATGGGGAAGTCCAGGGCGAGGGTGATGCCTGGCTTTGGGAAGCTCATCATGCCGGGAGAGGGTACGTCGCCGAAGGCCTTGAGGACGGCGAGGAAGCTGGCGAGGCCGGAGTTGGCGACCTCGCGGAGGATGGCGATGGTGCCTTCGCGGGCGTGCTCCCAGGGGATGACGTACTGGAACTGGAGCAGGCCGCGCTTGCCGTACATGCGGTTCCAGTGGAGGACTTTGTCGAGCGGGTAGAAGAAGGGCTCGTAGTCCTGCAGGGAGACGACACGCTGGTGGATCTGTTTGTGGAAGAAGGCGGTGTTGAAGAGGCTGACGGTGGTGTGGTTGAGGGCGAAGCCGGGGGCCTCAAAGGGGAAGACGAGTTTGGGCTGAGGCGAGGGAGTGAGCGGGGATGGGGTGGGAGAGTGGTCGCCCTGCATGAAGACGCCGCGGGCGAAGTTGCGGCCGGTGGAGGCGCAGTCGATCCAACTGACGGTGTATTCGATGTTCTGACTCTGGGTGGTGAGGTCGAGGAACTCGTCGACGCCGTGGAACTGGATGCCTTCGTAGTCGATGGAGCGGGAGACGATGGGCTTGAGGCGGAGGGTGGCCCAGGGGATGAAGCCGGTGATGCCGAGGCCGCCGATGGTGGCGGCGAACCAGTCGGGATTCTCGGTGGGGGAGCAGAGGCGACGGGTGCCGTCGGAGCGGACGAGTTCGAACTGGGTGACGTGGCAGCCGAAGGTTCCGGCGACGTGGTGGTTTTTGCCGTGTATGTCGTTGGCGATGGCACCGCCGAGGGTGACGTACTTGGTGCCGGGAGTGACGGGGAGGAAGAAGCCGCGGGGGACGGCGAAGTCGAGGATCTGGGCGAGGGTGATGCCGGCCTCGGCGGTGAGGAGTCCGGTGGCGGGATCGAAGGAGAGCAGGCGGTTCATGCCGGTGGTGACGAGGAGATTGCCGTCCTTGAGGAGGCAGGAGTCTCCGTAGCTGCGGCCCATTCCTACGGGGAGGGCGGAGTCGCGCAAGGTGGGGACGACGGCGGCGAAGTCGGACTGCCAGTGCAGCGGCAGGAGGTGGGCGTTGTAGGAGGGATAACGCCCCCAGGACTCGAAGGGAGGCTGCACGGAGGGAGTGGCTTCCTGGGCGGAGTTCGGGTCAGGCATAGGCATAGGATACTTGGTTGCCGAGGGTTGGGGGATAATTTGGCGGGAAAAGCAACAGGCACGGCGGGAGGCCGTGCCTGTTGGGATGCTGCGGGATTACGGAGGACTAAGCTGCGGCCTTTTCGCGGGCTGCCTTGGCTGCTGCCAGAGCGGACTTTGCCTGGGCTGCGAGGGTGGCGAAACCAGCGGGGTCGTTGGCACCGATGTCGGCGAGGATCTTGCGATCGAGGCCGTTACCGGCGAGCTTGAGGCCGTTGATGAAGGTCGAGTAGCTCATGCCATTGATGCGGCAGGCTGCGTTAATACGGGCGATCCAGAGGGCGCGGTACTGACGCTTCTTCTGTTTGCGACCGGTATAGGCGAACATGAGTCCGCGCTCGACGGCTTCCTGGGCTGCCTGGTAGAGCTTGGATTTTGTGAGGAAGTAACCACTCGCGCGCTTGAGAATCTTTTTGCGGCGGTCGCTGCGTTTTGTACTCCGTTTTACACGGGGCATGACACATCTCCTTTTGCGTACTGCGTTTAAGCGGCTGGAGGTAAGGTTTGCCTCTTCACTCGCTATGCAACTTCAAATCTCGGTGGACTTACGAACGTGAGTCCAGGGGCCTTGAACGCTTTGACTGACCCTTTGCTATGCGTTTTGCTTTGCAGCGTACACTAGCGGCTTGATTTGAAAGACGGGGTGCTACCCGGACTGAGCGGATAAGGGCTCAGGCGTAGGGGAGCATGCGGGAGACATTGTAGTGATCCGCATCCGAGATGAGGGCCGAACCGCCGAGCTTGCGCTTGGTTTTGGTGGCCTTCGAGGTAAGGATGTGGCGCATCTTCGAGTGTCCGCGCTTGAACTTGCCGGTGCCAGTCTTGTGAAAGCGCTTGGAGGCACCGCTGTGAGTCTTCAACTTTGGCATTGGTGATCCTGACGAAACGTGTTTCTGTGTAACTAAATCAGTATATACGACGTTGGTGGTTTGGGTGCGGGTGACTGCGGTCGGCATTCAGAGCTGTGTAGTGATTGGGGCCGGTGAGAGACCTTAACCGGGCTTGCGTGCGAAGGCAGCAGTAGACCCCAGAGCGAGGTTGAAAGCATAGACACCACCGCCGTGTGATTCAGCTTCACAAATTATTTTAGTGGAAGAACTTACCGAAACACAACAAAACAAATACGTTAGCTGGGTGCAATTTACTGGTCGAGGATGCGTGAGGACGAGGACGCAAAGTGCTGTACCCGCTGGACGCCGGAACGCCACTCGATGAGTGTCAGAGCAAAGTTCGGACATGCACATTCGACGACTGGAACGGGGCAGGATGGGCGGAGCGATTAGGCTAGACGGCTGAAATGGCTTCGGGGTCGGCGACAGTGTTAGCTGGGGGTGGGGCAGGAGACTGGTAGTCGAAGTAGCGCTTGAGGCGGAGGAACTTCTTCTCGAAGAGGTTATAGCTCAGGTAGGCGGCGACGATGGAGATGGCAAGGGAAGTAGTACCTGCACCAACCACAGCCAGCAGTTTGCTATGGGTGAGGGTGAGGATCGTAGCCCGGAAGTACTTGACGCAAAAGGACAGGAATAGGACGTGAAGGACGTAGATGCCGTAACTATATTTGCCCAAGAACCGGAGAGGGGCAGACTCAAAGACCCAGCGTGCAACGGACTGGGGGCGAAGTGCCCAGGCCAGAAGACAGGCAAAGCCCAGAGCCAAGACCGTGTAACGGAAGCCGTCAAACCATAACATGCTGGCCAGTGAGGAGACGGAGTGCATCCCAAGGAAGCGGATGGAGAAGACGATGATGAACGCGGCGGACAGGAAGCCAAAGGGGGCTAACTGAAGGACGCGGGGCCAGTAATGGGAGCGATAGGCGAGAGCCAGAGATCCACCGAGCAGGAGCGAATCCGCTCGGCAGAGGGTATTGACGTGGATGTCGAGAGTAGGAGTTCCATGAAAGACGAGGACGATGCGGAGCAGAAGTGCGGCGCCGGAGATGAGGAGGGTAGTTATGAAGAGCGGTTTTTTGCCGCGGATAAAGAAGACAAGGGTCGGCCAGACGAGATAGAACTGCTCCTCTACGGCAAGCGACCAGAAATGGAAGAGACCGATCTGAGGGCCCGGCTGGAACGTGGAGATCTGCGATGGTCGCAGGTTCTGGAGGTAGCCGAGCAGCAGCCATCCCATGCCGTTCCACTGGAGATGGAGCAGCGGAGTCAGTAGAAAGAGGACGACAAGGACGGTGTAGTAGAGAGGGGCGATCCTGAGGAAGCGTCGAGCATAAAACTTGGAAAAGAAGCTGGGATCGGCGAGCGAGTCAAAAAGGATGCCGGTGATGAGGAAGCCGGAGAGCACGAAGAAAAGATCGACTCCAAAGAGTCCGTAGTAGAAGAGATTTCCTATAAAACGGACTATCAGGCCGCCAGTCTGGTAGTTGGACTCGAAACCATGGGAGAGGACGACCATGAGGATCGCGAGACCTCGAACGCCATCGAGAGAGCGCAGATGCCCTCGGCCGGCGTGCCGAAGATGCGGCAGGTGGGAAGGGAGGGGGGACATGGATCTTAAGGTGAAGGCTAGCACAAACGGACGGCGTTGTGATGATGTTGCGGGGGTCGGGAGGTGGGATGGGCCTACCTTCGCATGTTATAGTTAAGGTACTGACTTGGGCTCCCGGAACCTGCGAAGTGCTTGACTGGAGCGGCTTTTTGCGGCTTTGAGCAGGTGGGTCGGGTGTCAATTTCAAGTACTTTTCAGCTACGGCTGCATGGAGATCCATGGCATCGACGGCAATCCCTACCGGCACCGATCTTTTGAACCCTGAAGTGGACGCGACATCGAAGGCTGCGGCCCCGAAAGAGGGTGGCGGCTACTCCGCCGAGAACATTACTGTGCTGGAAGGCCTGGCGGCGGTACGGTTGCGGCCGGCGATGTACATCGGTTCGACGGGCGAGCAGGGGTTACACCATCTGGTGTACGAGGTGGTGGACAACAGCGTGGACGAGGCGCTGGGCGGCCATGCGACCCGGATCGACGTGACGATCCACATGGACAACTCGATTACGGTGGTGGACGACGGACGCGGGATTCCCGTGGACGACAAGGTGATTAACGGCGAGAAGATGCCTGCGGTACAGGTCGTGCTGACGATGCTGCACGCGGGCGGCAAGTTCGATGCCTCGAACTACAAGGTTTCGGGCGGACTGCACGGCGTGGGCGTGAGCTGCGTGAATGCGCTGAGCGAAGAGTTTGACGTGGAGATCTGGCGCGATGGGTTTGCGTGGGAGCAGGACTACAGCAAGGGTGCGCCGATCAGCCTGCTGCGCAAGATGGGGCCGAGCAAGCGCAAGGGGACCAAGGTCCACTTTCTGCCGGACAAGAGCATTTTTACGGTGACGGAGTTCAACTACGACACGCTGGCGCAGCGGTTGCGGGAACTGGCGTTCCTGAACAAGGGGCTGGAGATCCACCTGACGGATGAGCGGACGACGGACGCGAAGACAGGTGAGAGCAAGCACCAGGAGTTCAAGTACGCGGGCGGCATTGCGGAGTTCATCAAGCACATCAACAAAGGCAAGGCGGTGCTGCACGAGAAGCCGATCTACATGGAGGCCGAGCGTGACAACGTGGCCATGGAGATTGCGCTGCAGTATAACGACGCGTACTCGGAGACGGTGTTTACGTTCGCGAACAACATCAATACGGTGGATGGCGGAACGCACCTCTCGGGCTTCAAGACGGCGCTGACGCGGACCATCAACGCGGCGGGGCAGTCGCTGGGCCTGTTCAAGGACGTGAAGGAGAACCTGAGCGGCGACGATGTGCGCGAGGGGTTGGTGGTGGTGATCAGCGTGAAGCTGTCGCAGCCACAGTTTGAAGGCCAGACCAAGGGCAAGCTGAACTCGGACATTGCGGGGACGGTGCAGGCGTTTGTGAACGAGCGGCTGGGCGGTTTTCTGGAACAGAATCCGCAGGTGGCGAAGAAGATTATCAACAAGGCGATCGATGCGGCGCGGGCTCGTGAGGCAGCGCGCAAGGCTCGCGACCTGACACGGCGCAAGGGAGCGCTGGATGGCGGCGGTCTGCCGGGCAAGCTGGCGGACTGCTCGGAGCGGCAACCGGACCGTTGCGAGCTGTATCTGGTCGAGGGTGAGAGCGCCGGTGGTACGGCCAAGCAGGGCCGCGACCGGCGGTTTCAGGCGATTCTGCCGCTGAAGGGCAAGATTCTAAACGTAGAGAAGGCCCGCTACGACAAGATGCTGGGCCACGAAGAAATTCGGGCGATGATTACGGCACTGGGCTGCGGTATTGGCAAGGACGACTTTGATGCGAGCAAGCTGCGCTACGGCAAGCTGATCCTGATGACGGATGCCGACGTGGACGGATCGCACATTCGCACGCTGCTGCTGACGTTCTTCTTCCGGCATATGACGGAGTTGATCAAGCGCGGGCATGTGTACATTGCGCAGCCACCGCTGTACCGCATCAAGAAGGGCAAGTTCGAGCAGTACATCAAGGATGACCGCGAGTATGTAAGCGTGATGGTGAAGCGTGCCTCCGATGGCATGGTGATCCGTTACGGCGAGGGCGGTGCGCGGCTGGAAGGCGCGGCGCTGACGAAGTTCATGGGGCAGTTGAACGACTATCTCGGGTTCTACGATAAGGTGCAGAAGCGGTTGCGGAACGAGAAGGTCGCGGATGACTTTATCGAGTTGTTTGCGCATGAAGGTGCGTTGCCGGCCAAGCGGGAAGACTTCCAGAGTGAGACCAAGCTGGTGGAGATGCAGACGCGGCTGAAGGCGCTGGTGAAGGAGTACCAGTTCCGTGCGGTGGGCGAGCCGGTGCTGGATGAAGAGCATCAGACCTGGTCGGTGAGCTTTACCGACTCGCAAGGTGCGGTGCGCAAGCTGGACTGGGCGCTGGCGAATGCGGCGGAGACCCGGCAGTTGCTGGGCAAGTACGCACAAATCAAGGACTACCTGAAGGGACCGTTCTTTATCGAGTATGCGGTGAAGACGGCCAAGCAGGAGGCCGCGGAAGAAGCAGACGAGGCCGCGGCGGACGAGGGCGTAACCGCGGAAGCAGCGGCTACGGAGACGGTGGCCGAGGCCAAGCCCAGCAAGCGAGCACGGGCGGCACAGGACCCGGTCGAGAAGAAGACTGCTCGTGAAGTGTTCGAGTATGTGATTGAGCAGGGGCGCAAGGAGTACCAGGTGCAGCGGTATAAGGGCCTGGGCGAGATGACCGCTCCGCAGCTGTGGGAGACGACGATGGACCCGGAGCGGCGGACGCTGCTGCAGGTGAAGCTCGAAGACATTGCGGCGTGCGAAGAGATCTTTACGACGCTGATGGGCGAGGACGTCGAGAGCCGCAGGAAGTTTATCGAAGAGAACGCACTGGATGTAAAGAACCTGGACATCTAGGTTCTTTACGCAGTGCAAGGAGAATGGAGGTTGGCCGGTGGTTCGGTCAGCCTCCATTTTTGTGTGGTGACAACGGGTTTTGGAGGCGATGCGATAATCTTTCGCATGGGACAAAACCAGGTTTTGCAGGATGGGGGGCGCCGGCGATTTCTTGCTGCGTGCACGGCGGTTGGCGTTGGCAACACGTTGCTTCCGGGAGTGCTGTTGGGGCTGGCGACTGCGGCGCAGGCCCAGAGCGGCGGGGCGGCAAAGAGCGGCGAGAGTGAAGTCCGTGAGCTGCCGAAGATTACGGTGGAGATGATCGATGCGGCGGCGGGGATTGCAGGTATCTCGCTGACAGCGGAGCAGAAGAAGATGATGCTGGAGGGGCTGAGCAGCCAGCGGGATGCGGTGGTGGCGATCCGCGGGCTGAAGCTGGAGAACAGTGTTGCACCGGCGGTGGTGTTCGATCCAGTGCCGGGTGGGATGGTGCTGGAGACCGAGCGCAAGCCACTGAAGATCAGTGCGCAAGCGGATGTGAGCGGGCTATCGGCGAGTGTGGCGGCGGGGCTGGCTGGAGAGTCGGATGCGCTGGCGTTTGCCACGGTGCGAGAGCTGGCGGAGCTGGTGAAGACGCGCAAGGTGACGTCGGTCGCGCTGACGAAGATGTATCTAACGCGACTGAAGAAGTACGATCCGAAGCTGCACTTTGTGATTACGCTGACCGAGGAGCGGGCGTTGGCGAGTGCTGCCGCGGCGGATGCGGAGATTGCCGCGGGCAAGTATCGCGGGCCGCTGCATGGGATTCCTTGGGGTGCGAAGGACTTGCTGGCGGTGAAGGGATACCGCACGACGTGGGGTGCGGGTGGATTTGAGCAGCAGAGCTTCGACTACGACGCCGAGGTGGTAAAGCGGTTGGATGCCGCCGGTGCGGTGCTGGTGGCGAAGCTGACGATGGGCGCGCTGGCACAGGGCGATCTGTGGTTCGGTGCGCGGACACGGAATCCGTGGAACAGCAAGCAGGGGTCGAGTGGATCGTCGGCAGGCAGCGCGAGTGCGGCGGCGGCGGGGTGTGTGGGGTTTGCGATCGGGACAGAGACGCTGGGGTCGATCTCTTCGCCCAGCACGCGCTGCGGTGCAACGGGGCTGCGGCCGACGTTCGGGTTTGTACCGCGGACCGGGGCGATGGCGCTGAGTTGGTCGATGGATAAGATTGGGCCGATCTGCCGGGCGGTGGAAGATTGTGCGCTGGTGCTGTCGGCGATCTACGGGCCGGATGGGCACGATCTCTCGGTGCAGAATGCTGCGTTTAACTGGGATGCTGGGTTTGATTGGAAGACACTGCGGGTAGGGTATATCGAGAGCGCGTTCAAGGCTCCGGAGCTGAAGAAGGACGCGAACGCCGAGGCCAAGGCTGGCTATGCGCAGCGGATGTACGACCTGAAGTATGCGACGGCAGCACTGGATGCGTTGAAGAAGATGGGCGTGGCGCTGGTACCAGTGGAGATGCCGAAGTTTCCGTTTGGCGATATAGTGCCGGTGCTGGAGGCAGAGGCGGCGGCGGCGTTCGACGATCTGACGCGCAGTGGGCGGGACAAGCTGCTGACGGGGCAGATGCCGTTCGACTGGCCAAACAGCTTCCGGGTGGCGCGGTTCTACTCTGCCGTGGACTACGTGCAGACGATGCGGGCACGGACGCTGGCGATGGCGGAGATGGCGAAGGTGTTTGCGGAGGTGGACGTGATGGTTACGCCGTCGAACGGGGCGCAGTTGACGGCGACGAACCTGACGGGGCACCCGGCGGTGATTCTGCCGAACGGCGTGCGTGGCATGGATGCTCCGCCGTCGTTGCACCCGGAGGATGGCGCGCTGGAGAACGTGGGCGGACCGGGAACACCGGTGTCGCTGACGTTTCTAGGCAAGCTGTACTCCGATGCGCGGCTGGCTGCGTTTGCGCGGGCGTACCAGCAGGCAACGGGATTCCATCGGCTGCATCCGAAGCTGGACTAGCTCGTGGAGCAGGCGGCGTGCGCGGAGATGCTCAGTCCATGTTGGGATCATGCTGCTTTGTCGTTGCAGGCTGCTGTTCGGCAGGCTGCTTCGGTTGAGCGGCGGCAGCCCAACGGCAGACGGACTTCATCTCCGCATCGCTAAGCTTGCTCTGCGGATGCACCCAGACGTAGGGGATGCCGGGCATATCGCTGTCGGAGACCTCGGTGCAGATTTCGGTGAGGAGATCTTTCTGCTCCGAGGCGGGATAGGCTGACCACTCGGAGAGATTGAGAGCAGCGCGGCCGTGACGGACGTCGTAGACCAGCAGCCAGGAGATGGGTGCGACGTTGCTGTACCAGGGCCAGACGCTCTGGTGGGAGTGGCAGTCGTTGCAGGACCGATGGAGTGTGGCAGCGACATCGGGCGGTACGGCCTGATTGGCCTCGATGGTGTGGGCTGCGACTACCGGCGGGTTGACGTGCGAAGGACGAAAGAACTGGCTGAGTGCAAGCAGCACGATCAGCCCGAGGAAGATGCGTTTCCACCATGACATCATAGTGACTCCCTACCGCGAGGTTGGCATGCAGCTTGCCGTGGCCAGCGGTATGCCAGAGGCCCGCGACTTACTTGTTTTCGAGTGCTTGTAGTTGGGCGGCGAAGGCATCGCGATGCTTCATCTCATCCTTGCGGATCTCCTCGAAGCGGAGTGCGGCCTGATGGTCACCGTCCTTCTCGGCCTGCTCGGAGAACTCGCGATACATGGTGGTGGCTTCATAGGACTCGCCCTGAATGGCGTCCTTGAGGTTGTCGGCATCGGAGCCGACGACGCCGGCCAGCTTTGCCTCTTCGGCGAAGTGCTCGAAGCGTTCGGTTTTGGCGGTGGACTCCAACATATTGGCCAGTTTGACGTTGCCCCCCTTGCGGGCATGGGCAGCGAAGAGCTGGTATTTGGCGTAGGCAAAGGCTTCACCATGCATGGCGGTGGAGAGGTTCTGCATGGTCTGGTCGCTCATCTTCTTTTCGCTTTGAGCGGTGAGGTGTCCGATAGTGAAGAACAGGGCGGCGAGTGCAAGGGCGGCGATGGTAATTCTGAGTTTCATAACTCCTCCAAGGAGGACAGCGCGGGCGAGCAGGCGTCCGGAGACTGCCAGTTTCAGCCTTTACGATAGGCATCCCAAGAGGGAGAGACTGTGACGGAAATCACGCCAGTTGGCGAAGCTTCGCGGAGGATTCGGCGGCTGCGGCGTTAGCCCATGTGGCGGACGGTGAGTTGGGGGATGCGGACGTTGGGTGGCTGGGTGCAGGCGAAAACGATGGATACGGCGACTTCGGCAGGGTCCATCATCCGGGAGTTGCGGATGAACTCTTCGGTGCGGCCATGGTCAAGGGCGAACTCGGATTTGACGCCACCGGGGCAGATGACGGAGACCTTGATGTTGTGTTTGCGGAGTTCGGCGTCGAGCGCCTGACTGAAGCCGACCTGGGCAAACTTGCTGGCGCAATAGACGGACTCGCCCGCGGCACCCTGGAGACCGGCGACGGAGGAGATGAAGAGAATGGTGCCGCTGCGCTGCTCGATCATGTAGGGCGCAGCGTAACGGGAGAAGAGAAAGCCGGAGCGCAGGTTGGCGTTGAGGAGCGCGTCGTACTCGGCGGCCGAGGTGTCGACGAGGTTCTTGTAGTTGCCGATGCCGGCGTTGTTGATGAGGATGTCAAGGTGGCCGAAGGTGCTGAGGGCAAGCGCGACGGCTTGCTGCGCGGTGGCTTCGAGTGCGGCGTCACCGGCGAAGAAGACGGCTTTGCGTCCGAGGGATTCGATCTGGGCGCAGAGGTCGCGGAGGCGGTCTTCGCGGCGAGCGGTGACGACGACGTCCGCGCCTTCGCGGGCGAGTTCGAGGGCGGTGGCGTGACCGATGCCGGAGCTGGCTCCGGTGACGAGGGCGGTTTTGTCGGTAAGGATCATTGGTTGGCTCTCGACTACGGATGCTACCATCCGGCTTATGCCGATGGAGGATGGAGTGCTGGTAGAGGCGCGCGGGCTGGTGAAGGAGTACGCGACGGAGCGCGGGATTTCGCGGGTGGTGGACGATGTTTCGCTGGAGATTCGGCGCGGCGAGACGCTGGGGCTGGTGGGCGAGTCGGGCAGCGGCAAGAGCACCGTGGCGCGGATGCTGCTGCGGCTGGTGGAGCCTACGGCGGGGGAGGTGCGGTACGACGGGGTGGAGGTGCTGCGGGCCAGTTCACGGGAGATGCGAGCGCTGCGGCGACGGATGCAGATCGTGTTTCAGGACCCGTATGCGGCGCTGAATCCGAAGATGCGGGTGCGGGAGATCCTGGCGGAGCCTTTTGCGATCCACGACGAGCGACCGGCGGGCGGGTTGGCGGCACGGCTGCAGGAGATGCTGCGCACGGTGGGGTTGGATGACAGCGCACTGGAGCGGTATCCGCACGAGTTCAGCGGAGGGCAGCGGCAGCGGATAAACATAGCGCGGGCACTGGCGCTGCGACCTGAGTTTCTGGTGCTGGATGAGCCGGTGAGCGCGCTGGATGTGAGTGTTGCGGCGCAGGTGATCAATCTGCTGCGAGACCTGCAGCGGGAGCATGGGTTGACATACCTGTTCATCTCGCACTCCATGCCGCTGGTGCGGTATCTGTGCGACCGGGTGGCAGTGATGCAGAAGGGTCGGCTGGTGGAGATGGGCGATGTGCTGCAGGTGTGCGATGCGCCGCGGGAGCAGTACACACGGACGTTGATCGCGGCGACACCAGAGATGCCAGCATAGGGGTGCGGGCGGTGATCGGACGGCGGCAAGGGCAGTCGCTACAATACCTAGAGAATGCTGAATGGGTTGAGTTTGCACTGGCAGTACATCTGGCTGGTGGTTGCATCGTTGATTGCCGGGGTAATGAATGCAATGGCGGGCGGGGGATCGTTCGTTTCGTTTCCGGCGCTGTTGGCGATGGGAGTGTTACCGATTGAGGCGAACGCGACCAATACGGTTGCGCTGTGGCCGGGACAGGTGACCAGCATGGCGGCGCTGCGCAAGGACCTGCGGCTGGACCTGCTGCCGGTGGTGCTGGCCGCGGCGGTGGTGGGCGGCGTGGGTGGTGCGGTGGTGTTGCTGCATACCCAGCAGATTACGTTTCTGCATATGATTCCGTGGCTGCTGCTGGTCGCTTCCCTGCTCTTCTGGGTGAGTGCCCCGGTGTCCCGCTGGCTGAAGGCACGGTCGTCCGCGCCGCATGAGGCGATGCCGATCCGGCCAGCGACATTGTTTCTGGCGCTGCTGCCGGTGTGTTTTTACATTGGCTACTTTGGGGCGGGGTCGGGATTTTTGATCATGACGGCGCTGGCGCTGCTGGGCGTGGAGAAGATGCACGAGCTGAATGCATTGAAGGTCACGGCAGCGGGCGCATCCAATCTATGTGCGGTGATCACGTTTATCCATGGCGGAGCCATTATCTGGCACTACTGCCTGATCTCGATGGTGTTTGCGGGGATTGGCGGGTACGTGGGAGCACAATACACCCGGCGGATGAACGCGGAGGTGCTGCGGACGATTGTGGTGGTGACCGGCATGGTGATGGCTGGGTATTTCTTCTGGAGGAATGGATGATACAGGCAGGTACGATCAATCTGATTGGGTATGCCGCGGCAACCGGAACGACCATCTCGTTTCTCCCGCAATTGATTCGCGTGGTTCGGCTGCGATCGGCACGGGATATTTCTCTGGGGATGTTTTTGATCTTTTCGGCTGGGACGGTACTTTGGCTTACCTATGGCTTGCTGTCGCGATCGTGGCCAGTGGCTGTAGCCAATGCGGTGACGCTGGTGTTATCGCTGAGCATACTGATCCTGAAGCTGCGGTTTGACCGATCCGATGCGAAGGAGCAAGCAAAACGATGAGCCATGAAGGGATACGAATTGTGAGTGCGGAACAGGCCGCGCGGGATGCGGGGCAGGAAGCAGTCAAGCTGCCGACGGAGGCCGTGACTCCCGCCAGGATTCGGGTGAAGAAGACCGAAGGCACGGGCATGGAGATTGACTGGAAGGATGGGCATACGAGTGCGTGGAATTTTGCGTGGCTGCGCAACGCGTGCCCATGTGCGACCTGCCATGATGAGCGCGAGAAGAGCGGACGGATTCCGGGTGAACCCAAGCCGAAGGCGCAGACGCTTTTGATGATGTATGAAGCACCGCCGCGTCCTGTTGAGGTAACGCCAGTGGGCAAGTATGCGCTGAAGTTCAAGTGGAACGACGGGCATGAGACGGGCATCTACTCGTGGGAGTATCTGCGACGGGTGTGCCGTTGCGATGCATGTCTGGCGAAAGGATCGATGGAGTGAACGGAGCACGGGAGACAGGGATTACGGAAGAGCTAGTGGAGTTGCTGGAGCGGTTGCGTCCGCTGTATGCACGACTGGCGGAGCACAAGCTGTATGCGACATTTGCGACGGTGGATGACCTGAGGCTGTTTATGGAGTCGCACGTGTTTGCAGTGTGGGACTTTATGAGTCTGCTGAAGACCCTGCAGCGGGGCCTGACTTGCGTGGAGGTGCCATGGGTGCCGAGCCGCTTAGCCGAGAGTCGCCGGCTGGTGAATGAGATTGTGCTGGGTGAAGAGAGCGACGTGTACAAGGGCATGGCGATGAGCCACTTTGAGCTGTACCGGCGAGCGATGCAAGAGTGCGGAGCGGATACGTTCGCGATCGACAACCTGCTGCGGGAGCTGGCAGATGGCGCGGAGTGGAGCCGTGCGCTGGAGCGCAGCGGGGCTACACGGGCGGCGCAGATGTTTGTGCGCAGCACGTTTGCCTGCATCGACGAGGAGAAGCTGCATGTGACGGCTGCAGCGTTTACGTTTGGACGCGAAGATCTGATTCCGGATATGTTTCGTGGGTTTATCCGCGATCAGGACGAGCGGTTGTCAGGGCGGTTGTCGATCTTCCGCTGGTATCTGGACCGGCACATTGAGGTGGATGGCGACGAGCACGGGCCGATGGCGATGCGGATGATCGCGGAGTTGTGCGGCAACGACGCAACCAAATGGCAGGAGGCAGGCGATGCGGCGGAGCGTGCCCTGCTGGCGAGGGTGGCGCTGTGGGATGGCATCGCAGCGGCAATCGTGGAGAGCCGGACGGCAGGCGCAGCGCGAGTCAGCTAGTGCGGCTGGACTGAGAGCTGGTTGAGTGCGTCTTCCACCGTATCGGCAACGAGCAGGATCGCGCGGCTCCTCGACTTCAACATGCCTTCGCGGACGGCGTGATCGAGGAAGGCGAGCAGCGGGTCGTAGAAGCCGTTGATGTTGAGCAGCAGGACTGGTTTGTCGTGCAGGCGGAGGGTCTGCCAGGCGAGGACTTCGAACATCTCTTCGAGCGTGCCGAAGCCTCCGGGAAGGATGAGGAAGGCGTCGGACTTCTGGCCCATGAGGGCTTTGCGGGTGTGCATGGTGTCGACGACGTGAAGCTCGGAGATGCCGTGGTGGGCGACTTCGAGATCGACGAGGACTTCCGGGATGACGCCGACGACTCTTCCACCGGCGCGGAGGGCGGCTTCGGCGACAGCCTGCATGAGTCCGACTTTGGCTCCGCCGTAGATGAGGCCGATGTTGCGAGCGGCGAGGGCTGTACCCAGTTCCTGCGCAGCTTCGAGATAAGCGGGATGAGTACCGTTGGCGGAGGCACAGAAGACGGCGAGCGTGCGGAGGGTAGAGGTCGTCATAGCCTAAGAATAATGGCTGACCGCGCTGCATGGCGGCGACAGTGTGTCCGTCCAGCGGGCAGATGCGGAGTACCTGGATTGCGTCTGCGCATCTGCCGTTCATGAAAGGACGCTTAGCCGATACTTACGGTTGCATTGTTGAAGTCACTGGCCGCCTCAAAGACGAGCTCTCCGGCTGGATGCAGTTTGGTGGCGGTATTGGTGACGATTCGGGTTCCGGGAGGCACGTTGACGCTGATGGTTTTTCCAGCGGCGATAGTGATGACCTGATCGCCTACTTTCAGCTCTACGACAGCGTCGGAGATGTTGTGCAGGGTAAGGTGAACGGTGGAGGTCTTGGCAAACATGGCGTGTACAGGCACATTACGCACGGATGAAGCAAAGACAGCCTGCGAGGACAGCAGGCAGGCGGCGGAAATAACGATCGCGAGCGGCTTACGGAAGCATGGAATCTTCATGGGGACACGTCTCCTGTTGTGGTGCGCCGGAGACTTATCTGCCATGGTTCAGATAAGTTTCGTTACGCAGAGTGAAGTACGCAGGACGCAAAAAGAAGTTCAATGAAAAGCTGTGAATTAAGGTGTAGGCGAAGGAGAGGATCAGCCGGGTGCAGGTGCGATGCAGCGAGGGTTCCGGGGCTATGGTGGGGTGCGATTAGGAATGTAGATGCGGCTCCGTTAAACTGGGGGTGGAGTGTGGGACGTTGAGTCGACTTTTAGAGAACATGAATCCACAGCAGCAGGATGGCATCCGGACGGTGGACGGACCGGTGCTGCTGCTGGCGGGCGCGGGCAGTGGCAAGACAAGGGTGATTACGCATCGGATTGCGTATCTGATTCAGGAGCGCGGGGTGCCGGCGGACCAGATTCTGGCTGTGACCTTTACCAACAAAGCCGCAAAAGAGATGGCGGAGCGGGTCGACAAGATTCTGGGGCATAGCAGCCTGGCCAAGCCGACTCTGGCGACGTTTCACAGCTTCTGCGTGCGCGTACTGCGGCGAGATATTGAAGCCATGCGCACGAATGGCGTGGGGCTGACGCGGACGTTTGCGATCTACGACGAGACCGACCAGCAGGCAGTGGTGAAGGCTGCGCTGAAGAGGCTGGGGATCGACGACAAGAGCCTGAAGCCGCGGGTGGCACTGGGCCGGATCAGTTGGGCGAAGAACCACATGATCGATCCGCAGGAGTATTTTCTGGCGAGCACGAATCCGATGGAGGAGAAGATTGCGCACATCTTCGAGATCTATCGGAAAGAGTTGATGAAGGCGAATGCGCTGGACTTCGACGATCTACTGCTGGAGACGGTGCGGTTGCTGAAGGGCTACAGCGACGTTCGGGAGCGATACAACCGGCGCTATCGCTATGTGATGATCGACGAGTATCAGGACACGAACCGGCCGCAGTACGAGCTAATGAAGTTGCTGGCGGGCGACCACGGGAACATCTGCGTGGTGGGCGATGAAGACCAGTCGATCTATAGCTGGCGCGGTGCGGACATCAAGAACATTCTGGACTTTGAGAAGGACTTTCCGGAGACGAAGACGATTCGGCTGGAACAGAACTACCGTTCGACGCAGATCATTCTGGAAGGCGCGAGTGCGGTCGTAGCGCAGAACACGCAGCGCAAGGGCAAGAACCTGTTTACGACACGCGAGGGTGGCAGCCTGATTGGGTTCTATGAGGCTCCGGATGGCGAGAATGAGGCGCTGTTTATTGCCGACCGGATCCAGAAGTATCTACGGACGGCTGGCCAGGAGGAAGACCAGCCACGGTGTGCGGTGTTGTACAGGACGAACTCGCAGTCACGTCTGGTGGAAGAGGCGCTGCGGCGGTATGGCGTGCAATACCACATGGTCGGGGGTTTCAGTTTCTACGACCGTGCGGAAGTAAAAGACATTTTGAGTTACATGAAGCTGGTCTCGAACCCGCATGACTCGATTGCTCTGGGGCGGAGTGTGAACTCGCCGCCACGCGGCATTGGGAAGACGACGATGGAGACGCTGGAGCGGATGGCGCTGGGCACGGGCATGAGCACGTGGGACGCGATGGGTAAGGCTATTGAAGACAAGCTGCTGCCGGCACGTGCGTTGAGTGCGCTGGAAGGCTTTCGGCGCCTGATTCTGGATGCGCGGGCGATGCTGGGGCCGGGGTTTGCGGAGAAGCTGACGGCGGATGTGCAGGCGGAGGACAGCGATGCTTCGTTCGATCCTGCAGGGTTCGAAGCTGCGGAAGATGCAGCCGAGTTTGCCACTGATTTGGTTACAGAAGGTGCCGCAGAGGCCGATACTTCGTTCGATACGAGTTTCAACTTCGGGTTTGACTTTGGTCCGAGCGAGGAGATCTCCACGATTGCACCGGAGAATGCGACGGACTCCGATGCGGCGCATGGAATCGATGCCACGAGCTTCAATCCGTTCGCTCCGGTGGTATTGAAGAAGTCTGCCGGGATGACGATGGAGAAGGCCGCGGAGATCAAGATGACGGAGGAGCGTCCGGCGTTTCGCAAACCGGGCGACCCGGCCACACTGCCGGAGCTGATCAAGTTTCTGAACGATCGCAGCGGGTACATCCGGGTGCTGGAAGAAGAGGCAACGCCGGAGGCTTTTTCGCGGATAGAGAACCTGAAGGAACTGGCGAATGCGGCGCAGGACGCGCAGGAGCGCGGCGAGACACTGCATGAGTTTCTGGACCACGCGGCGCTGGTGAGCGATGCGGACAGCTACAGCGAAGAGGCGCGGGTAACGCTGATGACGCTGCATGCAGCGAAGGGGCTGGAGTTTCCGCTGGTGTTTCTGGCGGGGATGGAGGAGGGATTGTTTCCGCACTCGCGGACGTTTACCGATCCGACCGGGCTCGAGGAGGAGCGGCGGCTGTGCTATGTGGGCATGACGCGCGCGATGGATACGCTGGTGCTGACACGAGCGCGGTATCGCAGGCGGTATGGCAGCGATATGCCGGAGGCGAGTATCGCTTCGCGGTTTCTGGAAGAGGTGCCGAGCCGATTGGTGGAGGATTTGGGCAGCCCGCCGGCGCGGCCGCAGTTCTCGGGATCGGACTCGGGGTTTGGAGGGCGCGGGGCGTATTCCACACCGTATCCGCGCGGCGGACGAGCGGGTGCGGAGGCGGGCGAGCGGCACTACAGCTATGAAGATGAAGACCAGTCGGGCGGCTCGGGCGGATACTCGTCTGGCGGGTCGGGAAGGAACGCGGGGGCCAAGAGTGGCGGATTGGGCACTGGATCGGGCAGGGGGTCGATAGACAATATCGCCAGCTTTTTTGCTGCTCGCGGGCAAAAGGTGGGTGGATTGAAGGTTGGGCGACCCAAACTCGAGGTTCCAGAGGCGGTTGGGAAGACGGGTTTGAAGCAGGGAACGCGGGTTCGGCACCCGAAGTATGGTGAAGGAACCGTCTTTCGTCGCGAAGGCGATGGGGATGACGCGAAGATTACAGTACAATTTCAACAGCACGGCGTGAAGAAGCTGGTGGAGAAGTTTGCCCAGTTGGAGCGCCTGTAACAGTTCCGAAAAATCGCACTTATAGAAAGATTGGCAACCGAACCATGGCAAATACCAAGAGCATTACCGATGTCCAGGAGCGCAAGAAGGTAAAGCGCGCAGCACGCAAGGCAGCAGCACCGAAGGTACCTCGCACGGGCGCACGCGGCGAGAACAAGGCCAAGATCAAGAAGGCCGCGCTGGGCAAGAGCAAGCGCTAACAACTGAGTGATGCTGCAGCGCCGGAGAGCCGCAAGGCAGATTCGGCGCTGCGGGATCAGCGCCGATGCATATTTCTGTTGTGCCCGTGCAGTCTGTGGGCGATAGTACGCAGTAGGACTTCCCCGAAACAATCCATTGTTTGAGGTAAGCGCGCTGGCCAGGCAGATTTTTGCTCGAAAATCGATCGATAAACTGATTCACGAATCGGAGCTGCCGGAGAACGCGTTGAAGAAGACGCTGGGCCCGGTAAGCTTGACTGCGCTTGGCGTTGGCGCGGTGATTGGGTCAGGAATTTTTACCGTGATCGGCACGGCGATCGCCGGTGAAAAGTTCGATACCACGTCGATCATTCGGGCTCCAGTACTGGATTATCTGATTCACCACAGCGCATTGGCCGGGCGACCGGGCGCTGGACCGGCGCTGGCGGTATCGCTGGTGCTGGTGGCGATTGTCTGCGGACTGACGGCACTTTGCTACGCCGAACTGGCCTCGATGATTCCGATCGCGGGTTCGGCCTACACCTATAGTTATGCGACGCTGGGCGAACTGGTGGCATGGATCATCGGCTGGGACCTGATTCTGGAGTACGCCGGCAGCAACATGGCGGTGTCGGTCGGCTTTGCGGCACACATGGTGGATCTGCTGGACTGGTTTGGGTTTCATCCTTCACTGCGGTGGATCTCGCCTGCCTATCTGCCGGCTGGCTTGCAGGACCTGCAAGGCCATGACCTGTATCTGCCGGGGTGGCACTTCGGCTTTGATTGGCCAGCATTCCTGATTGTGATGCTGCTGACCGTGGTGCTGGTGCGAGGCATCCGCGAGTCGGCGGAGACCAACAACGTGATGGTGCTGCTGAAACTGCTGGCCATTCTGTTGTTTATCTTTGCGGGCGCCCACTTCATCAAGCCGACCTACTATCACCCATTCTCGCCGAATGGCTGGTCGGGTGTGCTGACAGGCGGATCGATTATCTTCTTTACCTATATTGGTTTCGACTCAGTATCGACGGCTGCGGAGGAGTGTCGAAATCCGCAGCGCGATGTACCTATCGGGATTATTGCCACGCTGATTATCTGTACCGTTCTGTACATAGGGGTTGCGGTGATTCTGACCGGGCTGGTGCCCTGGCAGAGCATGGTGGACGATGCGGCGCCGGTGGTGAATGCACTGAAGAAGCTGTCGCTACTGCCGGGCGGGCACAACCTGCGCTGGGTGCGGCTGGCGGTGCTGTTTGGCGCGATGATGGGAATGATCTCGTCGATCCTCGTGTTCCAACTGGGGCAATCGCGGGTGTGGTTTGCGATGTCGCGGGACAAGCTGCTGCCGGGATTCTTCGGCAAGGTGCATCCGCGGTTTCGAACGCCTGCCGTGGCGACCTGGGTGGCTGGCATCGTGGTGGGGATTCCGGCAGGTCTCTTTGATATCGGCACGCTGACTGATCTCTCGAATATCGGGACGCTGTTTGCGTTTGCGCTGGTCTCCATTGGCGTGATCGTGTTGCGGATACGAGAGCCCGAGCGCCGGCGTGGATTTCGAGTGCCTCTGGGGCCGGTGATTCCGGTGCTGAGCGTGGCGTTCTGCATCCTGCTGATGATGGGACTGCCGATTATTACCTGGATGCGGTTCTTCATCTGGCTGGCGATCGGACTGCTGATCTACTTCTTCTATAGCCGCAAGCGCAGCGAGTTTTACAAGCCTGAGAGCCGGTAGACTGTTGCCTGCGTACGAGGTCTCAATCCACCACCACCAACTCAGGAACGGCGGCAGCGCGAACGGGCAGCTCCACGACAACGGCAGCACCACGAGGATGCAGGTTGAAGGCGCGGATTTCGCCGCCGTGTTCGCGGACGATGCCGTAGCAGACGCTGAGACCGAGACCGTTGCCTTCGCCAGGTTCGCGGGTGGTGTAGAACGGTTCAAAGACTCGTCCGGGCTCGGGAAATCCTGGGCCGGTATCACTGACGATGACCTGCAGGGCGCGGGCATCGGCGCTGATCATGACGCGTATGGAGTGTTCTTGGGTCGCTTCGGCGGAGCGTGGGGCGTGGCTGGACTGGGCTGATCCGATGGCTTGTGCAGCATTGTTGAAGAGATGTTCCAGCACCTGGCGAAGGCGGTCGCGATTGCCATGCACGGTGGGCACCTGCTCGGCAGCCTGCACGACGAGGCGTACGCCCCGGTGGCGCAGCGTCTCGACGCAGTCGGTGGCCAGCTCCTGCACCAACTCCGGGAGGGCGACGGGCGCTTCGGTCTGGATTGCGGGGCAGCAAAAGTCGAGCAGGCTTTGCACGGTCTCGCGCATGCGGAGTGCCTCGCGGGCGATGGTGACGGCATCCTGGCGCACGCGCTCCTCGCCAGAGGTGGCAGCGATGAGTTCTGCGTAGCCGAGCACGGCGGTCAGAGGATTGTTGAGCGCGTGAGCGACGCCGCCGGCGAGTTGACCAAGCCCAGCCAGCTTCTCCGTGCGAAGCAGCCGGTCAGCCAAAGCAGCATTCTCCAGAGTGCGCGCCAGTTTGACGGCCAATGCTTCGAGGGGAGTGATCTGGTCCGCAGCAATAGACAGGTTGGTGCAGACGGCGAGCGCACCCACCATGCGGCCGCCGGTGGTCCAGAGCGGGGCTGCAATGATTCGTCCCTGGGGTTCCGATTTCGGCGATTTGCTCGGTGATGGCTTTTCCGGCGGCAGGAGATCTTCCATGCTGCACGGAGGCAGATCCAGCACCAGGCTTCTGGTTCCGATGGGAAGCGGCGAGGCCACGAGCAGGGTGGGGGTGGCTGTGGAGTGGTGCGTGGCGATGGCTGCGCGCTCGGGTATCTGCTGACCCCATTGGATCAGGGCAGCAAGGGTCCGGTCGTCCATGGCAGTACTGGCAGCGACGGAGAGGCGGCCGTCGGGATCGCGCACCAGCAGGGCAACCCGGGGGAAGGCGCTCATCTCAGCGACAACCTTGCAGACACGCTCACCCAGAACGTTGATGGCTCCATCGTCAGGCAGACGCGCGTCGAGCCGGGCGTAGGCCTCCAACTCCAGCCGCACCCGACGATCGCGCTGCCGGTCGTCCACGCGCAGTCGCATCTGCTGCACCAGCAGGCGGATCGCAACGCCGCTGCAGAGAAGTCCAGCGAGGCTGGTACGATGCTCCCCAACATATTCGAAAATCTCACTTGTCCATGGCAGCATCGACCAATCTCCGTCTCCTGCGTCTATTCTTAGTAGGGGCTGCGGCAGCCGCGGTCCGCGTACGCCCAGAGACACAGGAGTTGAATTCCCATGAAACGACGTCTTCCGCTGACTACCAGCCTTGTTGCGCTGTTGCTCCTAACGCTATCGGCAGAGTCGCACACGGCTTGGGCTGGTGTTGCAAATCCAGCCAGTTCCGCAGCCGCCGCTGAGGATGCAGCCGGATTTGGCCCACTCGATCCAACACCACCGAGCGGACTGAGCCCGCAGCAGATTATCGACAAGTTTGCGGCGCGTGAGTCCGTATTCAACGAGGCGCGCCAGAACTATACCTTTCGCCAGTCGGTGAAGGTGGACACCATCTCCGACGATACGAATCGTCCGGACGGGGAGTATCAGCAGGTGACGGATATCCTGTTCGACCGCGACGGCAAACGTGAAGAGCATGTGGTGTTTGCGCCGCAGAACACGCTGGAACGGGTGATGATGTCGCCGGCAGACTTCAAGGATATCGAGCAGCGACTTCCGTTTGTGCTGACCACGGAAGATCTGCCGCAGTATGACATCACCTATCTAGGGCGGCAGAAGGTGGATGAGTTGGACACCTATGTTTTTTCCGCGGGCCCGAAGACGCTGGAGAAGGGCAAGCGCTACTTTCAGGGCAAGGTATGGGTGGACCAGCAGGACTTTCAGATTGTGCTGATCAACGGGAAGAACGTGCCTGACGACAAGCGGAAGGGTCACGAAGATCTGTCGCCACCCTTCACGACGTACTACGAGCAGGTCGATGGAAAGTATTGGTTCCCGACGTATACCAAGGCGGAGGGCAACTTGCACTTCTCCGGTGGCAACGGGTATATGAGCCAGGACGTCCACCTGCGCACGGTGGTGAAGTACACCGACTACAAGCAGTATCGTGCCACCAGCAAGATCATCTATAACGGTCAGGATATTACGAACAACAAGGAGACCGACAAGCCGACGACCCCACCGGCCACAGCGCCGAAGTAGCTTAGTTCAGTAGTGTGGCATGGCTATAAAACTCAACAAGGAAGCTCCCGAATCGTCTTCGGGAGCTTCCTTGTTTTGGTGCGGCTGCACAACGCTTGATGTATGACTGATGGCTATTTGTTACCGAAGTTGATCGAGAAGATGAACTCCCGGGGTGCGCCAGGATCGACGAGAGTGTAGCCGCCGAAGCTGGTGCCGAAGTAGCCGCCGCTGGTGATGTACGCGGTGGGGTTATAGCGCTTGTTCAGGAGGTTTTCGAGCCCCACGGAGAGCTTGATGGGAGCATCGGCGAGACGGCCCGGAAGCAGGCGATTGATGTTGCCATCCATGTTGAAGTTGACGACACCATAGCCCGGGGTGGTCTGCTGCGTGGGCGCATTGGTGACGTTGCTGAAGAGATAGCGCTGGCCAACGTACTGCCACCAGAGGCCGGGAGTGATAACAAAGCGATGGCTGTCTGTCTGGAAGGTGGTGGTCAACCCCATGTTCGTGGTGTAACGGGGAGAGTTGGAGATGGGAAGGCTGCGGTAGTCGTTGGTGGAGCCGCTCGGCACGTAGTGGAGAAAGTAGTCGTGCTGGATGATGGCGTTGCCATGCAACTGGAAGTAGTGCATGGGGGATTCGTCGAAGTTGATGGAGACACCGTTGAACATCGCTGAGGCAAGCGCGATGGTCGCGGGCAGCGCAAGGTTGGAGGTCTGGGTGATGACCGTCTCGTCGGTGAGTTTGTCGCTGAAGTAGGTTGCATCGAGCGAGCAGGTGCCCATGATGGCCAGCGGGCATTTGCTGACGAGGAAGCCGCCTTCGGTGTTCTGGCTGCGGAGCGGCTTGAGGGTGGTGAGATCGACGCCGGTGGCCGGACGACCTGCTCCGAAAGCACTATCGGTCGGGTTTTCGAAGGTAATGGCGAAGTTACCGTGGAAGGTGAGCCAGTCGGTGGTAACGTATTGCGCGCCGACGGAGGGGGAGAACTTCAGGAAGTTCTTGTGGGTGGCTGGCGACAGGTTTGGATCGTTGGCCGGGTTGGCATTGGGGAACGTCGAGAGACCAATGTTGTAGAAGTGGGTGCGGAACAACTGCTCCGCCGCGCCCGGCGTGACGATCAGTTTGTCGTGGAAGAGACTGATGCGATCCTGCAGGTAGAGGAAGGCATAGTCGTTGTCGAGGTGATCTTCGTTGAAGAAGGCGGGGTTGCTGATGCTGGTGCCCTGAGAGGGATTGAATAGCGAGACGGGGTTGTTGTAGCCGCCATGAATCCAATATCCACCGAAGCTGACGGTGTTGTGGGGCAACTGCAGTGAAAGGTCGGTGCGGTCTCCGACGGTGTTGGAAGCTGCGTCGTACCACTCGTGCGAGTTAGGGTAGGCAGGCCCATAGAAGTTGGTGACACGGTCGTGCAGACGATAGCCGTGACGGAACCACTCCTCCGTGTTGAAGGTAAGCCGAGGCGAAAGCGACAGGTTCAGTTTGGTGTAGAGAATATCGCTCTGGGTCTTGATGTGCTTGTACCAGAGATCTTTGGCGAGTGAGGAGTAGAAGCCGCTGGACTGCTGACTGTACAACTGGGCGTTGGCCGGAACGGTGGAACCTGCGCCCGCATCGACGCCATACAGGCCCTGCGTGGTGACGATATCCCCGCCCTGATTGACGTCGAGCAGAGGGATGAAGTTCGGACGGAACTCCGTATTGCGTCCGTGATAGTAGCCAAAGCTCAGGCTGCCGTTGATGAAGTCATGTTCTGCCTTGACGAAGGCGGAGTAACCGGAGGAAGGAGCGTTGAAAGTGGGGATACCGGTGGTGCCTACGCGAAAGGTATCGTTGGAGGCGTAGCCGGATGCCAGCAGCATCGACCAGCCGCGATACAGGCCGGAGTTGGCGATGAAGTGGGTTAGGGTGGTGTTGTAGCTGCCGTAGTCGGTGCCAAAAGCGATAGTCGCGCCCGGGGTACTCTTGGGCTGCACAGGAATATAGTTGATGGTGCCGCCGAGACTATCGAACCAGCGATTGGACGGTGCGCCCGGGCCGTAGTCGACATTGATGTCGGAGATCATGTCGGTGATAGGAATCTGGGTGGTCTGCCACTGACCGTTGTTGGCGATCATGTTGTTCATGGGGATGCCATCGAAGAGAAAGCTGATGCCATTCTTGAGCACGTCGCCATTCACGCTCGACCAACCGCCCTTGATACCACGCACGACCACCTCACTGCGGGCTGTTGCCGCAACGCCGCCATAGCCGTACACAAATACACCGGGAGCTGCGGTGAGCGCCTGCGCCGCACTGCCAAAGGGTCCGGCTACGCCTTCAATCTCCGCTCGCGAGATGGTTGCCTGGGTGACTGAGGTCTCCGGAGAGCCTTCCGCAGTGACAGTGACCGACTGCGCGACGGCGCTGGTCCGGATCATGACCTGGAAGGCGAGCGATTGGCCATCGGCAAGATGAACTGCCTTCTGGTGGTAGTCGTTGAAGCCGTTCATGGTGATAGTCAATTCATAGCTACCCGGCTCGAGCCCGGTCAGATCGAAGGCGCCATCCGGTCCAGTGATGCTCTTGGTCACAACTCCGGTGGCCTCATTGGTGAGCACAACGCGAGCGCCGGCGATACGTGTGCCGGAGGGGTTTGCTGCACTGACATGCAGGCTTGCGGAACCTTGCGCGTATGCCAGATGTCCAGAAAACTGGAGCACGAGCAGGAACACACAGAGAGATACGATCGAACGAACCAGCTTCATGAGGCCTCACAGGAATCAAAATGGGAAACACTGTGTCGTTTTTGTTCCGGGCAGCACGATGCAGCGGCACATTGCGCACCAGCGATAGCCCACGCCCTGGGGGCGATTGATCGATACGACATCAGCATGTTCAGGTTGAACTACGTCCACCAACGCAGGTTGAACACTGTATCAACAATGGGTAAATAGAGGAGATCGCTGATTCAACGCACGTACTGCGGGTGGCTGCGAATATTTTCGCTTTGACTAGCCACCACAATGGCTACGAGGAGACCGACAGCTTCATGGGTGTTGCTGATTCGGTCCGAGCGCAATCCTCCGGCAGACGGAGGGCCGAAGCGATAGGTGCGAGGTTCCGCAGGGCAACGCCCGCTTCCAGAAGAAGGACACTTCCGTGGGCTATGCAGCAGTCTCCGACTCGAAGTAGAGATATTTGCGCCACGCGGCATCGGCACTGCCGATCATGCGCATGATGTGGCGCGAGGTATGCAGGCTGAAAGGACGCGGTTCACGCAAGAGCTTCATATCGGTGAGTTCATGCAGCATCTGGTTGCCTTTGCGGCGATTGCAGTTGTGGCAGCAGGCCACCAGATTCTCCCAGGTGGAGAGTCCGCCACGCGAGCGTGGAATAACGTGATCCAGAGTGAGTTCAGCCGCGGTGAGCACGACCTGACAGTACTGGCAGGCGTTGCGATCACGCAGCAGAATATTTTTGCGGCTCAGCGCACGCGTCTGATGCGGGATGCGGCGATACTCCAGCAGCCGAATGACGCTGGGCATCGCGACACGCATGCGGGCGGCATGCAACATGGCGCCCTGCTCCTCTTCGGTGCGGGCCACGCCCTTGAGCACGAGCACGAGCGCGCGCTTGGCTCCGCAGATGTTGATGGGTTCGTAGCTGGCATTCAGCACCAGCACCGGAGTCTGCATGGCAGGCTGGCGAAAGGTGCCTGCCCGTACTTCGGACTCGGTGATGGACCGTGCCGCACCTTTGGCCGCGCCATGCTGCGAGCCGAATCCCGCGTGTCGATTGCCACTCAGTCGTTGCTTCCGCATCTTCCCTGTTTGCATCGCAAAACCCTCCGGAATCTAATCTCTGTCGGCATCAGTGGTCTCGCCTCTGGTGACTTCTGCTGCTCTGCTCGTCCACTGGTTGTTTATCCGAGCGAGTCGCTCCAACGCTCTGCCATCTCGGTCTGAGCCCGAGCGAGTGTTGCAACCCAGACTTTGCTGGCCCCGGCGCGCAGCAGGACGCGTGCACACTCACGCGCGGTGGCGCCGGTGGTGTAGATGTCGTCGATCAGCAGCACCTCGCGGCCGACGATCAGCGCATCGGGCTGCACGGCAAAGGCTCCCTGCAGATTGCGGCTGCGGCCTTTGGGGGTGAGCGCAAACTGGCTCTCCGTATCGCGTACCCGGCGCAGCGTGTCGTGCGAGGGTTGCAAGGCCCATTCTGGCTGGCTCCTGCTCAAGCGGGCCAGCGCCGCATCCGCCAGCAACACGGCTTGGTTGTATCCCCGCTGGTGCTGTTTTGCAGGGAAGAGCGGCACGGCGACGACCAGCAACTGCCGCGCTGCGTCCCGATGCAACATGGTGATGGCGTTGGCCAGCATGGCCCCCAGCGGCTTGGCGATGCTGCGCACGCGCTCGTACTTCAGCAGGTGAACCATCTCGCGCAACTCATCTTGATAGACACCATAGGCGACTGCGCGTTGGTAGTTCGGCCGTGCGTTCCAGCACTGGGAACAGAGCAGTTGCTCCACCGGCATCTGCTGCGCGACGCGCTCATCTTCCATCCCCAGAGCTTCACCGCAGCATCCGCAGAGCATCATCGATTGTGCTTGGATGAGTGTGATGCAGGCATCGCACACTGGAGAAAAATCAGCACGCAGCAGAGGCCCGCCACACGCCCTGCAGTCCGCAGGAAAAAATAGTATTGCCAGATCGTCTGCCAGCGCTCGAGCTACCCTGCCTGCCCCAGAGCCCGAAGTTCGCAGTGCATGAACGACTGAACGACGTTCTACCCGCCCACCGGGATTGTACCCAGGCGGCCCACCGGGTGGAGACCCCGTGGCACTTCCGAGCGCCTTGTCATTCAAGCATTCGCTGAAGACTCACCTCACTCGCCGGCGCTCCAGGTCGGTCGGACCGCGCCATGCCCGCAGTATAAGCCCACTTGCGCCGGAAATGCCAATCAATTTCCAGTAGCAGAGTCTGCGCCGACGGCTATACTCCCTGCATGCGCCGCCTAACCCTTCTGCTCGCAACGCTCTTCAGTACTCTGCCACTGATGGCCCAAGCCCATTCGAGCCGGCAATCGATTCAGGTCGCATTCCTTGCAAGCAAGTCCGCCAAGCCGCTCGACGGACGCATGTTATTGTTGCTCTCGACCGATCCCTCCGACGAGCCCCGCAACCAGATCAACGACACCCCGCGCACCCAGATTGTCTTCGGCACGACGGTCGACGGACTCGCTCCCGGGCAGCCTGTGACCATCGACGACCATGCCTCGGGCTACCCATACCGAAGCCTCAGTGAGGTTCCGCAAGGCGACTACATCGTGCAGGCGGTGCTCAACATCTACGAGACCTTCCACCGCGGCGATGGAACTACCGTCAAGCTTGCCCCCGACCGTGGCGAAGGCCAGCACTGGAACCTCGCCCCCGGGAACCTCTACTCCAAACCCGTCAAGCTCCATATCGGCCCAGGCAGTCCCGCGATCCAGATCTCTCTCACGGAGACGATTCCGCCCATCGCACCGGAGCCCGATACCAGGTACGTTCGCCACCTGAAAATTCAGTCCGCACTGCTGACGAAATTCTGGGGCCGCCCGGTCTTCCTTACCGCCATTGTGCTGGTGCCGGAGGGCTTCGACGAGCACCCGCAGGCACACTATCCGCTGGCGATCTTTCACGACCACTTCGTCACCGGCTTCGACGACTTTCGCACCACACCGCCCGACCCCGATCTGAAGCCCGACTACTCCGACCGCTTCCATCTCGCGGGCTACAACCGCATCCAGCAGCAGGAGGCCTACAAGACCTACCAGACCTGGATCGCCCCGGGAACGCCGCGCATTCTTGTCGTGAAAATACAACACGCCAATCCGTTCTACGACGACTCCTACGCAGTGAACTCCGCCAACGTCGGGCCCTATGGCGATGCGATCGAGACAGAGTTGATTCCCGCGGTAGAGAAGCAGTTCCGCGGCATCGGCCAGGGCTGGGCACGCTTTATGTACGGTGGCAGCACCGGTGGATGGGAGTCGCTCGCCGTCCAGATCTTCTATCCTGACCACTACAACGGAGCCTTCGTCGCCTGCCCTGATCCAGTCGACTTTCATGCCTACAGCACCACCGATCTCTACAACCAGAAAAACATCTTCTACCTGCCCGGAGCGCATAAGCAGGTGGAGCAACCGGCGATGCGTAACTACCTGGGACAGACGCTGATCTCCGTCCGTGACAACGTTGCGTATGAAGCCGCGCTCGGCGATCACGGCCGCTCCGGCGAGCAGTTCGACATCTGGCAGGCGGTCTATTCCCCCGTGGGTCCCGACGGATACCCGCAGTCAATTTTCGATAAAGCCACCGGAGAGATCAACCACACGACGGCAGCCTACTGGCGCGAGCACTACGACCTCAACGCCATTCTGCAACGCGACTGGGCCACGCTTGGGCCGAAGCTACAAGGCAAGCTGCACCTGTACGTCGGCTCCGACGATACCTATATGCTGAACAACGCTGTATATCTGATGGAAGACTTCCTGAAGACAACCGGCACGCCGGGCCATGGCGTGCCGTACGAAGGCGAAGTGAAGTACGGGCCGCGCGCCGAGCACTGCTGGAATGGCGATCCCACGCTGCCCAATGCCCTCAGCCGTCTGCACTACAACACCATGTATCTGCCCAAGATCATGGAGCGCATCCAGAAGACAGCACCCGCGAACGCCGATATGAGCTGGAAGTACTGACGCATCCGTGCCCTATCAGCATGCTCAATCGGGCCAGGCCCGCAGCACACTTGCGCGAGGTCTGGCCGCATGGTTTGCCGCATCGAGTCTGTTAGCACCAATCGCTTTGAACTCCATCAAAATGAAGGCCTAGTTCTTACTGCCCCTCAACGCGTTCATCATCCTTTCATCTCAAATTCAACTGCGGAACATGACCGATCCCTACGCTGATCACAACTGTTTCATTTCACGGGCCGCCACAGGCCCGACCCCGCAACCTGACCAACCACTCTGAGGCCAACATGACACAACACTTCAAATTTGTCTGGCGCGTGTTTGCGCTATGTCTCTGCCTTGCATCCTGCGTGATTGGAGCCCATGCGCAGCAGACCTTTGGCAGTATTCTCGGCACAGTCACCGACGCTACAGGCAATGTCCTGCCCAAGGCGGACGTCTCTCTCCTGAACCAGGACACCGGACTGGAGCGCACGGCCGTAACGAACTCCACCGGCGCCTACGCGTTTTACAATCTCGCCATCGGCAGCTACACACTACGCGTGACCAATGCCGGATTCTCCGAGGCCAAGTTTCCCAACATTCTCATCCAAGCCGACCGCACGGTTACGCTGAACGCCCGCATGACGATTGGCTCCGTCAACTCCGTAGTCAGCGTAAACGCCACTCCGCTGCTCAACGCGGTAGATACGACGAATGGCTACGTGCTGGACAGCAAGCAGATCGAAAACATTCCGCTGGCCACGGGCAGCTTTACGCAGCTTGCTGTGCTTGCTCCGGGCGTCTCCGCGGAGTTGCTCTCCGGCACTGGAACCCAGACTGGACTGGGCAATCAGCCCATCTGGGCAAACGGCCAGCGCGATACGTCGAACACTTTCCTGTTCAACGGTGTGGATACCAGCAATCTCTTCAACGGCAAGTCCACCTCGCAGGTAGCCAGCGGTCGCGTCGTGCCCAACACAGGCGAAGGCTTCGGCCCTGGCGGCTCCATCCTGACCGGCACCTCGGTCTACGATGCCATCGGCCAGGCCATCCCCACGCCCGCTCCGGAGACCATTCAGGAGATTCGGGTCAACACCTCCATGTACGACGCGCAACAGGGTTCAACCAGCGGCGCACACATCGACATGAGCACGAAGGCCGGCACCAACGAGATCCACGGCAAGGCCTACCTCTACCGCGGTACAGACTGGCTCAATGCAGCACCGTTCTTCTACAAACAGGATGGCATCGTCCCTGCGGTGCCGCAGTTGCACCGCTTCACTGCTGGCGCCACGGTGGGCGCGCCAATCATCAAGGACAAGCTCTTCGGCTTTCTGGCCTACAACGCCATCCGCGTCTCCGACCAATCATCGGGCATCTCCAACCTGGCCGTGATGCCGGGCCTTGGCTCGGACCGCAGTGCGCAGACCTTGGTCAACCTGCTGCAAACCAACTTCGGAACCACCATCTCGACCGCACAAATCGATCCGGCGGCTCTGGCGCTGTTCAACTTCAAGCTGCCCAACGGCCAGTACCTGATTCCTTCTGCGCAGCGTGCGTTCACTGCGCTAACCAACGTTACCCTCCAGGGTCGGCCATTCTTCGGCGCCGATCAGGCTGTTGCCAATCTGGATTGGAACGCGGCCAAGCACGATGTTGTCTCTGCCAAATACTTCTATCAACATGACCCAACCGTGGCACCGTACACCAACTCCGCTACGGATGGTTTTGCGCAGCGCCTGGACTCCGGAGCCCACGTCGCTTCGCTGACCAACGCGCTGAACCTGACCCCGAATGTCAACTGGACCCAGACGCTCGGCTTCGTTCGCGAAAAGGCCTACTCCAACGACGACCAGGCGCTGACGCCCTCGCAGGCAGGAATCAATCTGTTCGGTTCCAGCTTCTTCCCCGGCATCAATGTCCGTAATTTTTCCAGCTCGCAGGCAAACACTTCCATCAACATCGGCAATACCAGCACGTTCAACCGCACCGGAGTCTTCCAGAATCGCCTGGCTCCTTCGACCGATCTGATCTGGACTCTGGGCAAACATACCCTGACCACCGGCGCCAGCTACAGCTACACCCAACTGAATATCCGCAACCGCCGCACCCAGTCCGCTAACCTCAACTTCAATAGCCTCGCCGACTTTCTGCAAGGTAAATTGCGCAGCAACAGTTCCCTGTTGCTGGGTGCTAGCAGCCGCTACTACCGTGCCAACCAGGTGGGGTCGTACCTGCAGGACAAGTTCCAAATCACGCCAACCCTCTCGCTGACCGCGGGGATACGCTACGACTGGGATGGACCGCTCAGCGAGAAGTATGGCAACCTGTTCAACTTCGATCCCAGTCGTTACCAGTACGACGCGACCTCGGACACCATCACCAACAACGGCTTCATCATCGCCGGCAACAATAAGCTGTTCCCCACAGCCGGGGTCAGCAACTCAACCCTCAAGGGTCGGCAGTGGGGCTTCGCACCGCGGCTTGGCTTTGCGTATTCGCCTTCGATGTTCCATGACAAGGTCGTCGTGCGTGGCGGCGTTGGTCTCTACTACGATCGCGGCGAGTTGTTCACCTACCTCTCCCCAGGCGCAGGCAGCGGCATCAGCGGCCCGTTTGGCGTAACGCAGGAGCCACCGTTTGTAGTTCCTGTTGCACCGCCTTCCGGCGCGACACTCAGCAACCCGTTCGGCACCGTGGCGCCCACGCCACCAACCGGAAATCCAGCGGACTTCAGCAAATACCTGCCCAACAAAGCCGCAATTATCAACGGTGCGCAGACCTTCCCCTTTGGTGCCTACGACATCAACAACAAGCTGCCCTACACAGAGAACTTTGCGTTTGATATCCAATGGCAGCCGCGCAACAACCTGGCCATCGACCTCGGCTACGTTGGTAATCGCGGCCGTCATGGCGTCATCCCCGTGCCCTTCAACCAGCCACAGATCGCCACGGCATCGCATCCCGTCAACGGCGAGATCTACAGCTACGGCCAGCAGGCAACGGACACCAACGGCAATAACCTGACCACCGAGCCGTACAGCACCTACAACGGAGGCAACACCGATCTGCGTACGCCTTACCTTGGCTACTCCATCAACTCGGTTAGCTACAAGGCCGCTGGCGTCTCCGCGTACGATGCGTTGCAACTGCATGTGGAGCAGCGTCTGACGCATGGTTTACAGGTGGGCTTCTCGTACACCTGGTCGCATGCACTGGATGAGCAGTCTGGCCTGGGGCTCTTCTATAACGGCAATAATGCGCTGAACCTTCGCGATGGCTATGCCTCTTCGGACTTCGATCGCACTCACACCACCAACTTCTTCTACACCTACGAATTCCCCAAGTTCGGCTCCGAGTCCACGCTGCTGGGACGCTTCACCAATGGATGGCAGTTGAGCGGCATCACCGTGCTGCAGTCGGGCCAACCGTACTCCGTGGAAGACTACTCCGGCACCGTGGGCAGCATCTACTACGGACCGGGTAACGACGGTATCACCAACCCGATCATTCCGTTGGCGGCAGGCTTCACGCCGAAGACAGCCAAGACCGGACACTCCGGTGGCTTCGTCGATGCCGCCGGCAACGGTCTGGCACTGAACCCTGCAGCCTTCGGCATTCCGCTCATCCAGCCCGGACAGCAGGGTGTACCCAACTGCGGCCTATCCACAGCCGGAGCGCAGGTTTGCGATATCTACGAGACCGGCTTCACCACTGGACAACGCAATATCTTCCGCCAGGCCTTCCAGAAGCGCGCCGATATCTCGCTGATCAAGAACACCAAGATCAACGAGCGCATCAGCCTGCACTACAGCTTCGATGTCTATAACCTGACCAACACCACCAGCTTCGACATTCCGGGAAACTCCATCGCACTCGGCTTCTTCAACTACGCAGTACCGTACGATCCCACACAGTCCACAGCTGCGAACCTGGGCAACCAGTACGCTCCGCTGACCCAGTCCAACAACCAGGGACTAGGCCAGGTCACCAACACCATCGGAGGCCCGCGCAACATCCAGATGTCGCTGCACATCATCTACTAGCGGATCGTACGATCAACCACCAACAAAGCAAGTAGCAACAAGAGGTATGCCGATAGTTTCGGCATACCTCTTTTACTGTGCCCCGGTACGCCGCGCCGTAACCCACCGACGCGACAGCCTCGCGTGAATGACGCTTACTGCCCCATCTTCTGCTCCACGATCGGCACCCACTTTTCGCGGCCTCCGGCTTCCATTCCCTTGGCCACCTCCAGCGCTCTGACGTAGTGCGTCTTCGCCTCATCCTTGCGTCCTGATGCGGCCAGCGCGTCTCCCATCGCAATCTCCTCCCGCAATCCGCCTGGATTCAATGTCTCCGCAGTCTCTGCCTCTTGCAGTGCCTCCGGTATCTTGCCTGCCTTCAGCAGCACCGCTGTCTGTTGTGTATGGCTCAACGCCGCAGCCATTGGAATGGCAAACTCCCCATCGAAGACAAAAATGCCATCCTGAATGAACGCCGTTGGCTTTACCGTGCGGAAGGGCTCAAACAGGTTCAGTGCGTTCGAACCGAACTCGAACGAATTCAAGTCGCCCGCGCTGATCAGCACCGGCCCATGGATCACCGAAGGCACCACAATCTGCTCATCGGAAAACCACGAGTCCGGCGTCGGCAGCCGCTTGCACGGTATTCCGTAGTCCGAAGGCAACACAAACGGCGCCACAAAGTAGGCGATCCAGCAGTCCTTGATACCATGCTGATCGACGTAATTTTTTGTCGCCTTCAACTGCTGGCCCCAATCCGTATTCGAGTCCGTCAGGTACTTATAGGTCTGCGTCGGCCCACCCCAGGCTTCATTCGAATACGCAATGTAGTTCGGGTATGCCATCGCCGACGAACCCACATGCAGCAGCAGCAGCGCGGCCACCGTCCAACCCCACGTTCGATGACGTTGCACCAGCGTCCACGCACCGCCCGCAGCCAGCACAATCCCAAATACCCACAGCGGCAAAATATGCCGAGCGCCAATATTCAAATGCGAAGTCATTGCTGTCCACAGGTAGATGACCGGTGGCACCAGCAGGAAAAACACCTCGCGCCGGAAGCGTAGCCGACCCGACACAATCGCCCACAGACTTAGCCCCAGCAGTACCAGAAACCCCAACGTCGACTTGATCGTGAACAGTACCGGAAAGTAATACCACAGGCCGTGCGCATACACCTTGCCGAAGAAGTAACTCGGCATCCCATTCGCCATCGACCGCACATCCGCCAGGCCATACAACCAGCTCTCCGGCAGAACATGTAACTTTGCAAGGAACAAAATACCATGCTGCTCCATCGGCTGCAGGGGCAGCACATACTCCGCCAGCGACGGATCCAGCTTCAGCCCTGCCGGGCGTGCCGCATAACGAAACCCATAGAACGCCCACAGCACCAACACCGCGATTACGATCACCCCAGCCAACGTGCCTGCCATGCGCAGGGCCACCCGTCCTCGGCTCTCGAGGCCAGATGCAGACACGGACGCCTCACGCCAGCGAAACCACACCTCGCCCGCAGCCAGGCATACCAGCATCGGGAGTAACAGCACGGCAGAGTGCTTCGCCGCCAGCGCCAGTCCCGCCGCCAACCCCACCAGCGCCATGCGTGCCAGCGATGGCTGTTTAGCGTAGCGATAGAAGGCGTACACCGTCGCAAACATGCAGCAGCTCAAGGCCATATCCGTCGTCACATAAGCACCATGCGCCAGTACATTCGGATCGAACACGAACAAGATCATCGCAATCAGTCCGGCCCCCAGCCCGAACATCTCGCGGCCTGCCACAAACACCAACAGGGCCAGCGTCAACACAAACACGCCCACCATCAACCGCACCCGAAAGATCAACGAATCCGCGCTGTACTGCGGCCCGTTGCGGAACAGCAGCTCGCGGCCATCCATATAGGATTCCGTCTTGAAGAATCGTCCCTGTAGCGCCGGAACCCGCAGCGGAAGATGCAGCAACGGAATCGTCGCCAGCAGCTTCACCATCGGCGGATGCTCCGGATTCAGACCAAAGTCGCCCGTCTTCCAGCTCTCGTAGCCCGCAAAGATGTGGTCGCCCTCATCCCACGTCAGCGACTGCTGCCGAATCGTCGAGACCACCTCGACCGCCAGCACCACCAACAGCAACGCCACCAGTCCGACAACATATCGCGGCTTCCATCCCAACATTCGTCACGCCTCCCAACCATATTTCTGCAATACCGGAGAATACCTCACCACCCTATCTCTTGCCTTCCCCCCGCTGATACACTCGCCTCCAGCCTCATCATTGCAAAATTGACCTCGGGAGCTACACCACAACCCATGTCTGCCTCCACTCTCCCCAAGCCCGCCTTCAAACCCTTTGTACCCGACACCGCTTCACGGCCTGAGCTCTCCGCCCGCGCCCTCCTTCTCGGCGCCATCTTCGGCGTCCTCTTCGGAGCCGTAACGGTCTACGTCGGCCTCCGCGCCGGACTCACCGTCGCCGCATCCATCCCCATCTCGGTGCTCTCCATCTCCATCCTGCGCGCCTTTGGCAAGGCCAGCATCCTCGAAAACAATATCGTCCAATCCACCGGCAACGCTGGCCAATCCATCGCCTCTGGCGTCATCTTCACCTTGCCCGCGCTCATCTTCCTCGGCTTCGATCTTGAGTCATCCCGCATCTTCGCCCTCGCCCTCTTCGGCGGATGGCTCGGCGTCCTCTTCATGATTCCGCTGCGCCGCCAGCTCATCGTGGAGGAGCACGATGCCCTCGTCTACCCCGAAGGCACTGCCTGCGCCGACGTCCTGATCGCAGGCGAACGTGGCGGCTCCTTCGCCTCCCGCGTCTTTCTAGGACTCGGGCTTGGCGCGGTCTATACCCTCTTCCAGAACGACAATCTCTTCTCGCTCTGGCCCTCGCAGCCCGACTACCAGCCCGACCTCGGCGCCCAGCACCTGCTCAAAGGCTCCGCCATCCGCGCCGACTGCACCCCGGAGTACCTCGGCGTCGGCTACATCATCGGCCTCCGCGTCGCCGCCATCATGCTCGCCGGCGGAGTCTTCTCCTGGCTCGTACTGATGCCCGCCATCTACTTCTTCGGCTCGCACCTCAGCACTCCGCTCTACCCCGGCACCGTGCTGGTCAAGGACATGTCCCCCTCCGACCTGTGGCGCACCTACGTCCGCCCCATGGGTGCCGGAGCCGTCGCCGCCGCCGGACTCATCACCCTCCTCCGCACCCTGCCCACCATCGTCGGAGCCCTCACCCAGGGCTTCAAAAAAACCGGCAGCAAACTCGCAGCAGCCAGGCCTTCCCGCACCGAACATGACCTGCCGCCCATCGTTGTCTTTGGCGGCTCCGCATTGCTGGTTCTACTAATGTTCCTCTTCCTGCAGTTCAAACCCATCCCCGGAGCCTACGTCGGCCCGCTCGCCAACTTGAGTGCCGCCCTGCTGATCGTCGTCTTTGGATTTCTATTTGTAACCGTATCTGCACGTATCGTCGGCATCGTCGGCAGCAGCGCCAGCCCAGTCTCCGGCATGACCATCGCCACGCTGATGGCTACTGCCGCCATCTTCCTCGTCAAAGGCTGGACCGCACCCGCCTTCGGAGCCCTCGCCATCACCATCGGTGGAGTGGTCTGCATCGCCGCCTCCAACGCGGGCGACACCTCGCAGGACCTCAAGACCGGCTACCTCATCGGAGCCACCCCCTGGAAGCAGCAGGTCGCCATCATGGTCGGCGTCATCGTCTCCATCTTCTCCATCGGAGCCACGCTCAACGCCATGAACAAAGGCCTAGAAACCTTCCAGCGCCTGCCCCACCCCATCGCCTTCTCGCTGGCGCAACTGCCCGATGGCGTCCAGAACAACGGCAACTTCACCCGTGATCGCATCACCCTGGCAGAGAGCAAAGCCGCGAGCACCCAAGGCCCAGCCCCTGCGAATATGGGATCCGCCCTCAACGCCCAGGGCAAGCAAGAATTAAGCAACACTCGCAGTTACATTCTGCTCAACGCCATCGGCTCCACCACGCTCGACGACGGCAAGTACCTCTACAACCCCACCACCCACCAGATCGAAGTCCAGTGGATCCAGGGCATCGGCAGCGAGAAGGCCGCCGCGCCACAGGGCCGCCTGATGGCCACCGTCATCAACGGAATCCTCTCCCGCAAACTCCCCTGGGCGCTGGTGCTGCTAGGCGTCGCCGTGGTGCTGGTGGTGGAGCTACTCGGCATCCGTTCGCTCACCTTCGCCGTCGGCGCCTACCTCTCCATCGCCACCACCCTCGCCATCTTCGTCGGCGGAGTCGTCCGCTGGATGGTCGATCGCGCCATGCTTCAACACAAAGCCAAAGAGGCCGCCGCACTCGACTCCGAAGAGGTCTCGCCCGGCTCGCTCTACGCCTCTGGCCTGATCGCCGCCGGAGGCATCGTCGGCCTGCTCGGCGTCGTCATCAAGCTCTACGAAGCCGCCACCGACCGCACCATCCCCCGCTTCTCCGACCACAACCCCCTCCACCACGACTGGGTCAGCGTCATCATGTTCGCAGCCCTCGCCTTCAGCCTCTACTACTTCGCACGAAAGCCACTGGAGACAAAATAAGCCGATATGCAAATCATTATTCAATGTGCTGCTACAAAACAGCCTAACGCGCCGAGCCTTCAAAGTTTGCGAGGCAAAATCGCAGTCTTTGTTGCGCAGCCTGATATAGCGCCGCCAGCTAGAGGGTGCATATTTTGCCGACCTGACGATCTCATCCCAGGTGAAGACCAAACTTGGCGCGAATTGTTACTTTTGAAGCAAACAGATCTTAGCTCAACGCTTTTTCCTGCGTGGCAACTCTATCGACCTCGTAGCCAACCAGAAATCTACAACAAGCTCGCCTCTCATTTTGGGCCAAAGAACTGCTTCATCCTAAGCGCTGGCTGGGGCTTAGTCAGAGGTGATTTCCGCCTACCCGATTACGACATTACGTTCAGCACAGCACCTAAAGTGGCTGCTTACAAGCGACGAAAACAAGGGGCTGCGTATGCGGATTTCAAGCAGCTTCCCAAGACAAATGAGCCAATAATATTCTTGGGTGGACAGCCTTACCTACCGTTTCTCTCGCAAATTATTGGCGATCGCAGAGCCGTGACGGTTGTCGCTCGCAACAAGAAGATGGTTTTACCGCAAGAATCTTGGAATCAGATTATCTTTGAGACAACAGCCTCAACAAACTGGCACTATTCTGCGGCCTTAAGCATTCTGAAGGGGAAGCTAAAACCATGACGGCTGAGTATAGTCTCTGCGAAAAACTGCATAGCAAGGTCGGGAAACTGCCCAGCTATCAATTCAGCTCCTTGCCGTCCGATCTGCCTTCGGATGGAGTTTATTTTTGTTTCGAGAAAAAAGAAACTGGGCACGGGGGCCTGCGGATTACACGAATTGGCAGTCATACTGGGAAAGGAAACCTCGCCGCGAGACTCCGTGAGCATATAACCGTAAACAAAGATCGAAGCATCTTCCGTAAACATATTGGACGGGCACTCCTAAATTGCGATAGGGACCCTTTTCTTGCAGATTGGGACATTGATCTAACTACGCGAACAGCTCGAGACAAACACGCTCATCGAATCGACTTCGAAAAGCAAAATGCCGTAGAACTTAGAGTGTCTGATTACCTACGAACCGCGTTTACATTTGCGATTCTGCCAATGACCGATTGTGCTCAAGCACTTAATTTTGAAGCTGCAGCTATAGGGAGCGTTTCGAACTGTCCGCGATGCAAGGCGAGTTCGACATGGTTGGGATTATCTTCTCCAAATTCGCATATTGCCAGTAGTGGCTTATGGCAGATCAGGGGACTTTGGGGAGCTGGATTGACAGAAGGTCAACTATCCGCCTTGTAGACGTGTGCAACGCGTCAGATAGTTGGTCACGCTCTGCCTCAAGCCGCCTCCAAATCCACCCGCACCCTCCGCCCCAGCGCTGTAGCGATATTCACTAGAGCATCCAGCGAAAACCGCGCTACTCGTCCTCGCAGCAGGTCATTGATCCGAGGCTGCGTCACCCCACATCGCTTGGCCGCTTCCACTTGCGTCCATCCGTGCTCTTTCACGATCGCCTCAATCTTCTGCATCAACTCCGCCCGCGCCCGCAGATTCGCAGCCTCCTCCGGAGTATCCGCGAGAGCATCCCACACACTCGCGAACCGTTCGACTTTCTTCGCCGGCTTTTTCATCTTCGCTCCTTCATCAACTCCGTAAATCGGGCCTTGGCCTTGTCTATATCTCGCAGTGCTGTACTTTGGGTCTTTTTCTGAAACGCGTGCAGCACATACACCGCATCCGCAAGCCGCGCTGTATAGATCACACGAAATGCTCCAGCCTCATCCCACAACCGAATCTCCTCAACTCCTCTACCGATAGTCGGCATGGGTTTGGAATCGATAGGCTTCAGTCCACGTTGTACCCGATCAATTTGAAACCCTGCGTCACGCCGCGCCTCTTCAGGAAACTCTCGAATTGACTTCAGCGAGTCGCCCAGAAACTCAACATCTTTCATGTTGGCATTATACTCAAACCTGTATAGACCTTCGATACATCCGTGAACACCCCGGCAGATCGCCGAGACTCCAAAACTGCTACCCAATCAAAGTAGTTCTGCTGTCCTTAGTGCCTGCAAAGCGATCCGCTACTTCCCGCCAGCCTCCTGCCGCTTGAGCTCCTTCTCGAACGCCGCCTCCCTCTCCGCCACCGCAGCCTGGTATCCCGCTGGGTCGACGAACGTGTTGGGCCCACCGGGCTTCATCGCTGCGTACTTGGCGAGCATCCCAAAGTAGCCGCCGTGTGCGCCCAGAAAGATGTCGCAGGGCAGCCCGTGTAGCACCTGAAACGTCGTCTCATAGTCCTTTGCAATCCCGGGATAGGAGGCCGGGCGGCCCGGCAGGTCCACCAGCCGGAACCCCGGATTCACGTTCCAACTCCCGACGATCACCGCGTTGTAGCTCTTGCCCTTGTCAGTCACCTTCATCGTCCAGGTCGTGCAGCCCTGCGTATGTCCGGCCGTCTTGTGCGCCACCAGCACCGCGCCACCCAGCTTGACCTCATCGCCGTCGTGCAACACGCGATCCACCTTCGCCGCCGGATAGCTAAAGCGCTTGCCATAGAAGAAGTCAGCCTTGCCGCCGCTCTCAACCACGGGAACATCGGCATCCATCACCATGTACTTGGCTCCGGTCAGGGCCTTGATCTTCGCGCTGCCCGCATCGTGGTCCCAGTGCGCGTGGCTGATCAGCAGAATCTTCACGTCGCTGAACTTGAAGCCGAGGCTCTCGATGCTCTTCCGGATCAGCGGCACCGAGCTCTCCAGGCTGCTGTTGATCAGGATGTCGCCCTGCGGCGTCGTCACCAGATACGAAGCCAAATCCTTACTCCCCACGTAGTAGAGATTGTCCGCAATCCGAAACGCGGGAAACGGCTCTGTCCACTCCGGATTTTCCTGGGAGAACTTGTCCGCCGCCGCCCCCTGCATCGCAACCATCACCATCACTGCCAACACTGCACCTGCCAGCCGAACCATCCGCATCGGTGTACCCCGTCTGCCTCACTTTATCCGAACAGGCCGCTGGCAACGTCCACATCTCCTCCGGTAGCATCCAATGTGTAATGGACAATCCCGTGACACCCACACCGCGCCTATGGTGGCAGGATGGCAGCATCTACCAGATCTACCCGCGCTCGTTTCAGGATTCCAACGGCGACGGCATCGGCGACCTTGCCGGCATCCTCTCACGTTTGGATTACCTCGTCGATCTCGGCGTCGACGCGCTTTGGATCTCGCCCTTCTATCCTTCGCCCATGGCCGACTTCGGCTACGACGTCTCCGACTACTGCAACGTCGATCCGGTCTTTGGCTCGCTCGCCGACTTCGACCGCCTGATTGCCGCAGTCCATGCGCGCGGGCTCAAGCTGATTCTCGACTTTGTTCCCAACCACAGCTCCGACCAGCATCCCTGGTTTCTTGCCAGTCGCAACGCACGCACCAGCCCCAAGCGCGACTGGTATCTGTGGCGCGACCCGGCCCCCGGCGACGGTCCACCCGAAAGCCGCCCGCCCAATAACTGGATGTCCAACTTTGGCGGGTCTTCGTGGACCTACGACCAGCAGACCGGCCAGTTCTACTACCACTCATTTCTTCCCCAGCAGCCAGACCTGAACTGGCGCAATCCCGAGGTGCGCGCAGCCATGTACGACGCGATGCGCTTCTGGATGGAGCGCGGCCCGGACGGTCACGGCGTCGACGGCTTCCGCATGGATGTCCTCTGGCTGCTGATCAAGGACGACCAGTTCCGCGACAATCCACCCAACCCGGAGTGGACGCCGGGGGCAGCCAACTTCTGGAGCGTACTGCCCACCTACACCGCGGACCGGCCTGAGACCCACGGCATCGTCACCGAGATGCACGACGTCATGTCGGCCTATCCGGAACGCGTGCTGATCGGCGAGATCTATCTGCCCCTCCGCGACCTCGTCGCCTACTACGGCTTCGACCCCAACGCCGCCAGCAGCGGACACCCCATCCTGCGCGGTGCGGACATGCCCTTAAACTTCCACCTCATCCAGACCGACTGGAACGCCGAGCACATCGCGCACCTAATACGCGAGTACGAGAGCGAACTACCGCCGGGGGCCTGGCCCAACTGGGTTCTGGGCAACCACGACCAGACCCGTCTCGCCACCCGCGTCGGACTCGGCCAGGTCCGCACCGCCGCCATGCTGCTGCTCACCCTGCGCGGCACCCCCACCCTGTACAACGGCGACGAACTCGCCATGACCAACGGACGCATTCCGCCGGATCGCATTCAAGACCCCGCCGAGCGCAATCACCCCGGCATGGGTCTGGGTCGCGACCCCGAACGGACCCCCATGCCGTGGAATGCCACCTCCAGCAGCGCCGGCTTTACCACCGGAACCCCGTGGCTGCCTATCAACGACAACTTCGCCGAGATCAACGTGGCAACCCAGTCCGCCGCACCGCGCTCCGTCCTCTGGCTGTACCGCAAGCTGCTGGCGCTGCGCCGTAAATACCCCGCGCTGCACCGCGGCAGCATCGACCATGTCAACGCGCACAACGGCGTCCTCAGCTACCAGCGACACGCGATAAGCCCAGACCAGAGACCAGACCAGGGACCAGACCAGGGACCAGCCGAAGGCCAGCATCTGCAGATCTTCCTCAACCTTACTGACGATCTCCAGACCGTAACCTGCGAACCCGGACACATCCTGCTCACCACCATCCTCGATGGCGACGGCGCGCCCGTCGAGGGCAGCCTGCTGCTGGAGGCTGGCGAAGGCATGATTATCCTGTTGAGCTAGTTCACCTTACGCGTCGGCAAACGGGACCGCGAACCCGCGCTGCAACACCCAGGGCAGATTCGAAGCCCCAAATTGGTTGAACCTGTCTATGCTAGAGATATAGTTTGAGCTTTTCATCAACTCTCCCTCAAGGCGCATACCCACCATGTGGATCGTAAAAATAGCCCTGACGCGGCCCTATACCTTCATCGTGCTGGCGATCCTCATCCTCATCGCCGCGCCGGTGGTGATTCTCGGCACGCCCACGGATATCTTTCCGAACATCAACATCCCCGTCATCTCCATCGCCTGGAACTATACCGGACTGAATCCAGAGGAGTTGGAAGGTCGCCTGACCACACCCTACGAGAAGGTACTGACCACGCTGGTCGACAACATCCAGCACATCGAATCGACCACCGTCTCCGGCCAGGTCATCGTCAAGGTCTACCTGCAACCCGGTGCCAGTCTGGACACCGCCAACGCGCAGGTCTCCAGTGCTTCGCAGTTCATTCTGCACTCCCTGCCACCCGGAATTCTGCCCCCGCAGATCATCAACTTCAGCGCCTCCAGTGTGCCCATCCTGCAGCTTGGTCTCTCCGGCAAAGGACTCTCCGAACAGCAACTGAACGACCTCGGACTCAACTTTCTTCGGCCCCAATTGGTCACCGTTCCGGGCGCGGTGGTTCCCAACGTCTACGGCGGCAAGCAGCGCTCCATCATGCTCAATCTGGACCCCGGCCATCTACAGGCCAAGGGCATGTCCCCCATCGACGTGCTCAACGCTATGGCGCGCCAGAATGTCGTCCAACCCGGCGGCACGGCCAAGATCGGCCAGGATGAGTACGACATCCACATCAACTCCTCGCCCATCACGCTGGAGGGCATCAGCAACATTCCGATCCGGCAGGTCAACGGATCGATGGTTTACGTGCGGGATGTCGCCACAGTCAGCGACGGCAGCATACCGCAGACCAACATCGTGCGTCAGGATGGCCATCGCGGCGTACTCGTGACCGTGTTGAAGTCCGGCAACGCCTCCACGCTCAGCGTCGTGGGCGGCATTCGCGCCCTGCTGCCTCGCATCGCCACCATCCTGCCGCCAGAGTTGCAAATCAAGCTGATCGGCGACCAGTCGATCTTCGTGCGCGGCTCAGTCACCGGGGTCATCCGTGAGGCGGTCATCGCCGCAGTGCTCACCGGCTTGATGATCCTGCTCTTTCTGGGCAGTTGGCGCAGCACCATCATTATTGCGGTCTCCATCCCGCTCTCCATCCTCTCCTCCATCATCGTGCTCGGCCTGCTGGGGCAGACCATCAACATCATGACGCTCGGCGGACTCGCGCTGGCCGTCGGCATTCTGGTGGACGACGCCACCGTCACCATCGAAAATATCGAGCGCTACCTCGAAGAAGGCAATGGCCTCCACGACTCCATTCTCGATGGCGCCGCGCAGATCGCCGTGCCGGCCCTCGTCTCCACCCTCTGTATCTGCATCGTGTTTCTGCCGATGTTTTTTCTCAGCGGCGTCTCCCGTTATCTGTTCGTCCCCCTGGCGGAGGCGGTGGTCTTCGCAATGCTCGCCTCCTACATCCTGTCCAGGACGCTGGTACCCACGCTGGCCATGTACCTGCTCAAAGCCCACGACCAGCATGACGTGCCATCCAGCAACGTGTTCTCCCGCTTCCAGCGCGGCTTTGAGCGCTTGTTTGAGCGTGTCCGGCTCGCCTACCAGGATCTGCTCAGCCGATTGGTCGAAGCGCGCAACATCTTTATTCCCATCTTCCTGCTGGCCTGTCTCGCGGCCTTTGCGCTGCTTCCCTTCCTCGGACAGAACTTCTTCCCCAGTACCGACAACGGGGCCTTCATCCTGCACGTCCGCGCCAAAAGCGGTACCCGCATCGAAGAGACGGCTCGCCTCTGCGATCTGGTCGAGCAGAATATTCGTCAGGTCGTGCCGCCATCGCAGGTAGACAATATCCTCGACAACATTGGACTGCCCTACAGCACGCTCAACTTCCAGCATGCCACCTCTGGACTAATCGGTGCCGCCGATGCCGACATCCTCGTCTCGCTCAAGGAAGACCATCAGCCCACTGCCGACTTCGTGGCGAAGCTCCGCACCTCGCTCCCGCGCAGCTTCCCCGGAGTGACCTTCTACTTTCTGCCCTCCGATATCGTTACCCAGATTCTCAACTTCGGCCTGCCCGCCCCCATTGATGTTCAGTTTGAAGGCTCCGATATCGCCTCCAACCGCCAGGTGGCCAACAAGGTTCTCGCCGACCTCCGCCAGGTGCCTGGACTCGTCGATCTCCGCATCCAGCAGCCGGACGATTACCCGGTCCTCAACGTCGATGTCGATCGCACCAAGGCCCAGCAGGGCGGATATACCATCCGCGACGTCGGTGGCAGCCTGCTCAACATCCTCAGCGGCAGCACCCAGTTGACGCCCATGTTCTTCCTCAACTTCAAGAACGGCATCAACTACCCCATGGTCGCGCAGGCACCGCAGTACGAGATTCAGTCCTTGAGCGATCTGCAGAATATTCCCATCACTGCCTCCTCTGCGAGCCAGCCCGAGATTCTGGCCGACGTCGCAAACATCTCCCGCGGCACCGAAATGCAGGTCATCAACCACTACAACATTCGCCGCACGCTCGATATCTACGGCAATGTGCAGGGACGAGACCTTGGCAGCGTCAGCCGCGACATCGACCGCATCGTCAATGCCAACCGCAAGTCGCTGCCCCGCGGCAGCTTCGTCCGGGTACGCGGCCAGATTGAGACCATGCGCAGCTCCTACTTCGGACTGCTCGCCGGTCTCGCCTTCGCCATCGTGCTCGTCTACCTGCTGATCGTCGTCAACTTCCAGTCCTGGCTGGACCCTTTCATCATCATCACAGCGCTGCCAGCCGCACTCGCCGGTATCGTCTTGATGCTCTTTGCCACCCACACCACCCTCAGCGTGCCCGCCCTGATGGGCGCCATCATGTGCATGGGCGTCGCCACCGCCAACAGCATCCTGGTCGTCTCCTTCGCCAAAGACCGGCTGGAGCACCATGGCGATGCCGTACTGGCCGCACTCGAGGCTGGCGCCACACGCTTCCGTCCCGTTGCCATGACGGCCCTCGCAATGATCATCGGCATGATCCCCATGGCCCTCGGTGCCGGCGAAGGCGGCGAACAGAACGCACCGCTTGGCCGCGCCGTCATCGGCGGGCTGCTGCTCGCCACCATGGCCACACTCGTCTTCGTTCCCGCCGTCTTCAGCCTGCTGCATGGCCGCAAGCCCGATTCCATTACCAGCACCACCGACTCCGACCAGCACCGCGCTGCAGGAGTCTGACCATCTCGCACTGTGCAGCCGTTTTGACGCAGAATAAGTTCAAGGAGCAAGCATGATCCCCGGTACCCAGATGAACACCGAAGCGAGTACCCCCTCAGCGGAATCACCGGTCGCAGCTACCCTGCCGCCACCACGCCGAGGCCTCACCCGCTCCACCTGGATCAGCCTCGCCGTCATCCTCCTCCTGCTGCTGATCGTGGTCGTCGTCGGCATCCTCGCCCGCGCCCGCCACGAAGATGCACTCGAACATCAGACCGCAGAGGCCGCCATTCCCTCGGTCAACGTCACCTATCCCAAGGCCTCCACCATGTCGTCGGAGATCGCGCTCCCCGGCAACACTCAGGCCTTCATCGACACCCCCATCTACTCCCGCACCAACGGCTATCTGAAAAAGTGGTACTTCGATATCGGAGCCCGCGTTCGCAAAGGCCAGTTGATGGCAGAGATCGAAACCCCCGAAGTCGATCAGCAACTACAGGTCGCCGAAGCCGATCTCAAAAGCGCACAGGCCAATCTCGATCTGGCCAATACCACCTCGCAGCGTTATCAGAATCTGCTCAAAACGAACTCCGTCTCCAAACAGGAGACCGACGTCGCCATGAGCGATGCCGCCGCCAAGAAAGCCGCCGTCGATGCCTCCATGGCCAGCGTTCGGCGGCTACAGCAACTGCAGTCGTTCGAGAAGGTCTACGCCCCCTTCGATGGCATCGTAACCGCCCGCAATACCGACATCGGCGCCCTGATCGCCGGCGGTGCCAACAGCATCCCCAAAGAACTCTTCCACATGGCGGCCATCGGCCAGATTCGCGTCTACGTGGCCGTACCCGAGGTCTACTCACCTTCCATCCGCACTGGCGATAAAGCCACCATGACCCTCGACGAGTACCCTGGACGAAAGTTCATCGGCACCATCGCACGTAACTCCAGCGCCATCGATCCCGCCTCCCGCACCCTGAATGTGGAGGTCGATATCGACAATAAAAGCGGCGAACTATTGCCCGGCTCCTACGTCTTTGTCCACTTCAAAGTGCCCGAGCACGCCCAGAGTCTGCTCCTGCCCTCCAATACGCTGCTCTTCCGCGCCGAGGGCCTGCGCGTCGGCGTGGTCCGCGACGGCACCGTGCAACTCGTTCCCATCACCATCGGCAAGGACTATGGCGCCACCGTCGAGATCGAGTCCGGCCTCCAGCCCACCGATCCAGTCATCCTCGATCCCTCCGACTCCCTCGCCAGTGGGCAGAAGGTACACATAGCCAACCATCCCAGCGACCACGGCGCTCCCGTGCAGGCCAGCGAGGAGGGTGGCCTATGAACTCGACCTCTGCAAGCACAGTCGCGCGCACACTGCCGGCTTTCGCCCTGCTGTTGCTGACCGGTTGCATGGTTGGCCCGAAGTACGTCAAGCCCACCGTGCCCATGGCTCCCACCTATAAGGAGCCCGGTCCGGATACAGCATCCAACGGCTTCAAAGAGGCCTCCACCTGGCAGCCCGCGCAACCCGCCGATACCACCCAGCGCGGCGACTGGTGGACCATCTTCGGCGATGCCGAACTCAATAAGCTGGAGCCGCAGATCGCCATCGCCAACCAGAACCTGCTGGCTGCGGACGCGCGCTTTCGCCAGGCACGCGCCCTCATCCGCTACAACCATGCCGACCTCGCTCCCACCATAGGCACCGGCCCCTTTGTAGGCGGCGAACGGCTCTCCGGAGCTCGTCCCTATGCCAGCACCACCGGATCAAATCCTGCTACCGCCGATCTGCAACTGCCCGTCGACCTGAACTACGAGATCGATCTCTGGGGACGCATCCGCCGCAACGTCAGCGCCGCTCGCGAGGAGGCCCAGGCCAGCGCCGCCGACCTGCAGACCGCACTCCTCAGCCTCCAGGCGGAGCTTGCCGTCGATTACTTTGAGGCCCGCAGCGCCGACGCCCAGGAAAAGCTCCTCAACGACACCGTCAAAAACTACGAAGAGGCCTTCCGCATCACCACCAATCGCTTCGAAGGCGGAGTCTCCGGCAAGTCCGACGTCGAGCAGGCACTCACCCAGTTGGAAGCCGCACGCGTTCAGGCCAGCGACATCGGAGCCATCCGCGCACAGTACGAGCACGCCATCGCCGTCCTGTTAGGACAACCGCCCGCCTCCTTCACTTTACCCACCGCGCCGCTCAACGCGCAGCCTCCTGCCATTCCCGCCGGTCTGCCCTCCGAACTACTGGAGCGACGCCCCGACATCGCCGCTGCCGAGCGCCGCGTAGCCGAAGCCAACGATCGCGTCGGCATCGCCCGCGCAGCCTACTACCCCACCATCTCCTTCAGCGCCATCGCAGGCTTCGAGAGCACCGCCCTCAGCAATCTGCTCAGCGCCTCCAGCTACCTCTGGTCGCTAGGTCCCACCGCATCCCAAACCATCTTCGATAACGGCCGCCGCCGCGCCCTCAACGAGCAGGCCGACGCCAGCTACGACGAGATCGTCGCCAACTACCGCCAGACCACGCTCACCGCCTTCCAGCAGGTCGAGGACAACCTCGTCGCACTCCGCGTGCTCCAGCAGGAGGCCCAACACCAACGCCTCGCCACCCAGGCCTCCCAGTCCGCCGAGCAGATCTTCAACAACCGCTACGTCGGCGGCATCGACAACTACCTCTCCGTCGTCACAGCCCAGTCCACCGCACTCATTAACGAGCGCAATGACATCGACATCCAACGCCGCCAGATGGACGCCAGCGTCCTGCTCATCAAAGCCCTCGGCGGCGGCTGGAACGTCACCCAGCTACCCAAGCTCTAGCCGTCTGCCACGGCTGCGAGCCTGCCATTGCCGCAGCCGTCGTTACGAACTCTTTACGCCATCTCTACACCATCTTTACGCTGAAAACGTTCCCATAGAGATCAGCAAGCTCGCCGCTCTACCCGAGCTTGAGGAGACTCATGCGCAACGCACTCGCCCCACTCGTTCTCATCACCGGCATCCTTTCCCTCACCCTGCTCGCCACCGCACACGCACAGGACTCCCCCACGCCCGCCGCACCCAGGCCCTTCTACCTGCGTCTCGCCGACGCTTACCAGACCGACTGGCATCCCACCTCCTCCTCCGATCCTGCGCCAACCCGCCGCGGCTATCCCGCTCCTCTCGACTCGCCGCCCTTCCCCAGCACCGACTACAGCGCAGGCGGTACGCCCATCCTCGGCGCGCCCGACACCCAGACCTACCCGCTCATGCAGGCCATCAACACCAACCGCAGCCGCATCAAGATCTACGGCTGGCTCAACGGAGGCTTCAACGTCAGCACCTCCAACAAGGGCGATGGCGCCAACGCTCCCGCCGCCTACTACTACAATCCCAACCGCATCATCCCCGATCAGGAGGTCCTATACATCGAGCGCCTGCCCGACACCGTGCAGACCAGACACTTCGACTGGGGCTTCCGCTTCGCCCAGCTCTACGGTCAGGACTACCGCTACACCACCTCCAAGGGCGTCTTCTCGCAGCAACTGCTGGCACGCAATCACGAGTACGGTTACGACCCCGTCATGTACTACCTCGACCTCTACTTCCCCAGCGTCGCCAAGGGCATGAACGTCCGCATCGGCCGCTACATCTCCCTGCCCGACATTGAGGCTCAGCTCGCCCCCAACAACTACACCTACTCCCACTCCCTGCTCTACACCATCGACCCCTACACCCAGACCGGCATCGTCGCCAGCATCAAGCTCTCCGACCAATGGCTACTTCAGGTCGGCCTCTCCGACGGCAACGACGTCGCCCTCTGGACCCCCGACGCCCAGCCCACCGGCACCGTCTGCGTCGACTTCACCTGGTCCAAAGGCAGCGACGCACTCTACACCTGCGCCAACTCCATCAACGATGGCAAGTACGCCTACAACAACCTGCAGTCCTACTACGAAACCTGGTACCACAAGCTCAACGCCACCTGGCACACCGACACCGAGGTCTGGTACATGTACCAGCGCGACGTGCCCAACATCGCCAACAACCTCGCCCCCGGCCAAACCCCCATCACCCCTGAGACCGGCGCCAACGGAGCCTTCTGCAAGTCCGGCCAACTCCGCTGCTTCGCCCCCGAAGTTGCCGTCGTCAACTACCTGGAGAAGCAGATCAACCCCAAAAACTATCTCTCCATCCGCAACGAATACGTCGACGACATCAAAGGTCAGCGCACCGGCTACGCCACCAAATACTCCGAGCATCTCCTCAGCTACGGCCACTGGATCGGCTCCACCATCCTCGTCCGCCCGGAGCTTCGTCTCGAACACTCCTACAACCAGTCCGCCTACGACCTCGGCACCAAAAAGACCCAGTTCATCGTCGCCGGGGACCTGACCTACCACTTCTAACCACGCCGCCACCCTCTCCAACCCAGCCTGTGGACCAGACAAAAAGGTTGCATCTCCCCTTTCTGGTCCTACCTCTTCTCTGCTAGGATTGCGTTCCTATGGAATCCTTCAACACTGCACGTCGCGAACTCCTCAAATTTGGCGGCATTGGTCTGGCCGCTTCCGCCGTCACCCTGCCCGCCTTCGCTGCCAAGCCCTCCAGCATATCGGCCACCCCGCTCTTCTTCGACGTACGCACCTACGGAGCCACCGGCGACGGCAAAACCGTCGATTCCCCCGCCATCAACAAGGCCATCGAAGCTGCCGCAGCAGCAGGCGGCGGAACCGTCTTCTTTCCTGCTGGCACCTACGTCTGCTTCTCCATCCGCCTCAAGAGCCACGTGGACCTCTATCTCTCCCAGGGCTGCACCATCCTCGCCGCAGACTCCCCGCTGCCCGGCCAGACCACCGGCTACATGGGCGGCACCTACGACGCCGCCGAGCCCAAAACCTCCTACGACGCCTTCCAGGACTACGGCCACAATCACTGGCACAACTCCCTCATCTGGGGCGAAGACCTCCACGACTTCGGCATCTCAGGCCCCGGCCTCATCTACGGCAAAGGCCTCAGCTTCGGAGGTGGTGGCACCCCCCGCGGCAACTACCCCATCTACCGCGCCGAGCAGGAAGGCGTCGGCAACAAAGCCATCGCACTCAAGAACTGCCGCAACGTCATCCTCCGCGACTTCTCCATCCTCAAAGGAGGACACTTCGGCCTCCTCCTCACCGGCGTCGATAACCTCACCATCGACAACCTCACCATCGACACCGACCGCGACGGCATGGACATCGACTGCTGCAAAAACGTCCACGTCTCCAACTGCACCGTCAACTCCCCATGGGACGACGGCATCTGCCCCAAATCCAGCTTCGCCCTCGGCTACGCCCGCCCCACCGAAAACGTCACCATTACCAACTGCTACGTCAGCGGCTACTACGAGCTCGGCTCCATCATCGACGGCACCTTCAAGAAGTTTCCCCCGGAAGCCCACGTCCCCCGCAACGGCCGCATCAAGTGCGGTACCGAATCCAACGGCGGCTTCATCAACATCACCATCTCCAACTGCATCTGCGAAGGCTCCAAAGGCATCTCCATCGAAACCTCCGACGGCGCACTGGCCGAGGACATCGCCATCTCCAACATCACCATGCGCGACACCATCGACGCCCCGCTCTTCCTGCGCCTCAATCGCCGCAACCGAGGCCCGCAGGACACCATGCGCCCCGGAACCCTGCGCCGCGTCCTCATCTCCAATCTCGTCTCCCACAACTCCTTCGCGTCCACCGCATCCATCCTCTCCGGCGTCCCCGGAAACCTCATCGAAGACATCAAGCTCTCCAACTGCTACTTCGGCCACAAAGGCCTGCCCACCAACGCGCTCACCGGCTGGGGAGACCAGTCCAAGCCCATGCCCGACTGGCGCAACATCGCCGTTCCGGAACTCGAGTCCGACTACCCCGAACTCCTACGCTTCGGACCCACACCCTCCAATGCCTTCTTCATCCGTCATCTCAAGAATCTCGAAATGTCCCACGTAGAGGTCGCTCCCCAAAACCCCGACCCACGACCAGCCTTCTGGCTCGACGATGTCCACCGTGCCGACTTCATCGCCGTCACCGCGCCCACCAGCACCCCCGCCTTCTCGTTCAAGCAAGTCACCGACCTGCGCATCGCCATCAGCCGTGCCGCCAAAGACACGCAACTGGCCACCGCCGATAACCTCACCCTCTAGCCCACGCGGTCCGTTGATGTACTTCGTCGCAGCACGAAGTACATCAACTCCTGCGTCTGTCCGGACGGCGTAACGTGGCTCTGCCTGCGCGACTCCACCAACCCAAACCTCTCCCCCACCACCTGCATCAACCCCGCCTCGTCGTACCGAGAAACCGGTAGCCCGCTGCAACGCTCCGGCCCATCCAGCGCAAACGTCGCCAGCACCAGCACCCCTCCCGGCCGCAGCATCCGCCGCACCCGGTCCATATACCGCTCGCGCTCCTCAGCACTCCCCAGAAAATGAAACACAGCCCGGTCATGGCAAATATCGTAGCGCTGCTCCTCTACCTCTGCCTGCAGAAAGTCCGCCGCAATCCACCGCACAGACCTCGCAACCTCCCCTAGCCGCTCCTGCGAGACCGCCAGCGCACCCTCCGCCAGATCCAGCACCGTCACATCCTCAAAACCCGCACCCAAAAGATCATCCACCAGCGTCGAAGCACCACCACCAATATCCAGAATCGCCGCCTGCAGCGAGCCCGCATACCGCTCGATCAACTCCAGCGAAAGCTCCAGATGCGGCCGGTACCAACTCACCGACACAGCACTCTTGGCGCGATAGACCTCGTCCCAATGCGTCCTGCGATTCATGGACTTATGGTAATACTTACGCTCGACCCGATCTACCGCAGCATTAACACCCGCATCTCGTACGGCTTCAGCCCCAGCTTCACCGACATCGTCCTCCGCTCCTCATCGCGTGTCGATACCATCGCCGCCACCGCTCCCGTCTCCGCGTCCCACTCCTCCACCAACTGCCCGTCATTCCGAAACGTCACCGCATGATCGCTCGCCACACCACTCTCGTTCAAGAACACATACACCTCTGAGTCCTGCAAACGCCGCTTCATCACCTTCACCGCTGCATCGTTTGTATCCAACCAGACGTCCGTCGTCACCGCACTGCGCACCGCCGCATCGATCGCCGCCGGAACCACCTGCGCACCCGGTGCCGCAGCCGGTGGATACGCCGGCGGAGTAGGTACCGCACTCAACTGCGCCGACACCTCCACCTTGGCCCACACAAAATCCGCAGCCGTAGCCCCACGCGCCTCCAGATAACTCCTGCCCGAAATCATCTCCGGCAGATGCCCCAGAAACAACACCGTGCCACCGCCTCGCGCAAACTCCTTCAGCCGCCCCAGCGCAGCCTCCGACAACACCGCCTCTCCCGGCAGAATCACCGTCCGATAGCTGTTGCCGCTCAACGTCTCCAGCGTCCCGCGCCCAGCCTTCAAATCATTGGCCAGCGCATCCTCGCTCACCACATCAAAATCAATCTGCCGCTCCGACAGCATCCGCTCGGTCGCCACAAACGCCGTGTCCGCCCTATCATCGCCCAGCCACATCGCGCTGCTCGGCAAGTACAACGCCACCCTCGCCCCCGGTCGTCCCATCGACAGCAGATAGCTCATCCGCCGCACATACCGCAGCAACTCCGGATACCCCGCCTCCGTCATGTACGGCGATGGCCCCCGCTCCGGCGCCGTGCTGGCCGGAAAGTACATCGTCTCCACCAGATTCACACCCCGCACCATCTGCTCATTCAGTATGTACCGCGCCATTGCCACATCCGGCTCCGGCCGATACGCCGCAAAGCTCTCCGTAAATGCCCGCGGCTTCCCATACACATGCGACACCGAACTCGCCAGCCGCGGAAAATCCGAAACCGTATCCGTCCATATCTGGTGCCAGATCGAGTCGATCCCCGGCACCTGCACATACTTCATATCGCGGAAGAACTCCCCCTCGCTCTTCACCAACTGCATCTCCATCTCTTCATGGTTCAAATGCACCTGATACTCCAGATGATTCGCCGCACACCACTCCCCCTGCACCTTGAAGAACCCATCCCGAAACATCTGTGCAAATACGTCATAGTAATCCGCCTTCGCACGCCGCTCCGCCTCCGTCATCTCCGTCGGCTTCGCCGCAAAAAATCCCGCAATATACGGCCGCACATCGTAGCCCTTCACCCGCTGAAACTCCTCGAACAGCTTCGGCGTCCACGGCAACCCGCGGATCGAATAGTCCGGCTCATCCCCGCGAAATCCCAGAATCGTCTTGCCAAACTCATCCCCCACCGCCTGCCGGTACTGCTCATGCGTAAACTCCAGAAACTGCCGCGTCGCCGCCGGATCAAGATAATCCTCCAGCGACTGCGACCCATCCTTCACCCGCTTCGGATTCGTATCGCTCCGCGTCGGCGAGGTACTGAAACCATGCTCCACCACTAGCACCATCCACCTGCCTGCAGGAGCCCTCCACACGATCGCTCCATTTGTAACCGGTATTGATACACGTGTCCCAGCATCTTCATTCCACGCCGTTACCGCTACCGTCTCTGGCTTCAACGTTCGCCTCACCACCTCGCCACCCGCCGCCGAAATCCGCTCCGTCACCATCAACGCCTGCATCCGCATCTCCGGCTTCAACGCCGAGAACTTGCCCCCCGCAAACCCGCTCGGATACCCCGCATCGTCCACAATCCACACCCGCATATCGCGCCGCTTCGCTTCCGCCACCAACATGCGAAAAAACTGGAAGTACTCCGGCGAAAGATATGCAAACGACGCCCCATAGCCATACTGCACCGTCACCGCCGTATATCCCAGCGACTTCATCCGGTCCAGATCGCGCCGGACGACCGTCTCATCCACCGCCCCGTTCAACCCGTAGTACGGCTCCGGCCCATACTCCGCCGGCGGTGCCATCCATACACGCTGCACCGCCGCAGCCGTCGGCATCTGCAACCCCTGCCACGACTGCTGCGCCTCACCCCGCATCACCATACAAGCAACTAGAAACGTCACAATCTTCTTCATCCATCCACCTCTCTCAATCGCACGCTGCGGCAACTGCCACAGCACGACAACCCACGCTCCGGGCTACCTGAGCTTTATACAGGCCACGCTATATGTTTGGAAATTATTTCTTATTGGAAATAATCTCGCGCCCACCGCCGCTAAGCAAAATTATTTGTACTCCTGCCCGCCTCGTGTTTTCATCGTTCCACCACTATTCCGCCCCGCACGGCTGCAGGAGCCAACATGCACTATCAGGTCTCACGCAACGGACAGATGTACGGTCCCTACACCCTGGAAGACCTCCAGCGTTACGTCGCCTCCGGCAATGTACTGCTCACCGATCTCGCCAAAAGCGAAGGCATGGCCGACTGGCTACCCGTAGCACAGATCCTCGGCTCGCAGATCCCCCAGCCCCCCACCGAACCCTATGCCTCCGCACAGCCTTATGCCACTGCGTCCGGACTCTCCTACCCCGACCCGCCCGACCTCAACTGGGGCCTCGTCCTGCTCTTCGACATCCTCACCTGCGGCATCTTCGGACTGGTCTGGTCGCTCATTCAAGCTGCCTGGTTCCAGAAGATCCGGCCCACCAGCAAGGTCCTCACCTTCTACATCATCGCGGGCGCACTGGGCATCACCAACCTCGGCCAGACCGCTCTCATCTTCAATATGACCGTCCACCACGCCACTCCCAGCCACAGCTTCGTCGGCAACTTTATCGGCCTCGCCACCTGGGTCGTCAGCCTGCTCGCCCGCTTCACCTTCCGCTCCGAACTCGAGCAGCACTACAACGGCCCGGAGCCAGTCGGCCTCCGCCTCGGCTTCCTCATGACCTTCTTCTTCAGCGTCTACTACTTCCAATACCACTTCAACCGCATCAACCAGATCAAGCTGGCCCTGCGTTACCGCGGGACCGCACTGTGATCGCACCCACGCGCAGCCGTCTCAGCCTCATTGCACATGCGGCTGCGCCGTTGGCTCTTGTCGGCCCAGCCATCGCGTTGCTGCGCACATTTCCGCCAGATCAGTACCATTTCTATCCCCGCTGCCCGGTCTTCACCTATCTCCACCTGCAATGTCCCGGTTGCGGAACCACGCGAGCCCTCGCCGCACTCCTGCAGGGCCATCTGCACCAGGCACTCCAGCAGAACGCCCTCACCACCCTGCTCCTGCCCTTCGCCCTGTTCTATGCCGCACTGGTCTACTACCGCTCACTGCGCACCAGCGCTGGCCACCGTATGATCTGGCCCCAACTACCCACCCCGGCGCTCTACGCGCTGCTCGCAATTACTGCGGTCTTCACCGTCGCCCGCAATCTGTAACCCCCAAACGCAGCACAGCCCCGGCAATCACCGGGGCCGTATCTGTCTCAGGCTATCCAAACCTGCGTCTACGCTTCGACCTTCACTGGCTCCGCTGCTGGTGCAGCCTTGGCATCATTGCCCGGCTTGCGGATGTCGATCCCGCCCTTGAAGAACGCACCATCTTCAATCGAGATGCGCGCTGCAATCACATCGCCCGTCAGCGAGCCTTCGCTACGAATGTCGACCCGATCGCTGGCCTGGCAGTTGCCGCGAACCTTGCCCAGTACCACCACTTCACGCGCCACAATGTTCGCTGCCACCTGGCCATTGCGGCCCACGGTCACGCGATTGCCAGGCAGGTTGATCGCACCCTCTACCTTGCCATCGATGTACAGAGACTCCGAACCGGACAGTTCACCCTTCACGATCAGAGACTTGCCGATCGTTGCCTGCTCGCCCGTCGGCACGGCCGAAGATGCCGACGCAGAGCCAACGCTGGGACGCGCCGGGGTCGCCTCAAACGTCGTTCCGGTCGGTACGCTGGGACGAACTGGCTCGGGAGCCGAAGGGGTGTTGCCGGGCTGATTTGGTTTCCACATAATCTGATGTATTCCTTTCGTCACTGCCTGAATGTTGGTCGTTGCGGGCCGCCAATACGCCTGCGCAACAACAGCGCGCTCTCATCCCACAATACTACTTCGCAGGCCCATTCGGAGCGGGTTTGCACAACAATATCGAGCTCTTTCTCGCCCGATATTCACAGCCTCTGGAACTTCGCGCCCCTGCTGTGACAATTCTTCGCACCACCCTCCCTTTTTTACCCACTCGCCCAAACTATCCCTCCAAACCATGCTTGAATTCGAGCTGCCCACCCCGTACTCTCTCCCCATGCAGACCCTTCGCTCCGCTCCTGTGCTCCTGCTGCTGTACTCCTGCGTCCTGCTCCTCACCTGCTGCGCCATCTTCACCCCAAACCAGCTCAGCGCAGCCACACCCAAGACCCACATCGTCACCCTCGGCCCCCTCCGTCGCGTTCCCTACACCCAGCCCGACGCCACCCCCGACAGCAGAGCCGACGAGACCTCCACCCTCAAAGTCCGCGCCCTGCTCGTCGACGAACATCAAAAGGAATGGACCACCGGCGACCTCCACGAAATCACCGATCGCACCTTCACCGTTCGCCGCGCCCTCCGCCTCAACGATGCCCTGCCCACCGACCCCGCCGCACACTGGATCTGGCAGCCCGGCCCCTGGCTCCTCGTCGACCGCGTCACCGGACACATCGCCACCCTCCACCTCCCCGACTTCGACCCCGCCGTCTCCGATGCCGTCTGGTTCCGCGACTACGCCGCCTACTGCGGCACCGCCACCACCGCCAAAGGCGGCCTCTACGCCATCGTCGCCCAGCTTGGAGCCCACCGTCCCATCGTTCAGAAGCAGATCGGCAACTGGCCCCAGCCAAACCACTTCATCCCCGTCTGCCAACCCGCCCGCTGGCAGCGCCTCCCCATCCGCGTCACCCTCCAGCCCACCGCCGGAGAACCCCTCACCTTTGACGTCGTAGGCTCGGCCTCCCTCATCGAAGAAGCCGACAACGAAGACAACTAGCCACACTCGTCCCAAACACACCGCCGCCCGCGATACCATCGAACGTATCCATGCGCTATCTCGACAAATCCGCCCTCGGCCACCACGAAGACTGGTACGGCAACAACGCCGCCATCTGCTGTACCTCCTGCGGCAAGGTCTTCCTCGTCTCCGCCGTCCTCCATCGCAAAGGCCGCAGTTGCCCTGCCTGTGGACTCTGCACCGCCACCGTCACCAAGTCCCAGGTCGTCATCACCGAACCCTCCGACCTCCCCGCAGCCACCCCCAAGGCCCACCCATGAGACTGCTCATCGCCTTCCTCCTGCCCTGGTTCACCTTCTTCACCATCGGACGCCCACTCGCCGGCATTGTCTGCCTCATCCTCCAAATCACCGTGATCGGCTGGATCCCCGCCACCATCTGGGCCGTCTACGCCCTCAGCCAGTACCAGACCGACCAGAAGATCCGCCGCGCCTTCCGCGCCTGAGTCCTGCCTCGCAGCCAACCCCCTCAGCCCAGCGGTATAATCAAACCTATGTGCTCCCCCGCGCTCGTCCTCGAAGACCTCCTCCACGAAGCAGAGATCGCCCACGGCCACCTCTGTGCCGGCCAGATCCTCGGCGTTCGCATGGCCTTGCTCGGCTGCCAGCGCCTCGGCGTAGAAGACCCCCGCGGCCGCCTCTCCCCCAAAGACCGCAAGCGCCTCGTCACCTTCGTGGAGATCGACCGCTGCGCCACCGACGCCATCGCCGTCGTCACCGGCTGCCGCCTCGGCAAACGCGCCCTCAAGTTCCGCGACTGGGGCAAGATGGCCGCCACCTTCATCGACCTCGCCGCGCCGCTCCATCTGACCGACGAGTCTCCCATCTACAAAGGCATCCGTATCGCCGCGCGCGAGTCCTCCAAGGCACGCGCCCGCGAACTCTACCCCCACATCGAAAACAAGAACCAGCAACAGATGCTCGCCTACCGCGAGATGTCCGACGCCGATCTCTTCTCCGAACAATGGGTTCAGGTCCCGCTCCACCCCCGCGAGATGCCCGGCTACAAATCCGCACGTATCGCCTGCGACCTCTGTGGAGAAGGCATCAACTACGACCGCCACGTCCTCACCGCCGGCCAGACCCTCTGCCACTCCTGCGCCGCACCCGAGACCCGCTACTACCAGCCCCTCGCCACCCTATAGTCCCTGCCGCAACCCATCCCCGGTAAACTGGATTCTATGAACTGGACCACCATACTCATCGTTCTCGCCTTCTTCGTCCTGCTCTATCTCTTGAAGCGTGTCGGCCAGATCTCCGCCCAGACCGCGCAGCAGCACCTCAAAAACGGCGCACTCGTCATCGACGTCCGCAGCCCGGCCGAGTTCAAATCCGGCCATCTCCCCAGCGCCATCAACCTGCCCCTCGACGATATCGAAGTCCAGCTTCCACGCCGCTTCGCCAACAAGGATCTCTGCCTGCTGCTGCACTGCCAGAGCGGGATGCGCAGCGGCGTCGCCAGAAAGAAACTTCTCGCCCTCGGCTATCGCAACACCTTCAACCTCGGCTCCTACCAGCGAGCCGCAGGCATCCTCGGCAAGCCATAGCCCGCAACGACGCACCTATACAGGTCGAAACCCGCACTGCTTCATCGCTGACACCAGCTCGCGATTTTGCATGAACGTCTTCCACACAAAGCCGCTACGCAGATTCTCCGCCATCAGCAAACTGATCCCCACATCGATCCCCACCACATCTGTGTCGTACCAGCCCTTGCCCGGATGGAACGCATCGCAGAATCCGTACCGCCCCCACGCATCCTTGCCGTACTTCTGCCGCAGCGAGCGCAGCACCCGCACGCAATCCACAGGCAAAAACGGCAGCGAACCCGCAGCCGCAGCCGGAACCACCGACCCATCCACCGGCCCCATCAGCGGAGGCCCGCCCCACACTGTATATCCATGCTGCCAGTCCGACGCCGTGATCCCCCAGTAGTCATCGTTATAGCCGTGATTCAGATTCAAGCAAAACGCCTTGTGCGCCCGCGTCGCCAGAATCGAATTCGTAAAGTAGTCCGCATAATCATCCCGCTGCCGCGCAAAATCAAACCACGCATGCGAGTACTGGTGAACGAACAACGGCTCACGACCGCTGATGTAGTGATAATTGCCATACCGAATATAAGGCCGCGTAAAGTGGTCCCAATAGTCCGACGAGATCGGATGTGTCGGCGAACCGATCGCCAGCAAATACAGCATCATCAGCTCGCAGTACTCATCCCACCGATAACTCAGAAATCCCGTATCCGGATACCAGCCCATGCTGAACGTACGTCCGCCATTCAGCATCCACGGCCAGTCCACGCGACCATACAGCTCATTCGCCAAGCGCGTAATCCGGGCATCTTTGAAGTACTCCCGACACGTCAATACACCACAGAGAAAGATCGCCGTATCAATCGACGAAACCTCACTGTCCGCCAAAGGCTTGCCCGTCCGCACGTCGTTGAAGTGATAGAAAAATCCATGCTCGTTCGGCATCCCATGCAGATGAAACTCCAGCGTCGTCAGCACCTGTTTGCGAATCCGGGCCGCCGGAACATATCCCCGCTTGCTCGCAATACACAAGGCCGTCAGCCCAAAACCAGTCGCCGCTACGCTCGACGTAAAACGGACATCCATCGCCCCGGTCGCGTTTCGATTCCGCGCCCGGTCCAGCACCTGCCCATTCGTTGCGCTCGCCTGCTCGACAAAATACAGACACGCGCTGCGCTCCAACTCATCCAGAAACGCGAAGTCCTCCGCCGTAACCCCGTACGGCAGCACCTCCGGCTCCCCTCGCAGCGAACGCGCCTGCAGTAGCGGAGAGAACGGCGCCGCGCCCGCCAGCAGCGCACCCGCCAGCAGCTTCGTCGCACGACGCCTCGTCATCATCGGTTGGCCGGGCCCCTCCCTCAAACTCATGCGATCAGTCCGGCCCTCGCCTGCATCCACTTTGCCATCTCATCCCATTCTAAAGACTCGTCCCAGTGCGTTCTGCACACAGCAGCTTCCCGCCATACCTATCAACGGCTTGCACCACCAGCCTTCACGGTAAACACCACCAGCCCCTGCGCCGGAACCCGAATCGAGAGCAGCCCGCCATGCACCACCATCCGCTCCGGTCGTGATGCCTTGCCCGCCTGCCGCAACGCCACAATCTGCTCCCGCGTCGGAGTCGCTGGGCGACCCATCGCATCGAACGCCTTCACCACATTGCCGTGGTTCGCATCCAGCCGCCACACCTCCACCGCAGCATCCGCAGCCACGCCCTCCAGCTTCACCCCAAACACCTTGTCCGCACCCGCTGTCGCCGCCGCTGGCGTATACGCAGCCCCTGTCCCAAACGGAGGCGCATAATTCCACAGCGCCACAGCCAACCTGCCATCGTTCCCCCGCGTCGCCAGCACCGAATCCGACGCCACCGCAATCCGCCGCTCCCCCAGCCGGTGCAGCATCGCAAACGCGTTGAACGCAGGCTTCGGAATCCCGTCCTCCGCCATCAGACCAAAGCCACCATAGAACGGCGTACGCACCACGCCCTGCTCTTCAAACACATCCGAGAACGTCCAGTAACTCATCGCCTCCGTCAGCCCATCGCACTGGCTGATCGTCCCCGCCAGCCACGGCCCCATGTAAACCGTGTCCGTCACGTCCGGCTCATTCGCATAGCTCGCGTTGTACTCGCTGAAGATCAGCGGCATCTTCGGATACGCCGATGCAGCAATCTCCCCATGCACCTTCTGCACCGCCCGGCACACCATCCGGTCCCGCGGAATCTGCTCGTCCGTACCCATTACATCCTTGGCCGTATCGTTCGCATACACATGCGTACTCACAAAATCCACCGGAACCCCCTGCTCCTTGCAGTGCTCCAGAAACGCGGGCACCCATGCCGCCTGCGCCGTCGCCGGGCCACCCACGCGAATCCGCCCGCTCACCGCCTTCACCGCACGCACCGTATGGTCGTATAGCTCAAAATAACTCGCCTGCGCCGGCTTCCCTACCCAGAAATCGATGTTCGGCTCATTCCACACCTCAAAGTACCAGTGCGATACCTCGTCGATTCCATAGCGAGCCACCACATGCTGCGTAAACGCCGTAATCATCGCGTCCCACGCCGCATAGTCCTTCGGCGGAGACACATTCTGCTTGTACCAGAACGCATGCAGCGCCTTCGGGTCCGACGCCATCTTCTGCGGCATAAAGCTTAACTCCACAAACGGTCGAACCCCTTGCGCCAGCAGTCCGTCGTAGATCTGGTCCACATACGAGAAGTTGTATTCCGACGCGCCTGACGTACTCTTCTCCGCCGCCTGCCCCGGATTCACCGTCACCCGGTCCGGGTCATACACCCCCACATCGTCCATCAGAATCCCATGAAACCGCACCGCCTCAAATCCCGTCACCTGCTTCACCGCCCGCATATCGTCGCGATAGCTCTCCCGCAGCGACAACACCGCCCGCCCCGATCCAAACATCTGCTCCCAGAAGTGCGGAAACGGAGTCGTCGCCGCGCGCGCATCCACCGTCACCTCCACCCGCGCCACCCCCGAGCCTCCCTGCGCCAGCACGCTGCGCCCACAGCACAACAGCGCCAATCCCACTGCGCCGCACCACACCGACCTCTGCATCCCGCCCTTCGTTGCATAGCCGCGATCACTCACCAAAAACCCCCTCTGCCATCTCCATACAATCCGAACCAGTCTAGCCTCATACTCACACCCCCGGCGAGTCCTCCCCACAACCGCTTGGACACCTTCTTCTGCCTCCGTGCCAACGTCATCCGCGCCACCCGCATCTATCCCCAAAGACAAGTCAAACCACACCCGCATTATGATGGTCTGTACTTGATCAACCCCGGGAAGGAAGTACCAGTGAACGCTGCAAGCCCCTGGCGCGAACGGCTACACGCCTTGCGCAACATGCCGCCCGTGCTGCTGATCCTCTGGGAGTCCGGCCCCTCCGTCGTCGTCGGTGGCCTCGTCCTGCGCGTCCTCGTCGCCGTCATGCCCTTCGCCATCGCCAAGGTCGCCCAGTACATCATCACCGACATCGCCGCCGTCCTGCGAGGCGCTTCCCTCGCCACCAACTTCTGGACGCTCGTCGCCTCCGAGGTCGCTCTCAACGTCTGCTTCGGCCTGCTCACCCGCGCCATCGACTACTCCGACTCCCTGCTCGCCAACCGCTACACCCAGCACGTCAGCGTCCGCGTCATGCAGCAGGCTGCGCGCCTCGACCTCACCACCTACGAGAACCCGCTCTTCTACGACCGCCTCGAACGCGCCCGCGTCCAGGCTACCGACCGCCTCGGCATGATCCAGCAGATGGGGCGCCTCTTCCAGCAACTCATCACCACCCTCACCTTCACCGCCGCACTCGCCTGGGCCTCCCCATGGCTGGTCCTGCTGCTCACCGTCGGCGTCCTACCCTCCTTCCTCGGCGAAACCCACTTCGCCTTCCTCGGCTACGCCAAAAACTTCCGCCAGACCCCCGCCAAGCGCCAGATGGACTACCTCCGCCAGGTCGCCGGCAGCCGCGAAGGTGCCAAAGAGGTCAAGCTCTTCGGCCTCAACAAATTCTTCACCAGCCGCTTCCAGGCCCTCGCCGACCAGATCTACCGCGAGGATGTCGCCCTCTCCCGCTCCAAGCTCATCGTCGGCGGTCTCCTCGGCATCATCGGCACCCTCGGCTACTACGGAGCCTACGTCTACATCATCTGGCGCACTCTACACGGCGCCTACGACATCGGCCTCTTCACCTTCCTCACCGCCGCCATCCAGCAGGCCAGTTCCAACCTCCAGCAGGTCTTCTCCACCGCCTCCGGCATCGCCGACCAGGCACTCTTCCTCACCGACCTGCTTGCCTTCTTCCAGATGGAACCCACCGTCTACTCCCGCCCCGACGGGCTCCCCACCCCCCAGCCTATCCGCACCGGCTTCGAATTCCGCAACGTCACCTTCACCTATCCCGGAACCGATCGCACCGTCCTCAAAAACTTCAACCTCACGCTCTCACCCGGCGAACGCATCGCCCTCATCGGCGAGAACGGCCAGGGCAAAACCACCGTCGTCAAACTCATCACCCGACTCTACGACCCCACCGAAGGCCAGATCCTGCTCGACGGCATCGACCTCCGCGAGTACGACCTCGATCAACTCCACCGCAACATCGGCGTCATCTTTCAGGACTTCATGCGCTTCGAGATGACCGCCCGAGAAAACATCGCCGTCGGCAACATCCACCACACCCAGACCGACGCCGAAATCGAAGTCGCCGCCCATAAAAGCCTCGCCGACACCGTCGTCCACAAGCTCGCCCACGGCTACGACCAGATGCTCGGCCGACGCTTCGAGGGTGGCGTCGAACTCTCCGGAGGAGAGTGGCAAAAAATCGCCCTCGCCCGCGCCTACCTCCGCGATGCACAACTCCTCATCCTCGACGAGCCCACCGCCGCACTCGACGCCCGCAGCGAACTCGAAGTCTTCGAACGCTTCGCCGAACTCACCGCCGGCAAGATGGCGCTGCTCATCTCCCATCGCTTCTCCACCGTCAAAATGGCCGACCGCATCGTCGTTCTCTCCGGCGGCCGCCTCATCGAAGAAGGCAACCACCAACAGCTCATGGCCAGCCGTGGAGTCTACGCAGGCATGTTTGAAATGCAGGCTGCCAGCTACCGCTAACCCCACACCCAACCTCGCAGCCCAACGCTCCACCAGCCAACGTATACTCAAGACCCGCAACGCGTACCATGCAACCAGTCTGTAACCAACATCAGTACGAATACGCGAAACAGCCCACGAAGGACATGCACCATGGCAGCATTTGAATTCGACCCCCAGGTCTCCGCGGATGCCTCCCAGCACCAGACAGCTCCCGTTCCGCACGTCCCCACCGAAGGCCTGCCCAGCGAACCCAACCTCACCACCGCCGTCCTCCACGAACGCGCCGAACTCGCCATCCAGCAATGGCAACTCCTCGCCGTCGACACCAGCCCCACCCACCTCCTCCAGCACCTCGACGCGCTCGACCTGCGCCTGCGCGCCATCCTCCAGCTCTGCCGCACCCGCGTCCATGGCACAGAGCTCACCCCCCAGCTCGAACTCCTCGAAAGCACTCGCATGCTGCAGGACGCCTGCACCGCCGCCCGCGCCGCCATCCCCCAGCTCGCCAGCCTGCCTCGCATCCAGACCGTCAACACCGAACCCCAGCCGCGCATCCTCTACCTCGCCGACGACTACCTCGCCGCCGCCAGCGGCATCTGGTCCACCACCTCCCTCACCACCTACCTCCAACACGTCCAGACCCGCTTCCCCCTCCAGCTCGCCGAGATTCTCCAACTCCCCCAGGCCCTCAACCTCGCCCAACTCGAGTTCCTCCTCCACCGCGCAGAGCAATCTCTCTCCGCCGGCACGCTACCACCCATCGAGCAGTCTCCCTTCTCCGCTCCGCTCCACAGCCTGCGCCGGCTCAACCAGCAAACCTGGCGCACCGTCCTCGAGCCGCTCGTCCCCTTCGACGCCATCCTCCGCCAGGACCCCACCAACGTCTACTCCTCCATGGACGATGAGACCCGCGACAACTACCGCCTCCGCGTCGCCGAACTCGCACGCCACGCCGACTTCGACGAGATCCAGACCGCCCAGGCCGCACTCGATCTCGCCCGCACCGCCGCCCGCCTCACCAACCCCGACCCACGCCACGCCCACCGCATCAGCCACATCGGCTGCTACCTCTTCGCCGAAGGACTCCCCAGCCTCACTCATCGCATCGGCTACCACGCCCCACCCATCGAGCGAGTTCGCACCTTCATCCGTCAGTGGAACGAAGAGTTCTACATCCTCGGCATCTTTAGCCTCACCCTGCTGCTCATCGTCGCCATCATCGCCCCGCTGGTCCCCCACCACGCCTTCTGGCCGCTCATCGGCGCGCTCCTGCTCGCCCTCGTCCCCACCACCCAGGGAGCACTCGATCTCATCAACGGCTGCGTCGCCGTCCTCTTCAAAGCAGTCCCACTCCCCAAGCTCGACTTCTCCAAAGCCATACCCGCAGCCGCCACCACCCTCGTCGTCGTCCCCACCCTGCTGCTCAACGAAAAACAGGTCGACGAACTCTTCGACGAACTCGAGTCCCGCTACCTCGCCAACCAGGACCCCAACCTCCACTTCGGCCTCCTCACCGACCTCCCCGACAGCATCGTCCAGCCCGTCAACGAGGATCGCCACCCCCTCGTCCAACGAGCCATCCAACGCACCGAGCAACTCAACACCCGATACGCCGGTCACGGCGCAGGAGCCTTCCTCCTGCTCCACCGCCACCGCATCTTCAACGCCCGCCAGGGCGTCTGGATGGGATGGGAACGCAAACGCGGCAAGCTTCTCGACCTCAACAAATTCCTCCTCGACGGCTTCGACAGCTTCCCCATCAAATCCGGCCCCACCCAGATCCTTCAACGTGTCCGCTACATCATCACCCTCGACTCCGACACCCAGCTTCCCCGCGGCACCGCAGCCCGCATGATCGGCACCATCGCCCACCCCCTCAACCAGGCCATCATCCATCCACAGCGACGCGTCGTCACCGCCGGATACGGAATCCTCCAGCCCCGCGTCGGCGTCAGCATCGCCTCCGCATCTCGCTCCCGCCTCTCCGCCCTCTACTCCGGAGAGACCGGATTCGACATCTACACCCGCGCCGTCTCCGACGTCTACCAGGACCTCTTCGGCGAAGGCATCTTCACCGGCAAAGGCATCTACGAGGTCAGCGTCCTCCACAGCGTCCTCGACCGCCGCTTCCCACGCAACGCCCTCCTCTCCCACGACCTCATCGAAGGCTCCTACGCCCGCGCCGGTCTCGTCTCCGACATCGAAGTCATCGACGACTATCCCTCCCACCACTCCGCCCACACTCGCCGCAAACACCGCTGGATGCGCGGCGACTGGCAGATCGTCCAATGGCTCTTCGCACGCGTCCCCGACGAGTCCGGACGCAAAGTCCCCAACCCCATCAGCACCATCTCCCGCTGGAAGATCTTCGACAACCTCCGCCGCAGCCTCGCAGAACCCCTCACCTTCCTGCTCCTCCTGCTCGGCTGGTTCGTCCTACCCGGTGGTGCCCTTTACTGGACCGCCGCCACTATCCTGCTGCTCCTGCTTCCCGTCCTCATCCAGTTCGGCTTCAACCTCACCCGCGCCCTCGTCACCGCCAGCGTCACCGCCGCCCGCGAAAGCCTCACCAAATTCGCCACCTCCCTCGGCTTTACCCTCCTCAATATCGTCTTCCTGCCCCTCCATGCCGTCCTCTCCCTCGATGCCATCCTGCGCTCACTCATCCGCAGCCTCGTCTCCGGCAAGCACCTGCTCGAGTGGGAGACCGCAGCCCAGGCAGAAACCGGTGGCGCCCGCTCCGCCTTCGACTCCTACCTCCGCCTCTCCCCCGCCATCACCATCGTCATCGCCGTCCTGCTCGCCTTCACCCATCCCCACGCCCTCCTTGCCGCTTCCCCCGTTCTCCTGCTCTGGGCCGTCGCACCCCTCGTCGTCGACTGGCTCAACGCCTCCCCCATCCGGCAGGAAGGCACCCTCCCCCCCGCCGACTGCGACTTCCTCCTCCGCCAGGCCCTGCTCATCTGGCGATTCTTCCTGCACTTCGGCGGCGAACACAACCACTGGCTCATCCCCGACAACGTCGAAGAGCAAAATACCTTCCAGGTCCGCACCCTCTCCCCCACCAACCTCGGCATGTTGTTCAACGCCCGCCAGGCCGCCGTCGAATTCGGCTTCCTCACCCTCCCCGACTTCGCCCACGCCACTCTCAGTACCCTCAGCACCTACGCCAGCCTGGAGCGCTACCGCGGCCACATCTACAACTGGTACAACATAGAAACCCTCCAGCCCATCCCACCCTTCACCCTCTCCGCCGTCGATAGCGGCAACCTCGCCGCCGGTCTCTACACCCTGCACTCCGGCGCACTCGACCTGCTCCTGCGCCCCATTCTCTCCGCCCACACCTTCACCCAGCTCGAACGCCTCCTGCCCCCCAACCCCACTCCACCCGCTCCCGCCGCCACCCGCGGAGCTCCCCTCCTCGCCGCCATCGATACCGCGCTCGCCTGCGCCCTCCAGCCTCCACCCGCCAACCCCACCGAGTCCGACTGGACCACCCACGAAGCTCATCGCTGTCTCCTCAACCTCGCCGCCTTCGTCGAGCACTACACCCCCTGGCTGCTCCCGCGCTTCGAACCCCTCTTCGCCCTGCCCGAACTCCAGTCCATCGCCCACCTCCCCGTTCCCTCCGTCACCGACGCTCCCACCTTCGCCAGCCACCTCGCCGCAGCTCTCATCAACCTGCCCACCTCCGCCACCTCCGAGCTCTCCGACGAGCTCCGCCACCTCCTCGCCGCGGCCCAACTCCGCCTCACCCAGCTCCGCACCGACCTCAGCAACATCGCCTCCGAGTCCGAGCAACTCGCCGACGCCATGGACTTCAGCTTCATGCTCGTCGAATCCCGCCAGCTCCTATCCATCGGCTTCGACGGAAAATCCCGCGAACTCCACTCCGCCTGCTACGACCTGCTCGCCTCCGAAGCCCGCACCGCCACCTTCCTCGCCATCGCCAAAGGCGATATCCCCCAGCAGGCATGGTTCAACCTCGGCCGCGCCCACGTCTTCGTCCAGGGCCGTGCCGCCCTCATCTCCTGGACCGGCACCATGTTCGAATACATGATGCCCACCCTCTGGATGCGCAGCTACCCCAACACCCTCCTCTCCCGCTCCCTCGACTCCGTCGTCCACATCCAGCGGCAGCACCTCAAACTCATCCCCTGGGGCATCTCCGAGTCCGGCCACGCCCTCACCGACATCCACGGACGCTACGCCTACCACGCCTGGGGCATCCCCAGCCTCGCCCTCAAATACGGTGCCGAAGACGGCCCCGTCATCTCCCCCTACTCCACCTTCCTCGCACTGCCCCTCCTCCAGCAGCCAGCCCTCGCCAACCTCCGCCGCATGGCCAGCCTTGGCTGGACCGGAGCCTACGGCTTCTACGAGGCAGCCGACTACACCGACGGCTCCGAACAGCCACGCATCGTCCGCTCCTGGATGGCCCACCACCAGGGCATGTCTCTGCTCGCCATCACCAACCTCCTCCACAACAACATCGTCCAGCGCTGGTTCCACGCCAATCCCCGCGTCCGCGCCGCCGAACTCCTCCTCCACGAAAAACCCCTCAGCTCCGAGACCCTCCGTACCCTCGAAAAAGAAGCCCGCACCCAGTCCAGCCTCGCCCCCAACCCCGAAACCGATCCCGGCCCCAATAACCCCTCGCTCCCATCACCCGCTGCACCGCTCGACCAGCATTGACACCCGGGCCGTATTGACAGTCACGACCTCCAGAAGATAAATTTGCCCAGAGTAAACGGTTTCTCGCTCCGTCCCCCCGCTCCCACCAACCCCAGGAGGTAACCACGTGGCCATCGTCGCAGGTGCAGATTTCGGAACTCTCAGCGTGCGCGTCACCCTGCTCGATAGCCAGCACGGACGCCTCGGCACCGCCTCCGCAGAGTACCCCCTCGCGCGCCGCCGCGAAGACCCCGACTACGCCACCCAGTCCCACCACGACCAGATGGCCGCACTCGTCCTCGCCACCCGCAAAGTCCTCGCCGAATCCCACGTCAACGGCGCCGACATCGCCGCCATCGCCCTCGACACCACTGGCTCCAGCGTCATCCCCGTCGACAGCAACCTCCAGCCCCTCGACGACTACTACCTCTGGTGCGATCACCGCGCCCACGAAGAGGCCCGCCGCATCACCGAACTCGCCCACGCCGAACACCTCGAAGCCATCGAGTGGTGCGGCGGCGTCTACTCCCACGAGTGGGGCTTCGCCAAACTCCTGCACTGGCTCCGCCACAACCCCGACAAGCGCGACCGCTTCGCCACCGCACTCGAACACTGCGACATGGTCGCCGCCACCCTCGCCGGCATCACCGACCCCGCCCAGGTCAAGCGCAGCGTCTGCGCCATGGGCCACAAATGGATGTGGAACGAAAAGTGGGGCGGCCTGCCACCCCAGTCCTTCCTCTCCAAAGTCGATCCCCTCTTCGACGGCATCCGCGAAAAGATCGGCGGCCAGTACCTCACCTCCAACCACCTCGCCGGACACCTCGCCCCCTACTGGGCCCAGCAGATGGGCCTCACCCCCGGCATCCCCATCCCCGTCGGAGCATTCGACGCCCACTGGGACGCCATCGGCGCAGGCTGCCGCGAGGGCGACGTCGTCAACGTCGTCGGCACCTCCACCTGCATCATCGCCATGGCCCACTCCAGCGAACTCGTCCCCGGCGTCTGCGGAGTCGTCCCCGGCAGCGTCCACCCCGGCTTCACCGGCATCGAGGCCGGCCTCTCAGCCACCGGAGACATCTTCGAAGCTATCGCCCGCCGCGCCGGCCTCAAAGTCCGCGAACTCGCCCAGGGCCTCGAACTCTACCGCCCCGGACAGACCGGACTCCTCCGCCTCAGCTGGGACAACGGCGACCGCACCGTCCTTGTCAACCCCGACCTCGGCGGCGTCACCTTCGGCTGGAACCTCCTCCACACCGCCCAGGACGAACTCTTCGCCGCCATCGAAGGCACCGCCTTCCACACCCGCATCATCCTCGAACGCATGGCCGAGCACGGCGTCCCCGTCACCCGCGTCATCAACGCCGGAGGCATCCCCCAGACCAACGCCACCCTCAACCAGATCTACGCCAACGTCCTAGCCAAACCCGTCCTCGTCCCCGCCGGAACCCCCACCAGCCTCGGCTCCGGCATCTTCGCCCTGCTCGCCGCAGGCGCCTTCAAAACCATCGAAGAGGCCCAGCAGGCAATCTGCCTCCCCTACCAGACCTTCACCCCCCAACCCGCAGCCGTCGCCGTCTACGACCAGCTGTACACCCTCTACCGCAAAGCCTACTTCGCCCTCGGCCAGCCCGACGCCCCCGCCGCACCCCTCGGCGACATCCTCCCCCAGCTACGCAAAATCGCAGCCACCGCCCGCACCTGATCCCACCCGCATCCGCCGCCAGTTGCCATCTTTTTAGCTATCATCCCTGTTTTTTAGTTGTCATCCTTCGCGCAGCGGAGGATCTGCTGTTGCCTTTGCCTGTCCCCCCCTACCACGCCCGCGACCACTTAGGCCCACCCGCCTCTTCCTCCCGCAACCGTGCATCGATCCCGGCCTTCAACTCGATCAGCCGCCCAAACAGCCAGATCAAATCCGACAACCGGTTCAGATACGCAATCACCTCCGGCTGCACCTCGCCGCCGCCTTCCATAAACCGCACCGCATGACGCTCCGCCCTCCGGCACACCGTTCGCGCCATCTCATACGCAGCCGACTCCCGATGCGCTCCCGGCAGCGACCAGTCCGCCAGAATCCCCTCCGTCGCCTCCAGCTTGGTCACCAACTCCGTCAGCCGCTCCACATCCGCCTCCGTCATCAGCGACCCACCCTTCCTGCTCTCTGCCGGAGTCGCCAGCGACCCACCCACCCGAAACAACGTCCGCTGTATCTCCTCCGTCCACGCGCAGATCTCCTCCGTCTGGCAGATGCTCCGCGCAAACCCCAGAAAGCTGTTCAGCTCATCCACGTCCCCATACGACTCCACCCGCATATCCGCCTTCGATACCCGTATCCCGCCCACCAACCCGGTCTGCCCACCATCTCCATGCTTCGTCGCAATGCTGCTCATCACCACACTCCTTCCGCGCTCCAGTCAATCCGCACTCCAGCCAGTCTAGTGCACTTACCCCACGGCCCGCCGTCCCCATCCCTCCCGCCGCCCCGCCGTTCCAGCACCATCAACAACCCCACTCCCACTCTTGTGGGACGCAGCTCCCACGCCCCTGTTGCTATCATTACCTTAGACATACTTCGACAGAAACATTCGACAAACACATTCGGTCCACACCCAAACGCACCATCGGACGCCGACCATCGCACCTCTCCTTCGTCGTCCGATCTACTGATCCCGGCCTCGCCGCAACTACAGGTGATCTCTCCCCATGCCGTCCGATAAAGTAGTCGTTAGCGCCGAAGAGATTGGCCTCATCCAAACCCAGGCCCACGCCCCCGCGTCTTCCTTCCAGACGCCCCCGCCGCCCATCCCCCTCTGGGTCAAGCTCCTCCTCTCCATCTTCGTCCTCGTCCTGCCCCTGCTCTGTATCGTCGCGCTCATCCTCCGTATCGCCTTCCGCACCCAGCCCCCACGCATCCGTTACGCCTGGGCCTCCTTTCTCTCCAACCTCCTCATTGCCAGCGGACTCCTCTTCACCGTCGCCACCGCCGTGCTCGTCTCCATCGCACCCCCGTCCTTCCTGCCCATCTCCACCCTGGTCAACTCCGGCCTGCCCAACCTCGACGAGCGCACCACCTTCCCCACCCTCCCCGCCACCACCGCGCTCTCCAGCGCCGAGGTCTCCGCCCAGCTCAAGCCGCTCGTCATCGTCGTCTCCCCCACCACCCGCCTCTGGAACCATCAGGAAGTACCCGCCCAATCCCTCGGCGCTGGCGTCCTCCTCCACGCCACCAAAGACGGCTATCTCTTCGCCACCGCCAACCACGTCGTCACAGAAACCACCCATCCCCAAACCACCCCCCACGCCGCACCCACCCACGTCATGGTCGCCCTCCAGTCCGGCCTCTGGTCCACCGCCGACGTCGTCGCCGCCTCTCCCTCGCTCGATCTCGCCCTCCTCTGGGTCCCGCGCCACTCCGGCCAGGCCGACTTCACCCAACCCCTCGCCTCCGCCACCGACGGCCAGGACGTCTTCGTCATCGGCCACCCCGAAGGCCTCAAATACACCCTCAGCACCGGCATCATCTCCGGACTCCGCGACCAATCCCTCCAGATCTCCGCCGCCATCAGCCCCGGCAACAGCGGCGGCCCCGTCTACGACGCCCACGGCAACCTCATCGGCATCGTCAGCGCCAAGTTCGATCACAACAACGACCTCAACGCAGAAAACCTCGGCTTCGCAGCCCGCTCCGAGGCCCTCCGCGACACCACCCAATGGACCTTCCAGGGCCCCGGACAACAACTCCTCGCAGCCTACCTCCACGCTCTCCCACAACCGGACGCAGCCCCAGCCAAAAACTAGCCTGCGCCAAGGACCGCCACCCATGCCCTACATCAACGTCACCGTCTACGACTCCACCGAAAACAAACGCGTCCCCGCCGAACTCCCCGACGACGCCCCCTGCAACAAGATCGTCGCCGTCCTCATCCAGAAACTCCAGCTACCCACCAACGGCCCCGACGGAGCTCCCCTCAGCTACAAGTTCCACCACAAAAACAGCGGCCGCCAGATTCAGGACAGCCAGACCCTCGCCGAAGCCGCCGTACACGACGGCGACATCCTTCGCCTCCAGCCCGAGATCACCGCAGGCTAACCCCACCATGGCCGAAACCCTCCGCGTAGTCCCCCAGCAGGACCCCGAACACGAAGCCGAGAACGACCGCTTCAGCCGACTCCGCCTCATCCCCTGGTGGGATCAGGAAAAACTCCGCACCGCACGCATTCTTGTCATCGGTGCCGGAGCCCTCGGCAACGAGCTCCTCAAAAACCTCGCCCTCCTCGGCTGCGCTAACGTCCTCATCGTCGATCTCGACCAAATCGAAACCTCCAACCTCTCCCGCGCCGTGCTCTTCCGCGCCGCCGACGTAGGCTCCTCCAAGGCCGAAGCCGCCGCCCGTGGCTACCGCGATCTCCTCCCCGAAGCCACCATCCAGCCCCTCACCGCCAACGTCATGCAGGCCTGCGGACTCGGCCTCTTCCTCTGGGCAGACATCATCCTCGCTGGCCTCGACAACCGCGAAGCCCGCCTCTGGATCAACCGCGCCGCCTGGAAGACCAACCGCCCCTGGATCGACGGTGCCATCGAAGGCATCAACGGAGTCGCCCGCGTCTTCCTCCCCGGCCAGCCTCCCTGCTACGAGTGCACCCTCGGTGCCACCGACTGGGCCATCCTCGATCGCCGCATGTCCTGCAACCTCCTGCTCCACGAACCCCACCCCCAGGGCCGCACCCCCACCACCCCCACCATCTCCTCCATCATCGCCGGCATCCAGGTCCAGGAGGCCGTCAAAGCCCTCCACCACCTCCCCACCCTCGCCGGCAAAGGCTTCGTCTTCGAGGGCCTCCACCACACCTCCTACGTCACCGAATACACTGAGAATCCCGACTGCATGAGCCACGACATCCTCGACACCATCGTCCAGCTCCCCCAGCGCTCCAACCAGCTCACCCTCAGCCAGCTACTCGACCGTGGCCGCGCCGACCTCCACACCGACCACGCCGTCATCGAGTTCTCCCGCCAGATCATCCACCAGCTCGTCTGCCCCCAATGCGCCCACGTCGAAGACATCTTCCTCCCCGTCGGCGCCATCGACTACCAGCGCGGCCACTGCCCCCACCACCCCGCCGCCGAACAGCCCATGCGCATCGTCCACACCCTATCCGGCTACCAGGGCCAACCCGCCCTCGCCCACCGAACCCTTGACCAACTCGGCCTCCCGCCCTTGGACATCTTCACCGTCCGCTCCATCGAATCCGAAATCAGCTACTGCCTCGCCGGAGACGCACCCGCCGTCCTCGGCCCACTAGCAGGAGACCCAGCATGACCCATCCCAGCACTCTAGCCACCACCCCCCAAGTCCACATCGACTCCGAAGTCACCCGCCGCATCCGCCAGCACGCCCGCGCCCACATGGCCACCGAGGTCTGCGGCGTCCTCATCGGCCAACTCATCGACCACACCCTCCATATCCACGCCTCCATCGAGGCCGTCAACGCCGCCCAGGCCGGTACCCACGTCACCTTCACCCAGGACGCCTGGGAGGCCATCTACAAGGTCAAGGACGACCTCTACCCCGACGACCGCATCGTCGGCTGGTACCACTCCCACCCCGGCTTCGGCGTCTTCCTCTCCGAGCAGGACCTCTTCATCCAGCAGAACTTCTTCTCCTCCCCCGACCAGGTCGCCTGGGTCTACGATCCCCACTCCGACGAAGAAGGCTGCTTCGGCTGGGTCGACGGAGCCATCCACCGCCTCCCCACCCTTGCCCTGCTCGACCACAACGGCGATGGCACCCAACGCACCCCCAAACCCCAGTCCTCCAGCCTCACCGACGAGCCCGCGCAGCCCAACACCACCCCCCGCAAGCTCCGCCGCAGCCTCTCCATCTGGCTCCACTGGGCCGGCATCGCCATGACCCACCTCTCCGTCCTCATCCTCGGCTTCATCCTCTGCTACCTGCTCTTCCCCCAGGTCGTCGGAGTCCTCGCCGACCCCGTCACCAACGCGCCCATCCTCCAGGACGGCCACCCCATCTACGTCAAACTCCAGCACCGCAACGCCGCGCCCCCACCCACAGCTCCCACCAAGCCAGAAGCCACCAAGCCCCAGCCGTAAGCTGTAGCACCACCCTCAGGAGCAACCCGTGAGCGACGACCACTCCAACCCGACCACCCCGCCAGCCGACCCCCAGCAGGCCACTCCCCAGCCCGTCCTCCGCGTCTCCCTCGACGACCTGGCCGACCTCAACGACCTCGCCCAGCCCGTCGCAGCCCCAACCACCACACCCGCTCCCGACGCCCCCGCCACCCGCAGCTACGGCAACATCCACACCCCCACCGAACCCACCGTCACCCTCCCCCAGCAGCCCGGCAGCCTCCTCCTCAAGGCCTGGTTCTACCTCGGCCTCGCCGGCCTCCTCGGAGCCACCCTCGGCTGGGCCATCGCCGAACCCGGCTTCATCGACGGAGAAGCCCGCCGCTGGGGCAACAACTGGCTCCTGCCCCTCATCGTCGCCCTCATGTGCGTCGCCTTCGCCATCGCCGAAAGCCTCGTCGAACGCTCCCGCCGCAAAGCGCTCCTCCGCGTCGCCCTCGCCCTGCCCCTCGGCATCGTCCTCGGCTTCCTCCTCAGCTTCCTCGCCAACATCATCTACTCCATCGCCCTCGGCATCTGTGCCCAGGCCGGCGTGCAGTCCTTCCGCAACCCCGCCGTCTGGATCGCCCGAGGCCTCGCCTGGGCCGTCTTCGGAGTAGCCGGAGGCCTCGTCTACGGCATCATCGGACGCTCCTCCCGCAAAGCCGGCTACGGCGCACTCGGCGGTGCCATCGGCGCGGCCATCGGCGGCATCCTCTTCGACCCCATCTCCTTCCTCACCCACTCCACCGCCACCAACCCCGGCAACCATACCGGTGCGCTCAGCCGAGCCGTCGGTTTCGCCCTCCTCGGCCTCGCCACCGGCGTCGCCATGGGCCTCGTCGAGTCCGCCCTCAAAGACCGCTGGCTCTACGTCACCGCCGGTCCCCTCGCCGGAAAACAGTTCATCCTCTACAAGCCCCAGACCTCCATCGGCAGCACCCAGTCCGCCGACATCTACCTCTTCAAAGATCCCGAAATCCTCCCCCTCCACGCCACCCTCCTCCAGCGCGGAGACCGCATCCACCTCCTCCCCGAAGGCCCCGTCTACCTCGCCGGACAACCCCTCCGCGGCACCCGCGTCCTCGAGTCCGGCAACCTCCTCCAGCTAGGCCGCTACACCTTCCGCTACCAGGAGCGCCCCCGCGGATGACCCCCCTCACCGCCACCTGCCCCTACTGCCGCACCCCCGTCCTCCCCGAAGACGACCTCCTCACCTGCCCCGCCTGCCACACCCCCCACCACGCCGACTGCTTCCACGAGAACGGCGGCTGCACCATCTTCGGCTGCTCCCAGGCCCCCACCGACGAGCCCAAAATCAGCATCACTCCCCACGAATTATCAGCCCCCGCCCACCCCGGCACCGCTCCCCACCCCCCCACGCCCCCGCCCCCACGCCTCGCCGCAGCCACACCTCCACCACCCCGCCCCACCGGAACCGTCCCGCCCCGCCACCTCAGCCTCAGCGGCTACGGCGGACCCATCCTGCCCCGCTTCCCCAGCTACCTCCCCCGCAAAAGCCGCCTGGTCTACGTCCTCCTCGGCATCTTCCTCGGCGCCTTCGGTGGACACAACTTCTACGCCGGATACATCAAGCGCGCCATCATCCAGCTCTCCATCACCCTCTTCACCTGCTTCACCGCAGCCATCGTCAGTTGGATCTGGGCCATCATCGAAATTTGTGTAGTCGACGAGGACGAAGACGGTATAGCGTTTATCTGAAACGCACTTACCTGACCAGAGCACCCAACAGGAGCCGTCCCCATGAACTACTTCATCTCCCGCGACACCCAGGAGTACGGCCCCTACACCCTCGCCGACCTGCAACGCTACGCCGCCTCCGGCGAGATCGCCCTCACCGACCTCGCCCACGGCGAAGGCCTCACCGAACTCACCCCCGTCGCCCAGATCATCGGCACCATCCCCGCTCCCGCCCGCCCCCTCCCCAACCCCGCCCCCACCATCGACTACCCCGACCCGCCCAACCTCCACTGGGGCCTCGTCCTGCTCTTCTCCATCCTCACCTGCGGCATCTTCGAGATCGTCTGGGAGATCATCCTGGCCGCCTGGATCAAGCGCCTCGAACCCCTCAGCAAAGCCCTCGTCTACCTCGCCGCCGCCGCCGTCTGCCTCGTCCTCATCTTCTTCGCCTCCCTGGCCACCGCCGCCAACCCCAACGCCCACGCCTACACCACCGTCTTCAACCTCGCCTACACCGTCCTCATCCTCGTCGGACGCTTCAGCCTCCGCAACACCCTCGAACAGCACTTCAACACCGCCGAACCCCTCGGCCTCGGCCTCAGCGGGGTCATGACCTTCTTCTTCGGAGGCATCTACTTCCAATACCACCTCAACCGCATCGTCCAAATCAAAAACGCCATCCGCATGGGCATCCACACCCCCTAACCCCACCCCTCCACCATCCGGGGGATGCCTTTTGCCCCATCTTCCACTAAGCTTTTCTTCACAGGAGAGCTCCTACCGCATGGCCTCACCCCGCACCCGCCGCCTCACCCTGGACCACCAGACCCTCACCCGCCGCTTCGCCTCCTGGCCCACCATCCAGATCACCGGCACCGCCGGACTGCCCCCGGAAATCTACCAGTTCCGCTACCACCTCAAAGGCCTCTTCGTGAACCCCGCCGGCGACATCCTCGAGCGCGACACCCACCTCCTCGAAGTCAACCTCTCCCTCGACTACCCCCGCCGCGCCCCCCAGTGCCGCATGCTCACCCCCGTCTTCCACCCCAACTTCGACGACGCCAGCGTCTGCATCGGTGACTTCTGGGCCGCCTCCGAAGGCCTCGACGACCTCGTCATCCGCATCGGACGCATGATCGCCTACCAGGAGTACAACACCCGCAGCCCCCTCAACGGTCTCGCCGCCAAATGGGCCGCCGAACACCCCACCCTGCTCCCCATCGACCCCACCCTCGTAGCCCCACCGCAACCTGCCCCACCGCAACCTGCACCCGCAACAACGCCCAACCCCGAAACCAACCCCTGGGCCGAGAAACTCACCATCTCCTGAACCAGCAGCCAGCCAGCTACAGCGTCGCTTCCGCCTCAGCCACACTCGCATAGCTCTTCAGAATGTCCTTCACGCCCGTCAACTCCAGCAACGAGCCAATCCGGTCATTCAAGCCCACCAGCACAAACTTCCGCCCCGCGCTCTGCGCCGCCACATAGTAGTTCATCAGCACGCCCAGCCCCGCCGAATCCATATACGGTACCTGCGTCATATCCAGCAGCAGCACCGGCGCGGTCGTCGCCTTCAACTCGCTCTGGAACCCAAACATATTCGACAACGTCAGCGGACCAGCCAGCGTCATCACGATCATCCCCTCACGGCTTCCCGCCGCAGAAGTATAAGTTAATGGTTTATCGGACATTGCGAAAGTCTAACTCCACCACCCACCCTCTGTGTAACAAATCGGTAAATCTCCTCGCCCCACCCCGCCCTCGGCTAAACTGAACCCATCTCTTCCTGCGAGCCATCTCCCACCACCATGCCCCAGACCCCCACGCACAAAACCGCCATCCTCCTCCTCAACTGCCCCGACCGCAAAGGCATCGTCGCCGCCATCGCCAACTTCCTCCTCCAACTCGACGCCAACATCCTCCACGCCGACCAGCATCAGGATCGCGACCTCAGCCTCTTCTTCACCCGCATCGAGTTCACCCTCGACCCCACCCGCTGCTCCGAAGACCACTTCCGCGCCACCTTCGCGCCCCTCGCCCTCCAGTTCCACATGAACTGGCACCTCCACTACACCGATACCCGCCCCAACGTCGCCATCTTCGTCTCCAGCTACCTCCACTGCCTCGCTGACCTCCTCCACCGCCACCAATCCGGGGAACTCCCCTGTAACCTCGCCCTCATCGTCGCCAACCACCCCGACGCCCAACCCCTCGCCGACTTCTACCGCATCCCCTTCCACCTCCTCCCCGTCACCGCCGACACCAAGCCCCAGATCGAAGCCCGCCAACTCGACCTCCTCCAACACCACGCCATCGACCTCGTCATCCTGGCCCGCTACATGCAGGTCCTCTCCCCCGACTTCGTCCGCGCCTACCCCCAGCGCATCATCAACGTCCACCACTCCTTCCTCCCCGCCTTCACCGGTGCCCGCCCTTACCATGCCGCCTTCGCCCGTGGCGTCAAACTCATCGGTGCCACCAGCCACTACGTCACCGCGGACCTCGACGAAGGACCCATCATCGAGCAGGACGTCACCCGCGTCTCCCAGAACGACCAACTCGCCGGACTCATCCAGAAAGGCCGCGACCTCGAACGCCTCGTCCTCTCCCGCGCCGTCCGCTGGCACCTCAACCAGCGCATCCTCTCCTACGCCAACAAAACCGTAGTCTTCACCTAACCCACCACCCCCAAACCCACCACCAAAACCCCCACTCAAACCCCCACTCAAACACTGGGTGCCCCATGTCTCGCCCTTGAGACATGGGAATGTAAAACGCCCAAACTGCCCATCTTACCCAACCACCAAATCCCGGGTGCCCCATGTCTCGCCTCTGAGACATGGGAATGTAAAACCCCCGAATCCCCCATATCCCACCCCTAACTCATCGGACAATAAAAAACCCGGGTGCCCCATCTTCACCGCAGCCTCATCGCGGTTAAGGTGGGCATTCGCAAAGCGAACCGCACTCCTTCCCCACCACCAAAATCCCCACCAAAACCCCGGGTGCCCCATGTCTCGCCCTTGAGACATGGGAATGTAAAACGCCCAAATCCCCAATCTCCCACCCCTGACTCATCGGACAATAAAAAACCCGGGTGCCCCATCTTCACCGCAGCCTCATCGCGGTTAAGGTGGGCATTCGCAAAGCGAACCGCACTCCTTCCCCACCACCAAAATACCCCCTCAGATGCTACCCTCTCTATCAGTGCTTACCGACCCCAACAAGCTCTACTACGGCGATAACCTCCAGGTCCTCCGCGACTACATCCCCGACGCCTCCGTCGACCTCGTCTACCTCGACCCACCCTTCAACTCCCGCCAGGACTACAACGTCCTCTTCGCCGAAAAAGACGGTGCCCGCTCCGCCTCCCAGATCACCGCCTTCAAAGACACCTGGGAGTGGAACCTCGAATCCCAGGACGCCTTCGAGCAGATCGTCGAACGCGGCGGCCGCGTCGCCGACGCCATGCGCGCCTTCAAAACCCTCCTCGGCAACACCGACATGATGGCCTACCTCGCCATGATGGCCCCCCGCCTCGTCGAACTCCGCCGCGTCCTCAAAGACACAGGCTCCATCTACCTCCACTGCGACCCCACCGCCAGCCACTACCTCAAACTCTTGATGGACGGCGTATTCGGTCCGCAGTTTTTTCTTACCGAGATTATCTGGAAAAGAAGTAGTGCTCACAACGATGCGAAGCAAGGGCGTCGCCAACACGGACGGATACATGACACAGTTCTCTTCTATTCGAAAAGCGACAAGTACGTTTGGAACCTGCAGCATACGGAATATGACGAAAGCTATGTCCAGGATTTCTACAAACATGTGGAACCAGAAACGGGGCGTAGGTACCGCTTAGGAGACCTGACAGGCCCTGGCGGAGCCGCCAAAGGAAATCCGAGTTACGAAGTCATGGGTGTTACCCGTTACTGGCGCTATAGCCGTGAAAAGATGAACGAGCTAATAGCAGAAGGTAGAGTGATTCAGACTAAGGCAGGCGGGGTTCCAGCCTATAAACGCTATCTCGACGAAATGAAGGGCGTGACGCTGCAGGACATCTGGACAGACATCCCTCCTATCGGCGCTCAAGCTCAGGAACGCCTCGGCTACCCTACGCAAAAGCCCGAAGCACTTCTCGAACGCATCCTGAAAGCCAGCTCCAACGAAGGTGATGTCATCCTCGACCCCTTCTGCGGCTGCGGCACCACCGTACAGGTAGCCCAGCGCCTCAATCGCCGCTGGATCGGTATCGACATCACGCACCTCGCTATCGGCCTCATCAAGAACCGGCTGACGACCAGCTTCGGTGAGGAGATCAAATCGACCTACGTTGTCATCGGCGAACCCAAAGATCTTGCCGGAGCCAGGCAGTTGGCGAGCGAAAATAAATTTCAGTTTCAAGCGTGGGCACTGGGTCTTGTGGATGCCCGCGTCGAAGACAGCGACAGGCGTGGAGCGGACCGAGGCATCGACGGAAAACGAATCTTCTTCGACGACAACTCAGGAAACGCCAAGCAGGTTGTCCTGTCCGTAAAGGGCGGCGCGAGCGTGCAGGACTCCGAGCTTCGTGATCTTGTTGGCGTTCTCTCTTCCGAAAGAGCCGAGATGGGTGCCTTCATCTCCCTGGCCAAGCCGACCCGTCCGATGAAACTCCGCGCCGCCGAAGCAGGTTTTTACACCTCCTCCGACGGCTCCAGGTATCCGCGGCTGCAACTCTTCACCATCGAAGGGCTGCTCGACAAAACGGAGCGGCTCGAACTTCCGCGCCACGCACGCGAGGCCACGTTCAAAAGGGCGCCCCGAGTTCGACACCAACCAGCAAAGAGCCTCACTCTACAACTTGAAGGCTCTGAGGACATCGATTAGGTTGTGGCCAGAATCAAGCTCACCCGCGAACTCGCCGTAGCAGCCGGATGGGACGCCGCCAACCGCTCCATGCGAACCGCCGGACGTAAGGCATGGAATCAGGAAGACGCCGACATCGCCCGGAAAGAGTTGGACCGTCTTTGGCCGCTCTGTCCTCATGGCTGCGAACCACAAGACTGCATCCACTGTTACCGGCCCACACCATAGGCCTCAATCACTCCTGGGTGCCCCATGTCTCGCGTCTGAGACATGGGAATGTAAAACGCCCGAATCCCCCATCTCTCGCTGCTCAAACAGGAGAGTCTAAAATCACACGCACCCCATCGTCACCTCACCCCCAACCGCCCCATTTCCTTCACCACATCCACCCATAAATTGTTTTTCTTCCAAACCCAGCCCCTTTCCGCTAGCATTAACACTGAAATGTCACAATCGACCGATACACTTACCTCCGAGCAAACTGAGACCAAAGTCTTCCCTTCGTCCTCCGGCAGCATGTTCCGTGAGTACTTCGCCGAACCCCGCCAGTGGAACTTCAAGAAGAACGACCTCCTCGACGCTCGCGCCCGCCGCATCTTCGAGACCACCGCCCTCGGCGTCGCCGCCGATGCCTACCCCTTCCACATGCCCCTCGAAGCCAAGGCAGGCCCCTGTGTCCAGGCCGACGGTCACCAGATGCTCATGATGTCGTCCTACGACTACCTCGGGCTCATCGGTCACCCCCGCATCGACGCCGCCGCCAAGGCCGCCATCACCCGCTACGGCACCAGCACCAGCGGCGCACGCCTCCTCACCGGCACCCTCGACATCCATAGCCAGGTCGAGCGCGACCTCGCCGCCTTCAAAGGCACCGAAGCCGCCATCACCTTCTCCTCCGGATACATGGCCAACCTCGGCCTCATCACCGGACTCTTCGGCCCCGCCGACCGCATCATCATCGACGCCCTCTGCCACCGCAGCCTCCTCGACGCCTGCAAAATGGCCGGCGTACAGGTCCAGCGCTTCCGCCACAACGACCCCGAAAGCCTCCGCGAAGAGATCAAAAAAGGCCCCCCAGCCAACCGCACCGTCATCATCTCCGACGGCGTCTTCTCCATGGACGGAGACATCTGCTGCCTCCCCGATCTCATCGCCATCAAAAAAGAGTTCGGCTGCTTCCTCTTCATCGACGAGGCCCACGCCTCCGGCGTCATCGGAGCCACCGGCCGCGGCACCGATGAGCACTTCGGTATCGACACCAGCGAAGTCGACATCTGGTCCGGCTCCCTCGCCAAGTCCATCCCCTCCGTCGGTGGCTTCGTCGCCGTCTCCCAGGAGGTCGCCATCTTCCTCCAGCACGCCTCCAGCCCCTACATCTTCTCCGCCGCCATGGCCGCCTCCGCCGTCGCTGCCATCTCCGAAGGCCTCGCCATCCTCAAAGAAGAACCCCAGCGCGTCGCCCGCCTCAAAGCCAACGGAGACTACCTCCGCAACGGCCTCAAGGCCATGGGCTACGACACCGGCCTCTCCGAGACCGCCATCATCCCCGTAGTCCTCCACGACGAGATCACCACCGCCCTCTTCGCCCGCAAACTCCGCAACCATGGCATCATCGCCGCACCCGTCATGTTCCCCGCAGTAGCCCAGGGCGTCGCCCGACTCCGCCTCTGCGTCACCGCGGCCCACACCCAGGAGCAGCTCGACTTCGTCCTCGAAGCCTTCCGACAGCTCTCCAAATAACCGTGACCGCTCTCATCACCGGAGCCAGCGGCTTCCTCGGAGGCCGCCTCGCTCAAATGCTCATCGAACGCGGCGAGGATGTAACCATCCTCGCCCGTCCCACCTCCGACCTCCGCCACCTCAGCGGCTTGCCCCTCCGTGTCGTCCAGGGAGACCTCACCGACCCCGCCAGCCTCCACCAGGCCGTCCAGGGTGCCACCCGCATCTTTCACTGCGCCGCCTGCTCCACCGACTGGGCTCCCTACGACACCTACTACCAGGCCAACGTCGTCGGAACTAAGAATCTCCTCGCAGCCGCACAAAACTCCACAAGCTGTCCACGATTTGTCCACGTCAGCACCACCGATATTTACGGCTATCCGCTGGTCCCGGGCGACGAGTCCAACCCCTCCGTCGACGCCGGATTACCCTACAATCAAACCAAAATCATGGGCGAAAACGCCGTCTGGCACGCCCACCACACCACCAAACTCCCCATCACCATCCTCCGACCAGCCACCATCTACGGCCCCCGAGGAAAAGACTTCACCGTAGAGGTAGCCACCCTCCTCCGCCAACGCCTCATGGCCACCATCGACGGCGGTAAGTGCAATGGTGGCTTCACTTACGTCGACAACGTCGCCGCCGCCATGATCCTCGCCTCCACCAGCCCCGCCGCCATCGGCGAGGCCTACAACCTCAGCGACGGAACACAAGCCTCATGGAATGAATATCTTACCCTGTTCGCCGCAGCCCTCGGCACCCCCCGGCCATGGATCAACCTCAGCTTCCAGCAGGCCATGACCCTCGCCGACATACTGGAATTCCCCCATAAAGTATTGAATCTAAAGGCTCGACCACTCCTCACTCGCCACGCCGTCTACCTGCTGGCCCGCGATCAGGAGTTCCCCATCACCAAGATCCAAACCGACCTCGGCTTCACCCCTCAGGTCTCCCTCGACGAAGGCATCGCCCGCTCCGTCGCCTGGCTCGCATCCCGCAAGTAGCTCTAAAAGCTAGACATACGCCTTGAACGCCAGCACCGCATTCAACCCGCCAAACGCAAATGAGTTCGACAGACAAGCCTCCACCGCCTGCTTCCGCGCCACATTCGGAATCACATCCAAATCGCAAGCCGGATCAGCCGCAGTAAAGTTCACCGTAGGCGGCAAAACCCCACTCCGTAAAGCAAAAACCGAAGCCACCGCCTCCAAAGCACCCGCCGCACCCAGCGCATGGCCATGCATGGACTTGGTCGAACTCACCGCCAATTTATCGGCATAATCGCCAAAAACCGCCCGAATCGCCGCAGTTTCTGTCTTGTCGTTCGCCTCCGTCGCCGTTCCATGCGCGTTGATATACCCAATCTGCTCCACCGCCAGCCCCGCATCTCGCAACGCACCTCGCATCGCCCGCGCCGCTCCCTCCGGCGATGGCTGCGTTATATGCACCGCATCGGACGACATCCCAAAACCCACAATCTCCGCCAAAGGACGGGCTCCCCGCGCCAACGCCGAGTCCAGCGGCTCTAGCACCAGCATCGCCCCCCCCTCCCCCAGCACCAATCCCGTCCGGTCCGCAGAAAACGGGCGGCACGTATCCTTGGAGATCACCCGCATCGCCTCCCAAGCCTTCAAACCACCCAGAAACAAAGGGGCTTCACTACCACCCGCAATCGCCAGAGGAACCACACCCGACCGCACCATCCAGAACGCCTGCCCAATGGCATGCGCCGACGACGAGCAAGCCGTAGAAACGGTGTACGCAGGCCCCTGAATTCCATAACGCATTGAGATGTGGCTCGCGCCGGCATTGCTCATGCTCAAAGGGATCGTAAACGGATGCACTCGCGTCCGGTTGTTATGAAATAGCTCCCAATAACCAGCTTCTTCCGCTCCCCGGCCCCCCATGCAGCAACCCGTCACAATTGCGGACTGCTCCTTCAAGTCCGTGGTCCACTCGACTCCGGCCTGCACTACAGCTTCGTTCGCAGCCGTAAGCGCAAACTGAGCGAATCGATCCATAAACGCCAGATCTTTCGCGAGAAACTGCTCTTCTGGCTTGTAGCCTTGCACCTCGGCTGCCATGTTGAACTTCAACTGTGCTGTATCGATCGCCGCAATCGGCCGGATCCCGCAGTGGCCTGACTCCAGGGCACGAGCAAATTCCAGCCGATCCAGACCAAGGGCACTCACCACACCCACTCCCGTGATGACGACCCGTGTCACGTTAGCTTTCCGGTGACGCTGACTTCTTCGCGTCCACCAGTTGCGTGATCCCTGCCACCATCTGGTCCAGACTCGTCACCTGCTTCGCCTCTTCGTCGTTGATCTCGATATCGAACTCACCTTCCAGATCGAACAGAATGTTCAACCTGTCGAGCGAGTCGATGCCCAGTTCTTCAAACGTGCTGTCGGGACGAATCGACTCAACTGGAATGCGTCGGCTGGTAGCAATGACGCGCAATACTCGATCTTGAATACTCTCAGACATAAAACTTACGCCATCCTGCCCCCCCGAACGCGAAGGCGAAGATTTGGACGTCGCTCCTTGGTGGATGTTGTGACTTGTCGCTATCTTACCTCGACTCACGTTGGAACGGTGAGTCCGGACTGCCGGAGATGTTGAAGGTACCTCCAGCAGTCCTGTCCCTTGCGGCTTATTCCGTCGCCAGCTTCGCTGCGCTTTCAGAGATGGTGAGCGATCCCTTCAGGCCCGTCGCATCGGAAGAGTCACCCACCAGCACTCCGAAGCTGCCCGGAGCGATACGCCAACCCTTCTGCGCCACGTCGTAATAGGCAAACGAACGGGCATCCAACGGTATTGAGACATGCGTCGTCTCGCCCGCCTGCAGCATAACCCGCTTGAACCCCTTCAACTCCTTCGGTGGCCGTGGAACCTTCGCATGGTCGTCCGCCACATACACCTGCGCCACGGTCGCACCCGCCCTGCTACCGGTATTCGCAACGTCAAACGATACCGTGAACTGAGCCGCGCCACTACCCGGAGCCACGCTCAAATTGCTGAACGCAAACGTCGTATACGACAAGCCGTATCCAAAGGGATAGAGCGGTTTGACTCCATTGTGCTCGTACCCGCGGTAGCCCACGAAGATGCCTTCCTTGTAGACCACGCGTTTGGAGTCGCCATCCGGATAATAGTTCGCAAAAGTAGGATTATCCTCCGCACTACGCTCGAACGTCGCAGGCAAGTGCCCGGAAGGATTGACCGCGCCAAACAGAATCTCGGCCAGCGCCCTTCCGCCCTGCTCTCCCGAATACCACATCTCCACATAGGCTGGAACCTGCTTGAGCCAGCTACGTGAATCCACATTCCCGCCCGAAGTCATGGCGACTATCGTGTTGCGGTTCACCGAGGATAGTTCACGAATCATCTCATCCTGTCCAACGGGCAGATCGAACGTCCGGTCGCCACCCTCCGACTCGCTGTCATGGTCATATCCTGCTGCGATGACCACCACATCCGCCTTTGATGCCAACTCCTTCGCGCGGGCGTTAACCAGCTTGCTCTGTTCCACGAGGGCAACTTCAAGATGACCACCCAGTGCTGACTCCTGATAATCCTCAACCACCACCTTGTGGGGACCCGCCGCAAAATGCATCGTTACATGTGGCTCGAATGCTCGCACCAGCGACCAGTTGTCGATCACCAACTTGTCGTCAACGAACATCCGCGCACCAGTCCCTTCTCCTGCGCCCTGCAGCACAACCTCGTAGGCTGCATCCTCTGCCGCGACGTAGTAGCCAGTCCAGCGCCGCGAAGTCGCATGCTTGACCCCAGTAAACAAAGCCTGCATGGTAGCTGGATCGTCGGCCAACGTCGCCCACGAAACCCCAGCGGCATGAAGCTGCCCAACCACCTTGGTTGAAGCGGGTACACCGGTAAGATCTTTATTCCCAAAGCTCTCGACTGTTACGCCCGATACGCCCTGCTCCCGTGCTGTCGTAAAGTGCGTCATCCGTGCCAGCTCTTTTACCGCAGGAATACCGCGATCGTAGAGGATCGTCACACCGGTGCCTGCGAAGTCTCCAATGCCGGTCAACACGCCGACACTTTCGAACGGGACGACGCCTGCGCTGCCTCCACCAACCGCCACGCCCGGATAGGCATCCGGCCCTACGACCAGAATCGATCTCACCCTGGCCTTATCCAACGGCAACAGTTTGCCCTCATTCTTCAGCAAAACCATACCTTCACGCGCCGCATCCAGCGCTACTTCCTGATTTGCCTTGCTGTACACGGAAACCGTGGTATCCAGTTGCGGACGGTCCATCCAGCCAAAACGATCTGCCGTCTCCAGAATGTGGCGTACCTTCTCGTCGATCGTTGCCACACTCACCCGTCCGTCCTTCACCGCCGGCAGCAGATTCTTGCGATTCATCCACGCGCCCGTCGGCATCTCCAGATCAAGTCCGCCATTGGCTGCAGCGACGCCATCGTATGTGGCCACCCAGTCTGACATCATCACACCTTGAAACCCCCATTCTTTGCGGGCAATCTCCGTGTTGAAGTAACCGTTCTGCGTCATATGCTGGCCATTGGTCAGGTTGTACGAATCCATCACCGCGCCCACATGCGCCTTCTTGATCGCACTCTCAAAAGCTGGCAGATAGATTTCACGGAGACTCCGCTCATCGATAATGGAGTCGGAATCATGCCGCAGAAACTCCGAGTTGTTGCCCAGAAAATGCTTCACGGTTGCGCTCACACCCTGGCTCTGCATCCCGTCGATGTAGCCCACAGCAATCGCACTAGTCAGAAAAGGGTCTTCACCGAAGTATTCGAAATTGCGCCCATTGCGGGGCGAACGGTAGATGTTCACGCCCGGCCCCAGCATGTAATCAATAGCGCGCGCTCGAGCATCGCTACCAATCCCCCGGCCCACTCGCTCAGCCAGCGCAGGATCCCACGACGCGGCCAACCCAATCCCCGCAGCATAGGTCGTCGACGGGAATCCGGCGTTGCTGCGCACACCGTACGGCCCGTCCGACATCGTAAACGTCGGAAGACCCAAATGCGGCATCGCACGAATATCGAAGCCCGTTCCTCCGATGTAATCAATCTTCTCTTCCAACGTCATCTTGGCTATGATTCCGTCGATCCGCGCCTTGCGAGCCGCCGCATCGGTAGGAACCGCTCCATGAACCGGCACATGACCCGCCATCAAAAAAACTGCAAGAATACACAAGCTGACACGGTAACGCACTGCTCTCATCCGGCTCATACGCATGACCTTCCTATCGCTTAAATCGCTTAAATTGACAGTTGCATTGCGCTAACATCCTACTCCGCGAAGTGCTGCCTGCGTCTCTTTTAAATCGATTGATTCCTTGGTAATACGTGTTTCTCGATCTATGCCACAGAGCGCAAGACCCGCTTGCAAGCTGCACGCCGCCCGGTCGAACCACCAACCAGAATGCCGCCCGCGCCACCCCGGGAATGAGTGGTGGTCGTGTCCTCTTTCAGGGCCCGGGTGCAGCTTTCCTCCAGCACGAGTACAGTGGTCTTCAGCGAGGTAGAAATCATGGGCATTCCCTTCAGAAGCCACCGCAAATTCGTCGTTTCCTGTTGCGGCCTCATTCTTTTCTGCGCCACCTCTTGCAGGGCCTACGCCCGCTCTCCCCGGTCCTCCACGCCGCAGAGCCCAGCCGCACCCAACGCCCAATCCAGCATTTCGCCGCCGGTTGGAGACGGCAAGTCCGATCAAGCGCAGGACAGCACCAAGCCATCATCAACGCCCGCAACTGCCCCGCACGCAACTCCAATGCCCCCCAAAGAAGCACGTCAGGCGCAACTCGAAGCCGACTCCGCCGCCCTACTCGAACTCGCAAAGCAACTCAAAGCCGAGGTGGACAAGAGCAACAAGGACACGCTCTCGCTCTCCGTAATACGCAAAGCTACAGAAGTAGAAAAAATGGCCAGGAACCTTAAAGAGCAAATGCGCAGCCAATAGCACGCTGCGCATTTGCATCTTTCCTTGCATCCCTGCTGCTACTTGGTCTCAAGTTCGAGAATCTGAATCGAGTACCCGGGAACCGTATGCGAAAAGCTCTTCGCCCCATTGGAGATTGTGCTATTCACAGGCACAATCTCACTCGGATGCATCAGCGTGTTCGTCGCTGCGGTTGTCTTAGCACTCAACGTAACCATCTTCCCATTCGCCGCCACCCTCTTGGCTCCCTCAAGTTGGATCTTCACCGGCAAAGGCTCCGAGCTTGCGTTCACCAGTTTGAGATACATCACCCCCGTCGCGGTGCTACGCGTAGCCGAGTAGAAGAACCGAGGAGCTTCCGTATCCGCCTTGGCACTTAGAATCTCGTCACCGACATGGCCCGCAAACATCACTTGGGCGTAGTAGCTAGGAGATCCATAGCTCGACATCGCGTCGTAGCCGATCAGGTCAGTCTCCCACTGCATCCCGCCCGGATTCACATTCACCAGCAGCGGAGCATAGCTCGCCATCACCACCAGATCGCTGTTCTTCTCCATGCCGGTCATCCACGCTGCATCGCCCAGCGCCGCACCGAAGTTCGGCGTAGGCCCACCCTCGCGCGTCGCCCACTCGCCCACAAAAATCTTCGGCCCGTTGCGGTCGACTGTATCGTAATGGTGGACGTCCTCGTAAAACTGCTTGGCTGTCCGGTAGTAATGGTCATCGACAACATCGGCTTTCATCTGCTTGATCGGCATGGTCGCAATCAACTGCAGATCAGGATGCTGCGCCTTGATCCCCTTGTAGAACTGGGCGTAACGTCCCTCGTAACTGCCCGACTTATCGAACCAGTCCTCATTGCCAATCTCGACATACTTTAGCTTGAACGGGGCTGTATGCCCGTCTTTGGCGCGCTCCGCACCCCACTTCGTGTCCGTTGATCCCGTTACATACTCGATCTCATCCAGCGCGTCGGCCACATACGGTTGCAGGTCTGCGCCCGGCTTCACATACTCCTGCCGCATCGAGTAGCCCGCATAAACCGCCAGTACCGGTTGCATCTTCAGGTCTTCGCACCACTCCAGAAACTCCAGCAATCCCATACCATCCGAGGAGTGATACCGCCACGGACTGATGTGCGTTGGACGATCCACCAACGGACCAATCGTCTTCTTCCACTCGAACCGCTCATTGATGTGGTCACCCTCAAGATAGTTGCCACCGGGAAAACGCAGGAACGCCGGATGCATCGCTGCCATCTTTTCCATCAGGTCCGGACGATTGCCGTTCACGCGCCCCTTGTACGTTGGGGGAAACAACGACACCAGGCTGAACCATACCGTGCCCGGCTTGCCAAAGGAGAGTCGCAACCGGTTATCCGACGATGCATGGATCTCCCCCGTCGTTAGCGTGAAGTCATACTGCTTCCACTCCGTTCCCAGCGTCTGCACCGAAGACGCAGCCACGAGGCCAGTCTGATCGTTGACCAGACTCACCGTCACCGGGCTTCCAGCCGCATCGGCCTTGGCATAGAACGATCCCTTGTACGAGGTCCGCGGACGCAGCGGAATACCCCAGAAGCCCTCGTTCTCCACCCCGACCGAATCCTTGGCATCGCTGCTGCGAACCGTCAACGCCAGACTCAGCGGCAGTGCGGCGCTGGGGCCCGTCGTGCGGTCAATCTTCATCGTTGCATCGCCGCCGCCACCCTCGTGCAAATACCAGTGCTCCGGGCTATTGGGGCGATCCTGAAAGGTACGGTTTCGCACCAGTTCGCCATACAAGCCACCGTCGTACGAGAAGTTGATCTCTTCCGTCATCAACCCGTACAGCATCGGGCTCACGGCGCCCTTCGCGTGGTTCAGATCGACCGCAAGCGTCACAGGCTGCGTTGCCTGCGCGACGGCTACACCACTCCACAGCAAAGCCAGTGATGCAATCACCAGCGACTTCCCAACATTCACTCCAACCACGATATTGGCTCCGGTTATTTGATTTTTCCCTAAGTAAACGCTTTCTCGTCGGAGACGAGTCCTGCGACCCGTCAAACTCTATCACTGTCAAACATCGTTAGCCAACTCACAGCTCCACATGCCACAATCAGGGCAACAAAACCAGCTCCAACGTCTTCGCGTCTCGGTCCAACTTCGCAATCCGGAAGCTCCGAATCTGTCCAGCCCGTACCGGCTCCGGCTTGGCCGCTACACTCGACGCCCCACCCTTCCACTTCGCATTCAGCATCGAACTCAACGAAGAGAGATCCAGCGCCCCCGCTACAGGCGCAGCTTCCACCACCGCGCTCGCCACCGGTAGCGTGCTCATGGCAAACACGCCCTCACCCAGTTCCACCCGCGCGAGGCCATCGGTTACATCGACGATCCGTCCCGAAACAGTATCGCCCTCCTGATGCTCTTCGACAAACTCATCCAGCCCCGTCGGGATCAACTGCTTGATGCTCAGCCGCAACTGCCGCTTCTCCTGGTCCAGTTCCAGCACCTTCGCCTTCACGTGCTCGCCCACACGCAGCGCATCGGAAGGATGATTCAGTCGCCGGTCCGCCACAATCTCGCTGATGTGCACCATGCCTTCAACACCCTCAGCCAACTGCACAAACGCACCGAACTTCATAAAGCTGGTGACCGTACCCTCCACCTGCGAACCAACCGGAAACTTCTGCGCTGCCTCCGCCCACGGATCGCCCAGAGTCTGCTTCAGCCCCAGCGACATCCGTTGCTGCGCCAGATCGATGCCCAGAATCACCACATCGACAGTCTCACCCGTCTTCACCATGTCGTCGCCCTTGCGGACCTTCTTCGCCCACGACATCTCCGACACGTGGATCAGCCCTTCCACTCCCGGCTCCAGTTCCACAAACGCACCAAAGTCTGCCGTCCGCGTCACCACGCCCCGCACCTTATCGCCGACATGGTACTTCTCCGCCACCGCATCCCAAGGATGGGCCAGCAACTGCTTCATCCCCAGCGAAATCTTCCGCGTCTCCGGATCGATCTTCAGTACCTTGACCTCAATCTCCTGCCCCACCGTCAACACATCGCTGGGCTTCGCAATCCGCGTCCACGCCATATCGCTGATGTGCAGCAGCCCATCCGCGCCGCCAATCTCCACAAACGCGCCATAGTCCATCAACGTCCGCACCGTGCCGTGCAGCACGTCGCCTTCCTTGATCTCCGCATAGCGCCGGTCCTTGTTCACCTTCTCTTCTTCTTCCAGCACTCCGCGGCGATCCACCACGGCATCTTCCTCGGCCACATCCAGCTTGGTAATCCGGCAGCGAATATCCTGCCCCACCAGCTTTTCCATCTCGGCAGCATCGCGGACGCCGCTGCGCGATGCAGGCATAAACGCCCGCATCCCAATGTCCACCGTCAGCCCGCCCTTCACCACACCCGTCACCGTGCCAGAGATCGTCTCCTTCTGCTCGAACGCCTCCTCCAGCGACGTAAAGTCCTTCGGCCGCGCCACCTTGAACAGCGAAAGCTCATAGTAGCCATCGATGTCCCGCCCCTTCACTGACACCGAAAACTTGTCACCCACACTGGGAGCATCTGCCTCACCGCCAAACACCGTCAGCGGCAGAATCCCCTCGGTCTTATACCCGATATCCAGAAACGCCGACTCCGCATTCACCGCCACCACCGTCGCTGCAATCTGTCGGCTGCCATCCTCGGCCTTGCGCTTATGGCTCTGCTCAAAGTCCGACAGCAAGGAGCCAAACGACTCCGTCGGCTCACGCGATACGGCAGGCTTCTCAGTGGATGCGGCCGCGGTCTCCGGGATCGCTACGGTTGGTTCCATCGGCTCAGGCGAGGTCGGCAGTTCGGGTGTATTCGCATTAGACATAGACAACAATTTTTGCACAATCCGTCCCTGCGAGTACGAACGTGCCAAACCTGCCACTCCTCGGCCACTATCTTCTCTCGACGAAACCACTGCTACCTGAGACCATATCGTTCAACCAGCCGTCTGTGCCGCTAATCCATCCATCCCGGTCGACCCAGGATGATCCCGTTTTACGCCATCACCTTGTCCTCAGGAGACCCCATGCCCTGTCTCATCCGCCTCGCCGCTGCTCTAGTTCTCCTCGCCGCCTTTCCCGCAGTTGCCCAGGCACCCACGCCCCTCGCCGACCAGTACAAACCCGTCGCCGACCGCATCATCGCCGCCGCCATGGCCGACACCGATGGCTACGCCGACCTCACCTACCTCTGCGACCACATCGGCAAGCGCGTTAGCGGCAGCCCCCAACTAAACACCGCCGTCCAGTGGGGTGCTGACCTCATGCGCAAAGCCGGCTTCCAGAACGTGGTCATCCAGCCCGTCATGGTTCCCCACTGGGTCCGCGGCAACGAGCAAGCCTCCCTCATCGCTCCCGTCGCCAAGCCGCTCCACATGCTCGGCCTCGGCATGAGCGTCGGCACCCCCAAAGAAGGCATCACCGCCGACGTCCTCTTCGTCCCCGACTTCGCCACCTTCGACGCACTCCCCGACTCCGCCATCAAGGGCAAGATCGTCGTCTTCAACCCCGGCTGGAAGGGTTACGGCATCGGCTCCACCTACCGCGTCACCGGCCCCTCCCACGCCGCCGCGCGCGGAGCCGTCGCCGTACTCGTCCGCTCCGCCACCGGCCTCGCGCTGCAGACGCCCCACACCGGCACCCTCGTCTACGACCCCAGCCAACCCAAAATCCCAGCCGCCGCCATCTCCGTCGAAGATGCCCTCCTGATCGAACGTCTTGCCAAGGAAGGCCCCGTCAAAGTCCACCTCCAGATGGACGCCCACATGGAGTCCGACGTCCGGGCCGGAAACGTCATGGGCGAAATCTCCGGCTCCCAGCATCCCGAACAGATCGTCGTGCTCGGCGGCCACATCGACTCCTGGGACGTAGGCCAGGGCGCCCAGGACGACGGCTCCGGCATCATGGCCACCTTAGAGGCCGTCTCCATCCTCCACAAACTCGGCCTCCAGCCCAAACGCACCATCCGCGTCGTCTTCTGGGTCAATGAAGAAAACGGTGGCGCCGGAGGACGCGCCTACCGCCAGTACATCGGCGAAAACCTCGCCAACCACGTCGCCGCCATCGAGATGGACAATGGCGCGGAAAAGCCCCTCGGCATGGGCTACGGCAGCTTCGGCGGCACCCGCCGCACCGCCACCCCCCCGCCCACCACCGGCCCCGTCGACGCCCTCGGCCGCCCCCTGCTCGACGAGTCCACCCTCACCCCTGAAGATCGCGCCTCCTTCGCCACGCTGCGCGACATCGCCACCCTCCTCGCCCCCATCGACGCCAACTCCATCACCCCCGGCGGCGGCGGCTCCGACATCGGCCCCATCACCTCCGAAGGTGTCCCCAGCCTCAGTCCCCACACCGTCGCCCAGCACTACTTCGACTGGCACCACACCGAAGCTGACACCCTCGACAAAGTCGATCTTCTGGAGTTCCGCCACAACATCGCCATGCTCTCCGTTATGTCCTACGTCCTGGCCGATATGCCCGGCACTCTCGCCGGACACAAAGGTCCATCCCTCGAATAGCACGCCGAAGAATCACGCGCTGTACCCGGCAATCTATGCAAAACTATCCGGAAGAGGATGTAGCCTGTATCCTCCTCCGGATTGCTGCTCCCCGTTCGTTTTCAGCCTTGTGTCACTTTTCCTGCACTACGACTGCATCTCTTTCGTAAGCCCTCACATCAACCGATACACCGGTATCGTCGCGCCTGACCGACAGAGGACAGACAATTTATGGACATCCATACCATCCATGTGGAACATGCTCTGTTGCTTGGCCTCTACACCTTCCTGACTCTGATCAACTCCCGACTGCATCTCACCTCCAAAGGCGTGCACTGGTTCCCCATCTACAACCTCTGCGCCTTTATGGGAGCCGTGCTCATCGCGCTGCGCGGTCATATCCCTGACCCCATCTCCATCGTTGCCGGAACCGTCTTCTTTCCCATCGGCTACGTCTTCCTCCATCGCTCCCTCACGGAGTTCTTCGATCGCGGAGCGTATCAATCCCGCATCCAGATTGGCCTAGTCCTCATTGCCCTGGCGTCGGCAATTCAATATGGCGTCCTCCAGCCCAACACCCAGATTCGGCTGATCGTATACAGCCTGGTCCTCGCTACACAGGTCGCACTCAGCGCCAGATTCGTCTTCCGTGAAGCCACCGGCTACCTGCGTGTCGCAGGCTCGCTGATGGGCGTCGTGCTCTCGATGCTGGTGGCCAACAACATCATCCGAGCCCTCGGCACCACCGTCTATGGAGCCCCGGCCAACTACCTCCGCAGCGGCTCTTTGCTGGCCTGGTCCATCCTCGAAGTCTCCGTCCTACAAGGCGCCGTCACCGTTGCCTTCGTTTGGATGACCGCTGCAACCCTGCGCGAAGACCTCCGCCAACAGGCCTCCACCGATCCACTCACCGGCGTGCTCAACCGCCGAGCAGTCGAACTAGTCGCCGAGCGCGCCATCGCCTTCAGCCAGTCCAACCGCTATCCCTTCTCCGTCATCCTCATCGATCTCGACCGCTTCAAGCAGATCAACGACAGTCTCGGACACCAGTTCGGCGATGCCACCCTCGTTGCCGTCGTCCGATGCCTCCAACGCGAACTCCGCAAAGAGGACATCCTCGCCCGCATTGGTGGTGACGAGTTTGTCGTGCTGCTCTCCAACACCAACCGCACCGCCGCACTGGAGACCGCAGAGCGACTCCGCAACGCACTCGAACAACTCACCATCGTCCACGGCCAAACCTCCGCTACCATCAGCGCCAGCTTCGGCCTCGCTCAGTTGGAACACTCCACCCGCGACTGGGATCACCTCATCAGCAATTGCGACAAAGCCCTCTACTCCGTCAAAGCCGGAGGAGGAAATCTAGTAGCAACAACCTGACCTGTCGCCACAACACTTCTACGCCTCCGCTACCACCCCAACGTTCCCGGCGATCCCTTGAACGGCCCGCGCACGTGCGAGGTAATCCACCCACCATAAAAATCTCCGGGCTGCGGCTGCACCCGTTCGTCGTCGATGTAGCACTCCTCCACCCGGCTGGCATAGAACGCAAGATACCCTGCCATCCCGCCATATACGCCCGTCGGCTCCGCATAACTCCACGCCGCATCCCGCACCCGAACCGCCAATCGCCCGCGCTCCGGCAGCATCTCGATATTCCAGTACTCGGCCAACCCTTTGAACTCGCAAAAACTAGGCTCTTGCCGAGATGAAACCATGTACTCCATCGCAATATCCGACTGCGGAATGTAGTACACCGGCGGATGGCTCGTCTCCAGAATACGCAGCGACTCAGTCGTCTCCGCCAACACGCGGCCTGCATGCACGATCTTCAAATGTCGCCCGCTCGACTCCAGCCGCGGCGGCCTTGGATAATCCCACACCGACTCCGATCCATGTTGACTACGCGAAATCCCTGCCATAAACCCACCTCTCTTCACACTTTAGCCTGCTAGCATCAAACCGCATCATGATTCTTACTGCTCCGGAGCCTACCTTTGCACCCAGCCGATAAAAAACTCAACGAGATGAACCGACTCGGCGATATGGCCCACTTTCCCGCGATCGTCAACGCCGGAGCCAGTCTCAACATCCTCATCACCCTCGCCGTCACATGGCTGCTCCTACAGCACTATCCCACACTCGCATACCTGCCCTACGCCCTGCCTCTCTGGATCGTCGCCGTCCTTACCGCTAATCTCCTGCCGGTCATCGTCCTCCGCCTCATCTCCCGCGACAACACCACATACTCCACCCTTCGCGATATGGACTTCTTCCGAGACCAGCACCGCTTCTCCGACTGGGTCTACCTCGCCGCCAGTGCCAACATGACCTTCTGGATCATCCTCGGCTGGACGCTATTCCTCACCTTCCCTGCCCACAGCACCCTGTACGCCACGTTAGCAGTTGCTGCCCTGGCCACCTTCTCCCCAGTTCTACTGCGCAAAAGCACTTAGCCGCCAACCGAAGGCAGTTATCCTCTACGCACGATCCCCTGCTCCCTGCTGCAGCATCTCCACCAGCCCCGCCTCATCCAGCACTGCTACCCCCAACTGCTGTGCCTTCTCCAGCTTCGACCCCGCTTCCTCACCTGCAACCACGTAGCTGGTCTTCTTGCTCACGCTCCCCGAAACCTTACCACCCGCACTCTCGATCAACTCCTTCGCCGCCTCCCTGGTCATCGTCGGCAGCGTGCCCGTCAGCACAAACGTCAGCCCTTCCAGCGTGGAAGTCGTCACCTTCTTCTCCGCGATAAACGTCAGCCCAGCCTCCCGCAGCCGTTCCACCAACTCGCGGTTCTTCGGCTCGGCAAAGAACTCCACAATCGCCTGCGCCACCCGCGGCCCGACCTCATTCACCGCCTCCAGCTCCTCCGGCGAAGCACTCATCAATTCATCCATGCTGCCAAAGTGCGCCGCCAGCAACTGCGCCGTCCGCTCCCCCACAAACCGTATCCCCAGCCCGAACAGCACCCGCGCCAGCGGAGCCCCCTTCGACTTCTCAATCTCATCCAGCAGCGCCTGCGCCGACTTCTCCCCCACCCGCTCCAGCCCCAGCAGCTCCGGCTTCTTCTCCTTCAACCAGTACAGGTCCGGGATCGACTTCACCAGACCCGCCCCCAGCAACTGCGCCACCATCGCATCCCCCAGCCCTTCGATATTCATCACCCCACGCGCCGCAAAGTGCAGCAACTCCTCCCGAATCCGCGCCGGACAAGCCGCATTCACACACCGCCAGTCCACTTCGCCCTCCACCTTTACTAGGTGCGCTCCACACTCCGGACATATCTTGGGAAACACAATCGTCCGCGCCCCACGAGCATGGCTCGCATCCTCCACCACCTCCACGATCTTCGGAATCACATCTCCGCCCCGCTCCACCCGCACAAAATCCCCGATCCGCACTCCCAGCCGCCCAATCTCATCCGCATTGTGCAGCGTCGCCCGCGTCACCGTCGTCCCGCCGATCAGCACCGGCTGCAATACCGCCACAGGCGTCACCTTGCCCGTGCGACCCACCTGAAACAACACATCCTCCAACTGCGTCACCCCCGCCCGCGCCGCAAATTTATATGCCATCGCCCACCGCGGCGCCCTCCCCGTAAACCCCAGCCGCCGCTGCTGCGACGTCGAATCCACCTTGATCACGACGCCATCAATCTCGTACGACAACGTCTCCCGCAGCATCTCCGCCTCGGCAATAAAAGCCAGCACAGCATCCATGCTGTCTACCGTCCGCGCATGGGCGTTCACTCGGAAGCCCGCAGTCCGCAAAGCTGCCAGCGCCGCCGTCTGATCGCCAAGAAACATCTCGCCATCCCGCAGCAGAAAATACGCATAAAAATCCAGCCGCCGCTGCGCCACAATATTCGGCTCCAGCGTCCTGATCGTACCCGCCGCCGCATTCCGCGGATTCGCCGCCGGAGCCAGCCCCTGCGCCTCCCGCTCCTCATTCAGCTTCTCGAACGCAGCCTGCGGCAGCACCACCTCACCCCGCACCTCAAACTCCTCCGGCATCCCCGCCGCTTCCAGGTCCGCCGCCGAAACCCGCAACGGCACCGACCGGATCGTCCGCACATTCGTCGTCACATCCTCCCCCACCTCCCCATCACCCCGCGTAATCCCCCGTACCAGCACCGCCGTCGCCCCCTCGCCACCTCTCGCTCTTCCCGCCTTGTAGTGCAGCGCCAGCGAAAGCCCATCCAGCTTCAACTCGCACTCGAACCGCACCGCCTCCGTGCTCGGCAGCGCCTCCTTCACCCGCTGCTCCCACGCCCGCAGCTCTTCCTCCGTGTACGCATTGTCCAGCGACAACATCGGCCGCGAGTGTGCCACCTTCGCAAACCCCTCCGCCGGCTTGCCCCCCACCCGCTGCGTCGGCGAATCCGCCTCCACCAGCTCCGGATGCTCCCCCTCCAGCCCCTTCAGACGGTTCATCATCGCGTCATACTGCGCATCCGAAATCTCCGGCGCATCCAGCACGTAATACAAATGCTCATGCCGCCGCAGCTCATCCCGCAGTTGCGCTATCTCTCGCTCCACCATCGCCACACTAGACATGCCACCCAGTATAAAGAGCCAGCCCTTACCCCAGCCGCTCCAGCGTAGGCTCCACCCACAGCCGTCGCGCCACCTCCGACCCCACGACATCGAAGTCGTAGAACCGCCGCAGAATCTCACGATCCTCCTCAAACCGCTCCACCGCCATCCGCGCAAACGCCGCCCGGCCCACGCCCTCACGATGCGAGCACTCCCTCAGCAGCCCTGCCAAAGCCTTCATCCAGAACGCCGTCACCGTCTCGTGATACCCGCTTGTAGCAGTATTCTTCCCACCCATCGCCACGTTATAGCGGCTCACATTACGCCGCATCCGATCCAGAGCCTCAGCCTCCCCCAGGCCATGCACATACCACGCTGCCGTCAGCAGATGCGCCCCGTGCGTCCACCGCTCCTTCGGCAGCGTCATCGCCTCAAATGCCCCCACAAACTCTTCCATCTCAGGCTCACTTTGCGGCAACATAGTAGACATAAGGCTCAATATAGCAGGCCACATGCAACTCTCCCCTTGCCTCCGGCGCTTGCAATTTGGTAGCGTGAGCCACTCGCATCGATCGGCCTGAAAATCCCCGAATCTTCTTCAAAAGGAGTACACGATGAGCCAAGTCCGAGTCCTCGTCGGCACCCGCAAAGGCGCTTTCATCCTCACCTCCGACGCAGCCCGCAAAAACTGGGACATCGCCGGTCCTCTCTTTGCAGGATGGGAGATCTACCACCTCAAGGGCTCGCCCGTCGATCCCAACCGCATCTACGCCTCGCAGTGCAGCGGCTGGTTCGGCCAGCTTATCCAGCGCTCCGACGACGGCGGCCTCACCTGGAACCCCGTCGGCAACCAGTTCCCCTACGAAGGCGTCCCCGGCACCCACCAATCCCACGACGGCACCGCCCACCCCTGGGCCTTCAAACGAGTCTGGCACCTCGAACCCTCCCTCACCGATCCCGATACCGTCTACGCGGGCATCGAAGACGCAGCACTCTTCCGCTCCACCGACGGTGCCCACACCTGGCAGGAGCTGTCCAGTCTGCGTCGCCACGGCTCCGGCCCCCTGTGGCAACCCGGAGCCGGCGGCCTCGGCCTCCACACCATACTCCTCGACCCCTCCAATCCGCAGCGCATCTTCATCGCCATCTCCGCAGCCGGAGCCTTTCGCACCGACGATGGCGGCCTCACCTGGCAGCCCATCAACAAAGGCCTCCACTCCACCTACCTCCCCAATCCCGAAGCCGAGGTAGGCCACTGCGTCCATCACATGGCCATGCACCCCAGCCGCCCCGGCGTCCTCTTCATGCAGAAGCACTGGGACGTCATGCGCTCCGACAACGCAGGCGAACAGTGGCGCGAGATCAGCGGAAACCTGCCCACCGATTTCGGCTTCGTCATCGATGTCCACGCCCACGAACCGGAAACCCTCTACGTCGTCCCCATCAAATCCGACGGCGAGCACTTCCCGCCCGACGGCAAACTCCGCGTCTACCGCAGCCGCTCCGGCGGCAACGAGTGGGAGCCCCTCACCAACGGTCTCCCCCAGAAAGACTGTTACGTCAACGTCCTCCGCGACGCCATGGCCGTCGACTCCCTCGACTCCTGCGGCATCTACTTCGGTACCACCGGCGGCCAGGTCTACGTCTCCCCCGACGCAGGAGACAACTGGGCCCCCATCGTCCGAGATCTCCCCGCCGTCCTCTCCGTCGAGGTCCAGACCCTCCCATGACCGCCCTCCCCGGCCACCCGCCCGACGCCCTCCTCATCCGCGTCGAACTGCCCGCCCACCTACGCACCCTCGCCGGCATCTCCGGCGAGGCACGCCTCCACATCCCCCGCCCCATCACCCAGCGCACCATCCTCGACACACTCGAAGTCCGATACCCCATGCTCCGCGGCACCATCCGCGACCACAGCACCCACCAGCGTCGTCCCTTCCTGCGCTTCTTCGCCTGCGAAGAGGACCTCTCCCACCAGTCCCCCGACACCCCGCTGCCCGAAGCCATCACCACCGCCGCCGAACCCTTCCTCATCATCGGAGCCATCGCCGGTGGCTAAGTAGCATCAGCAAGCTGATACACCCCGCTGGCACGCAACCCCACACCCCGCTATCCTCACTCCATGGAACCAATTACCCACCTCATGACCGGGGCCTGCCTCGCCCGCGCTGGCTGCAACCGCAAGGCCGCCTACGCCACCCTCGCCATGGTCATCGCCGCAGAGTTCCCCGACCTCGACGTCCTCTGGGCCATCGACGGGCCAATCGCAGGCTTCCAACATCATCGCGGCTGGACCCACACCTTCCTCGGCATCCCTTTTCAGGCAGCCTTCCTGGTCGCAGCAATTTATCTTGTTCACCGCTGGAGAACCCGCCGCACCCAGCCCTCCGCAAAACCCCCAGCCGCCCCTGTCCGCTGGGGACTCCTCTTTCTCTTCACCCTGCTCTCGCTCGCCAGCCATCTGCTCCTCGACTGGACCAACAACTACGGTCTCCGCCCCTTCTTCCCCTTCAATCCCCGCTGGTACGCCGGGTCCTTCGTCTTCATCGTAGAGCCGGTGCTTTTGTTCCTCCTCACCGTCGCCCTCATCGCGCCCTCACTGTTTGCCCTGATCAACAGTGAGGTCGGAGCCCGCCGCCAGCCCTTCCGTGGACGTGGCTGGGCCATCGCCGCCCTGCTCGGCACCGTCTGCCTGTGGAGCCTCCGCTACTACGAACACGCACAGGCCATCACCCTCGCTCAAAACGCCGACTACACCCAACCCGACGGCTCCACACCGCCCATTGCCCGCACCTTCGCCAGCCCCTACCCCATCAACCCCTTCCGCTGGGCCACCGTGGCCGAACTCCCCCTTACCTATCAACTCGCCACCGCCGATACCCTCCACGACACCCTCACCACCGCCCACGCCGACTCCATCTTCAAGCCCCCCACCACCCTCGCCACCCTGGTCGCCAAACGCTCCTGGCTCGGCGAGGTCTATCTCGACTGGTCCTCCTGGCCGCTCGTCTCCGAAAACCCCCGCGACCCCAACACAGATCCATCGGCCCCTACCATCGTCACCTTCAGCGACCTGCGCTTCATGTACGGCACCTCGCTGCTGCCCAAGCGAGACCTGCCACCCCTCTCCGCGACGGTCTACCTCAACGCCGACCGCCGTGTCATCCGCATGGACATGGACGGACGTACCCAGCACTGAACCTCAACTTCACACCATCAAACCAACCCAGCTTCCCGATTGACCCCACACCGCGGAACAGGGACAATAAAAGTTCACAGCTTGTCCGCATTTCACTGCAAACGCTCCACTGAATCGCTCCGCTGAACCTGAGGTTCCTCCATGTCCGCCATCTTCGCCCTGATCGTCGCCATCCTTAGCCGCATCCTCCCCCACGCCTTCAGCACCACCAGCGTGGGCTTCACCGCAGTCGGCGGCGGACTCCTCTTCTTCGGGGCAAGAACCTCGCGCTGGATGACCATCCCAGCCGTCCTCGCCCTCATGGCGACCGACTACTACCTCACCGTCTTCGTCTACGGATTCGCCTTCCACACCCCCAGCTATCTCGTCACCTGGGCCTGGTACGCCGCAATCTGTCTGCTCGGGCACCAACTGCTACGCGGCAAGCCCTCCGCGCTCCGTGTCGCCGGTGGTGTCGTAGCCTCCTCCACCTCGTTCTTTCTGCTCAGCAACTTCGCCGTCTGGGCAGGCAGCACCCTCTACGCCCACACTGCCGCCGGTTTGGCCGCGTGCTACGTCGCCGCAATCCCCTTCTACGCCAACGACGCCATGTCCACCGCCGTCACCGCAGGCGCCTTCTTCGGCCTGCCCGTACTGGCTGCCAGCATCGTTGAAAGCCTCCACAACGCTCAGAGCAACCACCTGCCGCGGCTCTAATCGCAAACAGGGAACATCACCGCACCACTACTCCACCGTGTCATCCTCGGCAGGAAAGTGTGGTCCACGGCGTCGTTCAAACAGCTTCCGCGTCATGTAAATCGACAACCCCAGCCCCAGCGCCCCCATGCCCCATAGCAGCACCGGCAGATGCTGCCGGATTGCATGCGTCATAGTCTGCAGAATCGTCGGCCCATACACAATCACCAGAATCGACAGCAGCAGGAAACGCAGCAGCTTGCCCAGAAATACGGCACTCAAATAGATCAGCGGACGAATCTCAAACACTCCCGCCGCCAACTCAAATAATTTCATCGGCGTCGGAAACGGCTGCGGAATCAGCGCCGGAACCATCAGCACCAGAAACTCCTGGCTCTCGAATCGGTCCCGCAGTTGCTCATACCGCCGCCGGTTAATTCGCTTCAGCAGAATCTGCTCCCCACCCGCACGCCCCAGGTAATACGGCACCAACCCACCCAGTGCCGACCCCGCAGCCGCAACCACACAATACAGCAAGAGCTTGCCATGGTCCTGCGCCACATAATCCACCACCAGCGGGTCCAGAGGCATTGGAATCAACGCCGAATCGATCACCGACAGCCCACCCAGACCCCATAGGCCCAACGGCTTCAGCAGCACCAACAGTGCCAGATTCCACTTCTTCAGCAATCCACCCGGAGAGATCCTCACAGCCGTCCCGCCGATCCTGCCACATCACCCGTCGCCGGCACCGACTGTCCCGATGCTCCCACATTACTGCCCTCAGCTCCATGCGACGTCCGGCCAGCCAGCAGATCCAGCGCGTGCGGCAACACCCCAATAATCGTAGCCAGCGAACTCCGCGCTCCCGCTGGACTGCCCGGCAGATTCACAATCAGCGCACTCCCCAGCGTTCCGCAGACTCCCCGGCTCAACGGCGCAAACGGCGTATGCAGCAGTCCCTCCGCGCGCATGCGCTCCGCCAGACCGTCGACCAGCCGCTCGCACACCGCCCGCGTCGCCTCCGGCGTCACATCCCGCGGAGCCAGCCCGGTACCACCTGTCGTAACAATCAGTTGCGCACTGCCCGCATAGCGTCGCAGCGTGGCAGCGATCAGCTCCACCTCATCCGGAAGCGTCTCACGCTCCACGCGTGTCACCCCTGCCTCCTGCAATAACCCACAGACCGCAGGCCCGGAGAGATCCACCTGCCGACCAGCAAAACAACGGTCGCTGATCGTCAGGACCACAACCTGCGTCTCTGCAGTAAAGCGTGTACCCATCGATACAGTCTACGAGGAACTGGCGTTACTTCCCAACCATTGCATCGAACAAACACCCCTTGACCGCCAAAGGTGAGAAAATAGAAAGAGTGCAATCTCGCGGGCAACAGCAGTACCGTAACCTTGCCCTGCCCCGACCGTCACACCCATAGCCGATGCCATCGACCGAGACGCCGCCAAACTCCGCCCCGCCCAACCCGCCCCTCAAGGTGCGAACCGGCCGCTTCGGCGAACTCGAAGAACACGAACTCATTCATCTGCTCGACTCCCTCGACGATGAACGCGCCAAGGCTCGCTTCCGCGAGTCCATTTACATCTCGCTCATCTTCTACCTCGCTGTCGGCTGGTTCCTCTTCTATGGCCCCCGCGTCCTCTTCCACCAGCCGCGCCTCATCAATCCTGCCGACGTCCTGAAGCAGCGCGACAAGGAGATGACCTACCTCGACATGCCGAAAGACGTGGCGAAACAGCTCCAGAAGCGCCCCAGCAACGTCATCAGCGATAAGGATCGCACTCAGCAGACCGTCAAGCCCACCCTCGACCGCAAGACCCTGGAGCAGCTTCAGGCCATGCGTCGCGCCGGTGCGCCGGGAGCCTCCGCACCCACCCCCCAGCCCCCCCCGCCACCGCAGCAGCAGCAGCCCACGCCCCAACAACAGCAGCAGCCTGCCCCTCCGCCGCTTCCTCAGCAGCCCACCCAGCAGGCCGCCATCGATGCGCCGCGTCCTGCCCCGACCAAGCCCAACTTCGGCAACCAGCACCAAACCGCCGGCGATGCCATCCGCCAGGCCGCCCAGCAAGCCGCTCAGAATCGTGGCCAGGGCGGAGACTACGGAGCCAACATTCCCGTCGCACACCAGGGCGCCCAGACCGGCGTAGACGTCCTCTCCGACACCATGGGCGTCAACTTCGACCCCTACCTCAAAAAAATCATCCGCGAGATCTACAACACCTGGCTCCCGCTCATTCCGGAAGAAGCCCGCCCCCCGCTCAACAAACAAGGTGTCACCGAGATTCGCTTCACCATCCTCCCCGACGGACACATCGGAGCCATGCACCTCGACGGCTCCTCCCACGACGACGCCATCAATCGCGCCGCCTGGGGCTCCATCACCGGCGTAGGCCAGTTCCCCCCGCTCCCCAGCGAGTTCCACGGCCCCAACCTCGAACTCCGCATCCACTACCTCGTCAACAAAACCTCCGAGTAGGCACCCATGCCTGCGCCTAACCCACCCGCAACGCCCCGTGCCCACGAACGCCGCCGCCAGATTCGCGGCTCCCTCCTGCTCGCCATCGCCATCCTCGTCTTCAGCCTGCTCCGCGCCGGCCTGCACACTGTCTTCACGCCCGGTTGGTGGCGGCTATGGTGACCACCACCCCACCGCTCGCTCCCCTGATCGTCCTCGTCGGCCCCACCGCCAGCGGCAAAACCGCCCTCGCCCTGCATCTCGCCCAGCACTTCCAGGGTGAGATCATCAGTTGCGACTCCGTTGCGGTCTATCGCGACTTGGAAATCGGCACCGCAAAGCCCTCCCTCGCAGAACGTGCACTCGTCCGCCACCACCTCATCGACGTCGTCGCCCCTACCGAACCCTGCACCGCAGGCGACTTCAGCCGACTCGCCCGCGTGGCCCTCACCGACATCTCCAGCCGCGGCAAGCTCCCCATCATCGCCGGTGGCACCGGCCTCTACCTCCGCGCCCTCATCGACGGCCTCTTCCCCTCACCTCCCACCGATCCCGGCCTCCGCGACCGCCTCCGTCAGCGTGCAGCCACGCATGGTGCCGCCTACCTTCACCGCATCCTCACCCGCCTCGACCCCGCCGCCGCTGCCCTCATCCATCCCAACGACACCCCTAAAGCCATCCGCGCCATCGAGGTTTCACTCGCCGCTCGCCAGCCGCTAACCCAGCAGTGGCAGCAAGGCCGTGACGCCCTCACCGGCTACCGCATCCTGCGCCTCGGCCTCAACCCGCCCCGCCCCCTGTTGTACGAACGCATCAACACCCGCGCCGCCGCCATGTTCGACCACGGCCTCATCGAAGAGACCCAGCAACTGGTCGCTCGCTTTGGCTACCACTGCCGCCCGCTCACCTCCCTCGGCTATGCCGAAGCCATCGCAGTTCTTCGCCAGCAACTCTCCCGCGACCAGGCCATCGCCCACGCACAGCAAGGCCATCGCAACTACGCCAAGCGTCAAGCCACCTGGTTCCGCCGCGAACCCGACATGCACTGGCTCCCCGGCTTCGGCAACGACCCTCAGGTCATAGCAAACGCCTCCAACCTGGTCGCCCAGCACCTCCAGCCATAAAACCAGCGCAGACGCGAAAAGGCCCATCCGCACGGATGGGCCTTTTCGTCACGCAAACGCAACTTACTGCTGCAGGATCAACGGATCTGCCAACCGGAAGCGCACCACCGACTCAGCCGGAATGTCGATATCGCCATTGCCCGTCAGGCCGCCAACCGCTGTACCAGCACCGGCACCAGCCAGACCGCCAATCAGCAGTCCCGTACCGCCCGATGCAATACCGCCAATCAACATGCCCAACCCGGCACCGCCGCCGATCATCGCCGCCGAACGCCGGCCCTTGCCCTTCTTCGTTCGGGTCAAATCATGCGTATCCAACGGGTAGTTCGTCCCATTCAGCGTCAGCGACGTCAACCGCAGCTCCAGAATCGAAGCACCTTTGAAGTGTCCACGCTTGTGCGAAGCATCCACAATGCCCCCAACCGGAGACCCGCGCGGAATAATCACGCGGCCATTCGGATCGGACACCGCCTCGGCAACCTCGCCGCTGAACGAATCTCCCGGCTGCGTCGTCTTCACGCTGATGTGCTGATTGATCACAATCGCCAAACTCGTACCCGCTGGAACGCGCACATCCGCCGGACGAATCATGGGATTGCCCCCAGGCCCACCCTGTGGCCCTCCCTGCGGAGCACCCTGACCATACCCGGCACCATTGCCAGGTCCCGAACCCGGCCCATAGCCCGGACCGTATCCCTGTCCAGATCCCGGCTGACCCGCCACTGCCGGTTGCCCGGAGTACGGGCCGCCACCTGCCACCGCTGGCTGTCCCGCGTACGGCCCACCCGCAGGATTGCCACCAGCCACTCCAGGTCCCGGCATCACCGTCGTGGTGATCGCCTGTGCCGTCTGTCCCGGAGCCGGTGGCTGTACCGTCACCGTCGTCGTCGTGCCATTCTTGTCAACCGTAACAACTTGTTGCGCCTGGCCCGTCGCTGCCGCTTGCTTCTTCGCCTGCTCAATCGCCGCATCCTGCTTCGACTGGCAACCAGTCAGCAGGGTAAGTGCCAGTGCCATCGTCGCCGCCGACTTCAGCACATAGGAGTAATTCATGGATCAGCCCTCGTTCATAAAGTATGGTTCGTTGTACTGTCCAGCAATACAACTCCGCTGGAAACAGCTTTACCATACTTTCGATGCAAACAAATCCCAAACAGCTGCCTGGCCCTGAAAGGGTTACGATTGCTGTATGAACTCCGCGACCGCCAAGCGCCCGCAACTCGCTCATCTCACCGCCCAACTCGACGACTTCCGCCAGCGCGGAACCTTCTTCCGCCTCCGCATCCTTGACGATCAGCAGGCCCCCGTCTGCCACTACGACGGCAAGCAGGTCATCAACCTCGCCAGCAACAACTACCTCGGCCTCTGCAACCACCCCAAGCTCGAAGAAGCCGCGATCGACGCCATTAAAAAGTATGGCGTAGGCTCCGGAGCCGTCCGCACCATCGCAGGAACCATGCGCATCCACATGGATCTCGAAGAAAAAATCGCCGCTTTCAAAGGCGTCGAAGCCTGCGTCGTCTTCCAGTCAGGATTCACCGCCAACGCCGGCACCGTCTCCTCCATCCTCGGCAAAGAAGACTTCATCCTCTCCGACGAACTCAACCACGCCAGCATCATCGACGGAGCCCGCCTCTCCCGCGCCAAAATCAAGGTCTTCCGCCACAAAGACGTCGCCCACTGCGAACAGCTCCTTCAGGAAATCCAGCACGAACCCGGCCACAAACTCATCATCACCGACGGCGTCTTCTCCATGGACGGAGACATCGGCCCCGTCGCTGAACTAGCCGCCCTCGCAGAAAAATACGGCGCCATCATGATGGTCGACGACGCCCACGCCTCCGGCGTCCTCGGTCGCAACGGCCGCGGCTCCGTCGACCACTTCCACTGCACCGACAAAGTCGACATCCAGGTCGGCACCCTCTCCAAGGCCATCGGAGCCCTCGGCGGCTACGTCTGCGGCTCCCGCGACCTCATCGACTACCTCTACCACCGCGCCCGCCCCTTCCTCTTCTCCACCTCGCACCCACCCTCGGTCGCCGCCACCTGCATCGCCGCCTTCGACCTCCTCGAAGCCGAACCCGAACGCATCCAGCGCCTCTGGGACAACACCCACTACTTCAAGCAGCAACTCACCACCGCCGGATTCGACACCGGTGGCCGCACCACCCCCTCCAGTGAAACCCCCATCACCCCCATCATCATCGGAGACGGGCGCCTCACCATGGACTTCTCCCGCGCCCTCTTCGACGCCGGAGTCATGGCCACCGGCATCGCCTTCCCCACCGTCCCCGAAGGCAAAGCCCGCATCCGCTGCATCGTCACCAGCGAACACACCCGCACCCAACTCGACCAGGCCCTCGAAACCCTCACCACCACCGCAAAGAAACTCAGCATCCTCACCTAACCACCGGCAGCAAAACGGCTGGAGCAGATATCCGCTCCAGCCGCCGAACGACAAACCACCTGAACGTTATCCCCGATACACAACCCGCCCCTCACAAATCGTAGCCTTCACCCGCCCCAGCATCCCTGCGCCATCAAACGGGCTGTTCCGCGACTTCGACCGCGACTCCTTCACAGCAAAACTCCACTCCGCCGCCGCATCGAACACCACCACGTCCGCACAAGCCCCCACCGCCAACGACCCACGATCCGTCAACTTCACGATCTTCGCCGGCTCTGCACTCATCAGTTGCATCACCCGCACCAACGGCATTCCATGCCCTTGATGTAACACTCGCAGTGCCAAACCTAGCGCCGTCTCCAGCCCTGTAATCCCATTCGGAGCCCGCTCAAACTCCTGCTCCTTCTCATACGCCGCATGTGGAGCGTGGTCCGTCGCAATGCAGTCCGCCGTGCCATCCAGCAACGCCGCAATCACCGCCTGCCGATCAATCTCCGCTCGCAGCGGAGGATTCATCTTCGCGTCCGTGTTGTAGTCCCCAATCGCCTCTTCCGTCAGCGTAAAGTGGTGCGGAGCCACCTCGCACGTCACCTGCAAACCTTGCGCCTTGGCCGTCCGAATCGCCTGCATCGCCCGTGCCGTGCTCACATGCTGCACATGCAGATGCGGCCTCAGCCCCTCGGACTTCTCAATCTCTTGCAGCAGCCGGATATCCCGCTCCACAATCCGCGCCTCTGCCTCCACCGTCATCCCACGCAGTCCCAGCTTGAACGCCACTGGCCCAGCGTTCATGCTGCATCCGCCCGTCAGCCGCGTATCTTCCGCGTGCTGCGATACCACCAGGCCCACCCGCGCAGCCGCGACCAGCGCGGCCCACATCACCTCGTCCTCCAGCACCGGCTTGCCGTCATCGGTAAAGCCGACTGCGCCAGCCATCGCCAGCGCCGCATAGTCCGTCAGCCTGGCTCCCATGCTGCCCACCGTCGCCGCAGGCATCGCCAGCAGCTTCACCACTGGACCACGTGCCGCATCCAGCATCCACGCCATCGACGCCACCGAGTCATTCACCGGAATCGTATTCGGCATCGCAACCACGGTCGTAAATCCGCCCACGGCAGCCGCAGCCGTACCCGTCGCAATCGTCTCCTTGTACGTCTGCCCCGGTTCGCGCAGATGCACATGTACATCGATCAGCCCCGGAGCCACTACCAGTCCCGTAGCATCCAGACGCTCCGCCGCCGCAACCCCACTCAGTCGTCCGGGCTGCTCCACCGCAGCCACCTTGCCATTACGAAGCAGCACATCCCGCGCAGCATCCACACCGCTCGCCGGATCGATCACCCGGCCATTCAAAATCAACATGTCACTCATACAGTCACACTCTCGAATCCGCCCCGGCCCAGCGAGCGCGCCAGCAACGCCGTCCGCACCGCCAGACCATGCCGCACCTGTTCTTCAATCGCCGAGTTTGGCCCATCCGCAACCTCACCCGCTATCTCCAGCCCGCGAATCATCGGCCCCGGATGCAGCACTACCGCTTCAGGTGCATTCCCTGCCAATCGCTCCCCGTTCAACTGATACTGCTCTATGTACGCCGCCAGGTTCAACTCCAGCCCAGCCAGCCGCTCCCGCTGGATGCGCAGCATCATCACCACCTGCGACCGGCGCAACGCAGCATCAAAGTCCCGTTCAATCTCGACGCCGGCACCCAGTCCCAGCGCAACTTCAGGCAACAGCGGCTCCGGCCCGCACAGCACCACCCGCGCTCCCAGCCGCGGCAGCAGCATCGCATTCGACCGCGCCACCCGGCTATGCAGAATGTCGCCCGTGATCACCACCGTCACACCACGCAGACTCTCTTCATGCACGCTCGTCGCATCCAGCCCCGGCAGCCGTGTCAGCATCGTCCGCAGATCCAGCAGCGCCTGGGACGGATGCTGATGCATTCCATCCCCAGCATTCAAAACCGGAAGCCCGGTCGCACGCGCCAGCAGCCACGGTGCCCCGCTCGAAGCATGGCGCAGCACAATGCACTCGGCTCCCAGCGCCCGCAGCGTCAGCCCCGTGTCCTTCAAGCTCTCGCCCTTTTCTATCGACGATGACTTGTCGCTCACCAGCGTCGTCGTCGCCCCAAGCGACTTGGCCGCCAGCTCAAACGAAGTCCGCGTCCGCGTGCTCGACTCATAGAACAGCAGCGCAATCTTGCGGCCTGCAAGTACCTGCACCCGATCCCCATGCGCCAGATGCTCCAACCGTGCCGTCTGCCCAAGGATGGCCGAGACCTCTGACACAGATAGATCCTCTACGCCCAGCACAGACCCCGCAGCGTATGCGCCGCGATCACTCCAGATTGCTGTCATTGGCTCGCCCGTCAGTCCACGAGTTCCATGAGCAGTACCTGCTCCTGACCGTCGACTTCATTCAACTTCACTTCGATAATCTCGCGCCGCGACGTAGGAATCGTGCGCCCGGTGTAGGTGGCCTCGATCGGAAGCTCACGATGGCCACGATCGATCAGCACCAGCAACTGCACACTTCGCGGTCGCCCATGGTCAAACAAAGCATCAAGAGCAGCCCGTATCGTGCGCCCCGTGTACAGCACATCGTCCATCAGGATGATGTCTCTGCCATTCACGTCGAACCCGATCGCACCCGGCGTCACCACTGGACGAGGACCATTGGTCGAGAGATCGTCCCGGTAAAAGCTGATGTCCAAAACACCCGTATCCACCGGATGCTTCTCAATCTTCTCAATCAATCCCGCAATCCGCTGCGCCAGCGGAACCCCCCGGCGTTTGATCCCCACCAGGCCCACATTGTCACTGCCATCGTTCTTCTCCACGATCTCGTGGGCAAGACGGACAAGAGTTCGTTCAATCTCAGACGCCGACATCAGGCGCCCCTTCTCACGAAGCTTCGGCTTAGGACTTCCAGTAGGTTCACTCATAGCGATTGCGCTCGATCATACCAGCAGCCGGGGTGTTAACGCCGTGACGTGCGCTTATCGAGCGGGCGTCCGCCGGGTAGACCGCAGCAGACCGGCAACCGCTCCCCCCGCCGTCGACAAAACCAGCACAAACCCCGCCAGCATCGCCGCACCCGCCAGCATGAAGCCAGCCCGGAACTCAGGCGCATCCAGCGACCGCAGCATCTCCGGCGGCGTCGGATTCGCCTCTGCCAGACGCTGCTTCAAAATCTGCATCTGCTGATTCAGATTCACGTCGATCGGCCCCATCGAGTGCAGCCCATAGCGCGCCACCAGCCCCGCAATCGCCATCGAAAGCCCCAGACACAACACCAGGGCCAACCCCACCACCAAGCCAATTCTTGCCCCTATCGCCGCATCCATCCTCGCCAGCGGACGACGGTGCTGATACAACGTCAACGTAGTCAACGATCCACCCAGAATCCACAACTCGCTCAAGGGAGACAGCACTCCAAAACGCGTCGCAGCCAGGCTCAACACACCAGCGACTCCTGCCACCAGCGCTGCACAACGTAGTGCAGTCGCCCAATCCACCTGACGCGGGTAGGGCGGAGGCAGCGCGCCCGTCGAGCCCCCGTCAACTGCAGACGCCGGCAGATCCTGTTCAGGTAGATAAAGCTGGGGAGCACCGCATTGCGGACAGTATGGCGGCGCCTCGTTCCCCGTAAGGAACTCCCCGCCACAGCGGTGACAGTGTTCGTGCATGCCTCATTGTAACGACCCCGCCAACCACTGTCCCCTCCAGCCTTAGACCGCAGCACAGAGCCCACCGCGCATCGTCCCGCCCACCTCAGGCAGAGCCCTTACTGCTTTGCATCATCCTTGTTGTCGCCAAACGAGATATGGCCCGGTAAATCCAGCGCCACCAGCCCAAACTTCGTGCCCCCACCGTCCGCATCGACAGAGACTATATGCTGATGCTGCTTCGATCCCGCCTTCCACTCCAGCTTGCCGGAAGATCCCGACTCCGCATTCACCTGCACATGGTTGTCCGTATCATCAGAGCACGTCAGCCCCTCGGACGTATGCGTCGGCGTACCCACCGGACGATTGCTCGAACACTCGATCACATCCCCATACCGCCCCAGCGCCTTGCGGTAAAACGCACTCACCTTGTCCGGCGCATCGGTCGATCGATAACTCACTGCCTTCACCCGCAGCTTGAAGTCGCCAAAACTCATATTGACGTCGGCAGCGCCATTGTCCTTGCCCTTCTTCTCCAACTCCGCCCCCGGATAAACGGGTAGCCCCAACCCATCCGCCACCGCCGCCTCGTTCGTCTTCACCTGCATCCCGCCAAACGGGGTCGCGATCTTCACGTTGTCGCTGTCGCCCTGTTTGCTGGAGTCAATCCTGCATCCCGCCAACACTACTGTCCCAACCACCATCGCCACAACCCAGATTCGCTCTAGCTTCATATCCTGCCTCCTGAAGTATGGCTAACCATACGACAACAGCCCCGCTCCGGTTCCCTGCAACAACCGGAACATATTCCGCTCAAACCTCATTCCGCAGGCCTAAGTCATTGCCATACAAAAACATAGAAATCTCATCCGCGGCAAAATCGCCCTGCAGCTGCCCCTTACTCTATAGGATCGCCAGCGGCCACTCCTCGCCTTCCTGCTGCCATTTCGGCCAGAATGTGCCCTATACTTGAGCCAGTTGAGGGACAGACCACACCGCCCCCCTGTAGGTGGAGATGGAGTTCTGGCATGGCGCAGCAACAGCCAATCCGCAAGCGTAACCCCGCTTCCGGATCCGACATCCCGGACAAGCTCTACTTCCGCATCGGCGAGGTCGCTCGTCTCTGCGAGGTGCCAGCCTATGTCCTGCGCTTCTGGGAGAGTGAGTTCCCCCAACTCAAGCCCAACAAAGGGGGCACTGGTCAGCGCCTCTATCGCCGTCGCGATGTAGAGACCGCCCTGCGCATCAAGTCCCTCCTCTACGACGAAGGCTATACCATCCCCGGAGCACGCCTCCAGATCAAGGCCGAGATGAAGCACAAGGAGCCGCAACTCGCCCTCCTCGTGGCCGACCCCGCCGCCGGCATTGATACACAAAAGCTCAAAACTCTCCAGAAAGATCTCCGCGATCTCCTCAAACTACTCTCCAAACCAGCCGCAAAAGCCACCCTGCATCCCATTCGCCCCATCCGCCAAACAGCCCCACGCTCTGCACCCAATCGGCCCGACCTGCTCTTTCAACCAATGGATAATCCCCGCGAAGACTAGAGTCCCACTTCAGCCATGAGTCCTATCGCAAAATCAGATCGCCTCACTCGCACCGATCAACGTCCCCACTCCTCCTATAGCGACGCTCTAGCCGCCGCACCCAGCTACGCAGGCGGTATCGTCATCCAGTGCCAGTACTGCTCCGGACAGCACTTCCGCCGTTCCCGGCTGCAGGCGCAGGACTTCCTCGAACTCTTTCAGTTCCGCTACCCTGTGCGCTGCCTCCGCTGCAGCCAGCGACAAAGTGTCAGCTTCAGCATCGCCGCCGTCTCCGTTCCCTCCCACGTCAAGCAGCGCCGCGCACGACGCGAACTCGCCCAGCACAAACACTGGTCCGAACCCGCAAAAAATACCCCGCTGCCCGAACCTCTACCAACTCACCCAGCCCCCGCTCCCAGCAACGACCCTGCGTCCTGAGCTACAGCTAAATCGCAATCCAGCCAGCATGGATCGCCCACAGCGAAAGACTCGCAACCACCAGCCACAGCGTCACCCCCTGCACCAGCGGACGCACACCAACCTCTCGCAACGTATCCCGTGTAATCCCAGTCCCGATCAGGAACAGCACCACCGTCAGAGCAGACCGCCCTAGCTTGTTCAGCGAGGCAAACACCGCCACCGACTGCGGCACATACCGCGGCACAAACGACGCCAGCACCGCCGCAAAGCAGAAGTACAGGATGAACCACGGCCAATGGATCCGCGTCTTGCTCTTCTTCAGCATCGCCGTGGCGATCGCCAATGGCACAATCCACAGTGCCCGCGCCAGCTTCACCGTCGTCCCCACCGCCAGCGCCGTAGCCCCATACTTCGCGCCCGCTCCCACCACCGAACTCGTATCGTGAATCGCCAGTGCCGCCCACAGCCCAAACTGCGTCTGCGACAGGTGCAACTGCCAGCCAATCAACGGAAACACCAGCAGCGCCACGGAGTTCAACACAAATACCGTCCCCAGAGACACCGCCATCTCTTCTTCATTCGCGTTCAGCACCGGACCCATCGCCGCAATCGCACTACCCCCGCAGATCGCCGTCCCAAAGCTGATCAGCAGCGACTGCGTCTTGCCCACCTGTAGCAGCTTGCCCAGCAAGACCCCCAGCGAAAGTGCAAACGTGATGCTGATCGCCGTGTAAATAAACCCCGACTTGCCTGCATGAACCACCTCCTGCAGATTCATGCCGAAGCCCAGGCACACCACCGCTGCCTGCAATAAAAACTTCGAAAGATTCCGGCTCTCCACATGAAAGTGATGCACCGTCAGCAAGCCATACGCCAACCCAGCCGCCAACGCCACCGGCGGGCCAATCAACCCGCTCGCCGCAAGAATAATTCCGATAAAAAATAAGTTTCGCGTCATCTTGTTACGATCATCCGCTCACCGGGCAGCTCAGTCGAGACGTTGTTTTCTATGGCCGATAACTTTTACTTATCGCCCCGAAGCTCAACCTGAAACCGCCGCCAGCGCAAACCGTTCAAACGCCGCCACCGTCCCCGATAGCTCCGTTCCAGCCAGACGCACAAAACTGAAGTCACGCAATATCTCCAGACCCTCTACCGATACCGGCCGAACCGTCCCCAACCGCAGCACCTTGCCGATCGCCCAGCGCGACACAAACCCAACCCCAAGCTCCGCCTCTACCCCCGAGATGATCGCCTCCGTCGAGTCCAGTTCCATCGCTATGTGCAACGACCGCTGCGTCAGCCCGGCGCGCTTCAACGCCCGCTCCACCACCCGCCGCGATCCCGAGCCCCGCTCACGCAGCAGCAACGGCACCGTCGTCAAATCCTGCGGCGTAATCGCTGACTTGCGACGCGCCCACGGATGCTCCGGTCCCACAATCAAAACCATCTCGTCCTGCACCATCTTCTCCGTCTTCACATCTCGCCGCATGGCCGGTCCTTCAATAATCCCCAGAGAAATCTCTTGCTCCGCCACCGCCTCCGCAATCCGCTCCGTGTTCCCGCTCACCAGCGACAGCTTCACCTGCGGATACTGCCGCAGAAAAACCCCCAATATCCGCGGCAGAACATACTGTGCCACCGTCGTCGAAGCGCCCAGCTTCAACTCGCCCGTCACATCATGGTTCAATGACGCCAGCGCCCGCCCAGCCTGCTCCATCGTCTCCGCAGCCTGCGTCGCATACCCCAGCAGCACCCGCCCTGCCTCCGTCAACGCAATCTGGCTGCCATGCCCTTCACTGCCAGCACGATCGAACAGCCGCACTCCCGCCTCCTCCTCCAGTGCTCGAATCTGCTGACTCACCGCAGGCTGACTCAGGTGCAGCACCTCAGCCGCCTTCCGAAAACTCATCTGCGCCGCCACCGTCCGAAACACCTTCAGCCGAAAGTTCTCCATACCCCTCCGTCACAGCACCTTGTCGTAGCACCCTGCCGCGAACCAATGCCGCCACCTGATGAGCATAAGCCAGTACGCAACCTCGCCCGATAGAATCGTACGATAGCTGCTCTGCCCACTACCCCAAGGAACAAGACGTGCCATCCAGCCCCACGCCAGCGACGACTCCAGCGACAGCCCCAACCGGCCGCCGCAACCTCTTCGCCTTGCTGCGTCCGTCGCGATCGCACAGCGCCTTCTCCGCCACCCTGCTGCTCATGCTATCGTCCTTCCTCTCGGCCGTCCTGGGCCTGCTGCGCGTCAAATACATCAACTACCGTTTCGGCGCCGGGCCCGCCACCGACGCCTACAACGCTGCCTTCGAGCTACCCGACATGCTCGCCTACTTCCTCGTCGGCGGCGTAGCCTCCATCTCGCTCGTCACCATCCTCAACCGCTATCGTGCCGACGGAGACGAAGAAGGTGGCGACCACGCCCTCTCCGTCGTACTCAATGCCATGATCCTCGTTCTCGGCGCCGCCATACTGCTCGCAGAGATCCTCGCTCCCATCTATACCCGTTATAAATTCCACGGCTTCTCCCCGGAGAACGCCGCCCTCTGCACCTCGCTCACCCGCCTCCTGCTCCCCGCGCAACTCTTCTTCTTCATCGGCGGTGTCGTCGGCTCCAAACTCCTCGTCCGCAAGATCTTCCTCTACCAGGCCATCACCCCACTCATCTACAACGCCGGTATCATCCTCGGCGCAGTCTTCCTCTCCGCACGCTTCGGCATCTACTCGCTCGCCATCGGAGTTCTGATCGGCGTTATCCTCGGCCCCGGTCTGCTCACCGCGTTTGGTGCCGCACGCGAAGGCCTCCGCTATCGCCGCATCTTCAACCTGCGCCATCCTGCCTTTCTGGAATGGCTCCGTCTCTCGCTCCCACTCATGATCGGCGTCTCGCTCGTCACCGCCGACAAATGGATCCTCAGCTTCTTCGCCTCCTACGACCCCGGTGGCATCTCTCGCATCACCGTCGCCAAAACCCTCTTCAATGCCCCCATGGGCATCCTCGGCCAGGCCGCTGGAGCAGCCTCCCTGCCCTTCTTCTCTTCCCTCTTCAGCCAGCACCGCTTCGCCGACTTCGCCAGCGCCGTCAATCGATCCATCTCCCGCATCTTCGCCGTCGCCCTGCTCGCCGCCGCATGGATGATCGCCCTCGCGCCCGCCATCGTCGATCTCTTTCGCGGTGGCTCCTTCCATCGCACCGACGCCGTGGAGACCGCCCAATACTTCACCATCTTTGCCATCTCCCTCGCCCTCTGGGCAGCGCAGGGCATCTACGCACGAGCCTTCTACGCCGCCGGCAACACCCTCACCCCAGCCATCGCCGGAACCATCATCACCCTGCTCTCCATCCCCATCTACCGTCTGCTCTTCCACCACATCGGGATGACCGGTCTGGCCATCGCCTCCGACCTCGGCATCCTCACCCACACCGCCACGCTGGCCCTGCTCCTGCATCGGCGCCGTCTCGTCCGCCTGTCCGGTCTGGAAGGTGGGGAATTGGCCCGCGCTCTGCTCGCGGCCACCATCAGCTTCCTCGGAGCCAGTGCCTGCATCCACTGGCTGCCCGTGCGCCATGGTCACCTCGGAGACCTGCTCACCATCACCGTCGTGTCTATCGTCTGGGCCGCGCTCTGCTGGACCGTTCTCACCCTCACAGGCTCCAAACTCCCCCAGCAGATTCGCCGCCGCTCCGCCCCCGAGCCACACAACTAACCCCGCGAGACCAACGCATTGACTCCTGTCGTCACCGCCGTATCCATCAGCCCTACCCACAGCTTCCGCAAGCTGCCGCAAGACTGCATCACCCTGCTCACAGGCCTCGGCATCGAAGGCGACGCCCACTGCGGCACCACCACCCAACATCGCTATCTGATCAAGAAGGACCCCACCCGGCCAAACCTCTGCCAGGTTCACCTCATCGCCGCCGAGCTACACCACCAGCTAAACGCCGCAGGTTTCCACCTTACCCCAGGAGCCATGGGAGAAAACATCACCACCCGTGGAATCGATCTGCTCGCACTGCCCACCGACACCCTGATCTACATCGGCGAAACCACCGTGCTCGCCGTCACCGGCCTGCGCGATCCCTGCGCACAACTCAACCGGTGCGCACCCGGCCTCATGAACGCAGTCCTCGACCGCCATCCAGACGGCTCACTCATCCGCAAAGCGGGCATCATGGCTGTCGTGCGCCAGGGAGGCATCGTCCGCGCAGGAGACTCGCTCCGCGTCGAACTCCCGCCACCACCCTACACTCCGCTGCAGCCCGTCTGACTGCCGTTCAAGGCAGCAACTTACTTGGCGTCTTCGTACTCTTCGTTCCACGCCGCCTGAATCGCCTCCAGAATGCCCTCGTTCGACTTCGCCGGATTCCCCACAAACCCCGGCAACTCCGTTACATACCGATGCAAATCAGTAAAGCGAACCGTGTACGGCTCAATCTCCGGATACTTCTCCTGCAGTTGAATCCCGATCTCTTCGCTGTCAGTCCAATCAATCTCACGCGGCATAACTTCTCTCTTTCTTATCAATGTTTCCAGTCCCGGCAACCTGCCCAGTCAGCCCCGGCAGCCTACGCACCAGGCCCATGCGCAGGCTTACCCTCCTGCACATAGTTGCGGTTCCACTTCGGAATCTCCACCACATACGTCCCCGGCTTTTCAATCACTGCCTGGCAACCCAACCGCGAGTTCAACTGCACATCCGCAGCAGTCTCCATCCGATCCAGCTCCAGATCCTCCGGCTCGCTGATCCCCTGCGCTCCCTCCTTCACATGCAGGTGGCAAGTCGTGCACGCACACACACCACCACACGCATGATCCAGAAAAATATCGTAGTTCTCAGCTACATCCAGAAACGACATCGGCAAGCCATGCCCCTCATACGGCAGCGAGTCGAACGGAAACTCCACCGTCCGGCCTTCCGGCAAAAATGTCACCCGAACCATCCCCTCGCCCGCAGGCTTGGACGTATCTACCACTTCAGCGCTTATCTTCGTATCCGACATAATCTCTCTCATTCGCTTTCTATTGGCCACAGCCAGTTATCTACTATGCTTTGGAGTCGCTGCTCCCACGCGCCGAATCATCAATCTGAGCCTTTGCAAACGGATGCGGCGCAGTCGGTCCCGTACCCATGCTCTCACCTGCGGAATCCATCGTCTTACCCTTCATCGCTCCTGAAACCGCAGTGTCCATCATCAACTCCGCAAACCGCCGCGTCGCCTTGTCCAGCACCTCGATCGACTGCCGAATCGCCTTGTAATCGCTGCCCATCACCGCGGCCTTCACGCCGCCAACGCCTTGCTCGATCGTCGCCATCTCCTCCGCCGAAAGCATCTCCCACGCCGCATGCGACTTGCCCTTCGCCACCGCCGACAGAATCGTATCCGCCTCGTTCTTCGCCTCAATCACCTGCCGCTCGCGAATATCCTCCTCCGCATGGTCAAACGACGCCAGAATCATCGTCTCCACCTGCTCATCGCTCAGCCCGTACGTCGGCTTCACCTCCACCTCAGCCTCTTTACCGCTGCGCTGCTCCCGCGCCGACACATGCAGAATCCCATTCGCATCAATCAGAAACTTCACCTCAATCCGCGGCAGACCCGCCATCATCGGCGGAATCCCCTTCAGATCGAATCGCGCCAGCGAGCGACAGTCCTTCGCCAACTCTCGCTCCCCCTGCACCACGTGGATCGCCACATTCGTCTGGCCATCCACCCCGGTCGTAAAGTGCTCCGTCGCACTCGCCGGTATCGTCGAGTTGCGTTGAATGATCTTCGCAACTACCCCACCCAGCGCCTCAATCCCCAGAGACAACGGCGTCACATCCAGCAGCAACAGGTCTTCCGTCACCACCGACCCGCCGGAAAGTATCTGCGCCTGCACCGCCGCACCCAGCGCAACTACCTCATCCGGATTCAACTCCGTATGCGGCTTCTTGCCCCGCGCACTCAGCCCAAACACCTCATCCACCAGTGTCCGCACCGCCGGAATCCGAGTCGACCCACCTACCAGCACCACCTCGTCAATCTGCTCCGCATCCAGGCCCGCATCTTTCAGCGCCTGCCGGCAAGGCGCCGCCGTCCGGGCAATCACCCCGGCAACCAACTGCTCAAACTGCACCCGCGAAATCTCCCGCAGGTATCGCTTCCCGCTCGGCAACAGCACGTCCAGCGTAGCCACATCCGCACTCGACAGCAGTATCTTGGCATCAATCACCGCCTTCCGCACCGCCTGCACCGCATCGCCATCGCACCGAACATCCTCGCCCAGATCGCCCGCAATATCGTCCAGCGCAATCGCAATCAACAGATTGTCAATATCATCGCCGCCCAAATGTGTATCGCCGCCAGTTGCAATTACCTCGAAGATCCCTTCATGCAACTTCAGGATCGAGATATCGAACGTCCCGCCGCCAAAGTCGTACACCGCGATCACGCCATCGCGCTGCTTATCCAGCCCATATGCCAACGCGGCCGCCGTCGGCTCATTCACCAGCCGCAAAACCTCCAGCCCCGCAATACGGCCCGCGTCCTTCGTCGCCTGTCGCTGCGCATCGTTGAAGTACGCCGGAACCGTAATCACCGCCTTCGTCACCGGCGCACCAAAGAACCGTTCCGCATTCTTCTTCAACTGCAACAGCACATACGCGGAAATCTCCGGAGGCGTCAGCATCAGGCCGCCAACGCTCAACCGCAACGCCTCACCCGGCTGCAAACCCTCCGCCAGCTTGAACGGAAACAGCTTCAACTCGTCCTGCACATCCGCAATGTCGCGCCCCATCAGCCGCTTGGCGGAGTACACCGCGCTCGCCGAGTCCGCCAGCAGCGTACCCCGCGCAGCATTCCCCACCACCACCCCGTCATCCGTCATCGCCACCACCGACGGAACCAGCCGCTCGCCATCTTCGCCAGGAATCACCACCGGCGTATCGCCCTCCCCCGTCGTCTCCATGTACGCCACCAGGGAGTTCGTCGTTCCCAAATCGATCCCTACCACCCGCTCATCCGCCATAAATCCTCAATCTCTCTGCTCCGCAAACTCCCAATCCAGACACCGGATCAGGCCTGCACGCTATCGTCTTCTGTCGTATTAACTCAGCACTTCTATTGTCCTACAACCCGTTCCTGCCAACCTCGCTACAACCCACTTCCCCAACACCCGCACTCCGCCGGAGACGAGCCCGTATACGCCGTGATACCGTCTCTCCATGGACATCAACCCCTACGCAAAATACCTTGCCGGGCAAGACCCTCTCCTCGTACTCGCTTCCACCGCGCCTGCCCTGCACGCTCTAACGGAAGACCTCTCAACCCAGCAAATCGAACTGCCTTCCGCCCCCGGGAAGTGGAACATCCGCGAGATCCTCGCCCACCTTGCCGACTGCGAACTCGTCTTCTGCTTCCGTCTCCGCCAAACCCTCGCCGAAGACCATGCAACCTTACAGCCCTTCGATCAGGGATTGTGGGCTGAGCGGTACGCAGCCTACGACTTCGCCTCCGCTATGGCACTCTTTCAGGCAGCAAGAAACTGGAATCTCAAACTCCTCACCACCGTCACCGCCGCCGATCACCAACGCCCGGTCACTCACCCCGAACGCGGCACCATGACCTTCTGGACCATCGTCGAAACCATCGCCGGACACGACATCAATCACCTGCAGCAGATCGAAAAGATCGTCGCAGCCATTCGCTAACCAGCCCTAAACTCCCAGCGCCTCATTCACGTCACGCACCAGATTCCGCAGGTAGCTGCGCTTGTTCAGCAGCGCCACCATCGCGTCTTTGGTGGCCTCCCGCAGCCCAGGATCTTCTGCTTCGACTGCCGCGTCCCAGTCCGCCCACAGCCGTTCCAACTCCGCCTGCGTCTCCAACATCTTTGCGTCAAACGCATCCTTCGCCGTCATCAGATCCCGCCGCAGTTCCGGCTCATCCTCCCCCATCTGCTTCGCCGCACGCATCTCGGCCAACTGCATGTTCAGCTCGAAGACCTCTTCCAGCAACTCCGGCGGCACAATCTGTTTCTTCTCCGTCCCGCTGGCCCGCGCAGCTTCCGTAGCGGACTTCGACTGCTCCTCCAGCTCCACGCCTTCCTGCGTCAGCAGATACTGCGTCCGCGCAATCGGGTCTTTCAACGTGCGGTACGCGTCGTTGAGCAGCGACGACTGCGCCAGCGCAGCCTCCTGTTCCGCAACAGGCTTCGATGCAAAACGATCTGGATGCAGCTTCCGGCTCAGCGAGTAAAACTGCTTCTCCAGCGCAGGAACATCGATCGTTAGCTTCCGCGGTAGAGAAAAAAACTCAAAGTAATTCATAAGGTGGCGATCCGCAGACACTCAGACTAAGACGAAAAACTCGATCCGCAGCCACAGCTCTTGGTCGAATTCGGGTTGATAAAGTTGAAACCCTGCCGCATCAGAGTCTCTTCAAAGTCCAGGACCATGCCGGTCAGATAGATAAAGCTCTTCGGGTCCACGAAGATTCGCACCGGCTGCTCCAATCCATCGTCGAACATAAAAGTCCGGTCACGCTCACGCGCCTTCGAATCGAACCGAATGTTGTAGCTCAGCCCCGAGCAGCCACCGCCCTGGATACCCAGGCGCAGCCCCCCCTCAGCCGGCGAAACATTCTCCTTCGCCATCGCCACACGAATTCGCTTCAACGCCTTCGGAGTCAGACGTATCCCCTTCACCGCAGCCTCTGCAGAAATCCCTTCCGGGATCAGCAGCGTTACGCCTGCCAGCGGATCAGGCGCGCTCGCCGCTGGAGGTGGTGGGGTTCCGGTACTCAGCTGAACAGTTGCCATCATCTACCTTTGTACGTTTCTGCTCGCAGCGCCATCACAGCCTGCGGCATGGAAACGTGGCGAACACACAGCAACACCGTGCCCCCGCCACCTCGCCATTCAAACTTAGTGAGCAGCTACCGCGGCGCCTTCCGTCTCGGCAACATTGTTCTTCTTCTTCCAGTCGCCAATCGCAGCACGGATGGCATCTTCGGCAAGAACCGAGCAGTGAATCTTCACCGGAGGCAGCGCCAGCTCCTTCACAATGTCCGTGTTGGTGATCGCAAGCGCTTCCGATATCGTCTTGCCCTTCACCCACTCCGTCGCCAGCGAACTGGAAGCAATCGCTGAACCGCAGCCGAACGTCTTGAACTTCGCATCTTCAATCACGTTCGTCTCAGGATTCACACGGATCTGCAGACGCATCACGTCACCACACTCCGGTGCACCAACCAGACCAGTGCCAACTTCGGTGGAGGACTTGTCGAGCGTTCCGACGTTGCGGGGATTTTCGTAGTGGTCTACTACCTTATCGCTGTATGCCATGTCGTTTCTCCTTGAAACTAAATTTGTAACCAAATCTGTTCGGACTTCGGATAGCACGTCGTCCAATGCAACCTGCGAAAAACTTAGTGCGCTGCCCACTCAATCTTGGTCAGGTCAATCCCTTCCTTCACCATCTCGTACAGCGGGCTCAACTCACGCAGCTTCAACACCACGTCGATCAGCTTGTCCGACACATAGTCGACTTCAGCCTTGTTGTTGAAGCGCCCCAGACCGAACCGGATCGACGAATGTGCAACCTCATCACCCAGACCCAGCGCCTTCAGCACGTAGCTTGGCTCCAGAGTGGCCGACGTACACGCGGAACCCGAACTCACCGCAATATCGTTGATGCCCATCAGCAGCGACTCGCCTTCGACATACACAAAGCTCATGTTCAGGTTGCCCGGCAGGTGGTGTTCCATCGTGCCGTTCACCTGCACATAGTCCAGCGCGGCTTCCAGCTTGGCCTTCAGGTAGTCCCGCAACTCCGCTTCACGCTTGCCCTCGGCTTCCATCTCGTTCATGCAGATCTCAGCCGCTGCACCCAGTCCAACAATCCCCGGGACATTCAACGTGCCGCTGCGCATACCGCGCTCGTGGCCACCACCGTTGATCTGCTCCGAGATCTGCACCCGCGGATTGCGACGGCGCACATACAGCGCGCCAACACCCTTTGGCCCGTAGATCTTGTGCGCTGTCAGCGACAGAACATCGATGTTGTCCTTCTGCACATCCACCGGAATCTTGCCCACCGCCTGCACCGCATCCGTGTGGAACAGGATGCCCTTCGCGTGGCACAGCTTGCCAATCTCGGCAATCGGCTGGATCACGCCAATCTCGTTGTTCGCATACATGATCGTCACCAGAATGGTCTTGTCTGGACCCTCCGTCACCATCGCCTCTTCCAGCTCCTTCAGCGAGATCAGTCCATCCGGCTGCGGCTGCAGGTAGGTCACACGGTAACCCTGCTTCTCCAGCTTCTTGCAGGTATCCAGAACCGCCTTGTGCTCCGTCGCCTGGGTGATGATGTGGTTGCCACGCTCACGGTACATCTCGGCAATCCCCTTGATCGCAAGGTTGTTGGACTCCGTTGCGCCACTGGTAAAGATGATCTCCTTGGCCGTGGCGCCAATCAGCTTCGCCACCTGCTCCCGAGCCTTCTCCACCGCCTGCTCCGCCTCCCAGCCAAAGGCATGGTTGCGGCTGGCAGCATTACCAAACTTCGTGCCAAAGTACGGCAGCATCACCTCCAGAACCCGAGGGTCCATCGGCGTCGTGGCATGGTTGTCCATATAGATCGGCAGATGTACACCCTCCGGCAGCGGCGTGGCCGACTCGGTGACAACCACTCCGTTGTTGCTCATCTCATTGCTCATTGTCTTCTGCTCCTGAACTTGTTGTGGCTGTTGTGCCGTGCTGCGTTTCGTCGTTCCTGCTAAACCGCGATACTGACCAGACCGCCACCCACCGGCGCATCCGCCCCAGAGTGCGCGGCATCCACCGGCTCAATCAGATCTGAGATACGGATACCGCTCAGCAAATCCTTGATGCTGTCGTTCACCTTGCGTAGTGGTTCTTTGATGGTGCAATGCCCTGCCAGGTCGCAGGTTCCGTGAATCGTGATGCAACTGGTAATAAAAAGTGGCCCGTCGATCGCCCGAATCACCTCAAACGCCGTAATCTCGCTCGACGGCCGCGCCAGCGCATAACCGCCGTTCGTTCCGGCGTGCGATACCAACAGCCCTGCCTTCGCCAACGTCTGCAGAATCTTGGCCAGCAACTGAGGAGGAATGTGGTACGCCTCCGCAATGTCCTTTGCACTCTGAGCCTTGCCCTCGGCATGGAACGCCGACTGCTCCGCCAGATATTTCAGAGCCATCAGGCCATAGTCCGCTTTTTTGGTCAGGCGTAGCATTGTGGGCACAAATCCCGTGGAACGATTGAATCGAATGCCGACTCATCCAGTCCTAGATAGTGTACTTCCAGAACGCAGTGCGCGCAACCAGTCTTTGCCACACATTCCACCACAAACTAACCGCAAATTTTGCTGCGTCAAAACGCCAAAGTGTGGCAAAGTGGATTGACAAGCACTCTGCGTAAGGGCAGAATCCTTGTCAATACACTCCCCAAAACAATGACTCCCCCCTGCAAACATCCCATCGTCAAAGTTGTCGCCCGCGAGGACGATATCGAATTCGTTGAATGCCAAAACTGCGGCGAAGTATTTGATTCCATTGAGTATAATGACATGGCAATCGAAGAAGAAACAGCCGAAGCCCCAGCCGAAGAATAACTCCTCACTACACCGCTGGCGGATGCGCCGCATTGATCCGGCGAATCACAATCCACGCATACTGCGCCGCGGAAACCGGCGCCAGTACCGCGATCGCACGCACCAACCCATCCCGCACCCCACCCAGAGAGACAGAAACAAACACCCGCTCACACAACACCGCCGTCAGCCCCAGAATCTGGGTCAAAGTATTGAATTTCCCCAGCAAACTAGGCTGAAAGTCGCGCAACACCCCGGTCGCAAACAGTAATGTAGCGATCAGCAAAATGCCCAGATCGCGACTGAACACCAGCACTGTAACGTAGCGGGGCATCATGCCTACATGGGTCAGAACCACAAACAGCGTACTCAGCATCAACTTATCCGCAATTGGATCAAGATACAGCCCCAACGTGGTGCGTTGACTGAGCCAGCGGGCCAACAAACCATCCAGACCGTCACTCAGGCCAGCTAGAACGAACAACGCAAACGCCGCCTTATAGTGCGCATCCAGTATCTCGATCACCAGAAATGGGATAATAAAGAGCCGCATCAGGGTGAGAAGATTGGGTGCGGCACGGAATTGGCTGAGGAATGGCACGATTACTCTATTTGATCGTAAATGATCTCTGGCCTCAACGTTTGCCCTCAGAGCCAATTGCGGTTAGACTGATATGACGCACGCAGGCGCGTAGCTCAGTTGGTTAGAGCGCTACCCGAACACGCGTTTCCTTTTTTTTCAATTACTTACAGGTCATAGTCACCGACTTAGTCACCGAACTACAACAGGCATGCCCTCCCCAGGCCTCCCTCTGTAGTCACCGAGTGCTCAGAATGGCATCCCCACGCTTTTGACCGAGTACAGACCCCGAGATACATATGCGGCCCATGGAGGAACACCATGGAGCGTCGAAGGGCCTATGCCAACCGCGTCAACATCGTCAAAACCGTCAAGTGCGACAACAAGTGGATCACGGCCCCAGCCGTCGAGAAGAATGGCAAAGTAGTCCGTGATCACGTCCTGATCCGTGGCAAGGATGAACATCATCCTGAAGGCCGCTACTACCTCGACTGGTACCAGGACGGCAAGAAACGCCGTCAGGCGGTTGCTGCCTTCGAGGACCTCGTCCCCGCAGCCCGAGCAAAGTTCATCGAGTTGCAGGCGCGGAGCGCCGGCATCCTGGTAGAACTCCCTGCTCCCGCCTCGCTCGAGCAGGTGAACCTGACGCCGGAGAAGGAAGCCGCTGCGGCTGGCCGACTGTCGATGGAGACCGTCATCGATCAATATCTCGACTACTGCAAGATCCAACGAAGTCTACGTACCTACCGAACCTACCGGCCAGCGCTGCTGAGCTATTTCCTTCCCTCCTTCACGCGCAAGAAACAGTTTATCGATGAGGTGACTCGACAGGACATCCTCGATTACATCAGTTTCTGTTTCGATCGAGGACTCTCCCCTCGCTCGGTTTACGACAAGCTCGTCACCGTCCTGACCCTGCTCAAACGGCATGGCCATAAGAACCTGCTCGAGAAGAGCGATTGGCCGAGCTATGTCGAAAGAATCCGACCGGTCTACGAAATCGAAGAGATCCACACGATGCTCCGCCATGCCACTCCCTACGAAGCACTGTTGATCAAGTTCTTCCTCGGTTCCGGTTTTCGCAACCGAGAAGCCAGGTTCTTGGCATGGTATGACATAGACTTTCGCAATAGCCTTGTACGCCTCACGGCCAAACCGATCTGGAAGTTCAGCCCAAAGAACTATGAAGAACGCGCCGTTCCAATACCGACATCGCTCATCGAACTGCTGCGAGAGCTTAAAGAGTCCCGCGGTGCGGGAGCAGCGGACCTCGTCTTTCCGAATACCAAAGGCAAGCCAGACACACTCCACATAGAAACACTCAAGAAGGTCGCGTGGCGAGCAAAACTCAACTGCGGCCAGTGCGTCTCAGAAAATGGATACCGGTGCGCCGTCGGGCCGTATTGCCAGCGTATCTTCCTCCACAAATTCCGGCATACCTTCGCCACGCAACATCTGCGCGATGGTATCGACATCCGTACCCTCCAAAATTGGATGGGACACCGGAGCCTCAAATCAACGATGGTCTATCTCAAAGCCATTCAGTCGCGCGATGCGTTGGTAAAGGTGAACGCAGGCTCTCTGGCTGGTCTCACGTCCTTCGTTGCCTAGCCGCAAGCGGCAGCACAGTTAGTCGATCGCATTGTAGGAGCGCCGGATGAATCCGGCGCTCCTTCGAGCTGCGGTGCTCCTCCTCTGCTGCGAGCTCAGCGGAGGACTAACACTTACCATTGCCTTCCAGTACAAGTTCATCACCGTCACGCACCTAACTCTGCTGATTTGACCGAATCCGGATTTCGAAACAACATCAGTCCACTTCCGGAGCACGGGCCGGGAAAGGTCAGGTGACAGTCGTGAGTCTCATCGAATTGGTAAAGGCGAAATCCGAAGCCCTGAAGGTGCGGGACGTCGCTCCCATCCTCGGGATCTCAATCCAGCAGGTGTACAAGATGGCCGCCAACGGAGAGATTCCGTCCTTTCGTGTGGCGAGTTCTGTTCGCTTTGACCCCGGCGTCTTCGCGGCATGGCTTAAGGAGAGGTATCCGGCCTTGCCCCAACGGTGACCGCGCGCCCATTCATATGCACTGATAAGGCGCCGCGCCGATCGAAATTTGACCGAATATTCAGTCCACTCCATCCTGTGCCTGCAAATGGAGGAAGTCATGAAACACGCGACAGTAAAGCTACTTTCAGCGACAGGTGTGACGTTTCTGGATTTTTTCGTGGCGACTCAGTGTGGCCCGATTGTTTGGCATGCCTGGAATCTTGTCCCTTTGGCCAGAATGGGCTTGCTGTTGCTTGCGGGCGCGATCGCCTTCACCCTGATGGACATCTGGTCGAAGACACTGATGTTCCAGGGATCTCGGCTCTCAAACCGATTTGATCCAGGCACAGTCGTTCATCCTGGCGACCGTTGCAAGATCACGGAGGCCTCCGATGTTTGATTCCGTCCTAGCTCTTATAACGGGTCTGGAGGGCGCAGGCTATTTCATCGACCCCGTGATGACACAGGTCGTTTTTCTTGCCGCGCGTCTTCAGAAGCCCATATTGCTGGAAGGTCCGGCCGGCTCAGGCAAAACGCAACTTGCCCTATCTGTCGCCAAAGCGGGCAATACGCACATTGAACGATTGCAGTGCTATCGGGGCGTCACCGAGGCACAGGCGATCGGAAGCTTCGATTCCGGATTACAGCGATTGTACCTCGAGTTCTCCAAAGAGCAGCATTCCGACTGGCAATCGATTCAGGCCAACCTCACCGGTCGCCAATTCTTTCGTCCCGGCCCCTTGATGCGTGCGCTCGAATGTGAGCGACCGTGTGTGCTCCTCATCGACGAACTCGACAAGGTTGATGACGGTTTCGAGGCAATGTTGCTCGAAATCCTCTCTGCTTGGCAGCTGTCCATTCCAGAGTTTGGAACTGTCCACGCCAAGAGCATTCCCTTCGTCGTCCTCACAAGCAACGAGGAAAGACGACTCGGCGATCCCATTCGCAGGCGAAGCCTCTACGTTCGCGTAGAACACCCGACGCCCCAGCTTGAGGCAGAGATCATCTCAAGCCGTACACCTGAGGCAAAGCCTGAGTTTCACCGCGAGATCGCCGGTATTGCCCGCTCCTTCCGGAACTATTCCTTGGAGAAGCCACCCTCTGTTTCAGAGATGATCGACTTCGCCCGTGCACTGGAAGTCTTGGGCACGGACCACGTCACGGAAGACTTGCGCGACGTCCTCCTTCCGTTCCTTGCCAAGACCGAAAAGGACAGGCGCCACCTTATGCTCCGCGAAGGCTTCAAGAGCCTGCTTAACGACGGCGCGCGCTATGCCCGCGAGTTGGATGCAGTAAGGGGACCGCTTTCATGAAGTCTCTTTGGATCGTTCTTCTCTTCGGCATATCGGCATCGCTCTCGGCACAGTCATCACGCGCGTATTCGGAGGAGTGTGTGCGTCGCTATGCTTCGCACTATCACATCGAGCTTGAGGTAATCGCCGCCTTCATCGATGTCGAATCGAACTGGAACCCCAAAGCCATTTCGCCGAAGGGCGCGATGGGGCTCATGCAACTCATGCCTGCGACTGCCCGTAGGTTCGGCGCATTCGATCCCTTCAACCCGGACCAGAATATCGCCGCAGGTACGCGCTACATCACGACGTTGATGTGGGAGTTTCGCGGAGATCTGCGTCTCGTCGCAGCCGCCTACAATGCCGGCGACCGATGGGTCGGCAGACGTCTCCTCGACTACCGAAATCCCGATGTTGTTGCTTATGTCTCTGCAGTCCGTAAACGCTACGTTCTCCGCCGCATGGCGGCTCAACCACAGTACAGGAGGTAGACCATGAAACTTCGTTGGCTCGTCCCAATCGTTTTCTTTCTTCCGATGCGATCCTTTGCGATCGATGACCAGCAGGGTCACGTAACCACCGTGACCATCCAGGATGGAGTGATCACCCCATTGCATCTAAGGCCCGATTTCGAATCCATCGTTCGCCTTCCAGCAGAAGTGACTTCTGTCGTTGTCGGGAATCCCGCTTCCTTCCATGTCGAGCATAGCGAGGAGGAACCCAGCTATGTCTACGTCAAGCCGACCATTCAAACTCCAACCCAGAGTGATCTGTTGATCGCCCTGAAATCCGGGCAGCACGTTGTCCTACAGCTGATCAGCGATGGCGACGCAGCCCCTGCGACGCAACCTGTGGACTTCCTCGTCGAATATAAGTCGCATAAGAGCTTTGTGGTCTTTGCGGACTCTTCGGCCTCGGATGCCTCACCCTCGACTGGTGGCGATTCCGGGGCAAGTTCCGCTGCTCATAAGGCAGCCCTCTCACCCACCGATCAGGCTCTCCTTTTCCAGAGCAGTGTCAATGCACCGGTATGGACGAAGTTGGCGGGGCAGCAGATCCAGACCTCAATCGGAGACATTCGCCAACTGGGCAATCAAACCCTTATCGCGTACTCGGTTCTCAACGGCGGCGATCGACCGGTCGAGATCGTTCCGCCGCAGATCCAGATGGACGGAAGTAAGCCGAAGAAGAGCAAAGGAAAGAACATCCTTTCCGACCAGCTGCAGATACGCAGCTATCAGCTGACGGCCACCCGGCTCGATCCTGGGACCCGTGCAGATGGGGTCCTGCTCTTCGATCGCCCAAACTTCAAGTCCTCGACCGAGTCTCTCTTCCTTCAGTTGGCGCAGGCTGACCAGGTGGATCACCCGGTGCTCATCAAACTGCCGTTTACCCCGCCGCTTCTGGCAAAGGCCAAATAAGAAAGGAGCTCCTTTATGCACCCCGATAACAATGCAAACGCACTGCATGCTGAGTCGCCGGAATCTACCGTAGGCGTTCTGCACCAGCAGGACTCGGCAGACGCCCCCGAGGCTGGCTCGCCATTTGCCCAAACACAGACATGGGCGACACGCGCAGATGCACTTAAAACCTCAGCGGCCAGCAATAAGAAACCGATTCTTCTGCTGGGTGGTGGCCTTGCTGCGGCAATCGCGCTATTCGCCATCACCACGCTTGTGGGGAAGGCCCCGCACAAGAAGTTGGCCGGCCCGCCACAAGGAGGCCCGGTGCCAGCCGCCGCAGTCGATAGGCCTAAGGGCAGTGTTACTCCACTCATGGACACCGTCCACAGCCCAACCAGCAGTAATACCGCCGGCCAACTGACTCCCGCCGACATCAACAGGACGAAGGCGACCGCAGGAACTCCAATGGCAACGCCAGCTACCTCCACCCGTCCCGCGACCGTGCAAGGGAGCACGCTGGCATCAGTGCCACCGTTTGATTCGACGCAACAGCATTGGGAAGAGCCGAAACCGTATGGGGAACCTCCAACAACGCAGGCGGTACCACAACAACAGCAGAACCGCGTGAAAGAGGCTTCCCTGGTGTTCGTGAAGAATGCAGGTCCGATTGCGAAATCCTCTGCTGCATCGGCAGCCAGCGATAACGAGAGCAATGTTCCGCAACTGAACCTGACCCCTGGCACGCGAGTCCAGGCGCACCTCGAGACGCAAGCGTCGACTGCTGTATCTGCTCCGGTAGTCGCCGTCGTCGAGTACACCTACTCGCTCGGGAACCAAGTCATCATTCCCGCGGGCGCACGTGTCTATGGTCAGCTTCAGCAGGCAGATCGCAGTGGAGCGGTCGGTATCAAATTCAGCGAGATCGAGCTGCTGGATGGCAACCGAGAAAAGATCGAAGCGATCGGAACAAGCCTTGAGCTGGGCCCGATCAAGGGCACGGTGACTGGAAAGAACACGGGGAAGAACTTCCTGGTGAGGACCGCCTCTGGCATTGGATCGGTTGCCGCGATGTTGGTTGGGAACAATACCAGCACCGCATTCTCTGAAGACGATCTGATTCGTGAACGCGTCGCGCAAAACGTCGGTAATGCCGGCGACACGGAGATCATGAATATGGCGGTCAGCAACCATATCGTGGTGTCCGTTCCTGCGGATACGCCCATCTACATCGTGTTCACAAAGCGGGAGACAGGAACACCCTCCGCTCGGCCTTCGAACAACCCGTCCCAACAGTGACAAGAGTCGAGGAAGAAGCACAAGCCCCAGCGTAGGCTGGGGCTTTTCTTTGCTTCATTCTCCGTCCGGTTGAAGCACTATGCGCGATGCCCCAACGAACGTAGTCCTGTCATTGTGCGCGATGACCGATTATGTCTTGCGGTGTTTCAATGTGCAGCGTGACTCATCTTCTATGGCCAGAATTCACGACATGTACTTCGAGACCTTATACGTCACCGCCTCGATGGTTTCCTTCCACTTCCAATCGGCCTTCCATTCAACACTAAGGCGTCGGATGCCACTTTCCTTCCATGCTTCCTCAATCGTCGGCGCGTATACGGAGAGTTCGAAGATTGTCATGCTCTTCTGCGAACGTTCGGGTCGGGTGCGAACAAATTCTGATTCAAGCTACTGCTTCAGTTCAGCGGTGCGGGTTCGGATGGCTGCTGCAGACACCGGACTTTGTGGGAGCTATTCGAACAAGCCCAGAATCTCAGAGGATTGCCTTCCGATTGCGCGGAGCTTATGAGAAGCTTCGTCTTTCGTCATGGAGAGATTGTCTCCTGTCACCGTGCACTTTGCCCAATTGTTCCTCATGATGAAGCAATGTGCATGATGCCGCGGAAACCGCTGGATAAAGCGACCTGCGACAAGGCCGGTTGACTACTGCTACCTGTCATTGCGCATCACGCCGAATTGTTGCGCATTCTCAAGCAAAACGCACGATACCCGATTGACGGCTTAACTCTATCAATCTGCGCAATGACCGCTCTCGCGAAGCTGTCTTACTCGAGTATCCACATTTCCTTGGCTTTCTACGAACTCGAAGACCGACTGACAGAACGAATTCTTCCCATCCTTATCTCACATGAACAGCCTGTTCTTTCTCTAAGTCTGATCGCAACGGGCATTTCGCGCCCCGAATCATTTGACCGAGTTTCGGATTGGCCGCACTGTCTCCTTCGACACGGATGCCCGGAGCAGCCGAGTCGAGGAGAGAAAGCTATGACAACCGCACTCACTCTTTGGCGGCCTGCCCGTTCAACCGCCGAATCCACCACTGTCCATCGCCCGACGAACCGCAACTGGCTGCACTTCCTTCTGAAGATTGCGCTCACGTTGATGCTCATCGGTCCATTCCTTCCGCTCGCAGCGCATGCCCAGAACCTTGGCACCTCGCCCCAGTTCGGCCAGGCGGTGCAAGGGCAACAGGCAACGACAGTCGAGGGCACGGTCCTCAACATCGTCAATTGGGGCTGCAACGTCATCGCGCCGGTGATCGCGGTGGCCTGCCTGGGGATCGCTGGCTGGCATTTCAAATCCGGTCGCGGATACATGGGTTGGGGCGTGAGCGGCGTAGCGCTCATGGTGATCTCAGGACTCGGACGTATGGCCGAGGGCTTCATTACCCAGGCTCAAGGCATTCAGTAAGGAGCGATCGCGATGCCCGTGCCGCAATTCCTTTCCGACCTTCTCCAACTGCTGTTTGATTTAGCGGTACCGGCTGCATTCTGCACGCTGACGGCCGCTGGCATCAGTCTGCGGGCGGAGGGCGGGACGAACTTTCATATCAGCGGAAAGTTTGGGAAGTGGATTCTTTGGACCGTCATCCTGTTGACGATCCCTCAGATCCTCTCCTGGGTTGCGGCACAAGGCATCACGGTTCCTTCCGCAAGCGGTTCGGTTGGAACAAGCTGGCTTGCAAGCATGGAGACGCTCTTCAAGAACTTCGTCAACGACATCGTCGTCGCGAAGCTCGTCCCGGTGATTGCTGCCTATTTCGTTCTCAAAGCAACGCTGGATGGTGCAGCCGGCGAGAACCCGCTCGGCTCCATCATCGCCGCGATCTTCCTAATGTCGATCTCGGCAACGATGCAGCTCTTCCAGGGATGGAACTCTGGGGGGGAGTATGCGACCACCGACATGCTCAGCTCGCTCTGGAACTACATTGCAGGCAAGATCATGCCCTCCGCGGCAGGGCTCGCCTGTATCGGAGCGGTCATCAACTTCGTGCGTCATCGCCCATGGACACGGCTGATCTTTGCTGCGATTGCATTTCTTAGTGTTACGGGATTGGTGAAGCTGTTCCAGGCCATGGCGGCCTAGAGAGGAGGACCTGATGAGTCTTGATGGAGCGATTACAAACCTTGCGTCATGGGGCGGCAATGTCATTATGCCTACGCTCGCCGGAGGGTTCTTCTCTTTCGCGGTCTACCGCTACAGCAAAAGCGGCCCATTCGAAAACTACCTCTATGGCGGCTTCGCGTCGCTCATGTGTTCGGGCATTCTGCGTGCGATTGAAGGCTTCGTGCAACACGCCGGTGCGACCAATGCCGACGGTTATTGGATGGCGCTGTTGAGTCTCGTCAACTTCACCGCCAATGTCATCCTACCCGTCTTCGCACTCACGCAACTTGGAGCCATGGCGCTGCACATGGGCGGCGTCCTCGACCAGATCTATCCGGGCTCGACATGGATTCGAAAATTCATCGCCGCGCTGGCGGCGTTGATGGTCTCAGGCATCGTGCGTCTGGCAGAGTCCATGATCACGCAAGCGCACGGGATAGGAGCCTAACGATGAGTCTCGATCTCACACCAGTCCACCGCAACCTCCACACCAAGGTGACCTTTCTTGGCCTCGAGTTCGAAGATCTGATCTTCGTTCTCGCATTGGCTGCATTGATGAACCTGCTTGCTCACTTCGTCGGTGGCGAGAGCCATATCTTCGGAATGCCGTTGAACGTCTTCATGGAGTTCGTCGTGCCTTTCCTGGCCGTTCCGTTTCTCATGCTCTTCAAGTACGGAAAACCCCGCGGATATCTGTTGGATCTGGTGCGCTCATATCTTGCCCCGAAGGCCTGGTGTGGATTTGAGCGAGATTCGCAATTGGTGCAGCCTTACATCGCGGATGAGGAGGACTGATCCATGCGAGCACAGGTCAGGACAACACGCGATGGAACGGTTCTGCTCCGTATGGACGCGGAGGCTGCGCGGGCGACATTTGCGAGTGTTCTCTTTGCCTCTCGATTCCACGACGGTATCCGCGGTCTGGAAGACGTTGCGAAACGAGTTCTTGAGGCCGAGACGAAATCCGCTGATCGGAGAAACAAGACATGCCGATGACTTACGCCGAACACGACAAGAAGATGAAGGCACCAGCGATGTGCGAGCTCTTACCTCTGCGCGATCTGCCGGAGGGAGACAACATCATGGTTCGCACCAACGGCTCGTTCGTTGCGGGGTATGAGTTGAAGGGGGTGCTCTCATACTTCGCGACGGACGGGGAGCGGAACCATGCAAAGGCATCGCTCGAAGCCCTCTTCCGTGGGATCCCTGACGTCAGCATGCGGGTCCAGTTCCGCTACGAGATCGCCGAGCACCTGGATGGCCTGATCGATGAGTACGTTCATGCGCAGCGGACCGATCAGGCTGAGGTGATGGCACTCGATGCGCATCGTGTTCGCAGGTGGAGAGAAAAGGAGGCCGACGGAGCGTATTTCCAGAATCGCTTGCATGTGTACTTCATCTGGGACCCGCGCATCCACGCCAAGCTCTATCACTCGGCCGAACATAACCGGAAGCTCGGTGGCTTCGCTCTGAGCCAAAAGAAGGCAATCCAGCGGGGCCGCAAAGAACACGAGACGCACCTTGCGGAATTTGAATCGATCATGCGCGGGATCGAGAGTTCGCTCGAAACCGCTGAAATCGGACCGCGCAGGGTGAGCACGCAAGAGCTCTTCGCCGAAGTGCAGGCGGCGCAACATCCTCGCCGTCGTGATCGGCGGACATTTATTCCCGGCGAAGAGATGCTGACGTATCGCAGCGCCCGAGATCAGGCGACTCACGTGAGCATTCTCCATGAGGCGGAGAACTACCTGAACATTGACGGCTACCTCTACTCGGTTGTCAGCCTGAAAGAACTTCCGGATGCGACTTTCCCTGGGATGCTGCAGAAGTTCTCCACGCTCGGCTTTCCTCTCGTCATCAGCGGGCAGGTCGAAATACCCGATCAGGTCAAGATCCTCAAGGCGTACAAGAAACGCCTGCAGAAGATGACCGCCGCACAGAAGGACGCCAACGGAAACTTCAAGTCGAATCCCGAAGCTGAAGTGGCACAGGCGCAACTCATCCAGGTGCAACGCGACATCATCTCGTCTTCGCTGAAGACGGCAAAGCTCAGCTTGTCCGTCGTCGTACGGACTTCGCATGAAGCTGTCAGCTACCGAGACCTCGAGTCGGCCGAGCGCGAAATGTCGAATCGCACGCAGGCGGTCCTCAACGCCTTCACGCACATGAATGGCGCGCGCGCTGTTGTTGAGACCATTGCGAAGCGTCGCATCTTCATCGGGACGCTCCCAGGGATGGGAGAGACGGACAAGCGCGAGCAGGACATGCTCACGCCGAATGCCGCTGACCTCGTTCCGATCGAGATGCCATGGACGGGAACGCGTAAGAGTCCATTGATGCTTTTCGAGACACCGTATCGGCAACTCATCCCGTATTCCATGTTCGATCCAGACATCTCAGACGCCAACGGTCTCCTCATGGCGAAAACCGGCGGGGGGAAGACGCTCGCAGCGCAGCAGATGTTGCTCATGGCATCTCGCAGTAATGCACGCGTCTCCATCCTTGAGAGCGGCGATTCCTACAGGTCTCTGGTTGAGTTGATGGGTGGCGAGATGGTGCAGATGTCTCTCGACAGCACACAGACGATCAACCCGTGGGACTTGCTGGACGGTGAACTTACACCCTCCAACGACCAACTGGCATTCCTCAAGAACCTGACACGTCACATGCTGGGTGAGCACACCCCGCCTGACCTCGATATCGATCTGCTGGATAGCGTTCTGCTCGAAGCCATCGCTTCCACGTACAGGCGTTGTAGCGCCAAGACCTCCAACCCAACGCCTCTGTTTTCGGATCTGGCTGCAGAACTCGCTCATTGGCAGGACCGGGACAAGAATCAGAAGATCAACGAAATGGCGCGCCTCGCGGCGATGAAGCTGCGCGCCTGGGTCGACGAGGGTCCATATGCCAAACTGTTCGATCGGCCAACGACCGTGCGTTTGGACAGTCCATGGCTATATTTCAACGTCGAAAAGCTCAAGGACGATCCGAGGCTTGAACGTGCGATGAGCCTCAAGGTCGCTCATGCAGCGACGCACCGTGGTTCAGGGAAAGATGGCTTGCCCAATATCACTCTGCTCGATGAGTGCTGGGCGATGCTTGAATCGCCGATTCTCGCTTCAGTCGTTGTGCAGCTCTTCCGCACAGCCCGAAAACGCTACGGCAGCGTGTGGGGTATCAGTCAGACTCCTGAAGACTTCGTTGGCACGAAGGACAAGCTGAACCCATTCGGAGCCGGCATCGTCAAGAACGCCTCGACCAAGATCATCGGCAAGCAGCCCGGCGATATGACGACGCACCGCGAACACATGAATCTCAATGAGACCGCGATCAACCAGATCAAAGCGTTCGCTCAGCCAAAGAAAGGTCACAGCGCTGAGTTCCTGATCGCGATTGGGGAGAAGGCTGAATCGACGCACGTCATCCGGATCGCCCCGACCCCCGTCGATTACTGGATCACCACCACCTATCCGCGTGAGCGCACCTATCGAAAGTGGTGGCTGAACACCCATACCGATATCCCCCGGCTATCCGCATACGAGGAGCTGGGGCGGCGTTATCCACGGGGACTTGCCGAATTGGCGCCACTCCCGGAGGAGATGTCGGGAGATGTTCTGGGGGTACAGGCTGTATGAGACTGCCATCGTTCTCAACCATCAACCACTCTTTAACGTCCTCTACCTTTCGGTCCGTGGTGCCGAAGAGCAAGCAGAAGTGCGTGGCCTTGGTCACGGGCATCATCGGAATCGCACTTGCACTGCCCACTCCGGCTCACGCAGGCATCTTCGGCGTATTCGATTCGATCTTCGGCACCATCCAGAACGATATGGGCACCTCGCTCAAAGCCATCAACGAGATAACCAAAGACATGCAACAGCTCTATCAAGAGACCGTGTGGCCTCTAGCGATGGTGAACTCTGCCCGTGGCTTTGTGTCGAACTCGATCGCAAGCTACCGCGGGTACATGACAGGAGTCTTCCGTATCTCATCCCCAAGCGCCACGCTCGCCAGCCCGCAGCAGCTTGAGACGATCCTCCACAGCCGGACCAGCACGCAGATCCCGGCGCTTCAGAGCAGCTTCGCGACGAACTACGGCAGCGTGCCCGCTGTAAATGTCGCCTCCCCACAAGACCGCGTGATGGTCGACATCGGCGATGCGCTGGGCCAGGAGAATCTCAAGACCACTCTGATTGCCGATCAGGGACAGGATGTGGTTCTTGCGACAGCAGACCAGATGGAGAATCAAGTTGCCGTCAGTGCCCCCGGCTCCACGCCTTTCCTGACGGCGCAATCCCAGGTTGCCAACCTGCGCTGTCAAGCGTTCATGCAAAAGATGCTCGCCGCTGAACTGCGGCAGGAGGCGGGCCGGATTGCGCACGACAACGTACTTGTAAAGCGGCGCGCCGCATCGGCCGGAAACCTCAATCAATTTGTCTCGGGCGCCCTGACCCACCAGTAAAGGAGTTCGCAATGCCAGACCTCAAACGCATCACCGACAAGATTCGGCGGCCCCTCTTCTGGAAGCGCAAACCTTGCGTGGAGATGAAGGAGGCTACAAGCCAGGAACAGAGCCCGCGTCCACCACGCAAGTGGTACACGCCAACGTTATTCAAGGCCGTGCCTGTACTGGTGATTGCGCTTCTCCTTATGCCCAAGGGTGCGCAGGGACAGTTCGGCGTTGACATCGCTGCGATCCTAGCTGGACTTTCGAAGATCGAGTCGCTGATGAGTTCCTACGTCGCGGCTCCATTGAAGACGATCAATTCTGCACAGCAAAGCATTGCCTCCTACGAGAAGGAGGTCATCTACCCTGTCGCAGCGATCAATCAGGCGAAGACCTCCGTTACCCAGTTCGAGAGCCAGTTTACTCAGATTGGCAGTATGTTTCGGGTCAACGTCTCGAGCGCTACGCTGCCTCAGTCGCAGAGTCTTGAATCTCTTCTGCTTTCACGAAACGCCGGCAACGTCCCTTCAGTCTCCACTCAGTTTCAGAACGTCTATGGCGTCGTGATGCCGCAGAATGCGGCATCACCAGAGGTCCGCAATATGACTGACATGACTGACGCTCAAGCGCAGGACGCAATGAAGCGTGCCATTGAGATCGATGCGCTCGCGGACGCTGAGCTTGCGCAAGCCGACAAGATGGGCCAGCAGATCGCACTCGCAGCACCTGGTAGCGCACCGATCCTTGAGGCGGAAGCCGATGTGTGGGTAGTCCGCGCCAACGCGTATACGCAGGCGGCCCTGGCTGAGCTAATGCGTACGCGCGGCATCGATATCGCGAACCAGAGCAAACTCGCGAAGCTCGGAGCCTCTGACAATACCAACAACAACGGACTGATCAACGGATCTCTGACCCATAGATAGACGACATGATGTCCTTCTTCCATCCCGCTATCTCGGCCCTCGCGTTCTTCCAATCGACGCAACTCAACCTGTTTGAGCGTTTCCTTACGCAGGCGGTATCAGGCATCGATTCGACAAGCATCACGAGTGGTATGCAGAACGTCGCCTACGTCGTCCTGCTCGTGGGGTTCTTGTGGCAGGTCTACCAATCTGCTTTGCATGGCGGGGATGTGCGCGGCCTTGGAACAAATCTCATCAAGTATGTAGTAACAGCCGTCGTGGTGATGAACTATCACACGATCTTCACCACCATCAATCAGGGATTTGTGAACGCCGGCAACTGGGTGAACAGCGCATCGGGCGCAACCAACCTGCTTGACAACTGGGCCAGCGACCTGAAGACGCAGTACAGCCAGGTCGGATTTCAAAACCTCTGGGGCCTCGTGACCGGTTCAACCGCGGGCATTCTCGATGCCGCGCTCATCATCGTTGCGTACATCCTCTACCCGGTGGTCATTGCGATCTTCGGATTCTTCTACATCCTCTATGGATCGATCCTGTATATCTTCGGCCCAATTGTCATCGCGCTTATGCCGCTCGGTGCAACGAATCGCGTGGCCAAATCTTATGCGGAGAATATTTTCATCTGGAACGCTTGGCCCGTGCTTTATGGAGGTTTTGGCGCTTTGCTGAGTGCCGTTCAAATGGGTCAGGTCGGCCAGATGCTCAATCAGAACGACTTCCTCGGCGGCCTTGGAAATCTCGAGGGTTCGATACTGATAGGTCTCGCCAGCATCATTTACTCCCTCGCAATCGCCGTCATTCCGTTCATTGCGAAGAGGATCGTGAGCGGCGAGGTAGGGGCGACGGCAGGCACGTTGCTTGGGGCTGCCGTCACCGCGCTGACGATGGGAGTCGCAGCGGGTGAAGGTGTTGCCGCGGGTGTTTCGAACTCGATGGCGGCCCACAGTCAAGCAGGGGGAGGTAGTGCCAATGGAAATGTGGGGGCAGCAGCTACAGGTTCACCAGCTAAAGCTGGCAGTGACAAGCCAGCACCGCAGCAACGTCCAGATTCATCGAAATCCCCTTCACATTCAGCCTCCCAGCCTTCCGACAGCCCTGCTCCTCCCTCGACCGCGGGTGAAAGAGTCGCCGAGAAACTTAGAGGAGAATTTAGCAATGCCGTAAAGGATACGGTCGCATCCTCGGGTGGAGATGACAGTATGCCTAAAGGTTCCGGGAAACAACAATCCTCAGCCAGTCCACAAGGTGAGGGCGCATCATCTGCCCGCGCCGAAAGTACGGTATCTCCCGCACCTCGGTCCCGTCAAAACGATAGCGGCAGGCCCCTCAGCCCCTCGTCTCAACTGATGCGCCCGCATGGCCTCGCCACTTGGGGTGCGTATCATGCCGCAAGACTAGCCACTCAAGGAGCAATTGGCGGAGTGCGCAGCGCGGGTGCTACCGCAAAGAATGCTGCGGGTAGTATCGCAAACCCTGCCGAAACCGCAGGAAAGATTGGTACCAAGGCCGGAAAAATTGCAGGAACTGTACGCAATACTGCGGACCGCTTTGAGACAGGTGCTAAGGCCATCGCTGCGGCGACCCATCCTCGCGAAACTGACCAAACAGCGAAAGAGGGCGTGCAGTCCGCCGCGGACTCCATGAAATCCGCCTATTCAAGTGCAGTATCCACTGCTCGCACAAGTGCAAAAGTATTCAAGACAAACTTTTCTGACGCCTACGGCAAAGCTCGCGCCGGGGAAACAAACAGTGACTAGAAATCTGCATAGACCTTCATGAAGGAAAGGAGAATCAAAATGTCCAGTACCGAGGCGACAGTAAACGACATAGGGCCGCGCCCAAAGTATTACGAGATGGACGGCGCACGTCTTGCCAATGCGAATCGAGCATGGTTGCTCGCGTTCCTGATGGCAATTCTCGCAGTCGTTGGGATTGGGTTCGCCATTATGGTTCGACTCAAACCGCCCACCGTAATCCGCATTGGTGCGAACGGTGAGACTTCCGTATTGGGACAGCCATCGCCAGTGGTCTCAAGTTCTGCAGGCGATCCCTATCTTACGGAGGTCTTTCTCAAGCGGTTTCTCGCGGAGTACCTGAACTATAGTCCGGCGAACGTCGACGACCACTGGGCCACGGCGTTGAACAAGATGACCCGCAACCTGCGCGCCATGACGATCAAAGCGATGTCGGACAACAATGTGCGCGGCAAGATAGACGACGACCAAATCCAGTCAGTATTCCATCTGCGCGAAGTTGCACCGGTCGCGGGAGAGCCTCTGACCTTCCTGATCTACGGGGTGAAAGATGTACATCACGTCACGAATGGCTCCGAGGTGACAGATCACTTCGTGAACGAGTACCGCATACGCCTGGTCGCAGATAGACGCAGCGATGCTAATCCCGATGGCCTATGGGTCGCGGAGTACAGCGAACGGTCGATCGATGGCGAGCGGCGAAATGCCATCCTTTCGGCTTCAGATCAGAACAGCAACGAGTGAGGAGGCATGTCGATGGAATCAGTGCAACCAAGAGTGAGAGAGGCTACTCAGCGGGAAGTGCCTGCCACCCCTGCAGCGAAGAAGGGCCGGAGAGCCCGCGGCTCGGAAGAGACGTCACGGTTCTTCCTCGCGAAGGAAGGTTCGTCACCTCAGAAACCGGAGTTGGGCGAAGAGGCGCAGACAGAAAGCGATGCGCTGATCAAAGCCTTCCAACAGAAGACGGGCGTGATCTACGTTCTCACTGCCTTTCGTGCAGAAGCAGAGATTCAAGGAGGAAACCCAATACTGGTTAAGCGGCCGCTCACGAAGTAGCGGCAACGGTCAGCAAAGGCATTCAAAGAGGAGACACACCTGTCACAGGCCACTGTCAGCCTCTCTTGAACCCTTATCGCAAAGCGATGAGGAACTCCATGCTGACCCGGACTCGATCACTGAGGCCTGGTTCGGTTACCCAACCACCCCTAACACGGGCGCCAGACACCAAGTGATACGAGCTCGGGACAGCGAGATCTCAGTCACTCATCTGGAGCGCCAGACAGTGAGGAGAAACAATGACAGCGAATATGACCCAATCCGTGAACGATCAGTCGAAGATCATTCTTGAGCTCTCGATCGATGCGTTTGGCCTTGTCACCCGCAAGGAACCGGAACTCAGCCGGAGAGACACGCTTGAGGGAACACTCCTCCTGCAGATCTATCCCGGGATCAAAGTCGCACGCGTGAGTGTGCCTACCGAACTCGATGCCTACGAGCAATCGCTGGTAGAGGGTCGGATGGCTAACCTGACCTATCAGGGAGTGCAGTACAAACTTGCAGGCGCAAGTGGTGCGGCGAAGGATGGACGTTTTTACTTCGTCGATGCTGCTCATGCGAAATCCATTGCTGAGCGCTTTCAGCATTGGCCTGAGGCAGCGATGGTGTATTTCTCCATCCTCATCTCGGACTGCAAGACTGTCATCGAAGAGCCAAACATGACTGTGCTGGTAGTCAAGGATCACATCCTTGGCACCAACGACTGCCGCGGCTGGCTCCGAGAGTCCCTGTACCGGAAGCTTCAGCTTCCTCAGGATCGATTTGTCCAGTTTCGACTGGCGTTCGATGCACGCGAACCGAAGCAGGCAAAGGGCGCTGTAAAGGCAATGAGCGATCGCGTGGCTGACAAGCTCGGGGTCGATATCATTCTGCCTGAAAGCTCCTGCAAGCCAGAGCTGAAGGGATCAGGCAGGTTCATCCCCCAAGCGAAGACTACCGGAAGGCTCGTGCAGGGACCGGTCATTCTGGGATACAAGCAAGCTTCCCGAAAGACCGTCTATGGCTCGAGCTATACCCTGGTCGAAAATGCTTCGGAAGAGGCCCTTCGTACCGAGATCATTCCTCCGACCGTCGAAGAGGTTCGGCAGGTACGCAGAGCGTGGGAGGACAACGACTACACAGCCCTCCTGAAACTTCTGGGACGAAACGAAGAAGAGGAGATTGGTTTCGACGACAGGTTTGACACAGAAAGCTTCGACGATACCGCAGTCACCGCTTCTCAGGAAGGATGTGATCCGTCAGAGGCGGTACTGATGGCTGACAAGAGTGGAACTGCGATTCGTATTCCATTTGTTGCCAACCAAATCAACCGTAAGCTGGCACGCTGGGCCTTTCGCGCCATGACAGGTGGGACATTACGTCTGCCTGCATTCGCATTGGTCGACGATGGTGTCTTGATCCAACATGAGGGGAAGATCTACTCCGCATCCGACTGGATTCCAAAGGACAGCGCAGTCACATCCCTTACCTCGGAACAGAGCCTGTGTGTCCGGTATCCGATTCGGATGCAGGAAGACTTGCTTCCGGTTCGTCATCTTTCCGATGACGAGCTTGTTCCGCGTCTCACAGAAGCACTTGGCAGATCGGATTTGTCCGAAGGAGCCATCCGTCACATCCTCCGCACTCAGCTTCGCATGCATGGAACCTACATCCTGCACTCGGAGACAGCGGCAAAGAACGGTGGCGACTTCGACTACGACACCATCTGCACCATCCCGTCCGATCGATTCCCAAAGTTCGTTCAAGGACGGATTGCATACGGAGAACACTTCACCAACCCGGAGAAGACCAAAACCAAGGCTCGCTCCCAGTGGTGGAACGTGCATCTGGTCGCCATGAAAGCGCGCGGGAACAAGATCGGTTCCATCACCGATCTCAAAACCTCGTGTGTGGCTGCCGGCAGAATTGACCTGGCGTACGAACTGGTCATTCAACTGCAAAATGCGCTCGACTCTCTCAAACACAAAGTATCAGTGGATGAGGAAGTGGTGCGTGAGATACGCAAACAGGTCAACCCGGCTCCCTGGCTCCGCTACAAGCGCGAGCGTCGGGTGACGGATATGCCTATGCATCTCGATGTTGCCGGAACCGACAAGGTCGGCCGGATGTACAACGTGGTGCGTAAGGAGTTGGGCGACCTCGAGCAGGAAAAGGTAACCATGGAAGACTTCCGTGGACTCTTTAGGGGCCACTCGGTCAGTAAAGAGATGTTCAAGGAGTGCGAACTGGTCAACAACGTCTTTGGCACGGTCGCTTCCAGCATCGCCGAACGCGAAGACAAGCTCCGCCTGGAGTTGAACAACGCGCAGGCATTCTGGGATGCGGTTCGCCAGAGTCCAGACAAGGAAGTACGGAAGTCGGCCGTCATTGCTCGTAACAAGGCGCAGGCGGCGGTCTGGGAGTCAGAACAGGAGGCGAAGAAGCAGTTTCGTTCGCTCAATCTGTTTATGCACTTCTGGGCAGAGGGCAAGGAGGACAACCGGGCAGCCTGGGCGCAAGCGATGGCTCATGTCGTCACCAACGGCAAAGGAACCGGTGCAGCTCTCTTCCACACCTTCCCACAGGAAATAGTCGATGTCTTTGCGGCCGAGACTGGAGGCGAAAGTGTCCCGGTACGCAAACCAAAGACGATCGATGGATACGTCGAGTTCGATGAAGAACAACGTGCGTATCTCATCGTAATTATCCCCAATCCGGGGTTCGAAGACACCAAGAAAGCGATCTTCCTGTTCCAGTACACAGGCAATCGCGAACTTGTCTTCGAGGACACGAGGATCTCGGCCTACCAGCCGGATCACTCATAACCCAGCCGGAGGAGGTGTAGACATTCGTCTGCATTTCCTCCCGCCGGAGATTCTGCCGCCTCGAACAGGCGCACGGAGGAGACTATGAACCGCATCTGGCTTCCCGCCATCGCGTTGTTCGCGTTCACCGCGAAGGCGCAGAACATCAACTACACCGACATTCAACATATCCATACAGCCCTCAATCATCTGACGGTGATCGATCTCGGCGAGCCCATCCAGTTCGTCGCGGCTGCCGATCCCGATTCCTTCCAGATCGAACGTGCCGGCGATAAGGTCCTCCTGCAGCCTCTTAAAGAGGGGACTGCTACCAACCTCATTCTTTGGACACCCTCTCGGCAGGTTTCCTATGAGTTGGATGCTCCTGGCGATATCCAGAAGATGAATGTGCTCGTCCGCAGTCTGCCTGTTTCAGTTCGCGCGACCTCTGAGGCGCCGAGCGAGAAAGAGCGACAGCACATTGCCGCCATGGCGACCTCGCAAGCTGTGCTGGGGGCACAGGACATCGCCGTGGAGCAACCGTTCAAGAGTTCATCCAGTATTGTCGCGGTTTCCGTGACTCGGGTTCTGCGTACAAACGAAGGAACCTACCTTCAGTTCCAGATAGTCAATCACTCTGCCGCTCCGTTCCGCGCGACGATGCCTGCCGTCACCCAACTCACCCCGACGCAGACGCCTGTCTCTCTCCTCGCATTGCGAAATCACCAACTGACAGCGCAGACGGTCGACGGCTTCAAGGCAAAGAATACTGCCTCGCTGAGTGGAGTTTCGGGACAGATTCAGCAAGCCGATATACAGCCGGGATCGTCAACCAGCGGCTATGTATTGATTCCCACCCGCAACGGCTCCAACCCGGAGATCTACCAACTTGACTTTGGTTCGTCCAAGTCAGGCGCTCTGATTGAGACCGTGGTGATCTGAGATGTCAGCCGACCGTTCGATTACCTCGAAGGACGCACGGGAGATGCTGCGCCGCCTGTACCGCTCAGACGGCGAAATCAACCTCGAAGCTGTTCTCCGCCGTTCCATTTCTGACCCCATCAAGCCGGTATCGGAAAAAGGCCGCAAGCGGCCAAGCACGGTCGTCGTGGTTAGCGGCATCGCGCTCTTCCTGATCATCGCCGCATTCATGTACTTCAGCTTCGGAGGCCAGCGATGAGTCCAACTTATGACGACCGCAGGCCAGCGCCACGCGGCAGCGAAGATGCCGCAGGGATTGTCGTGCTCGGCGGCTGCGCTCTCATTGCAGCGTTCTGGTATGTCGGTGTTTCGCGTCTCCATCTGCGTAATTCGCAATGTCTCGAACTGTTACTCGACCTCGCAGTCATTCTCTTCGGGGCGGCCTTGATTCTGTCAGACCTCATTGGCAGGCGGCAGCGGCGGGAAGAGTCCTGGCCGCACCCCGCGCTCCACGTACCGGGCGAGATTGATGAGAAGAACCTTTCCCGGGCCCGTGAAGAAGGCAGTACGCTACTTGGCTACAACGTTCACGAAGAGCCCTGGATGTGGCCGGACTCTGTGCGGCTGAAACACGGCGTTATCGCCGGCGGAACGGGCGCAGGCAAGACGACCTTCATTCAAAGCATCATCGCGCAGGACGTGAAGCGCGTCTTCCATGGCAAGCGGATGCCCATCATCATCTTCGACGGGAAGGGCGATCAGGCGTTTGTGCAGGAACTGCTACCGCACATCGAAGAGGCCGGGCGCATGGAAGACCTGCGGCTCATTGATCCTTCGAACCCGCAGGAGTCGTGGTCCTATAACCCGCTCTACAGCCCGGACTCGCTCTACCAGGAACACGTCAACTTCATCTTCAGCTCATTCGGCATGCGCGAAGACTTCTTTGCCGGCCACCAGGAAGCGTATCTCTCCGACCTTGTCCGCATCCTCTACTACACCGGCAAGGTGTTTAACATGCGCGATGTACTGGTGACGGCGCTCGACGAAAAGGTCCTCAACGAGCAGATCGGCATAGCCCAAAAACGGATCGATAACACTCCCGCGATTTCGCTGGCGATGCGTTTGAACTTCGAGATGTCGGTGAAGATGATTCGGAAATCCCTCGCTGATAGGGAGCGCATCGCCAAGATTCAAGGCTTGCTCAACGAGCTCTTGGCTTTTCTCGAAGACGATCTCTCGATTGTCACCGGCTCCTATCAAAACATGCTGACCATTGAGGAGGTCGTCGACAAAAGCCTGATCCTCGTCATCTCCCTCAACTCGAACAAGAACAAGAGAGCCAGCGAAGCGCTCGGCAGGATCCTGCTGCAGAACATCCGGCTGATGGTCGGCAAACGCTACCATCAGATGCTCTCGCTGAATCTTGAGCAGGAACCCATCCTCAGCGTGATCTGTGACGAGGTCGCACGCTATGCCGATCCCGACTTTCCGCAGGTGTTGCAGACTGCCCGAGGCGCTCGGGTCTCGTTCCTGTTCTCCTTTCAGGCTGTACCGCAACTCGAGAATGTCAGCCGTGCATTTGCCGAGGAGGTCTGTTCCGCGCCGGGAACGAAGATGATAATGAACGGCACGGACGAGTCGACCGCACAGTGGTTCTTGAAGGCATCCTCCCGCGTCTTGCGCAAGCGCCGCAGCCTCGCTGTCCGCCGCACCGGCATCTTCAGCCAGAAGTACATCGAGACCGGCACCGGAAACGAGAGCGATGCTCGCGAGACACGCTCTCGCGAAGAGCACATCAAGAACATGCCTGTGGGCCAACTCGAGATCCTGATGGTTGATGCCCGTGAAGGCACGTTGCATTCTCATCTTCATGGGCGGCGCGCCCTCTCCTATCGCCCCGAGGAGATGAAGTCCACCCTTTACCCACGCATGCACGATCTGATTGATCCCGCTATCGGCGCCAATCTGCGCTTCACGAATGACGAGCCACGCCGCGGCCGCCGGCGGACAGCCGGCACGCTGGCCAGCTTCTGGACAGGAGAAGACGCATGAAACGTATCTTCCGGAGCACATTTCTGGGCGTTGTTCTATGCACATCCTGCGTCGGCCATGCGCAGTCGGCGGCTCCATCGACTGCTCATCCGGCGGCAAAGCACTCCCAGGGATTCCTTGATTACGCGCTGGGAAAGATCAATCCCAGTAACAAGGACTACGGCTCGTCCACTGCCGATGCACGTGGCGAGGTGGTTGCGTACACCATTCAGAGCCTCTATTTCTGGTCCAATGTTGTCAGCCTCACCCTTCTCGCAGCAACTTCTACAGCGCTTGTTCTTGTTCTACGCACGCAAGACAAACGAGAGATTATTGCCGCGACTCTCATCGCTCAGCTCTGGAATGGTCGGGTCGTTGACCGTAAGGAGATCGTTCGACGGACTGCGATGTACAACGCAGTTGTCGAAGCGGAGAACGCGTCACTCACAATGAAGCCACCGACGCTTCCGGAGGAAGAGCACACCACCGCCGCAGCTGCGCCAGCCAAGGAAGAGAAACCTTCCGCCAAATCCGGTGTTCAAAGGAAGGCGTCAGTGTCCGACTCACCCTCCTCCGAAGGAGAGACCGGTAGTCCGGACGGCAGTGAATCAGGGCAGGCTGGTCTCGCCCTCAAGACGCAGGTCCAGGCACTCCGCAACTCAGAACGCAACCTCAGGACCCGCCTGAATCAGGTTTCGCAGGATTTAGAGCGGGAACGGCAACGCAACCAGGCACTCAAGGGGGCGTAGGAGACCTGTATGAAAAAATGCAATGAGTTTCTCAGCCAGGATGAGTGGAAGGCATATGTTCGCGCAACCGTGCCTCCCGAAGATATCGCATTCACTATTTCGATGGGACTTACGGACACCTATCGCGAGTTTTATCAAATACGCTCACAGCCTTTTCCCGAGCGATTCTCTTCCGCGATCAAGCGCATCTCTGCACTCGCAGAACCAGAGAGGACCAAGGAATTGGACGGTTTGAACGACAGCATCATGGGGGATGCGATCCGTTTCCTGATGACGGCCGCAGGCGTCTCGACGGAAAGCGAACCGATGTACGAGTTCACACCACGCGGGACGATCGAAGGCCTGCAGGAACATCTACGCACGAAGAACCCGTATTTTGCGCTGTGGACCCACTATCAGGACAACGTAGCTGGAGGAGAAGGCTCTCCCGAGTGGCGCGATTATGTTGTCAAAACGATGGGAGTCGGTGCGGATCAGGAGATCGACTTCGCCCTCCTGGTGTCGGAGATGGGACGCTGCCTTGAGCTGTATCACCAGCGAGATATGCTCCTCCCCAAGCACTTCTATTTTCAGATCTGGTTCCTGTACCGGTCCAATGGACCGGAGCGGAATGCAATGACGCGCGCACTGGTACAGGAGCTTGTGGAAGGGTTGGAGCCGTGCGGGTCCGCATAGTCAGTCTCGGAAGCAACTGGTGGTCGGCGCATCCTCGGGATGTTGCCGACCCTTGTTGTTTTCGGCGCAACACAGCGTGGTTCAATTCGGCCGGCTTGAAATACGGAAATCGGATGCGGCTGTGTTGGGTTTACCCCAGTCAAGTCCGTTTCAATCAGTCAAGCGGCTTCATACCAGAATTCCGAGATCGTGTCCTCCATCGCTGCTTCGAGTGCAATGAGCCGGCCCGAACGAACGGGCGAATGCACTTGTTGGTTACCCGCAGGCTCCTCCGGGAGGACGTGCCGGAGCGTTATCTTGTGACCTTCACCGAGCGAACGTGCGGACCGATTCGCTTCCACAAGGCGCACTGGAAGAGCGACGGCGTACAACTCATTTCGGCCAGCGTGCGCCGCGACCGCTACGAGGTGATTGCGCTTATGGGTTCGAATGACTGGATTGAGAGCAGCGTCGGTGCCTGGATGCTTTCGACGGATGGTTCTCGCCTCGCACTCACAGATTCCGTTTCAGGAGGTTCGATATGAGATACCGCAAGGGCTGCATTGCAATTTCCGACGAACACGATCTTCCCGTCTTGCTTCATATCCGGAACGCTCGCGCCATCACTCTCAACCAACTCTGTCGTCTGTTGTCGGGTGAAAAGAGCGGTGTGCATCGTCGCAGTGTGCAGTGGAGAGTAACGCGCCTCGAAGGCGCCGATCTCGTCTCGCGTATGACATCGAGCCAGTTCTTTCGGCAACCGATCTACCGCATAACCAACCTCGGCCTCTCGTATCTGGAGATGCGGGGGCAAACATTGATCTCACTCCCATCTACCGGGCGCCACATTTTGAACGAAACCCAGGCGTTTCATGCACTGGAGCTGGTCGAGACGCGACTCGCATTGCGTGAGGGAGGATTGCTTCAGTCCTGGCAGACCGAACTGGAAGTGACATCCCGAAACCTCGTCTTCTATGGCGGAGCGTCCAAGGACTACGACGCGATAGCCACACTTCGGACGGAGAAAACGTCACGACGGATAGCCCTCGAGTACGAACGGACGCTCAAGAGTTCGGCACGGTACCGCGAAATTCGAGAGGTCCTAAATGCGGACAAGATGGCCGATGCCATTCTTTATCTCACCTCGAGCCATGACGTCTCGCACGTTCTTGCAATCGAAATGCGCGGCGTAAAGAAGACCATTGGTGTCGCACTCAGCGAAGATTTTCGCCGGGACCTTCTCATCACTCCCGTCATGATGATCAGTCCGGCGCCCGCGGTGAACTCATTTGCGGAGTTCCTTGAGCACGCGACCGTCGTCTCAGACGCGGAATCGAGAATGCTTTTGCCAACCCTTTGACTGCCAGTTGGGTTCCGATAGCCAGCCGGTTGCAGGCCCACTGCCTCCCGTTAGAGCGCCTTTGTTGTGCGATTGCGCAGATTTGCTGCTCGCAACTACACATCCTTTCAATCGTTTGCGAACTGACTATCCCTCTGTTGTTGGTTGATTTTCAGCTTGATGGTGAAAAGTGAATGGATTGGCGAAGGTGAGCCAGATCGATCACGAAGCCAGACAGAAATTACCCGACAACGGAGGAGCAAGATGTGCCATTCACTTGAAGACGTTAAGCGCCTGGTTGCGCGCTTCGAAGGTTCCGTCGCGTTTGTTATCAACCATTCCGGGGGCAAAGACTCTACACGCATGCTCGGCTTCGTGCGTGAATTCTTTCCAGACGAGCCAACATTTGCGGTCATGGCCGATACAGGATTTGAACACCGGCATCCAATTTCCGCACAAGACTTCGCACGGAACCGATGCGCTGACTTCAACATTCCTCTCACCATCGTGCGCAACTCTCGCCGTACCTATCCCGAAATGGTGGAACAGCGTGGCATGTTTCCGTCGGCGCAGTATCGTCAATGCACCTCCGATCTAAAGCGTGGCCCCATCGAGAAGTACATCCGAACGCTACCGTTTTAGCTGATCTTCAACTGCATGGGAATCCGCGCGGAAGAGTCTCCGCCCCGGTCTAAATTGCGGCCAGTGTCGCTAAATGCTTCACTCACGACGAGGACCCGCACGGTCTACAACTGGCTCCCGATCTTCGATCACATGCTCTCAGATGTGTTGGATTGGCATTGGAAGAGGTGCGTTCCGCTCCATCCGGTCTATATTCCAGAGTTCCATCGAGACGGGACAACGGGTGGTTATCTGCGCCGTCTGTCCTGTCGGCTGTGCATCTTCTCGTCCGATTCCGACCTGCTGGCGATCCGGAAGCATGACCCGGATGCCTTCCACGCTGTCTCGGAACTGGAACGGAAGATTGGCTTCACCATGCGTTCGTCTGGCAGCCTTGTGGAGATCACGGAAACAGCACAGAGTGTGGCCGCTGCACGAGATGCGCAGGTGTGTCTGCCTTTCTAAGTTCATCTCTTTCCAATCAACCTCTCTAGTCCCTCCACAACCTCCCTCCTAACCGCGGCCCTTCGGCAGCCCCGCCTCCCGGCTTTTTGGGAATTGAGCCTCCCCATTCAATACCCAGACTTTCGTTTCCCTCTCTCGCTCATAAGCTTCGCCACCACTGCCGCCGGTCTCGCATGAGGCTGTTGGCCCAACTTGTCTTCTGGAGGAACGTACGATGCTGATGCTCTATCTGTTCAAGGTCGAGGTGTTCTACTTCGGCCTCAACTATTCCTATGCGACGGATTGCGTCGTCATAGCAGACACGCACGAGGATCGTAGCCGGCTTATCCGCTGCCAATTTGGCGATCGCAAAGGAAGTATTGTGAAACGTTTGGTGCTGCTTGGTGCGCGTGGTCTGACGCTCGGGGAAACCAGGTTGCTCGAGAACTTTGCAGTAACGAGGAATCGAGCGTGGCTGATGACGAGACTTTCATCCACGAAGAACAAGCTCGCTGTACGTCATCTCCCCCGCCTTTACAACGAGTGCGACATGCTCGAACTCGAGTTGATGGATCGCAACCCTGCGGGCTTCGACTCCACTCCACTTCGGGAGGACCAGTACATGCACAGCGTTTGGTTTTCCAAAGTTGGCGAGGCCGTGGTGCCATTTCGGGTTGCGGCCTGAACCAGTAGCACCAGCAGCATTCCTCAATCCCACCCATTACAAGGAGTCCCCATGTTCACTGTTCCGTCCATGACGGAGGTCACGCCTCGTCGTGCCTCTACGTTTCCCACGTACCTTGCAACGCGCATTGCACTTGCGCTTGTACTCACTGGTTTCGATGCGCTGGTGTTTGTGAAGTCAGCTCTCACCGGGCTTCGCAACAGCCTTAGCATGCCCATTCTCCACTGGGCGCTGATTGCTGCGGTCGTTGGTATCGCACTCTCGCTCGCGAACGTGTGGTACAAGACGCTCCGCTACCGCCAACCCTCCTGCCCCAACTCTCGCAACCCATTCCTCTAATAAGGAGAGAATCGCCATGACCCGCAGCCTCGGAAAGATGACTGCCTATCCATTAATGGATTGGCGCGACCAAGCCAAGCAAACCGTTCAGGAAGATGTGGCGGCCTTCCTTGAACTCGGAGAAGCCATTGCCACACGGTGGATCCAGACACAGAAGGGCGTCATGCTCCTGCAGATGGTTCCCGGTGATGTCGCTTCAGGAGCCATCTACGTTCTCGACCGTCTTCGCCAGGTTTGGTACATGCTGTCGTTCGAAGCGTGTGATTCGGACTTCACCAAAGAAAAGTTTGATCGCGCCTACTGCGAATACAAACTCTTTCACTTCGTCGACCAGCCCGGCCTTCTGCTGGGCAGTGTGCCTGTAGGTCGCGCCTAAACGTCCGCTCCAATCCGCGACAAACCAGCAGCATCACCCCACTTCTTTCTTAAGGAGAAGCCGTCATGCGCCTGTCCGCCAGCCGTATCCGCTCCATCAATCGTTGTCTTGCCTATAACGGCAGCATCATCTGCAGTGGCTCCGACTCGCCAGTTCGTCGTCCAGTCCAGATGCCGAAGCCGCCATCCCCAACCCTCAAGATCGTTGCGGTTCCTCCTCGTAAGGCTGCCTGAACCCGCCACCCTCAGCCGGAATCGGCGAGCAAGCGTGACTTTCGCGCTGGGTTCGCCGTTTCCTTTGGAAATTTGACCGAGTTTCAGAGCCGGGATAAACCTTCCCCAGCTTGGAGGGAAGGAGACACGCCGTGTACGCCAGATTCTCTGTCAGCCGGGACACCGCGAATGACTTCATCCGGCTCTTCGTCAACCGTCGCGCCTACAGCATGCAGGCTCACAAGCCGCTCCCGAATGGAAAGGTTCCGTACTTCCTGGCCAAAGACTGGAGCACAAAACAGCCGAAGCCGCTCGATGCTGACGTCGTGCGGATGCACCTCAACGGGGACGTGACCATTAACCTCTACGCCATCAATCCGGAAACCCAGCGCTGCAAGTGGGTCGCAATCGACGGAGATTTCGATGGCGCGGTGGAAGCTCTCTTCAGGCTGCAGTGGGAGTTGAAGCAGGATGGTGTCGAGGCCGCCATTGAAGCTTCGCGCCGCGGAGGGCACCTCTGGATCTTCACGGAGACGCCGTTGCTTGCGTCCGAGTGCCGTATTTATATCTACAATCTCGCGCTCAAGCTAGGGGTGCCGATTGTTGGCGGTGGCCTGAAACAAGGCATCGAGGTTTTCCCCAAACAGGACCGGATCGAAGAAGGTGAGTTCGGCAACGCTATCCGTGCGCCACTTGGTGTCCACCGGAAGACCAACAGAAGGTACTGGTTCTACGAGGCGCCGACGGAACCCCTTCCTCAACTCGCTTATCTCAATGGGTTGAAGAAGCTCACTGAGGCCGAACTTCATACCTTTATTCAAGGTATGTCGCTGCCAGAAAACTACAAGCCTCCTGTACATGAACCGTATGTACCGCGTCCTCTTCGCGAAGGGCAGCAGGAGTTCCGCATCCTCGATTATGTGCGACCCAAGACGAAGGACCGCCGCAACTGGTGGGTGCCGTGCCCCTCCTGCCGCCAGGTCGGCAGGGATAGGTCTGGCGACAACCTCGCCATCCAGATCGCCAATCCCCGCTACTACAAGTGCTGGGCCGGATGCAGCGCAGACGACATCCGCGCGGCGCTGGGCCAACCTCTGCGCAAGAAGCTGATGGCATAAGGAGAAGCAATGCAGGCAAACTCAAAACCTCAGAAGAGCGTCCCCGCCACTGCTGCTTATGCCCAGTACGGCATCCCCCTGGGCCGTGCCGCACTGCGAGCGCTGGAGAAACGTGGCATCTACTGCCAGACTTCGATCTCGGTCGAACATCAACATCTTGCTAAGAGGTATGTGCTGCGCGGAGTGGAGTCCGGTGGTGCCGTGTCAGACATGGGACGCTACTGTGCCTACCTCAACATGGATGGCACTCCCGTTCCCTGGTTGCAGCCGATCGATTCGATTTCGGGCAATGGCCGTCACGCCATCGTAGTCGCACCCGAGCTTGTCCGTGTCGAGATGTTCCGCGTTGGACGAACGTACGAACTGGCGATTACGCGGCATGTCTTAAAGGCAAACGACGGTCGCCCCAAACCGACGATGGAATCGACGCTCCTCTTTCGTGGGCGCGACGGATCACTTGCCGAAGACGTGATGGCAAAGCACCATCGTTCGCTTCGAGAACGGATCGCGCCGTCGTTCTTTTCCGAATCGGGAGAGATTAGAGAAATACCGGGCAGCTTCGAAGAAGCGATCAAGAGCGTTACGTTGGCCCTGAGCACCGTTCCCTGTAAAGGGGCTTACATCGCCATCCCGCCTCGAATTTTGTCGATGAATCAATCCCACCCTGAAGAGGTCCGAGCATGAACTCTGTACGCAAAATCGTTCTCTCATTGGCTGGAGTTGTATTAGTCTCCGCCTCGATCACCTGCACCTGGATGATTCTCCGAGCGGTCACAAATGAGGTACCCGCAATTGGCTGCGAGGATCTGTTCTACAGGCTTCACCCTGAGTGGCACTGGAAACCGGCGAAGCAGTGGCCGCCGTGCTTTGGACTTTGTCCGTTAACTCTCCTCTGAGATGGCTAACTGGCCATAACCGAAAACTTGGCTTCAACAGGAGAGGAAAACCATGTCCAGACACAGATTTCGCACGCATGACTCAGAGGCAAGCGCCGTGACGGTGACACTGGGTTATGACCGTCCGCTCAACTATGTCTTCTGTACGGTCTTCAGAAAAGGCGAAGAAGACTCTCCACTCTACTCGAATCTTGACGATGAGCAGGCGGGCCTCGATCAGCAGGACGTGAACTACTTCCGTGGCCCTCTTGCTCGACTGGGCATTCAGGTTCCGGAGCAGATGTTCCTTGAAGTGGAATGGGACCAGCTCACACGCACTGGCAACCGAGACGTCGATCATACTTCTTCGATGTAGTTCAGCGTTGACAACGCAGCGACTCTCCTTGCGAGTTCCTTCGTCTCAGCGCGAGAGTCCCAGCCGTAGCTGGCAGCGTTCACGCTTCACCCAACACCTCTTCTATCCCAACCAATTACAGCGCGGCCCGATGAACCATCGTCTCAAAGGGCTTCGGAAGGAGTCGCTATGGCACGTAGCGTCAACACGGTCGTATTACTAGGTAATGTCGGTGTCTCACCCAGTATCCGGACGACTCGAAGCGGTATCGTTGCGGAGTTGTCCCTGGCCACCAACGAGCGCCGCCCAGATGGGCATGGTGGCTGGCAGGAACATACAGAGTGGCACACGCTCGTTGGATTCGGTCGAATCGCCGAGATTATCTCCGAATACGTCCATGTCGGTACGCAGCTCTACGTCGAAGGCAAACTGCGGACAGAGTCCTGGGACGACCCGAATGCCGGCGTGAAGCGGTATCGAACGAAGGTCGTTGTCCTGAACGTGGTGTTGCTCTCGCGTAACGAGCAACGCGGCTCCCGCCAAACATATCAGGAAGAGGACCGGGACTTTTCGTCTCCCTACGGCCACATTCCAGAGAGCGAGATCAGCGCCGAGGAAATCCCTTTCTAAGCGATTTCAATGAGTTGTCTGCAAGTGCATTCAGAAGGAGGCTATATGCCCACCCCAAGGAAGTTCTCTGCGGCGGAGCAACTGCGGCTCTATGCGCTTCTTGAAACACCGTTCTCTCCTTCGGAAATCAACTGGCGCGTCGTCTGCAAAGGGCAGCGTGGACGTCGCGGCAAGGTGCTCCCCTACGCCGATCCGCGCGTCTACACCGATCGGTTGAATCAACTCTTCACGCCTTCGGGATGGAGTCGCACCTACAACATGGCAGCGCTCCCGAATGTAGTTCGTGAAATCGACGGGCGAGAGTTCGTTACAGGCAAGGTTCTCATGAGCTGCGTTTTGACGATACCGCGCCTCGGAACTCACACCGGAACCGGAGAGGAGTGGGCCGATTCTGAAATGGCTGTCACCTCTGCGGAAGCTCAGGCCTTCAAGAGGGCATCGAGTTGTTTCGGCCTTGGCCGATACCTTTATCGCATCCCAGAACGATGGGTGGATCTTGATCGGCGCGGAACTCCAAAGCGTCTCCCTGCATTGCCCCACTGGGCGCTGCCCCCCGACGTCCTCATGGAACATGGAGGAGAGCCGAAAGGTCCCATCGATCCGAAGCTTACCGGCAAGATCGAGGCCTTTCGAGCGGTACTCGGTTTGGGGGTTTATGGAGAGATACTGTCCCGCGCAGGCTTCTCCCATGATGCCCGCCTGATTCCGAACGCCAACCGTCAGAAAGATGCACTGCGCTGGATGGAAGCGGCCGCCCGCGGCTACGACCGCATCGCTCGTATCTGCTCAACCGGCGGAACACATCATCTCGACGCGCTTCTGGATCACCTGAAGCTCGGCTCAATTCAGGACCTTCCAAGCCTTGATGCCTTGCGTTTCATGGTCGATACCTTGGAAGGGGTCATGCCCCGGACAGCGGCGTAGAACACGCCTTGCATCAATCCCAACCAGGGGCGGCGAAAGCCGCCCTCTTCATTTGGAGGAACCATGCCCAAAGGAAGGAACGTCCGCATGCTTCGCAAAGAAGCCAACTTTGTCTCGATCCCAGTAGAGAGCGCAGTCTACTGCGAAAACTGCGAGACCATATCCAACTCAGGTTGCGATCGTTGTGGGGACTGTGGCAGCGAGGCAATACTGCGCCTCATGCACATGATCGACGGCCCTCCCAGCAATCCGGGTCCGGGGCCTGCTGTACCAGCAACGATCATCCCGATCCACGCATTCGAGCGGCTCTCGGCCGCCTGACACAAGGAGGTCCGACATGGACTCAGCGCTGCTTTTAGAAGGAGGTGAACAGACCTACAATAACGGTGTAGACGTTGTACAGGAGTCAGGGACCTTGACAGCGACCTCAGAACAATACTGGGCTCAGAAACGGGTCCATATTCAACGACGCATCGCTCGTCTAGAGCCGTCAGTGTCCACATCCGGAGTCGAGGCTTCCTGGAAGAGATTTTGCGAAAGAGGAACTGGTTTTCTGAGTCAATTGCTTATGAGGGCGATTGACCGCTTGGAAAAGCCTTTACGCCTTCACTGGAACGGAAACAAAACACTCTCGAAGGAAGCAGTACGACTCTTCAAAGCCGAAGCGACAATAGCGCTATGGCTGCCCTTTTCGACGCACCCTCTCCGTTTTGCGGTCATAACTCCCAAGTCATCTGAATATCAGATTCGAACTTCAGGGCAAGTAGACGATACGAAGGATTTCCTGCTGGGGAAACCCTATGTTGCGATCTTTTGGAGAGGTGATTGCTTTTTTGTAATCACTCCCTCCGGAGAGTACGTCTCGATGCTTACCTTTTACCTCGATAATCCGGAAAGCGGTAGATGGTGGTCTGACTCGGTATTTCCATCGATCTTCGCTCAAGCGGTAAAAGAGTTTGCCGAGGATCTTCATATGGTTGAATCGCAATTTTCCCCAGTCTTGGCACAATGGGACCGAGAAGCTGCACTGGCAAATGAAATGGCAACATTTCGAAGACTAGAAAGCTCTCAAGAAGCATGGTCTATCGTCCATCTACCAGAATCACAGAAGCTGGAGATCTTGAATGCGGCCGAGCTTTTCGAAGTCGGCGATGCTGCCGCCCCTCACGGCCTACTTCTGACGGGACCGCCAGGAACAGGCAAGTCCCTGGTAGGCAATGCACTCGCCCATACATCATGCTGTAATTTCCAACACCTTACTCCTGCCGCCCTGAAAATGGATCACCTTGGGGGCAGCGCGCAGAAGGTGCGCGAAGTCTGGGCCAAGGCTCGTCAGGAACAGCCTTCGATTCTCTACCTGGATGAGTGCGAGGGCGTGCTCGGGCGCCGGGGATCAGCAGAAACAGATGCTGTCTCGACCGAGATCGTACAGGCGTTTCTTGCCGAATGGGATGGTCTGAGGAAGGACGACCGCGTACTGGTCATTGGGGCAACGAATAGGCGCGACCTCCTCGACGATGCGATCCTGTCTCGTTTTGGATGGGAAATGAAGATCTCACTTTCCTCCGAAGCGGATCGCATCCGAATTCTCGAGCAAGAACTGAAGAGCGTTGATATCGAGGTCACTCTTCCAGCGGAGTTCGGTCCGCTCACGCAAGGCATGAGTGGCCGCGATCTTCAGGAGGTAGCACGGACGGCCCGCAGAATGGCTCACCCAGAGATGCCGTCGGTGGAACAGATTCGTGAGGCCATCTCCAGGCTACGGAAGGGGCGCAAAACTCTCGTTTCTACTGACTCGAAGTGGGAGAACCTTGTCCTCGATGCGAAGCTGCTCTCGCGACTCAAGCTCGTCAGTAGTCTCTTACGTGACACCGAGAAGTGGCGCGCGCAAGGCGTATCCATCCCCCGCTCTCTGCTCCTGCAAGGTCCTCCGGGCACAGGAAAGACAGAGGTCGGAAGAGCGCTCGCCAATGAGAGCGGGTTGGCCTTCTTTGCAGCGACGACAGCTGACCTGAAAGCCAACTACCTCGGACAGAGCGGTAACAGGGTGAAGCAGGTCTTCGAGCGAGCCAGAGCGCACGCCCCGAGCATCCTGTTCCTCGATGAGTTGGATATCGTTGCCCCGGACCGTGGAGTTGGAGAAGACGACCCTCTTACCCGAGAGATCGTAGGCCAGCTTCTTCAGGAAATCGATGGTGTGCAGGCGCACTCGGAACATGTCTTCCTGCTCGGAGCTACCAATCGTCCGGAGGCTGTGGACAAAGCCATTCTCAGCCGATTCGCAGAACGCCTTCAGGTACCTCTTCCCGATCATGCAGCCCGCATTCAGCTTCTTTCCTTACTTCTGAAAGGAAAGAGGGTCGACTTTCCGCTAGAGGACGGTGTGCGCCTGCTTGCCGACCTGACGGAGGATAAGACCTCCAGCGGTCGGGATCTCCAAAGCTGGGTGGCGGCCGCAGAGCAGAATGCGCTGATGCGGGCTCTGGAAAGCGGTGGTCCGGACAGATACGTCATTACGCTGGATGACTTTTCGTCCACCATTTGAAGCAAAGTGCATATTGACACAATTCCATGGGGAGATGGGCCATTTACGTGTGATTTGCTAGTGATTTAGAAGTAGAATACTTGCAGGAGGCGTTATGGCCACCTTTTCCCCGGCTAGACCCGATCTAACCGCCCATCAGAAAGCCCTACGGATGTCTACCGCCGATGTTGTCCAACAGCTTGTCGCTCTCCTCGGGCGTAAGCTGACTGCGTACATCGGCGGCGTAAAGGATGTTCGCGCAGTCGACCGATGGGCGGCAGGAGGAGAGATTTACGGAGACGTAGAGCCACGGCTTCGGTTCGCCTTTCAGGTTGCCGAGACTCTGGCAGGCCACGATTCGCCTGCGGTTATTCAAGCGTGGCTCACAGGCGTCAATCCGGAGCTGGGCGATCGCGTCCCGGTTCGTCTGATTCGTGAAGGCGATCTGCATGTGATTGCTCCCTCTCTTCTAGGCGCCGCGCGAGCATTTATTGCCGGAGCGTAATCATGGAACTCGAAACGCAGCGACCGCCCGAGGTGGTCTTTCGGCTGGGGCGGTCGCCGGACCCATGGCAGCCGCCGCCCTGGGGTCTGGCGAACTCCGCGGATGGAACCTTCGGTAACCGCTTCGACGATCCCGAGGGATACTACCGGGTTCTCTATGCTTCCACAGAGAGGCTGGCCTGCTTTGTTGAAACGCTGGCCCGTTTCCGTCCTGACCTGTCGCTTCTGGCTGAACTGTCCGCGATCGATGGAGAAGATGATTTCACCCCGCTAGGGACGCTGCCTGCCGAATGGCTTGCGCAGCGAGTGATGGGACAGGCCGCACTCTCCGGAAGGTTCGCAGATCTCTACTCGGTTTCCTGGGTCAGTCACCTCCGGCGCAGACTTGCTCCTGAAGCGTTACGAATGGGTTTTCAGGATATCGATGCAAGTACGCTCGAACGTGCCGAGCCTCGTCGGCTGACGCAGCTCGCGTCTCGACAGGTTTATCGGAACGGCGATGACGGTATCTACTACCGCTCGCGATACGGCCATTCTCTCGAGAACTGGGCCATCTTCGAGCCATTTCCAATCAAGCCCGGAATCTCCGCGATTGTGATGGTCGACGATGCGGATTTTAGGGCCGCACTCGCACTGCACGGCATTCGGATGTCGTAGACGTCACCTCCCGGATCTACAGAACCCACCTCTCTAACATCAGAAAACTTTCACAATTCAGGAGACCCGCATGCGCAGCGTAGCTCGCATCAAGCTCGGCTATTATCCTTTGCCGCCGAGCGAAGGCGCACGCCTTCGCCAGCTTCTGCAATTTCCACCAGAAGGTGCTTCGATTCTTGATCCATGCGCCGGTACCGGCGCTGCTCTCGTACAACTCACCGATGGAGCCAACGTCGAACGTCAAGCCGTCGAGCTGGATGCGCACCGAGCGCAAGCCGCATCTGAAGCAGGCATCAACACCCTTCATGGAAACCTCTTTGATGTCCAGGGCAAGAGCGGCAGCTTCTCGCTCCTGTATTTGAATCCGCCATATGACTCCGAGGTGGCCTCATTCGACAATCAGCGCATGGAGTTGCTCTTCCTGCAGAAGACCTTTCGCTGGCTGGCCATCGGTGGCGTGCTGGTGATGGTTGTTCCTCACAAACAACTACAGGGCTGCACGGATCTTCTGGCCAATGCGTTCACCAGCTTCCAGGTCCGTCGTCTAACCGATCCTGAGTCAGAACGGTTCGATCAGGTTGTCTTGTTGGCGGTACGCGCTCGCATCCGGGACACAGACTACGAGCGCAATCGCGAGCACTTGATCGCAGCAATATGGCCCAAGGATACGCCGGTATTGACCGGGCAGGAAACACCATACGCCGTACCCGCAACAGGCCCGGCCATGCTGGAGTATCGTGGACTTCCACTCGACGAACTGGAAGATCTCGTTCTCTCGTCTTCAGCCTGGTCCAAGGCACGTGCGTATATCTTCCCAATCGATGAAGCTACGGTCGGTCGACCAATCACGCCGTTGCATGGAGGACATGTTGGTTTGCTTTGTACAGCCGGACTTCTGAATGGAGTGTTCGGCTCAGGAGACGATCGCCATCTCGCGCGCTGGAGGACGGTCAAGCACGTCACGACCTTCTCCGAAAAGATCGACGGCTACACGGAGATTCACAAACGGGAGCGCTTCTCCAATGAGTTGGCGCTCGTCTACGAGAATGGCAAGACGCTGATCCTCACCGATGAAAAGAAGAAGGAGAAAGACGATGCAGAACGCACACCTGAGGCTCGCGCGGCTTGAGTATGCCCGCAGTACGGTCAAGACGCATACCCACATCTCTGTGCATGTTTCCCACTTCATCGGAGAGGACGAGCAAGCCCACCTCCTCAGCTTCTTCGGTAACGACGCTGAAGTCGGCGCTGTCACGGCCGCGATTCAGGAGAACCACCGCTTCGATCTCGTTAGAAGCGACGGAAAGAAGCAGCGGTTCGGCTTTGGACAAGAGGCATCCATATACAAGGCCAACCTGACCCTGAAGCAGCAAAAGAGATCGATTCGGCACGTGGTCGCGATCTCTTCCTTGCTACACGCCAACGGGAGCGCAGGCAAGACTTTCCTATGGGACGACGAGGTGGCGTGGGACACACTTTCCTGGGCCTCGATGGTGAGTCTTCAGGGACTTCCGGCGTCCCCATCGTGGGCTGGTCCAATTCTCAGGAAGCTGCGGGACGACGGCAAAATCAAGCCGCTCTTCGGCGTTGGATGCTTTCCGGCCGCTGTCGAAGCAACACGCTATGATCTGATGGAGACGATCGGACAAGCACGGAAAGAGAGCCTGATTGACTTTCCAGAGACGAATGGCCCGATCTTCTGGCCTCCCTTTGAATTGAAAGCTATTCTCGGCCAGGTTTCCCGAGCGGCTTGATTCCGGCAGTTTTAATGCCGCCCCACTGTATGCCCAAGATCCTCCTCTCGCGTAGTTGAACCAACACCACATTCAAGCCAGGCGAAACGGTCAGCTCATGCTGGCCGTTTCTTTTTCCGAAGGAGGCTTCGTTGTCAGAATTTGCCACATATCACGACTACCTGCGGACTTATAGCAACGAGCTCGGGTCGCGCATCGTGGAGATGTATCCTCCGCTGCAAGGCCCCAAAGACCCCGTTGCGCCAGTCCTCAAGACGCTCTTGCGCAAGCCGTTGCCTGTCCAGGCCATGACGATTACCGGCGCGGCGAAGTACCTGCAGACCGAGGACTCGGTTCGTCTCGTCGGTGAGTGCGGCACCGGTAAGACGTTGATGTCCATCGGCATTGCACACGCGCATGCCAGCGGGAAGCCATACTCCGCTCTTGTCATGTGTCCGCCACATCTGGTCTTGAAATGGGCACGCGAAGTCCTGATCACCGTACCTCGTGCCCGTGCGTTTGTGGTCTATGACTTGCGCAATGGCGGCGATCCCAAGAACCCGCACGGTGTCGTCGAAGTGAGCATGCGGAACGGCCACGTCGTTGCGCGAGGCATCAAGACGAGTGTCACCGAACTGAGGAAGATGGGGCGCAAGGGATGGCGCCAACGTTGCTCTGTACCTGCTTACTTCATCGTCTCGAAAGAGACCGGCAAGCTCAGCTACTTCTGGAAGCATGCGTACAACACGCCAAAGTCGGGTGACTCTCGAGACTGCATCACAAACCCGGATACCGGAAGAATTGTCTCCAAGGAAGATGGCGGGCAGCTTCTCCGCGGCGACTTTGAAGACGTGAAGCACTTCGAGGTGATCGAGCGCAAGGGTGGCACGGAGAACTACTCGCCTCTATGGGAAGCTGACCGCTCGAAGATCCAGCGCATGGCGCCGCTTGGGTACATGGGCCGCTACATGAAGCGGTTCTTCGACTACGCCTTTGCGGACGAGATGCACCAGCTCGCCAACGACACCGCACAGGGGAACAATCTCGCCGTGCTGCGGCGTATTTCACGCAAGTTGATCGGCAATACCGGCACGCTGATGGGCGGCTATGCCTCCGACCTATTCCACATCTTCTATCGCATGGAGCCGTGGAAGATGGTGGCCGAAGGGTTTGAAGCCGGCAGCCAGGGGATGGCTGACTTCCAGTCCATCTACGGAGTGCTCGAATCCATCGAGAAGGTGCCGGACAAAGACAAGGCCTGCACGCGTGCCGCTCAGAACACGTCCAGGCTTGCGAAGAGGCCCGGTGCTTCTCCATTGCTCTTCGGCAAGTTCCTGATGAGTTCGACCGTCTTCGTTTCCCTTGAGGACATCGCTGAGTTTCTTCCGCCGTATGAGGAGATCGTCTGCGAGGTCCCGCTCGAGGGCGAACTGGCGAAGGCCTACGACGGTATCCAGGAGGACATTCAGCAAGCCCTTCGTGAGAACCGCGGAAACCGCAGCTTGATGAGCCTCATGCTGCATCGCCTGATGCTCTACCCGGACCATCCTTTTGGCATTGGAGAGATCATCGGAAAACGCTTCGACCCGCAAGAGAAGCGGATGGTGCCGTTCCTTATCACCAAGGCTCCGGACCTGCCGAAAGATCAGCTCTACCCGAAGGAACAGAAGCTGATCGAGGACATTCGCGAGGAGCTTCGGCAGGGGCGGCGATGCCAGGTTTTCGCGACGTTCACTGGCGAGCACGATGTACCTGCGCGACTCGAGGAGATTCTGCGTGGGGCGGGCTTCAAGGTCGCGGTACTCCGTTCGAGCGTTCCGGCTCTCAAGCGCGAACAGTGGTATGCACAGCGCGTCAAGGAAGGGGTCGAGGTTGTCATCGGCCATCCCAAGCTGGTTGAGACAGGCCTTGATCTCCTATGGTTTCCAACCATCACCTTCTACGAAACCGGGTACTCGCTGCACACGCTGCGGCAGGCATCCCGTCGATCCTGGCGAATCGGGCAAAGGTATCCCGTTCGCGTGAAGTTCCTCATCTACGAGGGAACAACACAGCGGACCTGCCTTCGTCTCATGGGCAAGAAGATGTTGGTGGCACTCATGATGGAGGGCAAGTTCTCCGGCGAAGGACTGCACTCGATGGATGCGGACGATGACATGCTGGCCGCGATGGCTCGTGAGTTGGTCGAGAAAGGCGGTGTCGGCGAATCTGCCGATGCGGTCTGGCAGGAGCTACGCAAGGAGAGGGCTTCCACTCTACCCGCTCCCAGGGTGATCGACGCGCTGCCAGTGTTCGACACGGAGGACGAGACTCTGGATATGTTTTCCGGGATCACCGACTCGACTCCCGTGCCGGCCCCCGGTCCGGTCCTCGTTCATTCCAAGCCGAAGAAGCAGGAACCGTTGTGGCCCACAGCCCACGTCATCGGGGAACAGCTACGGCTGTTTGGATGATTGCGATGCTTACACACCAACCAAAGGGAGGGCCAGCTTCGGCTGGCCCTTTGACTTTGCAAGGAGATCCTTATGCCGAAAGGTCCGTTTCTCCCCTCGGAGTTCGCCGCGACCCAATGGTCTACGCAACAAGACAAAGCAGACTTTGGAAACGCGCTGCTCCATTTCATCGACTCGGGATTCAAGCAGACATTCTTCACGAAGAAGTTATACCAGCGGCTCTCGAACACCTACGGCCATATAGCCCACTACAACCACGCGGGCTTCTGGGAGGAGTGGTTCAGCTCAGATGCCTATCATGTCCGATTCATCGAGCACATGCTTGCGTGGCCCTGCTACGGAGATCCGACCTTCACCTTCTGCGATGTGGAACGGTCGCTCAAGACCGAAGTTCGCCGGCGCAACTACCTGGATCGCTACAGGGCGATTGCAGACGCTTCATTGCGTGAACGAGAGGTATCGCTACTGGAGAAGCTTGAGGCAAAGTATCGCCGACCGGCTGTGCCTGATCCTTGCATACTGCACGAGCACATCGAACCACCACCACCTGTGCGTCCGTTAGCACCTCAACCCGGAGAACCCATCCAAGGCACGCTCTTCTGAGATTGCATGCCTCCAATCAAAGGAGATCATCATGGGTAGTCCCGTTTATTACAGCGGATATCTTGACGTGCATCCGCCTCTCACGAAGGAACACGCCGGGATCGTCGAAGACGTGATCAATCTCCGCGAAACAGACCAGGCAAATGGAATCTTTGCTGCCATTCGCGCAAGCGACGAGCCAGACCTCCCTTACCACGGTGGTCAGATGTATGCCGATGACGATGGCTCGACTCTCCAGGTAGATGAGGATGAGCAGCGGCACGGCCTGTGCTCATGGCTTGGGCTGCTGCTCAAGCACTTCTTCATCCCGCAGGGATACACGTTGAACGGAGAGATTCGCTGGGACTGTTCAGACGATATCGACGACCGCGGCGTCCTCTATGTTCGGGACAACCAGATCGAAGATGTCTTCACCGTACTCTTCGATCCGGGACCGTCCTGGCAGCCGAATCACTTCGCCGATGAAGATATGAAGAAAGCGATTATTGACGTGCTGGCGAGTGCAGACAACACCGGTTGCACCTCCGACCTCACGGTTGTCTCCTCGGAAGCTCTGGGCCATCTTCGGGAGATCCTAGCGAAAGCGCCGTAAACCGACCAGATACGCTTGCAACGCGGACAACGCCGCCAATCCTGCTGGCGCTATTGCTTTATGGTCATCTCGTTTTGCCGTAGGCACTACGGGATGTCGCACAACCCTTCCTACCTCTGCCCAGCGCTCCACGCCGGGCGTTTCCTTTTCAGGCACGCTCATGTCGAATTCATCGATTCATCACCTCAATCATTGCTCACGCTGCCCGGTCGTCGGTGATGACCGGCAACACAGGGAGTGCTATCAGTTCCTCACGTTGCGCTTCGATATCGCCATCGCTCGGAAGCTGATTCGGTCCTCTATGCTTCACCGCGTCGACCCAACGGGACTAGCCAAGTGGCTTGAATGCACCCACATTGTGGAGCAGCATCTATTCCATCTTCCAGAACGTCTCAGCCCAGGGCTCATGGTCACCCTGCCGAACGGATGCGGAAGGCTCGTGATCGATGGTAACCACCGCGCGGCGAGAGCATTGCGACGCGGTGAGGAGTTCACCGCCTTCCTTTTGCCTGAACGAGAGACACGCAAGCTGCTTCGTCGAAGCATGGGACGGAGAGCCGCTGATTTCTATTGGCAGAAGATGCTACAGGCTTAGCTGAGCGCCGTAGCAGGCCCCCTACTTTCACTTCCTTCAAGGAGACTTATGTCGACAATCGTTGTTGCTCCTCTTCGCCGCGAATTCTTCTACAACGGAACGTCACTCCCCGATCCTGACTCGAAGATGACGCCAGAGCAGGTGCGGGATACATTCACCTCGGTCTATCCCGAGATCGCTACGGCAACTCTTACCGGCCCCGAACCGAAGGGGGATGCTGTTCGCTACACCTTCAGCCGCGCGATCGGCAGCAAGGGATAGAAGCGGCGTTTCGCTGGGGACTTCAATATGCCGCGAAAAGAGCGAACAAGAGAGACCTCCGTGGTGGAAGAGCTTCGTGCCATGGCGCGCAAGCCTCCCAATCGCACCAACCGTTTGATCGAGAGGCACCTAAAATGCCAGGAATCGCTCACTCTGTCCCACGCCGTCGCCCAGGCAACGAACGAATCAAACGGCAGGTCAAGCCGTCTTCTCGAACTTCCCAGCGGCTTTCTGCCTCCACTGGTTTAGCTCCTTTGGGGAGGGGTTGCGGCGACGCACTGCCGACGCTTCAGTCCGTCCCATCGAGTTTTCGGTTGGAGTTGAACGGAGAGCTGCTCTACAGCCTCTGTATCGGGTTGGTCGAACGCAAGGTGGTCGACGAAGCGTTGTGGATTGCTTCTGGAAAGATTCCCGTTGTCTTTGCGCGCAACGCGATCCAGAAGAGGCTGGAGAGCTTCGTCAAGCTTGAGAATGTGGACTACAGCCTTGAGGTATGTGACGAACCCGAATCCAGCTATGGCAGCTCCGACGACACCCTTCCATCCTCATTGTTCGTAATGTTCGAGCTCCAGAGTACCGGTGTCCTTGTCATCGGCGAGGCCATGGAAGCCCTCGATGCACAAGAGGAGAAGCTGGGAGCAGCCTTCTATGTGGTCTTAATCAGTGCGCTCTGGCATTGGATGTACCTCTATGACCATACGTCAGCCGAACGTTACAGCGAGCAGATGCAGGAGATGCGAGAAGACGATGACCCGGACAATCAGGACCACTACGAAATCCCGGATGTGGGGAGGGCAATTCCACCAGCCGTGAAGGAAGTGGATGCCTGGCCGGTTCACACGGCAAGGCGCATGTTGCGAAAGCATCGGAACGGTCCCTGTGGAGATTGGATTCGAAGGCTCTTTCGAATCGCAACCCTTGCGAGGACGCGGTACAAACCTGCCTCAGTGGAAACCTACTATGACGCGCCTCCAGGCCCCAGCTTCGCCATCGTCTTTAAAGAGAACGATGCCATTCATGCCTGCCTGGATGAAGATCTTCAAAACTACTACGAATCCAGTCACGAGCCGACCTGCGCCGTGCGCTTCCGTCCTGACCAAGCTGAGGAGTTCGATCAGGCACTGCGCACGGCTACGATCTTCCTTCGCCTAAATCAGGAGATGTCGGAGTTGGTCGGCATCTTAAACGAGTGGGGTGAACAACATGCAAGTCGGGATCAATATCGGCCAGAACCGGCACTACGAGCTGCGTGAAGCGCTTCTGATCTACCGTTCGACGGGCCACCGGAATTGGGACCGTGGCAGCTCGTTTGTGACCCACCACATGATTAGTGGAGACACAGGGAAACGACCCGAGCTTGGACCTGCCAAACCGTTGACGGATGGGTTTCTTCGGTCTCTCGTGAGATCGCTCGGGGCCATGGTCGCTGCCGAGTTCTTTCCGGAAAACATCCTCGCGCGGACAGAGCAGATGGTGACATGGTGGACCCCTGCACAATCGCGGACGATGTTCTTCGAGAACACAGAGGAGATTATGTCCGATCTGAGCGGCAGGATCTTTCCGCAGCCTCCTCTGATCTGGTGTACCCAGGACGGAGGTCTTTGGGTTCGAGCTCTTGAGGAGAATAAGCGGCCCGGTCCAGATACGAAGCTTTGCTTCGCTCCATACTGGAACCTGTCGGAGAGCGGAGACGTATGCCTCGGCTCTATGAAGGCGCCCGGCATCGCAACTGTCGCTGCGATCTCGCAGTGGGAGAAGAGCTTTTACGAGAGCGCCTTCACCCATGGCAACGTCGGCCGCATCGTCAGGCATCCAGGTGGCTTCGAGGGACTGTGGCGAGAACTGGTCGAGCAGGAAACGTTCCCCGTCGAAAACCTCGTCGACTTACCTCAGACTGTGGCTGAGTTTATCCAACCAGGCAGGAGCCGCTATGTCTAACGAACACATTCTCGACAAGACCTGTCAAGCGCGGCGACCGCTGAAGGTGCTCGTCATCGGGGCAGGCGGAAACGGAAGCAGTATATTTCTTCAACTCCCGTATCTCCATCAGGCCCTGCATGTGTGGGGACACGAAGGTCTGCGGGTCGAGTTGATGGATGGCGACCTAATCTCAGAGACCAACTGTGTGCGGCAGCCGTTTGCGACCTCCGATGTCGGCATCAACAAAGCGCTCGTCCTCGTAAACCGGGTCAACCTCTTCTGGGGGCTGGAGTGGAGTGCATCTCCGCATCACTTCCCCGCCGCATCGCTCAAGGAGTACAACTCTTCTCCGGATGTGGTAATCAGTTGCGTGGATACACGGGGCGCGCGAGCGACGATTGCCAAGGCCGTTTGCAGCACGAAGAGCGGAGTGGCTTACTGGCTTGATCTCGGAAACAGTGCAGCGACGGGACAATACATCCTTGGTCAGCCGCTCAACGACCGCAATTGTCGGCGCCGTATGCGGCTTCGCACCGTAGTCGAACTCTATCCGGAGATCGCCTCCCCGTGGGTCGGAGAAGAGTCCCTGCCGAGTTGCAGCGCAATGGAAGCTCTTGAACGCCAGGAACCGTACACCAATCAAGTGTTAGCAACGAGTGCACTGGCGATGCTGGCTCGGCTCTTTCGTTATGGGAAGATCGGCCATCACGGGGCGTTCTATAACGCTGTAACAGGCAGGATGCATTCCATACCTGTCGATCCCGAACTCTGGAAGAGAACGCAACGGCGTTCGCGTGGATTCATAAAGAAATCCGTACGTGCATCGTCGTAAGGTTGTCCTTACAGGCGATGCATCATGAAGATCCCTCTTGATAAGGATCGCGCAGCCGAAGCGAAAGCAATTGTCGTCCAGGCGTTTCGCAACGGCCCTATCGAAGACCTCCACACAGGCAAGGTATGCCCGGTGTGCAGCGAAGATCCGTCCTTGTCCCGCATCTCCGATGCGGAGATGAAGGCGATCATGAAGGCGGCCGTGACGCAAGTCTATAAATTGCTCTGGCTGCGAGACCACGACATAGAGGCTATGCGCAGAAGCTGGCATACGGTCGCCGGTTCTGCCTGCACTGGGACGATCCCGACCTCTGATAAAAAGCCTACAACTCGAACGAGGATGACATGCCTGGCTCTATGAAGCATGGTCACGTGTAAAAAGTCAGGCTTTGATTGCGTTTACCCGCAGTAGAGGCAATCCGCTTCGGCAGACAGCTTCGAAACCTTGGTTGAAACCACATAGCATCCTGGCAACTCATGGAGCCAGGCATGTCATCCCCATTTTCAAAAACAGGAAGGTAGCCATGTTCAAAGAACTCGCGCCGCTGCTTCGGCAACGGCCTGTTGTTTTGCTGCTCAATCCGCTCGAAGGCGAAAGCCTCCGTGTCATTGTTATGCCGAAGAAGCTCAACGATACGGAGGAGGGTGCGCTCGCCACGCCCCTCAGCGTTACCGGTACTCCAGAGGAGTTGGACCAGCAACTGCCGGCTACTCTCACGCAGTATGTCGGAGCACATCTGGAATTGAAGAACACACTCCAAATGGCCAAGGATGAGATGGATGCCGCCGCCAAGGCCGCGCGCAGCAAGAAGTATCCCAAGTCCGAAACACACCCCAAAGCGGAAACGGCTAAGGCGAACTCATCAGCAACCAGCGGAACGAAGCCTGGAGAAGCATCGGCCAAGCCTGCAGTGGAGAAGAAGTCTGCCCCGCCCATGACGGCCAACCTGTTCAGCTTCGATGAGAGCCCTGTTGCCACGGAACCGGTAGAAGCGGATACAGCTTCGGATGAAGAGGTACGCGAGATTCTCGCGGAGGTCGATGACTTGGGCGCGGAAGAGAGCCCGCTCGAAGACGCTGCCTGAGGGATAGGGGGACAGGCGTCGCCCTCCTTCGCCTGTCCTTATCCCAAGATTGCCACAACAATTCTAAGGAGGTGTTCCATGCCTCGCTTATTGCATCGTGTGGATCCCTCCGCACAGCCGGACATCAATCGCTTCGTCCTCGAACACGGACGGATGCCGTTCTTGAGCGATCCGATCCCTCCCTGGCACTACAGAGGTTGGCTACTCTTCCAAGTGCAACTTGCCGATGCGCATCCCAATGCGCCCGGACGGTGGCACCACTACATGAGGATGCTCGAGGCAGGACGACTCCTCGATGAGCCAATCCCACAGCTACAGTTCACGGCTGTGCCTGATCCATCGGCAATGAAGATCTTGAACCGCTGTGTGGAGCTGTTGGCCTACCGCAACTCTTTCTGGGAGGCATTCGAGGACTTCGTGCAATGGCTCGCCTGGGGGTTGAGCGTCTCGAAGGAAAGACCGGAACTGGAAGAGGCAACATCAGAAGCGCTCTATCGGACGTTCAACTTCGAGCATTTGCTTCTGCACCCTCACGACTACCTGGGACAGATGCTTTGTGACAGAAGAGGCAAGGGCTGGAACCCGCATGCCTACTATCCAACGCCTCATCCTCTCTGTGAATGCATGATGCAGATGGTGTTGCCTAATGCAGGAAAGAGCCAGGAAGACTCTCGTCTCCAACTCATCTGCGAGCCTGCCGCCGGCACCGGCAGAATGCTTCTACACGCGAGCAATTATTCCTATCGACTGCACGGAATGGATATTGATCCGTTGGTGGTGACGATATGCCTCATCAACGGAGCCATTTATGTTCCGTGGCTCTCGTTTCCGCTTCCACGAACCATCGTGGAACGATGCGCGGGCCCAACTCCCGGTGACACCGGCAGAGACAACGCTTCATCTGAAGCCGCTTGAATCGTCTAGTTTCGACGAAAGGAACCATTATGGCTGAATCCAAGACCACAACCACTGCTGAAAAGCCACAGATGGACTTCAGCGTGGACCGCGATACGATCCTCGCCGAAGTCAGTATTGTTGCCCGCGCGTGCGACAGTAAGACAACCCAACCCATCCTGACTCATCTCCTCATCGACGCGAGTGCTTCAGGAACCATCACGATCAGCGGCAGTGACCACAGCCGTACACTCCGTTCCGAGTGCGTGGCTCAGGTCGCAACCGCTGGTGCTGTAGCGATCCCGGCTCAGAAGTTCCTCAGCTATCTCAAGCTTCTCCCCTCCGGGCCAGTGCACATCAAAGGACTCGCGAATCATCACATTCAGATCCAGGCAGGAAAGTCCCGGACGCGAATGACAGGCCGCTCGGCGTCGGAGTTTTCGAACCTGCCTTCCGTGCCAGCCAACCCGATCGAGCTGAGCGCTCGCGTGTTGCGAACCCTAGTGCGACAGAGCGTCTTTGCCGTTGCCACCTCCGATGACCGCTACCTTCTGAAAGCGGCATTGCTCCTGTTGCGGCCAGACCGTGCAGGTATGGTCGCGACTGACGGCCACCGGCTGTCCTTCGTTGTCGTTCCCGATGATTCGATCCCCGTTCAGGGGACGCGGAAGTCGTTACTTCCACGCGAATGTCTCACCGACCTGCTTGCGTTACTCTCTGTGGCGAAAGAAGAATCCGTGAGCTTTGGCGAAGACGACACGACGCTCTTCTTTCGCATGGGCACCCGGCTGCTGACTGCGCGGAAGCTGTCCGGCACATTCCCGAACTACGAAGCCATTCTCCCGAAAGGAATGTCCGCCACAACCGTCGTCCGGTCCGCGGAATTGATGAGTTCCGTTCAACGGGTGCTCGAATTCTCTGACGAACGCTCGAAGAAGGTGACCTTGGAACTCGCGGACAACGCCCTGCGGATCAGGTCCTCCTCACCGGATCGCGGGGAGTCCGAAGAAGTCCTCGACGTAAGCTACGCTGCCGCGCCAGTCACCATCGGTTTCAACGGAACCTATCTGGTCGAGTTCCTTCGCACCATCGGCGAGAAGGGATCCATGCGGTTCTCCTTCAAAGATTCGACCTCAGCCGGGGTGCTTATCCCTGAAGTGATGAGCGGCGAATATCAGCAGCAGTACGTCCTCATGCCGATGAGGGCCTGATTGCAACTTCCATCGCAGTATCCCCGAAGCCCCTTGCCGTCGTCACCGCGATCGCAATGGGCTTCGGTTTTATGCGGTGCGTCCGCCAAGGAGTTTTCATGACGCCTGTACAACTTCACCTCGGGCACTACTGGAAGACGAACGACCCTGCTGACCTCGATTTCAACCAAGCGGGAGATGAGGCGCCACAGTTCATCCGCTGCTACAGCATGAACGATTACACCAACCGTGGAGAGGCCCGCGATGTTCCGGTCGCTTCGCTTGAATACCTGGCCGCCGGCATCTTCGGGGAACCGCGTCCCAGCGTCACCGCACGCATTCGATGGAGTGGTGATAGTCACCGGTACGGCATTTATCGAAACCTGTGCCCTCAAGGCCACCACTCGATCATTTTGCTCGAACGTCATGGCGGCGGCATGGTCGGCTACCAGTTCGACCAGTCCTATGCGATTGAGAGTTGGGAAGCTCTGGCCAGAACGCTGGCCCCGGAGATGATCTGGAATCTCTGCAATCAGATCGCGGAGAGCTACCATGCAGCCCGAGCAGCGGAACGCAGCAACATGCATCGAGCCTTCCTGGAAGGTCGCATGAAGAAGCGCCGCCGCAATCACCGCCTCTGGGTGGATGTCGAGCCGCCAGCTCCTGCCAATCGTAGCGAGGTGCGTCATGGCCTACCGCAAGATTGATCAGGCGATGCGTCGCGGAAAGCGATGGGCTGAGGCACAGATCAAAGCCCGAATCACGATTACACCAGACCTCGTAGAGAAGGCTGCCTCGGAGGCATTTCAACACCTCGGCCAGCAGTACCTCTTCATGACCTCAGCGATGGAAGTCATGCTGGAGCACAACTCTCCTTTGAAGCAATCCGCTTAAGAACACTGAGGCGAGATCACTTGGTCTCGCCTCAGTGTTTTGGGGAGGGAACGGTTACTTAGGAGGCCTTGTTTGCCTTCGTCTTCTGCGCCCAGCGGGCCTTCGACGCGTCACTGATCTTTTTCTTTGCTTCCGGTGACATGACTCTCTTCTTCGGAGTGCTAGCCTTCAGCGAGGTCGTTGCTCCCTTTACCGCTGCACCTTTCTTCGTTCCCGGCTTGGGTCCTGGCTTCTTCTTTGCCCCTGGTTTCGGACCTGGCTTGCCTTTCACCGGAGCGCTACTCGAAGGTAGAGCTTCTGCGCCTTCCTCAACGACGAGAGCGTCGCGTAGGGATACAAGACGAGCTCGCTTCTTATCAATTGCCTCAATCTCTTTGTTCAATGCCGCCACTGCTGCATGGATACTCATTCATCCTCCCTGGATAGAACTAGAGAAAAGCCTACACCAGCCCCGAGAGGTACTTATGGAGTTCTGTCCGTATTGTGGTGAGATTGCACGCCTCGAAGTAACGGAACTCTATATCGAGACACGAGAGATTGTTCTCGACGCATGTTGTGAATGGAACCTTGAGGGATGGATCGGCTCCATTGGTGACTTCAGCCGGCGTGATCGTGTGCGATGGATGCGTGAGATGACCGGCCTCGTTGTTCACGACATTCTCCTGGACGGCGATACTCTCGGCTGGACCTTGCACTATGGCCTCGAATTCCACCCGATCGAGTTTGCCCAGGCGAAGACATTCATCCAGGAGCATCATCGTCACTGCGATCCACCGCCCGGCTGGAAGTACGGCATCTCTCTCCTCAACGGCACGGAACTGGTCGGAGTCATGACCGCGGGACGTCCCGGTTCCCGCGTGCTTCAAGAGCAGGGGTACATGGAGGTAACACGCGTGTGCGTGAAAGACATGTCGCCCCATGGCCTTGTGGCGAATGCTTGTTCCATCCTGTACGGGTACGCCTGTCGAGAAGCGTTTACACGAGGTTTCCAGCGAGTTGTCACGTATACCAAGATCGATGAATCGGGAGCCTCCTTACGAGCCGCTGGCTTCGTGCCCATAGCCATCTCTAAAGGCGGTGAATGGGACCGCCAGGGCCGGCACCGGAGGCCGGGCAGAAACACAGGTCCGAAGGTTCGCTGGGAGAGATGGAAAGATCGCGTCCTCCCGATGCAGACCAGTTTCCGTTTTGAGTCCTGCGATTCACTGCCTATCGCGGCGTAAATATCGGCACTTCACCTCATCTTTGGAGGCACTCCATGGAACTTCTCCGAGCAACCATCAGTCCGTCCATTCTTTCCAAGGCAGACCGGCTCTTTCGCAATGACGACCGTGGCATCTTGACCGAGTTGCTGCAGAACGCACGCAGGGCGGGAGCGACGCGTGTCGAGGTCACCATCGAACCGTCTCCGCAACAAGAGCACGTAACCAGGGTCACGTTTGAGGACAACGGACATGGCATCGAAGACTTCCAGAAGCTCCTGACGCTGGGAGATTCGAACTGGAATCCGGAGGTGCTGGCCATCGAAGACCCTGCGGGCATGGGGTTCTTCTCGCTGTGCCACTCCACCGTGGAAGTCTCCAGCGGAAAGAAGAAGGTCGTACTCACGCGGGAGGTTTTTCGCGGACAGGCCCCCGCGGAGATTGTTGCCAGCGACGCGCCCGTTCATGGCACCAGAATTGTGTTCACTCGCCCCACCGTATCGAAGCCGGTCGAAGTCGCTCTCAAGGATGCCAGCGAGTTCAATCCGCTCGACGTCATGCTCAATGGTGAGCGGTTAGAACGTCATGACTTTCTCGAAGGCGCACTTCATCGAGAGGTCATCGACGGCGTCGAGGTTGGTATTTCCACTCTGTTCCGGAGAAGGTTCGGCTGGGACCGGGATGACTGGAACTTTCATGGGTCCGTGCTGCGCGAACCGTTCGGCCTCATTCATGGTTTTCTCACGCGCGATGAAAAGGGTGAGTGGAGGCAAGAGTCTCTCTACCTTCGTTTCGATGTCCTTGAGGTCGGCCGCGTCAAGCTGCAGCTGCCGGACCGCCGAGCCATTGTTAAGGACTCTGATCTAGAGGCATTCACGAAGAAGGTTCGTGCTGCAGTCTATCGTTTTCTCAGCACGCAGGAACACCACGTGCTCTCATTCGAGCAATGGAAAGAAGCGCGGTCCCTTGGCGTCTCCATCGCAGAGGCTTCGCCCTATCTCACCACCTGGCATGCACAGCCAGCGGATCCGGATGCGGCTCCTTTCTTCGGCCAAGCGGACACGCATTTGCTTCCCACACTCGACGATGTGCTTCTGGTCGATGCGCATCTCCCGAGTCAGCACACCCTAGAGGCCGCGCTCACACCGAGCGCTATCCCAAACAAGACTTTCTATCAGGTCCAGTCGCGGTTCAACGGCTACTCCTGGTACGACCGGCTGCCCATACTTACCGAAGCAGAGGTGCTGGTCGATGGCATACCGCGTCAGGATCTTGAAGAAGACAACAAGGAACGGCCTCGGGAGATTCTGGTCACGGCAACCATTAAGCAGCAAGGGCATGCAGACTTGCGCCTTGATCTTCCTGCGGCCATTCATGTGCTCGACGGCATGGAAGTATTCGACGGCTACGAGCCGCCGTCATTCCTCGCTGTCCGCGACAGTCCGTGGGACAACGACGCTCTAAGCGGCCCGTTCGATGTTGCGCAATACCTCGTCTCCGCAACCTTCTCTCCAGGCGATGACGTCGAGTGCGACAGCTACGATACCCAGCGTCATGAGTTCGAGCGACATGTGGAGCGCGTCGTCAACGAATACTTCCGGGGACCGCGAGCTGCGCTGATGGCTCCTCTGGAGGAATCTCTTTCCTGGAAGGCGAGGAGGTATGCAGATCAGGCCGGAGTTAAAGAGATTCGGTTCCGAAAGCAGGAGGAGATCGATCGCGGTTGGGCTCTTGAACTCGCGTGAGTCCGGACGATTATTGGCTCCGCTCACCGGCTGCGCGGCAAAGGTCGGGTAAACGCATCGAACGCACACGTGAGTATGATTCTCCGCTTCGCGTGAGCATCTTTCCGCTGATCGACTGGGGTTGGAACCGCGCCCGCTGTCTGGACTATCTGGAACAACAGTTCGGCATCGTGTGGTCCAAATCCGCATGCGTCTATTGTCCGTTCAATAGGCTGACCACAGAGGCGATCGAGCGCCACAGAAGGCATCCCGATCAGGTTGCCGAAGCGCTGTTGCTCGAACACCTGAGTCTTTCTCTCAATCCGAGAGGAACGCTTTATCCAGGCAAATCTCTTGTCCAGATCACGAACGAGAGCGGAAACCAATCGGCCATGCGCAGTTTCAACTCTCGGCTCGATGAACTTGGATGGGCGGTCTATCGCGTGAGACGAATCTACTCTGCGGCGAAGGACGGAAATGGCAAGGTTCTTTCCGACAAGAAAGGAAATGCGATCCGAGCAGTGGAGCGGATCACCGAAGAATTGTCTCGCGCCGCAGCGCTCAAGCGTCTTCGAGAATTCGCATCTCCGCTGCATGAGGTCGGCGAACAGCGAGGCATTACGTACTTCTACAGACTGCGCTGCGCAAAGCAGTATCCAACTCGCGAGGAGTTTCTCGTGGCTGTACCCGCTGCAGTCGAAACGAAAGCCAGATATGGTCTTGATTGGTTCGAGCGGCAGTGGGAGTCACCACAGGGGCGCTTGTTCGAGTGAAGCGAAAAGCGTCCATCTATCACTTTAACACCCCACTCAAGGACATAACATGAAACCTTCCATGCTCTACGAAGCGCTCCTGGCGCTCATCGGCGAACGTGTGCCCCTGCATCTATGGGGCGCATGCGGCGTCGGCAAATCCCAGATTGTCGCGCAAGTCGCCGATACGCTCGATTACGACTTTCTCGACGTCCGCGCCGTCCAGCTCGATCCGGTTGACCTGCGCGGCCTGCCTCGCATCTCCTCCGACTTCACCGAATGGGTACCGCCGAAGTTTCTGCCTTCCAGCGGCAAGGGCATCCTTTTTCTGGATGAGCTGACCTCGGCGCCCCAGATGACGCAGGCCGGCTGCTACCAGCTCGTTCTTGATCGGAAGCTCGGTGAATATCGTCTTCCGGACGACTGGGTCGTGATCGCCGCCGGCAATCCTGCCTCCGAACGCGGAGTGCACTTTGCGATGCCTCGGCCACTGAGGAACCGGTTCGTCCATCTCGATCTGGAAGCAGATCTCACCGATTGGTGCCGATGGGCGCTCACCAGCGGAGTGCGTTCGGAGATCATCGCCTTCCTTCGCTTTAAGCCCGCTCTTCTGCATGATGCAGATTCAACGGGAGACCAGAACGCGTGGCCCACGCCGCGCTCCTGGGAGATGGCTTCGAACGTCCTCAAGGGACTGAACAAGCAGGGTGTGGCCAGGGACAGTTCGCTGGAAGCACAGATGCTCGAAGGCGCCATCGGCCCGGGTGCAACCGCGGAGTTTGTGGGCTTCCTGCAATTGTTCCGTCAGCTTCCTTCGATCGACGAGATCCTGCTCAATCCAGAGACAGCCCCTCTGCCGGACGATCCTTCCGCCCAGATCGCCATCGCAACAGCACTTGGCCGCGCTCTGTCGGATCAGTCCATCGCGCGAGGCTCGAAGTACCTCGACCGCATGCCCACTGAGATGAGGGTGCTTGCGATGCGGGACGCTGCAGCGCGGGATCGCGCCATCACCCACACTCCTGAGTTCGTCCGGTTCGGGATTCAACACGCGGAGGTTCTCTGATGATTACGCACAAAGCAATGCTGGCGGCCGTTCACATCAGCGTCTGGACTGCCACCAAACACGACCGCAAGGTCAGCCGCGACGTGGCTGACCAGAACGGCGCTCGAGAGAGGGCCGGACGTTACAACAAGCAACTCCTGATGAGTGCGGGACGGCTGGAGGAGTTGCGTACCCTCGCGGGACAGATCCGGCAGTACTTCTACAAGATCACGCTGCCTTGGTCCGATGAAGGTTTGCGCCTGCTGCCGGCCCACTTTCTCTTTGAACTCAAGGCCAGGATGAGAGAGTTTGAGAAGAGCTTTACGGAAGCGGTTGACCAGTTCCTCTCCATCTATCCCGACTACATCCGTGAAGCGCGGTCCGAACTCGGTGGCCTCTTCCGAGAGGAGGATTACCCCTCGGTGGAGAAGCTGCGCGACAAGTTCAGCATCAAACTCGAGATCCTTCCGTTTCCTGTGGGCGAGGACTTCCGTGTCGAGATGTCGACCGAAGAGCACGCGCGGATGGCCAGTGAGATCGACGCAAACGCACGCCAGAGGTTGGCCAAGGGGACCGAGGATCTCTGGAAGAAGCTGCGCGATGTCGTCCATCGCATGGTCGACCGGCTGAACGAACCGGAATCGCGATTCCACGCCACGCTGGTCACCAACGTCTTCGATCTCGTTTCGCTGTTGCCCCAGCTCAACGTCGGCCAGGATCCGGAACTCGACCGCTTTGCCGCACAGATTCGACAGCGCCTGTGCAACTACACCGCTCAGGACCTGAAGAAGCATGATCTGTTACGGGTGACCACTGCGGCCGAGGCTGCCGGGATTGTCCAGGAGATCGACGATGTGCTCGAAACGCGGCGCTCCCAGCCTGAAGCGATGGCTGCCCCTGAACCTCAGGTGGCAGACATCCTCGCTCATATGTCCGCGTACATGGAGGCGCCCGCGGCAGCATGAACAACACTGCATCGGTAGTGGTCCGCATCCAGAGGGCGCGGACCACCCTTCTCCTCGATCACCCGTTCTTTGGAAGCCTTCTATTCCGGCTGAAGGGGCAGGAAACCTCGTCTATCGAGACTATGGCGACCGACGGAGTTTCGCTTTTCTATAATCCGGCGTTCATTGAAGAGCTGACCGCAGCACAACTCATCGGGGTGCTCGCTCACGAGGTACTGCACCCCGCGCTCCAGCACCATGTGCGGAGGGGAGACCGCAACCCGGCGCGTTGGAACGAAGCCTGTGATTACGCCATCAACCCCTTGGTTGTGGACGCTGGTCTGGCTCTACCGGAGAGTGTACTGCTCGAAGATCGCTTCCGCGGTCTGAGCGCGGAACGCATCTACAATCTCCTCGAACAGGATGAAAGCAATGGCTGCGGTGGAGGCTTCTCCTCGGGCGCTTCCTCTGAAGCCGGAGCGGAGGACGAGCTCACGGCTCCCGTCACTCCCGGGGGCTTTGGTCAGGTGCTCGATGCTCCGGAGGCAGAAGAGAATGGCGGGAAGAATCCCGGCCAACATGCGATGGAGTGGCAGGTTGCTGTCATCCAGGCGCAAACCATCGCAAAGCTCGCCGGAAAACTACCCGCCGGTGTTGCGCGAAGCATAGAGAGCGTCGCGGAAGCCCGTGTTGACTGGCGGGAGTTGCTGCGGCGGGCGTGGTCTGACACAACCCCTTCAGACTATTCCTGGATGCGGCCGAACCGCAGGCACATCTGGCAAGGACTCTACCTCCCCGGCATCCAGCGGGAGGGAGTCGGAGAAGTCGTCATCTTCATCGACTGTTCTGGTTCCATCAATGCGCGGCTGCTCTCCCTCTTCGAAGCGGAAGTGCGTTCCATCATGGAGGGGCAGAGACCGGAACGTGTCTACGTCGTCTACTTTGACACCTGCGTCCATAAGGTCGACGTGTACCAGCCAGGTCGGCCGATCCAGTTGTCTCCCGTAGGAGGCGGTGGAACGGACTTTCGTCCCTGCTTTGACTGGATCGAGGATCGACAGATCCACCCGCACGTCATGGTGTTCCTGACCGACCTGTACGGCCCGCTTCCAGAGCAGGAACCATCGGTTCCTGTGCTCTGGGCTTCGACCGGCAGACGGCAGGCTCCATTCGGTCAGGTAATCCCGATGCAGGCAGCGTAAATCGGCTCACCAGGCGGGGGCGCACATTGCGCTGCCCTCTCCTATTACTCTTCAAGGAAATGTTATGACGACACTTGCACAAAACCACTCCCTGTTCGATATCGACCAAGAGTTGGATCTCTTGCTGAACGAAATTCAGGATCAGGCGGAGGTCAACGGAACTGACTCGGTCGCGCCCGAGTTGATCGAGAGGTTCCAACAGTTCTGTCACGTCCACACGGAGAAGGTGGATCGGATTGGCCATTTCCTCAAGCTGATGGAAGCACGCGCAAACTACTGCAGGGAGCAGGCCGCTCGCCTGAGCGAACGCGCGCGCTCCACCGAAAATAAGGTGGAGCGCACCAAAAATATGGTTATTTACTATCTGGAAAGTCGAGGTCTTCCCAAGGTCGAAGGTCTCGAGTTCACATTGCGGATGCAGAAGAACAGCCATGATTCGGTTGTTGTCGACGACGAGGTGCAGGTTCCGATTATGTTTCGAGATGTTGAGGCGAAGATCCCGGGCCAGCTTTGGTTAAAGATCCAGTCCTACCTCCCCGCCGAAGAAGAGCGAGAGCTCGACGCCTGTATCCGTGAGATGAAGCCGAACTCAACGGCCATCAAGGCTGCCATTGCCGCACACGAGGTTGTCCCCGGAGCCAGGATTCGGCGCGGATTCCACCTACGTGTTGCCTGATGAGGTGGACCGTATCTTGCCGCGATGGCAAGCTGCGACTCACTACTCAACGCATGTGCCCAGGGTTGCAGCCGGCACGTTCTTTTTCGCTCCTTTTGTGTCATCAGAGACACATCAGAAAGGCTCGACTGGACAGAAGTTTCGCCCCGATATGTGACGTATTTAGTGAGGGTTAGAGGCTTTGTTTAAGCAAAGTTTCAGATAGTGCACAGAGCACCGGAGATCGTCGGATTATCCCGCAAAACTTTCTAGTCTCCGCGCAGCGCACCTAGCGCTACGAAGGAGACTTCCATGCAGAAATCGCTCAGAGGCAAGCTCATCCTTGCCATTGCTCTATGCGGCCTTTTTGGAACCGCAGCCCACGCACAAACAACATCGGGAACCACGACAACAACAACGCCTGACAGCGTGACTGGCACGGATCCCGTTCCGATCTCGCCGAACGCGATCGACATCATCCTTTTGGTGCTTCAGACCGTCGTGTAACATAGCGTTGGAATGATACCCTTCCGGCCACCCAGTAGGGAGAACTCGAATGCGTCTGACCAATCTCGACATCCTCTACTGGGCGACCGGGTTTATCGGGCATGTGATTCTGTTGTTCGTTTTGATAGTCCGTGGTCGGACGCGTTCCTTCCCAATGTTTACATCGTTGATTGTCCTGAATGTTGCAAGAACGAGCATCCTTTTCTGCATTACCCACTTCGGCTCGCATAAGGTTTACTTTTACACGTATTGGTTGCTGGCAATTATTGATGTCATTCTGCAGTTTGCTGTTATATACGAGATTGCATCTTCGATCTTTCGGCCCCTGGGTGGCTGGGCGATCGACATCAGGAAAAACATTCTTTTGTGGGCCGTAGCCAGCCTCGCTATTGCCTCGTTTCTCACATGGATACCGCACCCCGAGAGCCGCTTCTGGTTGCAGGTCGTATTTCTAAAGGGAAGTTTCTTTAGCGCCGTACTTGAGTGTGAGTGTTTTGCCGGAATGATCGCTCTCTCATGGGTGGCGGGGCTGAATTGGGTAAGCCATACCGTTAAGATCGCTCAGGGGCTTGTCCCTTTCGCGATGGCCACTCTGGCTCTTGAGACGGCTAATACCTATTTTGGGCTGAACAATACCGGAGAGCTTTATATAGCTCTTGCTCGTATTCGAATGACGGTGTATATCATTTGTCTCAAATATTGGATCGTCTTTCTTTGGCGCAACGCGCCGCCATCACGAAAGATGAGTCTCATACTGAATCAACAGGTATCAGCAATTAAACAAGCTCTCGGCGCAAAGTTGAATGACTTGAATACAGAAGGAGAAGCATGACCGGGCGGATGGCCTACTTCATTCTTGCAACAGTGGTCGTCTTTGTCGCTCTGGTGACCATTGGAGGTTTTTACCTTCTAAAGATTCGAGCCTCGAGAGCGAGCACCTGGGAGGACCTCTTGGGACGCCTTCTGTCGGTTGATCGGAACGGGATAGAGAAGGTCGCGCTGGACGCTATCGAGCCATCTGGCCAAAGGCGAACTGACGAGAAGGCACGAGAACTGGAATTCGATCAGATATGGGCTCTTCTCGGTGGTCTCGCTGGTGTAGAACGCCTTGAGAAGAATAGTCGGGTGCTAATAGATATGGCAGCCTATCTCCAGAGGTGGTACCCCGAGGCAGTGGCCACGGCAGAAGAGCTACGTCTACAGGCGAGAGAATTGGAGTGGCAAGTGGGGAGGCTAAGATCAGCCGCCCAAAATGACGGTCTTCAGTTTTACTTCGCCTCCTACGGTCAAAATGCAGCGGTGACATACTACCTGATGGTGCGCCGTCTTCTGGCTCTGTACGAGCGAAGCCGTCTCCCTATATTCGCGGAACTAAAAAACGCCCTCTAAAAGCGATTTTCCCTTCTCCGTCATTGAAAACTAAGCGTTGGCAACTGCTTCCGGCCTTGTCTATGCTTCGAGGCTCATGGCAATTGCGACAACCTGCCCTATAACTTCCACCTCTTGTCCGTAGCGAAGACGAGGATATCTCGCGGGGCCGAAATAGGCAGGTACGGTGCCGCTAAAATGCGGAACGATTCTCAGCCACGCGCCGTCTTCCTCCAACTCACACCAGGAACACAGGTATCCGTTCCGCGTGTACAAGAGGTAAATCTGGCGGTCAAACTCATCTTTCCATTCTTTTCTGGAAGCGATCGCTCTCTTCAATGTATCCACCTGGAGAATCGTCCCGGGACGAATCATAGGATAGAGGGTGTGATCAGATGCGCCAACGATCGCTCTTCTGTAGCGTCGATGCAGGACTCCCCGCGCATTAAGAAGCTTGGTCTGCTCGGCAATTGGATCCGAACCGAAGTTGTCGGGCAACAGTCCCTTTGCTCTTTTCTCCAGGCGTCCTTCGGTGATGGGTCGCGTCGTATCCGGGCCGCCTACAGGATCCGATGCGGGCGAGATGCACGGTGGTGGGACACAGGAGCGCAGGAGTGATTCGGGCGATTTGCTGTATATCTCCGACAACGTGAGGAGCTTCGACACAGACAGATTATTCCCATTGTTTTCCAGCTTCCGGAGATAGCTGAAGGAGATCGAGTGGGAAGCACTCCCCCAAAGTTTTGCCACGATTTTACTTCTGTCTGTTACATCTCTTAGAGTCAAGCCCCATTCCAAACGAAGATTGCGCAGCTGATCGCCTATGTGTGCCATTAAGACCTCCGGATGATGAAGTGGAAAGTTGCACTGTTTCACATCCTGAGTTGGGGGCCCCACTGGGGTTATCGGTGAGCGCTTCTTCTGTCGGGCTCATTTGAGAGACCGTGAGCTCAGAGCATCGGATTGATTCGGCAGCCAATATCATGAGACGTTATACCGAACGACGAATCGCAACATGTGTTCGCTCGAGCAGGATGACTCTCGCGGTCCTGCCTTCCGGTTCCCAACTGCCAATTACAAAGACTCAGACTCCTCAAAGTCGTATTGCTTCACGGCCACTGTCGAAACATCCGTACCCTGTCCCCTGCGAGCCATCCTCGTCCTCATTGGAAACGTCGACTTGGTAAACAACATCCTAGGGAATCGAGACGGTGGCTCGCTCTCGCTCACCACTTCACCGCTTCTACAGAACTTTAAGGACTTAATCACCTTTTCTGAGGCGCCCTTAACACATAGCCTTTATTTTGCATAAGATATTTCGCCGCCCATTTGCATTCTAGCGGTCCTCCGAACAGAGGTAACCCTTTCCCTCAGACAATTAGTCACTAATCAAGGCAATACGGGTGCGGACATTCAAACTCCGAGTGCTTTCGCAATGTCGAAAATCATCCGCAACACTTTTGCGAGCGCTCCGAGCGGACGAATCCCAAGACCTCGCTATTGGGATGGCCTACTCTCATCCCCCGGTTCCTGCAAACGCGGAAGTCAAAGTTCCCGTGTGAATTCTGAAATTGACATCCCGAAACTTTCGGCCAAGATCTCTAAAACAACTATCGAGGCTGCTTTATGTCCGTTTTCCAACTGGCTGATGTAGATCTTGCCGAGCCCGGAGATCTCCGCAAAGTAGGCTTGTCCCCAGCCGCGCTTCGTTCGCAGATCACGGATTCTCCTTCCGAGCCGGATTTTAATATCAATTGCCACTCTTCCATGGTGCGGTTATCCTAACGGCTAAGTTAGCCTTTCGGCTAACACGTAGTGGGCAGCATCAGTTCGGGCAAATTTGAACCTCTGTCGATACTGCTCTTCTGAACGTTCTCTCGCGGGTTAGCGATTATGAAATCGATTCTTTTGGCACATAGCGAAGCAATCGTCGCCGCGGCGCTGCAACGTACACTATGCCGCCTCGGTTTCCACATTGAGATCGTGAATTCGAGCATTTCGATTCATGCGCGAGCGAAGGATCGACGGTTTGATCTCATCTTGTTCGATTTCAATCATTGGACTACCGGCCAGACCGGAGATGCATTAGATTCCGAACACGCAAGTTCTGCTTGCTGGCAAGGCACTGGTCTCATTCGAGAGTTGCGCGCAGCAGGCGTCAGAACACCCATCCTTGTATACACCGCTCTTGATCGGGAGTTGTACGAAACTGCAGCACTCGACGCTGGTGCCGACGACTACATCATCAGAGGTCCGCAGCTCGCCACCGTTCTCTCACGCATCCAGGCGCATCTCCGGCGCAGAGAATGGGATTTTGGGTTGAGCTCACGTGCCGACCGGAGAGTCGCGATAGGTCGTTACGTGCTCGATCGTGATACGGGGATCCTCCTCATTGATGATAAACCGGTTGTCTTGACGAACCGCGAGATGAGGCTGATCGAAAAACTGGCAGCCAACCCTTCGCGAATCGTCTGCCATACCGAATTGCTCGACGACTTATGGGGAAATGATCTTCGACGCTCGCGGGAAGCCTTGGCGGCAGCAGTTAAGCGCCTGCGAGGAAAAGCTGAGAGACAAGGAGCTGCGAAGCTGATCGAGAACATAAGAGGTAAGGGATACAAGCTTTCGGACTCCATCCACCGTAAGAGCAGCTTGATCCCCGTACCTTCAGCTCGTCGAAGCTAGCCTTCCTTAGCAGTTAATGCTTCACCCAAACATGCCGCAAAGCCCATTGATCCGCATTACGCAATCATCCCCCAAAAGCCCCGACTATCGCCTGTCCGCGGCGACGCAGGTGAAGACAATCCATCAACCTCTCTCGCAGAGTATCTTCCCTCTGAAGTCATGGCTCAATGCCAGTCAACCGACCACCGTTGACGTGTTCATCCAGACTGCACGATTCGAAGCAAGAGCCTTCCTCCCCGAGCCTAGGATCCTTCGTTTTCTCGATTGTCGCGAAAAGTCGACTCCAGCATTCCCACAATATTTGATTTCCAGAAGGCACCTGGACCGCGAGAAACTGATCCACATTTGGCCTACGATGACATGAGGCTATCCGAATCAGTGAGACAACAGCTGTTTGTCTTCAGCTCAAAGATGAAACCCTGATGTCGCGTTCAACGAGTATCTGGTCAGTTCCCGTCCCTGTGCAAGTTTGGCGATAATTGATTCGGTCAGCAACTCCTGTCGCAGGGTATTCCACGCGTGATCCGCCCGTCGACTTGAGCTTGGACATATGATCGTTTCCCTCATCGAGGAGGATAGATCCATCATGGTCGACTACTGCGCTGAACCACGAACTGAGAGCCATGTTCCGTACCTCCTGGAACCAATGGAGAAGCGTGTGGCGGTACTCTCTCGGATCGGCCAAAGAAAAGATCGTAGAACGCGACAAAATGCCTGGAGGCAGGGTTAACGAGCCACAGGTATGATCACACCTGTCGCTCGAACTCAAGAGCCTCATCACTTGCGAGCTGTACCGCTCGCCGAGTCGGCTTGCGTGGCTTTGCCCCAGAACGGTGCCCTTCGGTGCGTTCTGCTACAAAGCGCAGGAATCCGCGATCCGTTTCATAACCCAGACGACTGGCCACAAAACTCACTTTGGGGGAAGGCTCCTGCGACAGGAGACGTTGCGCAAATTCCATTCGCGTCTGTACCGTGTACTGCTTCATGTTCAGCCCGAATGCTTCTCGAAAGTAACGCTGCAGCGTTCGCACCTCGACTCCGAGCTCTCTTGCGATCGCTCCGAAGTTTAATTTTGTGCTGCCGTGGGAGAGCCGGATCATTTTCCTCGCGATATGTGCTACATCCTTGCCTGCGACAAGTTCGGCTTTCTTTGCGGTGGGCTGAGCCTCTACTCGACCTTCATCTCGTGCATCGTTTTCAATGTTCTGGATAAAGCTTGGCCGACTGGACTTCATAGACATCCTCCGCAACGGCAATAGAGCGCTAGGCGAAACCACGTCAGCTCTCCGAAGGTAGTGCGGTGCCGTTCTTCGAGCCAACAGTAAAGTTGCTGTGAGAACCAGCAATGTCGCGAGCCATCACCCACAAAGAATGGCCAAAATGGCGCCGTACAGAGCTACTCGTTCAACACCTCTAGTCTCATTCCAATGACACGATGGACTGCGATCACGAAGCAACACTTCGCTGCAGCCCATTGCTTACAGGCAATGTGACCGGCCCGGGTCTCGCGGAGGAGCCGGCTCGAATGGAGTCCAAGAGCATCGTTTGTTGCGTATAAAGGGGAACACAACAGGCTGTATTTTGCTCCAGTCTGTAACAGCGATAAGCCCTTTATTAGCGGGCCTGAGATGCGAATTGCCCGCGCATGATTGAAGGTAAAGATTTGACGATCGCTGGTCTCACCCGATCGGGAAGAACATCAATGGCGTCTCTTACCCGTCAACCGAATCTCGGCGCCAAAAGGAAATCGCAAACCAGAATGCGCTTATGCTTATGAGCAATCATCTCGCCGTCTCTCAAGCCGAAAGCCGCTGCGGCAGCGACTCAGGAGCAGTGTGCTTGGAATGCGATTTCTTGGTGCACGGACGGACGCTCTTGTGCTCATTTATAGGGATATAGAGATTCTTGCCGACTCTATGCCCTTTGCTTTTTCTCTCCAGCTTGAGGATCGAATCATTGCTTATAAGCAATGTATGGTCGTTTTGCATGTTGCGTAAAAGCAACCATCATTTCGATTAATACAACATTCGCTGTCAAGCCGTTACACTGAAGCAACAGGGGTTTGTTACCTCGACAGACTGATGCTTGCTATAGCACGTAATTCTTAGCGTCCCCAGGCAATTGAGGAGAACGACTGGTGGAAAATATTGGAGCTAAGCTTCGTGAAGTCCGTGAACGGCTGAAACTCTCGCGCCAGGATGTTGAAGTGGAGACAGCCCGGATCGCTAAACTGCGGGGCAATCCGGACTGTAAAATCTCCGCCAACTGGCTTTATCGTGTCGAATGCGGTGAGCACGGTATTGGCGGGATCAAGCTCCTCACTCTGGCTTATGTCTATTACCTCACCGTAGAAGAGCTGCTCGCCTTTGACGATGCTCCAAATCAACCCGTAGAAGCTGATTGGCACTTGTCAGTCGAGCCAAAGGAAACGTTGCTCCTGACTCCCGGCCCCCTGAATGATCTGGCACGATTGAAACTTCCGGACGGCTATTCGGTTCCTCCGAAAAAGACAAGATTGATCGAGGATGAATCCAGACCACGCACTGCTCGATATGTACGCGCCATCATAGGAAAGGATGACAATCGAATGTACCCTTTGCTCCATCCAAGTGCGATTGTGCTGATCGATCGGCATAAGCGAGCAGTTGCTAAGCCTGTCAACGCGAAAAACGAGTTTGAGATTCCCATCTATTTCTTCGAGACACACGACGGTCCCGTGTTTGGATGGGCGTCTCTTGGCAAGAACGACATCTTGTCGATCCTGGCACATCCCTGTTCCGGCAAGAGTCCCCTGCATTTTCAGTACAAGCAGGAGATCGACGTGATTGGCCAGATTGTCGGTGTGCAGATGTGGATCGTTCCCCCAATCTCGGAATCCGATGGAGCAGACGTTTGAGCCTACAACCACACCGAACTCCTTCTTCAACTCACCCTCGGCCGACGAGCCGCCGATACTGCCTCAGGGAGAACCGCGCTACGGCAAAGTCGACCAGTGAGATTTTGTCGTGTTCTGCGACCTAAATGTTCTTTGGCTTCCCGGTACGCGGTGTTATTGCATGGTGTGTGTCATCCGCAGCAACGGGATACACAATCGCCGGCACGCCAGCGCACCTGATGGGAGTACAGGAGCATTCATGCTGAATCCGCGGATGAGGACCGCTTGCATCATTGCCGCAGGTCCTGTCATTGCACTGGGTATTGGGATCAAAATGCACCGGGCACCAACAGACAAAGAGTCACCTGACGCAGTTCTCGCTAGAGCCGACGATCTGGCATGGAACAATCAATGGCTCGCCGCGGCTCCGCTGTATCTCAACGCAGAGCACTTATTTAGGCAAGAACACCGGCCGGCAGAGGCGTTGTACGCGCACGTAAGCCAGTTCATCCCAAGAGCAGAATCCGAGTCGCTCCCCGATCTTATCGTGGAGTTGAAACACGATTTGAAGGACCCCGAGGCACAGGTCCTGAAGACCAGACTACGTATTCTTTTGATCGAAGGAATGGTTGAGACCAACTACGACGCTTCGATGGCTCGGACGACTTGGGAGACGGTCGAGACCGCCGCCAGTCAACAACATCAATATCGTCTCATGATGCGGGCCGAGGGGGAGCAGGGCATCGCCGCATACCTCCTCGGAGACCTTACCACAGCGAAAGAACTGGTCACCCGCGCATGGCTTGCCTCAAAAATCTTGAACGATTCGGCAGCGCATGTCCGATACGCAAGCGTTTACGGCGCGGGACTGGTCGAGATGCAACGGTATGACGAGGCGATGCGCGTGCTGTCTGAAGCAACTGGTACGGCCGAACGGTCCCCTGGAGTCGCCTATCCGAGCATCGCTATGAACTCCAAGATTGATGCGCTTCGAGGATTGGGGCGCTATGACGAGGCTCTTTCCCTGGCAACCGATGCAATCACGCGGCTCCCCTCCTCCAATCTTGATGCCCATCTCTTCCAGATCCTGACCGCAAAGGGTGAGATTTATGGAGACCTCAATCGCTGGGACGATGCTGCCAAACAATATGAATTGAGCCTGACGTATGCGCGCCATCTGGGTTATTGGCGCGGCATCATCCAAACGGGTGGCCTCGCCGCTCGAGCGTACGAGCATCTAGGCAGACTCGATCTAGCTCTTCGAAGCATCGACGAAGCGATTGACGCGAATACTCGTCTTCCTCAGGAACTCTACTTCTCCCCCGGAAACCTAGCAATCAAGGCGGAGATTCTCCATACGATGGGACGCGTCCGAACATCTCATGAACTCTATAGAAAGAGTGCGCGATTGTTGGATAGCCTGCTTGCAACGGCCCCGACACCCAATGTTGAGAGAGAATTGATCACTCAATTGCAGCAAGTCTACATAGGGTACTTTGAGTCTTTATCAGATGAAGGAAACCTGCCTGCAGCGTTCGAAGCGATCGAGATGGCTCGCGGGCGTGTCGAGATGGAAGCCCTTAGAGATCATCCTCCGATTGCACCTCATACCCCCACTCTTCAGGAACAAAACATAACCGCTCTCAACCTCAAGTTGCTAGAAACTAGCGCCGGAGACTCTCGATCTCATATTGAAGAGGCGCTCTACGATACTGAGTTGCAACTAGAGGCTTCACCCCCCGGGGATGCCGCCTATCGCCCCCCCATCGACCTCAGGCATGTTCAGCACAGTCTCGGGCAACAGGAAGTCGTACTCGAATATATCTTAGGCAATCCAACGTCCTCTGTCCTCGCTATTACCTCGGTCGGGGTCCATCGCTATACGCTTCCCTCTGAGAAGACAATCGAGGCTCAGGTTTCGAGCTACCGGCGAACGATCATGAGAAAAACGACAGATCGTGCGCTTGCTCAAGCTCTCTTCAACGATTTGCTCTTACCGATTCGTGAATACCGTGATAAGACGCGGGTCATTGTGGTTCCCGACGGAACTCTTCATCTTCTCCCCTTCTCAGCGCTGATGGATCATGACAATTTCACCATTGCAGATCACACCTTTAGCGTTACACCTTCGGCGACTGTCCTCTATTTGTTGCGTCAGAGAAACATCGTCGCGCCTTCTGATTCCATCAGGTATGTTGGAATCGCAGCGTGGACCGAAGCAGAGACTGAGACGCTGCCTCAAACGAGAAACATCGCCTTTGCCGCGCCGCCGCCACCGCTTGAGGTGTTGCCGCAGAGCAAAGAAGAGGTGGAATCGATAGCGAGGGAGTTTCAGGGCGGAACGATGCTCCTCATTGGGTCGGAAGCAACGGAAACTCGCTTTAAGCAGCTTCATCTAGAAAAGTACCGGGTTCTTCATTTTGCCCTTCATGGACTTGCTGATGTTGAGTATCCGGACAGATCGGCTCTGGTATTTGCGCCAGAACAAGATGGAAAAGACGACGGACTGCTCGAGGTACGTGAGATTCGGGCTCTACACCTCCGCGCACAGCTCGTCACTTTGTCTGCCTGCGATACGGGCGTCGGCCCTGTGGGCCAATCTGATGTGGCAAATTTAGCTAACGCCTTCATCGAGGCTGGAGCAGAGAGTGTCGTCTCGAGCCTCTGGAATCTTGAGGATAGGACAACCTCGATAATGATGACCAGGTTTTACGCGGAACTCCTGAACAAGCACGATAAGGCCGATGCACTGCGGTTGGCGCAATTGCAGATTCAACGTGCTGGCCTTCCTCCGTATTACTGGGCCGGTGTTCAAATTGCAGGAAATTCGATGGGAAGCATTTAGGAGCAATCAGGCATGAGTAGCCACCAAAAGGCTTCTGCAGTTCTGACAGAAGCGCAACGCATTCAAATCCTTTCCTCATTGTCTGACGAGGTACAAAAGCGCTTCTATGACCCTCGTGTATCGAAGATAGAATGGCCGGCGAATCTCGAAAAGTTTCGTTTACCGATTCTAAACTCGCCTTCAAATGAAGCGTTTGAACATGAGGTGATGAAGCTGCTGTCTTCCTTGGGAAGCTCTCATGTGGGTTTTTATCACAGCGATCTGAACCGATGTTCTGCAAAGATGGCTCTCTGTGCGGCATACGCGGCGTTTCCCTGCGAAGACGGCGAACGGTGGGTCTTTCAGGATGTGCATGAGGGAGGACCCGCTGCTAAAGCGGGTATTCGCGCAGGAGATGTTCTCATAGGCGTGAATGATCAGGACTTTCGCCCGCCGCGACACCCCAGTTTTGCCATGCCGTCGACAGCCTCTGTAACCTTCCTGACCCGCAACGGTGAAGCGACGCGGATAGTAACCATTCCCAAGCCTAAACAACAACGAAGCCAGTTGCCTCAGATCGAGCCGGATCCTATTGTCTCTCATCGAAGGCTGAACAGTGACACGGGGTATGTCAGGCTTGCGATGTATCCGGGCAACATCGGTGTGGATGTCGCGAATGATATACACGCCGCGATCAGTGCGCTGGGTCGAGTTAACCGGCTTATCATTGACTTGCGTGGGAACACCGGCGGAGGAGTGGGATTTTTACGTCTGCTGAGTTTCCTAACGCCAGATCGCGTGACTGTAGGGATATTCAGCAAAGGAAGACTGCGCTCATACTCCGGTAGCGACGCGAGGCATGCATTTGTATTCGATCGAATACCGCGCCGTCGATGGATGCTCTATCCTCTTACTGTCAAATTCTTCAGCTTCGTCGTGATTCGGAAGATACTAAGACAGGAGCTCTCGATACAGATTTCCACTGAAGGACTTGGCCCTCAGCCATTTCATAGCCGTGTCGTCATCTTGGCGGACCGCCATAGTGCAAGCGCCAACGAGATGTTGATCGCGTTTGCCCGAGATAACAAATTGGCCACAATTGTGGGCGAGCCGACCCCCGGACGAATGCTCGGAGCGGAGAAGTTCAAGCTTCCCCATGGCTATCAAGTCGCGTTGCCGGTCGGTAGCTACCGAACTGACACTGGGGAAAACCTTGAAGGAAGCCCAATTGCGCCGGGTGTCTTTGCCCCTTTCGATCCAGTCTCAGCTCGAAATGGCACCGACAGTCAACTCGATGTCGCTCTCGCCACTGTCTCCAGGCTCTAGCAAGAACTCAGTTTGTCGTGTTCTGCGACCTAGTTTTGCTTGCTAAGGCGTCGGCTTGGTGCCAAGCTCATCGTGCGTTTGGTAGAAATGAGGCAAAGATGATCGGAGTCAGTTCAGTAGATACAGCTGCTGTTCGTTTGCTTCGTGAGCCCGCCATTGCCCGTTCAAGCCAACGACAGACGGTGGCTTGGCGGAGCCGTGCTGGCGGTGCTGTCTGACGTTCACTTTAAGCCCGGAGTACGACCGGTATAGGCTTGCACTCGTCTCTCACTCAGGCAGCCATGTACTTTTCGCAGAGAGAGATGATGGCGGGTTCAGCCTCCCGCAACTCTCCGTCCCTCGCTGGCAGAGAGTTGTGCAGCACGTTCAATTGGAGGCGCGGGCAAAGTGGGATCTCGAAATCCTCATCTCGGGCATATCAGGAGAGCATCCTGGAAGCGAAAGTCTTGTACTGGCTAAGCCTCTTCGCTCGATGCGGAACACGGCCCTCAACAAGGGTTTGCGTTGGATAAACCTCAGAGAGGTTACAACCGGAGACATGTTTTCAGTGGAACGGACCACGCTGCAGTGTTTGAGAGACCGGTGTCTCCCTCAAAGCGGAAAGCTTTCCTCCATGACTTGGATTGATGAGGCACTTGAATGGGCCTGTAACCAGCTTAGGATGCATCCTCGACTACACATACAAGAAGTTGAGCAACTCACTGCATCCAGCCGTACTGCCCTTTTTCGGGTGGTCTTTACTGGCGGGAAAAAATACTGGATCAAAGCGGGCACGCGTGCAGAGTACGAAAGGACGACCCTCCTGGCACAATGGTTTCCAGAATACCTTCCAAGAATCATCGCTGTACAAGATGAGTGGAATGCGTGGCTCATGGAGGATGCAGGGAACACTGCGGAGGCGTTGTTCAGTCAGTCCGGGAGGATATTCCAAAACATCGGCCGACGCATAGCCGAACTCCAAATCCAGAGCGTAAACATCACCGATGAGCTGCGCGCTGCTGGATATCCCGATCAGAGTCTGGGGGACATCCGTAGGGGACTGAGTTGCGCAATGCCTGTTATCGAAGATGCTATGTCGACGCAGGATCTCAATGATGTCCCCCGGCTCGGAAGTAAACGGTTTCGCCAGATCGAGGAGACGATCGCGGAGATTTGTTCGCAGTTGGACGAGGTTGGCATCGCTGACGGCCTGCTCCACAATGACTTACATTTCGGGAACATCCTCGTCAACGCAGGCAAGAGCGTCTTCACTGACTGGGCTGATGCAGGAATCGGTCATCCATTTCTAGTTCTGGAACAGCTTCGGAAGGAGTTGATCTGCCACTCGAAGGTGTCTCGATGGATAGCGGACTGCACTGAGGCCTACCTCGCAGCATGGCACCCAACCTCCTGGAAGACAACTCTTGTCGGCACGGTCGATCTTATCTCGCCGATTGCAATCGCAACCGAGCTATGCAATGCCAGCTCAGATGCTTCTGCAACCATAACAAACTCACGTCAACAACGGCACATCCGCAGCCTAACTCGGGAGTTGGATGGTACGGTTCGCTCGTTTGAGGAGCAGAAGCAGCGATTGGCCTAAAAGCACTAGGCCTATCGAGGCTGATGCCGCATTCGGACTCCGATGTCTTTGCGCTCCGTTAATCGACATGAACCCGATAGAAATAGGGTGTGTTGTCTTCATCTGCGATGGTCGCCAGATAGTAGACGCCAGCTGCAATCTGCCGGAGATCAAGCACGACATCCAATTCAGTGTGGGACCCCACGGCTACCGCGGATCCGCGGTCAGCAACCACAGAAAGGTTGACATCCCTTTGCTTCACAAGCATCACCCGGTATTTTCCCCCTGCGCTGAAGTAAGGCAAGATAAGATGTAGCCTCGTCCTCGCTCGGTCGAGCAAGATGTCAGGATTCTGCTCAGCCTTCGCTGTCCCTCGTGAGATGCCATCGACACTCAGGTCGATCGTCCGTGACACAGTGGCTTCACCGGCACTCTGAGAACTCCGCGATCTCAGCGCTTGATTTCTCAAGATGACCACAGAGACAACCAGAGCTGCACATGCGATTCCAACGGCCATCGCATGCCGCCAGCCCAGCCACAATCTCCACCATGGGGATGAGGCGGTCTTCCGAAGCCGCATTTCGCGACGTTGGCGGAGCGCCATCAACTCGCGGGTACACTCTGCGCACTCAAGGATGTGAAGGTCATTGAGCTCGGCAGGAGTGAACTTGCCAGGTGTTTTTACGAACCCTGCCAGCACGCGATGGGGCGGGCAGCCGACACGATGAGGATTTGGACAGTTCTGCAGGGCATTCTGTTGCAGCCGCTCGAACAGCAGAGTGTCGTTCTCATCGTCCTCGACGAACTCTCGAAACTTGTCCACCGTTACCTTTCCCTCTCATCCGGTTCATCAGCATTCGTGCTCGTCCCCTGCTTTCCAGGACGTAGTTTACTTCGTAGACGCCTCAGCTCACGCTGGCATCTCATGCGAATTCCGTTTGTGGACTGCGAGACTTCATTCGCTACCTCATCCCACCGAGAGCGAGCTCCGTATCGCATCAGCAGAGCATGGCGTAGTTCTACAGGCGTATCGCCAAGTAGTGCCTTGAGATCGAGCTCGGCCTCGACTGGCCTAAGCGTAGCGGAGGCAAGAGGCAACAGTGCCTCGAGGTCACCTGCCGCTCCTCGAAGGCTGAGTTTCGAGGCCTGTCTCAACGCTCGCCTTAATCCATTTTGATAGTAACGATTGAGGGCCTTACGAACCTCAGTGATTTCAGCCGGAGTCTTGCCGGCGAAAAATTCCTGCGTTTGCTCGATAGCGCGTTCCATCAACTCGCGAGCCATCGAGCCGTCGCCCAGCTGTGCTTTCGCAGCACGCTCCGCATTAGGCCATTCGGCACGAATAGCTTCACGTAGCACAGGGAGAATCCAGAGCCCTTGAGAGCGCGAGCCGAGGACCCACAACAAGTCGGAAGGAGAGAGAGATGCCATAAGCCTGTCCGAGTGCGGCTATCCGATGGCCCGAATACAGGTACGAGCCACTTCTTTAACGCCACAATACCCCAAATTGCAATACGAGTTCCAGGGAAACAGAAATATTTCTATAGAACACGTTCGCTTTTCTTATTCTCGGCGGCTTATTAGGTAGAGGGGGTTTTTCATTGGAAGCTCGCTCGAGGTCTATATGGGAGATATCGTCAGCCGGTCTCAATCATCTTCGCCCTGGGATCAGGAGGCCTTGGCCATGGCCGCCCAGGCCAAAGTTTTGTCTGGAAGTAAGCTCGACCAATTGATAGTTCGCTTGCAACGTCATTCTGGCAAATCCAGAGATGCTTGCTGGCGATTCATTGTCCGTTATGGAATCAAGACCACCGTGAGTCATCGGCGGTGGAGCGAGGACGAGATTGATCTTCTCCGCGAAGAGTTGGTAAAGCATTCTATCGAGGCAGTCGCCAAACGATTGAAACGTACGCCCGAGGCGATCCGCAGCATTCTGAGAAGAAATCATCTCAGCTTGAAAGATATCCGATGCGATCTGTTTTCGGTCGAAAGTCTCGCACGAGCATTGCATGTACGGCGTAACGAAATCCTGTTCTGGATCGATCAAGGATGGTTGCAAGCCACCACGAACATTAGAGACGGGAAGCGCTTTTGCACTATCACTCCCGAATCGCTGTCCCTACTTTACAAAAGACATCTCAAAGATCTCTTGAGCCGTGGCCTCCCCAGCCAGTCCCTATTCGAAGCCTATCTGGATTACTGCCATGCTCCGAAGCACACCACTGGGGAGCAGCTGCTGGATGTACGTCGCGACAAGAGAGAACGCGCAGCTTACGAGCGTGCCACGGAAGTCCCCTGTAAGGAGGATACGGATGATGAACCAAGATATCGCTTCGCCCTCGATCGAGAAAACGGATATGACCAGGATCGGGAATGACGGCTTTGTCCGTCGCTGCGAGAGATGCTACGCTCCTCTGGGTAACGGCAGCACCTCGCTTAAAGAAATTGCTGTAAATGTGGCTTGTGTCGTGCTCCTGGCACTCCTTCTCGTTCCGATCATCTCCGTCTCCTCGAACTGGCTTGAGGAGCACCTTCATCACCTATTCCGAAACCCTGTATGGTACGAGCCGTTCGATGACATTTAGTCTGTGTTCGAGTTGGTCTCTCGATAAGGTGTGATCGCGAGTGGCATTGCTCACAAGCAAAATCATGGCATTCTTATGAGTTGCTGATACGCAATGATGGCAGGTTATTTTGATAGCGGCCCCGCTGAGTTGGAAACACATCGTTGGATATTCCGATACACCATGAAGGCGCCTTAACACGTTTGATGCGAGCAGTTTGCGGTCGTGTGCCCTCGGAGCCATTCATACTCCAACTGCACCCTGAGAACGATTTGTAGGAACCGAGAGTATCCCAGAGTCGCCGACCATATTTTTAAACATTAGCGATTGTTGACGTCGTCCCGAATCTGCATACAGAATCACCAAGTCAAAGGTTGCAGCCTCATCACGGCGAGGTTGTCACCGGTTCGACGGCGATTTCTGTAGCAATCAGATTGAGACGCACTGGTGTATCCATGTGGCACCTGCCACGTGGTTCATCGGAGCATCCCGATCTGCTACGTACATACTTGCTCCTCCTGTGTCACTGAAACAATTGGGTCACATCGTCAAGAGAGAGCTCCGGTGACACTCGAGAGCCGAACGTCGAACGACCATCCTATGGTTTCGAGTCAACTTGTCTTTGCTGGCGATCCCACGGCATCCAAGTCGCCGTGGAAAAGCTCCCTCAGACATGGTTGTGACGGCAGTCTGCCCGAATCGCAGATTGATAGCCGATACGACGACCGCAGTGGACATCCGTTGAGAACGAACAGTCGCGACTCGCGTTGAACTTCTGCCGCCGCAAGGAGTTCTTGAAAGGGCTCGACACGACTTCGCGAACAGAGGTCTCTATGAGCGACTCTCAGGCCCTATGGTACGCGCTCCATGTGCGGCCCAGCTATGAAATGACGGTCGCGACTCGGCTCAAAGAACTCGGAGTCGAAGAGTACCTTCCAATCAACAAGAGTGCGAAGGCGTCTCGGAGGAACAGATTCGCGTTTGGTCTCCCTCTCTTCCCTGGGTATGTGTTTTCGTATCTCAACCTGCATTCCGGACCGAGACTTTACAGCATTCCTGGAGTTATTCGCATACTCGGTTACGGAGGTAAGGCCATACCGATCGAGGACAGCGAGATAGCGATGGTCCGTTCCATCGCCGATTCACCATTACTCGTGCAGTCGATCCCTTACTTCCAGCCTGGCGAAAAGATTTGCCTCACAGCCGGCCCGCTCTGCGGCGTCTCCGGTACGCTTCTCTCTTCGGGCAAGGGAAACAAACTGGCGGTTTCGCTCCCGCTTCTCAATCGCTCGCTCGCCGTCACTGTTCTGTCAGAGTGGGTGACGGCGGAGCCACGAGGCTACAGCCCGATCGTGGCCCTCTCCTGATAGCCACTCTGTTTCAGAGTGGACGAGTGATTCCAACTTTTCCTCGATTTACTCGTCGATAGACATGGCACCTGGGCTTGGTGGCGAATTCTCAAAGAGATGCAAGTTAGCAATACACATGACTAATCGGTTGTCCGGCAATGTGAACACATCGTTCACTACCTGCGCAAAGAAACCAACTAGCTACTGTCGTGTACTGCTCTACTGCTTGCTCGGGAAGGTTGAACTCAGGTCGGCGTGCGGGTACATCCAAACGCAAACGCGACCAACTGTTTACTGTTGCGCCTGAAGGAGCCAGAGGAAGCTGAGACTGCGACAAAACGCCACAATGAGCGTGAAGGTATTTTGTCGCAGTCTCCGAGTCGATGTTCGTAACACATTAAAGTATATTTCCGCTGTGCCATCGACTGATCTCCCCAGATAGCGTCCGACACGGCTTACTTGATGGGGACGTTTCGCACCCGCCAGCTTGGTAGACCAAGGGCGTTAGGTACAAATGGCCGAAGTCATAGAGTCGTAGCGTAGAACTATTGCGTGTTGCGAGGTATCGTCTAGACAAGCGGGGCATAGAGTGAGACTGGAATTGGGTCAAATGCAGCGCGAGCGCCCTCTACAGTGTTTCGCACCGCTCATGTTCCGATCCAGAACCGTAGAATACAGGAGGTGAGGGCAATGGAAATAGCCATACTTGGAGGAGATGGATACTGCGGTTGGGCGACAGCTCTTTATTTATCAGCCCGAGGTCACAACGTTACAATCGTCGATAGCTTCGTACGACGGCTATGGGACTACGAGCTTGGCGTGCAGACCCTAACCCCTATTCGATCGCTCAAGGATCGATTACGGACATGGCACAATCTGACCGGAAGAACGATCACACTGCACGTAGGAGACCTGAGCGACTACGATTTCGTAGCTTCGATGTTGAGATCTGTCGAACCCGAAGCGGTGGTTCACTTCGCCGAGCAACGCTCCGCTCCTTATTCCATGATCGACAGAAAGCACGCGGTTGCCACTCAACTGAACAACGTTCGGGGAACGCTCAATCTGCTCTTCGCACTCCGTGAGGGCCACCCCGACTGCCACTTGGTTAAGCTTGGAACAATGGGAGAGTACGGTACGCCAAACATCGATATCGAGGAGGGTTACCTCACGATCGAGCATAATGGCCGAACCGACACTCTCCCCTTTCCTAAGCAACCGGGGTCCTTCTATCACCTTTCGAAAGTACACGATAGTCACAACATAATGTTCGCTTGCCGCATTTGGGGATTGCGAGCAACCGATCTAAACCAGGGCGTGGTCTATGGGACAATGACAGATGAAATCTCTCTCGACGAGACCCTGATCAACCGCTTTGATTACGACGAGATATTCGGAACAGTTCTGAACCGCTTTTGTGTCGAAGCCGCCTTGGGACAACCGCTCACTGTCTACGGTCGCGGGACTCAGACACGCGGGTTCCTCGATATCCGAGACACGGTACGGTGCGTAGAGCTGGCCTGCATGAACCCAGCGAGACGCGGTGAGTTTCGCGTGTTCAACCAATTTACGGAACAGTTTTCAATACGAGAGTTGGCCGACTTGATACAGCAGCTTGGAACAAAGTTGGGGCTGGAAGTTACTATCGATTCGCTGCCAAACCCACGCGTTGAAGCAGAAGAGCATTATTACAGTGCGAAACACTCGAAGCTGGTTGATCTCGGTCTCACACCGCATGTGCTATCAGAGTCACTATTGGATTCTATGATCGCCATAGCTGTCCGCTATCGAGGGCGTATTGACCCCTCCCTCTTTCTTCCCCGCGTGAACTGGAGAGAGGTTAGGAATAGCCGCTGCCATTTCGCTCCCTGAACGCACACCTCTCAACTGTGGAGCAGCCTCGTGCAGACGATGCTGGTGAGCATAGCTGCAGCACCATGCGTTAGCTCCGGCAGGATTGACATCTAGGTCGACTAATGTATGGAGCTACGCGGTTCCACAGTCTGGTACTGCTGATAGCAAGGCCGATCACACAACTTCCTCTCTCGCCAAGCAATCGTGTTGACGTAAGCATCGCGAGGGGCTTCGGAACTGCTTCAGAGTGCCTAGCTTGGAGTTACACCGACAACTACTAACCGTGCAATCCAACTAGGTGAGGGTTAGCAGACGACACTTTAGACAGCGAAGGGAGATCATTAACGAATGAATTTCAACAACCTGTCGCTTGTAATTCCGTGGTCTAACCGTCCCGGGCTACTAGAAATGTTGCTTCATACCAACAGTGTCCTGAACGATGTTCTGTCGTCAGCTGGTTGGACAACAAGCATAATCATCTCGTCAGTAAGCGGCAATCCATCGATGCTGGCTGACATTGTCACTCGTTCTCGTATCACATGTACCACGATACATGCAGAAGCAGAATTTTTTAACAAGTCGTTAGCCCTAAACTTAGGAGTCCATCACGCCACTACACGATTCCTGCTGCTCGTAGACGCAGATGTGCTGCTCAGCGAAGAAATCATCCGTTCTTTTCTTGAGCAAGCAGAACAGGGAATGGAGAATACGTTTGCAGTGGTTCGGCAACTACGCGAAAAGACTTCCGATCCAAATACAGCATTCAGAAGTAGCGCACATCTTGAAGAGATTAGGGAAACTCTACTGATAAAGTGTCACGACGGCACGACTGCTTGCGCAGATTACGTATTCGGACCTGAAGGACTACGCCCCACTTTTGGACAGCTCTTTCTTAGACGAAATGCATTTGTCTCAATTGATGGGGCCAATTCAGGCTTGCGTGGCTGGGGCTTTCAAGATACTGATCTAATCTTGCGACTACAGCTAAAGCTTGGGCTAAGACCTATTGCTGTAGGTATCGCACAACACCTCACTCATGACAACAATTTACGCGAAACGGTCACTGGGCAAACCGTAGCATACAGTCAGCGCGCTAATCGAGCTTCGGCGATGAGCAATTACATGCTGGGCCACTTTCTCGGCACTTACTCGCGAGATTGTGAGTCGTGGAAATCTCACCTCCAGGTAAACCACTACGCTTCGTCCACAGATAGCTAGGTTCTAGCTGACATCTTCTCGGCTAGTGAACGGCAATAGGGCACAACATGTCGCTAATCACAGACCTGACGATGCGCATCGGCATCTTACCATGCGTTACTGAAGGATAGCTTTTACAGATCAGGTTCCACGATCAGATGCCCCAGTATCATTCAGTGTACTGCGCCGATCAGGATATGAAGGTGCAAGGAGGTTTCATCGGGTCATGGCTTAGGTTCTAGAAGATGAAGACCGCCCCCACATAGATGACGCGATACCAGGAACAGGCGCGGCGAACTCCCCGGTTGCCAGGGACTGCGACTCGCCGAAAAGAGGTGAATTATAGGTTGCAATGTTCGTCCGGTGTTCCAACAAATAACGATGATGGACACAGCAACTGGCGAGGTGACCGCACATAAGGTGATGCATGCCGATGGTGAGGCTGAGGTGTTCTATCGACAACACTCTTGTAAGGCATGATTGGCGTAGAAGCTGTCGGCAAACGGTAATGGTATCTGAACTTGGCCGAGAGGCTCGGGCATGAAGTCTGGGGTGACGATCCAATGCAGATCCGAGCGACTTACATTCGCAAGCAAAAGACACGACGCCGAGACGCGAGGCATTTTCGCAAGCTTTTGCTGGCGGGCCGTTTCCCACGCATCTGGGTGCCGGGCTCCGAGTTGCGAGACCTTCGGCAGCTTGTCCTGAATCGACATCGAGTAGTGGATATGAGGGTGCCGGTCAAAACCGAGCTGTAGCATCTCGCCCTAAATCATGGCGTTCAGCAAAGGCGGAAGCTGTGGAACAAACAAGGCAAAAGTATGTCGGAGAAGCTCTGCGTAGGTCGCTGATTTTGTAAAGTCTACGATCTGTTCCTGAACGTGGGTGAGTTTGGTTGGGGGAGACGTTGGCGGGTAGGGTTGCATTCGTTTCGAGGTCTGTTTTCTCGCCTATGGCCGCAGTTCTACGCGACCACTGCCAGACATTTACGGTACAGGTAGAGGTTGACCGGGGCGAAGTTCGCCCACAGCCGGTGGTGGTTCTTGGCGAGGCCTCGATATCTCACCTTGTCGAAGCCGAAGAACCGCTTCAGGATGCGAAACGGATGTTCGAACCTAGCCCATACGCTCGACTTACTTCGGTTCTTCTTTTTCTGTAACTCATCCACATAGTGCTTGAACTTCGTCTGGCGGCAGGTCATGTCCTGGGCGACGGCGGCCCCTGATAGCCGCCGTCGCCCCAAACCTTGCGCTCCTCTCGGTGGAGCAGTTCGGGCAGCACCGTCGAGTCGAACACGTTGGCGGAGGTCGTCACCAATGTACGCGCCGTGCCCTCTTTCGCATCCACGCCGAGGTGCGCCTTCAGCCCGAAGTGGCGAGTCGGCCGAGGGAACTTCCCCCTCGGCCGCTCTCAGAACCGTACGTGACACTCTCGCGTCATACGGCTCTCGTTATCCAACCCTATCCCCAACGACACGCGAGTGATGAAGCAACTGTGGCTCAACGCCCTTCATCTTGCGCAGCCACTGCACACTGCACCGCTTTCGTCCCGATAAGGCTTTGTACTCGCGTCTGGCCCATCGCTCAAGCGCGCGGTCAATGTGCTCGTAAATGCAGAACATGGCTGTTTGATAGAATGCCCCGTAGTAGTTCCACCCTCTTTGGATGATTGGGTTACATTGCACCCCAGCGCGGCAAGCGTCTCTTGGGTCCGACAATTCTGTTTCTACCCGCGCACGTTCTGTCGCATCCGTTTCAAGGCATCTGCACTCACCCCCGACAGAAAACTGTTTAATAGCCGGTTCTGCTTGTTCAGCGCCTTCTTCGGTTGAAATGTGAAGTCGAGAAGGTGAAGTACACCTGTGGATACGATTCGGTGCGCTACCCACCGGACCGAAGTAGCAGCCGATACGGCGCTTCTCGATGCGACCGTGATCGATCCAAAGTCTCCGATAGTGTCTTGCCTTAGATCCATGCATTCAGGCCGAATTGTTAGTGTTCCGACTTGTGCTGAATTGCTTCCGAGCCCACTAGACACGTGCGGTGGGCGCTAGCTGAAGCCTGAGTTTCGAAAAAGGCGAACGTCCACTTAACCTCTTAGGAGAATAGATGTCTAATGTGGCAGATGGAGACTGACGAGACAGATGCCCTTAGTAGGGCGAAAGCCGGTGATCACCAGGCTTTCGGCATCCTTATGAGGATGCACTGTCAAGTCGTCTTTCGAGTCGCTTTCAGGATGGTCGCGGATGAGGCTGATGCCGAAGAGATCACTCAAGAGGTTTTCCTACGCGCTTTTCAAAAGCTGAAGGAATACAGATTTCAGTCGAGCTTTAAAACCTGGTTGGTGGCGATCGCAATGAACACGGCATATAACTTCATCAAAAGGAAACGACGAGACCTAGTCTACAACGCGGCTTCGATCTCCACGGGGGATAACGCTCTGTCACATTCTTTGCACATAGCAGACCGGCGGGTCAACCCTGAACAGCAGGTGCTCGAGAAGGAGAGGACGAAAATGCGTCTAGCAGCAATGTCACGGCTGAGTTCGATGGAGCAAACGGCATTTCTACTCAGGCATTTGGAAGGCACCCCATTAGCCGAGATCGCTGTCGTACTCGGCGTGCCCGTCAACTCTGTTAAGCATGCGATTTTCCGCGCTGTAAGCAAGTTGCGCCGTGATTTAGATACGAGTTCGGAGGCTTCCCTTGAGCTTTGATGAACATATTCGCGAGGAGGAGATCATCTTTCACTTGCTGTGTGAGCAGGCTCTCACCGAGGAGAAGGTCAACCACCTTCAAGGCTGCGAGCAATGCCGCCGGCTTTCTTCGGGGGTTAACGCCGTCCTGAATGATTTGTCACATGACCCCGCACATTATCCAAATCCCCAGCACATGTGGGCTTTTATTGAGCCCCGCCTAAAGACCAGAAGACTTCAATCCGAAATCAACTGGCGAGGTTGGCCATGGTGGACAGCAACACTAACTGCTGCAATGGCAGCGGTGGTTATAGTGTCGGTGGGACGCTTCACAGGGTGGCCTGTCAGTCACACGTCTCGAAGAGCCAGTGAACCAATCGCACGTACTATTGAGCCGATTCGAAGCACGACTAATCGCGATGCATTAGCAGATGCGGACCGCGTTCTAACGCTGTTGCGTCATGCCTCAGACGGCGTATCTCCGGAACTGCGTACTGACATTCAGCTGCAGCTTTCTCGTAATTCGATATATGTCCAAAGGGCTTCCGAAGCAGGTAAGGGCGGCGAGGCGAAGGTTCTGGTTGACGTAGACATCGTGCTGATGGCCGCGAACGCAGCCGATCAGAACGGTGCAGGCGAGTTACAGAATGACGCCATGACATCTCAAATTCGTAACGTTCTGACCGACGTCAGGCTCGTTGAGCAGGAGCTCGTACCGCCCTCGGGCAGATCAGTGGAAAGGAATTAGCTTGTGAACAAGATTGCTATCCTATTGTTCGCCATCCTGTCCTCATTCTCATCTGCTGCGCTCGCCCAGGCAGACACCGGTTACGACAAGGGGATGAAGGCCCTACGCGAGCACCAGTGGCTGAATGCTGTCGAGATGTTCGGTCTCGCTTCATCGAAAGGGAGTCCGCGCGCTGATGGTGCTCTGTATTGGCGCGCATACGCACTGTGGATGCTCGGTCGTCAGAGCGATGCGAACGCCGAATGCCAGGCCTTGGCCGCGGAATATCCTAAAAGCACATGGAATAGCGATTGCGAATCTCTATCTATGCTTTCGTCGCCGAGCGGGCCACCAACCCCTCCCAGGAAAATACCTAAGATCCATGGTCTAGGTCACGCGGTTCACGGCGAGAACACTCCTGACGAGACAGCGCAAATGCTTGCTCTCGGCTCACAGCTAAGATCGTCTCCGGCTGATGGCGTCGCTCACGCCAAGGGACTCCTCATGGGCCATGGTGAGGTTTCGCTGAAACGTCATGTGATCTTTGTTCTGTTTCAGCACCCATCTCCTGAAGCACAGCAGCTGATTGCGAGTCTTTTTAGGGGAACATTGGGATCCGAACTTCAACTCGAAACCATCCACATGGTTGGTTCTCTGCAACGGCGTCAGTATAGTCCAACGTTGGTAGGGCTCTACCGAGAATCGGCGGACAGTGAGGTCAAACGCGCCGTGATTTCAGCTCTTTTTGTCTCTCATGACGCCGCATCGCTAGTGAGCCTTGTAAAGAGCGAAAGAGATCCTGATATGGAGCGTGCAATAGTTTCTTACCTTGCTGTGATGCCCAATAAACCAGCAGTCGAGTACATGGGATCTTTGCTCAAGTAATTAGCTTTTCAGCCTCACAAAGCAGCCGGTGCACAGACGCCTCTACCACACTCGCGCGTGCGAGGACGGACCCATATGTCCCTGATTCGAACCTCGTACAGAAAAGGCCTCGATGCAAATACGAACTCTGAACACGACGCCCTATGAACAATGCAGGCTCAAAATGTCTCATCAGTGGATAACTATCCTATCCTTGCTTGTAATCGCCGGACCTGCAATATGCCAAACCAACTGCCCTGCTAACCATGACACGACAGTTGGAGGTGTAGTTCGAGATCCGACGAAAGCGCTGATTCCCGGCGCATCCCTGACATTGGATTCATCTACGACTTCCAGCACCAGCCGACAGGGAGAATTTGAGTTCCACTGTGTTCCCCCCGGTATTCATCAGCTTGATGTACAGGCTCCCGGCTTTGCTGCCACGCGGCTACAGGTCGATAGCCGCAGACATGTTGCTCTCGACATTATTCTGCGTTTGAATACTGTCGAGCAAAATGTGGCGGTCGATGCGACAGGGTCAGGGAACGATGAAAGCGGCTCGCCCGGTGCAAGCATGACGATAGAGGGAGAGCAACTTCAAGCTCTCTCGGATGATCCGGACGAACTGTTGGGCCAACTGCAGAGACTCGGAGCGCTTAACGGTGGGGATCCGACAGCGACCACCATTACGGTAGATGGGTTTCAGGGGCAGGAACAGGTTCCGCCCAAGAGCTCGATCGCTTATATCAAAGTCAATCCCGACAGCTATTCAGCGGAGTACAGGCAGCCTCCCTATACTGGTGGACGCGTCGAGATCTATACAAAACCAGGACAGAGCGCGTTCCATGGTGCGCTATTCGCTACCAATAGCAGCCCTTGGGAAAATGCACGTGACCCGTTCTCCACCGCAAAAGGCAGTATAGGAAGACAGCTGTACGGGTTTGACCTCACGGGTCCAATCAAGAAGAACTCCGACTTTCTACTTACGATCGAGAGAAGGATGATTAACAACCTTGCGGTGGTTAATGCCGACACGTTGGACGCGAACGGTAACATCGTGAATACGATCGGCAATGTTCCGACACCGCAGTCGCTCTGGAATGCCCAGGCGAAGGTCGACTGGCAGCTCGGCAGCAAAAATACGTTGATGCTGGCGTACAGCCCCTATATCAATAGCCAGGAGAACGTCGGAACTGGCGGAAATGCTCTCGCGGAGACCGGCTACAAGAGCCGACAGACTCAACAGGCTCTCAGAATCACGGAGGTAACGACCGCATCCTCCGCGCTAATGCACGAGAGCAAAGTCGCCGTGCGTTGGACCTCGGAGGTAGACACTCCGGTGTCTTCCGCGCCCGAAGTTCTAGTCGCCGGTGCCTTTACCGCGGGAGGCGCTTCCATTGGCCAGCAGCACCTGCATGAATTCAATCTAGAGGTCGATGACGATATAGTTGCGACGACAAAGCGTCACACGTTCAAGGCTGGAACACAGTTCATGTATTACCTGGACGACAATCGGCTAACAACAAACTTCAATGGGGCCTATACCTTTGGGGGAGGGCAGTCACCGGTACTCGCTGCGAACAATCAGGCCATACCGGGAATGTTCGAACAGATTTCCGCGCTAGAACAATACCGGCGCACGATCTTGGGCCTACCAGGAGGCACCCCCACGACCTACAATGCCGTGGTTGGGAACCCGCAAGTTAAATTTTCCCAGGTACAAGATGCATTGTTTCTACAAGACAGCTTCAAGCTGACACCCCGTCTACTCCTTTCACTAGGTGTCCGGTATTTTCTTCAGGATGATCCCACGGTTCTCAATTCCCTGACCCCGCGTTTTGGCTTTAATTGGTCCCCATCTAAGGGCAAGCGGTGGTCTCTGCACGGCCATGTGGGCATGTTTTCCGGAGTATTCCCGACAACCGATACATCCGAGGTACTTCGCGAAGACGGCGTTGAGCGCAAATCGTTCATGATCTACAGTCCGATCTATGGCAATCCAAGTGCGGGTGCTACTCTGATCGATACAGTTCGACGCTTCTCACCCCATCTTTCGAACTCGTTGTCAATGACCGAGAATGTTGGGGGGACATGGGAGTTTGTCAAAGGTTGGAGTGTTATGGCAGACTTCACGCTCAGCCGGATCTGGGATGACATAAGGTCCGCTAATATTAATTCCCCCTTCGATGGGAGTCCTTACGGGCAGCGAGCTCTTGGAATTCCTCAACTGAATCTGCTTGAGATGCAAAATAGCGCTCACGCCAGTGTGAATGATGAATATGTCGGCATCCAACACTACGAGAAGCGCTACTCGATTTTCGTGGGAGGCGTTAGAGTTGAGGTTGTGGGAACCTCAGACGCAAGCCACTTCCATACTGCGCAGAGTGCGTTCAGCGACGTTGGTGAGCGCGCCCCATTCAGTTCTCAGCCGATCTGGCAGTTGTTCGCGGAAAGCAGCCTGAGCCTTCCTTACAAACTTCAATTCAGCGAAGATCTTACATCCCAAGGCGATCAACACTTTAATATCACCTCTGGCTTCGATCGTAATGGAGACGGAGATTTCAATGATCGACCGCAGTATGCGTCTGCTGCTTCCCCGGATGCTGTTTTAACCCGATATGGCTACCTGACGAATGATGCAGTCGGGACACCGATTCGGCGGAATCTGGGCGTTATGCCCTGGAAGCTCTATGTTGAAGCAAACCTCCAGAGGTCGTTTTCACTCGGGCACGCTCCGAAGAACAAGAGCTCTAGAGCATTGATTGTCAACCTTAGATCATCGAACCTGATCAACCATACAAACGTCCTGCAAGTGGGCAGCGTGCTTGGATCGTTGCAATTCGGCGCACCCGTTCGAGCAGACGCAGGGAGGCGTATCGAAGGGGGAGTGCGGTTTACATTCTAGATGTTCATCGATCTGTGATTTCGCCCCGGAACAGAGGAACGCCAGCGTCGCATATGCTGCGCACATCACTATACAACGCGACGGGACGATCGAGCGCCGCAACGTATATACCCTTTCGATGGAGTTGCTCCTAGCTAGCAGCCCTATGATCGAGCGGGTTCTCATATTGCCAGTTTCCAGAGCAGCTGAACCGCCGGCCGCAAACCCTCCGGATTTCCCGGTCTCCGAAGAGCTTTCAATAGGGGCATCGCAGGAAGAACGCTATCACACCTTATTCGTTGTCTTCTCGGGCGGACCTTCCAGGTGCGTGGCAGTGCGCAAGTCGCCCTTTCGACTCGGTCTCCTTTTCAGCAAGTCTCTTCCTGCGCTTAGTGTCTCCTCAAGAAAATGATCTGTGGACCCGAGCTCTCGGGCACGTGACAGTTCATGCTTTCGAAACCGCCACAACTCTGAGATCTCAACTATGATGCTTCTTGACGCAGAGCCGTTCTGGCAACGTGCGACCGAACCGGACCACGTTGAGACTGGCGAGTCACCTGCCGACATCGGACGATGCCTGGAACGCATTCTCGCGAGCACTCTCTTCTTACGCTCACCTCGACTGAGAGAATTTCTGCGCTATGTGGTATCCGCAAGTATGGTCGGCGACCAACAGGAGGCGGTCAAGGAATACCATGTCGGGTTGAACGTGTTCCGAAGACATTCCTCCTTTGACCCGCGTTTAGATCCAATCGTCCGAGTAGAGGCGACCAGGCTTCGTGCAAAGCTAAAGGCATATTACGAGAGCGAAGGCGCGAACGATCCTTTGGAGATCGTTCTCCCGGTGGGGAGTTACGTCCCGCGAATAGTCCGGCGGGAACTTGCGATTGCATCCCTGATCCCAACTTCCAAAGTGATAGTGGCTTTTGTGCCACTTCGCTGCAACACTTCGATAGCTCGGCATCTGCTGCTCACGGAGGAGATAAATATCAGATGTCGTTTGCTGTTGAACGGCATACGTTCAGGACACCTGATTTGTCTTCCAACAAGAGTCCGGCCCTACAGTCAACGAGAACGCCTCGGGCTCGCTGAAGCTCTTCAGGCAGAAGTCTTAATCGATGGTTCGGCTCAGTTCGCAAAACAGCAAGTCACCGTAACCGCCGCCATTCGGTCATTAGAGCCCGATGCACCGACGGTCCAGATTGCACATCTGTCCAAGATTACAGCGCCTTTCCAATGGTCAATGGGTTTCTACGGGGCGTTGAATGTAGCAGTAAAGAATTTCTGTGACGAGGCGTCGGCTCAATCCGGAGTTGTAACGGTTAAGTAACCGCGCGAGCATCGCGGTAGGGTACCGGCGTCACATATCCTGTGTGCGCTTAGCTACGTCGCGAAAGCTTCGCAGGCTGGGCAAATCGCAGTCAAGGAGAACGCAGATGGAAAACAATGCCACTCAGAAGAATCAGGCGACGAACGCTCTGTCGCTTGACGACCTCAACGTAGCAGGGGTTGATGTTTACGCCCTTGCCCAAGAAGAGACGATGGGAGTTCCCGAACTGGGCGCCTCCTACGGCCAATACGGCAGCTCAACTCACTGTTCCGTGGCAACCCTGTAAGAGACTCTCGACTGCGCACCCAATGTGCATTGGGTGCGCAGCCTTTTCTTCGAAACGAGTGCAGCATGGTGATTGCGGATGAATACGGTCTAGGCCTTTGGCTCTTGCCGGCACTGAGGGATGAACTCGGATTTAACGCTGTCAGAACTGCGGGGCAATGCGATCGCCTATCCGCAGGTGACATTCTCATTATTGCGAGTGTGGGAGAGACATTCATTTCCCGTCAAGCCCAATGGGCCCAAGTGTTGGAAGCCCCCGACAACCTGCTTGTTCCGGTGCACTTCCATGAACACGAGGTGATCATCGGTCCATTGTCGGTCGGCAGAGATCCGTCGTGCGGAGAGTGCTGGGCTACGCGATATTACATGGGACGACCGGCCATTCGGAACCAGGAACGCGCACTAGCCGAACAGGATAGGTCTCGAAGCCCCTGGATGGGTCGGCGGGCCCGAACACTGGTAGCGTCTTTTCTCGCCCTTTTGATCGCTTCACTGAAAGATGAAACCTCCGAGAAGCGCCAGAGTCGCCACGGATGCTGCACAAGTATTGATCTGATATCCATCGCAACTCGAAACTTTACCAGCTTTCCGAATCCAACGTGCGCCGAGTGCTCTGCCCTTCCCATGGATTCATCGGATCGGGTCGCCATTCATTTGGAACGGGCTCCTAAGCATCCTGATGCAGTTGACCGCACCATCGATATTCGCACCAGACAGGAATTGATCTTCTCAACCTATCTGGGATACAGATCGGGGCTGGTGTCACGCGTCGAGAGTGCGTACAATCACGTACGCGGCGCAGTCGCAATCTCTCACCTCACAAGCATCGACGGCAGACATGCGGAGCCTTGTTCCGGCTTCTCCGATCGCTACACTGATGCCCGCTTAACGTCAGTCCTCGAAGCCGTCGAGCGCTGGTCCGGCTCGGGGCCAAAGGGTTCGGTGCCGTGTATAAGAGACAGTCGGCAAGCGCTGGAGAACCTGGCAATTGATCCATCCACGTGCGGCCTCTATACCAAAGCTGACTATCGAGCAAACGAAGGAGTCTTGGTCCCGTATTCGCCGGAAATAAAAGTACCGCACGTCTGGGGACATTCGCTCCGAGGCAATAATCCGATTCTTGTTCCTCAACAGCTGGCCTATTACTCCCTCGATCAGAGCAAACCGATATACGTCATCGAGAGCTCCAGTGGGTGCGCCTTAGGGAATGGTGTAGAAGAAGCTCTACTGCATGGTCTTCTGGAACTCGCGGAAAGAGATGCTGCCTTAATGGCATGGTACTGCCAAGATTTTCCCATATCCATCGATCTTTCGAGCATTGAAGATCTCGAAGTGCGTCACAGGCTCCGCCGATTGAAGTCAGAGGGTTACGCCGTTTCGGCGTTCGACGTATCGAACGACTTGCGGATTCCAGCTGTTGTCGTGACCGTCTTGGGCTCGAGCGTTACGCCGGTCTTCTCTGTGTGGGCCAGCGCAGCGCACTTTCTACTTGAAAAAGCGACCAAGAAGGCCTTGCGCGAGCTCGACGCGAACCTTGGACGCTTCATGATTGACGTTACGAGGCCGGAATACCGAGAGCGAATAGAACAGCTGAACGATGATCCCAGTCGTGTCAACGACATTCTCGATCACGGCTTGCTGTATTGTTCACCGCGTTCGGCGATAGCCATTCCCTTCACGCCTCCGCTTGAGTGTGACGTTCCTGTATCGGAACTTCAGCGGCGAGCAGGATGGGAGTTCAGCGACGATGTTTCGAATGATTTGGGACAAGTTATCGAGCGGGTGATTGGAAAAGCGGATGATATCATCGCAATCAATCAAACGAGTCCGGACCAGGAGCAGCTTGGCCTGCGCACGTATCGGGTTCTCGCGCCAGGCACCATTCCTGCTTCTTGGGGTGCACGGCGCCGTAGAATTACAGGCCTGCCACGGCTTCAAAAGGCTCTCCTCAAATCATCAACACAAACCGCCTGCCTGACGGATCAAGCGGTCCTCACGACGATCAATCCTGCGCCTCATCCATACTTATGACCAACAATGCACAAACCGATTCGGTCGATATCGAAACTGAGCCTGGGACCATGGAGATTCCTCCTGGGTTTCTCATGTGGCGCCATGCTGGTATGAAGAGCTGGTTCTTCCAGCACATGCGTTCTGTTCGTACCATGCTGCTCTTGGATGAACTTGAGCACTCGAATGAGACCCTCGAATCACTTCGCCCAATCGCACTCGCCAAGTTAGAAGAGAGTATTGGAAGGTGCAGTGACCCGGAGCAGAAGCGCTTGCTCGTACAACTTCGGCGCGATATATACAACCGGCGACAGCATGAAATCGCCGGCTCGAAGTATGGTGCTGGGGCGTCACTTGGGAAGGACGGACTGCTTGCACCTGCGCTGGAATGGGTCAGCGGTGCATACGCAACTCAGCTCCTCGTACGGGAAGGCGAAGCTCTTCTGGATGAGGAATTAAAAGCCTGCTTGAAAGCAATGCTATCGGCATCTCGGCATCTGCCGTTCCGACGAGCCCTAGCGATTGCGAGTCCGGCGTTCTCGCGGGAGCTAGAAAAAATTCTAAGGACAGGCCAGGCACCCACCGGTGCTAAGCTCACAAGAATTCGAAGAACCCTAACGCACTATATCTGTCGAGCGTCGACGAAGACTAGCCCGTTTAGCAGCTTCATGTATTCGACGCTCATGATGGCTACAGGCCACGCACCGCTGCAAGACGGTGCAAGCAACCCTCGCGTATCGACCACAGTTCATCTCAATCGAGCTTTGCTAACCCACATAGCCGTACATTACGCGACGGCCCTCCGCGAGAGCCGCAAGCGTAACCCCCATCTGAATAGCTCCATTACTTTCGCCTCCGGCAAGATCTTCCTCTTAAAGAGTGAGCACGCAGCGCAGATTCCAGACCGGATGAGAATCCCAAAGCAGCAACTCATAGTCTTCACCCCCACCCAAGCTTTGGCAGAGCTTATCACCAGATGGGATCGAGGTGCAATGAGCACTTGGGAAGAATTTCGGGAGGAATTTCTCCCTTCGATCAGCAATGACGAGGCGATGACGCTACGGTGCCAGTGGACCCGGCTCGGGCTCATGACCGAGGCGAATGCCGCAGATGCAGGCGATACCGCACTCGCTCCAATGCAGAGCGTGAGGGACCCCTATCTCGCTATATCCGTTGAGGAGCGCATCCGCGAGGTCGCCATAATCGAAGGTCAGCTCGGCAAGGCGAGTCCATGCTCTAGATCGGAGATGTTCGAAAGCTGCCGGGGAATCTTTCGGTCCCTTTTCGAGTCGGATACGCCCGTTCCACCCGACTGGGCCCCGCCGCCCTTGTTCGAAGATGTCGTGCAGGAGCCCTCATCGCGAGTGATCCCCTGCGACGTATGGCGACCGCTTTACCGAGACCTGAATGAGTTTTGCATCAACGTAGTAACCCTTCTCGACGGCAACAGCAGCCTCAGGGAAACTTTGAAGGCCCTGCTTCGAACCCATTACGCAGATAGAGAGTCCGTCCCCGTGCTCGAGTTCCTGCATGGGTTGCGGTCATTGCCCAAACTAAGCCGGGAGGAAGCGGGCTTTAGCACACCCAATCCGCACAGAGTGAAGAATCTCGAGCAGTTGGCTCAGATACGAGGGGAGCTTGCATCGGCAATCTGTTTGCGCGACTCGGATGAACTCGACCTGCGGCGTCACTGTCTTGACGCCGAATGGAGAAGTCGTGCAGGAGCAAGTGGAGTTATTCTTGATCCAAGACTTTCGCACTATGTGACGATACACCTACAGCACATCGGTCAATGGTCTGGTCGGGATCACTTGGTCCTTAATACGCTTGAAGCTGGTCCCTTCCGAATCTTGATGCGCTATTGCGCGGGGCTACCTGAAGGCGATGCCAAAGCAGCCCTTATCTCAAGAATCAGCGCGGTCGTAGTTCGCACGTGGCCCCAGGCAACCGTCTGCGATATAGGGTCGGAATACGACTTCAATCCCAATCGCCATCCTAAGGTTGTCGATTGGCGCATTCTATGCAGCGGGGAGGCGATATCCAGCAAATGTGACCTGAGTCTGGATCGCCTCCACATCCACCTTGACCGAGGTGAACACCTCAGCATAACGGACGCTGCGAGCGGCCGACGGCTCATTCCGATCAGCTTCGGAATGCTGGGAGGAATATTCCGGCCCCTCGTTCAGCAAATGCTGCTCGCAGTAAATACGATCGACCCACTCCTCCATAGCAGGCCCTTTCATCCATACCGCTTCCGCTCCCCCGACTCGAATCCGGAGTATTCGGAATCTTACGGTCGCCTTGTATTCGGCTCGATAGTTGTGCGAAGGAGGGGCTGGTCAATCTCAACAAGTCGATTCCCAACGAGAGATCCTAAAGAGTCTAGCTTCGGTCTATACCGAAGAGTTCACCGTTGGCGGCTGGACCATCTGTTGCCGGATCAGGTGTTCGTCACGGTAGAAGCGACCGCGGGAGCCCCTGCCCCTGGAAGAAGCACTCGTGCATGGAGCCACTCAAAGCCACAGCTAATTGACTTCGGATCGTTCCAATCTGTCGACCTTCTCGCCCAGACCATAGCTACGGGCGCCTCAAGACTCTACTTCGAAGAGGTCTTGCCACGGCTACCAGGGATCGACGATAGAGCGCGTTCGAGAGTACGCGAGTACGCCTGCGATATCCGATGTGATCATCTCGGCCATAACCGAATCGTGGAGTAAACATGGAAACAAGTACACAGGCTCACAACCATCCCCCAAAAGCCGCCACAACCGACGATGCCACTCCGTGGGTCTGGCTACGCGTCTACTATTTCGAGTCCTGCAAGGATCATCTCCTTCTTTACGGGATTATCCCGGCCCTAACCACCCTGGCAACGAACGGCCGATCATTCCAATACTACTTTGAGCGGGATTGGCTCGGAGGACCACACATCGTGGTTGGGATCGTCGGCGCACTGACACTACTGGACATCAGCCAAACAGTTGAAATGATCCAAATATTTCTACGAGAGAAGCCGTCGACCACCGCCTTCAATAGTTTGGACTACGAGAGGAGAATTGCAGCAGCTGCTGCCTTAGAAGCACGTGTGGACGTTGCGCAAGAGCGACCTCTTAGGTCCAACAACTCTGTGCTCATCGATACCGATGAGCCGTTCAGCCCCTTGTTACCTCCAGGCATTCTTCGAACCGAGATGCGCCTCTTCCTTTGCAAGAGTACGTCCATCGTTCTCGAATGGCTAAACGCAATAAAAGAGGAAAAGAGCACGCGAGACGAGATCGCCCTCCAGGCACTTACCGCGACGGCATGGGCCGCTGATCCGGATCTGCTCAGGTCTCACATCTCTTATCGTTCTCATTCCACAGCCTTCCTGCGATATCTAGATTCCCCGGCTTTGATTGCTGAATTCCAACGCCGGTATAAGACATCCTCGGGTAAAGAGGCAACCAGCATCGTACGAGATACGGTCGAGCGTCTAAATGCCCAGAGGGCGCCAGCATCTATCACGAGGTATGCGATTCTGCTTCGGGAGGTGCTGCATCTAGCATATGCGGGATTTGCCAGTGGAAGTCTTGGCAAACTCCCAGTAAAGCAGTTTCGTGCAGCGGATGCGGCTGACCCGAACTTCGCAACGGCAAAACGTCTGAACCAGATATTAAAAGATGATCCCGTCTTGCAAGCTTGGCGGCTCGTAATCAATCTTAACTATCTGGTGATGAATCAACTAGGCATATCTGCTCTAGAGCGTTATCTCGGGTGTTATCTCGTTGGTCGAGCTTGTGAGGACCTGTTCGCGCTCAAGAGCAGTGAGATAGCACAGGCACTCGCGGATACGGGAAACGCGAGCGCTGTGATAACGACACTTGCACAATCTTCTCGACTGACCCTTGGCAACTCGTTAGAGCTAAAGAGGCAAGCTAATGGCTTCAATTGAGGTCCAAAGTCTTGGCGAGCGTAATGAAGCCTACGCGAAGGTGAAGATACGCCTCCGGCCAGAGGTGAAACTTGAGCAACAGGCTGCGGGCGCTTGGGTTTTGCAAAGAGGTAGCCAGAAACTGCGGTTCACAGTACCGGCGGGGCCGCTGGTGGAAATGTTTACGTCACTGCGGATCGACGGAGTCCCAATCACATGGTTTCAGAAGCACCCCAATGCGACCGCTACTCTCGCACCCAAAACCCAAATCAACCGCCTGGCGAAGGCTGGTTATTTGCGCGAAGTGCTGGTGGGATTGGATGGTCGGGAACGCGCAGCACTGCAAATAAGAGATGTCATAGATTTCGCATCGGAACCCCCGATACAGGATCATCAATGTGAGCTCTCTCACAACTGCTGGGCACGTTGGTCCGAGGGAACTCTAATGTTAGAGAGTCTGGATTCTGACGGGGCTGTTTTGGTTTACGATATGGCGCTTCTGTTCCAGATATTCTTACTTGCTGACGGCCAGTCTTGGTCGGAAGTGGACCAGGCCATCCATTCACTATTGCAAGCATGGCTGATGCGCATTGGGGTGTTGGAGCAAAAACGTAAACAAGACGGAAAGAGATCGCGCGAGAAGTGGGAATTCCACGACATGGTCATTCATGCCCGGAGTCGCAGAGGCTTTCACCGCGATGGATACGGTGCTACGTTTGTGCACCTGAATCCACATCAACAACCAACGAAACGCAACGTCTCCAAATACGAGGAGTTTGTACTCGAGAGGCCAGTGTCGGCCTGCAGGTTCACTACGATCACTTTCGCGGATGTCCTACAGAAGCGGAAAAGCATCAGGCGGCACTCGGATTCAGCTATTCCCCTTCGGGCGCTGGGAGAGTTTCTGTTTTGGACCTTTCGAGAGCGTGAGCGCCAACGGATAAACGGGGAAGAGTTTTCGTTCCGGCTCTATCCGGCGGCCGGCTGCCTTCACGAGATCAGTGTGTACCTTATCGTCCAGAACTGCTCCGGATTGCCGCGGGGATTGTTCCGCTACGAACCGGCTGGCCACATCCTTTCGCTTATAGCGCCTTTTGAACCAGCACTGGCATCGGTTGCGGATAGTGCGGCTCAAACCTGTGGTTTTGAAGGGACGCCACACGTCATTGTTCTCTTGACCGCCCAGATCGCGAAGGTTTCAAGGAAATACGAGGCTATCGCGTACAGCTTGGTACTAAAGGACGTTGGGGTCATCTATCACGCGATGTATCTAGTCGCGTCCGCTCTAGGCTTGGCTCCTTGTGCACTCGGGGGTGGCGGATTCGCTGACCTGAGCCAGTGGACGGGGCTAAGCCCATGGGATGAAGCGCAAGTTGGTGAATTTCTCGTTGGTGCTGCTGCCAACAAGGAGGGTGAGGATCTTGAACTCAGCGAGCATAACTGACTTTCAATCCGTTTTAGATGGCAGGGGCTTCTCGGACGTCGTCAATTCCATTGTCGCGGTCAAGTACGGACAGCCGCTCACAGCATCGTGCTTTGGGCCGCTCAGGGAACGCTGTGCTGCCGCCCTTTTCCGAGCCATCAGCGATAACGTCGGCTCGCAACGCTGGTTGTATCTCAGAATATCCGACCCGTCCCAAGGACAGAGTGGTTCGTTCGAAAATGCACTCCGCAGTATCGATCGGGTTATTGAGGCCGCTAATCTTTCGGGAACTTGGTGGCTAGCGAAATACGATGTGGCCGGTAATGCGATACGTCTCCGTATACCAATCCAGGACGCTGACTCCGAAGACAAGTCCGCGGAACTCAGCCTGATGCTGACAGACGTCGGCTTGGAAGTCGCATCGATCGTTTATGAGCCGGAACTCGCTCTCTTTGGCGGGGAGATTGGGCTTGATCTCGCACATAGGCTTTTCGCGGCCGATAGCCGCTGTCTCCTCGCGTGGTTCAAGGAACATGAATATCGACGCCCTTGTTCGATCGGCTTTTCGTTCGCCCTCATAACTCATCTTCTTCAATGCGTTGCGCTCGACCCCTTCGAATGCATGGATGTTTGGGTGAAAGTGTGGGGAAAGCGTCGTCCTAGGTCCCATTCATCGGAATCCGTATCAATGTCCCAAAACCTTTCAAAGAGCTTTTCAAAAATCCTAGCCTCCGATCTTTCAACTCTTCCGTCACTGTTTCCTGAGGCACTGCAGGGGGTCGTTGCTCAGTCTTTTGTTGATTACCAGAGCCTCGGCCGAGAGCTCGCCTCGGCACACCATAACGGACGACTGGGAATCGGGCTACGAAGTTTTCTCTGCACGGCTGTTCTTTTTCATTGGAATCGAGCTGGGTTCCCACCTGGATTCCAAGCCGCTACCGCACGCAGTGCGATAGACGCATACAGTACATCTTGTCAGCTTGATTTGATTCGTCTCCAGACAGGAGTGGCTGATCGTGACTAAATTGCGAGCTAGCACTTCACTTACACACGACGGCGATGTCCTTTACCTTCGCTCGTTGCACAACGTTCTGACCGTTTCGGATCCGGTGCTCATGAAGGCACTTCGGCGCTTGGAGGAATCGGATACTCCGATCCGCATTGATAGCGTAAACCGCGACGGCCGTGGTAACGGAGACAACTTGCACCGTCTGGTCCTTTTTCTCCAAAGACATCGATTCTTGCAAGAGGAAGAGTCGAGTGCTTGGGACGCAGTTCTAGTCGGTGTGCCGAACGACTTGCTGGCCATTGCCGAGCAGCTTAGCTCTCAACCGATAACGGATGCCAACCGTTGGCTGGAGAGCAGATGGTTGCTGGAAGGTACAACACGTGGCCTCGCCACGGTCGACATCGGATTGCGAGAACTCGGAGTTGCGCCGTGCTTGAGTGAATCCGGAGACCGTATCGCTTTACCTGCATTGCCCACTGACGCCAAATCCCCTTGGACCGAGCACTGCCTCGCGATTCTCTATAGACGCGGTGAGCGGAACTCGCAACCGATGCCATCACTGCCATCCGGAGCCGCTGCAAAGCATATCGCGTGCCTGATCTCAACGTCTCGGTTCGCCCTCGCCTATGCTCCGCCCGAACACTCTCCTTCTCTGGGCTGTCTAAACTGCTTCTTGAGGTGGAATAGCGAGAATACTGATCAGCAGGATGTTGATTCAATTACCACCATCGAGCAACTGCGGTTCTCCTCACGAGTGTTTGCGAACGCGTTGTTTGAAAGTGCGGTAGTAGCACCGCTCCAAGATTTCGGAAGCGTTCACCGCGTTGATTTCGCCTCACTGACGACAGTGGTAGAGCCAGCGCCCATATATCTGGACTGCGCTCGGTGCCACACGGTTATACCAGTCGGTGATGACCAGCAATCATGCGCTGAGGATGATGCTCTTCTCGCATCCACGCTCTTAGAGTGTGCCTACAAAACCCTCGTGCACCCCGCTGTAGGTGTAGTGCGTTCTCTTACGGAGGGAGCTCTGGTGCAAATACCAGTCCTCCAGTCCGCTGTCACTTGGAGCTGGGACGCTTGCCATGGAGAGCCGACCGTGAGATCTGCTCCCGGGGGCAATATCGTCCTGGCGCGTGCGGCTGCACTCGAACTGGCTCTATCTGCGCATCTCCGAGAATATTTCACCCGGCAGGTCGGCCCCCATGCCACGGGTCTGCAGCGACAAATTATAGAAAGCCTATCCTCCGGCCATGGAGCGATCATAGCTTCCGTACGCAGAAGCAAGCTCTTCGAAACCTGCATCTGTGAGGCGTTCGCTAGATATAGTGTCGATCAGCCAAATCAAGAGTGGTGCAGTATCACACCTCCGGCCGATTCGCATCCCAAGCTGCGACTCTTGCTTGACTACATCAGCGATCTCAAGCTTACCGCCGATCTGCACCTAGAAGCTCATCAGAGTCATGGTGCCGGACCGCTGAATGCGGTGCGAGTCTCATTCAAGGGTGCGCCTCTCTGCGTAGTCGCTTCAGTGTCCCAGACAGCTGCGTGGGTCCGTGCAGCCGAAGAAATAGTCATCCGGTATCAGAACGGCGGGATCGATGATGGGCACCTTGCGTACATCGCAGCATGGACGGGACGCATGAACCATCTCGCACCCCGGAACCCTTTCCACGCGGGGGACGATATGGCCTTCTCAATCACCGAGTTCCGGTGGGCGAATCTTGCCCGTATCCCGTTGTATTTCGCCGCAGGGCACTTTGGAAATGAGTGGCGAGGCGGACCTTCAGAGGAACATCAGGTCGATCGAGAGAAGAACGCACCTGTGGACCTCTTTTCAACTGCATGCATGGGCGCTGCTCGGACAGGAGAATTACATGATCGTAGATGTTCGTGAGGTGTCGCGTAGGTTCGGGAAACACAGTGCTTTGAAGGATGTATCTTTTCAAATACCTGAAGGTGTTGTATTCGGATTGCTGGGGCCCAACGGAGCGGGAAAGACAACCACCATCAAAATGATCACGACCCTCCTACAACCCACATCCGGGTTGATCAAGGTGGGTGGCCGTGACGTGACGAAGGATCCGACCGGCGTACGAAAGCAGATAGGAGTGGTATTTCAAGATCCCAGTCACGACGAGCAATTAACAGCTGTCGAGAACATGCGTTTGCACGCAAGGCTCTATCGGGTGAACTCCAATGTGCGAGAAAGCCGCATAGAGGAACTGCTGCGCATGTTCGATTTGTGGGATCGCCGCGACAGTAAGCTCAAAACGTTTTCGGGAGGAATGAAGCGCCGCCTCGAAATCGCGCGAGGCTTGCTCCACACTCCGCGCCTGCTCATCTTGGACGAGCCCACGCTTGGGCTGGACCCGCAAATGAGACATCAGCTCTGGAGCCAGGTTCGTGCGCTGAGAGATAAGGAGGGCGTTACGGTTCTCCTGACGACCCACTACATGTCCGAGGTAGAGAGGGTGGCCGACCTAATAGCCATTATTCACCATGGCATATTAATTTCCCATAATACCCCGGAGCACATTAAGGCCGGGTGCAACGCAACATCGCTAGAGGAGGCGTTTATGTCTCTGACCAGCGAAAGTCATGAAGATCCGAGTAGTCGGATCGAAACGACGTCGGCGATTACATCGCCAGTATGAGGAAGGAACCCAAATGGACACCAGCTTGGTTTTGGTTTGGAGGCAATTGCTAAGGTTCTCGCGTACTCGCTCGAGACTTGTGAGCGCGTTATGTCAGCCGATCTTCTACTTGGCTTCGCTTGGATTCGGACTCGGCTCAATCATCAAGCCCTCAACCGAAATCAGCTACTTGCAGTTCTTGGTGCCCGGAATAATTGGTATGAGCGTGCTCTATCCGGCCCTGTACTCGGGAGGGGATCTCATTTGGGACCGGCAGTTCGGCTACCTGAAAGCCGTCATGGTCGCACCTGTGAGCAGGCTTTCAATCATGTGGGGGCGAACCCTGGCCGGGGCAACGACGACCCTTATCCAGACATTCCTTGTAGTACTCGCGTGCTTGATCGTTGGCGCAAGAATACCTCACCTCGGAAGGGCAACAATTGCTGTCATGTTCCTGGTTCTTATCGCCCTGCTTTTCACGGCACTGGGAACGACCATTGGATCCATAGTGACCGACTTTCAGGGATTCAACCTTACGATGAACTTTCTCGTGCTCCCGATGTTTATGTTTTCCGGAGCACTCTATCCATTAGAACGCGCTCCGAAGGCCCTACAGCACTTGGCAGCATTTGATCCGTTTGCATACGGAGTCGACGGAATCCGCTATGGCATCAATGGAGGTCCGATGCATTTCGGATTACCAGCCGATTTGCTCGTGCTCTGCGGCACGTTAGGAGTTTCCATCCTCATTGGGACGAGGCTCTTGTCGAAGGGACAATACTGAAAGGAACTTGCCATGGCGCCTGACAGCGAGCCCGTGAAGTATTTCGAAGGAACGGTTACACCCCTGGCTTCCGGAAAGGTGTTGTTCGCCTGCCCACTTGCACAATCGGTTGCGGTGGTAGAGGTAAGTACGATCGAAATCGCGAAGGAATGCACGAGTTTCGACTCCGTGGACCATCATGCTGACGCGATTGTTAGGCGACTGGGTGGAAAGTATGAACGTGAGACAGTCGTCCTGCAGCTTAGTGCGGCGATACAAAAAAAGGTGCTTCTTAGGCAGAGCCTTGTAAAGGAGTTAATCGCGAGAACGAGGGATCCTCGTCCGATGAAGGGAAAAATTGACGCGGTAGCCGTGCCAACCTGCAATCGGCCGGAGGCGCTGGCTCGGCTTTTACAGTGCTTACGGCAGAGCGTCACGAAATGGGAGCGACCGTTGGAAGTGGTAGTGATGGATGATTCTGCCTCGAGGGCAATGCAAGAGCGGAATCTTTCGTTAGTGAGACGATTCGCCGAACAGACGAAACTCGTGTGCAGGTATGGCAATGCAAGTTCGAGAGCGAGATTCGCCGGCGTCCTTTCTCGGTACACCGGCGTCTCCAACGCTCAGACGATCTTTGCTGTCGGAAAAGACAAACGTTATTCGGTTCATACGGGTGCATGCCGTAATTCTCTCCAGCTGCAGCTACACGGCCGAATGGTGATGTGCGTCGATGACGATGTGATTTTTCGGACTACGGCCCCTCCCGACTCTGTCGACGAGCTTGTGTTAGCGACACGGCGTGATTCGTTCACATTCTTCGAGAGCAGAGATGAGATCGAAGCGTTGGAATACGAAGAGGAGGACATCATCGGTCAGCATGAAGGAATGCTGTGTACAACGCCGGAAGATCTCGCCAGAACAAGTGGATCAGAAGGGTTCAATTCCGTTTCGCCCGGTTTTCTGCGAAGGCTACAGAGCGGGTATGCACTCGTGGTGTCCCAACTGGGCTTGGTAGGGGACGTTGCATTGAACAGTCCGCTCACGTACTTCTTGGATGGGCCGGAAACACTGGGTCGGCTAACTGCTTCGGAAGAACTCTATTCCAAGGCGACTAGAAACCGACTGGCGTTGAGATCTCCCAAAAGGAGATCCATATCAGAGCGAATGGGTTGCATGTCTTACTGTATGGGGGTTGACAACAGAGACATTCTACCTCCCTTCTGTCCCGTTCAAAGAGCCCAGGAATTTGTCTGGTCATCGCTGATCGACGCGTGTATTCCCGGAGCGCTGTTCGCAATATTGCCCAGGGCTGTCCTCCACTCTCCGCTCGACGCTCGGGAATTTCCCGCGGACGCTGCGGTCCAGCATTCAGCACACTTCAACTGCGGCGAGCTTCTTGCCTTCCTCATCATGAACGAAAAACCTCAAGGGCACTCGCGAGAGCAGCGGATGACTTCGTTGGCGAGACGGTTGGAGGAAATTTCCGAGCTTCCGGAGAGGGACTTCGTTGCGCATCTTTGGGGCATTATTCGTCCTGTTCTTGCTTGGTGGATTCGAGGGCTCGATGCGGCTCTAGACCAGTCGTGGTTGACGCTTCCCATTGCAAGGCTCGATATTGCTCGCATCCGCCAGAAATGTCTCGACACTCTCAATCAGGAAAATGGCTTTCAGCCATACGATTTGGCGGGAGGCGTAGATACCTTGGCGCGGTTTCAATGCTTGCTTCACGAGTTCGCCACCTTATTGTCGAACTGGCCGACGATCGTGTCGGGAGTTGAGCTGCTCGCGTCAAGAGGAAGTCACCTTGCACCCGAAATTCACGAATGGCAAGAGGTGTCTCTAGGAGAACATGTATGACCTGGTTAGATCGGCGTAGTGATAGACATGGACACAAGGTAACCGAGGCTGGCTGGTTCCTTTTGACCGACGAGGCGGGATTTCTCTGGGACGCACCGAAACCTCTCAAAAGACCTCCCGGAATCCAACGACACGCCAAGGCAGTCACTTATTGCCCGGCTGTTGTCGATTATGAGAGTCGGTTTTTTGAGGTGCCATGTCCGTTTGACGTGAAGTTACAGATGAAAATGAAGGAGGGTCGACCACAGCTAATCTTGACAGGAGGAGATCGCGCATCAGTGGTCGCGAAGACCTTTGCTGGACTAGTTGTGGACTCTCTTCCAAACCAATGGAGGTCACCCGACAAGCCGATCGTGCAGATCAAGACTCCATATTGCTTCGTTGCTGATTTCCCCACATGGTTGAAACAGCATCCGCCCTTTCACCACTACTTTGCAACTGCCCCACCCGGAACGGTGATAGGCGGCAGATTTCCGATCCACATTTGGCCTCGCCCGTTATCCTGGGCATTTGAATGGTACGACTTGGACCAAGAGCTCACGCTAAAACGAGGCGAGCCGTGGTTTCTTGTCGAGTTGGAACCTGAGCGTGCCGATCAAAGGGTACGTCTGATCGAAGCCGAACTGACCCCCGAGCTTCAGCGGTACATCTCCGGCACTCGGAAAGTAGTTGAATATACGAACAACACGTTCTCGCTTTTTAAAACGGCGCTGTCACGCCGCCCAAAGCGGTTATTACAAAGCGTACGCCGTGGATAGTCTCACGCCATTGACAGAAGCGATCCGTCCGTCGCAACCTCTTGAGCCTCCACAGATGTGAACGATACATTTGAAACTCGCAAATGCACAAAATTACTGCATGTGGGAAGGTCTCTTGCCACTCGGCATAACCCATGCGTAAATCCCGGAATCGGCGGCCAGGACAAAGCGCGTTTGAACTATCAACGTGGGACGGAGTTCAATTGCTGGTAGGCGGTGCGTGCATGGAATGGAAGCCAGACGTCCGCCGCCGCTTCGAACGGCTCTTCACCACAGATAAAGACCGCAGCAGGGGTCTCAAACTGGCTCTTTCCAAGAAAATCGTAGACCTTCTCAACGACACAATCTGCGCACAAAGCAGCAACGCTGAGAAGCGATAGGGTAGGGCCTTCAAGACGTACTTTCCAGGTGGGTGCTGCGCCAACTGTTTGACGGTGATGTTGTCCAAATTGAAATAAACCGGGCCATTCGGCCTATGTTTCCCCGGAGTGCGTATAACGGCAGTCCTATAGGGTTGACCGTTGAAGGCGGATGCAGTGGTATCGATGACAAGCACTTCATTGATTGCACTCTTATCAACTGCATCATCCAAATATAGCGGCGAGATTGCATTCGAGTGAACGCACTTCCGGGAATGCCGTTGCGCGATTTACGGCCAGGTGCGCGGGCACTGCACTTTCTGCAAGGAGTTGGGATGATGTGGAGTGAGCCGCGCGAATGGGAGAACTCACGGACCGAATACAGTAAGGCCACACATCCATCACATCGACTGACTCTCTCAGTTCCACTGGCTGGATGCTGCTTCGTCCCAAGATTGATGAACGGGGCAGGCAGATAACCGAATGGATTAGGGCACGGCTCCCGGTACATCTCGATCAATGAAAATCGTGCCACCGCACATCAGCGCCGCTCAGATCAAGCACTCGCACGGCAGAAGTCCTCACGTTGACGCGGAACTTCTTCGACCGATCAGCCCGGATACCGCTCACGCGTGCTTTTCGCCTTGTAAACTCCGGCAGCTTGATAGATTTGAGGGCCAGCTTTGATAAAGGGTTTTTACCGTTGCTGGACCTGTAAGGAAGCTGTACTCAAAGTTGAGGGAATAGGGCCGAGGGCTCCGCTCGACGCATCCGACGTTGATTTTGCACCCGGACGTAAGCTGTCCGTTGTCGCTAGCCGCCTGCCGAGCAATCCCTTCTCCGCTGGCGGTTGTTTGCCATGGATCTCATGCCTGGTGTCGTCGCATCTTTGGCCCTCAGCGGATCGCCCACGAGTATTTCTATGTTCTCGCTATGTGGCTGATTTCCGACCTATCTCCAACCGTCGTTGCGCTTCACAGCCGAGTGGACACCTCCGCTGCGAGACAGTGTAGCTCACAATCTGACTTGATGCGGGTCCCCTAGCGCGGCCCTTTGCCTTCTAAATAATGCGTGTGCTTCAAATCGAGGCACCGGAGCCTGGTACGTACCACCGCAGGAGACCGATGGACCTGCCCCCTTCCGTCCAAATATCGTCCTTGTCTGTGCGGTTCGCTGCATAAAGCCCGTTGTTGCCTGCAAACATCTGGAACATCCCTCCCAGAGTCAACAAACTGGCAGAAGTTGGCTATGTGGAGGACATCATGATGTCGACATCTCACACCCATCTCTGGATCGCGCTAAGCATCGATTGCATCGTCCACGGGATTCAATCGATGCTGATAGCGATTGGCGGGCACGAGCACACCCAGATTGCATCCTTGTGGATATTCTTTTCCGCATGTGGGGTGGCTGAGCTGCTCATCAGTTTTCTGCTCTGCACTCCCTTGGAACATCTCCGACCACTCACGAGTTGGCCGAAGCGGAACTCCATTGCGCCCGATGTGGCCTATGCGCTCTTCGTCCGCACGGTTCTCTTTCCGCTGATCGCCTACTTTGAATACAGCTGGCTGCACACTCATTTCAACGGTTTCCTCCAAGCTCACGCGATTCCACCCGTTGTACTTTCACGTCTGCTCCCTTTCTTCGCAGCCGCTCCCATAATGAGTTTCGTCGGAAACTTCGCCATTCTTGATCTCGCCGACTACTGGCGCCATCGGCTCTCGCATCGTTACGGCTGGTGGTACGGGATCCATTCTCTCCATCATGCCGAAGAGCAGATGACCTTCTGGTCTGACGACCGTTCCCACATCCTGGAAGACGCTATCACCTATCTTTGGCTCATTTCTGTGGGTCTCATCATCGGCGTGCCATCCCTGCAGTTTCCTTTTCTCATCCTTGGCTTCCGGCTTCTTGGCAGCATTGCGCACTCGAATACACGCATCAGCTACGGATGGCTCGGTGACCACATATTCATCTCCCCAAGGTTCCACCGAACCCATCATGCTCTACGTGCCGCTGGCCGACGTAGCTGCAATTTTGGCACCGCGCTCTCTCTGTGGGACGTTTTCTTCCAGACCGCAAAATTTCACGACAACACGGTGGAGACAGGGGACGCCGGAGCAGAACGGGCCATGGTAAACGGCTCCTGGGCCGAACAACAGCAAGCGGGATTCCGTCGTATGGTCCGTTTGGCTCGCCGCGGCAGGAAGGTGCCCGCAGTCAGGACAGGGTCATGATAACTACCGAAGCTCAAAACTGGACTAGCCGCATTCTCGAGCAAGGACGGGTAGGGGCAGCCCCCGAAAACTCATGGAAGCTCAAGGCGTATGAGCAATACAAGGAAAGCTGCGTGAACCCATTTATCCATGCTTCTTCGGGCAGACCGCCGAAGCGCGCGGGGAGATGCTCTATACCTTCGTAGCCAATGGTTGCCTGGACGAACTGGTTACGAACATGCGGCGGTTCATCAGGCTAACTGGAACAGTTGGCCATGAACGCTCAAGCCTGATCGCATTCTTTGAGCCCGATCCAACCATTCAGGATCATCCGTCCTTTATTACGCGCTTTTGGCAGGTCCTACAGTTTCTTCACGACCACGACCGCGACTCTTCCCTGGAAAGAGCACCCGATCATCCTCTCTGGGAATTTTCGTTCCAACACTGTGAGATGTTCGTGGTGGGAGCGTCGCCGACATATCGCAATCGTCGCAGCAGGAACCTGGGTCCAGGTATCGTGCTTGTTTTTCAACCCCGCTCTCTTTTCATGGATCCTGCTACATTAGAGCCGATAGCGGCTTCCGCACGCCAACGAGTTCATAAACGCATGCTGGCCTATGACGGAATTCCGGTGCATCCAGATATCGGGTTCTACGGCGACAACAGGAGTCGAGAATGGAAGCAGTACGCACTCCCGGATGACAATGAACCGGAGATGGGAAGCTGCCCATTCCACACAAACTCAGATCGTGTGTCACTGGCAGGTCGAGATTGACCGGTTCCATTCAGACGGCAGCACGTCCAGGCCTGGACGAGAACGCTCCCTGCAGAAGTCGCGGCACCCGCTGCAAACACTTGGTATGGCTCGTCATTCCGATTGATACTTATGGGACGGAGGCCTGATTCCCCAGGGCGGTCGCCTATCAGTTAGACCTTGGAGATTCTTCGCCAGCCTCTCATCGTGGAAGAGAAAACTTATGAATGCTATCGCGTCTGTGTATCCCGAAGCAGCCCCCGCCTCCCACCGTCTGGAGGAGACATCCATTTCCAGGCCAAGCCGTGGCATTCACCTCCAAGGCAATGCGATTATCTTCTCTCTGTCAGCCATCCTCGCCCTCGCCACGGCAAGCGAATGCCAGTCTGTAACGCATCTCCCCTCCCTGGTCTACGGTGTGGTGCTTTGGGGGTGGTGGGGCATGATCGCCAGCATCCTCTGGAAGGCCGGCAAGCGCTTTCCAGCGGCATCGAGCTTTTCGCTCAAAGCGACGTCAGTCCACGGCATAGTGGGATCCGTTCTTGGCGTGCTTCATCTGTTGTTGCTGTGGAGCTTGGGTTTCAGTTCCCTTGGATGGCAAGGCAGCGAAAGCGCGCGATCGGATTGGCAAAGACTCCTCAATGTCAATCGGTTTGGCATTGAGATCTTGATCTATGGATTCGTCTTTGGGATCACAGGCGTCATTCGGTATCACATCCGAGCACAGCGGGACGCAATGAGGTCGCTCGAGCTGGAACGCCAACTCTCGGCTGCGCATCTGCGCGCCTTGCAAATGCAGCTTGAGCCTCACTTTCTCTTCAACACGTTGAACGCAATCACGACGCTTGTTGAACTGGGAAGGCAGAAGCAGGCAGCGGAGATGCTCACGCATTTGAATGCCATCCTGAAGACCACCCTGACGAGGACAACACCCGAAAAGGTGCCGTTGTCAAAAGAACTTGAGATGATCGAGAACTACCTCGCCATCGAACAGGTTCGCTTTGCGGATCGGCTCCAAATTGAGATGAAGGTAGAACCTACCGCTCTTCACGGCTTGGTTCCGTGCTTTTTACTGCAACCCATTGTCGAGAACGCTATCCGGCATGGAATAGCGCGCTGCGAGAACGAAGGCAGAATCGAAGCCTCTGCACGACGTGAAGGAACATCGCTTCATCTGCAGATTCGGGATACAGGATCGGCTCTCAACGGACTTCCTCAGAATGGACATGGTATCGGCCTGAAGAATACCCGAGAGCGGCTGGCACACTTTTATCACAATGAGTTCGCCATGACAGCAGAACGCCTAGCAACGGGCGGTTTTGAAGTAGCGATCACCATTCCATACGAACGCTGTGAACAATGAGATTAAAAACTCTTATTGCCGATGATGAGCCCTTGGCACGCGAGCGACTGAGATTTCTCTTGTCTAATGACGAAGAGATTGTGATCGCCAGCGAATGCCGCAATGGCAAGGAGGTTCTCTCAGCGATCAGGGACTCCGATATTGATCTTCTGTTTCTCGATATCCAGATGCCAGGGAACAGCGGGTTCGAGGTCATAGAACAAATCGGCTCCGCCCGGATGCCCGTTACCGTCTTCGTGACAGCGCACAACCAATACGCGGTGCAGGCATTTGAGGTTCACGCCCTCGATTATCTGACCAAGCCGGTAGAACCTGCGCGTTTGCAGGACACGTTGCAGCGAGCGAAAGAGCGCGTCGCATCTCGGTCTGCAATGATCACTCACGAGCAGTTGAAGTCGGTGCTGGCCGGACTCGAACATGCTGCTACATCGCGGAAAGAGTATCCGAAGCGGCTCCTTGTTCCCAATGGCACGAAGGGTTCTTTCGTAAATATCAACGAAATCGAATGGATTGAAGCCGCAGACTACTATTCCTGCCTTCACGTTGGCACGAAAAGTTTCATGTTGCGCGAGGCGATCAAAGAGCTCGCAAATACTCTTGACCCAGCAAAGTTCGTTCGCATTCACAGGTCGGTCATCGTGAATGTCGAGCAGGTACGTGAGATCCTTCGCGAGGGGCGCAGCGAAGGATCGGTGGTGCTTATCAATGGCCAGCGGTTGAGAATGAGTAAGGCTGGTTGGCAGGCCCTCCTGGCGGCGAGCCGCACATAGCCCTTCTGTAATGTCTTTCCGTATTTTCCCTGTGCGCGATGTAGCTCCTGCTGCACAGCTTCCCCCTCTGCCTGCAAATTGAGCCACAGCGTGTCCAGACCAACGCGCACTCATTGATATCCATTGATGAACGCATCCGCCTTGCAATTCGTTCAAACTGCCGATTCACTAGCCGTGTGCCCACCGTACCTCCAAGGCGTTACGGCTCCTTCTCGTCATCCTTCGACCCGTTTCATACGAACGCTTCTCCATCGCATATTCTCTGCACCATAGCGAGGCTTCCCTGCATTCCTAGTCGGTCTCGCTGCAAATCGCTGGCAAAACTTCTCTCGGAGTCAGAGCCTTGAACCAGGAGTTGACAATGGCTCAGTTAGCACTCGAGATAAACGGCCGCCAACAGACAGTAGATGCCAATCCAGAGATGCCCTTGCTCTGGGTGCTCCGCGATCTACTCAATATGACAGGCACCAAATACGGTTGCGGCATCGGGCTCTGCGGAGCCTGCACCGTCCACATTGATAGCGTCGCAACCCGCTCCTGCCAGACACCCCTCGCAACCGCAGCAGGCAAACGAATCGTCACCATCGAAGGTCTCGGAGCAAATGGCCTACACCCGGTTCAGGAAGCCTGGATCGCTGAACAAGTCCCGCAATGCGGCTACTGTCAGTCCGGACAGATCATGTCCGCAGCCGCGTTGCTCGCTGAGAAACCTCACCCTTCCGACTCCGATATCGACGAAGCCATGGCTGGCAATCTCTGCCGTTGCGCCACCTACTTCCGCATTCGCAATGCAATCCACCGTGCCGCTGGGAAGGCTCACTCATGAACACCAAACTGACCCCTGTGCTAACCAAGAATAGCGGTGCCATCTCCCGCCGTACCTTCCTCGCAACTTCCGTTGCAGCGGGAGGAGCCCTTGTCGTGGGCCTCACCTTTCACGGCCGTCTTCACCATCCCTCGGACACTTCGCAGGATCCTTTCAACGCCTGGATCCGTATCCATCCCGACGGACAGACCGAACTCGTGCTGAACAAATCGGAAATGGGACAGGGAGTTTTTACTGCTCTTCCCATGATTCTTGCTGAGGAGGCTGAGATCGACTTCTCTCGGATTACCGTCGTTCAGGCAGACAACGCAGATGGCACCGGTGGGAGCGGATCAGTCTGGGGGAGCTATCAACCTCTGCGCCAGGCAGGAGCACAAGTCCGCGAGACCATGATCGCCGCCGCCGCGCGCCGGTGGCGTGTTCCCGGTGCCGAATGCCACGCCCGCAACAGCCAGGTCATCCACACGCGCTCGGGCGGCGTTCTCTCCTACGCTTCTCTCGTCAAAGACGCCCGCCGGCTTCCCCTTCCCGACGCCAATACCGTCCGATTGAAGGATCCCAAAGACTTCACCCTCCTCGGCCGCTTTATTCCCCACCTCGACATCCCCGACAAGGTGAAGGGAGCAGCCCGATTCGGCCTCGATGTTCGTCTCCCAGGGATGGTTTATGCCGTCGTCGCTCAGTGTCCCTACTTCCGCGGGGAGTTGCTCCGCTTCGACGCGGCCAAAGCTAAAGCAGTCCCTGGTGTCCTCGAAGTCTTCGAGATCCCCACCGATCCACGCTCGGCGAATAAGAACACTCGCGAGGTCGCCGTCATCGCCATCAACACGTGGGCTGCCATCCAGGGCCGCAACGCGCTGGCTATTGAATGGAAGCCCGGGCAGTACCACGACGAGTCTACCGAGTCCCTCACAGCACAATTACGCGCTGGCCTCGACGCGCAGGAGTACTGGAACTCCACTAACACGACTCTCAATCCCGATACTGTCCCCGCCGCCAAACGGATCGAGAGCGTCTATGAGTTTCCTTTCCTCGCTCACGTCACCATGGAGCCCATGAACATTACGATCAGGCTCGAAGATGGACGTTGCGAGATATGGTCCCCGACCCAGGCCGGCGAAGGAACCCAGGAGACAGCCGCTAAATTTCTCGGCATCGACAAGAACAACGTCACCGTCCATGTCACCTTCATGGGCGGAGGCTTCGGCCGCCGCTTCGGTGTTCCCTTCGACCATCAGGCTCTTCAGATCGCACGTCGCATCCAGCGGCCGGTCCAACTCGTCTGGACACGCGAAGACGACTTTACGCATGATCGTTACCGCCCCGCGGGCATGCACCGTCTCCGTGCCGGCATCGATCGGGAAGGAAACCTTGTTTCCTGGACAGACCGCCTCGTCAACACAACCATCATCGGCCAGGGTAACCCGAGACAAGCACAGGCCTTTGAGCTCGGAGGAGCCCTCGACCAGCCTTATCCCGCTCAGCACTTCCGTATCTCGTACGTGCCCGTCGATAGCGGAGCTACCCGAGGAGCGTGGCGAGGTGTCGAGATATCCTTCAACGTTTTTACTATTGAGAGCTTTGTCGACGAACTCGCTCACCTCGCCCGACAGGATCCCTATCTTTTCCGCCGCCGTCTGCTTGAGAATGCAGCCGCTCACTCCGCAGCGCTCAGGTCCAACTTCGATGGCAAGCTCGCCGATCCCACGCGCATGATCGACATGCTCGACCGAGCCGCAGAAAAGGCCGGCTGGGGTAAACCCATGGGCCCCAATCGCGGTCGAGGTATCTCCTGCTTCTTCTCAAAGACGACCTACCTCGCTCAAGTCGCCGAGGTCACAGTCAAGGGCGGCAATCTCCACGTGGACCGAGTCGTCACAGTCGTCGACCCGGGCCGAGTCATCAACATGAACGGCATCCGAGCACAGATCGAGGGCGCTGTTCTTATGGGGTTAAGTGCGGCCCTCAAAGAGCGCATCACGGTCAAGAACGGCATGATTCAGCAACAGAACTTTAATAGCTATGACCTGCTGCGAATGCCGGATGCCCCGCAGCTCGAGACCCATCTCGTTGAAAGCGGCCGTCCTCCCGGCGGAATCGGCGAGCCGCCGCTCGCGCTCATCGGTCCCAGTGTTGGCAACGCCATCTTCGCCGCTACCGGAAAACGCCTGCGTAAACTGCCCTTTCAACTCGACGAGGCGTCGTCATGAAACGAGTCTCACTCGCAGCACTGTTCGCAATGATCGTATTTTCATACTTCGCCATTGCGCTTCCACCAGCCGTGATCTCGCAAAAGTCCTCACCTCAAGCTGTTGCCAACGGCAAGCGCATATTTAATCGGTCCTGCGCTGGCTGCCATGACACACTCGGCACAAGTGCCAAGTCGGGGCCCGCATTGAAAAACTACTATCGCCACCAACTGCGCCCCGTCGACGAACGTGTGCGCTCGATCATTCAGCAAGGCAAGGGCAAGATGCCCGCCTTCAGCAATCTCTCCAAATCGGAGACCGACGATCTGGTGGCCTACCTTAAGACCCTTTAGCGGCCGCTGCGTCACTTAGGACTTTGTTGAACTAGGTGCCTGTCTGCGACGGAATGCTGAGACTGGCGTCAAGGAGACATCCGCGGCGACGATTCAGGAGTTACTCGGGGCTCGTTTCAGCCGCGACCTGTTATGTCCTTGGAGAAGGCACTTCTAACCTGGGAAGGCAGCGTTCATTACAGAATTTCCCTCTCTGAGCTCGCCGAGGAAATAGTATCTCTCTCAAGTTGTCTTCTTGTGGTGGGTAGTGACGTTAAGGTCCAAATCTTGAGCGGCCTCGTTTATGTTCAGAAGCCGGTTACAGATAACTACACTGGGCGCTGCTTCAGCTGATTTTCTGGGCACACTTTTGCGCTTTCCTCCAAATAGTGATCGAAAATGTTTACGCCTCAATTTCAGGCGACGCTTTATAGCGCTACCCGGAAGCTAATGTGCAGCTTGTTGCCAGCTTCGCCGCATACGTCAGACATGTCGCCGTTTAACCGATGATCTTGACGTACGCTGATTGGGCGATCACAAATACCTTGACGAAGCCGCTTCCTGAATCGATGTCGATCGGACCGGAGGTCACGGTGAGAGCTCCCGGGGGCGCAGCAATCTCCGAAGAGCATGTATGCCAGCCCAGTACCACCGAGACGTGGACGCCAGCACAGACCCTGGAGCGCGGGCAAACTGGCGTGCAGGAAGCGAGCCCAGATGCGTGTGTCGGGATATTGGCTCGGTGGAGTGTGAATCAGTTCTTCCTCGTTAAAGGAGGTGCAACGACGCGCGATGGCGAGTTGGCGCAACAGAGGGTTAGTCAACTCAACGACAATCAGGTCATCGTTGACCAGAACTCGCTATTGCATGAATCTTTGAGGCCGATCCGAGGGAAGATCGGGGATGGAATATGCTTCACCTCGTGGACGATGCTTTCGAGCGCAGCCGCGTTCAGGTTATCCGCTGCGTATAGCATGGGTACATTGGCTGCTGGAACTCCGGGAAACGGATTGAATCGAGCGCCTCTTCCTTGATCTCGATGTGTTTGCCCGTGTTTGGGTTATAAATATTGATTCCACGCGATTTGCTATGAAAGCGCGCCGACGCCGATCCCGCCTTCAAGATCGTGGCCTGGATGATGAGTGTGGGATTTGCCGCGGCTGGGGCCGCTGCATAACTCAGCCGAGCGACCTCATCGTCACAACTGAACAGCTTTACGTGGAGCTTCTTCACGAGATACAGAAGACCCCTGAGAGTGTCGTTGACCGAAAGAACTACCCGCGGCCAGAGCACAAACCTACCCTCGCGAATTCAGAAATTCTGCCACAGGAATGATTGGTGAAACGCGCAACGGTCTCTGCCTTCCCTGATAAGCTAGCGCCGAAGCATAGCCGTGGGCCAGCGAGAGATCCTGCACAACCCACGTATTTGGCGAGCCAACGCCGCTTGCAAGACCGACCCTCTTTGGCGGAGCCACTGGCAGCACGCCGACATGAAAGCTATCTAATGGCATCGATAGGCCGCAGCCAACAGCCTTAAGCAGTGCTTCTTTTCGCGTCCAACAACAAAAAAAACGCGAGGGCTTGCTCGCTGTGAGGCAATGACATTATGTGCGCGGCTTCCTCCCGGCAGAAAAATTGGGTTGCTATTGATTGCAAGTCAGGCAGAGCTCGCACTCGTTCTACATCGATACCAAGGCCGTAGTCTGCAGTTAGAACAACTGCCGCAAGACCACTTGAATGAGATAGGTTGAACTGAATCTTAGATGACGAATCGACAGCGGGTTTTCCTTCGGCGGCATATTTGAACTGGATATCCTGCGGGCGTTCCTTTACGTATTGTCCGAGCACATACCGCAACGAACCTCGCGTTGAGGTGAATGCCTTCTTCTGAGGATGCGTGCCCACCACCTGCTGCGACTTCCCAGGTTCCTCCCAAACACAAAAACCACAACGGCACTGCGCCTAGGCCTGGTTGAGGTTGCTCCTGATTGCAAACTGGCCTACCAACCGGCCCTCCCCATCTTGAGTCGCTCCCCGCAGGTGAGGACTGTCCAACCCTTGACGTACCCTAACGCTTGATTTCCGTTACGGGATCCACATTGATCTTTGCGGGTCGTTGGCTCGGCGAATTGTTAAGGTCCACTTCAGTTCCCGAGCTTCATATCGACTTGGAGTAGGCTTCAACCCTACTTCTGGATGATCAAACAGCCTATCAATGAAACGCCGAAATGATGTCATTTGTCAGCTGCCAGGTCTTTCGACAACAAGGTATTGGCTACCGACTTATTTGTGCATAGCCGGTAATGAGATCCCTTCCCACGGTATCGGAGCTACGCCCGAGTTAGGATACGAATGAGTAACCATAAGCATTACAGTGACGACGTCGTTGGTGTGAACCCGCTGGAAGAACTGCTGATAAAACCTCTCTATACTCAATCTGATCTCGCAGGCAATCCCTATGTGGACACTTTGCTGGGAGAAGCACCCTTCATCCGCGGCCCGCAGGCCACAATGTACACCGGGAAACCATGGACCATCCGCCAATACGGGGGGGTTTTGGAACAGCGGCCGAGTCGAACGCATTCTACCGGAAGGCGTTGTCAAGCGGAGTCCAGGGCATTAGTGTGGCGTTTGATCTTCCGACTCAGCGCGGTTACGACACCGATCACCCACGCGCGATAGGGGATGTGGGCAAAGGCGGAGTTGCGATCGATACAGTCGAAGATATGAAGACGCTCTTCGATGGAATATCTCTCGCCAAAGTCAGCGTATCGATGACGATGAACGGGGCGGTACTTCCAATACTCGCCGCTTTCATAGTCGCCGCTCAGGAGCAGGGCGTGGCTCGAGAGCAGCTTTCCGGAACGATCCAAAACGATCTTCTGAAGGAATTTATAGTTAGGAACACCTTCATCTACCCGCCTGAGGAGAGTATGAGAATCGTGGGGATGTTCTCGAGTACGCCACCTTGAACATGCCTAAATTCAACCCGATTTCAATATCGGGGGATCACATGCAGGAGGCGGGTGCGACACCGGTTCTGGAATTGGCGCTTACACTTGCCAACGGTTTGACTTATGTAAAGGCGGCACAGCAAAGAGGCTTAAACCTCGACGACTTCGCCGGCAGATTGTCTTTTTTCTGGGGTATTGGGATGGACTTCTATCCCGAAGTCGCGAAGCTTCGAGCTGCGCGGTTGCTCTGGTGGCGGATCATGCAGAAATTCGGCGCACAGGAAGATAAGAGTTCAAAGTTGCGCGCGCACTGCCAGACATCGGGTTGGAGCCTTGCGGCTCAGGATCCATATAACAACGTAGTGCGAACGACCGTGGAGGCACTGGCTGCAGTGTTTGGGGGAACCCAGAGTCTTCACACCAATGCATTCGACGAAGCGATCGCTCTCCCGAGTGATATGTCCTCACGGATTGCGCGAAATACTCAATTGATATTGCAGGAAGAGACCAATATCACCGCTGTCGTGGATCCCTGGGGAGGAAGTTACTTCATGGAGTCTCTTACAAAGCAGATTGCCGACGCAGCTTGGCAGATTATCGAAGACATCGATGCGATGGGAGGAATGATCAGGGCGATCGAGTCCGGATGGGTCAATCAGCAGATTGAAGAAAGCGCTGCGGCAAAGCAGGCCAAAATTGACAGCGGCAAAATAGTGATCGTTGGCGTCAGCAAATACAGGTGTGATCACGAGGCGGAACAAGAAACACTACGCGTCGACACAACGAAAGTGCGAGAGAGCCAGTTACAGCTGCTTTCAGATATCAAAGCTGCCAGAGATTGTGATGCCGCACGGGAGGCACTCGAAGCAATCACCCGGTGCGGCTATGATGGCAAGGGGAATCTCCTCGAACTCAGCATCAGCGCCATGAAGGCCCGGGCGACCGTGGGAGAGGTGTCCGAAGCCTTGGAGAAGTGCTTCGGCCGCTACACAGCAGAAGCGCGCCTAGTAAGCGGAGTCTATGGTCCCAACTATGGCGACCATGACCATTGGGCTCAGCTCAAAACGCGGATTGCAGGTTTCTCGAAGAGGCACGGTCGCCCGCCCAGAGTTCTGATTGCGAAGTTGGGGCAGGATGGTCATGATCGCGGAGCGAAGATCGTCGCCAGTTCCTTCGCCGACTTGGGGTTTGCTGTCGATATCGGCTCGCTGTTTCAAACTGCAGAGGAGTGCGCACGCCAGGCAATTGAGAACGATGTTCATGCCATCGGGGTGTCGACACTTTCGGGTGCACACACGACTCTGGTGCCGGCGATGCTGGATGAACTGAAACGTCAGGGAGGGGACGGCATCTGTGTATTTGTCGGAGGAGTAATACCCAGGCAGGATTACTCTGCTCTATACGACTCAGGGATCATTGGGATCTATGGCCCTGGTACTCCCATCCCGGACGCCGCTAGCGGCGTGCTCGAGGGCATCTTGAACAGACTGGAGAGCTAAAGGCCATGTCTGCCATGCGAGATAACCATCTGGCTCAGGATCTCACGAGCAAAGATATCCTCCTGCGGCGACGTGCGCTTTCCAAAGCCATCACGCTTGTGGAATCTTCTCGCATCGATCACCGACAACGAGGCGACGAACTGCTAGATGAGCTTTTCCCAAAGGCTGGCTCTTCATTTCGCATTGGAATCACCGGACCTCCAGGATCGGGAAAATCGACGCTCGTCGACGCCATGGGATTGATGCTGATTGAGCAAGGTCACCAAGTAGCGGTGCTTTGCGTTGATCCGTCTTCCAATCTATCTGACGGCTGCGTGTTAGCCGACAAGACACGAATGCACCGTCTCGCCTGTTCCGATAATGCATACATCCGGCCCAGCGCGGGTTCTGCTGGATATGGCGGAGTCGCGCAGCAAACAAGAGCGGCGATTCGGTTATGCGAGGCGGCAGCTTACGATTTTGTAGTTGTGGAGACCGTGGGTGTAGGGCAGAACGAATGTGCGGTCGCGGCAATGACTGATATGGTTCTCCTCCTGCAGGGGCCTACCCCGGGAGACGACCTTCAGGTCATAAAAAAGGGTATCTACGAGCATGTCGATCTGGTCGTGGTGAATAAGGTAGACCTCGCCCGCGCAGCGGCATTGAAAGCACAGCGCAGGATCGCATCGGCCCTTCGGTTGACGAGATATGGTGCTCGCCATGTAAGTCCGCATCTGCAGCCAACACCGCGTGTATGCACCGTCAGTGCGGTGACCGGCGATGGGCTTTCCACGCTGATGAACAGCATAACTTTATATCAGCAAGAGGAGGCTCGCAATATTGCCGGTAGAAGAATGATCCAGGATAAGACGTGGCTTGAGGAAAGCATCGGTTCACAGGCCCTCTCAAAGATCAAGGCAGATGAATATCTTCGAACAATGTTCAATGCACTGGTAGATCTCGTGCACGCAGGTCGGAGAGCTCCGCCAGCCGCAGCGAGACAATTATTGGCTCTCGTTTCCGAACATCCGGAGTCATTTGCGCCCCGAGGCCAGAACGGCGCAACAGCCTAAGGGGACTTATGAGCCTGGTAGGGAGACATGGATAAACCGTTTCGCATTCTCGGAATCAATCACATTGCGATCAGTACTTTGAACCGACAGGGAATGCAGCAACTGTGGGTCCAGGTCTTTGGGGCGAGGGCTGATCATGGCTTCAGTTCAGAGGAGGAGAATGTTCGGGAAGACGTCTATTTTCTTGGCGAACCGCCATACCAAGTACAGATTGATATCATGGAGCCGATCGATGTGGCTAAGAATCCAGGACTGACCGCGTTTCCGTTGAATCATATTGGCCTTTGGGTTGATGATCTGCCCACGGCGTTCGAATGGATGAAGAGCAAGGGGATCCGGTTCACTTCCGGCGGAATCCGAAAAGGGTCGGCTGGACATGACGTATGTTTTATCCATCCTAAAGGCAACGCGGATTTCCCGATCGGCGGAGGGGGAGTACTCGTAGAACTCGTCCAGGCACCTCCCGATGTACTCCGATCCTCCAGACAAGGTATGTCCGTCCGTAGCTGCACCAGCTAATCCTTCAACTGCCTCTCCAGCAATTGAAGTTTTAAAAAAACTCGCAGAACTGTGCAGCGAAGGCATATCGGACGTCTGGGAATGACCAAATAGCGTGCCGGAATGCAAATTGACCTAAAGGCTTGAGCTTCGCACATATCGTGTGAGACGGACCCAGAGGTGTTATGAAAACCACGGGACAAAGTCATGAGCGGTAGTTATCTGAGGGAAATAGCTCCGCAGATTGGTGCTGGACTAGGGTTTCGCGAAGTCCATCTCTGGCAGGGAAATCCATCTACCGCCATCGATACGGACGTTCTTAGCGAGGACGAAAAGCAAAGGGCATCAAGATATCGATTTTCGGAACATAGAGCTGCATTTATGGCATCACGGTCGGCAACGCGAACGTTGCTAGCGGGTTATCTAAACTGCAGATCACGGGATATTCGTTTTGGATATGGCCCCTTCGGGAAGCCGGTGATAGCTCAGCCGTCGACACAATTAACTTTCAATCTCTCTCATTCCGGCAACAGGATGCTCATTGCGGTAGCTAGAGAGCTTGAGCTGGGCGTAGATATTGAGTTCGAGATGGGGTGTCGCTTCACAGATGCGATTAGCACTAGTATGACGTGCTCGGAACAGGCACGTATTGAGCAGGCACCGCTTTTCTTCAGAGAGAAACTACTATTGCGTTACTGGACGCAGAAAGAAGCATTTCTCAAGGCAGTAGGGGTGGGGCTGTCATTTCCGCTCACTTCACTGCATGTTGAATTTCATGGGGCCGGCAAGACAACGATTAGGGCAATCGAGCCCACTCGGAGCATCTGCCTCTATGGCCAAGAAATAGACTGCGGTCGTTCTTACATCGGAGCTCTTGTCGTAGATCCAGCAGTCTCGCTTTGTCACTTTCAATTCTGAGACCAGACGACTATTTCCAGGCGGAGAGCCAGCCGACGAAGCTGCCGCGCTTCTCAAAACGATCCAAAGCAGAGCGGCCCCTAATTCGGGCCGCTTTTTCTTGCCCTTAATATCTCCGGTATTCTGTGCCGAGGTAGATTAAAACATGATTTCCCTGCCGATTTTACCCCATTCCCTGCAAACTTCTGGCACATCTCATCCGTCTTCTTTTAAGAAGAGAGAGATGGAACGCGGAGGGGAGAGATGCCCTGGATACTCGCCAGCACCAGGGCGTCGATGCCGGAAAGCCCTTCGAGCAGCTTGTACAGGCGGGGATGCACACCGCGCAGCTTGACCAGATCGTGCGCCAGAAAGACCCGGAATTGCTGAAAGCTGTCGAACATCTGTCCAAGGGTGAAATTGCTCCGGGCATCGGTCTCTTGCAACAGCAGGGACGCATCATCGAAATCATTGACCCGCAGCAGCGTATCGAAGCCATTGCGAAGAGTTACGCGGCCCATCCTGAAAACACCATCATCGTCTCGCCCGACAATGCCTCGCGCCGTGCGATCAATCAGACTGTCCGCACAGAGTTGCAGACGTTAGGCATGGTCCAACCTACCGATTACATCAGGCGTGTGCTCTCGCCGCGCTCCGATATGACCGGAGCGGATCGTGCATGGGCCGCATGCTATCAGGTGGGCGACATTCTGCATTACGAGCGCGGCAGCAAAGACCTCGGCATCGAACAGCGCAGCTATGCAACTGTCGTCGCTACTCATCCCAAGGAAAATGTCGTTACCGTGCAAAAACAGAACGGAGAACAGGTAAGCTATGACCCCTCGCGGTTGCGCGGCATCAGCGCCTACCGCGAGATCGAGCGCGAATTTTCTGTAGGCGACCGGCTACAGTTCACCGCGCCCAATCGGGAGTTGCGTATTGCCAACCGCGACCTCGGCACTATCGAGCAGATAAGCAGAGATGGGCAGCTCACCGTTCGCATGGACAACGGCAAGATGGTCTCCTTCGATGGAAACCGACTGCGGCACTTCGATCACGGCTATGCTGTCACGTCGCACAGTTCGCAGGGACTCGCTGCGGAGCGCGTTCTGGTAAACATCGACAGCAATGTTCATCCCGAACTCATCAATTCGCGCTTTGCCTATGTCTCCATCTCGCGGGCTTCGCATGAGGCGCATATCTATACCAATGATGCCGCTTCACTCAGAGAAAATCTCAGGTGCGACATCACGAAGACTTCCGCTATCAATTTCAACAAGAACCATGACCTATCTCCGCAGAGGAGCTTCGAGCAAGCCTTGACGTCTGATAGCGGGCTTGCTTTGGCTCTTTGAGGCTTGTGGCTACTGATGAATGGTAGCCCATTGGCTTGCGTCAGAAGGCCTTAGCACATTGACAATGTCTCGCACCCGTAAATTATAGGGGCACGTTATTCGTCGTAAAGCCTTCTCCACACTCCACGACCTACCAGTATCTGCTGGACAAATTGGGGTCTGACAAGTCTGCCCAGTCAACATCTGATGCTCTTCGATCTTCACGGACACCCTGTGATGTGGGGCTGTCCAACCCAGATGCATCCGGCCTTACACGAGTCTGTTCATTCGCGCAGATGCTGGACGACGTTTATAATCGACAACGACCTACCCTCTCGACCGTGCTTTGAGTTCCCGGACAGAGTTTCTTCGACTACAATTTCTTGGGGGGACAACACCGCTTTCCATGTCAGACACCTACTATTTGCGAATTGCCGAGCCGGAGGATGCGCGCTCCATCGCTGAGCACAGAGCGAAGATGTTCATTGAAATGGGTCTTCTGCCTCTCACCGATTATGATTTGTTTCTAAACGCTGTTGAAACTTCTACTCAGCATTTATTGCAGGAAGGCGCATATATGGGTTGGTTTGTGGGCACTGACAGGACAGTTGTCGGTGGTGCTGGGGTATACCTATATCCCCTTCAGCCAATACCGGGTTGCTACCGCGTTGGTGTCTGGGGGCATATTGCCAATGTGTATATCGACCCAAGCCACAGACGCCGAGGGCTGGCAACACGGCTAATGAATGAAGTCCTTCAATGGTGTAATGTTCGCACTGTGGATCGTGTGACATTATCTGCATCTGAACAGGGACTGTCATTATATGCACGCCTTGGCTTTGTACGTACCTCTGAAATGGAATTCCCTCTCGAAACCTTGCAGAAACGACATTTAGTTGGCATCACGGTAATCGAGTGAGAATCTCAGTCCGCGTGGAAAATTGATTGAATCATTACACTATCCGGTTAAGATCCGAACCTCTTTAAAACGCAACGATGTCGTCCACCCGACCTGCTCCCCTTCTATTTCCCTTTATAGAAAGGTCAACAAAGATCAGCAGAAGAACGCCCGTCATTGCGGTAACTAAAGTATCAGACGCGAGCATTCCATTGAGGCCGAACCGGCTATATCCGAATCCATTCAAAGCGCCGAGAAGAACAATGGGAACATTGCTAAGGCTTGTGAGAAGAGTAAATTGGGTTGCTGCTAGGGGATTCTTGAGCCCTACAATCTCAAACATCAATGTAGAATATGCAGTATAGCTTATCCCTTGGAAGAGGTTGTATAAAAAACAGCCCACCATGTAGAAGATAAGCACCTTGGGGCCTGCGATTAGACCGCCGGTCACAATCGTCGCTAGCAGGGCTGGTAGTACATATGCCCATAGTGAGTCGATCTTATGACAAACCCAGATTCCAATTAGAGCTCCTATTCCCGATGCGATTGCTGTCAAGGGACCGCTGATAATCGTAACGAGCTTTTCCGAAACGTGAAAGCTGTTGCCCAGGGGCGCAAAGTTAAGAGCGAAGCACGCGACTGGAAGCAGATAAACGAGCATGCCATAACGACAGCGCTTCGACCCTATCGCTTTGTAGAGATCCCTCCAAAACATACGTAACATTTCTCGCGACTTTACAGTGCGAAACAAAGGAGGAGGAAAGAAAAAACATGTCACCAGTGGCAACACAAACAGAGCCGCCAAAAGGAGCAGTGTCCACGCCAATGGCAAAGACCGGATCAAGGCAACGACTATACTCCCAAACGTAGGACCGATTGCCAACCGCGCAACCTGCTTCCACCCGGCAACCGCAGCAACCTGATCGTCTTGCAGAAATTCCGAAGTCCATGCCTCGATTGAACGACCACACATCTCTGCAGAAAGAAATCCTACGAGGAGGATTCCAGACAGGAAGGCTAGGTTACTAATGCACAGGATTGCGAATACGAGGCAGATTGCAGCGATTGCGCAAAGGAGATATGTATAGGAACGCCTGCTTAACAAAATATCAAGAAGGGGTGACAAGCATAATCCCCAGGAGCCAGGCGAGGTCGCAATTGCAACGATGACAGAAATCCGCCCGACACTTACGCCTTTTGCCGCCAATAGAATGGGTACTGAGGTAAGAATGAAAAAGGTAAAGAGTCCGGGTGAGGCTACGGCGATCCCAATAAGCCACGCTGGCAGCTTCCTCTCTGCGATCGGGTTAACCTGTGGTCTGAAAACTAGCAGAAAATCCCCCAGGATCAGCAGACACACTATCAAACTTAAGAAGCGCTTTTAGATTCCAAGCTCGACCCTATAATCTGCAATTTTTTGTTCTAGCTCGAGCGCCCTTCGCAAGTCAGGCGTCAATAACTGACTTCGGAAGAATTGCTCTGCCTCATCGTATCTGCCTTCTTTCATGCAACGGGTCACCACATCGCGAGAAGCAGTGTGAAATGTCAACGTTATTGGCTGCGCAGGATCATCCCACCAATAGTCGGAGAACGTGCCCAACGCCCTATACTTCGACAACCATGCGCTATATGTTGGGCAACCATAATGCAATACAACCATTCCGTCGAATTGATGATCTTCTCCCACAAAACCCGCAAACTCATGCGCATGCTTGGCATGAACGCTTGATTGACAGCGAACCATCGCTTTGCCATTAGAGTACAAATTAAATGTCATTTTCCCATTTAGTTTAAACGTGGTGCATTCAAGAAAGGCATTTTGTGCCTCCCATACCGGCCATGCTTCATGATTTAAAAAGCGAATTTGCCCAGCCAAGTCGGTATTCAGAGACTCCAATAAATGCCGATCAGCAGGATAGAGCAATTCATCCACATCCAAGTGACAAAGCCATCGTGCTCCCATTGCGGCAGCGAGTCGCAGCGCTTCATCTGTATTTGCATTCTGCCTTAGCAGCAATCTGTTGAGCGGGCTACTACCGTGGATTTGGGAACCACCGCGTGTGAGAATGCGAGTATCTTTTGGCAGATAGTGGCTAGCAATTTCTTTTGGGTCATCGAGCCAAACTATGATGTGGTCGAATAATCTCAAGTGATGCATGCACCAAAGCGCAAACTGCTGATCCAAGCCCTTTACCGTCGTTGTAAGAACAAACATACTAAGTACCCGGAATCTTCTGATGTGTCCTTAAAGCTGACATGATTGCTGCCACAGCACGGCAGTTAAGACCGCCGATTGCACTGCAGATGATCCCTTGATCGTCAACTAAAAGAATTTGGATTTATAACTTATTGGCAGGCGAACCGGAACCGTTTCTTCTGAATCAACAACATTGCATCGCTCATCAAGCGCTACTAGTCGTGAATTAGCCCAACCATTCGTATAGAGGCTCCAGTCCAGAGGAAGGTAGGGCTGGTAGGGAGGCTGGGTCTGCCATTTCAAGATAGGCTCCCTTATACCTTGGTAACGTACATCCATTGAAAGTCGAATTGAGTCACTGTGGTTGTCGGTTGCTCCATGGATAGTTGTAGGCGGGAAAATAATGATGTCGCCGAGCTTGTAGTCTGTCACTAACCAGCCCGGGTGATCTTCTGGAATATCCAGAAAACCTTTTTCCTTGCCATTATCGGTCGTCTCATGTAGACCATCAGTATGGGATCGAGTCAGGATTCTTAACGCCCCTTGCTCAATCGGAACATCCTTCAAAGGGATCCAAGCAGATAGAAAGTTCACGCTCCCGCCGACGTAGGTATAATCCTGATGTACAGGGACGGTTCTCCATCGCGTTGAGGGAACGACAACTCGCGCCATTCGACGTGGATGTACTATCACTTCATCGTCTAACAATCTCTCAATGAGTTCGATGGCCGATTTGTCAAATGGAACACGATGAAACTCTTCAAGGCTTAATATGGCAGTGTGGAGCCGTACAAAACGAGGGTCATGGCTCGGAATTGGTACGTCGGCTTTGCATTTTGCAGCCGCCCTTGGAAAGTCCTTGTCAATCCAGTCCTGGTCCCATAACAGATCTAAAATGCGGTTCCGTACTTCTCTGATTAACTCTAAATCAAGAATCTCCCTAAAAAGTAAATAGCCTTCCTCGCGCAATTTTTCCTTCAGCGCGCTTGTGTTATGCCATAACTGTGTCGACTCCTCTAACTGATTCATCGCTCACCTCCATTCCACACCAGGAACAATCACTCCGTTTACCAGCATGAAGAGTTTCTGATTTTAGATCTGTGAGTGTCAGGCGGAATCGTTTCTCTCTCAACGGAACATCTTTGAAACCAGCCAAGAACTTAACTGCGCTATCTGCTACCAACCCAGCCATTACACTCAGAGAAGGCGATGATTGCCAAGCATTAACAAGCCTGGCCCCATTCATAAATTGGGTGTGCAATCTTGCCTGACTTATTCTGTCAGTATCTCCATCCCCAGAATAAACCGTCCTTCTAACGTTCTCCCGGATGCATTCAAGACAGGGGCCATCGCCATTATTTTCGAGTAAGGGGCCAGCCGTAATCTCGAAAGGGTCGGCTGCCATATCGATAACCGGAATTCGAGCACTAAAGGCCTCCCGGTGGACGATGGCTTCGGTCGTTCCATCCCGAAAGAAGGATAGATTTGCCCAGCAAAGCGCTAAAAGGTCTGTGGCCCCAAGCATCTCTCTGATTTTGGCGGCATCACCCGGAACGAAAGTGAAATGAGTTTCTACCTTCACATTTGGATTGATTCGAGCGATGGACTCCGCGGCGCTCTCAACCTTTGGTTTGCCAATTTGGGAAACATCATAAAGTACCTGACGATTGAGATTTGAATGTTCGACAGTATCACCATCGAAGAGTCGCAGTTGTCCTATGCCAGCTAACGCGAGATGTAACGAGAGCCATGTCCCCCAGCCCCCCATCCCGAACACCGTAACCGTTTTGGAATGCAAAGACTCTTGATACCGAAACCCTGGTTTTCCGAGCGCATCGAGAAGAGAGAATAGCAGGATTTGTCTATCGTAGAGTTCCATCTCTCGACGGGATAGAACCTCGGATTCCGCACTCGCGTCATCAAGGAGATTTCTCCGGGATAAGTCCTCAAGGGTTGCGACGATATCCTTTTCATCCACCTCTGGATGTTTTTCGCGAAAGGTCTTGATGAGGCGTGGCACTGTTCGAGTGCCGTCCAGCATCTCGAGCAGGTCAATCAATGGCTGCTCCGCACCTTTGAGGAGAAACGCACGGTGTGGAATCTCGCCGATGCACACCTCGCTACCACTTACTTTAATAAGATTATGACAAAGCTTAACTCGAGGCTTTCCCAGCATGATCAGCTCCAACGCAACTAGGTACTAGGCGCGACAGAAGGAAGATATAGCGCGTACAAACAAGGAATTAAGGCACAGGCCCTCGCGGATTCCGCCAAGGCCTGTACATATGGGTTTAGTTGTACATGGCATGTTCTTCGGTGGCCACGGCAACTCGCTTCTCGATTGCACAGAAAACAACGGTCTTCAACATGGAGAGCTCCTTTCTTAGTAAATTTGGAGATACGTCGGCATCTCTGAAGAGACGTGGACGGATGATAACTCACGTTCAAAGAAGGGTCAATACATTTTATCCCGGCAAGTTATACGGCTTCGCAATTGTGATATTGTCAATTGGCATCGTCGATGTTCTCGATAGATCGAATTGCTGATGGCATGACTACCTGTGGTCCGTGTCCTCTCGCCCTACATATTTCAACCAATACTGAGATTAGCTTTGGCAAAAGGAGCATTGAATCTTTTGAAAAGGTGGATACTCGGATGTTGGTTAGTAGGTATATTTTTGTCGCCTTTCGATTAATCTTAATTTAAATTGGGGTCAATCTCTGGAGGTTCGCGTCAAAAGCTATTCACTACAAAGACGTGCGCCTCGCTCCCAGGACTCAGCCTGATCCTACTTACCGACTATGGGAATCAACAGGAAATCCGTGGTTGAAACCACCAATGTAAGTTCATTTGACGACGTCTCAATCGACGGCGAGCCTCAACTTGGACCGTCCGCACAGGATGGGCCGCGAGAACGCGTTTCAAGGATTCGAGTAGTCGTGATAGCGATCGTCGCTCTGCTGATTACGATTGCCACACTTGGTTATTCTCTGTATATAAGGGCATTTCCCAACACCGACGACGCCAGAATTGAGGGCAACATCATTACCATTAGTTCAAGAGTCCCGGGAACTCTCACTGAGGTCGCTATCGAGGACGGCGAACAGGTGAGCCCAGGTCAGCTCTTGGCTAGGCTTGATCCTAAAGACTTATCTATCATCCGGAATAGAACTGAACTGCAGACCAAGAATGCTTCGGCGCTCTCCGATGCGCTTGCGGTTGGAATCGCGCTGAAAAGGAAAACCAACAGCGACGCTGTGCTTAGCTGTAGGGAAGAACTGAAAGCGGCTGCAGCAGCACAGCTTGTTGCGTCCGCGAGGCTGCGTGAAGCGCAAGCAGAAGAGTTGGAGGCGAAAAACAACGAGGCGAGGGCCGCACAAATGCGCGATATGATTTCCCAAAAAGATTATGAGTCTTTCGTTACGCGGCACCAGATTACACAAGCTGCATTAGAAGCCGCTGGCGAAGAACTAACGGAATCGGTTGCTAAGAGGGACCAAGCTCAAGTTTCGCTTGACGATGCCCTTGCCCAAGAAAAACAAATTGCTCAACTAGAGCTTCAGTGGGAGGCCGCAAAGGCGTCGGAACGTTTAGAACATCAGAATGTCTTGGCAGCTTTGAGAAATCTCTCGTACACCACCATAGTCGCTCCATCTGATGGAATCGTTCAAAAGAAAGAAGCGCAGGTCGGCGAGGTTGTTCAGACGGGCCAACCACTACTCGCGATTGTATCGTTAAGCCATCTGTGGGTCTCCGCGAATTACAAGGAGACTCAATTGGCAGGCGTCAGGGTTGGTCAGAAGGTGCGCGTTCATGTTGATGCCCTGGGAACCACCTTCAATGGATACGTAAGAAGCATTGGAGGTGCGGCAGCATCAATGTTTGATTTGCTTCCGCCTGAAGACTCCAACGGAAATTATGTCAAGATTGTGCAGCGTATTCCCGTGAGAATTGACCTAGAAGGGAAGAAGGAAGATTTAGCGCGACTTCGTCCGGGCATGTCCGTCGAACCCACGATAAATACAACAGGTTGGTGATATGGAATGGCCATGTCTATGAGGCGGGGGCTAGTACTTTTTTCGGTGCTTGTGCCCACGTTTTTGGAGATCCTCGACATGACCATTGTCAATGTGAGCCTTTATCACATCGGTGGAAATCTAGGGGCATCGATCCAGGAAACCACTTGGGTTATTAGCGGTTACCTGATGTCAAATGCGATAACGATGGCACTGAGTGGTCGAATCGCAGAATTTCTTGGCAAGAGAAATTATCTCCTCATCTCAATCGGAGGCTTCACTATAGCCTCGGTGCTCTGTGGCGTCTCACCTAATCTTCCCGCGCTTGTGTTGTGTCGCGTGGTACAGGGAGCTTTCGGAGGTGGTCTTCAACCTTTGTCGCTCACACTCATAGCAGAAGTGTTTGAACAGCAGGAGCAGCCCCGAACTATTGCAATATGGGCTCAAAGTGTCAGCGCCGCTCCGCTTGTCGGCCCCGTGTTAGGAGGATTTATTACCGACCAGTTGGGCTGGCGATGGATCTTTTTACTCAATCTTCCAATCGGTGTGATTTCATATCTCGTAGTGAATTCAGTCACGCGTAATTCCAAAACCCTGTCTTTGAAAAGTAGGGACAGAATTGATGTTCGCGGTGCCTACCTTTTGATTATCGCGCTAGCGTCGCTGCAGATGGTGATCGAACGCGGAAACGAAGTGTCATGGTTCTCATCAAAGCTGATTACCGGTCTTGCGATAATGTGCATTTTCGCCTTTTTGTTGTTCGTGTTTCACTCCTTGAAAAATCAGGACACGATACTCGATATTCGCATCCTCAAGCATCCCATCTTCTGCTTGGCAGTAATACTGCTCTTCTTCGTTTCGTTTACGTACAGCGGAATGGCAATCGTATTCCCAATCTTATTGCAATCGGTGTTTGGCTTTTCAGTTGCACAGGCTGGCGCGGCGACCATACCACGCGCTGCAGTGTCCCTCATCCTTATCAAGACATACAGCAGGCTAATTCGCAGGGTTCATCCTTTGACCTCCGTGGCGGTTGGATGTTTCCTATGCGCTATCAGCGCCGACATTATGTCGCGTTACACAGTGCATAACAATGCTGCTTCCTTTCTCCCGCCGCTGATACTGCAGGGAATTGCGTCAGGATTGATGTTTGTTCCGCTGACGCTCCTCTCGACTCAAAGCGTTCCCAAAAACAATCTAGGTAATGCTGTCGGCTTGACAAGCTTGCTGCGAAGTGTTGGAGGCAGTCTTGGCATTGCAGTTGCAACGGTGATCTTGAACTCCAGCACCCAGTCATTTACTGCACGTTTGAATACGACCATCTCACAATTCGATCACACTACTCGCTCGACACTTGCGAATCTTGTGCATAGCAGAGCTCCGCACAACGAAATGCTGAGAGATCGTGAGCTTAGTGTGGCTGATTTTCACTCGATTGTTCATACGCGTGCCATGTCGCTCGCCTATACCTCTCTTTTCATGGATGCAGCAAGTTGTTTTGCTGCCCTTGCGCTAATGTGCCTCGCGCTGAGGGTTATAGCGGAATACAGATCATCACGAGCCATAAAGGAAAAGCTCTTGCATAGTCCAAGTCTATAACATCCGCTAGGTCCAACGGTTTTTGCAGTGGACTTAAGATGTGCCGATGCAACACGCCAGGCCAAGTATGGTTGTTTCTGGTCTTTGTCCGGACTGGAAAAATCCAGTCCGTGGCCTTCGAATATCCGAAGCTTGATTTCCAGGCTGGAAGATAACAACCGGCTCATCGTTCATGCTGCTGCCAGCGGCACCCTGTAACTTTCCAATATACGCAAGCGAGCATCTTTCTAAAGGACTTATAGGCCGAACCAATAAGTAAAAGCAAGATGGTGTTTTGCACGACTTTCCCCACTTCGTGCCCCTCTGGTGGACGGCCCACAGAAAGGGCCTTATTGGGTCCGTTCGCGCGAGCGGCGCCTGCGCGCCAAACGATAGTCCGCGTTTGTCACTTGGACGCGCCAACCATTCCGGCCTCCCACCATCGCCGCACTCGTTTTTCTTCCTGTCAGCCGTGCAGGAGATTTTGTCGGCTGCGCCCTTGTGAACAACAAAATCGCCCGCAGGGCCGACATGGAGGGCTTTTCAATGGAATATCAGAGCAACAACAACGGCAACAGCAACCGCGTGTTTTCATCGAAACAGAGTCTTCCCAGCAATCGTGTTCTGCATGGGGATTGCATTGAGGTCATGCGTCAGCTACAGCAGGGAGTATTGATTTCATCTTGACCGACCCACCGTATTTAGTGAGCTACTGTGACCGCAGCGGAAGAACCATTCAGAACGACAGTAACGCCGATTGGCCCAGGCCAGCTTTTAGAGAAGCCTATCGCGTACTCAGACCGAACTCGTTTACGGTGACGTTCTATGGCTGGAATTAGGTAGACCGCTTCATGGATGCGTGGCACAGTGCAGGTTTCTATGCAGTGGGGCATCTGGTATTTCGCAAGAGCTACGCATCGAGCAGGCGTTTTGTTCGTTACGAACATGAGCAGGCGTATCTAATGGCAAAGGACAGTCCCGCATTGCCGTAGAACCCTATCGCGGACGTGATTGATATGCCCTACTCGGGGAATAAGATTCACCCCACGCAGAAACCTGTGAAAGCGTTATTGCCACTCATCGAAGCCTTTTCCAAAGAGGGCAGTCTGGTTTTAGACCCGTTCTGCGGTTCCGGCTCAACATTGGTAGCAGCGCGGGAGTCGAACCGCCGTTATCTTGGTATCGAACTTGACTCCCGCCACCATGCAGCCGCCAATAGACGCCTTAGAGCAGCTTCGTATGATGGAGGCTTTTCTGTCCAGGCTGTACGGTGTGCATAAAGGCCAGAACGGAATTTGCAGCGGAGTCTGTGTCCGCAGACTCCGCTCTTCTGAGCCGGCGCTCCGCGCCTCCCCCCTGGATTCGCCCGTCCCTACGAGAATTTGCGCGGACGCTTACGCGCCGTTGTTGGAATAGGATCGCCCGGAGCAATCACGTGCGCCCGCAGCTTGTGTTGCGGAAAATCATCTGGATTCAGCGTCACAATAAAATCTGCATTCCCGGTCTCTGCACAGATGCAGAACGGTTCGTCGCAGGGATCGGGCGAGATGTCACGTCCAGAAGTCATGGACACTTCTTCAGCCCCCGCACGAATCAGGCTGATCGCTTCCCCTATAAGGTTCGAACGCACCTTGCGCCGATACAGAATTGCCTTGTATTCGTCGAGGATTTCTTCATTCACAAGCCACAGGAAAGTTTCGTTGTTAATCCAGTCCCGCAGCATCGCCGCGCTCGATACCAGTGTTTGCGGTTCGGAGTTTCTGAACGCGGCGATTCCTGCCACAAGTACAGAAGTATCGACGACACCTCTAGGCCGTTTTTTCCTGGGGTATGGCAACTACGGTGATCTCCGGTGTCTTCCTGCGCTGCGCCCGATAGAGCTTGATGTCGTCCAGGATTTCTCGCTCCGCTATGCCTTTCAAATCGTCGGACGCATCCTCGAAGACGCGGGTGATTTCTTCCTTCCAGACCTTACGTTTTCGCCCCTCTGTGTCCCCGCGAAGAGGTTCCGGCCCCGGAAGCTGCGCTTCGAGTTCCGCTGCTAATGCCTGGAGTGGGACTTCGATTCGGATCGTCTCTTTTCCGCGAGCGGGGCGCGACAGAATGGAGACATTGAAAAATCGCCCTGATTTCGACTTGCGGGGGTCTCTGAATATCTCTTTGTTGAACCGTGCCAGAAGTGGCACCGACGTGCCCAGCGATTCCTTCAGATAGAAAGCGACCTTTGCCTCCAGCAAAAGGGTGGCGTCAAAGACAAAGAAACGGTCCTTGCGCTTCGGCTGAAGAACGCCAAACTGGACTAGATTCTGGAGGTCTTTGGGTGCGACGCCCAGAATTTCGCTGGCTTCCCGGAGTTTGAGTTGAACGGTCTGCATGTGACTCCTCTTCATCTAAATTTTAGATAAAGAACCACGTCTGGACAAGCAATACTTCGAGTCACCAAACGAGCTGGAAGACGTAATTGTTACCGATGTCGAGAAATACCCAGCAGCGTTTGCCGAAGCCAGCTACCACCTCTCGGTAGAGGTCGGAATTGAGGTCCTGATGGGGTCCAATAAGCATTTCTCAGGGTCTTAAAAAGCATTTTGGTAGCCATCCGTGCCTTTTGTTTTCTGTTAGTTACCACTCAAGATTCGCTTGACACGGTAGAGGTCAAGGGCACCGACAGCTGTGCCTTACCCCAATCCATTCCCTCAACGAAACCATGTCCTGAGACTGGCGCGATCAGAGTTCCTGTATCGACTCTCTGAAGCCGTGGCTGTAGACTCATCTGAATGTCAGTCGGTGCCGTATAGGGTCAGCTCATCCGATATTTCGTCGAAAGCTGGTTCACTGATGTTCGGACACAATACGGACACATTTTGGGTACCAAAACATACCACTCAGCACCAGAAGGTACAACAACACCGAAATCACAAACCACATAAATTCAATAATTTAGACTGATTCTAAACCGCTTAGCAGATTGGAAGGCGGCCCTGAAAAGAGTCCGTTACGGAACTCGGTTGGTTTGCCCTTTAGAAGAGCGCTCCCGTTAGGGAGCGTTCTTCGTTTTTGGATTTGATTTCTCAGGCGGGGTTGAGTTTTGCGGTGAGTTTTGTAGCTCCGAGGATGTTGACCATGCGTTTGAGGTTGTAGGCCATGGTGGCGAGGCTGATTTCGGTCTGTGCGCCGTGGGTGCCGCGCAGCAGCAGGCGCGGATGGCCGAAGATACGGTACTTCAGGGTGGCGAAGGGATGCTCGACGGTCGAGCGTCTGAGTCTCATCGCCTCGGGCGTGGCCCGTGCGTGCATGCGGTTGAGCGCATCTTCGTCGAGTAGTCGCATCACCAGCCGTTGCGGGGCCCGCGTACAGCGCAGCTTCCTCGTGCAGCTACCGCAGTCGGTCCTGTCGGCGCTGTAGTAGACGGCCTTGTCCTTGCGGGAGAGTTGCTTGCGCTTGAGCGTCTTGTCCGCCGGGCAGAGGAAGGTGTCTGTCCCGGGCTGGTAGTGGAAGCGCTCGCGGCCGAACAAGCCGCCATCGCCCTGGTTGTTGACCGCACGCGTTGCTGGCGCATGCGGCAGGATGCCGCGCTGTTCGCAGTGCGCAGCCTGTTCGGCGTTGGAGTAGCCTGCATCCGCGACGACGTTCAACCGCTCGCAGCCCAGCGCCTTCTGTGCGGCGTCGGCCATCGGCTCCAGCTGGCGGTTGTCGCCTGCGTCGAGCGTGATCGCATGCGCCACGATGAGCGCGTGCTCCGCATCCACCGCCGTCTGCACGTTGTAGGCCGGAGCCTTGGACTTGGCTACCGGCATGAAGCCCGCCTCTGGCTCCGGATGCTGCTTGAGCTTCGCAAGTGCGGCCTGCACCGCCGAAGGATCGATCTCGGCCTGCGCCTCCTCGTCGGCCTGCTCGCAACTATCCAGATACCGCTCCAGCGCAGCTCGCTCGCGCACGATGTCGGCGCTGGCCACCGCGCGGAACTTGGTGCCGTCGATGGCCACCCACTCGCCGCGGATCAGACCGCAGCTCTGCGCGAACCGCACCAACGAAGCGCCCGCCGCTGTCACCGCTTCGCGGTGCATCCGCCGGAACTCCGCGATCGACTTGTGGTCCGGATAGAGTCGCTCCAGAAGCCACATCAACTCGACGTTGCGGCGGCACTCCGCCTCCAGCCGCCGCGAAGAGCGGATCGTCTGCAGATAGCCGTACAGATACAGCTTCAGAAGATCGCGTGGATCATAGCCCGGTCGGTCCGTCTCCGCCGCTTCGGCCCGCTCGAACCCAAGCTCAGACATCGCCAGCCCGCACACGAACGCATCGATCACACGGCACACATGATCGGCCGGCACAAGATCGTCCAACACCACCGGAAACAACGTCCCCTGACTCCGCCCTTCGCCTCGGATATAGCCCATAAAAGAAGATGCCCTCGCTTCTACGAGGGCATCTTCTCAAATCAACCAGGTACCTTCAAGAGTTCCGTAACAGACTCTGAAAAGGCCACCCTCAACAGAAGGCGGATACCTGCCGACCTCTCGGATACTGATCTGAAGGCTCCTGCCGGAATCCAGCAAAGCACTCGCTTTCGTCGAGTTCAGACGCGTCTGCGACCAGCCAGCATCGCGAGATGACTTCCGAGGTCAAATAGAGATGCGTTCCGGAATTCGGTCGATACCCGAACGGATTTGGCATGATTCCTAGGCAAAAAATAGCGAAACTTTATATGGCATAGGAAGAGGATGCCAGGAGTAAGAGGCTTTGTAGGCCCGCAACGCACCATGGATCTGGTGAAGCAAAGATGCGGTTCCAGATACGGCATACGTGTCAAAATCTCGCTGCAACGCGGATACAGCCGAAGGATCGAGCCAATAACGGATGAAGGTCGCTGTGAGCGTTACGACAATACCGATTCGCCGTGCAATCAAGCGTGCCGCCGCAACATGGTGGGATCCACCTTCGTTGATAAGGAAGAGGCGACCGTCCCACTCATAGCGTGCAAAATGATCGGCTGTGTTTGCTTGATGGAGAATCCTTATTTCACGATGCGAGAGATGCTCCTTCAGCTTCTCGAATGTGAACTCATTGAGCATCTCAGGAGAGTTTGTTCTCGCGATCTCATCCAGGCTAAGGAATTCCGTCAGATCGCTCTTGGATGCCGAGATTCCACAGACATCCTGGATCTCGCATCTCCATCCAGGTCTCAACTCATGCCGCCCCATGCATAAGTCGGTACAAAACAAGGGCGAGAGTGATCGCTCTGATGAGCGTGCCAAACGCCCAACTCGGAAGGTGAGTCTCCCCAGGCATTCCATCGGACGACACTCTGCGTACCAATGAACTTTGCCGGCTCATTCAGTACAATCTGCAAGTCAGAATTCCCGACGAGAAGGCGTTGCAGCTGGACGGGGCGCCCAAACTGCTCCCGGACTCGGCTCAAAATGCCCAATCTACCCATAACCAGTATCCGGGGGCGATGCATGTAGATCAACATCAGCTCGCAGAATTCGATGGCCGCGCGGACATGAGGGATCTGTTTTATCGAGGCTGACTCCACACGAATCAGCCTCTTGGCCACTTGTCTCAGCTGAAATCCGTTATAGATCTTGCCCGCATTTTGCCCGCAAATAACGCCGGGTGGGCCGTTGTTGCCAGTTTTTCGACACGCAGGTAACTTTATTTTCAACAACTTGAGGAGAGCGCGTTTCCGTGGCATGGAACGCGACATCACTTCGTTTGCGATCGGGGCCGAAGCTAGATGTTTTCAGGTCAGCGTCTGAGGTGAAGCGCTGGTCTCCGGCGCGGACGGACTGATGCTCCTCATTTCAACATCTCTCTACTTCTTTATGAACCCACTTGCTACGAGATCTAGCGGAATGCGAGTCGCGTCGTTCGGCGTCACCGATTTTTTGCTACAATCAATCAGGGCCGTGACAGCGTTCGCGGTCTGTACGCAGGGCTTTCGGCGATTTCATAGTCACCGTTTAGTCACCGAATCCCCGGAAATTGGCAATATTCAGTGGAAGGGAAAGATTCCAGGGAAAGTGTGGAAAGTCAGCCGCCTTTTTGGAATCAGTGATTTGGCCTAAGGTCTTGAAAACAAAACAGGCGCGTAGCTCAGTTGGTTAGAGCGCTACCTTGACACGGTAGAGGTCAGCGGTTCGAATCCGCTCGTGCCTACCACTTCCGCGGCTTTGATTGAAGTACTTCTCGATCAGGCTTGAACTCCGGAAGTCCTCTGCGATTCGAGATTGGAGCATTTCGTCATGGCACAAAAATGTGATCTCTGCGGCAAAGGTCCGCAGTTCGGCAATAATATTTCGCACGCCCACAACACCACCCGCCGTCGTTGGAACGTGAACCTGCAGCCCGTCAAGGCCCAGGTGAACGGTGCCAGCAAGCGCATGCGCGTCTGCACCGGTTGCATCAAGACCGGCAAGATCGTCAAGGGCTAAGCTACACCTAAAGTTCAGCAATAAGAAACACCCCAACCACGCCGAACAAAAGTTCAAGCGCCTGGGGTGTTTTGTGTGCTTCATTGCAAGTCACACATTCTGTGTGGCTTGAGTCCTACTTTTGTGTGAAGTCCAGTGAGGCGCTGTTGATGCAGTAGCGCATGCCGGTGGGGCGGGGGCCGTCGGGGAATACATGTCCCAGGTGGGCTCCGCAGGTCGCACAGGTCACTTCCACCCGTCGCATGCCCATCGTGTTGTCCTCGTGTGCCTGAATCGCTTCCGGGGAGACCGGCAGCCAGAAACTGGGCCAGCCACTGCCGGACTCGAATTTCTTGTCTGAGGTGAAGAGGGGGGCCTGGCATCCGGCACAGTGGTAGATACCTTGCTCGTGGTTGTCTACCAGCGCCCCGGTGAACGGGCGTTCGGTTCCCTTCTCGCGCATGATGTGAAACTGCTCGGGAGTGAGTAGCTGACGCCACTCTGCGTCGGTCTTGTGGACTTTGGTGGCGGGGGTGCTGACGGTTTCGGCCATCGTGGTGGGTCTCCTCTTACTGGATTAGATGCCGGTGAACGGACGGGGTTACTTTTGCCGGAGGCGTGGTGTAAGTGCTTACCTATGGCAGTTTGGCAATGACTTCGATCTCGACTAAGGCGTCTTTGGGCAGTGCGGCTACGGCGACGGTGGAGCGGGCGGGTGGGACGACGCCTTCGGGGGCGAGGTAACGGGCGTAGATCTCGTTCATGGCGGCGAAGTCGGCCATTGTCTTGAGGAATACGGTGGTTTTGACGACGTGCGCGAGATCGAGGCCGGCTGCGGCGAGGACCGCTTTGAGATTTTCGAGGACGCGGGTGGTCTGCTCGGTGATGGTGCCGGGGACCATTTGGCCGGTGGCGGGGTCGAGGGCTACCTGGCCGGAGGTGTAGATGGTGTCGCCTATGCGGATGGCCTGAGAGTAGGGGCCGATGGCTGCGGGGGCTTGAGGCGTGGCGATGGCGGTCTTGTGGTTGGTGGTCATGGCGTCATTGTCTCCGCTGAAGGCGGGTGGAGGCAAACTGAAATGGTACCCCCTCTCCCCCTGTTTTATGTCAAAGTCTTCGATCTAAAGGCTTTAGCCTAGGACTTCTGCGTCAAAGTATTCAAAATAAAGAACTTAGCTGCAAAGTCTTCGAATGAAACGACTTAGGTCTTAGTGAGGTGTGAATCCTGAGCTGTGACATGGGGGAGGGGCTGGGGTTTGGCCAGTGACGTGCGCGCGAGAGAATTGGGGTTTAGTGCGGTGAGGTGGCAGTTTGTTGGTGGCCGATGAGGATTAATTGTTGACGAATTGCGTGAAGAGACAGGTCTGGATGGTCTATTGTGATGGGGTCTGTGAATCCGGTGTACTCCGGATTTGGATGATCCATTTGACGCTGTAAGGGGGGTTGCCATGGGATTACTGGATATGGTCGGCGCGCTGGCTGGTGATGCAGCGCAAGGAGATAACGCTAAGGTGATGGGTGGTTTGATTTCGGCATTGGAGAGCCATCCGGAGGGGATACAGGGGGTGATCAGCAGTTTTGCGCAGAATGGGCTGGGGGATCATGCGGCGGCGATGGCGAATGGCGAGATGCCGGCGGTGACGCCGGACCAAGTGCAGCAGGGGTTGAGCGGGACGGGTTTGATTGAGAAAACTGCTGAAAATGCAGGGGTTTCGCCGGAGGTGGTGCAGGTTGCGTTGACGACGGTGCTGCCGTTGGTGATGGCGCATTTTGCGCAGAATGGCAGTCCGGATGGGGCCAGCGGGGTGAGTGGAATCGCGTCGGATCTGTTGAAGAAGTTCCTTTAGGGCGTTTGGCGCGTGGACATCGGGTGGACAGCTTGTGGAGTTTTTGTGGTCTGCGCTGGTGTTTTGGACGCTGTGTTTTGGAAATGATCGAAAGTGGGTGATCTAAATGTGCCAACGCCGAGAGGATGATCCTCTCGGCGTTGGTGATTGGGGTTGATGGTGGACGGCTAGAAGCGTAGCTTACCGGCGAGTTGGATGATGCGTGCCGGGTAGGTGGTGGTGATCTCGCCGAACTGGCTGCTGGTGATGGTGGTGTTGGGGGCCTGGAACTGGGTGATGTTGAACATGTTGAACATGTCAGCGCGCAGCTCGAAGTTGAGGGGGTGGTCTCCGCGGGTCAAGTTGGTGGCTTTGACGACGGACATGTCTACGTTGGTAAAGCCAGGGCCATAGAAGGTATTGCGACGGAGGGTTCCGTAGCCGGTAAGGTTGGCGGTACTGAAGTTGGAGGGGTTGAAGTAGGGTGCACCTCCATCGGCTGCCACGGTGGCATAGGGGTTGAGGGTTTTGACGCTGCTGCCCACGAGGTTGGCGCGAACGAGTTCCTGGTCACCGGCGCCGGAGGGGCCGGGGGTACCATCACGCTGCAGGTTGGCAAAGACGTCGAGGGGAAAGCCGCTCTGGTGCGAGGCGATGGGGTAGAGGCTCCAACCGCGGGTGATGGCGGTGGGGACGCGTGGCATGAGGTCATCGAAGGGCAGGTCCCATCCACCGGATAGGACGATGCGCTGGGGCACGTTGGTGTCGGAGGGGCCGTAGAAGAGGCCGGGGTTGTAGTAGGGGACCTCGCTGTTGCGCTGGCGGAAGCCAGAGACGTTGTCCATGTTCTTGGCGAGGGTGTAGGAGAGCTGGAAGTAGGTGGTACCTACGTCGTGGATGTGGGAGGTCTGTTTACGCAGGCTGGCCTGGAGGCTGTGGTAGCTGGCGCTGGTGAGGTTGCGGAAGGTATCGAGGAAGTTGAAGTTCTGCGTGCCACCGTTGATCTGGTTGTAGAGACGGTTGGTGGTTCCGGGGATGAAGGGGTTGCTGTCCGCGAGCGAGGTGTACTTGCGGGAGACGCTGCCGACGTAGTCGACTTCTGCGGTCATGCCGTGGCTGACCTCCTGCTGGACGCCGAAGTTGAACTGCATGGTGTAGGGCGTGCGAAGGTGTGGATCGACGAAGTAGACACCACCGCCGCCGAAGGGCAGGAATCCGGAGGCGCCAAAATCGAGAGTCTTCGATGGCGGTTTGGAGGGGAAGGTATTGACAGTGCCGGTGACGGCGAAGGGAGTCTCGTAGTAGTTGAGGGGTGCGGTGGCACCGTTGGGCGGGGTGAACTGGAGGTACTCGTAGCCAAAGAAGGGCGCCTGGCCGTTGAACTGGAGGTTGTCTTCGCCCTTGAGGATGTCGAAGAAGACGCCAACACCACCACGGACTACGGTTTTGCCTTTGCCCTGGACGTCGTATGCAAAGCCGAAGCGCGGAGCGAAGTTGTTTTTGACGGCGAAGTTGGCACCGGTTGGAGCGCCTGTATCACCGGGGAAGAGCAGCCCCTTGGGGGCGTTGACGAAGCGGGTGGACTGAGCACCGGGGATGAGCGAGAAGGAGCGGCCCTGGGTGTCGGACTTGGGAGTGGAGAACTCGTAGCGGAGTCCGTAGTTGAGGGTGAGGGTGGCGAAGGGATGCCACTCATCCTGCGCGTAGAAGGCGGTTGCCTTGCTGCGGATGTTGGAGGGAGCAGCGCCGAACTGGAGGTAGTTGTCGGGGGAGCCCGCGAGGAACTCTGCGAAGCCGGAGCCTGCGCCGACGTTACCGGTGGCTGGGTTGACGAGACCGTTGTAGGAGAAGTCTCCGTTGACGTAGAAGTCGTAGAGGGTGTTGTTCTGGTAGGGCGAGAAGTAGGCGCCGAACTTGAAGTTGTGGTGGCCGCGGGTCCAACTGAGGTCGTCGGAGTAGGCGAAGGTATTGTTGACGAGGGTGGTGGGACCCTGAGGGCTGAAGCCGAACTGGGCACCGGTGTCGTAGAAGGTAAGGATGGTGGGGCCGGTGGCCTGATCGGGGGTGATACCGATACCTAGCTGGGCTGGGGTGGCGAGGGTGGAGTTGGGGAAGTCCTGGGTGGTTTTGAGCCTCTGGGCCACTGCACGCGCATCGTTGAGGATGTGGGTGGTGAAGGCGTGGGTCTCGTCGATGTTGATGACGTAGGCGGTGAGGGAGTTAGTGACGGGGAAGGGGGTGACCGCTCCGCCGGCGAAGGGATTGGTGCTGGGGTTGAAGTTGCGCCCCATGGAGATAGCCATGTGGTCTTTGCTGGAGAGGACGAAGTCGAACTTGGCGTTGTACTGGTCGAAGTTGTTGGTGGCACCGGCGACGGTATTGAAGAAGCCGGAGGTGCTGGAGGGGAAGATACCTGCCTTGATGTAGTTCTGGGCGACGGGATCGAAGGTGGTGGTGTTGAAGATGCCCTGAGCGGCGAGGGCAGCGTTGGGCTGGAAGTAGGGGTTGGCCTGGAGGAAAGCAGCTACGGCACCCTGGGTGTCTGCGCCTGCGCCGGAGAAGTCTCCGTTGACGGCTTCTGCGGTGGTGGCGATCTGGCTGGTTCCGAGGTTATCGGCAGCCTTCTGGCGCTGGCCTTCGTAGGAGAAGAAGTAGAAGAACTTGTCTTTGCGGGGGAGGAGTTTGGGGATGAAGAACTCACCACCGAAGGTGCCTCCGAACTGGTGGCGCTTGAGGTCGTCCTTGGGGAGGTTGTTGCGCTTGTTGAAGAAGGAGTTGGTGTTGAAGGTGGTGTTGCGGGCGAACTCGAAGACGCTGCCGTGGTAGGCGCGAGTACCGGATTTGCTGACGACGGAGATGACGCCGCCGCCGTTGCGTCCGTACTCGGCGGTGTAGCTGTTTTCGAGGATGCGGAACTCTTCTACCGCGTCGGGGTTGGGGTTGAAGACGGTCTGGTTGTTGATGAGGCTGGTGTTGTTGCCGCCATCGAGGAGGTAGGTTACGGAGTCGGTACGGCCACCGGCGATGGAGACGGTGCCGGCAGCGGTGGAACCGGGATTGTTGCCAGTGGTGACGCCGGGCTGGAGCTGGGCGAGGTCGAGGATGTTGCGTCCGTTGAGGGGGAGATCGACGAGGGGGCGCTCGGTGACGGAGCCGCCGACCGTGGAGCTGACGGTGTCGATGGCGGCAGAGGAGATGCTGACGTCGACGGCCTGGGAGGTGCCAGCGAGGGGGAGCTTGAAGTCAACCTTCTGGCTCTGGTTGATTTCGAGGGTGTACTCGGGGGTCTGGATGGGGGCGAAGCCGGTCTTCTCGGTGGTGACGGTGTAGGTGCCGATAGGCAGGGAGAGGATCTGGTAGTTACCTGACTTGTCGGTTTTGGTGGGGTAGGCGACTTTGGTCTGAGTGTTGATGGCGGTGACGGTGACCTGAGGGAGGACCGCACCGGTGGGGTCTACGACCTGGCCGATGATCTTTCCGCTGGTGTTTTGGGCGATGGCGGGGGTGATGGCGAGAGCCAGCAGGAGCGGGAGAAGCAGGGAGTCCTGCAAGAGCCTGCGTACAGCGGAGAAAGACATTGAAACCTCCAGGAGAGTTGAGGGGTGCGTCTCTGGTAGAGCGCCGATGGGGCACTCAACCGTTGGTGGTGTGGTGGGGGCTGAAGTTACCCCTCACCATGGTGAAGATTTTTACTGGATGTTCACATTACCCTATGGGCAGTCCGTTGCTATGTCAAGGATGCCCAACACATGAGGGGGCGATGTTGATGGAGTCATCGCGGGGGAGGTGAAGTTTGATGTATTGAATACGGTGGGGATTGGGGGGTGGATTTAGCGTTGCTGGAGGATTTGGAGGGGGACTTCGGCTGCGACTTCGGTACGGTTGCGACCAGCGGCTTTGGCGCGGTAGAGGGCCTGGTCGGCGGCGGCGAATAGGATGTCGTAGGTGGTATCGATCTGGGGGGCGTGGGTGGCACAGCCGATGCTGACGGTGATGTGTTTGGGGGAGTTGGCCTCGTGGGGGAGGCGGCAGTCTTCGACGGCGTGGCGGATCTGCTCTGCGATGGAGCAGGCACCGTGGCTGTCGGTGTTGGGAAGGACGACGACGAACTCTTCTCCGCCATAGCGAGCGAGGAGGTCAGAGGTTCTCTGGACGATGGCGTTGGCGGTCTGGGCGATGGCACGGAGGCACTCGTCACCCTGGAGGTGTCCGTAGAGGTCGTTGTATCGCTTGAAGAGGTCTACGTCGAGGATGAGGAGTGAGATGGGAGTGTGGTCGCGCATGGCTCGGCGCCACTCCTGATTGAGGACTTCGTCGAGGCGGCGGCGGTTGGCGATGCCGGTGAGACCGTCGAGGCTAGCGAGACTTTCGGCGACGTGGACGGCTTTGTTGAGCTCGTCCTCGGCGGCCTTGCGGGAGGCGATGTCGCGGACGACGTTGACGAAGCCTACAGGCTGTCCGGTGATGCCGTCGCGGTAGAGGCGGACGTTGGCTTCCACCCAGAGGTAGGAGCCGTCTTTGGCTAGACAGCGGTAGGAGAGGACGTTGAGATTGGAGCCGGCGCGGCACTGGTCGAAGAGGTGTTCGAGGGCGGGGAGGTCTTCGGGATGGACGATTTGGTGGTAGGTGTCGCCGACGAGTTCGGTGGGGAGCCAGCCGAGGACCTCGGTGGCAGCGGGGGAGACGTAGCGGCGGCGGCCGTTTAGGTCGGAGAGGACGATGATGTCGCGGGAGACCTCTGCGAGGAGGCGGAAGCGGGTTTCGCTGGTCTGGAGGTTGAATTGGAGACGGCTGCTCTCGGCCTTGAGGACCTCGATGATGTAGAGGACGAGCATGGAAACGGCGACGAAAAATTGGAGGATGAGGGCGCGGTGGGTGAGGGTGGAGTTGGGGGTAAGGGCGACGGGGCCGTGGTTGGCGGTGGTGAGGAATCCTCCGATGATGCAGACGATGAGCAGACCGAGAGCGGAGCCAGCGAGGCGAAGACGCATTCCCAGGACCAGGAGGGAGGGGATGACGAGAAAGAGAAAGGGATAGGAGGTCTGGTAGAAGATGCCGACGGTGACGGCGATGAGGACGGTGAAGAGGGTGAGGATCTCGGGCCAGGTGCGATCGGGGAAGTGCTCGCGCTGGTGGTAGGAGAGATAGAGCGGGGTGACGATGGCTACGCCGAGGCCGTCAGCGGTGAACCATTCCTGAAAGGAGTGGAGTTCGGGGATGGAGAAGGTTCCGCTGAGACCGAAGGAGGCGAGGAAGGCGGCGACGGCGGGAGCGAGGACGACTCCGTAGAAGAGCAGAGCGAAGAGCTGGCGGCGGCGGGTGAGGTCAGGATTGGGGCTGATGATCTTGTAGAGGAACATCGCCGCGAGATAGACCTCGAGCATGTTGCAGAGGCTGATGTAGAAGGAGGTGGCGGTGAGATGGCCGAGAGTGAAGTGGTCGAGGAAGAAATTGATGCCTAGATCGACGAGGTATCCGAGGAGAAGGAGGGCGGGCCAGCGGCGGCGGTAGGTGCAGAGGAGTACGCCAAGGAGGAATCCGTTGGAAGGCCAGAGGATGGTGACTCCGCCCGCGTGCCAACTGTTGAGATTGAGGGCGGAGGCTGCCCCGGAGAGCAGGGCGAGGAGCAAGGTGATGCCGACCAACTGCTTGATGGGCGGAAGGAAGGTGGATTGGGCGTGGATGGTGGAGTGCTCTGCCATGAAAGGTGGTTCAATGCCGGTTACGGATGGTTGGAGGATTGATAGATTGTACGTCGGGGCAGGCACGAACTGAGTCTGCCAGTTATAGTAACGCGGGAAGGCGGTGTTTGGAATTAGAATCAAGCTCTTTATTTGTAATGTTTTACACGCGACATTGCGGCACTTGGGCGGGTGCTGGGGTGCATCGGCCCTGAGATAGAGATTTCCAGGTTGTCCGCAATAAGGATGAAGCGAATTGAGGAGTCACAAAGGTGGCTGCTGGGAGTTTATTGGGCGTCGGGTGGGAGCGGCTGGGGAAGCTGCTCGAGGGTTCCGCTGAAGTAACTTTCGCGGAAGTGGAGACGGGCGTCGGGGTAGTCGGGGATTTTGACGCGGAGGGCGTGGAGGCCGGAGGGTAGGGGTGCTCCGTCGGCGGAGTGGGGCTGGAAGCTGAGCAGATAGTAGTTGTGGAGGTGGTTGGAGAGGCGTCCGAGGCCCTGGTCGAAACCTTTCTGGGTGGTGAAGTTGATGTATTCGCCTCCGGAGAGGGAGGCGAGGGTTTTGGGGACGTTTCTGCGGAGGGCCTGCACGGCCATGATGAGGAGTCCGATGGGGCCGCTGCCACCGCCATAGTGCAGGTCGTTGACGATCTCGGTTTTACCGGGGTTGAAGGAGACGGCATCGACGACGGTGTTGGTGCGGCCCAGTTCTGCGATGACCTGGGCGGGTTTGGCGTCGCTGCCGTGGTCGCGGGTTTCTCCGATGAGGAGGATGGCGTGGCGGTAGTGGTTGTTGCGGCCCTGGAGGAGGCGGGTGGCAAAGGCAACGGCGTCGAGGGTGGAGGCTTCGGGATCGTCGTCGCAGGGCTGGAGTTGGGAGAGGGCCTGCTGGATGGTGTCGGGGTCGGAGGAGAACTCGCTGAGGGTGACGGGGAGCCCGCCGTACTTGACGACAGCGACTTCGCGGGGAGCACCGCCGGCGAGGCCATCGATCATGGCGGGGAGGCCAGCGAATTTGGGGTACTCCATGAGCGCGGCGCGGCTGCACTGGACGACGACGGCGAGCGAGAGACCGAGGGCATCGGTGTCTTCGTCGAGGCGGATGGTCTGGGGGATGCCGTTGTCTTCGACGACGAACTGGTTGGCCTTGAGACCGTAGATGACCTCGCCGTGTTTGGTTTGGACGGTGGTGGGGATGAGGACGACGTTGGATTCCGTGCGGAGCGTGTAGGGGGCTTGCGAAGCTTCGGCAGACGGCGGCGTGAGAGTGGTTTGCGCGGGGAGGGTGGTGGCAGCGAGGAAGAGGAGTGGGAGGATGGCCCGCATGGGATGAGTTTAGCGGAGAAGGCAGGGGGTAGGGGGTAGGGAGTAGGGAGTAGGGAGTAGGGAGTAGGGAGTAGGGAGTAGGGAGTAGGGAGTAGAAGGCAACAGCAGGTGCAAAGGCAAGTGCAACGACAACGGCAACAGCAGGTCCTCCGCTTCGCGAAGGATGACAACTAAAAAACAAGCAACGACAACGGCAACTACAACTGCAACGGCAACGGCAACGGCAACGGCAACGGCAAAGACTACGACAACAGTGATGGGAGTTTGTCCGTTATACGGAGGGGGACAACTCGAGGCATGCGGTAGCGGGGTGTGGGAGTTGTTTGGGTTGGTCTTGCTGGTGGGTGTTGACTCGTTGTTTGGGTTTGGTGCGAATGTTGAATCCGATTTGTGCTTTGGTGCGTCAGATAGAAGTGGCCGAAAGGTTGCCTGACTGGAGCAGATCGTTTGCCGAAGGACAGGGGAGTGGAGTTTGTGATGAAGAGACTGAGTGTTTTGACCGCATTACTGTTGACGATGACACCTGTGCTGGCGTTTGCCACGCCGCGGACGTCGGGAGCGCATATGCGTCCTCAGTTGTTCCACGACCGTACTCCGAAGGCCCATGTACACCAGGTAAAGCCACATCACGCGGCGTAAGTTCTGGTGTGTGGGGAAGGCCTGATTCGGCAGAGCAACGTTGGCGTTCAGGATGCCTGCGATTGACGGGCAATCGTAATAAATTCAGCTAATTTGATGGGGTCTTTGGTGCCGGGGTGTGCCTCGACTCCGCTGGCGACGTCGACTCCCCAGGGGTTGAGTTCGCGGATGGCGGTGGCAAGGTTTTGTGGCTTAAGGCCGCCGGCGAGGATGAGCGGCTTGGGGGCTAGGGTGGCGAGGACCTGACGGGCGGCGTGCCAGTCGAAGGGAGTGCCGGTGCCTCCGCTGGCGGATGGGGTGCGCGAGTCGACGAGGACGCTGGCGATGTGGGGGGAGTGTTGGAATGACTGGATGGTGGCGGCGAAGTCGGCGGTGGTCTGGGTGCCGACGTTCCAGTGAGCGGTCTGGATGAGGCGGAGGCGACCAGCGAAGTGGTGGGTGAGCGCGGCGATGAGTTGGGGGGAGTAGCTGCTGTGGAGTTGGACGCCGGTGAGGCCGGCGGTGTGGACGGCTGCGGTGATCTCGGTGATGTCCTGGGTGCTGAAGACGCCGATCTTTTCTATGTTGTGGGGGAGATGCGGCGTGATCTCTGCGACCTGCCAGGGGGTGATCTGGCGGGGGCTGGGCGCGAAGACGAAGCCGAGGGCGTCGGCACCGAGCGTAGCGGCGAGTTGGGCGTCGTGGAGGTTGGTGTTGGCGCAGATTTTAATCCACATGGGAGTGGCCTTTGGTGTGTATGTAACTGGATGAGTTACATGTAGTGATTTGGCTGCGGCTGCCGCGATGGATCTGGTTTCTAGAGGTCGAGGGAGTAGTCACGGTCGAGCAGGAGGGCGAGTGCGGCGCCGGGGTCGGGTTGACGCATGAGAGCTTCGCCGACGAGGAAGGCGCTGTAGCCGGCGGCGCGGAGGCGAGCGATGTCGGCGGCGTTGCGGATGCCGCTTTCGGCGACGTGAAGGGCGGTGGGGGGCAGGAACTCCGCCAGTTCGACGAGGGATTCTGTACGGACGTTGAAGGTGCGGAGGTCGCGGCTGTTGACGCCGATGAGGTCGAAACCAAGGTCAGTGGCGCGGAGGATCTCATCGCGGTCGTGGGCCTCGCAGAGGACGTCGAGGCCGAGGGAGACGGCTTCGGCGTGGAGGTCGTGAAGGGCATCGTCAGTGTGGGCTGCGACGATGAGGAGGATGGCGTCGGCACCGGCGGCGCGGGCTTCGAGGACCTGAAAGGGATCGAGGATAAAGTCCTTGCGGATGCAGGGGATGGTGACGGCGGCGGAGGCGGAGGCGAGGTCTTCGAGCGAGCCGAGGAAGAACTCCTCGTCGGTGAGGATGGAGAGCGCGGCGGCACCAGCGTCCTGAAAGGCGCGGGCAAGTTTGGCGGGGTGGAAGTCGCTGCGAATGAGTCCTTTGGATGGGGAGGCTTTTTTGATTTCGGCGATGATGGCGGGGCCGGTGAGGGCGGTATTGCGGAGGTTGGCAGCGAAACCACGGGGGGTGTGGGCGGCGGCCATGCGTTCGAGGAGGCCGTAGTCGGCGACGGACTTGCGTTTGGTGACTTCGAGGAGGGTGTGCGCGAGGATCTGGTCGAGCTGAGTCGGCATGATGTCTCATCTTATCGCGGAGTATTGCGGGAGCACAGGTGGGGATAGGCGGAGTGGGGAGCGAGGTGTGGGGGAAAGATGCTTGACGAGGGAAGGGGTGTGCGCCTATATTTCGCGCTGCGTGAGTATTTCGTGCGAAATGACACGTTTTCACTGTGTAGAACACTATTTACTTTGTAAGACAGGTTGACTGGCTGGGGCGGAACGCATGCGCCAGAGTCACGACGTTGCGGGGACCTTGCCGATGGCCTGGTCGTCGCGGACGCTGATGAATGAGCCAACCGATGAATGCTGCCCGACGAGTTTTGGTATTCGGGCTGATTTGGCGTTCTGATTTTTCTGCCGATGGTTCAGGCCGAGTCTCTCCAAGATCGCATTACGGGCTACGAATGACAGGTAGTTATGTCTGACCCATGGGGTCAATTCCGGGAGTCAATTCCGGGAGTCAGCGGTGTTGTCGCCGCGAGACGCCGGCGACTTCCATGTCGAGATGCATTGCATAACTAAAAAGGAGAACTGCGATGGCTACAGCAACCGAACCCAAGGTAGGCGGAGTGTCCGCCGCGCCAGCAAAGACAGGAACAGGACATCCGGTAAGCAAATCCGGACGGAAGATAGGGGGCGTGTCGAAGAAGGCCGCCCATGAGCTGGCAGCGAAGCCAGCGGGAGGACCTGCACCGGCAGCCCCGGCGCATGCGGACTTTGTATGGAACGGTGGACCCGTGATTACGTGTCCGATGATCTATACGACGTTCTGGGGTGCAAGTTGGACGACGACTCCGTCTGGATTGAGTGAGGCAGGACGGTTGTCGCAGTTTTGCCAGGACCTGGTGGCCAGCCAGTTTATGAATGTGCTGAGCCAGTATGGTTCGAGCAATGGAGCGGGCGGCGGTTTGTTTATGCAGGCGTCGTTTGTGAACAGCGTGCCTGCATCGATCAGCGATACGGACATTCACAACATTCTGCAGACGGCGATCAACTCTGGTGCGATACCGGAGCCGCCGGCGAACAATACGACGCATGTGATTATCATCTACCTGGACTCTGGCGTAGCGGTGAAGGATGCTGGGCTGGGGATTGCGATGTGCGAACCCTCGGGCGACAACGCGTTTGGGTATCACTACTTCTTCAAGACGGCGGCGGGAAACCCCTGCTATTACGCGGTGATTCCATCACTGGATGATACGTGCCTGAAGAATACGGGTTGTGGCGGGGGCGGCTGCTCGCTGAACCTGGGACAGACGCAGGAGCAACGACGGACGCAGGTGACGAGCCATGAGTTCGCAGAGATGGTGACGGATCCGGCGTTTCCGACGGGGTGGTTTGGGCCGAGCAGCGATGAGAACGGCGACATCTGCAATGGTGAAACCGCGTTTATCACTGTGGGAGCGAATACGTGGGACGTGCAGCCGACGTACAGCAAGACGGACGATATTGCGACCAATGGCGCGTCGTACTGCCGGGCGACGGCGCCGGCACCGATACCGAAGCTGAGTCCGGGACCGGCGAGCATAACAGCAGCGATGGCTTCGGCCCAGCACATGGCGAACTATCGGCCGTTTTTACCTTTGCCGACGGTGTTCCACGATGCGAATACGAAGCAGACGACGTGGGACCACAACGAGGTGCAACGGTATATGCATCGGTTCTTCTATCCGCTGCAGAAAGACCAGGTGATGGGGAACTTTACCGCGACACTGCGGCAGTTTGCCGACATTCTGGACAAGAAGAAGTAGGTTTGGCGGACAGGTGGTTCTGAGAGGAGCCACCTGACTTGCCTGCTGTACTTCCCTGCTGCGGTAACGATGGTTGGATGGGGGGTACGGAGGTGGTGCAGAGGGTTGGTGGTGAGGCTTTGAAGATGGATTGCGGTGATTGCTTGAAGCGATCTGTTTGGATATCGACTTCTTAGGTATCGATATTAATCTGGTGCCGAAGGGGGGACTCGAACCCCCACACCCTTGCGAGTACATGGACCTGAACCATGCGCGTCTGCCAATTCCGCCACTACGGCACGATCTTCAAGGGGTCCAGCAAAGATGCTGGAACACTCCAACCGCGAGACACTAGTTTTACAAACACTGGGGTGTATGTCAATTCCTGCTGGAGCCGTGGGCGCGGTTGCGGAGCCAAGTTTGGGATTGCGTGGTACGTTTGGAAGGTTGGGAGCGTCCATGGAGAGTGTGTTGTCTGCGTGAACGCAGCGTGGATACAGGCGCTTGCGACGTGTACCGCTCCAGTAGAGGAAATCCGAACCCATGAATAAAGTAGCCGATGGTAGTGCAACCGATATGGATAACGGGAAGATTCCCGAAGAGCATGCGGTTGAGATACGAAAGCTGGCGCATGATCTGAGCAATGCGCTGGAGATTATTGTGCAGACGAGTTTTTTGCTGGGGACGACGGAGATGAAGGAACCAGGAGCGGAGTGGTTGCGGCTGCTGGATGGGGGCGTGCAGAAGGCGCTGGACATCAACGTGACGCTGCGAGAGTACATCAAGCGCAATACTCCGCGGTAGGGCTGCGGTGAGTCCAGCGCGGGCTAGGTCTTTGCGGCGCGTGGGCTGGAGAGCTTTTTAGCCGGGGCAGGTGGCTTGCGAGTGGCGGGTTTGCCGGGCTTGGCTTTCGCGGGCTTGGCTTTCGCGGGTTTGGCTGGGGGGGATGGAGTTGGGAGCCTGGATTGCAGTTTGCGCTGGTGGGACTCAAAGAGCGCGTCGATCTGATCTAGGAGCAGGCGGGTGTGTACGGGCTTGAGGAGGAGTTTGTCGGCGTGGAGGTCTTGCCAGTCGGCCTCGTCGACGGGGAAAGCGGTGAGGAGTGCGATGGCGGGGGGGTGGGGGGCGTTGCGGGCAGCGGAGATGACCTCGCGGCCTGCCTGCTCGCTTTCCATGCGCATGTCGGTAATGACCATGTCGTAGTCGCGGGCGCGGAGCTGGTGGAGGGCCTCGCGTGCTGAGGCGGCGGTGTGGACTTCGAAGCCGCCGATCTCGAGGATGGCTTTCATGGTGAGAAGGACCGCGACTTCGTCATCGACGATGAGGATACGACGTTTCATTCGGCTGCCTCGCTTGCGGGTGCGCAGCAGGCCTAAGCCTTGCTGCTGGTTGGTGGAAGCTGACGTTGTCAAGATACACCGTTGGCGGTGGTAGGTGCATCCGGGTGGTTTGGCGGCGGAGACGAACTGCGGTGTAAGGCTTGGAAACTCCACTGGATGCTATACTTGACGATGCAGCGCAAGCTTATCTTGAGCCGGAGTGTTTTGCCGGTGCGCACCAATCAAACTACATGCATAGCGAGCTCGACGCTCGCTGTGGAGGCGACCTATTCCACCGATTGATAAACGCTCCGCCAAATCCTTTATCCGCACCAACGAACGTATACGCGCCCGCGAGATTCGGGTAATTGACGAGAATGGTGAGCAACTTGGCGTTATGGCTCCGTTCGATGCCTTGAAGATGGCGCGAGAGCGTGCACTGGACCTGGTGGAGATTTCTCCGAACGCCGTTCCGCCGGTGTGCAAGATTCAGGACTACGGGAAGTTTTTGTACGAGAAGGACAAGAGCGACCGGGCTGCACGCAAGAAGCAGAAGGTCATCGTCATCAAGGAAGTGAAGTTTTCGGTGACGGTGGATGAGCATGACTACCAGACCAAGAAGAATCAGGCAGTGCGTTTTCTGGGTGAAGGCGACAAGGTGAAGGCTTCGCTGCGCTTCAAGGGCCGCCAGATGGCTCACCGCGATCTAGGCTACAAGATCATCAATCGTCTGATTCTGGATATTGGCGATGCGGGACTGGTGGAGTTCATGCCGCGCATGGAAGGTACAACGCTGCACGCGATTCTGGCTCCTTCGAAGAAGGCTGAGGCGGCGCCGAAGAAGGTCTCGCCAACCGCGACCACGAAGCCCGTGGATGCGACCGGGACTACAGCCAGCGATGCGGTACAGGCTTAGCGCAGGACGCAACACTCCATTACACAGGATGAACGGCCTCAGGGAAACCTGAGGCCGTTTTGCTTTGTGGCGCGTTATAGCAAGGTCTGAGGGTGTGCAGGGCTAAGAGTTGCGGGTATGGGGGCAGGTTCGCGGGGAGGCTGCAAACGCGCTGCCGGGGTGGCATCGCATGTTGCGGAAGCGGTGGAGCAGAATCGGGATAACTTCCTATTGGTAACCGCATAAACTGCTCGTCTGGAGCAGACGGAGCAAGTAATTAGCGTCAAATAGGGTACTTTGGTAATCTTATGCGTTAAATATTGGATTATGTAATTGAATCTATTGGACTTACTCCATTACATATCTTATGTTCTTTACATCTGGTGTGTCCAGAGAAATCTCAGGCAGAGAATACAACTTTAGGAGAATTAACCAAATGAAAAACATCATCCGCGCTTTCGTCGTCGTCCTGGCCCTCACCGGTGCTGTTGCCTCCACGCAGCTCAGCTCTGCCTCCACCCGCAACACGACGGTAGTGGCTGCGAAGGCCAGCGCGATGCCGATGCCTACCTGCCCCCCGGACGATCCGAATGCCTGTGGAATGTACAGCAAGTAACCTGGCAAGACGCAGCCAAATATCTAACTTCAGTAACTTATCTCTTGTCTCTCCCTGTGTCGTGCGCTAGGCTGGTAGTGCTATACGACACAGGGAGGGCTGCATGAACGTGCATCATCTCGAAGACGCGCTGACCTACTTAGAGCCGATATTGACGGCGCTGGTATTGTTTTCGTTGTACCGGAGTCAGTCTGTCCGCAAATACATCTCCCTGTTTGCGTTGCTGCTAGCACGACTTATCTCGGACGTTTTGTGTCTCGGCCTGCTTCAGGCTGGAATATTAGGAGTTGAACGCCATGTCGGATACCGCCTGTACTTTTATTGTTACTGGACGGGTTATGGTGTTGAGTCAGTGCTTTCGCTGCTGGTAATTTACAGTATCTTCAGATTGGCGATGGCTCCATTGAAGGGTTTGGCTACACTGGGGATTCTGGTGTTTCGGTGGGCGGGTGGAATCTCGCTGGCGATTGCGCTGGCGGTTGCCGTTGCCCCCCACGCCTCGAACAGAGCGTTTATGGTTGCGATGGTGACGCAGCTACTACAAACGTCAAGTGTTCTCACGTTGTGCTTGTTGTTGTTTGTGTGCTTTGCGATACGCCCGTTGGGACTAACGTACCGGAGCCGGATCTTTGGGGTGAGCCTGGGTCTGGGCGTGATGGCAACCACCAATCTGGTGATGTCGGCGTGGGTGACTACTAACTCACGTATGTACTCTGGACTCAATATTGTTGGTGGCATCGCGGCCTGTTTGACGTTGCTGACGTGGTCGGCTTACTTCATGCTGCCGGAGCCTAAGCGGCGGATGATTCTGTTGCCGACGACTTCGCCGTATCTGCGCTGGAACCAGATCTCAGAGGTGTTGGGTGATGCTCCGGGGTTTGTTGCGATCAGCGGTGTGCCGCCGGAGATGTTTGCCCCGTCGGAGATAGAGATCATGCTGCGGGCCTCGGCGTTGATGACGCCCAAGGTGGCGGAGAAGCCCAGAGAGATGCTCTCTTACTCCGCTTAGGCAAAGACACACTCTTTGTTTGGAAGAAGCCGCCCTGATGGGCGGCTTCTTTTGGTTTCAGGAGAAGAGGGCTGTTGCAGCAAGAGTGAAGCTGGGTGGTGGCTCCGGTGCGGTAGAAGAGGAGATATGGAGCTGAATCCCGGTCAATTTGCTGGGGTATTTGGCGGGGCTGAAGGACCACGCTCCCAGCGGGAGGCAACGGGCGGGCGTTGTGGGGCCGGACGCAGCAAGGCCGTCCCATGCGGGACGGCCTTGTGGGTTGGGTTGCCAGGTGCACTACTCGCGTTCGGACTGTTTCCAGTTGATGAGGTCGCCGAGCGTGGTGGTGCTGGAAGAGGAGGAGGAGGAGTTGGATGCGTTGGAGGAGCCCTTGGGGGACTTCTCGCGCTCCTTGTAGGACTCGACTTCTGCGCGGCTGGCTTCTTCGCCTACGGCGCGGATGCTGAGACCTACCTTCTTCTCTTCTTCGTTCATCTTGACGATTTTGAACTCGTGCTCGGTATCGACATCCATGGAGACCGCCTTGCCGGTGGCATCGATGGCTTCGGATACGTGGCAGAGACCCTCGACACCCTCAGCGATTTCGACGAAGGCACCGAACTGTGCAGTACGAAGGATCTTGCCCTTGATGACGTCGCCGACACGGTGCTGCGCGAAGAAGGTATCCCAGACATCGGGCTGGAGCTGCTTGACGCCGAGGGACAGGCGACGGTTCTCCGGCTCGACGCCGAGGACGATGGCGCGAACCTTCTCACCCTTCTTGAGGACTTCGGAGGGGTGCTTGATGCGCTTGGTCCAGCTGAGGTTGGAGACGTGGACGAGGCCGTCGATGCCGTCTTCGATCTCGATGAAGGCACCGAAGTCAGTAAGGTTGCGGACGCGGCCTTCGATGATGGCACCGGTGGGGTACTTATCTTCGAGCTGCTCCCAGGGGTTGTCCTGGAGCTGCTTCATGCCGAGGGAGATGCGGCGGTCGTTGGGGTTGACGGAGAGGATGATGGTATCGACCTCGTCGCCGGGCTTGACCATCTTGGACGGATGCTTCATCCGCTTGGACCAGGTCATCTCGGAGACGTGGACGAGGCCTTCGATTCCCTGCTCGAGCTCGACGAATGCGCCGTAGTCGGTGACGGAGAGGATGCGGCCACGGACCTGAGCGCCGATGGGGTAACGCTCGATGGCGTCGAGCCATGGGTCAGGGGTGAGCTGCTTGAAGCCGAGGGATACGCGCTGCTTATCCTTGTCGAACTTGAGGACCTTGACCTGGATCTCGTCGCCTACGTTGACGAGGTCGCGTGGGTGGGTGAGACGTCCCCAGCTCATGTCGGTGATGTGGAGGAGGCCATCGAGGCCGCCCATATCGACGAATGCGCCGTAGTCGGTGAGGTTTTTGACGGTACCGGTGAGGATGCTGCCCTCTTCGAGGGTGGCCAGAGTGACAGCCTTCTTGGCGTTCTGGTCCTCTTCGAGGAGATCCTTGCGGGAGATGACGACGTTGCCGCGCTTTTTGTTGAGCTTGATGACGCGGACTTCGATCTCGGTGCCGATGTATCCGTCGAGGTTACGGACTGGACGGACTTCGACCTGGGAGCCGGGGAGGAAGGCCTTGATGCCGATATCGACGGTGAGACCACCCTTGACGCGGCTGAGCACCATGCCCTTGACGGGAACCTTGGTGTTGGCGGCTTCTTCGAGCTTGTCCCAGACTTTGTGGCGGAGGGCTTTCTCGTAGCTGACGAGATAGCCACCTTCTGGCTCTTCGCGCTCGACGACTACCTCAACGGTATCGCCGGCGTTGAACTTGGAGACGCCATTGACGTCCAGCACCTGATCGAGGGGAATGAGCCCTTCGGACTTGAGACCGATGTCGACGACGACATGCTTGTCGGTGACCTTGATGACGGTGCCAGTGACGATGACCTCTTCTGCGGTCAGGTTCTGTGCGGCTGCGGACTCGGCTGCCTGCTCGCGGTCGAAGTTGGCGAGGGCTGCGGCGAAGTCTGCGGCGTCATAGTCTGGTTCGTCGGCGTGCGCGTCTGCCTGAGCTGCGGCGATAGTCTCAACTGACCCGGTGGTGGCAGGGGCGTTGGGAGTTTCGGTTGCAGCGACAGGGGTTACGGGCACGGTCTCTTGCGGTTGGGTGGTGGTGGATTCAATAGACAGGTCTGTAGTAGCCGCTGTCGCTTCGGGCGCTAGGGTTTCGAGTTCGGTGTTCAGGGGTTTGCTCTCGGTTTGATCAGGATTATGGGTGTCTAACATTTGACGCGGACTCCGGGATCCAAGCCTTCGTTCCATCTATTCGGCGCTGTTGGCGGAGTAACCAGATTACCGGGAAGGGAATCGGGTTGATCTCTCATTCCGCGAAGGCAGCTTCGGCAGGGAGGAGCGAGTTACATCTTGCAGAGGAGCGGCTGCACTTGGGTCCCACACGCAGAGGCTCACCTAAAAGCATAGAACTTTGCTACCCCCACGTCAACCAACGCTCCGGGGAAATCACGGAAATGTAATGATTGGGGTAAATTTGCTGGTCGGTAATCGGCGGAATGTGGCGGTGGAGGTGGAGCGCAAGCGGGGAGAGGAGATGGAACCCGCTTGCGCTGCGGTCATCCACTACTTTTGGGCTGCGGCTTCGCTTTCGAGGTAGGCCTGGGCGTTGGACTTGTCGACGAGTGCGGTACCGGTATCGATGAAGACGGGGTAGGGGGCGAAGGAGTCGGCGGCGTAGCTATCGCTGAATTTAGCTGGCAGGGAGTGGTGAATCTGGTCGAGAGCGCGGAGGCCGACGTATCCCATGGTGTAGGGTTTCTGGGCGATGGTGGAGTCGATACCGCCATCCTTGATGGTACCGAGGGTGGCTGAGTCTACGTCCATGGCGATGAGGAGGCGGTCGGTGGCGTTGTGCCGCTTGAGGACCTCGGCGACCTGAGCACCGCTACCGGATTCGAGGCAGATAAAGGCATCGACCTTGTCGGCACCGGTTTTCATGACGTCGACTTCGGCGCGGTCAAAGGTGGTGCCGGAGTCGCCCTTGATGTTGAAGACTTCGGCGACTTTGATATCGGGATGGTCGGCGAAGGCATCCTTGTAGCCTTTGAGGCGCTCGTCGAGGTTTGGCTGGCCGGGGGTGGTGAAGAAGACGACGTTACCCTTGCCACCGAGTTTCTGGACGACGCGCTGGCCACCGAGTCTTCCAGCTTCGAGGTTATTGGTTCCGATGAAGAAGAGGCGATGGCTGGTGGGCGCATCGGAGTCGATCGTGATGACAGGGATGCCGGCGGCGATGGCGTTGTCGATGGCGGAGGACATGAGTGCGGCGTCGGTGACGGAGATGAGGATTCCGGCGGGCTTGGCGGCGACGGCCTTGTTGAACTCGTCGAGTTCTGCCTGGGAGTCGTAGCCGTCGGGGCCGCGGAGGAGCGCGGTGACGTGGTAGAGTTCTCCGGCTTTGGCGAAGCCGGCGTTGGCGGTCTGCCAGTAGGGGAGTTTGAGGTTGTTGGAGATGAGGTAGTAGACCTCGGACTTGGAGTGGCGCTGGCAGCCGGTGGTTGCGAGCAGCGAGAGTACGACAGCGGCGAGTACAAGATGAGAGCTGAGCTTGAGCATGGCATCCTCACACGATGAGATTGTCGCGTCGGGACTGGATGATCGGCCGGAAGACTGGTCGGAGGAGACAGCCCTGCGCGATGCGTGCTGAATTGTACTCCGCCAATGTAGAGGTTGGTGCAGGCAAATAACGGGAAGGACGAAGTTTGCGTGGAGTGGATGTAGTAACTGAGGGGAGACGGGGTGGGAGAGAGGTGCAGACGGGGTGGGATTGGCGGCTATACTCGCCGCTATGGATCGGCTGTGGACCCCGTGGCGCTACGCGTACATTACCGGGAAAGATGTGCAGGGTACGGACGGGAGCGTGCGCCGGAAGGGCGTCCCTGAGAGCCTGAGCGGGTGGCCTACGGACGAGGACCGACAGTGCGTTTTCTGCAACATGATTGCAGCGGTGGACTATGCGATTGGTGAGGGGATGGCACCGGAGCAGGCGGAGGCGGCGGTGCATCTGGTGGCGCGGGGAGCGACGTGCTTTGTGTGCCTGAATGCGTTTCCTTATGGGACGGGCCATGTGCTGATCGTGCCGTACGCGCATACGGATACGCTGGCGAAGCTGGATGCTGCGAGTGCACAGGAGATGATGCAGATGGCGCAGCGGGTGGATCAGTGTCTGCGCGAGGTTTACCAGCCGGAGGGGATGAACTTCGGGATGAATCTGGGGCAGGCTGCGGGCGCTGGGATAGCCGACCATTTGCACATGCATGCGATGCCGCGTTGGCTGGGCGACACAAATTTCATGACGGTCGTGGCGGAGACCCGCATACTTCCTGAGGCTTTAAACGTCACATGGAGTAAGCTTCGCTTAGCCTTCCGGCAATGGACAACTCACACCGTTTTGGGGCCATCGTAGTAAGGAAATGACGACGAACGATACTCGCCAAAGTTTGCTGAATCGAGGATGCCATGGCAACTTTACAGACGTACACTCCCTCTTCGTTACGAAACGGCTCACCGAGCCGAGGATCGTCTTCTGGCAGTGTTATTGAGACGGTTCGCCCTTATTTGATATCCGGCAGGAAGGAACGCACTGCTGCGGTGGGACGATCTGCGTTCATTGCCTTGCCGAAGGAAGGCGAAGACGCTCGGATCACAGGGTCGACGCGATCGTTGGATCGGCGGCTGCTGGCGTTGAATCTGCAGGGGCGGTTGCCGATCAGGGCGGCTGGGCTTGCGATGGTGGACAGCCGGATCGCTTAGATGCAAGGGAATGCAGACAGAAGTATCGCTGGAGTGCGGAGGAGAATCCGCGCCCACCAGTCTGGTGTTCAGGTGTTTACGGGTGGATAGATGGTGGTGATTTTGTGGTGAATTATGGCTAGGGTGCGGTGATGGGGTTGGACTCGGTTGCGCTCTCCGGACCTAAGGGGAGTTGGTGGTTCTGGCCGTGGTGATGGGGGCCGAAGTCTCTGGCGCGGGTGGCCTCGAAGCTGGTGATCTTCCAGGTGCCGTTGGGGAGCCTCTGGTAGACGCGGGTGTAGCGGAACATGCCTGCGACGGGCTGGTTTTCGTTGGAGCCTTCGACATCGGCGCGTGAGGTGACGATTGCGATAGAGCCGATGAGCTTGACCTTGCGGTCGCTGAGATCCATTTTGGACAACATGATGGAGTGGTTTCTGACGCGGTCCAACTGCTGGGCCTTGGTGAGGACCTGGCCGGTCATGGAGATACCGATGTAGTCGTCGGAGAGGAGCTTATCCATGACGGAGGTGTCATTGGTGAGTTGGGCGACTCGCCACTGGTCTTCGAGTTGTTCGATCTGGCGCTTGTAGTCGTGTTTTTTTCCAGCGGGGTTGCCCATGGCGAGGGCAGGCAGGGAGAGCAGGCATCCACAGAGGAGCACCGTAAGGAGGTGGAGCTTTGAAGCGCGGGTTTGAGCAGAGTGTCTCCGCATGGACGTAGCCGGATGGTAGTCCGCTGGGTGGGGTGGAGTCAAAGCAACAATCGGTAAATGGATACGAAGTAACACCAAAGCCGTAGGGAGGCGGTGCTGGCGGGCACGGAAGAGGGTCTCGGCTGGAGGGGTAGAGGCGGGACGGGGCTAAAGCTTGCTGGCTTTGGCGGCGTATTTGTGGGCTGAAAGCACAAACTGCCGCTGGAAGTTCCAGCGGCAGCAGGGCTATTTCCGAAGCCGGTGCGGGGGTGCGGTTAGCAGACGGCGGTGAGGTTTTCCACCTGACGCTCCTTCATGAGTTGATAGAGGCCTCCGATGGCGAACTGTGCGAAGTGGGGGGAGTTGCGGTGGTGATCGAGTGCAGCCTCGTCGGCGTACTGCTCGTAGATGAGGACGGTAGTGTTGTCGCCTTCGACGAAGTGGGGGATGTAGCTGATGCAGCCGGGCTCCTGGCGGGAGGCGGCGGTGAGGTGGCGCAGGATTTCGACCACTTTTTCGTGGTCGTCCTGATCAAAGCGGAGGCGAACGGTGAAGCTGAGCATGGTGTGACCTATTCTTTGCGGGTTATGCCTGGAGAGCTTGGGCGAATGCGGGCAGGGTCATGGTCTGGTTGCGGTCGGGGCCGGTGGAGACCATGCCGATCTTGGCACCAGATTCCTTTTCAAGGAAGTTGAGATAGTCCTGGGCAAGCTGCGGCAGCTTGTCGAACTCGGTGATGCCTTCGGTGGAGCAGTTCCAACCCTTGAGGGTGGTGTAGACGGGCTGAATGGCGTGGAAGCCGGGCATATCGGCGGGGATGGTGTCGGTGAGCTTACCGTTGACCTTGTAGCCGGTGCAGACGGGGATTTCGGCGCACTCGTCCATGACGTCCATTTTGGTGACGACGAGCCACTCGGTTCCATTGATCATGTTGGAGTAGCGGAGCAGGGGCAGGTCGAGCCAGCCGCAGCGACGGGGACGACCGGTGACGGCACCGTACTCCTGACCGCGAGCGCGGAGGAGGTCGGCGGAGGAGTCGTTGATCTCAGTGGGGAAAGGGCCTTCGCCGACGCGGGTGACGTAGGCCTTGGTGACGCCGATGACGGTGCCGATGCTGGTGGGGCCGACGCCGGTTCCGGTGACGGCTCCGCCTGCGGTGGCGGAGGAACTGGTGACGAAGGGGTAGGTTCCGTGGTCGATGTCGAGGAGAGCGCCTTGAGCGCCTTCGAACATGACCTTGTCGCCGTTTTTGAAGGCCTCGTTGAGCATGACGGCGGTGTCGGCGACGAAGGGCGCGATCTGCTCTGCGGCGCGGGCGTAGTCCTCGTACATCTGCTTGGGGTCGAGGGGCTCGGTGCCGAAGAGGGCGTGGGCGATGGCGTTCTTCTCGTGGCAGGCGTTCTCGATGTGGGTGCGGAGGAGCGCGGAGTTGAGGAGGTCTACGACGCGGAGGCCGGAGCGGTGCATCTTGTCTTCGTATGCTGGGCCTATGCCGCGGCTGGTGGTACCGATCTTGGTGCGGCCGGGGGCGTTCTCGGCGGCGAGCTCGATCATGCGGTGGTAGGGCAGGATGACCTGGGCGCGGTTGGAGACGAAGAGCTGTCCGTCGATGGGGAGACCGGCGTCCTTGAGTTTTTTGACCTCATTGAGGAAGGCCATGGGATCGAGGACGACGCCGTTGCCGATGATGCCTTTGCACTCCGGGCGGAGGACGCCGCAGGGGATGAGCTGGAGGACGAATTTTTTGCCGGAGATGATGACGGTATGACCGGCGTTGTGGCCACCAGCGTACCGGGCGACGACGTTGAATTTTTCGGAGAGGACGTCGACGATCTTGCCTTTGCCTTCATCGCCCCACTGGGCACCGAGGATTACCGCTGATTTGCGCTGAGTCACGAGAGAGTTGGCTCCGGAGGGTAGGTACATGGGGAGGTTTCCACGTCCATGTCTCATTCTATACTGCGGACTGGTGAAGGCCGAGTTGAGGCCTGCGCGGGAATGGGGAAGGATCGATCAAACCTCCGAGTCTGATGGCGTTTTACGTGACCCTGCTGGTGGTGCGGGTGGTGGGGTTGAGCTTTGCGGTGTTGTGGACGGTGGACCGTTTTGCGTGGTGGAAGCTGGTGTTGGTGGGGATGGGCGTGGCGCTGGTGTGGATGCAGGTGCGCAAGGTGCAGGCGCAGGAGGCTCGGGACCGGGCCCGTCGAGGAGGTACGACGCTTGCCTGAGTTACCGGAGGTGGAGACGATTGCGAATGGGGTGAACGAGCGGGTTCGTGGGGCACGGATTGTGTCGGTGTGGACGAGCGGGAAGCCGCAGACGTTCAAGAGCCCGGAGAATGAGATTGAAGAAGTGCTGACGGGGGCACGGATTGAACGGGTGCGGCGGGTGGGCAAGACGGTGGTGGTGACGCTGGGCCGCGAGCAGGGGCAGGCGGAGTTTCTGGTGCATCTGGGGATGACGGGGCGGCTGCTGGTGGCGGAGCGGGAGGTACCTTTGCCAGCGCATACCCATGCGGTGCTGACGCTGGCGGATGGGCGGGAGGTGCGGTTTGTGGATCCGCGGCGGTTTGGGCGGTTGAGCGTGGTGCGGGAGGCGTATCTGGGGCCAGGAGCAGAGCCTACGACGATTGGCGATGAGGAGTTTGCGAAGCTGTTCCGGGGGCGGAAGGTGGCGATCAAGGCGGCGTTGCTGAACCAGAGCCTGCTGCATGGGGTGGGGAATATCTATGCAGACGAGAGTCTGTTTCGGGCGGGGATTCGGCCTACGCGGGCGGCGGGCAAGCTGACGCGGACGGAGCTGGCGCGGCTGCGGGAGGCGCTGCAGAAGGTGCTGGCGCGGGCGATAGAGCTGGGTGGGTCGTCGGTTTCAGACTACGTGGATGCGGAGGGGATGACGGGGTACTTCCAGATTGAGCATGCCGTGTATGGCCGGGGTGGCGAGGCATGCAAGGTATGCGGGACGGCGATCAAGAAGATGGTGTTGGGTGGGCGCGGGACGCACTACTGCCCGGTGTGCCAGCGGTAGAGGGCGTAGTGGTGGCTAGATGCCGGCGGCGAGCTCTGCGGCTACGGCTGCACCGATGACGCGGATCTCGGGGTTGTCTTCGACGATTTCGAGCGAGTAGCTCTGGAGCGGGCTCATTTTGACCATCTGCTGGAGGTAGTCCTTGAGCAAGGGGAGATCGACGAAGCGGGCGTTGAAGCCGGTGAGGTAGAACTTGCCGGTGCCGGCCATGTGGATGGTGGTGGAGGTGGCTGCGGCGAGGGCTTTGTGCCAGAGGCGTTTGAATTCGAGGCAGCGTGGGTCACCGGCTTTGGCTGCTGCGAAGACCTCGTCGGGTTCCATATCGAGGAAGCGGAGGCGCATGGCGCGATGGCCCATGATGCCTTCCATGTGTCCACGTCCGCCGCAGCCGCAGTACTGTTCTTTCTCGTCGAGGGTGACGACGGTGTGGCCGCCTTCCCAGACCCCGGGGGCGAAGGGGTAGCGACCGTAACCGATGCCTACGCCGAGGGTCCAGACGCGGATGAGGTGATCGAGTTTGCCGTGGCGTGCGGCGAGACCGGCGGCCATGCCGTCGGCGTCGTTGAGGATGTTGACGGAGGTGTTGAAGCCACGGGAGACGAGTTCGGCGGTGAGGAGGACGCCGATGCGAGCGCCTTTGAGCTGGGGGAGATTGGGCGCTTCTTCGACGACGCCGTTGCGGATGAGTCCGGGGAGTGCGACGCCGATGGCTGCGATATCGGTGGCACCGGCGGCGCAGGCGACGATCTCGTCAGCGATGGTGCGGACGAGGCTATCGGTGGGCAGCTCGACGAGGGCGTCGACTTCTTCCTGATTCTGGGGGTAGCAGCAGAGTGGGCCCTGGAGCTGGTGATCGACGACCAGCCCTGCGAGGATGCGTTCTGAAAGAGTGACGCCAATCGATTTAGCCATGGGTTGTCTGCCTCCTGGGTCGCGCGATGTTATTCGAACTTGCTGACGCGGTTCAACCCGTTGAAAGCCGCAACTTTATAACATTCTGCGAGCGTTGGATAGTTGAAGACGGTATCGACGAAATATTCCAGCTTTCCGCCGAGTGCCATGACAGCCTGGCCGATATGGAGGAGTTCGCTGGCACCTTCGCCGATGATGTGTACGCCGAGGATGGCGTGGGTCATGCGGTGGAAGATGAGCTTGAGGCGCCCGGTGGTGTCGCCGCGGATCTGTCCGCGGGCGATCTCGCGGTAGTAGGCGACGCCGACCTCGTAGGGGACGTCTTCTTCGGTGAGCTGCTCTTCGGTTTTTCCGATGAAGCTGATCTCGGGGATGGTGTAGATGCCGTAGGGGTAGAAGCTGGGGTTGGAGAGGATGGTCTCGTCTCCGAAGGCGCGTGCGGCGGCGATGCGGCCCTGCTCCATGGAGACGGAGGCGAGGGAGGGAAAGCCGATGACGTCGCCACCGGCGAAGATGTTGGGGACCTTGGTGCGGAAGTCCTTGTCTACGGGGATGCGTCCCCGGGAGTCGGATTCGATGCCGACGGCGGCGAGGTTGAGCTCGTCGACGTTGCCCTGTCGTCCGACGGCGTAGAGGAGGGCGTCGCCCTGGACTTTTTTCTTGGATTCGAGGTTGGCGACGACGGTTCCATCGGGCATCTCTTCGACTGACTCGACGCCCTCGTTGAGGCGCATGGTGACGCGGGAGTCTCGGAGGTGGTAGCTGAGGGCCTCGATGATCTCCTGGTCTGCGAACTCGAGGAGGCGGGGGCGGCGCTCGATGAGGGTGACGCGGACGCCGAGTGCGGAGAACATGCAGGTGTACTCGACGCCGATGACGCCTCCGCCGACGACGATGAGGGTCTTGGGGAGGGCGGGGAGATCGAGGACGAGATCGGAGTTGATGATGGTGTGCCCGTTGATGGGGACTTTTGGGGAGGCGGCGGGTTTGGTGCCGGTGGCGATGAGGACGTTGGCGGTCTCGTAGACGGATGAGCCCTTGGAGTTGGTGACCTTGATGTGGTTGGCATCCTCGAAGGAGGCTGTGCCGACGAGCATCTCGATGTTGTTGCGGGAGAGCTGGGCTTCGGTGACGTCGATCTCGGTTTTGATGACGTGCTGAACGCGGAAGGCGAGGTCCGCCATGGTAATGCGTTCTTTGACGCGGTAGTTCATGCCGTAGATGGACTTGTAGTTGTATCCGGAGAGGTGGAGGACGGCCTCGCGCATGGTTTTGGAGGGGATGGTGCCGGTGCTGATACAAGCACCACCGACGACCTCGCGCATCTCAACGAGAGCCACCTTTTTCCCGAGCTTGGCTGCGTAGATTGCAGCGCGCTGTCCGGCTGGCCCGGAGCCGATGACGATTAGATCGTACACACTACTCATATTTGGACTACTCATTCGCCGTGGCGTGGTTCTTTCGGTCGCGGTTGATGACCCCGGCGGAATAGCGAGCGGGGCCAGAAGCATCAAAAATAAGACGCACCGTATGACATGAAAGTACCACAGACGGCTGGCTGCCCCCTACACTGGGAGACATGCTTCGCTATGCGATTACCGACCGTGGCGCGATCGCCGGTACTGCGCTTTATCGGCAGAAATGCTTGATTCAACAGGCGTCCGGGTGGGCGGCGGCGGGGATTGATTTTATCCAGGTGCGGGAGAAAGATCTGGGGGCGGGGGCGTTGACGGATTTGGTGAGGGAGGTGGTTGCGGCGGTGCGGGGGGCGAGCGGCGGGGGCGAGCGGCGGACGCGGGTGCTGGTGAGCCGGAGGGTGGATATTGCCGTGGCGGCGGAGGCGGATGGGGTGCATCTGACGGGGGCGGGGGGGGAGTTGACGGCGGAGCAGGTGCGGGCGGTTTACCGGCGGGCGGGGCTGGCGGAGCCGGTGGTGAGTGGGTCGTGCCATACGGTGGCGGAGGTGGAACGAGCGAGCGAGGCGGGGGTGGATCTGGTGCTGTTTGGGCCGGTGTTTGGAAAGATGGCGGGTGGGGTGGAGGTGGTGTCGGGGGTGGGACTGGAAGCGCTGCGCAGGGCGTGTGCGGCAGGGGGTACGGCGCGGGTGCTGGCGCTGGGCGGGGTGACGGCGGAGTTGGCGGAGGTCTGCACAGAGGCGGGTGCGGCTGGGATTGCGGGGATTCGAGTGTTTGCGGGGCGGTAGCGAGGATGGGGCAGGAGCGGAAGGATTTGACCTGCGGGTTGTAGCTCCGTAGCCTAGAGGGTGTGCTGATAACCCCGATCCAACTCGTTGATGAACCGCTGCAGTTTGAGGAGACGATAGCTCCGGGCGTAGTGGAGTATCCGCATGACCTGCGGCAGACCGGTCCGATGCCGGTGACGGGGCAGGCGGAGTTGATCGTGGAGCACCGTGGGGCGCACGACCATGTGGACGATATTCGTTTGCGTGCGACGTATGCGGGACCGTTTGAGGTGCTGTGTGCGCGGTGTGTAGAACCGGTGGCGTTGCCGCTGGAGGGGGAGTTTGACCTGATTTTTCGTCCGGAGAGTGCGGATGCGGAGTCTGGCGAGCGAGCGATTACCCCGGACGAGACGGAAATCGGGTATTATGGAGAGAGCGGGCTATTGCTTGAGGATGTGGTGCGTGAGCAGGTGTTACTTTCCCTGCCCAGTCGTACTCTCTGCAAGCCGGACTGCAAAGGGCTGTGCCCGCGCTGTGGCCAGAATCTGAATGTAGCAAAGTGCAACTGCGATGAGGCACCTGCCGATCCGCGGTGGAATGCTTTGGCGGGTTTGGCTGACAAGCTGGTGCAATAGCAAGCGAGTAGTTTTTAGATGATTTTGAGTTTTTGTTTGCTGTTCGGAGGAGGCGCGTTGCGCCACGGATGGCAGGCTGATTGAAAGGGATACTGCAATGCCTAATCCAAAACGGCGCCATTCCAAACAGCGGACTGCGAAGCGCCGCAGCCACGATTTTCTGACCCCGACCGGCCTCTCTGAGTGCCCGAACTGCCACGAGCGCAAGCTGCCGCATCGTGCGTGCCGCAAGTGCGGGACGTACAAGGGCCGCGAAGTGCTTGTGACCAAAGAAGCGACTGCTTAGTCTTTTCAACCTGAACCGTACATTTGCAGGATTCAAGGATCTCCAAGGCTGATGCCGATAGACATCGTTGTCGACGGGATGGGTTCAGACAAGGCCCCCGAACCAGAGGTTCGCGGGGCCATCCTTGCGTGCAAGCAATTGGATGTGCGGGTCCACCTGGTGGGCCCTGAGGACATACTGCGTCCGATGCTGCGCAAGGCACTGGCGGGTGCGCATCTGCCGGTGTTTGTGGTGCCTGCGAGCGAGTGGATCACGATGGAGGACAAGGCCGCGCAGGCGGTTCGGACCAAGCGTGATTCGTCGATGCGGGTGGGCTTGAAGATGGTTCGCGAGGGCCGTGCTGCGGGATTTTTTACCGCTGGCAATACGGGCGCGGCGATGGCAACGGCGAAGATGGTGCTGGGGATGCTGTCTGGGGTGGAGCGGCCGGCGCTGGCGACGATACTGCCGACGATTAGTGGCTCCCCTTCCCTGCTGCTGGATGTGGGAGCGAATGTGGACTCCGACCCGGACAACCTGGTGCAGTTTGCGGTGATGGGCAAGCGGTATGCGGAGAGCGTACTGAAGATCCACAATCCTCGGGTAGGGCTGCTGTCGATCGGGGAAGAGGACTCCAAGGGCAATGCGCTGACGCGGGATACGCTGCCGCTGCTGCGGGCGCTGGCGGGGATCAACTTTATCGGCAATGTGGAAGGCCGGGACCTGTACAACGGGCGCACGGATGTGACGGTGTGTGACGGATTTGTGGGGAATGTGGCGTTGAAGACCTCGGAGGGCGTGGTGAAGCTGATGAGTTCCCTGCTGCGGGAGTCGCTGAAGTCTACGGTGACGTCGCAGGTGGGCGCACTGCTGTCGCGGAAGGCGTTCAACGAGTTCAAGAAGCGACTGGACTACTCCGAGTATGGCGGCGCACCGTTGCTGGGGGTGCGGGGCGTGTGCATTGTGGGGCATGGGTCTTCGAACGAGAAGGCTGTGATGAATGGTATCCGGGTGGCGGCGGAGTTTGCACAGGCGGAAGTGAACGCCGGGATTGAAGCGGCTTTGCGCAGCTAGGCTAGGGTGGCTTGGCGGCGGGGCTATTCTGTGTATTGCTGCTCTGAATCCTGAAGGTGAGCGTGAGCGTGGTCGGGCTCTGGAGCCTGTTCCTGGGCCTGGTTGCGTGCGGTGAGATGGAAGACCTGGTATTTATTTTTCCCCTGAAGCTTGGCCTGGCACATGGCGAGGTCTGCCTGGTGGAGTAGTTCTTCTATGGTGAGGGCGGAGTCGGGGTAGATGGCTACGCCGATGGTGCAACTGGTCTGGATGGATTTTTCGTCGACGAGGATGGGGGGCTGGAGGACGGCGACGATGGTGGCTGCGGTGCGGCGGATATCAGAGACGAAGGCGATGTCGGGGAGGACGATGATGAACTCGTCTCCGCCGAGGCGGAGCACGGAGTCTGTGCCGCGGACTGCGTTGCGGAGCCGTGTGGCGGTCTGGATGAGGACCTGATCTCCGACGATGTGTCCGAAGGTGTCGTTGATGACGCGAAAGGCGTCGAGGTTGACGAGGAGGACGGCGACCTTGGTGGAGTAGCGGTTGGCGCGGGCCATGGCTAGCTGGATGCGATCGTAGACGAGGGTGCGGCTGGGGAGGCCGGTGAGGGCGTCGCGGTGGCTGGCGGAGTCGACGTGGCGAAGGTGATCGGGGCTGGCGGGCGGGGTGGGCTCTGGCGGCAGGGTGACGTTATCCAGTTGAACGATCTCGCTGGCGGTGATGGCGAGGCCATCGTCGAGTTTGGCGACGTGATGACGCATCCAGGGACCATGGAGGTCTTCGGGGTGGAGAGGAAACTCGTGGGTGAGGGACTGGCCGGTGCGAACGACCTGGCGGTAGTCTTCGAGGAGGCGGCCGGTGGATTTGAGCGGGAGGATATGGGTGAGGCGCTCTCCGAGGACCTGGTGGCGGGGCTTGAGCAGGAGCTTTTCGGCGTTGTGATTGAGATAGGTGAAGACGAAGTCTTCGATGGGGCCGGCGGGATCGGCAGCGGGGCGGATGGCTTCGAGGATGAAGAAGGCGTCGAGGGTGCTGTCGGCGGCGGCAAAGAAGCGGACCTGACTGCGACGGTTGGCCTCGGAGGCGCGGTCGAGGTTGCGATTGGTGATGAAGAAGCAGACCAGCGAGAGAGCGAACAGGAGCAGACAGAGCCAGAAGAGGATCGCGAAGTTGGGGCCGTGGAGGAGCAGAAGCGCAGAGGTGGAGGGGAGATGAGGAAGGACGCAGAGATGCGTAGTCCACCAGCCGCTACCAGCTGTGGAGAACAAGGCAGACGAAGGAGCAAAGTAAAGCAAACAAACAAGAGACTGCATTGGGTGGTGAATCACCTCGAGCTGCTCTACGGTGAGGGTTGAATGTTAGAGAATTTATCACCTGGGGGCGTGAAAACTTTTGCGCACCAATCGTGGTGCATAGGGCAATGGGTTTGGATGGGGGTTGCGGATGGAAGAGGGCTGGTGTGCCGCTTAGTATAGAAAGCATGGTTATGAGCAGTGGTTTGGTGATGCGGCAGGTGGGGTTGTGGGCGGGCCGGTGGGCGGCGCTGGCGGTATTAGGATGCAGTGTTGCGGCCTATGGACAGCAGGGCGAGGTGGCGACGGGGCTGGTGCAGACCAAGGATGTCGACCTTTCGTATGAGGTGTTTGGGGGGGTGAGTTCGGCGACACCGGTGATTGCGGTGAATGGCGGGCCAGGGTTGTCGCATGTGTACATGCTGCAGAACAACGTGTGGGCACGGCTGGCGAAGAAGCGGCAGGTGGTGTTTTACGACCAGCGGGGGACGGGTGAGTCGACGCGGGTGGCGGAGGGAGCGGCGCAAGGGATGGAAGCGCAGGTGGCGGATCTGGAGGCGGTACGTGCGGGGCTGGGATTTGAGAAGGTGGCGCTGGTGGGCGACTCGTTTGGGGGGCTGGTGGTGATGGCGTATGCGGCGGCGCATCCGGAGCATGTGGAGCGGATGGTGCTGAGCGACTCGCCGGGGCCGACGTGGAAGGAGACGGTGCATCTGCTGCCGCAGGTGTTTCCTGATGTGGAAGAGCAGGATGCGATGATCGACGGGAAGCAGCCGGAGCCGAATGCTGCCGCGCTGCGGAAGGGCGAGGCGAAGGGAGCGACGGAGCCGCTGACGGGCGAGTCCAAGCCAGTTGATCCGAAGCCGATCGATGCGGAGACAGCGGCGCAGGAGCATCTGCGGATGCACTTCAAGATGATCTTCTACAGCGAGGCGAAGCGGGATGCTTACCTGGCGGGAGCGAAGGACCTGGGGTACAACCCGAAGGTGGGCGATGCGGTGAGCGCGGCGACGGAGAAGATCGACCTGACGGCGGCAGTGGGGAAGTTTGAGTTTCCAGTGTTGGTGATTACGGGGCGATACGACATGAATGTGGCACCGCTGACGGCGTGGAAGATGTACAAGGAGATTCCAGGAGCGAAGCTGGCGATCTTCGAGCGGAGCGGGCATCTGCCTTCGTATGAAGAGCCGGACAAGTATGTGCAGGTGGTGGATACCTTTTTATCGAGCAAGTGAGTACGAATTTGTTGCACCGCGTGGGTGGTTGGCGCATCGAAGAGGGTATATGAGCAAGCAATGGACAGTTGCGGATATGCCCTCGCAGACGGGCCGACGGGTGTTGATTACCGGGGCGAATAGTGGCATTGGGTATCCTGCGGCGCTGGAGTTGGCGCGCAAGGGAGCGACGGTGGTGCTGGCTTGCCGAGACCGTAAGCGCGGTGAGGCAGCGGTGGAGCGGTTGCGGGGTGAAGTAGCAGGGGCGCAGGTGGAGTTGGCGATTCTGGATCTGGCTTCGCTGACGTCGGTGCAGGAGGTGGCGGGGCGGGAGTTGGAACGAGGGCTGCCGCTGGATGTGCTGATTAATAATGCAGGCGTGATGGCTCCGCCGAAGCGGCAGCAGACGCGGGATGGGTTTGAGGTACAGTTTGGCACGAATGTGCTGGGGCATTTTGCGCTGACGGGGCTGCTGCTGCCGGCGCTGGAGCGAGCGGCGGCACGAGCGACATCGGAGGCGGAACGACCGCGGGTGGTGACGGTGGCGTCGATTGCGCATAAGCGGGGACGGATCCGTTTTGACGATCTGCAGAGCAGGCAGCGGTACAGCCCGATGGAGGCGTATCAGCAGTCGAAGCTGGCGGACCTGATGTTTGCGCTGGAGATGGAGCGGCGGCTGGAGGCGCGGTCATCCGGGGTGATGAGCATGGCGGCGCACCCGGGTGTGGCGAAGACGAATCTGTTCAAGGTGGGATCGAGCACAGGGCTGGCAGCGGTGGCGGAGAAGGCGATTGCGGGCGTGATTGGCGCGCTGCTGAACTCCGATGCGGACGGAGCGCTGCCAACGCTGTATGCTGCCACGGCTGCGGAGGCTGTGGGCGGCGGGTACTACGGGCCGCAGGGCTTCCAGGAGATGCGCGGCGGCGATGTGGGCGATGCCCAGGTGGCGAAGCAGGCGCGGGATGAAGCAGCGGCGGCGCGGCTGTGGAGCGTGTGCGAGGAGCTGACGGGTGTACGTTTTTTGTCGTAAGCCGGCTTGCGGACGGACGAGTTCTCTATTTGTAACTTGGTGGGTTGCTTTCTCTAGTGGCGGTTGGCTCTGGGCTGGGCGATGACGAGGCCGCGCGGGGTGGGGAGCAGGACGACGGAGAGCAGGTTTTCTGCTTCCATCTTGAGAGCGGCCTCGCGGACGAGTTTGAGATGCGAACTGGCGTCGTGCATGAGGATGATGCCGGTGGGGTTGATTTGAGGGAGGAAGCGTTTGACCTCGGCCTCGCGGATGGGCATGTCGGAGTCGGAGAAGAAGAGGTCGATGGTGCCTTCGACGTGCATCTCGAGGGAGGACTCGTTGCGGAGTTCGATCCAGGGGGCGAGCGGGGAGCCCTGGAGGCGGGCCTTGGCTTTCTCATAGACGATGGGATCGTACTCGCAGGAGATGACTTTGCCGAAGCCGTTGCGCTGGAGACCGCGTGCGATCCACTCGGTGGAGACGCCGAGGAAGGAGCCGGTTTCGACGACGAGGCGGGGCTTGATGGTGGTGACGAGGGTGGCAAGGAACTCGAGGACTTCGAGTTCGGCGGTCATGGAGTCGAGCATGGACCACTGCTCGGGGTGGGGGCACTCGGGCGTGGGGCGGTGGTACTCGGGGAGCAGCGCTCCGGCGGCGCGGTCGTGCTGGAGCATGACTTTGTGTTCCTGCTTGATTTTTTTCTTGAAGAGGCCCAATGGTTCTCCCTTTCGCTCAGAGGTTATTATCCGACAGGTTGTGGGGAAGTGTGAATTCGGTTGGGGGGGCTAGAGCAGGATGATGACGACGGCCATGACGGCGCAGGGGGCGGCGATGGCGAGGAACAGGGCGAGGGTGTAGCGGAGCCAGGGATGGGGGTTGGCGGCGGTGCGGTTCCAGGCGCGGGCGAAGGCGATCCAGAGGGCAAGGGAGAGGATTTCGGCGGTGACGGCGAGGTAGGTCCAACGGTGGGTCAGGTTGGCCTGGTAGTCGATCTCCTGCTGGGCTTCGGGGGTGCCGTCGGAGGCGGTGGCGAGGTCTTTGGCCTCGATGGAGTGGCCGACGAGCGGGACTACGGTGGCTCCGGCGAGGAGGGTGGAGGCGATGGCGAGGATGATCCAGAGGATCGGCTTCATGTGGGGATGATATTGGATTTGGGCGAGCGTGGGCGGGAAATCTGGGGTGGCAATTGCGGGATGGAGAATGTGACTAAAAGCAACAGGCCGCGCTGGGTGCGCGGCCTGCTGGATTTGTGCCGGGTTTGGTTACGCTTTGCCGGCGAGTTGACGCAGGACGTATTGCAGGATGCCTCCGTGCTGGTAGTAGAGGATCTCCTGGGGTGTGTCGATGCGGACGGTAGCGGAGAACTCGATGGTCTTGCCGAGGTCGGATTCGGCGAAGACGGTGACGAGTTTGCCTTCGGCGAACTTGTTATCGAGCATGGTGCGGAGTTGTCCGGGGGTATCGCCGATGGCGTAGACCTCTTCGCCGGTGAGGTGGAGGGATTCCGCGTTCTGGCCGGGTAGGAACTGGAGCGGGAGGATGCCCATGCCGACGAGGTTGCTGCGGTGGATGCGCTCGTAGCTCTCCGCGATGACGAAGCGGATACCGAGCAGACGTGGGCCCTTGGCGGCCCAGTCACGGGAGGAGCCGGAGCCGTACTCTTTGCCAGCGAGGATGGCGAGTGGCGTACCGCGCTCGGCGTAGGCGACGGAGGCATCGTAGATGGACATGGGGATGTCCTCGGGGAGCAGGCGGGTGACGCCGCCCTCGGTGCCAGGAGCGAGTTTATTGCGCAGGCGTACGTTGGCGAAGGTACCGCGGACCATGACCTCGTGGTTGCCGCGGCGGGAGCCGTAGGAGTTGAAGTCCGCGGGCTTGACGCCGTGATCGGTGAGGTACTTCCCTGCCGGGCCGTTGAGCTTGATGGAGCCAGCGGGGGAGATGTGGTCGGTGGTGACGGAGTCTCCGAGGACGGCGAGGACGCGGGCGCGGTGGATGTCTTCGACGGGTGCGGGGGTGGCGGTCATGCCATCGAAGTAGGGGGCTTTACGGATGTAGGTGGAGTCTGGCTCCCAGCCGTAGGTTTCGCCTTCGGGGAATTTGAGGTGCTGCCAGTTTTCGTCGCCGAGGGAGATGGTGGAGTACTCCTTGTGGAACATTTCGGCGTCGATGGAGCTGGCGACGGTGGCGGAGACTTCTGCCTGGGTGGGCCAGATGTCCTTGAGGAAGACGGGCTGGCCGGATTTATCTTTGCCGAGGGGCTGGGTGGCGAAGTCGTGGCCGATGTGTCCGGCGAGAGCATAGGCGATGACGAGCGGCGGGCTCATGAGGTAGTTGGCACGGACCTCGGGGGAGATACGGCCCTCGAAGTTGCGGTTTCCGGAGAGGACGGAGACGGCGACGAGGCCGTGGTCCTCAATGGACTTGGAGACGTCGGTGGGCAGCGGGCCGGAGTTGCCGATGCAGGTGGTGCAACCGTAGCCGACAACCTGGAAGCGGAGGGCATCGAGGTAGGGCATGAGGCCGGCCTTGACGTAGTAGTCGGTGACGACACGGGAGCCGGGGGCGAGGGAGGACTTGACCCAGGGTGGGGTGCTGAGGCCCTTTTCGACGGCTTTTTTGGCGAGGAGGCCAGCGGCGATCATGACGTAGGGGTTGGAGGTATTGGTGCAGGAGGTGATGGCGGCGATGACGATGCTGCCGTGATCGAGGTAGGGGTCAGGATCGATGCCGAAGCGGGAGCGGATGGAGACGGCCGGGGCGTCGAGTACGGCGGTGGCGGAGCCTTGGGCGCCGAGGGTGACGACTGGGACGACCGGGGTTTGGACGACCGGGGCCGGTGTACCGAAGCCGCCGGTGAGATTTCCGCTGGCATCGGCGTGGCCACCTTCCCCTTCCCAACTGGCCATCTGGCGGGCTGCGTTGCGGGTGGCGTTGGGGCCGAGGAGTGCGGGTAGCTGCTGCTGGAAGCTGGCGGCTACATTCGGCAGGAGGACGCGGTCCTGGGGACGCTTGGGGCCGGCGACGGAGGGCTCGACGGTGGCGAGATCGAGCGAGATGGAGGCGGAGTACTCGGCTTCGGGAGCGTTTGGGGTGTGGAAGAGACCTTGCTCGCGGTAGTAGGCCTCAACGAGTGCGATGTGGTCTTCGGAGCGACCGGTGAGGCGGAGATAGTTGAGGGTCTCCTTGTCGACGGGGAAGATGCCGCAGGTGGCACCGTACTCGGGGGCCATGTTGGCGATGGTGGCGCGATCGGCGAGGGGCAGGTCGGCGATTCCGGGACCGTAGAACTCGACGAACTTGCCGACGACTCCGAGCTTGCGCAGGGCCTCGGTGATGGTGAGGACGAGGTCGGTGGCGGTGGTGCCTTCCTTGAGCTTGCCGGTGAGGCGGAAGCCGACGACCTGAGGGACGAGCATGGAGACGGGCTGGCCGAGCATGGCAGCCTCGGCCTCGATGCCGCCGACGCCCCATCCGAGGACTCCGAGACCGTTGACCATGGTGGTGTGCGAGTCAGTGCCGACGAGGGTGTCGGGGTAGGCGGTGACGTTGCCCTGAGCGTCGGGTGCGGTGGTGAAGACGACGCGGGCGAGGTACTCGAGGTTGACCTGGTGGCAGATGCCCATGCCGGGGGGGACGGCGGAGAAGTTGTTGAAGGCGGTCTGGCCCCACTTGAGGAAGGCGTAGCGCTCGCGGTTGCGCTGGAACTCGAGGGCGGCGTTGAGGTCGTAGGCGCGCTTGGTGCCGAATTCGTCTACCTGGACGGAGTGGTCGATGACGAGTTCGGCGGGCTGGAGGGGATTGATCTTCTCGGGGTTGCCTCCGAGGGCGCGCATGGCATCGCGCATGGCGGCGAGATCGACGACGGCGGGGACGCCGGTGAAGTCCTGCATGAGGACGCGGGCGGGCATGTAGGCGATCTCGCGGGAGGGCTCAGCCTTGGGATCCCAGGAGGCGAGGAAGCGGATGTCGTCGGCGGTGACGGTGCGGCCATCTTCGTGGCGGAGGAGGTTCTCCAGCAGGATGCGGAGGGAGAAGGGGAGGCGGGTGAGATTGGTGCCGTTTTCGGCCAGGGCCTGGAGGCGATAGAGATGAACGGTAGAGGTTCCGGAGGTGAGAGTGGAGGCGGAGTGGAAGGAGTCGGGGTGGTTCGGCGTGAGACTCATCGGAGGATCCTCAAAGCGCTGCTGGGAGCGCGGTTTTATGGCCGACGCGAAGTTGGAACATGCGCGGCAGGCGGGGGAAGATTAGCAGAGTGGAGAGAGGAAGAGCTAGGCCGAGAGACGACCGCGGTCGTGGTGGCCGAGACGAAAGCGCTTGAGAGGAGTATTGCCGCGCGGACTCATGCGATGATTCTATCGCTGACCTGCGACGGCTGGCGAGTGTTTTGGAAAAAGGAGAACGGGATGCGACGGTTCGTGTGGATGACTGCGGTGGCGGTTGGGATTTCGTTGGGGACGGCGGCAGGAGCGGCGGTGCCGATGCAACAGGGTGGTGGGGATCTGCGGGTGTACTTTGCCGATGTGGAGGGGGGGCAGGCTACGTTGTTTGTCACTCCGGGGGGTGAGAGCCTGCTGGTGGATACGGGCTGGCCGGGGGCGGGAGGGCGCGATGCAGACCGGATTGTGGCGCTGTGCAAGCAGGCGGGCGTGGCGAAGATCGACAACCTGGTGGTGACGCACTTCCACACCGACCATGTGGGGGGCGTGCCCCAGTTGCTGGCGAAGATTCCGGTGGGGCGGGTGATTGACCATGGCGACAATACGGAGACCAACGATCCGGCGACGCTCTCGGGCTGGGCGGCGTACCAGAAGGTGCTGGCGGAGGGACATCTGACGCGGCTTTCGGTAAAGGCGGGCGACGTGCTGCCGGTGCACGGGATGCGGGTGGAGGTGGTGAGCGCGAATGGCGAGGTGATCGGCAAGCCGCTGGTGGGTGGGGGTGCGGGCGCGATGAATCCAGAGTGTGCGACCTCGCCGACGAAGAATGCGGAAGGCAGCGAGAACGACCGCTCGATTGGGATGATGATTACGTTTGGGAGGCTGCGAATTCTGGACCTGGGCGACCTGACATGGGCGAAGGAGCGGCCGCTGATGTGCCCGGTGAACAAGCTGGGACGAGTGGATGTGTACATTGTGAGCCACCATGGGATGGACCGGAGTGGTAGCCCGGCGCTGGTGAAGGCGATTGCGCCGCGGGTAGCGATTATGGACAACGGGGCGAAGAAGGGCGGAGCGGCCTCGACGTACGATCAGATTGAGGACTCGGGAAAGCTGGAGGACCTGTGGCAGTTGCACACGGCAGTGGGGAACGATGACGACCACAATGCAGATGACTCGCGCATTGCCAATTTGGAAGGCGTGGATGCGGGGCACTCGCTGGAGTTGGTGGCGCGGCGGGATGGGAGCTTCGCGGTGACGAATGAGCGGACGGGGGAGACGGTTCGTTACAAAGCAGATGCGTTAGAAGGCAAATAAGTAGATAGGCTTTGGCAGGGGTGTCTCGGTGATGGCGGCGTGCATCCAAATGGTAGCGGGACAAGAACGAGGGAGTGCTTAATGACGACTGGCAGCCGGAAGTATTTATCTGGAGTGACGCTGGGTTTGGCGTTGGTGGTGGGGATGGCGTGTTGTGGTGCGAGTTCTGCGGTTGCGCTGCAGCAGCCGGGGCCTGATCCTGCGGACCAGAATATGGCACCGGTGGACGGGGCGCAGCAGTATGGGCAGCAGGGACAGCAGGATGCGAGCCAGTATCCGCAGCAGGCGAACCAATATCCGCAACAGGCGCCTGCACCGATTGAGCGGCGGCGCCCGGACGATGGGAACGGTGGGTACGGCCAGCAGCCGGGGTATGGGTCGGGGGGGAATGCTCAGCAGGGATACCAGCAGCAGGGATACCAGCAGCAAGGGGACCAACAGCAGGGATATCAGCAGCAGGGCGACCAGCAGGGGGGCTATCAGCAGCAGGGCGATCAGGGCTATTCCGACGAGGGCGATGATGACGATCAGCAGCCGATGGAGGCAGACCAGCCGCCACCACCGTTGCCGGTGTATGAACAGCCGGAGGCACCGGAGCCGAACTATATGTGGGTTCCGGGGTACTGGGGCTGGTCGCCGTACGGGTATTACTGGGTGCCGGGAGTGTGGTGCGCGGCACCGTATCCGGGGGCCTTGTGGACGCCGGGGTACTGGGGCTACTACGGGGATGTGTACCGGTTCCACCGCGGATTCTGGGGTCTGCACATTGGGTTTTATGGCGGGATCAACTATGGGTTTGGCTACTTTGGGACGGGGTACCGGGGCGGGTATTGGAATGGGAACAACTTCTACTACAACCGTGCGGTGAACCGGATCAACGTGACCCGGATAACGAATGTGTACAACCGTACGGAGGTTGTGAACAATACGACGATTAACAATCGGGTGTCATACAACGGGGGCCGAGGTGGGTTACAGGTCCGACCACAGCCTACGGAGTTGGCTGCGATGCGGGAGCCGAAGATACCTCCGATGCGGACCCAGTTGCAGGTGCAGCAGCAGGCGGCACAGAATCGGCAGCAGTTTTACAACCAGAATCGGGGTCGTCCGGCGATTGTAGCTTCGCCGCGACCGATCATCGCGGATAAGGGAATCGCGCGCCCGATGCCGGTGCAGCAGGGCAATCGGATGGGCCAGCAGGGCAACCGACCGGGGCAGACTGCGGGAGGGCCGGGACAGCAGTGGCCAGGGAACCGGCAGGGGCAGCAGCAACAGGCTCGGCCCATGCCGCAGGATCAACAGCAGCAACGTCAACAACCACAGCTGCAGGCTCGGCCGAATTTGCCGCAGGGGCAGCAGCAGTTACAGCAGCGACAACCGCAGTTGCAGCAGCAGCAGCAGTTCGAGCGACAGCAGCAGATGCAACCGCAGCGACCACCGCAGCAGCAGCCGGCGAGACCAATGCCGCCATCGCAGCCTCGTCCTCCGTATCAGCCTCAGCCACAGCAGCAGTACAGGCCGCAGCAACCGCAGCAGCAGTACCGGCCACCTCCGCAGCAGCAGTACAGGCCGCAGCAGCCGCAACAGCAATATCGGCCGCAGCAGCAGGCTCGACCGGAGCCGCCGCGGAGGCCGGAGCAGAAGCCGCAGTAGCGATCGACAAAGAGCAGATACAGGCAGGGGCGACCAGTTGAGTCGCCCCTGTTTGTGTCTGTGATGTCGATGGCTGGTGCGGCGGTGCGATTAGAGGGGCAGGTCTTCGGTCCAGCTGTGGCCGCAGGCTTCACAGTGCCAACGGTTGGCGGGGTCTACGGCTTCGAGTAGAGGATCGGCGGCACCGCACTGGGGGCAGACGGGCTCAGTAAAGATGGCATCTTCCGGGGAGATGGTTCCGAGGGCGTTGGGGCGGGAGAGGATGATGCCAGCGGATTGGGCGTCCGAGGGGCCGACGATGAGGCGTGGCGGGTCGGCGGCGACGATCTCCGAGGTGGGAACGATGCTCTCGATGCCGGCGGAGCGGAGGACACTCTGGGCGAGCAGTGCGTCTTCGAGATCGGTGAACTCGAAGACGCACTCTTCCGGGGCGTTGGCCGCGAAGGTATGCAGGGCGGACTCGTCGGCGCTGGAGTTGGGCCGGGTGGGTGCAGCGGACTGGCTGGGCAGGGCGAGTCCGCGGCGGGTGAACTCGGCCTTGAGCGCGGACTGAGCAGCGTCGGTGAGATCGGTGAGGGTGGCGGCGAGGGCTTGCAGTTCGCCGTCGCTGTAGGTGGCGTAGAGCCGGGAGAGTTCGTCGTCCTGATGGGTATCGCCGGGGATGGTCACGATTGCTTCCTCTGTTGATTCGAGAGTGGGTGCAGGTGTGGCTTGTCGATTGTATGGATCGGCGAGGCAAGACGGAAGGGTGAGGGGTGGCAGGTGTGGGGAATCTAGTTGTGGACTTGGGCGAGGGCGCTGTGGGTGTTCGTCTGAAGAACATCATGGTGAGACGACGAGAGTTTTTGATGCTGGGCACGGTGGCTGTTGCTGGCCGTGTGGTACGACCTGATTTGCTGGTGGCGGAGCAGAGGCGGCGTTTTCTCAGCTTGCCACGGGCGCTGGCGGCGTTGGAGAGCGCGAACGATGGGCGGCTGGGGGTGGCGGTGATCGACACTGGCTCGGGCGAGCGGAGCGGGTACCGCCTGGAGGAGCGTTTTGCGATGTGCAGTACGTTCAAGATGCTGTTGGTGGCGGCGGTGCTGCAGCGGGTGGATGGGGGGCGGGAGAGGTTGGATCGGTTGGAGGCGATTCCGGCGCAGCCGCTGGTGGGACACTCGCCGCTGACGGAGGTTCATGCGGGTGGGTCGATGAGTGTGATGGCATTGTGCGCTGCGATTTTGACCCAGAGCGACAATACGGCAACGAACGTAATGCTGGCGACGCTGGGAGGGCCGGATGGGATTACGCAGTTTGCGCGGTCGATCGGCGATCCGGTGACTCGGCTGGACCGTACGGAGACGTCGTTGAATGAGGCGCGGCCGGGTGATCCGCGGGATACGACTTCGCCGGAAGCGATGGCGGGGAATCTGCGTGCGGTGCTGCTGGGGAAGGTGCTGACGGCGGCCTCGCGGGAGCGACTGACGCAGTGGATGATCGCCAACCAGAGCGGCCAGACACGGCTGCGGGCGCGCCTGCCGGAGGGTTGGCGGGCGGGAGACAAGACGGGCTCCAACCTGGAGAATACGGCGGGAGATATTGGGATTCTGTGGCCACCGCAGGGTGCTCCGGTGCTGGTGGCGGCGTACGTGACGGAGTGCGTGGGGCCGGAGGAGAAGCGGGCAGCGATGCTGGCGGAGGTGGGACGGTTGGTGACGGCTTGCTACGCGGCGCGGTAGAGGTTGGTTAACGACGAAAGGAGACTCCAGATGGCAGAGTCTCCTTCGTGTTGCGTGGATTGGGCTATTTGTATTCGGCTGCGAAGGTGTCTGCGGCCTGGTTCATCTGGGCTGGAGTGGGTGCGCCGGACTCCAGAATGACGCTGTAGCGGAAGGTCACGGACTTGCCTTTATCCAGAGTGAAGTTGAGTGGAGCGGCCTTGGGATCGAAGATGTGCTGTCCGAGTGGATTGGCAGCGAAGAGGCCGTAGCCGCGGGCGTGCCAGTAGGTGGGGTAGTTGGGGTTGGCGGGGTTGTCGAGGATGGCGATGGAGACGGTTTTGTGGTCGCTGTTGGTGCCGGTGAGGATGCACCAGCGTCCGCGAGTGGACCAGACTTCGTCGCCCTGCTTGCCCTCGCTGGTGCGATAGATGCCAGTGGCTCCGGGGACGTTGGAGGCCTGGACCTGGGTGGGTCGTCCGCTGGCATCGGTGAAGGTGCCACCCTTTTCGTTGGCCGATTCGAGGAAGTGGGCTACGCGGATGCCGAGCAGACCTTCCTTGTCGTCGTGGAAGACGACGTGATCGAGTGCGGTGAGGGTGACGATGGTGTCGATGGTGCGGGAGTTCGCGGTGCTGGAGAAGACGTAGCGGGTGGTCTGCTGGAGGACGTCTTTACCGGCTCCGTTGGTCCAGAGGGAGTCGACGACGAGTTCGCCGCGGTGGGTTCCACTTTTGGTGGAGACGATCTTCTGGTGATGGATGGTGCCCATTTTGTCGCGGTTTTCGGGCTTGATAGCGTCGGAGTTGTTCCAGAAGTCGAAGTTATCGACGTTGCCGAAGTTGAACCACATGCCGGCGTGGTGGGGGTGATCGGTGCGTTCGCCCTCGCGTGGGGCGAGCGGGTAGCCGCGGGTGACCTCGATGCCGCCGGGTGCAATGAGCGGATAGAGGACGGGCTTTTTGAGGGTGCTGGGCCAGACGTAGGAGGTGAAGGGCGCGCCGTCGATGGTGATGTCGACACGCTGGTGGGCCTCGTCGGGGGTGACTTGCACCCCCTTGGATTTGGCGAAGGCGTTGGGTTGAAGGCTGAGCATGGCGACGAAGCAGCCCACGAGCACGCTGGGCCGGGAGAGCTTAGGCATAGACCTTGCCTCCGACCATGACCTGCTGGGTTTTGTCGTTGAAGGTGACTTTCTGGCCGGTCTGGATGGCTGCGATGTTCATGCAGAGGGCAACGGAGTGGCTGTAACCGGCTTCAATGCTGGCGTTGGGAGTTTTGCGGGAGCGGACGCACTCCATCCAGTTGCGGACGTTGGCGGAGGTCTGCGGGTCGGCTCCGGTGTTGGCGGAGGTTTCGGCCTTCTGGACGTCTTCGCTGAGCGAGAAGCTTTGTAACTGGTTTGGTTGCATTTTCATCTCGGCGGCGGCGCGTGCGGTGAGACCGCCATCGGGGGTGACGCGCTGCTTGTCCATATCCAACATGCCTCCGTTGGAGTAGTAGAGCTCTTTGACGCCACCGGCGGAGTTGGTGAAGCGGGAGGAGTACTGGACCTGGAAGCCCTTGGTGAGGTCGTCCTCTGGGCCGTAGTCGAAGACCGCGGTCATGGTGTCCCAGTTTTTGCGGCCGTCGTGCCAGAGGTAGTTGCCACCGTTGGCGACTACGGAGCGGGGGTGGGGGTAGCCGCTGAACCAGTGGACGGTGTCGATCTGGTGGACCAACCATTGGTCGGGGATTCCGGAGGAGTAGGGCCAGAAGAGGCGGAACTCGAGGTACTTGCGGGGGTCGAAGGCCTCCTTGGGGAGGTCGAGCTGGTAGCGTCCCCAGTCGGTGTCTTCTTCCTTGAGGAGGGGGACGACGTCGGGGCGGCGCCAGCGTCCGGGCTGGTTGACGTTCCAGGTCATCTCGACCATGACGATGTCACCGAACTTGCCGGATTTGATGTATTCGTAGGCTTTCTGGTAGCTGGGGGTGGAGCGGCGCTGGGTGCCTACCTGGACGATCTTGCCGGTTTTTTTGACGGCGGCGAGGAAGTTGCGGGCGTCCTTCATGGTGTGGGCGGTGGGCTTTTCGACGTAGGCGTCGCGGCCAGCGTTGACGGCTTCGATGCCGTGCTGGGCGTGCTGGAAGTCGGCGGTGGCGATGAGGACTGCGTCAACGTCCTTGCGGGCGTAGAGTTCGTCGTTGTTGCGGGCAGTGGTGACTTTGCTGCCGGTGACTTTCTCGATGTAGGCGACGCCTTCGTCGCGGCGGCGGTTCCAGAGGTCGGAGACGGCGACGAGTTCGAAGTTGAGTTCCTTGGCGTGCTGGTGGAAGCAGGGGATGAGGGCCTGCTTCATGCGGTCTCCGCAGCCGACGACGCCTACGCGGACGCGGTCGTTGGCGCCGATGATGCTGGCGTAACTGGTGGCGTTCCAGCTGACGGCGGTGGTGGCGAGCGCGGCGCTGCCGAGCTTGAGGAAGTCTCTGCGGTTGGTGTCTTGCGGGGTCATTGGGGCTCCTCGGGAGTTGCTGTATCGAATGAGTTTCAGCAGAGGACCGGAAAAAGCCGGGTTCGGCTGCGTGCGAAAGTGTACAAAGTTGCGACGGCGTTGTCTTGTGAAATCGACAAAAAGGTTCGACCAATTTTGATGGGATGGGGGTGGGAGGAGATTTGGAGGGGGTGTTTTGGGTGGACAGCTTGTGGAGATTTTGGTGGCTGGGGGTGGTGTTTGAGAGGGGTTAGCTGGCGAAGGCTAGTTGGACGAGGAGGATGGCGTTGAGGGTGAGGATGATGGCGACGGAGACCCATCCGGCGATGCGAGTGCGGAAGGCGCTGACGAAGGTGTCCATGACGGAGCGGCGGCTGGTGAGGAGCAGGAGGGGGATGAGGGCGAATGGGAGGGCGAAGCTGAGGACGACCTGGGAGAAGATGAGGATGCGGAGGGGGTCGAGACCGATGGCGATGATGACGATGGCGGGGATGATGGTGATGAGGCGGCGGAGGAAGATGGGGAACTTGATATCGAGGAAGCCCTCGATGATGACCTGGCCGGCCATGACTCCGACGGTGGAGGAGGAGAGGCCGGAGCAGAGGAGGGCGACGGCAAAGACGGTGGCGGCGGCGGGGCCGAGCAAGGGGCCGAGGGTGCGGTAGGCCTGTTCGACGTCGGTGACGACGGCTCCGTGGTGGGAGAAGGCGACGGCGGCCATGACGATCATGGCGGAGTTGATGAGCCAGGCACCGTTCATGGCGACGAAGACATCGATGAGTTCGAAGCGGAGGTAGGCGCGGCGGCGGGAGTGGCCTTTGACGTGGGGGACGGAGGTGACTTGCTTGAGGCGTGGCTGGACCAGGGCGGAGTGGAGGTAGATGACGTGGGGCATGACAGTGGCGCCCAACATGCTGACGGCGATGTAGATGCTCTGGTGGAGGGCCTGGGGGTTGGCGGTGGCGAAGGTGGGGATGAGGGTGTGGAAGGCGGCGAGGTGCCAGTCGGGGTGGACGAGGAAGACCTCGAAGCCGTAGCAGAGGCCGATGATGCCGACGAAGAACATGATGACGCGTTCGAGCCACTGGTAGCCGGCGAGGTCGAGGGCGAGGATGAGGAAGACGGCGACCGCGGAGACGAGGGCGGCGGCGAGAAGGGTCTGGGTGCGGGACCATCCGTGAGCGAGCAGGAATGGGCCGACGAGGAGGTAGAGGCCGAGGGCGGCGCCGAGGAATTCGGCGAGGTCGGTGGCGATGGCGGCGATCTCGGCGGCGAGCCAGAGGGTGATGGTGGTGGGACGGGAGAAGTATTTGCGGCAGTTCTGGGGGAGGGTGAGGCCAGTGACGATGCCTAGTTTGGCGGAGAGGTACTGGATGAGGATGGCCATGGCGTTGGACCAGAGGAGCACCCAGAGTAGGCGATAGCCAAAGCGGCTGCCGCCTTCGATATTGGTGGCGAAGTTGCCGGGGTCGATGTAGGCGACGGAGGCGACGAAGGCGGGACCGAAGTAGGTCCACATCTGATTGCGGCGGAAGCCGAGGTTGTGGGGGGTGGCGACGGTGCTGGAGGCGGTGATGATGGTGGCGGGGGACTCGTCCAGTGGGGGGCCGACCAGTTCCTGATGGAGTGGTGTGGTGTTGGCTGCGTCGGTCTGGGCGGTACGGGAGTCAGCCATTGCGCTCCGTGGGGTTGATCTGGAGCTGCGCGGGGGTAGCTGGAGGGTGGCTGGGGCGCAGGTCCGGAGTTTAGGTTTACCTAATTTAGGTATACCTAAATAGCAATTATGAGTCAAACTGGTGGGGACGTTGTAGACGGGGAGCGCAGCAATGGCAGCAGGTAGGCGAGGGGATGTACATAGCGAGTCGATCGATAATTATTTGAAGGCGGTGCTGTCTCTGGGTGGGCCGGAGGAGCAGCGGGTGACGAGTACTTCGCTGGCGGAGCGGCTGGGGGTGGCACCGGCATCGGTGACGAATATGCTGCAGAAGCTGGCGGCGGCGGAGACTCCGCTGGTGGAGTATGAGCGGCACAAGGGGGTTCGGCTGTCGGCGGCGGGGCGGCGGCGGGCGCTGGAGGTGGTGCGGCATCATCGGTTGATTGAGACGTTTTTGTATGAGGTGCTGGATTATCCGATTGAAGAGGTGCATGAGGAGGCGGAGCGGCTGGAGCACTTTATCTCGGAGCGGTTTGAGGAGCGGATTGCGGCGAAGCTGGGGCATCCGAAGATTGATCCGCATGGGCATTCGATCCCGACGATGGAGGGCGAGATGCCGCGGCGGGAGTCGATTGTGCTGGCGGAGGTGATGGGGGTGGGGACGTATGTGGTGGAGAGCGTGTCGGACCGGGATGCGGAGCGTCTGCGACAGTTGGAGGCGAGCGGGATCACGGTGGGGGCTCGGCTGGAGGTAAGGCGGGGGAGCGCGGCGGAGGGGTACACGGTGCGGGTAGGGCGGGGGTTGGGGGATGTGGAGGTTTCAGGGGAGACGGCGCGGGAGATACGGGTTGTGGTTGGTGGTTGAGGGTGGAGTGGTGGGGCGAAAGCGGGTCCTCCGCTGCGCGAAGGATGACGACTGAAAAGACAAGGCAAGGGCAACAGGGTAGAGGTTTACATTCCCACACATTCCGCGGTGAGGCTGCGGCATGTATGGGGCACCCGGGCGGTAGTGGCGGGATGGAGGTGGTTGGTTTGACTCTGGTGGCTGGGTTGCCTAGGCTCGGAGGAGGACTTTGGGAGAGGGCGTCGAGGATATGAAGGTATTGGTGATTGGTGGTGGTGGCCGGGAGCATGCGTTGGTGTGGGCTTTGGGGAAGAGTGCGCGGGTGAGCGAGGTGGTGTGTGCGCCAGGCAATGGCGGGATTGCGGCGATGGCTCGGTGCTTGGCGGTGGATGTGAATGATCTGGCCGCGATGGTGGCGGTGGTGGAGGCGGAGCGTCCGGGGCTGACGGTGGTGGGGCCGGAGGTGCCGCTGTCGCTGGGGATTGTGGATGCGCTGCAGGAGCGGGGGCTGCGGGTGTTTGGACCGACGCAGGCGGCGGCGATGCTGGAGAGCAGCAAGGCGTTTGCGAAGGAGTTTATGCGGCGGAACGATATACCGACGGCGGAGTACGCGGTGTGCCGGACGCTGGATGAGGTGCGGGAGGAGTTGGCACGGTTCAGCGTGCCGGTGGTGGTAAAGGCGGATGGGCTGGCGGCGGGCAAGGGGGTGGTGATCTGTGCGACGCACGCGGAGGCGGTGGAGACGGCGGCGCAGATGTTCTCTGGTGCGCTGCTGGGGAGTGCGGTGGAGGAGTTGGTGCTGGAGGAGTTTCTGGAGGGGGAAGAGGTGTCGTTCTTTGCGCTGTGCGATGGGAGCCATGCGGTGGCGATGGCGATGGCACAGGACCACAAGCGGGTGGGCGAGGGGGATACGGGGCCGAATACGGGCGGGATGGGCGCGTACTCCACGGATGGACTGGTGGATGGGGCGATGCGGGAGTGGATGACGCAACGGGTGGCGCAGCGGGTGGTGGATGGGATGCGAGCGCAGGGGGAACCGTTCCGGGGGATTCTGTTTTGCGGGATGATGATGACGGCGCGTGGGCCGATGGTGCTGGAGTTCAATACGCGGTTTGGTGATCCGGAGACGCAGGCGATGCTGCTGCGGATGGAGACGGATGTGATGGAGTTGTTCGATGCGTCGATTGACGGGACGGCGGAACGGCTGGAGGTGAAGATGAAGCCGGGGGCGAGTGTGTGCGTGATTGCGGCGAGTGGGGGGTATCCGGGGGCGTATCGGTCGGGGAAGGTGATCCATGCAGTAGGCGGGCTTGCGGGGTTGAATGCGGTGGATGGGCGTGGGGAGGTGTTTGTGTTCCACTCGGGCACGGCGTTGAAGGATGGGGAGTTGGTTTCGGCCGGCGGTCGGGTGCTGGGGGTGACGGCGGCAGCGGGCGATCTGGAGGGTGCGCTGGAGCTGGCGTATGGGGCTTTGGGGAAGATCTCGTTTGACGGGATGCAGTACCGGCGGGATATTGGGTGGCGGGCGTTGGCGAAGGAACGGGGCTAGCGGGAGACTGTTGCGGACCGGGCTGGTTTTTGACTTGGTGCGGAGTATGCACTAAAGTTGGCTGCCATGCGGAAGATGATTGCGATATCAGTGATGTGTGGGTTGGCTGCGGTATGGGGTGGGGTCTCGTTGGCACAGACGGGTGCCGGTAGCGGGCAGCGGCCTGCGATAACGGGCATCGCGTTTATGCGGGTGTATGCTGCGGACCGAGATGCGTCGGCGGCGTTTTACGATCATGATTTGGGATTTGTGCGGGAGCAGGGCAAGGCGTTCGACCGGTATGCGGTGAGCGAGTCGCAGTGGGTGGAGGTGGCACCGCTTCCCTCCCCTGCACCGGCGGCGCGGCTGGCGGCGGTGGGCTTTACGACGCGGGATGCAGCGGGATTGGAGCGGTATCTGCGGGGGCATGGGGTGGAGATCGTGGAGGCGCGGTCGCATGGTGCGTTTGCGGTGCGGGACCCGGAGGGCAACCTGATCTATTTTGTGCAGACGGGTGTGGGCAAGGTTCCGGCGAAGGAGTTTTCTGCGCGTGCGAGTGCGAAGCGGATGATCCATGTTGGATTTGCGGTGCAGTCGACGGCGGCGGAGGACCGGTTTTACCGGGAGATACTGGGGTTCAAGCCGAACTGGTATGGTGGGCACAAGGAGGGCACGACGGACTGGGTGAGTCTGCAGGTGCCGGAGGGGTCGGACTGGCTGGAGTACATGCTGAATGGGGGTCCGCATCCGGATGCAAAGCAGTTGGGCGTGATGGATCACTTTTCGCTGGGGGTGGCGCAGATGAGCAGCGTGGTGGATGCGCTGGCGAAGAATGGATGTACGAGTGCGAACTGCCGGAAGTCGCAGATGGGACTGGATGGGAAGGTGCAGCTGAATGTGTTCGATCCGGACCTGACGCGGGTGGAGTTTATGGAGTTCAAGCCATCGGGGACGACGTGCTGCTCGCCGATACTGGGCAAGCTGCCGACGGAAGTGGAAGAGCAGTAGCAGGCTGGCTGCGATGCAGCGGAGAGGAATTTGTAACCATGATGGATCGTAGAGCGTTTGTGCGGTTGTCGGCGCTGGCGGCGGCGGCTGGATGTGTGGTTCGTACGCCGATGCAGGCGTGGGGCGCGAGCAGCGATATGCACTATGGGGTGCAACTGTTCATGGTTCGGCGGCAGGCGGTGGTGGACCTGGCGGCGGTGCTGCAGGGGATTCGGCAGGTGGGGTTTACGGAGGTGGAGCTGTATCCGGTGGTGTATAGCCATACGGCGGCGGAGTTGAAGAAGATGGTGGAGGATGCGGGACTGACGACGCCGGCGGCGCACTTCAACTATGCGGGGCTGGAAGACAAGGTGGAGTATGGCCATGGGCTGGGGCTGAAGTACTTTGTGTGTCCGATGCTGCCGGAGGCGCAGTGGGGGACGCTGGCGGGATTTCGGCAGGCGGCGGAGTTGTTTAACCGGGTGGGAGCGAAGTGCAAGGCTGCGGGGATGGAGTTCTGCTTCCATAACCATTGCTATGAGTTTCGTCCGATGGAGGGGAGTACGGGGTTTGCGGAGTTGATGCAGCATACGGATGCGAAGCTGGTAAAGCTGGAGTTCGATATGTACTGGCTGGCGCAGGCGGGACAGGATCCGCTGGCGATGCTGAAGAAGTATGCGAACCGGGTGCGGCTGATCCATATGAAGGACCGAGTGGCTGGGGCTCCGACGGGGTATGACATGGGGAAGGTGGCGGAACACTTTACGGAGCTGGGTAAGGGTTCGCTGAATTGGACGGTGCTGCTGGCGCAGGCGAAGGCGCAGGGAGTTCGGCATGCGTTTCTGGACCAGGACGAGACGGCGGGGCCAGTGATGGAGAGTATGCGGGAGAGTTTTGCTTATCTAAAGACGCTGCAGATTGGGTGATGCGGCGGGTTGATGACGGGATGAAGCAAGTGAGTTAGGATGGCAGCCATGCGATTGGGCTGGATGTGGATGTGTGTGTTGGCGGGGATGGTGGGTGCCGGGGTGGCGGTGCAGGGACAACAGGCGTCAGCGAAGCGGGATGTATTGGCGAAGCCGGGGACGGTGGTTCCTGCGGGTGCGACGTATGTGGGGTCAGAGAGCTGCCGGGGCTGCCATACGAAGGCGTATGACGGATGGAAGAAGACGCGGATGGCGAACGTGGTGCGCGATCCGAAGGAGCATCCGGAGGCGGTGGTGGCGGATTTTACGCATGCCGATCCGCTGGTGACGTTTGATCTGAAGGATGTGGCATTTGTGTACGGGAGCAAGTGGAAGCAGCGATTTTTTACCAAGCGTGGCGATGACTACTATGCAGAACCGGCGCAGTGGGATGTGGCGAAGAAGCGTTGGCTGCCGTACCACGCGGAGGTAGGGGCGGACTGGTGGGTTCCGCTGTATGGGGCGAGCAACTTTGAGCGTCCTACGGGGCCGCTGTGCGATGGGTGCCACAGCGTGAACTACAACGTGGCGACCAAGCAGGTGACGGAGTGGAACGTGGGTTGCGAGAAGTGCCATGGGCCAGGGAGTGAGCATGTGAAGCATCCGCTGCGGACGAACATTGTGAACCCGGAGGAGCTGGACTATGTGCGGGGGAACGATACGTGCATCCAGTGCCATAGCCAGGGTCGTCCGATTGCAGGAGCCGGTTACAACGATGTGGGTGGGAAGCACTACGACTGGCCGGTGGGCTATACGGCTGGAGACCGGCTGGCGGATGTTTGGAAGCTGGAAGAGTTGAAGCCGGGGGTGACGAACTTCTTCCAGTATGCGGACATGACGGCGCACAAGAACCGGATGCAGGGCAACGACTTTGTGCAGAGCAATATGTATCACCGGACGTTACGTTGCTTCGACTGCCATGAGGTGCATAGCGATGCAAATGAGGCGAACCTGATTGCGGTAGGCAATGCGCTGTGTCTGCAATGCCATGGCGCATCGGCGAAGAATGCAGCGGGGTTGCGAGGGACGGTGGTGGAGCATACGCACCATGCGGCCGGGAGCAAAGGTAGCGAGTGCGTGGCGTGCCACATGCCGAAGATCGCGATCACGATAAAAGACAATAACGTGGCGAGCCATACGTTCCGGTTTATTACGCCGACGCTGACGGAACAGAGCGGCGTGCCGAACCCTTGTACGAGTTGCCATAAGGATAAGGACAATGGGTGGGCGGCGAAGCAGTTGCAGGGGTGGGAGACGGAGTCGCCGTGGCGGATGGCGCAGCCTTTGATGTAGGCCGGGGCTAAAGCCCCTTTTGTTGGTGGCGGGTTTCACAGGGCTGAAGCCCTGTGCTCCCACCTTTTATGGCGAGGGCAAAGGCAACAGCAACGGCAAAGGCGACGGGGTAGAGGTTTACATTCCCACACATTCCGCGATGGGGCTGCGGCATGTATGGGGCACCCGGGCTGTGCTCCCACACTTTATGGCGAGGGCAACGGCAACAGCAAGGGCAAAAGCAACGGGGTAGAGGTTTACATTCCCACACATTCCGCGATGGGGCTGCGGCATGTATGGGGCACCCGGGCTGTGGTCCCACCCTTCACGGCAAGGGCAAAGGAAAAGCCCGGCTGGGTGCCGGGCTTTTGGGATTGGATGGGGCTTGGGTTATTCTGTCCAGCGCTTCATGACGATGGAGGCGTTGGTGCCACCGAAGCCGAAGGAGTTGGAGAGCGCGTAGTCAATCCTGGCTGGCTGTGGCTTGTTGGGGACGTAGTTGAGGCGGCACTGGGGATCGAGTTCGACGATGTTCATGGTCGGGGGGGCGATCTGGTGCTGCATGGCCATGATGGTGATGCCGGCTTCGAGTCCCCCGGCGCCTCCGAGGAGGTGTCCAGTCATGGATTTGGTGGAACTGACGAGCAGGGTGTGGTTGAGTGCGCGCTCGCCGAAGACGTTTTCGATGGCCTTGGATTCGAGGGCGTCACCGAGGGGGGTGGAGGTGGCGTGGGCGTTGACGTAGTCGATCTGGTCGGGCGAGATGCCGGCGACGCGGAGGGCGTTGGTCATGGCACGGTAGCAGCCTTCGCCTTCGGGGGCCATTCCGGTCATGTGGAAGGCATCTGCGGACATGCCGTAGCCGATGATTTCGGCGAGGATTTTGGCGCCGCGAGCCTTGGCGAACTCAAGCTCTTCGAGGATGAGGATGCCAGCGCCTTCGCCACAGACGAAGCCGTCACGGTCCTTGTCCCAGGGACGGCAGGCGTGGGTGGGGTCGTCGTTGCGGGTGGAGAGGGCCTTCATGGCGGCGAAACCACCGACACCCATGGGGGTGATGGCGGCCTCGGTGCCACCGGCGATCATGGCGTCGGCATCGCCGCGCTGGATGATGCGGAAGGCGTCACCGATGGAGTGGGCGCTGGAGGTGCAGGCGGTAGCGGTGGCCTCGTTGGGTCCGCGGGCGGAGTACTTGATGGAGACGTGTCCGGCGGCGAGGTTGACGATGGTGGCGGGGATGAAGAAGGGCGAGATTTTGCGTGGGCCACCGTTCATCATGTTGGTGTGTTCGCGCTCAATGACGTCGAAGCCGCCGATGCCGGAGCCGATGTGTACGCCGAAGCGGTCACTGAACTCGCGGGAGACGGTGAGGCCGGAGTGGGCCATGGCCTCTGCTGCTGCGGCGAGAGCGAAGTGGATGAAGCGGCCCATTTTGCGGGACTCTTTTTTGTCGACGAAGAGGAGTGGATCGAAGTTCTTGACCTCTGCGGCGAAGCGGACGGAGTGGCCGGTGAGATCGAATGCCTTGATCTCCGCCATGCCACTCTTGCCGGCCATGAGCCCTGCCCACACTTCGGGAGCGGTGTTGCCTACTGCACAGAGCAGGCCGATACCGGTAACGACGACACGACGCTGCTGCAGTGCCTGCGACATATGACTTACTTTGCGCCCTTCTGGTTCTTTTCGATGTAGTCGACGGCATCCTTGACGGTCTTGATCTTCTCGGCGTCTTCGTCGGGGATCTGGATGTCGAAAGCTTCTTCGAACTGCATGACGAGTTCGACTACGTCGAGGGAGTCGGCACCGAGGTCTTCCTGAAAGCTGGCGCCGGGGGTGACTTCGGCTTCATCCACCTGGAGTTGCTCGACGATAATCTGTTTTACTTTTTCATCAACTGCAGCCATGTAGTTCTCCTGTTGTACGTCTGTCAATCAAATTTGGATGGTACTGCCCGGTGCGTATGAGTGCAGCGGGGGCAGGGCGCGTTCGCAACCTTGAACAACCTCAAGGATACTGAGCGCCTAGATGAGTGTAAAGCAAAGTGGAACGGCTCGCTGGAATGTGCATGGAAAGAGTTAGGAGGACCAGATGGAATTAACAGCAAAGGACTGGGGGCGGGCGATGCGGCAGGCGCCGGGGAGGGTGAGGGTGGCGACGGGTTGGGCGGGGTTGCGGGCGAGGGTTCCGGAGCGGTAGAAGCGGTGGGTGAAGCAGAAGCGGCTGTCGAGGAAGAGTTCGAGGACGGAGTTGTCGGCGAAGAGATGGAGGCGTGCCTGGGCGGGCAGGGGTTTGGGGAGTTCGATATGCAGGTCGTTGAGGCGGAGAGTATTGGGGGCCTGGGCGGGGTCGGAGCGGATTTCGAGCAAGGGGCCGAAGGGGTCGTAGAGGGTGTAGGGGGTAGGGGTGCCGGCGGCGGCGGTCTGGAGGACGCAGGAGAACTCCTGGGCGGAGGAGGAGAGGCGATTGGGGGTGGGGTTGGGCTGGGCACGGAGGAGGCGGGTTTCGGCGGCGGGTTCCATGTGGAGATCGCCGTTGATGAGGGAGAGGCGGCGGGGGAGGCTCATGAGGCCGGACCATCCGGCGCGGGCGTACTCGTCCTGGGGACGGGTTTCGGGGAGCCATCCCCAGAGGATGCGGTTGCCGTGGGCGTCGAGTTGGGTTTTGGGGGCGTAGAAGGTTCCGTGGCCGTAGTCGAGTTCACCGGATTTGAGGGGGTGGAAGCGGAGGGTTTCGGGGTCGAGGGTGCCGGAGTGCCAGAGGGTTTTGCCCTGGGTGGAGTAGATGAGGACGTGCTGGCCGGAGGAGCCGAGGGGGAAGAAGTCGGGGCACTCCCACATTTCGCCGGTGTCGACGGGGTTGGTGCCTGGGATTCCGGACCACTGGCCTTCGAGGAGGGGGTGGAGGTACTGCCATTGGGTGAGGTCGGGGGTGGTGGCGCGGTAGAGGAGGACCATGCCACCCTGGCCAGCGACACCGGAGCCGACGAGGAGGTATTGGGTGTCGGCGATGCGGAAGGGGGTGGGGTCGCGGAAGCCGGTGACGTGGAGGCCAGGGGGTGGGGTGGGGATGACGGGTTGGGGGTGCTTGGTCCAGGTGCGGAGGGAGGCGTCGGTGGGGAGGGCGAGGTTCTGGGTTTCTCGGTAGTTGTTGTGGCCGTCGCTGAGGGTAGCCTGGGCGAGGGGGACGGTCTGGACGCCGGTGTAGATGATGGCAGGGTGTCCGTTGAGGAGGAGGCTGCTGCCGGTGAAGCATCCCTGAGCGTCGGGGCTGTTGGGGGTGGGGGCGAGGGCGACGGGCTGGCGGGTCCAGTGGACCATGTCGGGACTGGTGGCGTGGGCCCAGTGCATGTCTCCCCAGACGGCAGCGTGGGGGTTGTACTGGTGGAACATGTGGTACTGGCCGCGATAGTAAACGGGGGCGCAGGGATCGTTCATCCAGCCGCGGGCGGGGAGGAGATGGAAGCTGGGGCGGTCGGGATCGTGAGGGGCGGGGCTGTCCGAAGGGGCGGCGAAGGTCTGGCGGGTGAGGCTGGCGGCGGTGGTGAGGGCGAGGGATTGCAGGACGGAGCGGCGGGTAAGGATCATGGAACGAGGCCTTTCATGACGCGGCAATGCGGGGAGCGGATACTGGAGGGAGGATATGCGGTGGGATGGCTGGCGTAAAGTGCGGTTGGCGCGGGCTGGGTCCTGCAGGTGCGTTGCGGCGTCCAATAGGAGAAGGGCAGATGGCGAGGACAGGGATGCGGGGTTGGATAGGGATGGTGTTGTTGGCGGTGGTGGTGGGTCGGGCGGCGGCGCAGGAGTATGGGGTGGGGCAGGAGTACGGGGTGGCTCCGGCGCAGGTGGCGGGGGTGAAGCCTTGTCCGAAGGCTAAGGGGCCGACGAAGCTGGTGGAGGGTGGTCGGGCGGCGGTGGAGGTGGTGGTGAAGATGGATGTGGATGTGGATGGCGCTCCGACGGCGTATGGGCCGCGAGGGAAGAAGACTCTGGATGTGGAGAAGCATGCGCGGGCGCCGAAGGGGAGTCCGCACCCGGGGGAGATTGTGGGGTACATGACGGAGTATGAGGGCGGGCCGCCTACGGTGCAGGGCAAGGGCGATCCGGCGCCGGGGTACTACGTGTCGCAGACGGACTTTGCGGACATCCATAACAAACGGATGGAAGACCCGCGGCGGTATGTGGACGCGACGAAGATCAACTACGTGGTGCAGGGGCGGGCGGCGCGGCGGGCGGGGGTGGTGATGGGGGACTTTGCGACGGTGTATAGCTGCCGGACGGGGCGGACGGCGTATGCGATTGTGGCGGACTCCGGCAATGAGAGCGGGGCGGAGGGCTCGCTGGCGCTGGTGAAGGCGCTGGGATACCGGATTCGCGATGGGATCGAGGACTCGGTGGACGACCGGGAGATTGTGGTGCGGTACTATCCGAAGTCGAATCCGGAGAAGCTGTTTTTCAAGACGCAGGGGGAGCTGGATGCTGCGGCGCGGCGGTTGGGGATTGAGAAGTAGCGGTGGGGGCTAGATCTGATAAGGGTGGCGGGATTTCCACTTGGGCGCAGCGAAGAATCAGCGTAGATTCATGGTCATGCAGATGATGAGCGTCGTGCTGATGGTTGTAGGTTGCGTGGTTGGTGTTGGGCTGGGCTGGTGGCTGGGCGGGTCTCAGGCAATGGGCCGCGCGGCGGGGGAGCGAGCGGCAGCGGGTGAGCGGCTGGCTGCGAAAGAGGCGGAGATCGGCAACCTGAGAGGTGCACTGAGTCAGCGGGAAGAGGAGTTGACGCGCGAGCGAGGTGCGGCTTCGCGGTCATTGGCGGAGGCGGCCGGACTACAGGCGCAACTGCTGGCGGAGCAGAAGGCAACGGGTGAGAAGCTGGAGGCGCTGACGCAGGTGGAGAAGAGCTTGAAAGAGAGCTTTGAAGCGTTGGCGGCGACGGCTCTGGATGCGAATAGCGGACGGCTGCTGCAGTTGAACCAGCAGCAGATGGAGAAGCAACAGGCCGAAGCGAAGAAGGAGTTGGAGGCCAAGGGCACGGCGATCGAGACGCTGCTGAAGCCGATGCAGGAATCGCTGAAGGAGCTCTCAACGTATAGCCAAGGGCTGGAGGTGAAGCGGGAGGGCGCGTATGAGGCGGTGCTGGCGGAGATACGCAATATTCAGCAGTCTCACACGGACCTGCGGCGGGAGACGACACAACTGGTACAGGCATTGCGTGCGCCAAAGGCGCGAGGCAACTGGGGCGAACTACAGCTCAAGAAGTGCGTGGAGTTTGCAGGCATGGTGCAATTCGCCTCGTTTGAGGTGGAGAAGTTTGTGCGGGGGGACGACGCGAACTATCGACCTGACCTGGTGGTGAAGATGCCGAATGGACGGACGATCATTGTGGATGCGAAGACTCCACTGGATGCATTTCTGGATGCGAGTACGGCTGAGGATGAGGTGGTACGGAAGGCGAAACTGGAGGCTCATGCGGCTCGGGTCAGGACGCATTTGAACGAGCTTTCGAGCAAAGCTTACTGGAAGCAGTTTGTCGACTCTCCCGATTTTATTGTGTGTTTTCTGCCGAGCGAGGTGCTGTTCAGTGCTGCGTTGGAGCAGGACCCGGGGCTGATTGAGTACAGTGCTGGAGCAGGCGTGCTGCTGGCGACGCCGACGACGCTGATCGCGTTACTGAAGGCCGTGGCGTTCGGGTGGCAGCAGGCGGAGATTGCCAAGAATGCGGTGACTATTCGAGACACTGCGCTATCCGTTTATGGGAAGCTGGCGGGACTGCATGGGGCGTTTCTGGATTTGGGAAAGCGGCTGAAGTCAGCGGGTGATAGCTATGACGATATGTTGACGAAAGTGGAAGGGCGCGGCGGAATATTTTCTGTGTCACGTAAGTTGCGAGAGTTAGGGATTGGCGAAAAAGAACTGCCCGATATGAAGCCGATCGGCTTGACGCTGAAGCCAATGGAAGCCGAGGACTGGCAACCGTCGTTGAGCCTGGCGGCTGGAGCCGAGACAGAGCAGCCGTAGGAGTGCAGCGGCTGACATGGGCTCAGAGGATCATGGTGTGATCTGGACGGTAGCAACAAAGCTGCGGCATGTTTTGGATGCGAGTGCCGGGTTGTGTTTCTGTAGTTTGCAAGCAAGCATTGGCGGCTATACTTTGCCATCGCAGATTTTTTGAGGAGAGACTATGTTGAAGGTGCGGGTTGGTGGATTGGTGGCGGTGGGACTGGTGCTGGGTTGCTGGGTTGGGGCCGGGGCGCAGGGTAAGGCAGAGAAGAAAGACGAGAAGGTGGTGGTGACGGGGACGGCGGTTGCTCCGGTGGCGGCTGCGGCGGTGGATTCGACCACGGAGGGCAGCGTGACGGTGGGTGGCCAGGCGATCGCGTACAAGGCGGTGGCGGGGACGATTACGGTGGGGGCGACGGATGCGCAGGATGCGCTGCTGGGGCTGGACGGGAAGATGCTGGCGGATACGGGCGTGAATGTGCCGGATGCGGCGAAGCCTGAAGATGCCCCGGCGACGGCGCGGATGTTCTATACGGCTTACTTCAAGAAGGGTGCGGCTTCGGAGTCGCGGCCGGTGATGTTTTTGTATAACGGCGGGCCGGGTTCGGCGACGATGTGGCTGCACATGGGGAGCTTTGGGCCGCGGCGGGTGTTGACGACGGATACGCAGCACGATGCGGCGGCACCGTACAAGATTGTGAACAACGACTTTAGCCTGCTGGATACGACGGACCTGGTGTTTATCGATGCGCCGGGGACGGGGTTCAGCCGGATACTGGGCAAGGACAAGGAGAAGGCGTTCTGGGGGACGGACCAGGATGCGCATGCGTTCGAGCGGTTTATCCGGCGATTTTTGACGAAGTATGAGCGGTGGAATTCGCCGAAGTATTTGTTTGGGGAGAGCTATGGGACTCCGCGGAGTGCGGTGCTGAGTGCGGCGCTGCAGAATGTGGATTTGAATGGGATTGTGCTGCTGTCGGCGATTCTTAGCTTTGATAACAGTGTGGATGGACCGAAGTGGAATCCGGGCGTGGATCAGGCGTATGCGCTGGCGTTGCCGACGTATGCGGCGAGCGCTTATTACCACAAGAAGCTGGCGAATCCTCCGGCGGCGCTGGAACCGTTTTTGAAGGAGGTGGAGCAGTATGCGCTGGGCGAGTACATGAGCGCGCTGCTGCAGGGGAGCGAGTTGCCGGAGGCGCAGAAGGAGGCGGTGGCGGAGAAGTTGCATGGGTATACGGGGCTGCCGGTGGCTTACCTGATGAAGTCGAATCTGCGGGTGAGCGGCGGCGCGTTCAGCAAGAATCTGCAGGATGCGGACGGGTTGACGACGGGTCGTCTGGATACGCGGTACAAGGGGCCGGACTTTGATCCGTTGAGCGAAGAGGCGGAGTACGATCCGCAGAGCCAGGCGATCAGCTCAGCGTATACGACGGCGATCAACCAGTACATGCGGACGGAGCTGAAGTATGGCGCGGACCAGACGTACAAGCCGGGCGCGTATATGGATGCGAACTTCAGCTGGGCTCTGCGGCATCAGGCTCCGGGCGGACCGCCGGCGACGCAGAGCGAGGGGGGCGTGAATGTGATGCCGGATCTGGCGCTGACAATGAAGGAGAATCCCAAGATGAAGGTGATGCTGGCGGGCGGGTACTACGACCTGGCGACACCGTACTTCGAGGGCAAGTTCGAGATGCACCATCTGCCGATTCCGCAGAAGCTGCAGTCGAACATCAGCTACCACTACTACCCGGCGGGCCACATGGTCTACGTGAATGAAAACGTGCTGAAGCAGTTCCACGACGATGTGGCGAGCTTCATCAAAGGCACGGAAGCGGCGAAGTAAGCAGGGGTGGAAGGGCTGCAGGGGGCTGGACCTTTGGGTCTGGCCCTTTTGCTTTGGCTGGGGGAGCGGTCAGTTCCCTGCCCTGCGGCTGGTTCAGGGGCGCTGGCCGTGGGTGGCGGGGGTGATGGGGGTGACGGCGGGAGTGGCGACGCCGATGATTTCGGTAAGGGAGTTGCCGGTGAAGTTGGTGACCCAGAGGTTGCCGGAGCCGTCGATGGCGAGGCCGTGGGGGGAGCTGAGGCCGACGGCGGTGGGGGGTACGGTGGGGTCCGGTGCGACCTGGCCGGAGGGTTGGTAGCCGGTGGTGGGGGTGATGGCGGTGCCGTCGTTGTTGAAGGCAGAGATGGTGTTGGCGGCCCGGTTGGCGATCCAGACGCGGTTGGAGCCGTCGATGGCGAGCTGGGCGGGGGAGTTGAGGCCTCCGCCGGTGAAGCCGGTGGCGGGCGAGATGGGTTGGCCACTGCTGGAATATTTGCCGAGGGTGCTGTTTTTGCCGCTGGCGAACCAGATGTTTCCGGCAGCGTCTACGGCGACGAGGTTGAGGTCGCTTCCGGAGGCGGGGGAGACGGACTGGGCGAACTGGTTGAAGGCGGCAGGCAGGGTGAAGTGATCGAGCTTGGCGCCCTGGCCGATGGTCCAGACGCCTCCAGCGCTATCGATGGAGATGCCGGAGTTGGAGGCCTGCTGGTCGATCTGGGAGAAGGCGGAGCCGTCGTTGTGGAGGGTGTAGATCTGGGTGCTGCAGTCGACCCAGACGTTTTGCGAGGTGTCGATGGCGACGGAGGCGCAGTTGGGGCCGGAGGGATAGGCTCCGATGACGGTACCGGAGTTGGAGAAGCGGGAGAGGCTGGCGGTGCCGGAGAGGGCGAAGTTGGCGACCCAGACGTTCTGGGCGGAGTCTATGGCGGCATAGATGGGCTGGTTGAGTCCGGCTCCCGTAAAGCCGGAGTAGCCGGAGAGGGGGACGCCGAAGGGGTCGAGCACATTGAGATTGTTGCTGACGAAGCCGGGGGTCCAGACGTTGCCGAGGGCGTCGATGGCGGGATAGTAAGGGCCGACGAGGGTGTCGCTGTAGAAGGTGATGCCGAGGGTCCAGTCGTTGGGCGCGGTGGCGAGGGCGGGTAGAAAGGGAGGAGTGCTGCCGACGAGGGCAAAGAGTGCAGGGACCGTGGCGGCGGGGGCGTGGGCGATGTTGAGGGCAGCGGTGACGGTATCGGCAGGGATGGTGCCGGTGAGGCTTTTGGCGTTGGCGAAGAGGGTGGCGCAGGCGGCGGTGGAGCCGGTGGAGTTGATGCAGGGGGCGATGAGATCGGCGAGGGTGTTGAGGGTGGCCTGGGGGGACATGCCGTTGCCGGCGAGCGAGTGGGAGCGGGCGAGGCCGGTGCTGATGTCCTCGAGGTTGGGGATGGCGCTGAAGGCGTTGGCGAGGCCGGTTTTCGCGAGGGTAGTGCCGGAGGAGGCGAGGTGGGTGGCATCGGCCATGTAGCCGGCGAGGGCGTAGGCGGTGGCGACGGTGGAGACCTCGTTGATGAAGATATAGGGCTCCGGCTGGGGAGCGTTGCTGAGGCCGGGGCAGGGGCCGACGGGCGCCATGAGGGCGAGAGCAGGGTTGTCCGTTCCGGGAGCGAGGCCGGGGTTGCCGCCAAGCGCGAGGAGGTAGAGTTGCTGGTCCTGGGTGCAGGTGAAGACGCTGCCGAGGGCGAAGCTGCCGGAGGCATCGGTGAGTACGTAGGAGCCGACCTGATCGGTAAAGACGCCGGGGGAGCCGGGCTGGATGAGCGAGAGGCTGGGGGCGCCGTAGCCGGAGGTGCTGGAGGCGAAGAGGTAGACATGGGCTCCGGAGATGGGCTGCTGGCCGCCGTGGAGGTGGCCGTGGAGGGCTTGGCCGGTGGTGGGGATGGAGTGAGCTAGCTGGGCGGGGTTGGTGCCACAGCCGGCGAGCAGAGCGGAGAGGCCGAGGAGGAAGGCGAGCGGGCCGAGATGTTGCTTGACGGGGGCCATGCAGTGGAATCGCTTTCTCCGAAGGTGGTGCCGCTGGGCTAGGGCGGCCCGGGATGAGAGTTTTCTCATGATTGAGGGTATTGGAGTGGGTGTTAGAAGGCAGTACCACGGACGGGTGAGGAGCCCGGGTGTAAACATGAGTGACTTTCCATCACATAATATGCATCCTTTTGTGCTATATTTACGTCAGATGTAGTAACGCGGGTCGGAAAGCAAATTCCGTCCTGCAGATTTCCTGAAGAATCAAGGAGATGTGTGATGACGACGATGACTCGATTTGTACCGTTGCGTTCCTCGTTTGAGGATGTGGTTGGTTTGCAGAACCGTTTGAACTCGATCTTCAATGAATTTGTGCGGCCTGGGATTACGGCCGATGAACCGAGTGGGGCGAGTGAGAGCTCGCAGGCCAGTTTTGTGCCGCCTGTGGATGTGTATGAAGATGCGCAGCAGGTGGTGTTGAAGCTGGAGGTTCCGGGCGTGAAGCTGGAAGACCTGGACATACGGCTGGAGAACCAGCGGCTGACGGTGAAGGGCGAGCGCCGGTTCGAGGCGGAGGAGAAGGCGGAGAACTTCCATCGGATTGAGCGGCGATTTGGCAGCTTTGCGCGGAGCTTTACGCTGCCGCCGACGATTGATCCGGAGGCGGTAGGCGCGGCGTACGATGCTGGTGTGTTGCGCATCTCGCTGGGCAAGAAGGCGGAGGCCAAGCCGAAGCAGGTGAAGATCGAAGTGGGCAGCGCGGGAGTTGCTGGAAGTTCGCGGCAGGTGGAAGCGGCTGCCTCGTAAGCGTTGCACGGTTGGAGGAAGTTTTTGGCGGGGGAACATCGTAAGACGGTGGGCCTCCGCTTTTTTGGTTGAGGGTTGTGCGGGGTTGGATCTTTTTTGGATGGAACGGTTTTGGGAAGACCTGGAGGATGAGCGATGGCGATCAAATGGGAGAAGTTGACGGTGAAGTCGCAGGAGGCGGTGCAGGCGGCGAGTGGGTTGGCTGGGGATCATGGAAATCCTGAGGTGCTGCCGCTGCACTTGATGGCGGCGCTGCTGGAGGATCGCGAGGGCGTGGTGATTCCGGTGCTGGAGAAGGTGGGGGTGCCAGTGCAGGAGTTGTTGGCGGGGGTGAATGGGGCGATTGAGAAGCTGCCGAAGGTGTCGGGTGGAGCGGCGCAGCCGGGGTTGAGTCAGGCGCTGCAGAAGGTGTTGGAGCAGGGCTTCAAGGAAGCGGAGAACTTCAAGGACGAGTATTGTTCGACGGAGCATTTTCTGCTGGCGTTGACGAAGGTGAAGAACGATCCGGTGCAGATGGCGCTGCAGTCGTTTGGTGCGACGCACGATGCGATTTTGAAGGCGTTGAGTGCGGTGCGCGGGTCGCAGCGGGTGACGGACCAGACGCCGGAGGGCAAGTTCCAGGCGTTGGAGAAGTATGCGAAGGACCTGACGGAGTTGGCGCGGCGGGGCAAGCTGGATCCGGTGATAGGCCGGGATGAGGAGATACGTCGGGTGGTGCAGGTGCTGAGCCGACGGACGAAGAACAATCCGGTGCTGATTGGCGAGCCGGGAGTGGGCAAGACGGCGATTGTGGAGGGGTTGGCGCGGCGGATTTTTCTGGGCGACGTGCCGGAGATACTGAAGGGCAAGCGGGTGTGTGCGCTGGACCTGGCGTCGATGGTGGCTGGTGCGAAGTTTCGCGGGGAGTTTGAAGAGCGGCTGAAGGCGGTGCTGAAGGAGATTGAGGACTCGAACGGCGAGATTATATTGTTCATCGATGAGTTACATACTCTGGTGGGCGCGGGTGCGGCTGAGGGCGCGATGGATGCGAGCAACATGCTGAAGCCGGCGCTGGCGCGGGGCGGGCTGAGGGCGATTGGCGCGACGACGCTGAATGAGTATCGCAAGTACATCGAGAAAGATGCGGCGCTGGAGCGGCGGTTCCAGGTGGTGTATGTGGGCGAGCCGAACGTGGAGGATACGGTTGCGATTCTGCGCGGGCTGAAGGAGAAGTACGAGGCGCACCACAAGGTTCGGATCAAGGACTCGGCGATAGTGGCGGCGGCGACGTTGAGCCACCGGTATATCTCGGACCGATTTTTGCCGGACAAGGCGATCGATCTGGTGGATGAGGCTGCGGCTGCGCTGGCGATCCAGATTGGGTCAGTGCCGGTGGAGATTGACGATCTGGAGCGGCGGGCGACTTCGCTGGAGATTGAACGTGCTGCGCTGAAGCGGGAGAAGGATGCTGCGTCGCGGGAGCGGCTGGAGATTGTGGAGCGTGAGCTGGCCGAGGTGAAGGAGAAGGCAGCGGGGCTGCGGGCGCGGTGGCAGAAGGAGCGGGGAGCGATTGGCCGGATTGCAGAGCTGAAGGAGAAGCTGGAGGCGTTGCGGTTTCAGGCGCAGGAGGAGACGCGCAAGGGGAATCTACAGCGTGCGGCGGAGTTGCAGTACGGCGAGATTCCGAAGATGGAAGCGGAGTTGAAGGAGCTGACGGCGCTGCAGGATGCGAGCGGCGATGAGGGTCCGCAGCGGATGCTGAAGGAAGAGGTGGACGAAGAAGATATTGCGAAGGTGGTGTCGAAGTGGACCGGGATTCCGGTGAACAAGATGCTGGAAGGCGAGATGCAGAAGCTGATCCAGATGGAGGAGCGGCTGCGGGAGCGGGTGGTTGGTCAGGACGAGGCGCTGCAGGCAGTGGCGAATGCGATTCGGCGATCGCGTGCGGGGCTGAGTGATCCGAAGCGTCCGATTGGCTCGTTTATCTTTCTGGGGCCGACGGGTGTGGGCAAGACGGAGACGGCACGGGCTTTGGCGGAGTTTCTGTTCGACGATGAGCAGGCGATGGTGCGGATCGACATGAGCGAGTACATGGAGAAGCACGCGGTGGCACGGCTGATTGGCGCGCCTCCGGGCTATGTGGGGTATGACGAGGGCGGTCAGTTGACGGAGGCGGTACGGCGGCGTCCGTATGCGGTGGTGCTGTTTGATGAGATTGAGAAGGCGCATCCGGATGTGTTCAACGTGCTGCTGCAGGTGCTGGACGATGGGCGGCTGACGGACTCGAAGGGCCGTACGGTGGACTTCAAGAATGCGGTGCTGATTATGACGTCGAACGTTGGCGCGGCGCAGTTGTCGACGGCGTGGGCGGATGGCGAGGAGGGATTCGAGGAGGCCAAGGGTCGTGTGATGGAGCAGTTGCGGCAGCATTTTCGTCCGGAGTTTTTGAATCGCGTGGATGACATTGTGGTGTTCCATGCGCTGAGCGAAGTGCAGTTGGCGCACATCATCGATCTGCGGCTGAAGGACCTGGAGAATCTGCTGGCGGATCGGAAGATTACGCTGGAGCTGACGGAAGGGGCGCGGAAGGCGATCTTTACGGCAGGCTACGACCGGGCGTATGGAGCGCGGCCGTTGAAGCGGGCGATCCAACGGATGGTGCAGGACAAGCTGGCGGTAAAGATACTGGATGGGTCGATACTGCATGGCGACCACGTGGTGGTGACCGCGGCCAAGGGCGGCGGACTGTCGTTCGAAGTGACGGAGCGAAGCCCGGTGGCGGAGGTCGTGGCGTAAGGCTGACGCAGCAGATACAGTGCTGCGGCGCGCTGCCCATGTCCTTGCGGAAGAGTGCAAGGGCATGGGCATTTTTGCGTGGGGCTGATGCAAGGTGTTCGGGATGGGCGGGATCGCGAAGGGATCTCATTTGCTGACCGTATACTCATGCAGGGATGTCACGACGAGCGATCATCATAGGGGCTGGACCGGCGGGGTTGACTGCGGCGCTGGAGCTGGTGAGGCGGACGGATGTTGTGCCGATTGTGCTGGAGGCGAGCGAAGAGATTGGCGGCATCTCCCGGACGATCAAGTACAAGGGCAACCGGATGGATATTGGGGGGCATCGTTTTTTCTCCAAGAGCGACCGGGTGATGCAGTGGTGGGCGGACCTGATGCCTCCGGAGGTGGATGCCACTGGCGGGGTGGCGGAGGTTAGCTATCAGGGCAAGACGCGGGTGGTGGCGGTGCCGGCGCATCTACAGGAGGAGCCAGTGTTGCGGGGGGTGGGACCCATCGTTCACGGTGCGGGTGAGGCCAACGGGGACGAAGAGAAGCTGGGGGTGGAGGAGACCGTGGCTGCGGAGGTGGTGGTGACGGCCTCGCCTGCTGATCCTGATCTGGTGATGTTGATCCGTCCGCGCAAGAGCCGGATTTATTACCTGCGGAAGTTTTTCGATTATCCGATTACGCTGACGGCAACTACGCTGGGGAACCTTGGCCTGGTGCGAACGATGAAGGTGGGGACGAGTTATCTGCTATCGCGGGTGAAGCAGATCGCTCCGGAGAAGAGCCTGGAAGATTTTCTGATTAATCGGTTTGGGCGGCAGCTTTATCTGACGTTCTTCAAGAGCTATACGGAGAAGGTATGGGGAACGCCGTGCGAGGAGATCTCGGCGGAGTGGGGAGCGCAGCGGATCAAGGGATTGAGCCTGACGACGGCGGTGAAGCACTTTGTCATGAAGGCTCTGCGGGTGCGGCGTGAAAGTGGGCAGGATGTGGCGCAGAAGGGTACGGACACGAGTCTGATTGAGCGGTTTCTGTATCCGAAGTTTGGGCCTGGGCAGCTTTGGGAGCATGTAGCTGAGTTGGTGAAGGCGGGTGGCGGCGAGATCCACTTGGGCTGGAAGGTGGACCGGATGCACTGCGAGGGACAGCGAGTGGTATCGATCGATGCGGTGAATGCTGCGGGAGAGCGGCAGACGTTTGCGGGGGAGTACTTTGTCTCGACGATGCCGATGCGGGAGTTGGTGGAGGCGATGGACGCACCGGTGCCGGAGCATGTGCGCGAGGTGAGTGCGGGGCTGCAGTACCGGGACTTTATTACGGTGGGACTGCTGGTGGATCGGCTGAAGGTACAGGAGCGGGATGGCGGATTGCTGCGCGATACGTGGATCTATGTGCAGGAGCCGGATGTGTTACTGGGACGGTTACAGATCTTCAATAACTGGAGTCCTTACCTGGTGGCAGACCCGTCGAAGGTGTGGATTGGGCTGGAGTATTTCTGCTATGACACGGACGCTTTGTGGACGATGGCGGATGACGAGTTGCAGCGGTTTGCGATAGGGGAGCTGGCGAAGATCGGGATTGTGACGGCTGAAGACGTGCGGGATGGGCATGTGGTGCGGGTGCCGAAGACGTACCCGGCGTACTTTGGGACGTATGACCGGTTCGAAGAGCTGAGAGAGTTTACGGACGGATTTGAGAACCTGTTTCTGGTGGGACGGAATGGGATGCACAAGTACAACAACCAGGACCACAGCATGTTGACGGCGATGACGGTGGTAGATGGAATTGTCGCTGGACAGGTGGATAAGGCGGCGGTGTGGGGGATCAACACGGAGCAGGAGTACCACGAGGTGAAGAAGTAGGCTGGATGGCTATTGGGCGATGGAGGCGGGAGGGGTGGGTACGGGTTGCGGACAGGAAAACGAACCATGAGGATTACCCTGGGTACGCCGTAACAGCATAGTCAGCGGCGTGTGAATCGCGATAGGCTTGCGCGGTAGTTGTGCGGACTGCTGTTCGCGGACGGGTAAAAGTTATGAGATCGCCGTTGAAGAAAATGTTGATGAGCGGGTTTGTGGTGTTGGTGGTGGTGCTGACGGTGTATCGCGAGCGGCTGTTTGTGCGCGATCCGGTGGCGCGGGTGGAGCGGAATGGGATTCGGGAGAGCGACGTACGGGTGTATGTGAACTCGTATAACGACATTTTGGTGGAGTATCCGGATGCGGACCGGCGTTATCTGGTGCAGGCGATCCATGGGGTTCCTGGGGTACCGGGAGTGCCGGTGCACCTGGGCTGTCTGCGCGGTCTGGCCTGCCTGACGGAACGGGACAATGCTCCGGTGGTGCCGCTGGCGGGTAGCGGGTACGAGCCAGATGTGGTGATGACGAACGCGTATGTGTCTTTTGATGACGGTGCTGGCGCGCCGGTGCGGGTGGAGTTGCATTACCGGTGAGGTGAGTGGCTAGTCCGCGAGTGTTCCCTGATGGAACTGAATCTGCCAGCGCTGGTCGCGATAGACCCACAGGGACGAGCGATGGGAACGGGCGGCGTTGGTGGTGGCGTGGTAAGTGGCGAGGGCTACTTCGGGCGAGAGCAGGGTGACATAGAAGAACGAGATGGTGGCTGGACGCGGAGTGCTTGCAAGCAGGACTTCGATGGTCTGCTGCCGGTCGAGGATACGGCCGGAGCAGCAGAACTCACGGTAGTTGTCTGCGAAGAGCGGTGCGAGCACGGCACGGTCGGGCTCGCGATCGGGGTGGAGGAGCCGTTCTTCGAGAGCATAGAGATGTTCCTGCAACTCGGCGGATGTCATAGAAGCATTATCGTCCAGATCCTGTAAAAATGGCTGCCCCCCGATAAAGGGGGCAGCCATTGGTGTGCAAGGGTCAGGTTGATGAGTTAGAAGGTGAACTTGCCAGCAAGCTGGAAGATACGCGCCGGCTGGGCCGAGGTGGCATAACCGAACTGGCTGGAGTTGAGGTTGGTGGTAAAGCCGTTGAAGCTGGGGTGATTGAAGACGTTGAAAGCCTCCAAGCGGATGTTGAAGTCCAGACGATCATAGACCGGGAAGGTGCGGGTGACGGCTGCATCTACATCGTAGTAGGCCGGCTGACGGAAGGCGTTGCGACCAAGGTCACCGAAGGTTCCGGTGGGGTTGGAGGCGAAGGCACCGACGGATTTGGCCGAGAGGTACTGACGGTTTCCGGTGGCGAGTTGAGTGATCTTCTGGTGGGAGTAAACCGCCGTGGGATTGACGAGGTTGGGACGGTCGAGGCCAACGCCGGTGAGGGAGTTGTCCGCGCCGGTGGTGACGTTGAGGGGTGCGCCGCTGAGGATACGCACGAGGGGAGCAAGCTGCCAATCGTTGACGATGGCACGGGCGTAACCGGGCAGGCTGGTGAAGTGGCTCTGAGCGACGAAGGTGGTGTTGAAGATATGACGGATGTCATAGCCGCAATTGGCACGATCAGCACGCTTGTTGTAGGGGTTCTCGTAAACGCCGTTGGTGACGTCGCCGTTGGCATCTGCAGGGCTGATGCAATGCGACCAGGTGTAGTTGGCGAGGAAGCTGAAGTTATGCGACATACGGTGCTGCACTGCCGCGATGACACCGTGGTAGGTGGAGTTTGCTCCATCGTCGAGCAGGGTCATCTGGTAGTTGTAGTACGCACCCTGGGTGGGGTTTTCGAGGACCAGACGGGTACGGACTGCGGTGTTCTTGGTGGTGGAGCAAGGCGAGCCTGCAGCAGGCAGGCCAGTGGTTGGGGTGAGGACTCCGCAGGAGCCGGTGGCTCCGTTAGAGGTGCCGGGGATGTAGACGGCAGGATTCAAGGAGGTTCCTACCCAGAGGTGGGAGTTCTTGTTGCCGAGGTAGTTGAGGGAGAAGTTCCAGCCGCTTCCGAGGTCCTGCTGGACACTTGCGGTCCACTGGTCGACGGTAGGCGCATGGAGGTTCTGGGGGATGACGATGTAGAGCGAACCCTTCGGAAAGGGCGAGGATGCGTTGGGCGGGAAGACACCTGGGAAGGGATTTCCGCCGGGGTAGTTGCTGTAGGGGTTGGCGAAGCTGATCTGGCCAGTCTGGTCGATTTCGTTGACGACGGGCGGGTTGGAGGTGATGCGCTGGATGGCGAAGAGGCCCGGGGTGTCATACATGATGGCTCCACCGAAGCGCACAACAGTTTTGCCTGTACCGAAGGGATCGTAGGTGATACCGACGCGAGGCGAGAAGTTGCGGGGGCTGTTGTTGGCGAAGGCCTTGGAGACGCCGGGATCGCCGTAGAAGAAGGAGCCAGCCGGCGCGTTGGGGAAGGTGGTGCTCTTCTGGCCTGCGTCAAAGGCTGCCTGGTTGAAGACGCTGCCACGGCCCTTCTGGTCAACTGGGACGAAGTAGGGTTCGTAGCGGAGGCCAGCGCTGACGGTGAGCCGCTGGGTGGCGTGCCAGGTGTCCTGAGCGTAGACGCTGAAGATGTTCTGGCGGTAGTTGGTGACCTGAGCGCGGCTCTGGCTGAAGGCGTTCTGCTGACCGGTGATGAAGTCGAGGAGTGGCTCGCCGACGTTCTTGTTGTTGATACCGCTGAGACCGCCGCTGAAGGAGAACGAACCGTTCTGGAGGTAGCCGGCGTTGGTGTTGTCACCGGTACGGATGAACTCGACACCGGCGGCGATCTGGTGCTTGCCGCGGAGGTAGTCGACGTCGTCGGAGAAGTCTTCGGTGTTGGTGTTGAAGTAGCCTGGCGAGCAGGTACCGCAACCGATGTTGAAGCCGTTGCTGACGGTGAGGCGGAAGTCAGCCGCGACGTAGGGGTAGAAGTTGACTCCGACTGCGGTGGCGTTGATGCCTCCGGCGGTGGGTCCACGGTTATCGCGGCGACGTGCATAGGTGCCGTGGAAGGTGTTTACGATTCTGGGCGACACGATGTAGGTGTGACCGAGGGTGTAGTTCATGACGCGCTCGTCGTTACCGGCTGTGGTGGTAACGAGGAGGTTGGCAGGATCGTAGAAGGCTGGCTGCTTGTAGTTGGTGACGAACGCGCGGAAGAAGATCGACTGCTTGGCGTTCATGGTGTAGTCGACGCGACCGACGAACTGGTTTTCGCTGTTGATGGCAGGCAGAGCTACCTGGGTGAGACCAGAGACGGGATCAGCCTGGCCGATGGGGAGGAGCTTGGTAAGGTTGACGGCCTGCTGGCTGATGCTGCTGGGAGCAACCTTACGGGTGGCGGTGATGTTGGTACCGGAGGCCGGGTCGGTGAGGGCGTAGGGCAGGCCAGTGGCGGGGTTGATGCCGGTGCTGATCTTGACCTGGGCGCAACTGCCGGTGGTAGGCTCCTGGCTAAAGTCGCCGGAGATCTCGGCCAGGGTGGGCAGGCAGGCGGAGGCAGCGTTGGTAGCCTGGCTCTCGCGGGTGCCCTGATATCCGCCGAAGAAGAAGAGCTTGTCGGTCAGGATCTTGCCGCCGAGGGTTCCGCCGAACTGATTACGGTGAAGAGTGTCCTTTTTGGTGGCGAAGAAGTTGGTCGCGTTGAGGTAGTTGTTACGGAGGAAGTCAAAAGCCGTACCGTGCCACTGGTTGGTACCGGAGTTGGTGACGACGTTGACGAGGGCACCGGGGTGGACACCGTTGCGGGCTGGCAGAGAGTTGGACTCAACCGAGAACTCGCGGAGGGCGTCGGGGAAGGGGTAGGGGAGGTTGACGTTGGTAAAGGTGTCAACGTTGGTACCGCCGTCGAGGACGTAGTTGTTGTAGTTGCCCTGGCTGCCGGCGACCGCGATTGCGGTGGAGCTGGCGTAGTTCTTGGAGCCGATCATGTCGTTGCCGGGTGCGTTGACGGCACCGCCGGAGATGAGGATGAGCTGGGTGGCCTGACGACCGTTGAGGGGGAGTTCGGTGATGCTCTGCTGGTCGACGACCTGTTTGAAGGAGCTGCTCTCGGTTTCGAGCGCCACGCCGGTGGCGTCTACGGTGATCTGCTCGGAGGTGCTGCCGAGGGTGAGAGGCGCATTGATCTGGATGTTATTACCGACTTCGAGGACGCCACGCTGGGTGTATCCCTTGAATCCCTTGGCGGAGAAGGCGATGCTGTAGGGACCGACGGGGACGTTGGGCAAGCTGTAGAGTCCGGAGTTGTCGGTGGTGGTGGCACGAGCGACGCCGGTCTCGGTGCTGGTGAGGGTGACGGTGGCGTTGGGAACAGAGGCTCCGGTTGGGTCGGTCACGGTTCCCTGAACGCTGGCCGTACCAGCGGTCTGGGCATGAGCGATGCTAAGGGTGAAGCAAAAAAGTGCTACGGCTACGATGGCGCTCCGGGAAAGTAATGAGGTGAGCAATCCGCCTATTTTTTTTACGTACATTCTTAAGTTCCTCGCGGTTTTTGAGTCGGGTGGATGGGTAGTCCAAGTTACAGAACGAATAAAGTGGCCTGACCAATGCGGCGTGAAATATATGGATGGGCCATGCCACTTGTCAACACAAATAGTTTCCCCACCGAAGCAGGCGAATCTTCTAGCCTGCAAACATATGTAATGCAAGGACTTATAGAGGTAACGCCGAAGGCTCAGATGGTGCAGAATTGGTCTGTTTCGGGGGAGATTCAGGGGGTATTCGGGCGAAGCGCGAGGACGGTTCGAGGGATGTGCTGGAGGTCTTCGAGGATCTGAATTTTGTCCCATCCAGCGAGCAGATTCCTAATTGATTCGGCTTGATTATGGCCGATTTCGAGGAGGAGGGGGGTGCCGGGGGTGAGGGCTGCGAGGGCCTGGGGGATGAGGCGGCGGTAGAGGTCGAGACCGGTGGGGCCGGCGAAGAGGGCGGAGTGGGGTTCGTGGTCGCGGACCTGGGGGTGGAGCGAGGGGAGATCGGTGGTGGGGATGTAGGGCGGGTTGGAGAGGATGGCGTCGAAGGTCTGACCGGAGACGGCTTCGAGGAGGTCGGAGTGGAGGAAGGTGATGCGGTCTTCGAGGTGGTGAGCGATGGCGTTGCGGCGGGCGACGGTGAGGGCGGCGGGGGAGAGGTCGAGAGCGGTGATGTGGGCCTGGGGGCGGTGGTGGGCGATGGCGATGGCGATGGCTCCGGAGCCGGTGCCGACGTCGGCGATGCGCAGGGGCTGGTTCTTGGGGAGGAGACTGAGGGCGGTCTCGACGAGCAGTTCGGTCTCTGGTCGGGGGATGAGGACTGCGGGGGTGACGTGGAGGGCGAGGCCGTAGAACTCCTGGGTGCCGGTGATGTATTGGATGGGTTCGAGGGTGAGACGTCGGGCGATGGCCTGCTGGCAGAGGCCGAGTTGCATGGGAGTCAGTTCCAGCGTGGGCTGGGTGAAGAGTGCGGTGCGGGGGAGTTGGAGGGCGTGGAGCAGGAGGAGCTCCGCGTCGCGGGCGGCGAAGTCGCGGAGCTGGGGGTTGGCGGCGAGTTGGGTTGTGGCGGCGGAGAGGGCTTGGCGGAGGGTCATAAGAAGAAGTATTGCTGCAGTGTTGGGTGCTACCCCCTCCTCCCCTCGTATTTTGCGCAAAGTCTTCGAACGAGAGGAGTTAGGCTTGGACTTGAGTTGCATTTCCGGACTGGATGGAAGTGAGGTGGCCGTTCGGGTGGCGATGTACCGGCTGAGTGACTTGTTCAGCGTACCGCATTTGTCAAGAAGAGGATGGCAAGGAGTGCGAAGGGTTCCGCACCTTATACTTGAGGGGAAGATGGTACCGGGTATGGCTGGGAAGTGATGGCCGATCTGGATTCTAAGGAGAGTATGGCTGCACTGACCGAAGCGATTCATGTAAAGCGCAAGATGATGTTTGAGTATGAGAATGAGCCGTATGCGTGTCTGGATTCGGACATTTCGACCCCGACGGCACGGGGTGGGCAGACGCTGGTGCGGTTGAAGATGCGGAACCTGCTGACGGGTGCGGTGTTTGAGAAGACGTTCAAGGCGCAGGACAAGTTCAAGGAGCCGGACCTGGTGCTGGTTCCGGCGTCGTATCTGTATACGGATGGAGAGGGCTCGCACTTTCTGGATCAGGAGACCTACGAGACGCTGACGCTGGACGAGGGTATGGTGGGGAACGCGCTGGACTATCTGATTGAAGGCACGATGCTGCAGTTGCACAAGTACAACGGGAATCCGATTGGGTTGCAGTTGCCGATGTTTGTGGAGCTGGATGTGGTGGAGGCAGAGCCCTCGGCGAAGGGGGACTCTTCGAGCGGCAGTGGATCGAAGATGGTGAAGCTGGAGACCGGGCTGGAGCTGCGGGTTCCTCCGTTTATCAAGCAGGGCGAGAAGGTAAAGGTGACGACGGAGACGGGGGAGTTTTCGGGCCGGGCGTAGTGGCGGGGCAGGCCTTAGGTGCGCGCCAGAGAGATGCCGGAGCCTGATTAGTGGGGAAGTGCGGGTCTTACTAATCCGTAGGTCCAGGTGCCGAGGAGGGCGCTGAGGACGGCGGCGAGGAAGACGGTGACTCCGTTGCCGACGAGGGCGAAGAGGGGTCCGGGGCAGGCTCCGGTGAGGGCCCAGCCGAGGCCAAAGATGGTGCCGCCGAGGGCGTAGCGCATTCCGTTGCCGAGGACTTTGTCGGGGATGGAGATGAGTTGGCCGGAGGCGGACCGGAGGCGTGCGCGCTGGATGATGGCGACGGAGAGCGCGGCGGTGGCGATGGCCGTGCCGATGATGCCGTACATGCGGAAGGACTGGAAGCGGAACATCTCCTGAATGCGGAACCAGGAGAGGACTTCGGATTTGGTGAGGACGGCTCCGAAGGCTGCTCCGAGCAGGAGGTAGAGGGCGAGGAATGCCGGTTTGTGTTCTGCGAGGGTGGAGGTGGTGGCGGCGGGGCTGGGTGCGAGGGTGGTTGGCATGGGTTGGGTTCTCGGGGGGTTGGTTAGAAGAGCAGGGGTAGAAGGAAGTGGGTGGCGAGGAGGCCGCCGGTGAAGAAGCCGACGACGGCGATGAGGGAGGGCAGTTGCAGGGCTGCGAGGCCGGAGATGGCGTGGCCGGAGGTGCAGCCACCGGCGTAGGCGGTTCCGAAGCCGACGAGGAAGCCGCCGACGACGATGGAGACGAATCCGCGGAGGGTGAGGAGGGCGTGCCAGTTGAAGAGCTCGCGGGGTGCGAGGCCGGAGAAGTCGTGGATGCCTAGCCGGGTGAGGGCGAGGCGGGTTTGGGGGGAGATGGCGATGTCGTGGGGGGTGGCCCAGTGTGCGACGAGGAAGCCGCCGAGCAGGACACCGACGAGGAAGACGAGGTTCCAGAGGCCGACTTTCTTCCAGTTGTAGCGGAAGTACTCCAGCTTGCCGGGGGCGACGGCGGAGCAGATGTGGCGTAGGTTGCTGGAGATTCCGAACTCCCGGGCGTCGAGGAGGAGGAGAGCTGGAACGAAGAGTCCGATGATGGGGCCTGCGACGTACCAGGGCCAATCGTGAGTGAGCCATGCTGCCATGGTGTAGTTCCCTTTCCGGGTGAGCCGTTGTCGGCTGTCCGCGTGTTGCTTACTTGTTTCTATTCCAGCCGAAGCCAATTTGAAACGAATTTTGATACATACTCAGGTTGGCGTTGCCGCCGCCGGCGGAGGGCGGGATGGAGTTGACACCGTCGATGGTGTTTTGGAAGGCGTGGATGTAGGCGAGGTTGATCTCGCGGCCGTTGTGGAGGTTCCAGGTGGCACCGGCGTGGAGGTGGCTCTGGACGGTGGCGGGCGCGAGGATGTTGAAGAAGGTCTGGGTGTTGTCGAAGGGCGCGGTGGAGTGGTTGTAGCCGGCGCGGAGGTTGACTGCGGAGTTTACGTGCAGGTCGAGACCGGTTTTGATGACGGTGACATCGTGCCAGCCGAAGCCGGGGCCGTTGTTGGAGCCGAGCAGGGCTTGATTGGAGCCGGAGTTGGCGATGGATTTGACCTGTCCGTAGAGGATGCGCTGGGTATCGAAGAGGACGGTAGTGCGACGATGCAGCTTGACGGCGAGGCCACCGGCGAAGCTGGCGGGGATGTCGAAGCCCCCCTGCTCTGCGAAGAGGCCGCTGTAGCGGGTGAATTTCGTGGCGTAGGTTTTGGTCTGGTAGCTGGCGCCGAGGTTGATGCCGTGGCCGAGTTCGCCGAGCCAGCCGAGGTGGAGGCCGGCGCCGTAGGAGTTGGAGTGGCCGGTGTTGGTGACGGCGGCGGGGTTGGCGGAGAAGCTGGGGGAGGCGAAGTTCTGGATACCCTCGGCGGCGAAGCGCTGGTAGGCGAGGTTGAGGGCGAGTCCGAAGGAGTGGTGCGCACCGAGTTTGTAGGCGAGGGTGGGGGAGGCGATGAGTTGGTCAAGATCGACGCCGCCGCGGGTGTTGCCGAGCAGGGGGATGGGATGGACGTAGGAGGTGTTCATGCCGCCGTTGCCGTAGAGTGCGACTCCGAAGGCGAGGTTGGGACGGAAGAGGTGGTTGTAGCCGAGGTCGGGGAGGACGAAGTTGCTGACGCGGCTGGCGTCGTAGGTGCCGTTGATGTTGGGGTAGCCGGGGGGTAGCTGGTTGCCGGTGATGGTGGTGGAGCGGATGGGGCGGAAGAGAGTGAGGCCGATATCGAAGCGGTTGCCGACGCGAACCAGACCGGCGGGGTTGGTGGCGGTGGCAAGGCTGTCGAGCGGGAAGGCGACGCCTGCGCCACCAAGACCTTGCTGCTTGGCGCCGTAGCCGGTGAGGAAGTAGCCATCGGTGGCGTAAGAGGCACTGACGACGAGAAACGAGGCGATGAGCAGGAGTGCGGTGCGGGTGTGAATGAGCTTCATGCTGAGGATCTCCGTGGCTGGACAGCCGGGTTGCGGTGTCTTTGCTGTGACTGTGAGTCGCTGTCGTGGCCTTCGGTGATCGTGCAGGCTTAAGTAAAAAACCCACCTACCAGATCAACTTCTGGCGGTGGGCTTAGAAACTTGCTTGCCTGAGACTGTGGCTTAGAAGCTGCCCAGTCTCCCCATGCCAGAGGACGCGCACATACACATACACATGCCTGCACAGCGACATGGAGTAGTGAAGGTACTCTGGTTGATGATGAACATAGGTTAAGGCTATCGAGGAATCAAATCCATGTCAAGAAGAACGGCTGGGTTGGGTCGATGACTGCTTGCGCCTCCAATGAAAGGCCGTAGACGCAAGAACAAGGGCAAAGGCGATCTATAGGGTGCTTTGCCCTTCGGGCTTCGCTCCTGCCTTCGGCAGAGTGGTGGCAGCTTTGCGGCTGGTTTTGACGCGGGGCTGAAGCCCCGCTGTACCTTGAAAAGCAGGAGCGGAGCCAAGCGCAAGGGTCAAGGGCTGCACTCCCACACATTCCGCGATGAAGCTGCGGCATGTATGGGGCACCCGGGGCTTTGTGTGGGTAGACGGGTACTGCTGGTTAGGCAGCTTCGGTTTCGGCCTTTAGCTTCTCTGCTGTGTAGTGGGCTATGAGGGCGTCGATGGTGGGTTGGAGCTGGCCTTCCATGACCATGGCGAGCTGGTGATTGGTGAGGCCGATGCGGTGGTCGGTGAGGCGGTTCTGGGGGAAGTTGTAGGTGCGGATTTTTTCGGAGCGGTCGCCGGAGCCGATCTGCTGTTTGCGGTCTTTTGCCTGGAGCTGGTGGATGCGTTCTGCTTCGACCTCGTAGAGGCGGGCGCGGAGGACGCGCATACCTTTTTCGCGGTTTTTGATCTGGGATTTTTCGTCCTGGCAGGAGACGACGGTGTTGGTGGGGAGGTGGGTGATGCGGACGGCGGAGTAGGTGGTGTTGACGGACTGACCGCCGGGGCCGGAGGAGCAGAAGGTGTCGATGCGGAGGTCTTTGGCCTCGATTTTGATGTCGACTTCTTCGGCTTCGGGGAGGACGGCTACGGTGATGGCGGAGGTGTGGACGCGGCCCTGGGTTTCGGTGGCGGGGACGCGCTGGACGCGGTGGACACCGGACTCGTATTTGAGCTGGGAGTAGACGTGATCGCCCTCGATGATGGCGGTAACGTCTTTGAGGCCGTGGCCGATGCCGGACTCGGTCTGGGAGAGGACTTCGACCTTCCAGCGGTGCTGCTCGGCGAAGCGGAGGTACATGCGGAAGACCTCGGCGACGAAGAGGGCGGCCTCGTCTCCGCCGGTGCCGGCGCGGAGTTCGAGGATGACGTTTTTCTCGTCGTTGGGGTCTTTGGGGAGGAGGAGGACTTTGAGCTGCTCCTCGATGGGTTCGAGGCGGGGCTCGAGCTGGGCGAGTTCTTCCTGGGCCATCTGCTTGAGGTCGGGATCGGACTCGTTGAGCATGGCTTTGGCTTCGGCGATGGCGTTTTTGAGGCTGCGGTACTCGCGGAATTTTTCGACGGTGGGTTCCATGTCGCGGTGCTGCTTGGCGATGGACTGGAATTTTTTCTGGTCGTTGACGAGGGTGGGGTCGGACATCTGTTGGCCGAGGTCTTCGTAACGGGCTTCGAGTTGGTCGAGGCGGTCGAACATGGGGGTGCTCCTAAGGCAGGGGGTAGGGACCAGGGGGTAGGGGGTAGAAAGCTGGGCTTGGCGTAGCTAGGCAAAGTCGTGACGGGCGGCGCTCCGGAGGGAGGCTGCGGTCACGAGGGGGGTGTTCACCGGATTTGCGGCTGCGTTCATTGCTTATTCGATGTTACTCCCTGCGAGGCGGATTCGGGGGAACTGGATTGGGGCGATGAAGGCGGTGGGTGTTAGTAGGCGGTGAGCTTGACGCGGACCATGGTTCCTTTGGCTGGGAGACGGAAGCCAAAGAAGGTCTCGTCGCCGTTGAGCAGGCGGGAGGGCTTCCACTGGCCGTCGACGAAGGTGCCCTCTTCGGCGCGGAGGAACTGGGCGTTCTGCTGCTTGCGGCCGGGGGCGGGGCGGAAGTCGACGCGGGCGTCGAAGCCGATGATGAGGAACTCGTCGGGGGCGATTTCGGCGACGAGGGCGCGGCCGGACTGGTGGGGGGTCTGGGTGCCGAAGATGCCGCCGTACTCGGGGTGGGGGTTGCCGAACTGGACGAGGACGTCGAACTGGGAGGAGCGGATGAGGCGGTCGAAGAGGTTCTGCTCCTCGACAGCGGAGTGGAGTTTGCCGGTGGCCTGCATGGAGGCGATGAAGGGGAGGGCGGGGGTGAGGAGGTGGACATCGTCGGAGAAGGTCTGGGCGATGTCGAGGATTTTGGCACCGTCGAGCATGTAGTCGAGTCCGAAGGGCGCGTAGCCGAGGGCGTCGTGGTCGGCGAGGGCGTAGAAGATGTTGGAGGCGAAGCGAGGGCCACCTGTTTCAGGGACGAGGAGGGGGTTGTCTTTGCGGTGGTATCCGCTGAGGACGGCGTTGTAGTTGACGTAGTCGAGGACGTAGTTGTCGGGAGCGACGGCGTCGAGGGAGGGGGTCATGGCCTTCCAGAGGTCGATCATGTTGAGGGTTCCGCCGCCGGAGGGGTAGGCTTCGCCGGGGCGCATGAAGTTTTTGGTCTCGCGGAGCCAGACGTTGGCGTAGAAGGGGAGGGGAAACTCTTTTTTGCCGGCTTCGGCGACGGAGTTGACGTAGCGGGAGACGTAGTAGGCGGCGAAGGTCTCGTCGGCGGCGGGGCCGAAGACCTGGGGCCAGGTGCCGGGCTTTTTGTCGAGGGCTTTGAGGACGGTGGGGGGGACGGGGCCGTTGAATTTGGCTTCGGCGTCGGGGGAGTGGTCGCGGTCGGTGAAGAGGGAGCCGGACTCGTTTTCTACCTGGACCATGATGACGGTGTGCTGGTCGCCATTGACCTCTTTGATGTGGCGCATGAGGGCGGCGAAGGCAGTGCGGTCGGCGTTGAGGTTGTTTTCGCTGAGGGGGGTGAGGACGCGGACGGGTAGGTGGCCTTGGTCGAGCATGTGGGGGAAGCGGGTGGTGTCGGATTTGACCCAGGCGGGAGCGTAGTCCATGGTGCCGTTCTTCCAGGTGCCGAACCAGAGGAGGACGAGGTGGAAGTTGTGGGCGCGGGCGGACTGGAGGATGTGATCGTAGGTGGCGAAGTTGAAGTGGCCTTCGGTGGGCTCGATGTCTTCCCAGTAGGCGGGGGCTTCGATGGTGTTGATGCCGAGGGCGGTGGCTCCGGGGAGGAGGGCGTCGAAGCGGTCGGGCCAGGCGCTGGAGTTGTCGATCTGGGCGCCGAGGACGATGTAGGGTTTGCCGTCGACGAGGAGGGAGTATTTGTCGCCGGAGTGGACGATCTGGGGCATGGTGGCGGCAGAGGCCAGGGAGGCTGAGAGCAGAAGGGCGGTGAGGAGTGACTTCATGGGCAGGATCTCTTTTCCGGGGCGCTGCGGGCGTGGATGTAATCGGTTTCTTTGCCGACGGGAAGGATAGAGGAGAGGAGGTATGGGGCGCAAGAGAGAGAGGGTCAGCCGGCGCGTTTGGTGCGGATGATGTCTTCGCAGTTGAAGCAGAGGCGGAGGCCGGGGGCGGGTTTACCGGTGGAGTAGCGGATGCGCTTGTTGCGGGGGATGGCTTTGAGGCGAGTGCATTTTTCGGTGGTGTGGAAGACCTCGCTGCCCTCGCACCAGGTGGGCGGGATCTCAGGGGAGAGGTCGGGCTGGTCGGGGAATTGGAGGCTGGGCTGGTTGGAGGTCACGGCTAACTGTCTTTGCGGTAGAGGAGGTTGCGCATGGCGGCGCGGCGGGCTTCGTTGGCCTCTTTGGAGAGCTTGTCGGTGGGGTCCATGTGGCGCTTGGCGAGGGGGTCGGCGGTTTCGTCGTTGGTGCTGCAGTCGAGGCAGCGGTTGGCGAAGCCGGGCTTGTCGGGTTTGAGCTCGAACTCTTCGCCGCAGACGGCGCAGGTTTTGATGGGGAAGGCCATGACTTAGTCATGATACGACTTTGGGCTGTGGGGAGGGTAGGGCGGGTGGTTTTGGGCAGGCGATGGGTAGGGGGAAGATTTGGAGTTTTACATTCCCACACATCCCGCGGTGAGACTTGCGGTATGTGTGGGGCACCCGGCAAATCCCATGTCTCAGAAGCGAGACATGGGGCACCCAGTGTGTGGAGGATCATTAGACCGGGGCCACCCGCCGAATCCGAAACTATGCCTCCGAACCAGCCCGTATCACGCGCAAATCCCATGTCTCAGAAGCGAGACATGGGGCACCCAGTGTGTGGGAGGTCATTGGATCTGGGCCACCTGCCGGGGCAAACGCTGTGGTGGTAGATGCGGGAGGGGTTTGTGGTGCATCCTATGTTGCATGGAATATAGACAGCTTGGTCGGTCGGGATTGAAGGTGCCGGAGCTTTGCTTCGGTGCGGGGACGCTGGGTACGAGCGGGGAGTTTTTTGAGGCCTGGGCGAAGACGTCGGAGGCGGAGGCGGACCGGGTGGTGGGGATCTGCATGGATGCGGGCTTGAACTTCTTCGATACGGCGGATATCTACTCGTATGGCGGGAGCGAGGCGGCACTGGGGAAGGCGTTGGCGAAATATAGACGGGAGGATGTGCTGATCTCGACCAAGGCGACGTTCCGGTTTGGCGAGGGGCCGAACGATGTGGGGTCGAGCCGGTACCACTTGACGCAGGCGATTGAGGGCAGCCTAAAGCGGCTGGGGACAGACTATGTGGATGTGTATCATCTGCATGCGTTTGATGCGACGACTCCGGTGGAGGAGACGCTGCGGGCGCTGGACAAGATGGTGCAGGATGGCAAGGTGCGGTATATCGCGTGCTCGAATTTTTCGGGTTGGCATCTGATGAAGTCGCTGAGCGTGAGCGAACGGTATGGGTGGTCGCGGTATGTGGGACACCAGGTGTACTACTCGCTGATTGGGCGGGATTATGAGTGGGAGTTGATGCCGCTGGCGTTGGACCAGGGGGTAGGGGCGCTGGTGTGGAGCCCGCTGGGATGGGGACGGCTGACAGGGAAGATTCGGCGGGGGCAGCCGTTGCCGAAGGACAGCCGGTTGAACTCGAAGGTGGTGGTGGAGAGCGGGCCGCAGCCGGAGGAGGAGTTTCTGTACCGCGTAGTGGATGCGCTGGATGCGGTGGCGGCGGAGACGGGCAAGACGGTACCGCAGATTGCGCTGAACTGGCTGCTGCGCCGGCCTACGGTTTCGACGCTGATTGTGGGCGCACGGAATGAAGAGCAGTTGAAGGCGAATCTGGGCGCGGTGGGTTGGAAGCTGACGGCGGAGCAGATAGCGAAGCTGGATGCAGCGAGTACGGTGCCGCTGGGGTATCCGTACTGGCATCAGCGGCAGTTTGAAGAGCGGAATCCGAAGCCGGTTTAGGGGTGTGGGTTGTAGCCTCCCCAGCGTTGATGGCTGGGGAGGCTGGGTTTGTGGGGCGTGGATTCGGCTTATGGCCCAGGGGTGGCGGGTGGGATTGCGCTGAGGTACTGGTAGATGGCTTCGATGTCGTGGTCGGTCATGCTCTGGAAGGTGGGCCAGGGCATGACTTGCAGGAGCGGGCTGATCTGCGGGTGGAGGTTGTCAAAGTCCTTGCCGGTGCGGAGGATGATTTTGAACTCGGCGAGGGTGTGGCCGGCGGGAAGGCCGTTCTCCGGGGTGAGATTGCGTGAGATGAAGGGGCCAAAGTGCTGGCCACCGGCGAGGTAGTGGGCTGCGTTGACCTGCTTGGGCATGCCGAGGAAGGGATTACCGGTGGGCAGGTAGGAGGGGTTGGTATGGCAGTCGTTGCAGCCGCCGACGGCGTTGACGAGGTAGCTGCCGAGGCCGACCATGTTGCGGTCGCGGTGGTCGAAGCTGAGGGAGACGGGTGCGATGCGGAAACCTTCTTCGATGCGGTTTCGCTCGATGGATTCCCTGTTTTGGTCGTCGTCGGCGCTTGCCCGGTGCTGGATGACGCCGATAGTGGATGCGATGGCTGCGATCGCAAGGATGGTAGAGGTGAATCGCTTCATACTTTTTCTCCTTGAGGGGGGCCCGTAGAGAACAGTAGAGAAGGGGGGAGAGGCAGAGATAAGCCGACGCGTTGCGACGTCTGCGCAGCAAAGAGCCTGACTCCTGAACTGTGGGGGAAGGTTGCTCCTTTGGACAGCGGTTGTCAATCGATTTCGCTGGTTGGGTGCAGACGGAGGACAGTCAGGAGCGGGCTGCGCCCCAGATGAGTTTTGCGCCAAAGAGGAACATGACGGTGCCGGCGGTGCGGTCGATGGGTGCCTTGAGGCGGGCGTAGGTGCGCTGGGCGCGGGGGTTGGAGAGGAGCAGGCCAAGGGTTCCGTTCCAGAGGGTCTCGTTGGAGGCGACGATGAGGATGGCGGCGATGCGGACCCAGAGGGGCGTGCCGGGTTTGACGATGGCGGTGAAGATACTGGCGAAGAAGACCATGACCTTGGGGTTGGCGAGGTTGGTGCTGAAGCCTCGGCGGAAGGCGCGGAGGGCGGTGGTGGGGACGGGGACGGAGGACTCCGCGTGGATGGGGTGGTGGGCGTGACGCCAGGACTGGATGCCGATCCAGGCGAGGAAGAGGCCGCCGGCGAGTTGGAAGAGGCGGTAGAGCCAGGCGGCGCGGGTGAGGACGACCTCCATGCCGAGGAGGGCGGCGAGGGCCCAGAGGACGACGGCGGAGGCTAGGCCGAGGACGTGCGCCAGAGTGATGCGGCGGGTGCTGCGTACGGAGGTGTGGACGACGGAGAGGAAGGCGGGGCCGGGGCTGGCAACGGCGAGCAGATGAACTCCCGCAAGGGCGAGGAGCGACCAGAGAAAGGGCATGAGATTAAGGATAAATGCGCTGGGCCGGGGCCTGCCGGATGGTAGGCTACGAGCCATGCGAGATGGATTTGGGTTGAAGGTATGGGTGTTGGTGGCGGCGGTGTGGGTTGCGTCGCTGGGTTCGCTACCGGGTTTGGCGCAGGGAGTGATTCGCCCCAAGGTGGTGATCGTCGGGAACTTTGAGGTGGGAGCGGATACGGGTGATGTGGCAGGTGAGTTGCAGTTGTGGGTGGAGCGGGAGCATCTGGACCGGGTGATTCAGGTGCCGGGAGCCTTTCATCCGGTACGGGCGAATGCGGATGGGAGCGTGATTGCTCTGATTACGGGCGCGGGGAATATCCATCCGGCGGTGTCGTTGACAGCGCTGGGGCTGGATCCGCAGTTCGATCTGCGGAAGAGTTACTGGCTGCTGGCGGGGATTGCGGGGATTACGCCGCTGGAGGGTTCGCCGGGGACGACGGTGTGGACGGACTATGTGGTGAATGGCGATCTGGTGCACGAGATCGATGCGCGGGAGATGCCGAAGGATTGGCCGACGGGGCATACGGCTCTGGATAAGAGCACGCCGTATGAGCAGCCGCGGGTTCCGGCGGGATCAGTGGATGATGTGCGGACGTGGAGTGGGACGGGATCGCGGAGTGACCGGTTTGGCAAGGTGGTGCGGCTGAATACTGCGCTGATGCAGTGGGCGTATGAGCAGACGAAGGACCATCCGCTGCCGGATGATGCGACGCTGGCGGCGTTTCGGGCGAAGTTCAAGGGGTTTCCGAAGGGGCAGATGCCGCCGGTGGTGATGACGGGAGGAAATCTGGCGACGGAGGAGTACTGGCACGGCACGCTGATGGAGGAGTGGGCGAGCGGGTGGGTGAAGTACATGACGGATGGGCGCGGGCGGTTTGTGACGACGGCGGAGAATGACTCGGGGTCCGTGGTGGCGCTGACGGCGATGGCGCAGGCGGGGCGAGTGGATGTGAACAGGGTGATGCTGCTGCGAGCGGCGAGCAACTTCGACCGGCAGCCGCCGGGGATGACGGCGGCAGAGAGCATGGCGCGGGAGAGCCATGGGACGCAGGTGGGGTTCACGGCTGGGATTGAGGCGGCTTACCAGGTGGGGAGCGTGGTGGTGCACAAACTGGTGAGCGGGTGGGCGGAGTATGGGGAGACGGTGCCGGGGCGGTGAAGGCCGGGGCATCTGGGCGGCTTGGCGCTGGTGCCGAGTTCAATTCCCTCCTGTGTGGGGATCAGGCGAACTGGTTGAGGTTGAGGCCTAGCTGGTAGGTTTCGCCGTGGGCGAGGAGGTCTTCCCAGGTGACTTCGCGGTGCTGGAGTCCGGCCATGCGGCCGAGCATGCAGCTGAGGGCGGTTTCGACACCGGCGGCGATCTGGTTGTGGGGTTGGTTGGTGGTGATGCTGTCGATGAAGATGCGTTCTTTGTCGCGGTCGGCGAAGGCGAGGTTGTCGGAGAAGGCTCCGTTGGCGGCGAAGGTTCCGGAGGTGGTGGAGGTGCTTGGGGAGGCGTCCCAGGCCCAGGCGTTCTGGCCGGTGATCTGGACGGGGCCGGAGTAGGGGACGGTGGCGTAGCCGGTGGCGCCGAAGAGTTTGAGTCCGGCGTCGAAGCCGCCGTAGGCTCCGAACTGGGTGGAGGAGAAGGAGAGGTGGACGTCGTTGGGGTAGGTGAAGTCGACCTGGTAGTTGTCCCAGCAGTCGCCGGAGTGGGTGAGGATGTTGCGGCCGCCGGTGGCGGTGGCCTTGAGGGGGTGGGCGCCGAGGAGCCAGTTGCAGAGGTCGATGATGTGGATGTTCTGCTCGACGAGGATGTCGCCGGAGAGGGCGCGGTCCCAGAGCCAGTTGCGGAGGCGGTACTCGTCGGGGGAGATGCCGGGGTGGGTTTTTTCGAGGGAGGCGGGTGCGTTGTAGTTGGCTGCGACGGAGGCGATTTTGCCGAGGGCTCCGGCGTGGATGCGCTGGGCGATGGCTGCGATGGGCGGGGCACTGCGGCACTGGAAGCCGACGTCGACGCTTTGCGTGGGCTGGACGAGTTTGGCGATCTGGAGGGCCTGGCGGGCCTGGGCTACGTCGATGCCGACGGGTTTCTCGCAGTAGATGTGTTTGCCGGAGGCAACGGCAGCCTGGAGGTGCTGGACGTGGAAGAAGGGGGGCGTGGAGATCTGGATGAGGTCGATGTCGGGGGAGGCGGCGAGCTGCTCGAAGGCGTGGGGGCCGTGGAAGAGGAGCTTGGTATCGATGGGTTGGCGGCCGAGCGAGGCGTTGAGCTGGTTGAAGTGGTCCTGGCCGAGGGCGAGTTTGTCGGGGAAGAGATCGGCGAGGGCGACGACGTGCGCGGTGGTGCTGTGGGAGAAGGAGGTGGCGACGGAGGTGCCGCGGTTGCCGCAGCCGAGGAGGCCGAGACGGACGGCGGAGTTGGCCTGGTAGCCGAAGGCGGTGGCGGGCTTGACGAAGAGGAGTCCGGAGGCGGCTGCGGAGGTGGTCTGGAGGAATTGCCGACGGTTCATGGGGCCTCGTTGGGTGGGGATGTGTGGGGCTTCAGGCGGTGACTTCGTTGAGTATTTTTTCGAGGTAGATTTTTTCCTGACGGACGTCCTCGATCTGCTGGGGGCCGGAGGTTTCGCGCTCGATGGTGACGGCGCCAGTGTAGCCGCGGTGGTGGAGCCTGGTGAAGACGGCGCGGAAGTCGACGAGGCCTTGGCCGATGAGGACTTCTTCGCCGAGCTTGCTGGGGTCGGTGGGCCAGCGGCCGTCTTTGGCGTGGATGCTGCGGATGTGGGGGCCGAGGATGTCGACGGCGTCGACGGGGTTGGCCTTGCCGTAGAGGATGAGGTTGGCGGTGTCGAGGCCGACGGCGAGGTTGGGCATGGCGACGTCGCGGATCATGCGGGACATGGTGGTGGGGGTTTCCTGGCCGGTCTCCATGAGGAAGTACTGGCCGTTCTGGTGACAGTGCTGGGCGACGGTGCGGATGGCTTCGACGGTGGGGGGGTAGTTGGGGTCGGCGGGGTCTTCGGGGATGAAGCCGCAGTGGGTCTGGACCTGGGGGACGCCGATGGCTTTGGCGAAGTCAGAGGCCTGGCGGAGGGCGTCGATGCGAGCGGCGCGGGTGGCGGGAGGGACGAGGCCGATGGTGGAGGGGCCGTGGGTGAAGTCCCAGATGAGCGGCTGGGGGCCGACGACTTCGACGGTGGTGGCGGTGAGGTTGTATTTGGCGAGGAGATCGCGGAACTGGGCGGCTATGGCGGGCGTAAAGCCGCCGCGGAGGTAGCCGTCGAGCGAGAGGAAGCAGTTGGAGAAGCCCATCTGCTGGACGCGGCGGAAGTGCTCTTCGGGCGCGGTGAAGGGGGCGATGAGGAGGCCGAGGGCCATGGGCTGGAGAGGTGCGGGGGTGGCGGCGGCGAAGGCAGGCAGGGTGCTGGAGAGGATAGCGGCGGAGGCGAGGCCGATGAATTCGCGGCGGTTGACTGCGTTGCGCGGCGTTTCTGAGGATCCCATGGAGCGTCCTTTCGTGACGGCACCATTAGGCAACAGAAGGGGGCCTTATGGCTAGTGCACGGGGACGTCGCCGGCGGGTTTGATCTTACCGATGAAGAGGACGAGGGGGATCATGCAGAGGCAGAAGACGCCGAAGATGGCGATGATGTCCATGTAGGCGAGCATGGCGGACTGGCGATGGAGCTGGTTGTAGATGTAGGCCTGGGCGGTGTGGGAGCCGGGGCCGGTGAGGGGGTTGCCGGTGGAGCTGCCGCCGAACATGCCTTTGAGGCGGCTGACCTGGTTTTGGAAGGCCTGGGAGGTGGGGGTGAGGTTGCGGATCATGTAGGCCTCGTGGCGCTGCTGTCCGCGGGAGAGCATGGTGGCGACGAAGGCAGTGCCGCAGGAGCCACCGATGTTGCGGGCGAGGTTGGTGAGGCCGGAGACGTCGTTGTTCTGGGACTGGGGGACTCCGTTGTAGCTGATCGTGTTGATGGGGATGAAGAGGAAGGCAAGGCCGGAGGCCTGGTAGACACGGACCCACATGATGTATTTGAAGCTGGATTCGAGCGAGAAGGTATGCATGAGCCACATGGACATGGCGAGGGTGAAGAAGCCGTAGCAGATGAGGGCTCGGGGGTCGACCTTGCCGATTAGGAAGCCGACGAGAGGCATCATGAGCATGATCATGATGCCGCCGGGGGAGATGACGAAGCCGGCGAGCTCTGCGGTGTAGCCGAGCAGGGTCTGGACCATCTGGGGGATGAGGACGGTGGTGCCGTAGAGGGCGAAGCCGAGGATGAACATCAGCACGAAGGGGATGGCGAAGGTACGGCGCTTGAAGAGGGTGAGGTTGAGGATGGGACGCTTTTTGATTTTGAGCTGGTAGAGCTCCCAGAAGATGAGGGTGACGAGGGAGATGACGCAGACAGCGATGAAGAAGACGATGAGACCGGAGCCGAACCAGTCGTCTTCCTGGCCCTTGTCGAGGATGAACTCGAGGGAGCCGAAGCCGGTGGCGAGGAGTCCGAAGCCGAAGAAGTCGAGCTTGAGGCCTTCTTTTTTGGAGATTTTGACTTCTTTGACGATGTGCGGTGGATCTTCGACGAGGCGGTTAGTGAGGAAGAGCGAGAGCAATGCGATGGGGACGTTGATGAAGAAGATCCAGCGCCAGTCGTAGTTGTCGGTGATCCATCCGCCGAGGGTAGGGCCGATGGCGGGAGCGACGACGACGGCGAGTCCGTAGAGGGCGAATGCCTGGCCGCGCTGTTTGGGGGTGAAGGTATCGGCGAGGATGGCCTGTTCGGACGGGGCGAGGCCTCCGCCGCCGGCGCCCTGCAGGATGCGGCAGAAGATGAGGATGGGGAGCGAGGGAGCGAGTCCGCAGAGCATGGAGCTGATGCCGAAGAGGACGACACAGATCATGTAGAACTTTTTACGGCCAATGAAGGTGGTGAGGTAGGCCGAGGCGGGGAGGATGATGGCGTTGGCTACGAGGTAGCTGGTGAGGACCCAGGTGGCCTCATCTTGCGAGGCTCCGAGGGAGCCTGCTATGTGGGGAAGGGCGACGTTGGCGATGGAGGTGTCGAGGACCTCCATGAAGGTGGCGAGGGTGACGGTGAGGGCGATGGCCCAGGGGTTGGCGCGGGGACGCCAGATGGCAGCCGGAGATCTGGCTGGCTGGGCGTCGTCCAGTTGGAGGGTAGCAGTCGCCATGAGTCTGTTTTGATTCTACGGGCAGGGGCAGGGATTCAAGGAATGTGGGGGAGCGAGGGATTGACGGTTGATGTGGCGGGCTTCCCGGTGTGGCGAGGGGATGCTCGTCGCACCGGGATACTCGCTTATGGATGGGCTTTGGGGTAGTTCTGAGCGTAGGTGTCGCGGGGGAGGCCGGCGCGGCGGGCTTTATCGCGGAGGGCGAAGGCCTCTTCGCGGGTCATGGGGCCACCGAGGGTGACGAGGAAGGGCGCGTGGCCGTTGGGCGCGAAGACCTCGGGGTGGAGGGAGTTGTGGTCGCGCTTGAGGGCGGCGACTTTTTGCCAAGCCTGGTCTTCATGGTTGTAGGTGAAGGCGACGACGTGCCAGTCTGGCTGGGTGTCGGGGGCGGTGGTGGTGGGGTTGGCTGCGGGGCTATGGTTGGCTGCGGCGCTATTGTTGGCTGCGGCGCTTCCCTTCCCTGCGGCGGTGGGGTTGGTGGCGGCGGAGGGTTTGTGGAGATTGGATGTGGGAGCCGTGGGGAGCGCGGTGATGGGGGTGATGGCGTGGGCGGGGTCGGGTGGCGCGGCTATGGCATGCCAGCCGAGAGCGACGAGCAGGACGAGCGCGGTGAGGGCGAGGGCGAGCCAGAGACGCTTGCGTTTGGGGTCGGCCTCGATGGAGAGGCGGATGCGGTCGAGGGCGGCGCTGGCGGCGGGGCGGGGTGCGGGGGGGCGGACGACGGGCGGCATGGCAGCGGCGACGGCGGTGGGGGAGTGGAGGTCGAGGGCAGGCTGGAAGGACTCCAGATCGAGAAGCGGGAGTTGCGCCTGGGCTGGGTGCGGGGCCTTGGCGGGTGGCTTGCGGGTGGCGGCGTTGTAGGGGGCTCGGACGGTCTGCTGGGGCGAGGCGGTCTGCTGGGGGTCCGTGGAAGCGGGTGCCGGTGTGGGCGGGGTGAGGGTGGCGGCGATTTGGTCGAGGGTGCAGACGCCGTGGAGGGCGTTGGGGATGAGGACGTCGAAGGGTGCGGGGAGGCGGGCGTTGCCGTTGTCGGTCAGGGTGCGGTGCTGGGTGAGGCACTGGAGGAGGACGACGGCGAGGTCGTGAACGTCGGCGGCCTTGAGGATGTCGCCATCGGGGCCGGCGGGGGCTTCGCGGATACAGTCGCTGCGGAGTTTAACGAGGTCTCCTGCGGCGAGGACGTTGGCGGGTTCGACGTGCTCGTGGACGATGCCGGAGGCGTGCAGGGCCTGGAGGGCGGCGACCAAGCTGGTGGCCACCTGACGGGTCTCTTCGAGGGTGAGGGGTCGTTCGCGGAGGATAGCGGCGAGGTCGGACTCGGAGGGTTCCATGACGGCGTAGATGAGGGGAGTGCCGTCCATGACGGTGTGGCCGTACTTGCGCAGGGTGATGAGGTGGTCCTGATGGAGGTTGGCGACGGTGTGCCAGCGGTCGAGGATCTCGTCCTCATCGTTGATGGCCTCGATGAGGCGGATGACGGCTGGCTTGCCGGTGCCGTTGGTCGTGGAGAAGAAGGCGCTGCGGCCTTCGGGGCGAATCAGTTTGTCGATGGGAAAGCTGCCTGCGATGGTCTTGCCTTCATAGTCGTTCCAAAGTCGCATGGGGGAGTACTCCATTCCTGGGGAAGTGTGCAGGGAGAAAATGCCGTTGGGCAAAGGGAGGCAGGTCGTGCCAGCGGAACGCGTCGGAAGAACGGCGTGCGGGGACGCATCGCTCACGCAAGACTATTATCGTTCATTTTTGCGGGATGGGTTTCCACGCGCACCCCGGGATTTCCACCGGCGGCAGATGCGCGTGGTTGGGTGTGGATTAGTGCGCGGGTGGGCCGTCGAAGTGGAACATCTCCTCGAGTGGCATCCACCACTGGCCCTCGGGGGTTCCGGGGAGTCGCTGCTGCATGGGCATCATGATCTTCCACCAGCGCTGAGTGGCTGGATCCTGGGCCATGGCGGCCATGTCGGCGTCGTGGTCGGTGCCGTGGTACTCGTAGGAGGCGAAGAGGGTTCCGGCGTGGTGGTAGATGGTGTAGTTGCGGATGTGGCAGCGCTCGATGGTGGCGAGGACTTCGGGCCAGACGGCGGCGTGGTAGCGCTTGTACTCGTCGTAGTGCTCGGGGGGGAGTCCGAGGATCATGCCGTAACGTTTCAAAGTGGCTCCTTGGTCGCGGTTGGAGGGCGACGGGTTGAAGGGTGCAGACGGACCATCGTAACCGGAATGGCGTGAAGGTTTCCAGCGCGGAATTATTTCTTTGGGAACATGGCTTGACGAGGTGGTGCGGCATTGCGCGGAGCGTGCGAGTGGGTGATGATCTACGCAGTATGGAAAGCCTATCTACGCTTGCGACGGAAGCCCGGAACCCTGCCACGGAACGAATGGATCAACTGCCTACCCGGGAGATGCTGCAGGTGATGAATGCCGAGGATGCCACGGTGGCGGCGGCGGTGGCGGCGGAGCTGGATGCGACTGCCGCGGTGGTGGATGCGGTGGCGGCGCGGATGGAGCGTGGAGGACGGCTGTTCTACCTGGGGGCGGGGACGAGTGGGCGGCTGGGGGTGCTGGATGCTTCGGAGTGTCCGCCGACGTTTTCGGTTGCGCCGACGCTGGTGCAGGGGCTGATAGCGGGTGGCGATGGAGCGTTGCGGCGATCGAGTGAGCAGTCGGAGGACTCGCCGGAGGAGGGTGCGCGGGACCTGGCGGCGGCGGGGTTTGGTGCGCTGGATGCGCTGGTGGGGATTGCGGCCAGTGGTCGGACGCCGTATGTACTGGGGGGTCTGGCGTATGCGCGGAGCCTGGGGGCACTGACGGTGGGGCTGAGCTGCGTGGCGGATTCGGCGGTGGCGCGGAGTGCGGAGATGGCGATCTCGCCGCAGACGGGCGCGGAGGTGCTGACTGGGAGTACGCGGCTGAAAGCAGGGACAGCAACCAAGCTGGTGCTGAACATGATCAGCACAGGCGTGATGATCAAGATGGGTGCGGTTTACGGCAACCTGATGGTGAATGTGCAGCCGACGAATGCGAAGCTGGTGGACCGGGCGCAACGAATTATTGTGGCGGCGACGGGGTGTGAGCGTGCAACCGCGGCGAAGCTGCTGGCGGAGTCGGGCAGTGTGAAGGTGGCGATAGTGATGCAGCAGTTGGGGCTGGATGTGGAAGCGGCGCAGGCGCGGCTGGCGGGTGCACGGGGACGACTGGCGGAGGCGCTGGCGCCGAGGGGTTAGCGGCTGGCGGGCTCGGGAGGTTTTCATGGGCGAGCAATACGGTTGGGGTAGGCTGGGCAGATTATGGATGAGTTGCGTTTGCGTTCCGGTGGCCGAGTGCTGGTTGTGGCGATGGTGTTGGGGTGGGCTGGCGGTGCAGTGGCCCAGCAGGGTGGGGCTGTGACGACGGGGCCGAATGCGTTTGTGGGCCTGATGCGGGCGGCGCGGGCGCAGGGGCTGGCGCATGGAGCGGCGGAGTTCCCGGTGTTGTCGCCGTGGGATGCGACGGTGCTGGGAGAGGATGGCAAGGGCTGGAACGGCAAGGATGGGAACGGGCTGGTGCCAGTGGCGCGGCTGCAGGCGGAAGGTTTCAAGGTGGTGCCGTGGACGACGAACGATCCTGCGAAGATGCGGGCACTGCTGGCGCTGGGGGTCGATGGGATCATCAGCGATCGTCCGGATGTACTTCAGCGCGTGCTGGTGGAGGAACGCGCCGCGGCCCGGGGCGATGCGGGCAGGCTGGCATATCTGGCGCGGGTGGATGTGACGGCGCATCGTGGTGGGCGGGGGCTGCGTCCGGAGAATACGCTGCCGTCGTTCGAGAGCGGGCTGGACCAGTTGAGTACGACGCTGGAGACGGACACGGGGGTGACGACGGACCATGTGTCGCTGATCTGGCACGATCAGTTTCTGAATCCGAAGAGCTGCCGACGGGTGGATGGTGCGGCATACACGCTGGAGAACCGCGTGTATGTGCGGGACATCTCGGTGGCGGAGGCGCAGAAGACGTTTGTCTGCGACAAGCTGCATTATGGCGCGGAGTTTGGGCCGGGTGGATTTCCGGAGCAGCGGAATGATCTGAACCTGTCACCGGTGGCGGTGGCGTTTGCGAAGCAGGAGGGCCTGCTGAGCCCGTATGTGCCGACGTATGTGGAGCAGTTGTTCCGGTTTACGGCGTTCTATGCGGACTACTACCGGACGGGACCGGGACGGACGCATCCGGAGGCGGCGGCGCGGGCGGCGAATGCGGCCAAGGTACGGTTCAACATCGAGACGAAGATACTGCCGTATGCGAACGATCCTGCGGGAGCTTCGGTGGCGGGGCTGCCGGTGCCGCAGGCGGATGCAGAGCCGGAGACGAACCATACGGTCGGCCCGCAGGCGTTTGTGGATGCGCTGTGCGGGGCGATCAAGCGGAGCGGAATGGAAGCGCGGGTGGAGGTGCAGAGCTTCGATTTTCGGACGCTGCAACTGGTGGAGGCACAGTATCCACGGATTCCAACGTACTACCTGACGGAGACGGTGGAGTCACTAAAGAGCGCGTTATTGCCGGCTTCCCTGCGGCAGTGAGTGCGCGCGCGGGCTAACTGCGCTGGCGGCGGACGAGGCGGAGGGAAGAGCCGTTGACGACTGCCTGGGGCATGGCGTCGGTGGCGCGGGCGGAGGCAGCACGATGGGGGAGATTGGTGGCGAGTTCGTCGAGGATAACGCGGTTGCGGCCTGCGCGTTTGGCGGCATACATGGCGCGGTCGGCGCGGTTGAGCATGGCGGTCCAGCTATCGTTTTTGGGCAGACGCTGGGTGACTCCCATGCTGACAGTGGCACTGATGAGGCTGTCCTCGTAGGGAAGGCGCAACTGGTGAATGATGAGGCGAAGGTGCTCGGCGATGGTGACAGCGTCAGCGGCCTCGCAGTCCGGGAGCAGGAGGAGGAACTCTTCTCCGCCGGTACGGGCGAGGACGTCGGCTGGTCGCAGATGCTCTTTGAGCAGGTTGACGAGGGCGCAGAGGAGGGAGTCTCCTGCGCCATGGCCGTAGGTATCGTTGACGAGCTTGAAGTGATCGATGTCGATGGCGACGATGGAGAGGGGCATGCCGGTGCGCTGGCTGCGGGCCATCTCGTGGGCGGCGACCTTCATGAGGGAGCGGCGGTTGAGGCAGCCGGTGAGAGCGTCCATGCCGGCGGAGGCCTCGACGGTGCTGTACATTTCGGCTGCGGCGAACCACAGGAACATGAGCAGGAGACAGTTGGCGGTAAGGACGAGCAGGAGCAGAGCGTTGGTCCAGCGGTGATCGCCGATGGGGGTGTGCCAGTCGCGGCTTAGGCGATAGCCTTCGACGGCGATGATGGAGCGATAGAAGAGCAGGAGCATCTGCATGAAGAGGAGTACAGCGGTGATGCGTCCGGGGACGAAGAAGCGTTCTTCCTTCTGCTGGAGCATCAAGCGGATGGACGCGCCACAGAGCCACATGACTACCAGAGCGACGACGTGGAAGCCATAGGGGATATGGGCGAGATACATGACGGCATAGAGGGCCATACCGGTGAGGAGTACGGCAGGACGGATGCGGTTTAAGAGGGGCTCTCTGCGGATGAACCAGCGGAAGCCCATGTACATGGCGAAGTAGGAGGCCATGCTGATTTCGTTGGCGACCAGGCCGTTGAAGATGACGGGGATTCTGCCGCCCATGAGTTGCAGCAGGTCTTTGACCAGATCGAGCGTGACGGCGTACGCGAACCAGCGTGCGCCGATGAGGCGACGGTCTGCCCAGGCCATGAATGTGAGCACCAGAGCATACAAGGCTAGGGAGATACAGAAGAAAACATAAGCAGTATTCAGGTCCATCGGTCTCGCAATCCGTGCCAGCTGCTCCGGCATCTGGTTCGATACGGGCCCTTGCTACGGGGGGTTCAGGGTTAGAAGAGACTGTTTTTACGTGGCATCTCAATACCGAGATGGTCGTACGCCAGGCGTGTGGCTACGCGGCCCCGAGGTGTCCTATCCAGAAAACCTATCTGGATCAAGAACGGTTCATACACCTCTTCTAAGGCATCTTGCTCCTCCGCGAGCGCGGCTGCAAGTGTATTTAATCCCACAGGGCCACCATCGTACTTTTCGATGATGGTTCGGAGGAGCCTGCGATCGAGTTCGTCGAAGCCGTGGGCGTCGACTTCGAGCATGGTGAGGGCGGCCTGGGCGGTGGGGAGATCGATGATTCCGTTGGCACGGACCTGGGCGAAGTCGCGGACGCGGCGGAGGAGGCGGTTGGCGATGCGGGGGGTTCCGCGGGAGCGCATGGCGATTTCGGCGGCGCCGTCGTGGTCGATGGGAACGCCCATCACCTCCGCGGAGCGCTCGACGACGAAGCGGAGTTCGTCCTCGGTGTAGAACTCCAGGCGCAGCAGGATGCCGAAGCGGGAGCGCAGGGGGGAAGAGAGCAAGCCGGGGCGGGTGGTGGCGGCGACGAAGGTGAAGGGGCGGATCTCCATGACATGGGTGCGGGCAGAAGGGCCGGTACCGATCATGATGTCGAGCTTGTAGTCTTCGAGGGCGGTGTAGAGTTTTTCTTCGAGGACAGCCTGAAGGCGGTGGATTTCGTCGAGGAAGAGGACCTGGCGCTCGCGGATGTTGGTAAGGATGGCGGTGAGGTCACCTTGAATCTGGAGTGCGGGGCCGCTGGTCTGCTGGAAGCCGACGCCAAGCTCGTTGGCGATGATGGTGGCGAGGGTGGTTTTGCCGAGGCCGGGGGGGCCGAAGAGGAGAACGTGATCGAGGGCTTCGCCGCGGGATTTGGCGGCCTGAAGCGCGATGGCGAGCTGCTCCTTGATCTTTTCCTGGCCGATGAACTCGGCGAGACGGGTGGGACGGAGCTTGAGTTCGAAGGCATCATCGTCGTCGGCGCGGCCAGCGGAGACGAGCCGTTCGGGGTCGGCCTGGTTGCGGCTGAGAGCGATCTTTTTCTGGTTCTTCGGGATGTCCACTACTGGCGATGGTAAGGCGAACATCGCCGCGACGCAAACGGCGAGGAGATCAGTGCCTCAACTCCAGCAACAGGACGGCGTGGGGCGGGAGGGCGGCGGTGGCTTCGGCGATCTTGCCGAGGTCTTTGTGCTCCCAGAGGTCGCGGGCAGCGTACTTGTCGGCGGTGAAGCCGTAGCGGCGAAGGGGGACGACGAAGCGCATGGGGGAGTTGGTGGTATTGAAAAGGGCGAGGTACTGGCGGCCGTGGTCGCCGTTGGAGGTCCAGGCGATGAGGCCGTCGGACTGGTCGGTACTGGGATCGCTGGCGGGGCTGTCCATGGGATCGGGCGGGGGGCTGGCGAGGCGCTGGTCGTGGCCCTGCTGGTCCATGGCGAGGACGTCAGGGTTGGAGATGAGGGCGGCGGTCCAGTCGTCAAGCTGGGTAAGGTTGCCACCCATGAAGAGGGGGGAGCGGGCGATGGACCAGAGGGTGACGAGGGTGCGCTGCTCGTCGTGGGTGAGCGCGGTGGTGCGGGGTTGGCCGTAGCCGGGAACAGGGCCGAGCGTGCCGAGGGGCAGCATATCGGCATCGGGCCAGTTGCCGGGGCGGACCTGCGGGGCCCAACTGGCGATGATGGCGAACTGGTTTTTGACACCCTGGGGGAAGTGCTGGTCGGCGGGGCGGAGCCAACGGTCCCAGACGTCGTCGGAGATACGCCAGACCTGGGCGTTGGCGGCGACCTCGGAGGCTTTATCGAGCGGGGCGGGGCCGGGCGAGAGACTGAGCACGATAGGACGACCGGAGCGCTGGATGGCACGGTGGATCATACGGATCTCGTCGCCTTTGTAGGGATGGGCGGCGATGCAGTCGACCTTGATGTAGTCGACGCCCCAGGCGGCGTACTGCTGGAGTAGTGCGTCGTACCAGGCCTGACCGGCGGGATTATCTTTGACGCCGAAGTTGTCGGGGTTCCAGGGGCAGGTGTCGGAGGTGTCGGCGAGGTCGGCGGCGTGGAAGCTGCTGTTGGCGACGGGGAGGTTTGCGGCGACGGCTTGTTTGGAGATGCCGCGGATGATGTGGATGCCAAACTTGAGGCCTCGGGCGTGGACGTAGTCGGCCAGGGACTGGAAGCCGACGGTGCCAGCGGCGGAGGCGAAGCGGTTGGTGGCGGGCAGGTAGCGTCCGTTGGCGTCGATGCGGTACTGGAGGGTTTGAGGGTGGTTGGCGGCCTCGGGGTTGGCGAGGTACCAGCCCTCGTCGACGACAGCGTACTGGTAGCCGAGAGGCTTGAGGCGGGTCGCGAGGACGTCGACGTTGGCCTGAAACTGCGACTCGGTGATGGTAAGGCCGTAGGAGTCCCAGCTATTCCAGCCCATGGGGGGCGTGGGGGCGAGCAGTTTTTGCTGGGAGTGGCCGAGGGGAGCGAGGATTACAACTGCGAGGAGCAGAAGGACAGCAGACCGGGAGCAAGTACGCATGGAAGAGAGACCTCCGTTTCAGGGCCTCTCTACGATATCGCTTAAGTTGCTTGCGCTCGTAAGCTAGCTGCGCTCGTAAGTTTGGCTGCGCTCGCTGGGTTGCTTTACTGGGCGCCGTTATGAGCCATGCCGGGGGCAGCGGGTGTGGTTCCGGTGGCGGTGGTGGTGGGGACAGGTGCGATGCCGCCGACGAGGGTGAGGTCGATATCAACTTCCTTGTTGACGCGCAGGACGAAGGTGCTGGGGTCCTTCATGCCCCACTTGACGTAGGGGACGACGAAGTGGGTGGAGGCGATGGCATGGCTGCCATCGATATGGACCTTCATGGCGACGGTCATGTCGTGAGGTGCGCCGTGGATGGTGAAGACTCCGTCGACCTGTACGGTAGAGTCGCCAGTGGGAGCGATGGTCCCGTGCATCTTTTTGGGCTCGAATGTGGCGAGGGCGAAGTGCGGTGCGTCGAGGATGTTGTCAGCCATACGGCGGTCGCGGATATCGTTGCCGCTATGGCCGGTGCCGACGCCTACCTCGATGATTCCGGACATGGCACCAGTGTGGTTGTCGAATTTGACGTCGCCCTGCTGGACCTGGAAGGTGCCATTGACGGTGTGGAGCACATCGACGAGGGTGAAGTTGACCTTGCTCTGCGCGGTGTCGACTGCGAGCAATTTTTGCTGGCTGAGCGCGCTGGTGGCCGTGAGGACTGAAAGGAGCGATAGACCAGCGATGCGTCCAAGATGAAGCGTATTCCTACCGTACATGCATTCCCTCTGAAGGAAGAGTGGGGGCAACGACGGGCAGGGATTGCCCATTGGCTGCTCCTTGGTACTGACGTAAACGCCACTGAATGAGTCGTGCTGAAGGAGACCGGACCTGCGTTTTCCGATGCTGCCCTGATTCTTTGACTGGAGTCCGGGAGAAAGGTATCCAGCAAAGAGTTTGAAATTGATACGAAAGTTGCAGATTTTCGGCGTCAAGGGGTTTTCCGGACAGGGTTTCGAGGCCTCCTGCCCGGATGCTGGCGGTCATTCCGCGGAAGGACCGCCAGCTGTTACTGGGGGCGCTGGGGTATTTTTCTGGCCAGCGGTGGCGGTTCGGAGCCGACGCGGACCGGGGCCGCGTTGAGATTGCGGAAGCGGCCTGGGGGCAGGCTGCCGGCTTGTGCGTTGCGGGCGTTGTGGCCCAGGTGGAGTGGGATGGGCTGCTGCATGGTGACGATGACTGCCTTGGCAGAAGTGTCGCCTGCACAGGTGTAACTATGGATGGTGTTGGCATCGAAGTAGACGGCATCGCCGGGTTCGAGGTGGTGGTTCATCTCGCCGTGACGCACGTCGAGGTGGCCGGAGAGCATGTAGAGGAATTCGCAGCCGAGGTGCTGGTGGGCACGGGCCTCGCGGCCTGACTTGAGCGGGAGGAATTCCGCGAAGTACGGGTCCAACTGGCGGTCAGGGACGAGGTAGCCGAGGCTCTCGAAGAAGTAGGTGGGGTCTTCCACACCGGTCTGGGGCAGGCGTACGCGGTCCTTCTGGCGGTGCACGCGGAAGAGAGTCTGCGGCTCTGGATCGAAGAAGTAGCTGAGGTCTTTGGAAAAGACCATCGCGATGCGGGCGAGATTGCGCAGGGTGGGAACGACCCGGCCGGTCTCCAACTGGGAGAGGAAGCTGGCAGAGAGGCCAGTGTGGCGGCCAAGCTCGACCAGACCCATGGACTTTTTGAGGCGCAGGTATTTGATGCGTTCGCCGATGCGTTTTTCGATGATGAAGGCTTCGGCAGCCTCGGAGTCGATCTGGATAGCCGATGTGTCGGGATTGAGGGTTTCGGTGAGGGGAGCGTCGTCGAGGACGAGCATCTCGGCTGGTGGGGGAAGGGTCGGGTTGGGTCGTGCTTTAGCCATAACTTTGTTTACCTGATAAACAGATGTTCAAACCGTATCAAAAGTTTTAGTTTTTTATAAATTATTTTTTGATTTCTCTTGAGCCTGCTCCAAATCGCTGAAAATGCTAGGCTGAGACGGATGACATGCCATGGCCAGCTCGGTAACGCAGTCTGCTGCAAGAATCTACGGCTGGGCTGTACGTCGGATGGGCGATTTTCCGGTGGGCTGGCGGCAGTGGTTTGGGGGCTGCTGCTGACGCAGGTTTTGGGGTGCGCGAGCCCGGGGCCACCCCGTCCGCCCTCGTTGAAGCTGCCGCAGCCGGTGACGGATTTAGCGGCGGAACGGATTGGCGACCAGGTGGTGCTGCGCTGGACGACGCCTGCCAAGACGACCGATGGGCTGATGATTAAGGGGTCCATGTCGGCGGCGATTTGTCGACAGGTGGGGTTGGCAAGTGCGAAGACTACGGCGATGACGACTGGGGCGCCAGCGAGTGCGTGCGTGCCGGTGGAGCGGGTGGTGGTCCATGCCGGAGCGAGCCGTGCGACGGACGTGCTGACGGGGCCTTTGGCCGCCGATCCGGTTCAGCTTCTGGTGTACACGGTGGGGATTGAGAATACTGCCGGACAGGCGGCGGGTGGGTCGAATGCGGCGTACGCGGCGAGCGGGACGGCGGCGGGAGCGGTTGAGGATCTACGGGCTACGGCGGAGCGGGACGGCGCCAGGCTCGAATGGCGACGGGGCCCGGCGGCGATGGCTGAGGCCGGGGTGGAGTTGAAGCGGGAACGGGTGGTGTTGGCGGCGGCTGGCGGCAAGACGACAGATCGTTCGGCAGGGGAGAGCAAAGCCAGCCAGAGCAAGGGCGGTCCTGCAACGGAGGAGCAACCGGACGAGGTGCTGCTGCGGGCGGGTCAGCCGCGGCTGGGCGCAGAGACGCAGCAGATGGCGGGGACGATCGATGCGACTGCGAAGATGGGGGAGAGTTACCGGTATACGGCACAGCGGGTGCGGGTGGCGCAGGTGGGGAGGCAACGGCTGGAGATGCGCAGCGTGGCCTCGGCCCCGGTGACGCTGGTGATGCGGGATGTGTTTCCGCCATCGGCTCCGACGGGTCTGGCGGCGGTGGCTACCAGCTTGGGGGCAGGGATCAATCGTGCAAGCATCGACCTGTCGTGGGAGCCGGTGACGGACGTGGACCTGGCGGGCTATGTGGTGTATCGCCAGCGAGTGGGCGATACAGGCGGCCTGTTGGGGCCGGTGGAACGGCTTACGGAGAAGCTGGTGTTGGGGCCGGGGTTCAGCGATCTGACAGCCGTGCCTGGACAGCAGTACGCTTATCGCGTGACGGCGGTGGACCATGCCGGGAACGAGAGCAGTGCCAGCGCGGATGTGCAGGAACAGTTGCGTACACCGTAGGTGGTCGAAATCATGCAGGACAGAGGAGCCACAGGATGCGCTATTGCAAGTATCTGAACCACGAAGGCGGAATCGACGTGCCACGGTATGCGGTGGTGGAGGAGCGCGGCGATGGCTGGTGGGCCGTTGCGCCGATGGGGCCGCCGGAAGAGGATCTGGCAGCGCGGATGGCCGGACATGAGGCAGATGCGGGCGGGTTTGAACCGCGGCCTTTGGCGGCGTTGCGGCTGCTGGCTCCGGTAACGCCGTCGAAGATACTGTGTGTGGGCCGGAACTATCGCGATCATGCGACGGAGCTGGGCAACGAGGTACCGAAGGAGCCGCTGCTGTTTCTGAAGCCGCCGTCTTCGCTGCTGGCGCCGGGCGGGACGATTGTGATGCCGCGACTGTCCAAGCGGGTGGACTATGAGGGCGAGTTGGGAATTGTGATGGGCAAGCGTTGCAGCCGGATTGGCCCAGAGGAGGATGTTCGCCCGTATATACGGGGCTATGTGATTGTGAACGATGTGACGGCGCGGGACATCCAGAAGAGTGATGGGCAGTGGACACGGGGCAAGGGGTTCGACACGTTTTGCCCGGTGGGTCCGATCGTTTCGGATGAGGTGGAGCCGATTGCGGGAGCGGCGTTGACGGTGACGACTCGGCTGAATGGCGAGGTGAAGCAGCAGGGAGCGACGGGCGATTTTATTTTTTCGATTCCGGAGCTGCTGCGGTACATCACGGCGGCGATCACGTTGGAAGCAGGCGACTTGATACCGACGGGGACACCTGCGGGGGTTGGCCCGGTGCAGGCCGGCGACCGGATTGAGGTGACGATCGACGGGCTGGGCAGGCTGGAGAATATCTTTACGGCGCAATGAATTTATGGGTTGGGGAGGGTTGCGGATTGTCAATCCCCTGCCCTGGGTTTGTATCGATGACGGATGGCGACTATCCTAGAAGTGGTTGCAATACCGCTTTGATAGCGAAGGAGCAGGAAAAATGGCGTCGATACTCGCACAGCTTAAGGGATTTACCACCGTAGTCGCCGATACCGGTGACATCAATGCAATTGAGAAGTTTCAGCCCACGGACTCTACGACGAATCCGTCCCTGATCGCCGCTGCTGCCGAGAAGCCGGAGTACCAGTCGATTGTGGACGACGTGCTGATCGAGGCACGCAAGTCGGCGGGCAGCAGCGCGTCGGACGAGGCAGTTGCCGCCCTGGCGTTCAAGAGCCTGGCGGTAGCGTTTGGCCGCAAGATTCTGGATATTGTTCCGGGCCGCGTCTCGACCGAGGTGGATGCACGCCTCTCGTACGACACGGAGAAGACGCTGGAGCAGTCGCGCGACATTATTGCGCAGTACGACAAGGCAGGCATCTCGCGGGATCGCGTACTGGTGAAGATTGCATCCACGTGGGAAGGGATCAAGGCCGCGGAGATCCTGGAGAAGGAAGGAATCCACTGCAACCTGACGCTGCTGTTCGGTCTGCACCAGGCGGTGGCGTGCGCGGAGGCGAAGGTGACGTTGATCTCGCCGTTTGTAGGACGCATTCTGGACTGGTACAAGAAGGACACAGGCAAGGACTATGTGGGTGCGGACGACCCCGGTGTGGTGTCGGTGACCTCGATCTACAACTACTACAAGAAGTTTGGCTACAAGACCCAGGTGATGGGCGCGAGCTTCCGCAATACGGGCGAGATCATCGAGCTGGCTGGATGCGATCTGCTGACGATTGCGCCGAAGCTGCTGGGGGAACTGGATGCCGCAGAAGGCACGCTGGTGAAGAAGCTGGATGCATCCAACGCGGCGAGCATGACGATCGAGAAGCTGACGATCGACAAGGCCACGTTCGACAAGATGCATGAAGCCGACCGGATGGCGTACGACAAGCTGAAGGAAGGCATCGAAGGCTTCTCGAAGGCGCTGGAAGATCTGGAGAAGCTGCTGGCCAAGCGCCTGAGCGAGCTGAGCCAGACGGTTTCTGCCTAAACCAAACTACTACCGATACACGAAGCATACGGGCGGCCATCAGGCCGCCCGTATGCTTTGCTGCGGAGATGCCGGACAGTCTATAGGATGTAGCGGCTGAGGTCCTGGTCCTTGACGATGCTGGCGACCTGCTGGCGGACGTACTCGGGATCGACGACGATGACCTTCTCGATGCCGGTGGCGGTCTGCCGCTCGATGACAGGCAGTGGCGGAGAGGGTAGCTGCGGCTCGCCGGTGAGCGGAGCGGAAACGTGGATCTGACCGATGACGCCTTCTTCGGTGATCTCGGCGCGGGGGCTTTTGAAGAGGTCGGGAGCTTGGAAGCTGATCTCGTCGAGGACGCGCTCGAGGATGGTGTGGAGGCGTCGGGCGCCGATATTTTCGGTGGTCTCGTTGACGCGGAAGGCGAACTGAGCCATCTCCTGAATGGCTTCTCTGGTGAACTCCAACTTGAGGCCTTCGGTTTCGAGCAGCGCGGTGGACTGCTTGACGAGGGAGGACTTGGGCTCTGTAAGGATGCGTACGAAGTCGTTGACGGTGAGCGACTGGAGTTCGACGCGGATGGGGAAGCGTCCCTGAAGCTCGGGGATGAGGTCGCTGGGCTTGGAGACGTGGAAGGCTCCGGCGGCGATGAAGAGGATGTGGTCGGTGGAGACCATTCCGTACTTGGTGCTGACGGTGGTGCCTTCGACGATGGGGAGGATGTCGCGCTGCACGCCCTCGCGGCTGACGTCGGGGCCGTGGCCGCCTTCGCGTCCGGCGATCTTGTCTATCTCGTCGAGGAAGACCATGCCGGAGTCTTCGACGCGTTCGACGGCGAGGCGGGTGACCTGGTCCATATCGATGAGGCGGCCTTCTTCTTCGGAGACGAGGTATTCGAACGCCTCGGAGACCTTCATCTTGCGTTTTTTGGTGCGCTGTCCGAAGAGGCCGGGGAGCATGTCCTTGAGGTTGATGTCCATCTCTTCGGAGCCCTGATTGGAGATGACTTCGAAGCTGGGCTGATTGCGGTCGCGGACGTCGAGTTCTACGGTGCGGTCGTCGAGCTTGCCCTCGCGGAACTGCTGGCGGAGCTTCTCGCGGGTGCGGTGCTCGCGGTCGCCGGGCTTGTCTCCGGCTTCGTCGATGCCATCGGCGACGGAGACGGGCAGCTCGATGAGGTTGCTGCCGTGGTCGGGCATCACGGCCACGCCTGCGGCTGGAGGCGGGGTGACTCCGGGCGTGGGGGGAAGCAGGAGATCGAGCAGGCGGTCTTCCGCAGCGAGTTCAGCCTTGTCTTCCACCTCTTCCATCTTCTCTTCGCGGACCATGTCGATAGCGATCTCAACGAGGTCGCGGACGATAGATTCGACGTCGCGGCCGACGTAGCCGACCTCAGTAAATTTGGAGGCTTCGACCTTGAGGAAGGGGGAGTTGGTGAGCTTGGCGAGGCGGCGTGCGATCTCGGTTTTGCCGACGCCGGTGGGCCCGATCATGATGATGTTTTTGGGCATGATCTCTTCGGCGAGCTCGGGGGAGAGCTTTTGCCTTCTCATGCGGTTGCGCAGGGCGATGGCGACAGCGCGCTTGGCGGCTTGCTGGCCGACAACGTACTTGTCCAGCTCGGCGACGATCTCGCGTGGGGTCATCTCGTCGAGGGCCAGGCCTGTGTCTTCTGCGGTTCCGGGTAAGAATATTGCCATGGTGCGGTACTCCTGATGTCGATGCGTGCTGCAGTGTTGGACGCGGGATAATGCGGGATGACGTATCTGCGATACGCAGGCGGGAGGGCGAATGTTCGTCGCGCTACTCGGCCTTGAGCTCTTCGATGGTGACCTGGTCGTTGGTGTAGATGCAGATCTGGCCGGCGATCTTCATGCTTTTTTCTGCGATCTCGCGGGCGGAGAGGCTGGTGTTCTCCATGAGGGCGCGGGCGGCGGCGAGAGCGTAGCTGCCACCGCTGCCGATGGTGGCGATCCCCTCGTCGGGGTCGATGACGTCGCCGTTGCCGCTGAGCAGGAAGGTCTGGCGGGAGTCGGTGACGATGAGCAGAGCCTCCAACTGGCGGAGCATCTTGTCGGTGCGCCAGTCCTTGGCGAGTTCGACGGCGGCGCGGCCGAGGTTGCCGGCGTACTGCTCCAGCTTGGTCTCGAAGCGTGCGAAGAGGCTGAAGGCGTCGGCAGTGGAACCGGCGAAGCCCGCCAACACCTTGTCGTTGTATAGCTTGCGAATCTTTTTGGCGGAACCCTTCATGACGGTGGCACCGATGGAGACCTGACCGTCGGCCGCCATGACGACGGAGTCGCCGCGGCGGACGCAGATGACGGTGGTGGACCGGATGCGGCGGCCCTCACCAAGGTCCATGGGCTCTGCCAACCGGCCCAAATGGGGCAGAGAGACCAAGGGTGCGGACTGGCTGGCGGCCAAGAGCGACCGGGGCTGGGAGAGGGGGTCAGAGGGTGTGGACGAGTTTGCAGGAGACGAAAAAGTCGGCTTCATGGGCACTATTCAGTATATCGCCAATCCAGCAGGGGCTGGGACGGGGTAACCGGGGCGAAGGGCAGGGTTGGCTGCTGGATGTGCCTTGTGGCCGCAGAGGTCTGATGGCGGCAGGGGCTGGGGTAGGAGAGGTTTGGGGGTGGCAGGAACATGGTCCGCCAACGTCGGCGTGCGTCAGGTTCCACCCTGGCTGGCCGGGATAGGCTATTCTTCTGCGCAGAGTCCTGTGTTTACGTCGATTCCAACCCAGTGGCCGGTCCTGTTCCGCTTTCCGCGGAACCTAGTGCCGATTGGGCTTTTTCTGGGGGTGGTGGCTGGCGTAACCAGCTATCTGCTGACGCGGCATCGGGTGACGGCGGCGGAGCGGGAGCAGATGCGCCGGGAGTTGCTGGCCAAGACAGGACGAATTACCGATGGGAGCATCACCGAAACTCAGTGGCTGGCCTCGTCCGCGGAAGAACGTGGTCCAACTTTGCCTACGATGCTGCTGTACCGCTACAGCATTGCCGGGGTGACGTACGAGTGCGCGCAGGATGTAAGCCTGCTGCCACAATTTGTGAAGCATGTGCGCATCGATCTGCCGGTGCAGGTGCGGTTCGATCCTCGCAATCCGGGCAACAGCATTGTGGTGTCGGAGTCGTGGAGCGGGCTGCGGCTGGGATTGCATCCGTTGTGTACGGTGCAGCCCTCGGCGGCGAATTCCGCAGCGGACGAGGATGTTGCCAAGGCGCACCTGGCTGGCTGAGACGGTGGTGTGATGGAAATGCCGGACGGTCGCGGTCTACACTAAAAGCTATGCACATGGTTGCCAGTCCGAACCGCACGATGCAGCGGGTGCTGAAGTTCTCGATGGTGTTGACGTCCGCCTATGTGGTGGCGACCTTCTTGTTTGGGTTGCGGGCGCACTCACTGGCGCTGATCTCGGAGGCCGGACACAATGTCTCGGACCTGTTGGCGATTCTGCTGTCGTTTGTGGCGGTGTACTTCCAGGCGCGTCCAGCCACGGCGGAGAAGACATTTGGCTATCAGCGCGCGGGTGTGCTGGCTGCGTTTGTGAATGCAGTAACGCTGGTGGTGCTGTCGGGGTGGATTGGGGTCGAGGCGCTGCATCGGCTGGCCGATCCGGTGGCGGTGCACCCGAAGCAGATGATGATTGTGGCCGCGGCCGGCGTGGTGATGAACGGAACGATTGCGACGCTGCTGTGGAAGTCTTCCGGCGATGTGAATATTCGTGGGGTGTTTCTGCATATGCTGGGCGACACGCTATCTACGGCTGCCGTGATTGCCGGTGGCCTGGGGATTCTGTGGACAGGCATGATGTGGATTGACCCGGTGCTGTCGCTGCTGATTGCGGCGATGATTCTGTGGAGTTCGGTGGGGATCATTCGGGAGACGCTGAACATTCTGCTGGAAGGCACGCCGCGCACGCTGAAGCTGGGGCAGGTACTAGAGGCGATGCAGGAGGTCGAGGGCGTGCTGGATGTCCACGATCTGCATGTGTGGTCGCTGGGATCGAACTCCCATGCGCTGGCCAGCCATGTGACCATCGCCGATATGCCGATGTCGGACTGCGGGACGATTCTGAACGGGATCAACTGCGCGCTGCGGGATCGTTTTCACATTACGCATACGACGATCCAGTTTGAGACGACAGGGTGCGAGACCACGCATGGCTGCTCCGCACCGCCGGAGCTGGAGGCAGCCGGTGCGCATGGCCACCATCATCATGGGCATAGCCACTCGCACTAAGCTGCGTGGATGCGATTGCGGTTGGAGTTTTCAAACGTGCTCACACGAAGAACGCCTGACGTGGAGGCAGGCGTTCTTCGTGTTGGCTGCTGAGGTTGCGGGTTAGAGCAGGGTTGCATCCAGAGTGATCTCGGCGGCCTTGAGGACCTTGGAGAGGGGGCAGCCGACCTTGGCGGTGTTAGCGAGTTCGTCGAACTTGGCCTTGTCGATGCCGGTGGCCTTGACCTTGGTGGTGAGGTGGATTTTGGTGATGGTGGGGCCGCCCTCGGGCAGCAGTTCCAGGGTGACGACCGCGGTGGTCTCGATGGTGTCGGGGGTGAGGCCAGCCTGGGTGAACTGCGAACTGAGCGCCATGGAGTAGCAGCCGGCATGGGCCGCGCCGAGGAGTTCCTCAGGGTTACTGCCTACACCGCTCTCGAAGCGCGAACCGAAGCTGTACTGGATATCTTTCACTGCGCCGGACTGAGTTGAAACGGTTCCTTTTCCGTCCTTGAGTCCGCCATGCCACACTGCACTTCCGCTGCGATTCATCGTTACTCTCCTTGTGGATCAAAAATGTAGGTTGAAACTGTTCGGTAAAAGTGTTCCTGTTGCGTTGCCGAACGATAGTCGGCTACTTGGCACTGTACCGGATAGGATGCGCGCGCGTCGTCAACGGGTGTTTCTTTTCTGACTGCATGGTTTAAGCTAACGCCATGCAAAGTCCCGATGCAATGCGGCCCGAGGCTGACGAAACGACAGTGAGTGCAGCAGAATCTATTGTGTGCAGCCTGCCGGACGAGCATCACTGCGTCTATTGCCCGACGTGTTCGAGCCGGCTACAGGACAGCCGCTGCAAGCTGGTGTGCCGGACGTGCGGGTATTTTCTGAGCTGCGCCGACTTCTACTAGTGCTGTTCCTGCTGGCTGGCCTTGCGGGCTGGCTCAAACTCGTCGTTGGGGTTCCAGTGGATGGTGTGGGTGGCGTTGATTGCCTGCCAGCCTAGCTCCATGCCGAAGCGGTCGAGTTTTGCGTTGCCGCTGAAGTCCCAGTCGGGGTGATAGTTGTCGCTGAAGTTGTGGTAATCGTGGGCGGTAAAGTCCTCAAACTTTTTGCGACCCCAGGCTTCGTCGTGACCTTGGAAGAGGACGCCGGTATCCACGGAGAAGGCGGGAATGCCGACGCGCGAGAGGCTGAAGTGGTCGGAGCGGTAGTAGCTGCCCGCCTCCGGCCGGGGATCGGGGACGATGGCCAGATCGAAGCGTTTGGCGGTGGCTTGCACGACGGGAAAGAAGTCGGTCCGCTGGGCTCCGTTGACGTCGATCTGACGGGGAATGCCGATGGGCAGCACCATGTCGTAGTTGATGTCGAGTGCGATCTGGGCGGTGGGGATGGGAGGATGCTGGCCGAGATACTCGCTGCCGAGCAGGCCCTGCTCCTCCGCGGTGACGGAGGCGAAGATGACCGAGTGCCTGGGGTGCAGGCCGGAGGCGGACCAGGCGCGGGCCATCTCCAGCAACATGCCGCAGCCGGTGGCGTTGTCTGCGGCGCCGTTGTAGATGTTGTCGCCCGGCATGCCGGGGACGAAGCCGAGGTGATCGTAGTGCGCGGTGTAGAGGACGGCCTGATCGTTGGCGGTTTTGCCGGCTGCATGGGCGACGTCCGTGCCGGGCAGGATGCCGATGACGTTGGCGCTCTGGAATGGGCGTACGACACTCTCTACATGTGCCTGCAGGTTGACGGGTAGCTGCTGGGCGTGGAAGCCACGCTGGCCAGCGGCGGCCATCTGCTGGTTGAGATCCATACCGCTGGCGGCGAAGATCTGGCGGGCGACATCGAGCTGGATCCAACTGGCAGCCTGCAACTGTGGGTCTTTGTCGTCGCGGAGGTAGGTCTTCTCGCTGGTGTTGGAGTTCTTGACGACATCCCAGCCGTAGCTGGCGAGATCAGTGCGATGGATGATGAGCGCGCCGACGGCACCGTGGCGGGCAGCCTCTTCGAACTTGTAGGTCCAGCGACCGTAATAGGTGAGGGCTTTGCCGCCGAAGAATTTGGGGTCGTCCGAGGGCGGGTCGCCGACGATGCAGAGGATGACCTTGCCTTTGACGTCGATGCCGGCGTAGTCGTTCCAGCCGAACTCCGGAGCGATGACGCCGTAGCCGACGAAGACGATGGGCGCGTTGATGTCTACAGTGGGGGTGAGCGTGCGGTTGCTGACGGTGTAGTCGTCCCCGTATTTGAGATCGATGGAGTGTGGTGCCATACCCAAGCCAGCGGCAGGTTGTGGCAGCAGCGCGAAGGTGGTCTTGGCTGGGATCACGTTCATTCCGACGAAGTTGATCTGCTGCAGGTAGGTGCCGTTGTCGCCGCCAGGCTTGAGGCCGTCGAGTGCAAACTGGGTGGCGATGTACTTTGCGGCCAGCTCCGCGCCACGCAGGCCTGGACCGCGGCCTTCGAGCATATCGTCGGAGAGAAATTTGACGTGGGCACGAATGTTTTCGGCGCGGATGGAGGCCTCCGCTGCACGCAGGGCGGGGGTATTCCACGCGGGCTGGGCTGTCTGGGCGACGGCGGCGAGGATTCCGTTCCACAACAAACCGGCGAGTACAAGCTTCGATACTTTCACGTTAGTTGCTCCAATTGATGGTGGATTTCTGGTACAGGAACTGGCAAGGACAGGTTATCTTACAGCTCGTCAAAGTCGTCGTCATTCCACTCGTCGGCGGTTCCGGCGGGACGTGGAAGGTGGACCTCCTCGGGGAGGTCGGGCTGGGCATCGATCCTGACCGGGCGTACCTGCATTACGTCGAGGCGCTGCAGGGCTTTGCGCGCGAGGCCGGTGAGCGGCTCGGCGCCGAGGCGGCTGGTGCGCACCCAGTGGAGCACGCCCTCGGCGATGGGAACAGCCTTGCGCAGGGTGCGATCGCGGGGCCCACGCGCTGCAAAGACGCGAACATAGTAGTTGGTGTTGGTGATGGCATGGCGCAGACGGAGCAGCGGTTCGCGGCCTTCGACGACGGCCTCCGGCAACTGTGGCAGCTCGTACATGCCGGGCATCAGGCTGGCGTGATCGGGACGTTTTTCCAGCAGCACCTCGGTGATGATGCCGCGTTTGCGCAGGCTGAGCAAATACGAGGCAGGCAGACTGCGCTGGGGAGCGCGAACGGGCGTGAGGTGCTCACCACGCGTCTTGCACAGGCCATAGACGGGACACTGAGTGCAGAGCGGGGCACGGGGCAGACAGATGGTGGCTCCCAGCTCCATCATGGCCTGATTGTGGTCACCGGGCGGATTGCCCTGACTGTTGGCTCGACGGCGGGGCACCAGTGCGCTGGCCTGTGCCTGGACGAAGCTGCGCGCGGCCGCGGTGGCGACTTCGGGGCGTCCGGTAATACGTAACAAAACCCGTTCCACATTGCCATCGACTACGGCGACGCTTTCGCCGAAGGCAATGCTGGCGATCGCGGCGGAGGTGTACTCGCCGATGCCAGGCAGGGTTCTGAGTTCCAGTGCGGTCGACGGGAGCTTGCCGCCGTGTTCGCGAACGATGAACTGTGCGGCGTGGTGCAACATGCGTGCGCGCCGGTAGTAGCCCAGTCCAGACCACGAGGCAAGTACGTCGGCCTCCGTTGCGAGTGCCAGGGCGACAATAGTAGGGAATTTTGTGAGGAACTCGTTGTAACGATCGATGACGGCAGCGACTCGGGTCTGCTGGAGCATGATCTCCGAGAGCCAGGTGCGGTAGGAATCGTTGACACCGCGCCAGGGCAACTGCCGGGCGTTGGTTCGGTACCAGTTGATGAGCCTGCGCCGAAAGGCCAACACCTGTGCTGCGTCGAGGGGAACACCACCAGGGCGCACCGGATCTTTTTCAGCTCGTTTGGCAAGTGGCAGCGGCATTCCTTTGCCAGTCTAACGCGTGTTTGCGATGGACTACACTAGAGCGGTCTATGCGAGTACCGAAGCAGCTTCCGCGAAGAGACTTTCTGCAGCTTGCTGGTCTTGCTGCCGGAGCGACGCTGGTGCCGGGCAAGGCGCTGGCAGCGGACTCCGGAAGCGGACCGACCGGGATGGTGCAGCGTCCGACTTTTTCCAACAAAGATGCCCGCTGGGCGACGACCTGGGATGCAGCGCTGGCGGTGCTGTCTGGCAATATCCATACGATGCCGCGCTATCCTCGACCAGTGCTGGTAGAAGGCGCGGTGTATGCGGGCATCTGGCAGGAGTGCGCGCCGCATGAGGGGTTGGTGTATGCGACGCTGAGCCAGTATGTCCCTGTGCTGCCGGGGCAACCGACACCGGCGCAGGTGGCGCGGAACAACCACATGGCCTTCTTTGCGTTGCAACGGGCGGATGGTCAGTTGCCGGCGTCGGTAAAACTGGCCGATCCGATGGAAAATGCCGGCGGCTATGGGCAGATCCAGATGGTAGTGCCGATTGCAGCGACTGCCTGGGAGTTGTCGCAGATGACGGGCGACGATGAGTTGCTGGTGACGGCGTACGCTGCGTGCAGCCGCTGGGATAGCTGGCTGCGGGAGTATCGGGATACGCGCAAGACCGGTCTAGTGGAGGGCTTCTGCACCTATGACACAGGGCACGATAACAGTCCGCGCTGGGCGGGCGTGCCGAATCGCTGTCCGGATGCGGATGCCCGCAAGTATCCGCAGGTGGCGGGGATGCCACGATTGTGCCCGGACCTTTCGGCAACGGCATATGGCGGACGCATGGCGCTGGCCCAGATGGCCACCGCGCTGGGTAAAGGCGACGAGGCCGGCCGCTGGCACGATGATGCGGAGAAGATTCGCCTGCTGATTCTGGACAAGCTTTATAGCCCGGAGGATGCGGCGTTCTACGATCTAGATGCGAACAACAAGTTTGTGCGAGTGCGTTCGGACGTAATCTCGCGGGTGCTGGGCGAGCATGTGCTGCATCGCTACGACCTTCGGGACAAGGCGATCTTCGAGGCTATCTGGACGCGGCAGATCCATAATCCGAAGGCCTTCTGGGCACCGTATCCGCTGACCTCGGTGGCGCAGGACGATCCGAGTTTTGTGCGGCCGATTCCGCGCAATAGCTGGGGCGGGGCTTCGCAGGCGCTGACGGCGCTGCGGACGCCGCGCTGGATGCCGCACTATGGCAAGCAGACGGAGTTCAATCACCTGATGCAGCAGTGGTGCGAGGCCATCGTGCGGCACGGCGAGTTTCGCCAGCAGATGGATCCGCTGACGGGAGAGTTTACCCAGGCGGACCCCAGCGGCTACTCGCCGGCTGCGCTGGTGTTTCTGGACTTTGCACGCAGGCTGGGACATCCGGCGCTGTAATGCGGCTGTCTCGACGGGGGCGTGGGCGCACAAGAAAAGGGTGGGAGAGTATCACTCAGGCCGCTGAACTACGCTGCACTGTACTCTCACCACCCAGACCGAAGACAACGTCGAATTGAAGTTTAGAGTGCTCCTTCAGCTGCAGGTTTGTCCAGTGCGAATTACCGGGGGTGATGATCAAGCCAAAACTGCTGGATTTGCCGGGGTGCGTTGGTGCGAAGCCGGGTGAGACGCTGCTTCCCTGCCCTAAAGGGTGTCATCATTGCCAGGCTTCGGCTCGGGCGCAGGCTGCATGGGGTACGGGGGGCCCTTGGCCAGCACCTGCTGTAGATCTGCGTCGTAGCCGTAGATGTCGTCGAAGAAGTGGACGTGGCCGTCATCTTCGACCAGGCCGGTGACGTAGAAGATGACGACGGGAATCTGAGTATTCAAAGGGACTGTGCGGTTGTTGGGCCCAACGTTCATCGCGGCCTGTACCTTAGCGAGGTCCCAGGGCTGTCCGTCTTTGTCCTGCTGATCGCGGAGCACCCATGCGGCGAGTTTGTCCGGCTGCTGGACGCGGATGCAGCCGTGGCTGAAGTCGCGGCGGGTGCGATCGAAGAGCTGCGTTGCTGGGGTGCCATGCAGATAGATGCTGAACTGGTTGGGGAACATCAGTTTGACCAGTCCAAGTGAATTCTTCGGGCCCGGCCGCTCGCGTACCAGCGCAGAGCCCTGCATCAACTGCCTGGCGGTAAAACTGGTGAGGATGTCGCCCTTGCTGTTGGTCACCTCAAAGTTTTTACTGGCGAGATAGCCCAGACCACTGCGATTGATGTGCGGCATCAGCTCATTTTTGACGATGCTGTAAGGGACGTTCCAGTAGGGACGGAAGACCAGATACTTCATCATCTGCGCGAAGACCGGGGTCTGATGAGCGCCGAGCACCTTGCCCACGACGACCTTCATAGTGAAGGCAGGCCGATGATCGGCGTCGTAAGCGTGTAGGACAAACTCCGGGAGGTTAACCATCAGCGGAGCGTTGAGATACTCGTTCGGCAGCCAGCGCCAGCGCTCCAGCGAGTCCTGCAACTGGATGACGCGTTCGCTGAGCGGCACGTTCATGTTCTTGATGGTTTGCGGCGTGAGTTGTCCATCGATGGCGATGCCGTGGCGGTGCTGATAACTGCGGATTCCGGCGGAGAGCTGATCGTCCAGCACCGATGCCGAGGAGGTGGTATCTGCGGGCAGATCGCCTTCCAACTGCAGTCTTGCCAGCAACTGGGGCAGGGCTGGGTAGGGATCGCCGAGACGGACCGCCTTCTTGACCTGGGGCAACGGATCGGCAGGCTTGGCGGCCTGCTGTTTTGCCAGCACGAGGTATCGGCCCAGAGCAGCCTCGGTCTTGCGGTACTGGTCGGAGTCCGGCTCCACGCTGGCGATCAGCTTGGGCACATCAGGCGCGTCGACAGCGTTATCGGAGACGAACTCCGCCAGGTCGTACTTCTTGGATTGCACGTTGATGCCGAACCGGAAGTGCTGTGGATTGACACGTCCAATACGGAGATCGGAGATGTAGCGCATGACGTTGATGGTCATGGCGACATTGAACTCGGAGATGGCATCGGCGGCAGCCTGGCCATCGGTAGCCTGCAGCCGAGCCAGCCGTTGCGGCCAGCGGGCAACGTCGTAGTCCTGCGGATTGAGGCCCTTGGCTTCTGCATCCTGAAAGGCCTGAATGAACGCCAGTGCCTGCGGGGTCGGCTTGCCCTCGCGCGTCCAGGCCACCTCGAAGTTTCGGTCGTTGAAAAACTGGGTGACAGCAGACTGGTAGTCGGAGAAGTCCGGCCAGCGCAGCGTAACCAGGTGCCTGGTTGCCACCAGCGCCTGCAGGTTGCCGGCGTAGTCCGTGGTGTTCTCCTGCGAGATGGTCTTGCGTGGCTTCCTGCATCCACCAGCCAGCAGCAGGAGGGTCAAAGCGCAGGTAACGCCAATGGTGCGAAGCGGAGATCTCCCTATGAACATCCAACCATCCTGATCTATTCCGTTTTGAATGCCTGTAGTATTTACCGCTTCACTTTGGTTCGATGCAAGAACTTGTTGGACCGGCGATTGACGGATGGGGTACTGGCTGCTGAGTCTAACGGCTGAGCGCAGGCAGCGTGGTCAGGCAGAGGAGCGCCTGGGTCAGCAGGATCATGCCGCTGAGGCCCAGAAAGAGTCTGCGATGACGAGTCTCGAATACATCGGCAAAGACTCCGCCGATAAACGTGAACAGGAACGGCAGCGCCCACAGCCATGGCTGCGTGATGGTTTGGGTTGTCATCAGCGGCAGTAGCAGCAGCGACGTGACCAGTGGCACCGTATTGCCGAAGTAACGGCTGCGCCGGACGCCGAGGTAGACGATTGCGGAGACAGCGGCAGCGACCGTGATGGGGCCGTTTGGAAGGCTGGTGAACAATGCCTTCGCGTTGTCCAGGGTGAACCAGAAACGGCCGCCGCCGCCAGTAAAGACGTAGCTGAACGGTGCGGGGCGGAAGGAGTAGAAACCAAACAGGATGGCCAGACCGCCGATCGCGGCAAAGATCAAAATCTGCATGACATAGCTTCTACGGCGTTCGGCGACATAAAGCATCAACACCAGCGCGAGGGTAAAGCCGATCATCGCGGCGAGCAGATGGGCCGCTGCCGTAAGCCCCAGGGCAGCGGTGAGCAGTAGGAAACGTGGCCGCCATCTGCGTCGCGGGCCTTGCATGGCATGGGCCATGCCGATGGCCGCGTAGACCAGTCCGTACAGACCCCACATGGCCAGAACCTCATTATTGGGAGCCACTGCAAAGCGCAGGACGTCGGGCGAGAAGCAGTAGAGGCCCAGCGCCAGAAAGGCGCCCTCGTTGCCAAACATGCGCCTTGCGACCCACCACAAGCCAGCACCCAGCCACAGGGCAAAGAGCACAAAGGGTAGATGCAGCAGATACTTGACGCTGCTCAACTCGTGGCGCGCCTCCCAGGTGGAGCCGTTGAGGATGCCGCCGGTGTAAAGGCGATCTTCGGGCTTGCGGAGATGGTCGGCGGCCAGCAGCACAAGCCGCTGCACAGTGAGCGGGAATCCAGCCAGCCGATAAGCAAAGGTGCCGTCCCCGTTGAGGTTGCCGCAGGTAGTGAAGTATCCGGCCAGCGGCGAGGGCCGCTCCCACATCTCGCGGCCGCAGCGAGCAAACCGGTAGTCCTGCGGCGAAAGCTGCTGGCGGTTGATCACCCACAGGCTCTGCGCCAGCAGACACAGCAACAGCATGCCAGCCCAACGTTGCGGCCGGCCAATCTCAATCTTCGGAAACGTAATGCCCAGCAAATCGACCCCGCTTGTCTCTGATGCGTGTACTTATCGTATCGTGAAGAAATGGAGTCGCTCACCTTTGCCCCCGGCCGCGCTTTTCTCTCGTCAAACTCTCCCGCGGTTCCATGGACTGTGGTCTTTGAGGATGAGGGGGTGGCTGGCTATTTTTATGCGTGCGACCGCTCGCAGGAGATCCACGAAAACAGCATTTTAGACGCAATGCTGATCTACAACGTCGGCGCACTGGCGCGCAGCGATGCGGAGTTGGAACGGCCCTCGCCGGAGCGGATCGCTTCGGTGCAGTGGTCGCGCGATGGCCTGCAAGTAGTGTTGTATCTGGATGGCGTGGCCCAGGCTCTATACGACTTTAAGGCGAGGACCGGGATGTGCCGCATGGACTTTCCAAACTTCATGCAGGAGCAGGGGGAGAACTGGCGGAAGTCCACCCATGCGTGGAACGATGCGGCGCTGCAGCGTTTTGAGGCCGCACTGTACGCCTGAGGGCACGGCTTCAGCCGAGGAACAGCTTCTCAACATCCAGCCAATCATTCACGCGCCGGAATCCGGTGATGTTGACATTGTGTGGGGAGCTGTACAAGATGCCTTCGCCCTCAAAACGCCGCAATTGGCGTGGGTTATCGTCAATCAGGTACTCCGCGCGCAGGATACCCTTGTCGCCGCAGTAGACGATGTGGGACGCAGGAATAAAGGGGAAGTAGCGCTCCAGCCAGCGGTATTTAGCCGAGAACGAGGTGGGCACTTCCATGGCGGCGGTTGCGATGAAGACCTCGTAGCGCTTCTGCAGGGCACGCATGACCCGCTGCGACTCCGGCATGACTTCGAGCACCTCGAAGAAGTCCTCGGATCGCAGGTAGGCCTCGAGCGCTGGGTGGCGGTCGAGCGAGACGACATCCCACAGCCACTTGCCATGCAGATCGTCTTTGGTGATCTGCTCATCGTGGTCCCGGTTATACCGCAGCAGATGCTCTGCCACGGCATCGGCCATCACCTCATCCATGTCTACACAAACGCGCTTCAACAGTTCCTCACACATGCAACCAAAGTAGTTACAAAGACCGGATGATGGAGGCTGCGATGCTCTCCACCGGCACGGTTTTACGCTGCGGAGCGTCGCGGGCGGGGTCGTAGTACAGCAGGCGTCCGCAGCTTTCGCATGTCATCATGGTACTGTCATCGCCGCGATCGCGCAGGTCGTTCCAGCGCTGCGGGCGCAGCATCATCTGGCAGGCCATACATTTCTGATTCAAGCCCTCGGCCAGCCCGGTGCCCTTGGCTTTGGCGATTCGGTCGTAGAGCGAGAGCGCCTCCTCCCCGATGCCGGTGCGTACGGCAGCCCGCTGCTGTTCGACGGCAGCCAGAGCCGTCCGATCGCTAGCGATGGTGGCTGCGGCCCGCAGGCGTTCGCGTTCCAGGGTATCGGTCGCCGCCGCAACGGCCTCATCGGCCAGCTTCTTCTGGGCCTCCAGCGCTTCGCTGCGTTCCATGCTCTCAAGCTCTGCGTCTTCGATCTTGCTGATTTCACCTTCGGCAAAGGCAATCTCATGGTCGAACGCGGTGACCTGCACGGTGGTGGTGGCGAGGTCCATCTGCTTGCGAACACGAGCAATCTTCGCCTGATGATCCTTGATGTCGGACTCTTGCCGGCGGCGCTGAACCTCTTCTTTTGCAATGAGATCGAGTATGAGTGCCCGCTGGCCTTCGACTGCTTTGAGCTTGGTTTCCAGTGCTGCGACCAGCTTGGGCAGCGCGGTCATTTCATCGCGTAGACGCTTGGCTTCAATGTCGTGAGTCTGCAGCACAATCAGCTGTTGTAGATCCGGATGCATGGTGCTCCTCCTGCGGCTCGCTGCGGCAAACTGCACCAGCAGCGGAAAAAACCGAGTCTAGCACGCAGGTGTGCCATACGAGGTGCCAACGGCCACACGAGACGGCACCTGCATCACCACAATCATGCACAACCGCCGTAGAATAATAAGATAAGCAACCTAAGGACGATATCTACGCATGTACACGAGCACTCAGGCGATTTTGGCAGGACAGGTAGAGGCTGCGGCAAAGGCCGCCGGACTGGCAATACTTTCGAGCGAAGTGGGCGCGGACTTCTCGGGCAATCCGACGACACGTTTTACTCTGGCGCTGGCGGACGACACCGCCCGGTCCACGGTACTGGAACTCAGCGACAAGTTTGACTTCAGCCACACTGACCTGCTGAGCGAAGTGCGGGTGTATCTGGCGGAGACCGCCAAACGGCTGAAGAATCCCAGGCCGGACTGCTACCTGACTCTGCACGGGATTCCGTTGAGCTTTGGCAAGTTTGCGTGGCCGTTCCACACCTCCACCTCCGGCGCGGACACGCTGCTGGTGCATGGAGAAGTTCGCTTGGAAGACGGGGAGGAGAGCATGCTGAACGCCAAGATCGCTGCCTCCATGACCCTGACGTTTGCCGAGATTGTTCAGGCACCCGAGCAGCCGTTTGCGGAAGGCTTTATCTACAACGCCGTGCGCAAGACGATGGATCAAGGTCAGTTGGAGCTGGTGAAGAGCGGCAATCGCCAGCCGGTGCCGGTGACCACGCGCTACTACAGCCGTTGGCAGAAGAAGTTCAGCTTCAACGACACGACCGAAGCACAGCGGATGGAGTATCTGGCGGCCAAAGTGTATTGGCTCTCCGGCGTTCTGGGTGGCGGGCAACCGGTGTGGTTGCTGGATCCTCGCGACGCCCAGTACCTGAATGCGACTGTCGCGGAGTTGAAGCATGCCGCGGAAGCTCTGGCCGGCGAAGGCATTATCCAACTGGCGAGCGACACGGAGTACGGTATCCCGACCGAGGCCCTGCTGGGGCATCGCGCCCGCTACGAAGTGGAGTTGGCTGAGGCACTTGCGTTTTTGAAGCCAACCTTCAATGAAGACATGCGTGGCGGCCATACCAACATGTAATTTGCTGGGTATTTCGAGGGTGTGATAGTGTTCTACCGGCCAAAATATGGAGTACGGCCGGAAATGAATGAGGACACTATGAAGAAACTGACTCGATTTGCTACGCCACTGGTTGCAGTGGCGATGTTGAGCACCGCACCACTTTTCGTGCACGCTCAGAACTCCCCCAAGGGCAACAACCAGGCACAAAGCCAGGATTGGAACACGCCACCCGCCGGGACGGAGCAGGAACAGCAGGGTTATCGCGACGGTATCGAAGCCGCCAAGCTCGATCAGGCCGCGAAGCGGAAGATCGATGCCAAGGCATCGCACCTGTATGTCCACCCACCCGTCAAGGGCCAGGCGCGCGACGCCTACCGCAACGGATTTACGGGCGGTTATGAAGCAGCATTGAAGCACCAGACGTCTGGAATGTAATTGAAGCTCAACTCCATCGACGCTGCTGCTCAGTAGCTGATACAACAGAAGAAACGAAAGAGGTCCCGCACCGGGGCCTTTTTCTTTGCCACAATCCTCGCCATGCTTTTTCAGGTGGCAGATGAGTGCCACCAATGCAGTGTAGCTAGCCAACCTTGCTGATTTTTCAGGGAGAATGACGAACCATGCGGATGATGGGAACGAGTGTGTTGATTGCCAGTATGACGCTGGGCCTGCTACAGGTACAGGCGCAGGATGTACCTGTAGCAGCAACCGTACCCGGCACCACGGCACCCAGCATCGCAGCCACAACTCCCAGCACGGCAGCGCCAGCCGGCCGAGGTGCTGAGGTGCAGATCGACGGACTGGTGCGGCGCGATGCCTACTCGATTGCGCTCACGCTGCCCGGCCAGACCTCCGCCAAAGTGATGGAAGCCAGTGGCAGTGCGCCGGCAGGGCCGCCCAGCACCGAGCTGCTGCTGCACGACTTCACGTTCGAAGGCGCACCGGTGACCAGCAACAAGCTGCACTTCAAACAACTGGCGCCGGGGGTGATCGAAATTACCAGTGTGGCGTATTCGGTAGGTGACTGGCAGTTCGCGGTGCGGGACGCAGCCAACTACTATGGCCTGGGCGAACGCTTCAATGCGTTGAACCACACCCACACCATCGTCAAGAATGCCTCGCAGGACAACGCCCACGCCAAGGGCTCCGGCACCTACAAGCCGGTGCCTTTCTTTATGAGCACCAGCGGCTACGGCTTGTGGGTGGACACCACCGCCGAGGCCACGTTCGACATGAATGCCACCAGTACGGCAGATGTACTGATTACGGTGCCCGCAGCCAAACTGCGCCTGATACTGATTACCGGACCGGAGTTTCCGCTGATTCTGGAGCGCTTTACCGGACAGACGCAGCGGGCAATTCTTCCGCCTTATTGGGCGTTTGCGCCGTGGATGGGCCGCGATTACCACCAAAATGAGCAGCAGGTGCTGGAGGATGTGAGCAAGACGCGGGCACTGGGACTACCGGCCAGCGTCATCGTGATCGACTCGCCCTGGACAACGTCTTATAACAGTTACAAATTCAATCCAAAGCAGTTCGACGACGCACCCGGCATGGTGAAGCAGATCCACGGAGCCGGATACAAGCTGGTGCTATGGCATACGTCGTGGATAAACAAGCTCTCCGATACACCCAAGGAGCAGGGCTTTGCCGACAAGATGGAGCCGAAGGCCGAGACCTACGATGAGGCGGCGGGCGATGGCTACTTCGTCAAGCGTCCGGACGGTACGCCCTATGTAGGCCGCTGGTGGAAAGGTATTGGCTCGATGATTGACTTCACCAATCCTTCGGCGAAGAACTGGTGGCAGGATCAGGTTCGACAGGCGATCCGCGCCGGGGCTGACGGCTTCAAAGATGATGATGCTGAAGGCAGCTTCCAGGGCGATGTCGCGTTTGCCGATGGCAGCGACAAACGCCTGATGCGTAACCGCTATGCGCTGCTCTACAACAACGCAATGGAGGAGTTGATCCAGAAAGACCTGAAGGGCAATGGAGTATTGTTTGCGCGCAGTGTGACGACGGGTGCGAATGGGATTGGCTTTCTGTGGGGAGGCGATAACGAGTCCAGCTTCAGCCCGGAGAATGGTCTGCCGACCGTCGTAACGGCTGGACTGGGCGCGGGCATCAGCGGGATGCCACTGTGGTCCGCGGACCTCGGTGGCTATCTGAAGACTGCGACCACGCCCGATCCGCTGCTGGAGATGCGTTGGACTGAGTATGCCGCATTTACGCCGACCATGGAGATTCTGTCGCAGGCGAACGTGCAGCCTTGGAACTGGGACGAGAAGTCCGGTGGCACTCAGGCGCTGGACGTCTATCGCAAGTACGCCGTGCTGCACATGAGCCTGTTTCCCTACCGCTACGCTGCCGCGCAGGAGGCGGCGAAGACCGGGATGCCGATAATGCGGGCGTTGGCTCTGGTGTATCAGAACGACGAGCGCGCGCGCCAGACGACGGACGAGTATCTATTCGGACCCGACCTGCTGGTCGCACCGGTGATCGATGAGAACACACGCCGCCCGGTGTATCTGCCAGCGGGCCAGTGGCTCGACTACTGGACCGGTGCGGCGGTTAGTGGCGGCAAGGTGATCGTTGCCGATGTCCCGGTCGATCAGGTTGCGTTGTACGTGCGGGCAGGCGCTGTGATTCCCAAGATTCCTGAGGACGTGATGACGCTGGTCCCGCAGAGCGAGAGCGGCAATCAGCAGGTGAAGTCGCTGGATGATCGGCGGGTGTATGAGTTGTATGCTGCGGCGGATGGGAAAGCGGGTGCGACCACCATCACCGACTTCGAAGGCCGTACGGTGACCCGCAAGGGGACGTCGGTGACGATCACGGGCGACTCTGCGGCGCACATTATTCTGCGCTGGAAGTTTGCCATGCCAACGTCGGCGACGGTGAATGGCGAGACGATTCCGGTACAGACTGGCGAGAACGGTGCATTTGTCGAGTTTGACCACCTGAAGGACAGTACCGTCCGTTGGCAGTAGCAAACGCAAAAGACGGTAGCCGAGCTACATCGCGATGGACGTACCGCAGTGGGGACAGTAGGCTGCGGTGTTGTCGATGGACTGGCCGCAAGCTCTGCAGCAGTAAAAGAGGTTGCTGGCGGTCTGTTGTGGAGGCGGCGGTTGGAATGGAGATTCGTTAAGGATACGGCTGGCAATATAGCTGGCCTGGGCGGCGTTGTACTCGGCGACGCGGCGCGGCATAAAGAAGCAATCAATAAGACCAAGAATGGCGGGAATGCCGGTCCACGAGAAGATCAGGTAGAGCGTGCCCAGTCCGTTGCGGTGCAGGTAGAACTGGTGGATACCGAAGCAACCGAGGAATACGGCGAGAAGCACACCCACGACCTCATCCTTGCGTGCGCTCTCGTATTCGGCAAAGAACCACACGCGTTGCTGCTCGGTCATGTTGGCCGTGAGCAGCGGGTTGGTGGGATAACTCGACATAGCAACATCTCCTGACTAACTGGAGATGATACGCGTGGCAGCGGGGAGAGGTTCCATCGACCGCCGCGAGCATCATGACGTTGACCTGCTCAGCGGCGATTCATCCCGAGAAGGCTGAGATGTGCTGACCGATCCGTCATTGCCTCGCGCAGATTGAACAAGAGCTGACAGCGTGATAACTCCTGTTCAATCGACTGAAAACAACACCTGCGATTACATATCCTTGACCCCGTCGACGAAGGCCTTCAGCTTGCGGCTGCGGCTGGGGTGACGGAGTTTGCGGAGGGCCTTGGCTTCGATCTGGCGGATGCGTTCGCGGGTGACCTGGAAGGACTGGCCGACCTCTTCGAGGGTGTGCTCGGAGCCGTCTTCGAGGCCGAAGCGCATCTTGATCACACGCTCTTCGCGCGGGGTCAGGGTGCGGAGGACCTGCGAGGTGTACTCCTTGAGGTTGACCGAGATGACGGCGTCTGAGGGGCTGACGGCCATGCGGTCTTCGATGAAGTCTCCGAGGTGCGAATCTTCCTCTTCGCCGATGGGGGTTTCGAGGGAGATGGGCTCCTGTGCGATCTTGAGGACCTTGCGGACCTTCGCGACCGGGATGTCCATGCGGCGGGCGATCTCTTCCGACGACGCTTCGCGGCCAAGCTCCTGCACTAGCTGACGGCTGGTGCGGATGAGCTTGTTAATGGTCTCGATCATGTGCACCGGGATACGGATGGTGCGTGCCTGGTCTGCGATCGCGCGGGTAATGGCCTGACGGATCCACCAGGTGGCGTAGGTCGAGAACTTGTAACCGCGGCGGTACTCAAACTTGTCCACGGCCTTCATCAGGCCGATATTGCCTTCCTGAATCAGGTCAAGGAACTGCAGGCCGCGGTTGGTGTACTTCTTCGCGATGGAGACGACGAGGCGCAGGTTGGCTTCGATCAGCTCCCGCTTGGCCCGCTCCGCGTCCATGTCGCCCTGGATCATCTCGCGCTGGGTACGCTTCAGGTCGGCGAGCGGAATACCAGCATCGGCCTCTACGCGCTCCAGATCGGTGCGGCAGTTCTTCTGCTGGCGCTTGTACTCCTTGCGCAACTCTTCGGACTTGGACGCCTCGTACTTGGCATCGAGCGACTTGATCTGGCGCTCCAGTGTCCGCATGGCGTCGACCGTCTTGTTGACCTTGTCGAGCAGCCGCTTCTTCTCGCCGTTCGTGTACTTCAACTCGCGGATGATGCGGTTGACGTAGACATGCTCGCGACCGATCAGCCAGCGGGTCTTGCGGGTATCCTTCGCCTTGGCCTTGGCATCCTTGCCCAACGGGGCGGCCAGCTTTTCTTCCAGTGCCTGGATCTTCTTCTGGTGCTTGACGATCACGTCGATGCGGCCGACCGTAGCACGCACTCTGGACTGCAAAATCTCTTCCGTCAGCTCTTCTTCATCGAAGGTAACGACTTCCTTGATGTTGCGTACGCCGCGGCGCAGGTCTTCACCGAGCGCGACGATCTCGCGGATGACGATCGGTGAACGCGAGATAGCCTTCATCACGCGAATCTGCCCCCGCTCGATACGCTTGGCGATCTCGACCTCGCCCTCACGGGTGAGCAGCGGAACCGTACCCATCTCGCGCAGATACATACGCACCGGGTCGTTGGTCTTTTCGAGCGTTCCCGGGGAGAGATCCAGTTCGACGTCGTCGGACTCTTCGCCCGCCTCCGGCTCGTACTTGTCGCGGTCGCCACCCATGCGCGACTCACCCGAGAGCACGTCAATGCCCTGAGTGTTGATGGTGGTCAGCAGGTCGTCGAGGTCGTCGGGGGTGGTAATGTCACCCGGCAGCAGGTCGTTCACTTCGCCGTAGGTGAGATATCCCTTTTCTTTTCCAGTGTCGATCAGCTTGTCTAGGTCGTCGTCGTACTTGTCAATTTCATCAGCCACGGCTGTGCGCACTCCTGCGAATAATTTCGATTTCCGGGTGTCCGCGCCTGTTGCGGTGGCATTCAGGCGGACTAATCCCTTGGTTGTTGCGTAATGGGCAGGGAGCAAATTGCGGTTTAGACCGCGTTGGCAAGCCGGAACCTATTAGAAGGTCAAGGCATTCGAAGGCACACGTCCCCAGCGAATCACAGAATACCACATTCTTTAGACGCTTACCGCGTGAAAAAGATTCCCGCCTGCCCGCATGCCCGGCTCCTTGTGCTAGCGTCATATTCATTCGCCGATATCACGTTCACTGTATACAAATTAGGAGACTTGTTGGCTGCTCAAACAAAGCGCTTTTATCGACCGGAACTGGATGTATTGCGTTTCTTTGCCTTTTTTTGCGTGTTCGCACACCATACCTTGAATGTGAAGAGTGCCGGTGGGCGCTTTGGAGGAGTCACCACAGCCCTGGAAGTCTCCCTCAGCTTCGCCGTCAGCCTGTTTTTCATGCTGAGCGCGTTCCTGATCACCACGCTGCTCGAAATGGAACTGCAGCGCAATGGGCACATCCATGTGCAGGCATTCTATGTACGACGGATAACGCGCATCTGGCCCCTTTATTACATATTTCTTCTAGTCAATCTGGGCATTAGCATTTACCTCGTCTCCTGGAGGATCAGCAATTCGTTCGTAGCAGCCTGGGTTCTGATGGTCGGCAACTGGTACATGATCGTTCAGCACTCGATCCTGACACCCATGACGGTGTTGTGGAGCGTGAATATCGAAGAGCAGTTTTACCTGTTCTGCCCATGGATCGTGGCGATCTTTCGTCGCAAAGGCCTCATCGCCTTCGCCATGGTGACCATCGCCATCTCGATGGCAACGCTCTTCTGGATGGGGCACAGGCATATCGTTGACGACAACTCCCTGCGCTTCAATACGTTGGTCGAGCTGCAGTACTTCGCCGTGGGCACCATCGTCGCGATGCTGGTGCGGCGGCGCGACCTGACCGTCTCGCCGTTCGTGCGTGCAGCGTTGTTTTCTCTGGGACTCTGCTGCTGGGTGGGCGGCACCTATTTCTTCGACAGCCGTTGCCAGACAGCCCACTTGTCCTGGTGGTCACCAGCCAGCGAATATGCGTTGGTCAATCTAGGCTGCCTAGCCTTTTTCTTCAGCTTTTATGGACTTACACTGGGCAAGGCAATGCGTCCGTTCATCTACCTGGGAAAGATCTCCTACGGCCTGTACCTCTATCACATTCTCTTTGCTGTGATGGTGAGAGGGATGTTCTCCGGCCACGATGGCGTCGCCTATAAGCTAATCCGCACTTCACTCTCGCTTGGTTTGACGATCGTCACTGCATCCGCATCCTACGCGTGGCTGGAGAAGCCATTTCTTCGCCTGAAAGAACGGTTCACCTTCGTCCAGAGCCGGGCTGCGTAGTTTGCGACGGACACAACCTGCTCAGATCACTCCTAACCAGACTGCTGATTTTGCCACAATGATGGAAGCTATCAACAAGAGCCATCCGTACGAGCAGATAGCGCCAGGTCGGCACGAATCCCATACGCTCGTTCGAAGATCAATGTGCAGAGTACGGCGACTAGCCCAATCAATTCTCCGAAAACACGACTTTCAGGAAGCAAGCCGACCAAGAACATGATGATCAGCCATGTGGGAATCAGGAGACTGTAAGCACGCAACCGTCGCTCGGGTAGTAAGTGCCAAAACAATAGTGGCACTGGCAGCAAAAAGCCGCAGGCGCTGGCAATCTGCGACCATGTTTGCGGACTTGCAAAGAAATGAAGATTGTAGCTAACGGTCAATCCCATATCGCTACCATTGCCCGCGTACTTCCGCAAGAAATATCCGCGAATACATAGCCATACCACGATCATGGTTATCGCAATGGCACCTTCAACCCATCTTTTCCGAGGCTGCTGCGAGGGAAACCACATATTGATGAGAACCAACGGAACGACCATGATGGTTGTCTCGCGATTGAAACAACAAAGGACAAAGAGAGGAAGCAATAAAGCATAGCGACGCACATAGCTGAGATACACGCAGAGCGTGAAAAGGAACGCCGCTGGCAGGTCGTAAGGAAAGTAGATCGCTTCTTGAAAGCGAACAATGTAGGTTGCCGAAGCCATCCAGAGCACCAGCGCAAACGGAAGCCAAGAAAGACGGGCACCGTGAGGCTGCGACAAATGACGATAAAACATGCTCACCACCACACCCAACAGCAAAAAAGCAGCCAGATCGACCAAGAGTAATGCCAGGACATCCGGATTCCGAAAAGGGTCGCCAAAGTGGGCTGCCATTCGAGTCATCCAATAGTTGTTATTCGCGTAGCGCATAACAACGGAGAGCAGCATTCGAGACTGATACGGAAGACGCTCCGTACCAGACTCATACCGATGGGCGTCCAAATAAGGCTGGTTGATGATGAAGTAAGAACGCAGAAACTGGAGTGTTGCGAGTAGATAAGACATCCAGAGAACAACACGTAGGATGTACCGTCGGCTTGCGCCAGTCGTGCCGCATGAGACTATGTTCAACCGAGCAGCCCTCACTCGAATGCCGTCTGTGCCGATCATACATGTCTCCTGTTTCCGTGTTAGCTAAAGCGAGCTTGGGTCGAGAATATCCCACGTCATCGCATTATGCGCAGACTACTTAGCTTTCCAGCCCTGGCTTGGACCGCGCAAACCGGGCCATTAACGCGGCTGGCCGCAGCGAGTGTGGCCAGTGCAGCAGACTGGCGAGAAATGCTGGCAGCGTGTCCTCTGCAATCCCCAGCGAGGCTGGCAGAACGTAGAAGTTCATCACCATCTCCGACAGCAGCAGCGAGGTCGCAGCACCGTACAGGCCAAATCGCCGGGCGAGAAAGTAGGTCGCCACTACAGTCAAGGTTGTGCCCGTGATGTAGTAGGCGGCCAGCTTCTGATGTCGATTGGTGGCCGCCAGCAGCGTGGAACTGGTGCTCCACATGGTGTAGAAGACCACCACCAGCAGTAGTATAGTGAGCAATCCGCGACTCGGAGGAACGTGGCCACCGGTCCAACGATGCAGAAACCACGGTCCGACCGTCATCATGCCTGCGATCACCACCACAGCAATGAGCAGCGCCAGTTGGCACGCGCGACGGTGGAGCGTCCGCGTCAAGGGGATATCCCCTGCGCCGTATGCGATCGACATCTCCGGCCAGAACGTTCCGTTCACCATCTGTACCAGTTGCAGCGCGACCCGCGAGACCGTGCGCGCCGTACCAAAGATGACCACCTCAGTCGGCCCGAGAACATACCCCACTGCCAGCAGGGTGCCTTGCAGATTGAGCGCATTCCCAATAGGGAAGCCCATAAAAGCAATCGCCGGCGCAGTAAGTCTGCGGATCTCCTCCAGCCGCGCATAGTGCCAGCCGAACCGCAGCCACGGAATATCACGCCGTACCATCACGGACAGACTCAGAGTGCCCACAATATTCGCTATGGCAAACACCAGCGCTGTACGCCGAGGACCAGCACCTGCAATTACTGCCAGAATCATGCAGAAGAACGAACTCAACGAGAGTGCGCTCTTGATAAACGAGCCATAGGCATAGCGCGCGATACACCGGTAAGCCGACTGGATCAGTTGCTCCAGTTGTCCAAACAGTACTGCAATGCCCATATAAAAGACAACCCACTTGGTGTCGCTCTCGCTGATCGAAACGATCTTGAGATACTGCGCCACAGGCAGGTAGTACAGCCCCAAGGACAACGCCAGTATGGCCGCGCTGCACAGAATCGTGATCAGCCACCAGCAGCTCTGAAAGACGCGCAGTGCGCCATCGCGATCGTCCCGTGCCACCAGCATCGTCATCTCGTTGCCGGCGACGCTGCCAAAGCCGAGATCGCTGAAACCCAGATACGTCGGGATCGAGTTGATGATGATCCACTCGCCATAGAGCGGCACACTCCAGAAGTGGAGGAAGACCGGCACCTGTACCAACTGCACCACGGACCCACCCAGCTTGCTCACCCAACTGGAGAGAAAGCCAAACAGCAGACGCCTTTGGGTGGAGCTATCCATGGCTTGTATCCAGACCCAACCATACCGTAGCTATTCGCATCGTTAGCCGCGCCTCGTATAAGCGTAGAGCCGCTGTGCCAGTGGTCGGATCAGATTCTTTGCTGTGTGAAGCCAGTGGAATTGCTGGGTAATTACTTTGCCGTCCGCGAAGTCCTTCAGCATGGCTTCGCCAGAGACTCTGGCTGCCCATGTTGAAAATAACGGTGCGATTTCGGCTCGTTCTTCCGGCAAATATTCCTGACTGGCTGCCGAGAGGTAGCGGAGATAGTTATCGCAGCTGGCCTTATCAATCCAGCTCAGGTCGCTCATCCCGGCGCGCTGCGCTGCCGTTGGCATGACGCTATAGAACATACGCTGCTCATCCCGAAGCCACATCCCGATGCGCTTCCGAAATTTATTGCCATCGTGGCCAACCCTGTAACCGCTGATGATTTCGCTTTCATAGATGAAGGAGCCAAAAGGGGCGAGTTGCATGAAGATCGGCCAGTCGCCAAATGACTCCATATCTTTGGGGTAGCCTCCGGACACCACCAGAGCCTCGCGCTTGATCGCAAATGCTGCAAAGCTGGCTTTCGGACCGTGTTTCTGTTCCAGCAGCGTCATCGGTGGCGTTGTCACCTTGGCGACGCTCAGCAGATACTCGGTACTGAGGACTGCCCCTGCGTAGTCAATATTCTCCCAACCTGCCCGAACCAGTACTGCATCGCTGCGCCGTTCCGCTCCCCGCAACAGGACCTCACAGAAGTTAGGTCTTGCTATATCGTCGCTACTGAACAATGTGCACCAGTCGCCCCTCAAGCTGGAGAGCGTAAAGTCCCACTGTCCGCTCACGTTGCAGTTCAGCGGCGGCTTCACCCCGCGGACATGGCTTGAATATTTCTCGATAATTTCAGCGGTGTGATCTGTACTGTGGTGATCTGAGATTACGATCTCGTCAGGCGGACGATTCTGCCGTAGCAAAGACTGGATTGTCGCTTCAAGGTACTCTGCCTGATTGTAGGTGGGGATTCCTACGGACAAGGTCAACGGCTCGGCCATTGTATGCATTGTAGCAAATTGAATTGCTACCAACTTCTAACGTCGCTGCATGGTACCAATCAGGCGATGCAGATAGGGCTTCAACATTCGGCGCACCCTGCGTCCCAGGGGAATCGGGGTATCGATGCGCTTGCCAGCCGCAAACGCCTGTAACGACTTCTCCGTCCCAGTCGCCGCCGCCCAGGGCGCAAACAACTGCACCACCTCCGCCCGCTCTGCCGGCAAAAACTCCTTGCTGGCGGTGGACAGATAGCGCAGGCAGTTATAGCGGCTGGCCTCGACGATCCACTGGGTCGCTTGCATGCCGCCGCGCTCCGCAGCCAGTGGCATTACCGTCGCGAAGATGCGTTGCTGGTCGCGCACCCACATGCCAAGGCGATCGCGAAATTTATTGCCATCATGGCCGACCCGATAGCCGCTGATCAGGTCGTGCTCGTAGACAAAGGGTCCAAACGGAGCCACTTGCAGAAACAACGCCCAATCGACCAGCGACTCCAGCGTCTCCAGAATCGGCCCGGATTTTGCATAGGCGTCACGCCGGAGCGCAAAGGCGGCACCACTGACCTTGGGGCCATAGCTCTGCGACGTCAGATTCGCAGGAAAGCTCTGCACTTTTGGCACACTCAGCAGATAGTTCTTCTCGATCGACTTTCCTTGTTGGTCGAGAAAGTCCCAGCCCGACCGCACCAGCACGGCATCGTCGCGCCGGGCGGCGCCACGCAGCAATACCTCGGCAAAGTGCGGATAGACCACATCGTCGCTGCTGCACAACGTAATCCAGTCGCCGGTCTGGCTGGCCAGCGTGAAGTGGTACTGGCCTGCAAGGTTCACGCCCGGCGGAGGCTGCAGGCTCTTGACTCTGCCGGCATACTTCTTGAGTACCTGCTGGGTGTTGTCCGTGCTGTAGTGGTCCGAGACGAGAATCTCATCGAATGGCCGCGTCTGCTTCAGCAGCGACTCCAGCGTCTCTTCCAGATACTCCGCCTGGTTGAACGTGGGGATGCCGACGGAAAGCGTCAACGGCTTAGTCATGCTCTAAAGTTTAGCAAGCGGAGACAATCCGCCTGCCTGCACATTCGGAGCAGACGCAATGTTTCAGCAGAGACGTTGCGGTAGTCCTAGCGCAGGCGCAGCAATTTATCGATGCGCAGCTTTTCTGTCATCAACGTGGTGAGCATGGCCTGATCGCCACGCCGGTCCGCCTCCGCAATCTGTGCGCGAATCTCCCGCTGCCGCCGCTCCAGTTGCCGCCCCTCCAGCGTATGCAGCGCGTTCTCCACCTGCTGGGTCATGGAGAGCGCATTACCGTCGCGCGGATCGGTCTCGCCTGTCTCCGCTGCCTGCTGCAGCGTTCTGGCCAGCAAGGCGCGGCTGGGCTGGTCCGGCGCGGCATCCAGCGGATTGGGCGGCACCGGAGCATGGGCCAGCGACTCCAGCAGCGCTGCCGCCGGCAATCCGTCGTACCACTCAGGATGCTCCGCAAGACGCGCCGCCGCCAGAGTACGTGCTGCATCGTGCTCCGGCAACACCAGCGCACGCAGCAGCACCCGCTCAGACTCGCTGGCAGGCTCTTCTCGGTGCGCCTTCACGCTCTCCATCCGCTGGGCCGCAGCCTGCTTCAACTCCTGTCGCATCACAGCCGAGTCGATGCTCAGCTTCTGCGCGGCATCTGCCGCAAACTCGTCACGCTGAATGCGGTTCGGCATCCGCCGAATGTGTGGCAGCAGAAAGTTCATCGCCTTCACCTTGGCCTCTGCCGTACGGCCCGGAAACAGTTGCCGTGCTCGGTCGATCAGGTAGTCGGAGTGCCGCTTGGCACCGCGCAGCGCAGCCATGTAGGCCTGCACACCCTGCTCGCGCACATAGCGGTCCGGATCGAGGCCGCCCTCCAGCGCCACGACCTTCACGTTAAAGTCGTCTTCCGTCAGCAGCGCAATCGACTTCTCGGCAGCATTTGCTCCTGCCGTATCGGGGTCGAAGTTGACCAGGATCTGCTTGGTAAACCGACTCAGCAGCCGCACCTGCATCTCGGTAAAGGCCGTACCCGAAGTCGCCAGTACATTCTTGATCCCCGCCATATACACCGAGATGCAGTCCATCTGGCCTTCCACCAGCAGCACAAAGTCGTTGGCGCGAATGTCGCTCTTGGCCTTGTCCAGATTGAACAGCACCTGCCCCTTGGAGTAGAGCGCAGTCTCCGGCGAGTTCATGTACTTCGGCCCGGACTTCTCGTCCGAGTCCAGCGCCCGTGCCGTGAACGCAATCGTCTTGCCCTGCTCGTTCGCAATCGGAAAAGTGATGCGCTTGCGAAACCGTGCATACATCTGCCCCTGGCTGCCATCGGCCTGCTCCTTGGCGCTGAACAGCCCGCTGGCACGCATCGCTTCTTCGCTGAAGTGCGCCTTCAGGCGGTCACGCATATCGTTGAAGTCATCCGGCGCATAGCCGATGCGGAAGGTCGCAACCGTCTCCGGCGTAACACCCCTGCCGGTCAGATACTCCCGCGCCCGTGCCGCGCCCGGCGACTTCAACTGCGCCTCAAAGTACTGCGTCGCCGCCTCGTGTATATCGATCAACTGCCGTCGCAACCCCGCCTCGCGCGCCTCTTCCGGCGAGTTGAACTCCCGCTTCGGCAAAGCGATGCCGCATTTGCCCGCAACCGCGCGAACCGCCTCCGGAAAGCTGATGTTCTCAAGCTTCATCACAAAGGTGAAGACATCGCCTTTCTCGTGGCAGCCAAAGCAGTAGAAGTAGCCATGCGTGGCATTCACACTGAACGAGCCGGTCTTCTCCTTGTGAAACGGACACAGGCCCGTATAGTTCTGCGCGCCGGTCTTGCGCAGCTTCAGGTAGTCGCCAATCACTTTGACGATGTCAGCCTGCTGCTTCACGGTTTGAGCAAAGTTGTCGGACATATCCCCTGCGCGGTGATGCAATCAAAACCTGCACGATGTACCGCTGAATATCGAGTGTAGAACGTGGCGGCAATGATATAGTCCGCGTATGAAAAAGTGTTTTGGGGTGATTCTTGGCGCGTTCGTGATGACCGCGACGCTGGCTCTCGCGCAAACCGCAGACCGCACGCAACTGCTGCTGCAGCAGCTTGCCGACGCACCCGGTCCCCCAGGCGCGGAAGAGCCCGTTCGCGCCATCATGGTCCAGCAGATGAAGCCGCTCGCGACCGAGGCCATTCGCTACGACGGTATGGGCTCCGTCATCGCCCAGCAGGGGAGTACCGGCCCCCGCATCATGATCGACGCCCATATGGACGAGCTGGGCGGTATGGTTCGGCGCATCACTCCCAACGGCTTCCTGACCATGCAGATGCTGGGCGGCTGGCTCGATCAGGCCCTGGTCGACCAGCGCTGGATCATCCTCGGCAGCAACGGCCCGGTCCACGCCGTCACTGGTATCCGCGACATCCACATCGTCTCGCCCGACGAGCGAACCAAGGTCTTCCCACGCGATCAGCTCTATCTCGATATCGGTGCCAAAGACGCAAAGGAGGCAGCCGCCATGGGCATCGAACCCGGCGATCCGGTCGTCCCCGATGCACCGTTCACCGTGCTGAATGGTACGAAGAACTACCTCGGCAAAGGCTGGGACGACCGCATCGGCTGTGCCGTGCTAATCGAAGTGATGCGCCGCACCGCCAGCCTGCCCCACGCGAACCAGTTGTTCTACGTCGCCACTACTCAGGAGGAGATCGGCCTGCGCGGAGCCCGAACCGCCGCCCAAACCGTCAAGCCAGACATCGGCATTGCCATCGAAGGCGGCATCACCGGAGACACCGCCGGCGCGCGCCCCGAGGAGACCCAGGCTAAACTCGGCGCCGGCCCCGGCATGTTCCTCTACGACAGCAGCACCATCCCCAATCGCAAGATGGTCGCCTTCACCAAACAAACCGCGGCTGCCAAAGGCCTGCCCCTGCAAGCCGATCTGGTGCAGGGCTATGGCGACGACTCTGCCGAGATGCAGACCACTAATGGCGGTACCCCCACCATCAATCTCGTGGTTCCCGTCCGCTACACCCACGCGCACAACGGAATCGTCAACCGCCAGGACTTCGACCAGATGGTCGATCTCGTCGTTGCCATGCTGGTGCAGATGGACAGCAAGACCGTGCAGTCGTTGCGCGACTTTACCCCTGCGCCTTAGCCGTCGCAGATACGCGTTTTTGATCGCAGCAAAAGAGGTTTGCGATCGAAAATATTCACGGAACTTCTCCCTCCGGCCCGTGTCTCTATGGGGGTGGCAAGAGTCAGCCTGACTGATAGGCAGACTCCACATCCAGAGCTCGTCTCCCAGAGGTCGTACTCCATGCGTATTGTTCACACTCTTCGTCGCTTTCTTGTTGCGGCAGCCTTGCTAGTGGCGCCCGCGGCCTCCTTCGCCGGTATCTTTGTCTCGGTCAATATCGCTCCCCCGGCCCTGCCTGTGTACACCCAGCCACTGTGTCCCGGCGACGGCTATTTATGGACGCCCGGCTATTGGGCCTACGGTCCGGCAGGCTACTACTGGGTTCCCGGCGTCTGGGTACGCCCACCACAGGTCGGCGTTCTATGGACACCCGGCTACTGGGGTTGGAGTGGCGGCGCCTACATCTTCCATGAAGGCTACTGGGGGCCGCACATCGGCTTCTACGGTGGAGTCAACTACGGCTTCGGCTACGTCGGCGTCGGCTACGAAGGCGGCTACTGGAACCACGGCGTATTCGCCTATAACCGCACCGTCAACAACGTCAACGTCACCAATGTGACGAACGTCTATAACAAGACCGTAGTGGTGAATAACAACGTCACCAACAACCACGTAAGCTACAACGGCGGCACTGGCGGTATCCAGGCCCAGCCCACCCGGCAGGAGCAAGCCGCCCTGCGCGAGCAGCACGTCGCTCCCACCAGCGAGCAGCAGGCCCATGTACAGGCTGCCCAAGCCGATCGCAGCCAGCTTGCCAGCGTCAACGGTGGCCGGCCCCAGACCGCTGCCCTGCCCCGCGTTGGAGCCCGCGCCGCCAACCAGCAGAGCCGTATCGCCAATGGCATTCGCTCCGGCCAACTGACCCCGCGGGAGACCAGCAACCTCGAATCCCGCGACGCCAGCATCAACCGTCAGGTTGCGACTGATCGTGCCGCCAACGGTGGACGCCTTACCCCGCAGGAGCGACAACAGATCAACCAGCGCCAGAACAACGTCAGCCGCTCCATCTACAACGACCGCCACAACGCCGCCAACGACCGGCCGGTACAGCAACGGCAGCAGGCCCAACGGCAGCAGCGGCAGGCTCAGCGCGAGCAGCCCCGAGCCCAGCCAGCACATGAGCCGAAGTAGAGAATTCCACCCGGTAGAACCGCCCATCCGCGATTGGGCATCCCACGCCTAAAATAGACGAAGGATGCCCAATCAAGACCTGCTCGACCGCGTCTGCATCATTCTGGTGCGCGCCCGCAATCCCAACAACATCGGCGCCGTCGCCCGTGCCATGCACGACTTCGGCTTTCGTCATCTTCGGCTGGTCAACGACTACGCTGTCCCCTTTGAGTCGGCGCGCTCGGCCATCGATGCCTCCGCCGTCCTCGCCGCCGCCACCGTCTTCCCCACCGTCGCCGAGGCTGTCGCTGATTGCAGTCTCGTCTATGGCACCACTGCGGTGGGCGAGCGCGTACTGGAGCACCCGCTCCAGGCCCTGCCGGAGGCCGCCGCAACCATCCTCAGCCACCTCGCCGTGGCAGCGCAATCTGCAACGCATCCCACCGAGGATGCCCATCCGGAGCCGCGTATCGCGCTGCTCTTCGGCTCCGAAAAGACCGGCCTCAGCAACGACGAACTCAGCCACTGCAGTGCACTGCTCACCATCCCCATGCAGCAGCACGACGATCTCCGCCACCCCTCCATGAACCTCGGCCAGGCGGTCGCGGTCTGCCTGTGGGAGCTGGTTCGCCAGCCCGGCACACCTGTAGCCTCTTCCGCCCACGCACCCGCCGGAGCCGCCGTGCTGGAGCGCCTGACCACCCTCATGATCGAAGTACTCGAACGTACCGGCTACCGTCGCCACCACCCCGCCAACAGCGACGACGCCCAGGTCCGTCGGCTCATCCATCGCCTCGGCCTCTCCGCCATCGACGCACCCGTGTGGATGGGCTTCCTGCGCCAGATCCTGTGGCACGCAGACAACCAGCAATAGCTCGCGCAACCACCAGCCCGGCAGCCTTGGCCACGCAAGCCCTCGGTCTGTACACTAACCAGCATCCATTTCATTCGACGTAACCACCTATCGTTGGAGGCCAGAAGCATGTTCGCAGGCAAGCGCAGCGCAGGATTCACCAGTGTCGTGATCGCAGCGACCTTCACCCTCTCCGGTCTGGCCCAGCAGGGCCGCCTGCTCACCACCGCAGACTACGCGCACGCTGAGCAGTACATGAACTACAACCTCGACCCGCAGGTCTTCCACGCCGTGGAACACCCCGCCTGGCTGGATGCCTCCCACTTCACCTTCCGCGACTCCGCACCAGATGGCGCCACCTTCCTGCTCGTCGACCCCGCCAGCAAGACCGCTGTCCCAGCCTTCGACCACGCCAAACTGGCCGCTGCCCTCACCGCTCACGCGCATGGCAAACCCAGCTTCCGGCCCAACGACCTGCCCCGCGGCGAGTTCTCCCTCGCCAACAACGGCACCACCGTCATCCTGCCCAAGCTGGGGCTCAGCTGTGACCTCTCCGGCGCAGGCGTCTGTACTGCCACTCCCGGCATGCCGCCCAAAGATCACGAACCGCTCAACATCTCGCCCGACAAATCCAAGGCTGCCTTCATCCGCAACTGGAACCTCTGGCTCCGCGACCTGAAGACCGGCACCGAGACCCAGCTCACCACCGACGGCGTCAAAGACTTCGGCTACGCCACCGACAACGCCGGCTGGAAGCACACCGACGAGGCCATCCTCGTCTGGTCGCCCGACTCCCAAAGAATCGCCACCTTCCAGCAGGACCAGCGCAAGACCGGCGAGATGTACCTCGTCCCCGTCACCAACTCACACCCCAAACTGGAAGCCTGGAAGTACCCTCTGGTCGGCGATAAAGACGTCACCATGATCGAGCGCGTCATCCTCGATCTCGACGCCAAGAAAGTCATCCGCCTGAAGATGCCGCCCGACCAGCACCGCTCCACCATCTGCGACGATGTTAGTTGCAGCGGCAACGGCTGGGACGACGTCCAGTGGGCTCCCGACGCCACCCACCTCGCCTTCGTCTCCACCTCCCGGGATCACAAACAGGAGTGGTTGCGCGTCGCCGATGCCACCACCGGCGATGTCCGCGAGGTGTACAGCGAGAGCGCGCCCAAGTTCTTCGAGTCCGGCCAGGACAAGGTCAACTGGCACTACCTGCCCGCCTCCAACGAGTTCCTCTGGTTCTCCGAGCGCGCCGGCTGGGGCCAGATGTACCTCTACGACCTCGCCACCGGCAAGCTCAAGAACCAGATCACCCAAGGCGACGGCAACGTCACCCAGGTGCTCCACGTCAATGAGAAGACCCGCACCATCTACTATCTCGCCGTCGGCAAACAGCCCGGCCGCGACCCCTACTTCCAGCACTTCTACAGCGTCCACTTTGACGGCTCCGGCCTCACCCTGCTCACCCCGGAGAACGCCAACCACGAGATCACCGTCTCGCCTGACGGCCACTACTTTCTCGACGTCTACTCCACCCCCACCCAGCCCCAGACCACCATCGTCCGCGACAACACCGGCGCGCTCGCCATGAACGTCGCCAAAGAGGACATCAGCAGGATCGTCGCCGCCGGATGGAAGCCGCTCACCCCCGTCACCGTCAAAGGACGCGACGGCAAAACGGACCTCTACGGCTTCCTCTTCAAGCCCACCAGCTTCGATCCAGCGAAAAAGTATCCTATCGTCAACCAGGTCTATCCCGGCCCGCAGATCGGCTCCTGCGGCGACCGTAACTTCCATCCTGCGCACCACGACATGCAGTCGCTGGCCGAACTCGGCTTCGTCGTCGTCTGCATCGACGGCATGGGCACCCCCTCCCGCTCCAAGGCCTTCCACGAGTTCTACTACGGCAACCTCGGCGACAACACCATCCCCGACCAGGTCTCGGGCATGAAAGACCTCGCCGCCCAATTCCCCTGGATCGACCTCAGCCGCGCCGGCATGTACGGCCACTCCGGTGGAGGAAACGCCACCGCCGCCGCCATGTTCCACTTCCCCGACTTCTTCAAGGTGGGCATCAGCGAGAGCGGCAACCACGACCAACGCGACTACGAAGACGACTGGGCCGAGAAATGGGCCGGTCTTGAAGTTCGCTTCCCCGATGGCACCAGCAACTACGATGCCCAGGCCAACCAGGCCTACGTCAAAAATCTGAAAGGCCACCTGCTGCTCGCCCACGGCACCATGGACGACAACGTGCCCATGAACAACACCCTGTTGGTCGTCGACGCCCTCATCAAGGCCAACAAGGACTTCGACCTCGTACTAATCCCCAACGTCGCCCACGGCTACGCAGCCGGGTCGCAGTACATGTCCCGTCGCCGCTGGGACTACTTCGTCCGTAACCTCGCCGGTGACACCCCGCCGCACGAGTACCAGATGAAGCCCTACGCCGAAGTCCGTACCGCCCTCGGCCAAAGCGGCCCCAACGACGACAGCGAATGACCTGCCTGCGGTATCCCCGCAAAGCAGTCCACCAACTGGCCGGGAGAGCAACCATTCGCTCTCCCGGCCATCACTCTTCACGCGCAATCCACCTGCGCGGCAACCACCCGCAACCCACGACGGCATGACGGTCGAAGCCTACATCCAGTCCGATCCATACTGCACCGGAATCTGCGTAAAGGCGATCCGCGTCGGCGCCGCCTCCCGCGCCGGCAGCATCCCGGCAAAGTGCAGCGTCGTATGTCCATACTTCAGATTCAGCTTGTCCATCGTGGCGGAAAGCTCCGCGCGATTGCAGGGATCGGCAAACAGCTCCGCCTGATACTCGTCCTCCGGCACCAGGTTCCGCAGCGTGATTCCCACAAAAAACGGCTTGTTGAACTCCACCCCCTGCGGACGTTTCGCCCACAGGCTGCGCAGCACCTCCAGCAGCGTCAACGTGTCCTGACACTCGCGAAACCGCGCCTCCATCGCCCAGCCCGAGTGCTGAATCCCGCTGAAGTGCTGCTTCGCTGCCATCTGCGCCGCCTGCTGCTTCGTCAGTTGAAAACGAATGGTCACCGCCAGCGATCCGGTATAGAACTTCTCCATCCGCAACCGCATTGCCGCCTTGTGCAGCAGCTTGTGCGCCACCGCCCACGCGCCCTGCTGGCTGCGATGCTCCGGCCCCAGGACATGCGAGTGGCCCAGCGACTTCTGTACCTCCGCCACCACCGCCGCGCCATCGTCGCCGCTGTCCGCCCCACGCAGCCAGTGGTACAGCCGGTCACCCCACACGCTGTCCCACAACCGGTGCATCCCCTGGCGATCCAGCGCGAGCAACTGCGGCATGGTCGTAATGCCCTTCTTATTCAATCGGGCCTCCGTGCGCGCACCAATCCCCGGCAGATCGCGCAGCTCCAGATGCGCAATCGCCCGCGGCAACTGACTCGGCAGCAGTCCGATCAGCCCATCCGGCTTCTGCATGTCGCTCGCAATCTTCGCCAGAAAACGGTTCGGCGCCATCCCGATGGAGCAGCGCAGCGCCACCCCCACATGGCGATAGATCGACTGCTTGATCTCCAGCGAAATCTGCCGCGCCCGCGGCGGCTCCTGCTCCCGCCCCATCAACTGGCATACCATCTCGTCGATCGAAGGCGTATGCGCCACCGGACACACCAGCTCCACCGCCTCCGCAATCGCCTTCGAGTACTTCGCATACTCCGCATGATTGCCCGCAATCAGCACAATCTCCGGACAGATCCGCTTCGCCTCCCCCACCTGCGTCCCCGTCTTGATCCCCAGCGCCTTGGCCTCATAGCTGGCCGCGATGCAGCACGTCGTATCCGCCATCGTCGGCACCACCGCCAGCGGACGCCCACGATACTCCGGGTGCAACTGCTGCTCCACCGACGCAAAAAAACTGTTCAGGTCAATGTGCAGAAAGCCGAATCGGTCGGGATGGAGAGCAGTCGCCATAGTCAGAACTGCCAGACTCCAAGGCTCTGGCCTGCACTTCATTATATTCGCTATTTATTCGCCATAGCCATACCCTGCCACATCCGCGCCATCGCCAGCAGTGGATTGTGCCCCAGATAATCCGCAAAGGGCTCATTCCGCTTCGTCTGCGGCTTGCGCTTCAGATCTTCGGGATGTCCGCCCATCGGATCGTAAAACTCCCACAGCACGCCCGTCCGAGCATACTGTCGCGCAGTATCGTCCAGCGCTGCCTCCAGCAACCGTCGCGCATCGTCTCGTCGGCCATAGCGAAGGCAACCTCGCGCCGCCCAGTAGGTCATACTGTTCCACACCGGCCCACGCCACATCCGCAGCTCAAACTTCGGATCGCTCCGCGCCACCGTCGCAATCGGATGCGGCGTAAAGAACCGGTCCTGACGCATCAGCCACAGCTCGATCAACCGCTGCGCCTGTCGCGGAGTAGCCGCACCCACCACCATCGGCCACATCCCCTCGAACGAGTGCGGCCGCCGCGCCCTCGGCATCGCCTGCACCCACGAGTCGTAAAAAAAGCCGTCCTGCTCATCCCAAAGCTGCGTCTGCATAAACCGCCGCAGATGGTCCGCACGCGCCGTCAACGCGCTCGCGTCCTGCCCCAGCATCCGCGCCCACTTCGCCGCATACCAATACTCCTGGTACACCTGCGCCGTCGCATCCACGCACGCTGTAGAAGCAGCATGGGCATCAATCCGCGTGGCGTCGAACCGCACCCCTTCATCCACGCCGCTCTCCCACTGGTGCGTCACAATGTCGAGATACAAAAAGCCATCCGGCTGCGCACGTCGCTCTCGCTCAAACCAGCCCAACTGCAGCCGCGCATGCTGCAGCATCTCCGCCATCAGCACCGGGTCGTTCCCGGTCTGCTGTAAATAATCGTCCGCCGCCACCACCCACACCGGCGGATGCGTCTGGGTAGGACTGTACTTTGCAGCCTCCTCGTTGTGCGTCTGCTGGCTCGCTTGCCCGCCCGCCTGACCCCCATAGATCACCGGATCATCCGCCGCCGTCGGCGTCCTCATCCAGTACAGCCCCGGCAAAAAACCCGATGGCAGTTGCAGCCGCACATCGTTCAGCAACTCCTCCCGCGCATGCTCCGGAGCCGTCGGCATCACGTCCAGAATCTCGTGTACCAGATCCCAGTGCCCAAAGCCCGGGCCATACCCATAGCCGCGCCCAGTATCTTCCCACGGAAACGCAAACGGTGCGGTCGCCGGATGCGTACTGGCCCGATGCAATGCCACGTCGTACGCCAGCATCGGCCGCCAGGCAGGCTTGCCCAGCGTGGCCACCTCGGCCTCCAGTCCAGCCGCCCAGTCCGGCGCTGCAACCGTCCGGTCCAACGCAGCAGACCCCGCCTGTGCCACTAACGGAACCACAACGACCCATAGTATCGCGCCACGCAGCCAATCACGCATCATCCCTCCGAAGATACCCGACTCCACCCCTGCACGAGCACTGCTAAAATCGCTGTCTTATGACACATGCCGCCAAGATCGCCGAACTCGCCGCCCGCCACGCCATCGCCGAAGAAGGAGGTGGCCCCGACCGCCGTGCCCGCGAACGTGCCGCCGGCAAACTCTCCGCGCGTGAGCGCATCGATCTCCTGCTCGACGAGGGCACCTTCGAAGAGACCGATAAATTTGTAACCCATCGTGCTACAGACTTCGGCATGGACACCCAGCGCGTACCCGGCGACGGCTTCATCACCGGGTACGGCCGCGTCCACGGCCGCGTCGTCTTCGTCTTCGCCCAGGACTTCACCGTCTTCGGCGGCTCGCTCTCCGAGTCCAACGCCGCCAAGATCGTCAAGATCATGGACATAGCCATGCGTGTCGGCGCACCCGTGGTCGGCCTCAACGACTCCGGCGGAGCCCGCATCCAGGAGGGCGTCGTCTCCCTCGCCGGCTACACCGATATCTTCCTCCGCAATACCCTCGCCAGCGGCGTCGTCCCGCAGATCTCCGCCATCCTCGGCCCCTGCGCCGGAGGTGCCGTCTACTCCCCCGCCATCACCGACTTCACCCTGATGACCGAGAGCACCAGCTACATGTTCGTCACCGGGCCGGATGTCATCAAAACCGTCACGCACGAAGACGTCACCAAAGCCGAACTCGGCGGCGCCCTCACCCACAACGAGATCTCCGGCGTCGCCCACTTCATGTCCCACGACGATCAGGAGTGCCTCGCCACCGTCCGCGAACTGCTCGGCTTTCTGCCCTCCAACAACCTCGACGACCCACCCCGACGACCCACACAGGACCCCGCCGCCCGCGCCGACACCGCCCTCGACGCCATCATCCCCGCCGAGAGCAACCAGCCCTACGACATGGTCGACGTCATCACCCGCATCGTCGACGACGGCTACCTGTTCCAGGTCCACGAGCACTACGCCCGCAACCTCGTCGTCGGCTTCGCCCGCATGGATGGCCGCCCCGTCGGCATCGTCGCCAACCAACCTGCCTTCCTCGCCGGCGTACTCGACATCAACGCCAGCGTCAAAGGCGCGCGCTTCGTCCGCTTCTGCGATGCCTTCAACATCCCGCTCATCACCTTTGAGGATGTCCCCGGCTTCATGCCCGGCGTCCAGCAGGAGCACGGCGGCATCATCCGCCACGGCGCAAAACTGCTCTACGCCTTCGCCGAGGCCACCGTCCCCAAGCTCACCGTCATCACCCGCAAAGCCTACGGCGGCGCCTACTGCGTCATGAGCAGCAAGCACCTCCGCACCGACCTCAACCTCGCCTGGCCCACCGCAGAGATCGCCGTCATGGGTCCCGAGGGCGCAGTCAACATCGTCTACAAACGCGAGTTCGACCTCACCCTGCGCCGCGCCGAAGCCGTCATGCCCCAGGGCGTCACTTTGTCCGAAGAACAAAAACTCGCCATCCTCACCGAGATCCGCCAGGAGAAAGTCGACGAGTTCCGCGAGCGCTTCGCCAATCCCTACGTCGCCGCTGAACGCGGCTACATCGACGCCGTCATCCGCCCCAGCGAGACCCGCCGCCGCCTCAACGCCGCACTCGACATGCTCAGCACTAAACGCGACCGAAACCCCGCCAAAAAGCACGGCAACATACCGCTGTAACCATGCCCACCATGCCTGCCAACGTTATCTCCACCAGCAATGCAGAACACTACACCTGGGGCGCAGCCTGCGACGGTTGGTACCTCGTCAAGACGCCCGCGCTCCACATCATCGAGGAGCGCATGCCGCCCGGCACCAGCGAAACCCGCCACCACCACACCCGGGCGCGCCAGTTCTTCTTCGTGCTGGAAGGTGAGTTATCTCTTGAGGTCGAGCAGCACCTCTTCCTGCTCCACGCAGGCGAGGGCCTCGAAGTTGCACCCGGACAGGTGCATCAAGCCATCAATCGCAGCGCCGCGGCCGTTAGACTGCTGGTAACCAGCCAGCCTCCCAGCCACGGCGACCGCATCGAAGCAGAGTAGCCTTACTTGCCAGTATCGATCTTCAGGATGAACAGGAACTGGTTCTTCGTATCGAACGAGCTGATCGACTTGACGGCACTCTTCTTGCCGTTGCTCTCCGCCCACACTTCGTAGTCCGTGCCCTGCGCCAACTGGCCAAAGCGGTAGCCGCCCTGGTCGTCGGTAATGTAGCTCTTCACCGCCAGCGAACGACCATCCTTCAGGTACACCACCGCACCCTTGATCGCCGCATCTGACTTGTCCGTTACCTTACCCTGCACCACACGCTGCACCGGCCCGCGCTGCTGCGCCACCGCAGGAACAGCACGCAGCACATACCCTCCCAACATCAGGGAGCAGCACACCAGCAGCGTCTTACCGGCAAACAGGCGGAACGTACCAGGACTTTTCATACTCCCAAGTATACGTCCACCGCCGTTTGCAGCAGCGCGACTAATCTTCATCCTCGTCATCGATCGGTGCGGCCTCTTCGTCGTCATAGCCTTCGGCTTCAATCGGAGCAAGCTCGATCGGGTCCACCGACACGACCTCCAACTCCAGCCCACACTCATCACACAGTACGGTTTCGCCTTCTTCTACTTCGTCCGCATCCACACTGATCGGGTTATCGCATTCAGGACATACAACGGCCATCTTGGTTGCCTCCAGGCTAGTTCTTGTTACGCTGATCTTTCCCTATAGGATGTCCCTATAAGATATCCACTATGTTCTTACCACCGCATGGCTATTTCTAGCGGCCTTGCGCCGGTACGTCAAGCTTACGATTGTTCTACCGCTTCAGTTTCCACATGAGGAAAATTAACGTGACCATTCGACGCACCCCGCTCCGCTTCGTTTGCAGCCTCTCTCTCTGCGCCGCATTCTTTCTACCGCTCGCCGCCCAGGCGCAGCCGCCAGCACCCGTCGGCGCACCAGTCACCGTAGCCCCGGTCGACCCCGCCATCGCCGCCGCTCTCCAGCAGGTCTCCCCCGACCGCATCCACGCCACCATCGAGAAACTCGTCAGCTTCAACAACCGCAGCACCCTCTCCAGCATGGATACCGACCTCGCTCCCGGCACCGGCATCAACGCCGCCGCCGACTGGATCTTCTCCCAGTTCCAGAGCTACTCCGCCGAGTGCGGAGGATGCCTGGAGGTCAAGCGCGACGTCTTTGTCGAGCCAGCCGTCCCCGGCTCCCGCATCATCCGGCCCACCCGCCTCCAGAACATCTACGCCGTCCTCAAGGGCACCGATCCCGCCCAGGCCGCCCGGCGCGTCCTCATCACCGGACACTACGACTCCCGCAACTCCGACAACTTCGACACCCACACCCCCGCCCCCGGCGCCAACGACGACGCCAGCGGCACCGCCGTCTCCATGGAGTGCGCCCGCGTCCTCAGCAAACTCAAGTTCCCCAGCACCATCGTCTTCGTCACCGTCGCCGGCGAAGAGCAGGGCCTCTTCGGCAGCCGTCACCTCGCCCAACTCGCCAAGTCCGAAGGCTGGCAACTGGAAGCCGTCCTCAACAACGACATAGTCGGCGGCGATACCACCCCAGGCGTCAACGCTGACAAGTCCGTCGTCCGCATCTTCTCCGAAGGCATCCCCGCCACCGCCACCCCGCAGGAGATCCGCACCATCGAAAGTATCGGTGCCGACAGCGACTCCTCCTCTCGCGAACTCGCCCGCGCCATCGCCGACGTAGGCCGTACCTACTTCACCCCCTCCATGCAGCGGGCCGCAGCCCTGCCCGGCCAGGTGCACAGCAACGCCATCCGCAGGCTCCCGGCCTTCCACCCCGTACTCATCTTCCGCCGCGACCGCTTCCTGCGCGGTGGCGACCACACCAGCTTCAACCTCGAAGGCTTCACCGCCGTCCGCATCACCGAGTGGCAGGAGAACTTCAACCATCAGCACCAGAACCCCCGCATCGACACCGGCACCCTGCCCGACGGCACGAAAGGCCCCATTCAATACGGCGACCTGATCCAGTACGACGACTTCAACTACATGGCCAACGTCGCTCGCCTCAACGCCGCCTCGCTGGCCACCTTCGCCTCCGCCCCCGGCCTGCCCCAGAACGTGACCGTCCTCAACCCGCCCTACGACCCCCGCACCAGCCTCACATGGGAGCGGCCCGCTGGCATGCCCGCCAACGCCACCTTCGAGGTCGTCTACCGCGACACCCAGGCACCCGACTGGACCAGCTTTGTCTCCGCCGGTAACGCCACCTCCATCATCCTGCCTATCTCCAAGGACAACACCATCTTCGGCGTCCGCTCCGTAGACCCCGCCGGTCATCGCAGCGCCGCCGTATACCCCATGCCCGCAGCCAACAACGTTCCACCCGTACCCGGAACCACCATCCCCGCACCAAAGTAGTCTGTCCCCCGGTAGGAACCCGCGGGCTGTGTTGAAATAGAGGCAGCAACTATGCCCCGTTCCGGTTCCATCTCGCTGAGTATGCCCCCGTTCGCGGGGGCTACTCGCAAAATCATCCTCGCCAACGTCGCCGCCTTCTTTGCCCTGGGCGTGCTCTCCTGGATCTCCCCCACAGCCTACCTCTTCCTCCGCATCCATCTGATGCTGGAGCCGCTGGCCGTCGTGCGTGGTGAACTCTGGCAGATCTTCACCTATGCCTTTGTCCAGGAGGGCATCCTTGCCATCCTCTTCGGCATGCTCACTCTCTGGTTCACCGGCTCTCTGCTGGAAGGCGCCCGCGGCAGCCGCTGGCTCGCCGAGCTCTACCTCACCTCCGTCATCGGTGGCGCACTCATCGCCGCAGCCCTCTCCTTCACCCACATCTTCCACCTCCGGCCGGATGTCGGTGCCGTCGGAGCCTGGGGCGGCATCTTTGGCCTGCTCGTCGCCATCGCCATGCTCTTCGGAGACCAGGAGTTCCTCCTCTGGTTTGTCCTCCGCATCAAGGCCAAGTACATGGTCACCATCTACATCCTCATCGCCGTCGCCGTCCTGCTCAAGCAGGCCGACACCTTCGGCGCACTGCTCCAGCTCTCCGGCGCGCTCTGCGGCTTCCTCTACGTCAAGCTCGCACCCAGCCGCGGCCTCGCCTTCGGCTTCTCCGAGGCCTACTTCAACCTCCGCAACCAGTACTACCGCGCCAAACGCCGCCGCGCCGCACGCAAATTCGAGGTCTACATGCGCAAGCAGAATCGCGAAGTCCACTTCGACCAGGACGGCCGCTACGTCGACCCCGACGAGCTCCGCAAATCTCCACCGCGCGATCCACGCAATGGAAACGACAAGCGCTGGATGAACTAAACCACCGGCTGCACCGCCCGACCCACATACCACGCGCCAATCACTTCCCTCTCAGCGCCTAGCATCGGCTCATACCCCGCAACATACGGCCTGCCCAGAATGTACGCATACCCGAAATAAGCCTCGCCCTGCAGCAGCTGCTGCAGCACCACGCCTCGTGGATTCAGCACCGTACCCACCGCCCGGCTGCCATCCGCGCGCAGCACACTGGTCGCCACCCGCTGCATCGATACCCCACGACCATCCTCGCGGCGCATAAACAACGTCGCCCCCAGCCCCGTCCTGCGCTGCACCTCGTCCACCAGATCGCCGCAGCTCTGCCCCGCACGCGACCCGAACCAGATGTCCGCACCTTCGCGTCCGTCCACCTGTAGCCGCGCCGGCCCCGACCCCAGACACAGCTCCCGCAGCACCTCCAGCGCCGCCTCCATCTGCGGACGCGCCGCCTCCGCCTCCATCCATCGATCCGCCCCCACCGCCGCACTCCCGGGCCGCCACGACCCACTCGCCGCACCGTTCTCCGCGCTGCAGCGCTGCGCCATCTCCTCCATACCGCTCTCCAGCTCGCGTGAGCTGCGAATCATCTGCGTACTCAGCTCCGCCGATGCATCCGCATCCCACGTACACTCGTTGGTCGTCTCCGCCAGCTCCCGCAGATGCACATTCACCTTGTCCGCCGCCGCAATCTGCTGGCTGGCCGCAACACTTACCTCCTGCGTAATATCGCCGATCTTGGCAATCGACTGCAGAATCTCCTGCAGCGCCGCATCCGCAGCCCGCTCCATCGCCGCGCTCTCCGTCACCGCCACACGGTTCTTGTGCATGGACACACTCGCCTTGCCCGTCGCGCCCCGCGCTCCCGCAATCATCTCGCCGATCTCCACCGTCGCACTCGTCGTCCGGTCGGCCAGCAAGCGCACCTCCTTGGCCACCACGTTGAACCCCGCGCCATGCTCCCCCGCACGCGCAGCTTCAATCGCCGCATTCAATGCCAGCAGGTTCGTCTGGTTGGCAATCTCACGAATCAGACCCACCACTCGCTCTATCCGCAGCACACTCGCCGCCACCTCGTCCATCAACTCCGTACAGTGCGACGCCGATCCCGCCATCGCCTCCAGCAACTCCGTCCGCTGCCGCACCACCGCCGTACCCACCGACACCTTCTCGAACGCGTCCGCCATCCGCGCCACCGTCGCCGCGCTGTTCCGGCTGCTCTGCTCCGCCGCCGTCCGTATCTGTTCACTCATCGCGCTGACCGCCAGAATGTTGCTGCTCTGCTGGTGCGATCGCTGTGCCGTCACCATCGCCGAGCGCACTACCCGCTCACTGGTCGCGGCCAGCTCTCGGCCTTGTCCCGCCAGCGCACTGCAACTCTCCTGCATCCAATCCCCACCCGGCTCCCACTCCTCGCCACGCACCAGCGTGCTCGCCGCACGGCCACCCAACCAACCCCATCCCGCCAGCCAGCGCAGCACCGCCGCAACCGCCACGCCCCGCCTCGCAATATGCCGCGTCGCACCATACTCGCGAGCACCCGAACCTGAACCAACATCTGTAGTGACATCCGAAGCGACATAGACCGTCATACCGACAGATATCGGCAACCAACCAGCCTGCCATCACCCAGCCCCGGTAAAATCACTCCATGGAAATCAAACGCATCGGCTCCCAGCCCTCCGGCAAAGGTCCCGCAGACTGGTTCACCGGAACCGTCCGCATCGACCCGCTCTTTCAAGCACCAGATCCTGCACTGGTCGCCGGCGCCACCGTCACCTTTGAGCCCGGCGCACGCACCGCCTGGCACACTCATCCCCTCGGACAGACCTTGATCGTCACCGCAGGCTGCGGATGGGTCCAGCGCGCAGGCGCTCCCATCGAAGAGATTCACCCCGGCGACGTCGTCTGGTTCTCCCCGGGAGAAAAACACTGGCACGGCGCAACCCCCACCACCGCCATGACCCACATCGCCATTCAGGAACGACTCGATGGCAAGGTCGTCGAGTGGATGGAGCACGTCAGCGACGAACAGTACCAACGCTGACGCACATCCCCTGCCCGCCTGACCTCCAGCCCTGCCGGTGCGGAGACTAGCTCCGCACCACCGTCCGCAGGCTCAACTCCTTCATCTGCTGCTCGCTCACCGGAGTCGGCGCATCCACCATCAGGTCGATCGCCTTCGCCGTCTTCGGGAACGCGATCACCTCGCGCAGGCTCGTCGCCCCCGCCAGAATCATCACAATCCGGTCCAGCCCCAGCGCAATCCCCCCATGCGGCGGCGTGCCATACTCCAGCGCATCCAGGAAGAACCCAAACCGCTCCTTCGCCTCCGCATCCGTCATCCCCAGCGAACGGAAGATCTCCGCCTGCACATCCTGCCGGTGGATACGGATCGAGCCAGAACCCAGCTCCGTCCCATTCAGCACAATGTCATATGCCAGCGCACGCACCGCGCCCTTGTCGTTCACCAGCCGGCCCGCCTTGATGTCTTCCTCGTGCGGCGACGTAAACGGATGGTGCGCTGCATTCCACACCTTCGCCTCCTCGTCCCACTCGTACATCGGAAAGTCCGTGACCCACAAAAACTTGAAGTCCGCCTCGGTGCCGGTCTTCTCAAAACGCTTGTGCTTCTCCGCAAACTTCTGAGCCAGTTGCAGCCGCAACCCGCCCACCCGCTTGTAGATCCACTGCGGGTCGTAGTTCCACTTCTCCGGCGTCCCCAGCTTCGGCGTAATCACCACCAGCAGATCGGCCGCGCCACCCGCCATCCGGGCTTCAATCGTCGCCGCCAGCGGAGCAAAGGCCTCATTCGTCTTCAGCCGCGCTACATCCAGAAAGTCCAGCCCGCACTCACCAAACGTCGTCCGAATCTCTTCCACCAGCCCGCGCTTCTGCGTCCCGCTCAGCCCACCCGCCTCCGGAATCACAAACCCCAGCACCGGCAGCTTCTGCTCAATCTTCAACGTCTCCCGCAACTCCGCGGTCAGCGCATCCGTCAACTCCACCATCGCCGGCAGCCGCATGTCCGGCTTGTCGATCCCGTACTGCCGAATCGCCTCGTCATATGTCATCTGCACAAACGGTGGCGTCAGAGAAATTCCCGCCGTCGCAAACGCCGCCTTCAAAAATCCCTCCACCACCCGAAACACCGTCTCCTGCTTCGGAAACGTCATCTCCAGATCGATCTGCGTAAACTCCGGCTGCCGATCGGCCCGCAGATCCTCGTCGCGGAAGCAGCGCGCAATCTGGAAGTATTTATCGAATCCCGAGATCATCAGAATCTGCTTGAAGATCTGCGGAGACTGCGGCAGCGCATAAAAACTGCCCGCATGAACCCGGCTCGGTACCAGATAATCCCGCGCTCCCTCCGGCGTCGAACGCGTCATGAACGGCGTCTCAATCTCCAGAAAACCCTCATCCGACAGATAATTGCGAATCGCCCGCGCCACATCGTGCCGCATCTTGAAGTTCTTCTGCATCTCCGCCCGGCGCAGATCTAGATAGCGGTACTTCAACCGCACCTCTTCGTTCGCAATCGCCTCTTCCGCAGGCGAGAACGGCGGCGTCTTCGACTCGTTCAACAGCAGCAACTCCGTCGCCACCACCTCAATCTCGCCCGTCGCCATGTTCGGATTGCCGAGCCCTTCGCCCCGCCGCCGAACCTTGCCCTTCACCGCCACCACATACTCCGACCGCGCCGTCTCCGCCTTCCCATGCGCCGCAGCCGACACTTCCTTATCCAGCACCACCTGCGTAATGCCCGTACGATCCCGCACATCCAGAAAGATCAGGTTCCCGTGGTCCCGCCGCCGGTTCACCCAGCCCATCAACACCACGTCCTCGCCAGCCTGCTCCGGCCGGAGAACTCCACACATATGCGTACGCTGCAAACTACCTAGAAAATCAAGAGTCACAAGTCTTCCTTAACTGAGCTACTTTGCTCGATCCATCACGCCAGCCATCAGCCTCGCAGCACCTGCGCCAACTCACTCCGCGGCACCTTCGTCTGTTCGCCAGCCTCAAAATACTTCACCGTCAGAATACCGGACGAAACCTCATCCTCTCCGACAATCACCATCCGGTGCGCCAGCTTATCCGCCGCTTCAAACGACTTCCGCAGCCGGAACGTCCCATCGCCAACCTCGACCGTCAGGCCCTGCGCCCGCAACTCCTTGGCCAGCACCAGCGCCGCCGCATTCTGCGCCACGCCCATCGGAGCAATAAACGCATCTAGCTTCTTCGCCCCCAGCGTGGCATCCGCAGCCAGCGCCATCTGCGCCTGCAGCGTCAAAATCAACCGGTCCTCCCCGATCGCAAACCCGATCCCCGGAGCCTTCGGGCCACCCAGCATCTCGCTCAGTCCGTCGTACCGGCCGCCGCCCAGCAACGCATTCTGCGTACCCAGACCGCTGCCATCCGCCACCGTAAACTCAAACGTTGTCCGCGTGTAGTAGTCCAGCCCCCGCACCAGCCTGGGCTCCACCACATACGCCACGCCGCACGCATCCAGCGCCGCCTTCACCTGCGCAAAGTGCTCCCGGCTAGCTTCATCCAGATACTCCGCAATCTTAGGCAGCGCATCGATCACCGCCTGGTCGCCCGGCTCCTTGCAGTCCAGCACCCGCAGCGGATTCGTCTCCGCACGCCGCTGACAGTTCTCGCACATCCCCGCCTTCACCGGCTCCAAAGCCTCCCGCAACGCCGCAACATACCGCGGACGGTCCGTCGACGAACCCACCGAATTCAACGCCAGCCGCCAGCCCTTGATCCCCAGCTCATCCAGCAGCGTCGCCAGCATCTCCAGCACCTCCGCATCCCGAATCGCACTGTCCGAACCCGACCACGCCGGCCCAATCACCTCCGCGCCAATCTGCCAGAACTGCCGGTACCGCCCCCGCTGCGGACGCTCCCGCCGAAACTGCGGCCCAATGTAATACAGCTTCTGCAGCATCCCGCTATCCGCCAGCTTGTGCTCGATATACGCCCGCACCACCCCCGCAGTATTCTCCGGACGCAGCGTCAGACTCTGCCCCACACCGCTCTCCGAACGCTGCCGGTCCTGCCACGTATACATCTCCTTCGAGACAATATCCGTCTCTTCCCCCACGCCCCGCGCAAACAACTGCGTATCCTCGAACACCGGCGTCCGAATCTCTCCAAACCCATACCGCGCAAATACCCCGCGCACCACCGCCTCCACCCGGTTCCAAAGCTCCGTCTCCGGCGGAAGCAAATCCCGCGTCCCTCGTACTGCCTTCAAAGTTCCCATTACTCCTAGTGTAGCGAAATCCGCCGCTCCCAGCCGCTTCTCCAACTGAAACTACATCGGGTACACGATCAACTCGCATACCCCACTGTGGCAGGTCTCCACTCCTTCCCGGACCAGGCTGGCCGCAGATCCGGCCGGAGTCCACCCAGCAAACTTTACCTGCAACAGACGCTCGTCCTTCTGCGCAGCAACATTCACCCCCTGCCTGGCATCCTCTTGGCGCGGCTCACGAACTAAATCCAGCACCGCCCCATCCCGGATCAAAATCTTGTACACCGACATACTGTTCTTCCCCACAACCCTGCCCAGCGCAAACACCCGCAACTGCATCAGCGCCGCCCGCCCGTCCGTCATGCCCGATTTAACTCCCTGCCCCTCAAGCGCCGCAATCTTCGCCTTCAGCTTGGTCTCCACCGCTTCCCGCCCCATCAACGACCACGGTCTTGTCTGGCTGTCCTGCAGCAGAATGGATGCCATCTGGTAATACTTCAGCGCTACACTCGCATGCCCCCGCTTCTCCTCGATCTCCCCCATATGCAGGCCACTCTCCGGACTGCTCTGGTTAAGCCAGCCAGCCCGCACATAGCTCTCTGCTTCGTACATGTGCCCCTCCTTGAACAGCGCCCAACCCAGCGTGTCCCACGTAGCCACCAGCAAGTTTTGGTTCATCTTCTGCGACAGATCACCACTCCGAGCCATCCAGTTCGCCGAGTCCGCAGACAATTTGTCCACCACGCTGCGGGCACTCTTCTCTGCCAGATCCAGCTCCACCCCGGCGCTGGCCAACTCATACGCCGCCGAGTTCCGCATCTGGTCCGAGGTCGCAGTCTGCAGCACCTTCACCAGCTTGGCCTGGCCCTCCGCCGTCTTGCCCGTCTCCAGCTCTGCTATGCCCAGCGGTAACAATACTGCGACATTCGTCGTCGATCTCGCCTCCACCGGCTCCAGCAAACGGATAATCTCCGCCCATCCGCCGCTCGCTTCCAGCATCGAAGCCAGCATAATCGCCGCAGTATCATCCTCAGGAGTCAGCTTCACCAGCGTCCGCATCGTCGCGACACTGTCGTCATAGTGCCCCAGATTCATCTGCGCCTGGGCCAGCGGTACATACATCGTATAAATCGTTGGATGCAGCTCCACCTCTTTCTTGTAATCCTCAACCGCCAGGGCAAACCGCTGTCTCAGCGCCTCCAGATAGCCGTACGTGCCCCACAGACGCTCTTGCTTGTCGTTGATCTTCTTCGCCTCATCCAGCAGATGCTCCGCCTCGTTCAGCGCCCCCGACTCCACCGACTCATACGCCCGCTTCACCAGCTCCGCCGCCGCTGGATTGTTGCTGCCCGCCAGCGGCGGCCCCTGAACCTCACCCTTCGTCCCCGTCGACGTGAGCTGAATATAAGGCTCTCCCGCATTCAACGTGGCGTCCATCCACGCCTTGTAAGCCTTCCACTCCCCTGCCGGTACCTGCCGCTGATCGATCTCCACCCTGCGCACCACCGTCAACTGCTCGTGGTCAATCGCATACGTCCGGTCAAAGCTCACATACGGAGTCTTGCGGTGGAGTTCACTGGGCAGCTCCACCCCCCAGCCCTTGGGCAGTTCCAGCACCGTCTTCGCAGTATCCACCCTTGGCTCGCCCAGTTGAATCGGCAGTTGCGGCGGATCCTTCTCATCCACCTGGGCCAACATCTCACTCGGAAACAGCGGCACAATCCTGAAGTTGTCCCAGTCCCCCAGCTTCTCCCGCTCGTAGTCATAGGACAGACGCTCCGGCTCAGCAGTCGCATCCGGCCTGCTCGCCTCCGCATGGCTGGTCGTGCCGGCAAACCCCAGTTGCTGCGAGATCGCCTGCGTCAACTGGTCCCACTGTCCCGGCGATACCTGCCGAAATAACGCCCGCAGCACCAGCTCATCATCCCCTCGCGTCACATACTCCATGTGTGTGTTCGCCGTGCCATTCACCCCCAGCTTTCCAACAGCCGTAAACGCACTGAACGGCACAAACGGCAGACCTTTCGGCGTTCGTTCCAGCATGGCCGCGCCCTGGTCCGGAACCACCAGCGTCCGCCTGTCCCGCACCACCGACACCAGCATCCGGTACGGCGCAACCTCCGCCGTCGCGTCCATCCACACCATCGAACCGCCCATCGGCAGGGCCGTAATCATATGGTTGAACGCCGCTGGCGAAGGCACCTCCTCATTCATCCGAATCCCCGCGCCAATCATCGCCGCATCCGCATGGAACCCCGCCGCGCCTAGCATCGCCGCCAGCAGCGTGTGCTTGTCCTTGCAATCGCCATACTGATTTTGCAGTACCTCTCCAGCCGCATGCGGCTGATACCGCCCCACCCCAAACGCCACGCCAATGTACCGGATCTGCGTCGCAACATAGCCATACAGCGCTCGAATCTTCTCGTCGTCCGTACTCTTGCCTGCCGTCAGCTCCGCCACCTTCGCCTTCACCGCGCCATCCGCCACCGCACGGTCACCTTCGAGCATCCGGTACCACGCACCCACCGCCTCCCAACTCTTGAACGTAGTCCACGCCACTGGAGCCAGCTCCCCCTCCGGGTTATGCTCCTTCTTCGCCGCATCCGCTTGCGCTTGCTTCTTCTCCGCGTCCGACTGCACCACCGGAGTCAACTGCGACCCCGTCCACCGATACACCTTCTCCCCACCAGCTTCGCTCACCACCGGAGCATGCTCCGGGCTCCACACCTTCACATACTTGCCCTGAGGCACATGCAACTCCACCGTCGCCTGCAGCACCACCACTCCCGCGCCAAAGTTCTCCTGGCCCCAGAACTCCCCCGGCACCTCCGCCTTCACCCGCACCGACGTCGCCTTGTACTCCAGACGATCGCCCACCCGCAGACTCCGTATCGGAATCTGCTTCTCCTTCAAATCGCTGTAAAAAGGAGCTTGCCGCGTAATCTCCTGCGGCATGTCCTGCGCGTCCCCCACCGACGTCTCCACCACGCTGCCATCCGGCTTTCGCACCCGCACATACTGCAACTCAATCCGCTCGCTGCTCGACGCATACGGAATCGTCAACACTCCAAACTGCCGTGCCGCAGCCTCCGACTGAATCCGCATCACCCCGGTCAGCTCTTTGGTGCCTGTACCATCCGCCGCAAATCGATACACCGTGTCCAGCCGCTCCACCACCACCGGCTCCGCCGCATAGCGATCCACCGGCGCCGCTGCAGTCCCAGCAGCCTTCGTCGCATCCGATGCCTGACCCACCACCATCCCTGGCATCACAGACAATCCCACCAACACCAGCCAACTCAGCGAAAAATTCATCCACTAGATGTACCTATCCAGCGACAAAAATTCCACATAAATCGCTCACCACCAACCGCCTAACCACCTGTATCGCAAACACTAACCCCGCACCGCCCCGACCTACCCCTCCGCCAGATATATCCGCGTGTAGTCCAGATAGTTCTGCGCATACTTCAGAATCATCGCCCGGTCTGCATCCCCCAGCGTCCGCTTCACCTTCCCCGGAACCCCCACCACCAGCGAGTTCGGCGGCACCACCATCCCCTCCGGAATCACCGTCCCCGCCGCCAGAATCGATCCCTCCCCCACCCGCGCATTGTTCAGAATCACCGCTCCCATCCCCACCAGCACTGCATCCTCCAGCACACACCCATGCACCGTTGCATTATGCCCAATCGTCACCATCTCCCCTACAATCACAGGATACAAATACCGCATCCCATGCAGCACCGCGCAATCCTGCACATTGCTCCGTGCCCCAATCCGGATCGAGTTAACATCCCCCCGCACCACCGCGTTCATCCACACGCTGGCCTGCTCCCCCAGCACCACATCCCCAATCACCTGCGCCGATACATCCACATAACATCCCTCGCCCACCACCGGCACCCGCCCCTGATAACTGCGAACCATAACATCCTCCCAACCTGACCCAGATTCTATGCCCCTGCCCCTGCTCCCTGCGACTCTGTCGGCTCCTATGTCATTTACACGACAATTCATGTCGATTTAATCGAAAAAAACACTTGTACTTCCTCAGAAATATGTATGATCAAGCTCCAATCGGAGGTATCCTGATAAGTATCCCAATTGGGACTGTTTGGAGGTGTATTTTTCTTGGCAGAGGTTCGAGTACAAGAAGGCGAACCCCTTGAGAATGCCCTGCGACGCTTCAAGCGTAAGGTGCAGACCGAAGACATCATCAAGGAAGTCAAGCGTCACTCTTTCTACCTGAAACCAGGTGAAAAGAAGCGCGTGAAGGAAGCGCTGGCACGTAAGCGCAATCGTAAGAAGGTTCGTAAGGAGCAGGACTAAGTCCAGCCCCCGTAAACAGGGTAGGCCGTCACCAATCGCCATCGGCAGACGTGACGGCCACCCAAATCACCAGTTCTCGTACTCCCCTGAGGACTGACCGGCAGAGAAGACGTCGCTCCCGACGACTTGAACTGTGACCGGCTAACCGTCGCACCGCAACACGTCACCCGGGCCCTCATCGAAAGATACCAGTCAGCACCACCGACTGGCACTTGGGCAGACTACCTCCCCCCGTATGGAGATGTTTAGCCTCTCTTTTTCCGCAGCAAGAATGGGAGAAGCGGCTATGGAATTCGTGGACAAACTACTCACCTGCATCGACTGTGGCGGCGAATTTATCTTCACCGCCGGGGAACAACTCTTCTTCTTCGACAAGCAGTTCAAAAACGACCCCAAACGTTGTAAACCCTGCAAATCCAAACGCGCCAACACCGCAGCGTCGCCCGGAAACGGTCCCGCCGCAGCCGGCCTCTGCCGCACCGAAACCCGTACCCACTGCTCCGAGTGTGGCATCGAGACCACCGTGCCATTCAAGCCAACTCAGGGCCGCCCCGTGCTCTGTCGACAGTGTTTTCAGGCCAAACGCCCCCTCCCGCCAACCGAAGCCGCTACCGCCAGCCTCATCGCTGCCGCTGCGCCCGGTGGGATGGTCGCCGCCGGTATCCCACTCGGTGCCGTACCGGGCAAACCCCGACACGCCTGAGACCCATATCCGCAACCGCACCACTCCAGCTATGCTAGGGGCGAGGGTCCACCATGGATGCAGTCTACCCCCTTGACGCCACCGCCCCCGCAAGCGACGCACTCGTACGCGCACGTACCCACCTCGGAGACTACGAACTCACCATCTGCACCGATGGCATATACCGGCTCGACGGCGGTGCCATGTTCGGTGTCGTCCCCAAGACACTCTGGCAAAAACGCACCCCCGCCGACGACCAGAACTGCATCCTCCTGGGACTCAACACCGCCATCGTCCGCACCGGACACCACACCGTCCTCATCGAGACCGGCATCGGAAACAAGCAGTCCGCCAAGATGCGTGAGATCCACGGCAATCAGGAACTCCTCCCCACCTCGCTCGCCGCCGCCGGTATCCACCCCCAAGAGGTCGACATTGTCATCAATACCCACCTCCACTTCGACCACTGTGGCTGGAACACCACCCTCCACCCCGATGGCTCCGTCACCCCCACCTTCCCCAACGCCCGCTACTTCGCCCACGCCGGCGAGGTCGCCCACGGTCATCTCCAACTCGACCGCGACCGCATCAGCTATCTCTCCCCCAACTACGATCCGCTCATCCAATCCGGTCAGATGACCCTGCTCACCACCGAAGGCATTCGTGCCAACTCCGAGATCGTCCCCGGAATCTCTGTCGAACTCTTCCCCGGCCACACCGCCCAACTCATGGGAGTCCACATCCAATCCACCACCCACGCCGGAACCCAGCGGCACGCCTGCTACATCTCCGACCTCATCCCCACCAGCGCCCACCTCGACCCCACCTGGGTCATGGGCTACGACCTCGACCCAATCACCTGCATCGCCCAGCGCAAACGCTTCTACCAGCGCGCCATCCCCGAAGACTGGCTGGTCCTCTTCACCCACGACCACCACAGCCCCATGGCCCACCTCGCCCTCAACGAAAAAGGCAAACCCATCGTCCGGCCAACCTGAATCAACCTGCCGAAGCACCACCCTCGCTAAGTCCAAGCTCCTGCTTCCACGCCAGCACCTCCGCCTTCAGCGGTTCCAGCATCGTCTCGACCACCCCCCACACCACCACATCATCCACCTGCCCATAGCCATGGATCAGAAAGTTTCGGAAGTCCACGATCTTCCGCGTGTGGACAATCTTGTCCGCGGTTGCAGGAAAGTGCTTCGTCATCTGCGACAGCGCCTCGCCCACGACGCTGAACTTACGCTCCACCGCAGCCCGTAACATCGCATCCTGCTCGTACACTTGCAGCGTCTTGCCTCAGGTAAAGACTTCGATATCCGTGATCGCCCGCTCAATCTCCCACAGGTACAACTCCAGATTACGCGGCATAAAGATTCACTTTCGTAGCCTCGATCTCCTTCAGGAAATAAGGGTTCCTGACGCTGCGCAAACTCACCAGATCGACCCTCCGGTCAAACAGTGACGCCAGGCTGCGCTGAAACGAAAAATAGTTCTCCGCATACTCACCCGGAGACAGCGCCTCAAACTCCACGACCAGATCAATATCACTCTCACTGGGACTAAAGTCCTCTCGCAAGGCGGAGCCAAATAGCGCCAGACCCAGCACATGATGCTGCCGGCACAAACCGGCTAGCTGCTGCCGCTTTATCGAGATCTCATCCACCATAGCCCAACCTCTCTCCCGGCTTGCCCATCATGGTATCGACCACCAGTGTATCGACACCGCTGATCAAAAGGTATCTCCATCTTCCGCTTCCGCCCCAAACGCAGAAAAGCCCTGCCAAAGCAGGGCTGGTCCGCACCAATCTATTTCAGTTACTTACGCAGGAACCGACATCACGTCCGCCGGGTCGACGTTCACAAAACGTCCATGCTGGCCACGATCCTGGAAGCGAACCACGCCGCTGACGGTCGCAAACAAGGTGTCATCCTTGCCCCGGCCAACGTTCGCGCCTGGCTTCAGTGGTGTCCCACGCTGCCGCACGATGATGCCGCCGCCCAGAATCGCCTGGCCGCCAAACACCTTCACTCCCAGCCGTTGTGCATTTGAGTCGCGGCCGTTTTTAGAAGAACCTAAGCCTTTTTTATGTGCCATTTCAATCGCCTCTTTCGCGCCGCCCGCAAGCCATGCGCTCTCAAAATCTAAATTCTTAAGCCTTGAAGCTCTTGCCGTTCACCAGAATCTCGTTGATCTTCACTTCAACGTAGTTCTGACGATGACCCTGCATCTTCTTGTACTGCTTCTTGCGCTTCAGCTTGAAGACCAGAATCTTCTCGCCGCGGCCTTCGCCCACCACAGAAGCCAGCACCTTCGCGCCAGAAAGCTCCTGCTCGAACTTGCCCTCTTCCGCGCTCACTGCCAACACATCCGAGAACTCTACCGAGCCATTCTCATGCGCGGTCGTCTCGATCTTCAACTTGTCACCCGGCGATACCAGGTACTGCTTGCCGCCAGTGCGGATAACTGCGTACATGACTAAAAACCTCAAGCGTGTCGCGGCCATAAACAAGGCCAGCGCAATTCGCTTCCTTCATCTCAGATTGTGCTGCATGGGGCGCATACAGAAGCACTGCATCAAGCCAGCCGAGCCAAACCTCGCAGTCCCTGTCCTACTGGCCGCCGGTTCGTACCTGCCAACCCTGCAACTCACGAGCAAATCACACACACGCAGGCTGCAGCGCCAAACTTCAAAAGTCTATCGCGTTTCCGCCTCGGGGTCAACGACTCTTCCGGCCACCGCGTCCCTCACCCATCCCTCAACCCGCAAAACCCCATAAATACCGCCCGGACACCCCCAAAAACCGCAACCCCACTACCCCGCATTCTGCCGATTCGGCTGGTTCGCCTTCGTCACCGCACCCACCACCTGGTACCAGCTCACCACCCACGGCACCAGCAGCGAAAACGCCAGCCTCGCCGCCAGCACCTTAGCCGAAGCCCGCCGAATGCTTCGCCAGTCCAGCCGGTACGCAAAATAAATCTCCAGCCCCAGCACCACCAGCAGCGGCACCACCGTCCACCGCAGCAACGCCAGCACCGCCACCTCCGCTACGCACCGCGCCACATTCCGCGCCAGCCGCGCCGGTCTAACCCCCAGCACCCCATCCGTAATCGAGTAGCTCGCCAACTGCCGCACCGCCGACCCAAACCCATGCCGTGGCCGATACAACGCCTTCGCCCGCTGCGCAAACGCCGGTGCCACCACCTTCCGCACCTTCGCGTCGAACATCGTATCCTCGCCCAGAAACACCGTCTCCGGAAAGCCCCCCACCCGCACCCACAGCTCCTTCCGAAACGCCATCGACCGCGCCGTACACGACTTCGTCGGCTCATCCTCACTCAGCTTGATCCCGAAAAACGGTGCCGAAGCCACATCCCACACCGTCCCCTCCGCCGGGTCGATATACGATCCCCCCACCGCATACTCCGCCGCCCCGCTGCGAATCGCCTCGGTCAGCCGCCCCAGCCACTCCGGCGCATACACGCAGCCCGCATCCACACACACCACAATCTCGCTCGTCGCCGCCGCAATCCCCACATTCCGCCCCCGCGCAATCGGCCCGGGAGACTGCTTCAGACTGCAGCTCTCATCCCGAATCGCCACCAGCCCCGGATACCGTGCCTGCGCCCCCGCCAGCCACTCCCACGTCCCATCCGTCGACCCACCATCCACCACCACCACCTCCGCAGGAGCCAGCGTCTGCCCCATCAGGCTCTCCACCAGCCCCGCAATGTCCTCTGCCTCATTCAGCACCGTCGCTGCCACACTCACACGTGCCATACTCATCCCGCCCTCGCACACTTTCCCTCAAGGCTACCCTGACCATCCCCTCCCGGTCGAACCCTCCCACCGCACGGTAAACTCATCTCTATGCAAGTCAACATCAAAGTCCAGAAGCTCTCCCTCAACGCCCAGCTTCCTCGCTACGCCCACACCGGCCCCTGGGGAGACCTCGCCGCCGACCTCTACGCCTCCGCGCCCGCCACCCTCGCGCCTGCCGGACAGCCCGGCAGCACCCAGGCCGTCCCCACCGGACTCGCCATGGAGTTCCCCGCCACCCACGGCGCGCTCGTCGAAGACCGTTCCGGCCTTGCCCTCCGCGGCCTCACCACCCTCGCCGGCGTCATCGACCCCGGCTACCGCGGCGAACTCAAAATCGTCCTCACCAACCTCGGCCAGACCATCGTAGACATCGCCCCCGGCGACCGCATCGCCCAGCTACGCCTCGTCCAGCGCATTGAAGCTCAATTCGAAGAAGTTACCCAGCTCCTCCCCGCCCCACGCGGAGACGCAGGCTTCGGCAGCACCGGCGCCTGAACCCCACCCGCCGCCAACCTCCCCAAACATGCGACAATCTAGGTAGCGAGCCATGCCCAATCAGCAAGCGCAGCACCCACCCGTAGCCCCTACCCCGTGCGTCGTCACTCCGGCGTTGCTCAAGCAGCACAGCATCACACCGGACGAGTACACGCGCATCGAAGCAGCCCTTGGACGAACCCCATCCCTCACCGAGCTGGGCATCTTCTCCGTCATGTGGTCCGAGCACTGCTCCTACAAGTCCTCCCGCGTCCACCTCAAGCGCCTCCCCACCAAGGGCACCCGCACCTCCGGCCCAGGCTCCGTCGTCCAGGGCCCCGGTGAGAACGCTGGAATCATCGACGTAGGCGACGGATGGGCCTGCGCCTTCAAGATCGAGTCCCACAACCACCCCAGCTACATCGAGCCCTATCAGGGCGCAGCCACCGGCGTCGGAGGCATCCTCCGCGACATCTTCACCATGAACGCGCGCCCCTTCGCCGTCATGGACTCCCTCCGCTTCGGCCCCCTCGACGCCACCGAGCCCGATGCCGCCCTCCGCGCCAAAAACCACCAGATCGCCCGCGGCGTCGTCCACGGTGTCGCCGGTTACGGCAACTGCTTCGGCGTCCCCAACCTCGGCGGCGAAACCCGCTTCGAGACCTGCTACTCCGGCAACCCCCTGCTCAACGCCTTCGCCCTCGGCCTCGTCCGTACCGACGAGATCTTCTACGCCAAGGCCACCGGCGTCGGCAACCCCGTCATCTACGTCGGCGCAAAAACCGGCCGCGACGGCATCCACGGAGCCACCATGGCCTCCGAAGAGTTCACCGAAGGCTCCGAGCAGAAACGCCCCAACGTCCAGATGGGCGATCCCTTCATGGAGAAGCTCCTCCTCGAAGCCTGCCTCGAAGCCATGGCCACCGGCGCCGTCCTCGGCATCCAGGACATGGGCGCCGCCGGCCTCACCTGCTCCACCTGCGAGATGGGCGCACGCGGAGAACTCGGCCTCACCATCGAACTCGACCTCGTCCCCCAGCGCGCCACCGGCATGTCCTCCTACGAGATCATGCTCTCTGAATCCCAGGAGCGCATGCTCCTCGTCGCCGACAAAGGCCGCGAGCAGGAAGTCCTCGACATCTTCACCAAGTGGGGCCTCGACGCCTCCATCGTCGGCATCGTCACCCCCGACGACACCATGCGCGTCACCCATCACGGAGAACTCGTCGCCGAGATCCCCAACAAGGCCCTCACCGACAACGCCCCCGTCTACCACCGGCCCGTCGGCACCTGGAACCCCAATATCCCCAAAGATCCATCCCTAGCCATCGCTGCCGCGCTTGCCCAGCCCCGCGACTTCACCGCCGATCTCAAAAAACTCCTCGCCTCCGCCAACATCTGCGATAAGCGCTGGGTCTTCGAGCAGTACGACTCCATGGTCCAGACCAACACCGTCCAGGGCCCCGGCGGAGAAGCCGGAGTCATGCGCATCAAAGGCACCGGCCCCGCCACCACGCCGTCATCCACATCGCCGCACAAGCCCCAGCGCGGACTCGCCATGGCGCTCGCCGGCAACGGCCGTTGGACCTACCTCGACCCCAAACTCGGCGCTATGCACGCCGTAGCCGAGGCCGCCCGCAAGGTCGCCTGCACCGGCGCAACCCCCGTCTCCGCCACCAACTGCCTCAACTTCGGCAATCCAGAAAAACCAGAGATCATGGCCCAGCTCTCCTCCGCCATCGACGGCATCGCCGAAGCCTGCATCGCGCTCGGCACCCCCGTCACCGGAGGCAACGTCTCGCTGTACAACGAGACCAAGGGCGAAGGCATCTATCCCACCCCCGTCCTCGGCATCGTCGGCATCCTCGACGACGTCTCCAAATCCGTCCCCGCCGCCTTCCAGAACATCGGTGACAAGGTCCTCCTGCTCCAATCCACTCAGGGCCTCCCCACCGACGGCCACGCCGAACTCGGCAGCTCCGAGTACGCCCGCCACGTCCTCGGCGGCCTCTGGGGCACACCCCCCGCGCTCGACATCCAGGCCGAAGCCGCGCTCCATCGCTGCCTCGCCCAGCTTGCCGCCAAGGGCCTCATCCGCTCCGCCAAGGACATCTCCGACGGCGGCCTCGCCGTCGCCCTCGCCGACGCAGCCTTCACCCACAACATCGGCGTCCGCGCCACCCTCGGCGCTCTCTCCCAGACCGACTACCCCGCCGCACTCTTCAACGAGAACGCCACCGAGGTCCTCGTCACCTGCGCCATGGAAGACTACGCCACCATCTGTTTCCTGCTCGACGAAACCAACGAGATCTGGCCCCTCGATCTCGGCGAGACCATCCCCGACCACATTGAGATCCACGCCGCCGGTGTCCCGCTCATCGAAGCCTCCATCCAGGACCTTCGCGCCTCCTGGTCCGGCGCACTCGAATCACAGCTCTCCGACGAGGTAGCCACCGCATGAGTAACACCCCCCAACATCAACACCCCGCACCTCACCACCCCGAAGACCTCGCCGAACTCCACGAAGCTGACGACCACTTCGACACCCTCCGTGAAGAGTGCGGCGTCATGGCCATCTACAACCACCCCGACGCCGCCCGCCTCACCTACTGGGGCCTCTACTCCCTCCAGCACCGCGGACAGGAGTCCGCCGGCATCGCCTCCGCCGACGGCACCGACGTCAACGACATCAAAGGCATGGGCCTCGTCTCCGAAATCTTCACCGACGACGTCCTCGCCAAGCTCCCCGGATACATGGCCATCGGCCACACCCGCTACTCCACCACCGGTGACTCCGCGCTCCTCAACGCCCAGCCCATCTCCGTCGAATCCACCCGCGGCCTCATCGCAATCGCCCACAACGGCAACCTCGTCAACCTCGGCAACTCCAAGGAACGCCTCGAACGCGATGGCGCCGTCTTCCAGACCACCTCCGACTCCGAGATCATCATCCAGCTCATCGCCCACTCCCGCCAGACCACCCTCGTCGACAGCATCGCCGACGCCCTCACCCAGGTCGACGGTGCCTTCTCCATCGTCATGATGACCCGCAACCGCATCTTCGCCGCCCGCGACCCCCACGGCTTCCGCCCCCTCTCCATGGGCCGCATCCCCGGCGTCGACGGCGCACCCGACACCTTCGTCTTCGCCTCCGAAACCTGCGCCTTCGACCTCCTCCACGCCAAGTACGAGCGCGACGTCGAGCCCGGCGAACTCATCATGGTCTCCGAAGACGGTGTCACCAGCCGCTACTTCGACCACAACACCAAACAGGCCTCCTGCGTCTTCGAGCACGTCTACTTCGCCCGCCCCGACAGCAGAATCTTCGGCCGCTGGGTCCAGCAGAGTCGCGAAGAGATGGGCCGCACCCTCGCCCGCGAGTCCGGTGTCCCCGCAGACCTCATCGTCCCCGTCCCCGACTCCGGCGTCACCGCAGCCATCGGCTACGCTGCCGAGTCCGGCATCCCCTTCAACCTCGGCCTCATCCGCAACCACTACGTCGGACGCACCTTCATCCAGCCCGAGCAGCGCGTACGCGACTTCGGCGTCCGCATGAAGCTCAACCCCGTCCGCTCCCTCCTCGAAGGCCAGCGCGTCATCCTCATCGACGACTCCATCATCCGCGGCACCACCTCCCGCAAGATCGTCCGCATGGTCCGCGCCGCAGGTGCCAAAGAAGTCCACCTCCGCATCTCCTGCCCCCCCACCATCTCCCCCTGCTTCTACGGCGTAGACACCCCCAGCAAAAAAGACCTCATCGCCGCCAACAAATCCATCGAAGAGATCTGCACCTTCATCGAAGCCGACTCCCTCGCCTACCTCTCCCTCGACGGCCTCATCCATAGCTGCACCATCGAGAAGCCCGGCGCCACACCCATCCACAACACCTTCTGCACCGCCTGCTACACCGGCGACTACCCCACCCAGTGGGTCGACGTCTCCGAGATCCTCCCCGCCACCACCAACGCCTAATCACCCACAAACCACTCAAGCCGCGTGCCGGGTGCCCCATGTCTCGCCCCTGAGACATGGGATTGGATCGCCGCACGCGCTAATTAAAAAGGGACAATCTCCAATTCAACACTCCGGGTGCCCCATCTTCGCGACAGCTTCATCGTCGCTAAGGTGGGCATTCGCAAAGCGAACCGCTCTCCTAACCCAGCCCCACACCCCGTGTGCCACTCATACCCCAGCTTCACGCAGCAGTGGCTAAGGTAAACCACAACCATCCACAACGTCGCCCTGGCCCTGCCCGCACCAACCCCTAGCTAAACGAAGCCCCCACCATACTCAGCACCAACATCACGCCCCACCATCCCAACACCACCGCTGCGGCCTTCCCACGACTCACCTTGGCCACCGTAGCCGTACCCAGCACCATCAACACCACCACCCACAGCCCAATCACATCCAGAAAACCCAGCCCCGCCTTCAACCACGGTGCCGCATCCCCCAGGTAGAACCCCACATTGGTCCCTACCGGGTCCTTGAAGTCGAACCCCTCCACATTGCCGCCAAAATACACCATCACCAGCGTCAGCACGCCCGTCAGCAGCCGCGGCAGAGAGCAGTACATCCACAAGCAGAACATCTGCCCAAACGTCGTCTGCGCCCCCAGCCCGAAGTTGAAGCTGCCCCACATCACCAACGCACCCACCGCACTGATCGCCAGAATAAACACCGGCGAAGCATACGACGTATACCGATACCCCAGCGCCATCCCATGCAGTCGGCCTGCACGCTGCTCCGGCGTCAGATTCGCCAGCGCCTCCTCCTGCTTCGGACTCGAATGGATCATGTTCTCCACCACCCGATCAAATCCCACCTGCCGATCAATCCCCACCGTCACCACCACCGACATCACCGTAGCCAACACAAACGGCAGCCACCAACTCGTGCTCCGCAGTATGTCCGCAAACGTCTTCGACGGAGCTACGAACGTATCCACCACCCGCTCCATCTGGCTCAACCCCTGCTCAACGTTCCCCATCCTGGTCTCGCTCATAGCATCTCCCTCAAAGCACACGCCTCAATCCAGCGTTGCAATACTCCCCCGCACAATACCACGCCACCCTCAAAACCCATCTCAAAATCGTCACACCTGCCCGTAGCCCTCTACTCCCTACTCCCTCTTCCCTACCCCCTGCCCTTAGCTCTACTCCACCACCACCAACACATCCCCCGCCCCCACCGTATCTCCCACCCCCACCGCCACCCGCCCCACCCGGCCCGACTTCGGCGCCTTCAGCTCATTCTGCATCTTCATCGCTTCAATCACCACGACTCCCTGCTGTTCCACCACATCCTGTCCAACCTCCACCAGCACCCGCACCACCCGTCCCGGCATCGGAGCCTTCACTGCCCGCGGCCCATCCGCGCCCCCACCCACACCCCGCCGCCCCTGCAGCGACCGCGGATCGCTCACCTCAAAACCATACCGCCGCCCATCCACCACCACCGCCTGACCCGCCCCCGCAGCCTCATCCAGCACGCACCGGTACTGCCGCCCCGCAATCACCAGCGACATCACCCCCGCCTGCAGCACGCACGCATCTACCGTCACCGCCACGCCATCCACCACGCACTCCAGCAACCCACCCTCGCCCGCAGCCCACGTCGTCGGCAACTCCACCCGCTGCGACCTGCCATCCATCTCCAGCCATATCGTCACGCGCGCAACCCCTCTCGACGCCCAGCCAGCGCCCACTTGCTCTCCTGTACTTCGCTCGCCGCAGCCACGCTTCCTTTGCTCCCTGCCGCAAACAAAGCCGCCGCCAAAGCAGCAACCAGATCAACGCCATCCTCACCCACCACACTCGCCGGCTCACTCGCCGAATCACTCACAGCCGCACTCACCGCCAGCAACCGTTCCAGATACCCCGTATCAATCCGCGCCGCACGAAAATCCTCGTCCCGCAGTATCCGCTGGAACAACGAGATATTCGTCTTGATCCCGCCAATCACATACTCCTCCAGCGCCCGCAGCATCCGGTCGATCGCCACCTCCCGCGTCGCTCCATACGTCACCAGCTTCGACAGCATCGGGTCATACTCCAGCGGCACCACCCACCCCGCATACACCGCGCAGTCCTCCCGAACCCCCGGCCCACCCGGCTGCACCAGCTTCGTAATCCGCCCCGGAGAAGGAAAGAAATTGTTCTCCGGGTCCTCCGCATAGATCCTGCACTCCACCGCATGTCCACGCAGCCGTATATCTTCCTGACGCACCGCCAGCCGCTCGCCCATCGCCACCCGCAACTGCATCTGCACCAGGTCCAGCCCCGTCACCAGCTCCGTCACCGGATGCTCCACCTGCAGCCGCGTATTCATCTCCAGAAAGTAAAAATTCTCCACCCCATCCTTCGAACTGCCATCCACCAGGAACTCCACCGTCCCCGCATTCACATACCCCGCCGTCAGCGCCAGCCGCACCGCCGCCTCACCCATCCTCCGCCGCAACTCCTCGCTCACCACCGCCGACGGAGCCTCTTCAATCACCTTCTGATGCCGCCGCTGCACGCTGCACTCCCGCTCCCCCAGGTACACGCACCCGCCATGCTCATCCGCCATCAACTGGATCTCAATGTGCCGAGGACGCTCAATCAGCTTCTCCAGATAGACCTCGCCCGAACCAAAGCTCCGCTCCGCCTCACTGCTCGCCGCCACATACGCACTCGCCAGCTCTTCCGCGGCCAGCACCGCCCGCATCCCTTTACCGCCGCCACCCGCCGCCGCCTTCAACATCACCGGATACCCAATCCCCGCCGCCACCTCCAGCGCCTCCTCCACACTGCCCAGCCCCGTCACGCTCCCCGGCACCCGCGGCATCCCCGCCGCATCCGCCGCCTGCCGCGCCTTCGTCTTCGACCCCAGCATTCGCATCGCCCGCGCCGGCGGCCCAATAAATGTAACCCCAGCCGTTACACATGCCTCCGCGAACTCCGCATTCTCCGACAGGAATCCATACCCCGGATGCACCGCATCCGCACCACACCGCCGCGCAATCTCTAGAATCAGATCGCCCCGCAGATAACTCTCCGCCGCCGCCGCAGGCCCCAGCCGATACGCCTCATCCGCATGCAACACATGCAGCGCCGCCCGGTCCACATCCGAGTACACCGCCACCGTCCGAATCCCAATCTCACGACAAGCCCGAATCACCCGCAGCGCAATCTCACCGCGATTCGCAATCAATACTTTTTTAATCGTTCGCATTTTCAACCCATCGCAGCACGCCGCCATTCTACCCCGCCACCCTCGCCCACACCACTACGACACCCTCTACCTCTGCCGAAGCCTTCGAGCACGAGAAGCCAAAACCCAAATAGCTACTGTCGCGTTTGCTCTCTCGCCCACCAGAAGCCTATCGCGGAGCACTATCCATCACCTGCACAGAATCATCCAGCAGCCGCACATCCACCCGAAAACGCTTGTAGTTCGTGAACGTCTGCACTGTCTCAAACCGGCCCGTCATCCAGTAAATCTTCATCGCTCCCTTCGCATCCACCTGACTCATCGCCCACACCGGGGCACTCCTCTGGGAAGCTCCTCCCAACGCGTCCTCCAGCCTCTGGTAGTCCAACCGAAACGTAGTCCCCGCCAATACGCCCGCATCCACCAACTGCGTCGTCTCGACACGCACTGGCATCGCATCCTGTACATCGATCCAGGTCGTCTCCTTCTCACGTAACGCGCTTTGTTCTCCCGCGCCACTCCCAACCACGCCCACCCTCGGAGTCGACTCCACCACCACCGCCTCCCGCCCCGCGACCTGCTCATGACCCACCACCCGGTTGTCGAACAGCGTCGGCAGATACACCAGTGGCAGATCGAAGTTCACATGTCGCGACAGCAGGCTGCGACGCTTAGCCTCCACTCCCATCTGCTTTCGCTCAGCCACCGTCTGCGCATACCGTTTCGCCTCCGCCGCTGCCTGCTTCCCATTCAGCGGCTTCCCGTTCTCCTCCACCTTCTTACGGTACGGCAGCCCCTCCACAAATACCGTCTCATAGCGGGCTGTCTCATCCAGAGTCACCTTGCCGTGCTTATCGAAGTTACGGTTATGCCATAGCTCATCGTTCGTATACTGCAACATCTGAATCTGGTTCGCCGTCAGATTCCGCTCCATGCGCTGCAGCAGCACTGTCAACTCCTCCGGCGTCTCGGCCTTGGTGGTCTTGCCGCACAACATAGTCGCAACAACCACAGCACCCACCAGCATCGTCCGCCACACCGCCCGCACCGCCACCATCACATCTCCCAATGCAGCCCCATCACATCGCACACAACGACAAGCGAAATATCCCAAAATAAAGAGCCTCCCACATCGGGGAGGCTCTCTCGTTCATCCACTACCAGCAGCAAAACTACTGCATCGTTACGCCGCCAGCATTCTTCTTTTCTTTGTCCAACTCATTCTGCTTGCGAGCGCCCATTGCCTTCTGGCTCCAGTCATCTGCCTGCGCCAGATCGGCCTTGCGAGCATTGTCATCCCCACACTCCAGATCGGCCTTGCGGCGATAGGTCAGGTTCAGATACTGCATCGCATCATCGTACGTCTTGTTGATCTCGACAGCCTTCGTCAGATACTGCAAGCCCTCATTCACCAACGCCGTGTTAGCATCCTGCAACTTCTGGCAGGCGGCCTTGCTCTTCTTCGGGTTGCCGTTTCCATCATCCGTCAAACCATCCGCAGCCAGAATCGTAATCGCATTCTTGTACGACTGCATCCAGTCCACCACGCCCACCGTGTAGTGCGCCTCGGCATCATCCGGAGCAATCGCAATCACCTTCTTCTCGTAGACCTTGGCATCATCTAGCTTCTTGATGTTGCGATCAATCGAAGCAATCTGCTTCAACGCCGTCAGATCGTTCGGATCCTTCGCCAGCACTTCGTTGAATCCATCAAGCGCCTTCTGCGCAACCGCAAGATTCTCAGGCGTATCCAGATTCGGAACCACTTGGTACGAGTACGCAGTCGCCAGATACAACTTCGCAGCTTCGTACTGAGGGTCTAGCTCAATAGCAGTCTGAAAGTGATTGACGGCCTCTTCATAGCGTGCGTTCTTGAAAGCCTGCACACCTTTGTTTAGCTGGTCGCGCGCCTTGAGGCGGTTGCACCCGGTTGTCGAGCCCAGCAGCAGAGCCAGCATGGCGGCCGTAACCGGAATCCGTGCGAATAGTTTCATGGGGCGGGTATTCTCCTTCAAAATAGGCGCGTTCGTTTCTGTCGGACGGCAAAAATTGGCGCTTCGAATTTTCTGCTTGCCCGATGATTGTAACGGTAGAGCAGTTGTTATGACTAGAGCTTACATAACTGCAATACAGAACGACAACTTTTGTACACCACTCGCACACACTTTTAATAACCAATTCCACATCCGTACCCCCACCAGCCACAGAGCCGCTCCATTCACTAAGCACATCCCTGCCATGCGCCTGCATACATCACCCTATCTCCACCAAGACATCCTCCCATCAGCCCTCAGTCCACATCGCGCATGGCCAGAAATGACATGACATTTCATGTCGAGATGACACCACTTCCACCGCCCCGCAAGCCCTCAGCCCAATTAGGGCGACCGGTCAACAACAGTTGTCGAAGACTCTTCGCAGCCAGCACCATCCCCAGCTATCGCTCTGCACGCTGGCGTAGTCCCCCGCCGCCATCCCCACCTGCCGTCGCAGCCCAACCCTGCGCAACCACATCCACAGAGACCCACCCATGCAAATACATCAACGCCATCCGTACGCCTGCAGCACCGACTGACCAGCGCTCCGAACACGAACCCCATCCCTGCCAATAGCAAAGGCGACCCACACTGTGGGTCGCCTCGGAACTCTTACCATCGTTCGATCGTTACTGACCTGCTTCAACCCGCGGCGTGATCAGACCAATGTTGTCCACACCTGCCTGATGCCCGAAGTCGATCACCTCGGCAACCTTGTTGAAGTCTAGATCCTTGTCGCCCTTTACAAACATGACCTTCTCCTGCCGTGTAGAGAAGATCTCCACCAGCTTAGGTTCAATGTCTGCCTTGTTGAACGACGTGTCGTTGATCTTGTACGAAGGTGCGCCAGCGCCATTCGACAGTACCTGAACCACAATCGTCCGGTCGTTCGGCTGATCATGTGAAGGATCCTTCGGCGGCTGGGGAACCAGCGTGTCCAAACCCTTGGGCGTGACCGGTACGATGACCATGAAGATGATCAGCAATACCAGTAGAACGTCGATCAGCGGCGTTACGTTAATCTCCGAAACCGCTCCGCCTGTACCTCCACCACCCATTCCCATAGCAATCTCCTTGGCACTTCATCTACTGCGAGTCCTACTGCGGCATCGCTCAATACGAGCAGCCGCCCCTGCCCTACGTTACTTCTTTGCCGGCGTGGAGTCCGACTCCCGCTTCTCAGTCAACAGACCAAGTTGGCTCACTCCAGCAGAGCGAATGCCGTCAACCGCATCCATCACCTTGCCGTAGTTCGCACGCGTGTCTGCGCGCATAAACACTTCTTTGTTCGTCTTGTTCTCAAGCTTCGCAGAGATCTTGCTGCCCAGGTCGTCCAGGGTAACCTGATCGCCGCCCAGGAACGTCCGGCCATCGCGCGTCACAGCAACGACAACGGCATCTTCCTTGTTGGCATCTTCCATCACCACTGCAGCGTCCGCCTTCGGCAGATCGACGTTGACCTTGTTGTTCAACATCGGCGTGATAACCATGAAGATAATCAGAAGCACCAGCATCACGTCCACCATCGGTGTCACGTTGATATTGGAGTTGACCTTCTTACCTTCTTCCCGCTTATTGATACCCATACCGTATGCTCCGTCCTGTCTGCGCCTCGTGCTGCCACTGCTGAAGTTCGCTTTGACCTCCGGACGCCGTTCGCTGGCAGCGTCCGGAGATCGTCAAAGCATCGATTCCAGCAGGGTTTCGTCATCGTCACCTATATGCCCGCCAGGGCGTATAGACTAGCGGTGGCTCTGCTTGATGAAGTAGTCCACCAGCTCGCTCGAGCTGTTGTCCATCTCGACGTCAAACGCTTCTACCTTGCCGGTGAAGTAGTTGAACGTCATAACGGCAGGGATCGCAACCAGCAAACCGAACGCTGTCGTTACCAGGGCTTCCGAGATACCGCCGGCAACCGCGCCGATACCCGAGGTCTTCTGCGTCGCAATCTGCTGGAAGGCGTTCAAAATACCAACCACCGTACCGAACAGACCGATAAAGGGTGCCGTCGAACCGATCGTCGCCAGACCACCAAGACCACGCTTCAGCTTCGCGTGAACGATCGCTTCCGAACGCTCCAGAGCGCGCTGCGAGCTCTCTACCTGCTCCTCGGTGATGCTGCCGCCCGAACCGAAGCTGCGGAACTCCTGCAGACCAGCCGTAACAACTTCAGCAAGGTGAGACTTCTTGCAACGGTCCGCAACCTTGATTGCCTCATCCAGACGGCCGTCCTTCAACGCGCCAGCAACCTTCGGAGCAAACTCACGCGACTGCTTACGCGCAGCGGAGAAGTACAGTGCGCGATCGATGATCACCGCAAGCGACCAGATCGACATAATGAAAAGGAGGATAACGACCGCACGGGCCAGGTTGCCCATGTTGCCCCACAGCTGCAACGGGCTGAAGCCAACAGCGGCTTCCTCAAAGAACATGGCGAGCGTTGCGGGAACATGAGCGAAGTTTGCGAGATGAGCGAGAATCACTGGAATCTTTCCTCCTGGTTGAAGCCTTGTTGAACTGTAACGGTCAGTATCGCGACGGTGAATCACCCAAAAGTCTAACAAGCCGGGTCGTCACGAAAAGATTGCTCACTACTTGGACGCTGCCTAGCCGCCCATGTTGAAATTCACGGTCACCGTCGTCTCTACTTCCGTCGGCTCGCCGTTCAGAAGATATGGCTTGTACCGCCACGTCCGTACCGCATCCAGCGCAGCAGCCCGCAACATCTCAGGACCACTGATCACCTGCAGATTCTCCACCACGCCCGCCTTCGAGATCATGGCATGCAGCACCACCGCTCCCGAAACGTGCGCCGCACGAGCAATCGGCGGATAGACCGGCTTCGTCTGCGAGATCGCCAGTCCGTTGATAACGCCGCTCGATACACGGGCAGGCCCCGCAGGCTTGGCTACCTTCACCACCGGAACCGGCGCCGAACCAATGCCGCCAAGCACACCGCCCGCAACACCCGAGCCGCTACCCATTCCGGACATGCCGGCTACTCCAGCCATCTGCGGCGGAGGTGCAGCATCTTCCTTCAGCATCTTGATGTCTTTAGGAATCTTGGTCGGGGCATGCAAGCCCTGATCGACCTCGGAAACCATCTTGATTGGTTTTACAATCTGCGCCGGCGGAGGCGGCGGTGGGGGTGGGGGCGGTGGGGGCGGTGCCGTCAACATCGCGGTCATTGCCGTCTTCGGCAATGCTTCCGGATACAGCAGCGGAATAAGAATCATGGTCCCAAGGATGGCGCCGTTGAAAATAAACGTGCCAATCATCCAATACTTGGACTTGGTCTTGATCTGACCGCCGGATTCCATCAAGGAGTCTTCAAACATATGCAGCCTCTTTATCGTGAAGAAGAGCTATCAAACTTAGACACCGAGCAGTTGCAATTTGTTCCCGCTACAAAATCCAGCTTCTTGCCTCGCCCGCAAACTACGCCCGGGCCCGCTTCGCCGGCAGCGTGGCAACCTTCCCACGAGCCGCCCGCCAATCCTGATACGCCACCAGCATCGGTGCCGCAACCGCAATCGACGAATACGTCCCAATCAGTATCCCAACCACCAGCGCAAAGGAAAATCCATGCAGCACCTCTCCGCCAAACAGGTACAACGACAACACCGTCAGGAACGTCAGCCCCGAACTCAACACCGTCCGGCTCAACGTCTGATTAATGCTCCGGTTCACCACATCCGACAGCGTCTCCCGCCGCGACATCGCAAGATTCTCGCGAATACGGTCGAAGACGACGATCGTGTCGTTCATCGAATAACCAATCAATGTCAGGATGGCTGCGATTACAGTAAGGGTAATCTCCTGGTTCGTCAAGCTGAATGCGCCTACCGTAATCAGCGTATCGTGGAATACCGCGACCAGCGCCGCCACGCCATAAATCAGCTCAAAACGGAACCACAGATAGATCAACATACCCAGCAGCGAGTACGCCGTCGCCAGCAACGCCTGCTTCTGCAACTGCTTGCCCGCAGTCGGCCCAACAATCTCCACCTGCTCGATCGTGAAGCTCGAGTCGTGATAGTTCGCCGACAACGCATTCTCCACGCTCTGTCTTCCCGCATCGTGCGCCGCATCGGTAGCCGTCGACTGTGGCAGCGCAATAATCACCTTGTTCGCCGCATGACCGCTCGGATCGCTGATCCGCTGAATCCGCGCATCCCGCACCCCGGCCCGGTCAAACGCCGAGCGGATGTGGTCTTCATTCGGCGTCTGCGAAAACTCCACCCGCACCTGCGTCCCGCCCTTGAAGTCGACGCCCAGCGGAATGTGGTGCCAGAACAACATGCTCAGGATGCCCGCCACAGAGAAAATCAGCGAGAAGCCCAGAAAATACCACTTCTTGCCCAACCAGTCGATCGATGCACTACGAAACAGTTCCACGCTCTTACACCCTCAGCGGCGGCCCCGCAGGGCCCCGCAATCTCTCTAGAAATCTCCAGCTAAATCGACAACGCCGCGCCACGTTCCTTCTTCTGCAAAATCGCATCGAAGATCACGCGCGACACAAACACAGCCGTAAACAGATTCGCCAGCAAGCCGAACGTCAACGTCACCGCAAACCCGCGCACCGGACCCGTCCCGAATAGGAACAGAATCGCCGCCGACACAATCGTCGTCACGTGGGTATCAATGATCGTCACCCATGCATGCGCAAAGCCCTGCTGCACCGCCGCCGCAGCCGTCTTACCAGCCCGCAGCTCTTCCCGGATGCGCTCAAAGATCAGTACGTTCGAGTCCACGCCCATACCGATCGTCAGAATCACGCCCGCAATACCCGGCAGCGTCAGCACTGAACCCGTATAGCCCATAAAGCCCAGCAGGATCAGCAAATTCAACATCAGCGCCAGGTCGGCATTGATCCCAGCGCCGCGGTAGTAAATCAGCATGAACGCCATCACCGCCAGCATGCCGGCAATCGCCGCCACCACACCCTGACGAATCGAAGCCGCGCCCAGGCTCGGTCCAACCGTCCGCGTCTCCAGATAGCTGATCGACGCTGGCAGCGCGCCCGTCCGCAACATCAGCGAAAGGTCCTGCGCCTGTTCCTTCGTGAACCCGCCTGTAATCTCGCCACGGTCGCGAATCGCCGACTGGATCCCCGCTACTTCACGCACCTTGTTGTCCAGCACGATCGCCATCGACCCCGGCGTCGTGCCCGAGGCCTGATGCGCCTCCGTGTACTTGTAGAAACGGTCGCCCGCCTCCGTCGTCAGCGTAAACGTAATGTTCGGCCGGCCATTCTGATCCGTGCTCGGCTGCGCATCGCGAAAGTCCGTACCTTCCACCTCGCTCGCACGCTTCAACAACCAAACCTGATCTGGCGCTCCCGCCGAACCCGAGCCATGCATCAGCACCGCATCCGGAGGAATCGCGCCCGCATTCGCCGTCAACGCATCCTGGTCGCTCTGGTACGGTCCGCCCACCACCGCATGGATGGCCAGCTTCGCCGTCGACTGGATCACTTCTTCCACTTCCGCCGGATTGTCGATGCCCGGCAGCTCCACCAGAATCTGGTTCTCGCCCAGCCCGTACTTCTGAATCGTCGGCTCGCTCACGCCCAGCTTGTCGATCCGCTCCCGGATCGTCTCAATCGACGTGTCCAGCGTCCGCGTCTCAATATCGTGGATCGCCGCCTGCTTCAACGTCAGCGTCGACGAACCATCCGCCAGCGTCGCCACGTCGTAGTTGGCATAGTCGTTGCCTTGCAGCACGCCCCGCGCATCGCTCAGCTTCGTCGCCGGAATCCCCGACACCACAATCGCCAGCGGATGCGCCGCGTCCGTCTTGCCTACCGAAGCGCCCGTCACACCCGCCTTCTGCAGGTCAGCCTCCAGCCGCGCCACGTCCCGGTCCGTCGAAGACGCAACCGCCTCCGCGACGTGTACCTCCAACACCAGGTGCGTGCCGCCCTTCAGGTCCAGTCCCAGATGGATCCGGTCCGTGATCGACTGCTTCAGCCCGCCATGGGGTATACCCACAATCCCAGCGGTGAACACTACCAATACTGCAACGATGAATGCCGTTTTACCGGTCAGATTCTTGCCCATGATCTTTATTCAAGGTGCAGCCTGCGTCGCTGATCCTCCAGCACCGCCGCCGCCAGCCTCTCTCTTCCTCGTCCGTCTCTTAACGGTTCAATCTCGTCCTGCCACTGCCTGCTGCTTACTTCTCTTCCGCCGTCGTTACCGTGGCGATTGCATTCTTCACAAACTCCAGCTTCAACCCGTCCGGCTGTACCCGCAGGATCACAACCTCATCCTTCACCGACACCACCGTACCGACGATCCCGCCGTTAGTCGTTACCTTATCGCCGGACTTCAACTGACCCAGCATCTCCTGCCACTTCTTTTGCTTCCTTTGGTTCGGTGCAATCATCAAAAAATAAAGCACCACAAAGAACAGTACTGGCAACGCCAAACCGCTCAAATTGCCCAGGCCACCCGCTACTCCCTGCAACCACATCGCCAGCATCAATAAAGCTCCGTTCCTTCGCGCAACAACCTCTACCTACAACACCAGGCAACCATCGCAGCCCACTCGACACCGCTCACACACAAGCGCATCCAGTCTCGGAGACCTCTCCGGCAGGGCACCGCACCCACAGCGCACCTCGCAGCCACTCCAACTCCAAAGCCGCAAAGATGACGCAAGGCCGCGCCTGAGCTTAAACATCGCCTAGCCCCTAAGCATCGCGTAACCGCAAACCCCTGTCAAGAAGCCCCTCCCCCGAATCCTCCCCTAAATCGCATTTCCGCCCATACTTCGCTCCCTCACCCTCCAGCACCCATCCATCCCGAGGCGCAGACATCTCGACCACCCCTCCGCCAACTCAACCAGTAACCACCCGCCTCGAAGCCATCAAAATCACAGGAGCCGCTACCTTTGACCCTCACCATCCGTTGGTAGAGCCACGCCTGCACCAACCCTCCTCGCCCCGCTCCACCGATGCTCCAAAGTAACTCAATTCCGCCTAAATCAATATATTGCTTGACATACAGCATGACCCATGTAACCTTCCTCCCATATCGGAGGATTTCCCATGCTGAGCTCTACCCTCTTTTATCCTGTGTTGGCCACTCTGGCCTTCATCGCCCCCCCCCAGCAACTGAACGCCCAAAAACCCACCCACGTCTACATCGAAGAGCAAGCCGCCTTGGCTAAAACTGGCTCACGCATCGCGGCAACCAACGCGGTCGACGCCATCTTTACCCAGGCCGGCATCCTCCCCGAGCTCGCCCATGGAGTCGGCTTCCAGCAGCGCGTCGTCCAAGCCGAACTTGCCTTCCGCAAAGGCACCCAACCCGCCATTCACGAGAAAGACATCGTCACAGCAGTCAATAACCTCGCCACCACCATCAACGCCCCCGCCTGGGCCAGAACCAACCTTGCGGAAGTCGTCAAGCTGCGCCTCTTCGCCTCGCCCATGTTTCCCGGAATGATCCTCAACCACGCCCCCGACGCCGTGGCCAAACATCAACTCCTCAACCCCGCCATGAGTCCGCTCGAAGCCACCCAGATCGCCCTCATGCTCGTACACCAGAAGCTCGCTAACCCTAACTATCAACTCACCCGAGCCGAAATTGTCGCCCAACCCGACGAAAACGCCCTCGAAGACCTCCATCAACATCGAACCCGAGCCCTACAGTCCGCCATGTCCGGCGCTACCAGCGGCAGAAGCCTACGCGACCTCCTCGCCAGCGCAGATAACTTCCTCACCGACCTTGGCCTCGCGCCCGTTCAGGAGGATGCAAAATGAAGACCCTCCTCATCGCCACCCTACTCGCACCCCTCAGCCTCACCCTCATCGGCTGCAGTGGCTCAAACAGCACTACGCCGAGCGCCAATACAATCAACATTTTCACCGAATACGGCAACCCTGGCACCTACATTCCCAACGGTGGCCAGGAGGTCTCTGGTTACGACCAGAATCCTATCTGCACTATCGGCACTTCAAGCTGCGTCAACCAATTTGACGTAACAACCGATTCAAATGGGACTTCAGCAATCCCAACGTCTGACTTTTCGGCCAACTGGTACTTAACCCTTTACCCCAATGGCAACTGCCCGATGGGCGGCCCTATCCAGTACGCTGCACCCACAATACAGACTGGAGCCACACAAAACCTCGTGTGCAATGCTCCTGCCATTCAGGCCATATCCACCAAACCATCCGCCATCACCCTGCAAACCAGCAACAATCCAACCTCCATCCAAATCGTCTCCACCACCCCCCTCCTACCCACCACAACCTCCAACTCAATCACCGTTGACTCCTACAACGTCAACGCCCAACTGGAAACCCGGGTCGTCTCCACCAATCAATCTGGCGGTGGAACTATACTTACCCTGCCCCTCAATCCCGCTCTACTCACCGTCGGGTCGCACATCCTCGCGATTCAATCCCCTTCTAACCCCAACGCCTATCTCGGGACCGCACTCTTACTCGTCTACTCCGGCGGAGGTGGCGGCCAGCCACCGACAGGCTCCTGCTCCAATCCACGGGTAAAGTGCGTCGCCCTGCCATAACTTGATTGTCTAGCGCAACATCATCGTCCGGTCGCCAACCAGCGACCGGACGACTCCTCCCCCCGACCCGGAGAAAGCACCCTTGAAGATTGTCACCCTTGCCCTGCTCTTATCACTGGCCGCCCCCATAGCTCAACCCCAATCACGACCCGATCTCCTGAAGCCCGAAAAGCCCTGGGAGACCACCCTCTACGTCACCGGTGGACCCGCTATAGCCTATAAAGACTATGTTTACTTTAGTGCCGGGCAACCTGCTTACTATTACCGTAAAGCGTTGAACATCTTCACCGCCGGGGTCTCGGTCGGCAAAGTCCTACACTACTACGGACTGCCAAGTCACCCGCGAGGTCAACTCGAGTACGTCGCCGAGTTCGAACCACTCTGGCTGGCGCACACTCCCGCCCAGACCACGCACTTATATCAATATGGCACTTACGTCACGCTTGGCTCCCCACCAAATACGAATACTAATCTGGTCGAAATCGTTCCGCACAACCTCCAATCCGGGATCGCCGTCACCCCTCTCCTCGTCCGCTACCGCTTTCCCGAAGCCAAGCGCGTCACCCCCTACATCCAGCTAGGCGGCGGACTCCTCTTCACCTTCCACGACTTCCCGCAACCCAACTCCAGCGTCGTCAACTTCACCCCTCAGGTAGACTTCGGCACCCACATCCGCACCCGTCCCCAACAAGCCATCGTCCTCGGCTTGAACGTCGAACACATCTCCAACGCCGAACTCGGCAACATCAATCACGGCGTCAACGTCTCACTCATCTTCCGCGCAGGCTACACCTGGTGGCACTAACCCTCCTCCGCATCTTCGCTATCATCACCATGGTTGTCCTTGGCCTGCTACCACTCCACGCCTTGGCCAGCCCCATCTGCACCTTCACCCACTCCACCATCCAACTCAGCTACCGCGGCACCCCCATCGCCGTCGATATCTATCAACCCCGCAGAACCATTCGCCCGCCTGTCCTCTTCCTCATCCACGGCAGCGCGGGCCTCTTCACCCAGCCCGCCAACTCTACCACCGACACCCTCGATAACTTCGGCGAACACACCTTCGCTCGCGCCTGCTTCCTTGTCGTCCTGCCCCACTACCTCGACGCCCTCCACCTCCGCAGCCTCGACTCCCCCGACCAGGCACGCACCCACTTTCCAGACATGCTCGCCGCACTCCAGTCCATCTACCATCAGGTCGAGGCCCGCTTCCAACTCACCGCGCACCCCCGCTCCATCGGCATCTACGGCGAATCCCTCGGCGGCTTCCTCGCCATAGCCCTCGCCGCCGATGAGCCCCGCATCTCCGCCCTCAGCGAGTTCAGCGCCGGCCTGCCCCCATTCCCCCTATCCGACCTCGCCGCACCCCACCACGTCCTCATCCAGCACGCTGCCGACGACACCCTCGTCCCCGTCCAGCAGGCCTCCGACCTCGCCGCCTACTACCAGAACCGATCCCCCCACATCGATCTGCACCTCGTCATCTACCCCGGCCAGACACACTACTTCGATGGCGCCACCCGCGCCCGCATCCTCGCCCGATCCCTCGACTTCTTCAACAACTCCCTGCAACCCGCCCGCAGCCGCTGACCCAATCCAGCAGCCTACCGGCCAGTCAACTCATCCTTCACCACCACGCCGCCCTTCATCACCACCCCCACATGCTCCAGCACCTCCACCCGCACCAGCGGATCGTCCTTCACCGCAATCAAATCCGCATAGTGCCCCGCCGTCAGCATCCCCACATCCGCCGACCGACCAATCAGGTCCGCAGCACTCACCGTCGCAGCCTGAATCGCCTGCGCCGGCGTCATCCCATACGCCACCATGTAGTGGAACTGCTTCGCGTTATCCCCATGCGGATACACCCCCGCATCCGTCCCAAACGCCATCTTCACCCCCGCCTGGAACGCCTTCCGAAAGTTCTCCCGCTGCAACTTCCCTACCCCGCGCTCCTTGTCGATCATCTCCTGCTGCATCCCGAAGTTCTTCGCATTCCCCAGAATGTAGTCATCGTCATAAATGTCCATCACAAAGTAAGTCCCATGCTCCTTCGCCAGCTTGATCCCCTCATCGTCCACCAGCGACGCATGTTCAATCGAGTCGATCCCCGCGCGAATCGAGTCCTTGATCGACTGCGCTCCATGCGCATGCGCCGCAATCTTCCGCCCCGCCGCATGCGCCGTGTCCGCCGCCATCTTCAGCTCTTCATACGTAAACTGCGGCGCCCCCGGCTGGTCCCCCTTGCTCAACACCCCGCCCGAAGCCAGAATCTTGATCACGTCCACCCCATACTTCACCTGCTCCCGCACCGTCTGCCGCACCTGCTCCGGCCCATCCGCAATCCCAAAACCCCGCTTGTCCGGATACAGCGTCACCCGCACCTCCGGAGAGTAGTTGTTCAAATCCCCATGCCCCCCAGTAATCGAAATCCCCGGCCCCGAAGCCACCATCCGCGGCCCCGGCAGCAGCCCCTCGTTGATCGCATTCCGCAGATCCACCGCCATAAACGGTGCCGAACCCACATCCCGTATGCTCGTAAAACCCGCATCCAGCGTGCGTTTCGCATTCACCACACTCGCATACGCCGTCGAAAACGGTGTCTCCTTGAACTCGTTGATCGGGTCATACTTGTCCGCCCGCGCACCCATATGCGTATGGCAGTCGATCAGCCCCGGCAGCACATAATCCTGCGACAGATCCACCACCTTCGCCCCCGCCGGAATCGCAAACCCAGCACCCTCCACCGACTTGATCCGCTCACCCTCCACCACCAGCACCACATTCTGCTTGTACGTCCCGCTCTGGCTGTCGAACAGCTTCCCGGCCTTCACATACTCCAAAGGCCCCGTGGCCTGCCCAAATCCCGCCAATCCACTCACCGACAAAGCCGCCAAAGCCAATCCGCACAGCTTACGCATAGCACCCTCAAAACAGAATTGAATTCATGGAAATTTCACCCAGTCTAATCCATCCACCCCAGCCCAACCCAACCGCCCTGCACAAATCCCTACACCCGCACGCCCCGCGCCGCCAGCCGAGCCTCGTGCACATCCTTCCGCGCACAGTACAGCACCCGCTCCACCTCCGCCACCACCGCCCCCGACTCGTCCTTCACCTCCACCACAAACCGCGGCTCCACCCGCCCCTCCCGCTCCGCCACCGCACGAATCTCCTCCACCCGTTCCCTCGTCAACCGAAACTCCGCCCGCACCGTCCCCTGCCCCGGCTTACGGTACCGGATCGACGCCGCCTTGTCCCACACCACAAACCCATCCCCCAGGTTCCGCGCCACCATCACCATGTAGAACGGGTCGGTCATCGCATACAGCGACCCCCCAAAATGCACTCCCCGATAATTCCGGTTCCACCGCGTCAGCCGCATCTCCACATCCACGGCCCGCAAATCCGCATCCAGCCGCTTCACCCGTATCCCCGCGCCCAGCAGTGGAGGCCACCACCCAATCCACCGCAGAGCACGGCTCATCGCAGCCGGTCCCGCACTTCCGTCCGCACCAGGTACAAAAAGAACATCAGCGCAAACAGCCCCTGCACCAGATAAGGCCCCTGATGCGTCTTCTCAAATACAAACAGATACCCCAGGCTCAGCGTCAAACACCCCGCCAGCACCAGCGCCCACCCCCACCGACGCATCCGCAGCAGCCCAAACACCCCCACCCCCAGCAGCGTACACACCGCCAGAACCCCGTACTTCCCCCCACCCCCGCCATACCGCCCCTGCAACGCCGCAAACGCATTGATCATCGTCATCAGCAGCATAAACATGCAGATGCCCGCCACCCCCGGCAACATCCCCTGCGCCTTCGCCTGCAACTGCTTCACTTCCAAGCTGTCGTTCCGACCCGTCTCGCTCATGCCCGTCTCGCTCATACCCGTCTCGCTCATGCTGCTCCCATTCCCGCCAACTCGCGTTCTTGCCGCCCCACGCACCACTACAGCGTATGCAGATACGCCATCAAATCATCCAGATCCTGCGGGTCCATCGCATTGCCCATCGCTGGCATCATCCCTCGGCCATGCAGTATCGTCGCCGACACCCGCTCATCGGTCGCCGCCGCACCGCTCGGCAACTCCGTCTTCCGGTACATCCCCAGCAGCGCAGGCCCATGCAGAGACCCCGTCTCGCGGTCATAATGGCACATCCCGCACTTCGCCTGGAACACCGCATGTCCATGCAGTTGCTGCGCGTTCAACTCGCTCAGCGGCTTCGCCGGAGCAACGCTCTTGCACCCGCCCAACACACTCACCACCACCAGCAAAACCCCAACTCGCATCATCCCGTTATTCTCTCATCCCTATCCCCGCGCCGACTGCACCAGCAGCACCACCCCAATCGCCCCCAGCCCCACATACACATACCGCAAAAACGCATCCCCATGCAGCCGATGATTCACCACCCGCCCCAGCCAGATCGCCGGCACCAGCACCGGCAGACACAGCAGATAGTAGTGCGTCACCGCTGCCACCCACAGCCCCGCCATCCAGTACCCGAACATCCCCACCATGCTCGCCGGCAGAAAATACCCCTGCAGCGTCGCCCGAAACTGCTGCGCCGTCCACCGCCGCATCGCCCCATACACCACCAGCGGAGGCCCGTTCATCCCATACGCCCCACCCAGCACCCCCGCACAAAACCCGCACACCACCATCCACCCCCGGCTCTCCTGCTTCAACTCCGGCGGCCTGCTCCCCACCAGCGAGTACCCCGAAAACAACACAATTACCGCCCCCAGCACCACCTTCACCACCTGCGGATGACCGCTCGTCAACACCACCAGCCCCACCGGAATCCCCGCCAGCGTAGACCCCGCCAGCCACCCGACGCTCCGCACATGAATCTTCCGCCAGTCCTGCGCCACCACCACCCCGGCAATCGTGATCGACACCAGCACCGCCAGCGGAGCCGCCACCCGCACCGGCAAAAACAAAGCCAGCAAAGGCACCGCCACCAGCGCCTCCCCAAACCCGAACGCCGACCGAATCAACGTGGCAACAAACACCACCCCCAACACCTGCACCGTCGTCAAATCCACGCAGTCACATCCACTTAGTCACATCCAAGCCGTCACATCCATTCCCACCAACCACCGCAACCAGCCACCATTCTAAAACCACCACCCCACCCACCCCGCCAATCCTCACCCCAAAAAGAAAAATGGGAGCCGGATTCCTCCGGCTCCCACATTCCATGCAACACCTACGTCCAGGTTAGAAGGTGAACTTCGCTCCCAGGCGGATCGTGCGGGGCAACTGATACGACAACGGCTTGCCATACAGCGCATTGACCGTCTCGGGGCTACCCAGGTTGTTATTGCTGTTCAAGCCATTGCTCACGCTGTACGCACTCTCCGCCGCAGCGTAGAACGCCGTACCAGCCGTCAGGTTGTAGCCGCCAGGCGTGATGTACTGGTTGCCGAAGTAGCCCGAATCGGCCTGTTCATTCACTGCCGTGACCACATGCTGGTTCAGCAGGTTGGTGAACGTAGCGGAGAAGCTGATTACCTTGCTCTCCGACAGCTTGATCGCCTGATTCAGGTTGAAGTCCGACTGCGTGTACCACGGATTGCGGTACGTACGAGGGGTTCCAACCGTGATGTTGCCAGTGTTGGAATCCTGCGTCAGATCAGCCCACACGCCGCGATTGAAGACGTCAACCGGGAATGCGTTGAAGCTCAGACCAACGTTCGCATAGGTCGTATTCGGAGAACCCTGGTACGCAGTCTGGAACAGACCGAAGTCCGTCGTGAACTTCTTCAGGAAGCCTACTTCGTAGTAAGCATAGCCCTTCAGAGTGTTCGGACGATCCGTCGGCAGCAAGCCGCTCGAAGAACCACCCTGTGCATTGTAGGAGAAGTAAGGCTCGTCAAACGAACGGCTGTTGTTCGGGCTGTTACGTCCGCCCAGTCCGCCGTCCGCAATATCCGAGCTCGTCAGACCCGTGTAGTTGCCACGGAAGTGGCTGTACGTGTACGAGATCAAACCAGCCCAGTGGCTGCTCATCGCCTTGTTCAAGCGGAGCTCGAGACCATCATAGCTACGAGCCGCTGGAATGGTGATGTTCGGAGGATTCTTGCCATTCGTCGAAGCGCAACCCTGATTCTGCGATCCATACAGGAAGTTGCAGAACCCGGTGTACGTAGCATTCGACCCCTGACCAGGGTTCACCACAACGAACGTCTCACCAACTTGTGGATTGTAAATGGCAGAGTCTTCGATCACATGATCCAGTCGTCTGCGATCATAGCGAGCCTCCACCGCGTAGTTGCGGGCAATCTGGTAATCAACGCCAAACACCGACTCATGCTGACGGTAAGGCTTCAAACCAGGAGCAACACCCTCCTGCGATGCGCTGCAGGTAGAGCAGGTCGTCGGGAAGGCACGATTGTTCAGGTTCTCGATAAAGGTCAACCCTGCCGGCTGTGTGCCACCCGCAAAGTTTGCCTGGTTGGTCGCATCCGGGCCGCTGCAATAACGGTGGTTGCTATCGTAGGCCGGCACAATCGAGCTGAGGTTAGAAGTGTTCAGGCCGTATACACAATTCTGCCAGTACTGACCACCAAATGAGCTGATCGCCAGGTTCAGCTTCATGATGTCGTAGAACACACCATAGCTGCCAAACACCTTCATCTTGCCATCGCGGAATACATCCCACGCAGCGCCAATACGCGGTGCAATCTTGTCGCCCCACGCGAAGTCAATCGGCTTCGGCGGTGCACCAGGACCCTGACCCTCGCCCGGCAGATACTCCTTGTCCAAACGGATACCGGCATCGATCGTCACGCCGCGGCCAATCGTCCACGAGTCCTGTGCAAACAGACCATGATCGTAGCTGATCGCCTTGCCGCCTGTACCGAAGTCATACACCGTCACGTAGCCAAACTGGCCTTCGCATCCGATATTCGCCGGAGGAGTGTTGGGGTTTGCTGCCTGCGTCGCCGCCTGCAGTGCAGCGCAATTCGCATTGCCCGTCGGGCTACCCGGAGAATACACCGCACTCTGGCCAACATTTACCTGGACATAAGGCTCGTTATAACCCTGGAAGATATAGTTCGAGTTACGCATCAACTGGTAACCGAACTTGAAGTTATGCGTACCAAACCAACCGCTCTTGTACCACGCAACGTCCTGGTCCAACTGGATGGCCTTGTTGGAGTTGTAGTGCGTAAAGTTCGCATCGATCGCATCGTTCGTAGAGCCAGGGCCCTGCTGCAACGAAGCTGGCAACAGCGTCTTGCCGCTGGCATCGGTCGCACCAACACCGTTGTTCTGGAACTGGTAGATCACGCCACCCTGCGGGTAACCGAAGTCGTGGTAGTTCTCAAAGTAATAACCAAAACGCGTCGTCGAAACAATGCTGTGCGTGACCGTGATGTCCGCGCCTGTGTTCAGCGTCAGGTTCGGAGCATCGTAGCCAAGCGTGTGCGCGTATGCCGTCGGGCTGGTGAACGATCCCGTGCAAGGCGTCGAAGCCGAACCAAAGCAACCGGTCACAGGATTCAATCCGCCATTCGTGGAATCGGCCTGCGGCAGGTTCTCACCGTTCTGACGCTGCAACTGATACAGCCACGAAGCAAACACACGCACCCGCTCTGTAACCTGAGCATCGATTCGTGCCGTCGTGTAATAGGTGTTGGTGTTCTGGCTGAAAGGAACAATTCCGCCGTTCGGACCATAGTTCAGCTTCTCGGCGTAGCGCGTCAACTCAGGGTTGAAGCCCACAAAGAAGAACAGCTTGTCGTTCCACTTCGAAGACAGCGCAGGAAACGCGCGCGGCAGCAACATCGCCAGCGGTCCGCCAAACGTGAACCCAGGGAACACATCGCTGTGGTTGGGCTTTACCGGTTGGTAGCTCTGGAAAGCAGCATCCGCCAACCCCCAGCTTGTCGGTGTCGGCGCGCTGTTCGCATCGTAGTGCGAGAACGCGCTCGGACCTGCATCCATCGCCTGGTTCTCAAACTGGATAAAGGCCGACCCATGGAACTTCGGGCTGCCCTTCTGCATGATCACGTTCACTACACCGCCCAGCGATCCGCCATGCTCCGCTTCAACACCAGACGTCTTGACCTGAACCTCTTGAATGAAATCAAACGGCACATTCGTGTGAGAGTAGCCGCCGATCAGGTTCGCCGTCTGCTGCCCTTCCACCAGGTAAGAGTTCTCCGAGTCAGAACCGCCAGCGATCGAGTATCCATATGGATTACCGTTGCTGCCGTTGCCCGGCGAGACGCTGCCGCTACCATTCGTCGACGTGTTGCCCATCAGCGGCTCGTTGCGCGCCGCAGGTGCAAACTGGATCACCGACTGATACGATCGGCCGCGAGGCACATAGTCAATCACGTCCTGCGTCACGTTCGTCATCGTCGTCGTTGTCGTCACGTCGATCGCAGGCGACTCCGTGCTCACATCCACAACCGTCTTCTCCGCACCAACCGCCAGAGACAGATCCACGGACGGCAAACGGCCAACTTCCAGTACCAGGCCTTCCTGCTTCAGGGTCGAGAAACCCTTCGAGGTCACCGTAATCACGTACGGCCCAGGAGGAAGGTTCGCAAAGCGGTAGTAGCCCTTGGCATCGGTCGTCGTTGATTTGCCGCCAACCAGAGAGGGGCTCTGCAGCGTCACATCTGCATGAGGCACCACAGCACCGGTCGCATCCTTAACCGTGCCCTGCAGACCAGCAGTCGTTTCTTGAGCATAAAGAACAGGAGTAGTGGTACAGACATAATCGACAGCACCAAGCGTCAGTGCCAGCGTAAGGAGGGAAGTTCGCCACCTGTTAAAATTCATACAAAACTCAATGCACTTTCATGGCCATACGGCAGACGAAAACGAAGTTTGTCATCATGCAGAATATAAAGGCTTTACATCGAATTGCCCCGTTCGCATTGAACGATAAACGAACGCGCCCTATGGAGTCATGAAGCCCGCTTTTCAACCAAGACAAGTTTATTTTCAATCCTCAGGCCGAATCGCCTCAAACACCTAAAGACTGAATAAGTCGCCTCAACAAATCCATTTTCCCGTTTTTTCACAATATCAACCAACTTTCAGCCTCCTGTAACTCCCTCACCCCACCCACCACCACACAAACTTACCTACAGACACACCTGAACAAAATTCCGTAACTATAGATCATGAAAAATATGTAAATTTGTATACACAGCCCGCACAGCACACCACCCAGCTCTCCGACACTGCCCTCGCCGCACCGCAGCAACCCCAAACAATCCTTCCCGCCCATCCCAGCCCGACCACGGCTCCGCCTCGCCGCGCTCACAAGAACCCCAAGGGCAGCAGCCTCCCTCCCACCAGGTTGGCAACAAATGCTCCTACAGGCTTGACCAGATGTTCTATTCATTCCATCGTGACAAACTTCAGTTTTTCTAGCTGTGTCAATAATTGGAGCCTAAAAGCCCCCAACTCGCCTTAAGCAAGGCAGTTTTAGTAGCCCACACAACCTTTTCCTTCATACGGATAGACATCGAAAAGTATTGTTTTCTGAATTTCCGTCCCCGACTCGGCGTCACCTCAGGCGTTCCCAGCTCTCCACCTTCCGCCCAAAGTCCATCCACGAGGTCCCCCCCCTACAACCGCGCCCTGCTGCCTCCAATGCGTGCAATTGACTTTGGTATAAAAATTGCAACACAAAACGCTAAAGACATATCAGGAGCTTGTGCACAGAATTCGGGATGCCATCCCCTCTTCTGAGCATCCAGTTATTCCACCTAAAAACAACGCCCTTTGGAGCTTTGTAATTTATGACAATGACTCAGCAACACCTCCATGGAAAGACGGCGCGTCCGTTCTTTCTCCGTATGCTGGCTCTCGGACTGTTCCTTGTGTTCCTCTGCGGAGCGCCGTTTGCCCGAGCCGTCGAGACCAGTGCCCGCATCAAGGGCACCGTCACTGACCCCACTGGCGCCGTCATACCAAATGCGACCGTAACCGCGACCAACGAAGCAACAGGCGTCGTCTACACCACGGTCAGCCAACCCAACGGAGATTACCAATTCCTCCAGCTCCCTGTAGGCGTGTACGACCTCAGCACCAACGTCTCCGGTTTCAAGAGCTACACCGCCACGGGTATCACGCTGGTACTCGACCAGCAGTACGTCGCACCCATCAAACTCAGCATCGGCAGCTCATCCGAAAAGGTTGAGATCGCCGCCAATGCCGTCCAGGTCGATACCACCAACATGCAGCTCAGCAACATCGTAGACGCTGCCCAGATCGTGGCCTACCCCCTCATCGGACGCGCCTTCACTCAGCTCGAGCAGATCCTACCCGGTGTCCAGTCCGCGGACGACCGCTTCGGCTCCAACTACTCCGTCAACGGTGCCCAGAGCCAGCAGTCCAGCTACCTCATCAACGGCGCAGACACCAACGACTTCGCACTCAACACCATCGGCATCCAGCCCAACCTCGACGGTCTCGATCAGTTCAACGTCATCACCAGCTCCCTCAACGCAGAATACTCGCGTAACTCAGGAGCCATCGTCAGCACCGTCGTCAAGTCCGGTACCAACCAGTTCCACGGCGATGCCTTTGAGTTCTACCGCGACACCTTCCTCAACACCGCCAACTTCTTCCAGTACAGCAGCACCAAGGGCAAGCTGGTTCCTATCTTCCACCAGAACCTCTTCGGTGGTACCCTCGGAGGTCCAATCCTCAAGGACAAGCTCTTCTTCTTCGCCGGCTATCAGGGCGAACGTGCTCGCACCCCGGAAGCAGGTGGTAATACCATCGTCCCCACCGTTGCCCAGCGTGGCGGAGACTTCACCGGTACCACCTTCAAATCAAACGTCATCCCCGGTACCATCAACATCCCGAACTGCACCTCCGGCGTTGACACGTTCAAATCCTGCTTTGCCAGGATCGGAACCCTCCCCACCAGCGCCTTCAACCCCATCTCTGCCGCGCTGCTCACGAAGTACATCCCGACCCCCAACTCCGGCACCAACCGCTACGTCTTCAACCCCATCACCAAGCTCATTCAGGATCAGGTCATGGGCCGTGTCGACTACAGCCTCCACAGTGCCAACCAGTTCTACTTCCTGGGCATCTACCAGCACTTCCCAACCGTACGTACCCTACCCTTCACCGGCTCCACCCTGCCAGGCTTCGGCGATCAGAATACTAGCGAAATCCGCCAGTTCACCGCCTCCTATACCCGGCAGATCAACCCCACCACCCTCAATGAGTTCCTGCTCCACTACACTCGCTTCAACCTTGGTTCTGTGACACCCCAGCAGGTCGTCGCCCCCTCCACCTTCGGCTTCGCCATCACCCCGCAGAACCCCGCCGGAGCCAGCCTTCCACACATCGCCGTTGCCGGTGCGTTCACCCTCGGCTTCAGCAACAACGGCCCTCAGCCCCGTGTCGACCAGAACTACCAGGCCGACGACAACTTCTCCAAGGTCCTCGGACACCACTCCATGAAGTTCGGCTACGACGGCCGTCGCTTCAATGTGGATAACGAGTTCTCCAACAGCGATAACGGCAGCTTCGGCTTCTCCCCGTCCAACCCCAACAGCTCTGGCAGCGCCGTGCTCGACTTCCTCCTCGGTAACGTCAGCACCTACGCTCAGGGAGCAGGCGGACGCATCAGCGCCCAGGCCTACGAAAACTACTTCTACGCCCAGGACACCTGGAAAGCCCTCAGCAACCTGACCATCAACTACGGCCTCGGCTACCAGTTGGATCAGGCCATCCACAACAACCAGTACAACAAGGTTGGAGTCAACTGCTTCATCCCCGGCCAGCAGTCCAAGGTCTTCCCGACTGCGCCCCTCAGCCTCAACTTCCCTGGCGATCCCGGTTGTAACAACGCCCAGGGTGCCACCACCCCCTACAAGAGCTTCGGTCCCCGCATCGGATTTGCCTACGCACCCGATCTCGGCATCCTCTCCGGTGGCAACTCCGGTAAGCTCTCCATCCGTGCCGGCTTCGGTATCTACTACAACCGTACCGAAGAAGAGACCTCGCTCCAGAACCTCGGCGATGCTCCCTTCGGTGTCAACTCCTCCGGCGTCGCCGACTACGTAGCCGGTGGCCGTCCTGCATTTGCCAACCCTTATCAGGACATCAAGACTGGCCAGACCTATACCAACAAGTTCCCAGCTTCTTTCCCGAAGCCCGGCGATCCCGTCAACTTCGAGCAGTTCGGTGCGCTCTACATCAGCCAGTACAACCCTGGCTTCCGCGCACCCTACGCTGAGAACTTCAACCTCACCATCGAACGCGAGTTGCCCAGCAACATCGTAGCCACCGTCTCCTACGTCGGCGCTCTGGGTCGTCACAACCAGATCACCGTCGAAGGCAACCCCATCACCCAGGCTGGTCACAACGCCTGCCTCGCAGACCCCGTCTGCTCCGGCACCAACCTCGACAGCCAGCCCACCCTCTACCCCTCACATACCCTCTATCCTCAGGCGATCGATCCTGCCACGGGACAGACCCACTTCCACGGCATCGGTCTCATCACCACCGAGGGTACCTCCAACTACAACGCTCTCGAAATCAGCGCCAAAAAGGGTCAAACCCACGGCCTGGTCTTCCAGATCAGCTACACCCTCTCCCACTCCCTCGACGACTCCTCCAGCTACGAAGGTGCAGGCTTCGGCGGTGCCAACCGTGGTTACAACCAGTACAACAAAGCACTCAACTACGGCAACTCCAACTTCGATGCCCGGCACCGCCTCGTCATCGCTCCTATCTACACCGTTCCATTCAGTGCTTCGGGCGGTCCCCTCTCTCTCCGTAACCTCCTCGGAGCCGGCTGGCAGGTCAGCGCCATCAGCACCTTCGCCAGCGGCTTCCCCTTCGACGTCTCCTACGGCGGCGGCGTCTCCTACTCCCTCTACTGCGGTGCAAACGACTCTTACTACGCTTGCCCCGACATCCCCAACCAGATCGCGCCGCTCAAGCGCCTCAACCCCCGTGCAGGTGGTGCAGCTGGTGGCGGAACCTACTTCGACCCCGCCAGCTTCGTGGATGAGACCCTTGGTTCGTTCGGCAACATCGGACGTAACAAATTCAAGGGCCCGGGAATCCTCAACACCGACGCCACCATCTCCAAGGACATCCGTTTCTCCTCCGAGTCCAGCCGCTACGCGCAGCTTCGTCTCGAGGCGTACAACATGTTCAACCACACCCAGTTCAACCAGCCCGACAGCAACTTCCTCGGCAACTTCGGCAACATCACCGCCGCTGCCGCTGGTCGTCAAATCCAGCTCGTTGGCAAAATCTACTTCTAACCCAAACACCTGCTTCACTCCAGGGGCGCCCATCACGGGCGCCCCTTCTTCTTGGCACCACCAGCCGTACCTCCCCACCCCCGCCAAATCCACCCCGGAACCTCTATAATGGTCAGATAAACCATGGCTGACGATCTCTTTCCAGAAGACCCCAAAAACCCTGAATCACCCTCCCCGCAAGACGCCGGTTCCAACGCTCCTCCCCCGGCTGGCACCCCGCCCGAAGGTGGCTCCAACGTCCAGGGCCGCGGCGCCGCTTTCATGCTCTCCATCAATATCGAAGAGGAGATGCGTCGCTCCTACCTCGACTACTCCATGTCCGTCATCATCGGCCGCGCCCTGCCCGATGTCCGCGACGGCCTCAAGCCCGTACATCGCCGCATCCTCTACGGCATGCAGGAGATGGGCCTCCAGTTCAACAAGAAATACACCAAGTCCGCCAAGGTCGTCGGACACGTCATGGGCAACTACCACCCCCACGGCGACTCCGCCATCTACGACACCATGGTCCGGCTCGCCCAGCCCTTCTCCCTCCGTTACCCCATGGTCGACGGACAGGGCAACTTCGGCTCCGTCGACGGCGACCCACCCGCCGCCATGCGTTACACCGAGTCCCGCCTCACCCGCATCGCCGGCGAGATGCTATCCGACATCGACTCCGACACCGTAGACTTCGTCCCCAACTACGACGAGTCCACCGTCGAGCCCTCCGTCCTCCCCGCCCGCATCCCCAATCTCATCGTCAACGGCAGCTCCGGTATCGCCGTCGGCATGGCCACCAACATCCCCCCCCACAACCTCACCGAGGTGGTCAACGCCGCCATCGCCCTCCTCTCCAAGTCCCCCCAGGACACCACCTCCGACCTCGACCTCTGCCTCCAGCACGTCCTCGGTCCCGACTTCCCCACCGGTGGCTTCCTCTTCGGACGCACCAACATCCCCCAGGCCTACCGCACCGGCCGCGGACGATTCATGATGCGCGCCAAGTGCGCCATCGAAAACATCTCCGGCGGTCGCCAGGCCATCATCGTCACCGAGATCCCCTACCAGGTCAACAAAGCCAAGCTCATCGAGCGCATCGCCGAACTCGTCAACGAGGGTGTCATCACCGACATCGCCCGCGACGAATTCCGTGACGAGTCCGACCGCGACGGCATGCGTATCGTCATCGGCCTCAAGCGCGGCGCCGAGCATCAGATCGTCCTCAACCAGCTCCACAAACACACCCAGATGCAGGAGTCCTTCTCCATGATCTTCCTGGCCGTACACAACGGCCAGCCCAAGGAGCTCCCGCTCGACCACGCCATCCGCGCCTTCCTCGATCACCGCATCGAGGTCGTTCGCCGCCGCACCGCCTTCCTCCTCAACAAGGCCCGCGACCGCGAACACATCCTCCTCGGATACCAGATCGCCCTCGACCACCTCGACCAGGTCATCCGCATCATCCGCCAGTCCGGCTCCCGTCCCGAGGCCCGCGAGCGCCTCTACCAGTACTTCTCCGGAAAAACCATCAACCTCCGTGGTACCGAACTCGCCGGCGTCAACCTCGACCCCGCCAAATACGGCGTCGACATGACCTTCTCCACCACCGGCATCCTCATCCTCTCCCTCAAGCAGATCGACGCCATCCTCGAACTGCAGCTCTACCGCCTCACCCAGCTCTCCATCGACGAGCTCCTCAAAGAACTCGCCGAAGTCCGCGACAACATCGCCGAGTTCGAGTCCATCCTCGCCTCCGAGAAAAAACTCCGCAAAGTCATCATCAAAGAGCTCGAAGAGATCCGCGACAAGTACGGCGACCCACGCCGCACCCAGATCCTCGACGAAGCCGCCGACCTCCAGCTCGAAGACCTCATCGCCGACGAGCAGGTCGCCGTCACCGTCTCCAACACCGGCTACCTCAAGCGCACCCCCATCTCCATCTACCGCCAGCAGCGCCGCGGTGGAACCGGCCGCCTCGGCATGAAGACCCGCGACGAAGACTTCGTCGCCCAGCTCATCATCGACTCCACCCACGCCTATCTCCTCTGCTTCACCAACACCGGCCGCGTCTACTGGCTCAAGGTCTACGAAATCCCCGACATCTCCGCCGCCGGCAAAGGCAAGGCCATGGCCTCGCTCATCGACCTCCAGCCCGGAGAAAAAGTCGTCACCATCCTCCCCGTCCGCAACCTCGAAGAAGACAACAAGTACGTCCTCTTCGCCACCCGCAACGGCACCGTCAAAAAGACCGCCCTCAAGGACTTCTCCAACGTCATGGCCCGCGGCATCATCGCCATCGGCATCGACAAGGACGACGAACTCATCACCGCCCGCGTCACCGACGGACACCAGATCATCTTCCTCGCCACCCACGACGGCATGGCCATCCGCTTCAACGAGCAGGACCTCCGCCCCATGGGTCGCCCCGCCTACGGCAACAAGGGCATCACCCTCAAAAAGGGTGACTACGTCGTCGGAGCAGCCGTCACCCCCTCCGCCGAAGCCCGCAACAAACAGCGCCTCGAACGCGCCGCCGCCGCCGGCCTCACCAGCGACGTCGAAAAAGTCATCGGCGAAGCCACCGACAGCACCGCCGCCCAGCCCATGCAGCTAGCCGAACCCGGTGAACTAGCCGCCCCCGCCGTCTCCAGCGAGGTCGCCGCCAAGCTCGCCAAGCTCGACGAGAAACTCGGCCTCACCCCCTGCCTCATCCTCTCCGTCACCGAAAACGGCTACGGCAAACGCACCGACGTCGACCAGTACCGCCTCCAGACCCGCGGCGGCAAAGGCGTCATCAACGTCAAAACCGCCGCCAAAAACGGCAAAGTCAGCGGCATCAACCTGGTCGACGAGACCTCCGAACTCATGGTCATCTCCCAGTTCGGCAAGATCATCCGCATCGACACCAAGTCCATCCGCGCCGCCGGCCGCAGCACCCAGGGCGTCAAACTCCTGGACCTCGAACCCCAGGACAAAGTAGCCGCAGCAGTAGTCATCCCCCCAGAAGAAGCCAAAATCCAACCCGAAGAAGGAACATTACTCCAATAGTTGGATAAGGTAACCATCCCCCGACAGCACCACAAAGGGTCTCGCTTACGGGCACGGCTTCGGCCGTGCCACAAAACCACAATAAATAGAAAGAGGCTCGGACTTTAGTCCGAGCCTCTTTCTTCATCAACACCACAAAATCGGACATCTAGCCTTTCAACGTGCCAGCCCTTCAAATAGGCAGCCGAAAACCATACAAAATCGACGCTTCGTTTTGGTTGAATCGTCAGTTCCATATATAAGATCTGGACTTACTTCCCTTCATGTGCGGGACTAATTTTGAAATCTATTAGCCACTTAAGCTTGGTTCTGTCCCCCTTGAGGTATGAGTCCAAAGTAGTCGCAAGTTCCGCAACGCGAGCGATCGGAATCACGTAGTCAAAGACATTCGCCAATACGCGCAAGGTTTCACCAGTCCATGGACCGTCTATGACGAGAACCGCTAACAGATCCGCGTTCTTGCCTTTCCAGTTGATAGCAGAAAACATTTTATCCTTCGCGTAGAGCGAAGCGTGTCGAGCAGATGATTTTCTTACTTCGATGAACGCGAGTGGTTTATCTGCCGATGGAAGGACGAAGTCTGCTCGGAAATCGTAGACAACTCCTTTCAAGGATGCATATTCCTCCTCGCGCTGGAAAGTCAAACCCTGATCATGAAGAGCGCGATCTACGATCGATTCAAAGAGCACGCGACCAATAAGGTCCCTTACTATTCCTTCAAGTGTGGACTCAAGTCTCTGTAGAATTTCTCCTTTGTTCACGGCTTTAGGGTCGACACGGTCGTGAAGAAGTTTCGAGAGCCTCGCAGACGCAGGTTTAGAAATAGAGTTATCAGATATTGAGCCTACCTGAGCTTTTAGTGCAGCCTTGCTGAATATTCCGCTCAGGTGTTGAAAAAGCGGAAGTAGATGTGGGTTCTTATTGATAAAAGCTGGAGTGAAAGAGGAAAAATTGTGAGTTTCACGTTCAATTACGTTCAGAAACTCTGCGCCTGCATTTCGGATATCTCTGTAAACTCCCGCTGCAATGGCAGTTTCAAGATCGAATGGGATCGCGTGACGACGCTTCCATTCCTCAAGAGCAGCATCTGAAGTCATCTCGTCGCGTACCCCCAGCCCAGCTAGAAGTATCGTGCGTGTTCTTTCATCAGCCAGATCATGTGAAGAAACATTTGTCAGGCCACTAGTTGCTCTCACTAGTTTCAAATAGCTCTCAATCGCTTTTCGAATTTCTAGATCCGCGATTTTATAGAGCGTTGACTGAGCCTGAGTTGGCGAATTTGCCGAACCTCCGTCTACGTCGGAGTTCAAAGTGGGTTTAGGACCATCTGTAATCAGTTTATTTAACTCCATGTAAGTGATATTCGCCTAGTCCGAGCGGAGAGCCTTCGCGCTTAGCCAAAGTCCATCTATGACCTCTTTCTCTCATAAGCTCACACTTCAACTTTCTAAAGCCTATATCTTGCATGGAGGACTGGAGAAGTTGCGGGGTGCTTATATGCACCCCATATAGTGCCGCATCTGCAACGACGATATGAATAGGAGCCCCTTCCCTAAGCACCCGATAGGCTTCCCGCAATACGTCGGTCATCTGCGAAAAATAGGGATAGATCAAAAAATCGTAGTCCTTCTTGCCATTCTTGTCCTTCTTACGTTCTCCTAAAGTACTCACAAGCTCATCAAGTTCTTCGTGAACCAGCTCTGAAATGTTATTCCGATAAACTTGTTGGAGCGGCTTCTGACCCTTAAGCGCTGTGGTGGTGTTTACGATCAGCGACCTTCTTACCTTCTCCGTGATGTCACCCCAAGAACTAGCAATGCCCCAAAAATACAGGAGCATGCGGGTCATCTCTGCATAATCGAAATTGTTTAGATATGGAGGGGAAGTCACGATGATCGATACAGATTCAGTTGCTACTTGCTCCATTGAGCGGGAAGACTGACGAATGATTTTGCCTCGCTGCTGTAGATCAACTCCGTCTAGAGAGGCAAGATCTTCCAGCATCATGTTCGCTACTTCAGCGCACGCAAAAATAGGACTTACCATTTGCTTCTTGCTTGTAGGAGCTTTGTAGATGCCGTCAGTTTGAGAATGAGAACATCTATCAACAATCCGCGAAAGCATGAGGAAGGCGGTGTCGCTTACCGCTAAATTCGAAGCAAGCAGCCCTTCTCGTGCACCGAGCAATGCCTCTAAAATATCCAGTGGATATAGCTTTGTTAAGAACATGCTCTGCGAGTCAGTGAGAACTGACCTTGATACAGGCCGATCAAAGCCTTTCAATAATATTTCCACTGTCTCTTGAATGACCCCAAACGCGTCTGAACTGGGGAGCTTTGCGCTGCATATTCTATTGAATATGGGATGCGGATCGTATCCCACCGCAGAAAGACCTCGTTCCGCCGCCACAACAAGCGAAGTTCCACAACCAGCAAAGGGATCGAGGAGAGTCGAATCAGCATCCAATGTCGCTAGCTCGCAACGCTGATGGACGAACTCAGGGGAAAAGCCTGCTATGAAATTGAACCACCGATGCACTCGGTGAAAACGGGTAGTCGTATTCGTTGGTAATCGAGCATCAGAAACAATACAGCGCTTCAGCGAAGGAGGCTGTAAGAGCGCGAATCCAGGCAGCAGAGTTTGGGTAGCCATTTATCTATTCATTATGACGCGTACGGGTGAGCGCCGCCATTCTGTGAAAATCGCTTGTCTAGTAGGCATCCTCACTATGGTTCTAAGCCACCCATTCCACCCCACAAGACATCCCCAACCCCACCCATCCTCATCCACCTAACCAGCAGCACGTGGAAAGAGGAACCGTAACATGTCCGAGCATCAAGACACACCCAAAGCCCATGCACCCCACGCCATCCACGAAGACCACGCCACCAAGGGTCCTCACGACCCCAAAGAGATCAACCCCAAAATGGCCTCCGACATCGCCTACTGGTCCAAAGAGCTAGGCGTCACCGGCGACCAGCTCCACGAAGCCATCCGCGCCCACGGCACCCACGTCGCCAAAATCCGCGCCGCCCTCCACAAGCCCCACTAACCCCTCACCCGACGCCCGCCTACACGGGAGTCGCCCCGCCCCACTAGACACCTCCACCAAATCGGCATCCAATAGCATCACCAGATCCCGATGCCCCACCCCGCCCCAAACCCGCACGAACCACCCCTCACCCACCAAACCGCAGCCCTGCGCAAAGCTCTCCGCTCCACCCGCCGCAAACCCGACCCCGATCCCCTCCACCACCTCCGCTCCACCCTCCGTCGCATCCAGGCTCTCCTCCAGCTCCTGCCCGACCCCGACTCCACCACCCACTTCCTCAAAGCCACCAAGCCCCTCCGCCAGGCCTCCGGACTCCTCCGCGACCTCGACATCCAGCTCGATCTCCTCGCCCAGCTACCCCCCAATCCCGCCGCCCAGGCCCTCACCCGCCATCTTCAAAAAGCCCGCCACAAACACGCCACAAATCTCCAGCTTCTGCTCCACAAACACCACAAAAAACTGCTCGCCCAACTGGCCCACCTCGAGTCGCTCGACCCCGTTCCCAGACCCCGCTCCTCACCCGCCCGGCTCGCCCAAACCCTCTTCTCCCGCGCCACCGCCAACCTCGATCCCCACAACATCGAGCAACTCCACGCCATCCGCAAAGCCGCCCGCATCTCCCGCTATATCGCCGAATCCTCAGCAAAATCAGCAACTTCCCCCACCGCCCAACGCTTCCACCTCCTCCACCACACCCTCGGCCGCTGGCACGACTGGCTCATCCTCACCAACACCGCCCACCACCGCCTCCCCGCCACCAGCCCCCTGCTCCCCACCCTCCACCGCCACCTCCAGCAAGCCCACCGCAAAGCCCTCAAAACCCTGCAAAACTAACCCGCACGCACCCAAAAAACGGAGCGCCCACAACCCGCAGGCACGCTCCGTTCATCAACAAAACAAATCACTTACGCCATCAACTAAGGTTTGGCTGCATCCGCTGGCATCACCGCGCCCGCCTTCACCCACTGCTCCACCGTAGCAATATCCGCATCCGACAACTTCGGCTTATGCGGAGGCATATCCATCGGATCGTTCGCCGGCCCTTCATGCCGTATCACCTTCACCAGCAAAGACTTACCCGCATCACCCGGCACCACCGCCGCACCATGATGCCCGCCCTGCAGCATCGCATCACGCGTCTTCAGGTTCAAGCCGCCCCGATGAAACATGCCCGCATGGCACTTGTAACAATTCGTCTCCAGAATCGGTTGCACTTTGGTGGTATAAAACTCCGGCTTAGTCGCCGCATCTTCCTGCGCCCCTACCGATGGTAAACCCATTGCCATCAACACCGAACCCGCTATCACCACTCCCGCAACCACAACGCGCATGCTGCCTCCTGTTAATCCAAGAGTATACGGAACCCAGCTGTACACTTACACTAACCACAGCAAATATTTACAGTAGATCTTGCTCTGGCGTCTCCGCGCCTCCCAAATGTCTATGCGCGCACACGCCCCCATTGCAGCCATCCTGGCGCTCGCAGCTTTGTCCCTTTCGCCTCTCCCCCTGCACGCCCGCAAACACAAGCCCGCGTCTCAGGCCAAGACCCAGACGCAGTCCAAGCCCCACAAACAGACCAAGGCCCACAAAACCGCGCCTGCCACCACCCCCCACGCAAAATCTCAGCCAAAAGCCAAGCCAAAGGCCAAGCCTCACCACACTCGGCGCAGCACCGAAGACACGCCCGACCCCGTCACCGTCAATCGCATCCACGCTTGGGTCGCCAGCCAGCATCCCAACACCCGCCGCGCATCCGCCAGGGCCCGCACCAAATCCGTTCCCTCCACCACATCTGCCGCTCTCCCCACGCCGCCAGATAATAGCGCCGCCACCGCTGCTGCTCCCCGGCAAGCCACCTCCGCCGACTTCCTCAAGGCTGCATCCGCCCCCACCTCGCCCGAGTCCGACAAGGCTACTTCGCAAACTCCACCGCCCGCCAAGCCCGCCCGTACCAAGCCTCAACCTCAGGCCAACGCCGTCTCCCAGCCCACCCCAGTCGTCAACGTCATCCGCACCAATCAGGATCACCCTCAACTTGCCCCTACCGAGGAAGTGGCCTCCACCCCGACGATTCTTCCCTCGCTCTACAACAAGCGCGGCCGCCTTATCGTCCCTCCACCGCTCAAAGGCTCTCACGAGATCCTGCTTCGCCAGAACCAGGTCGCCGACCGCGAAGGTCTCGATCGCATCCAGAACGACGACGACATAGACCTCATGCGGCAGCAGCACATGCTGGTTCCCGTCCCCGTCAGCCCCACCCTAGTCGTCGACGAGCGCCTCCCAGCCAACCGCCGTTACTGCCGCCCCTGGACCGCTCAGTTCCTCGACAATCTGGCCCGCGCGCACTACGCCCGCTTCCACACTCCGCTCCAGATCAACTCCGCCGTCCGCACCGTGGAATTCCAGCATCGCCTCCTTCGCACCAACGGCAACGCCGCTCCAGCCGAAGGCGACACCGCCTCACCCCACCTCACCGGACAGGCCATCGATCTCGCCAAGCACGGCCTCTCCCTCACCGAAATCGCCTGGATGCGCGGCTATCTCCTGCCTCTCGTACAGGAAGGTAAAGTCGATGTCGAAGAGGAATTCCAGCAGTCCTGCTTCCACATCAGCGTATACAAAAAATATCTGCCCGCAGCAGCCACACCTAAACGCGACTTGGCGGCCAACCACCACCAGCCAGCAACCGCACTCGCCACCGCAATTCGCTAAGCGGCCAGTTGTTTAGCGGCCAGTTGCAAACGAACTAATCACGCACCAGCGCACGTGCCCCGCTCTGCCAGCTTTCAAACGCTGCATCCAGCACCCGCATATTGCGCACGCTATCCTCACCCGACGCCACAAAACTTCCCTGCCCCCCCAACGCCAGCGCAAAGCTGTCCAGCATCCGCGTATAGCCATCGCCGTTCTCCACCGTCACGCGCTCCACCACCTCGCCGGCGCGACGCAGCACCAGCTCCACCGGACGATCCACCGTCAATCCATTCTCCGCTACCAGCACTCCGTCGCTGCCCGTGATCTCGATCAGCGAGCGATACGGAGCCCGCGCACTTGCCGTCACATTCGCATAGATCCCGCCCGTCATCTCCATCTGCAGCGACGCAATCGCCTCCACCTCGCCGGACCGCGCATCGCGCCGCGCAAGTGTACTCACACTGGTTACATTCTCGCCCAGCACAAACCGCAGCGCGTCAATGCAGTGCACTCCCACATCGGCTATCGGCCCACCACACGCCAGCGTCGGATCGGTAATCCACTTCCGCGGAGCCGTCTGGGCCGGGTAAGCATACTCCGCATGCGCCAGTTGCGGCTCACCGATCGCACCCTCGCGAACCTTCTGCCGCAGCCACTCCAGGCTGTGGTTGTAACGGAAATTCTGTCCTACCCCAAACAGCAGCCCCGCTGCCTCCGCCGCCGCCTGCATCTCCGCGGCCTCATCGGCATTCATCGCCAGCGGCTTCTCACACAACACCGCCTTGCCATGGCGCAGCGCCAACAGCGTATCGTCCCTGTGCATCGCATCCGGCGACGTAATAAACACCACGTCCACATCCGGCGAGGCGCACAACGCCTCACGCGTCGCAAAGCAATGCGGAATCTTGTACTCGGCACAGTTCTGCGCGGCAGCAACCGAATCGCGCCGCCACATCCCCGTCAAAACGGAGTGTTCACACTGGGCAAACGCAGGAAGCAATCGCCGCACAGCATGGTGTCCAAAGCCCAGAATCGCGTACCGTACCCGCGTCTCACTCATCGCAACCTCATCCATCATCCAGCGTTGTATACGCGCCAGGCGCGTCGTCTGTGTGCTTACCGTGCGTCGTTCTTGAAGATCTCTTCCGCGAAGAAGTTCTCCACCTTTGCCTGATCGCGCAGCATCTCGAAATACGCGTTCTTCAGCAATTGCGAACGGCCATCCCGCAGTTGCTGGCGAATCGCCTGCTGCACCCGCGGATCGTTTACATCGCGCTGACCTGCCGGCTCACGCGAGATCAGCTTGTAGATCGCGTAGCCCATCGGCTTCTTGCTCTGCGCATCCAGCATCGGCAGTATGTCTGTAATCTGTCCGGCCTTCAGCTTCGTCACCGCAGCAAAGATCGTCGGGTCCGCGTGCATCTGCGACTCCGACACAAATCCCATATCGCCGCCATTCGACGCTGTCTCAGGACGCTCCGAGAAATTCATCGCAATCGTCCCGAAGTCTTCTCCGCTATCCAGCCGGTTCTTCAACGCCTGAATCTTCTTCTTCGCTTCCACGTCGCTGGTCGCCTTGCTGCCCTGCAGGTTGCCCGGCTGCGTCGACGGCACGCTCGTCACCTGGATCTGCGCCAGGTGATACTGCGTCTCAATCAGGTTGAACTCCGCCTTGTGCTGGTTGAAGTACGTGGTCACGTCCATGTCCGTCACCGTGATCTTCGAGTTGATCTCTTTATTCAGCAGCTTCTCGATCGTCAGCGACCGCCGCAGATCATGCTTCACATCGTCCAGCGTATGGTTGCTCGCCTTCAACTTCTGGTCGAACTGGTCTTCCGTGTACGGGGCCTTCATCTCCGCCAGCTTCGCATCCACTTCTTCATTCGTCGCCGTCAGATTCATCTTCGCCGCACGCTGCTGCACGATCTCTTCGTCAATCAACTCGCGCAGCACATTCAGCCGCAGCGAATCCGCCTGGTCCGCGGAAGGATGCTGTTGCTGCGGCGCATCCCCCAGTTGCGCGGCATACACCTTGTCCAGGTCCGCCCGCATAATCGCATGGCCATTCACCGTCGCCACTACGTCCGCACTATGCCCTCGGTTGCACCCGGCCATCGGAACCATCGCCGCCATCAATACCAATGCCAACGGAAACGAACCGCGCTGCGCTACCACCACTCGTGGGCTAACTTTCATCTCGTTCAATAAATCAGGCACGGCTTCGGTCTCCTGCGTTCTCAATCTAGTTTCCAGGCTTTGCAGCCGGTGAATTTGCGGATGGAGTCGTTGGCGTTGCAGGCGCAGCAACGGGTGCCGGCGGCGGAGTCTGGCCCTCAGCCGTCAACGCACCATCAATCATGCGGTAGACATACTCCATCGGTACCGCCCCATCCAGCTTCTCGCCATTGATGAACAGTGCCGGCGTCGAATCCACGCCCAGCGCCTCACCCAGCTTGATCGAACTCTTCACCGCCGTCGCATCCTGCTTGGTCACGCATGCACTCAGCGCAGCTTCATCCACCTTCTGCCGCTTGCCTTCTTCCCGAGTCAGCGTATCCAGAGCCTCGTTGGCCTTCGCCAGGCTCTTGTCGTCCCCGCCTAGCTCGCCCGCATGCGCATGGATGTAGTCCACCAGATTCCAGTATCCCGGCGTGCTCTGAGCCCCCAGACAACTCGAATCGATCGCCGCCCGCATCGCCCATGGATGCTGGTCCAGCGGAAAGTCCTTATACACAATCCGCACCTGATCCTTGTACCGCTCCAGCACCGCAGGAAACATCTGCGCATGCATCTTCGCGCAGAACGGGCACTCCAGATCGTCGAACACCACAATCTGCACCGGCGCATTCTCCGCTCCACCGCGAGCAGGCCGCCCCGCGCCAGACACTAGATCCTTGGGATTCTGGCTGATGTCGAACTTGCTGAACTGCGCCAGCGTCTTACCATCGCTCGACAGCAGAAACGTCACCGGTTTGCTCGACTTGCCACCATTGGTAAAGCTCACCGCAATCGCATCGAAGCCCGCAACGTCGCTCTTCGTCCGCGGCCCAATCTCAATCTGATAATCCGGCGGAACGCTCGACCGCGAGCGAATCAGAACCTCCACCCGCCGCATCAGATCGGGCGAGAGTGTGCTGCTGCCAGCGACAGGAGTCTGGGCATGGCAACCAACGGCTGCCAGCATCAAGGCAAAAAAAAGGTTCCGGTATGGCCTGAAAACATTCAACACAATGTCCGATTATCTCACGCAGACCAGCCTCGCCCCGCTCACGTCACCACGCAGCCACCTCTAAAACAGCCGCTCTGCCCGCCGCAGATTCCCCGCCGTCGCTATATTCGCCAGCGTAAAGTTGAACCGGTACACGTTCTCATTGCGCGCCGCGCCCAACTCATACTTCCGGTACTCCAGGCTAAGCCCGCAGCAGTTCCAGTTGTATGAGGTCTGCAGCGCACCATACTGCACCGTCCCCAGCTTCAGGTCCAGCCCCGCATTCGCCGCCACCCCCAGCCCGCTCTTCGTAGGCGACCCGTATCCCAGTAAGATCCGCAACTGGCTGAAATCCGAGTTCACCGTCGGTATCCCCTGCGTATACGCACGCCCCGGCGCATTCAACCGCGCATAGCTCAGCCCCGCAAACGAATTGCCCTCATGCACATCCACCAGCAGGTTGTTCGACGTAAATTTCTTGGCCCCCGTATCCAGATCAAAATCCCACTCCACCCCAACCTTCTCCGTAGGATGCACCTGCAGCCGCGAGATCAACGGCGAGACCGCCCGCGGCTCCGTCAAAAACGCCACCCCCGAAAAGTTCAACGTCGTCTCCAGCACATTCCGATGACCACTCACAATCGCACCACCAAAATTCTGGTCGATGAAATACTTCTGCGCCACCCGCCAGTTGATCCACTCCTTCGCCCCGCAGTGCTTCCCCTCCGGCAGGTCGCCATCGTCTTTCACCCGGTCCGCCTCGCTCACCTCCGCCGCCTGGCAGGGCTTCTCCTTCCCCGGCTTCAAAAACAGTCGCTGCGTCACCCCATACTCCACCTCATCCGTATTGCTCACCACATCCACATCGTCGAACCGCAGCACCTGCCGGAAGTTCCCGATCCCGCTCACATACCGGTATGTCACCTCTGGCTCAATCGTATGCTTCACCGTGTGTCCCGCCAGCCTCCGCATCCACCCCGAATCGAACGTCCGCTCCAGCACTGGCAGACGAACATCCACACTCGCCTCCATATCAGCCCGCGTCAACCCGTTCGTACTCTCCACTGGTGGCTGGCCCGCACCCACATGCTGCAGACTCCGGCTGTACATCGTCCCCCGAACCCCCACCGACGGACGCACACTCCACCCTCCACCCATCAGCGGATACGCCACCTCCGGATGCACATCCAACCGCTCCACCATCCCGCTCGTCACAAAATTCGGCTCCACCCGCTTCAGCCCCGCAGCCGAACTCTCCAACCCCCACTCCAACCGCGTCGCCCCCACCCGATGCTCCGTCGCACTTACATCCAGCGAAGGAGCATGGAAGATTCGCACCTGCTCCCCAGAACTGGTATCCGTAGCAATCCGCTTCAACCCCTGGTACCGGTCCGCCCGTGCCGCAAACGCATACCCACCCGCCTCATGCACCCCGTACGCATAGGACAAAATATCCGTGGATACCGCCTGATTGAAGCTCTCCGTAAAAGCCTCCCGGTAAGGATACGAACTCAGATACTCCGTGTCCGCCACCACCCGCGTCTGCGTGCCAAAGTCGTGCCGCCCACTGGCGGTCACATCCTGCCCGCCCTGGTTCACCGCCACTCCCCCCGTGTAGTACCCCCGGTCGCTCAACCCGCTGTAACGAACCAACGCAAAATCATCGTTCCGCCCCCGGTACCGGAACGTCGCCGCCTCCGACCACCCGCGCCGCGAAAAATACTCGATCCCCACCGTCAGGTCCGTGCTCCGGTTGATCGCCCAGTACAACTGCTCGCCCAGAACCAGCCCCTTCGTCGACGACTCCCCCACCACCGGAATCAACAACCCACTCTGCCGGTCCTCCGCATCCACCGGATGCGTCACATATGGCAAATACACCAGCGGGATATTCAGCAGCTTGAACACGCTGTTGCTCGCCCGTGCCTTCTCCGCATCCACGCTGAACTTCCCCGCAAACAACTGCCAGTCCGGATGCGGCAACTGGCACGACGTCACCGTACCATCGTAGATCTCATACTCCTGCGGCCCCGTCTTCACCACCATCCGTCCCGTAAACAGAAACGGATTCCCATTCGTATACACCAGCCGCTTGGCCGACTGCTTCATCTCCACCGAACCAGATACATCGTAAAAGCGCCCCGTCTGCAGCTTCACATTAAACTCACCATGGCTCGCCAGGATCGTCTCGTTATTCTGCCCGCCCGTCGCCTTCAGATGACCCGTCGCCGTCACCGCGCCGCTGTCGCTGTCATACTCCACATGATCCGCCTGCACCCGCCGGTCCCCATACGTCAGCACCACGTTTCCATCCAGCACATACCGCGACCCCACCCGCGACTGCGTGTCCGACTCAATCACCACCCGCGTCGTCTCCTCCGCCGGAGTCACCACCTCCGCAACCGGATATCGCACCTGCTCTGGCCCATCCATCAAGCCGCCAGCCTGCCCCGCAGCAGTATGTGCCTCACTCGTTACCTCCTGCCCCCATAGCTGCGGATGACGAACCCCAACCACCATGATAGTTATGAGTAAGTAAACTAATGATGTGCCACCCACAGCGCAGATTCGGCGAAACAAATGCACCACCAGTTGTTCAACCCCAGCCCGGCCAGCCACCCGCTTCCACCAACCGCCGGCCCCACCCCAAACAGCAGCACCCGCACCGCACTGCCAAAGCATCGCGCCACTCTCTTCTCTCGGTTTGAGCATCACCAGACGGGCCACTCTCTGAGGCTAAACGATTTCACCAAAGCAGGTTTAAGGTTTCGGCATTATGAGCTCAGCACAGCTTGACATCGAACTCCCCGTCTCCCCCTACGACGACACCAGCCTCGCGCAGAACCTCGCCGGCAGCCCCGTCTCCTCCCTAGACCTCAAGCAGCAGGTCGCCGAGCGCCTCGCCGCCCACCGCGCCCGCCGCCGCCCCACCGCCCCCGGCCCCGCTACCCCCATCGCCATCGCCACCCCCGCCAAGGCACGCGCCGCACGCATCGCCGCCACCGTCGCCGAGCGCTACGCGCACTCCCCCAGCTACCGCGCCGTCCTCGCCGCCGAAGCCGAAAATGCCATCCGACAGGCAGAAGCAGCCGTCGATGTCGCCATCCTCACCGCCCAGGCGGTTGCCGACGCCCAGTACAACCTCCTCGCAGAACTCGACAACCTACCATCCACAGAGCCCACCACCGAACGCGACGACACACCCCGCCACACGCGCCACCAGGCCGCCCCCCGGCCCACCACCGCCCCGGCCCAGCAGTCCACGCTCCATCAGGCCACGCTCCCGCTCCCCTCCGTCCTCGCCCCCTCCACGCCCGCCACGCCCATCCCCCTAACCATCCGCCCATTCGAGCCCATCGAACCCCTTCAGGCAGCTGCTCCTCCCACCCCTCAGGCCCGCACCTCTGCCTATCCCCACTCCACGCTCGATCCCTTCGACGACGAAGGCCTCGCCCTCGACCAGGAGATCGCCTTCCGCCAATCGCCGGTATTCGACGCGCCCGCCACCCCGCCCGTCGACATCCCCGCCAATCTCATCGAGTTCCCCCGCCAACTCGTCGCCGCCCGCCGCGCCCGTCCCCGCCTCGCCGAAGGACCACTCCGCGACGACGATGCCCCCGAGGTCTCCGCGCAACTCCGCATCTTCGAGGTCGAGCCCACTCAGGTCTCCATCTCCCCCACCACCGAGGCCGCCACCCCCGTCTGGTCTTCCATCGTTCTAGACGCCCAACCCCACCCCCAGCAGGCCGACGCCTACTCCACCCTCAACCAGCACTTCCCCGAAAACCAACTCGTAGCCCAACTCGACCTGCCCGCAGACCTCCACCTCTACCCGCCCCCCCAGACCGCTCCCCTCGACCTGCGCCTCATGTCCGCCGCCGTCGACACCTGCATCATCCTCTCGGCCTTCATCGCCTTTACCGCCACCTTCGCCCTCACCGCCCGCACCCTTACCCTTGGCGCCATCACCCTGCCCACCCTGGCCCTCGCCTCCAGCGCCACCCTCGTCCTGCTCGCCTTCCTCTACCTGTTGCTCTTCTTCACCTTCAGCGACGCCACCCCCGGCATGCGTTTCGCCCGCATCGGCCTCTGCACCCTCTCCGACGAAAACCCCTCCCGTGCCGCCCTCCGCCGCCGCGTCGTCGCTACCCTGCTCTCCCTCTGCCCCCTCGGCCTCGGCTTTCTCTGGGCCTGGATCGACGGCGAAGGTCTTGGCTGGCACGACCGCATCTCCCGTATGTATCAACGCAGCTACTAACCCCCACCTGACCTCAGCCCAGATGTCCCCGTCGCCGCACGCTCATCGCGGCACCGAGGCATATTTGTCTGGCGACCCCACTTGCCCCAACCAACCCCAGTGCTCCAGACATACCGTAATGCCTCACTGCAGCCTGCATGGGAATCCACACCACCCCGCCACTCTCCCTCCCTCCGGCGTAGCCACGCAAGCCAGCCTTGCCACGCAAAAGCCCCACCCCCAAAACAAAACGGACCCGCCTCAGGGCAGGTCCGTCTCTCACAGCCAACATCTCACAACCGGTTAGAACGTCGTGCTCACCGTCAACCGGAACGTCTTTCGCGGCTCACGCAACACGTAGTTCGCACCGTAGAATTGCACCGCCTCGGAGTAGCTGTAATCGCCAGCACCCGAGTTCGGGAAGAAGTCCCGGAAGCACGTCGAAGCCGTTCCCGGCGTGCAATTCGGTACCGCCAGTGCCTGCGGAATGCTCTTGTACAGCCGCAGCGGGTTATACGCGTAATACAGCCGGAACGGCGCATTCACGATCGGCAGAATCACCTGAATCTCAGCACCATTCGACATACGCGGAACGAAGTTTGTTCCTGGAACCGTCTTCAGCAGGAACGGGAAGTTTACCTTCTGGCCGCCAAAGCAAGCCCCGTTTACCAGCGTCGGGCATCCGTATGCAGGGCTCTCAATCAGCGACTGCCCCGCGGGACTCTGCTGCAACTGCCCCGGCTGCGCGTTGAACGTCATCCCAAAATCAGTAAACAGCGCAAACGTCACCTGACTCACAATCGGAATCCGGTACTCCACGTTCGACGTCAAACTCGAGTCGCCACCGATCGTCACCAACCGATAAATCGGCAGCGGAATCTGTACCGAGCCCAGCGTTGGATTCGTCGGATCACGCGGTACCGTCGTACCATCCGGGTTCGTCAGATTGAACAGTAACTTGTTCGGAATAAACGTATAAGGAGAAGCCGACCGCACGTCAAACCCGCGCAGGTCCGACTCGCCGCCGCCATAGATACGGTTCGTCGGCGGTGCAACCTCCCCGCCAAAACCCGAAATATGCGCCAACTGAATACGGTAGCCCAGGACGTTATGTCCCTCGCGGTTAATCCGGAAACCCTTCATCGGGAAAAACTGCCGATAGCTCAACTGCGGCGAGTAGTACTTCACATTGCCGCCGCCGCCAGCAATCTGGATCGCCGCGTTGAAGTCCTTACCGCCATGCGGCCCAACCGCACGGTCAAGGCTCGACAACGTAAAGCTCGGCGTAAACACCGACGTCACAATTCCGTTCAACTGGTTCTGACCGGCAACTCCCGAGCGGAACGCCAGCGACTGGAACACGTTCCGCGTATTGTCGTTGAACGTCGTCACCGATGACCGCGACAGCGAGTACGACATACCCACGCGCGCAACACCCTTCGTCGCAAAGAAGTGCTTCAACGGCTCGCTGATCGACAACGTCAAGCCCGTCGTCGCCGTGTTGTAGTTCGTCAGCAAAGACTGCTGCGCGTTCGTCAGGTTCTGGCTCTGGTTGCCCGCAATCGCATACGACTTCGCAGGGTTGTAGTCATACTTCTGCGTAAACACCTGCACGCCCAGAGAGATCGGCTTGTTGCGCAGGTACGGCTCCGTAAACCCGAAGCTCAGGTTCCGCGAAAGATCGCCCACGTTCGCCTGCACCGACAGCGTCTCACCCAGACCGAGGAAGTTGTTCGTCTCGTAGTTCAACCCGACAAACGTTCCCGACAATCCGCTGATACCGCCATTCAATCCAATCGAATTCTTGCCCTTTTCCTTCAGCTTCAGCAGCAGATCCACCGTGCCCGCATCCGCATTCAGACGGCTCTCTGAGTCCTGGTCCGCCTTCAACGTCTCAAAGTAGTTCAGCTGGTTCAACCGCAGAATCGACAACTCCCACGCCTGGCTGTTGTACTGCTGACCTTCTTCCAGCATCAACTCACGCCGAATCACCTTGTCGCGCGTAATCGTATTGCCCGTAAACTCGATCCGCGAAACGTAGAACTTCTTGCCTTCATCCACTTCAATATCGAGATACACCAGCTTCTTCGCTTCGTCGATCCGCGGTACCGGCGTGCCTACAAAGTTGATAAAGCCCAACTGGCCGTAAGCCTTCCGCAACTGCTCCAGTCCCTTGCCGAACAGCGTCGCGTTGAAGTACTCGCCGTCCTTCTGCGCAAACTGCGCCCGTAGAACCTTCGTATTCGTCACAGCCTTGTTGCCCGAGAACGTAATCCCGCCCAAACGATAGCGGCTACCCTCTTCCACCGGCATCAGGATGTCGATCCGCTTGCCCTTCGATGGGCTCAGCGTAAAGATGTTGATCCCGCCCGCATCCCGCGTGTGCGTAATCGGCTCGCTCGTCAGCGCCTTGAAGTACCCGCGATCACGGTACGCCTGCCGTACCCGCTCCGTATCTTCGTCCAGCTTGCTCGCATCGAACGTACGCGCCAGCAGATTCTCAAAAATAATCGAGTGCGGAATCCCGATCGGACGCAGGTTCTTCATCGCATACCGCAACGTCCGGTCGCTCACATTGTAGTTGCCCTGAAACGCAATCTTGCCCACCTTGACTGTCGGGCCTTCCTTCACAATGAAGGTCAGCGTCACCGCCGCCGGTGGAATCGTCTTGATCTCCGTCTTGATCGTCGCAAACTGGTGGCCATGCTCCGCCAGCAACTCGCGCAACACCACCTCGGCACGCTTGATCTTCGTCGGATCGTACTGGCTCTCTACCGTCAGGCCAACCTTCGCCTTCTTGAACCGTTCCAAAATGTCCGACTGCGAAACCGCATTCACACCCTTGTAGTTGATCTCGCGAATCGTCGGCTTCTCATGCACATAAATCACCAGCTGAATACATTTGTCCGTATCCGCCCGCTCAATCCGCACATCTTCAAAATAACCAGTGTTCCAAAGCGAGTTGAAATCGCGCTCCACCACAATCGGATCGTACAAATCCCCCTGGTGGCTGAACAAACGCGCCAACACCGACTCCTTTGGAATCCGTCGGTTGCCAATTACCTGAGGCTGGCATAACGTCTGCGAGGGCGCAGCAGCAGTCGCACCTAATCCCCCCGAAGCAGTCTGGGCAAACAACGTGGAAACCGCCGACATCGCCAGTACTGCTGCGGCAACGGCGATAGAGATGCGGGAGCGGCTGAGGCGCGGGCGCACAGGCTTGGTCTGACTCTTCAGGGAGCTTTCGCTCTCTCGGTTCACGGTAAAGATACGCACACCCTCACTACTCTAAAAATCACGCCCGCCAGTCCTTCAGGGGGAGACTCCGATTATATGGGAGCATCGCGTCAGTTAGCGAGTCGAACCCACAATGGACCCCGTTCAACACCTGCTCCAACCCCTCCCATATCCACCATTTAACTCTCTAACTCCGCCGAAATCGTATATTCCGCCGCCTCCGGATCCCACCGAACCGTCAGTACATTCGGCTGACAGCACACCTGACAGTCCTCTACATACTGCTGCCTCGACCCGCCCGACTCGTCCACCGTCGTCTCCACCCACTCAAAACATCCCCCGCACTGAAACACCGCTGCATACATCGCTGCCTCCTACCTCCAATCTGCCTACAAAATCTGGTTGAACTCCAACCGCTCCCCATCCGGCCCCAGAACATTGAAATACCGGCACCCCCGCTCCCAGAAACCCAGCGTCACCGGCTCTGCCTCCACCACCGCAAACCCCGCACCCTTCAACTCCGCAAACGCCTCCGCAATCGAATCCACATCGAACGCCACATGGTCGATATGCCCATCCCTCCGCCCGCGTATCTCCACCAGCTCCGCCTCCGGCATCTGGTACAGCTCCAGAATCATCTCCCCCCGTCGCATCATCGCAACCTGACCACGTCCACCACGGTACTCAAACCCCGATGCCATCACATTCTCAAACCCCAGCCGCCCATAGAACGCCTCCGACACCGCCAGATCCGTCACCGGCAACCCAATATGCTGAATCCTGTTGATCTTCAACGTCATGCTCCCACTCCCCCCGCCAACACCCGCGCAAACACATCGCTATCCACATTCCCGCCGCACAGCACCGTCCCCACCACCCTGCCGCCGCGCTCCCGATCCTGCAGCAGCGCCGCCAGCCCAATCGCCCCAGCACCCTCCGCCACATTGTGCGTATCCGCAAAGTAAGCCCGCATCGCTGCCTCCACCGCCGCGTCCTCCACCTCCACCACCCGGTCCGCGCCCGCCACCAGAATCCCCAGTGCCTCCTCATCCGGCTTCCGGCAAGCCACCCCGTCCGCTATCGCCGTCACCGCCGCATGTTCCACCACCCGCCCTGCCGCAAACGACAGCGCCTGTGCCGGAGCCCCCCGCGACACCACCCCCACCACCTTCGTCGCCAGACCCAGACCATCCCGCACCGCAATCACCCCGCTGATCCCGCTCCCCATCCCCACCGGAACATAGATCGTCTCCAACGCCGGACACCCCCGCAGCATCTCCAGCGCATACGTCCCCACCCCCGTCACCAGCCGCCGGTCGTAGCTCGGAACCCTGTGCCAGCCACGCTCCCGCGCCAGCTCCACGCAATACTCGCTCGCCGCCTGAAAGTCCTCACCATGCTCCACCACCTCCGCCCCCAGCGCCCGCATCGCCCGGTTCTTCTCGCGGCTGTTCCCAAACGGCACCACAATCACCACCCCAATCCCATTCTTCGCCCCCGCATACGCCATCGACTGTCCATGGTTGCCCCGCGTCGCAGAAACCACCGTCTTCACCTCCGGACGCTCCCGCCGCAGCCAGTCCATATACACCAGACCGCCCCGCACCTTGAACGCACCCACTGGAGTGTGGTTCTCATGCTTCACCCACACCTCCGCCCCAGCCCGCTCATTAATCAGCGGCCAACTGTACTGCGGAGTTGCCGGCATACTCGCATACACCACCTCCGCCGCCGCCTCAATCTCATCCAATCCCGGCAAACTCCCGCGCATCACTTCAGTCGCCATCCTGTACCTTCCTCACCTCAACCAGCGTTGAATAAAACGTAGCCCCACCACCCATATCCGTCAGCCGCTCGCTCGTCAGCGCATTCACATTCGCGCCGCCAGCCGACAGCTTGTTCCAGTCCAGCCGAGCCGCCACCACCCCTGCGACCACCTGCTCGTTCACCAGCGCCCGTAGCCCTATCCGGCCGCGCCCATTCCACACCTCCACCGCATCCCCACTCACAATCCCCCGCGCCTCCGCATCCACGACACTCATCTCCACCACCCCCGCCGTCCTGGCCTCCATCCGCTGATGCCCCGGCAGGTTCGCAAACGTCGAGTTCATATAGTTGTCCGCCTTCCGCGGCAAAAACTCCAGCGGATACGCTCCACTCTCCGCCCCCGCACCCAGACGCGACTCCACCGGAGCCACAAACACCGGCACCGGCAACAACTCCCCCCGCCCGCTCGCCGTCCGAAACCACTCCGCCGTGCTGAACGGCCTTACCTCGCCCGCCGCATCCTTCGGCAGAGCCAGCGCCACATGCCCCTCGCGCTCCAGCCGCTCCCGCGTAATCCCCGCAAACCAAGGATCGTCCGTCGTCAGCGCCTGATCGATCAGCGCATCCTCCGTATCCCCAAAACACGCCTCCTCAAAACCCATTCGCCGCGCCAGCGCCCCAAACATCGCCACATTGCTCCGCGCCTCCCCCAGCGGAGCAATCGCCCGCTCGCTCACCTGCGCATACAGATGTCCATACGCTCCCTGCACATCCTTCGCCTCCAGAAACGTCGTCGCCGGCAACAACACATCCGCATAGTCCGCCGTATCCGTAAAGAACTGCTCATGCACCACCGTGTACAAATCCTCCCGCCGCATCCCCAGCAGCACGTCCGTCTGGTTCGGAGCCACCGCCGCCGGATTCGAGTTGTACACAAACAAAGCCTTCACCGGAGTGCTCCCGCCCACCCCCGCATCCTCCCGCGTCAACGCCCGCCCCAACTGGCTCATATTCACCACCCGAGCCGCCCGTCCCAGCGGACTAGCCTGCATCAACTCCGGCATCTCCAGCGCCTTGCCGTTGAACGGAAACGATCCGCTCGTCGACATCTGCAACCCGCCGCCCGGATGCTTCCATGCACCCACCAGCAGCGGCAGCATCGCCACCGCCCGCACCGCCGTCCCACCGTTATCGCTCCGCTGAATCCCATAGTTCAGCCGAATCGCCGCGCCCCGCCCCGTCCGCCGAAAGCACGTCGCATACTCCCGCCCCAGCCGCACAATCGCATCCGCTGCAATCCCCGTCACCTGCGCAACCCGCTCCGGCGAGTACTCCGGCCGCATCGCCGCCGCACGCAACTCCGCAAACCCATGCGTGCACGCCGCAACATACTCCTTGTCTTCCATCCCCATGCTCAACAACACATGCATCAGCCCCAGAGCCAGCGCCGTATCCGTCCCAGGATGGATCGCCAAATGCTCATCCGCCAACGCCGCCGTCCGCGTCCGGTACGGATCAATCACCACCAGCCGCGCACCCTTCCGCCGCGCCTCTTCAATAAACGGCCACAAGTGAATGTTGTTCCCATGGATATTCGCGCCCCACGCAATCACCAGCCCCGCCTTGGCAAAGTCCTGCGGAGCCGTCCCCAGCTTCACCCCATACACACTCTTCAGAGCCTCGCCACCAGCCGTCGCGCAGATCGTCCGGTCCAGTTGCGAAGCCCCCAACCGATGAAAAAAACGCCGATCCATCGACCCATACCCCAACTGCCCGATCGTTCCCGCATAGCTGTACGGCAACACGCTCTCCGGCCCAAACTCCGCCGCAATCCCCGTCAGCCGCGCCGCAATCTCATCCAGCGCCTCGTCCCAGCTAATCCGCTCAAACGCCTCCGCCTCCCGCCCCTGCACCAGCGGACCCTTCGCCACCCCCGCCTTCCGCCGCATCGGATACAGCAACCGGTCCGGCGAATACACCCGGTCCAGATACTTCGCCACCTTCCCACACAAAAATCCCCGCGTCACCGGATGCGACGGATCACCCGCCACCTTCACCGCGCGGCCCGTCCCCACCTCCACCGTCACCAACACCCCGCACGAGTCAGGGCAATCATGCGAACAAACTGCATGAACCGTCCGCGTCTCCGCCGATAATTGAGCCATCGCAACAGTCTAGACCACCACCACCGTCCCACCCCTGCCGCCCTCGTTGTATCCTGCTGCCACCCCCTCCGCGTCAGGTGACCTATGGCCCATCTCATCAGCTCCCCAGCCCGCCTCGAAGCCTTCTCCGACGGAGTCATCGCCGTCATCATCACCATCATGGTCCTCGAACTCAAAGTCCCCCACGCCGATGGCTTCGCCGGACTCCGCGCCATCCTCCCCACCCTCGCCGTCTACGCCCTCTCCTTCACGTTTACAGGCATTTACTGGATAAACCACCACCACCTCGTCCACCGTACCCGCGAGGCCGATCAGGCCATCCTCTACGCCAACCTCGCCTTCCTCTTCAGCCTCTCTCTGCTCCCCTTCTTCACCGCCTACCTGCTCGAAAAACACCTCGACTCCTTCGCCGTCGCCCTCTACGCCGCCTCCATGGTCGTCACCGGATTCTCCTTCCTCCTCCTCCGCATCGCCATCGTCCGCCGCCTCCGCCAGGCCGGAGCACTCGATCAACACGACACCTTCGCCGAGATCAAGCACTGGATCTCTCTCGCCCTCTACCTCATCTCCATCCCCCTCGCCTTCCCCCACCCCCATCTCGCCCTTGGCATCACCGCCCTCGTCACCATCGTCTGGATCTACCCCACCGCTCCCATCCCCCAGTGCGTCACCCCCGAATCCCCCTCCCATCACCACCCCATCTAAATCCACACCTGATCCCACTTTCGTTCTACTATCGACTCATTCCCTGAGGTCCTGCCATGCTGATCCCCCTTCGCCGTCACCTCGTCGTCCTCACCCTCCTCGCCTGCTTCGCCACCCCAGCCCTCCACGCCCAGCCCCAGCCCCTCCACACCGCCTCCCAGCAGGAACTCGACGTCATCAAGGTCCTCCTCAAGCAGGAGTCCGCCTGGAACCGCGGCGACATCGACAGCTTCGCCCAGGGCTACAAAGACTCCCCCGACACCATCTTCATCTCCCGCCAGCTCAACCGAGGCTTCGCCGGCATGGTCGACGAGTACCACCACGACTACCCCACCAAAGCCGCCATGGGAACCCTCGGCTTCTCCGAGCTCGAAGTCCACCCCCTCGACGAAAAATTCGCCGTCTGCATCGGCAAATACCACCTCGAACGAGGCAAAAAAGAAGGCGGTAACGCCGACGGCATCTTCTCCCTCGTCTTCGAAAAAACCGAAAAAGGCTGGAAGATCATCGTCGACCACACCTCCTGATTCCCTTTACCGCTATCATCGTCTCAAGGAGCAGTCATGGTTTTACACGTCACCTTGCAACCCGTCGATGAACAAGGCTGGATCGTAGCCGAATGCCCCGCCCTGCCCGGATGCATCTCTCAGGGTCGCACCGAGGAAGAAGCGCTTCAGAACATCAAGGAAGCAGCCACCGCCTGGATGTGGGCCGAAGACCAAAAAGCCCTCGATCAACTCCCCGCTGGTCAACCCCAGTTCCTCGTCGCCGTCTAGTAGCACCCATGGGAACCCTCGGAAACATCTCCGGCAAAGACGCAGCAAAAGCATTCGCAAGCATCGGCTGGACCGTAAGGGGTCAGGTAGGTAGCCACCTCATCATGACCAAATCAGGTCAACGCAGCAACCTCACGATTCCCCAACACCGCGAGCTCGCCATCGGTACCCTGCGTGCCCTCATCCGTACGGCAGGTCTCACCGTCGACCAGTTTCTTGAACTTCTCTAATTCGCCCTTCATTGCATCAAACGAACCTCCCCAAAACCTCCAACTCGCTCAAAACTGTTGCACCCCCAGCACCCCCAACTGAATCTCATGCAAGACGAGAATCTTCCCCAGCCTCTATGCGCTATCTCTGCTGGACGTTTCTCGCATCCATCATCACCTCCGAGGACCCTATGACCATCGCCACCACCGCACTCTCTCGTCGCCGCTTCCTCACCACCTCGGCCACCGTCGCCGCTGCCGCATACTTCGCCCCCAGCGCCCTCTTCGCCCAGGCCGGCGACGCCGTCTCCCAGATGCGCGCCAGCGGTGCCACCGCCAAAATCTCCACCCAGAAGCTCCGCGGAAACGTCAGCGTCCTCATGGGCTCCGGCGGCAACATCCTCGTCCTCCCCGGCTCCGACGGCAAGCTCCTCGTAGACTCCGGCTTCGCCACCTCCCGCCCCCAGATCACCGAGGCCCTCGCCGCCATCTCCAACGACCCCATCAAGCACCTAGTCGATACCCACTGGCACTTCGACCACACCGACGGCAACGAGTGGCTCCACGCCGCCGGCGCCACCATCATCGCCCACGAAAACACCCGCAAGCGCCTCAGCACACCTCAGCAGATCGCCGCCTTCAACGCCCACTTCCCCCCTGCACCCGCCGGCGCTCTCCCCACCATCGTCTTCAACCAGGACAAAACCATCACCACCAACGGCGAAACCCTCCACCTCGCCCACTTCAACCCCGCCCACACCGACTCCGACATCTCCGTCCACTTCGCCAACGCCAACATCATCCACGCCGGTGACACCTGGTTCCACGGCGTCTATCCCTTCATCGACTACTCCTCCGGAGGCAACATTGACGGCATGATCGCCGCCACCGCCCTCACCCTCTCCCGCGCCGACAACGAGACCATCCTCATTCCCGGCCACGGCCCCGTAGGCAACAAAGCCCAGCTCACCGCCGACCACCAGATGCTCGTCGCCATCCGCGACAACGTAGCCGCTCTCAAAAAACAAGGCAAGTCCGTCGAAGAAGCCATCGCAGCCAAACCCACCGCCAGCTTCGACGCCAAATACGCCACCGGAGGTATCGTCCCACCCGACACCTTCACTCGCCTGGTCTACGCTGGCGTCTAACCCAACCACGCACCAAAACCAAAATGGGGGTTGAGCCATACGCTCAACCCCCATTCACATGCACCCGCAGCCCCCCGACGCCCTGCGCACACACCTCACACCGTCAAAATCTCTTTCTCCTTCGCCTTGAACAGCTCTTCAATCCGCTTGATCTCCGCGTCCGTCAACTGCTGAACCTCTTCGTTCGCACGCTTCTCATCATCCGCCGAGATCAGCTTGTCCTTCGCCGCCTTCTTGATCTGGTCGTTCCCATCGCGCCGAATATTCCGGATCGCCGTCTTGTGGTCTTCCAGCGTCTTCTGCAACTGCTTCACCACATCCTTGCGTCGCTCCTCCGTCATCGGAGGCACCGGCACCCGGATCACCTTCCCATCCGTCATCGGGTTCAGACCCGCGCTCGACGTGCGAATCGCCTTCTCAATCGCCGACACCATCCCCATGTCGTACGGCTGCACCAGGATCATCGTCGGCTCCGGCGTACTCACCTGCCCCATCTGCGCCACCGGCGTGTCCGTCCCGTAGTAGTCCACCTTGATCTGGTCCAGCATGTGCACATTCGCACGTCCCGTCCGCGCCGACAACAGATGCCCACGGAAATCCTCCACCGTCGAGTCCATCTTGCTCTTCAACTGCTGGTGGGTACCCTTCAACGCCTCAATACTCGCCATTACCGATGCCATAAGTCTCTCCGTAAAACAACGTTCTCTATCTTATTCGATTCGCAGTTCACATGAACTCTCCACCCACCGCCCCCTACCCCCTGCCTTTACCCCACCGGCCCCATCCCCAACCCCCTGCCCGCCCGCTTCTTCTTCGCCGGATACACCTTCGCCGCCGCCGGAGGAGCCAACGCCTCACTCACCTTCGCTTCCATCCCACCCCAATACTTCAGGTCCGCCGGCCTCGCCGAAGGCACCGCCTGCCGCATCCCGCAGTACCACAGCGACCACTCCAGCTCCTTCACATTCTTGTTCTTGATCGCGTTCTCCACCCGCGTCACCTCAGAGAATCCCGCCACGCTACCTCCCCGCCCCAACCAGCCGCCGACAAGCCTCCTGCAACTCCTCATCCTTCTTCGCAAAGCAGAACCGCAACAACTCCTCACCCTTGCCCGATCCCGGAGCAAAAAACGCCGAGCCCGCCACCGATGCCACACCCGTCTTCCGCAACAGGTCCCGCGCCCGCGCCGCTGCCGTCTCACCCTCCAGCCCTGCACCCGCCGTCGAAGCCAATATGTAATACGCCCCATCCGGAACATGCGGATTCATCCCCGCCGCCCGCAGCGCATCCACCAGCATCGCCCGCTTCAACTCATGGTCCACCGCCAGCCGCGCATAGAACGTCTTGCCCAACTGCTCCAGCCCCGCCGCGCATCCATGCTGGAACGGCGCCGGAGCACACACATACAACAAATCATGAAAGTAGTTGATCGCTCCCATCCACTTCGCATCCGCCACCAGATACCCCACCCGCCACCCCGTCACCGAGAACGTCTTCGAGAACCCCGACATCAGAATCGTCCGCTCCCGCATCCCCGCCAACTCCATCGGCGAAACATGCTCCGCACCGCCATACACAAAGTGCTCATAGATCTCGTCCGTAAACACAAACAGGTCGAACTCCGCCGCAATCGCCGCCAACCCCTCCAACTCCGCCCGCGTAAACACCTTGCCCGCCGGATTCGACGGCGTATTCACCACCATCGCCCGCGTCTTCTCCGTGATCGCCGCCCGCACCGCATCCAAATCCAGACCCCACTCCGGTGCCTGCAACGCCACCGCAACCGCCTTCACCTTCATCGAACGCAGCGTACTCACGTGATACCCGTAAAACGGCTCAAACAGCAGCACCTCGTCCCCCGGATTCAGCAACGCCATCGCCGCCGCATGGAACGCCCCCGTAGCCCCACTCGCCACCAGCACCTCCCGCTCCGCATCCACCTCCAGCCCATGCGTCCGCTGCAACTGCTCCGCAATCGCCCGCCGCAACCGCGCAATCCCATCCATCCGCGTGTAGATGTTGTGCCCCTCGCGCATCGCACGCATCGCACCCTCCATCACTACCGCCGGAACCTCCGTATCACACACCCCTTGCGCCAGATTCACCCCACCCATCCGGTCGCACTCCGCCGTCATCGCGCGAATCTCGCTCTGCACCACCCGCGGAGCCAACTCACTCAACGAGAGTTTTCTCGAATTGATCGTAGCTTGCATAGTCTTCATCCTTAAAAAGTATCCCGAAGAGTTACGTCTCCATTCCTATTTATAGATGCAGTAAAGGGCGGTGATTGAGTCTGCACGAGACGTCGCATAGGAACCAGAGCACGCCGAAGTGCTATACCCATCTCAAAGCCAGCAAGATTGTTTCTTGAGAAATAGAACATACGAACTCCGTTAACACGAACCGCCTCCTTCTCGAGGAAATTTGTTCGAATCCGCGCATCCGTAGTGAGGAGCGACCATCCACGACTAGCAATAATTGGAAGCCACACTGTATCTTCCATGCCAGCCATGAAGTGGTCGAGATGCTTTTCGCAGGCGATGCCAGATTCTTCTATGGCTTCGATTATGTGGGGATTACGGCAATGATTCTCGTCAAGAAAGATAACCAACTCACTGACGCTTAAGCCGCTTGCCCCTTGTTCATCTCCCATCGAATCGCATCCTCGAGCACCGCGGCAGAAACCCCGTACTCACGCGCTAAATCGGCGACCGAATCGCGCGCATTGAATCTGCCCACAATAACGGACGTAGAGATTCCGGTTCCAGCCAACACTGGCTTTCCAAACGAAACCGTAGGACTGATGGAGATGTACTTCGGCTCCGTCTCGCGATCTGCTACGACAAATGGATACAGACGCGTCACTCTTCCTGCATCGTCGCGTTGAATCCGATGTAGGTAAAGAGAAACAAACTCGCGAAACTCTTTCTGGCTTCGTTGCGACAGATTGATCACGTCATCCTTATCGTGGATACAAAGGTCGACTCCATCTGTTTCGAACGATTCATCCAGCAGAGGATGAGCGCTCTGCCGAAGATGGGTTAGCTCGTTCAAGGCCTTGCGTATCCGTTGAAGCGGAATCCCATGTACCTTCCGCATGGCCTTCAATATATGAGCTTCCGCAAGGTTGTTAAATGACAACACCCCTGCACGCGGACTCTTAATCAGACCATCCTCACCGGACCAGCGCCGTAGAGTATCGTACGGAACTCCGACGTAATGCGCCGCTTGCCGACAACTATAGGCGGGCGTATCGGACAGATTTTGTGTGATCGAACTCATGGATACACTTTACTCCAGAGATGAAACCTGACGCCTAAACGATTGAATCTTTTCCGCAGCCCCTACGCCAGCCCCGTACTCTCCGCCTGCTCCTGCGCATGGTAGCTGCTCCGCACCAGCGGCCCGCTCTCCACATGCCGAAAACCCATCCCCTCCGCCTCATGCTTCAAAAACGCAAACTCCTCCGGCGTGTAGTACCGCGCCATCACCAGGTGGTCCTTGCTCGGCCGCAGATACTGCCCAATCGTCAGAATATCCACCTTCCGGTCCGCCAGATCGCGAAACACCGCCAGCAGCTCGTGCATCTCCTCGCCCAGCCCCACAATAATGCCTGTCTTGGTTACAATCTGGTCGCCAACCCGATCGTCAAACAGCTCCGCCGCTATCTCCTTCGCATGCTCCAGAAAACGCAGCGACTTCTCATACCGCCCACCGCTCTTCGCCACCCGGTACAGCCGCGGAACCGTCTCGATATTGTGGTTCAATATCTCCGGACGCGCCGCCACCACCAGCCGCAGCGACTCCTCATTGCCCTGAAAATCCGGCGTCAGCACCTCCACCCGACACCCCGGTGCCTGCAGCCGAATCTCCTCAATCACCTTCACAAACGCCCGCGCCGCGCCCACATTGTCGTCATCGCGATTCACGCTCGTAATCACCGCATGCGCCAGCCCCAACTGCGCCACCGCATACGCCACCCGCCGCGGCTCATCCTCGTCAATCGGCTCCGGACGCCCCTTCGGTACCGCGCAAAATCCACACCGCCGCGTGCACAGATTCCCTAGCATCATGAACGTCGCCGACTTCTGGTTCCAGCACTCCCCAATATTCGGACAATGCGCACTCTCGCACACCGTATGCAGATTCAGCTCCCGAGCCATCTTCTTCAGGTCGTGGAACGTCTCCCCCATCGGGGCCTTCGCCTTCAACCACGCAGGCTTCGGCGCAGGCTTCCGCGGCGTCAGGTCGATCTGAACCAGTTCAGCAGTAGGTGTCATCCCCTATATTGTATGCCGTCCCTACCCCCACGCAGCATTCCTCCCACTCCCACCCACCCCACCCCGCTGACATCCCCGCACCGACCGTGATACCGTTCCGCAATGCGTCTCCTGTCCATCTCCCTGCTCACCCTTGGCCTCTCCCTGCCCACAGCCCTCGCTCTGCCCGCTGCTCTGGCCCAGTCCGCCACACCTCCCTCCGTCTCCCCCGATACCCGCACCGCCGTCCGCAACCTCATCGGCGAAGTCCTCGTCAACGGACAGGCCTACGACTACGACCGCCAACTCGCCGACACCATCGGCCCCCGCCTCACCGGCTCCCCCAACTACGTCCACGCCGTCGCCTGGGCCCTCCAGCAGTTCCACGCCCTCGGCCTCACCAACATCCACACCGAGTCCTTCACCATGCCCGCACTCTGGGAGCCGGAAACCCCAGCCTCAGGCCAAATCACCGCGCCCCGCATCCAGAACCTCCACATCTACTCCGCCGGCTGGAGCCCCTCCACCCCCGCCCAGGGCATCACCGGAGACGTAACCTACCTCTCCCAGATCCTCCCCCTGGAAAAACTCGACGCCAGCAAAGACAAGATCGCAGGACACATCGTCCTCATCGACAACTCCAGCTACGGAGAACACCCCGCCATCGGCGACCTCATCCAGGCCCTCGCCCGTCTCAATACCTTCGCCCCTCAGGCCGTCCTCCTCTCCGGATCAGCCAACGGCACCCAGAACGCAGACTCACTCTCCTTCAACGGTGAACTCGCAGCCTTCCCCGTAGCCCAGGTAGGCCTCGAAGACGTCCTCCTCATCAAGCGCCTCCTCGACCACGGCCCCGTCACCGTCCACTTCGCCTTCACCAACCGCATCCGCCCCACCACCCAGGTCGATAACGTCGTCGCAGAAATCCCCGGACGCGACCTCCCCAAAGAAATCGTCATCGTCGGCGGACACCTCGACTCCTGGCACCCCGGCACCGGGGCGCAAGACAACGGCACCGGCTCAGCCACCGTCCTCGACGTAGCCCGCTCCGTACAAGCCCTCGGCCGCACACCCCGACGCACCCTCCGCTTCATCCTCTTCGGCGGAGAAGAGCAAGGCCTCGTCGGCTCCAACGCCTACGCCAAACAACACCTCGCCGACATGCCCGCCATCGACGCCGTCCTCATCTCCGACACCGGTGCCCAGCCCGCCAAAGGCTGGTACCTCATGGGACGCGAAGACGAAAAGCAAGCCCTCACCAACATCGAACCCCTCCTCGCTGGCCTCGGCTCCAACCAGACCAGCACCAACACCGAGTTCCTCTTCGAAACCGACCACGCCGGATTCGACCTCTTCGGAGTCCCCACCCTCGTCCTCTGGACCGGCGTCGACAAATACTTCAAACTCCACCACCAGGCCTCCGACACCTTCGACGCCGTAGTCCAGGCAGACCTCACCCAGGGCGTCGCCACCACCGCTGCCACAGCCTACGCCATCGCCGACAGCACCCAACCCTTCGCCCCCCACTTCTCCCCCGCCCAGGTAGAAGACATGCTCAAAAAAGCCAACGAACTCGACTCCTACAAAGCCCTCAAAGCAGCAGGCTTCGTCCCCTAAACCCCCACCAAACCCAAGCCGGGTGCCCATGTCTCGCCCCTGAGACATGGGTATGTAAACCCCCCGGGCACCCCATCTTCACCGCAGCTTCATCACGCTTAAAGTGGGCATTCGCAAACCAAACCGCTCCCCCAGCTCCACACCCCAGCCTTCTACTCCCTATTCCCTACTCCCTAACCCCTACTCCCTTACCCCTACTCCCTTACCCCTACTCCCTGCTTCTCCAACATCGCCACCGCCTGCGCCACCGACATCCCCGGAGCCAACACCCGAAACTCCGTATGCTCCGCATGTTCCTTCTTCGCAATCGCCTTGAAGAAAATCGCCCGCCCTGTAATATCCGTATTCAGCATCGCCGTCTTCCACTCATCGCCATACACCCGCCCGCGTATCGTCGAAAAGTTACTCCCTGCCTTGATCGTCGCCAGCAGTCCAAAACCAATACTCACATCCTCCGGCAAACGCGCTTCAATCCCATGCAGCCGCAGCACCGGCTGCTCCAGCAGCACCGAGCCCGACATCCCATGCAAGATCCGCTCCTCCAGCGACTGCGGCGTGTACTCCGGATTCGGACGGAAGTCGATCTTCATATACCCGCCCTCCTGCCGCACATGCTCAAACACAAACGCCTTCGGCAGCAGCGCCAGCATGTCTTTCGCATGAGCCTCATCGTTCTTCAGCGCCTGCTCCTGCTTCGCAAACTCCTCCGGATGCGCCGCCACATCCGCCAACCGCGCCGTCTCCGCCGCCAGCCGAGCACCCTGTAACGGCTGCCCATCCTCTGCCAACAGCATCTTCACCTTGCCTTCACTCGTCTCCGCCACCCGCTCCGTCCACAAGTGTCCACCCGTGCGTTCCGAACGCTCCTGCGACAGATACTCATAGTGTTCCCGATGCTTCTCCGCCTCATACTCATGCGCGATCATCGTCTGCATCAGCGCCAGCGGCGGCGCGCTCACCTCATCCGCCTGCACCCCACGCGGAACCCCCACCAGCCCGGCCCCCACCACCAACACGCCCGCAACACCCATCCCACAACGCTGCCAACGGCCTTCTGCTGCCTGCTTCGAGAAAACCGCCATCGCACCACCTGAGTTCAAAATTAAATATCCGCCACCACCCATTCAGATGCACAGAAGGCCCTGTGCAGCCACCCAACCCACAGGGGCCCTCCACTATCAATGGCTTACCGCAGCCACCTTCACCGGCTCAGACGCCTTCCCCGGCGCCATGCCCAGGTACTTGTCGTACCAGTCAAACCACCGCTGATACCGGTCCTTGATAAAGCTCGGCCGCGTAAACCCATGGAACTGTCCCGGATAGACAATCAGCTCCGTCGGCGTCCCTACACTCTTCAACGCCTGGTACATCTGCTCGCCACCCTCCAGCGGAACGTTGAAGTCCTTGTCCCCGCCCATAAACAGCGTCGGCGTCTTGATCCGGTCCGCATGGAAGAACGGATACGACAGCTTCACATACGCCTCCGTGTTCTTCCACGGCGGCCCAATCTCGTTCTCATACTGCTGGATATACTCGTCGATCCCATACAGCACCAGCAGATTCCCCATCCCCGCCCCACTCGACGCCGCCTTGAACCGCGTCGTCGACGCGATCATGTAGTCCGTCAGAATCCCGCCATAGCTCCAGCCGCCGATCACCAGCTTGTCCGCATCCACCTTGCCCGTCGCCACCGCCGCATCCACCATCGCCATCAGGTCCAGCACCTCCTTGTCGCCCCAGTCCGCGTTGATCGTCGCGCTGTACGCATGGCCCCGCCCCGTGCTCCCCCGATAGTTAACATTCAGCACCGCATACCCATGCGCCGCAAACATCTGCCGCGACACATCAAACCCATGCTCATCCTCCGCCGTCGGGCCGCCATGGATAAACAACAGCATCGGCACCTTCGTCCCGGCCACATACCCCACCGGCATCGTCAACAGCCCATGCACCTCGTTGCCGTCCTTGCTCTTCGCCGAGAGATCCTCCGTCCCCGCCAGCGCCAACTGCCCCATCACTGCATCGTTATGCGAGGTCAGCTTCCGCAGCCCGCCACCCTCCAGCGCATACACCTCCGGAGCCGTCGCATCCGTCGTCCACAACAGCGCCACATGCCCTGCCTTCTCCGTCACTCCCCGCGCCACCCCCGCCCCCTGCGTCAACCGCTGCACCTTGCCATCCCCCACCGAAACCCCCGCCACATACTGCACCCGGTCATCCCCCACCGTCGTCAACAAGCTCCGCCCATCCGCCCCCCACACCGGCGCACCCACCCAGTTATCCAGCCCCGGACCCACCAGCGACGCCTTCGCACTCGCCACCTCCACCACCGCCAGCCGCGGCATGTCGTAGATCGAATACTTCTCCGTCGTCCCCTGCCGGTACGCAATCCGCGTCCCATCCGCAGACCACGCCAGCGGCCCTTCATCCGTCCCTGCAAACGTCGTCAGCTTCCGCGCCACCGACCCAGCCTTCGCCTCCACAACAAACACATCCCGGTTCACCGTCCGGTCCGGATCAGGCACACTCTGGTTGCTCACAAACGCAATGCTCTTCCCATCTGGAGACCACTCCGCATCCCCCTCCGCATACTTCTCATCCGTAGTCAGCTTCGCCAGCTTCTTCGTCTCAATGTCGTACAGATACAGGTGGTCCTGCTTCGCCGTCAGGTACCCCTCGATGTCCTGCTTGTAGTGGAAACGGTCAATCACGATCGGCTTCGGCGGCGTCGGCTTCGCACCCTTCTCCGCCTCTGGCTCTTCCTTTGCGCGCAACGTCAGCAGCAGCGTCTTCCCATCCGGAGACCACCGGTAATCCCCCAGGTCTTCCTTCACCTCCGTCAACTGCCGCGCCTCACCCCCACGCCGATCCAGCACCCACACCTGGTTGCCCTTCGCCTTGCCCGCCCGCGACGAAGTAAACGCCAGATACCGCCCATCCGGACTCCACTGCGGATCGCCCGCCGAATCCGGCCCATACGTCAACTGCACATCGTTCCGCCCGTCCCAGCCCACCATCCACAACTCGCTGATGTTCTTGTCTTCCTCCACATCCACATGCGACACCGTATACGCAATCTCCGTCCCATCCGGAGACAACACCGGCGTCCCCACCCGCACCAGCCGCGCCAGATCCTCCACGCCCATGCCCCGCTTCGCCGTCTCCGCAAAGCCACTCAAAACGCCACCCAGCACCAAACCACACGCCACCAAACCAGCCCGATTCATTCGCATGGCCGAAGTCTAGCAGACCACTCCACCACCCTCCACCCCCAACGCCCCAAACAAGCATCATCTCCACCGAAGACGGAGACTTGCCGCCTTCGGAGAGACCCTGCCTTCCCCCCACACCCAAAAACACCCACCCAGCCCTTCACTTCTTCGGCATATACTCGTCCCGCAACCGCGTCTGCCGCGTCTCCATCGGTATCGCCACACCATCGATGTACACCTGCTTTACGCTCGTCCGCACATCCAGCGGATCGCCATTCGCAATCACCACATTCGCCGTCTTCCCCACGTCCAGCGATCCCAGCTTGTCCGCCACCCCCCATATCTCCGCAGGGTTCAGCGTGATCGCCTTCATCGCTTCGTCATACGGCAGCCCATACGCCACCGCATACCCCGCCGCATACGGCAGGTTCCGGTTGAACTCCACCCCATACGACGCAAACGCGATCTTCACCCCACGCTTCTGCAACTCCGCCGGCAGCGAGAACACCGCGTCATACCGCTCATTCGCCGCCGGAAAATCATAGATCGGCCCCACAATCACCGGCACCTTGTACGAAGCGATCTTGTCCAGCACGTCCTGCGCATGCGTCACATGATTCAGCACCACCTTCAGGTGAAACTCCTGCGCCAGCGCCAGCGCAACCTCTACCTCGTATCCCTCGTACACCCCCAGCACCACCGGCTTCTCGCCCTTCAAATAAGGAAGCAGCGCCTCATTCCGCAGATCGAACTTCGTCTTCATCTCCCCCGGCTTTTTCCCCGCATCCGCCTTGTGCTGCATATACTCCTGCGCATCCACCAACGCCTGCCGCAACTGCGTGATCTCACCCATCCGCGTCGCGGGATACTTCGCCCCAGGTCCGCCCGCGCCTTCGCCCCGTCCGCCCCGCTTCTGCCCCTGACCAAAGTTCATCGCCAGCGCCACATCCCGCGTCATCAGCATCGTGTCGCGGTCACGCCCCGCCAACTGGATCAGGATGTCCTGCCCCGGCATCGTGTCCTCGCTCGCCGGAGCCACCACCGCATTCGTCACCCCATTGAACCGGTCGATCGGAATCCGCTCCGTCTCCGCATGGAACGCGTCATACACATGCATCTGCGGAAAGATCTCCTCGCTCGTCTCCACCAGGTCGCTGTTCACCTTGTCCGACTCCACCTCCACCAGCCCCAGGTTCGTCTCCGAATCAATCAACCCCGGATAAACCGTCATTCCCTTCGCATCCACCACCGTCGCGCCCTTCGGCACCTTCACCGCCCCAGCCGTGCCCACCGCCACAATCTTCCCGCCCTGCAGCACCAGCACCCCGTTCTCAATCACGCCATGCGTAATCGTCAGCAGCTTCCCACCCGTAATCGCAATCGCACCCGCGCCCGGTGTCGTATCCACCATCTTCGCCTGCGCCAGCAAACCCACCGGCAGCAGCGCACTCGCCATCCACAACGGCAGCAGCCGTCCTATCGCTCTCATGGTCCGCACCTAATTTCCCCCTTCTTCGTCGTCCGACCCGCCAAATCCGCTGCTATGCATCACGCCATCAAAGTGTGTCGTCCCAAACCCCTTCAAGCTGCTATCGAAGAACAGATCGCCGTCGATATACACCTTCTCCGCCCGCGCGTACGTCGACAGCGGGTCCATATTCCACACCACCAGGTCCCCGTCCTTGCCCGTATCGATCGACCCGATCCGGTCATCCACCCCGATAATCCACGCCGGATTCAGCGTCACCATCCGCAGCGCCTCTTCCTCCGTCGCCCCGCCATAATGAACCATCTTGCCCGCCTCCTGGTTCAACCGCCGCACCGAGTCGTTCGAGTCGCTCTTCAGCGCCACCCGCACCCCCTCCCGCATACTCATCACCGCATTCCACGGAATCGCATCCCACGCCTCGTCCTTGAACCCCCACCAGTCCGCAAACGTCGCAATCCCCGTATCGTCCTGCGCAATCTTGTCCCCCACCTTGTACATCTCCAGCGCATGGTGGAACGCCCGTATCTTGTACCCGTACTCCTGCGCAATCGCCTCTTCCGTCAGAAACTCATCCGCCCGGTAGCAGTGGATCTGCACCAGCAACTTCCCCCGCAGCACATCCGCCAGCGCCTCCAGCTTCAGGTCGCGATGCGGCATCGTCACGTCCTTGGCCCCCTGCGCCACCTTCGCATCGTAGGAGTCCCACTCCTTCCGGTACACCTTCGCATCTTCAAACGCCTGCCGCATCACCTCGAAGTTCCCCATCCGCGTGCTCGGCAACTGGTTCCGCCCCCCATACACCCGCTTTGGATTCTCCCCGCTCGCAAACTTGATCGACCGCGGAGCATTCGGAAACAGCATCCCATCCCGGCTCAACCCAAACTTGTTCTTGATCACCACCGCCTGCCCGCCAATCATGTTCGCCGAGCCATGCAGCAGCAACTCCGTCGTCACCCCGCCCGCCAGCGCCTGATACAGCGCCTTGTCGCTGTTGTCGAACGCATCGATCATCATCATGCTCGGCGTCACCGGACTCGTCGCCTCATTCACATCGTTACCCAGCGCCGAGTGCGAGTGCGGATCCACAATCCCCGGAGTCACATACTTCCCCGTACCATCCACCACCACCGCGCCCGTCGGAGCGTTCACCGTCGTGCCCACCCCCGCTATCTTCCCGTTATGCACCCACACGCTGCCATGCTCGATCGTCCCATGCGTCACCGTCATCACCGTCGCATTCCTGATCACCAGGTCCGGCACCTGCTGCGCCGCACCCACGCCCGCCGCCACACTCACAATCACCACCCCGCACCCACGCGCCACACCGGCCATGCGCTTACCCATACAGTTCTGCCTCCACACCACACTCATAGCAAAAAACGGATGCGCAGATACTAGCACGCAAACCCCAAACCCCCGCACCGCCTTCCTTACTCCCCCCTCATCGCTTCGCGCTACAATCTCCTCCGGGACTGCTCCTCTGCCTCCGGAAACCACCCGGACCAACGCCCAGCCCCGGAGAACTGCATGACCCCGACGCACCCCTCCCGACCCGCCACCGCCGCACTCCTGCTCGCCGCCTGCCTCCTAGCCCCTTCCGCACCCGCCCAGCAACCTCAGCAAGCCGCCGCCGACGCCCTCTTCGATCAGGGCCACTACCTCCGCGCGCTTCCCCTCATCCAGGCCAACCTCCAGCAAAACCCCACCGACATCCACGCCCTCGTCAAAGCCTCAGAGATACAGTGGGCCTTCTACCACGATGACCTCAGCCTCGCCCTCGCAGAAAAAGCCGTCGCCCTCGCCCCCAACAGCCCCGCCGCACACACCCAGCTCACCAACGCCCTCGGCACCAAGCTCATGAGCAACACCGCCAGCACCTTCGAAAAGCTCTCCATCGCCCGCCGCTTCCACAAAGAAGTCGAACACGCCCTCCTGCTCAACCCCAACCACCCCGACACCATCGAAGACGCAGCCCAGTTCTACTGGAACGCCCCAGCCTTCGTCGGCGGTGACCGCCCCAAAGCCCAGCAACTCGCCGACCGCCTCGTCCCCATCGACCCCGCCCGCGCCGCCAACCTCAAAGCCACCTTCGCCGCCGAAGACAAAGACCCCGCCCACCGCAGCGCCACCATCCTCGCCCTCTGGAAACAAGCCCTCGCCGCACGCCCCCACAGCTACGACGCCCACATCGGCCTCGGCAACGCCTACCTCGACGCCACCCCCCAAACTCCCGCCAACCTCCACCTCGCCGAAGCCCAGGCCCAGCAAGCCCTCGCCCTCGACCCCACCCGCATCCCCGCCTACCGCCTGCTCGCAGCCCTCTACACCACCTCCGCCCGCTGGTCCGATCTCGACGCCATCCTCCTCCGCGCACGCGCCGCCGTCCCCGACGACCTCAGCCCCCTCTACCAGGCCGCTCACCTCATCCTCACCCGGAATCTCTCCCCCCAGTTCGCCCGCGCCCAGCAGTACCTCCGCGCCTACCTCGCCCAGCCCGCGGAAGGCCAGGCCCCCACCCACGAGGCTGCTAGACAAGACCTCAGCAAACTTCAATAACCCCGCCCCCAACACCAAAAAAGAGACGTGCCTGAAAGGCACGTCCGGGGGAGGGTTACTATGTCGAGTTCAAGACTACGTCTCCCCAAATCCTTTGTCTTCGCCACATCGAACGGTTTTCATGTCCGCCATTCGATGGAGACGCCAAGGCACGGATGCCACCCCCGCGACCCTTCCCTACCCCTAAACTCCCCCACCCTCAGGCAGCACCAGCCTCCGGCAGCACCATCGCATCCGGCTCCGAATCATACGGCAGAAACATCGTAAACACCGTCCCGCTCTGCCCCGGCCGCTGGCTGCTCCGCACCCGCAGTTCGCCCTTGTGCCGAACCACTATCTCGCAGCTCACCCACAACCCCAACCCCGTCCCCGTCAGACCCTTCGTCGTAAAAAATGGCTCGAAGATCCGCCGCTGCGTCCGCATCGTCATCCCGCTTCCGTTGTCCGCAACCGTAATCACCAGCCCAGCACGACCCGTCTTCCAGTCCGTAGCCTCCCGGCTCCGCAACAGTAGCCGCCCTCCCTTGTACGAAATCGCATCGATCGAGTTCGCAATCAGGTTATTCAACACCTGACGAATCTCTCCTTCATAGCAGATCACCTTCTTGTGCGCGCGCTTGCGCTTCTCCAGCACAATCCCCTTATCCGCAATCCGCCGCAGATAGATCTCCAACGCCCCCCCAATCAGGTCCGCACAGCCCACCAGCAACCGCCGCGTCGACTGCTTGTGAAAACGCAGCGTCTGCGTCGTGATCTGCGAAATCCGCCCCAACTCCGCCTCCGCCGTCAGCACATACGTCAGCACCTCCCCCACAATCTCCTTGCTCGTCCGAGCCAGATACAGCAGGTTCGTCACCGCTTCCAATGGATTGTTGATCTCATGCGCAATCGAGCTCGCCAGCTTCCCCACCGCCATCAGCTTCTCCGCCTGCACCAGCGCCAGTTCCGACACCTTCCGCTCTTCAATGTCTTCCGTTATCCCGTACCACCGAACCACCCGCCCATCCGCCTCCCGCCGCGGATACCCCCGCATCCGCGTCCACCGAAACGTCCCATCCGCCAACCGCAGACGATACTCCACATCGAACACCTCCCCACGCTCCACCGCCACCCGCCACCGCCGCCCAACCAGCTCCACATCCTCAGCATTCGTCGCCTTCATCCAACCATCCCCCAAAGACTGCTCCCGCGTCAGCCCCGTCAACAACGTCCACCGCTCCCCCAACTCCACCAGCCCACCCGCAGGATCGGCCGTCCACGGTATATGCGGACTCAACGCCAGCGTCCACTTCAGATCAGCCTCCTTCTCCGCCAACGCCGCCGCCGCCAACTTGCTCGCCGTCACGTCCACACCCTGCACAATAATCCCCGAGACCGCCCCATCCACCTCCCGAATCGGCTGATACACCAGATCTACATAACGCTCTTCTTCCCCCCGCCCCGGCTGCCGGTCTATCCGAATCCGCGACCCATGCGCCGTATACGCCTGTCCCGTCTCGTACACCCGGTCCAGCACCTGCGTAAAATCCTGCTCCACCGTCTCCGGCAAGGCCTCCCGAATCGGCTTCCCCAACACCTCCCGCGCCCCAATAAACTCCTGATACGGACGGTTGATCGTCTCCAGAACATGCTGCGGCCCGCGAAGCACCGCAAAGATCGCCGGCGACTGCTGAATCACCTCCCGCAAACGCGTCTCGTTCGTCCGCAACAACCCATCCGCCTTCACCCGCTCCGTCGTCTCAAACACCGTCACCAGCACCCCCGACGGCACCCCAAACTCATCCCGTAGCGGGCTGTAACACGCCGTAAAATACCCCTGCTCCGCATCGCCCCGGCGCAGCACCGGGTACAACTCGTCCTCAAACTTCAACGTCTCCCCCGCCAGCACCCGTGCGTAGATCGGCCCTTTCGTAGACCACGCCTCCGGCCAGCAAGCCTGCGTCGCCTGCCCCATCCCCGCAGGATGCTTCCGCCCCATCAGCTCCCGATACCCGTCGTTATACACCTGCACCAGATCCGGCCCCCACAACACCACCATCGGGAACGAACACCCCAGTACTACTTCCACCACCGTCTTCAAACTCTGCTGCCAGCCCTTCGAAGGACCAAGACTCGTCGCCGACCAGTCATGACTCCGCACCAACGACGCTGCTTCGCTGTCGCCTGCCGGCCACAACACCTCCAACGGCACCTGCACACTGCTCCTGGAAATCAACACTATCCTCCGTCGGATGCACAAATCGGCCAACGCGTCTGAAATTATCTCCCCCAAATACGAAAAAATCCCCCACCCACCCGCTTGCCACCCCCACCACACGCCCCGCATAGTGGTAGCAAGGAGCACAACCCCGCATGTCCCTCGCCGACGACATCACCCGCATCGCCCACCAGGAGCAACTCCTCCGCTTCCCCGCCTTCGATCCAGAAATCGCCTGGACCCTCGGCCTCACCCTCCGCGAACTCGCCATCGCCCGCAAACAATCCATCGTCATCGACATCCGACGCTTCGGACAACCCCACCAGCAACTCTTCTACAACGCGCTCCCAGGCACCACCCCCGACAACGCCCGCTGGGTCCAGCGCAAAGTCAACGTCGTCGCCCGCTTCCACCGCAGCTCCTACGCCGTAGGCCTATACCTCCAGCACAACAACTCCTCACTCACCGAAAAATACGCCCTCCCCGAAGCCGAATACGCCACCCACGGAGGAGCCTTCCCCATCCACGTAGAAAACGCCGGCATCATCGGCGCCGTCACCGTCTCCGGTCTCCCCCAGCGCGAAGACCACAACCTCGTCGTAGAAGCTCTCTGCCTCATCCTCACCCACGACCACGCCACCCTGCGCCTCCCCACCCTCCAATAACCCACACCCACCAACCCATCCCCGCCCCCAAACCCCGGGGTGCCCCATGTCTCGCCTCTGAGACATGGATATGTAAACTCCCGAGGTGTCTGGGTGCCGGGTGCCCCATGTCTCGCCTTTGAGACATGGGTCTGTAAAAACCTCGGGGTGCCCCATCTTTACCGCAGCTTCATCGCGCCTAACGTGGGCATTCGCAAAGCAAACCACACTCCCAACCCACCACCTACCCCCAAAAAAAGACGGTTGCCCCAGCCCCACACCCTGGTCTTCTACTCCCTACTCCCTATTCCCTACTCCCTGCTCCCTGCCGGGGTGCCCCATGTCTCGCCTCTGAGACATGGGAATGTAAAAACCCCGGGTGCCGGGTGCCCCATTCATGCAGTCTCACCGCATGAGTGGGCATCGTGCGCAGCACGACCGAACTCCCTACAACCCACCACCAAATCTCCTCTACCGCCGGGTGCCCCATGTCTCACCTCTGAGACATGGGTATGTACAAAACCTGGGTGCCCCATCTTCACCGCAGCACCATCGCGGTTAAGGTGGGCATTCGCAACGCGAACCGCTCTCCCATCCCCGCCCCAAACCCCGGGGTGCCCCATGTCTCGCCTCTGAGACATGGGTATGTAAAAACCCCGGGTGCCCCATTCATGCAGTCTCACCGCATGAGTGGGCATCGTGCGCAGCACGACCGAACTCCCTACAACCCACCACTAAATCCCATGTGTCCTGTGTGTAGTACGACTCAAGAGTTTGCAAATGGTTTCGAAAGAAGTCAGTGCAATGGCAAATGCCGAGGATCGTCACATGTCTTCTCTACTCATCGATAAATGAGCGCGAGGTTTACGACGATCGATAAGCAGAGAGATTCCTGCTACAAGCGAATAGTTATTCATGTCGTGCGATGCAATGAATGAAGCGACCAGAGTGTCCGTCTCGCGTTGCGTGTGGGCGAAGAAAAACCTGCTGCGCAATACCACTATGTGAGTTAGCATATCGACCATGCAAAAGCTTCGAGTGTTCGCAATACTAGTCGCGTTGTGCCCTGTGCCTGTTTCGGCCCAGCTAATGAATGTAAAGATTATTCAACGTCAGAACGGCGAGACCCAGTACACATATCAAGTGGCTGGTCATACGACAGCTTCCGACAGTGGGAATGCCAACTGCTACGGCAGTGGAAACACGGTTAACTGCAACAGCTCAGGAAGTAGCAACACGACAACTACAGTGCCCCAGTTGATTTCATATAGTGTCGCTGGCGCGACCTACTCGCTCTTGCTTCCCGACGGACGAGTTGCTGTTGTCAATTGCACAAGTAAATTCGCGGAACACTTCGCAGGCCCAGCAGGCAACAGACGGAGTTGCCGAATGCCGCTTATAGATGTCATTCAAGCCGATTTCAAAGGAAAAAATGCCAAACTTATTTGGCCGGTTAGTCTTGACGGCAAGAAGACAGAATCAGAGACTTACACGATCTTGGGTATCCTGCCAGCCTCGTAAGCAAAGAATCCCGTTCTTGTCTTCTGCCGCAGAGTCAGACTGTGCGTTCTGGACTTACTTCCAAAATCAAATCGGCAACTAAAGATCACCCCGGGTGCCCCATCTTCACCGCAGCACCATCGCGGTTAAGGTGGGCATTCGCAACGCGAACCGCTCTCCCATCCCCGCCCCAAACCCCGGGGTGCCCCATGTCTCGCCTTTGAGACATGGGTATGTACAAAACCCCTCCCCTACTTCGCCACCATCTCTGCGCTCAACCGAATCGTCCCGCTCGTCACCATCATGCTTCGTGTCCAATCCTGAAATCCCGTCTTCTTCACCACAATCTCATGCTTACCTGGCGCAAGATTCAGCGTCGACGGCGTACTCCCTGCAAAGCTCCCGTCCACCTCAATATCGCAGTTCGGCACACTAGCCTCAATCGTGACACCAGCAACCGCAGCCACAGCAGGAGCACTCGCAGCCGCACTGCCCGCCAACGGAGCTGCCGAAAACTTCGTCATATCCAGCTTCATATCGCCAGCAACAAAAGCCGTCACCTCCGTCCCCTTGGGAATCGTGATGTCCTTGCCATGCATAAACAAAAACAAAGGAGCATCCACCCCTCAGGCGAACACCCTCTTCATCGTAACCAGCCGTGCTAGTTCACAGGCGGCAACGCAACATCATCTCCCACAAACGCATGTAATGCCGAGCCCTCTTTGATCTCCACATTCTTGCCATGTTTAATCAAACCAATCGGCCCAAACAACACCGTCAGCACCACCGCACTCGTCGTTCCACTCGCACCTTCCTTGCCTTTGGTGCCTCGCAGCTTGATCTTCGTGTCCCCGGCCTTCAGATAGTCCAGCCGCAGATTCAACTCTCCAGCTTTGCCCATCATTCCCGACTTCTCCGCCTTGGTTACTTCGCCAAAAGCCTTGTCTCCAGCTTTCGCCACAACCACATCCCCAACCTTCAGATCGTCGACCAGCGTCAACGCCACCGGATCACCCTCAGAAGAAGTCTTCGAACTCAGATCCTGCGCAAACCGCAGATTCACATCCGTCCCCTCATGCAGCATGTACTTTCCCGCAGCATCCGGGGCTACATGCACAACCGGAGCTGGAGCCGTTGCCACCACCGCAGTAGCAGCAGGTAAAACCGCAGCAGCCGGGGTCGCCGGAGCTTGCTGTCCATAAGCAGGATTGCCAAAGCCAGAGAGAACCACAAGAGAAGTCACAACAAAACAGCGCATAGAAAGAAACCTTTACTCAACAAGGATCAAAGTTCCCCACCAAGCTACGCGCAAACCACACCCTCCACAACAAAAAACTACTCCCCGTCACCAAACCCTGCTCTTCTACCCCCTACCCCCTAACCCCTGTCTCCCTGCCTCTCCGCAAACCCAACAAACACCCCCATCCAGGCCTTCTTCCCCGGCAGATAGATCAACAACCCGCCATCCTGCCAATCCCCATTCTCCCCCGCAAACCGCCCCGCCGGATTCCCCTGGTTCCGGTGCACATCATGCAACTCCGCGCCACGCGCACTCCCATACGCAAACACCAAGCCCCCCTTGTCCGCGATCGCCATCTGCAACAAAGTCACCAGCGCATTCTGCAACGCCTGCGAGCGAACCCGATTCATCATCCGCTCCTCCTCGCTCAAACCCCGAGGGTCCAACTGCGGCAGCAACGTCATCTCCTCCTGCCGCACCAGCGGCTCCCCATCCACCTCGCTCCGCGCATAATCCAGCGCCAGCCCTCCCGCCTCGCTCACCACCCGCATCATCCCCAGCGGCAGCGCCAGCAGCCTTGCCGCCTCCGGTGGCTCAAACCCCTCCTTGATCACATACACCAGCTCCGACCCAGCCACCGACTGGATGTTCACCGCCACCCGCACCACCCCCTGCGGCGTCTTCAGCGAAATCTCAAAGTGTGCACTCCGCCCCGCCACCACCTTGCCCGAAACCGGGTCTCCCGCCACCAAACTGTAGTTCAAAATCGGCATCGCACCCTCGTTCTACTCCCTCAAATCCCAGCCCAGCCTCATCCCGGATTCGCAGCCTGTAAAATCACCAGCTCTTGTCCATAAAACACCACAACCTGCACCACAAAAATCCCCGCCACCTCAACCAACCCGGCAGATCAGGCACTTCAGATAGCTCGTCTCCGGCAGCGTCAGCACCGCCGGATGATCCGGCGCAGCCCCTCTCGTTTCAAGCACTTGCACCCGACGCCCCGCATCCGAAGCCGCCGCCGCCACCACTCCCGTAAACTCCTCCAGCGGAACATGGTGCGAACACGAACAAGTCACCAGCGTCCCGCCCGGCTGTAACATCTTGATAGCACGTAGGTTAAGCTCCTTGTACCCACGCATCGCCCCCTCCGCCGCCCGCTTCGACTTCGCAAACGCTGGTGGATCCAGCACAATCGTGTCGAAACGCTCCCCGCTCGACTCATACTCCCGCAGCAACTCGAACGCATCTGCCTCAATCCATTCCACTTCCGCGCCAAGCTCTGGATTCAGACCATGATTCCGGTCCGCCACTTCCAACGCCGCCCGACTTGCATCTACTCCCGTAACTCGTTGACAACGCTGGGCCAGATGCAAAGCAAACCCGCCCTGATACGTACACACATCCAATCCCCGACCACGCGCGTAACTCGCTGCAGCAGCATAGTTTAGCCGCTGATCCAAAAACGCACCCGTCTTCTGCCCCGCACCCGCATCAAAATGAAACCGCAGCCCATTAATCGTAAACACCGTCGCACTAGGCGCTAACTCACTGATTCCACTATACAAAGCACCCGCCGCCGGAGCCGCCAACTGCTCCAACTCCCGCATCTTCCCATCCGGCCGCTCCCACACCGTCACCCCCGGCCCAAACCGCTCCACCAACACCTCCGTCAACACCCCACGCAGGTCCTCCTGCGCCGTCCCCTGCGTCAGTAACTGCAAGATAACAAGATCGTTATACCTGTCCGCAATGATTCCAGGCAGCCCATCCGCCTCCGAGAAAATCAGCCGGCAAGCATCATTCTCCATCGACTCCGGTGCCACCGCATCCCGCAAAGCCAAAGCACCCGCTAACCGCCGCCGAACCTCCGCAAGATAGGCCTCCCGCGTCACCGCCGCCTCCCCCGCCACCATCCGCACCGCAATCTGCGACGCCGCGCTATAAAGCCCCGTCCCCAGCGGGATTCCGCGACTATCCATCACCGTAATCAGCGCCCCAGCAGCAATCTCCACCGCACCCAATGGAGGCACCAGCGACTCAATATCCGACCGATACACCCACAAATATCCCGCTCGCAGACGATCCGCCGCACGCCGCGTAATCGACGCCGCTGGCCCAAAAGACTCAGCCGCAGCCACCCGCGGCCCCCGTTCCATTCCAGACTTCAACATCCTTGTATGGTCGCACAGCCAACAACATCCAACACCACAAGTCGGCTGCAACCGCCTTAAGGCCGCTGATTCAACGCATTATTCTGGATCGCCAGCGACATTGGCGTCACCACCGGCGCAGCCACACCCACCAACTCCGTCACCGTACTCGTGCCCGTCGTCGTAGAGCCAAGATTAGCCACCCACACGCTCCCCGACCGATCAATCGCCAGCCGGAATGGGTTCGACATGCTCGAACTTCCATAACCCGCCGCACCCGACTGCGGCCGGCCCGAACTCAAAAACTCCGACACGCTATTGCTGCCCGAGTTCACCAGCCACACATTGCCCAACCCATCCAGAGCCAGCGCCACCGGCGCATTCAGCCCGGCACCATAGTACGGACTACCGGCAATCGGATCTCCCGTACTTGCAAATCGGCTCAAACTGCTGCCCGTACGGTTCGCGACCCACGCTCCCCCAGTCGAGTCGATCGCCAGCGCAAACGGTCCGTTCAATCCCCCACCTGTGTACGGGGACCCAGCGATCGCAGTACCGTTATTGCTCAACACCGCAATATCGTTACCCCCAGCATCGGCAATCCAAACGTTGCCCGATGGATCCAGCGCCAGTGCCGCCGGAGCACCTGCCCCACCCGTCGCATAGCCTGTCGATGGCGACAAATCCGCGCCGTTCGCGCTCAGCTTGCTCACTGTCGACCCACTGTTGCCAATCCAGACATTCCCATATCCATCGAATGCCAACGGCCCCGGCCCCTGAATTCCCCCGCCGCTAAATGGATTCAATGTCGCCCGCGTACCCGATCCCGTCAACTCCAGAATGTTCGAGCTGTAAGAATTGCTCAGCCACGGATCGTCATAAGGATCGATCGCCACCCGCCCCAGGTTCATCCCTGACTGCGGAAAGTTCGCGACTATCCCACTCGCACTCAGAATCGTTACGACGCTGCTATTGCTGCTCGCAGGTTTCGCCGACACCCACACATCACCCTGTGAATCGATCGCAAGATCACTCGGCGTGCTGAACGCGGTGGACGAATAATTAATCGATACCGTCCAGTCGCTTGGCGCATACGTCAGCGTCGGCTGATACGGCCCACTCGACGAACTAATGCTAAAGACAGAACCCACATTGTGGCTCGGATTTCGTGCAATATCCAGCGCAGCCGTCGCGGTATCCGAAGGCGCCACGCCACCCGGCGGTGTCGCCGCAGTAAACAAACGGCCACATGCAGCAGTAGGCGACGTGCTTCCATTCGTATTCACGCAGGCTGACAACACATCGCCCAGCGTATTCAACTCGCTCACGGGCACCGATGCAACCGCAGGTGCCCCCCCCGGCGCACGGCCTCCATACACCGTCACCAGGTTCTCCGACGTTGCGAACGCATTCAGCAAGCCCTGAACATTCGTTGGGCTTACCCCAACATGGGCTGCATCCACCATAAACGGCGCCAGCGACCACACCGCCGCGACCGTAGTCATCTCATTCACCACAATAAAGCCGTTGCTCCCGATACTTCCGCACGGCCCCAGCAATCCAATCAATGCCAGCGCAGGATTGTTCGCACCACTTCCAAGTCCCGGATTGCCCCCGCTCACCAGCATATAAATTGGCGTACTCGAGGAAGGACACGCAAAGTCCGTTGCTCCAATCTGGAAGTTCCCACTGCTGTCGGTCGTCACCACCCGATTCAGCAAGGGAGTCGATGCCGACCCATATCCATTTGTGCCCGGAGCATACAACTGAACCAAAGCATTGGCCACCGGTTGTAGGCCACCAAATGATCGCCCACTCACGCTCTGACCCGCAACCGCCGTCGGCGTCACCATTCCCGCGCCGCAGCCGGTCAACGCCATCGCCACCGCACCGGCCCCCGCAGCCAGCAATACAGCAGCCAATCGACGCCGCACACCACACGCTACCGTTGCTCCAATACCGCTGGAATTGGCTGTCGACAAATCAGTTGAACCTGTATGCATGGGAACCCCGCCGCGTATCTCTATCGTGCGCGCTACCAGCATGCTAGCGACGCCCAATCTGGGTGCGTATCGCCGAATCGTTCGCCATGCGAAGCTTAAGTGGGATTGACAAACCACAGTAATTTCTAACAGGAGTAATCGTGCACACCTTCGATGTCGTCGTACTAGGAGCCGGTGCTGCCGGAATGATGGCCGCACTCACCGCCGGACAACGCGGACGATCCGTCCTGCTCCTTGACCACGCCGACAAGGCCGGTAAAAAGATCCTCATCTCCGGCGGTGGCCGCTGCAACTTCACTAACATCCACTGCCGCCCGGAAAGCTTTCTCTCCGAAAATCCGCACTTCGCCAAGTCCGCACTCGCTCGCTACACCCCCGCAGACTTCATCGCGCTCGTTGAAAAGCACGGTATCCGCTACCACGAAAAAACTCTCGGACAGCTCTTCTGCGACCGCTCCGCCCAGGACATCGTCAACCTGCTCAAGCAGGAGTGCGCCGAGGCTGGCGTCCAGACCCAACTCAACACCACCATCCACGCCGTCACTCAGCGCTCCGGCTTCCGTATCGAAACCTCCGCCGGCATCTTCCAGTCCACCTCCCTCATCGTCGCTACCGGAGGTCTCTCCATCCCCAGAATGGGTGCCACCGGCCTCGGCTACCAGCTTGCCCAGCAGTTTGGTCTACGCATCGTCGACTGTCGACCCGGCCTCGTACCACTCGTATTCAGCGCCCACGACCGCGACCAGTGGTGCGATCTTGCAGGCCTCTCCGCCGAGGTCGTCGCCACCAGCGGCGCGCAACGTACCCGCGCCAGCTTCCGCGAGAAGATGCTCATCACCCATCGTGGCATCAGCGGCCCAGCCACCCTGCAGGCCTCCTCCTACTGGCGTCAGGGTCAGCCCATCGAACTCGACCTCGCCCCCGGCATCGACGTCCTCCAACCCCTCCATCAGCGCAATGCGCGCCGCGACCAGTCCGCTGCCACACTTGCCATCCGCGCCGTCCTGCCCACACGCCTCGCCGAGCGCTGGGTCGAACTCCACCAGCCTGCCGACTGGACCAACCCCTCCCTCGCCGTCATGGAGCAGCAACTCCACACCTGGCGCATCACACCCGCTGGCACCGAAGGCTACGAAAAAGCCGAGGTCACTGCCGGCGGCGTCGACACCGCCGAGCTCGATGCCCGCACCATGCAAAGCAAGAAAGTCCCCGGCCTCTACTTCATCGGAGAAGTCGTCGACGTCACCGGATGGCTTGGCGGTTACAACTTCCAATGGGCATGGGCCTCCGCCACCAGTGCCGGAAACGCCGTCTGATCCTTGCGGCCCGCTTTCAATAAGACCGCCAGTCGACCACCTTACTGCACCACCAGCGACAAATTCATGCTCCGCACCAGCCCCGCACTACTTGCCGTAACCACCAGTCCATACGTTCCCGCTGGAGTCACTGCAACAGGCGCCACCGGTGCCGTTCCCACGCCAGGAATCGTCCGCCCTGCGCCGCACCCTGCTGTGCCCAGCAGTCCACACAGCACCACAGTACTTGCCAACCCTAGCCCGCGCAGACGCTCTCCCCAACGCCAGCCCAGCAGCCCCAACGGCAACAGCCACGCCCACCATGCCGTACCTCGCAACCCTCCACCAACAGCCCGCACCGCCGCGCTCGTCACCCCAGTAGCCACAGTCACCGAAACCGTACTCGTGGCCCCCAAAGCAATAGTGGCTGGCGTCACAACACAGGTCGCATTCACCGGAGCACCCGTACACTGCAGCACCGCCGTCCCCGGAATCGCAGCCCCCGAACTCAGCAGCAGAGGAAACACCGCACTCCCTCCACTCGAAATCGTCTGTGTCGTACTGCCATCCGCCGTCAACGCAAAATCAACCCCGACCCCGGCCAGTGCAATCGTCTGCGGGGAGTTCAGCGCAGTATCGTTTACCGTCAAAACACCACTCCGCGGCCCGCCCGCCGTCGGTGTAAACGCAATCTGAACCGTGCAAGCCGCACCCACTGCCAGCAACACACCACACCCATTCCCGCCGGGCACCAGCACAAAGTCGCCCGACACAGACATCCCACCAATGCTCAGCGCAACCCCGCCATTGTTAGTCAGCGTCACCACCTGCGCACTCGCCGAACTCCCAACCGCCGTAGCCGCAAACACCAGACCTCCCACCGGCGATACCGACACCCCCGGCGGCGCAACTCCCATCCCACTCAACTCGATCGTCTGCGTCCGGTACTGGTCCGAAACCGACAGCACCCCGCTCCCGGCGCCGACACTCTTCGGCTGGAACACCACTCCGATCGAACAGCTCGCATGGGCATTCAGCGAGTTGCCGCATGCATTCACCACCGCAAAATCACCCGCCGTAATCTGTGCCGCAATCAGCGTCAGCGCGACGTCGCCCGTATTCGACAACGTCACTGTCTGCATCGCACTCGACGTGTTCAGTTGCTGCGATCCAAACGTCAAACTCCCCGGTATCAGCGCATCGGTCGCTGGCGCGCTCCCTATCCCCAACAGCACAGCAGTCTGTGTCCCCAACTCATCCGTTACCGTCAAGCTGCCGCTCCGCGTTCCTGAAGCTGTCGGCTGAAATACCACCGTCACCGTGCAGCCAACACTCACACCAAGGCTTGTCCCGCATGTATTCGCACTCAGCGAGAAATCACCCGTCACGGCAAACGTCTGCAATCCCACCGCGACCCCACCCGTATTCGAGATCGTAATATTCTGCGCCGCGCTGACTGCATGGAGCGTCGTCGCCGCAAACGTCAGTTCCACCGGCTGCAATAGAACCGCCGCACCAGCCACCGCATCACCGCTCAGCGGCACCGTCGCCTGCCCACCCACCACATTGCCATACACCGTCAGCACTCCGCTGTGCTTGCCCACGGCAGACGGCAGAAAGCTCACCGCAACACTACAAGTGGAGCCCGCCATCACCGCACTGCCTGTACACGTCTCCGTCGCGTGAAAATCACCCGTCGCGGTCACCTGGCTCACCACCAGCGGCGCAGTACCGCTGTTCGTCACCGTAATCGTCTGCACAGCACTCTGCGTTCCCACCGCCTGCGTGCTAAACGTCAACACCACCGGCTGCAACTGCATCACTGGCTGCGCAGGCGAATAGGCCGTCAACAGCGGCAGCTCCCATACCCCACGTCCGTAGGTCGCCGCTCGCAACTCGCCCGCACGGCCATCCCCAGTCGCCATTCCCGCCGCTGCAACCAACTGCATAACCGGAGCATTCGGCAGACCTACCCCGTACACACTCCAGCAGTTGCTCGTTGTACAGGTTGTTACCTGTGTCGTTACATATACACCAGTATCCAAAGCAACATATAACGTATTTGCGTCATTCGGATCCACCACCAGACTATTCGCGGGAGCATTTGGAAGATTGCTGCTGATATTCGTCCACGTCGCTCCACCATCCACCGTGCGATACACATGGGGAGCATTGATTCCATTACCCGTAAAACCCATCACGGTTACATATACCGTTCTTCCCGTCACGTCATGCTCATCCACCGTCACTGAGGACACATCAAATCCGCCCGGGTTAAACTTTCCCTGGTCCGCAAAATCATTTGTAACCAGAGATAAAGCAAAATCATTCCACGCTGTGCTTCCATTGGAAGTCTCTGCAGCCGCCGTACCGAATACATGCCCACCCAGTGCACCGCCGCCATCCAGTACCCCTGCCATCCCCGCATAGATCACCGGCGATCCAAGGTTCTGGACACTGCTGCCCACACCTCCCGCCGCCAATGATCGCACCAACGGATTCACACCAATACAAGCAGCCCCCTGCGTCCCACCCAGCATCGGACTGATTACATTCGACCCCGACCACAGCGCGCCGCTCGATCCCGGCCCGCGCCATACCCGGCACGTTCCCAACACCACCTGCGACGTCAGTGCCGGATCAAGCAGCCACGGTGCATCGATCAACGACATATCGTCCGCCACCTGAGCCGCACCCAGCGTCGGTGCTCCCGCAAAGTCGGCAGCCGTGCAGTTCGCCCCCAACACGCACTGCCGAATACTCACCCCCGCAGCCGTCGATACATACCAAAGCTGCGGATTCTTTGCATCGATCGCTACCGTCCCACCCTCACCCATAGCCAACTGCGTCCACGCAGCCAACGAACTTGCCGTCGCAGTCCCCGCACTGCCATTCGCCCCCAGACCCACCAGTAGAATCTCGCTGCTCGTCGGGTCCTGCGCCAAACTCACCACCTCCGCCAGCGATCCCAACCCGCCATTCAGATTGTCAAAGTGCGTCGCATCGTTCGGTGAACAAGTAACACCCTGCTCATTAATCCCATCCAGCGAACGCCACAGCCCACCATCGTTGCCCACAAATACCAGCGGATTCGTCGGCATTGCTAACGCCGCAACCACATGGTCTGCCGGAGCCACCTTCGCTGGAGCACCGCACCCATTCACCGAATTGGTCGTATTCCGAAATAGGCACCCCGCAGCCAGCGAGCAGCGATACACATCCTCCGTTCCCACATACAGCAGCGTATCCAGCGACCCACCCGCACCCGTCTGTACTGCCGTCAACGCCAGATTGTAGTCTGCCTGTGCAATCACCCTGCTACCCGAACCCACCTCCAACGCACTCGTAACGATCTGCTGTTCAAACCCGTCCACTCCACCACACCCGCTCCCGCCCAGCGAACACACATCCTGCCACAGCCCCTGGTCAACATTGTTCAGGTCCACCGTCAACGCGAATGTATCGCCAGTCCCTGCCTGCACTGCCAGCGCGCCGCGAAACATCGGACACCCCAGGCTTCCCGTACTCCCCGGATTTGTAGGACAAGCACTCGCCGTCAACCCTGCCCCCGGCTGCACACTCATCCGCGTCCACGTCGCCCCATCCGCCGACTCGTAGTAACCGTGATAACGAATCGCCGCATAGAACCGCTGTCGGACCGGATTCCACACCACCGCCGTCGCCGCATTGCCACCCACATTGCTCCCACTTGGCAGCGGAGTCTGCACCGTCTGGCTGCCATCCATCAACACCGCCATCTGCCAGCTCACCCCGGCATCGGTCGAGTAGTACAGCCCCATCACACTGTTCGTCGCATCCGCCGCATTCACCAGCGTGCCCTCTGCCGACTGGGACACCGCAGCCACCACTACATTCGACGCCGCACTGCTCCACGCAAATCCCGCGAAACCCAACCCAACAAACGAGTGGTTTCCCGCCACTCCATCATGTGACTCCTCGATCAGCGTCCAACTCAACCCGCCATCCACCGACCGCAGCAACCCGCTTCCGTAGTATGAGTCTGCTGCATCATTCGGATCACCCGTCCCAGCCAGCACCACTCCCGAGCCCACGCTCAAAGCACCAATACTCAACGACGGCATCGCCACCGTCCCTGCATTCGCACTGAACACCGGTAAGGTATCCGTCAGCGGCACAAAACGCACACTGCCCACCAGCCCTGCAGCATTCGTCGACTTCCACACTCCCCCGCCACTCGTCCCCACATACACGGTATTGCCCGTCGTATCCGCCGCATCGATCGCCACGGAGCTAATACGACCCGTCACCGCACCATACGCACTACTCGCCACCTGCACCGGCCCCAACTGCTGCCAGTTTGCCGTCAACGAAGTCGTACGCGGAAGCACGGCCAACTGCTTCACCATCGCTGCATGTTCCCTCCGCGCAGCCTGCATCGCTCTCGCAGCCGACCCACCGCGCACCAGCCGTCGCCCGCCAACAAAACGCCGATTGGAAACAGTCCGGTTCGAACCCGCAATAGCCTCAACCTGCGCATCCAGACCCAACTGTGCGGCTACAGCCAACGGCGCACCCAGAGCACTCAGTCCCAGCAGCGCCCACCCAATTGCCCTGCTAATCGTCCTGCCAGCAACCAATCGCCGCGACCTGCCTGTATCCAGGCAGAGAGTCGCTCGCAACCATCGAAGATGTACGGTCAGACCCATATGGCGCTCAGCAGGGGTAGTACAGACCTATGACTTCGAAAAAAGTACCAACCAATATCACCAGCAAAATCAGTCGGAGATCAATCCAGCGTCACGATACTGCCGCACCTATCTTATCGGCAGCCGCTTGAACTTCTTCTCCGACACCAAGAATCAGCGTCTGCCTAACTCGCAAAGTTCTCGCGATACCAATCCACCGTGCGCCGCAAGCCTTCGGAAAAATCAACCAGTGGTTTGTATCCCAACTGCGTCTTCGCTGCAGTAATATCGGCCAGCGAATCCCGCACATCACCATCGCGCGTCGGCCCATACAGCGGTGGCAGCGGATACTTCAGCAAGCCGGCCAGCGCATGATAGGTCTCGTTCAGAGTATGCCGCTCGCCGCAGGCAATGTTGAAGACACGCCCCGCCACATCCGCCGCCGGAGCTTCCATCGCCAGCATGTTCGCACTCACCACGTTGTCGATATACGTAAAGTCGCGGCCCTGTTCGCCATCGCCGAAGATCGTAGGCTGCTCTCCCCTCAGCATCTGCAGCGCAAACCGCGCCATCACGCCCGAGTACTGCGACTCCGGATCCTGCGATGGCCCAAAGATATTGAAGTACCGCAGACACACCGTCTCAAACCCATACACCTTCCAGAAAGACTGGAGATACAACTCGCCCGTCAGCTTCTGCACAGCGTACGGAGAGATCGGTTGTGGCGTCATGGTCTCCACCCGCGGAAACCCCGGCTGGTTGCCGTACGCCGAAGACGACGCGGCATACACCACCCGCTTCACGCCCGCCGTCCGTGCTCCATCCAGCACATTGAACGTGCCATCAATATTCGTCTCGTGGCTCGGCCGTGGCTCCTTCACCGAGCGCGGCACACTCGGCAGCGCGCCCTCGTGGAACACATAATCCACGCCCTCACACGCCGCACGAACCGCCGCCGCATCCCGCAGGTCTTCTTCCCGCAGATCAATACGATCCAGCACATCCTCAAGATTCACTCTGCGGCCCGTCTCAAAGTTATCGAACGCCCGAACCGTCTCGCCCCGTGCCACCAATGCCCGCACCAGATGGGACCCGATAAATCCCGCTGCTCCTGTAACTAGATAGCTCGCCATATCACTCTTTCATTGTTACGTATCGTCACTACCAAGCTACCACTACGCCTCGAAATCCCCATCCCACTTTCGTTGCGTCGCCTACCCTCGCAGCCTTAGCCGCCAAACAGCGTCCCCTGCCCTGCCCCACTTCCCGCAACCGCCATCGAAGACTGCAGCGCATACATCCTGCGAATATAGCGTTTCGAATCGAACTTCTTCCCCGTCGATGCACCCGACATGTACCGAATCTTCCCAAAGATCGGCCGTTCAAACCATGCGCGGTCGAACTTACCCAGAATCGCCCACGCAATCCCTGCATACCCGTTCGGATCACGCCCATCCAGAAAATACTTGTCGTTCAGATACACGCAATACCGCACCGCCGTCGCCGCATCCGGAGTCCACTCCAGCACCTTCTTCGCCCAGTACATCCGCACGTAGTTATGCATCCAGCCGTTATGCACCATCTGTAGCTGGCCAGCATTCCACAACTCATCATGCGTCTGAGCACGTTCCAGTTGCTCCAGGCTGTACACATACTCGCGCTCGTCCCGTGCATGTTCCGCAATCGAGCGCTTGGCCCAGTCCTCGGCACAATCCGCCGTGTCATAGTTTGGCGTAAAGCGCACAAAGTTTACCGCCAACTCTCGCCAGGCAATCAACTCATTGAAGTAACTGTCCCGTGCCGTCTGGAGCCGTTCATCCGCCTTGGCCGCCGCATCCACTGCCAGCGCAATTGTCACCGGTCCTATGTGTCCAAAGTGTAGATACGGAGACATCCCCGACGTACCATCCGTCTCCGGATGATTGCGGTCCTCGTCATAGCCGCTCAACATCGTCTCGGTAAACAGCTTCAATCGTGCCAACGCTGCATGGGTCCCACCCTTCCACGCTGCCACAGGAGGTACGCTCCGGTCGAAGTCCACCCAGTCCCGCGTCATGTCCTCATGCACCGAGTCCGCATGGAATCCCGCCGGACGCTTCCATCCATACTGCGCACTCAGATTCTCATAGGGATGCAGATACTCCGGCAGCAGCCGGTACAGCCGTGGCCGAATGGTATACGCCCCATACTGCGCCTTCTCGATCAGCTTCGACGGTACCACCACATCCGTATCCACCGTCCAGAACGGCACCGTCAACCGCGCCGCCAACTCCTTCCGCCACCGCTCCGGCTCACGCATCGGGTTCTCATCCCCAATCACCATCGCCGCATCCACATCCGCAAACAATCGCTCATGGGACTCATGCGGAGCACGCCGCATCACAAACGAGATGTTCCGTGCCGCCAGATCTTCCTCAACATCCCGCAGTCCTTGGTTGAGAAAGACATAGTGCCGCAGATTCGCATGCGGAAAATTTGAGATCCCCGCAAAATACACCACTACCGGCAACTTCATCCGGTTTGCGATCTTTACCGCCAGATCCACCGCATGGTTGTCAACGCCACGCTGCGCCCGCTGCATCCAGTACACAATGCATTTGCCGCTTGCACTCGGAAGGCCCGCACGCCGCACCGTCACGCGGGCATCGCTGCTCAGGGCATGTAGCTCTTCGGCTAGAGACAGAGTCATAGTCATATCGCTAGTCTACCCAGTTATCTCCAACACCCTTCACCAAAGCAAAAGATGCGGCCCGCAGGCCGCATCTCGGTCAAAACGATTCTTCTACCAGAGTCCCCATGCACGGCTGATGTAGTCACTCAACGTCATTGTCAACAACACCAGAAACGTGAAGAAGCCAGCGCCAACTGTCATCTTGATCAGCTTCGACTGGTACATCACATGCATAAAGAACAAAATCACCACAACGCCTTTAACGCTGGCAATCGCCAGTGCAATCACAGGATTCATGATCCCAAGATCGACAAACGCCGCGCCAACAGTCACCGCAGTCAGCGTCAGCAGTGTTGCAAAGATGATCGTGTAGGTCATCGGAGTCACAATATGATGCTCGGCGTGCTCCGGGTTGGTCACATTGGCTGCGTCGTGATATTCAGACATTTCTATCTCTTTTCGTGGTCAACAAACTGCGCCGTACTAAATTAAGATCCCGGATGACGATTGATCAGGTACAGCAGCGGGAACAGGAAGATCCAGACAATATCGACAAAGTGCCAGTACAGTCCAAAGTTCTCAATCGGTGCAACATACCCGGACGAAAACTCCCCGCGGTTTGCACGCCAGATCAACCAGAACAGCAAGCCAATTCCGATAATCATGTGCAAAGCATGCATTCCGGTCATCGCGAAATACAGCGAGAAGAATACCTGCGTCTTCTGCGCCATGTCCGGAGCCAAAGGAGTCTCTTTCAACCCATACGCCTGCGGATTCACAAACTCAGAGACATCGAAATGCTCACCCGGAATATGGTGCTTCTCCCACTTCTCGTGGTACTCCACATATTTGATTCCAAGAAACACGAAACCCAATACTGTCGTAATCACCAGAAACAGAACCAGCAGGCCCTTTTTACGAACCTCAGCCGCCCACACACCCAGCGCCATAAAATAGCCCGAGCCAATGAGCACTGCTGTATTGATTGCGCCCAGCTTGATGCTCAACTGGTTCGAGGCCGCGACAAACGCGTCGTGATACCAGTTGCGGTATAGCAAATAGGCAAAAAATAGTCCGCCGAAAAACATGATCTCTGTCAGCAGGAACAGCCACATGCCGAACGTGCCGGCTTCGCGCTGCTGCTGCTCCGTCTCAAAGTGATGACAGTGCTGCGGAAGAGCTACATGTTCATGCTCTTCCTCGTGAGTGTGAGCATGCGATGCTACTAGCGCATTATCCAACGGTCGTCACCTCATGTTCCGTCTTGTTCGCCAACCACTCGTAGTCATAAGCGTCCTGGGTCACAATCGGAATCTCAGTAAAATTCTCAGTCAAAGGCGGGGACTGAATCTGCCATTCCAGACCCGTCGCCTGCCACGGATTATTGCCCGCAATCGCGCCATACTTCAACGACCAGCCCAGATACAACACCGGCAGCAGGAAGCCAACTCCCAACACTGTCGCACCGGCAGTCGATAGCACGTTCAGCACTTGAAACTCGGGCGGGTATGCATGATACCGGCGCGGCATGCCCAGATAGCCCAGAACGAACTGCGGCATAAACGTCAGGTTGAATCCGATAAAGCTCGTCACCGCCGACAGCTTCGAGAGCGACTCCGGATACATACGGCCAAACATCTTCGGCCACCAGAAGTGTATCCCGCCCAGAAACGCCATCAACATGCCACCCACCATCACATAGTGAAAGTGCGCCACGATAAAGTACGTCTCCGTCAGGTGAATGTCCATGCCCAAAGCGCCCAGAAACACGCCCGTCATACCGCCGATCGTGAACAAGCCGATAAACGCAAAGGCATACAGCATTGGAGTCTCAAACGTGATTGACCCCTTCTGCAGCGTGAACGCCCAATTGAAGATCTTGATCGCAGAAGGAACCGCCACCAACATCGTCAGCAACGAGAACACCAGCGCCGAGTAGTTCGATACGCCCATGATGAACATGTGGTGTTCCCATACGAAAAACCCGAACAACGCAATCGCCACCGATGAAAACGCAACAGCCGTGTAACCGAAGATACGCTTCCGGCTGAACGTGCTGATCACCTCGGAGATAACTCCCATGCCCGGCAGAATCATGATGTACACAGCAGGGTGAGAATAGAACCAGAACAGATGCTGGAACAACAGGGGATCGCCGCCCTTGGTCGGATCAAATACGCCCAGACCCAGCGTCCGCTCCAACGCCACCAGCACCAGCGAGATCGCCAACACCGGCGTGCCCAGGACCATCAGGATGGAAGCCGCATAATTAGCCCACACAAACAAAGGCATCCGGAACCACGTCATACCGGGTGCGCGCATCCGGTGGATCGTCACAATAAAATTCAAACCCGTAAAGATCGAGGCGAAACCCGCTATAAAGATTCCCGTCGCAGCAGTCACTACATTTGTGTTCAGATAGTGCGTCGACAGCGGAGTCGTGAACGTCCAGCCAGTATCGACACCACCGGTCACCAGCGCCGTCAGAGTCAACACGCCGCCAGTCATAAACAAGTACCAGCTAAGCAGATTGATCTTCGGGAACGCCAGGTCTTTGGCGCCAATCATGATTGGAATCAGAAAATTACCTAGTGTTGCCGGGACCGAAGGCACCAGAAACAGGAAGATCATGATGATGCCATGCAGCGAAAACAGCTTGTTGTATGTATCCGAAGCCACCAGATCTGGCTGAGGCGTCAGCAACTCCAAACGGATAAGACCCGCAAAGATGCCACCCAGAAAGAAGAAGAACGTAATCGAGATCAGATACAAAATCGCGATCCGCTTGTGGTCGCCGGTAAACAACCAGCTCAGCAAACCATGCTCATTATTCAGATAGTCGCGCTTCGGCATCGTCGCCGTGCGCTGGTCCGGCAGGTTCACAATCGTTGAAGTAGTTCCACTCATGGCTTCACCATCCCCGGCGTTGTCGGCGCCACTTTATCAGACTGCGATGTGGTCAGCGTCTGCTGCACACGGTAGTTGTTATCTAACGTCTTGATGTACTCCACCAGGTCGATCAACCCATCTTCGCTGACCTGGCCTTGATACGTCGGCATGATCGGCGCATACCCTGCCGTCACATGCTGTGAAGGATTCAAAATCGCATCCCGCAGATACGCATCGTTCACCAGCACCTGCGAACCGTTAGCCAACTGCAGCTTCGATCCATACACACCAGCCAGATTTGGACCACGGGCAGCAGCGTTCCCAGAGTGGCATGAATTGCAGCCCATGCTCGCAAACAACCGTTCCCCGTTCTGCGCCAGCGACATGCCGCTGGTTGACTGCTTCGTCCAGCTCTCATAATCCTCTGGTGACATGGCCACAATATCGCCAATCATGGCTGAGTGCGCCGTGCCGCAATACTGCGTGCAGAAAATGTGATACGTCCCGGCATCGGTCGCTTCAAACCACACCGTCGAGTACCGTCCCGGAATAACCTCCCGCTTGACACGGAAGTCGGGAATAGAAAAGCTATGGAACACATCCTGCGAGATCATCGTCAGCTGCACCGGACGCCCAATCGGAACGTGCAGCGCATTGATCTCATGCTGCCCACCCGGGTGCTCCGCCTTCCACATCCACTGCTTGCCAACAATGTAAATATTCATCGAGTTCGTCGGTGGCGTATAGATACGGAAGTACAGCAGCGCGCCCCACACAAACGTCACAAGGAACAACGCCAGCGGAATAATGGTCCAGGTGGCCTCCAGCAGTGTGGAGCCTTCCACTTGCGTGGCCACCGGGTTCCGCGCCGCACGATAACGAATCGAGAAGCCAAACACCAGCGCCCCAACCAGCACGACGCCAATCAGCGTGATCAGCAGCAGGAAGAAGTAAAGCGCGTCAGTGTAGGGAGCAATGGTCGACGCCTCGCTCGGAAAGAGCGCTGACGCGTGAAGCCATTTCACCAAAAATTGCCACAGTACTGGACTGATATGCATCGTTACCCTTTATCCGTTCTCTTTCTTCGTCAGGTCGTGGTCGCGTCCTAACTTCATGTCGCGACGAAACATCAAAAACATAAATCCACCCAGGCCGGCCACCGTCACCATTCCGCCCAGTTGAACAACACGCGCAACAATCAACGAATGCTTGTTCGTCTCGGGATCGTAGTGATAGCAATACGTCAAAATATTCGCTACCGGCGAGCCGATCTTATTGCCAGAGGCCTCAATCAACCCCAACAGCATATCTTTCGGTGAGTACTCAACGCCCAAATAGTACTGCGCTAATCGGCCGTTGGTCGTGACCAGTTCTATCGAACTGGCATGGGCAAACTGGGTCAACTTGCCGTCCGGCCCCGGAACCCTCACATATCCAAACCCAATCGCGTCCGTCACCGCATCTATGGAAGGCGTCTGGCCCGTCAGAAAATGCCAGCCAGCGGCACTCTCAGGACGACCATAGCGCTTCACATAAAATGCTTTCTTCTTCGCCGCCAACTCTGGCGTGTCGCTCGGATCGATGCTGATCACAATCACATCGAAGTCTTTCCCCGGCTGCAACTTCACCATCTCCAGCGCCGAAGTCAACCCATCCAATTCCTCCGAGCACAACATGGGACAGTTGAAATACACCAGCGAAATCACTGCAGGTCGCTTCCCAAAGTAATCGCCCAGCACCACCTGCTTGCCCGTCTCATCTACAAACGCTGCACTCATCGGCAGCAGTTGATTCAGGTGTTGCGAAACGCCAACCTTCTGCAGCACACGAGGCAGTTGATCGCCCGTATTTTCGCCCGACTGCTTCTCCGCATAACCCGAGACCTGACCGAACACAGGCGCACTCAGCAGAATGCAGCCAACTACCGCTGCGACCCACCTCGCTCGAATTGTCCGCCTGCTCGTCATGCGATCTCCCTGCTTCTATCTTATTGCGTCCAGCCGTCCCGGCTACTTGATTGACGTCACCGCAGCGTGTGTTCCCGCTTCGGCTTTGCTGTAATTCATCTTCTGTGCCCGGGCTTCCATCACGTCAAGTTCATATCCCGTGCGGGCAAAGCCAGTCGTCAACGGTGCCGCTACTGTCGGCTTCACATCGCCAGCCATCTCCACCGTCGTCGTCGTTGCCTGCGCATTCACCGGAAGACCACGCTGCGCGATCAACTCCATCGCACGCGAGATCGGAATCCGGATTGTGCCGCTCTGGCCAGAGACCTCGCTGTAGTGGTCCAGCAAAAGATCCTCGCGCGAATGCAGATCTGCCGTTGCCTGGTTGCCATCGTCGATATCCAGCCGAGGTGTTGGGAACGTCTCCGTCACCTGCTGTAGCTGCTTCTGCTGAATCTCCGGGTTGCTCGCCAGATTCTGACGCTGCGCCCCAGGTGCGGCCATACCTGGCAACTGTGCCTGCTGGTTCCACTTGTTCGACGGTCCATCCTGCTTTTCGAATGCGCTGTTGATCACGCGACCCATTACAAAGCAGAAGCCGAAGAACACTACCAGGAAGCCCATCAAGCCAGCCAGGAATACGACAACGCCGCTGACGTTGACGTCGCTCGTCTCGTACCCGGGATGCTCCGTATCAGGAACCTCGGAGTGGCCTGCGTGTTGGTTCAATTCATCGTTAGTGGGCATGTTCAGGCTCCAGAATCTCCTCAAGGTGAGGATCGTTCACATTGACCAGAGGACGCGCCTTCAGTTGCGTCAGGTAGTAAGCTCCCCACAACGCCATCACTGTAACCGGAACCGTGATGTACGCCAGGATGCCAATATTGTCATGGATGTGCAGATTTCCGGCCGCATCCTTGAAGTTTGGCTCAATCAGCCAGAACATATCCACGCAGCGGGCAAAGATCATCCAGCTCGTCAGCCATACCATCTTCGTCTTGTTCCGTTTCAGATCGCGCGACAGGAGCAGAGAGAACGGAATCAGCCAATGGAAGATAAAGTCGGCGGTACACACATACCACCAGCCGCCATGGATGCGGTTTAGATACCAGGGAATTTCATCCGGCACGTTCCCCGACCAGATGATCAGAAACTCAGCGAACGTCAGGTAAATATTCAACATCACAAAGGCAAAGATGAACTTGCCCAGGTCGTGCTGTTCCGTCGTCCGCAGCAGAGTCTTCATCGGCTCAAACCGCGACAGCAGAATGACGCTCAGAATACCCAGCGCCAACACCGCATACCCCTGACCCACCAGAAACTGCAAGCCCCAGATCGACGAATACCAGGTCACATCCAGTGACTTGATCCAGATGATCGCACCGTCCGTCAACAACACCACGTAGATAAAGATGCCAATACCGCTGAGGTTCTCAAACTTGACCCGCCACTTGTCGAAGCTCGCCTGGCTGCCTGCCGTCGGGTCCGCATCGCGCTGCAGCGACCACTTGTTCAGCAGCGTCGCAATCAGCAACAGGACGCCAAAGATGATTGCGCTCTGCACCGATACCGCTGTCGGGCTCAACATGGCACGCTTGGCGTTTGCAGTCATCGCCTGTTCCGCGGTAATCGCATGCGCCGAAAGTGCCTGAGCCGTTGCTGCCGCTGTCGGATACAGCGCCCACTGGTACAGGTGCTTCATCAGGAAAAGGATTGGCAGCAGCATCACGCCCACCAGCCACAACGTCCGCGTCATTGCCTCCAGCGGACGACGCAGTAACAGGCCCCATTTACCGCCTGAGACATACTGCAGCATCAGCAGAACCAGACCGCCGCCGGCAAAGCCGAAGCAAGTCATGTAGCCCATAAGATATGCACGCAGAATGTGGTTCTTTCCCTCGTGGCTAAAACCAAACGGAATCGTCAGCACCGCAAACAGTGCCGCAACGATCAGTAACCGCGTCCGCCAGACGTCGACGACCTCTGGTGCGCCCAAAGTGGCTGGCAGCGTGCGTGATGCGTGAGCCGCACTGCTGTGCTGCCCGTCTGCTGCGCCGTGATGTTCGTGTCCTGATGACATGCTGTTCAAGCCTTCGTTCGGAAGCTTCCGATGTTATTGCTTTGCTGTGCTGGTTCCGGTTGTTGTAACTGCAGACTTTGCTGGCTTCGGCGACTCAGGTACTGCCGACGTGTCCATCGCTCCACCCTGCTGGGTCGGCAGAACATATGGCTGGCCGTCCGGCGTTCCATGTACCGCAGTTCCCGGCAGCGTCCACTCGTCGGCAAACGATGCAGGCAAACCCTCGCTCTCGGCAATGCTGCTCAGTGGCTCCACATGCGCACCCGCTGCCACATCCGCCTGCGTCGCCTTTTGGCTCAACTGTAGCGCCTTGATGTACGCCACGACTGCCCAGCGATCGGCGGGTGTCAGCTGTGCCGAATAATCCGGCATCGCACCATAGCCGTTCGAAATCACATTGAAGAAGTGTCCTAGAGGGGCTGCTTCCAAACGCGCCGTATGAAAGTTGCCTGCGGGCGCATAGCCGCGCTGCACAATCATGCCTACGCCATTGCCCACACGAGAGTGGCACGGTGTGCAGTACACGTTGTACCGCTCCTGCCCCTTCGCCAACACCTGCAACGTCACCGGGAAGGGCATTCCTTCGCCTTCTTTACCCGCGATAAAGCCCGTATAAAAGTACGAATCCTGATGCAGTTGGTTACGCGCCACCGTGTTCTCCACCTGCGGACGAACTGACCTGCCGTCGGCATAGAAGTCCGTGCCGCGCTGTGGATAGAACTTCGGCTGATTATGCATGTCCTGCCGGCAGCCGGCCAGCAGACTCATCGCCCCTACGGCGACGATCGCAGCTATTTTGCTCTGACTTGACACGCGACGTCCTGTTCCCTGTGCGGTGATTCCTGCGCTCATCATTAGTGGTCTACCTCTACTACCGAAACTGCCGGAAACTGTTCCAGAAACTTCCGCGTTTCGGTCAGAGAAAACTGTGGGTCCACTGCCTCCAGACAGAGGAAGAACTTATCCGTCGTTGCACCATTCCGAAAGTTCGGCGCATTGAAGACCGGGTGGTACAACTGTGGCATTCCATTCAGTGCAATCATGCCAAACGCCGCCGAAAGGCCGGCAAACAGAATCGTCCACTCATATGCAGGAATAATGAAGGCAGGCCACGAGAACAACGGTCGGCCAGCAATATTCAGCGGATACGCCCAGACGTTGATCCAAGTCTCCATCAAGTATGCCGTCGTGACACCCATCAAGCCACCCAGCAGGCAAACCAGTGGAACCCGCGTCTTGTGGAAGTGCAATGCCTCCGCCGCTTCTTCTACCGGGTACGGCGTGTAGCACTCCATCCGGCGATAGCCGGCGTGGCGCGCTGCCTCCGTCGCTTCAACCAGCTCGGTCGGCGTATTGAACTCCGCAAGCAAACCGTAAATTCCCTCACGTGGCGGCATTAGACTCTCTCCTCAACGACTGACGCAGCGTCCGAACCGCCACGCTTCACCTTGGTCTGCGGAAGCATCATGCGAATCTCGGACATCGGAATCATAGGTAGGAAGCGGACAAACAGGAAGAACAGGAACGTAAACAAGCCCATCGTTCCTACATAGATCATGTAATCCCACTTCGTGGCCCGGTACGTGCCCCAACTGGACGGCAGATAGTCCCGGTACAGGCTGGTCACTACGATGACAAAACGCTCAAACCACATGCCCGTATTTACGATCAGCGACAGGACGAAGAGATACGTCACATTCACCCGCAACTTGCGCGACCACAACGACGTAAGCGGAATCGCGATGTTCGTCAGAATCAAGATCCAGTATGCCCAGCCCATAGGCCCGAACATACGGTTCCACATCATGAAGAACTCCCAGTGGCTGGCCGAGTACCACGACATGAATACCTCCATGCCGTAGCCGTACGCCACAATACCACCCGTACCCAGCATCACCTTCGCCATATTATCCAGATGGCGCAAGGTCACCATGTCTTCCAGGTGATAGAACTTGCGGATCGGAATCGCCAGCGTCAGCACCATCGCAAAGCCCGAGTAGATCGCGCCCGCGACAAAGTATGGAGGGAAGATCGTCGTGTGCCAGCCAGCCAGCGCCGCGACCGCAAAGTCGAAGCTGATGACCGTGTGTACCGAAAGCACCAGCGGTGTCGAAAGACCCGCCAGCAACAGCGAAGCCGACTCATACCGAATCCAGTGCCGCGTCGATCCGCGCCAACCCAACGACAGCAGGCCGTACATATACTTCGCAAACGGCATCGTCGCCCGGTCACGCAGCGTTCCGAAGTCCGGAATCATACCCACGTACCAGAACACAATCGAGATCGTCGCGTACGTCGATACCGCGAACACGTCCCACGCCAGCGGGCTGCGGAACTGCGGCCAGACGTTCATCGTGTTCGGGTACGGAAATAGCCAGTACGCCAGCCATGGACGGCCTACGTGGATCAGCGGAAACGTACCTGCGCAAACCACGGCAAAGATCGTCATCGCCTCCGCAAATCGGTTGATCGAGTTGCGCCACGTCTGCTTGAACAGCAGCAGAATCGCAGAGATCAACGTGCCGGCGTGGCCGATACCGATCCACCACACGAAGTTGATGATCGCAAAGCCCCAGGCGCCAGGAATCGTAACGCCCCAGATTCCTACGCCCTTCAGAAACAGCCAGGTGCAGCCGATCACTACGCCGGTCGCCACCGCTCCACCCAGCATCAGGCCAAAAAACCAGCCCAGTGGAGTGTTCGACGTCAGCACGATCCCAGCAATCTTCTGCGTGACCGACTTGAAGTTATGACCGGGAGCGATCACGGCATACTCGCCGGTACGCGGATCGATCATCGGATCATTCAATGGAACTTTGGTCGCCATTATGCCAGCTCCGGATTGGGATTGATGACACCGGCCGTGTACGTCGTGCGCGGGCGGAAGTTGAGGTCTGCCAGCACCGGGTAGTCGCGCTCCTCAGCCTTGCGCTTCGCCACTTTGCTCGCCTTGTCGTTGATGTTGCCAAACACAATCGCGTTCGTCGGGCATGCCTGCTGGCAGGCCGTCACAATATCGCCATCGCGAATCGCCCGGTTTTCCTTATCAGCAGTAATCTTGGCCGACTCGATCCGCTGCACGCAGTAGCTGCACTTCTCCATCACGCCACGCGAACGTACCGTCACATCCGGATTGCGCATGAACTTCAAGCTCTCCGTGTCATAGTCGGAGTACAGCAGGAAGTTGAACCGGCGAACCTTATACGGGCAGTTATTGGAGCAATACCGGGTTCCAACACAACGGTTGTACACCATCGTGTTCAGGCCCTCAGGCGTATGCACCGTCGCACCTACCGGGCAAACCTGCTCGCAACCCGCGTTCTCGCAGTGCTGGCATGCCATTGGCTGGAAGTGTGCCTTTGGTGCATCCAGATCACCTTCAAAGTACGTATCGATCCTAAGCCACTGCATATTGCGGCCAACCTTCACCTGTTCGCGGCCAACCACCGGAATATTGTTTTCCGCGTAGCAGCTTACGATGCAGGCATTACAGCCGATGCAGCTGTTCAGGTCGATCGACATGCCCCAGGCATTCTGCATCTGCAACGACGACGCGTCCTGCTTCTCATAGTTCCACGCATCCGGAAAGAAGCTCTCGTCCTTCTTCGGCGTCTCACCCTGCGGGCCGTAGCCAACCTTATTCACCAGCGTCCCGCTCGCACCCTCATGGGCAAAGTCAGGATTCTTCTTTACTTCTTCCAGCGTCGCGTACCGGATAATCGACCGCTCCATCGCTTCATGTCCTGCCAGCGAGTACGTGCCTTCCTTATCCGACAGCGGCTTTTCCAGATCATGCTGGGCAAACGCGCCGCGATGCTCGATGTTATGAACCTTCGTCACACACAGGTCGTACGTGCCATCCAGCTTGGTGATCTTGGCGCCGTCTGCATACAACGGGCTGTCCGCAGTCCGCAGCGTGTAAGCATTGAAGCCCACGCCCGCACCCACACGGCCTGCCTCCACCCGTCGCCCATGTCCCAGGTACACCGTAATCACGTTGTCAGGATGTCCCGGAACCACCAACACCGGAACCACCACCTTGCGGCCATTCAACTCAATCTCGGCCTTGCCGTTCTCATCCAGCTTCAGCGTCTCCTGCGTCCGGAAGCTCATGAGCGCAGCGTTGTCCCAGCTCAGGCTCGTCACCTGCTTCGGCAACTCCTGCAGCCAGCCCACGTTCGCAAATCGGCCGTCATACAGAGAAGGATCGGGCCGGAACGCAATCTCCAGACCGCCCGTGCTCGTTGCCGCCGCTGCCGCTGACGTCATCGCCTTCGGAGTGCCTACAGTCTTTGCCGCAAACGCCGTACCCTCTACCCAGCCATCGTGCAGCGCCTTGCGCCAGCCCGTGGCAAAGTCTCCGGAAATATACGTCTTTGCGGTCGCCTGCACCGCGTCGTACGCCGACTTCTGCGGATCGTCCAGCAGTGTCTGCAACACATCATGCGACGACTTACCGCCATACAGCGGATCGATCATCGGCTGAATGATCGAGATCGTTCCATCGTAGGCCCGCGCATCCGACCAGCTCTCCAGGTAATGCGTCTTGTTGATGTGCCACGTGCTCAGAGAGCCCGTCTCATCTAAATGCGTGCCGAGATGCGCCGTCACCGGAACCTTCTCGAACGCAGTAGCAAATTCCAGATCCGCCGGAGCGGTGTACATCGGGTTTACGCCCAGCATCACCAGCCACTGAACCTTGCCCGCGTTCATGTCGGCAACCAGCGCCTTCAGGTCCGCAACCTGCTCCGACGGCATCGGATTCACCGTGTCGGTGTAGACCACCGTCTTGCCCACATTGCCCAGAGAGCTGTTCAACGCATACGCCGCGGCATGGACTGCAGGTGAGGCCTGCTCGCCCGGAATCACCACGCACTTGCCGCCGTTCTTCTTCAGATCAGCCAGCAGTGCCGTCAAAAACTTCTGCGCATCAGGATTCGATAGCGTCACGCTCGAACCGTTGGCCAGTGCCGTCGCAAACTGGGCAATCTCGCTCGGCTTCAAGCCCAGGCGATGCTCGGCCTTGAACCCGGTCACCGTCGGCATGCTCTCGACGACATACAGCCGGTTCATCCCCTTGCCCGCTTCGTAGCGATGCCCTTCGGAGTACGCAGCCGCCAGCGGCAGGAAGCCCGGATGCCCAATTCCACCTAGAAAATCCGCATCCAGCGAGACGATCACGTCCGCCTCATCCAGCTTGTACTGTGCATCCACATAGCTGCCAAACGCAGCCTTCGACGCCGCGCGCGAGGAGTCCTGATTCACCGGCTCCCACTGCACCAGCTTTGCCTGCGGATAGGCCGCCTGTACCTGCTTCCACTGCGCTGCCAGCGTTGGCGAAGTAATCGTCTCGCTCAGGAAGTACACGCCCTGGCCACCGGAGGTCTTCTTCACTGCGGTTGCAAATTCGCTCTGAAACTTGCCCCAATCCGAGTTCTGGCCGCGATAGATCACATGCTGCGAGCGGTCTGGATCGTACATATCCAGCAGCGTCGCCTGCGTCATCGCATCGCTCTTGCCCTTCGCCATCGGATGCTCAGGGTTGCCATCCACCTTGATCGGGCGGAACGCATCCGACTTCACCAGCACCGGGATCGCGCCCGTCGGGAACGGATATGCCGTCGCAAAGTACATCGGCTTGCCCAGCACCAGGTCTTCCGGCTGCTTGATGTACGGATAGATCGGCTCGTCCGGCTGCTTCGTACAGCCCGCCAGGCCAGCCAGCGCCAGCGACGCGCCCATTACCTTCAGAAAGCCGCGGCGGCTGACCGCATCGACCCACTCACCTGAACCACCCATCGACTGCCGCGGAAACTCCTCCGCCATCAGCTCATGGAACTCCGGCGTGTCCGCCAGCTCATCCAGGTTCTTCCAGAAACGCTTGCCCGTCTGGCCATCCAGCTTCGCCTGAACCTGTGCCAGGGTCAGCTTTGCCTTGGCTATCTGGGTAACCACTACGGGTTGTCCTGCCTGCGCCTTCGTGTCGGCCATCGTATCGTCTGTTCCAGTCCCCATCAAATTGTTGCCTGTCGTAGCGTTGCCAATCGTCTTCATCGGTGACACGTCTCGCAGCTCGAAAGCTCATTCGGCGTACGAATGTGATACTGCGCCGTCAGATACTTGCCCAGCTCAGCCTGACTCGTGAACTTCTGGTAGCTCGCAGGAATCGCAACCCCCATCAGTGGCCCCAGGTCAGCACTCTCCGTGCGGCCCGGTCCGTGCGGTCCATTCTCCAGCATCGCCACCTCAGGTCCATTCGCACCCGGGTTGGTCGTCGTGCAGCTTACATTCTGGGCCGTCGCGCCGCCCTTCACCGTGCTCGAACACCACACCGGCTTATCGGTCGAAGGACCAGCCCACGACATGTTGTAGATCTCACTCACCGGACGCAGATTCACACCAGGGTTGCGATGGCAGTTCAAGCACCACTCCATCTGCAGCGTGTTCTGCTGATACATCAGCGGCATCTCGTCCACACGCCCATGGCAGCTCGCGCAACCAATGCCCTTGTTCACATGGATATCGTGGTTGAAGTACACATAGTCCGGCAGGTCATGCACGCGAATCCACTGGATCGACGCACCCGTCGCCCAGCTCTGCCGTACCGGCTCCAACAGCGCGGCGTTCGTCCAGATCTGCGCATGGCAGTTGATACAAGTCTTGGTCGGAGGTATTCCCGCATACGCGGCCTTCTCCACCTGCGTGTGGCAGTACTGGCATTGCAGCCCCAGACCCTCAACGTGGTGTTTATGGCTGAACGGTACCGGCTGGTCCGGTCGCTGACCCTGCCGCGTCACCCAAGGCGAACGTTGCAACTGGTCCAGCGCTACCCCGAGCGAGATGACGATCAAGCCAGTCAATACCAGGCTGAATCGGACCAACGCGTTCGAACTGCGGTCAAAAACTTGCGCCATGAGTGCTTTCCTGCTTCCCCTGCGTTACTTAGATACAGAGAGGTCGAGAAGTTGCCGTCAATCGGTTCCGCATCGCACACCTGCCTGATACCCGACTAGCCAGCGGTTCACTTGTTGAAGACGCGCCACTTGGATGCGCCCGGAGATAAAAAGTACTCCACGAAATTCTGAGTATAGCAGTGGAAAAAGGGAAAAATAGTGGCCGTCCGAATACCGAAAATATTTTTCATCGCCAGTTTATTTTTTTTCTCAGTGACGACCATCACACCAAACACTACATCTCGTATGACATGCTCTATTCTCGGGCAAATTCACACAAAATAGCTGATAACGACCTTTTCCCGGAATGGATTCCGCCAACGTATCTCAACCGCTAACCCAGACCGCTTCAGTCGTACTTCCAACCTCGAATTCCGCTACCCAACCACTCCCAAATCCCCCGAATACTACACCCCAATATCCCCCGCAGACCACCCCCCGCTGCTGTACCCTCATCTCCATGCCGCGACCCCACGCCCGCCCCCGCCCGCCCCGCTACGATATCGCCCTCGCGCTCACCCAGCTTACCGCCGCCGACCCCAAACTCGGCAAGCTCATCCACCGCGCGGGCCCCTTCACCATGAAGCTCGCCTCCACCCAGTCCCCCTTCGAAGCCCTCGCCGAATCCATCATCTACCAGCAGCTCCATGGCAAGGCCGCCGCCACCATCCACCGCCGCCTGCTCGAATCCTTCCACCCACTCTGCGGCCCCGATACCCACTTCTCTCCCCAACACCTGCTCGACTGCCCCAACGACCAACTCCGCGCCGCTGGCCTCTCCCACAACAAATCCCTCGCCCTCCGCGACCTCGCCGCCAAATCCCTCGACGGCACCGTCCCCACCCTCGCCCGCATCCGTCGCATGTCCGACGACGACATCATCGCCCACCTCACCCAGGTTCGCGGCATCGGCAAATGGACCGTCGAGATGATGCTCCTCTTCCGCCTCGGCCGGCCCAACGTCCTCCCCGTCGACGACTACGGCATCCGCAAAGGCTTCGCCCTCACCTTCGGCAAGCTCAAGCCCAACGACAAAGTCACCCCGCTCGACCTCCCCAAACCCGACCTCATCCGTGCCCGAGCCAAACGCTGGCAGCCCTGGTGCTCCGTCGCCTCCTGGTATCTCTGGCGCGCCTGCGACCTCGCCGCCGGCAAACTCCCCCACCCCTGACAGCGACCCACCACCCCCATACGACCTTCGCGCCATCCACATTCCCTCAGCCCGCGATACCCTAACATCACTTCTATGGCGAAGACACGTTCTGGCATGTTCAAGATCGCCGCCCCCGACGCGGCACCTCCTCCCCCGCCCCAGCGCTACATCTGTGTCCACGGACACTTCTACCAGCCGCCGCGCGAAAACCCCTGGCTCGAAACCGTCGAAGTCCAGGAGTCCGCCGCCCCCTACCACGACTGGAACGACCGCATCACCGCCGAGTGCTACGCCCCCAACGGAGCCTCCCGCATCGTCGACAAGCAGAACGTCATCATCCGCATCGTCAACAACTACGCCCGCATGAGCTTCAACTTTGGCCCCACCCTGCTCAGTTGGCTCCACGACAACGCCCCCCGCACCTACCGCATGATCCTCGATGCCGACAAAGCCAGCCGCCTCCGCTACTCCGGCCACGGCTCCGCCATCGCCCAGGTCTACAACCACATCATCATGCCCCTCGCCACCCCACGCGACGCCCGCACCCAGATCCGCTGGGGCATTGCCGACTTCGAACACCGCTTCGGGCGCAAACCCGAAGGCATGTGGCTCGCCGAGACCGCCGTCAACCGCGAAGTCCTCGACATCCTCGCCCAGGAAGGCATCAAGTTCACCATCCTCGCACCCAACCAGTGCGCCCGCGTCCGCCCCATCTCCCCCGGAACCCCCCAGCTCGCCTGGACCGACACCCCCGACGCCTCCGTCGACCCCACTCACCCCTACCTCGTCCCCCTCGACCACGGCCGCAGCATCGCGGTCTTCTTCTACGACGGCCCCGCCTCCCGTGCCATCGCCTTCGAGGGCCTCCTCAACTCCGGCGAAATCTTCGCCTCCCGCCTCATCCAGGGCTTCCCCGCCAACTCCACCGCACCCGCCCAACTCGTCCACGTCGCCACCGACGGCGAAAGCTATGGCCACCACCACAAACACGGCGAGATGGCCCTCTCCTACGCGATGCACTGGATCGAAGAAGAAAAACTCGCCAAACTCACCAACTACGGCGAATTCCTCAGCAAATTTCCACCCCAATGGCAGGCCGAAGTCGCCGAAAATACCTCCTGGTCCTGCATCCACGGCGTCGAACGCTGGCGCTCCAACTGCGGATGCAACGGAGGTAAACCCGGCTGGAACCAGCTCTGGCGCAAACCCCTCCGCGATGCCCTCGACTTCCTCCGCGACGCCGCCGCTCCACTCGCAGAACAGCTCGCCGCCAACCTCCTCACCAACCTCTGGGACGCCCGCGACGCCTACATCCACGTCGTCCTCGATCGCTCCGCAGCCTCCACCAACAAATTCTTCCAGCAGTTCGCTCGCCACCCTCTATCGCCCGCAGAACGCACCACCGTCCTCGAACTCCTCGAACTCCAACGCCACACCCAGCTCATGTACACCTCCTGTGGCTGGTTCTTCGACGAGATCTCCGGCATCGAAACCGTCCAGATCATCGCCTACGCAGGACGCGTCCTCCAACTCGCCGCCAAGCTCTTCGGACAGCCCGGCAAAGACCTTGAGCCACAGTTCCTCGCCATCCTCGGTCAGGCCATCAGTAACGTCCCCGAGATCGGAAACGGCGCCGAGGTCTACAACCGCTACGTCTCCGCCATGCGCATCGGCCTCGAACAAGTCGGCGCCCACTACGCCATCAGCTCCGTCTTCCGCTCCTACCCCGAAGACGGCGAACTCTTCTGCTTCGACCTCCACCGAGACTCCCTCGAAGCCTTCACCTCCGGCCGTGGTCGCGTCGCCATCGGCCAGGCACACGTCCGCTCCCGTATCACCGAGGAGTCAGAAGCCATCTGCTTCGCCGTCCTCCACCTCGGCGACCAGAACCTCTCCGCAGCCGTCAAACGCTTCGACGCCAACAACCCCGAACAGGCCGCCGCGTTCACCGCCTTCTCCACCGACGTCAGCAAAGCCATCCGCCGCGCCAACCTCCCCGAGGTCATCCGCCTCATCGACCACTTCTTCGCGCCACTCCCCTCCGAAACCCCCACCGACGCCAACGCCGAAGCCCCCACAACCACCGGATACTCCCTCACCTCCCTCTTCGCCGACGAGCAGCACCGCATCCTCCGAACCATCCTCAACCAGACCGTCTCCGAGATGGAGGACTCCCTCCGCAAAATCTACGAAGACCACGCCTCCCTGCTCCACTTCCTCGCCGAAGCCGGCATGACCGCTCCTCCCGCACTCGCACTCGCTGCTAACTTCGCCATCAACTCCAGCCTCCGCCACGCCATCGAGGCCGACCCCTTCGACCCCACCGAAATCGAAAACCTCCTCGCCCGCGCCAGCAGCGATCAGGTCACCCTCGATGCCGCCATCCTCGGCTTCAACGCAGGCCAACGCATGAAGCGCGCCATGGTCCGCCTCGAACAAGCCGCCGCCGGGGAAGCCCCCGCCGCGCAGGCCCTCGCCAGCGCCCTCACCGTCGCCAACTCCCTCCGCACCCTCCCCTTCGAGGTCAACTTCTGGCAGGCCCAGAACATCTGGAACGACCTCCTCCGCCGCAGCGACAAAAACTACTGGACCGAAGACTGGAAAGAAGGCTTCAAAAACCTCGGCGAAGCTCTCAACATCGCCGTAGACCGCCTCGTAGTAGAAGAAGGCGTCACCACCTTCTAACCCACACCCCAACCGCCACCAGCTCCCAGGTGCCCCATGTCTCGCCCCTGAGACATGGGAAGATTAATCCTCCCCGCACTCCAGCATCACGACACTCCCCTCTCGTGACCAGGAAGATTCAACCGGTGCTATAGTTCCCTCAATCACCAACACCACCAAATTCATCCACCAGGCAAAAACCATGCTTCGTCATCGCATCCTGTCCTGTGTCGCCCTGCTCACCTCTGCCGTCTCCCTCTCTGCCGCGCCCGATTACATCCTCTACCTCCGCATCGCCCCTACCCACTCTGACCTCTTCATCTCCAACGCCGACGGCACCGACGAACGCCCCCTCACCCAATCCGGCTCTCTCGACTACAACCCCGCATGGTCCCCTAAAGCCGACTGGATCGCCTTCACCTCCGAGCGCGCTGGCTCCGCCGATCTCTACCGCATCCGTCCCGACGGCACCGGCCTCGAGCGCCTCACCGACCACCCCGCCTACGACGATCAGGCCGCCTTCTCCCCCGACGCCCAACACCTCGTCTTCGTCTCCACTCGCGCCGCCGGTTTCGCCAACCTCTGGACCCTCGACCTCGCCACCCGCAAAGCCGCGCCCCTCACCTCCGGCCGTGGTGGAGACTTCCGCCCCGCATGGTCCCCCGACGGACAATGGATCGCCTTCTCCTCCGATCGCGGTAGCAACCTGCCCCCCGCCAAAGGCCGCTGGGAGCGACTCCACCTCGTCGATATCTACCTCATCCATCCCGACGGAACCGGCCTCAAACGCATCTCCCAGCACGGCAACTTCTGCGGCAGCCCCAAGTGGACCCCCGATAGCAAAGCCGTCCTCGCCTACTGCATGTCCGCAGAAGAGACCTGGACCTATCGCGTAGATAGATTCGATGGCAACACCAGCCTCATCCAGATCGACATCGCCACCGGCAATTCCAGCCCCGCTCCCGTCCCAACTGGCGTCAAGATCTTCCCGACAGTCCTCCCGTCAGGCGAGTTCGCCTACGTGCGCCGTCGCACCACCACCCCTGGCGTCTTTTACGCCAGCGGCAAATCCGGTCCCGCAGGCGCAAACCTCCACTCGCCCTCCTGGTCCCCCGACAACACCCACGTCGTCTACGCGCGCACCACCCAAACGCGCTCCTCTGAACCAACCCCGCTCTTCTCTCCCAACCCCAACTTTCAGGTAGCCGGAACCACCTTTCTGCCCGCCTACGATCCCACCGGTGCACGCTTCGCCACCACCACCATCAACCCGGACCACACCAGCAGCCTCAAAATCGTCCCCGAAGGCCACCCAGCCCACTCCATCTTCGACAACAAGCAACTCATGCTCGCCCCCCAATGGTCCCCAGATGGCCGCCAGATCGTCTTCGGCATCGGTGGCTTCACCGCCTTCCTCGACTTCGCCAGCGGTGGCCAAAAGCCCGCCGACCCCGTCAACGGAGGAGCACAGGTCGCCCTCATCAACGCCGACGGAACCGGCTTCCACCTCATCACCACCGGCCCCAATAACAACGGCTTTCCATCCTTCGCACCCGACGGTAAACACATCGTCTACCGCACCGCCGGCCCGCAGGGCGAAGGCCTCCGCATCCTCAACCTCGCCGACCAATCCACCTCCACCCTCACCGCCGACTACGACAACTTCCCCGTCTGGTCCCCACGCAAAAACCTCATCGCCTTCATCCGCAAGATCGACGGCAACTTTGAAGTCTTCACCATCCACCCCGATGGCAAAGACCTCCAGCAACTCACCAACTCCCCCGGCAACGAAGCCCACCTCGCCTGGTCCCCCGACGGCGAACGCCTCCTCTTCACCAGCACCCGCATGGGATTCAAAGACGAAGCGCTCTACACCATGGCCCCCCAGCCTTACGGCGAAATCTTCGTCATGCGCTACGACGGCACCCACCTCGAACAGATCACCGACGATCAGTGGGAAGAAGGCGGCCCCGCCTGGCAACCACGCCCAGCCACCGCCACCGCCACCATCGCAAGATAACCCTCTCACGATTGTTTCCGGGTGCCCCATGTCTCGCCTCTGAGACATGGGTATGTAAACCCTCAACTCCCGTCACACCCCAACCGCCAACTCCCCTCGCACCCGGCTCATCGTATCCAGATAAAACGCCAGATTATGCACCGAATTCAACGTCGCACTCAACGCCTCCCCCGCCACAAATAAATGCCGCAAATACGCCCGCGAATACCGCCGGCACACCATGCACCCGCACGCCGCATCGATCGGCCCCTGGTCCTCGGCATACTCCTTCCGCTTGATGTTCATCCGCACCACCTTGCCATCCTCCCGCGCAAACACCAGTCCATGCCGCCCCGCCCGCGTCGGCAGCACGCAGTCCATCATGTCCACGCCCATCTTCGCGTACTCTACAATCTCGTCCGGATACCCCACCCCCATCACATACCGCGGCTTGTCCTGCGGCAGATGCTCCAGCGTCCGCGCAATCATCTCCCGCGTCACCTCCCTCGGCTCGCCCACCGCCAAACCCCCAATCGCATACCCCGGAAAATCCATCGCCACCAAACGCTCCGCGCTCTCCTTCCGCAAATCCGCATACATCCCACCCTGCACAATCCCAAACAGGCTCTGCGTCCTCCCCCCCAGCGTCTCAAACCAGGGCACACTCTCTTTATGTAACTCAAAATGGTCTTTACTCCGCTGCGCCCACGCATGCGTCAATCCCATACTCTCCCGCGTCCGTTCCCACGTCGCCGGAGTCTCCACACACTCGTCGAACACCATCATCACATCCGCGCCCAGCGCCATCTGCACATCCATCGAGTGCTCCGGAGAGAAAAAATGCTTGCTCCCATCCAGATGCGACCGAAACTCCACCCCCTCCGGCGTTATCTTCCGCAGCTTGCTCAAACTGAACACCTGAAACCCGCCCGAGTCCGTCAACATCGGACGCTCCCAGCTCATAAACCTGTGTACGCCCCCCATCCGCCGCACCAGCTCATGCCCCGGCCGCAGATACAGGTGATACGTATTCGCGAGAATGATCTGCGCCCCCGCCCCACCCGCGCCAATCTCCTCCAACACGCCCTGCTCGACGGCCTTCACACTCGCCACCGTCCCCACCGGCATGAACACCGGCGTCTCCACTACCCCATGTGGCAGCTCCAGCCGGCCCCGCCGCCCACCACCCTCAGCCACACGCGCCACGTCAAATCCCAAACTAGTCCCAACACTCATCCCCAGATTGTAGAAGCATCCACCCAGGAGCCTCACTCCACCCTGCCCTGCTCTCGCCTTCTACTCCCTACTCCCTCTTCCCTGCTCCCTGCTTCTAACCCCTACCCCCTGCCCTATTCAAACTTCGGCAGCCGCTGCAGATCGCTCTCCGGAACCATCTCCACTGCGCCCCCCGCCTTCACCCACGCCTTCATCCCGCCTTCAATCACCTGTGCATGGCAGTTCTCCTGCTTCAGCATGTGCGCCACCCGCACGCTCGTCGTATCCCGCAGACAGCTGCAGTACAAATAAATCTCGCACTCCGGAGCCATAAACTCCCGCAGCGCTACCAACTCCTCATGCAAACGGTGCGGCTCCACCCGGATCGAGTTCTTGATCCGCTGCATCCCCGGATCGTAGTACCCATGGCTGCGAACATCCGCAATCACCACCAGCTTGTCCGGCGTCAACTCCTGCAGCCGCTCATGCAAACTCGCCGCCGATATCTTCTCGATCTCCTGGTACCGCCGCGCCCGCAGCGTAAAGCCCACCACCGCCACCCCATACCCCACCAGCAACACCACCGCCGCCAGCAGCACAAAGTGTCCGATCCGCTCCAGCCCCTGTGCGATCTCCAGCAGCAGTCCGCTGAACCCATACCCAACCAGCAGCCACGTGCTGCAGTACAGCGTAACCCCCAGCGCATCCAGCCGCAAAAATCGCCCGAAACGCATCGTCAAACTCCCCGCCAGCGGTGCCGCCATCGCCCCCAGCCCCGGGATAAACTTCGCAAACAACAGCGTCTTCGCTCCCCGCCGATAAAAATATCCCGCCGCCCCAAAGATGCACTGCTCCGGATTCAACGACACCCGGCACATCCCCGAGAGCAGCCACCACCCCGTATACCGTCCGCCCAGATACAGCAGCGTGTCCCCCGCCAGCCCCGACCCCACCGCCACCGCCAGCAGCCACCCCAGCCGCAATCCATGGTGCGCCGCCGCTCCCGCCGCCAGCAGCGTAATCGACATCGGCAGCGGTACCCCCAGCGCCGCCACAAACAACACCACCCCCACCACCAGGTAGCCATGCTGCGCAATCACTTCGATAACACCCATACGCCACCCTAACCTAAAACTCCATCCGCACGCCAAGCTGCATCTGCCGCTCCCGCGCCTGCTGCGTCGACGCCGCCGTAAACGTCCCAAACGGAAGCACATTCAGCCCCTCCGCCGCCACCGTCGCCGCATCCTGAAACACCAGCGGAGTCACCCCATTCACCGCCGTCCCCCGCAAAAATGCTCGCTGCGTCACCCCCGAGTAGTTCACCCGGTTCGCCACGTTGAACACCTCCACCATCCCCCGCAGCTTCACCCGCTCCGTCACCCGCACCACCCGGCTCAGCCGCACATCCACATTGCTCGTATCCGGCAGCCGCAGCGTATTCCGCCCCACCGTCGGCAGGTACGCCGCCCCGCCCGACCCGTTGATGCTCTCATGCCCCCCACTCAACCGCGTCCCGCCAAAGATGTTGTAACTGTACGGCCGCCCGCTCGACTCCATCCACACCGGCGACACCACCCACCCGTTCACCGCCTCCGCCAGCCACCGCCGCCCCTGCCCCACCCGTGGCTCCCACACCGCACTCAACACCACCTTGTGCGGACGATTCAACGACGACAGTGCCTTGTCATACCGCAGATTAAACGGATCGAACTGACCATTCGTACGCGGGATCGCACCCCCGCTCTGACCAAAGTCCAACGCCTTCGACCACGTCCAGCTCCCCCGAAACTCCAGTCCCCGCCGACTCCGCCGCCGCCCCTCCAGCACCAGCGCATGGTACGTCGCATTCGCATTCGACACCACATCCGTCACCGGCCCAAAGCTCGCACTCACCCGCTGCGTATACACCGGCACCGCAAACGTCTCACCATCCCGAACCCCCGGCACCCCCGCGCCACCGCTCAACTGAAACAGTTTTGTAACCGCAGAAGGAGCAATATTGATGTCCACCGAATTCGGCAACTGCCGGTCCAGATTCAGCAGGTACGTCGCGCTCCCAATCACGCCTCCACCCACCCCATGCTCCACCACCACGCTCCCCTGCTGCACCGCCGGCAGCCGAAACCGCCGATCAAACACCACTGCCGACGTCGTCGCCGCCACCACCGCCGGAGGCAGCGTCACATAGCTGCACACATACCCAAACCCCTGATTCGCTACCTGCGGACATTCTGTAACCGTTCCAGGCACAATCCGAACATGCGTCGCCGTCGAGGGCAGCGCCGTATCCACCAGCGCACTCCGAATCGTCGCTCCCGGCAGCCGCCCGTAGTATTGACCATAGCCCACCCGCACCACCCCCCGCCCACTCCCAAACGGCTCCCACGCCGCACCCAGCCGCACCCCCAGATTGTTCCGGTCTTCAGGAAACACACTCGTCGCCCCGCGTACGCCAAACACCGCATCCAAGGCCCCATTCGGCTGCTGCGGCAGCGGCAGCAACTCATACTCATACCGCAGCCCCGCATTGATCGTCAGATTAGGACGCACCCGCCAATCGTCCTGCACATACCCCGCCCACTCCTGCGTATCGAACGTCACTGCCTGCTGCCCAAAGCTCTGCGCATACGACCGAAAACAAAAATCATGCACCGGAGAACTGATCGAAGGACACCCGCCATTCGGATACGCCATCACGTTATACGTATAGTCCGTTATCCAGTCCACCAGACCTCCCGCGCGGCCCTTCGTCACCCCGCTGTCATAGTGGAACGTCCCTTCCTGGTTGTACAGCGCGTCAATCCGGTCATGCACCAGGCTCACATCCGCACCCACATGCACCAGGTGTTGCCCCGACGACCACGTCAGCATCTCCGCCACCTGCACCCGTCCCTCATCCGGATACGCCTTCCGCCCCGCCGACGCTGGCGTCCCAAACGTCAACCCCAGCGGCCCGATCGCAACCTCCGGTGCAAACCCGCCCGGCCCCACCGCTGGCTCCTGCGGCAGCGGGGTCTGCGCCGTCTCATATTGAAAGTCCCGCCCATAATGCAGCCGCAACTCCTCCACCACCTGCGCATTCACCACCCACATCCACCGCCCCAGCACCGAGTCCACCTGCACATAGCTGTTCCCCAGGCTCGCCACCCCGCGGTCCACCACCCCACCCGTCCGTGCCCCCGCCGGAGCATCCGAGCGCGTCCGGTTGTACTCCACACTCAACCGGTGCCGCTCCGCAGCCTGCCAGTCCAGCTTCCCAAAGTGGATCGTCTGGTCATGCCGCCGGGCCACCGTCCCCGTCAGGCTGTCCAGATAATTCAACGCTACATTCACCTTCGCACCCGATACCCCACGGTTCGCCAACACAGCACGCTGCGTCCCCGTCAACCCATAGAACCCCGCATACCCCGGCGACGACACCGCCGGAAACCCCCGCCGCTGCCCATCGAACGTATAAAAATAAAATAGCCGATCCCGCCGCACCGCACCCCCAACGCTCCCGCCAAACTGTTGCCGCAGATCATGCGGCTTCACCACCCCACTTGTCACCACCCCATCCGCATAGTGCGTCGCCACATCCAGCGGATTCGCCGCACCAAACGCACTGTCCCGCACCAGATAAAACCCCGAGCCATGCACGTCGTTCGTCCCACTCTTCGACACCGTGCTCACCACCCCACCTGCTGCATGGCCATACAGCGCAGAGTAGTTCTGCCCACTCACCCGAAACTCCCGCACCGCCTCCTGCGAAAACGTGTACGCCGCCCCCGCATGGCGCCCCGAGCCACCGCTCACACTCCCCCCACGCATCGCCGTCCCGCTGTCCAGATTCCCCTCCGCACCGCTCTCAGCCTCGCCATCCTCCCCACCCGTCCCCCGCGGAACCCCGCCAAAACTCTGATCGTCCGCCGCCCCATCGATGCTCGTGCTGTTCTGCGTCGCCGGCAGCCCCCTAAAGCTCAGTAGCCCATCCCCAGCCGTGTCCGGGCTTACCTCCGGAGTCAGCAGCGCAAACGTCTGCCACCGCCGACCATTCACCGGCAGCCGCTCCAACTCCTCCGCGCTCACCACACTCGACAACGCCGTGCCCGAACCCTCATCCACCGTCCCCACGCGGCCCGCCTCCACGCTCACCACTGTCCCCACCGGCCCCACTGTCAGCCGCGCCCACACCTCCGCCACCCCACCCACCTGCACCTCCACCGTCGTCGCAGAAAAATGCTCAAACCCCGCAGCATCCACCCCCACCCCATACACCCCCGGAGCCACCCGTGCCAGCGTAAACTCCCCCGCCCGGCCAGTCCTGGCCTCCTGCTCCACCCCACCACCAAGGCCAACCCCCGCAGCACCCTCCAACCGCACCACCGCCCCCACCACAGCTGCCCCACTCCCATCCACCACTGTCCCGCGAATCGCCCCATCCACCGTCGTCTGTGCCACCGCGCACACACTCCACCCTGTGGCCAGCACCACTAGCCACAGCCACACCACCAGCGTCTTCCTCGCGGAGGCCGCACCGACAACCGGCCGCAACCCTCCCCGCAACATCTCGTCTCCACGCACCGCAAGCTCCGCATACTAAGGCGATTACAGGAGAATCTTCCATGCCCGGGACAAGCCCAGCGCCCAGCCCTCCAGCCAGACACCGCTCCAACCCAGACACACTAACCAGACACACCAAACTGCCACAGACTATCAAACCCGGCACCAACGCCATACAAACAACACCCGCCAACCCAAAAAGAAAGGCGGCAGCCGCAGCCACCGCCTCTCCATACACCAGCCAACTCGCGCTAGAACTCCACCTTCACGCCCAACTGAATCTGCCGCGGGCTGTAGTTCAGCGTGCTGTTACCCGACGACCGTACCCCAAACTGCGTGTTGTACGTCAGTAGATTCGTACCGGCATTCACGCCCGTACCTGCCGCATACCCATACGCATTGTTGGTCACGCCCGTTACGTTCAGGTGGTTCGCTACGTTGAACGACTCTCCCAGCAACTCCACCTTCGCCTTCTCCGTCACGTTGAACCGCTTCGACAACCGCATGTCCAGATTCACCGTGCGGGGCTGCTGCAGCAGGTTCCGGTCCAGCGTAGGTATCCGGTTCGCTCCGCCCGATCCATTGATCGATGTCGCAATCGCCGCGCCCGTCGTTCCCACCGCCGTCAACCCGCTCGTCGAACCAGTCACGTTCACCGAGTAAGGCAAGCCGCTCTGGATCGCAAAGCTCGGTGCCACTTCATACTCGTTCAGCAGATAACCCAGCAGCCCGTGGAACGGAGACGGCGTCTGGTACACCGCATACGCCACCAGCCGGCTCGGTACATTCTGGTTCGAGTTGCCATAGTCCAGCCGCAGATTCGCCGGATCAAGCAGCGCATTCGCCGCCGTGCCCGTCTGGTTGTTCTCGCCAAAGTCCAGCGCATGAGACCACGTGTAGTTCGCATTGAACTGCAGGCCCCGCGTAAACCGGTGCGACACCTGCGCCACCAGCGCTTCGTAGTTCGAGTTCACCCCGCTGAAGATGTCCGTCATCGCCCCGTACCCAGGGTTCGGACGGCCATTCTTGCTCACCCCCGAAGGCAGCTTGCCATAGAAAGGAACCGTCACCAGCGTCCCATTGCCCAGCGGTCCCTTGCCCGTCGAATCCACCACCTTGTACGAGATCGTCCCCGTCGCAGCAGGCAGATTCGTATCCACAAAGTCGGGCAGACGACGGCCATACGCACCCAGCCACGACACGCTCATCGTCGTGCTCCGGCCCAGGTCCTGCTCCACCGTCAAATCGGCCTGCTGAATCTCCGGAGCCTTGAAGTTCGAGTCGAAGTACGCCACCGAAGACGCACCCGCCACCGCATTCGCAGCATTCGCAGGATTCACAATCTGCGGAAACATCACGTTCGGAGACTGCGTGCTGTTCGTCACCGAAATCGACTGCTGACCCGTAGCCAGACCCGTCTGGCTGATCGCGTTATAAATCGTCGAGTTGATGATCCGCGCAAAGAACTCGCCATAACCGCCACGAACCACGGTCTTACCCGTGCCGAAGATATCCCAGGCAAATCCCACCCGCGGCCCAATATTCCCCTTGTTGCTCGGCAGGTGCGACGTCGAACCATGAATCTGGTTCCCGTTGATCACCTGGGCATCCAGCGCAGCATTCGGCACCTGCGCCGATGGCAGTTGCTCATACTCATACCGCACGCCCAGCGTCAGGCTCAACCGAGGATTGAACTTCCACTCGTCCTGAACAAAAAACGCATAGTCGCCCGTCGTCAGATCGAACCCCGGCTTGCCAAACGACTGCTGGTAGTTCGTGTAGCACTCCTGCGGGGCCGCCACCTTGTTCACCAGCGGAGCGCACCCATTCAACGTATTCAGGTCCGTCAGATACTCCACGTACGGCGTGTAGTTCGAGCCACCATAGCTGTACCCGCCATACTGCGCAAACAGATTCTGAATCAGGTCGTACGTATGCAGATAGTCCACACCAAACTTCAGATTGTGGTTGCCCCGCACCAGGTTCGCCGTGTCCGAAATCTGCCACCGCCGCTCATCCGGAAACGCAGGCCGGTTCAAAAATAGTGGCGTACCGAACTGAAACGCATTCGTAATAAATACATTCGGCGCAATCCCATAAGGATTCGTATAGCCCGACGGGGTCAGCAGCGTCGACTGCTCATACGACGTCGGCGTCTGGTTGTTCTCATACTCGAAGTCGCGGCCATACTGGTACCGCACCTCGTTGCTCAGCTTCGACGTGATCGCCGTATCCAGCTTCGCAATCAGGAACGTCGCCTTCACATAGTCATTGCCAAAGCTCGCAATGCCAAAGTTCACCGCCGATGTCCCCGTCTGGATGCCCGCCGGCGAAGTCCACCGCAGCCGGTTCAACTCCACCGTCGCATGGTTCCGTCCGTTGATCTGCCAGTCCACCTTCGGAAAGAAAATATTCTGGTCGCCCGTACGCGGCGTCGTCCCCGTAATCCCGCTCAGCGCGCTGATCCCGGCAATGTACTTCTGGGCCGCTGCAGCATACTGCGCCGAAGTCACCAGCGACGCATTCGACGTCGTACCCACCGGCAGAAGATGGTTCAGGTTCGCCGCCAGTTGGCATGCCGCCCCGTCAATCGACGTCGCAGACACCGTCGCGCAAGTCCCCGCAGGCAACGTCGCATCCGGCAGCGTGTAGAACAGCACCGGATTGCTCGGAGCGCTGATCCCAGGAAAATTCCGCTTGAAATCATCGAACGCAAAGAAGAAGAACAGCTTGTCCTTGATAATCGGCCCGCCGATCCCGATGCCCATCTGCTTCCGCCAGTCCTTCGGCTTGAACACCTCACTCGTAAACGCAACCGGATTCGTGCTCGTCTGCACCGCCCGCGTCGTAAACGGATTCTTCGCGCCCCAGCCAGCATCGCGATCATAGAAGTACATCTCGCCATGCAGCGCGTTCGTACCGCTCTTCGTCACCGCATTCACCACGCCACCCGCCGACCGGCCATACTCCACCGAGTAGTTCGACGTATTTACCTGAAACTCCTGAATCGAAGCCTTCGCCGTCGAATACCCCACACGCGTCCGGCCACGCTCTTCCGAAAAGTACGCCTGATTGTCATCCGCGCCGTCGAACGTCACGTTGTTCAGCAGCGTGCTCTGCCCGCGAAAGCTCAGCAAGCCAAATCCGTTCGCGTCCGTCACCACCCCCGGCGTCAACAGCGCATAGCTCGACCACCGGTAGTTCGCCACCGGCAGATCCTTCAGCACCGTCTGGTCGATCGTGTTCGCAAAGTCCGGCGAAGTCGTATTGATCGCAGGTCCCTCGCTCGTCACCTCCACCGTCTCGCTCGCCGCGCCCACCTTCAACCGCGCCTGCGGATCGCTCAGCGAACCCACCTGCACCGTCACTGCCGTCGCCTTGTACGTCTCATACCCCGCCGCCGTCACCGTCACCGTATACACCCCCGGCTGCAGGTGAATCGCACGGAAAAATCCCGCATCGTCGGCCTTCAACGTCTGCTCGGCGTTCGTTCCATTCGAGTGCACCACCACCACCGCACCCGGAACCACCGCACCGCTGGCATCCTCCACCGTGCCGCCAATCGCACCATCCACCGCCGTCTGGCCGTTCCCGCGCACACTCACGCCCGCACATACCATCGCCACCAAAACCCAGCGCAACATCTTCGTCCGAATCATTTCGCTCTCCTCAAAAATCGTCCCTGCTCAAAACCACTTCGCCCTTCAGCCAGTGCAGCAGCCACTCGCATACAGGTCTGTCTTCTTATTTCGGTATCTACTAGACTCACACACGTTCATTACAGGACGGTTACCTCGTCCGGTATTCGAAGCCGCCCGCACCCGGAGCAACCGCGCTCCGAAACACCGCCAACCCCGCAAAATACGCCTCGGATAGCACACAAACCCGTTCGTATCCCGCCAGGCTATGCCCCTTCCATTACACTGAAAAGTGAAATGTTTATTGATGAAGCACGAATCCGCGTAAAAGCCGGAGATGGCGGTAACGGCTGCATGGCCTTCCGTCGCGAAAAGTTCGTCCCCCGTGGCGGCCCCTCCGGCGGAGACGGTGGTCACGGAGGTGACGTCATCATGTCCGCCTCCCTCTCCCACAACACCCTCGTCCACTTCCGCTTCAACCCCGAGCACAAAGCCCAGCGCGGAGGTCACGGCCTCGGCTCCAACTGCTCCGGTTACGCAGGCGAGTCCACCACCCTCCAGGTCCCCATCGGAACCCTCCTCTTCGATGACGATACCGGCGAACTCATCCACGACTTCACCCGCCCCAACGACACCATCGTCATCGCCCGTGGTGGCCGCGGCGGCCGTGGCAACCAGCACTTCGCCACCAGCACCCACCAGGCCCCCCGCGAGCACGAACTCGGCCGCGCCGGAGAAGAACGTAACTTCCGCCTCGAACTCCGCCTCCTCGCCGACGCTGGCCTCGTCGGATACCCCAACGTAGGCAAATCCACCCTCATCTCGCGCCTCTCCGCCGCCAAACCCAAAATCGCCAACTACGCCTTCACCACCCTCGAACCAAACCTCGGAGTCGTCTCCGTCGGAGAGTGGCCCCACGAGCAGTCCTTCACCATCGCAGACCTCCCCGGTCTCATCGAAGGCGCACACCTCGGACACGGCCTCGGCATCCAGTTCCTCAAGCACATCGAGCGAACCAGCGTCATCGTCCACCTCGTCGATGTCTCCGACGCACCCGCCGGGACAGACAAAAACGATCGCACCGACCCCGTCAACGACTACAAAATCATCACCGAAGAACTCAAATCCTTTGATCCTGCCCTCGCCGCCAAGCCAACCATCCTGGTCGCCGCCAAGGCCGACGTCGCCAACCCCGACAAGCTCAAAAAACTCGCCGCCATGGCCAAACGTCGCAAAATCCCCTTCTTCCCCATCTCCGCCGTCACCGGAGAAGGTATCGAACCACTCAAATTCGCCATCGCGGAACTCGTCGCACTCCACCGCCCCCTCCCCATGGATGCCGAGCCAGCCGCCCCGGCAAAACTCAAACCCGCCTACCCGCCCCCAGCCAACTCCGCCAAAGGACGCTCCCGCTAACCCGCCACCAACCGCCCTGACCGCAAGATTCCCCACCCGTCCACCGCCAGTTACCCCCATTGTTTCGGTAGACTCTAACTTACGTTCCTGTTCCACCGTCAGCTTGTTTGTTTTGAGGATCCTTATTCATGAAACTCCGGTTATTCGCTGCTGTCGTCGTGCTCGCCCTGACGACTGTCGCCGCCCACGCCCAGATCGGCATCTACGCTAATCCCATCGCAACCCGCGTGAGCCTCTCCACCCCAGACACCGGTCCCTTCGCCTTTCTCGGCCCCAACTCCAAATCCCAGATGTTCTACGGCATCAACCTCGGCGGCTACTACGACCTCTATCACCAGGGCAAAATCGAAGCCGGCATCGACGTCCGCGACACCTACCAACGCGGCAACAACGCCAAGCTCAACAGCTTCCTCGTCGGCGCTCGCGTCTCCGCGGCCCCCTTCGTCCGCCCAATCAAGCCCTTCCTTCAGGCCTCCGTCGGCGTCGGAACTACCACCCCGCCCACCAACCCCTCCCACGTCAGCAAGGTTGAGTTCGGACTCTTCGGCGGAGTCGATTACACCCTCGCCCGCCATGTCGACTTCCGCGTCGTCGAGGTCGGCTACAGCTCCCTCCAGACCGCCAGCAACTCCACCATCGGCGGTACCGCCACCATCCCCAGCGCCAGCCTCATCAGCATCAGCACTGGCCTCGTCTTCCGCTTCCGCTAAACCCCACCGCCCACCTCACCACGACCCTCCCGGAGCCTCGCTCCTCGAGGGTCGTTTCACTTAACCCACCCTCACCCCTCGCCACCGCGCTACCATAGTGGGCTATGCGCGTAGCCCTCTTCGGCGGCACCTTCGACCCCATCCACCGCGGCCACCTCGCCATCGCCACCGCCGCAGCCGACGCCTTTCAGCTCGACTCCGTCCTCTTCGCCCCAGCCGGTCGCCAGCCCCTCAAGCCCCTCGCACAAACCACCCCCTTCCCCCACCGCCTCGCCATGACCCAACTCGCCGTCGCCGCCGACCCACGCTTCGCCGCCTCCAACCTCGACGCTCCCCACCCCGACCACTCCCCCAACTACACCGTCGATACCCTCCAGCACCTCCAGCGCCAGCAACCCCACGCCACCCTCTTCGCCCTCGTCGGTGCCGATAGCTTCCTCTCCCTCCCCCACTGGCGCCAGCCCGAACAACTCCTCACCCTCGCCCAGTGGATCGTCGTCAGCCGCCCCGGCTTCGCCCTCGAAGACCTCTCCCCGATCCACCTCACACCCACACAACTCGCCCGCGTCCACCTCCTCAACACCGTCCACGAAGACGTCTCCGCCACCAGCCTCCGCCACCGCCTCCAGGCAGGCGACCCCTGCGAAGACCTCCTGCCCCCAGCAGTCTCCACCTACATCGCCACCCATCACCTCTACACCGCAACCCCCCACTGAATCTTTAGCCCCCTCGGTCCGTCTCTTTTCAGGTAGCCATCCCCCTCCCAAGCAATGATTTGCCGTGGATATTGCCCCCAACGTGTCACCGCGAAACTTTCCTCCTCACCCTGGGTTCATGTTGCCAACGACCCATAGTCCGGGCCTTCGTCCAGAGGTTTCTTCCATGTCTTTGCAGAAGCTGAAATACCTTGCCGTTACTGCACTTTTGTTTCTAACCCTTGGTGTCTTTCTAGAGCGACCTGCCTACGCCTATGTCGACCCAGGCTCCAGCCTGCTCGTCTACCAGAGTCTCAGCGCCGCCGTAACCGGTGTCCTCTTCTACTTCCGCCGCAGAATCAAGAATATCTTCCGCAGCAACAGCAACCCGGCAGAAAACCCCACGGACCCCAATTGAAATGCCGTATGACCAGCTAGCTCCCTCCACCCGACCCACATCCGCCACCTTCCGCGACCCCGCAGGTAGCCTCGAAATCACGCCCCACGCCGTCATACGCACCGTCAAGCTCGCCCACACTCAGGCCACACACGACCTTCTCGCTTTGCCCCTCGCTGCCAGACTCGTCCAACAGCAACGCCTCATCGCATCCGAAATCCTCCCCAATCCAGACTCCAATCCGAACGCACCCCTCCGACTCCGCCACCCCCGCATCCCATTCGTCTCCTACCCCTGGGAGTGGCCACCTGCCCTCTGGCTCAGCGCCGCCGAACTCACCCTCAACCTCGCCTCCGAACTCGTCAACGACGGCTGGATACTCAAAGACGCCACCCCCCTCAACGTCCTCTTTCAGGGCACTCAGCCCATCTTCGTCGACCTCCTCTCCATCCAGCGAGCCAACCTCACCCAGCCCATCTGGTTCGCCTACGGACAGTTCGTCCGCATGTTCCTCCTCCCCATGCTCACCCACGCCCAACTCGGCTGGCCCCTCCACGCCACCCTCTCCCACCGCGACGGCTACGAGCCCGAAGATGTCTACCAGGCCCTCTCCCTCCTCGCCCGCCTCCGCCAACCCGCACTCTCCGCCATCACCCTCCCCCTGCTCCTCAGCCGCAAAGCCAAATCCTCCGCCGCCGCGACACCCCGCAAGCCCGCCGACCCCGCCCTCACCACCTACGTCCTCCGCAAGACCTTCGCCCGGCTGCTAGCCGACATGCGCCGCGTCACCCCCAAACACCGCCCCTCCACCTGGTCCGACTACGCCGAAACCGCCCACCACTACTCCCACGAAGACCACGCCGGCAAACAAGCCTTCATCTCCGCCGCCCTCCACGCCGCCCGCCCCACACACCTTCTCGACGTCGGCTGCAACACCGGCGTCTACTCCCGACTCGCCGCCCACTCCGGTGCCCACGTCGTCGCCATCGACACCGACCTCCAGGCCGTCGATCGCCTTGCCACCAGCCTCATCGCCAACCCTGCCAACATCCTCCCTCTCTGCGTCGACCTCGCCCACCCCACCCCAGCCACCGGCTGGAGCAACCAAGAGTATCCAGCCTTCCTCACCCGCTGCGCCGGACACTTCGACGCCGTCCTCATGCTCGCCGTCATCCATCACCTCCTCCTCCGCGCACAAATCCCCCTGCCCCACATCGCCGCCCTCTGCAGCCGCATCACCACCCGCCACCTCATCCTCGAATGGGTCCCACCCACCGACCCCAAATTCCAGGAACTCCTCCGCGGACGCGAAGCCATCTACACCCACCTCACCGAAGCAGCCTTCCGCAAAGCCTTCGACCCCTACTTCGACATCCTCCGCGAAACCACCCTCGCCAACGGCCGCATCCTCTTTCACTTCCTCCGGAACCCCACCACCACATGAAGCTCCTCACCCACCCCGCCGTCACAGGGCTAGGTATTGCCACCCTATGCCTTAGCTCGAAGATAGCTCCGCTAGTTTCTCTCGGCCATCTCATCGTCTACCACACGAGTGGCAGCACTTTCCCGCTCTTCGCCTCAACCTTGCTCAGCCTTCTGCTCCTCGCGCTAGGCCTCGGACTCCTCCTGCATCTCGCTGATCTCTCTCCACGTCTGCGCCCCTTCCTCTGGTCGGCCCTCGTCTGCTGCCTACCCATACTCCTTTACGTCGAACTGGTCGCTCTCACCGGATGGACCCTGCCGTCATACCTCCTGCGTTTACTTCTTATCCTTGCTCTGCTAGTCGCCTTGCTGCTCGCCTCCCGTACTTCACTTCAGTCAGCCTTGTACGAGCTTCACCAGCTCGCTGTGTCCATCCTCGGCTTTGCCGCCATCCTCGGTGTCTTCGTCATGGCGGAGCTGCTCTGGTTCGGCAAACAGGCCAGCCACGCCACCCCATTACCTCCATTCCAGCCCCAGACTGCCCTCACATCTCCAATCCCTCCCTCCCCACGCATCCTGTGGATCGTCTTCGACGAGCTCTCCTACCAGCAGATCTACGAGCGTCGCTACCCTGGCCTTCAACTCCCAGCCTTCGACCAGATCGCCCAACAATCCACTCTCTTCACCCACACCATCCCCGCCGGCATCTTCACCGAGCTGGTCCTCCCCTCGCTCCTCACCGGCACCAGCGTCGATCGCATCAGGGCCTCCGCCGACAGCAATAGTCTCCAGCTCCACAATCCCAACACCCTGCAATGGACCACCCTCCAGCCCCATAACACCGTCTTTCAAGACGCCCAACAGGCTGGCCTACGCACCGCAGTCTCCGGCTGGTACAACCCCTACTGTCGCATCCTCCCCGGAGTCCTCGACCGCTGCTACTGGTCCAATCGCGTCCCACGCCTCATGGGTTTCCTTCCCAACGCTGCCCTCAATACCATCGCCGTCGACCTGGCCCACAGATTCTTTGACTCCCTCCATCAGCTCACCCACCCCCACGACCTTGTCCCCGAAGACGTATTCGACGCCGCTGCTCACCTCGCCGACTTTCAAGACATCACCACCCACGCCAATCAACTCCTCCGCGACCCCTCCCTCGGTTTCATCTTTCTTCACCTCCCCATCCCCCACCGTGTAGGTATCTACAACCGCAACACCGCCCAATTCGCCCTCACCAACTCCACCTACCTCGACAACCTCGCCCTCGCTGACCGCTACCTCGCCCATATTCACGAGCAGCTTCAGCAACAAGGCCAGTGGGACGCGACCACCATCGTCATTATGGGGGACCACTCCTGGCGAGCACATCTCGTACGTGACAACTTCGGCGGGCTGGCCCCCGAAGAACAAGCCGCCAGCAACGGAGCCAAATTCGACGACCGCCCCGCATACCTCATCAAGCTCCCCTACCAGAACCAGCCCGCCCGTCTCGACACCCCCTTCCACGCCACCCAGACCCGCGCCCTCCTCGATGCCCTCATCCTCCAGCAACTCCGCACCCCCAACGACCTCATCGCCTGGGCCACCCAGCACCCCTGACCCCAACACACCGCTGGCTTCTCGCCACGCAACCCGCTACCATAGAGAGGTATAAGGAGCACCATGCCCTCAATTGAAAGCTATGAGCTGCTTCTCGCAGCAGCAGCAGCCTGCGAAGACAAAAAAGCTGAAGACATCCGCATCCTCGCCCTCGACCCCACCGAGAGCGGACTTACCGACTACTTCCTCATCTGCAACGGAACCAACGAACGCCAGAACGTAGCCATCACCGACGAGATCGAACTCCGTCTCAAACGCGACTTCGGCGTCTACCCCAACTCCGTCGAAGGCCGCCGCCAGGGCGAGTGGATCCTCATGGACTACGTCGACTTCATCGTCCACGTCTTCTCCGCAGAAAAACGCGCCTTCTACGGCCTCGAGCGTCTCCGCAAATCCGCCACCACCATCAGCGTCGACGACCTCAACGCCGAACTTAAAGCCGCCATCGCCGCCACCCGCGCCAAAACCTCCAAGCCCACCAAAGCCGCTGCCCCAGCAAAACCTGTAGCAAAAAAGCCCGTAGTCATAAAGAAGGCTGTAGCCGCCAAGAAGACCGCACCAGTCAAAGCCGCTACCAAGCCTTCCGCAGCCAAGCCGGCCGCAAAAAAAGCGCCCGCAAAAGCCGCTGCAAAACCAGCTGCTAAGACTCCGCTAAAGCCAGCCGCAAAAAAAGCAGCTGCCCCAGCCAAAGCAGCCAAATCCTCAACCAAGCCAGCCGCAAAAAAAGCCGTAGCCAAAAAAGCGCCCGCCAAGAAGTCCGCAACCCGGTAGCTCCATGAAGATCACTCTGGCCTCGATCGCCCCGCGCCGTTCGCGCTCCAAGATCGAGGCCACCGATCGCCTCTTCAACGACTACCTCGAGCGCATCGCCCGCTACCTACCCTGCGATGCCCAGACTTTCGACTCCGAAGCCGCCCTCCTCCAGGCCCTCCAGCAAGCTCCCGGACGAGTCCGCCCCTACGCCATCCTCCTCGATAGCCGCGGCCAGCAACTCTCCTCCGAAGAATTCGCCACCCGCCTCACCTCCCTCCGCGACCAGGGAACCCAACGCCTCCTCCTCGCCATAGGCCCAGCCGACGGATGGTCCCCCACCGCCCGCCAACAGGCCCACCTCCTCTTCTCCCTCGGCCGCATCACCCTCCCCCACGAACTAGCCCGAGTCATCCTCGCCGAACAAACCTACCGGGCCCTCACCATCCTCAACAACCACCCCTACCACTCCGGCCACTAACCCACACAAACCAAAAATGCAAAGCCGGGGCGCAAACCCCGGCCTCACCCTTCCAACCTCAACCAGACTAGTGCCCGTCGCCATCGCCATCATGCTGCGCAGCACCTTGCGGACTGATACTCACCTTGTCCACAGGAGCTGCCGTAGATGCAGCAACCGCTGCCGGAGCCGCCGCCGGAGCACTCGGTACTGCGTGGGATACAGCCTGCGGTGGAACCGCACTCGATATAGGACTCAACATGGTTAATTCTCTCCTGTACCCCTTATCGGCACCCCGCACAAATCCTTCAGCCCCAAATACATGGCACCCAAAACCCACCCATTCGCCACCCAATTCGCCCCATTCAATGACCAATCCCGCCGTTCAATGAGTCATGGTTCAATTCGGGCATTGCTCTTGCGTACTCTTTCCAATAGCACGGACAAGTTTTTGCCATGCAACACTTTTCGTATGGGACCGACGCATCGCTTTCTGCATCCAATCTAGGTCGACATCCATACATACACAGATAACAAGCACTTTCAGGAGACTTAACACCATGTCGAAGCCAGCGAAACTCGCCGAGAGAGCACTCGTACAAGTAGCTAAAGCCGGTTGGGTCGTCTTCAACAAGCTCAACTCCATCAGCCCCAACCCCAGCTTCACCCCCCGCTGGAGCGACAAGCCCCTCCTCAAGAGCTACCAGAAAGAAAAGCCGCCCCTCGGCTGGCCCCGCACCACCGACTCCCTCTGCCCCAAGTGCATCCCCGAAATCCGCCAGCAGATCGTCGACGGCAAGCTCCCCCACGAGATCCTCCTCAACGAAAAAGTCGGCGAAATCAAAGCCCAGATCATCGAACGAGACGGTCAGATCCTCATGGTCAAGGACTGCCCCATCCACGGTCACTTTGAGGACCTCATGTCCATCGACACCGCCTTCTTCAAGCACCTCGAAGAGGTCTTCCCCGGACGCGACATCCGCGCCCACAACGACGAAAAACTCCACAACCACGGCACCTCCACCGTCACCCACGGCCGCGGTTCCGTCCTCACCATCGACCTCACCAACCGCTGCAACATGATGTGCGACCCCTGCTTCATGGACGCCAATCAGGTCGGCTTCGTCCACGAACTCACCTGGGACGAGATCAAGACCATGCTCGACAACGCCGTCCAGATCAAGCCCCGGCGCCAGATGAGCGTCCAGTTCTCCGGCGGTGAGCCCACCCTCTCTCCCTACTTCCTCGACGCAGTCGCCTACGCCCGCAAAGTCGGATACAACTCCGTACAGGCAGCCACCAACGGCATCGAATTCGCCAAGTCCAAAGAGTTCGCCAAGGCCGCCGCGGAAGCCGGTCTCCGCTACGCCTATCTCCAGTTCGACGGCATCGGAAACGCCGCCAACTCCCACCGCAAAGTCGGTAACGCCTTCGACGTCAAACTCCAGGCCATCCACAACCTCCACGAGGCCGGCGTCGATATCGTCCCCGTCACCACCATCATCAACGGCATCAACAACGAGCAGGTCGGCAACATCATCAAGTTCGCCCTCGATAACCCGAAGAAGATCAACTTCCTCTCCTTCCAGCCCGTCAGCTTCACCGGCCGCGACGAAGACATCTCCGACGAGCGCCGCATGGCCCAGCGCTACACCCTCTCCCACATGGCCCACGACGTCAAAAACATGACCGGCCTCGGAGAACCCACCCGCGACTGGTTCCCCATCTCTTTCATGTCCACCTTCTCCGACTTCGCAGACCTCGTCCACGGCCCCAACAACGACTGGGGAGCCCTCTCCTGCGGCTGTCACCCCAACTGCGGCATCGGTATGGCCATCATGATCGACAAGGAGACCAAGGAAGCCGTACCCGTCACCGCCTTCGTCAACGCAGACCGACTAGCCAAAGATGTCGCCCGCATCAACGACGCCGCCCGCGGAAAATGGCTCTCCATCGTCGGCATCACCCTCGCCCTCCTGCGCAACTACACCCCCCAGAACGCCCCCACCCACTTCCACATCAAGGACCTCCTCGCCAAGTTCGACAAGAGCTTCGGTGCCACCGGCAAGGACTACGGCAAAGTCACCGGCGACCGCACCATGGAAGACATCAACAAACGCCGCGCCGACCGCTGGAACTTCCTCTTCATCGCAGGCATGTGGTTCCAGGACCTCTTCAACTACGACTTCCGCCGCACCGAGCAGTGCATCATCCCCTACGCCACTCAGGAAGGTGAAATCTCCTTCTGCGCCTACAACACCGGCGTCGGCTGGCGCAACATCATCGAGAAGATGCACATGACCTCCACCCTCACCAAGTGGTACGAGGAGCACGGACGCCACGAGATCTTCGCCGGTGGTAAAAAAGTCGGGCTCGAAAAGGAGTCCAGCTACGACCTCGTCCTCAACAGCGAACACGTCAACGCAGCCGCCAACGACACCTTCGACAAGTCCGGTATCGCCAAAAACGCCCGCGAAGAAAAGATCCGCGCCCGCGACGCAAAGATCAAGCAGGACGCCGAAAACGCTCGCATGGCCAAGCTCTACCGCAAGGAAGTACTAGGCGAACAGGAACAGCCCGGCTTCATCTCCCTCACCGAGATCAAGCCAGCCGCCCCCGTCGCCAAGGTAGAAGAAACCGTCTCCGGCGACTAACCCAACGCAATCCCCGCAACACAACAAAGGCCGCCAGCAATGGCGGCCTTTGTGATTTGAAGCCCACCTGCGATACTTTGCCTCTCCTTTGGGGAGTATTACTTGTGAGCGCCGACATTTCTCGAAGGCTTAGACATTTCTAGTTGCAAATTAGACATTGGACATGTATATATATGTCTACAAGACATTGGAGAGTTCACGATGGATGGAAAGCGATCACGCGAGGCGGCAATTGAGTTTCTGGAGTATCTGGCGCAAAAAGGCCTAATGGCCCCGGCAACCGCACGAGCTCGAAAAGCAGCGGTCAATACTGTTCTAGGAATCCTTGACAGCAGAGAGGCAGAAGATGTGACCTCGATCAATCTTGACGATGTAGTGAGTCGCTTCGGACATTTGCAAGGAAAGGATTACACTCCCCAAAGCCTACGCACATACAAGAGCAGGGTGAAGTCGGCGTTAGACGACTTTGCTAGTTACGTGGAGAATCCTCTCGCGTTTAAGCCTAATATCCAGAATCGCGAACGAAGACCGACGCCAAACAAGCCTGCTTCTAGCACGACAAGAAATATCGCAGATAACTCGATACCTGACGTATCAAGGGTCTCGGGGCCAGCAGTAGCAGGGCCAATGGCCAGCAGCATTCTTCCTATTCCGATCAGGGCAGATTTGATAATCCACATTCAGGGGTTGCCCTTTGACCTCACTGAAGCAGAGGCAAAGAAAATCGCTAGCGTCATACAGGCAATGGCAATGTGATCAGTTTTCGGTTCCCGTCCAACAGGAACCGCTATCGCCAATCCAATTGGCGATCCCCCGGGCTGCTGGGATTGGACGTCCAAACTCCAAAACCCAGCAGTCGCCCTCCCTAATATCACTATCGTTAGTCTGGACCGAAACTTACAGGAGTGGCAGGTTACAGATTCGCTCAGTTATGCCGTCAGAGGGAATCACACAGAGCTAATAGCCTCAGAACTCCACTAACGCCACACCCAACGGCTCAAAATCCTTCCGGTTCAGCGTCGCGACAACCATCCCATTCGCCACAGCAGTTGCCGCGATCAAAACATCCATCGCGTTCGGGTTGTGCCCATTCTTCTTCGCTCGCGCCATCAGGCTGCCGTAACGCTTCGCAACATCCAGATCGAAACTCACCACCCGGTTGTAGAACTGCAGGGACAGGTCGTCCTCGATCCAATCCTCAAGTTCCTTCCGTCTCTTACCTGAAGGCAGAAGACCCACGCCGTACCAGAGCTCCGCGAAGGTGATGCTGCTGATGTACAGATCGCTGTCATCCGTTCGCTGCATCCAGGCATCCACTCTGGCGTTCGGAGACGGCTTCGTGTACTGCGACACCACATCCGTGTCGAGTAAATACTTCATAACTCAACCTTCCTCGCCTTGCTGCGAGAGCGTCTCAGATCAAGTCCAGAGCCTGCCAGCGGCGAGTTCCGGAAGAACTCAGACATGGTCCGGGCATTCTCGGCCGGGGTATGCTTCACCCTCTTCCACTCCTCAGGAGAAACCAGCACCCCCACCAGTTTGCCGTTGCGCGTAATCTCCTGCGCCCCCTGCACCCGCGCCGTTTCAATCAACTCACTGAACTTCGCCTTCGCCTCCACCACCGCCCAATTCCCCATCCAACACCTCACAGGTGATGAGTATAGTCAGAATGACCACTCTAGTCATTTCTACCATCCGCAACAAAACAGGCCCCCGAAAACTCGGGAGCCTCTCTCATCAAAACCCTTCCGCCCACCACACCCCTAATCCCCACCCGCCCGAAACGACCACCGCCGCACCGGCCCCACATCCACATGCACAAACTGGCTCACCGGATAGTACCCCACACCACCCTCATGCAGGCTCAGCGCCGCATCCCGCAACGCCGCCGTAGTCACTCCCGGAACCCGGATATCGATCGCCTTCGCCAACATGTGCTGGCTGTGCTGCGCCACCCCACTCGCCGCCGTCCCGTGCCGCAAATACGCATTGCTCCACGGTGTCCGGTACCCACACACAATGTCGATCACACCATCCGGCCGGTTCAGCTTCGCCATCAACTCATGCAGCAGGTCGAACTCCTTTGGGTCATACGCACTCTCATCCTGCGTCCGATGGTCCCGCAAAAAGTAGTTCAGCTTCGCCAGCGCCTCAGGCAGATACGTACTCCCCACCCGGTACACCACATCGATGCTCTCCCCCGTATGCAGGTGATGCATCCGCAGATGATACTGCTCCCCCAGATACCCCACGTCCCCAGCACCACCCGCTGCCCGGGCAGACCCAACAGACCCACTCAAAACCAGCCCCGCCACCAGCGCCATCGCAGTCCGTCGCAAAATCCGCATCCACACTCCTGCAACCGTTTGTTGGTCGCAAATAGAAAGTATCGAATGCGATTCCACTGTCGTCATTCGTCTCTTTCATTCTACCGGAACCAGTCCCGATCCCCTAACCCACCCGCACCCATCCGCCTGTGGCATCTTAGTCATATGCAGCTCACGCCCATCCAGCTCCGCGTCCTCGGCTCGCTCATCGAAAAAGAGATCACCACGCCCGAGAACTATCCCCTCTCCCTCAACGCGCTCGTCAACGCCTGCAACCAGCGCTCCAGCCGCGATCCCGTCCTCGATCTGGACGAGGAGGCCGTCCGCCAGGCCCTCCACGCCCTCGAAGACCTCGGCCTGACTGCACCCAATCGCGACGCCCGCGTCCCCAAGTACGAGCACCGCGCCCGCACCGTCCTCAACCTCCGCCGCGACGAGACCGCCCTCCTCTGCCTCCTCCTCCTCCGCGGCCCCCAAACCCCCGGAGAACTCCGCAGCCGCGCCGACCGCCTCTTCCCCTTCGACGACCTCGCTGCTGTTGTCGCCACCCTCGACCGCCTCGCCGCCCGACCAGAAGCCACACCAGACTCCGACTCTAACGCCATCGACCCCAACGCCACAGGACCCCTTACCGCCATTCTCCCCAGACAGCCCGGTGCCCGAGAGGCCCGCTACACCCACCTCCTCGGCGACCCGCTCGACACCTCCTTGTCCCACGCCCTCGGCCAGCCCGCCCTCGCCCAGCCCGCCCCCAACGCACTCACCGAGCGCATCGCCACCCTCGAAGACCAACTCGCCAATCTCCAAACCCACGTCCACGCCCTGGCAACCCGGCTAGAACAGCTCGAATCAAAACCTCACTGATCCCGCGCTGGACGCACTCACTCTGTACACTGAGGACACCTCGCACAGCCCAGCTTATGCACAATCCATCCGTCTCTGCGCTCGCACCGGCCCCACCCACGGACTCTGCCCAGAGTCCCGAACGCACGCCCAACCATCCTGCCCCCGAAAGCACCCCTCCACCTGAATCCTTCCACCACCTCATCCAGGTCCTCGAAGCCGCCACCGACTCCATCATCTGCATCGATCGAGACTGGAACTGCACCTTCGCCAACCGTGCCGCCCACTTCATCCTCAAAACCAACCAGCTCATCGGCGAAAACCTCTGGACCCGCTTCCCCCTCAACCAGCACGAGCCCTTCGCCTCCAACTACCGCACCACCATGGATCGCCGCATCCCCACCGAGTTTGAGGCCTACTACCCAGAACCCCTCAATATCTGGTTCAAGATCGCCGTCCGCCCCTACGAAGATGGAATCATCATCTTCTCCAGCGACATCACCCCCCGAAAAAAAGCCGAGGCCCGGCGCGACGCCACCTCCCGCCAGCTCGAACAAGTCCTCGAGGCCACTACCGACTCCGTCGTCAGCGTAGCCCGCGACTGGACCTTCACCTTCCTCAATCGCAGCGCCCGCGAACTCCTTGCCATCAAAGGAGACCTCATCGGCAGAAACCTCTGGGAAGAGTTCCCCGCCGCCCAGTCCGGCCAGTTCCTCACCTTCCTCACCCGCGCCATGCAAGACCGCATCCCCGGCGAGTTCGAAGACTTCTATCCCGAGCCACTCAACCTCTGGCTCAACGTTCAGTGCAGGCCCTCCGACGACGGCATCGTCGTCTTCTTCCGCGACGTCTCCGCCGAGCGCCGCGACAAACAAGCCCTCCTCCAACAACAAGCCACCCTCTCCTTCGTCCAGGAGACCGCCTCCGTCGCCACCTGGCAGATCGATCTCGCCACCCGCGCCATGACCTTCAACGACGGCTCCTACCCCGTCTTCGGACGCCCCTGCGCACTCATCACCTCCATCGACCAGTGGGAGCAGGTCATCCTCCCCGAAGACCTGCCACGCGTCAGAGAAGCCACCCAGCAAACCATCGACTCCGGACAGGTCGTCACCGTCGACTACAGAATCATCACCGCCGACGGACACACCCGCTGGGTCGAAAGCAATCGCGCACCCGTCTACAACCCCGCCGGCATACCCACCCACGTCCGCGGAGTCTCCCGCGACATCACCCACCGAAAGCAGAACGAAGAAGCACTCGCCACCAGCGAAGAACGCTACCGCGTCCTCGCCGACCTCAACCCGCAAGCCATCTGGATGGGATCCCCGGAAGGCCGAATCACATACGCCAATCAGGGCTTCCTCGACTACATGGGCCTCACCATGGAAGCAGCCAGCGACAACCTCATCTGGCTCAACGCCTTCTTCGAGGCAGACCGGAATACCGTCCTCGATGCATGGACACGTTCCGTCAATACCGGCATCGAATACGAGATCGAAGCTCGCATGATCCGCGCCGCAGACGCAGCCGTCCGCTGGTGGTGGCTCCGAGCACGCCCCATTCGCGACGAATCGGGAAAAATCCTCCACTGGCTCGGTGTCGCCATGGACATCCATGACCGAAAAACCTACGCCGAGCAACTCCTCACCCAGCACATCGAAACCGAACGACAACGCGCCGAACTCGAAACCCTCTACGCCACTGCGCCCATTGGCCTCGCACTCTTCGATCCCGTCGAGTTCCGCTACCTCCGCCTCAACGATCGACAGGCAGACTTCTTCGGCCTAAAACCCGCCGACGTCCTCGGACGAACCCTCACCGAAATGGCCCCCATACCCGGCCTCCAGGAGATGTTCGAGCAAGTCGCCCAGGGTAAACCAATCATCAACCAACTCCTCCACGGCAAGCTCGCCACCGACGCCCCCGACGTCCAACGCTACTGGAACGTCAACTACTTCCCTATCCTCAACTCCGATGGCGTCGTCCAGGGGATCAGCGCTGCATCCCTCGAAATTACCCACCAGAAAAAAGCCGAAGCAGCCCTCATCCAGTCCGAAAAACTCGCCGCCGTCGGACGCCTCGCCTCTTCCATCTCCCACGAGATCAACAACCCCCTCGAAGCCATCACCAACCTCCTCTACCTCGTCGCCGTCGACGAAACCCTCCCCACAGAACTCAAACCATACGTCACCATGGCCCAAAGCGAACTCGCACGTGTCTGCCAGATCGCCACCCAGACCCTCCGCTTCCACCGCCAGGCCGTCCGCGCCACCCACGTCTCCGCACAAGACCTCGTCAGCGCAGTCATCAATCTCTACCAGGGACGACTCGCCAACTCCGGTATCCACGTCCACGCCAACTACGCCAGCAACACCAGAATCTTCTGCTTCGAAAACGACATCCGCCAGGTACTCAACAACCTCATCGCCAACGCCATCGACGCCATGCGAAAAGACGGAGGACGCCTCCTCATCCGCGCCCACGACACCACCATGACCACCCCCCACCACCCCAACGGTGTCGGCGGTGTACGGATCACCATCGCCGACACCGGACACGGCATGACCCCAGAAGTCCAGGCACGCCTCTACGAGCCCTTCTACACCACCAAAGACCTCAACGGAACCGGCCTCGGCCTCTGGATCTCCGCCGGCATCATCGCCCGCCACAACGGACGCATCTCACTCCGCAGTAGCACCCATCCCGTCCACCACGGCTCCGTCTTCAGCCTCTTCCTCCCCACCCAAGACCAGCCCCTCCCCAACCCCTCCGAAGCCTTCCTCTAATCCCCCCCCCAAAAAAACGCCACACACAATCCCCTTGCCAAATCCTCTCCGCTGCGCCTATCCTATGGCAGCGGCCGCGAACTCCCCGTACTCAGGCCCTCGAACGCCTCCGTGCAACACCCGCTATCCCGCCGCCACAACCCGTCTTCTTCCACACTCTTCGAGGACACCCACCATGACCACCCCTCACTCCCGCCTCTTCGCACCACCACCCCCCGTCCACCACCTGCCCCTGCCCAGCCTCGCCACCACCATCCAGTCCTACGTCCTCCAGCACCTCGATTGGACCGACACCCAGCCCAACGCCGAGCCCCTCTGGGCCTACATCCAGGCCAGCATCTGCGGCTATCTCTTCACCCTCTTTCGCCAGGGATTCCTCGTCGGCCTCAGCCCCGATCAGGCATACTTTGTCCGCTGCGACCGCACCACCACCACCCAGATCGATATCGACAACCACCGCGTCAACATCATCATCGGATTCGCACCCGTCCAACCAGCGGAGTTCGCCATCCTGCGCCTCTCCCTGTCCACCGCACCAACCCCGTAAACACACATCGCAGCACAGGCACCACCCCTGCCGCCTGAACAGCTACCTCGCCCTGCGCCCCCCACCGCGACTCTTCCAGCGCGCCCGCCCCGACGCCACCACCGCGCCCGCAGAGCCCACCAACGCCAGAATCGCCGTCGGATTCTCAGGCGAATTCGCACACCCCGTCTGTCCATACATCACGCCGCACACACCAAACAACACCAGTACAACCGCACTTAGCTTCATACGTCTCCTTTGTCTGCTCATGGCCCGGAACTTCGACGCCAACTAAGGCAACTGCCCCAGCAAGCCGCTCTTCAACGCTGCCTGTAACGGCGTCTTCACCGGCGAAATTACACCCAGAACCACCGTCACATCGCCCGGGATCGCATTGCCCTGGCCGCCCGTATTCCCAATCCAGACATCGCCCGACGCGTCCACGGCAATCGACTGTGGTCCATCTAAAAATGGCCCCTGCACACCGTTAGGTCCAGTCCCAACCACGCCGTTCGACTTGATCGAGATGATGTTGTCCGTCCCACTCCCAACACACAACATCCCGCAACTCGCACTGATCACCTCGCCCTTGCCGTCCACCGCAAGCAGATTCTCATAACCAGCAGTGCCAGCGCCATACCCCGCAGCCGTCGTAATCGCAACTCCAGAACCGCTAAACTCACTGATCGAAGGTGTACCCGTTCCACCCGTGCTGTTCGCCACCCAGACATTCCCTGACCCATCCACCACCAGCCCCGATGGCTGATTCAACCCGCCACCCGTGTAGCCGGCACCATTGCCCGACTGCACCGCCCCCGTAGAACTCAACTTCAGCAAACTGTTCGACCCCTTGCCCGCCACCCACACCGAACCACTCGGATCGATCGCAATACCATGCGGCGAGGTGAACCCAGGGCTCGTCACCACCGACAAAACACTCACTCCGCCCGGTGGAATCTCCGTCACACTGTTGTTCCCCTTCTCGCTCACCCACGCATTCCCATTCACATCCAAAGCAATCGCCTTCGGAGAATTGATATCCGGCAACGGAAACCCGCTCGCCACTACCCCGCTGCTGCTCAACTTGGTCACATTGGACAGGGTGTTCGCCACCCACACATTGCCCGTGTCGTCGATCGCCAGCCCCTGAGGCCCACTGATCCCAGACGTGTACCCGCCAGCGCCAGACATAATCGCACCCGTAGGACTCAACTCAATAATCGAGTCCGTCCCCGCAGGCAACTTCTGCGATGCCAGATTGCTCACCCACACATTCCCCGCCCCATCGATCGCCAGATACGCAGGCAGAGGGGTCGGTACCCCCAGCGAATACTTGATCGGAACCAACCAAGCCGTGGGCGGCGCCGTCAACGACGGTTGAAACGGAGCCACCGCAGTCGACAAGTTGAACAACGGCGCAGTCGAAGACGACGGATCCACCCCCATCAACATCAGCGTGCTGACAAGGTCCGTCGGAGCCGAATAGCCTGATTGAACCGCTGCACTGAACATCGACTGGCACGGCGTGCTCGTAGGACCTGCGCTGTTCACGCACGACGCCATGATATTTGCCATCGTATGGATCATCGCCTGCGGTATCGTCCCGTTCCCACCACGCGTCGTCGTCCGGGCCGTCACCCCATTCAGATCCACCAGATTCGCCGCATTCGCAAACGCATTCGTCAGACCCACCATGTTCGTGGAACTCGTCGCAATATGAAGCCCGTCCGCCATGAACCGGTGCAGCGCCATCACCGCGGCTACCGTCGTCACCTCATTCACCACCACCGTCGTCGTGCCGTTGATCGAGCTACACGTCCCCAGCGCCTCTAGCATCGAAATCGCGGTGTTGTTCGTCCCAGGCGGCAGCCCAGGATTCCCACCTGTCACCAGCAGGTAGATCTGGTCGCTACCGTTCACGCAACTCCAGTCATTCGTGATCGTAAAACTGCCCGACGCATCCGTAACGACATACCCATTGCCCAACGAGTCCACGTTTACGTTCGGAGAGACCGTATTCAACAACGAAGACGAGGCCGATTTATACCCACCCGTCCCTGCCGCCAGCAGATACACCGACGCACCTGTCAGTGGCTGCTGCCCACCATGCACCGTCCCTCGCAACGAAAATCCGGGATTCGCCACAGCCACCGACGGCGCCATCGTCATCGTTGAGCACCCAGACAGCGATACCACCGCCGCCACCACCAACATTCCAGCAACCTGCCGGAACCCAGACAAACCAACCTGCTTGGCAAGCATCACAAGAACCTCCAGATAATCAAACGGAGCCCAGGTTCGCCTCACAGGGATCGAAAAATCAATCATCCAGCGAATTAGCTACTTGTACGCCCACTCCCAAATCCAAGTAAAGAAAAATATTTGCGCCTAAATCCCGCATCCGGCTCCCCCGCCGCACCCTCCCCTCCAGTGTTCAAGCCAAACACTCTGCTACCCTAGCTCCAACTCGACTTAGCAGGATGCTCATGATCCCCAGGCCCGTCCTCCCCGCCGCGCAACTCCTCAGCCTCGTCCTCCTGCTGCTCCTCACCATCACCGCCCACGCAGCCACCCTGCAGGTCCCCTCCTCCAGCTACCCCACCATCCAGTCCGCCATCAACGCCGCCAGCACCGGCGACACCATCCTCGTCGCCCCCGGCACCTACCCCGAAAACCTCACCATCGACACCAAGGAGATCACCCTCCGCAGCTCCGGCGGTGCCGCCACCACCATCCTCAGCGGCAACACCCTCGGCCCCACCATCCTCATCACCAACACCAAATCCCTCAGCACCACCATCGACAGCTTCACCATCACCGGCGGCGGCAGCACCGTCAACCCATCCTACGGAGCCATCTCCGGTCTCGCCCTCTCCAACGCCGGTGCCACCATCACCAACAACATCTTCACCCCCAGCTCCTCCAGCACCATCGAAATCGGCCTCCACAACGCCAGCGCCACCATCCTCTGCAACCACTTCGATACCGCACCACCCGACCCCCAACACCTCGGCGCAAAGGCGATCGCGATCCTCGGACCCACTCCCGTGCTCGACGCCTCCAGCAAACCCGTCCCCGTCATCATCACCGCCAACACCATCACCGGCGACGCCACCGGCCAATCAGGGGATGCGATCGACGGAATCATCGATCAATCCCTCATCATCGACAACAACACCATCACCGGAAACGCCAACGGCGTCTACCTCACCAACGACATCATCACCTCGCCGATCACCACCCTCATCCAGCAAAACATCCTCGCCAACAACGCCTACAGCGCACTCTTCATCAACCGCATCAGTTACCCCCCCTACACCGATCCCGCCGCCGTCTTCATCCTCAGCAACACCATCGTCAACAACGCCACCACCCTCACCTCCCCATCCCTCACCTCCTCCATCACACTCAACCAGACCTACAGCCAGATCGCCTTCATCAACAACATCATCACCCAGGCCACCGCCGCCCCAATCATCGCCTGCTCCCCCGCCACCACCCCACCCATCAGCACCACCCCCACCATCTTTGACCACAACGACCTCTTCAGCTCCACCGCCAGCCCCATCGCCGCCGCTCCCTGCACCAGCCCCGTCGGCTCCTTCGGCAACCTCTCCGTAGACCCCCAGTTCGTCGACCCCACCCACGGCGACTACCACCTCCGCTCCCTCTCCCTCGCCATCGACGCCGGCAACAACAGCGCCCCCTACCCCGCCACCAACGGAGACTTCTCCAGCACGCCCCGCTTCCAGGACAGCACCGGAAGCCACTACCCCATCATCGACCTCGGAGTCTACGAAGCCCCCGGCCTCCAGGACGCCCAACCCACCACCCTCACCCTAACCCCCAACACCTACACCCTCGTCGTGGGCAGCACCGTCACCATCACCGCCACGGCCACCTCCGCCGCCGGCATCCCCACCGGCTCCGTCACCTACTTCGAAGACAACCAGCCCATCCAACCCACCAGCACCGTCCTCCTCGGCGCCAACGGCGTCACCCCCGTCTCCATTCCCGCTCTCACCCTCGGCGTACACTCCTTCACCGTCACCTATCCCGGCCAGGGCAGCTTCACCCCGGCGGTCTCGGTGCCCTTCTACATCCTCGTCACGCCCGCTCCCGTCACTACCACCACCACCACCCTCACCGCCGTCCCCACCACCATCTCCGGCTTCCAGAACACTACCCTCACCGCCGCCGTCACCAACAACGCCGCCCCCGTCACCACCGGAACCGCCACCTTCACCGCCAACGGGACCCTCCTCGGCTCCGCACCCCTCTCCACCTCCGGCACCGCCTCCCTCAACGTCAACACCCTCGCCCCCGGAACCTACAACCTCGTCGCCACCTTCACCGCGACCGCCACCCTCAACGCCAGCACCTCCAACACCGTCGTCGAAACCGTCCTCCCCACCCCCACCGCCATCACCCTCGTCGCCAACCCCAACACCGCACCCCAGGGAGAACCCGTCACCGTCACCGCCGTCGTCACCGCGCCCGGCACCGCCATCCCCAACGGACAGATCAGCTTCCTCGATGGAGCCAATCTCCTCCAACTCGCCACCCTCGACGCCTCCGGCACCGCCACCTTCTCCACCTCCTCCCTCGCCATCGGCACCCACACCCTCTCCGCCGTCTACTCCGCCGAACCCAACTTCGGCCCCTCCCGCTCCAACAACGCCACCGTCGTCATCACCCCCCAGAACTTCACCCTCGCCACCACCCCGGCCACCATCACCCTCCAGACCCAGCACCACACCTCCCTCCAGATCAACCTCACCGGCCTCGGCGGCTTCACCGACACCATCAACCTCTCCTGCAAAAATCCGCCGCCCCACGTCACCTGCTCCTTCCCCGCCAATAACCCCGCCCTCTCCACCACCACTACCTCCGCCAACGTCTCCCTCAACCTCGATACCTCCGCCGTCCTCGGCTACGCCGCCAACCACCCCCAACCCCGCCCCAACGCACGCCCCGGCCTCCGCACCCTCACCACCATCGCCTTCGCCCTGCTCCTCCCCATCACCCTCGCCACTCGCCGCCGCCTCCCCATCCGCCTGCTCCTGGTCCTCCTCGCCGCCTCCACCACCATCCTCACCCTCAACGGCTGCAGCGGACTCCTCCCCGCCTCCACTCCGCCCGGAACCTACACCCTCACCATCTACGCCCACGGCAACGCCACCAACATCAACCACACCACCAACCTCACCCTCATCGTCACCAAATAACCATCACCCATCAGCAACCGCACCCACCGCCCGCCCGCCCAGCCCACAATTGTTTGCAGAGCGTATTATTCTCCACAGCTTTAACTCAGTTCCCTACACCACCCCGGAGATCCCCCCGTGAAGCCGTCCCTCCTCCGCAACACCCTCGCCGCACTCCTCGTCTCCTTCCTGCCCCTCTCCGCCCACGCCGCCGAAACCGCCAACACCACCCTCCTCGTCGACATCGACCACCGCCCCGCCACCTCCCTCAACGGCCAGTGGCACACCATCGTCGACCCCTACCAGGACGGCCTCTTCAACTTCCACCACGAAATCCTCAAAAACGGCTACTTCAACAACGCCACCCAGCCCCCCAACCCCGCCGCCGACCACGGCCCCGTCGAGTACAACTTCGCCACCGCCGCCACCCTCGAAGTCCCCCGCGACTGGAACACCCAGCAACCCGACCTCTTCTACTACGAGGGCCTCCTCTGGTACCAGCGCGACTTCCAGTACACCCCCCAGCCAAACACCCGCGCCTTCCTCCACTTCGGAGCCGTCAACTACCAAAGCTACGTCTGGGTCAACGGCATCAGAATCTGCGAGCACGAAGGCGGATTCACCCCCTTCGACTGCGACGCCACCGCAGCCCTCAAACCCGGCAGCAACTTCGTCATCGTCGCCGCCGACAACTCCCGCAAAGCCGACAACGTCCCCACCCTCCAGACCGACTGGTGGAACTACGGCGGAATCACCCGCGACGTCTCCCTCGTCCAGGTCCCCTCCACCTTCATCGACGACTACGACCTCCACCTCAGCCGCACCGACCACGACCTCATCGAGGGCTACGTCCACGTCGAAGGCGCAGCACCCGGCACCGCCGTCACCGTCGCCATCCCCGAACTCCACCTCTTCACCCGCGCCACCCTCGACCCACACAACCGAGCACCCATCGCCCTCATCGCCAAAAACCTCACCCTCTGGTCCCCCGAAAACCCCCACCTCTACACCGTCACCCTCACCGCCGGCCCCGACAAACTCGACGACGTCATGGGCTTCCGCACCGTCGAAGTCCGCGGCACCCAGATCCTCCTCAACGGAGAACCCATCTTCCTCCGCGGCGTCTCCATCCACGCCGAAGCCCCCTACCGCACCGGACGCGCCGTCTCCCAGCAGGACGTAGACACCCTCCTCAACTGGGCCAAAGACCTCGGCTGCAACTTCGTCCGCCTCGCCCACTACCCCCACGACCAGCGCATGACCCGCACCACCGACCGCCTCGGTCTCCTCGTCTGGTCCGAGATCCCCGACTACTGGGCCCTCCAGTTCGATAACCCCGCCGTCCTCGAAAAATCCAAACAGCAACTCCACGAGATGATCCGCCGCGACCGCGACAAAGCCTCCATCATCCTCTGGTCCGTCGCCAACGAAACCCCCAACACCCCCGCCCGTACCACCTACCTCACCACCATGGCCGACCTCACCCGCCAACTCGACTCCACCCGCCTCGTCACCGCAGCCCTCCTCGTACGTACCGAAAAAACCCCCACCGGCTCCAACAAAATCGTCGACGACCCCCTCGGCGCAGCCCTCGACGTCATCGGCACCAACGAGTACATCGGCTGGTACGAGCAGAAACCCTCCGGCGCAGACTCCACCAACTGGGACATCCGCTACCAGAAACCCGTCATCATGTCCGAGTTCGGTGCCGACGCCAAAGCCGGACTCCACGGCTCCCCCGACCAGCGCTGGACCGAGGAGTATCAGGCCGAAGTCTACAAACATCAACTCCCCATGCTCAACCGCATCCCCCAACTCCGCGGCATGAGCCCCTGGGTCCTCATGGACTTCCGCTCCCCCCGCCGAACCCTCACCGGTATCCAGGACAACTTCAACCGCAAAGGCCTCGTCTCCGATCAAGGAGTCAAAAAACAAGCCTTCACCGTCCTCCAAAACGCCTACAAAAACCAAACCGTAGGCAAACCCCAATAACCACACAACCCCGGGCACCCCATGTCTCGCACCTGAGACATGGGAACGTAAATCTACTCTTCAAAAAGCGGCGAACCCACGACCATCGCCTGAGCCCCCTGCTCTCTAACTCCGCCAATGCAACGTCACCGGCCCCTGCAACGGATGCTCGCCCACACCCTTCAGCCGGGCCTGCTTCAGCGCAAAATACCACTTCGCCGGCTTGTCCGCATCGTCAATCAGCATCAACCCCGGATTCGACCGCAGCCCCTGCGCCTGCTCCACCATCGTCTGCTGATCCTGCCCCACAAACTTCGCCCCAAAGTACTTTGCTATCGGCGTCACGAACGGCACGTGGTAAAACACATTCCACGCCGCCGCCACATCGATCCGGCAGGTTGACGCCGTCACCGGAGTCACCGTCGTCAAGCTCGCAAACCACTTCTCTCCGCACCGAATCGTCTCGTACCGCCGGTTCGGCAGCACAAAGTCGATCGTCGTCAGGATCGGCTCGCCATACACCCCCAGCAGCTTGTACGGCGCGCTGTTCCCACTCGGAGCATGCGCCACCATCCGGAACCCCTCCGCGATCGGCTCAAAGTGCTTCGTCTTCTCATGGATGCTCGCCCGGCTGCGCCACCACCACGCCTGGTGCACAAACGGCCCATGCGCCGGGTCCATCAACCCGATAATCCCGTGGTCCACATTGCAAGGCAAATCCGCCACCAGGTGCGCACTCCGGTACCGCTCCGAAAACTTCGGCACCTCCGGAACCCCCGGCAACTCCGTCCCATCCCCCAGCGTCACCCGCCCCGCACCCGGCTCCGGCACATAGACCCACGCATACCCATCCCGCTCCACGCACGGGTACGACATCGCATAAATCTTCGTCGGCTCCAGCCCATCATGGCTCGTCAGCGATGGAATCTTCACACACTGCCCCCCACACGGCTCAAACTCCCACCCGTGGTACTTGCACATCACCGTCTCCCCGTCGAACCACCCCGCCGACAGCGGTATCCCCCGGTGCGGACACAGATCCCGCATCGCAAACACCGTCCCATCCCGCTTCCGCCCCACCAGCAGCGGAATCCCCAGCAACATCGTCGTCACCGTCTTACCCGCACCCCCCCCCCCCCCCCCCACCGCCGGATACCAGTCCCCAAAGATCAGCTCCGTCGCCGGTCCCGCCGCACCCGCGCCCATCCCCGCTCCCGCCAACTGCACCAACTCGCTCAACCGCTCCTCCATCCACCAATCCGCGGCATCCACACAAACACCGCGCCCTCACATCATAGCCGCACACCTCGCCACTCCCCCCAATACACCAAGGGCGCCAACCGCTCTCCGCAGTAGACGCCCTGGTTACAACCTTCATCCCCACACCACCCTAGTGGTGACCGCCGCCACCACCACCGCCGCCGCTATGGCCACCACCGCCACCACCACCACCGTGGAAGCCGCCGCCACCACCGCCACGGCTAATCCCGCCGCCGCCCGGATGCACTCCACCTCCCTGGCCGCCGCCATAACCACCACGACCACCACGGTACCCACCATATCCACCACGGTACCCGCCGTATCCTCCATAGCCGCCATAGCCATACCCGCCATAACCACCGTAGCCATAACCCATCCCGTAGCCCAGCCCATAGCCCAGCCCGCCATACATCCCATAGTAGTAAGGAGAATAAAATCCGTATCCAAACGGACTCATAAACATCCCATCGCCCGGCATCCACGTATAGCTGTACATCCCCGGATCCCACGACCAGCCCGGCGTATAGCTGCCCGACTCCCCCGTATTCCCAGCCAACTCCTGATTCGCCTCACCCAGGTCCTCCGCTCGCTGACTGCTCCAGTCGTACAACTCATCCGACTTCGCCCGCTTCTCATCAAACTTCGCCGGCTTCACCATCGCTCCTCCCAACGCCAGTTGCCGGCCACCCTTCACCTTGATCGCCTTCACCCCGCTCTGCGCCGAGTTGCCTTCAAACGCCGCCGCCTGACCGTCAAACACCCGCATCGTGCTCGTATCCGCGTTGAACTCATACAGCCCAGGCTTCAGCAACAACGCCTGACCGTTCGCCTCGTCGATCTGGATATCGTCCTGCTCGTAAATCTGGTCAACCTCCACCTCCACCCGCCCACGCTCGATCGCCACCTCCGTATGCGTCAGCCGAGGCGCAATCATCTTCACCGTCGTGTTCTCATCCATCCGCAAAAACACCCCCGGCGTCAGCAGCACTTCGGCCTTCCCATCCGCCGTCGCCAGCTCATCCCCCTTCGCCAGCCGCACGCTCCCCACTGACTTCGAATTAACCGCCAGCCCGTTCACAGAGGCACTGCCCTCAACATAATTCAGCGTCCCCGGGCGGGCTGGAGCTGCACCCTGCCCATACGCAGTCCCAAAAGCGGTTACCAGAGCCAGCAGCGGAAGTACCTTCAGCGTAGACATCGTAAATTCCTCTAGCTGTTAGATGTACCTCACCCAAAAAGGTATGGAGCCAGTCCACAAATGTGCTTCCACAACCTCAGCAGGCCTGCAAAACCCCCACACCCAGCCCCAACTCCACCGGCAGCCGCGCCTTCGCCGACTCCCGTACCCGCGTCCGCGCCGGATCAAGCACCCGAGCAAGCTCCGCACGTCCCCGGCTCAAACGACTCTTCACCGTCCCCTCCGGAACACACAGTATCCGCGCCGCTTCCTTGTAATCCCGCTCCTCCAGATCGCACAGCACAATCGCATCGCGGTTGTACGCCGATAATTGATGCAGCGCCGCATGTACCCGGCTCCGCACCTCTCCCCGCGACACATACTCCTCCTGCGACGGACGCCCATCCGGCAGCCGCTCCGCCAGCGTCACCCCCTCCCCATCCCCATCGAATCCCACATCCAAAGACCCACTCGCTCGCACCACCCGCGTCCGCCGAAACTGGTCAATGAGATGGTTCCGCGTCATATTCTGGATCCACGCCGACAGATTCCCACGCTCCGCATCAAAACGCCCCAGATTGCAGAACACCTTCAAAAATACGTCCTGCGTCAAATCCTCCGCCTCCGCGCGCGACCCCGTAAACCGCAGGCAGTGGTAATAAATCCGCCGGTGATGCTCCACCACCAACTCCTCCCACGCCGCCGCATCGCCCGCCAGGCAACGCTCAATCTGCTCGCCCGCCCCCCGCTCGCCCGCGCTCCGCACTCCCGTACTCGCCATCCATCTCCTCCAGCCGTTCCGTCACCGTCCCAGCCCGATCCAAACACTTCCAAATCACAATACTTGAATAATGGAAATATTGCCGCGAGCAAGTAGTCTTTATTGGACGGCCCCGCCCACAGAAAGACTCAGATCTCAAATCAGTTTTTTTTCGCGTCCCCGCCGCCAGCCGCTCCACACAGCCGCAGCCCCTTCTCCAGCAGCGACAACACCGTCTCGCTCTCCACCACCGTCAACCCACCCAGAACCCGCATCAGCGCCGCCCGCCGATACTCGATAAAACGTCTCTTGTGCTCATACGCCTCCGGACTCAGGTCCACCTCCACAATCCGTCGGTCCTGCTCCGACCGCTGCCGAACCACAATCCCCTTCTTCACCATCCGGTTCACAATCCGCGTCGCCGTACTCAGCGGAACATTCACCCCCTGCGCAAAATCGCTCATCACCGTCTTCCCCCGCCGCGCCAGCCACATCAGGCTCCGCATCTCCGGTGGTGACAAACTCAGCATCGCATGAACATCCTCGGTCCGGGGACGCATCTCGCACTCCAGAATCCCCTCCATCGCCTCCATCAGCCGACGCGCATGCTGCTCCCGCTTCGACTCCTGTTCCAATTTGCTCGCCACTCGCGCCATCGCTACAGTATGCACCAAACCCGCTCCCTCGCTTGGTTCGTTCCGTCCACTCAAGTAAACTCGACCCACCACCGCTACCCCCACCGATGCACTCGCTCCCTGCCACCTCCGCGCCGCCCGCCCGCCACCGCGGCATCATCCTCCTCCTCTGGCTCGCCCTCTACGCCTCCTACACCCTCTTCACCCCACCCCTCCTCGACGACGCAGACTCCGTCCACGCCGAGGTCGCCCGCGAGATGCTCCTCCGCCACGACTGGATCACCCTCTACGCCAACGGCATCCGCTACCTCGAAAAAGCCCCGCTCCTCTACTGGTCCATGGCTACCAGCTTCAAACTCTTTGGCGCCCACCCCTTCGCCGCCCGCATCCCCCTCGCCCTCACCGTCCTCGCCCTCGCCCTGCTGCTCGAAGCCTTCGCCCGCCGCATCGCCCACTCCGCCTCCAACGACTCGGCCTCCACCACCCACCGCGCCGCCCTCTACGCCGCCCTCATCCTCCTCTCCAGCTTCGGCATCTTCATCTTCTCCCGTATCACCATCCCCGACGTCCAGGTCTGCCTCTGGCTCGCCCTCGCCCTCTACGCCTACTACCTCACCGAACAACACAGCCACCAGTCTGGGTGCCCCATGTCCGGACCTTCGGACATGGGTTCTCAATCCACCACAAAAGCTCTCCCCTTCCCACAAATGCGGGTGCCCCATCTTCGCGACAGTCTCACCGTCGCTAAGGTGGGCATTCGCGAAGCGAACCGCACTCCCATCCCCGCCACCTCCGCCCCGCGCCTCCTCACCTACACCTTCGCCGCCGCCTGTGCCCTCAACGTCCTCACCAAAGGACTCATCGGCATCGTCTTTCCCATCGCCATCGTCCTCGCCCACCTCCTGCTCACCCGCGGCCTCTCCGGAACCCTCACCCGCCTCCGCCAACTCCACCCCGGCACCAGCACCGCCGTCTTCTTCGCCATCGCCGCCCCCTGGCACATCCTCATCGCCCGCGCCAACCCCACCCAGGGACACCCCAACCCCATCACCTTCCTCCACGGACACTGGATCATCCCCCAGCCCACCCCCGGCAACGTCCACGGCTGGACCTGGTTCTACTTCGTCAACGAGCATCTCCTCCGCTACCTCAACCTCCGCGTCCCCCGCGACTACGACACCGTACCCCTCGCCCTCTTCTGGGGACTCCTCCTCCTCTGGCTCATGCCCTGGTCCGCCTTCGCCTTCCACGCCCTCGCCGCCATCGAGTGGCGTGCCACCCTCGTCGCATCGCCTCTCTTCAAAAAACTTAACTGGTTACACTCTCGCCTCAACCCCACCCACCAGCTCGCCTCCCTCACCCCCGCCGAGTCCGCCCGCCTCCTCCTCGGACTCTGGGCCGCCATCCCGCTCCTCTTCTTCTCCCTCTCCACCCGTCAGGAGTACTACGTCCTCCCCGCCATCCCCCCGCTCGTCCTCCTCATCGCCCTCTGGCTCGCCGACGAAGCCGCCCAGGCCGACGCCCTCACCATCCCCAACCCCCTCGTCACTGCCGGACAACGCCTCGCCACCATCCTGCTCGCCCTCGGCTCCCTCGCCGCCCTCGCCGCCGCCTTCCTCGCCCTCCACTCCACCCCTCCCGGCCCCAACACCGACCTCGCCGCCCTCCTCCAGCAAAACCCCGCCGACTACGCCCTCTCCTTCGGCCACTTCCTCGACCTCAACGCCCAGGCCATGGGAGCCTTCCGCACCCCGCTCCTCATCACCGCCATCGCCCTCGCCACTGCCACCCTCGCCAACTGGCACCTCCGCCGCAACTTCCAACCCCACACCGCCAACCTCTGGCTCGCCGCCGGAACCTTCGCCTTCCTCCTCGCCGCCCACCTCGGCCTCCAGATCTTCGCCCCCGTCCTCAGCTCCCAGCAACTCGCCGCCGCCATCGCTCCCGTCCTCAAACCCGACGACCTCATCGTCATCCACGGCGAGTACGAGTCCGCCTCCACCCTCGGCTTCTACCTCCACCGCCCCGACAGCCCCTCCCGCTTCTCCCCCATCCACATCCTCAACGGACGCAGCTCCAACCTCTGGTACGGCTCCTTCTTCCCCGACGCACCCGACATCTTCGAAGACAACTCCTCCCTCCGCTTCCAATGGCTCAGCGTACGCCGCGTCTTCCTCTGGCAAGACCTCACCCAACCCCTCCCACCCCTGCCCTCCAAAGCCTTCTTCATCACCCAATCCGGAGGCAAGGAAATCCTCAGCAACCAACCCAACCCCTACTAGCCCGCAGCCCTACGCTCGCCCCGCCAAGACCCGCAGAAACTGATGCCCCTCCATGTGGTACTTGAACGCCTTACGTCCATCGATGAAAACCACCGGAACCTCATCGTTGTACTGCTGCCGCAACAACGGGTCGCCATCGATATCCACTTCGCGCCATTCAAAGTCCGCAGCCCCCTGCAACCGCGCCAGCGTATCCTTCACCACCTCACACAGGTGACATCCCGTCCGCGAATACACCACAACCTCGTGCATCACCCAATTCTAATCGCCCCTACACCCGCTCCAGCCGCCCATCCCGCAGCCGAAACCGCTCTCCTCGCCACACCACCGTATCCCCCGCAAAGCTCCACGCCCACACCGCCAGCCCAAAGCAATCCCGCACCGGCAGCAGCCAGATATCCCGCAGCACCTGTTCATCCCGCAGAATCCCCACCCCCACGCTCAACGCCACCGCCACCCGCGCCAGCACCACCACGCTCAGCAGCGAGAAGCTCCACAGCGCCAACCCACTCGCCACCACCGTCATCAGCGCCCACGGCACTGCATACGTTATCCCCAACCCCACATACCCCAGCTTCCGCGAGTCCCGCGTCGACCGCGCCCACCGCATCTGGTGCTCCCAGAATCCCCCCAGCCCGTACACTGGCACCGTCGTCTCCACCACCTCATCGCTCAACTCCACCCTGTACCCCGCCGCCGCTATCCGCGCTCCCATCTCGTAGTCATCCGCCAGGCTCTCCACCAGCCCGTCCATCCCGCCCGCCAGCCCCAGCGCCGTCTTCGTCGTAGCCAGCGTAGACCCCAGCCCAAACCGTATCCCACCCTCCAGCTTCCGCGCTGTCAACACCCCCGCCATAAAATCCGTCGAAATCCCCAGCGCCTCCAGCCGCGACCACACCGTCACTCTCCCCGCACCATCCGCCATCGCCCGGCCCACATACGGCGCCGTCACCAGCCCCACCCGCGCATCCGCAAACGATCCCATCACCCGTTCCAGATACCGCGGCCCCACAAAAATATCGCTGTCATTCACCAGCACATGCTCATACCGCGCCTCCCGCAGCATCTGCACCAGGTTGCTTACCTTCCCGCTCGTCCCCAGCCGCTCCCGGCACTCCACCAGCTTGATCGCCACTGCCGGAAACTCCTCCCGCAGCCGCATAATCTCTCCCACCGCCGGATCCTCCAGGCTGCTCACCCCAAACACAATCTCGAACTCACCCCCATACTCCTGACGGCAATGGCTCTCCAGCCCCGCATACATCCGCCCATCCACCCCCTTCACCGGCTTCAGGATCGAAACCCCCGGACGACACGCCGCTCCCTCCGCCCGCCGCACCCGCCCCCAGTAATGCCCAAACTCCCGCGCACTCCACAACGCGATCAACAGATACGCCAACCCACTCAGCGTCAGCAGCGCAAACAAAATCGCAATCCCAGCAGCCATCCCAACAGTCTACCCGCCTCATCTCCCCCAACCCACTTCCCCAACTTATCCACAAGCAATAGATCAGAAATATCTCTCGCCTCAAGCTATAGTGGTTTTAGTCCATGGTCACTCCCTCACCGGAGTGTGAAAAGGGAAGCCGGTGAAACTCCGGAACTGCCCCGCAGCGGTAAGCAGGTACGAACGCCCAAGATGACACTGGCCGCGCAAGCGACCGGGAAGTCCGGCAACTAGGTCAGATCCTGCAGAGTCCGAAGACCTGCCATCGATACATTCGCTAACGCCTCCGAGGGGAGGCGAGGTGGCAGCGCTTCACGTCCTAGCCCCACGGACGACACGCTGTTTCTTCGCACGCTTCTGAGGCCAAGGAGATTCATCCATGGCCGCTGCTACTGACAACACCCCCACCCAGACCACCCTCGCCGACCTCACGCCCGGTTTCCCCGTTCGCGAGGAGACGCCCGTCATGCACGTCCGCAAGCGCAACGGGGCGCTCGAACCAGTCGATGTCAACAAGATCGTCCGCGCCGTCCAGCGCTCCTCCTACGGCCTCTCCCACGTCGACGCCATCCGCGTTGCCTCCAAAACCATCGGCGGCCTCTACGACGGTGCCACCACCCGCGAACTCGACACCATCTCCATCGACACCGCAGCCTCCCTCATCGCCGAGGAGCCTCAGTACTCCCGCCTCGCCGCGCGTCTCCTCCTCGCCACCATCGTCAAGGAGGTCGCAGCCCTCAACCTCCACTCCTTCTCCCAGGCCATCGCCTACGGCCATCAGGAAGGCGTCGTCGGCAAGGCCACTGCCGAGTTCGTCCACACCCACGCACGCAAACTCAACCACGCCATCGACGACTCCTTCTCCGACCGCTTCGAGTACTTCGGCCTCCGCACCGTCTACGACCGCTACCTCCTCCGCGACCCCATCTCCCGCAGCGTCATCGAGACCCCCCAGCACTTCTTCCTCCGCGTAGCCTGCGGCCTCGCTGTCTCCCCCCACGAGGCCATCGAGTTCTACCGCCTCATCGCCTCCCTCGACTACATGCCCTCCTCGCCCACCCTCTTCAACGCAGGCACCAAACACCCCCAGATGTCCTCCTGCTACCTCCACGACTCTCCCCTCGACTCCCTCGACAGCATCTACGACACCTACAAAAACGTCGCCCTGCTCTCCAAATTCTCCGGCGGCATCGGCCTCGCCTTCCACCGCGTCCGCAGCGAGGGCTCCCTCATCCGCGCCACCAACGGCCTCTCCAACGGAATCATCCCTTGGCTCCGCACCCTCGATAGCTCCGTCGCCGCCGTCAACCAGGGAGGCAAGCGCAAAGGCGCATGCTGCGTCTACCTCGAACCCTGGCACGCCGACATCGAGGCCTTCCTCGAACTCCGCGAAAACACCGGCGACAACGCCCGCCGCACCTACAACCTCAATCTCGCCAACTGGATTCCCGACCTCTTCATGCAGCGCGTCGAAGCCGATGGCCTCTGGTCCCTCTTCGACCCCAAAGACGTCCCCGAACTCCCCGACCTCTACGGCGAGGCCTTCACCGCCGCCTACCAGCAGGCCGAGGCAGATCACCGCTACCACCGCCAGATCAAGGCCCGCGACCTCTACCTCCGCATGATGCGCTCCCTCGCCGAGACCGGCAACGGATGGATGACCTTCAAGGACGCCACCAACCTCAAGTGCAACCAGACCGGAAAATCCGGCAACGTCGTCCACCTCTCCAACCTCTGCACCGAAATCACCGAGGTCACCTCCAAAGACCAGACCGCCGTCTGCAACCTTGGCTCCATCAATCTCGCCCGCCACATCACCACCAACCCCAGCGGCGAACCCTGCTTCGACTTCCAGAAACTTGGCGAAACCGTGCGCGTCGCCGTCCCCATGCTCGACCGCGTCATCGACATCAACTACTACCCCATCCCCCAGGCCGCCGGCTCCAACGCCCAGTGGAGACCCATCGGGCTCGGCATCATGGGCCTCCAGGACGTCTTCTTCCAACTCCACCTCCCCTTCGACTCCAAAGAGGCCCAGGCACTCTCCACCCGCATCCAGGAGGATATCTACTACCACGCCCTCGTAGCCTCCTGCGAACTCGCCGAAAAGAACGGCCCACACACCACCTTCGCCGACACCCGCCTCGCCCAGGGTCACTTCCAGTTCGACCTCTGGAACGTCACCCCCTCCGACCCCGCTCGCTGGGCTCTCCTCCGCGAACGCATCCTCAAATCCGGCGTTCGCAACTCGCTCGTCATCGCCATCGCCCCCACCGCCACCATCGCCTCCATCGTCGGCTGTTACGAGTGCATCGAGCCTCAGATCTCCAACCTCTTCAAGCGCGAAACCCTCTCCGGTGAGTTCCTTCAGGTCAACCGCTACCTCATCGAAGAACTCCAGCGCCGCAACCTCTGGTCCGACGACATGCGCATGCGCCTCAAGCTCTCCGAAGGCTCCGTCCAGAACATCGACGCGCTCCCCGACGACCTCAAACTCCTCTACCGCACCGTCTGGGAGATCCCCATGCGCGCCCTCATCGACATGGCCGCTGCACGCAACGCCTATATCGACCAGTCCCAATCCCTCAACCTCTTCGCCGAATCCCCCAACATCGGCAAACTCTCCTCCATGTACATGTACGCCTGGAAGCAGGGCCTCAAAACCACCTACTACCTGCGCTCCCGTCCCGCCACCCGCATCGCCAAAACCACCGTCGCCAACACCAGCAGCCGTGCCGGAGCAGCCGCATCCAACGCCTTGCCCGCCACCGCACCCGCCACCACCACCGTCACCCTCGCAGCCTCCGCCGCAGACGCCATCGCCTGCTCACTCGAAAATCCAGAGTCCTGCGAAGCCTGCCAGTAACCTCTCAACCGCTGCCGTCACCGAAGAATCCAAGAAAGCGAGTCACCCATGTCCGCAACCCTCACCCCCCACACCGCAGCGTCCTCCGTCGCCGCACCCACCCACATCCTCGACCCCGGCCTCTGCCTCACCCTCCGCCCCATGCGCTTCCCCGTCTTCTACGACATGTTCCGCGATGGCATCAAAAACACCTGGACCGTCGAAGAAGTCGACTTCCAGACCGACCTCACCGATCTCAAATCCAAGATCACACCCGCTGAAGTCCACGTCATCCAGCGCCTCGTCGCCTTCTTCGCCACCGGAGACTCCATCGTCTCCAACAACCTCGTCCTCAATCTCTACAAACACATCAACTCCCCCGAGGCCCGCCTCTACCTCTCCCGCCAGCTCTTCGAAGAAGCCGTCCACGTCCAGTTCTACCTCACCCTGCTCGACAACTACGTCCCCGACCCCGAAGAGCGAAACGCCGCCTTCGCCGCCGTCGAAAACATCCCCTCCATCTCCAAAAAGGCCGACTTCTGCATGAAGTGGATGGACTCCATCCAGCAACTCGACACCCTCACCACCCGCGAACACCGCCGCCAGTTCCTGCTCAACCTCATCTGCTTCGCCGCCTGCATCGAAGGCCTCTTCTTCTTCGCCGCCTTCGCCTATGTCTACTTCTTCCGCTCCAAAGGCCTCCTCCACGGACTCGCCGGCGGCACCAACTGGGTCTTCCGCGACGAAAGCTGCCACCTCGAGTTCGCCTTCGAAGTCGTCAACGTAGTCCGCGCCCAGGAGCCAGACCTCTGGGACGCTGACCTCGAAGCTCAGATCGTCACCATGCTCCACGAGGCCGTCGACTGCGAAGCCCAATTCGCCGAAGACCTCCTCGCCGGCGGAGTCGCAGGCCTCTCCCTCCGCGACATGCGCCAATACCTCGGCTACGTCGCAGACTCACGCCTCCAGCGCCTCGGCATCCCACCCGCCTTCCACGCCAAAAACCCCTTCTCCTTCATGGACCTACAGGACGTTCAGGAGCTCACCAACTTCTTCGAGCGACGCGTCTCCGCCTACCAGACCGCGGTCCAAGGCGAAGTAGGCTTCGGAGAAGACTTCTAACCCCTCCCACCCTCCCCAGCACGTTGCCATTAGAATCGACCATCAGGAGAACTTCATGATCTACAGCAAGTCCTCACCGCGATCTCCCGAAGAAGCCGGAAACAGGCTCGCGCAAGCAGCAGCCAAACACAAATTCGGCATCCTCCACGTCCTCGATCTCAAACAGACGCTCGACGCCAAGGGCATTCAACTTGGCGCCGACTGCAGCGTCTACGACCTCTGCAATCCCCAGGCCGCCGCCAGCGCCTTGCATACCGACATGAGGGTTGCCACCGTTCTCCCATGCCGCATCGCTATCTTCAGCCAGCCCGGAGGCTGTTCCATCTCCACCCTCAAGCCCACATCCCTCTTCCACCTCACCGGCCTGCAAGGAGCCGAAACGCTTGCCGAAGATGTCGAGCGCGAACTGCTCGCAATCATCGACGAAGCCGTCTAGCCAACCTTCCCCCACCGTCTACTCGTACCGCAGAGCCTCAATCGGATTCAGATTCGCAGCCTTCCACGCCGGATAGATCCCGAACAACAAACCAATCCCGCAAGAACTCCCAAACGCAATCGCCACCCACAACGCCGACACCGCCGACGGCAGCAGCAGCGCCAGCCCAAACGCAATCACCGCACCAATCCCCACCCCAATCACGCCACCCACCGCGCACAACACCACCGCCTCCAGCGTAAACTGCGCCAGAATCGTCCGCTTCGTCGCTCCAATCGCCTTCCGAACCCCAATCTCCCGCGTCCGCTCCGTCACGCTCACCAGCATGATGTTCATCACCCCCACCCCACCCACCAGCAAAGCCACGCTCGATAGCGAAAACAACAGCAAAAACAATCCCCCCGTAATACTCGTCCACAACCGCGTCAGCGAGTCCGTACCAAAAATCGCAAAATTATCCGGCTTCTCGTTCGTCACCTTCCGCCGCCGCCGCAGCAACTCCTGCAACTCATCCTCCACCATCGGACGATTCTTCGGGTCGTCATACTTCAACGTAATCCAGTAGTCCAGCGTCTCCGGATGAATATTATGAAACGTCGTGATCGGAAAAATCGCCTGGTTATCCTGCGGATTCTTCCCCCCGCCAAACGCCTGCTTCTGCTTATCCAGCACCCCCACCACCGTAAACACGCTCCCCGCGACGTCCACCTCTTTCCCGATCGCACTCTCCCCAGGAAACAACTCCGCCGCCGTATCGTGCCCCAGCACCACCACCTTCGCCGCACGCTCCTGGTCGCCCTCATTGAAGTACCGGCCCTCAATCAGGTCCTGCTCGCTCACGTCCTTCTCCGCAGGAGTCACCCCCGCCAGAATCGTGTTCTGCATCTTCTTCCCACCCGCCTTGATCGACGTCGTGCCACCCCGCCCCGGCGCCGTATTATCCGTATATTGCAGTTGCGGAGACACCGCCACCACATGCGGCAAATCCCGCATCGCCAGCGCATCCTCATACGTCAACTGCTTCCGCGTCAGCATCTCCGTCGTAGGCCGCCCACCAAACACCGGAAACCGAAACACAAACAGTACATTCGACCCCAGCGACTGCACCAGCCCCTCCACACTGCTGTTCAGCCCATTCACCACCGACGAAATCACAATCACCGTCATCACGCCGATCACGATCCCCAGAATCGTCAACCCGCTCCGCAGCTTATTCGTCCGCAGCGTATCCAGCGCCATCGCAACAGTCTCTTTGAAATCGCCAATCCGCATACGCAACCCTCTCTGGCCTTCTAAACCCTACCCCCTACTCCCTACACCCTGCCTCTAATCCGCTCGCAAAGCCACGATCGGGTCCAGCATCGCCGCCTTCCGCGCCGGATACACCCCAAAAAATATCCCCGTCGATGTCGCCATCAGCAACCCCACCAACACGCTCCACACCGCTACCGTCGACGGAAACCCAATCAGCAGCGTCACTACCTGCGCCACCCCAATCCCCCCCAACACCCCAAATACCCCACCCACCAGCGCCATCGTCCCCGATTCAATCAAAAACTGCAGCAGGATATCCTTCGGCCGCGCCCCCAGCGCCTTCCGTATCCCAATCTCCCGCGTCCGCTCCGTCACGCTCACCAGCATGATGTTCATAATCACAATCCCGCCCACCACCAGCGAGATCAGCGCAATCGCCCCCGCCACCGCACCAAACGACTTCGTCACCGTGCTGAAAAACCCCACCAGCGTATTGTTCGTATCCAGCTCAAAGCTGTCCGGCGCCCCCGCCACATCATGCCGCCGCGACCGCACCAGCACCCGCACCTCATCCGCCGCCGTCTCCAGCACCGGACCCGCCTCTCCCGCCTTCACATAGATCGTCAGCGTCTTCGCCGTCCCATAGCTCCGCTGGTACGCCGTCAGCGGAACCCCCACCCAGTTATCCTGGCTCGCCCCAAACGTGCTCCCCTGCTTCTCGCTGATCCCGATCACCGTATACGGCTGACCATCCACCCGCAACTCCTGCCCCAGCGGATCGACCCCCGCAAACAGATGATCCTGCACATCCGTCCCGATAATCGCCACATGCGACGCGTGCTCTTCATCAGCCTCCGTAAACCCGCGCCCCTGCACAATATTCAGATTCTGCAGCGATGGCATCTGCCATGTATACCCACGAATCTGCGTGTCCGTAATCGATTGCGTTCCCCGCACCACCTTCCCCACCGTCGCCTGCTGCGCCCCAATCCCGACACAGTGCTTGCAGTTCGCCGCGACATACAGATAGTCCGGAAACAAGATATCCTTCCGCTTCTGAAACCGCTCATAATCCTCGGAGTTCGTAATAATCTGCGGCATCTTCGACACCGTAAACACGTCCGCACCGTAGCTCGAAAACTTCGTCGCCACATACGTGCTCGCGCCGTTCACCAGCGTCACCACCGCAATCACGCTCGCCACCCCAATCACCACGCCCAGCAGCGTCAGCACCGTGCGCATCTTGTTGGCCCACAGCGACTGCAACGCGATCTTCAACGCTTCTTTAAATTCCATAGCGGCCAGCACAGGTCACCGCGCCCAGCCACCCGGCACGACCGTCCTGCTCCTGCCAATACTCTACGCAAAAAAACGCCAGCCTGTTCCATCCAGGCTGGCGTTTCCTTCCCTGCAACTTCTACTTCCAACACCGGCTTAGAACAAAATCTTCGCCGACAACTGGATCTGCCGTGCCGAACCTACGTCCCCAATCGGAAACCGCGTCGAGAAGATCTGCCCGAAAATGCCAGACTGCTCGTTCGTCACCGGGTTACCCAGGTTCGTATGGTTCATCACGTCAAAGGCATCCGCACGCAGTTGGAACACCACGTTGTCATATACCTTCGTGTTCTTCTCCAGCGACAGATCCACGTCCGTAAACCCAGGTCCAGTCACCGAATTGCGCTGCATATTGCCAAACCCCGTCAGCACGCCGCCAACCGTAGGATTCCAGAACGTACAGCCACTCGTCGGTGCCGCTCCCGTGCAAGACTTCGACGTAATCCAGCTCACGCCGTTCTGCGCCGTCTGCGTCTTCGACTTCGTGATCGGTCCCACCAGATTCGGACGAACCAGCCCGCCAAGACCTCCGTAAGTCGAGTTGTTCACAATGGTCAACGGATTGCCCGTCTGCCACTGCACAATCGTCGATACCTGGAACCCTTCCACTAACCGGTTGCCCTTGAAAGGCAGATTGTAAATCGCCGTCCCAGCAATACGATGCCGCAGGTCATAGTCCGACAGACCATAGTTGCCCCGCGGATTCGTGCTGTCCTGGTACGCATAACCGCCCTGCGAACCTAGCGAATTCAAGTCCATCGACTTGCTGTAGTTGTAGTTCGCATTGAACTCCAACCCCTTCGCAAAGCTCTTCGCCGCCGAAATCCACAACGCGTTGTAGTTCGAGCTCGAGTTGCTCACATACTCCGCAATGTTCGAGTTGATCGAAGCACCCGGATCGATCGGGCTGGTCGCAGACAACGTCGTATAAGGACGCGCCCCACCATTGATCGGCTGGTTCTGGTTGCTGATCGCACGCAGGTGACGCCCCACCGAACCGTAATACCCGATCGTCATCGCAATCTGGTACGGCAGCTCCTGCTGCACATTCAGGTTGTACGACTGCGTATAAGCATTGCGATAGTCCGGCTGAATATTGCTCAAACCAAGACCAACCGCCTTCGCCGAAGCATATAGGCTCGTCAGTGGAATCGGTGCCGTCGCGCTGCTGTACGACACACGATTCGCCAACGGAGGATTCGAAGACAGACCCGTCACCAGGTTCGTCGTCGGCTGATCCGCCATCAACCCGTAGCCGCCACGTACCACCGTCTTGCCCTGCCCATGCACGTCATACGCAAAGCCCAAACGCGGCTCCACGTTGTAGTTCTGCTTGTAGATGCCACCCTGTCCCGGCGTGTGCGTCTGCACCAGCGACAACGTCCCCGGCTGGAATACCACAAAACGGTTCGCACCTTCCGTCGGCGTGCCGTTCCACTCAAACCGCAGACCAGCCTCCAACACCAGCTCCGGCGTGATCTTGTAGTTATCCTGCACAAACAACCCGCCAGCATTCACAAACACCCGGCTCGATACCGTCGTCGGCGTAATCGCAAACGAGTTCGCCAGACCATTACTGAATCCGGTCGTCGTATTGAAACCAATGCTGCCCGTGTCCCCGTTGAAGTTGTCATTCACAAACCGGCGGATCTCCCCACCGAACTTGATCGTGTTCTTCCCCGACAAATACGTCGCCGTATCCGAGAAGATCATCAGCGTGTCATGACGACCCTGCGGAAAGCCCGCCGGTCCGCCAAACGTCAACTGCTTGTCCGCAATCGAAATCTGCGGAATCCCAATCCCTGCCGTCACGCCGTCCGCCAGGTCGTACTTGCTCGGATCAGCAGTAAACGCCGGCGCAAACTCAATCGAAATCCGGTTGAAGCCCAAACGAGCCTCGTTCACAAACTTCGCACTGAACACCTGCGTATCGTTGAAGGTCAGCACCTGCCGGTGCGCCGTGCGGTGGTCGCCAAACCCAGCCACCGTATCGCCCTGCAGATTCGGCTCCGTACGCTTGTCGTTCTGGAACGCATAGAACCCGTGCAACGTGTTCTTCGCGCTGAACTGGTGCAGCAAATCGCCCGTGTACTGGTCCACATTCACCGGAGCAGGCGCACTCTGCACAAACCGCCCACCCGTAGAATCGTTCGCCAAAGGAATCAACGGCAGCAACGCCACCACCGCCGGATTGTTCGTCGCCACCGCAGTCGCCCGCTCCGCAGCCGTCAACACCGCGCTGTTGAACAGTATCCCCTGCCGCTGCCGCAAAGCCTCATAGCTCACAAAGAAGAACGTGTGATCCTTCCAGATCGGTCCGCCCAGCGCCGCGCCAAAGTTGTTCCGCTTGAACGCAGACTGCGTCGTCCCCTTACGGTTGAAGTAGTTGCGTCCATCAAAATAATTGTTCCGCAGATAGTCGAACGCCTCGCCATGGAACGAGTTCGTACCAGACCGCGTGCTCACGTTCACCACCGAACCCGAGCTGCGACCATACTCCGCGCTCGGCGTCGAGTTGTCGATCTTGAACTCAGACGTCGTATTGATCGACGGCTGGAACGTCACCTGGTTCTGCACCATGTCGTTCAGGTTCACGCCGTTCATCTGGAAGTTCGCCGAGTCTTCACGATTGCCCGCCGTAATAAACGAGCTCGCTCCCAAACCACGCAGCGGGAATGTCAGGTTGCCCGTCGCGGGTGCAGTCACGCCGCCCGGCGTCAGTACCGTCAAATCCAGAAAGTGACGGCCATTCAACGGCAACTCCTGCACCGTCCGCTTGCCGATCACCTCGCCCACCGTCATCGTCTGCGTATCGATCAGCGGTGCCGCACTCGTCACATCCACCGTCGCACCAGCCGACTCCAGCGCCAGCTTCGGGCTCACCGTCACAATACGGTCAACCTGCAGGTTCAAGCTCTGTACCGTATATAACGCAAATCCCGGTGCCTTCACCACAATCTGGTACGCGCCCGGCTGCAACGAGGGAACCACATAACTGCCCGCGCTGTCTGTCGTCACCACACGGTCCGTGCCCAGACCAATCGAGTGAACCGTCACCGTCGCACCCGCTACCACCGCGCCCGTCGGATCAGTCACCGTGCCAGAAATAGACGCCGTCGACTGCGCAAACGCTGCGCCACAGCTCAGCACCGCTAATCCTGCTGTCAATAAAGAACTACGGAAAAATCGTTCGGAAAACATGAATACTCCTTCTGGGTAGAATCATCGCCGTGCCCACCTGGGGGCACCACGGCAACGAGCTTCAATGGATGTCGCGTACTACCTGCACATGTTCAACCCCAGACATTCGTCTTCCAGTCAAACTATGCATCGTCGGCTCTGGTTCCTCACAACAGGGTGTGGTCGTGCCAATCTCGGTAGAAATGAATTGTGAATATGTATTAACAATGCCACGACAGCCCCCGGGGGTCAACACGATGCAACACCCAACCCACATAAAATTCGGACTCCGGCGAACCCTCAACCCGCGCAGTTATTCCAACCTTCGTTCCCGCCCTCGCGGCTGCTTCCCGTACCCCACCGCAACCTGGCCCCATCGTGCTCCATCGGATCACTCCAGACCCCACCACCGCCACCCGTTGGTCAGACCTCACCCTACCACCCAGTCCTGCGCTACACTAACCATGCAGGCGGCCGGATGATCGCTGCCGCGCGCGCCGCAAGGTGTCGAGCGGGGGAGGAAAGTCCGAACTCCGCAGGGCAGTGTGCCGGATAACGTCCGGGACGGAGGCTTCAAAGCCTCTGGACGGCCAGTGCAACAGAGAATATACCGCCACCCCCCAGCGCAAGCCAGGGGAGGGTAAGGGTGAAAAGGTGCGGTAAGAGCGCACCGGTTTCTGCGTAAGCAGAAACGCATGGTAAACCCCACACGGAGCAAGACCAAATAGGCAGGGAACTGCCCGCCCCTCGTCAGGCGGACAGTGCGTATCGGCCCGATACGCCCAGACGACGGGATTCTCGCAAGAGGAAGTCGAAACCTGCGGGTAGGTTGCTAAAGCGCCGTAGTAATACGTCGCGTAGAGGAATGATCGTCTAAAACAAAATTCGGCTTACGGGCCGTCTGCACAGCACCCGGCCCCGGACTCCCCAAAGGAGTCCGGGGCCTCTCCTTCACCCCAAAAACCTCACCGTCCAAATCACCACCGCAGCCACACATTTCTCCACAAGCTGTCCACCCGAATACACCCCTCCAACCTACCGAATCGCCCCCATCGCCGCACGAAACAGCCGCTCAAAGTCCCCCACTGCCTCCGGTTCCTGCGCCAAAGCAGCCTCGATCGCCTTCGCCGCCGCCGCCCGCGGATACCCCAGATTCACCAACGCCGAAAGCGCATCCTCCCCCGCAACCCCATACGCAACCCCTGAGGATTCAGGTACATACACCACCGCCAGATCGTCCAGCTTGTCCTTCAACTCCAGCACCACCCGCTCCGCCGTCTTCTTCCCAATCCCCGGTATCCGCGTCAACGTCCCATGATCCTTGCCCCGGATCGCAGTCACCAACCGATCCCCAGCAATCCCGCTAAGTACAGTAATAGCCAGCTTTGGCCCTATTCCACTCACCCCAATCAGCCGCTCAAACAGCCGCTTCTCCTGCATCTCCGAGAACCCGAACAACGCAATCTGGTCCTCCCGCACATTCGTATAAATCTGCAACGAAACCTCAGCTCCCTCCGCCGGAAGCCCCGTAAACGTTGTCACAGATATAGTTACGTCATACCCCACTCCCCCACACTCAACAATCGCCTGGTTAGGGGTCTTCGAAAATAGTCTTCCGCGCAAATGAGCAATCATGTACCGCGATTCTAAATCCCCTCCCCCAAGGAAATCCTTTTCCCTGAACCCTCACCACAAAGGCAATTCTTTTCCCCGCCTCACCCTCCTCCACAGCTCCGCGAAACCCATTGCCATCAACAAATTCCTTCAAAAACCGCAGCAATATTGCATAGTCGCATTATTTTGCATAATCCGCGGCATAGCCCCTGAATTGGACCCTCCCGTGCATTAGCACTGGCATGAACTCTCTTCCATCATCCCGCCGCCAGACCACCGGCACCCAGAGGGTAGCTGGCGTGGTTCCCATAAACGAACTCTGCGCCATCGGCTGCCTCATTCTCTGCCGTATCGTTGTCCCTAAGCTTGCGAATAACTTCGGAGCGGAGGGATGAACCTTTTGGCCTCACTGCTGGAATCCGGCTACCACGTGCTCGTGCTCTGGATGATGCTCGCCCTTCATCCCGCACCTGCCGTTACTCCGGGTCTGGGCGAGGGCTTCTGGCACACCCGTGGCAGCCAATTGCTCGACTCCGGCAACCGGCCCGTCCGCATCGCAGGCATCAACTGGTACGGCTTCGAAACCATCAAGCAGGTTCCCGGTGGACTCGATGTGCAGGACTACCGAGCTATCCTCGACACCATCCGCACCAACGGCTTCAACACCGTCCGCATCCCCCTCTCCAACGAGATGGTCGAGCACCCGATCGTCCCTGCCATCATCCGCTTCACCAACTCCTCCGGACCTATCAATACCGATCTCAAAGGCCTCAACTCGCTCCAAATCCTCGACCGCATCGTAGCCTACGCCCGCGACCACGGCCTCAAGATCATCCTCGATAACCATCGCTCCGAGGCTGGCGACAGTGCCAGCACCACCGGCCTCTGGTTCACCCAGGCCTACCCCGAGTCCGCCTGGATCGCCGACTGGCAGATGCTCACCCGCCGTTACGCCGACAACCCCGCTGTCATCGGCATGGACATCCGCAACGAACCCCACAACGCCAACGCCGGCGGAGCCTGCTGGGGATGCGGCGGAGCCAACGACTGGCGCTTCGCAGCCGAACGCGGCGGGAACGCTATCCTCAGCATCAACCCCAAACTGCTGATCTTTGTGGAAGGCATCGACGTCTTTGAAGATGACTACTACTGGTGGGGCGGCAACCTCGAAGGCGTTCGCTCTTTCCCTGTCCGGCTCGCCGTACCCAACCAACTCGTCTACTCCGCCCACGACTACGGCCCGGCGGAGTCGGGTCAGGCATGGTTTACCCCCACCACCTCGGCGGCCTCCCTTGCCGCAGTCTGGGACAAACACTGGGCTTACATCGCCAAGGACGGCATCGCGCCCGTCTGGCTGGGTGAGTTTGGAGTCGACACTCCGGACCCGGCCAATCAATCGCCCGCTCAGTCTCTCCAGCAACTGTGGTTCACTAGCATCATTCAGTTCCTCAGCCAGAACCCCCGCATCGGCTGGACCTACTGGAGCCTGAACCACTCCGATCGTTACGGCATCCTCAACGCCAACTACGACTCCACCCCCACCGACTCAGACCGGCAGCGCGCCCTCGCCAGCATCCAGTTTCCGCTCGGCATCGGCCAGCACAGCAGCCGCGGAGTAGTCTACGCCGCAACCATCGCTCCTGACGCAAACCTTGCTCAATCAACAGATACCTCCCAGGAGCCAGGTCAAAACAGGCCAGGCAACCTCTCCGATTCAACCGTCGTTGTGCCTGTACCTCCGCCAGCAACTGCTCCGATCAGTTGTCACGTCGAGTACACCGACCTGAACGACTGGAAGAGCGGCTTTACCGGCGGCATCGTCCTCCACAACACCGGTACACAAGCCATCAACGGATGGAAGCTCACCTGGAGCTACTCCGGCGACCAGCACATCCTGGAGCTTTGGGACGGCCGAATCACCCAGAACGGCAACGCCGTCACCATCTCCAACGCCGCCTGGAACGCAACCATCGAGCCCCATGCCACCCCAGTCCACATTGGCTTCAATGCCGCCTACACCGGCAAAAACCAGCCTCCGGTACGCTTCTACCTCAACGGAACCCTGTGTAAATAGCCATATACTAACCAGCTAATAGCTTTTTAGTAACTAAATAGAGCGCAGCCAATCCCGCATCGACACCGCGTGCCAAGCCCTCCCATCCCAGTAGGTCCACGCGTATGATCGCCACAGGAGAAGCAAACGTGGCCGTACAGCCCGGCATCACCCAACAACGGAGTGCGGAGCAGCGCAAGGTAACCGTAGGGGTCTGCGGAGGAATCGCAGCCTACAAAGCAGTTGAGCTGGTTCGAATGTTGCAGGACGCAGGCCTTGACCCGCATGTCGTCATGACCACTGCCGCCCAGCACTTCGTCACACCTCTCACCTTCGCTGCCATCTCCGGACACAAGGTCATCACCAGCCTCTGGGGTGCGGATGCCGAAGCCGCCAGTGGCAGTTCCGCGCCGAACCTCGACTCCGCCATCGATCACATCAACGAGGCCCAGTCCACGCAGGCCCTGATCATCGCCCCTGCTACCGCCGACACACTCGCAAAGCTTGCTCACGGCCTGGCAGATGACTTTCTAACCACCCTTGCACTCGCCACCACCGCACCGGTCCTCGTCGCTCCTGCGATGAACGTGAACATGTGGAATCATCCCGCAACCCAGGACAATCTCGCTACCCTGCGCGCTCGTGGCATCACCATCATCGAGCCCGCCAGCGGATACCTCGCCTGCGGAATGACCGGCAGTGGACGCCTCGCCGACAACACGACCATCGCGGCTACTGTCCTGAACATCCTCGACCAGCAGCAGGCAACACAGGATCTCTCGGGTCAGACCGTCCTCGTCACCGCAGGCGGAACGCGCGAGCCCATTGATCCTGTCCGCTTCATCGGCAACCGTTCCAGCGGGCGCATGGGATACGCCATTGCCACTGCAGCCCGGCGCCGTGGTGCCCGCGTAGTACTTGTCTCCGCACCTACCGCCCTGCAACCACCTATCGGATGCGAGCTTCTGCCGGTAACCACCGCAGAGCAGATGCGCCAACAGACACTAGCTCGTCTGCCCGAGGCTTCCATCGTCATCATGGCAGCTGCCGTCAGCGACTATACCGTGGCCAGCGTTGAAGTGCAGAAGATTCGTCGGGCGGGTCCGCGCACCCTGCAACTGGAGCCAACCCGGGATATCCTCGCACAGATCGTGGCTGACAAACGGCCCGGGACGCTGGTCATTGGATTCGCAGCTGAGACCGAAGAAATCCTTGCCAACGGCCGTGCCAAGCTCCAACGCAAGGGCTGCGATGCCATCGTCGTCAATGATGTGTCCTCACTAGAGCTTGGCTTCGACACCGAGCGGAATGCCGGTATCTTTCTTGCCCACGAGCGCGAGATAGATCTGCCACCGATGACTAAATCTGCGATGGCCGATCGCATTCTGGATGAGGTGCTGCATGTGCGTTTGCTGCAGCCACAGGGACAACACGGCTTGCACCCGCAGACCCGCCAGGCGTAGGCTGATAGCGTTCTTGAGTGTGTGCGACGGCGGACAACCGTCGGCACTTCACTTCGACGACAGGTGGCATCCAGCCAAAGCTGCGTAGTGATGCAGTAAGCGGCGGAGCTGCACTGGAGCAACCATGAGCCTTACAACATTCAGCCCTCTTCCCGAGACCCGCTCCGGAACAGGGGCGCCTACCTCCGACCTACCCAAGACCCCATCTCTCAGCAAAGTAACCGTGCCTTCGCTACTTGAGAAGAAGTTGCTGCGTCAGCCCATATCGGTCGTAACCGCCTACGATTACGCCAGCGCGCGCCTCGTCGATGAGGCTGGCCTCGACATCGTGTTGGTCGGCGATTCACTCGCGATGGTCATGCAAGGCCACGAGAATACACTCGCCATCACAATGGAGGAGATGCTTCTCTACGTTCGCGGCGTCCGACGCGCTCTGCGCCGTGCTCTGCTGATAGCGGATATGCCCTTTGGCAGCTACCAGATTGACGACCGCGAAGGAGTTGTCAATGCGGTCCGCTTTGTGAAGGAAGCTGGAGCCGAAGCCGTCAAGATTGAAGGGGGGCTCTCCCGTTGCAGCTTGGTGCGGCGCTTATGCGATGCCGAGATCCCTGTGATGGGACACATCGGCCTGACACCGCAAAGTGTTCATCGCATGGGTGGATACAAGGTGCAGGGTAAGACGATCGATGCCTTGGAGCAGCTCCGCGCCGACGCACTGGCACTAGAAGCCGCAGGCTGTTTTTCCATTGTGCTGGAAGGAGTGCCGCGTGAGCTTGCCGGTATGATTACGCGCGACCTGAGAATCCCCACGATCGGGATAGGAGCTGGTCCCGACTGCGATGGTCAGGTGCTGGTATTGCACGACATGATGACCATGAGTTTCTCTGCACCAGCCAAGTTTGTCCGCCGTTACGCGGATGTTGCCAGCTTGATGCGGGATGCACTGGTTACTTATAAGCATGACGTTGAATCACGGACGTTTCCTTCGGATGAGGAGAGCTATCATCTCTCGCGCGAGACTCGAGAGTTGTTGGCCGAGAAGGGCGCGGTCATCGGCTGATGCGTGTATTGAAGACCGTTGCTGCTATGCAGTTGGCCTGCAAGGAGATACGAGCCGTAACGCGTTCGCTGGGCTTTGTTCCCACAATGGGAGCGCTGCATGAAGGTCATCTTTCGCTGGTGCGGCGGGCGCGGGCGGAGTGTGATTCTGTGGTGGCGTCGATCTTTGTGAACCCACTGCAGTTTGGTCCGACAGAGGACTTTGATCAATATCCACGCACCTTTGAGGCAGATTGTGCAGTGCTGGAGGGGGAGGGGGTGGAGATTTTGTTTGCGCCTTCGGTGGGGGAGATGTATCCGAGTGGGGCGGTGACTACGGTGACGGTGGCGGGGGTGGGGGATCGGCTGGATGGGGCCTCGCGGCCGGGTCATTTTACTGGGGTTGCGACGGTGGTGGCCAAGCTGCTGCATGTTGTAAGTGCTGATAGAGCTTACTTTGGGAAGAAGGATGCGGCGCAGTTGGCGGTATTGCGGACGATGGTGCGGGACTTGAATTTTCCGGTGGAATTGGTGGGATGTGGGATTGTGCGGGATGGGGATGGGCTGGCTTTGAGCAGTCGAAATCGGTATTTGAGTGCAGTGGACCGGGGTCGAGCGCTGGTGTTGCGACGTGTTTTGCTGGACATGATGTGGAGAATTTCTGGTGGAACGTGGGCAAGTGACGCGCTTTATGCGGCGGGGCTTGAAATCCTGGCTTCGGAGCCTCATGTGAGGCTGGATTACCTGGCGATCGTGGATGCGGATACGCTGTTGCCGGTGAAGGAGGCGAAGCCGGGGACGCTGGTGGCGATCGCGGCGTATGTGGGTACGACACGGCTGATCGATAATTTTGTGGTGGGGTCGGGCGACGAGTTGTAGCGGATAGACGGGGTGGGTTAAACAGTTCAGGCCGGATCTGGGAGCAGATCCGGCCTGAGTTTTTCTGGGGCTGGTTAGAACTTCATGTTGAGGGACATCTGGATCTGCCGGGAGCTGCCGATGGCGTGGGTGGTGATACCCAGGCCGCTGGGAGCGTTGTAGAGGGTGGTTCCCTGGGTTGGAGCAGGGACGTAGCCACCGTTCTGGCTGACGCTGTCGCCCGGGATATCGAAGCTGGTGGTGTTGGTGAGGTTGAAGACGTCGAAGGTGTACTGGAATTTGTAGCGCTCGCCGAGGGAGAAGACCTTGACGAGTGAGGCATCGGCGCGTTTCTGGTAGGCCTGACGGAAGATGTTGCGCTGTCCGCTGGTGAAGTTGGTTTCGAAGGTATCGCCTGCCGGGATCGCTCCGCCGAGTGCGCCTGGCGCGAGCAGAGGTACGGTGAAGCAGGAGGCCTTGAGGGCGGGGAGTCCGGTTCCGTTGGTGAAGGCGCCGGAGGCACCGGTCTTGGCGTTCTGGGGGGTGCAGCCGGGGGCGAGCGGGACGATGGGGTTGGTGATGCCATCGAAGACGCTGTAGTAGATGCTGCCGACAGCTCCGGAGAAGTCGACCACGGAGTAGGGCTGGCCGCTCTGGATGACGGTGATGCCCTGGATGGACCAGCCGTCGACGATCTTGCCGCCGATGGTGTTTTCCTTCATGAGGCTGGGCAGTTGATAGACGTAGTTGAAGTTGAAGACGTGGGTCCGGTCGAAGTCGGAGGAGGCGTATCCGTCGCGGAGGTTGAGGGGGTTGTTGCCGTTGTAGAACAAGCCGATGCCGGACTGCTCGTCGAGGGCGTGGGAGTAGGTGTAGGAGAAGCCGATCTGGAGGCCGTGGCTCATACGTTTTTCGACGTGAGCGGTGAGGGCGTTGTAGGCGGAGATGCCGGCGGCCTTGTAGCTTTCACTCTCCGACGAGTATCCGACGTAGGGAACGCGGAGGTCGACGTTGCCGCCCTCGTAGTTGCCGAGGAAGGGGGTACCGTCGGGGAGATTGGCTGGGGCGCAGAAGGGGTTGTAGTTGTAGAAGCCGCAGTTTCCGGAGGCGAGTTGCGGGGTGTAGCCGTAGGTGTAGTTCTGGCCGTGGATGGGGTGGGAGGGCGAGGCGATGCCAGCCTGATTGAATGGCACGGGGATGATGAGGTGGCGACCGAGGTTGCCGACGTAGCCGAGGGTGATGGCGAGATCGTTGCGTGGCTGCCACTGGACATCGAGGGTGTAGTTGATGGTGTAGGGGAGCTTGTTGTCGCGGGCGTAGTTGCCGAGCGAGAAGAGCTGTGCTCCGTTGATGATGGCATCTCTGTTGGGGAGGTAGTTGGTAATGTCGGAGGCCTTGCCGGTAGGGGGATTTCCTGGAACGGTACCCCAGGGGTTGGTGAGGGTGTAAGTACCTGAGGAGTCGGGGGTGCAGGGGGAGGCGACAGTGGGGCCGGGGTTATAGATGCTGCACTGGACGGCGTTGACGAAGGGCGGGGTCTGGTTGACGCCGAAGGGACCGCCGGTGACTTCGCCTGCGGCGTAGCCTGGGGAGAGGTAGGAGAAGAGTTCTCCGCGGTCGTAGTAGATACCTGCGCCGCTGCGGACGACGAGTTTGCCGTTGAACTTTGCGGGCTGCCACGCTACGCCGAGGCGGGGTGCGATGCCCCACTGGCGGCCGGTGAGGGTGGTTTTGCTGACGCCGGGGGTACCCTGGGGGTTGTTGCCGGCGATGAGGAAGCCATTGGAGGTGACCTGACCGGAGGTCTCGTTGTAGGCGTAGGCGGCGGGATCGAAGTTGAAGATGCGGCCGTTCTTCTCGTAGAGGCCGCCGTTCCAGTCGTAGCGGATGCCGGCGGTGAGGGAGATGGTGGGGGTGACCTGGAATTTATCCTGGAGGAAGAGTCCGACCTGGTTGGCACGGTAGTAGCGGTTGGCGTCGCCGAGCAGGAAGGTGGTGGTGGTGAAGCCGGAGTTCTGCGCGCCGATCAAGCCCTGAGCGAATCCGTTGAAGTCCTGGCTGGCGATCATGCCCTTGTTGGTGCGCTGGTCGCGGACGTTGAGCTGGGTGTAGGAGTAGCTGCCACCGAAGCTGACGGTGTGTTTACCGAGGGTCCAGATACCCTGAGCGGAGGGCATGATGCGGTTCTGGAAGACGCCGGTGTAGACGCCCTGGGCGCTGGGGCCGGCGCCGATGCTGAAGCCGGTGTTGTAGAGGCCGTCGGGGTTGTTGGGGGAGGAGTTGCCGAGGGCATCGAGGATCTGGATGCCGGGGAAGTAGGAGGAGCCGAAGCTGTTGATGCCTGCATCCTGGGAGGTGAATGGCTGGTCGTTGACTCCGTAGACCTTCTCGCGGAGGAAACCGATGGTCTGGACGGTGGAGAGGTTGGATTTGACCAGATAGGTATTGGTGAGGGCGAAGACCTGGCTGCCGGTATCCATGTGGACGGTGAAGCCGGGGACGCTGGAGTAGCCGTAGGGTGCGGTGGCGGGATCGTGCTGGTAGTAGTACTTGGCGGCGAGGGTGTCTTTGGAGGAGAGGTTGTAGTCGAGGTTGGCGACGGCCTGATCGGAGATGAAGTAGGAGGTTCCGGGGATGGAGGCGTTATCGGGGACGGCGTAGGTGGGGGTGTTTCCGTTGGCATTGGGGATGAGCCACTTGCCGGGCTGTCCGGGCAGGGCGGGGTGCTGGAAGAGGAAGAGTGCGACGGGGCTGATGGCGGAGGCCTGAATGGGGTTGCTGCCGTTGGGGGTATTGAAGTTGGTGTTGGCGATGGCGGCGAGACCGGCAGCGGAGCGATCGTCGGAGAGGCCGAAGGGGACGGTGAGGCGGGAGATGCCGGTCTCCTGATCGGAGACGTTGAGGTGCTGGTAGGAGATGTAGCCGAAGAGCTTGTCCTTGATGATGGGGCCGCCGAGGCCGAAGCCGGCGGTATAGCGGTGGAGTTGGGGGACTTTTTCGCTGGCGGGGATGTTGGAGTCCTGCTTGAAGAAGAAGGGTGCGGCGTTGAGCCAGTCGGTACCGCGGTGGAAGTAGGTGGTGCCGTGGATCTGGTTGGAGCCGGAGGCGGTGCTGACGTCGATGTGGGCACCGCTGGCACCGCCCTGGGAGGTGTCGTACATGGAAGCGTTGACGCGGACTTCGGAGAGAGTCTCGGGGGCGGGCGTGGGGATGGCGTTGCCGATGGCGAGGTAGACGGAGACGGAGGACTGGATGACGCCGCCGGCGGCTGCGTTACCGCCGCCGGTGTTGTTGACGACGCGTGCGCTGGCGACCTGGGAGGTGGATTTTCCGTTGAAGAGGTTGGAGGCGTCGACGCCGTTGAGCATGAAGGAGTTGGAGGTATCGCGCTGACCGTTGGCCCAGATGGGCTGGTTTCCGAGGCCGGAGTTGGAGCCGGTTCCGCCGGGGAGTTCTGCATTGACGCCGGGGGAGAGGATGGCGAGTCCGGTGAAGGCTCCGGTGGGGAGAGGGACGGACTCGATCTGGGCCTTATCCATGACGTATCCGTTGGTGGTATCGACGGCGTTCATGAGGGGCGAGGACTCGACGGTGACGGAGGTATTGACGTTGCCGACGGCGAGCGAGGAGTTGACGGTGCCGGTGCGGTTTCCCTGGACCTGGAGGGCGGGGATTTTCTGGCTTTGGAAGCCATCGTGGGAGAAGGTGAGGGTGTAGTTTCCGATGGGGAGGTTGGGGAACTCGTAGAATCCGTTGCTGCCGGTCTTCTGGGTGCGGGTCAAGCCGGTCTGGTCGCTGACGGCGGTGACGGTGGTGTCGGGCAGGATGCTGCCCTGGACATCGGTCACGACGCCGGTGATTCCGCCAAGGGTCTGCTGCGCCGATGCTAACCCGTTACAGAAGAAGCCGATAACGAGGATCAGGAGTAGGTAGACGGGGGTACGCATACGGCTAGACATGAAGATGCCTCCAGAAGAAGTGGGTTCGTTTTTAGTTTTTAGAACTGATGTTTTTCAACGGGGAAAAACGGAGAACGTGACTGCGTTGAATGCAGAGGGTGCAGGTAGCCCAGGGACAGAAGATGCTGCGAGAGTTTTTTGAGGTTCCATTTGAGCGTAACGCATTCGGGAGATGTTGGCGAGAGGAATTTTTGCGTATCTGTAACAAATGGTTGCAGCGCGGATGGGGCGGATGGGTGGTTTGCGGAGTTGGCAGGAGGATCAGGCGGATTTGGGTTTGCGAGGTCGGGGGAGTTTTTTTGCGGGGCCGGTGGATTCGCGGACGATGAGTTCGGGCTGGAACATGACTGCTTCGGGGTAGTCGTCGGCGGGGTTCTGGATGCGCTTGAGGAGGAGTTGGGCGGCGATTTCTCCCATGCGGCGTAGGGGTTGTCGGACGGTGGTGATGCTGGGGGTGCAGAACTCGGCGCTGGCGATATCGTCGAAGCCGACGACAGAGATGTCGTTGGGACAGCGGAGGCCGGCGTCGGCGATGGCGCGGATGGCACCGAGTGCGGCGGTGTCGTTGAAGCAGAAGATGGCGGTGAAGTCACGGCGCTGGGCGAGGAGGTCGCGGACGGCGGCGTGACCGAGGTCGGGGGACCAGGAGTTGGACTGGATCTGGAGGCAGAGCTCGGGACGCATGCGGATGCCGATGCTGAGGGCGAGATCGCAGATGCTGGCCCAGCGGAGGGCTGCATCGACGACGTGAGGCTGACCTTTCATGAACGCGATGTCGCGGTGGCCGAGATCGTAGAGGTGCTGGAGGGCGAGGCGGGCGGCGTGATCGTGGTCGATCATGATATTGGCGACGCCGCGGATTTTTTTGTGCCCAGAGATGGAGACGACGGGGACGTTGACGGGCTCGTGGAGATAGTTATTGACGAGGATGAAGCCGTCGACGGCGCGGTTGGTGAGGAGACGGGGATATTCGGCCATGAGATCGGGCTTGCCCTGATGGCTGACGACGAAGTGGAGGTAGCCGGCCTGGAGGAGGAACTCTTCGACGCCGTTCATGACGAGGGTGAAGTATCCCTCGCTGACCTCGGGGACGATGACGCCGACGGTAAAGCTGTGGCGGGTGCGGAGGGAACGGGCGATGAGGTTGGGCTTGTAGTTGAACTTTCTGGCTGCGGCTAGGACGCGCTCCTTGGTTTTAGCGGCGATGGTTTTGGCGCCGGGCGCGTTGTTGACGACGAGCGAGATGGTTGCCGGTGAGAGGTCAAGATACTCGGCGAGGGTCTTGAGGCTGACAGGCCTGGCATCGGAGTGGAGGGTCGGTCGCTTCATCGGCTAAGACCGTTCTACACCAGGGCGGGATGGAGCGGAATGGGGCGGGCTCTATTTGGCGATCTGGATGGTGGTGGTGAGGGCCGGGGTCTGGGAGGATGGGCCTACGGCGAGTTGGTAGGAGCCGGGGAGGAAGACCCAGTGGTCGGCGGCCTCGTCGAAGATGGAGAGGTAAGCGGGATCGAGGGGGAGGGTGACGGTCTGGGACTGGCCGGGGGCGAGTTGGAGGCGCTGGAAGCCGGCGAGACGCTGATAGGTTTCGGCGGAGGCGGCGGGGAGGGTGACGTAGAGCTGGGCGATCTCGGCTCCGGGGAGGGTGCCGGTGTTTTTGACCTCGAAGCGGATGGAATGGGTGGCGGGGTCGGCGTGGAGGTTGGAGTACTGGAAGGTGGTGTAGGAGAGGCCGTGACCGAAGGCGAAGAGAGGGGCGATGTGCTGGACCTGATACCAGCGATAGCCGATGGCGAGACCTTCCTTGTAGGTGAGGTCGAAGGACTTGTCGCGGTTGGCGTGGAGGTCTCGGTCGGCCCGGTTGGTGGCGGGGTTGAGGCCGGGGACGGTGGGCTGAGGGAGGTCGGAGTCGGCGCGGGCGAAGGTGATGGGGAGTTTGCCGGAGGGATTGACCTGGCCGGTGAGGAGATTGGCGATGGCTTCGCCACCACCGATGCCGGGATACCAGGCGGCGAGGACGGCGGGGACGTGGTCGATCCAGGGCATGGTGACGGGGCCGCCGGTTTCGAGGACGACGATGGTGCGGGGGTTGGCGGCAGCGATGGCGGCGACGAGGGCGTCCTGATGGTCGGGCAGGGAGAGGGTGGGCGCGTCGACGGACTCCGACATGTACTGGGTGACGAATACGATGGCGAGGTCGCTGGAGCGGGCGAGCTGGGTGGCGGCGGCGAGGTCGGTGCCGGCGTTGTAGCGGAGGGTGGTGGAGGGTGCGAGTTTCTGCAGGGCCTTCATGGGCGAGGAGGGGAAGTAGACGGGGGTGCCCCAGGTGGTGGGCTGGCTGGGGTTGATGGCGTTGCCGCCGGGGGCGTCGACCTGGGCGGAGCCGCCGCCGGAGAGGACGCCTACGTCGGCGTGGCCTCCGATGATGGCGATGGAGTGGAGGGCGGCGGGGTGGAGGGGAAGCAGGGAGCCCTCATTTTTGAGCAGGACGATGCTCTCTTCGGCGATGTGCTGGGCGTCTTCGCGGCCGCGGAAGGGATCGACGACGCGGCGGACGGGGGGCTGATCGATGACGCCGACGGCGAACATGCTGCGGAGGATGCGGTGGACCATGTCGTCGAGGCGGGACATGGGGACTTTACCTTCCTGGATGGCATTTTTGAGGGGTGCGCCGAAGAAGTCTTCTCCGGGCATCTCCTGATCGAGGCCTGCGTTTGCGGAGGCGACGGTGCTGTGGGTGGCTTCCCAGTCTGAGACGACCCAGCCCTGGAAGCCGAAGTCTTTTTTGAGGACCTGGTTGAGCAGGTAGTCGCTCTGGCAGGCGTGTTCCCCGTTGACGAGGTTGTAGGAACACATGACTCCTGCGGGTTTGGCCATTTTGATGGCGATCTCGAAGGCGAGGAGGTCGGTCTCGCGCATCTCGCGTTTGCCCATCTTGACGTTGACGACGTTGCGTCCGGTCTCCTGATCGTTGAAGGCGTAGTGCTTGATGTCGCCCATGACCTTCTGGGACTGGACGCCGAGGGCGAGTTGGCCGACGATGTTTCCGGCGAGGACGGGGTCTTCGCCGGCGTACTCGAAGTTGCGGCCGTTGCGGGGTTCGCGGGTGAGGTCGACACCGCCGCCGATGGACATGTTGAAGCCCTGATCGCGGAGTTCGCGTCCGATGACCTCGCCGTAGAGGTGAGCGGCGTGGGGGTCCCAACTGCTGGCGAGGGCTAGGGTGGAGGGGAGCAGGGTGGCGTAGCGGCTATCGTAGGCGGCCATGCGGACACCGACGGCGGAGTCGGCCTGATTGATATCGGGAATGCCGAGGCGGTCGATGCCGGGCATGAAGCCAGCGCCGTGGTTGTGGCGTGGTGCTACGGGGTCACCTTCGCGGAGTACGCCCCAGCCTGCGCCGTGGACCATCTGGAGTTTTTCATCGAGGGTCATCTGCTGCAGCACCATATCGGCGCGGCGATCGGGCGAGAGAGTCTTGTCTCCCCAGGCGAACTGGGTGATTGCCGGAGTCTTCGCGGTCTGTGCCGGTGCGGACGAGGTTGCGGTGAGGAGAGAAAGAGCCGCAAGGATCGCCAGCGTGGAGGTGTTGCGCAGAAGAGAACTCATACGGCTCCTGAAGAGGTGACTCTGGGTGAAATTTGCAATCGCTTCACTGTACGTGGAAGAGCCCCTGATTGGAAAGACTTTTGTATTAGCTAAAACGATACAGTAGAGGGAAAAACATGGATTGGGTGGTTGCTGCCGGAGCAAAACGGAGAGAATGAGTGGCAGTCAAAAGCGTATGGTGGATGACGCGGCGCGATAACTGGACAGAGCGGGCGGCAAAAGGAAAGGTTTACCGGGATGACTACGAAGGCACGGAAGTTCGTCGGGGAGCGGGGCAGTTTGCGTGGGTGGGGAGCGTTTGTGGTGCTGGTGGCAGCGGCTACTTCGGGTGCGGGGGCGCAGCAGTTGACGCTGAGCCGAGGCGACGCGACGGTGATGGTGGAGCCGTATGGACCGAATATTGTTCGGGTAAGCATGAGCCTGCGGAAGGACGATGCGCTGGGCGCGCCGGGCTACGGGATTGTGGCGAAGCCGCTGCCGAACGGATGGAGCGTGGTGCATGGTGCAGCGAACGGGGGTGGGGGAGATGTGCTGCGCTCGGACCGGATGGTGGTGACGGTGGCGGCGGAGGGCAGGAAGTGGGTTCCGACGGGGACGCAGGCGGATATTGCGAAGTTCTTCAATGGCTCAACGCCGGGGGTGGGGTTGACGATCCAGACGGTGGAGGGCGCGACGCTGCTGCAGATGCAGGGGTGGCAGATGTCGGTGCCGAACCACAAGGATGGCAATGCGGACCGTCTGTACGACCGGCGTGCGAGCGATGCTCCGTTCTACGAGGTGGGGGCGACGTTTGCCGCGCCGAAGGATGAACATTACTACGGACTGGGGCAGAACCAGGAGGGTTATCTGGACCGGCGCGGCCATGCGGTGCGGTGTGCGCACGACTACAACGCACCGGCGGGGCAGAGTGTATGTGTACCGTTTGTGGTTACAAATAAAGGCTATGGACTGTTGTGGGACAACCCTTCGCGGACGACGGTGGCGTTCGGGTTCAACGATCAGACGCGGTGGACGTCGGATGTGGGGCAACGGGTATCGTTTTTTGTGATTGCGGGAAAGAGCTACGACGAGATCTATGCGGGGTATCGGCTGCTGACGGGGGATGCACCGATGCTGCCGAAGTCGGCGTATGGCTACATCCAGTGCAAGCAGCGCTATACGTCGCAGGCGGAGTTGCTGGAGGTGGCGAAGGGGTATCGTGCGCGGCATCTGCCGATCGACGACCTGGTGATCGACTGGTTCCACTATACGAAGATGGGCGAGATGGACATGGACCCGGCGAAGTGGCCGGACCCGACGGCGATGAACGAGCAACTGCATGCGATGAACTTCCATACGATGATCAGCGTGTGGCCGCGGTTTGTGCCGGAGTCGCGCTACTACCAGACGGTGCTGCAGCATGGGTGGTTTGAGCATCTGGCGGATGGGACGCCGACGAATGGATTGCCGTATGACCGGGCGGGATCGGACATCGATACGACGAATCCGGAGGCGGCGCAGTGGTACTGGGGCGTGATTCGGGAGAACTATATTCGCAAGGGTTTCGACGCGTTCTGGGCGGATGAGACGGAGCCGGACCTGCCGCCGAATGGGAGTTACTTTCATGTAGGGCCGGGGACGCAGTACTTCAACGTGTATCCGCTGTTCCATACGGCAGCGTTCTACGACGGGATGCGGCGGGATACGACGCAGCGGGCGTTGATTCTGGCGCGGGACTCGTACCTGGGGGCGCAGCATAACGGGACGATCTTCTGGTCGTCGGACATCAGCGGGAACTGGGACACGCTGAAGCGGCAGGTACCGACGGGGATCAACTTTGTGGCGTCGGGGATGCCGTACTGGAGCACGGATATTGGGGGCTGGCAGTATCTGCCCGCGGTCCACAAGCCGGAACATGCACCGCTGCTGGACCCATCGGATGCGCGGGACAATGTGGGCCAGTATGACGACTATCCGGAGTTGTATGTGCGGTGGTTTGAGTATGGGGCGTTTCAGCCGAATTTTCGCAGCCATGGGAGCAGGCCGCAGAACGAGGTGTGGTCGTATGGGAAGCAGGCCGAGCCGATCCTGGCGAAGTATCTGCGGCTGCGCTACCAGATGATGCCGTATATCTACTCGCTGGGGCACTACTCGCACGAGACGGGTGCGCCGTTTATGCGGGGGCTGTTTCTGGACTTTGGCAGCGATGCGACGGTGGCGGATCTGGGCGATGAGTATATGTTTGGTCCGGCGCTGCTGGTGGCTCCGGTGACGGAGCAGGGTGCGACCAGCCGCAGGGTGTATCTGCCGGCGGGGACGGACTGGTACAACTACTGGACCAACGAGCGGGTGCATGGCGGCCAGTGGATGGTGGTGCAGGCACCGATCGATACGATTCCACTGTTTGTGAAGGCGGGGGCGATACTGCCACTGGGTTCGGCGGTGGAGAGTACGAATGAGCCGCAGCAGATTGCGAAGGTACGGGTGTATGCGGGCGCGGATGGGGATTTTGCGCTGTATCAGGACGATGGCACAACCTATGCGTACGAGCAGGGGAAGTTTGCGCTGACGCATCTGCACTGGTCTGACGCTGCGGGCAAGCTGGAGCAGAGCGGTGCGAAGGCGTGGACGAAGCCGGATGCGGAGGTGGTGGAGGTGATTGGGCGGTGAAGGTGGGGCGGAGACAGGGTTATTTGCCGATGCAGAACTTGCTGAAGATGAGGTGGAGGATGTCGTCGCTGGTGGTGGCTCCGGTGAGGGTGTCGAGTGCGGTGAGGGCGGCGTAGAGGTCGAGGAGTAGTAGCTCGTGGGGGAGGCCATTGGTGGTGGCGCGGGTGGCCTGGGCGAGGGCGGCGGTGGTGGCGGCGACGGCTTGCTGCTGGCGGAGGTTGGTGAGGAGGGCGGTGTCGGAGGTGGGGGCGCCGGAGGTGATTTGGGCGAGGATGGCGCGGCGAAGCTCCGGGATGCCTGTGCCGGTGAGGGCGGAGGTTTGGAGGGTGGATGCGGGCAGGGGTGATGGGTGGGTGGAGGGCAGGTCAGATTTATTGCAGACGATGACGGTGGTGCGGGCGGTGAGGGATTCGAGGAGGGCCTGATCCTCGTGGGTGAAGGGTTGGGTGGCGTCGAGGACGAGGAGGACGACGTCGGCTTCGGCGATGGCCTCGCGGGATTTGGCGATGCCGAGGGCTTCGGCTTCGTCGGCGGCGCGGTCAGTCGAGGTGCGGATGCCAGCGGTGTCGATGAGGTCGATGGGTATGCCGTCGAGGGAGACGCGCTCGGTGACGAGGTCGCGGGTGGTGCCGGGGGTGGCGGTGACGATGGCGCGGTCGCGCTGGACGAGGCGGTTGAAGAGGGAGGATTTGCCTGCGTTGGGGCGGCCGACGATGGCGAGGGAGAAGCCGTTACGAAGGATGCGGCCGTAGGTGAAGGAGTCTTCGAGGGCAGTGAGGGGTGTCTGGATGGCGAGGATGCGGGTGAGGATTTCGGGCTGGGGGAGGAGATCGATGTCGTCTTCGGCGAAGTCGATGCCGGCTTCGAGGGCGGCGATGAGGGCGATGAGATTGTGCTTGATGGGGGCGATGATGCGGGAGAGCGAGCCGCCGAGTTGCTGGGCGGCGACGCGGGCCTGATGGAGGGTTTGGGATTCGATGAGGTCGTGGACGGCTTCGGCCTGGGTGAGGTCGAGGCGGCCGGCGAGGAAGGCGCGCTGGGTGAATTCGCCGGGTTCGGCGAGGCGGGCTCCGGCGGCGAGACACTGGCGGAGGAGGTAGTCGAGCAGGACGGGGGAGCCGTGGGCAGCGATCTCGACGATGTCTTCGGTGGTGTAGGAGTGAGGGGCTTCAAAGAAGGTGACTACGGCTTCGTCGAGGGGCTCGTGGGTATCTTTGTCGAGGACTTCGGCGAAGCGAGCTTGTGCGGGGGCGAGCGGGTGGCGGAGGCGGAGGAGGGGTTCGGCGATGGCGCGGGCGGCGGGGCCGGAGAGGCGGACGATGCCGATGCCGCCACGGCCGGGGGGAGTGGAGATGGCGACGATGGTATCTGGATCGAGATGGGCGGGATCGAGAGGCATGGCGGTGAGGCTCGAATACCAGCCTATCGCAGATGTTGGGCGGGTTCGTTGACGGTGGGGATGTGGAGCCGGTAGGTGGGCCAGTTGCGGGTGAGGGCGTGGAGGACGGTGCTGCCGGTGAGCCAGGCGGAGTCGTAGGCGGTGGAGTCGATGTAGGGGGAGTTGACGCTGTCGATGGCGGACTGGCCGGGGGCCTGCATGGTGTAGTTGGAGGCGACGCGGAGGACCAGGAGGCGCTGGTAGTCAGCGCGGTGCATGCGGGTGAGGCGCTGGAGGGCTTCGGCGATGGCGGCGTCTTCCATGTTGGCCATGGCGAAGTTGCCTTTGCCGTTGGTCCAGAGGGCGACCCAGTCGTTGGCGAACTGGGTGAGGACCTGGCCGTGCCAGTAGGAGTCGGAGGCGTAGCTGTCGCCGCGGATGACGGTGGGCGGGTGGGCGGCGTTGGGGTAGGCGGTCCAGCGCTGACGGTCTGCGGCCATGGCGGGGTTGTCGGGGAGGGTGAGGTCTTTGGTGAGATTGAAGGCCCAGTTGGCGAGGGTGGGGTTGAGGGCGTAGGTGTTGTTGGTCATGGGCTGGGCGGGCATGACGTTGGGGGCTTTGGCGCCGATGATGAAGAGGCCGTAGGGCCAGGCGACGGGCTTCTCGGAGGCGTCGAGTTGGCGGTTGACGTCGTTGACGATGTAAGAGGCCCAGGCGGCGGTACCGATGGTGCCGTCGGCGGGGTCGACGCCGGCGATGCCGTCGACGAGCCAGTAGGCGTGGGTGAGGTCGAAGCGGGGGTCGAGGCCGAGGGCCATGATGGAGGGGCCGGCGTTGGCGAGGGTCATGCCGGTGACGATGCCGAGGACGTCGTGGGCGGCGTTGATGCGGAGGGGGCGGGTGCCGCCGGGGAAGGGGAGTTTGCCGGTGAGGTGCTCGCGCTCGACCCAGTACTGGAACTCGCCGGGAGTGTCGCCGGTGTCTTCGCCGGGCTCGAAGGTGGCGACGATGACGACCTTGATGGGGATGGGCTGCTGGGCGATGGCGGCTAGAGACGAGAGGGCTAGTGCGAGTGCGGCGATGAGCTTGAGCATCGGGGCTACTCCTGGGGGTGGTGGAGATGTGGGATGTGTTGACGATACAACATGGGGGGCGTGCGATTGAATTGGTTGCGGGGGGCCAACATTTCGGACACTGCTTATGGTTGCTCGGTTGGTGTCTGGCCTTATGGCAATGTTTCGACGGGAGATTGCCGTTGAGCCGTTAAGATATCCGAACGCTCCATCTTGAGCTGGCCTGATCGGGCTGAAGGCGCCCCAAAGAGCTACTTTCTACTGGACGATGAGTTGCAGGTTGACGCTGTGGCTGATAACGCCGGAGTCATCTGTGCCAGTGATTACGATGCTGTAGGTTTTTGGAGTCGTTGCGACGGGAGAGGAAGAGTTATTCGGGGAGGAGCAGCCGGATAAGGACACAGCGCCGAGGGACAGGAGCAAGGCAAATAGTCCGAACTGCAGTTGCGGTCTAAGGTTTTTTAGGTATTTGCGTCTGAAACCAAAGAGGAGAAACGCTGCACCGATGGGAGCGTAGCGAATGGCTGGGCCGCCGGTACCGTTGCTGGTAGAACTGGTCTGCACAGAAATCGGAGTCGTTACGGTCCCACCGTTGGGGACGTAGATTTGCCCGCCTATGCACGCCGGCTGACAGGTGATCGTTACGTATCCGAAGAAACCTAGTAGAGAAGTGAGGCTGATGGCGTAGGTGGCAGTGTCCCCAGCGGAGACGGTGATGGTGGTGGGCTTGGAGGAGATGGAGAAGTCGACGCCATCGACCACGGTAATGGTTTGGGGGGGCGAGGTGGCGGGGAGATTGGACGCATCGCCGGGATAGCTGGCGCTGAGGGAGTATGTGCCCGCAACGGGGAATGTAACGGACACCGGAAACATTTGACCGATGACGTCTCCGGTTCCAGCATTGGCGGATACGGTTGCAAGCTGCGTGGCCCCGGAGGAGAGGGTGATCAGCGCTGTTGGATTGTAGGCGTTGATCGAGGTGTTGAAGGTGATGGTTCGTCCGGTGTAGACGGGGCCGAACTCCTTGACTGCAAGAACTGTGGAATATTTGGCGACAGTGATGGATGCGGGCGCAGACGTGGTGGGCGCGTTGATGCTGTCACCGGGATAGCTCGCGAATACGGTATAGGTGCCTTCTACCGGGTAGGTGTACAGGGCGGAAGCCACAGTGCCACCATTGGTGATCGCGCTCTTGCCGAGTACCGTTCCGTCCGGTGCAGTGAACGTGACGATGCCGGTTGGATTGACGGCGGCGACCTGGGCTTGCAGATTTACGGGCTGCAGCGGAGCCGGAATTACGGGATCAAAGGCGGACGCCCGGCCCAGACTCACCGTGAGCGTGGTAGGGAGGAGTAAGGGTGGTGGCGGAGCGGGGTTGGACTGGTTAAGGAGGGAGATGGCTGCACCATCGGCAAAGACGAGGTAGTCGAGGCGGTTATCGCTGGATGGGGCGGGCGCAGAGTTGTTGAGCCGGGTAAGGACTGCGTGATCGGGGGTCTTTGCGCCGGTGATGTAGGTGTTGGAATCAATGGTGAAGACGCCGTGTCCGTCTCCAAAGGCGACGGTGACACCGGCCATGTCGGCCATGTACTGGAGGACGATGTCGGGGTTGCCGTCGCCGTTGACGTCGCCGATGACGGCGGAGACGAGGGTCGCGCCGGTGGGCACAGGAATGGTGGCGAACGGATGCGGCTGGAAGGTTCCGTCGCCGTTACCCGCATAGATGGCGTTGTCGATGACGAGGTCTGCGATACCGTCGCCATTGACGTCCGCCACGGCCAGGGGGTTGCCCTGCACAGAAAGGGGCAGCGGTGTGGGGGTGGCGCTGCCGTTGCTGATGTAGGCGGTGTTTCTCCAGATGAAGTCGAGCTTGCCATCGCGGTTGAGATCGGCGGTGAGCAAAGAGGCAGGGGTGGTTGCGTTCGCAGCCTGGGCGGCGAGGGTTGTTGTCTGCGCGGCAAAGGTGCCATCACCGTTACCGAGCAGCAGCACAAGCCTACTGACACCGGATCCCGAGGAGGTGTCGAACTCAGAGACGACTAGATCCTGCTTGCCGTCGGAGTTGAAATCGCCTGCAACGACTCCGGTTGCGTTCGTGACACCAAGATCAAAGCTTGGGGAGGGAAAAAAGGAGAAGGAACCGTCGGACGCACCCTTTTGGAAGAGTACATATGAGGAGCCACCGGTGGACGGGTCCGTGGCGATATCCACGAGATCGAGGATGCCATCGCCGTTGAAGTCGGCGAGGACGGGAAACGCTTCGTGTGACCCCAGGTTGTGGGGGATCAGGATAAAACTTCCATCGCCCCGGCCAATGTCGGTGTTTGCTAATCCAGTGGTCGGCTCGATGGTGAGAAGATCGGTGACTCCGTCGCCGTTGAGATCGGCAGTGGCTGCCTCGTTGGAGCGATAGAAGGAGGGCAGTCCGTCGAAGCTACCCTTGCCATCCCCATGGAGTGTGTAGAAGCCGCGGGGTGTGGTAAAGACAAGATCGTTACCGGCGGCTCCGTGGACGACCGTGTAGAAGTCGCCGGGGGTTGCATAGGAGTGGCCTACGGTCAGGTTACCGGTGCCGTCGTTGAGAAGAATAGTAGTTGTGCTGCCGGTAAGGACGACGTCGGGGTGTCCGTCGCCGTTGACGTCGATGGCGTTGATGCCGCCGGATCCGGGAAAGACCTCCGTTAGGGTGAACGGTTGGTTTTCGCCGGGGAAACTGATCTGGACGGCGTTGATGAAGGGCTCACCAAAGTTGGCGAAGACATCCGCCGTATCGGTCCGTCCATCTCCGTTGAAGTCGGCCAGCGCCGTGGCTGGCCCGAATCCGGGTAGAAACGTTGCGGCCTGCAGCGTGCCATCTCCGTTGCCATAGAAGACGGCGGGAATAGAACCGTTGACCACGCCCGGGGTACCTCCAGCGACTACATCCGGCTTTCCATCGTGGTTGAGGTCGCCGATGAGAACCTGCCGGCTTCCAACTGCGCCGCCGTAGATCTTCGGTTGCGCGAAGGCGGGCGGGCCGGCGGATGCTGTGTTGAGAAGAATGGCAAACGTTGACGCAGAGGTGCCTGAGGCGATGCCGACCACCAGCTCGGGATAGCCGTCGGCATTGAGATCGGCAGCTACAGCGATTGCGGCGCTGGCGACGGAGTAGGTCGTGGCGGCACCGAAGGTACCGTTGCCGTTGCCGGGTAGGATGACAACGAGGCCTTCCTTGCAGGTGAGGATGGCGTCGAGTTTGTTGTCCCGGTTGAGGTCGGCGAGGGCGAGCGAGTTGGCCACGCAGGGAACGGTGCCAGCGACGATGGCTGGCTGACGCGCTCCTGAGGAAGAACGTGGAGAAGCGGTCAGTATGGATGTGTTGGGAGTGCTTCCGGCGCTTGCATAGAGCGTGTCTACCACGCCGTCACTGTTGATATCGCCCTCTGCGGCTGCCAAGGGTGAGGCCACGGCATACTGCTCGAACTTAAGAACCGGGAAGACCGGCTGGGTCTGTGCCGAGGCGCTGAAGGGAGCAAGGCCAACAGCGAGAAAAAACACTATCAAGCGAGCACTGCGGCAGGAGAATAACAAAGGGACTCCCAATGAACTTCGAAGTGGAACCTCATTCTACTTGGAACGCGAGCGAACGAAAACGGATAATTTTAGCGATTCTCAATCGACGAGCAGGTGATCGAAGCCGATGATTGGATATCTCCGTAGCAAGGTTCAGTGGGAGAATAAGCGATTTGGTCCAGCTTCTTTTTGAGTGTGAGCGTACCGTCGTCAAACAGATAGCTGTTACTGGACGTCTTAGATGAGTGCAGACTCGTCCATGCACAGATTGTGCGTCTTACAATCTCTACTCTTCTGCGTTGCATACGAGTCACGGCTAACCGGAAGCTACCCGATTACGTCGTTTGACTGCATTTTGGATGGAAGGTGTGGGGTGGCGTGCTTGGGTCGGGCTTTGCCCGATGCCCACCTTAGCGACGATGAGACTGTCGCGAAGATGGGGCACCCGGGGCATGGGTTATTTGGGGGGGAGGGTTTGGGTTGCGTTGGTGTTGCCGCGGAGGCCGGCTAGGATTTGGGTCATGAAGTCGTTGGCGGCTCCGGGGTTGCTGGGGAGGAAGAGGGTGTTGGAGCCGGTGCGGGTGCCGATCTCTTTGAGGGTGTCGAAGTACTGGGTAACGAGGACGAGAGCCATGACGTCTTCGGCGGTGGCTCCGGGGACGGACTCGCGGAAGTGCTCGATGGAGGAGCGGAGGCCGTCGATGATGGCTTGACGCTCGGCGGCGATGCCTTTGCCCTGGAGGGCTTTGGATTCGGCTTCGGCCTCGGCTTGTTTGACCTTGAGGATTTTCTCGGCTTCGCCACGGGCCTGGGCGGCGACCTGTGCGCGCTGGGCGGCGTTGATATCGTTCATGGCGGTTTTGACTTTGACGTCGGGGATGATGTCGGTGACGAGGGCGGTGAGGATGTTGAAGCCGAAGCCGGACATGATGGAGTCAAGCTCGGTTTTGACGTTGATGGAGATGCCGGATTGCTGCTCGAAGGTCTCGTCGAGGGAGAGCTTGGGGACGTGGCCGAGGATGGAGCTGAAGACGAAGGACTCAATCTGCTTTTGCGGGCTGGAGAGCTTGTAGAAGGCGTCGTAGATCTTGTCGTCGAGGACCTGGTACTGGACGGAGACGGGGATCTGGACGAAGACGTTGTCGTGGGTCTTGGTCTCGACGGCGATCTGGACCTGCTTGACCTGGAGATCGATGATGAAGACGCGCTCGGCGTAGGGGACGAGGAAGTGGAGGCCGGGGCGCTCGATGCGGTTGAATTTGCCGAAGCGCTCGACGATGGCGGCGCTGGAGGTGCGGACGGTGTAGAGGGTTTTAAGGACAGTGACGAGGACGATGATGGCGAAGATGACGAGGAGCAAGAGCAGGAAGGTGTTCAAGGGGTCCATAGGTGTGCGCGTCCTTTGCAGCGGGGATACATGTGCAGCGAGGATACATGTGCAGCGAGGATACATGTGCAGCGAGGATACATGAGGGCGTTTGGCGCGTGGGGTTGGATTTAGGATGAGGGCATGGCGACGCATTTTTCGAGTGAGGCTTTGAAGTTTCTGCGGGGGTTGAAGCGGAATAATGATAGGGCGTGGTTCGATGCGCGGAAGAAGATTTATGAGACGGAGCTGAAGGCTCCGATGCTGGCGATTATCGCGGAGGTGAACGACGCGATGGTGGAGTTTGCGCCGGAGAATGTGCGGCCTCCGCAGAAGGCGATGATGCGGATCTATCGGGATGTGCGGTTCAGCAGCGATAAGAGTCCGTACAAGACACAGGTGGCGGCGTGGTGGGCGCGGGAGGGGCTGGAGAAGACATCGGGAGGTGGGTACTACTTCCATGTGAGTGCGTCGGAGGTGACGGTTGCGGCGGGGGTGTATATGCCGGAACGGGAGCAGTTGCTGGCGATTCGGCGATACCTGGTGGAGCATCATGCGGAGCTGCGGGAGTTGTTGGCGGGGAAGAAGCTGAAGGCGAAGCTGAGCGAGTTCGATGGGCGGCGGTTGACGCGGCCTCCGAAGGGGTTTGCTGGCGAAGAGGCGGCGATGGATCTGCTGCTGTGCCGACAGTGGGGAGTGGCGGCGACGCTGCCGGTGGAGGTGGCGACGCAGGCGACGCTGGTGAAGGAGATTGTGGAGCGGTTTCGGCTGGCTGCGCCGGTGGTGAAGCTGTTGAATACGCCTCTGCTGGGGAAGCGGAAACAGTCGATGTTTTGATGGGTTTGGCGGGGCTGGACGGGGTGGTGTTGGAGCGAGCGGACTGCGGCTGGCGGGGCGGATTTGGGTGTTTTGGGATAAAAATGTGCTAAAAACCGAACAAAACGGGTAAAAACCTAAAAAAACCTGTGGAAAGTGGCGAAATGCCATTGACAAAGGTTTGAGAAAAGCCGAAGGTGAATTGCGGTACAGTTCTCCGCACCCGCATGAACACTGGCGATTTCGACTTGAAATCTTCGCGGGGGAGGTGGGCCACTTGCAACCTATTTTTTGAACGCAACGAAGGAGAATCACGATGGCAAAGGGAATGACAAAGACAGCGCTTGTACGTCATCTGGCAGAGAAGCTGGAGCTGACGAACAAGCAGACCGCGGCTTTTCTTGAACTGCTGGCCGAGACCGCAGTGAAAGAGACCAAGAAGAATGGCGAGTTCACGATTCCTGGCATTGGCAAGCTGGTAAAGGCTGAGCGCAAGGCTCGTCTTGGCCGCAACCCTCAGACGGGTGAGCCGATCAAGATCAAGGCGAAGACAGTGGTCAAGTTCCGCGTGGCCAAGGTTGCGAAGGACACGATCGCACCGGTAAAGAAGTAGTTTGGACGCGGTAATCGCCGGAGGATTCGGAGTGATTGCCGCGTAGTTTGCCCTCCCCCCCGGATTGCGTTTGCACCGTGCTGAGCGTCAGCACGGAAGCAAGCGACACGGTATACGAGGTTTCGTACAAGAGACACAAGCAGCCCGCTGGAAGCCGGAGCGTTTTTATCCGGAGTCTAGCGGGCTGTTGTTTTGGGGATGAAGGCGCGGGTGACGAGGCCAAGGCCGAAGGAGACGATGACGCCCTGCAGGATGAGGAAGGCGTTGTATCGCCAGCCCGCCATGGCGAAGGAGAGCGCGACGCCCCACATGTAGATTTCGCCGAGGAAGGCTGCGGACCAGTTGGGCAGGACGTGGGAGGGTGGGAGTTTAGCCCGAAGCGAAGGGATAAGGCTGGGGACCTGAGCGCGGTAGGCGAGGTAGGGTTCGCCGAGTTGCTGGGTGAGGAAGGCCTCTTCGGCGGCGATGAGGCGAAGCTGAAGGATGCCGATGAGGACGATGCAGAAGACGGCTCCGCTGGGGGGCATGAGGAGCGCGAGAGCCAGAGTGTGGAGGAAGGTGCCGAGATAGAGGGGATTGCGCAGGTAGCGGTAGGGGCCCGCAGCGACGACCTGATCGCCGAGCATGGCAGAGGACTGGACGGTGGAGGCTCCGAGATAAGCGGAGCCCCAGGTGCGCAGGAAGGCGGCCAGGGTGGCCAGTAGAATGCCTGCCGAGAGGACGGCGATGGTTCCGGCGCTGAAGGTGAGCCAGCCTGCCCGGTAGAGGTAAGCGGCGAGGAGTTGCCAGGTGCGGATGGTATCGAGGTGGAGCAGGTAGTTCCACGGAGCCAGGAAACCGAGTACGTAAAGGACGCCGTGGATGAGGTAGCGGAGTCGGAACTCCAGAGCAGTGGCTTTCATGGGGTGCGGATGAATCCTTTCCAAACGGTGACGCTGGCGGGCGTAGTGCGGTGCAGGCGGGATGTGGGCGGCGAAGCGCGGGTTAGATGGAAGGCGGTTCGCCGCAATAGTTTGCTGTGCGCTAGTGTTTGTGGGTCTCGTCTTTGTAGACTACGCCGGACTTCATGACGAAGGGAACGTGCTGCAGGATGCGGACGTCTTTGACGGGGTCGCCGTCGATGGCGATGAGGTCGGCCCATTTTCCGGGATCGAGGGTGCCTACGCGGTCGGTCCAGCCCATGAGGTCGGCTGCGTTGATGGTGCCGGTCTGGATGGCGGCAAGGGGTGACATGCCGAACTGGTTGACGTAGACATCAAGCTCGTGGGCGTTGAGACCGTGGGGGTAGACGGCGGCATCCGTGCCGAGGGCGACCTTGACACCGGCCTGGATGGCCTTGATGGCGTTCTTCTTTTCGACGACGCTGACGTCTTTCATCTTCTGCTGGTAGATGGCGGGAAGGTTGCCGTACTGCTGCATCCAGTCGATGAGATAGGCGGTGGGGACGAGGTAGGTGCCGTGCTGCTTCATGGCGGCGATGCCGGCGTCGTCGAGGTAGGAGCCGTGCTCGATGGAGTCGACGCCGGCCTGGGTGGCCCAGAGGATGCCCTGAGCGCCGTGGGCGTGTGCGGCTACTTTGCGGCCGAGACGATGGGCGTCGGCGACGATGGCCTGCATCTCCTCCTGGGTGTACTGGCTGGCCTGAGGGTCGTCGCCTTTGGAGAGGACGCCGCCGGTGGCTCCGATTTTGATGAGATCGGCACCATATTTGATGTTTTCGCGGACCTGATGCTGGACGGCGGGGATGCCGTCGGCGACTCCCTGGCCGTGGACGTGGTACTCGTAGGGCAGCAGGTTCTCGTCCATGTGGCCGCCGGTGATGCCGAGGGCGGGGCCGGAGACCTGCATGTGGGGGCCGGGGATGTGGCCAGCGTTGATCTCGTCGCGGAGGGCAACGTCGGTGAAGTCGTTGGCGCCGACGTTGCGGACGGAGGTGAAGCCGGCTTCGAGGGTGACCTTGGCGTTCTCTACGCCGATGATCGCCTCTTTAGCCGGAGTCATGCTGAGTTCGAAGTAGGGATCGAAGTTGTTGGCCATGGTGATGTGGGTGTGGACGTCAATGAGGCCGGGCATGACGGTGTAGCGGGTAAGGTCGATAACGGCATCGCCGGGCTGCGCTGGCGTGGTGGCAGTGGGGGCGATGGCGGTGATGCGATCGCCAGTAACAACGATGGTCTGGGCGGCTGGCTCGGCACCGGTTTTGACGTCGAGGAGGTGGCCGGTGCGAACCAGCGTGCGAACAGCAGGGGCCGGTCCGGAGGTTTGGGCCAGAGCGACTGCGGCGAAGGCGGCAATATGTAACATAAACAGTGACATATAGGACGAGCGTACCGTGGTCATGGTGGTCTCCTGAAGGAATGATGATGCGGTCAGTTGGAGGTATTGTCCATGGATTTGTTGCCGAGGGCGGTGAGGATGGCGTCGAAGTCTTCGAGGCCGGAGTATTCGATGATGACGCGGCCTTTGCCTTTTTTGTCTTCGATGTGGACCTTGAGGCCGAGGGTGCGCTGGAGTTGGTCCTGAGCCTCCTTGACGTTGGGGTCAATGGGGTCGACTGGCTTCTCGGCTTTTTTGGGCTTGGCTTCGGGGTTGATGAGGCCCTGGACGTAGCTTTCAGTCTGGCGGACGGAGAAGGAGAGCGCGAGGACCTTCTGGGCGGCGGAGGAGATGGCCTCGGGATCGTTGAGGGCGAGCAGGGTGCGGGCGTGGCCGAAGGAGAGGTCGCCGGCCTCGACTTTCTGCTGGACGGATGCTGGTAAGCGTAACAAACGAAGGAAGTTAGCTACAGATGCGCGCTCCTTGCCGGTGCGCGTGGCCATCTGCTCCTGGGTCATTTTGAAGTCGGTGCTGAGGCGTTGGTAGGCGCGGGCTTGCTCCATGGGGTTGAGGTCGGCTCGCTGGAGGTTCTCAACGATGGTCATCTCCATGGCCTGCTCGTCGGAGACCTGGCGGACGATGGCGGGGATGTGGGTTTTGTTGGCTTTGCGGGAGGCGAGCCAGCGGCGTTCTCCGGTGATGAGCTGGTAGCGTCCGGCGCTAAGTGGCCTGACGACAATGGGTTGGACGACTCCGGAGGCGGCGATGGACTGGGCCAGCTCGATGAGTTGGGCCTCGTCAAAGCGGGTGCGGGTCTGGAAGGGGTTGCGATCGATCTGGTCGAGGTGGATTTCGAGCGGCTTGCCGGTTGATTCCACGGTGGTTACGGGAGCCGGTGGCGGGGTGACGGGGCGCTGGGGGAGGAGGGATTCGAGGCCTTTGCCGAGGGCGCGGCGTTTGTTGTCGGGTGCGGTTGCCATGATCTGTGTGCTCTCTTTGGTTTTGGTTATGTCCTGCCGGACGGGCCCACTGCGCGTGGGGCGGGCGTTTGCGCGCCTATTTAGCTTGATATGGGTAGAACCAGGCTTTCCAGCCCTCCCGTTGGTCCGGATTATTTTTCTTTGCTGGATTGCCAGAAGCGGGTCTTCTTTTCGGGTGCGGCGAAGGATTTGAGGGCGCTGGCCGCAGCGGCGGTGGCGGCTTTGCGGCGCTTGGCTTCGGGACTCTCCAGGTTGTTGCGGGTGAGGAGTTCGAGGGCCAGTTCTCGGTAGGATTCGGCTCCTCGGGAACGGGGGTCGTAGAGGGCGACGGGTTTGCCGTGGCTGGGGGCCTCGGCGAGGCGGATGTTGCGGGGAATGCTGGTATTGAGGAGCTTGTCACCGAAGAAGCCCTTGAGGTTTTCGGTGACCTGCTGGGAGAGGTTGGTGCGGTCGTCGTACATGGTGAGGAGGACGCCTTCGAGGGCGAGGGCGGAGTTGAAGGCTGCGGCGACGCGGTCGAGGGTAGACATGAGCTCGGAGATACCTTCGAGGGCGAAGTACTCGGCCTGCATGGGGACGAGGAGGCCGTCGGCGGCGACGAGGGAGTTGAGGGTGAGGAGGTCGAGGGCGGGAGGGCAATCGAGCAGGATGAAGGTGTAGTTGGAGCGGACGGGGTCGAGCGCGTCTCGGAGACGGTACTCGCGGCGGTCCTGAGCGACCAGTTCGATGTTGGCACCAATGAGGTTACGGCTGCCGGGGATGAGGGAGAGCTGGGGAATTTCGGTGGGGACGATGACCTGCTGGGCGGTGGCGTGTCCCATGAGGAGGTCGTAGATGCTGAGGCGGGAGTCTGCGGGGTCCTGGGTGCGGGTGGAGAAGCCGAGTCCTCCGGTGGTATTGGCCTGGGGGTCGCAGTCGATGAGCAGGGTGGGGAGGCCTTCGAGGGCGAGGGCTGCGGCTAAGTTGATGGCCGTGGTGGTTTTGCCGACGCCACCTTTCTGGTTGACGATGGCGATGACTTTGGCAGGGGGGGCGGTGGGGGCGGGATCGAGTGGGGTGGCGGAGGTGGTTTGCTGGGTGTGAGGAGTCGCGGCGTCCGGCGAGGTGGTGGCGGCCTGGGCGGCTGCTTGAGCGGCGAGTTTATTGCGGGGATGGATGGTGATCATTGAGGTAGAGGAAGGGTATCGAGTGGCGGAGGTGGTGGCAAATGGGCTGGATTGTGGAGAAGCGACCGAAGCTGTGGAGAAGTTGTGGAATGGTCGATTTGTGCCGAGAAGAGAGAGGTTAGGCGGGGGTGGATGTGGAAAACTTTTTATGGAGGAGGCCGGTTTGGGGGCTACTGGTGTTCCACGTGGAACGTTTGGAGGGAGAGGATGCCGGATTGGGAGTTGGGGATGGGGATGGTTTGGGAGTTTGCGGAGGCGGCAACGGTAGCGGCGGAGGCGGTGGTGAGAATGACGAGTTGGCCACCGGGGGCGATACGGGAGGAGGCTGCGGGGAGGGCGACGGCCATGTCGTCGACGGCGCGGAGGGTGACGGTAGAGAAGCGGCGAGTGGGCGGCATGGTTTCGACGCGTGCGGCCCAGACTTCGGTCTTGAGGCCGAGGGTCCGGATGACTTCGCGGAGGAAGGTGGCTTTCTTGTTCTGGGATTCTGCCAGCGTAACGGTGAGATTGGGATGGTAGAGCTGGATGGGGAGCCCTGGGAAGCCTGCTCCAGAGCCGAAGTCGAGCAAGGTGGTGCCGGGAGAGAGGTGTTGGGCGGCGAAGAGGCTTTCTCCAAAGTGGCGGCGGACGATCTCGTGGGGATCGCGGATAGCGGTGAGGTTGGTACGGGCGTTCCACTTGAGCAGGAGATCGAGGTAGGTGGAGAGCTGGGTGTAGAGGGTGGAGGGCGTATTGGGAGGGAGGTAGGGGGTGAGGAGGGCGGCGATTTCAGATTCTTGGAGGGTGGGCATGGGATTTGTGTGTAGCTGGTGCGGGTGGTGAGGTGGTGGGGATGTTCCACGTGGAACAACGACGGAGGCTGGGTCAGCGGCTTAGGCGACGGAGGTGTGGATTGGCCGGGGGATCCAGTGGGCGGCTTCCTGGGTGAAACGTTGGAAGATGGCCCGGGAGGAGGGACTGATATCGTAGCTGCGTTCAGGGTGCCATTGGAGCGCAAGGACGAAATGGGCAGGGTGGAGGGGGGATTCTCCTGCTACGGGCGGGGCCTGACCACCTTCTACGGCTTCGATGACCGCATCCTGTGGGCAGCGGGCGGCGACGTGCAGGCCGTCACCGGGAATGGCGATGGCCTGATGGTGGCTGGAGTTAATGGGTAGGCGGAGAAACCCATCCTGCTCGGGGGCCTCCTGATGGTCGATGATGGAGCCGAGCAGTGAGTTGGGGGCGATAGCTACGGTGTGGGCGACGGCTACTGCCTTGCCTGCGGGATGATTGACCGGCATGGGGACGAGGTGCTGGACGAGGGTGCCTCCGCGCCAGACGTTGAGGGCCTGGGTGCCGAAGCAGATGGCGAGCAGCGGCTTATAGAGGTTATGGGCGTCCTGAATGAGGAGTTCGTCGACGTTTTCGCGGGCGTAGTCGGGTGCGGCGCACTCTGGGGTTGGCTCCTGGCCGTACTTGTGGGGGTTCACGTCGGCGGGACTTCCGGGCAGTAGGATGCCCTGGCAGGTATTGATGAGGTTGGCGGTCTGGCTGGGGGAGTCGGTGAGGGGGATCTCAACGGGGGTGCCTCCGGCCTGGATGACGGCAGCTGCGTATTGCGGCCAGGACTTGGCGTTGTAGGCGGGGTCAAAGCTGGTGGGGACGGGGATCGCGATGCGGGGGTTCATGTTGCTTTGATGATACGGCGAAATGAGGGTGCGTTGCCCGTGGAATATAACGAGCGAGGGGTTAGGTGGTGTGGTGGAGGTAGGTGGCGGTGATGGTGTCGTGGAGGCGCTGGGTGAGGGCGTCGGCTTCGCGGGTGGAGAGACCGACGGTGGGGATAGGGTCGCCGATGATGATTTTGAGCGGGCGAGGGGTGAGGTGATAGGTATGGATGGGGAGTAGCTCGTAGGTTCCGACCAGGGTGACGGGAACCAGCGGGACACCGGCTTTGATGGCCATGTAGGCGCATCCGGAGAGGAAGGCCTGGGTGTGGCCGGTGGCGGAGCGGCCACCTTCGGGGAAGAGGACGAGGGGCATGCCGGCGTTGAGGGCGGCTACTCCGCGACTGAGGCTGGCGATGGCCGAGCGATTGCTGGACTGATCGACCGGGACCTGTCCGGAGCGGTGAAGGTACCAACCGATGAAAGGGACCTTCCACAGGCCTTGCTTGGCGAGGATGCGGAACTGGAAGGGGAGTTTGGCGAAGAGGACGGGGGTGTCGTAGTAGCTGAGGTGGTTGGAGGCGTAGACGGCTACTTCGTGGAGGTGGAGTTTGTCTGCGCCAATGAGTTCCACCGGGGAGAGGCTAAGCAGAAGGAGAACTCTGGCCCAGATGTGGGCGATGGCATGCTGCTGGCGGCCGGACTTATCCCAGAGGCCGCAGATGAGGGAGACGCAGCCGAAGCCTGTGGTGGCGAGTGCAATGAGGGGAAAGAGGAGCAGATAGGTGAGCCAGCGGAGGGCAGGCCGGGGGGAGGCGGCAGCGGGATTGAGGACGGCTTCCTGCTCGGGTGGGGGGAGTTGGGTCATGCAGTGACCTGAGCGAGACGGCGGATCTCGCCGACGAGGTAGACGGAGCCAGTGGCGATGATGATGCCGTTGGGCGGGGTGATCTGGCGGGCCTGGGCGAGGGCTGCGGAGAGGTGGGGTGCGGCGTGTGCGGGGATGGAGAGAGCGTGAGCAGTGGCGAGTAGGTCTTCGACCGAGGCGGCGCGGGGACTGTCGATAGGGGCGAGGATGATGTGGTCGTGGGGGCGGCAGGGGGAGCCGTCGGGCGAGGAGTCGAAGAGCGGCAGGAGGATACGAGCCATCTCGGTGAGGGATTTGTCGCGGAGGCAACTGAAGATAAGGGTGCGGGGCTGGGATTCGGGGAGCTGAGCGATGGCGGCACGGAGGGTCCAGGCACCGGCGGGGTTGTGGGCAACGTCCAGCAGCAGGGGTGGGGTGGTGCTGGGGAGGAGTTCGAGACGTCCCGGCCAGTGGGTGTTGCGTATGCCTGCTTCGATGGCCTGGTTGGATATATTGTAACCTTTATCGTTACTTATTTTGGATTTGTCACTGGGTTGGTTACGTAATGCGTTGGCAGCGGCGATGGCGAGGGCTATGTTGCGCTGCTGGTGGTGGCCGGGGAGGGGAGAATCGACCTGAAGGGGCTGGCCTTCGAGGGTGAGGGTGTAGTGGTTGGGCGGGAGGAGTTGGGGAGTCTCGGAGAGGGGGTGAAGGGTTGGGAGTTGCGGAGGGATGAAGTCTGCGGCGCTGATGGCGTGGAGGTCGAGAGTGGCGGCGGCCTCGCCGATGGCCTGGTTGGCCTCGGGATGCTGGGGGAGGGTGATGAGCGTGCCGTGCTGGCGGAGGATGCCGCATTTTTCGCGGGCGATCAGGGCGATGGTGTCGCCGAGGTAGTCCTGGTGGTCGAGGGCGATATCGGTAAGGATGGAGAGGATGGGATCCACGATGTTGGTGGCGTCGAGTCGACCGCCGAGGCCTACTTCGAGGATGGCGATGTCGACGGGATGGCTCGAGCCGGGGGCCTGGTGGAGGTCGGCGAAGTAGCAGAAGGCGATGGCGGTGAGGACTTCGAAGAAGCTGGGGGGGTGGGGCAGGTCGCCGGCCTGGACGAGACGCTGGGCGGTGTCGTCGACGAGCATGTAGAGGCGGGCGAAGTCGTTGTCGGAGATGGGGTGAAGGATGGCGGGGCCGGCGCTGGCGGGTTCGTCCGCGGAGGAGTATTCGGTGGGGCTGGCGGGAGCGCTGATCTGGATGCGCTCGTTGACGTGGACGAGGTGGGGCGAGGTGTAGAGCGCGGTACGGTATCCGGCGGCAGCGAGGATGCTGGCGAGGGTGGCGGCGGTGGAGCCTTTGCCGTTGGTTCCGGCGATGAGGACGGAGGGGAAGCGGAGCTGGGGGTCGCCGAGGGCATGGGCGAGGGTGCGCATGTGGGCGAGGTCGAATTTGCGGCGCGGGGGAGCGGGCGAGGCGGCGGAGGTGGGGGTGGGGGCAAGCTCCGGGCCGAGCGCGTTGAGGTGTTCGAGAGCTTCCGCGTAGGTCATGGGATTCATTTTAGGCGAAGTGGGCTGGGGTGGGATTGGGCAATGGCGCAGGCGGGTAAGTGCCTATGCCACGAAGGTTGTATAGAGAAGACGGAAGTGGGATATGAGTAGTAACGGGATGGGTCGATAGTGAGGACACTGCTGTTGAGACTTCGGATTGCGATGGTCTCAAAACCTTGTTGTTTTTTTCTGCTGGGCGCCGATAAGAGGCCTATGGGAGAGGAGAAAAAGAGATGCGTATTGCAATGGCGATCGCGTTCGGAATGGTTGTGGTGGCACCATTTTTTGGACGTTGGAGAGCAAACGTCTGGCTGCGGGCGAATATGCCCGAGGAGAAGGCGTCTGCGAGTATTCCTGAGACGGCTTAGGGATTAGATTTTTTCACTGCTACACAATCAGGCACTTGGGGGTCGTTGCCACTTTGGAACGGCCCTTTTTCTTTTGCGGAGCAGGGTTTAGTTGAGGCGGAGCAGCTTCAGGTTGAGTGCGGTGGCGAAGGTGACCCAGGCGAGGTAAGGGAGCATGATGGCTCCGGCCAGAGTACGGATGCGCCAGAAGAGCACGATAGTGAAGGCAATGGCGATCCAGAGGGCGAGGATAACGACGGAGGAGACCAGCAGGCGGTGGAGGTGGAAGAAGGCCTGGGTCCAGAGGAGATTGAGGGTGAGTTGAATGGCGAAGACGGCCAGGGCATCTTTGCGTGCGGCGATGCGGCGGTCGTCAGCGTTGATCAGGCTGAGGGTGCGGCTGCGTGTGGTGCGGCGGGTAGCCTTCCAGACGAGCCAGGCTGCGACGGCCATCAGGGTATAGAGGACGGTCCAGACGGGGGCAAAGACCCAGTTGGGCGGATTGAATGAGGGTTTGACCAGGTGGGGGTACCAGGAACGAACCGCAGGCATAGTGGTGATGGCGCCCAGAATGGCGACGGCGTAGCAGAGACCGAGAAACTCGACCAGAACGAGGAGGGAGCGAGAGGTGCTGTGCGACTTAGAATGCTGCACTTGCGTTGTATCAGGCATGATGCGGCTCCGTGGAAGATGACGAAGCGCAGCGGTGCATGCGCCCGGGGGAGTGTGGATAGGGTACATGAGAGCTAGCCATTTTGGGTGGAACTGGTGCTGGCGTCTATGCGGGCTATTGGGGGGCGACGACTGACTGGGAGAGAAAAACGGCTCTCCAGCGGTTGCCGGAGAGCCGGAATAGAAGTGCAGTACAGGCTGGCTGAAGGTCGGCACAGAAAAGCTGAGGATCAGCGCAGCAAAACTCGCTAGTTGGTGGCCTTGAGGACGGCGGAGGCGGCTCGGTGCATGCCGGAGAGACCGCCGAGGAGAGCTGCGCCGGAGTACTGTGCGGGGCCTGACCAGCTGGGGACGGTGAACGGGGCGGCGGGATGGGCTGCAGGGGTCTTGTCGGTGGTGTGGTGCTGGCTGAGCTCATCGAAGAGCAGGGCGCGCATGTCTGCCTGCTCGTCGAGGGAGGTGCGCTCCCAGTAGAGGCGGAAACCCTGGCCGCAGACCTTGCACTTGACGTCCTGTTTTTCGTCGGACTTTTTGAGTAGAACTTGCATGAAAGACTCCTTGTATCAAACAGATACTGTGATGGTTTAGGCGGCTGAGCGCTAATAGTGTTCCCATTATGGAACGTGCCGCGAGGTGTGGCGAGACCCTTCCGTGGGGCAAGGGTACAACGATTGTGGGAGCCGGGTGGTGCGGCGGGAGCAAAGGAAATATGCTTATAGATCACGACATGAGCGAACAGATGATCAAGATACAGCTTCCGGATGGTTCAGTGCGCGAGGTATCGCGCGGTACGACAGCGTTGGATGTGGCGATGAGCATCTCGCCACGGCTGGCAGCGGCGGTGGTGGTGGCGCGGATTCGTCCGCTGACTACGGTGGCTGCGGGATCGACGGCGGCGGATGATGCTCCGTCGGAAGAGGCGATGTATGGCGCGAGTGCGACGGGCGAGCGGTTGGTAGATCTGGCGGCTCCGCTGACGGAAGATGTGGCGCTGGAGCTGCTGAAGGAGAATGACGAAGCCTCGCTGCGCGTAGTGCGGCACTCGGCGGCACACGTGATGGCGACGGCGATTCTGGAGCTGTTTCCAGAGACGAAGCTGGGGCATGGACCAGCGACGGATGCGGGCTTCTTCTACGACGTGTACCGGGAGACGCCGTTCAGCGACGAAGACCTGGCGGCGATCGAGAAGCGGATGGCCGAGGTGGTGGCTCGGGACGAGAAGTTTGTGCGTGAGGAAGAGTCGCGCGAGAAGGGTCTGGAGGACTACGCGAAGCAGGGCGAGTTCATGAAGGTCCACTTTATCGAGAAGTTTACGCAGCCGGGGGATGAGATTTCGCTGTACCGGAATGGCGGGTTTGTGGACTTTTGCCGGGGGCCGCATGTGCCTTCGACGGGGCGGGTGAAGGCGTTCAAGGTGATGTCGGTTGCGGGCGCGTACTGGCTGGGGGATGAGAAGAACCAGCAGTTGCAGCGGATCTATGGGACGGCGTTTTACAGCGCGAAGGAGCTGGATGCGCACTTCAAGCGTCTGGAGGAGATCAAGGCGCGCGACCATCGGGTGCTGGGCAAGCAGCTTGATCTGTTTTCGATCCAGGAAGTGGCGGGCGCGGGGCTGATCTTCTGGCATCCGAAGGGCGGACTGATCCGCAAGACGATGGAAGACTGGATGCGGGATGAATGTATCCGTCGTGGTTACGAGATGGTGTATACGCCGCACATTATGCGGCGGGAGCTGTGGAAGATCAGCGGGCATGAGGGTTTCTACTCGCAGAATATGTATCCGCCGATGGAGCTGGATGACGCGGAGTACCGGCTGAAGCCGATGAACTGCCCGGGACATATCCTGATCTACAAGAATTCTCCGCGGAGCTATCGCGACCTGCCGGTGCGGTATGCGGAGCTGGGGAACGTTTATCGGTATGAGCGCAGCGGCACGATGCATGGACTGCTGCGGGTGCGTGGCTTTACGCAGGACGATGCGCACATCTTCTGCACGCCGGGACAGATTGAAGATGAGGTGGTGGCGTGTATTGAGTTTGCGCAGAGCGTACTGAAGACGTTTGGGTTTGAGGAGTTCAAGGTCGAGCTTTCGACGTGGGACCCGAACGACCGGAAGAGCTTTGTGGGCTCGGATGAGAACTGGGAGCTGGCGGTGTCGTCGCTACAGAATGTGCTGAACCGGAAGGGGATTCCGTTCAAGACGATTCCGGGCGAGGCGGCGTTCTATGGGCCGAAGATCGACATCAAGCTGGTGGATGTGCTGGGACGGATGTGGCAGTTGTCGACGGTGCAGTTCGACTTCAATCTGCCGGCCAGATTTGAGCTGGAGTATAAGGGCGAGGACGGGGAGCTGCATCGTCCGGTAATGGTGCATCGTGCGCTGTTCGGATCGGTGGAGCGGTTCTTTGGGGTGCTGATTGAGCACTATGCTGGGGCGTTTCCGCTGTGGCTGGCTCCGGTGCAGGTGGGGCTGGTGCCGATCTCTTCCATCAAGCACATGGAGTATGCGCGTGCGGTGAAGGCCAAGCTGGAAGCGGCTGGGCTGCGCGTGGAGCTGGATGAGCGTAACGACGAGATGAAGGCGAAGATCCGCGACTTTGCACTGCAGAAGGTGCCGTTTGTGCTGGTGATGGGGGACAAGGAAGCGGCCAGCGAGAGCGTCAGTGTGCGGACGCGGGGCAAGGGCGATCAGGGAAGTGTGACGCTGGAGGCGTTCATCAGCCGCGCTGAAACTTTATTGTCCTCACAATCTGTAGACCTCGGTTGAGTCCTGAGCTCTGAAATCTACCTATAGGGCTATCGAGAAAGCCATCCCCAACGCGTAGATAGTCTTCGCACCTTTGTGTTAAGGAACTTGACCGCAAACTATTTTGTGTAACGATTTTTGGCTTTTACTTTACACAAAACTTTGGTGTTGATAGGCTATTTTGATGAAGCCCGCAATCGCTAAACCACTGCCAATTCTGACGAAGGATGACTGGCTTTCGCTTATTCCTGCCATGGGGCGTGCCAATCGAAATCTTGCGGAATATAACGGCAGGCTGGGTCGCCTTCCCAACTCTGACCTCCTACTTGCCCCACTTCGTTTGCAAGAAGCCGTGCTTTCTTCTCGTATCGAAGGAACCCTTGCCACTATGAGCGAGGTTCTCCAATTCGAGGCTGGAGAACTACCTGAACGCGAATCTCGACGTGAGGACATCGAAGAAATCCTCAACTACCGGGTTGCACTCGATACGGCTATGCAGGAATTGAAATCGCGACCTTTCAATCTCAATCTTCTGCTGAAACTTCATTCTATTTTATTAAAAAGCGTAAGGGGTCAAAACAAGGCACCTGGCGAGTTCCGGCGACAGCAGAACTATATTGGCTCGCGTATTGGGGGTGTGGAACGGATTCGTTTTACTCCACCGGTATGGTCTTCGCTTGCGAAGAGTCTTGATAATTGGGAGGCGTATTACCACTCGCAAGATGAAGCCGTCGTGCGGCTTGCACTAATCCACGCGCAGTTTGAATTCTTGCATCCCTTTCTTGATGGCAATGGTCGTCTCGGACGTATTCTGATTCCCATCTTCATGTGCGAGCATGGTCTTCTGTCGCAACCAACCTTCTACCTCTCTGAGTACATTGAAGAATATCGAGACGACTACATTGACCACCTGAATGCTTTGGGAACAAGCAAAAATGGGTGGCGGGATTGGACGGAGTTTTTTCTTACAGCGATAAGTGAACAGGCAAAACGAAACATCGAGAAGGCAGATTCAATTCTGCTGCTTTATGAAAGCCTGAAGCAGCGATTCATTCAGGCCGCTGGATCAAAATACGCTGTTCCCCTTCTTGACGCAGCTTTTGAACGCCAGTATTTTCAAGCTGCCCAACTTGAATGGAAGGGCAATGCTCCGAGTAAACCTACGCTCATGAAAATGCTCCAGACCCTGGAGCGCAATAATCTGGTCCAGATGTATCGAGGGGATGCAGGGAGGCGGGCCGCTATATGGTGGATACCCGAACTAACTACTTTGTTTGATTCCAAGCGATAGCCGTGCCGCTATCGAGGTTTATCTATCTGATTCATTTAATCTAGAGAGGACCAATGGCGGCTTTGAGTGAGGAGGACCGGGCGAAGGCGATCGGGATTCTGGAGCGGGTGCGGGGGGAGATTGATGCGGTGGCGGGGGAGGATGCGGAGCTGCGGTTCCAGGTGCGGCGGTATGTGTTGAAGCGGCTGGAGTTCGATGAGCGGGGGACACCGACGCAGCGGCGGAAGTTGAAGGAGCAGAAGTGGAAGTTTCAGAAGGGGCGGTGCTGGGAGTGTGGGGAGGCGCTGCCGAAGCAGGGTGCGGAGCTGCATCGGCTGCGGGCGATCGACGGGTACACGGAGGCGAATACGCAGTTGCTATGCTGGGCGTGCCATGCGCGGGCGCAGGCGGCGACCGATCAGACCGGGGGTTTGGTCGTGGGGCAACAGCGGGTAGCAGCGACGGATCATGCGGCAGGCGCAGATAGTACATTGGAACCAGAGGGTACGTGAAGCATGTACACCATCAGCGACACCATCCACATTAATGCACCGATCGAGCGATGTTTTCTGCTGTCGACCAGCATTGAGCTGGTGGCCAGGACTCTGGAGATGAGGCCGGTCTCGGGCAAGACGAGCGGTTTGATTGAGGCAAACGACCAGTTGGTGTGGCGGGGTTGGAAGTTTGGCCTGCCACAGATGCACGAGACCCTGATTACGGGGTATGACAAGCCACACTTCTTTCAGGACACGATGGGGCGGGGGCGGTTCAAGCACTTTCATCATGACCACCACTTTGCGGAGGTGGCGGGCCATACGCTGCTGCACGACAAGGTGCGGTTCTCGCTGCCGCTGCTGTTGGGTGGATCGCTGGTGGGAAAGTATGTGCTGGTTCCGCATATTGTGGGGCTGGTGCAGCGGCGGTTTCAGTTGCTGAAGCAGATTGCTGAAGGGGACGAGTGGCGGCGGTATCTGCCGGATGGGGTCGGTGAGCTGGAACGCTAACCGCCTGGGGCAAGCTGTGTCTTGCGGGTAAGGCTTTGTCGGTCAATAAATAATCTGCTGGCGTTGGGTGACGCGCGCAGGGTGTGATGCATCCAACAGCATGCAGACGTTTGCAGGTTTCTGGATCGAAGAACACGGTCGGGCCCGAAGAGAAGCTATGGTGACGATCAAAACGATGACGTTGGTTCAGGCACCGGTGGAGCGTTGTTTCAAGCTTTCGCTGAGCGTGGATCTACGTCTACAGACAGGCGCATCGACGGGCGAGGCGGTGGTGGATGGGCCTCGGTCGGGGCTGCTGGGCGCGGGTAACGTGGTGCGGGTTCAGGCACGGCACCTGGGAGTCAAGACCCAGTACGAGAGTTTGGTCGACGGATGGCGACCGTATAGCTACTTCCGGGAAGTGATGACGGACGGGGTGTTTGCGCGCTTCGAGCACGAGCGCCACTTTGCGCCGATGAACGATGGAACGCGCATCCGGGATGAAGTTCGGTTTACGACACCGCTGGGATGGCTGGGCCGGATGGCGGAGCGGCTGGTACTGCGACGGTATGTGACGCGGATGCTCCGGCAGCGGAACGCAGAGCTGAAGCGGGTGGCGGAGTCGGGCGAGTGGCACCGCTATCTGGATGGTGAGCCAGAGGTGGACCGTCAGGCGTACGAAGCGACGAGGTATGTGAGCAGAGCTTCGGGACGACGGTACGCCGAGAGCTAGGGGGGCGATCGCGGGGGTTAGCGGCGACGGAACGAGTTGCGGACGGCGCGGGTGCGGTCGTTTGGGGTACGGCTGTTTGGGGTGCGAGCAGTGGGCGTGGGGATGCTGGGCGTGGCGACGTGGCCTTCGGGATAGAGGACGACGAAGCGGCGGGGCAGTTCGCCCGAGGATGCGGTGGGCAGGCCAGAGGGACTGAGCAGCAGGTGGAGGATGCGGCGCTCGCGCGAGCTCATGGGTGGGAATGCGTAGGGCCTGGCGGTGGAGCGAACCGTCTCGATGGCGTTGCGTGCAGCGGCGCGGAGATCTCGGTCGCGTTGCGCCTTGAAGTTGTCGGCGTCGAAGAAGAGGCGGTCGTGCTGCTCGGGTTCGAGGCGGAGGACCTTGGCGGCGAGGTGCTCGATGGCGTGAAGGAGTTCTCCGTTACGGGAGAGCAGCAGGGGAGTGTCGGGGCCGGAGAGCTGAACGGTGATGTCCGGGGGGATCATCTCGGCGGAGGCGGCGATTGGGTCGGCAGCGGTAGCGGTAGCAGCGTGGCTGTCGTGGATCTCAAACGAAAACTCCAGACCGCCGTGGGTCTGGAGTATGTGGAGCAGGTCAGCGATCTTTTTGGAAGCAGTGCCAAATTCGTTCATGTGTTGATGGGCCCCTTGGCACCGTTCGGGTTATCGTTTGCCCTGGATGGTGGCTCCGACACCTGCCTTGCGGCGGGCGCGTTTGGCGGCGATCTCGCGCATCTCGCGGCCGAGCGAAGTGCGGTTCATGACGGCCTGCTGGATGATGCCGATCAGGTTGCCGACCGACCAGTAGAGAGCCAGACCAGAGGCGTAGTTCCAGGTCATGTAGCCGGAGACGGCGGGCATCATGAAGGCCATCATCTTCTGCTGCTGGGGGTCTACGCCGGGGGATGGGGTATAGAACTGGACCAGGAACTGGCTGATAACCATGACGATAGGCAGGATGTGATACGGGTCAGCCGAGGTGAGGTCCGGCAGCCAGAGCCAGTGTGCGTGGCGGAGTTCGACGACCTTGGGCAACATGCCGAAGAAGGCGAATAGCAGCGGCAACTGGATCAGCGTGGGGATACAGCCGCCGAACATGTTGACGCCGTTGTCCTTCTGGAGCTGGACGATCTCGGCGTTCATGTCGTTGCGCTTGGGGTCGGTGACTTTGTACTTCTTGTACTTCTCCTTGATGGCGTCCATCTGGGGCTGGATGCGCTGCATCTTGAGGCCGGACTGCATAGTTTTTATGCGCAGGGGCAGGATGACCAGGTTGATGATGATGGTAAGCAGGATGATGGCCCAGCCCCAAGCGCCCGCCCAGTTGAGGGTGACGTGGGCGTGGATGAACTGGAGCGCGAGGAAGAGATACTTGCCGATGTAGCCGAAGAAGCCAAACTCCAGCAGCGGTTCCAGGGTGACCTTGGAGTCGGTGGCGTGGATGGCCTTGAGGACGTTGATGGCCTTGGGCCCGGCGTAGATACGGACGAGGGTGTGGCCGGTGGTATCGCCCACTGCGGTTCCGATGATGGGAACCAGGACGGAGCCCTTGGCGGGCGAGCCGGAGCCGAGGCCAGTGCGGCGGATGGTCTTGGCTACGTCGATCTGGTTGTGGAGTGTGGCGACGGTGGCGTTGCTGGCGGAGTCGGGCAGGAAGACGGCCGCGAAGTACATGTCGCTGGTACCAACCCAGTCAAAGGGGCCGTTGAGGGTTTCGCCACCGGCGATCTTCTTGGGGGCGAGGTGCTCGACCTTGCCGTCGCGCATGGAGTCTAGCTGGGCTCCGTTGTAGGCCATGGCGTTGTCCTGATCGCCGAAGCCGCCGGGCCAGCTGAGCAGCGCGCGGAAGGGTGCGCCGTTGCGGGTGGCATCGATGTCGGCGTGCAGGACGTAGGTCTCGTCGAAGGAGAAGGTCTTGCGGACCTGCAGGCTGCCGTCGGAGTAGGTAAAGGTGAGGCTGGCCGGCGCGGCGAGGTTGCCGGTGGCGGAGGGAACGAACATCGCCTGGCTGAGGGTGGTGTTCAGCGCGGGGTCGTAGGTGTAGAGCGAGAGCGGGTAGCCGACCTGCTGCGCGGCCTGGTGGTGGACGAGATCGAGGGGGCGACCGTCGGCGTCAATGTAGCGCTTGAGCAGCCAACTGGTGACCTGGGCACCGCGGTTGGAGAAGGTGATGCGATAGAGCTCGTTCTCGACGACGGTAGTGGTCTCGGCCTGGGCCTGGACGACCGGCTGGGCGGGAGCACCGGCTGCGGTGCCGGGCTGGCTGGCGGACGGAGCAGCTTGTCCGGGTACACTCTGGGTCGCGACGGTCGCGGTGGGCAGGGCGGTCTGCGGGTTCTTCTTGGCGCGGAAGTACTGCAAGCCGAAGAAGACGGTGACCATGACGAGCATCATGACGAGCAGCGACTTATTATCCTGCCCGCCTTGTTGACTGGGGTTCTTAAACTCTGCCAAGAGATACTTCCTATTCTTTCGATCTAAAAATCGACTTGCTACGTAGAGGGTGGCCGTATGACAAAAGTCGAAGGACACCCTTGCGGCGTACGCGCCACTTTTCTCCATGATAAATGCCGCCACGAGAATGTGCTGGGGCGGGTGGAGGGGGAGTTACGGGGTGGACGGGCGGTCGGGGACAGGGTCGTAGCCACCCTGGGCCAGGGGATGACAGCGTCCGAGGCGACGGATGGCGAGGATGCCGCCGCGGAGGATACCGAAGCGCTGCATGGCTACGTAGGCATACTCGGAGCAGGTAGGCAGATAGATGCACCGGGAGACGCCGAGGCTGTGGAGCAGGGGGGAGAGCAGACGGCGGTAGAGGGTGAAGGCGACGCGGAGCAGGGTGTCCTTCACGGAGTAGCTCCTGGCGGTCATGGCGTGGCTACTGGCGTTCCTGCGGGCTGGCGGGGGGCGTGGCCTGCTTGTTGAGCGTGGACTGTACGGTGCGGAAGACCTGGGCGACTTCGCGGTCGAGCTTGGCAAACTCCAGCTCCAGCACGACGCGGCGAGGGTGGAGGATGACGTCGACCGGGGCGGTAAGCAGGCTGGCGTTGCGGCGAATGCACTCGCGCATGCGGCGCTTGATGCGGTTGCGGTCGACGGCCTTGCCCATGACTTTGCCGACGGTGAGTCCGATGCGGGGGCCGGGGGTGGCGGAGCGGGTGGGTTTGCCGTCGGGGCCCTGGGCGGGGCGCAGTGCGAAGAAGAAGCTCATCTGCTTGGAGAACTGTTTGCGGCTGGCGGTATACACGCGCTGGTAGTCGGCGTGTTTGCACAGTCGTAGCAGCGAGTTTGGGGTCTGGTTGGGCATGGTGGATGGTGCAGCGAGCCAGAGGCGGGTGCAGCGACAGGTTCAAGTATAGGCTGTCGGGGTGGCACAGGCACCGGAGCAGGACGCAGCAATACCGTACCGATGGACAGACGCACAAACGCCACCGCTTGGGACTGCGGTGGCGGTGGGTTATTGCTGAGAAGAGGTTGGTGGTACTAGTCGCGGAAGCCTGCGGAGACGGCGATCTTGTGACGGCCCTTGGCGCGACGGCGGCTGAGTACGGCGGCGCCGGACTTGGTCTTCATGCGGGTAAGGAAGCCATGGGTCTTCGCGCGGTGGCGGCGGTTGGGCTGGAAAGTACGCTTCGGCATGTAACTGAACTCCTGAACTTAGTGCTGATGGTGGCAATCGCGAGCGGATTTGCCTATCAGTCTTCTGGGCTATAGCAACAATCCCTGAGTATACCCGAGGAAGGGTCCGGAGGCAAAGAAAAACGCAAGTGGCTGAGGGCAATTGATCTGCCAGAGAGCTTAATTTTATGTTGGCTGGGTGCAACTTTCGGAGACTTCACCGGTAATGGTGCAACTTGATTTTTCTGGACGGATGGCTTGAAAAAGGGCTGGTTTTCCGTGCTACTATCGAACCCGATTCGCAAGATGATTTTCTGCACGTCCAGCTGTTCCGCACTCTGCATCAAGTGAAGAAACTCCTCCCCGTATTCGGCACGGTTTAGACGCCCCTGACGGAGAGAACTCTGGCAACACAGAATGATTCCCACTCGCCGCAATGGGCGAGATTGGAAATCCATTGCTTTTACCGCTATTTTTAGCCGCGGCCGTACAAAGTGCATGCAGTCTGGTATTTGGAACAAGGAAACAAAGACAAGGAAACTAAAGAATGTCATTCGTTCCGACGGCAACCGCCGTATTGAATTATTGGGTACGCATCCTGGCTGCTCTTGAAAAAAAGATCAACCGGCAGTCGTTTGAGACGTGGCTCAAGCCGACGCGCTTCTCCCACATCGCAGGCAAGACGCTGTATGTGCGCATACCGTCAGCGGACTTTCAGCACATAGGCGATCGCTATGCCGACCTGATTCAGGAGGCGATCGACAACCTGGGGCTGGAGATTGAGACGGTGACGTTTACGACACCGCAGCAGGATCCCAGCACGCCCAAGGTGCGGGAGGATGGCGGATTTGCGCCCCTGCCCAGCCATAGTCCCAATGCGCCCAAGCTGACCCGGCCGACCAGCCTGGGAGGCGGAAGCAGCGCTGCAAATGGAGCCGGCAACGGACCATCGGCGGAGCAGGCGCGTTTTGATTGGAGCGCAGCTTCGCAGTTGAATCCGCGCTACCAGTTCGATGCGTTTGTGATCGGCAGCGGTAACCAGTTCGCGATGGCGGCGGCGCAGGCGGTGGCAGAGCGTCCGTCCAAAGCGTACAACCCGCTGTTTCTGTATGGCGGCGTGGGTATGGGCAAGACCCACCTGATGCATGCGATCGGCCATGACGTGAAGCGGCGGCAGCCCCATGCGTCGATCAGCTATGTGAGCGGCGAGAAGTTCACGAACGAGATGATCAACTCGGTTCGGTACGACAAGATGACCAGCTTCCGGGACAAGTTCCGCAACGTGGATGTGCTGCTGATCGACGACATTCAGTTTCTGGCGGGTAAGGAGCGAACGCAGGAGGAGTTCTTCCATACGTTCAACGCGCTGCACGAGAGCATGAAGCAGATCGTGATTGCCAGCGACCGGCCTCCGAAAGAGCTGGCGGACTTTGAAGACCGGCTGCGGTCGCGGTTCGAGTGGGGCTTGATTGCGGACATTCAGCCACCGGATCTGGAGACCAAGGTCGCGATTCTGCAGAAGAAGGCGGAGAGCGAGCAGACGCAGTTGCCGACGGATGTGGCGCTGTTTATCGCGAGCAATGTGCGGACCAATGTGCGCGAGCTGGAAGGCGCGCTGGTGCGGCTGATCGCCTGGTGCAGCATGCACGGCGTGGAGATTACGCTGGCGGTAACGCAGCAGTGTCTGAAGCAGTTCATCGACACGCAGGTACGGAAGATCACCATCGAGACGATTCAGCGGACGGTGGCGGAGCAGTTTGGCATGCGCGTGGCGGAGCTGAAGCAGAAGAACAACTCGCGGCAGATCGTGGTTCCACGACAGATTGCAATGTACCTTGCCAAGCAGTTGACGGAGGCCAGCCTGCCGGAGATTGGACGGCAGTTCGGCGGCAAACACCATACGACGGTGATGCACTCGATCTCGAAGATCGATGAACACCGGCGAACGGACAAGGACCTGAACCGTACGATCAACAAGCTGATGGAGACGCTGAGCTAAACGCTGTCAGCAGCAGGTCACAGGCAGCAATGGATGGAACCGAGTGCAGCAGGGCTGGCAGACGCAATGCCGACCTGCTGCACTATTTTCTTGTGTTCCTGCGGGTGATGCTTTAAGACCTTGAGATGACTGCAAATCGAGTGCATCGCAGGAATCGGATCGTTGGCGTCTTTGTCTTTCTGACAGCATGGCTGTTGGTGTCGTGGAGTGGAGTGCTGCTGGCGCAGGCTCCGGCGCGGCTGATTGTGCGCAATGCCTATATTTTTTCCATGGCTCCGCAGCAGCATGCGCCATTTCGCGGATACATGGTGGTGGCGGCGGATGGTCGGCTAACCGCGGTAGCGGCGGGCGATCCTCCGGCGGGGCTGCAGGCAGCGACGGTGTGGGATGCGGATGGCCACTGGGTGATCCCTGGGTTTATCTCCGCGCATAGTCATCTGTGGCAGAGTGCGTATCGCGGGCTGGCGTCGGACCAGACGCTGCCGGGATGGCTACAGGCGCTCTATGGCAGGCAGATCGCCGATGCCGGACCGGAGGACTTTTACTGGTTCACGCTGGAGGGTGGGCTGGACCATCTGCGCCATGGGATTACCGCGGCGTACAGCTTCAACTATGGCGGCGACTTTGGCGGCCACAGCGGGGTGCCGAGTGAGGCCTTCAACGAAGCGGCGTTTCGTGGGGAGATGGATTCGGGGCTGCGGTTCGTGCATGGCATTGACCCCGGGCGGGCGAGTGCAGCCTACACGGTGGATGCCGCGAAGGTGCGGTTGAAGACCTTTCTGGACTGGAGTGCGGCACAGCCGGCGGGGACGAGGCTGCTCTCGGTGATGTTGAACGGTGGCGGCGGCTTCAGCGACAACGACCAGCAGCTGCGGCTGGAAGAGGCTCTGATGCAGCAGTTCCACCTCGGCAACCAGAGCCACTACCTGGAGCAGCCGGAGACACAGGTGGCGGACCGCTCACACTTTGTGTGGTTCCAGCAGAGCGGGCTGCTCAGCCATGATTTGATCTTTGGCCACTTTGTCCATACCGATGCGGCGATCCTGGCGGCGACGGGCCAGGCGGGTGCGGCGATGAGCTGGAACCCGCTCTCCAACGGCAGGCTGGCGTCGGGCGTGGCAGATATACCGGCGTACCTGAAGGCGGGTGTACGCGTAGGCATGGGCGTCGATGGAGAGGCAAGTGCCGACCTGGCCGACCCGTTCGAGAACATGCGCACGGGGCTGTATACGATTCGCGCGAAGTACGAGAACGCAGGCGTGATGAGTCCGTACGACGTGCTGCGATTGCACACACTGGGCAGCGCGGATGTACTGGGCGTGGCAGACAGGCTGGGCAGTCTGGAGCCGGGCAAGCTGGCGGACTTTGTGGTGGTGGACCCCACCCACTTTGCGCATGTGTTCGACCCCTATGCGACGCTGGTGTTTGTCACCAGCCAGCCGGATGTGGAGCGGGTGTATGTTGGAGGCGAGTTGATGGTCGAGCGGGGAGAACCGCTGCGGCGCGACCTGCGTCAGGTAGAGCGGGAGGTGGACAGGCGAGTTGCAGCGGAGGCCAGCGCGACCGGCCACTAGCGTGCGGGCGGTGTGCCGGGCAGGTAGCGGGCAGGGATGGGGCTCTCCGGAGTCTCAGCGTCCCACAGGATGTTGACGACCCAGTAGCGCTCGCCATCCTTGAGCAGTTGAAAACTGTTGATGCCGCGGGCAAAGGGAGTGGGGTCGGCGAGGTGGTGGCGGGACTCGTAGGTGCTCCAGACGTGAACAATGTTGCCGAACTGCTCGATCTGGTTGAGGATGCCCCGCTCGAAGAAGCCGTCGGAGGCCATACGGGCGCTGCTGCGGGCGATGTAGCCGTCGATGGTGAGCGGCACGGCGTCGGTGTTGGGACGGCTGCTGCTGGGGCTGCCGGGCACGATGCGGGTGGGGATTAGGCGGGCATCGGGCAGGAAGAGCGAGCGCATGCGGTCCCAGTCGCGGGGCTGGCCCTGAGGGCCGGAGATAACGTCGTACACCGCGTTGACGATAGCCAGCGGTGAGGTCACGTCGGCAGGACGGGGCTGGGGCCAGTTGGGATGGCTGGTGATGGATCCAGCGAGGGGCGGTGTGGTTGGCAGGGGCGGGCGGGTCTGCGCAAAGGAGGGCAGCGCGGCGCAGAGCAAGGCAAGAGTCAGCAAGGCAGGACCCAGCAGGGATGGACAAAGCAGACAAGCTGACAGGCGTGGTTGTGCTGATGGTGCTGGGGACATAGGCGCTCCAAATACCGCAGGGCATAACACTATAGGGTTTACCAACTGATGTAGACACCCTTGCGAACCCACTGCGGGTTGTCGATCTGCTGCATCATGAAGTCGGCGACATCGGCGCGGGCGATGCGGCTGCCGTTGCGTGGCAGGGCCTCGCCGTCGATGCGGAGTTTGCCGCGTGCTTTGCCGTTGGTCAGCATAGGGGGCATCACCATGGTCCATTCCAGGTCGCTGGCCGAGAGGATGGCGTACTGGGCAATCTGTGAAGCAACGGGCCACTTGAGCACGGTGTTGTAGACGATGTTCTGGACGATCCAGCGGCGATAGGCGGGCTGCTTGTCGAGCGAGGTAGGCAACGCACCCGCCGACCCCAGGGTGATGATGCGGCGCACACCCGCCTGCTGCATGGCAGCCACGATCAGCGGCAGGGAGTCTTCGAGGATGTCTTCTTTTTTGAGGGAGCGAGCGCCTAGCGCACTCAGCACAAGGTCGACTCCAGCGATGGTCTTGCGCACCGCCTCGGGGTCTTTGGAGTCACCCTGGATGACCTCGGTTCGATCGGAAAAGGGGTAGGTGGCAGGGTTGCGGGTGAGCGCTTTTACGGTGTGTCCTGCGGCCAGACAACGCTCGGTGAGCAGCAGGCCGGTGGCACCGGTGGCGCCGAAGATGGCAATCTTCATTAGGAGTAGGCCTCAGCAGTTCTGTACCGATTATCCTCTGGCCGAGGCGTGCGGTGTGAAAAAAGCGGAAGAGATAAGCTCCGATGTTTGTGTCACTTCAACACTATTCCCACGGTTGGAGGCAGGTCTTCTCAGCCTTGGCTGCGCTGGCTTGTGCAGAAGTGGGATAAGCAGGGACGTTGGCTGGGGAGTGTACCGGTTCTTCCTATCCTTGGTGGTGGCAGCGGACGGTTTTTCTAAAACGGGACAGGGTTCCAAATTGGTGCAGTGTAGCGAGATAGCCACGATATCCACTTTTCAAGCGACAACGGTTACTAGTACTGGTATTTAGTCTTTTCTTAGGTAGTTTCTTAGAAGCAGTAGCGGAGAGGGTGTGGGTGAAGCTGGCCGGAGCAGGTATCGCGGTCGCACACAAGCATCCCTGCTTTCCACAAAGAAATCTATCGCGCTCCGGGGGCCTTCGCCCCTAGAATCAAGCAGAAGGCAACCGCCGCCCAGTAGGCTGTGACCGTGCAGGCGAGGGGGCTTTCGGTGTACAGTTTTGCCAGAGAGACCAAGTGCAGAAAGACGGAGAGACCGACGTGACGATTGCTACCCAGGAGCCCGAGATGACCGCAAGCGCAGCACCGACTGGCAACCTCGAGATCACCGTCTCCCGCGCGGAGTTGCTGCGGGAGTTGACTGCGGCGCAGTCGGTGGTGGAGCGCAAGACGACCATTCCGATCCTGTCGAATTTTCTGTTTGAGGCTGCCGACGATCGCCTGACGATTACGGCCACCGATCTGGACCAGAGCCTGCGGACAAGCTGCGCGGCCAAGGTGAAGAAGCCAGGCGCCTGCACTATTCCTGCACGCAAGCTGTACGACTACATCAAGCTGCTGCCCGAGGGTGAGATCTCCATCAAGCTGATGGACAACCACTGGGTGCAGATTCGCGCTGGCCGTTCGAACACCAAGATGGTGGGCATGGCGCGGGCGAACTTTCCGCAGGTGCCGGAGTTTCCGGCCAGCGGCGCGTTCAAGATCTCCGTGCCGAGCTTGAAGAATATGATCTCGAAGACGATCTTCTCCATCTCGAACGAGGAGAGCCGCTACACGCTGAACGGTGCCCTGCTGGTGCTGAAGGCGGAGTCGATGGCGATGGTCGCGACGGATGGCCACCGGCTGGCGCATATTGAGAAGCTGGGCGAGACGCTGGAAGGCATCTCCGGCGAGAAGAAGACGCTGATACCGCGCAAGGCCCTGGCGGAGCTCAACGGTCTGCTGGGCAACACCGATGCGGAGTCGCTGGAGTTTGCCGACGATGAGCAGACGTTGTTCTTCAAGGTTGGCGGACGGGTGCTGACCAGCCGCAAGCTGACCGGCCAGTTCCCCAACTACGAGGCAGTGCTGCCGCGCGACAACAACAAGTTTGTGATCGTGCGCTCGGAAGACCTAATGGGCTGCATTCAGCGCGTGGCACAGTTTGCGGATGAGCGTTCGGGCGCGATCAAGATTCGGCTGGAGCAGAATGAGCTGAAGTTGTCGTCTTCGTCCACCGAAGCTGGCGAGTCCGAAGACACCATTGAGACACCGTACAACTACGATCCACTGGTGGTCGGGTTCAACAGCCAATACCTGATCGACTTTCTCAAGGCGATTGGGAACACCGGCGAGGTGCGTCTGGAGTTCAAGGACGCGCAGAGTGCCGGACAGATGCGACCGGAAGATGGCAATGAGGATGTGAAGTACCGCTACATCCTGATGCCGATGCGCATCTGATCGCTGAGATGAGGCTGAGATTCAGCCGATAGTAGGTCCATCTCTTCCAAGAGTTGACAGCCTTTGCAGCGTACTGGGTGCAGGTGCGCTCCGGTGATGCGTGTCACTGAGTCTGCCGGTGTCGGGGGTGCAGACTGGCTTCTGTCTGGAGACGGGTGCAAACCTGTACGGCTCTGGTTTGCAGGCATCTTCGCATGGTGCGGAGGTACAGCTATGAGGCAGTTTGCATCGGCAGGCGGAGTTGTTCTGGCAATTGTTATCTTTTCCGTTACAAATAACGGCATAGGGCAAGCGCCGCCACAGGACAGGAACCGGCAGCAGCAAAGAAATCAGCAGCAGGACACAGGCAGTCCACCGTCGCAGTCACCGCGGCAGCAGCAGGCTACGCAGCGGCAACAGCATATCCAGCGGCACGGGCCGCGGATTCAACAGCCACGGTCGCAGCAGCAGCGGCGGACACAGCAGGCGGAACAGCGACGCGTCTGGCAACAGCATCGTGCACGGAACTGGGATTCCGAGCGTCGTAGCTGGCAGCAGCGCGGTGGTTATCGCGGGTATCGTGTGCCCGATGTGTACTTCCACAGATATTACGGGCCGACGCACTGGTTCCGGATATATAGCCTGCCCTTCATGATCGTGGGCGGTTTTCCGCGGTTTCAGTACTACGGCTACTGGTTCAGCGTGCTTGATCCTTATCCGGATTACTGGGGTGACACCTGGTATGAGACCGACGATGTATATGTCGACTACTACATAGACGGCTATTATCTGTTCAATCGGCGGTTTCCTGGCCGCCCGGGAATTGCGGTCAGTATTGTTTTTTAGCGGATCGATGCAAACCAAAGAACCCTGCTTGATAGCAGGGTTCTTTCTTGCGTGCGGCAAGGGTGTGGTTTAGATCAGGTCCGTATAGGTGCGATACTGCTGGTCCTGGATGTTGGTGAAGGGTCGCAGGTGGACGTCTCCGGTGGGGGTTTGGATGAGCCACTCGGCGGAAGATGTGCGCTCCGCGGCGAGGAGAGTTTTTTCCGCAAGGGCCTGTGGATCGCCGAGGACGAAGAGGACCAATGGGCCGCGCATCAGGGCCACGGTTTTGGGTGTCTCGGGGTCTACGGGCTGTAGCCGCAGGGTCAGGGGCAGGGTGAGTTCGACGCGGTCGTTGCTGCTCCACGTGCGGTCGATGGTGGCAAAGGTTCCGGCTTTGGCGGGGGTACCAGCGGGCTTGCCGTTGATGGTGATGCTGGCTCCGTCGCCCGCCCAGGCAGGGATGCGCAGGTTGAGCGCGAAGCGCGTGGGCTGCGATGCGGTGACGTGGAAGCGGATGTGCTCGTCCAGCGGAAAGGCGGATTGCTGGCTGAGTTCGATGCTGGCGTTGCCGTGCTGCCAGCGGACGGTCGAGGGGATATAGAGATTGACGTAGATGCCCTGGGGATCGTGCATATAGGTGCTGATGCGGTAGTCGGCGGCGATCTGGGTGATGGTGCCGGAGCAGCAGGGCCACAGGTCAGGGTGGTAGACGCGTTTGCCCTTGGGGTTGTAGTCGGAGTAGTAGAACGAGGCTCCATCCTGGCTGAGCGGGCGGGCGCCGAGGATGGTGTTGACCATGACGCGCTCCATCTCGTCTCCGTAGGCGGGGTTGCGGGTGATGGCGAGCAGGGTGCGGGTGAGCTTGAACTCGCCGTAGGCTCCGCAAGGGGTCTCGAAGCTGTTGTGGGTCTTGGTCAAGCTCCTGGCGAGGTTGCCCTGGCCGGGGACGACGAAGGCCTCGTCGGGACCCCAGCCACCGGTGGCGAAGCTCTGCTGGCGGATGAGCTCGAAGCCGTTGACGGCGGCCTGAAGGTAGGTGGGGTCGTTGAGCGCGAGGTAGGCCTGGGCAGCGGAGTTGAGCGAGTTCAGGTGGCTGTAGGCGTGCTTGCCCGGCAGTGGGTTGTCGCCTGCGGCCAGAGGCTTGAAGAAGCCGTCGTACAGGTACTTAACTCCCAGGTCGTGGTAGCGCTGGTCGCGGGTGCGCTGCCACGCGAGGAAGTAATTTTCAGAGAGCGTGTAGGTCTCGTCCCAGGTGTAGGTGACGTCCTTGTGGGGGCGGGCGGACTGCTCGGCGCGGGAGAGCGCTTTCTCGGGCAGGTAGCGTGCGGCACGCCTGGTCAGCAGGGTCAGGGCCTCGGCGGCCTCGGGCATCTGGCCGTAGGTGTACGCGTCGATGAGGCCGCAGTTGAGCTTCTCCGTGATGTAGCCGGTGAAGCGGTTGTCTCGGAAGAAGGTGCCCTGTGGGTCGCTGGTCTGGTGAGCGTTGAAGCTCTGGACAAGGCTGGAGATCTTCTGTTTGGTAGCGACGTCGCCGGTGATGGCGTAGTAGCGGGAGAGAGCGGAGAGCCACTGGCCAAAGGTGTGGCCGGGGCAGAAGGCGTACGCATCGTACCAGCCTCCCATATCTTCGCCGGGTGCGGGCTGGCCGGAGCGTACACGGAAGGGCTTCAGCAGGCGGTCGTCCGCCAGATTCATCAGCACACTGTGGGTCTGGTGGAGTTGATCGTCGTGGATGCCGGGGTTGAAGGTGACGGCGTTGTAGTCGAAGGGCGTCAACGGCGTCGGCACGGCGGCGGGCGCTGACGATGCGAAGAGCGAATGCGGCAGCAGACTGGAGCCGACGGTGGCCGCGGCGGTCAAGGCGGAGGAACGAAGGAAGTGGCGGCGGTCGATGGGTGACAAGGTTGACATAAGCCTCATGCAGTGCGGGGTTGGCTTTGCGAGCCTGTAGCGTCTGCGCAGTACGGTACACGCCGAGTTTTTCAGCGGGTCAAGTATCGCATAGCCTGGCTAGGCTCTGGAGGCACATGTAGTATTGTTTGCCAGTTGTCGTGACTGCGCAATGAAGCGCCATTCCTAAAAGACTCATCGAGGTGATCGTTATGAGTACTCCTGCGGTAACGCCTGAACGGATTATGCAGTTTGCCTGGGGATATGTTCCACCGCTGGTTCTGGAGGCGGCGATCCGGCATCGCGTGTTCGACGTGTTGGATGGCGGTGCGAAGAACGTGCATGAGGTCTCTGTGGCGACGGGTGCGTCGGAGCGTGGATTGAGCGCGATTATGAATGCACTGGTGGGGCTGAGTTTTCTGGCGAAGGACGCGCAAGGCAGCTACTCGCTGACGCCGGAGAGTGCTGCATTTCTGGTGAGCACCAAGCCTGGATTTCAAGGTGGATTAATTCGGCATTGCAGCGAGCACCTGATTCCCAAGTGGCTCAACCTGAATCAGATTGTGGAGACGGGCAAGCCGGTGGTGGCGGTGAATCAGGAGGATGGCGGGAGCGACTTCTTCCAGAAGTTTGTGGTCGATATCTTCCCGATGAGCTATCCGGCGGCGCAAGCGCTTGCAGGGCATCTTGCCGCGAGTGGTGGGGTGGGCCGCGTGTTGGACCTTGCGGCGGGCTCGGGCGTGTGGGGCATTGCGCTGGCGCAGAGTTCGGAGCAGGTTCGCGTTACCTCGGTTGACTGGCCGGAGGTGCTGCCGGTGACGCGCAAGACTGTGGCGCGGTTTGGGCTGGCGGACCGGTTCTCGTTTGTGGAAGGCGATCTGATGCAGGCGGATTTCGGCAGCAATCACAACCTTGCGACGCTGGGGCATATTCTGCACAGCGAGGGCGAGCAGCGGAGCCGTGCGCTGCTGGCAAAGACGTTTGCTGCACTGGCACCGGGGGGGACGATTGCGATTGCTGAGTTCCTGGTGAATCCGGATAGAACCGGGCCAGTGAATGGGCTGTTCTTTGCGGTGAATATGCTGGTGAATACCGAGAACGGCGGGACTTATTCATTCGAGGAGATCAGCAGTTGGCTGGCGGAGGCTGGGTTTGTGAATGCGCGCACGCTGGATGCGCCGGGGCCGTCGCCGCTGATTCTTGCTACGAAGCCTTAGCGCCGCGTCACTGGCGGAGTTCGACGAGGGTGGCACCCTGGCCGCCTTCGTTGTGGCTGGGTTCGGTGACTTCGGCTACGTGGGGGTGGTTGCGGAGGTATTCGCGCAGGGTGCGGCGCAGGATGCCCATGCCGGTGCCGTGGACGATGCGGATGCGGGGCAACCCAGCGAGGAAGGCCTGGTCGAGATAGCGCTCCACTTCGGACTGGGCCTCGTCGGCGGTGCGTCCGATGACGTTGATTTCGGATGGTAAGTAGTCGGTATTTTGTGTGGTGGAGACGGTGATGTTGCCACGTTTGCGTGCGGCTTCGAGCGGGGTGACGACTTTGACGGTTTCGACTTCGGCGATGTCGTCAAGGGCGGCTCGCATCTTCATGGGTCCCATGGAGACTTCGAAGTTCCTGGGGTCGATGATGCGGTCGACGCGGGCCTGACGGCCGAGGGATTTGAGTTTGACGAGATCGCCGACCTTGATGCCTTTGGGGAGGTGGGGCTGGGCGGCGGGATCGTTGCGATCGGCGCCGGTGGTGTGGGCGACCACGGTGGAGTTGAACTGCTCGGCAAACTCGCGCTTCAGGCGAGACATGCGCAGGTCGGAGTCGCGGGCGATCTTCTGGGCGACGGTCTTGTCGTCGATGGCTTTGACGGTCTCGCGGAGCTGGTAGGCGAAGTCTTCGAGCAGGGAGTTGAGCTTGCCTTCGAGCTCCTTGGTGCGCTGCTTCTGTTCGACGCGGCCTTCCACTTCGACGCGGGCTTTCTCACGGGAGAGCTCGGCTTCGCGCTGGCGGAGGGTGGTGCGCTCGGCGGCGGCGGCGGTGAGCTGGTCGTGGAGCGAGTCGAGGAAGGCGCCGATGTCGGCGGTCTGGGTGGTCATCTGGGCGCGGGCGGCGGCGATGATGTCTGCACGCAGGCCGAGGCGGGCTGCGATGTTGAGACCGGCGGAGGCTCCGGGGACGCCGAGGCGGAGCTGGTAGGTGGGGGTGAGGGTCTGCTGGTCGAAGCCGACGGCGGCGTTGAGGACTCCGGGGTGGTTGGCCGCGTAGACCTTGAGCGAGGTGAGGTGGGTGGTGATGCAGGTCCAGGAGTTGAGGTGCAGGAAGTGGGTGGCGATGGCGACTGCGAGCGCGGCACCTTCTTCGGGGTCGGTGGCGGAGCCTAGTTCGTCCAGCAGCACGAGCGAGTCGGCGGTGGCTTCGCGGGAGATGCGGTCGAGGTTGACGACGTGGGCGGAGAAGCTGGAGAGGTTGCGCTCGATGGACTGGGCGTCGCCGATGTCGGCGTAGATGCTGGTGAAGAGGGGCAGGGTGGCTTCTTCGGCGGGGACGGGGATTCCGGCCTGGGCCATGATGCTAAGCAGGCCGAGGGTCTTGAGCGAGACGGTCTTGCCGCCGGTGTTGGGGCCGCTGATGATCAGTTGCTTGGCGGTGGCGGGCAGGATGATGGTGAGGGGGACGGGCGTGGGTGCGGGGCCTTCGTTGCCGGCCTCGCGGTGGGCGGTGCTCATGCGGAGTTCGAGCAGGGGGTGGCGGGCGGCGATGAGGGAGAGACTGGCAGGTTGCGCGGAAGCATCCCACGTCCCAGAGGCAGGACGTGGGGCACCCGGCTCGGTCGCTGGGTTAGCGGTTGGGCTGAAGGCGGGGCGGACGCAGTTGAGGGTGATGGCGAAGCGGGCGCGGGCGGTATGGGCTTCCACCTCGGCGAGGATGCAGGTGCCGAGGTGGATGGCGGTGGCATTCTGGCCGAGGGCGCGGGTCATGGCGACGAGGATGCGGTGGATCTCGGCCTGTTCTTCGTCGAGCAAGCGGACGAGTTCGTTGTTCTGCTCGATGGTTTCGAGCGGCTCCACATAGACGGTCTGGCCGGTGGAGGATGAGCCGTGGATGACGCCGGGGACCTTGCGTTTGAACTCGGCCTTGACGGGGATGACGAAGCGGTCGCCGCGGATGGTGATGAGGTCTTCGGTGCTGGACTGGGTGCTACCCTCTTCGCGCAGGTGGCGGGCGGCGCGGCGGAGGCTATCTTCGATGGCGCGGTGCTGGCGCTCCATGGCGCGGCGGATGCGGCGGAGTTCGGGCGAGGCGTCGTCGCTGAGCGAGCCGTCGGGCTCGATCTTGCCGCGGAGCAGGCGGAGGAGCGAGGCGAAGTCGTAGTCGAGCAGGGGGGCGGAGAGCTCGGCGATGGCGGGCCAGGTGTAGCGAGTGGCGTTCGCGGTGGAGGTGTGGGGGTCGAGCAGGTTGCGCCAGGCGGCGACGCGCTCGACGACGTGCAGCAGGTCGCGGATCTCGGCGGCTTCGAGCGCGGCGCCTTCGATGCGGGCTTTGTCGAGGGGGAGGGTGGGGTCAAAGAGGCCGTTGAAGTCGAAGCTGCCGCCGCTGGAGAGCATGCGCTGCATCTCCTGGGTGCGCTGGTGTTGCTGGTTGATCCAGGGGAGGTCGGCGGAGGGCTGCAGCGCGAGCACCCAGGCGCGGCCCAGCGGGGAGAAGGTGCGGGTGGCGAGGTAGTCGCGGAGGCGCGGCCACTCGAGGGCGGCGGCGCTGGTTTCGGGCAGAGGCGACGGAATTTGGGGGAGCAGAGACAGCTGGTTCACATCTCCTATCGTAATCGTCCGGAGGCAATGCAATGAGCGACGGGATGCTGGCCGGGCGTGATTGCGATAGGCGATGGAACCGGCGCGGCTGCGGGAGCGTATGAGTGAGTGAGCGCGGGCCAGCGCTCCAGTGGTGCGGAGGTGTGCGATGGTCTGTCCGGCGTGTGGTGCTGCGATTACAGGAGATGTCCGGTTTTGCGCCCGGTGCGGGGGCAAGGTGAATGAGTTGCCGGTGAGTGCACCGCCGCTATATGGCGGGCCACCGCCGCAGATGCCCATGGCGGCGCCCGGTGCGGGGTTGCGGGTGCAGCGGAACCTGCAGACGATGGGGATTCTATGGTGCGTCTACGCGGGCTATCGTGTGGTGAGCGGGCTGGTGGGGATGTTCTTCCTGCGGACGTTTGCGATGGGGCACATGGGCGGGTTTCCGTTCGGTGGCGACTTTGGCGGTGGCTGGCCCATGGGCATGGCGGGGCTGGTGCCATTTATTGGCGTGATGGCGGTGATTGCGTCGGTGCTGGCGGCTGCGGTGGGGTATAGCCTGCTGACGCGCCAGCCGTGGGGACGGGTGCTGGCGATCATTGCGGCGATCCTGGCGCTGGTGAAGTTTCCGCTGGGCACGGCGCTGGGGATCTACACGCTGTGGGTGCTGGCTCCCGCTGTTTCAGGCGAGGAGTACGACGCGCTGGCGGACCGGAGCTGAGCGGTTGCTGATGGGGGTTGCTGCTTCGACTCGTCATTCGGCTTAGACTATTGGCATGAACTTTCCTGCTACGCGTTTGCGGCGGTTGCGCCGGACTGAAGCGATGCGGTCACTGGTGCGTGAGACGCATCTGCGGCCAAGTGCGTTGATCTATCCACTGTTTATCTGCCCGGGCGAAGGGGTTCGCAAAGAGATCAGCTCGATGCCGGGCGTATTCAATCTGTCGATTGATGAAGCGGTGAAGGAGGCGGAGGCGTGCGCGGCGCTGGGGATTGGCGGGCTGCTGCTGTTTGGGCTGCCGGCGGAGAAAGATGAGCAGGCGACGGGCGCGTGGGCCGATGACGGCATAGTGCAGACGGCGCTGCGCGAGCTGAAGAAGAATCGGAAGCTGGATTCGCTGGTGCAGATTGCAGATGTTTGTTTGTGCGAGTACACGTCGCATGGGCACTGCGGGGTTGTGGCGCGTGACGGCGATGGCCTGGACGCAACTTGGGAAGTGGAGAACGATTCCAGCGTGGCGCTGCTGGCGAAGACGGCTGCCTCGCTGGCGAAGGCGGGCGCGGACATTGTTGCGCCCAGCGACATGATGGACGGGCGGATTGCGGCGATGCGCGACGCGTTGGATGCAGGCGGGCTGGAGCAGACGGCGATCATGAGCTATGCGGCGAAGTTTGCGAGCGCGTTCTATGGGCCGTTTCGCGAGGCGGCGGACTCGGCTCCGGTGTTTGGGGACCGGCGCAGCTACCAGATGGATGGCGCGAATATGCGCGAGGCGATGCGCGAGATCGACCTGGACGTTGCGGAGGGCGCGGACATGCTGCTGATGAAGCCGGCGATGCCGTATCTGGATGTGATTCGCGAGGCGCGGGGGCGGTACGATCTGCCGATGGGGGCGTACCAGGTGTCGGGCGAGTACTCGATGCTGCATGCGGCGTTTCAGCGCGGATGGCTGGAGCCGGAGCGGGCGATGATGGAGTCGCTGCTGGGGATTCGGCGGGCGGGTGCGGACTTTATTGTGACGTATTTTGCGAAGGATGCGGCGAAGGTGTTGGGCTAGTTGTGGATTACGAAGCCAAACAGAAGTGGAGTCGCGAGTAACTAGCCCTGCGTCTGTATCTCGTCGAACTCGGTGAAGACTTCGGTGAGCGAGATGCGGATGGGGGTGCCTTCGACGATGAATTCGCCGTTGAGCGTTTCCAGTAGGCCAGAGGTGTTCGCGACCCATGCGTGGCGGGTTCTGGGGTCGATGACCCAGATGAAACCGACGCCCATGTGGATGTAGTCGTCGATACGCTCCTGCAGGCGTTGGAGGCGGTCTTCCGGCGAGAGGATTTCGATGCAGATCCAGGGCGCTGAGCGGACGATGGGTTCGACGGGATCGCTGCGGTGCAGAATGCAGAGGTCGGGGACACGGAAGCGGGTGGGGGAGACCTGAACGCGCTGCTCGGGAAGGGCGATGGCCTGCCAGTCTTTGCGGTTGTTGTAGAAGATTGCGGTGAGAATTCCCTGCAGCAGTGAGTGATCGCGTTCGCCCAAGTTGCGCTCCTGAATCTTGCCGTCCACATAGTCGCAGTCGGGCCGGTAGCTGGTGTTCAGGTACTCGCTGACCGGGATGAGCGTCGCGCTGGCCATGGATATAGTATCGCGCAGGTTCCAACGGGTGGCGAGGCAATCTTTGGGGTGCGTGCCGCGTGATGAGGCAGGGCTGGTGTGGGCTTGCTATTCTGCTGGCGCATCGGTTATCGCGCAGGGATTAAAAAGCATTCGCGACGAGTTGCGGTGTGGAGCGTAAAATTCTGTAGTTACGGAATAACGCAGGACTGGAGATACCCTTGGCAGAGACAATTTACGACGTAGTGGTGGTGGGCGGTGGGCCGGCTGGATATACCTGTGCGATTCGGGCGTCGCAGTATGGCCTGAAGGCTGCGCTGATCGATGCAAACGACCGGTTGGGCGGCACGTGCCTGCTGTGGGGCTGCATCCCGACGAAGGCGATGTTGTTCTCCGCCGAGCTGTGGGACCACCTGAAGCATGCGGACCGCTTCGGCATCGACGTGGCTGCGCCCAAGCTGAACTGGAAGAACGTGCTGGCGCGCAAGGACGACGTGATCTCGCGGCACACCAAGGGTCTGGACTTCCTGATGAAGAAGAACAAGATCAACGCCATCAAGGGTTTCGGCAAGCTGACCGGACCGGCGAAGGACGGCGTCCACTCCATTGAAGTGAAGCGCGCCGATGGCACCAGCGAGACGGTGAAGGCGAAGAAGGTGGTGCTGGCGACCGGCTCCGACGCGCGTATGCTGCCGGGCTACAAGGCCGACGATACGATCCTGACGAACTACGAGATTCTGAAGATTGCGGAGATGCCGAAGTCGCTGGTGGTGATCGGTTCGGGCGCGGTGGGCGTGGAGTTTGCGTCCATCTTCAAGAGCTTTGGCGCCGAGGTGACCATCCTGGAGATGCTGCCGCGCATCGTGCCGGTGGAGGACGAAGACATCAGCAAGGAGCTGCTGCGGCTGTACAAGAAGCGTGGCATCGAAGTGAGCCTGTCGGTGAAGGACACGAAGATCGAGAAGAACAAGGGCGGCGCGCTGGTCTCGTACACGGACTCGAACGGCAAGCCGCAGACCAAGCAGGCGGAAAAGGTGCTGGTGGCGGTAGGCCGCTCGCCCCGCACCGCCGACATTGGGCTGGACAAGACCAACATCGTGCCGGACCGCGGCTTTGTGATGACCAACGAGTGGATGGAGACCACCGAGCCGGGCGTGTATGCCGTGGGCGACATCGTCGGCGGTATGCCGCAACTGGCGCATGTCGGCATGATGGCGGGCATGGTGGTGGCCGCGAAGATGGCCGGCAAGTATGCGCGTCCGGTGAAGCGCAACCGCATTCCGGGCTGCACCTATACCGATCCGCAGATCGCCAGCGTGGGCCTGACCGAGGCGCAGGCCAAGGAGAAGGGCTACCAGGTCAAGGTCGGCAAATTCCCGTTTGTGGGCAACTCCAAGGCGACGATCGTGGACTCGCACGATGGCTTTGTGAAGGTGGTGACGGACGCCAAGTACGGCGAGATTCTCGGCGTCCACATCATCGGGCCGTATGCGACGGAGATCATCGCGGAGTGCGTGACGGCGCTGGAGCTGGAGGCGACCGTGGAGGAGATGATGTTTACCATCCACGCGCACCCCACCGTGGCCGAGGCTCTGCTGGATGGCTTCAGCAGCGTGGAAGGCATGTCGATCAACGTATAACGCGGTTGAGCAGAAGACGAGCTGAGAGCCCGGAGCGCTGGGCTCTCTTTTTGTTGTGAGCATGGTTTGCGAGTAACTTTAAAGAGTTGAGCACGATGCTGATCCATCTCCTCCATCTCGGGCGGGTGTCGTATGCGGAGGGTCTGGCGATCCAGCAGCGGGTGATTGCCGCGCGGAAGCAGGACCTGATCGGCGATACGCTGCTGTTGCTGGAGCATCCGCCGGTGATTACGCTGGGGCGCAACTCGCACCGCGAGAATGTGTTGGCCAGCGATGAGCTGCTGGCAAGCCGCGGCGTGGAGCTGCATGAGATCAACCGTGGCGGCGATGTGACCTACCACGGGCCGGGGCAACTGGTGGGCTATCCCATCATCGACCTGCGCGGCGATCTGCCCGGCAAAAAGGGGCCGCACCTGGGGCCGGTGGACTACGTCCGGCTGCTGGAAGAGGTGTTGATCCGGGTGTGTGGCGACTTCGGCGTGCCGGCGCAGCGCATCTGCAAGCTGACCGGGGTATGGACGGTGGCGGGCGGCAGCGTCGCCGAGAAGAAGATTGCAGCCATCGGGGTGCATGTCTCGCAAGGGGTTACGTCGCATGGCTTTGCGCTGAATGTCACCACCGACCTGCGCGACTTTGGCTGGATTGTGCCCTGCGGCATCACCGATCGCGCGGTGACCAGTCTGGAGCTGGAGGCCGACGAGGCCCATGCCCCCACCATGGCGGCGGCGGTCAACTCCGTGGCGCGCTGCTTTGGACGCACCTTTGGGCGGCAGATGCTGGCCTGCGAGTCGCTGGAGGAGCTGCTCGCACCTGCGGCAACCGCCCCCGGGGCAGTAGCTGCCAATCTGAGCGGATATTAGTCCGGCTTTCGATTATCGGGCTGAATATGCCAGTTCTGCACAGCCCGCCTTATAATCCTTAGTTGCGCGGTAGCTTCGCGTTCACTGCCAAGAATCAGGATAAGGACCCTCATGCCGACCGAAGTAGTTATGCCCCAGATGGGCGAATCCATCACCGAAGGCACTATCACCAAGTGGCTTAAGAAACCGGGCGACACAGTCCAGCGCGATGAACCGCTCTTCGAGATCTCGACCGACAAGGTAGACGCCGAGATTCCTTCGCCAGCCGCGGGAACCCTGGAAGAGATCAAGATTGCTGAGGGCACGACGGTCCAGATCAACACCGTAGTCTGCACCATTGCGGAAGGCGGTACGGCTGCGGTTGCTGCTCCGGCGGCCAAGGCTGAGCCAGCCGCTGCCCCCGCTGCAACCCCTGCTGCCGCTGCACCCGCGCCCGCCGCAACCCCAGCCGCCGCCGCTGCTCCTGCAGGCCCGGGTACTGAGGTGTTGATGCCGCAGATGGGCGAGTCCATCACCGAGGGCACCATCACCAAGTGGCTGAAAAAAGTGGGCGACACCGTCCAGCGCGACGAGCCGATCTTCGAGATTTCGACTGACAAGGTCGATGCCGAGATTCCCTCACCGGTGGCCGGTGTGCTCTCTGAAATCAAGGTGCCGGAAGGTACCACTGTCACCATCAACACGGTCGTCGCGGTGATCGGCGGAGCTGCTGGCGCTGCGGCTGCTGCCCCGGTTGCTGCCGCCCCGGCCGCTGCTGCTCCTGCTGCTGCACCCGTCGCTGCTCCGGCTGCGTCGGCTGCCGAGGGCAACAAGGTTCGCTCCTCGCCGCTGGTGCGCAAGATGGCAAAAGACAACAACGTCGACCTGACCCGGGTGGCGGGAACCGGCGCTGCCGGCCGCATCACCAAGGACGATCTGGTGGGCCATCTGGAAGGTGGAGCGAAGCCTACTACCGCACCTGCCGCTCCTGCCGCTTCCGCTCCGGCTGCGGCCAAGCCCGCCGCACCAGTCTCCGCACCCACACCGGGCGAGCTGGTTCCCATGACCAAGATTCGCTCCATCATCGCGCAGCGCATGGTCGAGTCCAAACGCACCAGCCCGCACGTCCACACCGTCTTCAAGGTGGACATGACCCGCATCGTCAAGCTGCGCGAGAAGGAAAAGAACAAGTACGAGCAGCGCAACGGCGTCAAGCTCACCTACATGCCCTTCATCACGCGGGCTGCCATCGTCGCGCTGAAGAAGCATCCCGTGGTGAACGCCGCCGTGCATGGCGACTCCATCCTCTACAACAAGAACATCAACATCGGCATCGCCGTGGCGTTGGATTGGGGCCTGATCGTCCCGGTCATCAAGCAGACCGAGGAGAAGAACTTCCTCGGCATCACGCGCTCCATCGTCGACCTGGCCGAGCGCGCACGCGGCAAGAAGCTGGTTCCCGACGAGGTCGCCGGTGGCACCTTCACGCTGACCAACTCCGGCATCTTCGGAGAGCAGTTCGGCACGCCCATCATCCTGCAGCCGCAGGTTGGCATCCTCGGTATCGGCGGGCTCAATAAGGAAGCCACCGTCATCACCGACAAGGACGGCAACGAGTCGATTGCGATCCGCTCCATCCAGCGCTTTACGCTAGGCTTCGATCACCGCATCGTCGATGGTGCGGACGCTGGCAAGTTCATGACCGACTTCAAGGCTTACCTCGAAAACTGGACCGAAGACATCGGGTAGTTCCAGCCAGCCAAAACCAAAGAAAAGCGCGCCAGGCTCATCGAGTCTGGCGCGCTTTTTCGTGTCCTGTGTTGCTTATCCTGTCCCGATGGTCTTCGCTCGGCTTGTCTTCAACTCCGCTTGATTCAACTCAGCGAAGGCAGCAGAAACTCGAACAGCACATGCGGCGAAACCGATAGGATGTGATCCCGGACAACATCGCATAACTCGGCGACGCTATAGTCCCAGTACTCCTTCGTCGATACATCCAGACCGGCATCCGGACAGCTTTGGAGCGTAGTGCCGCCGGTTGGCTCAAAAGCGTCCACTCCCAGCAGCCGAATCTCGTTCTGCTCACATTCGGTTACAAATTCCAGCGCGACCGTGGCAGGCAGCAATATCAGCTCGTGGAACGCAACACCTCTGGAGCGATATCGTTCTAGAGGACCAAGTGAGGTATCCATCTACAGCAACGCCTTCGCGCGCAGCACCAGCTCGACCGCCTCTTCCGGCGTCTTGCCGACAGCCGAGAGGTGGCCCATCTTCCGACCTTTGCGCGGCCTGTGCTTCTCGTACAGGTGCAGGCGCACGCCGGGCACCGCCAGGGCAGCGTCGAAGTGCGGCTCGCGCGGACCGTTTTCGTCGATCCACAGGTCGCCCAGCAGGTTGGCGATCGCCGCAGGCTGCACGATCTCCACATCGCCCAGCGGCAGGCAGCACACCGCGCGTACCAGTTGCTCGAACTGACTGGTCGCGCAGGCTCGTTCGCTGGCGTGATAGCTGTTGTGTGGACGCGGCGCCAACTCATTCACCAGCAGCTTGCCATCGCGGGTGCAGAACATCTCCACAGCCAGCAGACCTTCCAGTTGGAAGGTATCGGCGATCTGTTCGGCGAGCGCGCGCGCCTCCGCGGCCATCGCTTCCGGCAACGGCGCAGGCATCACGCTCCACGCCAGAATCTGCTCCTCGTGGTGGTTCCACGCCGGTGGATACACCTTCACCTCACCAGCCGCTGAGCGCGCCACCAGTACGGAGATCTCGCGCTCCAGGTCGATGGCCTTCTCCGCCACACCCGGGCCTTCGCCCAGCGCCGACCATGCCCCACGCACTTCTGCCTCCGCGTCCGCGCCCGGTCGAAAGCCGACCTTGCCTTGACCGCGTCCGTCGTAGCCGCCGGTAGCGCTCTTGCAGAAGCAGCGTCCGCCCAGCTCCGTCACCGCCGCGCGCAGCTCATCCTGCGTTCGCACTGCGCGGTACTCGCCGATAGGAAAGCCGTTCTTCCGCAGCCAGTTCTTCTGCTCGATTCTGTCCTGAATAATCGCCAGCATCGCGCTACCCGGACGCACCGGCGCGAAGTGTGCCGCGGCATCCAGGCTGGCGATGGAGATCTGCTCAATCTCCAGTGTCACCACATCGCATCCGCGCGCCAGATTCGCAGCCTCGCGGCTATCGTCCCATCCAGCTTCAATGCATCCGTCCACAACAAATCGCGCCGGACACGCCGGGTCGGGATCCAGTACCAGAATCCGATAGCCCATACCGCGTGCAGCCATCGCCGTCATGCGGCCCAGTTGCCCGCCACCGAAGATACCTATCGTTGCACCCGGCAGCAGCGGGGCACACGCCGTCACGTCACGTTGGCTCACGATCTGACCTCATCATCGGCAACTTCCAGTACCTGTCCCAGCACCTCATCGCGACGCCCCGCGCGCCACGCCACCAGCTTCTCCCGCAGCGCATCGTCGGTGGTGGCCAGCATCGCGATCGCCAGCAGTCCGGCGTTCATCGCGCCCGCTGCGCCAATCGCCAGCGTCCCGACGGGAATTCCCTTGGGCATCTGCACAATGCTCAGCAACGAATCCATTCCCTGCAGCGATGTCGCGGCAATCGGAACGCCCAGCACCGGTACCACGGTCTTGGCCGCCAGCATCCCCGGCAGATGCGCCGCACCGCCCGCGCCTGCGATAATCACGCGCAACCCCCGGCTCACCGCCTGCTCCGCATACTCAAATAGCAGATCCGGCGTGCGATGCGCCGAGACCACCCGCGCCTCATAGGCCACGCCAAACTCCTGCAATACCTCGACAGCCGCCTGCATCACAGAAAAATCGTTGCGGCTGCCCATCACAACTCCAACTACCGGATCGGCTTTCATGGCCTCGATTATACGGTTTGGACACTACCCCTTCCCAGCCCGGCCTACCGGCGAAGATAGTCCAACGCCAGATGAAAGAAGGTCAGCACGATGCCCACCGCACCCGCGAGTCCCTTCAATCGCTGCACCGTCCGCTCCTGCTGGTCGATGCGCTCTTCCATCTGGCTGAGCCGCCCCGGCTGGCCGATCCCCATCAACTGCTGCATCTGGCTCTTCAACACGCCCAGGTCCGTCAGCACCTGGCCCTCAAACTCCGTCATCACCCACCTCGTCTCTCTGCCCTATACCACCGGCAGATCGGTAAATACTGCGCTGGAAAACCGTGAGTACAGCGGCGGTGTCGAGCCGTCGTACATCCGCACGTAGTAGCGCTCCACCTGCGCCTCCCGCGGAATCGAAAAACTCCGCACCGGACTGCGCAGCACCAGGTCCTGATTCATCCCTGGTCCAAACTCCCAGTCGCCTCGCCGCACCTCGAACCCGCCGCCCGCAGGCGGAGCCGTTCCAGCATCCACCTGCAGCGCGGTCGTCGTCGCACTCACCAGTTGCAACTGCTGCAGGTTCGCCAGCACGTTGCCTGCTGCGCTCAACGCCGTCTGCGGCAGCAGGGCATCTGCGGCAATCGTCTCCGACAGTTTCACACCCAGCCCCTCGGCCCAGTCGTTCGCAAATGCCATCCGATACGTCAGCACTTCCGGCCAGGCGTGTCCATCGTCAATCGTCACGCGCCGCACCACCACGCTGGTCGTCTGGCCGCCGCTGGTCAGCGCCAGCACATCCCCGGGCCATACATCAGCCGGATTCACCGCCTCATAGGTACCGGCCACCGCCGCCGCCCGGCTGGCCGCAAAGCCCAGCACCGCCTCCGCTGCGGCCTCGCAGTCCGCAGTACAACGCGCCACCGGCCGCACCACCTTGCCCCGCCATGCTGCCGTGCCCGGCGCTCCACCCATCGCCTCCGCAGCCACACTGGCTGCATTATCCAGTCGAGCCACCGCCCGTCTCCGCCCGCGATACGAGACAGTTACAATCTCACCCGCAACAGGAACCCGGCCCGCAAAAAAAGTAACTCTTCCAGTTGCAGATAGTTTGCAGTCTACTCCTTCACCAGCGATTCCCTGCAGCCGAGTCACCTTCGCCCCACTGGGCAATGTGCTCACCACCCACGCGGATCCTGTCTGCGTCACCCGGCAGTACCCCATCGTCCCCACCAGCTGCACGCTATTCACCGCGCCAAAGCTGCAACTCGCCGGAGAGCTCGTCACCGTGCCGTCATACAGCACCGTTGCCGGAGTATTGGAAGCCAGCCCCAGATCCTGCAGCTCGAACACCACCGCCATCGGTGCCGGCACCAACCCGCCTCCAAATGCCTGCACCAAGCCGTCCACCATCGCATAGTACGTCTGCTGCACCCGCTGCATCTCTACGCAGTGCAGCCGAATCCGCAGCGTGTACGCGTGTCCGCTCAGCAACGTGTACATCGTGCCCACCTCGGCCCCGTTCACCAGTGGAGCAATCACCGTAAACCCCGTGCTCTGCCGCACGTTGTATCCCGCAAAGCAATTTCCCCGCTGCGTGCTGCCGCTGTACAGCCCGCACACCACGCCATCGCTGCCTGCGCCCAGTTGGATGTTGCCTGCTTCTATCACCAGCGTCCCGCCCAGCTCTACCGCATCGATCGCCATCAGCGTCGTCTGCCCATCCAGGCCATTGCCGCCCGTCATCGTCAGCCCCGCGGCACCCACGCTCAGGTGCGATCCCGGATCGGCCACCGTCCACACCTGCAGGTTGAAGCTGCCCTCGTTGAAACTCTCCGCAATCAGCCGCGCCGAGTTCGCCGACGTCCTCGCCTTGTACGGTGCCTCCGCCAGCAGAAATACATTGGTCGTCCCATCGCCAGCAAACGCTTCGCTCACATATGCCGCAGGCTCCATCTCGCCGCTGATCGTCACATCGTTGGCCAGCTCTTTCACTGCCGATGTCTTCAGCCCGGCCAGCTGCAGGCTGCCGTCCCCATCCTGAAACACATGCGTTACCGCGCCCGCAGACTGCAAACTCACCGCGCCATTCAGCACCCGATACGCCGCATACGCACTGTCGGCAGTACTACCCGCATTCGCCGACCAACTGGCCGTCTGTAGCGGCTCAAACACCCCCACCGAACGCCCATCCAGCACGCCCGTCGTCGTCAACAATCCGGCATCCACTCGATTGGTCAGCGTCCGCAGCACCTGCCCTCCCGCCAACCCCAGCGCCGCGCCGCTCAACGGAGTGGCCTGCCTATCCAGCAGCCACTCATCGCTGATCGCACGAAACACCTGCCGATACACCGGCCCCTTCGTCCCACTTCCTGCATATACCGGCTCCGGCTCGGTCGCCACATAGCCGGTAAACAGCACCGCGCCACTCTCGGACGTCACCACCACCCGAGCCCGTCGCACCGGCACCGCCAGCCCGGCATCCGTCACGCTCAGCGTTCCACTACACGTCGAAGGCGCATTCAACACCCGCTCAATCTTCAGCGGCCCTTCCGGACACACGCATCCGCTATAGTCGACCGCGCCCTGCCCATCCAGATTGTCGAAGCTCACTCTCACTGCGTCACCGCCTGCTCCATCGGACCCAGTCCCCGCATCGTCCGCACTTCATCGACCGTCACCACCCCGGCGCGCAGCAACTCCGTCTGTATCTGTACTTCATGCATCTCGTCGCGGCTCTCCAACTCGTTGAAGCAGAACTCGAACTCGCGCCAGCCCAGCTTCTTCGCAAACAGATCCCGCGTTATATGCTCGGCCAGCAGCTTCGCCACCGGCACCACCGCACTCTGGAACGCCTCATCCGCCATCTCGCCGGCTGTCGAACGGTTCAGGTTATGCTGCACGCCCAGCAACATCGGCGGTAGCTCAAACGCATTCGCTATAAGCCGTATAAGCGCCTCCTGCCAGGCCAGCCGTAGGTCGGCATCCGTACCACCGGCAAACCGCAACACCTCCGGCTTCTGCTCGCAGCTCAGCAGCGGCACCTTGCCCGTTCCTTCAATCTCATCCTGCCACCACCGGATCAGCCGGTCATGCTGCTCCGGCGTCGCCTCGTTCAACCACAGCGCGTACTGCACCACCGAGTTCGAAGCCAGCCGCCCAGCATAGCGGTTCGCACTCAGAAACTGGTTCACCGTCTCGAACGCCACCTCCAGTCGCCCCAGCCCAAACGCCGAGTGCGTCCGCGGATTCAGCCGCACATACATCAACTCATCGTCCCGCAGCGGTACCAGCCCATGCGCGCCCAGCTTGCCCGTAGCCTGCGCATAGCGTGGCTTCTCCGGATCGCCATTCCAGGTGCTGTCAATCTGGATCGTCGCACCATCCACCGCCCACAGGTGGAACGGCCGCAGCGGATCGCCCGTCGCCTCCATCTCCACCGCACCAAATCCACCCACCAGCAGGTCCTCCAGCACCTGCTCCCACAGCACCCGAAAACTATCCGCAACGTTTGGCTCTTCCATACACCGTCGCAGCGTTGCCATTCTGCTATGTGCATCCTCCACGGTTACATGTTCGTAGCCGCGCCGCACCTTGATCTGCCAGTCCATACTGGCAATCCGGTCCTTCACCACATTGATCGCTCGCCGCACCACCGGCGTCTCAGCAAACTTCCGCAGATTCACCGGCGTAGGCTTCGGCAGACCACTCTGCCCACCCCGCCCCGCCGGGCTGTACGGGCTCAGAATAGACGGTAGCATCGCCGTCTTGCGCGCCCCCATCGTCGCCTCGCCACTGGCCGCAAGCGCCTCCGCATCCTTGGCCGCGCCAGCACCATTGCCTTCAGCGCCCTCCACTTTCGTCAGCCGTTGCCAAATATCGTTTACTCTCGCCTTAATCCCCATCCCATCACCCCTCCCTGCGCTGTAGGCTCTGCTCAAATAAAAAAGGCACAGCCCGCGGGCCATGCCTTACCGTTGCTTCTGTTACATCCATGGTTACAAATCAATCTTCAGCCATTCACTCCTCAGTCCGCGTCACACATGCAGCTCCACCCGCGCCGTCTGGGCCATCCGCGCCAGATCGCCGATCGTCATCACTCGAATCGCCTGCCGCTCCATCGCCTCCACCCCAAACCGATACCGCTCGCTCGCTTCTTCTGCTTCCTCCGTCACACTCCGCAGCGGCTCCACCACCGCCGTCAACTCCAGCCGAGCACCCTCTATCCGCTCTACACCGTCCCGCAGTTGCGGAGCACTGTAGGCCAATCCCTTTGCAGCCTCCACATCGCCCGCCAGCGAAACCGCCTGGAACATCCGAATCATCTCGCCGCTCGCCGCCAACCCCGCCACCCGGTAGCCACAATCGATCTTCATCGGATCGCCCACGCCCGTATACGCCGAAGCCGCAATCCGCTTCCGCATCAGCCCCCACACCCCCGCTCGTTCAAACTCCGTCCGCATCGCGCCCGCAATCGCAGCTCGCCCCGTACTTCTGCGCTCCGTCTTCACCTTCAACGGCTCCACGTACATCCGCATCAACTGCTCCATCTCCGCTGCCATCGACTCTGCCAGGCTCGCCCGCGCCTCGGTGATCTGCACCGAGTTCGACAGCGTATCCTGTAGCACCTCCAGCACCGCCTTCGGGTCCCGCGCACTCACGCCCGCCTGCAACCGCGCGGCAATCTCTCCCTCCAAGGACTCCAGCAGCCCCACGTCCGCATCCGCATCCATGCACCGAACTCGGCTCCAGTCGCGCGTAAAGCGCACCACCGGCAGGCTGCCTCTGGCCGTAGCCTCGCGCAGCACTACTCCGATGTTCGTAAACTCGCCCTTCACCACATCCGGCACATACCGGATCAGGAAGAACTCGCATGGCAGTCGATCCGTCACAGCCTCTTCTCCCCCATCACCTTCGCTCCCTCCACTACATTACAAACTTACGCCCACCCTCGGGCAGCCCGAACTGCCCCGGCACCACCATCGTCCCCTTCCCCGCCCACATCGGGAATGGCTCCCGGCTCGACTCACGAAACGACGTGATCAACTCGCGCACCCGCGACCGTCGCCGCAGCATCTGCTCCATCAGCCGTTCGATCACCGCCGTGTCGCCACCGTACCACTCCGGCGGCACCGTCTCGGCAATCTCCCATAGCGTCCCGGCCTCCAGCGTCTCAATCCGGCTCAGCCACGGCTCAAAGCTCTCCCACCCCGTCACCGTCCTGTATACGCGGTTGCGCGCATACACCCCCCGCAGCGGACTGTCCGGAAAATCCCACTCGCCCGCATTGAAGCAAAATCCCTGATCAATAAACGTCGCCCGGTACTTCCGCTCCCGCGCTCTCCGTTCAAACACCGCCTGCCGGCCATTGCAGTTCCCTGCCCATTTATCCACGCACAGCATCCCGGCAAACTCGCCCAGGTTCCGCACCTCGTCCAACTGCGCCTCCGGCAGATAGTCCACCACCTGCCCCGGCATCAACCCGCCCACAAACTGGCTGCCAAACTGCAACCCCGCCGTATACCGCGAGCGCACCCCCCGCGCCTGCTCCACAAACATCTCCGGAGTGTTCGCCACCAGCCACTCGCTCACCTCCACCACCTCGCTCGCCGGCACCGTCAAACCCACCGCCGCCGCCAGCCGCGTCGCGATCAACTCATTCGCCAGCACCCGCAGATGCTGCGGATTATTCTGAAACTTCACCACCCACAACTTGCCGTCCGCGCCCAGCATCAACTGGCTCTGAGCCCCACCCCGCATCCGACGAATCGCCTGCACCGCCAACACCGCCACCGCTCACCCCGTCTCAGCAGAATACATCGACCCCCAACGTACATCCCGTCCGCCCTTCTCCGCCCGAACCGCCTGAGCAATGGCCATAGACATTATGCAATCATCATGCGCTCCACTCGCCGCCCCCGTCCGGCCTCCGCCCGAGGTCACAAACGTCCTGCACTCCCCCAGCAGTCTCCTGCTGTAGAACATCCCCGGCGACTCCACCAGCAGCGCGCCCATCCTGCTCACCATCCCGGGCTTATTGCCTGCCGTCGTCAGCCAGCCCGCCACCCCACCCTGCGCATACACCCGCGCATACCGCTCCACCCCATCCAGATACGCCAGCACTCCCGACCCATGATTATTCCGTTCCACCACCAGCAGCGCTCCCCCATACTCCCGTGCCAACTCTGCCGCCACCTTCGCCAGCTCCAGCACCGTCAGCCGCTGCTGCAGCTCCGCGCACTGCACCCCCGATCTCCGCTCAATCACCTGCACTGCGGCAAAGTCCCCATCCACCCCGCCGCCCGCCGTATCCACCGCCACCAGGTACTCGTTGCCTGCCACCGGAGGCAGCCACACGAGCAGAGCTCCTCCCCGTCTCGTTGACACCGGAGCCGGCACCTCTGCCAGCCGCATCTCGATCGCACCCACCTCAAAGCAGCACTCCCCCGTCGCCTTGAAGCAGCTCGCTGCATCCTCCGCAAACTCCTGCGACCGCAGCCCTCGATAGCTCCGCTCCAGCCCCCGCCGAAATCCGATCTGCTCCCGCGTCAGCCCCTGCGCCTCCATCAGCGCCGCCTCCGACTCCGTACAATCTGTAACCGCATCCGCTACATAACTCTCTTCCATCCACCACGGAACGAAGTGCCGCACCATCTCCGCCCGCATCCACTCCTCGTAGAAGCAGCCATACGCCCCATTCGGAGTCGACTCCAGCACCAGCTCGCCACCCGGAGCCAGCGCCGCTCGCAACCCCGCCAGTGTCGCCGCCGCATCGCCCTGCCATCGGCTCACCTCGCTGCAATGCAGGTTCTGCATCGTCAGTCCCCGCCCCGCACTCTCGTCCGCCGCGCTCACCACCCGAAACTCGCTGTCCAGCTCCGGAAAACACATCTGCCCCACGTTCGCCCTGCTCCGCCGCAAAGCGCCTTCCCGCAGCCCCGGGTCCAGACACTCCCAGAACCGCTGCACCATCCGGAAGATCCCCTCCGCCGCCTCCCGCGTATGTGCCACCTGCACCGTCAGCACCCCTCGCGCCGTAATCGTCTTCAGAAAAAACCGTCCCGCCACCCAGGTCGTCATCCCCATCTGCCGAGCCTTCAGCACAATATTCTGTCGCCCACGCTGAGCCTCAAAAGCTCGTTGCGCCGCATTCGCACGCAGCGGCACTTCCCTGCCCTCGCGATCCCGCACCCACAACATCTGCTCCGCCATCCACACCGCCATTGACTCCCCTCGCAACCACGCCGGCCGCTCCTCCAACGCTCTGCCCAGGGTCAACAGCTCGTCCACATCCCACCGACCCTTGCCCATCGCCCACCATCCCTCCCGCTGCTCCCGCATCCCAGATAAACATCAGGCCTCGCCGCTCCCCAGCGGCGAGACCCTCCCACTACATCTCCCAGTGGCAGCCAGAAATAGTCTTCGCATTCGGAACATCCCGCAGCGTCAACGTCCCGTTCGCTGGCACCGGCACCGCCGTCCCTGCCGCCAATCCATTGATCAACTGGCTCCCATTCAACGCCTGCACCGTCACCGCATACGTCGCCTGCGGATTGCTGATCCGGTACACCGCCCCACTCTGTCCGGTGCAGTCCGGCAGCGTCAGCGTCCCCGCGGAGCTCACGCCCGCCACGCTCACCTCACCATCCCCCGCCGTCATGCTGTACGGCAGCGTCGTCACACCATGCGGATTCAGCGCATTGAACCCGAAGTAGTAGTTCAGCGCATTGCTCGCTGCATTCGCCAGCAATTGTTGCCCCACCTGCGTCGGGTGTACATGGTCGCTTTGAAAGTAAGTCGCATTCGCATTCGCACCATCCGCACCCAGTAGCGGGTTAGCCGCAAAGTCGATCACGCCGTCGGCCCCCGCCGCCTCCGCCTGCTGTAGCAGCAAGCTGTCATAGCTGTCTTTGTCCGCATCCAGACTCGTCGTTCCGCTCTGGTCGTTCCCCGTCCTCGATAGCATCGTGCCCGCAAACACCAGGCAGCCAGCCTTCTTCAGCGTCTGTATCTCGCCACTCGCAAATCCAAATACACTCGCAGCCGTCGAGCCTGCCACCGCCGCAAAATCGTTCGTCCCAGCAAACACGATCGCAACATTTGGCCCGGAGCTGCTCCGGCACTGCACCGCCACACGGTTCGCCTCCGACCCCGCAATCGACTCCAGGTATATCCCAGGTATGCCCCAGTCTGTAACCGAATACGTTGCTTGACCCGTCCACGACAACAGCGTCGGCCACGCACTCGCCACCCCCAGCCCCGCTGTAATCGAGTCCCCAATCGCGTGGATCTGTTGCGTCACCAGCATCGGCGAAGCCAACCCTGTCGCCACGCCCCGCTGGCTCACCTCCGCTACCAGCGCCGCACTCGTCGCTGCCACCTGCGCAGAACTCAGCTGAGTCGGATACACCCGTAGCCGGTAGTACGTCCCCTCAAATCCAGACCCCGACCACAAACCCGCCGGACTCGTCCCCAGGTAAAAATTGCCGCTGCTCTGCAACCCCGCCGAAGCCGTCTGCACCACGTATGGATACTCCACTCCATCCACATACATGTGATCCACACTGCTGCCCACAACCCCCAGCGTCACCCCGATCGCATGAAATCCCGACACCAGCCCGTTCGCCGCGGTTCCCACCGCATTGTTGGCATACACGCTCGGCGCATAGCTGCCATTCACAAACAGCGCAGACTTCCCCGTCTTGATATACAGCAGATTGAACCCGCTCCCACCAGCACTGCTCGAAACCAGCAGCGGATACGTATTGTCCAGAGGTGCCGTCGTCAACGGGTTGATCCAGACCACCATCACAAACGTCCGCGAGCCATTCAGCGCCGCCGGCAAACTCACATTCTGCGGCAATCCAAACGAGAGTCCCGTACTCGTCCACGTCGGCGCACTCGCTCCACTGCCCAGCGTTCCATTGTTGCCGTTGCCGCTGCTGTCCACCAGCAGCGTGCCGCCCGCTTGCAGAAAGTTGTAGTCCGCCGTTGCTCCAGCAACCGGTGCGACCACTCCACTGCTGGTTCCTCCCGCGACCGGAGCAACCCAAGTCCCGTCCTCGCGCAGATACCGCGTCGAGCCCGCCGTCGCGCCAGGGTCCGGCACCGCACCGACCGAATGCCCCGCACCCGAACCGCCAAACACCGGCAGTTGCGCTGCACTCACGCTCCCAACAATCGTTCCTGCATTCACCGTCCCTGCATTCACCGTCGTCGCATTCACCGTCCCCGCCGTAAACCCCTGCGGAGTAAAGCTGTAGCCACTCCCACGCAGGTTCAGCCCCATCGCACTCGTCGCAGGGTTATACGTCTCCGTGTCGATCCCTACATTGCTCGTCAGCTCAAACAGGTTGTACCCAGAGTTCCACTTGCCGCATCCGTGCGAGTTGCAGCTCAGCGCAAACACGCTCTCATCGCCAGCCTGTGCCGAAAACGTCCGCTTCCACACGCCCGTCGCCTCATACGCCGCAAACGGAGCCGTATGCGTCCCACCGTTGCCCAGATAGTTCGTCGCAGCCGCAGCATTCGCAATCATCCACCCGGTAATTCCAGGCCCAACATTCGCCTCATACTGTATGCCCGCCTGCGAATTCAGCGCCGGCCGCGGTGTAGTCTGCCGCACATACTCAATGTCCGGACCCACCCCAATCTGGTAGTAGTGCGGCTCTTCCACCGCATCGTTCACCGCCCACGCCACCGTGTTCGCCGCCAGCGTCAACTGCCCATCCACACTCTTCGTCGTCGCGTTGAACACCCCCAGCACCTCCGCCATCGGATACAGCGCATACCCACCCGTCAGCATCGCTACCGTGCCGCCACTGCTGCTGCTGTCCGCTCCCGTGCTGTTGTACGTCAGCGTATTAGGCCCCGTCGTCGTCACCGTAAAGCTCCCGTTGTAGCTCGCATCCGCTACCCCGGCCATCGTCATCGTCAACCCGTTCACGTCCACCGGCAGATTGCCCGCCGTCGTCACCGTCACCACATTGCCGCTGCGTGCAATCGCCGCCACCGCCAGGTTTACATTCAGAAACCCGCTCGTCTGACCGGCAACACCCACAATCCCCGTCTGCCCCCCGGCGTAGTAAAGCCCCGTCGCCGAATAAGACCCAATCACCGGAAACACCTGCCGCAGCCCGTTCGCCGTGTCCACCGTCTGCTCCAGCCCATACCCGCACAAGCCGCCCACCGCCACCGTCGCTCCCGCCGCATGAACCTTGTTCAACGTCATCTGCACATGCGTCCCATCCACCACCGTGTAGCTCGCCATCTCGTAGTTGTGCGCACTGAACCCGTTCGGCACATCCACCACGCACGCCACACCGCTCCCACTTGGCAGCGCGGCCGTATTCGTCGCAAACCCCGTCGCCACTCCGCTCGTCGCAATCGGAACCGTCACCGTCCCCGGCGCCAGGTTGTTCGCCTGCGAAGTCATCGCCTGCGCCGTCGTCAAAAACACACTCACCGGAAACGCCGTCCCGCTGAAGCTCGCCCCTGCCCCGGGCCCACCGCTCACCGCTCCCGTCAGCACACCCGTAGTCAGCACCTTCGCAGGATTCTTGTCGATCAGAAATCGTCCCTCCCCCTGCGTCCCCGGTGCTGCCGTCACACTCACCGTCAACACCGTCGACCCCGCCGTGCAGCCCGACAAGCACGTCCCCGCAAACACATTCGAGTCCTCCTGCAACTGCAGATCGAACGGATGCGCCCCTTCATCCGCATTATCCCGATACCCACCCGACGACGTCAGAAACTGCGACCCCATCAGGCAATCCCCCACCCCATAGCAGTGGATGCTCGTCGGCACCAGCACATGCTGCCCCGGCGTGTTGTACGTGCCCGCAATCGAGAGCGCACTATAGTTGCTCTTGAAGTAAGGCAGCGTACTCTCAATGTCGCTCGGAAACTGGTTCGATCCACCCGTCAACGCCGCGTGCGAGATCGTCATGCCAAACCCCGAAGGCTCATGGTTGCCCGTCTGCTGGTACACGCTCGCCGCGCTCCGGGTCGAAACCACATCCAGCACCTGCCCCGCATCGTTGCCCGGCAGCAGCGTATTCACCGGATTCAGATAGCTGTCCCGCCGCGTCCCCTGCCGCGTGTCCTCCACATGCGTACCGCTGCTCGCACCGCTGTTCAGCGACTGCGTCGTGTATCGCTCGGTCGGCCCATAGCTGCGGTCCACCTTCACTTCGCAACCACTCACGCAATCCGTACTCGCCACCGCATTCGCAATGCCATTGTTGCCGGTCCCGCTCACGTACTGGCTCGCATACTCCGCGCCGTTCAACAGGTTCACCTGCAACTGCGTCCCCACCGGCTGAGCCACCACCTGCGTCCCCACCGGAACCGTACTCACCTTCTGCCCCAGCCCACTCGTCACCGCTCCCACATTCACATCGACATAGTGCTTGTCCGCGGCCTGCATCGTCGTCGTCGGATCGCCCGGCAGCACCAGCGGCCCCGTCATCGTGTCCCCTGCCTTCAACACATACGGCGTCGAACTGCTCAGCGGATGTCCCGTCACCGCCGCCACAATCGCCGTATCCACATAGCTCTTGCTCACCGTCTGCATCGCCACCGAGGTCGGCAGCACGCTCGTCCGAATCGACGTCAGTGCCACCACTCCCTGGCTCACTGGAACCACCCAGTACTCCCGGCTCACACTCCCATCATCCAGGTGATACACCGCCGTGTAGTAGCTCCCCATCGGCGTCGCTCCCGCATTCGGCGCCAGCGCCACACTCAGCACCCCGCCCGCCGCAATCGTCGCCGACGTGCTGCCGCTCGCCACCGTCTGCCCCGAAGCCGTCGTAAAAGCACCCCAACTGATAATCACCGTTCCAGTAGCCGCACTCCCATCCGCCCGGTAAATCGTGTCCGTCACCTGCGTCGTCGCAATCGCACTCGTCCCACTCACCTGTGCCATCGCCGTCACCGCAACCCGTGTCACCACCACCGGCATCGCCAGCAACAGGCTCAACAGCATCCATCCTCTAGCCTTCCAATCCATCGCTATCCTCCTCAGAACTCCTGCCACTCCCTGCGGAAAAGCCCGCAACCCCAAACCCGTCCCTATCCAGGCAAATAACTCCGGAAGCACACCACCCTGGCCCCATCGTTCGCATCCACCACCGGCAACGCCCGAAAGCTCCCCGCCAGCTTCACCCGCTCCAGCGGAGCCAGCAGCGCCTCTGTCACCTCCTCCGCGCCCTGCATCGCCTGCAGCCGCGGATAGTAGTAAAAGATCCGCTCCCCCTGCTCACCCTCCATGCAGAACAACCCCGACCACTCCTGAAAAAACAATCCGCCCTCACGGTCCACAAAGCCCACCACCCGGCTCACCTGCATCCCCGCCGTCGGAACCCCCGCCAGCAGCGGCGCAGCCAACTCCAGCACTCCCGCCACAATCCCCACCACCTGACCCACATTCAGCGTCACCCGCCGCACGTAGTTCACATCGCTCGCCACATCCGAGGCCTGCCGCACATACCCCGCACTTGCTCCGCTCCCCACATATCCCACCTGCCCCACATAGTCCACATCCACTGCCACCAGGTCGCCCACGCTGAACCCTGCCGCCGCCGTCGCCCCCACGTTCAGCGCCAATGCCGTCGATCCCGCCGCCAACCCCACCGCCGCCGCTGCCAGGCCCCCACTACCATTCAGCCCCGCACCCGCCGCCGTATACAGCAGATTCATCTGCTGCGACCCCGCCGTCAGCGCCATCGACAGCTTCCCCCAGCTCGCAAACTCCACCGCCACCGTAGCCTCCACCTCCGACCACACCTGGCTCTGCGCCACTGCCGGAGCACCCGTCCGCACCGCCGCCACCCCACTCTTCGCCCCCACGCCGCTCTTCCGCACAAACTTCGTGCACCATCCCAGATCCACCCACGGAGCCACCGGAGCATCCAGCGCAAACATCCCCATCTGCGCCGCATCGAACACCGTCGGCACACCCGCCGCCCTGTTCACCGGCGCAAAATAAGCCCGCACCCGCCGCGTCACCGGAGCCACCATCCCCACCGTCATCCCGCTCACAGCTCACCCGCTTCCTGGTACGCAAATACCTCCACCGTAGCCACCCGCTCCAGCCGCTCATCCGCCGCCACCGCCGCACCAAGCACCACATCCCCCCAGAAAACACTCGTCGCCATCGCCACCGCAGCCGTCCCTGCACCCACCCCCGCGTAGTTCATCTTCACCGTCCTCTGCGGAGCCGCGCCCACCGATGCAATCAACTCCCCATCCATCCCCGCCAGCAGCCGCCCACGATCCATCCCACCATTGCCCGAGCTGCCATCCGTCGCATACCGCACCTCGCAGCTCATCGTCACCAGCGGCAGCCCACCCCGAGCATCCACCTTCACTCCCGTCCACCGCAGCCGAAACACATCCACCGGCTCATACGCCGTCGCCAGTTCGTTCTCCTCCACCAGCACCCCTGGCCGCGTCACCCCCCGCACCACCATCGTCCGCCCCGGATTCACCCCCGCCAGCCGGTCCCGCAACGCCACATAAAATGTATCCTTCGCACTCTGCATAGAACGTAACCTCTCCTGCTACAAATCAATTCCCCCTGCTAAATAGCCACCGCCGCTGGCACTCGCAGCACCAGCCGATACACATACGGCACGCCACCCAGCTCCGACTCCGTCGCCGACTCCACCTCCATCAGCACCCCATCCACCAGCACCCCATACGCCGTCGCAAACAGCACGCTCGCCGCCGAGTATCCCAGCGAACCCACCAGCCCCCGCACCGCCGTCGCCGATACCAGCAGCTCCCACCGCGTCGCCTTCGTCCCCACCCGCGCCCGCACCCGCCGATACACCACCGGCGCCAGCTCCATATCCTCGAACCCCGGCACCGCCAGCCCCAGCTCTCCGCTCGCATCGCCCGCCACTCCCGGCGCTGGCACCCGCAGCAGCACCGCTCGCCCGCCAACACTGCGCAGCAGCACATCCGCCGCCCGCACCGCCGCACCACCACGCGCCAGCCTCATGTCCAGATCCGCCATCTATCCCAGCCTCTCTGCCACATACGGACGCAGCAGCGCCTGCACCTGCCCATCCAGCAGCGATCCGCTGAAGTACTGCATCTGCATCGTGTCCACGCGGCTCGCCTTCACATTCATCGCCGGCGTCGCCTGTGCATTCTTCACTATCTGCACACACGCCACCTTCACCGCATCCGGCACCGTCACCAACCCCGACGTATACGTCACCTCGGCCTCGTTGTAGTACAGCCCCAGAAAATTCTGCGGAAACGTCAGCTCACCCGTCCCCATATTCACATCCACCGTCGACACATCCAGCCCGTTCCAGCTTCCCGGCACGCTGAACGCCCACGCAATCTGCTCGCGAAACGGATCAGCCAGCTCCCCCCGCCGTGGCCGCCCATACCGCACCCGCACACTCACCAGCGCAGAGCTGTTCCCCGCCGCCACTGCCAGCGGACGATAGCTCAGTCGCACCGACTGCGCATCCGCCGTCAGCCGCATCCGCTCCACATACTCGGTCACCATCAGGCTCGGCCGGCGGCAATACGCCTCCATCAACACCGACGCCATTGTCACCCAGTCGTCCGTCGTCTCCGCCGTCAGCCCATACTGCACATACTCCGTCGGCAACAAATACCCCATCGCATCCGCCTCTCCTGTAATAAGCAACAGGGACCGGCACATATTGCACCGGCCCCCGCAAACCACTCGCTTCCTTCTAGCCTAGCGATCCACCAGCACCTGGTAATGCGCATAGTTCGCGCCCTTCACCACCAGCCCGCCAAACTTCACCACCACATACTGCGAAGCCAGCGAACCCGGAACGCCCAACTGGAAGATCCGCGGATTCGGATCGCTCAACCAGTGATACTCAATCAGGTCTTCCGTCACGATGTACGCCGGCAGCACCGCCGTGCCCGATCCAGGCGTACCCGTATAGCTCAACGTCCACTCCGGAATCAGCGGAATCTCGCCCGCCTGTGTCGACAGCGTCTTCACCGTCAATCCAGCCGCAATCTCCTTCGTGTTCAACACCACGTTGAACTCCGCCTTCATCTCCCGATCAATCAAATCCAGCAGCACCGGATTCGCATAGATCGCCGTCGGACGAACCCCATACGAGCTGCTCGAAACCATCTGTGCAATCGTCGACTTGAATCCGTCCACAATGCTCTGGCTCGTGCCGATCGTCACCGTATTGCCACCCGCCGCAATCTGCGCACCCGCACCAAAATACTGCGCCGTCGTCGGCGAACTCAAGCTCGTATCCGTTCCGTTCCACAACGCCACATCGTGCGTACGCAACACCCCATCCACCGTATCGGCCAGGTCCTTCGCCTGCAGATACGCAAACTGGCTCTGCTGATGGCCCAGCTCAATATCGAACAGGTTGTAGTTGATCTGCGCCACCAGAGCCTTCAGCGGAACACTCCGCTCCAGCCGTGTCGGTGTCACCAGCGGAGCCACAATATTCCGCGGATCAACAAACCCCGAACTCGCCGCCGGCGAAGGAATCGCCGTCTCCTCAAAGAACCGCGACGGATGGCCCGTTGCCGGAACCTGCTTGATCCGCTGCCCAAACACCCCACGCCGACGCACCAGGTCCGTAATCTCCGTCTGGTACAACGGAACTTCAATCGCACCAGGTCCCAGGTAATCCGCCGCTGCATGTATCTCAGTAAACTTCGCGTTCATCATCTCTCCCTTTTCCAAAACACAAAGGGCGCAGCCTCAGCCACGCCCGTCGCCCCACCCCTACGCAATATGTAACCGTTCTAGTTTCGTGTCATCATGCGCCTAAGCCACCCGAGCACTCAGCCCATCAGCCCCGCACGCAGCAGCTGCGCCTTCACGGCAAACCGCTGCTCCATGCTCAGACTGCTCAGCGCGGCATCCAGGCTGCCAGCCTCCAGCGAATCCACCGCCACACCCTGCTTCGCCAGCAGATTCGCCATCGCTCCCGGCAACGTCTTCCGCCCATGTGTAACCGTTGCAGGCACACATGCAGCCGCCCGCAACTCGGCAATCTCAGCCTCCGCCGCAGCCAGCTTCTGCTCCAGCTCGGCCTCTCGTCTGGCCTCCACCGTAGCGACAATCCGTCCAATGCTGGCCTCGGCATCGTTCGCAAACGCGCTCTGCCGCTCCACCAGCCGCACCACTGCCTGCTCCAGCAATCCCGCCGCGGCCGCCAGCCGTGCCACCGTCTCGCCCAACTCACCCGCACCTATCGCGTCCTGCATCTCCATCTCCATGCTCTCTCCTTTAGCTCTCTTCGCCCTGCACTCCAACACCGCACCAGCCCCATCGCAGCTCAGTCGTTGGCAACCCTCAGACCTCAACGCAGCAGCACACAATCCGTCAAAGCCACAGCCGCACCCAAGCCACCACCACTGCACTCACCTCGCCACACCGCCGCACCACCTGGTCCCTGCACCGCTCCATCACAGGCACCCGTCCGCTCAGTCAGGCCGGAGTCACACTCGCCGCCGCCGCGCCCGGCATCCGCTGCACATTCAGAATCGCCACCACCGCCGAAACCACACTCTCCACATAAGCGCTGTCTGCCGCAATCCCTGCCTGGTGCAGCAGCCCCAGAACCGTCTGCTCCGTCAGCAGCATCACCTCCGCCAGCTTCTGCGCGCCCGTCCCGCTCTGCATCCCGGCCGCCGCATACTTCTGCTCCACCAGCAACACCGCACCCTGGATCAGGCTGGTCGCATTCGCCACCTCCAACGCAGCCGGTGCAGCCGCAGGAAACAGCAGCGCCACCAGACGCTCCACCGGAACCGCATACTCCACCGCCCACTTCAACCCCTTCTCGAATCCCTTGCCAATCGCCTGCAACACACCCATAAACGTCATGCTCTCTCCTTCGGTTGGACTACCACTCGCCTCGCGCAATCGTCGCGCTCCCGCCCACCATGCCCCTGCTAAACCACCCTGCTGGAGTGTCGCCCCGCCCCCACAGGCGTCGCACTCCCCTGCCGCTTCAGCCGGAAACTCGTACTCCGGTAAGCCGCCTTCTCCCGCAGCAGAATCGCCGCACCGGTAAACGTCGCCCGCGTCAGCGTCCACACCTGTGCTCGCATATCGGCCACATGCGCATCCGCCAGCTCGTAGCTCATCCCCATCATCCCGCCGCCATCCGCCTGCACCTTCGCCTCCATCTCCGGAAAGTCCCGCGCAAACAGATACCCCGCCACCGTCAACCGCCGCCCATCCACCTCGGCCGACGTGATGATGCCGCACTTCTGCCGCGCATCATGACCATCCCACCCTGCCTTGTAGTCCACCGCCATCCCCAGCAGACTCGGCAGCGCCGCCTCCGCAGCCTCCCGCGTCAACACCACCCGGTGCCCACGCGTACCACTCGGAGCCTTGTCGCTCGCCACATCCACCAGCGTCAACACCCCCTCAAACGGCAGACGATTCGGATGCCCATGCACCACCGGAAACTCCACCGCCATCGCCCGCAGCTCCATCCCCTTAGGCCGCCCAAACACATCCACGCAAACACCCCGGCTCCCACTCGCGCTGCGCCGATGCAGTCCCTCTGCCTGTCCCATGCCACCTCCTCAGTCTCGCTCGTACTACTTGCTCCAGCACCACTAGCTCCAGCTCCGGCCCGCTCCCAGCCCTACTTCGGTGGCACCGTCCGCAACTGCTCCAGCAACCGCCCCGCCAGGCTCTTGCCCCGCTGCTGCTTCACCTTAGGAACCACGTCCCCTTTATCCAGCCCGCCCAGGTTCGCCAGCGCCTTCGCATGCGCCACGCTCCCCTCCTTGGCCGCCTTCAGAAACGTCTCCACAATCTCCGGCAAAGCCTCCGCCACCCGCTTCCGCGTATACGTCCGGCAATACTTCGGTCGCGGAGCTGCCACCCGGACCACCGTTACACTGGCGCCGCTTCCCGCCTCCGCACTCGCTCCTTCACCCGCCTGCTCCTTGGTTCCATCGGGCTCATCCCGCACAAAACGACCCGCTACACGCTTCCTCACCATCCGGCCCTCCCCCCAAAACAAAACGGGAGAGCCCTCTACAAGGCTTCTCCCGTCTGTCCTTCTCTTCAACTCTCACTTACATCTCTAGAATACCAACCACAGTAAAACTAATTGTTCACTTCAAACCAAGTTTTATCTCCCATCATTACAATCACTTACAGGGAATCTTTACCCTCGACCCCCTTGACACGCAAATTGACTGCTCTTCTGTGGCTCCAGCAGCTTCACCTCCAGAAAGATCTCCGTCAGCCGGTCCAGTGCCCGGCCATAGCGCCGAACCACCGTGCTCACCCCCAGACCCGTCATCGCCGCCGCCTCATGGATCGTGTACTCCTGCAGCCCAATCCGACGAATCATCTGCTGCTGTTTTTCATCCAGCTTTGCCAGACAATTCTCCACATCATGCACGAAGATCACCACATCGTCGAAGCCATGCACCTGGTACGAAGTCACCTTCCCCCGGAACATCTCCCGTCCCAGCAGCGAAGGTGCCCGTCCAGCCTCCATCGACAACCGCACATACCGCCGCAGCATCCCCTCCGTATACTTCCGGTAGAACGCTAACTGCGGCAATACCCTCACTTCCGCCAATGCACGCGCCACTGGCTTCCGCTCCAGCCGCTCCGCCGATGCCGTAGCCCAGATCACCGGCAAAATCACCAGCGCCGCACTCATCGTGCACCCCCGCAACTCACCGAAACCCGCGCCAGCCGCGGCTTTCGTCCACCCGCATGCCGAGCCCGCGGCGCTGGAAACTCCAGCAAACGTCCCGCACAACCACGACAGTAAACTCCAGCCTCAACTCCCAAACGAAGCCACAATGCTCCGCATCCTTCACATACCTTCAAATCCAAGCGTAAGTTGTTCATTTCTTGCCCTTTCAAGGCGTACTGCTCCCCCGGCGAGCCTCAGTATTGTCCAGCGGTCGAAAGGGCTCGCTCAGGTTGCTAAAGATCTGCCGGAACTCCTACCCCCCGCCTCTAACGGACAGGTCGGCCAAAGCAGGCAACAATCTCACGGTCATAGGTGGTGTAACTTGAGGAAAATCAATCGGCTTCCTGCTCCTCCACGCCAGCCATCAGTCGCAAACGCATCCCTCCTCAGGCCTCTGGGAAAGGTCTCTCGTTTGCCGCTGATTCCCATAATGGAAAGTTTCAAGGTTATAGCTTTCGACAAATTACCTGTCAACAGTAATCTTTTTCGCGGTAATAGGTAATCCAAAAGTCATCTGATATCCGTACTTTAGGGGAAAAACTTATTGCTATAAGATAATATTTCGCCTAATCTTCGCTTATCGACAAGGAATAGGCCACCCAAGGACATCCACACCCATGAACTTTCAAGACCTCCACGAACTCCTCCGCCTCGAACTCCTCCAGCGCATCGAGCGAGGCACCCTCACCGGCAGTCAACTCGCCCGGCAAACCGGCTTTCAGCAGGCCCATGTCTCTAACTTCCTCAATCGCAAGCGCTCCCTCTCGCTGGAAGGTCTCGACCGCGTGCTCACCGCACAAAATCTCGCCATAGAACACATCCTCCCCCTCGAACTGGCCGCCGCTACCCCCACTCCCGTCAGTGACCCCAGCGAGATCGTCCCCGTAGTCTCCGCCTCCACCGCCATGCAGGATCCCCGCGTAACCCCCTCTGCCATCATCGAAACCCTGCAGGTCTCCGCCTCCCGCCTGCGCGACCATCGCGCCCGGCCATCGCATCGCAGCACCAACTGGCAACGCTTCGTTGCCATCCGTGTCGATGCCCAGCAAGCCGCCGCCATGGAGCCACTCCTCACTCCCGGCGCGACCACCGTGCTCGATCGTCACTACAACTCGCTCGCGCCATACCGTGCCCAACAGCCCACCCTATACGCCGTTCGCTGCGGCCCCAGCCTGCTCATCCGCTATGTGGACTTCGACGACAACTGCCTCATCCTTCGCCCCTACTCCCTCCGCGTCCCGGTACAACTCATTCCGTTAGCGGCAGATGAGACCCCCAGCGACTACATCGTCGGCCGCGTCTGCATGATCTTTGCTGAGCTATAAGCCTCAGCGTGACACTTCAAGGTTGGTAAACTAAGTCCATGCTCTCCCGTCTTTATGCCAAATGGATGTTTGATTGGGAGACCGCTCTCACAACCCGTGACACAAACAGGATTGTCCGGCCTCTGGAATGGGGTTTCGACTGGTTAGATGGCTTTGCCTCGCCCGAGAATCATTCACCCGACTCTCCTGTCCCGCAGATAGACCACGATCTCCAGCGGATGATCCACGCGAACCAACAGATCGTCGCTCACTCCGATCAGTTTTTTGGCTACCAAACCCCGCTCGACTTTCGCCTGGAAACCCGCCATCCACAGCTGTTTCCAACCAATGTGCGGCCGGAAACTCTAGCTCAGGATGCTGAGCTAAAGCTGCAGGCCGCCGTCGGGGAACTGGAAGAGGCTGAGTTTTTACGTTTCACCTCGCCGGTACGAACACGCTACCCGGAAAACGACATCGTCAACGCCCGTTGGTATCCGGCCCCTGCGGAAAAACAGGTGGGCAAGCCCAAGCAGGCCATCATCGTCATGCCGCAATGGAACGCCGATGCCTTTAGTCACAACGCATTGTGCAGCATCTTTAACCGCTTTGGAATCTCTGCGTTACGCCTCTCCAAGCCCTACCACGACATTCGCCGACCCGCCGAACTGGAGCGTTCCGACTACGCCGTCAGCTCAAATATTGGTCGGACCACCGCTGCTTGCCAACAAGCGGTTGTGGACATCCGCAGCTGCATCGACTGGCTGGAATCCCAAGGCTACGAACAGTTTGGCGTGCTGGGTACCAGTCTGGGCAGTTGCTACGCCTTCATCGCAGCGGCGCATGATCCACGCATTCAGGTCTGCGCCTTCAACCATGCCTCCACCTGGTTTGGCGATGTAGTCTGGACCGGCCAGAGTACACGCCATATTCGAGCCTCGTTCGAGCAGGTTGGACTCACCCAGAATCAGGTTCGAGAGATCTTCACCGGCATCAGTCCCATGTCCTATATGCAGCGTTTCGCAGCGAATCCCAAGCGCGCCCTGGTCATCCACGCAACCTATGACCTGACCTTCCTGCGAGAGTTTTCGTTGGATGTACTGGATAACTTTGATCGCCACCAGATCGATTACCTCTCCAAAGTTCTGCCCTGCGGGCACTACACCACTGGAGAGACGCCCTACAAATTCATGGACGGATGGTACATGGGTTCCTTTGTCTATAAGTCCTTCAAGCGACTTGCTGAACAGTACGGAGCCAGTAGTTGAAACGTGTACTCAGACTTGGGCAGGCGAGGAGCAATCCAGTCTCGTGATGTTGTCTTTATCGCGTGAAACAACTGCAATTCCGTTCTGCTGACTCCCTGTTAAACAGCATAAAATGATCGTATGCCGATCGATTTGAATGCCACTTTGTCCGCCTCTGACCCTGAAATTGCCCTCCAGATTCAAAACGAGATCGCCCGTCAGCATGAAGGGCTGGAGATGATCGCGTCAGAAAATTTTGTCAGTCGCGCTGTGCTTGAGGCGGCAGGTACGGTCTTTACCAACAAGTACGCCGAGGGCTATCCAGGTAAGCGTTACTACGGTGGTTGCGAGTTTGCGGATGTGGTGGAGAATGTGGCCCGCGACCGCGCCAAACAGCTCTTTGGCGCGGAACACGCCAATGTACAACCGCACTCGGGTTCGCAGGCTAACGCTGCTGCCTACATGTCTTTGCTATCACCAGGCGACTGTATTCTGGGTCTGGACCTGGCCCACGGAGGCCACCTGACCCATGGGCATAAGCTCAATTTTTCTGGCAAACTCTATCGCATTGTCGGCTATCAGGTGCGCAAAGATACCGAAACCGTGGACTACGACGAGTTGGAATCGATTGCTCTTCGCGAGAAGCCCAAGGTTCTGGTTGGTGGTGGAAGCGCCTATCCGCGACAGTTTGATTTTGCGCGGATGCGTGCCATTGCAGACAAGGTTGGCGCGTACTTTATGGTGGATATGGCGCACTTTGCCGGTCTGGTTGCCGGCGGTGCGCATCCGTCGCCGGTGCCCCATGCGCACGTGGTGACGACCACTACCCACAAGACCTTGCGTGGGCCGCGCAGCGGGCTGATTCTATGTGGTCAGGAGCTTGCCGCCAGCATCGATCGCAGCGTGTTTCCTGGGCAGCAGGGAGGGCCGCTGATGCACGTGGTTGCGGCCAAGGCGGTGGCCTTCAAAGAGGCTCTCCAGCCGGAGTTTGCGCAATATGCAACACAAATAGTTACAAATGCAAAGGTGTTGGCTGAGGCGATCGCCGGCCACGGATATCGCATCGTCTCTGGTGGCACCGACACGCATCTGATGTTGATCGACGTCTTCCAGAAGGGCATGTTTGGCTCGGAAGCTGAGGTTGCGCTGGGTGAGGCGGGCATTACGGTGAACAAAAATGCAATTCCGTACGACCAGAATCCTCCGATGAAGCCTAGTGGGATACGAATTGGCACGCCGGCGTTGACTACGCGGGGGATGAAGGAGCCGGAGATGGCTTTGATTGCGGGTTGGATTGTTTCTGCGCTGGAAAATCGTGGAAATGCTGGGAAATTGAAGCAGATTCGTCAGGAAGTGGGTGAGTTGGCGGAGCGGTTTCCGTTGTATGGGTGGTTACGCGACGGCAAATCGTAGCAAAACCGGGGTCAATTACGGTGCATAAAGTGGAATTTTGTGTGGTGGATGTGGTGAATTGACCCTGGTTTGCAGCGCTGGTTCATCGAGAGAAAGTTTTTGTGCCAGGTTGTGCCGCGTGTAAGGTGTTGGCATGACGATATTGCGTGAAGTGGTTTCTGCCGGAGTGGGTGGTCAAGGCGGAGAGCTAGCGTGTGGGTCTGGATTTTTTCGGGCTTTGATCCGGACTATCCTCACACCACGTGCAGTGCCGATGAGATCAACCACGTGAAGATGGCAAAGATTCTGGAACTGGCGTACCTTACGGCATGGAAGATTGGCGATGCAACTGTTGGGTCCAGGTTTCCGGTTAATTCTGGTTCCTCGGGTGATGCGGTTCGGCGGGGCATCCGGTGATCAGAGCAGGACAAGGTAAGCGCACGACCAAGAAGAGGAAGCAATGACGATCGTCGTGTTGAGCTGGCTGGTTGCGATTCCGCTACTGGGTGTGGTGACGGGGTTGCGGACGATGCTGCCGATGGCGGTATTGTGCTGGTTTGCCTATTTGCATCATTTGCCGGTGCATGGGACGTGGGCGTTCTGGGTGGCGCATCCGGTGTCGGTAATTGTGTTTACTTTGCTGGCCGCGGGCGAGTTGGTAGGGGACAAGCTGCCGAAGACGCCGGACCGGACGTCTCCTGGGCCGTTGATGGCGCGCCTGATCTTTGCGGGGCTGGTGGGAGCGATTGTGGCGGCTGGTCTGCGCGGGTCAGGAACGGAAGGTGTGATTCTGGCAGTGGTTGGCGCGGCCATGGGAGCGTTTGGCGGGTATCTGGTACGGCGGGAGCTGGTGGAGCTGCTGGAGTGCAAGGACTGGTATGTAGCCGTTGCGGAGGATGCGTTGGCGCTGGTGTGTGCGATCTTTGCGATGGGCGTGATTACGGGATAGCGGCCGTGGAGTTGCGACGCGACTTATTGACAGGATGAAGTGGACTAGGAGTTGAACGTTTATGAGATTGAAAACTGTTGCCGTTGTGCCTGTTATCGGGGTTGGTGCGCCGTTTATCCGGTTTGATTCCTTAGACTAGATATATTGGCTTGATTCTGGTTGCAGAGTGCGAGATTGTAGCGGTAGTCGCTCTAAAACGAACCGGAAGGCAGTTGTTGCTGCAGCTGGCAGAAGGAGATGGATGGAGACGCATGTAGTCCTGACCGTGGGTGCGATCCTGCTGTGCGGGGGGGTACTTGGGCTGCTGGTGGTGCGGTTGAGCAATCCTTTTTTGCGGGGGTTGACGTGGCTGGGTGCTGCGTATGCGGTGGGTGCTGCCGGGGCCGGTATTTTGTCCTTACGCAGCAAGTTTGGCGGTGTGTATACGCTGATGTTTACGCAGGTGTTTTTTCTTCTGGCGTTTGTACTGCTGCACGTGTGTTTTGTGGAGTTGCTGGAACGACGTGCGCAACTGCCACGGTTGGGGCTGGGTCTGCTGGTGGTGCAGGTGCTGGCGTTCGGGGTATTTTTCCGGCAGGTATATGTGTGGAATCTATGCCTGATTTGTCTTGGTGTGCTGGTGACGCTACAGGCGTTGCAGAGTGCGGCGTTGTTGTGGCGTGAGGGGCGCGGGGGGTTGGCTGCACCGGCCCGTTCCAGCATGGTGCTTCTGATTCTGTTTGCCGGTTACAACGTATTTCGGATCATCGTGGTGCTGTGTGTGGGTGTTCCGCTGGACTACAGGCAACCAAGCCCGCTGGAGACACTGACTGCGATTGTCTTTCTGGGGACGAGTCTGGGGTTGGGGTTCGGGGTGTTCTGGATGACCAGTGCGGAGATACGGGTGACGCTGGAGAAGCTGGCGAATACTGATCCGCTGACGAAGGTTGCGAACCGTCGGTGTTTTGAGACGTGGTGCGAACGGGAGTTGGAGCGGAGTGCTCGGACGGGGGATAAGTTCTCTTTAATCCTGCTGGATCTGGATCACTTCAAGCTGATCAATGATCGGTATGGTCATGCGACGGGGGATGCGGCCCTGTGCCTGGTGGCGTCCAGGCTGCAACATAATCTTCGGGCGATCGATCTGCTGGGGCGCTGGGGTGGGGAAGAGTTTGTGGCGCTGCTGCCGGGCGCGGACCAGGATGCGGCGCAGCAGGTGGCGCAGCGATTGCGCACGTGTGTTGAGCTGCTTTCGATGTCGAGTCTGCGGATCTCGCGCAGCGGCCTGACCGACGAGTTGCGGTTGACGGTGAGCGTGGGGGTGACGACGTACCGAGGTACGAACGATACGTTGACGTCGCTATTTTCCCGTTGTGACCGGGCGCTGTATGCAGCCAAGGCGAGTGGGCGGAACCGGATCGTAAGTTCGAGCACTGAGTCGCGCAGCTTTACGGAATCTTTGCGCAGCCTGAGCTAAGGTTCGCTGCGCTGGTGGGCGCCTCGTTGATGGCTGGTGGAGCGGTGTGTCTGATTGTTTTCGGCGGGGCGGGTGAATTCTGCATCCTATGGGGAGAAGCTCGGGATTCAAGAAGAGGGATTATGCTTACGTCTGGATTGATCAGTATTATTGTGGCTCTGGTGGTGGTTGGCCTGGTTTTGTATCTGATTGGGATGATTCCGATGGATGGAACGATCAAGCAGATTATTCGGGTGGTGGTGTTGATTGCGGTGGTGGTGTGGCTGTTGCAGACGTTTGGGCTGATGGGTTCGATGAGCCATACGCTGCATGGGTCGCGGTATTAGTCAGGGTTAATGGTCAGGGCTGACTGCGTGGGTCAGGCTGCGGCGGTTGCGGCTGCTCGTAGCCAGTTCTCCATGACGTCGTGGCCGACGAGGCCGGCCTGTTGCTGGACGAGGTTTCCCGCTGCGAAGACGGCGAAGTTGGGGATGCCGCGGACGTTGTAGCGTGCGGCGAGTTGGGGGTTGCGCTCGGTATCGACTTTGAGGACGAGTGCTTGACCGGCCATATCTGCGGCGGTGCGTGCGACCTCTGGGGCGGCGGCGCGGCAGGGGCCACACCACTCGGCCCAGAAGTCGACGAGGACGGGGACGCGGGCGTTGCGGACGATGTCGTCGAAGAGGGAGAGGTCGACGGGGAGCGGCTCGTGGAGCGGGGGGAGGGGATTTTTGCAGGCACCGCAGCGGCCGGTATCGGCGAGGTGGGCGGCGTTGACGCGGTTTTTCTGCTGGCAGTGTTTACAGGTTCTGATGACGGGCATGTGCGCCTCCGGCGAGCGGAGAACGCAGGTCGCTCGCTGGTAATTTGGATGCGGTTGGGATGAAAAGGGATTCGTGCGGCGTGCGGTCAGGCTCGGCGGCGGTAGCGGATGGCGAAGTCGTAGTCGGGATTGGGTGGGAAGAGGCGGGCGACGAGGCGGAGGCGTTCGGCGAGGGGCTGGGGTGCGAGGAGGGGGTACTCGCGCTCGCGGAGTTCGGAGTAGTCGAAGTCGACGGCGAGGGAGAGCTGGTAGATGGCGAGAGCGTCGGAGAAGGCTGACTCGATGAAGCTGGATTTGGCTTTTTCGTCGATTCGCTGTTTTCCGTCGATTTTTCCGGGTGCGAGGGCGAGGTTGCGGCTTTCGAAGGCGTCCTGGCTGGTTTCCCCGCGGACGTCGTTGAGGGCCTGGGTCCAGACGAGCTCGGTGAAGCTGGCTGGGACGCCGACTGTATCGACGAAGGCGTGGCCGATGTTGATAAAGAACTCGAAGGCCAGGGCGAAGCGGTCGCTGAGGAGGCGGGTGGAGATGAAGACGGCGTCGATGGTTCCTTCGAGGCCGTCGAGGGTGACGTTGCGGTGGCAGATGGCCTGGTCGGCGAGTTCCGGGGTGTAGGCGGTGGCGACCATGGTGGGTTCGCTGGTGGGGTTTTCCGGGAGTGCGGATTCGGGACGGCCTTCACTCATGGCGAGGGGGACGAAGTAGTAGGCTTTGCGGGCAAGGGCAGCGGCGATGGCGACTGGGACGGCCTGGACCATGCGATCGAGATCGGAGGCGGCGAGCGCGGTTTCTCCAAAGGCTGCGAAGCTGATGCCATTGGGCGCTTTGCGGAGGACGACTTCGCGGGCGACCTGGGTAGCGTGAATGAGCCCGCTCTGAACACTTTTAGCCATAACGCAGTATTCTAAATGGTATGACGCCGATACCACAGGATGAGACGATGACGACGCCGCGAGCGATGGGGCAGGGATATTTTTTTGGGGTTCCGGTGGGGGATCTGGGCTGGTTTGCGAGCTTGCTGATGAGCATTGCGGTGGGGTTCATGGGGTTCTGCGCGGCGACGTTTCTGGGGATAGTGGGGATCGGGATTTATAACGGTTCGACGCACCGGTCGGTGGACTTTGCGTTGAGCTATGAGCGGTTTGGGGTTCCAGCGGGGCTGGTGTTGCTGGTGGCGGCGCTGGGATATCTGGGAACGTTGTGGGTGAAGCGGCAGCTGCGGCGGGGGTAAGTCTGGATGCAGGCGGGATATTTGGGTGGGGAAAGAAACTAAATGAGGTGGTTCTCCGTCTCGGAGTGCTGCTGCTATTCTTTCGCACACACGCCATTCTGCTTGAGGAGGACTACCCTGCATGTCACACGTACGCATGATGATGCGTTGGAGCTGCTGTACCGCTGCCATCGTGAGCCTGGCCTTGCCGCTGCACGCGGCCGATAAGAAGGAACAACCGTCGTACTACGGGCCGCAGCCAACGGTAGAGAGTCTGGATCTGACGATGTATGCGCGGATTCGGGAAGAGGGCTTCAAGCACTCGCATGTGATGGAGTTTGCGGGGGCGTTGAGCGATGGGATTGGGCCTCGTCTGACGGGCTCGCCTAATATGGCGAAGGCGAATGCGTGGACGCGGGATACGTTGACGAAGATTGGGCTGGAGAACGCGCATCTGGAGGACTGGGGCGAGTTTGGGATGGGCTGGCAGCAGGTGAATACGTGGGTGCGGATGGTTTCGCCGGACCCGGAGCCGCTGTGGGCGCAGGCTACACCTTGGTCTCCGGCGACGAATGGGCCGGTGTCGGGCGAGGCGGTGTATGTGAACATCCAGCAGGCGAGCGATCTGGAGCAGTATCGCGGGAAGCTGAAGGGCAAGATTGTGCTGCTGGGTGCGATGCGGACGACTCCGGATATCACGGCGGCGTTGTTCAGCCGGTATACGGATGCGGAGTTGAAGGAGATGGAGAGCTATCCGACGCCGGGTGCGCGGGTGGGTGGACCGCCGACGACTCCGGATGCGATTCGGGCGTATATCGCGGAGCGGATGAAGGCGGTGCAGTTGAAGAGCGAAGCGGTGAAGATGATGGCGCAGGAAGGGGTGGCGGCGATACTGACGCCGACTCGCGATGGCGGGGAGGGCGGTGGGACCGGCATCATCTTCGACGACAATGGCGCGGCGCTGGCACGGGATGCGCAGAAGAAAGAGAATGCGGTCGCGGTGCCCAATGCGGTGATGATGATTGAGCACTACAACCGGCTGGCGCGGATGTTGCAGAACCATGTGCCGGTGACGCTGGAGGTGAACATCGATACGAAGTTCACAGGCGATCACGAGCATGGGTTCAATACGGTGGCGGAGATACCGGGGACCGATGCGAAGTTGAAGAATGAAGTGGTGATGGTGGGCGGGCATCTGGATAGCTGGATATCCGGGACAGGCGCTACGGATAATGGCGCGGGCTCCGTGGTGGCGATGGAGGCGGTGCGCATTCTTAAGGCGTTGGGGGTGCAGCCGAAGCGGACGATCCGGATTGCGCTGTGGTCAGGGGAGGAGCAGGGTCTGTTTGGCTCGCAGGGGTACATCAAGCAGCACTTTGGGACGTTTGCGGAGCCGAAGGACGTGGATATGAGTATGCCTGCGTTCATGCGTCCGAAGGGCAAGCTGACGACGACCAAGGAGTGGGAGACGCTGGATGCGTACTACAACCTGGACAACGGCACGGGCAAGGTGCGTGGCGTGTACACGCAGGAGAACTATGCAATTGGGCCGATCTTTAAGCAGTGGATTGCGCCGCTGGCGGACCTGGGGGTGACGACGATCAGCTACCGGAATACGGGCGGGACGGACCATCTCTCGTACGACGCGGTGGGTCTGCCGGGGTTCCAGTTTATCCAGGATCCGATGGATTATGAGACGCGGACACACCACTCGGATATGGATACGGTGGACCGGTTGCATGCGTTCGATCTGGAGCAGGCGGCGGTGGTGGAGGCGATCTTCCTGTACAACACCAGCGAGCGTGAGGCGATGATGCCACGCAAGCCGTTTCCGCATCCCGAGCTGCTGAAAGAGCAGACGGCGCCGTTACCGGGTATCTATCCGAATGCGGTGGAGCCGGGCAAGTAGGCGGTACGGACGTCTGCAAGCAGCGTGAGGGATGGCAGGGCGGCGGAGGCTTTTGGGTCTCCGCCGTTTTGCGTGCTGCCACGATGTCTGACGGTGGGCAGGGTCAGGGTTTAGTGAGGCGTGGAAGCTGCGTGGCGATTTTTTCCGAGTGCTGGTGGGCTTGCGTGGAGTACTCGTGCGCCTTTTTGGAGAGTTCATGTGCGGTGAGGTGGTCGCCCTTGGTGTGTGCGGATGCGGCGGCCTGATGGGCGTGGGCGGCGAGGTTGTGGTATTCGGAGGCTGGGTCGTGCTGGCTGTGCGACATATCGGGGCTCCTCAACGTGCTGTGTAGTGAGATGCCGAATGTGGCTGCGGGGTTGAGCGGCGGGGTGTTAGAGCTGTGCGGAGAGGATGCGTGCGGCGGTGCCGAGGGTGGCGAGGCGGTCGGTGCGGTCGGTGAAGTAACGGGCGTTGATCTCGGGTGAGCCGAGGTCTTCGATGTGGTGGAAGGCGGTGAGTTCGGCGGCGATCTCGGCGGGGGTGAAGAAGAGCTGGAAGGGTTCTCCGGCGAGGGCTACGCGCTCGGCGAGGGAGTCGTGGGCGAGTTGCTCGAGTGGAGGCAGGGCGGTGCGGGGTAGGCCGTAGTCGAGGACGACGCCGCCGCCGTGGGGGCTGGCTGCGATGAAGCGTACGGTTGCGCGGAAGGCTTCGAGGGTGAGGTAGGGGACGACGCCGAGCCATGCGAAGAGGGTGGGGGCGCCGGGGTTGAAGCCGACGGCGAGGAGCTGCTCAGAGATCGCGTGCTGCTCAAAGTGGATGGGGACGTAGGTAAGGTTGGTGGGGATGGGGATGTTGTTCTGCTGGAGCAGGGCGCGTTTGGCGTGCTGGGTGGCGGGGAAGTCGAGTTCGTAGACGTGAAGCTGGGGGTAGGGGTTACGGTAGGCGAAGGTGTCGAGGCCGGCGCCGAGCAGGACGTACTGGGTGACGCCGCGCTGGATGGCGAGGGCAAGGGTGTCTTCAGCGTAGCGGCTGCGGGCGACGAGGAAGGCGCGGAGGGCGACGGAGTGGGGTTTGTGGAGGCGGGTGGCGGTTTTGCGCAGCTCTTCGGCGTAGTTGGAGCCGAGGATGGGGACGGCGATGGGGTCGTCGAGGATGAGGGGCCTTGCGTCGTAGATCTGGTGGGCGGCGCGGCGGAGGGCGACGCGGAGAGCGGTGCGGGATGGGCGGGAAGGTCGCACGCAAGATTGATTTTAGCGGGTTAGAGGGAGTTACGAGTGCTACTTTGGGGTGACGAAGAGCATCCATCCAAATACGTGGAGTGGTTTGTGGCGAGTGGCGCTGGTGCAGATGGATGGGAGGAACAGGTTGTTGGGCGAGTGAATGAGGGGAGAGAATGAAATGATGCGAGTTGCGATGCAGTTGGTAGCGGTATGTGGGCTATGTGTCACGGGGGCGAGCGGGGCTCAGGTGTCGGCGAGTCCGACGGCGGTGACGACCGCGGAACCGGTGATGAAGAGTGCTTCGGAGGTACTGCGGTCGGGGTTGGATGGGGTTCGGGCTGCGTTGCGTGAGGTTCGGGTGGAGAAGTGGAAGACCTCGGGCGCGGTGCGGGAGGAGATGGATGCGAATGTGAGTTCGATTGAGCGGGATCTGGATGGGACGTTACCGGAGTTGCTGGGGGTGGCGGATTCGGCACCGGATTCTGTGGGGAAGGTGCTGCCGGCGTACCGCAATGTGGAGGCTTTGTACGATGTGCTGTTGCGGGTGGCGAGCGTAGCCCGGCTGGCTGCTCCGCAGGCGCAGAGTGCGGCCCTGGATGCTGCGACGGCAGATCTGGAGAGCGGTCGGCGGGCTCTGGGAGACCAGTTGCAGCGATCTGCGGTGGCGGTGGAGAAGCAGGTGGTGGACCTGCGGGCTGCGTTGAAGGCAGTTCCGGCACCGGCACCTGCGCCTGCCCGTACGGTGACGAAGAAGAAGACCAAGCCGGGAGCTTAGGCCAAGCCGGAAGGTCAGGCTGAGGTGTGGTTACTCTGGGGTCATCCAGGCGAGAGTCTGGGCGAGGTATGCCTTGGTGTCTTTGCGAGAGACGATGGCATCGAGGAAGCCGTGTTCGAGGAGGAACTCGGAGCGCTGGAAGCCCTCGGGGAGCTTTTGGCGGATGGTCTGCTCGATGACGCGGGGGCCTGCGAAGCCGATGAGGGCTCCGGGTTCTGCGATGTTGAGGTCTCCGAGCATGGCGAAGCTGGCGGTGACGCCTCCGGTAGTGGGGTCGGTCATGATGGAGATGTAGGGGATTTTGGCGTCGTCGAGGCGGGCGAGGCCGGCGGAGATCTTGGCCAGTTGCATGAGGGAGGCGATGCCTTCCATCATGCGTGCACCGCCGGAGGCGGAGATGATGATGAGCGGGTGGCGGGTGGCGAGGGAGCGGTCTACGGCCCGGGCGATGGTTTCACCGACGACGGCGCCCATACTGCCGCCGATGAAGCCGTACTCCATGACGGAGAGGACGACGGGGTAGGGGCCGATGTTGCCGACGGCGTTGATGATGGCGTCGTTGAGGCCGGTCTTGCGCTGGGCTTCGGCGAGCCGCTTTTTGTAGGGCTTGAGGTCGGTGAACTCGAGGGGATCGGTGGAGCGGAGCTCGAGATCGACGAGTTGATATCCGGGTTCGAGGAGGGTTTCGATTCGGCTGCGGGCGTCGATGCGGTAGTGATGCCCGCAGCGGGGACAGACTTCGAGATTGGCTGCGATCTCGGCTTTGAAAGTGATCTGCTTGCAGGAGGGGCAGCGGACCCATAGGCCTTCGGTACGGACTGTCTTCCGCTCGTCGTTGACGATCTCGTTGTCTTCTCGTTTGAACCAGCTCATGAGTGTAGAGGCCTTCCGGAATACCTCGATCATTGTATCGAAGAGGACCTGTAGTGGCAGCGTACGAGTAGGGTAGCGGCGGGATGGGGGTATGGTTTGGAGGCGCAGTGCACGCTTTCTGAGGTGTTAGCCGCCACTTCTGAGGAGTTGGGTGCGGCTTCTGAGGAGTTGGCTGCGGCGCTGCGGGCGGGCGGTGCGGCAAGGGGCAAGATTGCAGGGGACTTACGGCTGCCAGGGCGATTTGACAGCCCAGCCCGCGAATATGGCATCCAAAGAAAGCATGAGCGAACGCGAGATTCCCTGGAAAAGGGACGAGACATTTGAGCTATACGCCAGGAAGTTCCGGTCGATCTTCGATATGCACGGGGTGTCGTTTGGATCGCGCGAGGACTTGGGAGAGTTTGTGCCGCAACTGCGGGAGAACCGACATCTGGCGATGGATTTCTGGGCGCTGGTTGGCGCGTTGAGTGGCCGCGAGGGCGGACCGTTACCGGATGAGGCGATGCTGGCTCTGGTGGTGGAGAGTATTGCAGGCAGCGAGGTGACCACGGCGGATGGGGAGTGGGGATCGGTTGTGACGACGTTGGCAAGCCTGCTGGCGGGAGTGGATCTGGAGCCTCCAGCGGCGGAGACGACGACAGTATACGAGCCGGAAAAGCGAAGCGCGGCCGAGGGCGTGAGTCTGGGGGGACGTGATGGGGCCGAGGCCGGTCGCGAGGTTGGTCGCGGGGTGGGGCTGGGGTTGGCGGACACGGAGGTGGCGGTTGGGGCTGGCTCGGCAACAGTGGTTACGGCGAAGGCCTACCGGTTGGATGAGGCGTTGTTGCGGATTGAGCAGAACAGTCTGGAGCTGAAGCTGCATCTGGACAAGATTGATGACCGGATGAAGCGGATTGAACCTCAGCTTGAGGAGCTGAGCTTGCGGGCGTCGTCGGCTGCGGAGGTGCCGCGCCGGGGAGCGGAGAGCGGCCGGTTGGTGCTGGAGCCAGCGGGGTTGCGAGCGGAGGAGCCAAGGCTGTTTGCGGTTCCACTGGAGGGGTATGCCGCAGGTGGCGGGTATCGTCGCGTGTTGGTGCTGGTTGGGTTGCTGCTGCTACTGGTTGCTGGTGGAATTGTGGTGCAGCAGAAGTACGGCGGGTCTGCTCGCGAGCGATTGTTGGGATTGGCAGAGTGGAGTGGCGTGGGAGGAAGGGATGGTGCTGGCGGTAGCGTTGCCGGAGCGGGTCCGGATGCGGATATAGTTGACGCGGGTAAGGCTGAAGGGCAGCCCCCGACTGGGGCGCCGAGACCAGCTGGATTGCCTGCTGGAGTGAGGGATGCAGGGGCAGGGCGGAGGGGTGCCAATGCGGAGTCTCCGCCACCGCGACGGAGAGCGATGGAGGGAGCAGCGGAACCGACAGCGGCCTCGGCAGAGGACTCATTTGGCGATATGGAGGAGGGTCTGGTGCGGGTTGCGCCCTCGATTATGGCGGATTACCTGGTGGCATCACGGGTGCCAGCGTATCCAGAGGCAGCGAAGCGGGATGAGGTGCAGGGTCCTGTGGTGCTGCAGGTGACGGTGTCCGCGGATGGATTTGTGACGGCAGCACGGGTGGTGACGGGAGAGCGTGTGCTGCGGAGTGCGGCTGTGGAGGCAGTGCGTGCGTGGCGCTACCGGCCTTATTTTGTGAATGGGCAGCCGACGGCGGTGTCGACCTCGATCACAATCGACTTCCGATTGAACCGGTAGTGATGGTGATGGTGATCGAGGTCGGTGGTCTTGGCCGGTTTGGCTAGAAGAGGGTGAGTTGGAAGGTGGTGACGCTGGCAGGGGGAAAGGTGTGGAGGAGTTTGCCGGCGGTGGGCTGGGCGGTGGTGGCTGGGTTGGGGTGGACGGCGTTGGGGTGGGCGAAGTCGTTGTGGTCGTGGACGTCGTTGGAGGCGAGGACGGTGGCGCTGGCGGAGGCGATGCTGGCTCCGCGGATGGCGATATCGGTGGTGATGGGACGGTCGAGGTGGGGATTGACTACGGTGAGGGTGAGGAGTTTGGGATTGGTAGGGGAGATGGAGGCGGATCCGCTGAGTCCGGCGAGGGTTTTGACGGCGTCCAGAGAGCCGGTGTAGCTGTTACCACCGACGGGGATGGGGGCGTTGGCGAGAGGGTTCTCGATGGTGGGAGTGGTGAACTCGGTGCGGACGGCCTGGGCTCCGCGGTGGGGGAGGTACATCTGGAAGACGTGGAAGGTGGGGGTGAGGGTGAACTTGTCCTCCTGCGCGAGCATGAGGGAGTGGATGCAGTTGATGGACTGTGCGACGTTGGCGACGGCGACCTTGTCGGCGTGGCGCTGGAAGATGTCCAGGGTGATGCCGGTGAGGAGTGCGTCGCGCATGGTGGACTGCTGGGAGAGGTTGTAGTTGGGGCCGAGTTCGGTGCCCTTGCCGTACCAGGCGCCCCACTCGTCGACGACGAGTTTCACCTGGGGCTGGCCGGGGGTGTTGCCCATGGCGGTCCAGTGGTCGGTGACGACACGCTCCATGATGGAGCCGCGGGTAAGGAGGTCGTAGAAGTCGTCGGAGTTGAAGTTGAGGGCGTCGCCGGCGGCGAACTGGGAGGGGCTGCCGGAGGTGTAGTAGTGGATGGAGAGTCCCCAGAGGTGGCGGCGCTCGGGGTTCTGGTAGAGGGCGTGGAAGAGGCGGCGGGTCCAGTCGGTGTCGTCTCCGTTGGGGCCTACGGCGACGAAGCGGAGGGGGTCTTTGCCGTAGGAGGGCGTCCAGGCGGTGAAGCGGCGGAACATGGCGGCGTACTCTTCCGGGGTGAGGTTGCCACCGCAACCCCAGGACTCGTTGCCTACGCCCCAGAGGTCGACGTTGAAGGGCTCGGGGTCACCGTTGGCGGCGCGCTGTGCGGCGAGGGCGTCGGGAGCGGGTTTGGCGGCGGAGTTGGAGGGGAGGTTGCCTGCGGGAGCGTTGCAGTACTCGATCTCCTGGTAGAAGTCGCGTGCGGGGAGGGTGCGGAGGTTGGCGGCGAGGTAGGGTTTGGCACCGATGGCTCGGCAGGTGCGCATGAACTCGTGGAGGCCGTACTCGTTGGAGTCCTGCTGGCCCCAGAAGGCGGCGCGGGCGGCGCGTTTGTCGCGTGGGCCGATGCCGTCGCGCCAGTCGTAGGAGTCGGCGAAGCATCCGCCGGGCCAGCGGAGGACGGGTGCCTGGACGGCACGCATGGCGTCGATGAAGGCGGTGCGGATGCCGTGCTGGTTGGGGATCTTGGAGCCTTCGCCGACCCAGACGCCGTCGTAGATGACTCCACCGAGGTGCTCGATGAAGTGGGAGTAGATCTCCGGGGAGATGGTTCCGATGGTCTCTGCGGGGAGGATCTCGATGGAGGCATCGGTGTGCGGGCCTGACTGGGCGAGGAGGGTGGAGTGGCGGAGCGCGAGTGCGGAGGCGGCGAGGGTGGAGGCTTTGAGGAAGGTGCGGCGTGAGGTGGCGATGGGCGTAGTGGACTTCAGAGTCATAGAAAACGTTTCCCCCGGGGACAGCAAAAAGATATACGGGTGGGCGTTGGGATGCAAGTATGGGTGTGGATTTAAGTTGGCGGGGAAGCAGGGTGGGCGGGGATTTGGCAGAGCTTGTATTGTTGCGGGAGGCGCGTTTGGGCGCGGAGGGTTGATGCCGTACATCTATCTGGACAAGGTATTTAATGAGCTGCGGGGGGAGTTGCTGTCGGCGATGCACTCGGCGGTGGAGCGCGAGGTGCGGAATGGGAAGGTGGATGTGAATCGTCTGTTGCGGAGCTTTACGCGGGCTGCGGCGGGGAAGTGCGCGAGTCCGGTGCGGGTTTCGGACAAGTGCGTGGCGGAGGCGGGGGCGGTGTCGCGGGCGTATAAGCCGAAGGAGCGGCGAGAGGATTAGGTGATCCTCCCCCTCCCCCGTCATTTGTGTGCAAAGTCTTCGAAACAGGGGATTTAGGCTTGGACTTGATGGGTGTTTGTGAGAAAGAGTCCCATTTGTTCCGTTGTTGTCTTGTAAAGTCTTCGAATGGTTGGGGTTAGGTTAGGTGGTCGTGGCGGTTTTGTATTTTCTGATTTGATTTAATTATAGGGGATTGGGGGGAACTGTTTGTTCAGGGGCAGGTTGTTGGATTGGGGTGGTTTAGGTGGGTTTGGGGGTTGACAGGTGGGTAGGCAACGGTAACGGCAAGGTAAGGGCAAGAGTGGGAATGAGGGTGGGAATGAGGTTGAAGGCGAAGGCCAATGGCGTGGCAGCAGATCGGTAGCTGATAGTCTGGGCTGCATCATGCTTGGACGAATGCTGTTTTTTTGTTTGCTGGTTTTTGTTGTGGCTTCGGGGGTTGCGGAGCCTTTGGCTGGTGGTGGGTCTCGGCGGTTGGTGATTGTGGATCAGGATGGTTCGGGGCCGGGTGGGTCGAACCAGATGGCGATGATGGTGCTGCTGCAGAGTGCGCAGGTGCAGGTGCTGGGCATCACGATGGTGAGTGGGAATGCGTGGGAGCCGGAAGAGGTGCAGCATACGCTGCGGATGCTGGAGTTGATTGGGCGGACGGATGTGCCGGTGGTTCCGGGGGCGGTGTTTCCGCTGGTGCGTACGGAGCGGCAGGCGCGGCTGGAGCAGGGGCTGTATGGGCGGTATCCATGGTACGGGGCGTGGGGCGATCTGGGTGCTGGGAGCAGCCGCCAGCCGTACCATGGGCCGTTTGTGCTGCCGAAGTTGAGTGAAGGCGAGCCGACGACCAAGCCGTTGGCGGAGGATGCGGCGCACTTCCTGATTCGGCAGGTGCATGCGCATCCTCATGCGGTGACGATCTATGCTGCTGGGCCGCTGACGAATATTGCGCTGGCGCTGGCGATCGATCCTGAGTTTGCGGAGTTGACGCAGGGGATTGTGATTATGGGCGGGAGCATAGCGCCGCATACGGACGATCCGGAGTTTGCGACGAGCCCGCGGCATGAGTTTAATTTCTGGTTTGATCCGGAGGCGGCGCACCTGACGCTGACGGCGCACTGGCCGCGGATCGATTTGACGACGGTGGACATCTCGGTGAAGACGCGGTTTACGCGGGAGATGCTGGCGGAGATTGCGCGGTCGGGGGAGCCTGCGGCGAAGTACCTGGTGGCGTATACGGGGGAGTTTTATTATCTGTGGGACGAGTTGGCGGCGGCGGCGTGGCTGGACCCGACGATTATTACGAAGGAAGAGATGTTGTATGTGGATGTGGACCTGACGCGGGGGCCGGGATATGGCGATACGTTGACGTGGACGGCGACGAGCAAGCCGGAGGTGGATGTGCAGTTGGTGCATGTGCAGCAGGATCTGGATGTGGATCGATTCGACCGGATGTTTGTTGGGTTAATGAAGGCCGGGCCGGTGGGGTTGCGGTAGGGTGCGTGCGGGTTTCCTAAGGCCGATGGATTTGAGGCATACTCAGGTGCATGGTTCGAGTGGGTGTGGATGAGACGTTGTCGGCGGCGCAGTTGGCGTTGTTTCCGGCGGGAGCGGAGATGGTTCGTTTGCCATCGAAGCTGGTAGAGGATGTGGCGGTGGAGTTTCGGGTGCTGCCGTATGTTCGGTCGGCATCGCCGGAGACGTGCAACCGGCTACAGGGGCTGCGGGTGGTGCAGTCGATGACGGCGGGGGTGGACGCGATAGTGCAGTGGCTGCCGAAGGATGTGGTGCTGTGCGATGGGCGGGGGCTGCACGATATATCTGCGTCGGAGTGGGTGCTGGCGGGGGTGCTGGGGTGGATGAAACGGATGCCGGTGTATCGGGATATGCAGCGGGAGCAGCGGTGGCGGAGCGCGGCGATGCCGATGGATGTGTTTCTGGCAGAGATGGATGCGCAGGTGCCGCAGTATCCGATTGCGTGTGAGGATCTGGAGGGGAAGACGGTTCTGATTGTGGGGTACGGGTCGATTGGAGCGGCGATCGAGGCGCGGATGGCGCCGTTTGGAGTGGAGGTGGTGCGGGTGGCGCGGTCGGCGCGACAGGAGCCGCTGGTGTATGCGGTGACGGAGTTGGATGCGCTGCTGCCGCTGGCGGATGTGGTGGTGCTGATTGTGCCTTCGACGGAGGCGACGCGGGGGATGATAGGGGCGCGGGAGATGGCGCGGATGAAGCGAGGGGCGTTGCTGGTGAATGCGGCGCGGGGGAGTGTGGTGGTGATGGACGCGCTGGTGGAGGCGCTGCGGGAGGAACGGATTGCGGCGGTGGTGGATGTGACCGATCCGGAGCCGCTGCCGGTGGGACATCCGCTGTGGAGTGCGCCGAACTGCATGATCACGCCGCATATTGGGGGGGCGACGCCGAAGCTGATTGATCGCGGAGTGCGACTGGCGGCTGAGCAGGTACGGCGGTACATCGCGGGGGAGCCTCTGCTGAATGTGGTGGGTGCGGACGGGTACTGAGGCGAGCGGTGGCTGTATGATTCTGGTGTCTGGTTCTGGATTGGAATGATGTTCGTGGATGAACGGGGGATTGGGAGATGATGGAGCGGCGTGATTTTTTGAAGGCGGCATCGGCATCGGCGGCGGTGGTATTGACGGGGACGGCGGAGGCAGCGGAGCCGGTGGCGGCGGGTGGGGGGAAGCGGGAGTTTTATCAGCTGCGGAAGTACCACATGCAGACGGGCCCGCAGACGAAGGTTACGGACAGCTACATGGCGGACGCACTGGTGCCGGCGCTGAACCGTTTGGGGATCGCACCGGTGGGGGCGTTTATGGTGAACTTCGGGCCGGACACGCCAACGCTGTATCTGCTGCTGCCGAGCACGAATGTGGAGTTGCTGGCGACGGTGGATCTGCGGCTGGCGCAGGATGCGGAGTTCATGAAGCTGGCTGAGCCTTTCTGGAGTGCACCGGCTGCGGCGCCACCGTTTTTGCGGGTGGAGAGCTCGTTGCTGGCAGCGTTTGAGGGTTGGCCGAAGCTGACACCGCCGGCTGCTTCGGCGACGCATGCGAAGAGGATCTTCCAGATACGGATGTACGAGAGCCCGACATATGGGGCGCATGTGCGGAAGGTGGAGATGTTCCACCATGGGGAGTTCGAGATCTTTCAGAGTACGGGCTTTGGGCAGGTGTTCTATGGCGATACGCTGATTGGTTCGCATATGCCGAACCTGACATACATGCTGAGTTTTCCGGATATGAACGAGATGAATGCTCGGTGGGATGTTTTTCGGAATGATCCGGCGTGGAAGAAGTTGTCAAGCTCGCCGCGGTATGGGTACGAGGCGATCGTGAGCAATATTACGAACCTGATTTTGACGCCGACGGCGTACTCGCAGATTTAGGGATTGGGGTTGGTTGGGGTGGGTGGGTCAGCGAGATTTGCGCCGATGTGATTTGCTGGTTCGGGTGCGGTTTCTCCAGCCTTGGCCGATTTGGAGTGCTTCTGTGCAGTTGTCGCGCACGCCGCAGTTGAGGCATTTGGGTTCGTGTCGGTGGTTGCGGTGCTGCTGATCGGATTTTCTGGCTGCACGAAGGCCATCCGCCATTTGCTGGAGCCAGATCATATTTTTTTCGGTGGGGATTACGCGTCTGGGGAGTCCGTCGCGGTAGATAACAAGCCCGTAGGGGATGCGTTCTCCGAGTGACTCTCCAACGATGGCGCAGTAGGCGAGAATCTGGGCAGTGTGGCTGGGGTGGACTCTTCCGCGGCTCGGGGGCTGTGTGGTGCTTTTGAGTTCGACAGGGACGACACCGTCTTTGGTCATGAGGATGTAATCCGGTTTTCCACGCAGGCCGTAACGTTGGGAGGTGAGGATGTTGGAGGTGTATCGCTGCTCGGATACATCCTCGTAGAGAATAGTGCCTTCGGGCATGGAGCGGGACTCGATCTGCCTTCGGGTCGAGAGTAGCCAGATGGCGATGGCGAGGAGTAGTGCTGCCAAGGCAAGGAGCATTTAGCGTGTCCACCACAGGAAGGCGAGCAAGGCAGCGAGTGCAAGTGCCGCCCAGCCAGTCCAGAGGCGTAGCGCGGAGACGGAGTGCTGGACGGGGAGCGCTTCGAAGTGCTCCTGATGCCATTGGTTACCAGTGCTAAAGGCTTCGCGATGTACTGTGGTGAGCGGGATACGGACGATGCGTCGTAGCCACCAAGCCCGCTTGCAGTAGACGTACTCGCCGAGTTCACTTGGGGAGACGAGATTGTCTTCGTGCATCGGTCAAGCTTAACCCAAGATGCGCACAGGAGGTCGGAGCAGTCTAAACTTTTAATCGATATGGATATTGAAGCGTTGAATGCGCATTTTGGATTGCCTGGGGTGTTGGAGTTTGCTGCTGGGCAGGGTGGGTTGGTGTATGCGGATGTGACGACGGCGCAGGCGACGGCGCGGGTGTATCTGCAGGGGGCGCATGTGACGGCGTGGCAGCCGGCGGGGGAGCAGCCGGTGTTATTTATGAGTCGCAAGAGCGAGTTTGCTGCGGGTAAGGCGATTCGTGGGGGGGTGCCGATTGCGTTTCCGTGGTTTGCGACGGACCAGAAGGCGGACCGGGTGGATGGGAAGCCTGGGCCCTCGCATGGGTTTGCGCGGATACAGGATTGGTCGGTGGCGTTTGCGGCGCTGGCTGGGGATGAGCTGCATCTGACGCTGACGCTGGGGCCAACGGCGATGAGCCGGAGTATGGGGTTCGATCAGTTTCGGCTGGCGTACCAACTGACGTTTGGCAAGACGCTGACGATGCAGTTGACGGTGGCGAACGAGGGTGCGGCACCGCTGGAGTTTGAAGAGGCGCTACATACTTATTTTGCGGTGGTGGATGTGCATGAGGTGTCGGTGACGGGGCTGGAGCCGACGGCGTTTATCGACAAGACGGACGACTTCAAGCACAAGCCTGCATCGCATGCTGCGCTGCGGTTTACGGGATTTACGGACCGGGTGTATCCGGATACGACGGCGACGTGCGTGATCCATGATGCGGTGGAGAAGCGGCGGATACGGATTGAGAAGACGAACTCGCGGACGACGGTGGTGTTCAATCCGTGGAAGGAGCTGGCGGATATGGGGCCGGATGAGTGGCACGAGATGCTGTGTGTGGAGACGGTGAATGCGGGCAGCGATGCGGTGACGCTGGCGCCGGGGCAGACGCACACGATGCAGGCGCACGTTGTGGTCGAGAAGGAGTAGGGGCGATGCTGATTCTTGCTTCCGCTTCGCCGCGCCGACGTGAGCTGCTGACGCAGGCGGGACTGACGTTCCGGGTGGAGTCGGCTGACATCGATGAAGCGATGCAGCCGGGGGAGAGTGCGGCGACGTATGTGCAGCGGCTGGCGGTAGAGAAGGCCGCGGCGGTGTGGGCTCGGTACAAGGATGTGGAGGATGACGGCGATCCAGTGACGGTGCTGGGCGCGGATACGACGGTGGTGTGTCAGGGCGAGGTACTGGGCAAGCCGGTGGACCAGGCGGATGCGCGGCGGATGCTGGAGCAGTTGTCGGGGCGGACGCACCAGGTGTTGACGGGGATTGCGGCGATTTCGCGGGGGGCGACGGTGAGCGAGGTGGAGATAACGCAGGTGTTCTTCGACCTGATCGGCGAGCAGGAGATGGCAACGTATCTGGCGAGTGGGGAGCCGCTGGACAAGGCGGGGGCGTACGGGATTCAGGGGTATGCGGCGCGGTGGATTCCGCGGATTGAGGGCTGCTACTTCAACGTGGTGGGGCTGCCGCTGGCGCGGACGATGGAGCTGCTGGCGAAGGTGCAGGAAGGCGTGAGCGAGGCGATTCCTCCGCTGTAGCGCGGGGAGTTTGATTTGTAACTGATACCGATTGTTTATTTGTAACTTTTTTTGCGCTTATTCGATGGTGGCGATGAGGGCGGCGAGCAGCGCGGTGCGGGGGATGAGGTGTTCGACGAGGACATGCTCGTGGGGGGCGTGGGCCCCTTCGCCTATGGCTCCCATGCCGTCGAGGGTGGGGATGCCGAGGGCGGCGGTGAAGTTGCCGTCGGAGCCTCCACCGGTGGCGGCCTCGTCGAGGTGGAAGCCGAGTTGCGCGGCGAGTGACTGAGCGGATTTGAAGAGGGCGACGGTGCCGGGTTTGCGCTCCATGGGTGGGCGGTTGATGCCTCCGGTGATCTCAAGTGTGCAGTGGGGGTCGGAGACTTTGAGGCGGCGGAAGAGGCGGTCGATGTAGGCGGCGTCGGAGGCTTTGGCGATGCGGACGTCGATCTCGGCGGAGGCGTGGGCGGGGACGACGTTGGAGCGGGTTCCACCGGAGATGACGCCGCAGTTGACGGTGAGTTTTCGGCTGAGGTTGGTGAAGCCGGAGACGGTCTGGATGAGCCGGGCGAGTTCGAGGATGGCGGAGTGGCCGTGGTGGAAGTCGACCCCGCTGTGGGCGGCGACACCGGTGACGGTGAGGGTGTACTGGCCGACACCTTTGCGGGCGGTCTTGTAGGCGAGTCCCTGGGCGGGCTCGAGGACGAGGACGGCGGCGGCGGTGAGGGCGAGGCGCTCGGTGATGGGACGGGAGATGGGGCTGCCGATCTCTTCTTCACTGTTGAGCAGAAGGGTGATGGGGCGGGAGACGTTGAGTTGCTGGAGGGCGCTGATGGCGGCGAGGGCCATGACGACGCCGGCTTTCATGTCGAGGACTCCGGGGCCGGAGTAGCGGCCGTTGTGGTGGGTCCAGGGCATGGTGGCGAGGGTACCGAGGGGCCAGACGGTGTCGAGATGGCCGAGGAGGAGGATGGGTTTGCGGGTGGAGCGGGCGGGGCCGAAGCGGAGTTCGAGGACGTCGCCGAAGAGTTTTTGGGGGTGGCGTTTGACGCGGCCGCCGAGTTCGCGGGCCCAGGTTTCGGCGAGTAGCATGGCAGCGTTAACTGATGCCCGGTCTTCACTTGGCGACTCCTGCTGGACGAGGGTGCGGAGGTGGGATTCGATCCAGCCGGACTGGGTGAGGAGATGGGATTGGAGGCGGGTGGGGAGGGAGGCGGGGACCATGGAGGCTATCTTATCGCTAGTAAGGGCAGGGGCCGGGGAAGCGCCGCGGGCAGGTGCGGTGCGTGGTGATTTGTAGTTTCAGTGTGGTTATTTTGCCACATTGTGGTGGTTGCGGTTCTTGTAATCTAGCGGGTGCAGCGTTAGCAGGGGCAGGGAGTCAGATTCGTGGGACTAGAAGCTCATTTTGAGCGGACAATCCGGGCTGAGATTGAGTTTCAGGGCGTGGGCCTGCATAGCGGTGCGCCGGTGCGGATGCGGCTGGTACCGGCTCCGGCGGGGTCGGGGATCGTGTTTCGGCGGACGGATCTGGATAACTTTGAGATACCTGCGATTGGTCGGAATGTGGCGAAGGTGAGTTATGCGACGAGCCTGATGCGGCAGAGTGTTTTGATTTCGACGACGGAGCATTTGTTGTCGGCGTTGATCGGGGTGGGGGTGGACAACGTGATTGTGGAGGTGGATAACCTGGAGGTGCCGATTCTGGATGGGAGCGCGTTGCCGTATGTGCTTTCGTTTCAGGAGGTTGGATTGAAGCAGCAACGGCGCAAGCGGGAGTATCTGAAGATCGTGAAAGAGGTGGAGGTTCGGGACGGGAGCAAGTTTATCGGGGTGTATCCGGGGACGGGGTATGGCATCCACTATGCGATCGACTTTCCACAACCCATTGGTTATGAGACGTTTACGGGAGATCTGGCGACGGGGGATTATGCGAGTTTGATTGCTCCTGCGCGGACGTTTGGGTTTAAGGAAGATGAGGCTATGCTGCGGAATATGGGGTTGATCCGCGGGGCATCGGACGAGTGCGCGATCATTTTGTCTCGGCAAGGTGTTGAAAATGGGCCACTTCGGTTTCCGGATGAGTTTGTGCGGCACAAGGTACTGGATTTGATTGGGGATTTGGCTTTGGCGGGGCGGCGGATTCAGGGGCGGGTGGTGGCGGAGCGTGCGGGCCATGCGATGCATACTGCACTGGTGCAACGACTTATGCGGGATCGGTCGGCGTGGGAGTTGGCGCATGGGTACGATGAGGTGGCGGCGCCGGAGGCGGTTCCGATGGGGCTGCAGGTGGCTTCGGCATAGGTTTGCGGGTGGACAGGTTGTGGTGATTTGTGTGGGTAGGGCTGGGGAGTGGGAGGGGTGATGATGATGCGTGCGGCGGTGGCAGTGGGATCGAATCTGGAGTCGGAGTTTGGCGACCGGGAGGCGAACCTGCGGGTGGCGGTGGAGCGGGTGGGAGAGCTGGGGCGGGTGGTGTCGGTGTCTTCGTTTTACGATACGGCTCCGGTGGGGAGTGTGGAGCAGCCGCGGTTTTTGAATGGGGCGCTGTTGCTGGAGACGGAGTTGGAGCCGCTGGAGTTGATGCGAGGTCTGCTGGGGGTGGAGCGGGCGATGGGACGGGTGCGGAGTGGGGTGGCGGCGAAGGGGCCGCGGGTGATTGATCTGGACCTGCTGTTGTTTGGGGATGTGGTGGTGGTGTCGGAGGAGCTGATGCTGCCGCATCCGGCGATGCATGAGCGGCGGTTTGTGCTGGAGCCGCTGGCGGAGATTGCGGGGGAGATGCGGCATCCGGTGCTGGGGTGGACGGTGGCTGAGATGTTGGAGAGACAGGGAGTAGGGAATAGGGAGTAGGGAGTAGAGGACAGGGAATAGGGAGTAGGGAATAGGGAGTAGAAGACAGGGCGTAGGGGTAGAAGGCTACTGCTGAGGGACGGGTGGCGCGCGGGGGAAGAAGAAGGCACGGGAGTGGATTGGGAGATTGATTTGGATTTGTTGGGGTACACTCTGAGCAACCTGCATGGCTGGATTTTTCGGTTGGCGGGATTGTGGCTGGATGGAGGAGATTGGGATGTCGAAGAGTGGCGAGTTTTGGGGTCGTTTCGAGGAGCGTGTGGCTCCGTATAACCTTTTGCAGCATCCGTTTTATCAAGCGTGGTCGAAGGGTGAGCTGACGCGTGGGGAGTTGAAGGAGTATGCGGCGGAGTATTGGCACCATGTGTCGGCGTTTCCGACGTATTTGAGTGCGCTGCATGCGCAGTTGCCGGATGGGGAGCTACGGCGAGAGGTTTTGCGGAATCTGGCCGATGAAGAAGGTGTGGATACGGCTCATGGCCGTGCGCACAGCGAGCTTTGGATGGACTTTGCGGCGGGGATGGGCGCGACGCGGAGTGAAGTGACGGGCCGTGCGGTGCAGCCGGAGATGACGGCGCTGCTGGCGACGTTTCGGGAGTTGATGCAGGCGGCTGGAGCGAGCGGTGCGGGTGCGGCGGCGGCGATGGCTGCGCTGTATGCGTACGAGTCGAAGGTGCCTGCGATTGCTACGACGAAGGCTGCCGGGCTGGCGGAGCATTATGGCACGGAGGGAGTGGCGGCACGGTACTTTACGCTGCACCAGACGGCGGATGTTCACCATGCGAAGGTGTGGCAGGGCTTGATGGAGCAGGAGCTGGTGTTGCATCCGGAGGCTGAGGATGCGGTGCTGGGGGCGGGTGAGCGTGCTGCGCAGGCGTTGTGGCTGGCTCTGGATGGCGTGGAGCGGGAGCGGCTGGCGGGACGGGCTGCGGTGAATTAGGGGTTGGTTGCAGGAGGTGTCCGGGGTGTTGGCGTGCCCCGGACGCGGTTGTGGACAGTTGCGATTGGTTTTGCTGGGCCAGGAATCTACCGACATGCTCTCGGAGGTTTTTTGCGATGAAGTTTGCTGACGCGGTTGTGTGTCCTTTGCGGACGAGTGGTTTGGGGTGGCGGCGCGGGCTGGGGCGTCTGGCCTTGGTGCTGGCGGGCGTGGGCCTGGTGGGATTGAGTGGCTGCCGGAGTGCGCGAGCGGCGTATCATCCGGGGCGTTTGGCGAAGGAGTGCGCGAGCGGTGAGGGTGCCGCGGTGTGCGGGGTGGTGATGGCGGCGGAGAAGGGGGTGTGGGACTCCGATCCGGACGAGGTGATGCCGACCTACCGGAGCGACGCGCTGCGGGTGAGCGCGACGGGGAACATGGCGCGGGGCGATGCGGAGATCCGGAGTATGCTGCACCGGCTGTTTTTACGGCCGGAGTCTGCGGGGATTCCTGCTGCGCCGGTGGAGATTCGTTCGGTGCAGTTTGTGTCTCCGGGGGTGGCGGTGGTGTACAGCTACGTTGAGAAGGGCGGGGAGAGCGTGGATGTCGGGCAGCCGGTGTTTCCGATGGCGAAGACGCATGAGTTGCGGGTGCTGAACCGGGGGAGCGATGGGAAGTGGCTGGTGGTGAGCGACATTGTTTCGACGGAAGATCCGGGCTAGCTGGGGAGTCTGGGTCAGGGTGTGGGCTGGGGTGGGATGGCGTTGAGGATGGCGTCTGCGATGGCTGCGGCGGCCAGGGCGGGTGCGACTTCGTGCACGCGGACGAGGTGTGCACCGCTGAGGATGGCGGCGACGTTGGAGGCGGTGGTGGCGTGGTGGAGGGCATCGGGTGAAGGTTGGGCGGCGGGAGCGATGCGGGTGAGGGCGTGGGAGACGGCCTGGGTGAGGAAGCGTTTGCGGGAGGTTCCGCTGAGGATGGGTAGGCCGAACTGGTGGAGTTGGTGGAAGAAAGCGTGGATGGCGAAGTTGTCGGGGCCGAGGATGCCGAAGCCGAAGCCTGGGTCGAGGACGATGTTGTCGCTGGGGGTTCCGGCGGTGCGGGCGGCGTAGATGCTGTCGCGGAGTCCGGTGAGGATGTTGGGGAGGATAAGGAGGGGATGGAGGGGAGGGAGGGAGGGCCAGTCCTGTGGGGTTCCGCGGGTGTGCATGAGGATGACGCCGCAGCGGAGTTGGGCGCAGGTGGCGGACATGTCGAGGTCCCAGAGATGACCGGAGACGTCGTTGACGATTTCGGCGCCGGCGAGGATGGCGGCGCGTGCGGTGGTGTGGTGGAAGGTGTCGACGGAGAGGATGGCGGAGGGGCGGGCGGCGAGGATGGCGCGGATGACGGGGAGGATGCGGGCCTGTTCCTCGTCGGGGGTGATGGGGGTGGAGTGGGGGCGGGTGGATTCGCCGCCGATGTCTAGGATGTCGGCGCCGGAGTCGAGGAGGTGGAGGGCGTGGGCGAGGGCGGCGTCGGGAGCGTGGTTGGGGGCGTAGAACTGGCCGCCGTCGGAGAAGCTGTCGGGCGTGACGTTGAGGATGCCCATGATGAGAGTGCGGTGGCCGAGGGGAAGAGTGCGGGTGCGGAGGTGCCATTCGAAAGGAGTCCGGGCAGAGTAGGGCATGAGTACAAGGGTATAGGGAGAACAGGGGGTAGGGGGTAGGGAGTAGGGGGTAGAGGACAGGGAGTAGGGAATAGGGAGTAGGGAGTAGAGGGCAAGGGCAAGGGCTAGGGCTAGGGCTGGTGCTTGTGATGCAGCGATGGTGGTGGTGCTAGACTGCGCGGATGGTGATGCGGATGCGGGTTTTGGTGATTTTGGTGGCTTTGAGTGGGCTGGGGTGGGCGCAGGGGAGTGGTGCGGTGGGTGGGGTTGGGGTGGGAGGGGATTTGAGGAGGGTGGTGGAGGGGATTCTGGCTGAGCCTGAGGTGGTGCGGGCGCACTGGGGGATTGCGGTAGTGGGGATGGACGGCGCTCCGATCTATATGCGGAATGAGGGGCAGTATTTTGAGCCGGCGAGCAATGCGAAGTTGTTTACTACGGCGGCGGCGATGGCACTGCTGGGTGGGGAGAGACGGTTTACGACGGTGGTGGAGGCGCGGGGGACGATGGTGGGGGCGGGCCGGTTGCAGGGGGATCTGGTGCTGGTGGGGAGTGGGGATGCGAATCTGTCGGGGCGGACGGTGCCGTATGTGGAGCCGAAGGATCGTCCGCAGGTGGTGGCGGGTGCTCCGGTGGCGGCGGGGCGGGGGTTGCGGTATCTGGAGGAGATGGCGGACCGGGTGGTGGCGACGGGATTGAAGCGGGTGGAGGGTGATGTGGTGGGGGATGACAGGGTGTTTCCGTGGGAGCCGTATGGGGAGGATTGGGCGATCGATGATGCGCTGTGGGGGTATGGTGCTCCGGTGAGCGGGCTGACGGTGAACGACAACCAGGTGAAGGTGACGGTGGCTCCGGGTGCGGTGGCGGGTGCAGCGGGGACGGTGGTGGTTGATCCGGCGATGGATTACTACGGGGTGGATGGGGCTGGGCTGGTGACGGGGGCGGTGGGGAGTGGGAACCATGTGCGGATGGATCGGGCGCTGGGGTCGAAGGTGCTGCGGGTGGATGGGGTGATTGGGGTGGATGCGGGTGCGGAGGTGGAGGAGGTGGCGATTCAGGACCCGGCGGAGTATGCGGCGATGGCGCTGAAGGCGATGCTGGAGGCGAGGGGAGTGGAGGTGACGGGACGGGCGCGGGCGGAGCACCGGGAGTTGACGGGTGGGATGGGTTTTTGGGAGGAGTCGCGGATGCCGTTGCCGAAGCTGGCGGAGACGGCGATGGCGGCGCGGAGCAAGGCTTTGACGGCGGGGAGCGGATGTCTGACGGGGTGTGGGCTACGGGTGGAGCATGTTTCGCCTACGGTGGCGGAGGATGTGGTGGTGACGAACAAGGTGAGCCAGAATCTGCATGCGGAGTTGCTGCTGCGGCAGTTGGGGAAGGCGTATGGGAGCGATGGGTCTGCGGCGCAGGGGGCGCGGGTGGTGCGGCAGTTTCTGTTGGATGCGGGGGTGGATGGGGAGGACTTTGTGTTTGTGGATGGGTCGGGGTTGAGTGGGCATGATCTGGTGACTCCGCGGGCGGTGGTGCGGTTGTTGCAGTATGCGAGCGGGCAGTCGTGGTTTGGGGCGTGGAAGGCGAGTTTGCCGGTGGGTGGGGTGGATGGTGGGTTGGAAGGGCGGTTTGCGAAGGGGCCGCTGATGGGGAAGGTGTTTGCGAAGACAGGGACGCTGGGCGAGGCGCGGGCGCTGAGTGGGTATCTGGAGTGTGGGAGCGGGCGGATGGTGATGTTTTCGATCATGGTGAATAACCACGCTCCGCATACGCGTGCGGACCGCGAGGTGATTGACCGGATCGTGGGGGCGATTGCGGCGGCGGAGTGAGGGCGGTGTTGGGGGTGCCCCATGCCTCCTTGTTCAGTCTTGGGACATTCTTTCCATATTGTCTCGGGACATCTTGTACACTACTGCGCTCGCGTAGCGAGTGCCGATGCGGTGTGTGGTGGCGGCGAGTCGGCGTGAGAAGCCGCTGGGCTCCTTGTGTGTCGAGTTTGGCATCTCTCGGACGACTGGAGCGTTGTGGATCAGGCGCTACCTTGAAGCTGGGTTGGTCGGGCATCACCGAGCCCGCGACGCTACAACCCCAACCCGCCGTCATGGGGGTATCCGCGCGGAGCCTGGATCGAAACGCCCATTATTAAGACAAAACAAATCGAAAGGATGTCCCGAGACTGAACACTCAGGGGCGAGACATGGGGCACCCGAAGATTTCGTGGGGTTAGGGGTTAGGGGTGGTCAGGGTTGCGTTGCGGATGGTGGGGAAGGCGTTGGGGTAGGTTTTCTGGATGAAGGTGGTCATCTGTTCGCGGACGAGGCAGCGGAGGTCGAAGTTTTCGCTGGCGTTGCGGGAGCTGACGAGGCAGCGAAGTTCCATGGAGCGGTCGGTGAGGTTGGTGACCTGGAGTCCGCAGACTTTCTGGTCCCAGAGGGACGAGGCGTGGACGATGGAGTTGAGTTGCTGGCGGAGGGCTTCTACGGGGATGGAGTAGTCGACGTAGAGGAAGGCGGTGCCCATGATGTCGGCGGACTCGCGGGTCCAGTTCTGGAAGGAGTTTTCGATGAAGTAGGAGAGTGGGACGATGAGTCTGCGGAGGTCCCAGATGCGGACGACGACGTAGGCGGAGTTGATCTCTTCGATGCGTCCCCACTCGCCCTGGACGACGACGACGTCGTCGATGCGGATGGGTTCGGTGAAGGCGATCTGGAGACCGGCGAGGAAGTTGGAGGCGGTGGATTTGGCGGCGGTGGCGAGGATGAGGGAGGCGATTCCGGCGGAAGCGAGGAGTCCGGAGCCGTAGTGCCAGATGCGTGGGTCGTTGAAGGTCCAGAGGAGTGCGCCGATGTCGACGACGACGATGAAGGTGATGGCCATGCGGCGGAAGAGCTGGAACTGGGTGTGGACGCGGCGGGCCTGGATGTTGTCTTTGGCGTGGAGGTCGTAGCGGCGGAGGGTGATGGACTGGAGGACGTAGATGCAGCCGATGGCGAACCAACCGAGGGCGGCGACGGTGGCCATGATGAAGGCCTGGCGGAGGATGTCTTCGTACTTGTCGGTGAGGCCGGGGATGAGGGGTAAGGCTGCGAGGAGGCAGGTGAGGAAGAAGATGGCGCGGGCGGGGGCACCGAGGTATCGCTGGAGTCCCCAGCCGAAGGTGGCGCTGCGCTCTTCTTTGCGGCGGAGGACGCGGAAGAGGAGGTAGTGGACGAAGTTGGCGACCACCAGTGCAGCGCAGAAGATGAAGATGACAAAGAACCAGGGATGGCGGTGATGGAAGAGGTCGAGCATAGTTGGTTTGGATGCGGGAAGCTGGGGCAGGGCTTACTTGTTGAGGGTGGCGAGGAAGTTGAGGATGGCCTGCTGGAGGGCGATGCGGTGGTCGGAGTAGGAGTGGTCGGTGGGGAGGTGGAGGGAGGTGGTGTGGGGGGCGGCAGATGGGGGGAGTGCTGCCAGGAAGGCTTGGTTGGAGGCGGTGAGGCCGTCGTCGGAGGTGACGACGAGGAGTGGTCGGGAGGCGAGCGGAGGTGCGAGGGCGGGGACGTTCCAAGTGTCGGCGTTGGTGACGACCTCCTGGGCGAGGGACTGGGGGGTGCAGCCAGCGAGGGGGGCGATGCCTTCGGCGGCGAAGCTGCGGGCGATGGCGGGGATGGCGTGGGTGCGCTGGGCGGGGGGCAGGGCTTCGAGGGAGTCTACGGCCATGTCGGCTGCGGAGATGAGGGCGACGGCCTGGATGGCGGAGTCGTGGGCGCCGACGTAACGAGCGAGGAAGCCGCCCATGGAGTGTCCAATGAGGATGAGGTGGGCGGGGTCGATGTGGAGGCGGGTGGCGTTGGCGGGGTCGCGGAGGTAGGCGATGGCGGCGTGGGTGTCTTCGATGGCGTGGGTGAAGGAGAAGTCGCCGGGGGAGCCCCAGGAGCCGCGGTAGTCGAAGAAGAGGACGTTATAGCCAGCGCGGCGGAGGGTTTGGGCGAGGTCGAGGTTGCGCTCGTTGCCGGGGAAGCCGTGAAGCAGGAGGACGGTGGGGTGGGGGGTGGAGCCAGCGGCGGTGTAGACGAGGGCGTTGAGCAGAGCGCCGTGGCTGGGGAGTTGGAAGGTTTCGATGGCTGCGGGAGCGGTCTTGTCGGGGGCGGGATCGGTGGTGATGGCGGGGTTGAGGGTGGATTGGGCGTGCAGGGTGCATGATGCAGCGAGGATGAGGGTGGTGGCGAGGAGTTTGCGGAGGGGCATGGTGGGATTGTAGGGGAGATTGGGGGTGGGAGACAGAAAGAAAGACAGCGTGGCAGGAAGGATTGGATGGCGGGGTGGGTTGGGATATTCCGCCTAGAATGGTGGTCTGCACTTTGCGCGGTATTGATGCGTTGGTGTGGCGGATGGAGGGTTAGGGAGATGGCGGAGGAGAAGGGATTGGATCGACGGGCTTTTTTGACGCGGAGCGTGGCTGCGGGGATGGCGCTGGGGATGGGTGCGACGGCGGAGGCGGAGGCGGTGTCAACCGGCGCAGGTAAAGCTGTGCGGCCGAATGTGATTGTGTATATTGCGGACCAGTTTCGTGCGGACTTTATTGGGGCGAATGGGCAGAACTACACGACACGCACGCCGAACCTGGATGCGATGGCGGCGCGGGGGACGAACTATACGGGGGCGATTTGCAATCAGCCGGTGTGCTCGCCGTCGCGGTCGGTGCTGATGACGGGGCGGTATGCGACGGAGACGGGGGTGTGGCATAACGGGACGCATATGGATCTGGCGCTGCCGACGCTGGCGGGAGAGTTTCGCAAGGCGGGGTATACGGCGAACCTGATTGGGAAGTGGCATCTGGCTCCGTCGAGTGAGGCGGAGGGCGGGGGACGCGGGTATGTGAAGCCGGAGTTTCGCGGGGGCTTTCTGGACCTGTGGGAGGGAGCGAACGAGTTTGAGTGGACGACGCATCCGTATGAGGGGACGATCTACGACGGGGATGGGAAGGAGATCACGTTCAAGGACGAGTTTCGGGTGGACTTTGTGACGGACCGGGCGGAGCGGTTTTTGCGGGAGAAGCATGAGAAGCCGTTTCTGCTGTACATCTCGCAACTGGAGCCGCACTTCCAGAATGACGAGAAGCGGTTTGTGGGGCCGAAGGGGTCGGCGGAGCGATTTGCGGACCCGTGTGTGCCGAACGATCTGCGGCCGCTGCCGGGGAACTGGCAGTCGCAGTTGCCGGACTACTACGGGTGCGTGGAGGCGATCGACAAGTCGGTGGGCCGGGTGATGCAGATACTGGAGGAGCAAGGGTTGGCGGAGAACACGATTGTGGTGTTCACGAGCGACCATGGGTGCCACTTTATGACGCGGAACGAGGAGTACAAGCGGAGTCCGCATAATGCTTCGATCCGGGTGCCGCTGATTGTGCAGGGTCCGGGGTTCAACCATGCGGCGGCGCTGCCTGAGATTGTGGGGAACATCAACGTGATGCCGACGCTGCTGGAGGCTGCGGGGATTGCGGTGCCAGCGAGCGTGAAGGGGAAGAGCTTTCTGGGGTTGGCGACGGAGGCGAAGGCGAGGAAGGCGTGGCCGAATAAGGAGTTGGTGCAGATCAGCGAGTCGATGACGGCGCGGGCGCTGCGGACGAAGGATTGGACGTATTGCGTGATTGATGCGGCGGGTCGGCGGTCGGAGAAGTTCTCGGACAAGTATGTGGAGTATCAGATGTACAGCCAGGGGTCGGACCCTTTTGAGCAGGTGAATCTGGCGGGGCGGAAGGAGTTTCGTGCGAAGGCTGGGGAGCTGCGGACGGAGCTGCAGGAGATGATGGCGGCGGCGGGGGAGCCGGTGGCGGAGATTGTGCCGGTGAAGCACTATCCGTGATGGGGTGGGGTTAGAGGGCGGTGTAGCCTCCGTCGATGACGAGTTCGGAGCCGGTGATGTAGGAGGCCTCGTCGGAGGCGAGGAAGAGGACGGCGAAGGCGACTTCTTCGGGGCGGCCTTCGCGCTTGAGGCAGCAGGCGGCGGCGACGGCTTGACGAGCCTGTGGGGAGAGGGCGTCGACCATGGGGGTGGCGATGATGCCGGGATGGACGGAGTTGACGCGGATGTTGGCTGGGGCGAGTTCTGCGGCGGCGGCCTTGGAGAGGATGCGGATGGCTCCCTTGGTGCCGTGATAGGCGGTGGAGCCGGGGGAGCCGATGATGCCGAAGATGGACGAGATGTTGACGATGGAGCCGGAGCCGGTGCGGCGGAGAGCGGGAGCGGCGGATTTGATGCCGAGCCAGACACCTTTTTGATTGATGTCGACGATGCGCTGCCACTCGTCTTCCGAGGTGTTTTCGATGCCGGCGGCGCTGTAGATGCCAGCGTTGTTGACGAGGATGTGGAGGTGTCCGAAGGTTTGTTCGGCTGCGGCGACGGCGTTGTGCCATTCGGCTGCTTTGGTGACATCGAGATGGACGTAGTGGGCGCGGCCGGGGAAGGTGTGATTGAGTTCGTCGGCGAGGCGGCGGCCCTCCTGGTCGAGGACGTCGGCGAGGAAGACGCTGGCACCTTCGCTGGCAAAGAGGCGGGCTTCGGCAGCGCCCATTCCGCGCGCGGCACCGGTGATGATGGCGACTTTTCCGTTGAGTCTGTTGGGCATGGCAGCCTCCTGCTGAGAGAGTGGTTCGGCTACAGGTTAGACGGATGTGTGGCCATTGGTTGTGCGCGGGATCACATTGATAGAGTGGGTGGCGAAATGGCCAGTAAAATAGAGAAGATATGGCTTTTACGGAAGAGTTCGATGTAGTGGTGGTGGGGGCTGGTCATGCCGGGTGCGAGGCGGCGATGGCGGCGGCGCGGATGGGGCTGCGGACGGCGATCTTTACGCTTAATCTGGATTTGATTGCGCAGATGAGCTGTAACCCGGCGATTGGGGGGATTGCGAAGGGGCACCTGGTGCGGGAGGTGGATGCGCTGGGTGGGGTGATGGGGGAGGTGGCGGATGCTTGCGGGATACAGTTTCGGCTGCTGAATACGAGCCGGGGACCGGCGGTGTGGAGTCCGCGGGCGCAGTGCGACAAGGCGCTGTACCGGGTAAAGATGCGGGAGGTGTTGGAGGGGCAGGCGAATCTGTTCATCAAGCAGGCGGAGGTGGTGGATCTGCTGGTGGAGGAGAGGCAGGGAGTAGAGGGCGGTGGTGGGTTGGATGAGACCCATGCCACAGAGGCGAGACATGGGGCACCCGGCGAGTCCGCGCGTGTGCGGGGGTTGAAGTTGCGGGATGGGCGGGTGATTGTTGCGGGGGCGACGATTGTTACGACGGGGACGTTTTTGAATGGGTTGATCCACTGTGGGGAGGAGCAGTACACGGCTGGGCGGAGTGGGGAGCCGGCAAGTGTGCTGTTGGGCGAGGCACTGAAGCGGTTGGGGCTGCGGGAGTGCCGGTTGAAGACGGGGACTCCGCCGCGGCTGGATGGGCGGACGATCGATTGGACGAAGTTTGAGGAGCAGCCGGGGGATGTGGACCCGACGCCGTTTAGTTTTCGGTCTTTGAAGGTGGGTGGGGGGAGTGAATTTGTAACTGGATTTGTTCCGGCGCTGCGGCAGATCCAATGTCATATTGCGCATACGACGCCGGAGACGCTGCGGCTGATTCGGGAGAATGTGCATCGTTCGCCGATGTACTCGGGGCAGATTGAGGCGGTGGGGCCGCGGTATTGTCCTTCGATTGAGGACAAGATTGTGCGGTTTCCGGAGAAGACGCGGCACCAGTTTTTTCTAGAGCCGGAGGGGCTAAATACGCATGAGGTGTACATCAACGGGATGAGCACGAGCCTGCCGATGGAGGTGCAGGCGGCGATGGTGCGGTCGATTCCAGGGCTGGAGAGTGCGGAGATGCTGCGGCCGGGGTATGCGATTGAGTATGACGCGATCGATCCGACGGAGCTGGACCGGACGCTGCGCGTGAAGAAGTTTGAGGGGCTGTATCTGGCGGGGCAGATCAACGGGACGAGCGGGTATGAAGAGGCGGCTTGCCAGGGGCTGATGGCGGGGATCAATGCGGCGCTGGCGGTGCGGGGTGAGGGTGGATTTACGCTGGACCGGACGGAGGCTTATACGGGGATTCTGATTGATGATTTGATCAGCAAGGGGACGGATGAGCCTTACCGGATGTTTACTTCGCGGGCGGAGTATCGGCTGCATTTGCGGATTGATAATGCGGACCGGAGGCTGACTCCGCATGGGCGGCGGCTGGGGTTGATTGATGATGCGGGGTGGGCGGCTTATGAAGAGAAGCAGGCGCGGGCGGCGGCGTTTGTGCGGTTGCTGGAGACGGCGCGGGTGCGGCTGGAGGAGTTGCCGGAGGAGCTTCGGGAGCGATTGGATGGGGATGCGGAGTATGTGACGGGGACTACGTTTGCGCAGTTTTTGAAGCGGCCGGAGGTGGCGGTGGAGCAGATGGCTCCGTTGCTGCGGGAGCGGATGGCGGGGGCTGGGTTGGAGGTTTGGGCGGCGGCGATGGAAGGGGGTGGCGTGGGAACCCATGTCTCAGAAGCGAGACATGGGGCACCCGAGGTGATGGCGGGGAGGCTGCCGGCGTGGGTGCGGAATGAGATGAAGACGGTGGAGACGGAGATCAAGTACTCGGGGTATATGGACCAGCAGCGGCGGTCGATGGAGAAGATGCGGAAGGCGGAGAAGCGGGTGATTCCGGAGTGGTTCGATTATGCGGCGGTGAGTGGGCTGAGCCGGGAGATGCAGCAGACGCTGGAGCGGGTGAGGCCGCGGACGCTAGGGCAGGCGAGCGGGATTGCGGGGGTAACTCCGGCGGCGGTGAGCCTGGTGCATGTGTATATCGAGATTCAGGGGCGGAAGCGAATCGCGTGATGTGCGCGGGATGAACAGAGATGTAACGGCCGGGGCTGGGACGGCATCGAATGGGGTGTGGCTGGCGTAGTCTGCGTAGAGGATGACGAGGATGGGAACAGGTGTGGTTCGGTTGGTGCTGGTGGCGCTGGTGGTTGGCGTACTTTTCTGGAGGGTAAAGGCGATGGTATTTGGAGCGGAGACGAGGAAGGTGCCGATTCCGGCGGCGGTGGTGGATGAGCATACGGCGGCGCACAGTGAGACGGCGGTGTTTGCGGGGGGATGCTTCTGGGGAGTGCAGGGGGTGTTTCAGCGGGTGCGTGGGGTGACGGCTACGACAGCGGGCTACTCGGGTGGGACGGCGGAGACGGCGAACTATGGGGCGGTGTCGCGTGAGACGACGGGGCATGCGGAGGCGGTGCAGGTGGTGTTTGACCCAGCGCGGGTGAGCTATGGGACGCTGCTGCGGATATTTTTCAGCGTGGTGCATGATCCGACGCAGTTGAACCGGCAGGGGCCGGATGTGGGGACGAGCTATCGGTCGGCGATCTTTTATACGACGCCGGAGCAGCAGAAGATTGCGGCGGCGTATATCGCGCAGTTGGATGGGGCGAAGGTGTTTGCGCGTCCGATTGTGACGCAGTTGGTGCCGCTGCAGGCGTTCTACGCTGGGGAGGAGTATCACCAGGATTATGCGGAGAAGAATCCGGGGAACCCGTATATTCAGGTGTGCGATGTGCCCAAGATTGCGGCGTTGCAGGCGCAGTTTCCGGAGTTGTTTGAGGAGTACAGGCGGAAGTAGTGGGGAATGCTTAGCGCCGATTTGCGCGGATGACACCGATTAAGAACGGGCAACGGCAAGGGCAAAAGCAAAGGCGATATATATTTCGTTTCGGCTTTGCCTGCACTCATGCCTTCGGCAGAGAGGAAGGGGGGGTGGGTGGGTGTTTGATGTGAGGGCTGAAGCCCTCGCCTACCTTAAGGCAACGGCATTGGCAACGGCGAGGGCTGGTGGGGAGGGGTTGTCGGTTCCCACCTATCGCGGTGAGGCGTTGCGATGGGCATCCGTGGGTTGTGCCGGGGTGTAGGGGAGAACAAGCAACGGTGTGGGTTACTGGGTGACTTCGCCTTCGGGTTCGTCGGTGGGGTTGTCGATTTCGGCTTCGAAGCCTTCGAGGAGGCGTTCGAGGAAGGCTTCGGGGTCGACTTTGTCGTTCTGCATTTTGTGGGCGTGGGCGATGTGGCGGGCGAGGTCGGCGAGGACGATTCCCCAGGCGAAGGGGTCTTCCCAGGCGCCGGAGCGGATGGCGACGTGTTGACCCTGTTCCGCGATCCAGACGCGGAGGACTTCGAAGGCGGCTTTGTCGCGTTGGGCGGCGGGGGGCGGGTCGAGGAACTTGTCTGTGGCCATGGGGCTCCGGTGGTGCGGGATGGAATGGGGGCTTCGAGGGTTTAGTGGCGGCTTGCGGTTGAATTGCCAGGGACGTTGCCGGAGGTTGCTGCTGGTGTGTGCATAAACCTATCGGGGTGTGGGAAAGCGTCTATGTGGGGTTGTTTGTTGAGGTTGTGTGTGTATTGCGACTTGGGTTGCGTGGGCTGAGAATAGAAACATTATGGCATCATTTGGACACCTTACCGCGATCGAGGGAATGCCCGCGTCGCTGCATATCGAAGTGGCAGTTCTGGGGGCGATGCTGCTGGATGGCGTTGCGGTGGTGGATGCTACGGCGAAGCTGCGGGCGGAGGATTTTTCTCTGGACTCGCATCAGCGGATCTACCGGTGCATTCTGGAGCTGATGGCGCTGGGTCGCGGGGTGGACTCGCTGACGGTGCAGGAAGAGTTGATGCGGCGGAAGGAGTTGGACTCGATTGGCGGCCCGCCGTACCTGGCGTCGCTGACGGAGGGGATTCCGCGAAACTTCAACATTGAGAGCTACGTCCGGATTGTGAAGGACAAGAGCTTGCTGCGGCAGTTGATGGGGATATTTCAGGATGGAGCGGTGCGGGCGTCGGACCAGGGGGAAGACGCGATCCAGGTGTTGGGGGATGTGGAAGCCAAGCTGGCCGATGTGGCGGATAGCGCGATTCAGGGCGGGTTTTCGAGCATTGGGGATATCGTCCAGGACTCGTTTGGGTCGATTGACAAGCTGTATGAGCAGGGCCGTGAGGTTACGGGGCTGGAGACGTTTTACATTGAGTTTGACCGGATGACGAGCGGGTTGCAGGAGAGCGAGTTGATTATTATCGCGGCGCGTCCTTCGATGGGGAAGACGGCGTGGGCGATCAACATTGCGGAGAATGCGGCGGTGCGCGGCGGGAAGGTGGTGGCGGTGTTCTCGCTGGAAATGAGCAAGGCGAGTTTGCTGCGGAGAATGCTGGCGTCGCAGGCGATGGTGAACTCGAAAGCGATCCAGACTGGGATGCTGCTGCGGGATGACCGGACGAAGCTGGTGCAGGGTTTGGAACGGCTGATGGAGTCGAAGATGTATATCGACGACACGCCGGGGATCACGCTGGCGGAGATGCGGGCGAAGGCGCGGCGGTTGAAGCAGCAGATGGGATCTCTGGACCTGATTGTGATCGATTATTTGCAGTTGATGACGGGTGCGAATACGGGTGGGAAGGGGTTTGAGAACCGGACGCAGGAGGTGTCGGCGATCTCGCGGGGGTTGAAGGCGCTGGCGAAGGAGATGCGGGTTCCGGTGGTGGCGCTGAGCCAGCTATCGCGTGCGAGCGAGCAGCGGGGCGGGGACAAGAAGCCGCTGTTGAGCGATCTGCGCGAGTCGGGCTCGATCGAACAGGATGCCGACGTGGTGTGCTTTATCCATCGCGAGGAGTACTACGACCGGGACAACGAGGACTTGAAGGGCAAGGCGGAGATCATTATCGCGAAGCAGAGAAACGGGCCGACGGGTGCGGTGCATTTGGCGTATCTGGCGGACTTTACGCGGTTTGAGAATCTGGCTCCGGGTGGTGGGGATTCGGGCGGGTACTAGGGTGTTGGTGGTGTGAATTATTTGGGCCCCACGGTGGTGGGGAAGAGGATGTCGAGGCTTTTGCCTGCGTTGGGCGGCATGAGCATGCCGTGGGTGGGGATGTTGGCTAGGTGGATGAGGTTGGGTGGCCAGAGGGGGTCGGCTGCGGCGATGGCGGTGAGGTTGGCGTCGGCGATGTGGGTGCCATTGGCGGCGTTCATGGTGTCGATGAATTTGTTGGCGACGACGGCGTAACCGGTGTTGGTGGGGTGGATGCCGTCGAGGGAGAAGAAGCCTCCGAGGAAGGAGGCGGTTCCGGTGTATCCGTTGATGGTGAGGCCGGTGCTGGTGACCTGCTTGAAGAGGGCGTTGATGTCGACGAGGGTGGCTCCGGCGGCCTGGGCCTGCTGGGCGATGACGGCGTTGAAGGCTGTGACCTGGGCCTGGACGGTGACGGCTTCGGCGGCGGAGAGAACACCGGCGTCGGAGATGGGGCCGGCTTGTTTGCCGCCGAGGATGAGGGGGATTTCTGCGAGGCCGGTGGGGTTGACGAAGTCTCCGGGGACGATGCCGAGGAGGGCGCTGAGGTTGGCGACGGGGACGTGGGTGGCGAAGGAGTATTCACCGAGGATGAGGGCGGCGGGCTGGAGGTAGGGGACGGCGGTGACGTCGGGGATGTTGCCGATGACGAGGTGGGCTGAGGTCTGGGTGGTGAGTTGGAGGATGAGGGCCTGGTACTGGGAGGTGAAGTTGGCCAGGGAGGTCATGGTGCTGGGCATGCCGGTGATGTCGGCGATGAGGGCGTCGTTATTGCCGATCCAGAGGAAGATGGTGGTGGGGTTGGCTTTGATGGCGGCGGTGGCCTGAGAGTAAGCCTGTCCGTAGCCGAGGCCGGGGAAGCCGAGGACGAGTTGGTTTAGCTGCTGCTGTCCGGTGGTGGGGGTGAGGAGAGGGACGGTGTTGGCGACGTCGTTGACGAAGGCACCGGGGACGGCGAGGTCGGTGGGCTGGATGGCGAAGTTGTCGCGGCCAGTGGTGGTTCCGGTGGCCTGAGTGATTGTGGGGGGTGGGCCGATGGCGACGAGTTGGAGGACTGCGGGCGCTCCGGGAGGCGCGATTAGCGGGAGGGTGATGGGGAAGGCGGCCTGGGTGGCGACGAGGTTGGCCCATCCGTGGACTTGCTGGGTATCGAGCAGGGAGCCGGACTGGTATCCGGCGGTGAGGGAGTCTCCGAGGAAGATGGTGGTGGTGAAGTTGCCGGCGTTTTTGGCCTGGGCGGCCTGGAGGGCGGCGAGCGGATTGGAGCTTCCGCTGGAGCAACTGGCGAGCGAGAGGGTGAGGAGGCTGGTGGCGAGGAGGGCGGCGAGGGCGGTGGGTGAATAGGTATTCATTTTCATGGCGACGGACTGGTACCTTCCTTTTGAGCCAGACAGCGTTTGCGTAACGGGTACGCGGAGAGCGATGGTTCGCCACAGGGCGCGAGGTGCTGGCGCCTTGGAGTGACGGGAGGTTTGTATCACATGGAGGGTGCGATGGGGAATGGTGAGGTGAGCGGGAGGGAGCCGGACGGTAGGATAGATGGGGGATGGTGTGCGTGACGAGCTGGATTGAGATATCGGATGAGCGGCTGCGGGAGAACTACAGGGCGTTGGTGGCGACGGCTGGAGCGGGGACTGCGGTGCTGGGGGTGGTGAAGGCGAATGCGTATGGGCATGGGCTGTCGCGGTGTGCGCGGGTGCTGGCGGAGGCCGGGGCGGGGTGGCTGGGGGTGACGGGGGTGGAGGAGGGGTTGACGGTGCGTGCGGCGTTGGCGCAGACGGCCGAGCAGCCGCGGGTGTTGGTGATGTGCGGGTTGTGCGAGCAGGATGCTGAGGCGATGGTGCAGGCGGAGTTGACGCCGGTGGTGTGGTCGGTGGAGCAGATTGGCTGGCTGGAGGCAGCGGCGGTGCGGTTGGGGTGTGCGCAGGCGGTGCGGGTGCATATGGAGATTGATAGCGGGATGACGCGGCAGGGGGTTCGTCCGGGTGCGGAGTTGGCGGGGGTGCTGGCGGCGCTGCGGGAGAGTGGACGGGTGCGGCTGGAGGGGCTGATGACGCACTTTGCCTCGGCGGAGGTGGCGGGCTCGCGGCAGACGGCGGGGCAGCGGCGGCAGTTTGAGGCGGCGTTGGCGCAGGTGCGGGCGGCCGAGTTTGTGCCGGAGTGGATTCATGCGGGGAACACGTCGGCGGTGGATGTGGGGGAGGTTGAGGGGAAGGGCCAGTCGGCGGAGTTGGATGCGGTGGCGTGGGTGCGGCGGGTGGCGGAAGGGGCGAAGACGCTGGTTCGTCCGGGGCTGGCGCTGTATGGGTACTGCCTGCCAGTGGAAATGGAAGGAGTGCAGGCGATGTCGCGGCTACAAGGCAAGGTGAAGCCGGTGATGACGTGGAAGGCTAAGGTGATTGGGCTGACGGAGGTGGGCGTGGGCGATGCGGTGGGGTACAACGGGACGTATGTGGCGGAGCGTCCGCTGCGGGTGGCACTGCTGGGGGTGGGGTATGCGGATGGCTTGCGGCGAGAGCTTTCGAGCAGCAATGCGCGGGCGGGGGGCTGGGTGATGGTGCAGGGGAAGCGGGCACCGATGGTGGGCCGAATCTCGATGAACCTGACATCGGTGGATGTGACGGGGATAGCGGGTATGCGGCTAGGGGATGAGGTGGTGGTGCTGGGGGATGGAGTGACGGCGGAGGACCATGCGGGGTTGGCGGGGACGATTGCGTATGAGATTCTGTGCGGGGTGCGTGCGGTGGAGCAGGTTGGTTGAGAATGTGTGGTGCCAGTTTGCTGGGGTGATTTGCGTGGGAGGCGGGGCGACCGTTAACATCGAGGCTGTCAGAAGATGAGAGGGAGTACCACATGGAATTGACTGCAACTGCACGTCGTACGGAAGATATCGCGCTGGATCTGTTGAAGTTTGTAGCGGCACAGGCGAATGTAACGAAGCCGGCCGGAGCGACGGCTGGATTTGGCGTGACGCCGGCGAGCAAGCCGGAGGATCAGGTGACGCATTTGCTGGAGCTGTACCAGCGCTGCCGTCAGGCGGTTGAGACGCCGGTAAAGTAGTGCCGGGTTCGTTGGAACTGGGTGTAGTGTTGCGGGTGGCCGTGGTGGGGGTGGGGGCCTTTGGGCGGAACCACGTGCGGGTGTACAGGGAGCTGCAGCGGGCCGGACTCGGCGTGGAGCTGGTGGCGGTGGTGGATCAGGATGCCGCGGTGGCGGCGCGGGTGGCTGCGGAGTTTGGGGTGCCGGGGTTTGGCACGATTGGGGCGTGCGTGGCGGCGGTGGGCAGGCTGGATGCGGCGTCGGTGTGTGTTCCGACGGTGCACCATGCGGCAGCGGCGGTGGAGTTGCTGGCTGCGGGTGTGGATGTGCTGATCGAGAAGCCGCTGGCGGGGACGCTGGAGGATGCGGACAGGATTCTGGCAGCGGCGCGGGCGTATGGGCGTGTGGTCCAGGTGGGGCATCTGGAGCGGTTCAACCCGGCGGTGACGGCGGTGCGGGAGTATCTGAAGCAGCCGATGTTCTTCGAGGCGCACCGGCTGAGTGTGTTTACGCCGCGGTCTCTGGATGTGGATGTGGTGCTGGATCTGATGATCCACGATCTGGATATTGTGCTGAGCCTGGTGGCGAGTCCGGTGCGGGAGGTGCGTGCGGTGGGGCTGGCGGTGCTATCGCGCAAGGTGGACATTGCGAATGTGCGGCTGGAGTTTGAGAACGGCTGCATTGCGAACTTTACGGCGAGCCGGGTGAGTACGGAGCGGGTGCGGAAGCTGCGGTTCTTTCAGCCACACCAGTATCTGTCGCTGGACTTTGCGCGGCAGGATGTTTTGATGATTGATGTGACGGGGGCGGCGGGGTTGTCGGAGGTGGAGTTGGCGGCTCTGGTGGGGCAGACGGGCGCGGACCAGCATCCTTCGGAGGGGTTGTCGATGCGGAAGCTGGGGGTGGCGGCGGGGGAGCCGCTGCGGTTGGAGCTGGAGTCGTTTGTGGGAGTGGTGCGGGGGCGGCTGCGGCCGGTGGTTTCGGGTGAGGATGGGCGTGCGGCACTGGCGCTGGCGCTGGAGATCAATGCGGCGATTGCGGCACATGCGGTGCGGACCGGGCTGGATGGTTTAGCCGGGCGTAGCTGATTGGCAGGGTGAGCGGCTGGTTAGTGCATGGTCTGGACGGTGACGTTGTCGGGGATCTTGAGGTCGAACTGGTCTGCGTCGAGGGGCTGGTTGAAGCTGAGCTTGGTGATGGTGAGGGTGAGGCTGTACTGGTCGAGTGGGCGCTTGATGATGATGCGGGTGGGGAAGGGGATGGAGCCGTACATCTGGTAGTCGCTGTAGAAGGCGCGGGTGACGACACGGCCTGAGTCGTCGTAGATGTCCTGCTGGTAGGGCTGGAGATTGGCGCGGCTGATGTGAATGACGCGGAGGGTTCGCTGCATGTGTCCCTGGGGCTGGCCGAGGATCTGGAGGTCGTAGTCTGGCTCTTCGATGAGCTCCTTCTTGCGTCCTGTGGTCTCGATGATGCGGACGTCGGAGGTGCGGGAGACGATCTCGTCGTCCTGGATACCGCGGACGAGTAGGGAGTCGAAGAAGACGAAGGGGCGGAGGTTTTCGAGGCCGTTTTTGGAGGGGGTGATGACTTGATCGGCGCCGACCATGGCCTTGTTTTTGGAGGGGATGAGGAGCTTGAAGTCTTTGCCGTCGCTGACCATGTCGAGTGCCCGGGTACGGAGTACGGGGACGAGCAGGAGGACGCGCATGGACTCGGGTTTGCGGAGGAAGAGGTATCCGCTGAAGCTGGGTGATTCGGTGACGGAGCCTTTGAGGCTGCCGCCGGTGCTGGCGACGATTTCGACGGATGCGCTCATGGTCTGGACGGCGTTGAATTGATCGTTGACCTGGGTGATGAGGTGGTCGAGGGAAGCGTCCATGACGACGTCGGCGCGGCGTACCAGGGGGACGGAGTGGGTGTGGGTGAGACAGCCCGTCAGTGCCGGCAGAATGCCCAACAACGTCGCCGTTAGTGCTTGTTTCATCCTTGTGGGCACAATACTTGAGTATATCGTCTGCGTGTCTGCCGGTGTTGCGGCGAGGGGAAGCAGACGTACCGTTCTGGTGGAATATAGAAGTTAGATGCCTGTCGTGGGTCTGGCGTTTCGGTGAATCTTGCTTGGTGTGAGTCGCTTACGATTTTAGAGGATGGGGGTAGGTGGAGGGTGAAATGGTTCTACCTGCGTTGCGCCTGGCGGTAGGCCTGGACCTGTTGGGCGTGTTCTTTGAGGGTGGCGGAGAAGCGGGTGTGACCGGCGGCGTCGCTGACGAAGTAGAGGTAGTCCGTGCGGGTGGGGTGCAGGGCGGCGCGGAGGGCGGCGATGCCGGGGTTGCAGATGGGGCCGGGGGGTAGTCCGGGGTGTTTATAGGTGTTGTAGGGCGAGGGGGACTGGAGGTCGGAGGCGTAGATGGTTCCGCGCCAGCGCTGGTCGAGGAGGGCGGCGTAGATGACGGTGGGGTCGGTGGCGAGGGGCATGCCGATGGCAAGGCGGTTGAGGAAGACCCCGGCGACGAGAGGTCGCTCGTCGTCCTGACGGACTTCTTTTTCGATAAGCGATGCCATGATTATGGTTTCGGGGAGGTTGGCGGAGGTGTCGGGGGTGAGGCCGAGCTGGGTGGTGGCCTGGCGGAAGCGGCGGACCATGGTGGTGAGGATCTGGAGCGGAGTGGTGTGGCGGGAGAAGTGGTAGGTATCGGGGAAGAGGTAGCCTTCGAGGGAGGCGGGGTGGGAGCCGGCGGTGAAGGGGGCGATGAGTTCGGTGTGCTGGCGCTCGGCGGCGAGGAAGTCCTGGGCGTTGCCGAGGCCTGCGGCCTGGACTGCCTGGGCGATATCGAAGATGTTGAAGCCCTCGGGGATGGTGAGGGTGCGGGTGTAGACGTCGCCTTTGAGGATGCGGGCGTAGACGTCGGTGAGGGGGGCGGGGTGGTCGAAGCGGTACTCGCCAGCCTTGAGGGTGCCGCCTTTGATGGCGCGCAGGAGGTAGAAGGCGAACTGGGTGCGGATGATGCCGGCGTTTTGGAGCTGGGCGGCGATGGCCTGGGTTCCGGTGCCGGTGGGGATGTCGACGAAGGTCTCGGTGGTGGGGCCGTAGGGGAGATAGATGAGAGCAGCCGCGGCGGCGGCGAGGAGCAGGGCCACGAGCAGGAGGGTAGCGAGGAACTTCATGCGGTGGCTGCCTTTCGGGGGCTGGCGGGTGTATCCCCCCCTGCCCGGTTTGGTGTCAAAGTCTTCGATCTAAAGGCTTTAGGTCTGGACTTGATGCCTAAAGTCTTTGTAATGAGTGCTTTGAGTGCTAAAGTCTTCGAAACAAAGCAGATAGCTACCTTGGCTCGATATTATGTACTAGTTCTATTTTATGGGATTGGAGGGGTGAATTTGTTCACGGGGAAGTGGTTTGTTGTTAGGGGGATAGGTGGGGTGGGGGGTTGACAGGAGTGCAGGGGCTTAAGTGCAGGGAGTAGGGAGTAGAGGGCTGGGTTGGGTGTGGGGATTTTTTGGTTGGGTGTGGGGGGTGCGTCGTATAATCGGGGTTTGAGTTGAGGGCGGAGCCGCGTGCGGTAAGGCGTGAGCGTGTCTGCAACATCCGGAAGGTCCATGCCAGAACAAGTAATGAAGCGACTCGCGGAAGAGATCAAGCTGCTGGAACATGAGCTGACGACGGAACTTCCCGCGGAGATCAAGAAGGCGGTCGCACTGGGCGACCTGAGCGAGAACGCCGAGTACCACATGGCCAAGCAGCGGCAGGTGTTTGTGAATGCGCGGCTGGGGCAGTTGAAGAAGCGGATGGGTGAGCTGGCGATGGTGAACCTGGTGAATATTCCGCATGACAAGGTGGGATTTGGCGCGACGGTGACGGTGTACGACTCCAGCAAGAACGAAGAGCTGAAGTACCAGTTGGTGACGAGCGAAGAGTCGGATGTATCGAAGGGACTGATTTCGACGACGTCTCCGATTGGCCGGGCGCTGCTGGGCAAGATGGTGGGCGATGTGGCGACGGTGGTGACGCCCAACGGGAAGCGCGAGCTGGAGGTATTGAAGCTCGTAACCATTCACGACGTGCCGACGGAGTAGGGATCGAGTAGTGACCTGGACAAGCGCATTCGGTAAGGGCAGCGGCTGGCTGTTGCAGAAGATCGTGAACGGTCTGGCGCTGACGCGTATCTCGCCGAACGCGCTGACGTTTATTGGGCTGCTGATCAACATTGTGGCTGCGTTTTTTTTCGGGTTTGCGCGAGGCAGCAATGCGAACCGGATGTTTCTGTATGCGGGCCTGATTATTATCGGCGCGGGCGTATTTGACATGGTGGACGGGCGGGTGGCTCGGCAGACGAACCAGGTGTCGGTATTTGGGGCGTTTTTCGATTCGGTGATGGACCGCTACTCGGATGTGGCGATCTTCTTTGGGTTGCTGGTGTACTACGCGCGTGGGAATCGTCTGTTTTATGTGGGGTTGGTGGCGTTTGTGATGACGGCTTGCCTGATGGTGAGCTACACGCGGGCGCGGGCCGAGGCGTTGATTGGGACGTGCAAGGTTGGCTTTATGGAGCGGCCGGAGCGGATTGTGTGCGTGATTCTGGGGGCGCTGTGCAATCGTTGGGGCGTGATGGCGGCGGCGTTGTGGGTGCTGGCACTGTTCTCGACGATTACGGTGATTCATCGGATTCGGTATACGTATTTGGAGACGGAGCGGCGGAAGCTGTTGCCGGTGGGTTAGGGTTTAGTGGTTGGGTTTAGTGGGACAAAAGCAACAGCAGGTCCTCCGCTTCGCGAAGGATGACAACTAAAAACAACTGCAAGGGCAAAGGCGGCGAGTTGGGATTTTTACGTTCCCACACATCCGGCGGTGGGGCTGCCGTATGTATGGGGCCTTCGGGCATTTGGGGCTGGGGAAGGAGAGCGGTTCGCTTTGCGAATGCCCACCTTAACCGCGATGAAGCTGCGGTGAAGATGGGGCACCCGGACTTTTTACATTCCCACACATCCCGCGGTGAAGCTTTGCGGTATGTATGGGGCACCCGGCACCCGGGCATTTGGGGCTGGGTAGGAGAGCGGTTCGCTTTGCGAATGCCCACCTTAACCGCGATGATGCTGCGGTGAAGATGGGGCACCCGGACTTTTTACATTCCCACACATCCGGCGGTGGGGCTGCCGTATGTATGGGGCACCCGGCACCCGGGCATTTGGGGCTGGGGAAGGAGAGCGGTTCGCTTTGCGAATGCCCACCTTAACCACGATGAAGCTGCGGTGAAGATGGGGCACCCGGACTTTTTACATTCCCACACATCCCGCGGTGGGGCTGCCGTATGTATGGGACACCCGGACTTTTTATACTTCACACATTGGGGGTGGTTGGGGTGGGGGGCGTGTCCGGTAGACTGGGTTGGATATGTCTACGATGAAGAACACTTTTGGTGGTGGGGTACATACTCCTACTTTGATTATTCATGGCGGCGCGTGGGCTATGCCAGACGATGCGATTGTGGCGCATGAGAACGGTATTGCGAATGCGCTGGCGGCGGGGTATGGGCTGCTGGAGCGGGGGGCTTCGGCGGTGGATGCGGTGGAGGCCGCGGTGGCGGTGATGGAGGACGATGAGACGTTCGACGCGGGGCGGGGATCGTTTTTGACGCAGGATGGGCGGGTGCAGATGGATGCGCTGCTGATGAATGGGGAGAATCTGCGGACGGGCGGGGTGGCTTGTGTGGAGCGGATTCGTAACCCGATCCATGCGGCGCGGCTGGTGCTGGACCATAGTCCGCATGTGTATTTTGTGGGGACGGGGGCGGAGCGGTTTGCGCGGCAGCATGGGATGGCGTTGTGCGACAACATGGAGCTGGTGATTCCGCGGGAGCAGGAACGGCTGTACCGGGCGCAGGCGGATGAGCGGGCGGGTCTGGGGGATACGACTTTTTCGGGGCCGCTGGATGGTGTTGCGGGCGGTGGTGGGATGGATTCGCATGACACGGTGGGGGCGGTGGCGCTGGATGCGCAGGGAAATATTGCGGCGGGAACGAGTACGGGCGGGACGTTGAACAAGGCTCCGGGGCGGGTGGGGGATTCGTCGCTGATTGGGTGTGGGTGCTATGCGGATAATCTGTCGGCGGCGGTGTCGTTGACGGGCTGGGGCGAGCCGATTATGAAGCTGGTGCTGGGGAAGTGGGCGGTGGACCGGGTAGCGGCGGGAGCGAGTCCGGAGGCGGCGGCGCAGGAGGCGATTGCGTATCTGTTCGACCGGCTGGGCGGGCATGGGGGGATTATTCTGCTGGGGCCGGATGGACGGTTTGGTCTGGCGCATAATACTCCGCGGATGGCGTGGGGGGTGCAGACGCCGGCGGGAGCGCAGTTGGGTGTGACGAGGAATCTGTAAGGCTGCGATGACGACCGATTTGTTTCCAGAGGCGAAGGTGCGGGGAGAGGCGCGGCTGGAGGAGATTCAGGCGCTGTTGGTGGCGCACTTTGGCAAGTCGGCGGAGCGGGAGGTGCGGGATCCGCTGACGCAACTGATCTACTCGATGCTGGCTTCGCGGACGAAGACGGAGGATTCGGAGCAGGTGCTGCGGGAGTTGAGGGTGCGGTTTGGGGATTGGGAGGGGCTGCGGGATGCGCCGGTGGGGGAGATTGAGCGGGCGATCGAGGCGGTGACGTTTGCGGAGCAGAAGGCGCTGCGGCTGAAGCTGGCGCTGGTGGGGATTACGGCTCGGTATGGGTCGCTGACACTGGACTTTCTGGCGAAGTACCGGACGGAGAAGATACGGGCGTGGCTGGAGGGGTTCGAGGGGGTGGGGCGGCAGGTGAGCGCGGCGGTGGTGAACTTCAGCACGCTGCGGCGGCGGGCTTTGTGCGTGGATGCGCATCATCTGCGGGTGACGCAGCGGCTGGGGCTGACGGCGCGGGCGGATGCGGGAGTGACGGAGGAACGGCTGATGCGGCTGGTTCCGGAGAGCTGGACGGCGGAGATGCTGGATGAACATCACGCGCTGGTGAAGCGGCTGGGGCAGACGGTTTGCGGGTTCGAGTTGCCGCAGTGTGGGGAGTGTCCGCTTCGGGGGGTGTGTGCGACGGGAGCGAAGCGGCTGAAGCAGGGGTGATTTGGGGATGCGGCAGGAGGATCTGGATTTGCGGGCTTGCGCACTGAATGGTCATTCATGTAGAACATCGCGTCACCAGAATTGAGTTGCGGCGCGTTGTCTACGCTGGGCGGCGAAGTTCCGGAGTGGCAGGGGAGTTGCGCTATGTTGAGCGAAAACATGCGGATGGAGTGGATGCGGATTGTCGCGGTGGTGTTGGTTTTGCTGGGGTTTTTCCCGGCGGGGATGCTGGCTCAGAACATCTCGTCTGCGCAGTTGAGCGGGACGGTGCATGACCCGACGGGTGCGGTGGTGCCGAATGTGGTGGTGACGGCGACGGATGCGTCTAAGGGGTTTACGCGGAGTTCGACGACGGATGGGCAGGGGAAGTACCAGTTGGTGCTGCTGCCTCCGGGGATGTATACGGTGACGGCGACGGCGCCGGGGTTCAACACGTTTGTGGCGAAGGATGTGGTGTTGACGACGGGGTTGCAGGCGGAGTTGCCGCTGTCGCTGGTGGTGGGGAGCAGTGCGACGGTGACGGTGACTTCGGGCGCGGACATGATTGATACGGAGCGAAGTTCACAGTCGACGACGGTGGACCAGATGAAGATTGACAATCTACCGACGAACGGGCGGAATTACATTAATTTCACGCTGACGAATTCTCAGATTGCGCGGGATGCGGCTCCGAGCGTGGGGGCGATTCCTACGTCGGGGTTGAACTTTGGCGGGGTGCGGGCGCGGTCGAATTCGATCAATGTGGATGGTGCGGATGCGGGGGATTATATCTCTGGCGGGACGCGGGCGACGGTGTCGCAGGATGCGGTGCAGGAGTTCCAGATTATTACGAACGGGTTTGCGGCGGAGTATGGTCGGGCGTCGGGCGGGGTGGTGAATATTGTAACCAAATCGGGCACAAATGCGACGCATGCGAGTGCGTTCGGGTTTTTGCGGAACCGTTATATTCAGGCGACGAACCCGTTCAGCAATGTGAATCAGCCAGCGTATACGCGGGTGCAGGCGGGCTTTACGGTGGGTGGGGCGTTGATTCCAGACAAGACGTTTTATTTTTTCTCTACGGAGATCACGCGGCGGCAGGAGACGGGTTTTTCGGTGATTGGCGCGAATGCGTTTGGGTTGAGCACGATTGATGTGAGCCGATTTTATGGTGCTCCGACGGGTGCGTTGACGGTGCAGGGGACGCCGGAGCAGAAGGCGTTTTTGACGAATCCGGGAGTTCCGGCGAATACGCCTGGGATTCAGCAGTACATTGCGCTGGTGGGCTCGGGATCGTCACTGGCGACGACGGGGCAGAATCCGGGATTTTTGCAGGGGACGCTGGGGCCGAGTAATTTTGCGACCTCGGGACAGGCTACACCGACTTCCTTTACCCCGCTGAACAGCTTGATTGGGAACTTTCCGATTGGGGAGAAGACGGAGATCTATTCGTTGCGGCTGGACCATAAACTGACGAGCAAACAGCAGGTGTTTGTGCGGGTGAGCGTGAGTCCGAGCTACATTACGGGCATTCAGGAGAGTGCGGCGAACCAGAACCTGGGGGAGAACTCGTTTTCGCGGACGGCGACGCAGCGGTTCCATGACTTCGATTTGATGGGGCAACACACGCTGGTGTTGGGGACGAACACGGTGAACGAGTTGCGGATGCAGTTTGCGCGGCATCCGATTAATTTTTCGCCGAGCAATTCTCCGGGCGGCAGCGGGGTGGCGGTGAATATTCCCGGGTTTGCGTACTTTGGCAAGACTCCGTTCTCGGTGGTCGACCGGGTGGAAGACCAGTCGCAACTGCAGGACAACGTGACGTATACGCATGGTGGGCATACGTGGAAGACGGGGATTGATCTGCGGTATATTCCGATCAATTTGAAGAAGGGCGAGTTGTACAGTGGGGGCGACTATACGTTTGCGGCGTTGAATGCGACGGATATCTCGTCGCAACTGGCGGGTCTGCCGGGGTTTTCGCCGATCCAGGCGTATGGGCTGGGGATTCCGCAGTCGTTTGCGCAGGGGATTGGGACGACGAGCTACAAGTATGACCTGAAGGTGTTGGGCGCGTTTTTGCAGGATAGCTGGCGGATCCATCGGGTGACGTTGAACTACGGGATTCGGTATGACATTGAGGCGTTTCCGACGCAGGGAGCGTTGAATGCGAACACGTATGCGGCGGAGCGGGCGTATGGGGTTCGCGAGGGCATACGGTTGCAGAGCAATAACTATGCGCCTCGGGTGGGTGCGGCGTGGGATGTTCGCGGCAATGGCAAGACGGTGCTGCGGGCGAACTATGGATTGTTTTACGATCGTGCGCCGGGGAACCTGGAGGCGCAGTCGACGAGCTATAACTCGTACAAAGTGCCGCTGGTGATTTTGGCGGGAGGTTCGCCGTGCACGGGTGCGAGCACGATCAGCCCGTTGAATCTGAATGCGACGAATACGTTTCAGGGGTCGCTGGGGAATGCGAACTGTCTTCCGCTGCCGAGTTTGAACTACCAGGCGAGCCAGCAGCGGTTCGACCCGACGAACTCGGCGTCACTTTTTGTGAATCAGAATTACCTGTCCGCGGGCTTTCCGTTGGCGATTCTGCCTTCGGGATTGCCAGCGGATTTGAACTACCGGACGCCGTATGTGCAGCAGATCTCGATTGGATTTGAGCGTGATCTGGGGCATGATCTGACGTTGGATGTGGCGTACAACTCGACTGGCGGGCGGCATTTGAATCGTCCGGTGAACGTGAATCCGGTGAATCCGGCGCTGGTGGTGAGGAACTGGCGAGCGGCGAATGCGGCGGTGGCGGCGGGGACGGCGACGGTGTTTCCGGGGACTCCGATGTCGGCGGTAGCGAGTCCTACATCGAACCCATTGAGTGTGGCGACGGCGAGCGGCACGGCGCCGTGCGGGGTAGGGCCTGCGGGTCCGTATGTGGCTCCCCCGCTGCTGAACTTCTTCCGCAAGTCGGGACTGAATACTTCGCTGGCGCAGTTTCTGGTGGCGCAGGGGGCGGGGCAGTGCGTGGCGTTGGCGAGCGAGATTGCGGCGTCGGAGGGACTGGGGATGGGGGTGCCGGTTCCGTTTGGCGATATGACGCCGAACCTGACGACGGGAACGTCGGACTACAGTGGTCTATCGGTGAATTTGAAGAAGCGGTTCAGCACGAGTTATGAGTTTCTGGTGAGCTATACGTGGTCTCATGCGATCGATGATTCGACGGATGTGGTGTCGACGGCGGATGCACCGCAGAACAACTTCAATCCGAATGGGGAGCGGTCGAATTCGACGTTCGATCAGCGGCATCGGCTGGTGATGAGCGGGGTGTATAACAGCGGTCATGTGATGGGATCGCGGTGGCGGGAGGCGGTGTTGTCGCGGTTGGTGGTGGCTCCGATTATCGAGTTTGCGTCGGGGCGGCCGTTCAATATTTTGACGGGAACGGATACGAACTTTGACTTCAATCCGCTGACGGACCGGCCGAATGCGGTGGCAGCGGGGAGCGGGACGACGAGTTGCGGGACGGCTCCGGTGGCGTCGAAGTACTCGCCGACGGGGTATTTGAATTTGCCTTGTTATATTGATGCTCCGGCGAATGCGGGGGTGAATAGCAGCTACTTCAATGGCTCTCTGGCGCGGAATACGGGGTTGAAGCCGTACAACATCTTTACGGACTTCCGGTTTGGGAAGTCGTTTGTGTTTTCGCATGAGGTGACGGTGCAGGTGACGGCGGATGTGTTCAATCTGATTAATAAGAACAATACGACGGATGTGAACCTGCTTTATACGGCGGCTGGAACGCCGACGGCGGCGGCTGATCCTCGGCAGTTTCAGTTTGGGGCTCGGGTTTCGTTTTAGGGGCAGGAGAGCGGGGGAAGGGCAGGGTAGGGCTGGTCTTGGCGTAGGCGAAGGATGACGGCCCGCTCAAGCCGGGTGAGGGGTGAGCGGGTGGTCGCAGGGGCTGCGGTGGGAGGTTATTCTGTGCCGGGTTGGCCTGCGGCTACCTGGTTGAGGATTCTTTGGAGGAAGAGGACGCGGATGTGGACGCGTTTGGCTACGTCGGGAAGGAACTCGGTGATGATGTTTCCGATGGGGTCGGTGGCGTAGCCGGTGATGATGCGGGAGGTGGTGGCTCTCCCGTTGGTCTGGACACCGGGGACGTAAAGGTTTGAGAGTTCGATGGCGATGGGGTAGGTGAGGAGGGTGGCGTAGTTGGGCATGAGGGAGCCGTCGTCGTGCTGGGCGATGAAGGTTCTGGAAGCGGCGTGGAGGACGCGTCGTTTGAAGGATGCGTTGGGGAGGCGGCGGTAGTGGGGGTCTTCGTGGGTGAGGGAGGGGATGAGCCAGGTGCCGAAGAGTTCGCCGATGCCGTCCTGGGAGTAGGTGACTCCGGTGAGGTAGGCAGTGCCACGGATGCCGGGGCCGAAGCCGGAGTGGGAGTTGATAGCGATGCCGAAGGCTGAAGAGGCGACGACGGTTGCGGCGTTGAATGGATCGGTGAAGTTATGGAATGCGAGATAGGCCTTCTGGTGGGAGTTCATGGGGATAGGGACGGAGGTGTTGAGGAATCGCTCGTAGGGGTCCAGTGGGTTGATGCAGGCCCATTGGGCTTGCTGGAGAGAGTCGGGCTGGAAGCGCTTGTTGTGCTTCCAGGGGGCGATGCGGCAGGTGACCGGGGGTTTGTTGGGGAGGGCTTTGGCGAGGGTGACGACGCTCTGCTGTTGGGCGATGAGGGTGGTGCTGGGAGCGTCTGGCAGCGGGTCGGCTGGGGTGGAGGCGAGGGCGTCGGGGGAGACCTGGGCGATTGCCGGGGTTGAGGCCAGCAAGAGAGTCCAAGCAAGAATCCACCGCGTCATGCAATACTCCCCCCGATGTTTATAGGAACACAGGTGATGGCAGAGTGACTCGGTAAACGGAAAAAGGTGGGGGCGAGGAGATTTGGAAAGCTTGAAGTGCGGGTAGGCGTGAGGCTCAGGATATGCATCTGAGTAGTTCGACGCTGTTGGTGGGTGGGGAGGTGCCTGTTGCGGCTGGAGAGGGTTTCGGGGAGGGTTACCAGACGGGCACTGTGTTGGAGATGAGCTGTCCGGGTGATTGACCCGGGGTTTTGCAGGTACGAATAATCGAATGTGGCGAGGTGTGCTGATGGGTTTCGATCCGAATTCGACGACGGGCACGTGGGAGCAGAAGCTGCGAGATGCTGGTGCACGGGTAGAGGAAGAGGTTCGCCAGGCGCTGGAGTATGTTCAGGATGAGGTGGTTCCGGAGGTGAGCCGGAGTGGGGCGGAGGCTCTGAAGGCGCTGGCGAAGGAGTTGCATACGCTGGCGGAGAAGCTGGAGAAGCATGTGGGAGGGAGTGCTGGGGCACCACCTCCGCCACCACCTCCTCCTGCTTCTGGATCGTCCTATGCTGGGGCACCACCTCCGCCGCCTGGTCCGGGAGATTTGACGTAGTGTGGTGCCGCAGGCCATTGGCGGTTGCTGCGTTGACGGCGGTGACGCTGTTGGGCGCGGGGTGCCATAAGAAGGTGAAGGTGGCGAGTGCTCCGGCGCCTCCGCCTGCGGTGTACTCGTCGGGGAATACGCGAGGGCGTAGCGATCGGCCGCAGGAGGATCGTGCGGGGCGGCTGCCTTCGCCGCCGGCGGAGGTGCGGGGGAAGCCGTTTGAGACGCAGGTGGGGTTGGCGAGCTGGTATGGGCCGCCGTATGCGGGTCGCAAGGGCGCGGATGGCAAGGTGTACAACCAGAATGCGATGACAGCGGCGCACCTGACGTTGCCGCTGGGGACGATGGTGCGGGTGACGAACCTGACGAACAATGAGAGCGTGGTGGTGAAGATTACGGATCGTGGGCCGTTTGTGCATGGGCGGATTATCGACCTGTCGCTGGCTGCGGCGAAGGCGACAGGGGTGTATCGGGCAGGAGTGGCGAAGGTGCGGGTGGAGGCATTTTCTGCAGGGGCATCGGCGTCCGCGGTTTCGGGTGGGAGTGCGACGAAGACGGCGATTCCGGGGGGGCGGTGGTGCGTGCAGATTGGCGCGTTTCTGACGGAAGACGATGCGATTACGCTGAAGAACGACTTGATACGACGGTACCGGACGGCGAAGGTGATTGAGTTTGCGGGGCCGACGGGCCACTGGGTGCGGATCAATCCGAAGTATCCGGACAAGGAGACGGCGACACAGGTGGCGGAGAGTATCCATGTGCCGGATGCAGAGCCTTATTTGATTCGGACGGATTAGGTACAGGGTTAAGGGGTGGGGACAGGGTTAGGTGATGAGGCGTTTGCCGGTGCGGCGTTCGAGTTCGTTGCGGAAGGTTTCGGCGTCGGCGTGGGCTGAGTTGTGGGTGATGGTGACGCGGTTGTCGCCGAGGACGCGGGTGATCTGGCCTACGCGGAGGGCCTGGATGGTCATGACTTCGTGGTATTGGATGACGGCGTCTGCGCGTAGCCAGAAGTGTTGGACGACTGCCGTGGGGGTGAGGACGATGGTGCCGGGCAACTGGTAGGCGGCGAGGGCGACGACGGCGAGGATGGCGAGGGGCAGCCAGATGGGCGGGCGCTGGTGGGCGGCCATGAGGGGCATGAGGATGATGGCGAGGTAGAGCGGGATGGCGAGGGCGCGAGTCCAGAGAACGAGGGGCTTCATGCCGAAGACGAGGCCTTCGGGGGTCTCGCGGGCGGTGCCTTTGGCGAGTCGTCCGGCGTAGATGATGGCGAGGAAGACGAGGAGAGCGGCGGCGCGCAGGAGTTGCGGGGTGATGTGCATGTATGTTCCTGATTTGGTTACGAATTATTTGGTAGTGCTGGTTGGGGGTGGGTAGTAGGGGAGTTTCTGCTGCTCTTCGGTGGCGCGCTTGATGGAGATGTCTCCGAAGAGGAGGCTGGGGGCGATGGTGGTCTGGGGGAAGGCTCCGAGGGCGTTGGCGATGTAGGAGTCCTGGGCGTCTCCGGCGGCGAGGATGCTGGAGCGTAGGGTGCGGGTGTCGAGTTCGTCGAAGGAGGCACCGCGGACGAGTTGGCGGGTGCCGTCGGGGTGGACGCGGTAGAGGAGGCGAGGGAGGAGCTCACCGCCGAGGGTTTCCACGGCGTAGACGTCGTGGCCCTGCTCCTTGGCCAGGGCGAGGAGGCGGTCGTTGAGGGCGGCGTTGGAGAGTGGCTGGCTGGATTTGAAGACGATGACGCCTGCGTGGGAGCGGGCGGCTTGTCCTGGGGCGGCGCGGCCGTGACCGTTGGATGCGGTGAAGTCCTTGATGGGTTCGCGGCCGATGAGGAAGTTCTGGAGCTTGCCGTTGACGACGATGTTGACGGGTTGCGCGGGGACGGCCTCGTCGTCGATGGCGTAGGAGCCGAGGAGGCGGTGGCCGTTGAAGGTGGCGAGGGTGGGGTCGTCGGTGACGGAGAGGAAGGTGGGGAGGACGTCGGCGTGGAGGCTGGAGGAGTAGGTGCCCTGGGTGCGTGCGCTGGTACCCATCTCGGGGCGGTCGGCTTCGATGTTGGGGACGAAGAGGCGGTTGAAGACGTCTGCGGCGGCGTCTCCGCTAAGGAGGACGGGGCCGTGATAGTCGTCTGCAGCGACTATGGGCGCGTTGCGGAGGGCGGCGTAGCTTTTGAGGTCTTCGATGACGCGCTGGCGCAGGTCGGGCCAGGAGCCGAGGTCTTTGGCTTCGGTGGCGACGGGGCCGTTGTCGCGTCCGAGGCGCATGCCATCGGCCGCCTGTCCGCCGACGCTGACGGCGGCGTTGTATCCGGTGTAGCCGTGGCGGACGACGGAGCCCTCGGAGTTGACGAGGAAGTGGTTGACGGCGACGGCGCGGAGGTTGGAGGTGGAGTACTGGACGGTGTCGGCGAAGGAGCTGACCTCTGGGTCGGAGGCGTAGAGGCCGCTGGCGGCGACGATGCGTTTTTTCCACTCGTTGCGATCGAATTCGAGGGTGGCGAGGGGCTCGATGTGGGTGATGGGCGGGGCTGGGGAGAAGTCGGGCTGGCTGGGTGGGGACTGGAAGCGTTTGAGCTCGGCCTGTTTGGCGGAGTAGGTGCGGAGGGCGGCTTTGTAGGCGTCGTCGGTGGCGATCCAGAGGGCGTAGCGGAGGGCTTCGGAGTTGTTGTCCTGGGGGGCGAGCTGGATGGCACCGTCGCCGCGGGCGGTGCTGCTGTCGGTGGTGTAGTCGCCGATGCGCACGGTGACGCGGACGATGCGCTGGTGGCTGGCCTGCTCGGCGGTGAGTGCGCCGTAGTTGGCTACGGCTTCGTAGACGTTGATGTCGTCGAGGCGGTACTCCATGAAGTAGGGGCGCTGCATGCCGGGGAGGACGAGGAGGGATTTCTCGCGGTCGAGCTCCTGCTGCATGGCCTTGAGGGTGGGGTCGTCGACGGGTTTGGATTCGGCGGCGAGACTATTTGTAACATTTGCGGTTGCAAGTAGAGCTGCGAGGGCGAGGATGGCCGGGAGGCGGTGGGCGATAGTTGTTTTGGCTGCGGAGAAGGGGTTCATTTGGCCTCCTTTGCGGGTGCGTTGGGGTCGCTGGGTGGTGGGGGAATGATGGGTGGGCGTGCGGTTCCCTGGGCCTGGCGCTGGGTTTCGATCTCGCTGACGAGCATGGCGGGGGCGACGGCGGAGACGGGGATGGAGCCGGACTCAGCGCCGCAGATGCCGTTGAAGATGTCTGGCTTGTTGTCGGTGGCGAGGATGCGGTTGAGTGCAGCCTGGGGGGTGCCAACGATGCTGACTCCGCGGACGAGTTCGTCGGGGCGGCCATCGACGTAGACTCGGTAGACGACGAGGGGGATGACGGAGAAGGCCTGGGGGGAGCGGCGGCTGGTGACGGCGAATCCGGAGGAGATGTCTTCGAAGTACAGGCCGTAGGGCTTGCCTTGTTTTTTGGCTTCATCGAGGAGCATCTGGCGGAGTTGGGCGTCGGTGACGGCCTTGGAGGAGGTGACGATGAGGTTGCCCTGGCGTCCGGTGGGCATGTGTCCGGTTTCTGCGCGGCCGTGACCGTTGGAGTTGGCGAAGCTGGCGATGGGGAGCCGTGACATGAGGAAGGTTTCGAGGACGCCATCCTTGATGAGGTCGACGCGGCGGGCGGGTTGTCCTTCGTCGTCGTAGCTGTAGTGTCCGCTGAGGGAGGTGCCCTGGAACTGGGTGAGGGTGGGGTCGTCGGCGACGCTGATGAAGCTGGGGACGATGGGTTTGCCGAGGAGTTTGGTGAAGGTTTGACCTTCTTCGTCTCCGCGCTGACGCTGTCCTTCGAGGCGGTGTCCGAGGACCTCGTGGAAGAAGACGGCGGAGGCTCTTCCGGAGAGGATGGCTGGGCCGTTGAAGGGTTCGGTGACGGGAGCGGAGCGGAGGTCGACGAGGTTTTTGGCCATGGCGGTGGCCTTGTCGAGGAGGACTTTCTGGTCGGGGAGGTGGGCGGCTTCGTCGGCTTCGAAGGTCTCGATGCGGAAGAGGTCCATGCCGTCTGCGGCGCGGGTGCGGGCGACGATGACGAGGCGGGCGACGTGGCTGGGAGTGGCGACGCGGGCGCCTTCGGAGGAGACGAAGTAGTCGGTCTCGGTGGAGGCCTGAAGGCTGACGTTATTGAAGAAGATGTCGGGGTAGTGCTGGAAGGTGCTGGAGAGTTGGCGGAGGCGGGCTTCCCAGGCGGACTGGTCGATGACGAGCGGTGGCGCGGGTGGGAGGAGATCGGATTTTGGCTGCTCGGTGCTGAAGTCGGGGGAGGCGTCTTCTTCCTTGGCGCGGACCTGCTGCTCGGTTTTGACTTTGAGGAAGCTGTCGAGAGCCTTGGCGTATCCGCGGTTGGTGGCGAACCAGAGGCTGCGGGCGATGGCGGCGCGGTCGTCGGCGAGGGGTAGGGGGATGGTGGTGAGGGCGGAGTTGCGGTGGTCGCCGTGGGTGTTGTCCTGGGAGGGTGCGCCGAGGCGGACCTGGACGTCGGCGATACGGCGGCGGCCACGACTGACGCCGGAGATGGCACCGTACTGGGCGACGAGGGTGAGGGAGTCGTTGTCGGAGACGGCGTAGGAGAGGAAGTAGGGTCGTGGCTGCTGGGCGGGATCGGTTCCGGGGGGAGGGTTGCCGAGGGAGGTGAGGGCGCGATGGAGTTCTGAGTCCATGGCATCGACGAGCACGTTGTCGGGGGCGGGACGGGCGGCTGCGGCTGCCTGTACGGGGGCGGGGCTGGAGAGAGCGGCCAAGGCGAGGAGAGAGGCGAGAGTGGCTCCGCCCAATGCAACAGTGTGTGGCTTCATGTGAGGAAGAACCTGCTTTGCTGCAAAAATTCGACTGATGCAGAGTGTATCGGAAGCGCTATGGATGTGCTTGGTGGGTGTCGGTGGAGGGATGGTTTTGGGGTGGATTCTATTTATCGGATGAAGAAGTGAATTTTCTTGTTGCGTTGGCAGCGGTTTGAGGGAGACTGAGACGATCAACTGGGGATGGGAGTCCAAAGGCTATGCGATTTCGCGGGATGATGCTGGGGTTGTTGATGGCGGTGGCGTTGGTGGGGCCGGCGATGGCGCAGGCAGGTGGTTCGGCGGGTGGTCCAGTGAGCAGTCCGGTGGGGACGACGCAGACGGCTGGTGGTGCGGCGGCGCAGCCGGAGAAGCCGGCGTATACGTTGCCACCGGAGAAGCTGCAGCAGGCGATTGCTTACTCGCGGGCGCGGACGGTGCTGGGGTTTGCGGAGACGGGATGGGGGATTGCGCAACTGGTGTTGCTGCTGGTGCTGGGGATAGCGGCGTGGATGCGGGATGTAGCGGTGCGGCGGAGCAGCAATCGATGGGTGCAGGGGTTCACGTTTTTTCTGCTGTTTTTGCTGGTGACAACGCTGCTGGATCTGCCGTTGTCGATGTATGGGCACCATTTGTCGGTGCGGTATGGGCAGTCGGTACAGCATTGGGGGAGCTGGTTTGGGGACCAGGCGAAGGGGTTTGGGCTGACGTATGTGTTTGGCGGGGCGTTGGTGATGCTGCTGTTCTGGGTGATGGGGAAGTCGCCGCGGCGGTGGTGGTTCTGGTTCTGGGTTCCGACGATGGCGGCGGTGGTATTGGGGGTGTTCCTTTCGCCGTTGGTGATCGATCCGCTGTTCAACAAATTTGAGCCGCTGTCGCAGTCGAATCCGGCGCTGGTGGCACGGCTGGAGCAGGTGGTGGCGCGGGGTGGGATTGAGATTCCCGCGGACCGGATGTTTCTGATGAAGGCGAGTGAGAAGGTGACGGGGCTGAACGCGTATGTGACGGGGTTTGGTGCGTCGAAGCGGGTGGTGGTCTGGGACACGTCGATTGCGAAGGCTACGCCGGACGAGATCTCGTTTATCTTTGGGCACGAGATGGGGCACTATGTGCTGAACCATATCTACAAGGGGATAGCGTTTACGGGGGTGGTGCTGCTGGTGCTGTTCTGGCTGGGGTTCCATGGGATGCAGTGGCTACTGGCGCGGTATGGGGCGGGGTGGAGGATTGCAGGGCAGGGGGACTGGGCAGCGCTGGTGGTGCTGCTGCTGGTGGTATCGGCGGCGGCGTTTCTGGCGGACCCGATTACGAATGGCTATAGCCGTGCGCAGGAACATGAGGCGGATGTGTATGGGCAGGAGGCGATCCATGGGATTGTTGCCGATCCGCAGCAGACGGCGCAGGCGGCGTTTCAGGTGCTGGGGGAGCAGTCGCTGACGGACCCGAACCCGAGTGGGTTTGTGGAGTTCTGGACGTTTGGGCATCCTTCGGTGAGTCGGCGTGCGGCGTTTGCGGCGAGTTACGATCCGTGGGTTGCCGGACAGAGTCCAAGGTACTTTACGAAGTGATGAGGGGAGAGAATCGAGCGATGGGAAATGACTGCCTGTTCTGCAAGATTGCCGAAGGGAAGATACCTGCGAATCGAGTGTATGAAGACGAGGTGTGCCTGGCGTTTCCGGACATCAACCCGCAGGCTCCGACGCATGTGCTGGTGATACCGAAGGTGCATGTGAGTTCGCTGGCGACGGCGGAGGATGGCCATACGGAGCTGCTGGGCAAGATGCTGGCGGCAGCAGCGGAGATTGCGCAGCGGCTGGGGCTGGAGCGCGGGTATCGCGTGGTGGTGAATACCGGCAATGATGGCGGGCAGACGGTGCATCATCTGCATTTGCATGTGCTGGGCGGCCGGCCTATGAGTTGGCCGCCGGGCTAGGCTTGGCGCAGGGGGAAAGACGCATGGCCCGGCTGAGATGTTTGCCGGGCCATGCGTATTTTTGCCTGCGGGTGATGTTGGTGGTTACTGGTTGAAGTTGGGCTCATCCTCCTCGACCAGGCCGTAACGGCGGAGGAGGTTGGGGAGGTTCTGGGAGAAGGCCGCGCGGGGCATGACGGTGTCGCAGCCAGCATCAACGGCCTTGGCCTTGAGGTCTCCCTGGAGATGGGAGAGGAAGCCGATGATGGAGGTGCTGCGCTTGAGCTTGGCCTTGAGCTTGGGGATCAGGGTCAGGGGCTTGACGTTGGCGTTGTTGAGGTCGAAGACGATGAGGCCGGGACGATCTTCTTCTTCGCCTGCGGTGAGCGCGGCGATGGCGTCCTTATCGTTTTTGACGAAGCCTACTTTTACGCCGAGTTTGCGGGCGGTCTCCTGAATCTTGGCGATGAAGAAGAGGTCTTCGATGAAGAAGTAGATTTTGGTGGGCGCGTTCTCGGGGATCGGAATGGTCTTGCCCTGGGAGTAGTCGATGGGCTGAGAGTCGCTGAGATGGACGCGCGCATGACCGCCCCGCCCCTGGTAGTTGCCACCGGAGTGAGTTTCGATGGTGGAGGGTGGGGTGTCGGCGAAGTTGCCGTTGACGGCACGGTAGCTGTGGTCCATAGGGCCGACGAAGCTGCGGGGGCCACGCTGCTGTTTGCCACCGCCGCCACCGCCACCGCCCTTGCGTTTGAATCCGCCGGCGTTGTTGCCTGGCTGATGGGAGTCACGGTCGCGGTATCCGCCGCCGCTGAATCCTCCACCGCCACCTGAGGCGGTTACGTTGCCGGGGCTTTCGGGGGATCGTTGCCGGTCGCGGTCGCGGTCGCGGTCGCGGAATTTTTTCTTCCAGCGCTTGGTGGAGGGACCGTTGTTGTTCTGCTGGTTGGAGCTGGCGGGATTACCTTGGGAGCTGGACGCCTGCATGGACGGGATAGACGCGGGAGCGGCCTGCTCGCCCGAGGCCTGGCCTGCGGCTTGCGGAGCGGCGACATCTGAGCCTTTGTTTTTGCGTTTACGGCGGCGGCGCCGGCTGCTTTTGGACTGACCCATGCCGTGGGGCACGTTCTGCCCGGCAAACTCAGCGTCGTGATCCTGTTGGATCGATGGCGCCTGCTGACCCTGGTACTCGTGTACCTCGGGTGCGTTCTGTTCTGAACTCATGCTTCCACTTCCTATTGCATTCAATCGGCAATTAGCGGTTCATACCCACGCTGACACGGCCTGAAGCTCGCATGTAGTGCGTAGCACGAGCTAAATGGATGTTGCAGCGTCGGATAAACGGTATCAAGTTGTACTCGAACGGACGTTATATATGAGCGACGGGCTGAGGCAGCGGTTTATCCGACTACGTGCAGCACTGATCGCTGGGTTGCGGTCATTTCGTGGCTCTCTACCGGGTAGGGAAGAGTCCGACGGATGTGTCCGCTATCTACTGAGCTTGCTGCCACCAATTTTGATAGGTCAGCGTGTGCAACGTGCACGGCACCCACAGCCGGATCACGATACAGAACCAAAGGTACGCTGAATATGGAAACTTGGCAAGGACGATAACCGATTGGGGGAACAAATAGTGGTGTGTGGTGATAAAGCAAACAAGCCACCGTTGTGGGTGGCTTGTTTGCGAATGGCCAGTCACTGGCCTCCTGAAAGTGCTTCCGGAGGGAAGCTACACCCCTTGCTGACGACCGCATCATACGTGGATGCTTGGTTCTATCTGAGCGAGGGGCCAACATGGCATAGGTGGAAGATCCAACTATGCGACGCAAGTGGTAGAGCAATTGGCATGCCAAACTCTGGTGGGGCTAAGTCCATTGTTTTTGATTATGGGGCGAATGGGATTAACTAAAAAGCGGAGACTGGGCTGGAGTGCTTCCATAATTTGGGAGGGAGTGGATGGAAGGGCAGGTTTGACCGTGTGCAGGAGCGGTCCTATAATCTGAGGTGTTCTGGCAGCCCCCTCCAAACTCCCATCATTTTTCGTTGGCCGACATGGAGCGAAGGGGAATCTTGGTAGCAGCGTCTGATAAGGTCGCATCACTGGGTGGAGTGGACGCAGAGCAAGGCCAGACGGGCATGCGTGAGTGTGTCTGCGTCCTAAGTAACGAGCGAACCTTCGAAGGAGTACCTGAAATTTCATGAATCGCAATCTTGCTCTTGTGTGTGTCCTAGCGAGTGGTTTTACAACCCTTAGCAGCTTTGCGCAGGCTCCTGCCGCGCCTGCTGCACCAACCGCTCCAACGTCGGTGGCGCCTCAGGCGGTTGCTGCGAAGATTGCGTTGATTCATTTTGAGCAGACTGCAGCGGCAACGAATGAAGGCCAGCGCAGCTTGTTGGATTTGCAGACGAAGTATGAGCCGCGGCGGGCGAAGCTGGAAGCATTGGGGAGCGAGATTGAGACGCTGACGAAGCAGTTGCAGAGTGCGCCTGCGACGATGGCGGAGACGGAACGTGCTTCGCGGCAGCGTGCGATCGAGACGAAGCAGAAGCAATATCAGCGGGATGGCGAGGATGCCCAGGCTGCGTATGCGGCTGATTTGCAGGAAGCGATCTCGAAGATTGCGCGGAAGCTGGGTCCTGTCGTGGTTCAGTACGTTCAGCAGAATGGGTACACGATGTTGTTGGACAATACCGGTCAGCAGGGCGGGATGACGGTGTTGTGGACTTTGCCGGGCATTGATATCTCGGAAGCGATTGTAGCGGCCTATAACACTGTGTCTGGCGTTGCCGCGCCGGTGGTTTCGGCTCCTTCGGCGAGCCGTCCGAAGCCTACTGCGAAGCCAGCGGCGACGAAGTAGCTGGTGATATTACGAGCTGATATTTTCGATATGATTTAGAGGAATGGTTGAGTAAGAGCAGCGGGCTTTTTCCAGTGGTTCAGAAAAGTCTACTGGGCGGAGTTGCAAAGACGAAGTATCGAAATGAACGTTTTCTCAAGGAGTAATACAGATCGCATGAATCGCACTCTTGTACTTGTCACCGCCCTTAGCGCGGGATTAACGACCGTCGCCGGGGTGGCCCAGACTGCTGGACCCCAGGCACCTGCTGCTCCTGCACCACAGCCCGCCGCTGCACCGGTAGTGCCGCAGGCGATTCCGGCGAAGATTGCCCTGATTGCGTTTGAGCAGGCGGTTTTTGCGACGAACGAAGGTCAGCGCAGCGTGCAGGATGTGCAGAAGAAGTATGAGCCGAAGAAGGCGCAGATCGATACGCTGGCGCAGGAAGTGGACTCGCTGAAGAAGCAACTGCAGAGTGCACCGGCGACGTTGAGCGATGAAGAGCGCGCGGCGCGTTTGAAGTCGATTGACACGAAAGAGAAGCAGTTGAATCGCGATGCGGAAGATGCGCAGACTGCGTACAACGCCGACCTACAGGAAGCGTATGCGAAGCTGGCCCAGAAGGTAAGCACGTCGATGCGGACGTATGCAGCCCAAAATGGTTACACGCTGGTTCTGGACGTGAGCAATCAGCAGAGCGCGGTGATGTGGGCCCTGCCGAATACGGATGTGACGCAGGCGGTTGTGGATGCGTACAACGTATCTTCTGGCGTTGCGGCACCGGCACCGGCAGCACCTTCGGCGAGCCGTCCGCGTCCAGCGGCGAGCGCTCCGAAGCCGGCAGCGGCAGCCCCCAAGAAGTAGTACAACGAAGAACGGATCAACCGGTTTTCGTTGTGGATATGGCCTATCGAAAGGAGACCTCTGCGGAGGTCTCCTTTTTGTGTGTCTCGGGGCGGCTGTATTTGTGGAAAAAACTGTGGATTATGTCGACCAGATAACTGAATCCTGTGCAATTGGGAGCGAATTGCTGTGCGTGGCTGGTTGGAGAGGGTGCAGTAAGGTGTATGAATTGAGCAGGTTGTGAGCGACTATCGCACACGGTCTGGATTCTTGCGGTGGTGGCAGGGGAAGCGATTGGATTTGAACGGTTTCCACAGACGGAGATTACACGCAGGTTACAGATTGCGGTGGGGGCTGGGTATTTGGGAGTGATTTGTTCCGGTGGCGGGTGAGTAAAATCGCGCTCACCGGAAGGTTGTAACCAGATTTGATTTTGGCGTTGTCTGGGCGCGATTGGCGCTGCTTTGCCGCTATTCTTCCCCGACTTTGAGAACGGCTAGGAAGGCTTCCTGGGGGATGTCGACTTTGCCGATACGCTTCATGCGTTTCTTGCCCTCTTTTTGTTTGTCGAGGAGTTTGCGTTTGCGGGAGATGTCTCCGCCGTAGCATTTTGCGATGACGTTTTTGCGTATGGCGGTGACGGTTTCGCGTGCGATGACCTTGGCGCCGATGGCGGCCTGGATGGCGACTTCGAACATCTGTCGGGGGATGAGTTCGCGCATTTTGGAGACGAGGGCGCGGCCGCGGTCGTAGGCGAAGTCGCGGTGGACGATGATGGAGAGCGCGTCGACGGGTTCGCCGCCGATGAGGATGTCCATCTTGACCATGGGGGAGACCCAGGTGCCGGCAAGGTTGTAGTCGAGCGAGGCGTAACCGCGGGAGACGGACTTGAGGCGGTCGTAGAAGTCGAGGACGATCTCGTTGAGGGGCAGTTCGTAGGTGAGCATGACGCGGGTCTCGGAGACGTATTCGATGTTCTGCTGGCGTCCTCGTTTGTCTTCGACGAGTTTGAGGATGTTGCCGACGTACTCCTCGTTGGTGAGGATTTTGGCGATGATGACTGGCTCTTCGATGGACTCGATCTCGGAGGGGTCGGGCCAGCGGGAGGGGTTATCGACCTCAATGACGGAGCCGTCGGTGAGGGTGATTTTGTAGCGGACCCCGGGCGCGGTGGTGATGAGGTCGAGGTCGTACTCGCGTTCGAGGCGTTCCTGGATGATTTCGAGGTGGAGGAGTCCGAGGAAGCCGCAGCGGAAGCCGAAGCCGAGGGCGACGGAGGACTCGGGTTCGAAGGAGAAGCTGGCGTCGTTGAGGCGGAGTTTTTCGAGCGCGTCGCGTAGCATGCCGTGGGCGTGGGAGTCTACGGTGTAGAGTCCGGCGAAGACCATGGACTTGATGTCTTCGAAGCCAGGGAGGGCCTCGGCGCAGGGGCGGTCGACCTCGGTGATGGTGTCTCCGACTTTGGTGTCGGCTACGTTTTTGATGGTGGCGACGAAGAAGCCTACTTCACCGGCGGTGAGTTCGGCGATCTCTACGGGCTTGGGGGTCATGATGCCCATGGAGTCGACTTCGAAGCGGCGGTCGTTGGACATGACCTTGATCTTCATGCCCTTGCGGAGCTTGCCGTTGATGATGCGGGCGAGGACGATGACGCCTTTGTAGGGGTCGAACCAGGAGTCGAAGATGAGGGCCTGGAGGGGGGCCTCGGGGTCGCCTTGCGGGGGCGGCAGCAGGGTAACGACGGCTTCGAGGATGTTGGCCACGTTGAGGCCGGTCTTGGCGGAGACGGCGATGGCGTCGTCGGCGGGGAGGCCGACGGATTTCTCGATCATGGCCTTGGTGCGTTCGATGTCTGCGCTGGGGAGATCGATCTTGTTGATGATGGGGATGATTTCGAGGCCGTTGGAGATGGCGAGGTAGGCGTTGGCGAGGGTTTGGGCTTCTACGCCCTGGGAGGCATCGACGACGAGGAGGGCGCCTTCGCAGGAGGCGAGGGAGCGGGAGACTTCGTAGGAGAAGTCGACGTGTCCGGGGGTGTCGATGAGGTTGAGCTGGTAGGTTTCGCCGTCGTGGGCCTGGTACATCATGCGGACGGTGTGGGCCTTGATGGTGATGCCGCGTTCGCGCTCGAGGTCCATGGCGTCGAGGACCTGCGCCTGCATCTCGCGGGCGGTGAGGGAGCCGGTGAGCTCGAGGAGCCGGTCGGAGAGGGTGGACTTGCCGTGGTCGATGTGCGCGATGATCGCGAAGTTGCGGATGTGGCTTGGATCCATTGGGGGTGCAGTGAGCCTCAGTATTCCATCTTAACACTGGTGAGCGTGCGGGATGGGTGTTGATGCGGCGGGACTGGGCGGTTATTCCGCTGGCGCGAGTGGGTTATTCGCCGAGCAGTTTGAGCACCGCGGCCTGGGCCTCGGTGATGGCGATTTTGGGGGTGAGGCCGTAGGTGCGGGGATAGGCGAGCAGCATCATGTTCATTCCGTGGATGCAGGCGAGGACCTGGCGGAGGCGCTGGCTGACGAGGTCGTTGGGGGTGTGGGGCGGGAGTTGGGAGCGGATGTCGTCCTGCAGGCGTTGCAGAAGGGCCTGGGCGAGGGGTTCGCGGAGTGCCTGGGCGTGGGGATCGGGCAGGGGCATCATCATGGAGATGCGATAGTGCTCGGGATATTTGACGGCGAAGGAGATGGTGGACCGTACTAACTGTAGGATGCGTTCGCGCGGGTGGGTGAGGCCGGCGATGGTTCGATTGACACGGGATGCGAAGCGCTCGTAGGCTTCCGCGCAGAGATAGCGGATGAGATCGTCCTTGTCTTTGAAGTGGCGGTACATGGCCATCTGGGAGCAGCCGGCGAGGTCGGCGATGCGGCGCATGGAGACGCTTTGGTATCCGTGTTCGGCGAAGAGGGCGCTGGCGGCGTCGATGATACGGGTTCTGAGGTCGGGGCTGGGTGTCGGTTTCATGGAGTGCGTCCTTCCGGTTGCTTACAGTGTACACATTGTTTACACTGTAAGCAGGAGCTTGACGATGCGAAGTCGAATAGGCGATGGTTCGGGGTATTGGCGGGGGGTGGTTGCGGCGGGGGTGTGCCTGTGGCTGCTGCCGGCATTGGCCGGGCTGGCGCAGTGCCGCAGTGCGCTGACGACGGTGTCGCAAGCGACGGCTTGTTTACAGGAGCAGCCTGTGACGACGCCGACTGTGGCGATGGATGCGGGCAAGGCGTATACGCTGGCCGAGCTGATCGACATTGCGGAGCAGAACAGTCCGAAGGGGCGGATTGCGTGGGAGCGGGCGAAGCAGGCGGCCGAGCGCAACGGGATAGCGCGGGATCTGTACCTGCCGGTGCTGGCGAGCGATACGTTGTTTGCGGATGAGCGGATCATCAATCCGTTTCCGAAGCCACTGGCGCCGCGGGGTTATGTGATGGTGGAGATACCTACGGTTCAACCGGAGGTGAAGTTGAGCTATCTGCTGTTCGACTTTGGTGGCCGGGAGGCGAAGGTGGACGCGGCTGCTGCGGCGCGGTTGCAGGGGAGCGCGACGCTGCTGCGGGTGAATCAGGAGGTGGCGTTTCAGGTGTCGCAGGGGTACTACCGGGTACTGACGGCGGAGGGCCGGTTGCGGGCTGCGGATGAGATTCTGCAGACGGCAAAGACGGTGCAGGATGCGGCGGAGCAGCAGTTGCAGAATGGGCGGTCGACGCTGCCGGATGTGTTGAATGCGCGTGCGGCTACGGCGCAATCGGCGTATGAGCGGGAGAGTGCGGAGGGCGATCTGCGGACTGCGAAGGTGCTGTTGCGGGAGGCGATCGGAGTGGAGCCATCGCCGGAGATTGCGATCCGGGACGATGGGAGTGCGGCATTGCCGACGGAGTTGACGGCGTCGATTGACGAGTTGGTGCAGAAGGCGTTTGCGGAGCGTCCTGACCTGCTGGCGCGGATGCAGGAGATACGGGTGGCGCATGATGAGGTGCGGCGTGCGCGAGCGGCGTATCTTCCGTCGGTGGGTCTGGAGGCGTCGGCGGCGCAGACGTCTTTGTGGCCGACGGCGGACTATGGCGAGTTGGGGAATGTGAGTCAGGCGACATGGATGGCTGGGGTGAGTGTACGGTGGGAGCTGTTCAACCGGGCGCGGAAGCATGAGTCCGCGATTGCGGCGTCGCATGAGCGGCAGGCGGGAGAAGAGTTGCGGGAGAGTCGGGATGCGGTGACGCGGGATGTGTGGAGTGCGTACATCAGCTACCAGACGGCGCAGCGAAAGAATGCGGCGGCGATGGCGCTGCTGGAGGCTGCTAACCTGTCGTACACGTCGTCGCTGGATGCGTATCGGTATGGCGTAAAGAACCTGATTGATGTGGTGTCGGCGCAGCGGCAACTGGCGCAGGCGAAGCTGGCGGGGGTGCAGGCGCGCTCCGATGTTTTGATGGATGCAGTGACGGTGGACTACGCGACGGGTGTGTTGCTGCATTCGGGCATCCAAGCTGGGACGGGGAGTGTGAGATGAACGTTGCGGGGCGCGGTGTAAGGGCATTAGCCAGCGTGATGGTGTTGCTGAGTGCGGGGTGCAGGGCTGCGCCAGCGTTCGATATCAGCGGCTCATTTTTTCCTGCGTGGATGCTGTGCCTGGCGGTTGGCATTGGGCTGACCTTTGGGGCTCGGTATGGGTTGATGCGTTTGCAGATTGCGGATGAGGTTGGTCCGCCGGCTTTGATTTATCCGTGCCTGGTGGCGTTGTTTACGTGCCTGCTGTGGCTGCTGCTGTTTCGGTGAAGGGATTGGGATGACGTTGACGACGAGTGAAGTAGAGCGAGATGAACGCAGGCGCAAGGGCCGCGTGATCGGTGCGGCGATAGTGGTGCTGACGGTGTTGGTGGTGCTGGTGGCGGTGTGGCAGACGGATTCGCATCCGCGTACGGATGACGCGACGGTGCGGGTGAACTACATTACGGTGATTCCGGAGGTGAGCGGTCTGTTGGAGTCGCTGCCGGTCAAGGACAACCAGTATGTGAAGAAAGGCGATCTGCTGTTTTCGATTGATTGCCGTCCGTATGAGTATGTGCTGCAGCAGTCGCGTGCGAATCAAGCGCTGCTGGAGAGCCAGATTGTGGATGACCGGCGGCGGATAGCGGCGCAGGGGAGCGCGGTGGATGCGGCGCGTGCGGGGGTGCAGAGTTCGCATACGGGAGTGGCGGCTGCGGCGAGCAATATTGAGTCTGCTGCGGCTACGGTAGCGCGGGCACAGTCTGCTGCGGCGGCGGCACAGGCGCAGTTGACGCTGGCGACGGCGAATCTTGGGCGGATCGAACCGCTGCTGGCGAAGCAGTATGTGACCTATGAGCAGGTGGATCAGGCGAGGACTGCGGTTCGGGTGGCGCAGGAGAGTTACAACGGGGCTGAGTCGGCGTTGCTGCAGGCGCGGGCGCAGCAGGGGCAGGCGGTTGCGGGCAAGGCTGCGGCGGAGGCGGGGGTGTCGCAGGCGCAGGCGCATCTGGGGCAGGCGATCCATACAGTCGATACGGTGGATACGCTGCTGGCGCAGCGGCCGGTGCTGGCGGCGAAGGTGCTGGATGCGGAGTTGAATGTGGAGCGATGCCGGGTAGTGGCGCCGTTCGATGGCTATGTGACGAACCTGAATATCTCGGAGGGTGCGTATGCGCATCCGGGGGTGGCGATGTTTACGCTGCTGGATATGCGGAACTGGTACGTGATTGCGAACTATCGCGAGTCGAAGCTGCGGTACATGAAGCCTGGGATGCACGCGGACCTGTACCTGATGGGGCATCCGGACCGACGGTTCAGCGGGACGATCGAGAGTATTGGGTATGGGGTGCTGCCGGAGGATGCGCGGGTGGCGGAAGGGCTGCCGGAGGTGGATCGGACGTTGAACTGGGTGCATCTGGCTGCGCGGTTCCCGGTGCGGATTCACGTGGACAATCCGGATCCTGAGGTGTTTCGGATGGGCGAGACGGCAGTGAGCGTGATTCGGTGATGTTGCGGGTAAGGATGTATGGGCGAGCGTAGCTGGCTGGACTTTATTCGCGATGAACTGGCGCCGTATCCGCAGCGGTTGAGCGGGACGCTGCGGGACACGTTGTCGGTGACGCTGGCGGTGGTACTGGTGATGACGCTGCGGGTGCATGCGGCGGCGATCGGGATCTATTACATATTTTTGCTGGCTCGGCAGACTCCGTCGCTGTCGTTTCTATCGGGTTTGCGGAGTCTGGTCTCGATTGCGGCGGGTGTTGGGAGCTGCCTGCTGCTGATTCAGATGACGGACAACGATCCTATCGCCCGGGTGGTGGGGCTGATGGTGTGCATGGCGGCGACGGGTTTTATGCTGTCGGCGAGCAGTCTGGGAGCAGAGGCGATTGCGTTTTCGCTGTTCTGGTTTACTACGCTGGCGGGGTGGGATGGACATCGTCCGGCGGAGCAGACGGTGGAGTCGTCGTTGTGGGTGGTGGCGGCGACGGCACTGAGCGTGGGTTGTGCGGTGGCGGTGGAGTATGTGTTTGGCGGGCAGAGTCCTGTGGTGAGCCTGAAGGAGGAGATGGAGCGTCGCCTGGAGGCGGTGGAGGAGATCTTTCGGCTGTATGCGGAGGGAGCGGGCGAGGTGTCGCTACAGGGAGTGCGGCGGCGGGTGGTGGTGTTGTCGCATGCAGGACAGCAGCGGATGCAGCGGGTGTATGAGCGGATTGTGGAGCGGAACCTGCATACGCGGGAGTTGCCGCCGGGTACGCGGGTTCGGATTCCGATGCTGGCGGAGTTGATGGACCTGGTGGCGGCTTTCTCGTTGGAGCACCGGAACGGGGTGGACGAGCCGCTGCGGGTTGTGTGCGGGGAGATAGCGCAGTTGTGTGGGCGGACCCGGGCGGGCGATGCCGTTGAGTCGGTGGGGTATGAGGCGTCGCATGGTGAGGACTGGCTGGGCCGGATACGGCAGACGCTGCATGAACTGAACTCGATGCCTGCGGTGGTGGAGGAGACGGAGAGCGAAGTGTTGATGACGCCGTTGACGTCGAGCCAGCAACCAATCTTTGCTGCGGATGCGTTTACCAATCCGCAGCATGTGAATTTTGGGCTGAAGATGTCGGCTGCGGCGACGATTTGCTATGTGTTTTACAACGCTGTGGGTTGGCCCGGCATTGCGACGTCGGTGGTGACGGTGATGATTACGGCGGTGAGTACGACGGCAGCGATGAAGCAGAAGCAGTTGTTCCGGATGCTGGGTGCGGTGCTGGGCGGCGGAATTGGGATTGTGTCGGTGAGCCTGTTGTTTCCGTCGATGGATTCGATTACGTCGCTGCTGGTGCTGGTGGCGCTGGTGACGTTTGGATCAGCGTGGATGGCACGGAGTCCGCGGACGAGCTATGTGGGGATGCAGACGGCACTGGCGTTCTACCTAGTGGCGTTCCAATCGTTTGGTGCGCCGGTGGCGATGGCACCGGCACGGGATCGTGTGGTGGGGGTGGGGCTAGGACTACTGGTGATGTGGTTTATCTTCGACCAGATATCGCCGGTACGGACGGCGTGGGCGATGCGACGGGGCTTTGCGACGCTGTTGCGGGAGACGGCGGAGTTGTTTCGAGTGGGTGCGATGGAGAAGTCCCAGGCGATCCGTCTGGCGGAGGCGAACAAGCTGCGCTACTCGGTAGGGCTGGGGATGCTGCGGTTGCGAGAGATGCATGAAGCGGTGAGCTACGAGTTTGGTGCGGACCGTGAGATGCATATGCGCGAGAGCGAGCGGATTATGCAGGCATCAATTGCTGCTGCGGCGTTGTTCTGGTCGGGGCTGGCCTCGTTGACGCAGGAGTTGGGTGAAGACGCTACGTTGCTGGCGAGGCGGCGGATGCTGGGTGAGAATCTGGAACGGATGGCCGAGAGCTACGAGGGGCGGGGCGTGGTTGCGGTGGAGGAGCGTGGGGCCGGAGTGCCCGGGGTTCCGGTGGAGATGGTGGCGGAGGGTGCGACGGGTGCGATGGCCCGGTATCTGGAGCTGTGCGCTCTTCTGCCAGACACGGACTGATGCTGGTGGATCGCGAGGGAGGGACGACTGGGTGATTGGTAGAGGCTGAGCAAGGCGCTACGTCTTACAATGAATTGGGACGATGGTGCGGATGATCTTGAGAACTGTGTGGCGGCGATGGAGTGTGGTGCTGGCGTGTATGCCGCTGGTGATGTTGGCGGGGTGTCCACAGGATAAGGCAGCAGCACCGGGTAAGGTGAGTGCTAAGAGCACGGCTCCGGCGTTGGGGAGCACAGAGGGTGGGGGCAGCGATGCGAGTGCAACTGCAGGTACGGCGACGGCGGCGCAGGTAGCGGAGAGTGCGGCCAAGTCGCGGAAGGTACAGCAACTGATTGACCGGGTGGAGGCGGCGTACCGGAGTGGAGTGGAGAACTACCGTGCGGCGCGTCTGGATGCGGCGCGTCTGGACTTTGATTCCGCTGTGGACATGATGCTGTCGAGCGGGATGGATGTGAAGGGCGATCCGCAGTTGTCGGACGAGTTTGAGTTGTTGCTGGACCGGGTGAACTCGCTGGAGCTGGCGGCGTTGAAGCAGGGGAATGGATTTTCTCCCACGCTGGAGGCGGCGCCACTGGATGCGGCGAACGAGGTGACGTTTCCTGCGAACGCTGCGTTGACGGCGAAGGTTACCGCGGAGTTGAAAAGTACGCAGTCTGACTTTCCGCTGGTGGTGAACGACTATGTGGCTGGATTCATCAGCTATTTTTCGAATTCACCGGGAGGCCATGCACATCTGCTGCGTAGCCTGGAGCGTGCGGGCAAGTACAAGGAGATGATTTCGAAGAACCTGCGGGATGCAGGGGTGCCGCAGGATTTGATTTATCTGGCGGTGGCGGAGTCGGGGTTTCAGCCGCAGGCGTTGAATGCGCGGTCGGGAGCGGGTGGGATGTGGCAGTTCATGCCGACGGGTGCGTATGGGTTGGCGCGGAACGGGTGGTATGACGAGCGGTTCGATCCGGAGAAGAGTTCGAAGGCCTACGCGAAGTACATGAAGACGCTGTACGACCAGTTTGGGGATTGGTATCTGGCGATGGCGGCGTATGACTGGGGTCCGGGAAATGTGCAGCGGGCGGTGATGAAGACGGGGTATGCCGACTTCTGGGAGTTGTACAAGCGCAATGTTCTTCCGGGCGAGACGAAGAATTATGTTCCGGGCATTATTGCGGCGATCATCATGGCGAAGAACCCGACGCAGTATGGACTGGACACGATGGTTCCGGAGCCTGCGGTGGTGTCGGACACGGTGACGGTAGATTATGCGATTGATCTGCGGCTGGTGGCGGATGTGACGGGAGCGTCGCTGCAGGAGATTGTGGCGCTGAACCCGAGCCTGCTGCGGATGACGACACCGCGGGAGATGACGTATGACCTGCATATTCCGGTGGGGACGAAGGACGTGTTTGCGGAGCGGGTGAAGGCGATACCAGATGACAAGCGGGCGAGTTGGCGGTTCCATGTGGTGCGTGCGGGCGAGACTCTGGATGGGATTGCGAGTGGGCTGCATGCGCGGGTGAGCGAGATTGCGACGGTGAACGGGATCAACGCTGGGGATGGCGTGGATACGGGCGATGAGTTGGTGATACCGCTGGCGAGTGCGTCGAGTGTGGCTCGTCCACAGCGGTATACGGTACGCAAGGGCGATACGCTGGTGACGGTTGCGGACCGGTTCAATGTGTCGGTGGAGGAGTTACGGCGGTGGAATCATCTATCGTCGAGCACGATGAAGCCGGGGAAGGTGCTGCATGTTGCGGAGCCGGTGAAGCTGGGACCTGTGACGCGGATTCGTGGCAGGAAGGCACGGAGCGGTGCGGGCCCGACGAGTAAGAGCAAGGGGACGAGTGCGACGAAGAGTGCGCACAGCAAGGGTTCGAGCAAGGGTACGGTGTCGTCGACGAAGAGCGCACATGCGAAGTCGAGTGGCGCTGGGGGAGCGAAGTCGGCAGGGACGACGACGGCGAGACGATCGAAATCGAAACGAAAAGCTACACGATGAGTTACCTTGCAAAAAAGATTGCTTGCCTTCGGTAGCGGACCGATGCAATCTATTGCTAGAATTCGTGCCGCGGGATGTAGTGTGTAGAAGAAGTATTACCCGAGCAATTTGAGTCCGCGCAGTAGGAACCGAAAAAGCAGCGAGGGGAATAAGACGATGACGTTCGACGAACCGATCAAGCTTTATGCATCTGCCAGCGACGACGACCACTATGGTGACGATGAGCGTCATCATTTCGACGACGATGATGAAGAAGAAGAAGAAGTGATGACGACGTCGGATGACGACGAGGATCTGGATGATGATGGGGACGATGTGGGGACGATGACGCTGGTGGTGGATGAGGCGATTCTTTTTGCGGTACCGATGCCTGCTGAGGTGGAGGTAGCTGCTCCGGCGGCTGCTCCTGTAGCTGCGAAGCCTGCTGCGGTGAAGAAGGCTGCGCCAGCGAAGAAGGTGGTGGCTAAGAAGGCTGCTCCGGTGAAGGCTGCGGTTGTTAAGCCGGCGGTGAAGAAGGCTGCTCCTGCCAAGGCTGCGGTTGCCAAGCCAGCGGTGAAGAAGGCTGCTCCTGCCAAGGCTGCGGTTGCCAAGCCAGCGGTGAAGAAGGCTGTTCCTGCCAAGAAGGTGGTGGCGAAGAAGTCAGTTGCCAAAAAGGCTACGCCAGCGAAGAAAGTAGTCGCGAAGAAGGTGGTGGCGAAGAAGGCTGTAGCCGTCAAGAAGGTTGCGGCAAAGAAGGTGGTCGCTAAATCGATATCAGGATCTGCCGCGAAGAAGAGCAGTGCTCCTCGCGGCGGTAAGGTTGCCCCTAAGAAGGCAGCTGGTAAGACGAGCACTGTCAGCAGCAAAAAATCAACGAAGAGAGGTATTACCTTGGCAACCAAGAAAGTAGCAGCAAAGAAGGCACCAGCAAAGAAGGCCGTAGCGAAGAAGGCTCCTGCGAAGAAGGCAGTAGCAAAGAAGGCTGCACCGGCAAAGAAGGCTGTTGCAAAGAAGGTCGTAGCGAAGAAGGCTGCACCGGCGAAGAAGGCTGCCCCTGCAAAGAAGGCTGCCCCTGCGAAGAAGGCTGCACCAGTCAAGAAGTAACCTGTAATTAAGGCAAGCAAAAATGCCCGGACTCCTCATATGAGAGCCCGGGCATTTTTGCGTCTGTGGTGGGTAGATTACTTTTTGGCTTCTGCGATGGCGGCGAGGACTTCTTCGCTGTGGTGGTCTACCTTGACGTCGGGCCAGAACTTGACGATCTTGCCGGCGGGGGAGATGAGGTAGGTCTGGCGGCTGGCGAACTTCATGGGGCCCATGCCGTGGACGGGGACGCCATACTGGTCGACGACTTTATGGTCGGGATCGGCGAGGAGTTTGAAGCTGAAGGTATCTTTGGAGCACCAGGCTTTGTGTCCTTCCACGGTGTCGAGGGAGACGCCGAGGACGACGGCGTTGGCGGCGTTGTACTTGGCCTGGTCGCGTTGGAAGTTATGGGCCTCGATGGTGCAACCCTGGGTCTGGTCCTTGGGGTAGAAGTAGAGGACGACCCACTTGCCCTTGTAGTCGGAGAGGGAGACGGGCTTGTCTTCCTGAGAGGGCAGGGTGAAGTTGGGAGCGGTTGCGCCGATGGCAACGGAGTCGGCGGCGTGAGCTTTGGTGACGAAGCCACCGAGAGTGACCATGCCCAGAATGAGAGCAAGTGAGAGACCTTTACGCATCGTTATTCCCCTTTGGTGAAGCGATGCCAGTATACGAGGGATGTGGGGGAAGAGTTTGGTGGGATGCTGGTGAAGTGCAGGTTTAGCTGTGTGAGATCAAAAGCGGTCGGGGTTGTATTCACGCGGAGACGATGGCGATGTTGGCGATGTTGGCGGCGGTGAGGATGGCTGCGGGGTCGAAGAGGAGGGTTTTTCCTGCTTCGATGGCGAGGCAGGTGGCGCCGGCGGCCTGCATGGTCTGGATGGTGGCGAGGCCGATGACGGGGACGTCGAAGCGCATGTCCTGATTGGGCTTGGCGACTTTGACGACGGTGAGGTGGCGTTGCAGGGTGGGGGGGCTGAGCGGGTCTGGCTGGTCGAGGGAGCGGAAGAGTGTTCCGGCGCGTTCGATGGTAGCGTCGGTGCCTTCCATGGCTTCGACGGCGACGCAAGCTTGTGCGGCGATGACGACGGTTTGTCCGAGGTCGAAGGCGGCGATGCCGCGGGCGACGGTGCGTCCGTAGTCGATGTCTTGCTGCTCTTGCTGGTTGGGGGCGCGCTGGGTGAGGATGCCGGGTTGGGCGAGGAGGGGTTCGAGGTACTGGGTGGAGGAGATGAGTTGGATACCTTCGTCGGCGAGGACTTTGGCGATGGCACCGAGGAGCATGTCGGTGTTTCGGGTGCGGAGGTTGAGTAGGAGTTTGGCGAGGCGCCAGTCGGGGCGGATGGAAGAGAAGATTTGTTTGTGCTTGACCTGTCCGGCCATGGTGGCGCGGGTGACGCCTTCGTGGTGGAAGATTTCGATGAGGCGGGAGAGTTCGCCGAGGGAGAGCCAGTGGAGATGGATGTTGGGATCGGCGGAGGCGCGGAGGGTGATCTCTGGGTCGGTCTCTTCCTTGATAGCTGCGACGACGACGGTGAGGTTGTGGGCGCGCGCGGCGTCGAGGAGGAGGAAGGGGAAGCGGCCGTTGCCGGCGATGAGGCCGAGTTTATCCATGCGTTTCTACTCTAGCTGAAAGCGGAATGAGAGGAGGGCAGATTGAGTGGGGGTGGGGTTCTCGGATAAGCTGGATGCGGGAAAGGAGAATATCGAGATGAGCTCTTCGCATGAATCGCAGTCGAAGTTGGATCGGTGGTGGCCGCTGTTTCTGATTTTTTTCGGATTAATGTTTGTGACACTTTTGGTGTCGTTTCATCCTACGAATTAATGGAATTCTGCGCGGGGTGGAGGAGAGGCGGGGCTTTGGCTCCGCCTTTTTTTGTTGCGGCGATAAGGGTATGAGGGGGAGTTGGATTTAGAGTGCTGTTTGCCAGAGTTCGAGTTCGGCCTGGTGGGGATTGTTTTCGATGTGGGGTTGGGCGGCGAAGATCATAGTGGGGCGGGTTTGGAGGCTGTACTGGGGCCAGGGCGGAAGGGTGGGTGCGGCGGGGTCGTTGCCCTGAATGAAGTTGACCCAGGCCTGGTGCATCTGGCGGGCGAGGGGCGCGGCGGTGGGGTCGGCGGATTCGATGGGGTCGGGCTTTTGCCAGATGAAGCTGAGGTCGAGGGAGTGGTAGGCCTCGCCAGCTTGAGGGCCGGTGGGTTTGGTGTAGTCGAGGCGGTACATCCAGGTAGGGCCGTGGGCCTGGGTTTGGGCTTCAGCCATGCGGACGCTGGGGACCCAGTACTCTTCGGCGGAGACGGCGCGTATGCGGCGTTGCTCGGCGGTCATGTCGGGGTAGAGGGATTTGTATTTGGCGAAGACCTGCTGGAAGGTGTTGAGGTCGAGGTTGCCGAGGTCGCTGCTGGTGGGGTCGGCGGCTGGATGGGGACCGATGAAGAGGGCGCTCTCGTCGCGGTTGGTGCCGATGAGGAGGCGCTTGTGCTGGAAGGAGCCGGCGGCGACGAGGTCTACGGGGCGCTGGGGAAGGAAGGAGGAGCCTACTTCGGAGCGGAAGGGGAAGTGGCGGTCGGAGGTGGCGATGAGAGCGGTCTGCGCGTGGAGGAGATCAGCGGGAGCGGCGGTGAGGAGGTCGTGGAAGGTGGTGGAGGGGTGTGCGGTGCGCCAGAGCTTGCCGTACTGGTGGGCTACGGCGGCGGCTTGCGCGAGGGTGTTGATGCGTTCGCCGCCGCCGCTCTCGGAGATGGCGGAGTGGAAGAGGCTGGCTGCTGCGGGGATGGCCATGAGGGCGGCGGTGGCTTTGGCTCCGGCGGACTCTCCGCCGACGGTGACGCGGGTGGGGTCTCCACCGAAGGCGGCGATGTTGTGGTGGACCCATTCGAGGGAGAGGGTGAGATCGCGCATGGCGTTGTTGGCGCTGTCGGCGTAGGTGGGGCCGAGGAGGGGTTCGAGGTCGAGGAAGCCGAATACTCCAAGGCGATAGGCGACGGAGACGAGGACGATGCCGTCGCGGGCGAATTCGGAGCCGTCGAAGATGGGAGCGAAGGAGCGGCCGCCGGTGTAGCCGCCGCCGTGGATCCAGACGAAGACGGGGAAGGGGCCGGGGCCGGTGGGGGCCCAGACGTTGAGGTAGAGGCAGTCTTCGCTGTGGGTGACGCCGGGGTCGTCGGGCTGGGGGGCAGCGGCGGCGAAGGTGGTGGCGTTGTGGACGCCTTGCCAGAGCTTGACCGGGACGGGCGGGCGGAAGCGGAGGGGGCCGATGGGCGGCTGGGCGAAGGGGATGCCGCGGAAGATGCGGATGCTGTCGACTGTTTCGCCACGGAGTTTGCCGGAGGGGGTGGTGATGAGGGTTTCGGTGGCGGCGAAGAGGTGCGAGGGGGTGAGGGTAAGGGCGGCGAGAGTGGCGGTGGATTGCTGGAGGAAGCGGCGGCGGGATTGGGTCACGGATGGATCCTTCTGTGTGGGTCAGAGTGGTTCAAGGGCAAAGGCGAGAAGCAGGTCCTCCGCTGTGCGAAGGATGACAACTAAAAACGCGACAAGGGCAAGAGCAAGAGCAGGTCTTCCGATTTGCGAAGTGATGACAATTCTTTGTCGATGGCAGATCCGACGGGTCTGAAGCGGCATCGAGTTAGTGGGCGGGTGGGGCGAGGGTGATGGTGCGGTGGGTGAGGGCGGACTCGCGGGCGGCGTCGAGGATGCGGACGACGGTGACGTTGGTGTCGAGGGAGGTGAGGTCGGCGTGGGGGGTGAGTTGGTGGTTGAGGACGGCTACGAGGTAGTTGAGGGAGTTGTCTTGCGGGGTGGGGAGGGCGGGGGCGGTGTCGATGTGTTCGGTGGGTTCGTTGGGCAGGCGGACGCGGAGTTTGTCGGCGTGCTGGGTGTCGATGTATACGGTGTTGGCGTAGCCGGTGGCGCCGTAGACCTCCATGTCCTTGCGGTCGAAGGGCCAGTTCCATGAGCCCTGGATTATGGACTGGGAGTGGGGATAGGTGAGGACGATGGTGGAGTCGTCGTCGACGTTGGGGTAGATGGAGGGCTTGATGTGGAGGGTGACGGCGGTGACGGTGAGGGGGAGTTCGCCGTGATGGAACCAGGTGGAGAGATCGACGCCGTAGCAGCCGAAGTCGAAGAGTGCGCCGCCGCCGTTTTGGATGGGGTCGGTGAGCCAGGAGAGGAAGTCTGGGCCGACGCCGATCTCCTGCGGGCCGCGGTGGCCGTCGTGGACGACGAGCTTGCGGAGGTCGCCGATGCGGCCGGAGGCGAGGATGTCGTGGGCGGCGGTGTTGTTGGCGTACCAGGTGGTCTCGTAGTTGGTGAGGACGGGGATGTTGTACTGGCGGGCGAGTTGTTCGATGGCGAGGGCGTCGGCGTAGGTGGTGGCGAGGGGCTTCTCGACCATGGCGGCGATGTGGAGGGGGGCGGCGGCCTCGATGGCGGCGCGGTGGCCGGCGATGGAGGTGTAGACGAGGATGGCCTGCGGATGCGTGGCCTGCAGCATGGCTGCTTCGGTGGGGAAGAAGAGGCTGGCAGGGAGGTGGGTGGAGGCGATGTAGCGGGCGCGGAGGTCGGCGTTGGGCTCGGAGATGCCGACGAGTTGGACCTCGGGGTGGGAGGCGAGGGTGCCGAAGAAGCCGCGGACGTGGTCGTGGACGAGGCCGACGATGGCTACGCGGATGGGTTGCTGCTGGGCTGGCTGTTGGGCGGGTGCGGTGGGGGCGAGGAGGGTCGAGGCGAGGGCGGCGAGGAGTATGGCGCGGAGGAGGTTCATGGTGGTGGGCACCAGTGTACCTCTGCGGGGCGGACGTGAGTCAGGCTACTTGATGATGCCGCGGTGGCTGTTGGCGATGAAGTCGGCGAGGTCGGTGACGTTCTGGTCGAATTCTCCGGTGGCGATTTTTTCGCGGATGGCGGCGAGGGCGTCGGAGGTGTTGAGTTTGGAGGCTTGCAGGAGGCGGTAGGCGGCGCGGAGTTGTTTGATCTGGGCGGGGGTGAAGCCGCGGCGTTCGAGGCCTACTTTGTTGAGGCCGTAGGCGTGGTTGTTGCGCTCGATGGAGGTGAGGGAGTAGGGGAGGACGTCTTGCGTGATGGTGGTTCCGCCGCCGATGTAGGCGTACTTGCCGATGGTGCAGAACTGGTGGACGGGGCAGAGGGCTCCGACGACGGCGTAGTCCTGTACGGTGACGTGGCCGGCGAGGGTGGCGGCGTTGGCGAGGATGCAGCCGTTGCCGACGTGGGAGTCGTGGCCGATGTGGGTGTAGGCCATGATGAGGCAGCCGGAGCCGATGGAGGTGAGGCCTCCTCCGCCGGTGGTTCCGCGGGAGATGGTGACGTACTCGCGGATGGAGTTGTGGTCGCCGATGGTGAGTTGGGTGGGTTCGCCGGCGTATTTGAGGTCTTGCGGGGCGATGCCGAGGCAGGCGAAGGAGAAGATTTTGTTGTGGTTGCCGAGGGTGACGTGGCCGGCATGGTCTCCGCCGAGGACGACGTGGGAGACGAGTTCGCAGTGTTCGCCGAGGGTGACGTTGGGGCCGATGGTGCAGTAGGGGCCGATGGAGCAGGAGTCGGGGATGACGGCGCCGGGGGCGATGACGGCGGTGGGGTGGATGTTGGCTGGACTGCTCACTCGGCGGGGCTCGCGGGATCGGCGGGGGGATCGAAGCTGAAGGGCTGGCGGGTGGCGGCGTTGGGGACCAGGGCGCACATGATGGTGGCTTCGCAGGCAAGCTTGCCGTCGACGGTGGCGGTGCCGCTCATCTTGACGGCGTTGGTGCGCCAGTTGATGACTTTGACTTCGATGCGGAGCTGGTCGCCGGGTACTACGGGGCGGCGGAACTTGGCGTTTTCGATGCCGGTGAAGACCATGAGTTTGGTGTGGCGGTGGGGGATGTCGGTGAGGAGGAGAGCGCCGCCGGCCTGGGCGATGGCCTCGATGATGAGGACGCCGGGCATGATGGGGTAGTTGGGGAAGTGGCCCTGGAAGTGGGGCTCGTTCATGGTGACGTTTTTGATGGCGACGAGGCGTTTACGGCGGTCGATTTCGATGACGCGGTCGATGAGGAGGAAGGGGTAGCGGTGGGGGAGGATGGACATGAGGTCGAGGATGTCCATGGTCTGGATGCAGGTGGGTGCGGGTTCCGCGGCGGGCTGGGGTAGAGGAGTTTGAAGGTCGCTCATGGCAAGGATGAGTATAAATGTCCGGCTGGGCGGAAGCTTCGCCGGACGATGGGTTTGTGGTGTCTGGGTTAGGAGGTTGGGGTGAGTTGAGCGCTGGGGGTGGAGCGGGAGATGGCTAGTTCTTCCTCGTTCATGTCGATGGCGACCTCGGCGAAGAGGGGGGTGGAGAGGTAGCGCTCGCCGGTGTCGGGCAACATGCAGAGGATGTTGGAGCCTTTGGGTGCGTTGGCGGCGATCTGGAGTGCTCCGGCGAAGGTGGCACCGGAGCTGATGCCGACGAAGATGCCTTCGTGGCGGGCGAGGTCGCGGCTGCATTGCATGGCGGCGGCGTTGTCGATGCGGAGGAGTTGGTCGATGTTGTGGGCGTCGATGGCGTCCTGGGTGAGTTTGGAGATGAAGTCGGGGCTCCATCCCTGCTGGGGGTGTGGGGTCCATGCGGGGTGGCTACCGGCGGGGGAGCCGTCGGGGTTGTGGGGCTGCTGGAGGCCGCTGGAGATCATGGGAGCTGCATCTGGTTCGCAGACGATGACCTTGGTGTTGGGGCTGTGCTGGGCGAGGACGCGGGAGACGCCTTTGAGGGTTCCACCGGTGCCGAATCCGGTGACCCAGTAGTCGAGGGGCTGGTCGTGGAAGTCGCGGAGGATCTCTTGGGCGGTGGTGTTGGAGTGGATGTCGGCGTTGGCCTCGTTGGCGAACTGGCGGGTGAGGAACCAGCCGTGTTTTTCGGCGAGTTCGACGGTTTTGGTGATCATGCCTACGGCGCGGGAGGCGGCGGGGGTGAGGACGACTTTGGCACCGAGGAAGCGCATGAGCTTGCGGCGTTCGACGGAGAAGGTCTCGGTCATGGTGATGACGAGGGGGTAGCCTTTCTGGGCGCAGACCATGGCGAGTCCGATGCCGGTGTTTCCGCTGGTGGCTTCGACGACGGTCTGTCCGGGCTTGAGTTCTCCGGAGCGTTCTGCGGCCTCGATGACGCCGAGGGCGAGGCGGTCTTTGACGGAGCCGAGGGGGTTGAACGCCTCGACCTTGACGTAGAGGTTGACGCCGGCGGGAGCGAGCTTGTTGATGCGAACGACGGGCGTGTTGCCGATGGTTTCGAGGATGTTGGCGAACTTCATGACGTCGAGCTCCTTGGTTTGCGTGCGGTGATCATCATCTGGCTTAGCGGGGGGTGAGCGCAAGGGCGGGGTGGTGGCCGGGGTATCCCCCCCCCTCCCCCCGACTTATTGCGCAAAGTCTTCGATTGATTGGGTTTAGGGTTGGACTTGAAGGGGAATTCTGGGTAAAAGTCCCATATTTTGCGTCTCATCCTTGCAAAGTCTTCCATTGGCTGGGGTTAGTGGAGTGAGTACGGGTTGAGGATTGCTTTGGGGTGTTGATTTAATTGTACGGGTTTGGGGGTAGGGATTTGTTCAGGGGGATGTTGTTGATTTGGTTGGGTTTGGGGGTGAAGTGGGGTTGACGGGAGTGCAGGGAGTAGGGAATAGGCAGTAGAAGGCTTGGGGCATGGCGAGGCTGTGAGAGGGGCTTAGTTATTGTTTTTTCTTGAGGAGGTTGTCGGGGTTGAAGAGTTGGGGGGAGAGACCGAGGTTGTAGGTGATTTTGGTGATGAAGCGTTGGCTGGTGAGGTCTCCGTTGTGGTATCGGCTGAGGGTGAGGGCGGTGGGCAGGCCCTGGATGGTGTGGTAGTCGTCGTACTCTTCCTGGTCTTCGTCGTGGTCCTGGAAGGTATTGTTTCGCCACTCGAAGGTGCGGCGGAGAGGGAGGTGGGAGGAGGCATCGAGTTCGATGGTGACGGCGTCGTTGTTGGCGGAGAGGACGGTGATTTTGTCTGCGAGGCGTCGTTCGACGGAGGTGGTGCCTTCGTAGAGGACCATGACGTCGGGTTGTTTGAGCCAGTCGTGGATGACGCTCTCGATGGAGTGTGTCTGGCGGCGGTAGTAGTCGGCGACCTGGTCGGCGGGGAGTGGGGTTTTTCCTTTGTAGGTGATCTCGTAGCCCTGTTTGTCGACCCAGATCTGGACGATGTCGATTTTTTTACCGGGGAGGATCATGCTTTTGTCGGTGATGAAGCCGATACGTTCGGCGTCGGTCTGGTCGTCGGTGGCGAAGCGGCGGAATCCGGAGTAGTTGACGACGAATCCGGTGGGGGCACCGCGGAAGAAGGCGGCGGTGCGTCCGAGGACGGAGGCGTCGCGGCGGTTGAGCCAGGCGTTTCCGCCGAGGGCGGTGACCATCTGGTCGAGGAGTTCTCGTCCGCGCTGGGCTTGCTGTTCGGGGGACTGGTGGGCGGGGGCGGCGCTGGGGATGTCGTTGGCCTGGGCGAGGGCGTGGAGAGGCGAGAGGAGGGCCAGGGCGAGAAGGAGGGCGGCGGGCTTCATGGGTGCTCCGGGTTGGTGCGTTTTGTTAGTGGGACGGAGAGCATGGGGGTAGGAGAGCAGGGAGTAGGAGAGCAGGGAGTAGGGAATAGGGAATAGGGAATAGGGAGTAGAGGGCAAGGGCAAGGGCAAATGCAAGGGCAACGACAACGACAAGGGCAAGGGCAACGGCAACGGCAACAGCAGGTCCTCCGCTTCGCGAAGGATGA
>JAJXYY010000044.1 GCA_021780315.1 Acidobacteriota bacterium
GGCGTAGTCCCCGCCTTGGTTGCTGCCGTCCGGGCTGAAGTTCGCGCTCGTGCTCGAGTCGATGCCGAGGGGCTCGTTGCTTGTGACTTCGCCCCAGTACGCGCCCGTCAGGTGCATGGGCTGCCCGGTTTGGCCAAGGAGATTGTCCAGAAGGTTGGAGAAGTTCGCGCTGCACGTCCCGCAGATCACGTACATGGTGCTCTTGGGGTCCGTGGCTTGCGCCTGGACGCCGCGCGGGTGCGCCTGGATCCAAAAGTGCGTCTCCACACCAGAAATGGCCCGCAGGCGCACTTGGGAGCGCCAATCGCTGTTGTTCGCGCCGTGCAGGTTCGCCAGCACCGGCAGATAGTACGTGAAGGTCTGCGCCGTGCTTTGCTCGCTCGCGGTTGTCGGCGTGCTCTCAGGAGCGCTCTGCGCCCGAGCAGGACTACCCAGCCCCAGCGTGCTTGCGCCCACCAATGCCGCGATGCCAAGGTTGCGAACAAACCGATCCCGAAGACTCATAGGACACCTCTGAAACAAAAGTGTACCACCATGAGACGTACCAATATATAAACCTTTCCCCCCACAACTACTTACAAGTAACAACAAAAACCGCTGTGGGCACACCACGAACCGCCCCCAGCACACCACAAACCGCTCTCGGCACACGACCACCGACGCCCCCACCAAGGACAGCAAGAAACGACAGCACCGCCCGCGCACCCCGCCCGTCCACTCCGCCCGGACCGGCTGCTTGGGTCGCGAACCGCGCCAGCCCACGCAACAACCCCACACACGTCACCGCACCCGCCACCCCACCGACCACCCGACAGCCGGTCCAGGGCGGCATCAACCACAGCTCGGCAAGCCGCCGCCGTTGTCCATCAAGCACTGCGTACCCGTCACAGTGCAGGGCACACCGCACCCCAAGGTGCCGGTTGCGATCTGGCCGCAGAGCGTCGATCCGGGAGTGACGCTGCAGACCGTGCCGGGCGTACAGCAATTGTACGGCGCGGGATAGCACGTACCGCTCGTGCACTGTGTCCCCAGCGTCGTGCACGTCCCGCCGCACCCATTATCCGCGTACGTGTTGCACGCCACCTGACCGGCGGGAGGACACAATGGGCCGCAGGGAGGCGGGGTGCTTTGTGTGCATCCGCCACAATCCGCGTTGCAAGTGTACCCCGCGGGGCATCCCGTAGGGTTCCGATTGATATCGCAGACCTCGCAGACACCGAAATAGTTCGGGCAACTGATAACGCCGTCTCCGCAATAGGCACAGCTAGGGTTTGTCGGTGGGCAACCTGATGCGTTGACGTTTCGGGGAACTGTAGTAACCAATAGGAGAAGTGCTACAATCACAAATATACAGACTATACCTCTCCCCCCTTTCATAGGCACTGACCTGCACTGGAGTCCTTATATATGTTTCGTCGGTGTGTAACTCTCAGACAATTCTTGCTCGCGGAGGAGTTTGTCTGCGAGGACTTGGTAGCGCTGTTCGCGCCACGGGGCGTCCGTTGGTCCCTTAAGGTGGGGGCGAACCCACGTAACGAGGTAGATGGAACCGTTGTCGTCACGGAGTCGGCGGTAGTGACCGCGGACAAAGATGCGCCACGCGAGCTCCCTTGTTTGTCCGCTCTCCGCAGCTTCGGTCGTGAGTGCGTCGCGGATCGTCACAAGATAGTACGGTTGTGATGCGACAGTGTGCCTCTTTTTGCCACGATCCGTGCGGCGTGTGAGCTGGACCGTGCGATGGTGTTGAGTCATCGTGACGTTGTGCGCATTGATATAGTTCACCAAGTTGACAGAGAGATTGGCGAGCTGTTGCAGACGCCCGCCATTGGGCACGTCATGCAAGGAGGCTGTGTGTTGGAGTGGTCGTTCCTCGCCGCGTGCGATTTCAGTCTTGATTTCTGCCGTCAGTGTGTAGTGGAGGAGAGATTGCTCGAGATTGAGGTAGAAACACATGGCATCGCTTTCGCCAACGAGCCGGCCCCTCATCGAGGGGTTGAACCCGAGCCCGAGCTCCCCAATATTGTCGGCCCGATTAGGGTTACGGACACCGTATTCGTAATAGAGGGTGATGAAGTAGGTTCGCTTGCGTATGGCGTCAGGCACAGTGGTCCATGGTCGTTTGGTCATTTCGTCGAAGCTCGTAAGATGCAAGCCGTGAAGGTGGACGTCATGGTCCTGAAGCGGTAGGGAGATGGTGTATGGTTCAGCAAATTCGAAGAACAACGGATTGAAGGGGAGACGGCCATCAATGAAGGCATCATAGGTATCAGGTTGGACGGTAAGGAGGCTTTCGAGCGTTGCTGGACCAACCAGGACGGGCGCGGCCCGACGGATAGAGGATCCGTGCTCGCGACGGCGAGTGAGCGCAACAAGTATCCGGCCGCGGCATCCGCGCTGTTCCTCATGTGCGATGAAGTTGGCGCCTGTCGGGTCGTGTTGGAATGCTACGCGTGCTTGGTTGTCGCGCTGTTCGGCTGCCGTGGCCGCACGCTCAATGCCGCGGACAAGTTCTGCCTCGTGTGCGATGACACGATCGTAGAACCACGGACTGGATATCGTTGCTCCCATGCAAGCAGGGAGTGGGGCCAAAATTATAAGAGTATCGAAGAATGAGAAAGGAGAAGAAGAGAAGGATTTATCGCTGTACGCCGTAGATATTCAGAAGCTGCTGAATTTGCAGTTGCGTGAATCCACCCCAAACCGCATTCCCACCCGTCTTCATGCTGAACATGAGGCTGTTGGTGGTGTCAAGGACTTGAACATGGTCGAGTTCTGGATTCGCTTGTGTGGCGATACCATCTGTGTACATGGTGAGGAGGTTCATCATGTCGCTGTAACCGTAGTGCGTGTTGTCGCCGAGGTACACCGCATTGATGTTGTCGCCGATGAGGTGTGCGAGTTGATCTTTCTTGCTCTGCGTGGTCGCGTAGCTGTTTGCAGGGCTGTAGTCTTGTTCTGCGACCACGGTGTATGGTGTTCCTGTTACTTGTCTGTTGTAGATGACGTGGTCGTCGCCTCTGACTTGGATGCCGAGCAGTGGGGTGAATGTTCCTGGTGTGCTTAGGGTGGTGTTGTGTGTGATTGCCCAGGGGTTGGTGTCTTGGGTGTTGGTGTTGCTGTAGTCGACGGTGCAGTTGCCGCTTTGGTCGCATTGTCCGCGTTCGTTGAACCAGGCGTCGATGACGTAGGCGCCTGGTCGGGCGGTGAAGGTCGCTTTGAAGAGGGCGGGGTCGTTCACTTCGTTGCCCATGCTCGCGTCGAAGGTGGTGGTGATGAGTGGTCGTATGTATCCTGTTTTGTTGCTGGGGTCTTGGCTTGTGGTGGTGACGTTGTCGATTTCGTTTTTGATGGCGTACAGGAGGAATTCTCCGTTGCCGCCGTCGCTGCCGAGTCGGAGTTGGAGGACGTCGCCGGCGTTGAGTGTTTTGCCGTTGGTGAGTGCTGGTGCGATGGGTGCGAATTGTGTGTATGTTCCTGGTTGGAGGGTGATGGTGGTGCCGTCGATGGTGTTGCCCAGGTAGTCCAGGAGTGTTGCTTGGACTTGGATTGCTGGTCCGGTGTAGTCGTTGGTGTTGGTTGGTGGCGCGAACAGGTTGAGGTTCTCTCGTGTCCTGTTGGTGCCGTCGAGGGGGAATTCGATGATGTCGCCGCGCCTCGCGAGGTGGGGGTCGTTCCACATGGTGCTCGCGTCCAGGGTGGCGTAGTCACCGCCTTGGTTGCTGCCGTCCGGGCTGAAGTTCGCGCTCGTGCTCGAGTCGATGCCGAGGGGTTCGTTGCTTGTGACTTCGCCCCAGTACGCGCCCGTCAGGTGCATGGGCTGCCCGGTTTGGCCAAGGAGATTGTCCAGGAGGTTGGAGAAGTTCGCGCTGCACGTCCCGCAGATCACGTACATGGTGCTCTTGGGGTCCGTGGCTTGTGCCTGGACGCCGCGCGGGTGCGCCTGGATCCAAAAGTGCGTCTCCACACCAGAAATGGCCCGCAGGCGCACTTGGGAGCGCCAATCGCTGTTGTTCGCCCCACGAAGGTTCGCCAGGACGGGCAGATAGTACGTGAAGGTCTGTTGGGTGCTTTGCTCGCTCGCCTGGGCCGTGGCGCTCGCGGGCGCCGAACCCGCGCTCTCAAAAGCGCTCTGCGCCCGAGCAGGACTGCCCAGCCCCAGCGTGCTTGCGCCCACCAGTGCGGCGATGCCAAGATTGCGAACGAACCGATCCCGAAGACTCATAGGACACCTCTGTCGAAAAGTGTACCACGATGAGACGTACCAGTATATAAACCTTTCCCCCACAACTACTTACAAGTAACAACAAAAACCGCTGTCGGCACACCACAAACCACCCTCACCACGCCACGAACCGCCCCCAGCACACGACCACCGGCGCCCCGCCAGGACAGCAGAAAACGACAGCACCGCCCGCGCACCCCGCCCGTCACTCCGCCCGGACCGGCTGCTTGGGTCGCGAACCGCGCCAGCCCACGCAACAACCCCACACACGACACCGCACCCGCCACCCCACCGACCACCCGACAGCCGGTGGAGGGCGGCATCAACCACAGCTCGGCAAGCCGCCGTCGTCGTTCATCAAGCACTGCGTACCCGTCACGGTGCACGGCTGGCCGCAATTGTTCTGACCCACAACGGTCGCGCCACACACGACGTTTGCAGCAGTGATCTGGCCCGTCGCATTCGTACACACAGAAGGATTCGGGGTGCAGCACTGGCCGCCAACGCAGGTCGCAGGAAGCGAACACGTCCCGCACGAGAGCGTATGGCACACCGGGTCAGGACCACACGTGCTGCCCTGACAATTAGGCGTGCACGGCGCGGGACAATCAGAGCAGTACGGGTACTGCTCGCCCAACGACGCCTCGCACACGCCGTTGAAGTTGCACTTGTGCCCCTGCGCGTCGGAACAATAGGTGCAATCCGCACTGCACGTATAGCTAGCAGGACAACCAGTCGGGGTCGCGGTACGGTCGCAGACTTCACCGGGGTCGAGGATTCCATTTAGACATGTTCCGCAGGATGGGGGGCAGGTGCTGTGAACGCGAAGGGCCTGCACAGCAAGAGCGACAATTATAACAAGAAGAATTGCCACTCCTCTCTTTCCCATACTCCTCCTCTGAGCGGGTTGCCTTAAAAAGCCTTACGCTTCCGTGAGGCTATTCAGTGGTTCTACCCTGACATGCAGTGAAGGCTGATGGATTGTGCTACCCCGGAGTCGTCGTTCGGCGTTAGAAGTCACGGAAGAATGGCGGGAGGTGATTCACGAGCCGTCTGAGGGCCTCATCGCTGGCGCGGAGTGTGGTGCCGTAGCGCTGGTGAAGAGCTGCTGCGAGATGCCTATTCTCTTCCGCGGATGCAGGGTCAACAGTGGAGTAGTACAGACAATCTACATGTAAGTCAAGGGCGTGGTCCTTGAGGCCGAGGGCGAGTTGGTTGATGACCTCCTCCATCTCACCTCTCATTCCCTTGGCAAGGGCGTTCTCATAGCCATCTTGTCGCGGGAATCCGTGGAACAAGCGTCCCAACATCTGTTTGGCTTCGGCAAAGGCGCTGTCCTCGCTCGGCACGCGGTCGCCGAGAGCGGCGCGGAGATGCTGGACGTACTGGGTGACGATTGCTTTGAACTCCTGCGCGTCTCGTGCGGTGTGGGAGAGTAATTGAAAGCGTCGCCGTGCTTCATCATGAGGGGCGAGAACGTGATGTTGGACGTAACTCTCGTCGAGGTGCCGGAAGAGTTCGTCGAGACTCATAGTGGACCGTTGCGTGGAAAAGTGGCGTGGTGTCTGCGACAGATGAAGGACAGGTCACTGCGGTGGAGATTACGATGGAGGCAAAGTGGCCTTCACCGCTCGGCGGAACTGATCGAACTCCTGCTCTGGCATTCCACCAATTCCAAGCTGCGTGCCGTCTTTGAGCTTCAGGATCATGTCGTTACCGGTAAGGGTATCGCCAACATCATTGAAGATAATGTAATCCAGTTCCGGATTGTTTGGTGGGTTGTTGATACCGTCGAAGTAAAGCGGCCATGCAGATTTCCAAGTGGAGGGCAGTGTGGCCTGTCCACCGACAACACCGTGGCTTGTCCACGCCGACACGAGGTCAAGATTGTTCATGATGAAGTTCTTGGCGTTGTCGTAGGTGGCGATGTAGCCGTTGTGTTCCGGGTTCACCGTGAACGTGTTGGCGGTGAAGTCGCGCGCATAGGTGACGCGGTTGTCCGTGATGAGGGCGCGCATCTTCGGCGTCCACGTGCCTGTGGCGAGTGCTGCGCCGCTGGTTTCGAGCACGTATTGGTTGGTGTTGTTGCCTGTGAAGTTGTTGTCCCATGTGCCGCTGCCGCTCGTGTCGAGGAGGACAGTGTCGATGGTCGTGCCGGGTCTGCTTGTGATGGCCACGCGCGTCGCGAAGATATCGTTCTGCTCGACCGTTTGGGGTAGGTCGCGGTACTCTGCGCTCGTCACGAGTGGTCGTATGTATCCTGTTTTGTTGCTGGGGTCTTGGCTTGTGGTGGTGACGTTGTCGATTTCGTTTTTGATGGCGTAGAGGAGGAATTCTCCGTTGCCGCCGTCGCCTCCCAGTCGGAGTTGGAGGACGTCGCCGGCGTTGAGTGTTTTGCCGTTGGTGAGCGCTGGTGCGATGGGCGCGAATTGTGTGTACGTTCCTGGTTGGAGGGTGATGGTGGTGCCGTCGATGGTGTTGCCCAGGTAGTCCAGGAGCGTTGCTTGGACGGTGATTGCTGGTCCGGTGTAGTCGGTGGTGTTGGTTGGTGGGGCGAACAGGTTGAGGTTCTCTCGTGTCCTGCTCGTGCCGTCGAGGGGGAATTCGATGATGTCGCCGCGGCGCGCGAGGTGGGGGTCGTTCCACATGGTGCTCGCGTCCAGGGTGGCGTAGTCCCCGCCTTGGTTGCTGCCGTCCGGGCTGAAGTTCGCGCTCGTGCTCGAGTCGATGCCGAGGGGCTCGTTGCTTGTGACTTCGCCCCAGTACGCGCCCGTCAGGTGCATGGGCTGCCCGCCTTGGTCGAGGAGGTTGTCCAGGAGGTTGGGGAAGTTCGCGCTGCACGTCCCGCAGATCACGTACATGGTGCTCTTGGGGTCCGTGGCTTGCGCTTGCGCGCCGCGCGGGTGCGCCTGGATCCACACGTGCGTCTCCACGCCAGAAATGGCGCGCATGCGCACGAGGGAGCGCCAATCGCTGTTGTTCGCCCCACGAAGGTTCGCCAGGACCGGCAGATAGTACGTGAAGGTCTGCGCCGTGCTCTGCGCGCTCGCCTGGGCCGTGGCGCTCGCGGGCGCCGAACCCGCGCTCTCAAAAGCGGTCTGCGCCCGAGCAGGACTACCCAGCCCCAGCGTGCTTGCGCCCACCAATGCCGCGATGCCAAGATTGCGAACAAACCGATCCCGAAGACTCATAGGACACCTCTGAAACAAAAGTGTACCACCATGAGACGTCCCAGTATATAAACCTTTCCCCCCACAACTACTTACAAGTAACAACAAAAACCGCTGGGGGCACACCACGAACCACCCCCAGCGCACCACAAACCGCCTTCAACACACGACCACCGACGCCCCCACCAAGGACAGCAGAAAACGACAGCACCACCCGCGCACCCCGCCCGTCAACCCGCCCGGACCGGCTGCTTGGGTCGCGAACCGCGCCAGCCCACGCACCAACCCCACACACGTCACCGCACCCGCCACCCCACCGACCACCCGACAGCCGGTGGAGGGCGGCGGGAAGAGGTTAGAAGGGAGGGCCCAAACAAACAGGCACAGGGCATGTGGAGACCTGGGTCACGAGCGTCTGCGTTTGCTTCTGTGAGGTGGATTGTCAATCGGCTCAGACGACGGTGCAACGTAGGGCCGTTCTAGCTAGTAGGTGGAGGTGGACGGTGGGAAATAGCTCCATGGCGGCCGAGGTCGACGAGGGATCGGCGTTTCAAGTGCTCCGGACGGTGCGTTGGTTCGGTGTCTGTGAGCCGGACGCCGGCGCCATGGCCGCCCGAGTCATCGGCCGGTTCGGCGAGACTCCTGCGGACCAGCTGTCCATGCCCGAGGACGGCTCAGGGGATGAGGTTGGATGTGCGTCAGCCTTACATGAGATCGTCGTCGACGCCCCGCAACGCAAGAAGGGTAGGGCCTTGCGGTTGTGCCGGGCGTCGGCGGAACGACGCGGGAAGGCGACAGGGGCCGAATGGCTTGCCAGGCGGGAAAGAAGCAACCGTTCCTCTGATCGAGTGGTCATTGTTGGTGGAGCGGATGGTGGCCGGCGAGGGTTCACGGCGAAGTCGCCCCGCCGCCCGGATAGGGCACGGACCACAAGGGGTGTCGGGTTCCGCCTCAGGGGGCCTGAGATCGCGCGGCGTCGGGTTTGTGGTGCAGGCGGAAGCGCGGTTTCCGGTGTAGCGTAAACAATCATTGCTCTGTCAGTTACGGGAACACATTTGGGTCCGAACGGGAGAGGTGTGTGCGAGCGCCAGAAATGGAGGCTGGCGGCAATCAGGCAGCTTCAGCAGGTCCTTCATCCGCATAGGGTCGGGAGCGAAGGCTGATGGCCGAGTGCACGGGCAAGAGACAGCGGGATCGGAGCCGAAGCCTCCGGTGTTGGGGCGAGCCGGTCGTCGGCGAATTGCCCCGACGCTGTCACTGCGCGAGGCCCACATCGGCGCCATGCTGGGTCGCTTTCAACTCGGGACCGAGTCCACTCGCCAAGTTAGCTATCCGTAGAGGGGCGCACGAGGACGGGTTGGCCTGCCTCCTCTGCTGCGAACCTCCAGGTGCTGCGGGAGCAGCCGCGCGGATTCGATCCGGACTCCGGGGATGACGGCGATGGCGCTCGCCAAGCAATTGCTCAGCAGCAACGACCAGACCTGGGCGACGCCGAGAGCCTTCTTCGAACGACTGGATGCCATCTTCCACTTTCGGCTGGACCCCTGTGCTGCTCACGAAACGGCAAAGTGCAACGCCTACTTCACAAAGGACGATGACGGGCTACGGCAGAAATGGGCCGCGATTGGGAACGCCTTCGTGAATCCGCCATACGGCCGAGAGCTGCCGAAGTGGATGAGGAAGAGCAACGAGGAGGCGGCCAACGGGATTACGGTCGTGATGCTGATCCCGGCCAGAGTCGATACAAGCTACTGGCACGACATCGCGTTCCAACATGCAAGTTGCGTCTGTTTCATCAGAGGGCGCCTCACCTTTGAACTTCACGGGCTAGAAGCTCCGCCTGGCCATGAGATGTCTGCGCCATTTCCTAGCGCCATCGTTGTCTTTGGGCCCTGTTCCGTCGAGCAGATGCGTTGCCTCGAGCAGTTCGGGAAGGTTTTCGCAGTGAATCGCTACGACAACTGAACGAGGTGAACTGCACGCTCAAACTGCGGGTTCTCCTGTAGCGGTGGCAGCTCTAGGAGGGCAGGAATACAAGAATGCCAGCTGAGACGAGGAGCAACGCCACCATGGGTACTGCTCGGCGGGACGGCGCCCCTGCACTGCCGTCGGTCACCCGCCCGGACCGGCTGCTTGGGTCGCGAGCCGCGCCAGCCCACGCAACAGCCCTACACACGTCACCGGACCCGCCACCAGACCGACCACCCGACAGCCGGCCCCGGCAAAGTTTCCCCGCAGGGGTGGCAGCTCATCAGGCAATAACCGGGTCTGGGACAACAGTGTCGGGAATCCGTGGTGGGCCAAGTGGCTCTTGTCAAACTTGTGTAGTGACCCGGCCTACCTTTGCGGTAAGTGGATTCGGCCGCTGGTGGTCAAGGACCCTCCAACGTGTGCGGACTACGGGTCCAGGGGTTCCCGAGGCAGGATTGCGTTGGGGCGCGGTGCGGGAGGAGAGTATAGTTGCGGTCGTGGACATTCCCAGGAACGTTGTGGACGGTTTCCTGGCGGGCAATGAGGCTGCGCTCAACGAGGTCATGCGCCTCCTTTGGCCGGCGATGGTCAGGTTCTGTTTCAGGTTGGGTGCGTCCGTCGAAGATGCCAAGGAGATTGCAAACGATGTGCTCTATGAGCTTTTCCGCAAGCGAGCGAAGCTCCGCCCGGAGAGGTTCGTAGGTGCCGTTTTCAAGACCTGTCGGTTCAGGTCTTACGATAGGACTCGGAACCCGACCAGGCATCGGCAGCGGCCTTCTCAAGCGTCGGGTGCCAAGAAGAAGTCCGATGAGATGGGTGATAGCACAGCTGAACAGGGCGGTTCTGTTCCGACCTCATCGGCCGCGGCGCGGGTGAATACCGATGAGCGAGAAGAAGAGGTTCGGGAAGTGCCGCTGGATGAAGATCTGCTGGAGCACCAGCTAGGCGACGATTTGTGGTCACGGATCCGGAGGGAAGAGGACCAGGTAATCGAGGAGATCGAAAATACTCGGGCCTTGAAAGAGGCGATTCGGGAGGCTGCAGATCGCGACATGTTGCGATTCACACAGCTCTGCTTTCCAGAATCGAAGCGAGAACTGATACGTGCTGTCCTAATGGGGACGCATTCCCGAGACATCCGCGACCTCTTGCCGGAGAAGGATGGTTCGGCGAGATCTGTGCTGTCGAGGTTGCGTCAGGCGCTCCTGGAGTTTGCGCAGGGGCTTCCAAAGATGCACGTACCAGGGGATGTACCGCATCGGTATAGCTATAACCTCTTAAGGGAGTACTTATACGGAGGGGATGCTGGCGTGCCTGTGACGAAAGCGGTGCTCTTCTTCCTGCCAGTTCGCATTCAACCGGTCTTTCGCGAGCTGCTTCGGGACCCAAATGCGTCGGACCCGGACATGTCAGAGGCCCTCGAGATGGATCCACAGGAAATCGCCGCGGCTAGGAAACAGATTGCTCACCTGTTAAAGACGCTTGGAAATCTCGTGAACAATTCTCGAGCACGGGAGGAGTTTGCGGCGTTGATCCAGGAGGTGTTGGGTGGACACTAAATGGCTGCGCGACTTCTTGTTGCGTGCGTTTGACGAGGACGGCTTTGTGGCGTCGTGGACTGACGAAGAACTCGCGATGGCACTGGCGACTATCGGAAGTTATCCTGGGTTGGCGGAGGAAGAACTGCTTTCATGTGTGCCGCGGGCGCACGTGGGGGCTGACGGTACGTTGCAGCTCAAGACGCCCCGGAAGAGGAAGCGCTCCGTCAAGATGGACCGTATTCCAGTAGAGGAATATGTAAAGGAGCAGCGAGCAATTCAAGTCAAAGTCCAGAAGAGGCTCCACATCGAAGTGGCTGGGTTGCTCGTGGAGTTGGGGGTTCCTGAGGCGATCGCTCAGACGATGAGTTCTAGGCGCTACGACGAGGCTTTGGCAGTAGTTGGGATGCTGAGGTTCCTCCGAACCCGTCATCCGCGTGCTGGAGCTAAGACCAAGAAGTCTTTGAAGTCTTTGCCTGCCAAAACGCGAGAAACTGTTTGCGACAAGGAAGCGGGCCAAGGCGACGAAGATCCTGGCTAACGTTGGACCCGACGGGTCGACATGACGGCTGGACGCGTGGTGGATGCGAAGCGAGCCCGCGCAGCGGCGAGTGCCTGACACATTCACAAAACGTAACCACTACAAGCCGTGCTTCTGGACCGCACTGTGGAACCCGGTCTACTTCCATATCCAGGCGTTCCGCGAGGGGGGTTCCGCTCCTGGCAGGGCCCGGGAGCAGGTTGTCCACACGCTCAACCTGCGTAGCGACGCCTTCTACCCGACGACGGTCGAAAACGTGCACTATGAGAAGAACCTTGGTGTGGCTCCGATGACTTCGGAATCCATGAAGGCGTTCTGCCGGCGATGGTTCCCGAGTCAGGCTGAAGGGTTTGGCGAGTAACTGGGCGGAAACCCGGAGACGATTTGCCTGGATTTCGAGGCGACCCTGGAGAGGTTGGAAAGGCTAGGGACCTACCGGTCGCTGGTGCGGGCAGCAAGGATGGCGGGTCGGGGACCCTCTCGCCCAGCTCAGGCACCGCATCCGGGTAGTGTCCCGAATTGTCTGCAAGAGAGGGCCGACGACCAGCGGCCCGACGATCGTGGACACCGGCCCGAGCATCACGGAGATCACACCGAGCCTCGCGCCCGACTGTCTGCCTTGGCTCAAGACGGTGTCCGCGCACGCTCGAATCCCTGTCCGTATTCCGCCGGCCTCCGCAGGGCCTGTGGGGGCTGTGGGATCGCGCGACGCGGGATTCCAAGCCCCTGCGGGAAACTGAATGAGGTGCCTCGGTCCAAATGTGGAGTTTTCTGCAAGGGCGCCAGCTTCCACAGGCCAAACCGGGCAGACTAGGAGAGAACCAGGGAGAAGGAAACTCTCCACATCTCAGCCTCCATTCATCATCTGTCGCAGACAAAACGCCTCGGACATCTTCTTGCTCCGCCCGAGGAGGTTCGCGACGGAGTTTGACTTCCTCGAAGGATGCGGTTGGGGGCACCAAGAACAAGCCCGAGAGGTGCGCAGTCAATTTACGCAAGCGAGCGTCAAGAAGCAGGCGCGACAGTAATCCGGGCGGCGTGAACGCGCACGCGGACCTCCTCATAGATATCGACGCCAAGCTCCTCTGCAATCTCCAATGTTGTCGCAAGCGCATAGGGAACGGCGTCCTCAAGCGCACCGGCGTCTGGTCGGCAACTTACTCGGATCTCAAGATGGTCACCATCCACGAATGCGACCGCGCGATTTCCTTCGAGTACCTCATGCTGCACAGTTCCGCGTTGGACCGCCCGCCATTCAGCTTGTTGTCGCTTCACTTGGAGCGGATCGGTTGGCGGAGTGAACCAGAGGTCTGCGCGTCTCCACGAATGGTGCGTCGTATTGATGGGCGTCAGCCAGGCAAGCGTAATGACTAGTCGGCGCCAGCCCCGCTTGCCACTCAGACCAGGAGGCAGCGGAAATCGGTGGATATGCGCCTGGTCCGCTTGGAGCTGGCCGCCGCCAAGTGCAGTAACGCGGTATGGGGTGCATTCTCGCACGTGGGCGGAGTCGATGGTGCCGTAACCAAGCAGCCGAGTCACGTACTCCTTGAATTGGCGGCTGTTCTCGGGGGTCTTGAGGATCCGCTCGAGGACCTGGCCGGCTTCGCCCCAGCTGGCTGAGTGGACCAACAGCGCTTTGAGCCACACCGCCCGCGGTTGGGCATCGATTAAATCTCCTCCGGGAGCCGACCGGAGTGTTTCGAGGACGTCGTACAACTCGGAGGCAGCGCGGCTGGCGAGCGCAGTGGAGTTACTGGTTCCGCGGCTGTGATGGGTGTAGGTGATGTTTCCTGCTGCCTCGCCTGGGGTAGCCACTCGTTGCCCAGGCTGGCGCGCTTGCCGGAAGACGTCGAACACCGCGGCGGCGCCTGAAGCAAGGCGCTCGAGCAACACAACACGGCCACCGGGGAGCAAAATCTCCGGCTTGATGGCACGCCGATAACCCATCCCATTGGCGCTTATAACGCTCGGAAGCACATCGCCTTCAAACGGCTGGATGGTGTTGGGCGGCAGCGGACCAGTGGATGCATCACGATGAGTGGCACCCACTGTTATGACGTTAACGGCTTCAGCCGGAGACAGTAGACGCCGGTTGCGGGTGTCCGCAGCAACAGCCTGCAGAACCTGGCTCTGCAGTTCTTCCGCCGACAACGCCGCCGACTCCCCGCGGGTGGCCGCGATCGTGATGCTGTTCATGTGGTTCCCTGCGCTGACCATGAACAGGACTCGATACCTCCAGGCGAGCCAGTCGAGCAGTCTAGCCAGGGGACTCATGGCACTGTCAAACGGGCGGTCAAGGATGCCAATGGAGAGGTTGATAGCGCAAATCTGTGGTGCGACCGGGGGTTCGTTTCCTTCGCCATCGAAGAGACGACGAACGGCCCTGTGAAGGAAGTCGACCACGAGCAAGTTCTCGGGTACCGTCTCTGGGCGGGGGGCGATCCACGACCGCGTGTCTGGCTGAAGAATCGGTCTCACGTAAAGGCGCCGTGAAAGCGGCTCCTCATTGGCATCAAGATCTCCGTGGAGTATAAGTGACGCCATTGCGGTTCCGTGACGCCGCTCAGCCGCAGGGTATCGGGCCTCATAGTCGTCGGGGTCATCCACGACGAGGCGCCCGGCAAGTCGATGGTGGTTTTGCAAGGGAAGCCCGTCAAAGAGAGCAACGACCGGGTCCCCGAGATCGGACGGCGCCACGGGAGCCCGGAGCGGCTCGGGGTGGCGCTGGTCATCCAGGGCGATGCCAGCCATCTGCCCGGACGCCCGGAAGAACTGGATTTGTTCGCACTTGACGAGGGCTGCATCGTGCCCTGCGTCCTCGAAAAATGGGCGGACAGCAGTAACGGGGAGACGCGCAAGCACCGCATGGTACGCAATCTCCTCGATGGTGGCTTCGTGAACGACCTTGCCGCCAACTGCGGCTACGAGACGATCCACACGATCGCGGGCGTTCGCTCTTCGCTGTGGGTCGCCCCGAAACCATAGCTCGATCTCGCATGGTACGACTTCGTCGCCATGCTTCTCTCGCTCGCGCCAGTCTTCTATGACGCCAGTTTCGACCAGACGGTCTCGGACACCCCATGGCCGAACATCGCGTAGCTGGGCGAAAACGTCACCCCACTTCTTCAGACCCCACGAGAGTTCCTTGTCTGCCTGCCACGCTGTCCAAAGGGACAGGATCTGCTGAAGCGCCTGTTGGTTCGTGAACACCAAGAAGACCCGTCCCCGGATCGCCTTGTCGGCCCGGGCGGCACCGCTCTTGTCGGCTACAAAGAAGTCGTCGTCAGGCGGGATGTCCTCTTCCTCGATCTCACCGAGCCATTCGAGGCCTTCGACATTGCGGACGGCTACGATGAAGTCCTCCACAGGGCCAACGGTTTCAAGCACAACCACTTCTTCTGGACTTAGCCCAGACGCTTCGGTCCTGAGTCTTGCCCTCTCGGCTGTGAGAGTCGCCTGAAGCGCGTTGAACTTCGGAGCCAAACGCTCGCCTTGTCGTGAACGGTTTGGTAGATGGGGGGGGCCTCCCCTGCCAGTCTTGGCGCTGCGTCCTTCGGGTTCGCCAGGCGCCGGAAGGATCAGAAGCGGGCGCTCAGGCACGGACTCCCTCGTCGTCGGCCTTGGCCAGACCGTACCGCTGGGCCCACTGCTGCAGTCTCTCCTCGACGATCCTCCGGAGGTTGGCGTCGGGGAGGGAAAGCACGTACCGCCTCTGCACGTCGAGCCCGAATTGTTCGACTTCGGCAAAACTCAGACCTCGGAGACGTTTTGCGATGGTACTAGGCGCCACGCCAAGCTTGACGCCGAGGCGTTCCTCGAACCTCCGAAACCATTCCTGCACCTGCGCTAGTGCCGGTGCAGGCAGGCCGAGCCTCAGTTGAAAGCGGCGCCAAACTGCGCGATCGAGAAGCTCGGGGTGGTTGGTGGCGGTAACCGCGACCACATAGGTTGGGAGCGCATCCACTTGCAGTAGCAGGGAGCTGACGACGCGCTTGATTTCGCCAGTCTCATGAATGTCCCCGCGCTCTTTGCCAACCACGTCAAACTCGTCAAAAAAAAGGACGCACCGCTGGGTGCGCACCTGCTCGAAAAGCTGAGAGAGACGTACCGCTGTCTCGCCGAGGTAGCTGGCAATCACCGACTCATAGCGGACGACGAGTAGCGGGACTGCCAACTCGGACGCGAGTGCTTCCGCAAGGGTCGTCTTCCCATTACCTGGCGGACCAGCCACAAGAACCCGGTGCCGCGGCTCGAGATTGTGCGCCCTCAGGAGGTCAGCGCGGCGATGCTCCTCAACGAGTTCGGTGCACGCCCCCACTACAACTTGCGGAAGGATGAGGTCTGTGAGGCGCCGTCGCGGATCGACCTCGAAAAAGAGGTCGGGCGCTTGGCCGTTTCTGCGCCCGGGCAACGGCTGGGGGTGGAAGCCGCCACCGTTTGGCTGGAGGTGGCTCGCCAGCCGATCTGCGAGGATGTGATGCTGTTTGGCCCGTTCCTCAGCCACAAGTGCCTCAAGGGACTTCCGGAAAAGCATCTGGTCGCCCTGGGCACCCGCACGGACGATATCTAGGAGAAGGTCCGCACGTGCCATTACATCACCTCCTGGAGTTGGAGTGAATGGATCACAGACGGCTGTTTGGTGACCTGTGCCTCTGGCCACGCCGTTGGGAAGTAGCCGATGGGAGCTCGGGGGAGTATACGGACTGTCACTGCTGGTTCCGTGAAGTAGGTAGAGACAGAGTGCCCGACGAGGATCTCTGATGGACAGACGTCCAGCGCATCTTCAACTAGGCGCGGAGCCCTTCCGTCCAAGATCTGGTTCCGAAGTGTGTGACTCATCTACTCCTCAATCAGTCCCAGTTCGCGCAGGGGCTCCAGAACCCCGTTGTTGAGCTTACCCTGGTCGAAGGGCTGCACCGCCGACGCCCTCACTGTCACGCTAACCTGTCCTGCTAGGTCGGCGAGGTTCGCGAGCGCGCTCCAGGCGGTGAAGAGCGTGTTGCGGTCAGCCTGGAAGGACAGCTCGACCGTGCTCGCCCCGGTTGCGCCGGCACCATCCGCGCCGGTCTGGGTGCCGCCACCAGTTGTTCCGCCTCCGGTCGGGCCGTGGCCCCCGCCGCCGGTATCACCCTCGCCGCCGCCGACGCGCGTCGCCCCGTCGCCACCCGAGACCTCGGCCTTGGCTTCGGGTTTGGTTGGTAGTGCGCCCGGCACAATCAGGAATCCGGTCTCGAGATCCACCTCATCATCCGAAAGACGGCGGCCGATCGCCACCCGGCCGTGGTCGATCTGGTATCGGCCATCCTCCCCGAGCTTCGGCGTGCCCGACGTGTACCCGAATTGGCTGATCTCGATGCCCTTCAAGATTGCCTGTCGAACCACACCATCGGTCAACAGTCTCGTAAAGCCCAGAAACGTGAAGAAGCCGGCCACAACCTCGGCAACGCGGATGCCGGACTTGGGTGCGTCCCCGGTGCCGAGTTGGAACAGCTCGGCTACCTTGCTTGGCCGCAGCGAGCCAAACACGCGCGGCTGGACGGTAGTGAGTAGCTCCATGATCCGCTGGTGGATCATGGCATGCCTCTTCTCGTCGAGGGTCGTCTGCAGCGGGCGCCCACCAATGGCGATCTTCTCGATGCCGATCGAACCACCCTCCGCGCGTGGCAGCCAGACCTCGGCGTAGAGCTTCAGCAGGGCAGATTCCGCAGCAGCTCTCTCGGTCGCGTCGCGCTCCTTGAGCTGGTCTTTCTGCGCGTCGGTAAGGTTGAGCTGCTTGGCCTTGGACCGCACCTGTTCGATCGCGAGCAGGTAGCGGACGGCCCGCCGGAGTCCCTCGATCTGGTCATCGGACGGGATCGCGAGGCCCAGACCGTTACGGAAGTCACGCTGCTTGCTCACCGCCTTTTCGAAGAACTCCACTGCCTCGACATCGCGCGTGCTCCTTGTGCCGAACTCGAAAGGCATGTACGCGATCAGGAATGACGGATCATGGTCTGGGACCTCGCTCGGTTTCGGCGGCCAGACGTTCGCCGTGTGGTGGCCGGCCAGACGTTCCTCGAGCATCTCCTTGATCTTCGCCCTCACCCGCACCTCGTCGCGTGCGACCTGGTCGGCCTCCTGCTCGACGAGGAGAGTCACGTTTGGGTCCTTCTTGAAGCAGTACCGCACCCCGTCATAGTGGAGGTACAGGCATTGCTCCTTAAGCTCCTTGAGGCACGCCTGCACCGTCGTGCTGTCGAGATCGGGGCCTACGCAGACGGCCATCAGCTCGGCCTCGGTTATCCCCGGGGGCAGCAGGTCGCCTTCCTGGGCGCCCTCGCGGCGCAGCCCGCCAAAGGAGTACATCAAGATGGCCGTGGCCAAGCGCGTGGCGGGCCGCTTGCCTGCCTCCTGTGGGACCTCTTTCGCCCGGCGCTCATCAATGCGTCGCGTACGCGCGTTGGCGCCGATGAAGTCGTGCTCCAACACCGCCTGGAAGTCAGACTGCTGCCCAACCTCCTTGAAGAAGGCCAGGCGAACCTCCGAGTCGTGGATCGGAACGTCGGCCGGGCCGAGGACTGCACGGGACTTACCTTCGCGGTGGGCCGCGCGGAGGCAGGCGGCAAGGAACCGCAGAGCACCCCGCGTCCGTTGAAAGTCCGGGATTGCGGCCCACCGCTCGCGCATCAGATCAATGAGCGCGGGATGGAACGGATAGGCGGACCGGATGCGGTCCCGTAGCGCCAGCCCCTCCTCCTCAGCCTGCTGCTGTTCCGCGGCGGAGCGAGCGTAGGCGCGTTTCATCTGGGTCACGACCTGCTGATAGGCATTGGCCGACTCGGACGCAACATCTGGGTCAGGGTTGTGCGCGAGAAGTCGCCGCTGGATGACGGCGAGGATCTCGTTGCCCTCGACGGGCTCCCGACGCTGGTCCTTGCGGGCCGCGAGGTGGTCCACTGTCTGGAGCAAGCTCACGTACTCAAGCGACTCCCGCTTGCTCGACTGGAGCGAGAAGACGAGCGCCGAGCTCGGCACGCCTCCCACGGCAACGGTGAGCCGCTTGAGGAAACTGAGCGTCTCATCGCGGAGCGTCGTCTTCTCAACCCTCACGCCTCCGGCGCTGATGAGGTACTCGAGCACCTCGTCGAGCAGAATGAGGTTCGGCCCCTCCATCAGCAGAGGTTGTAGCGCATCCGCACCCGGGGCGACGCGCGCCTCGTCTTGCTCGCGGACCAGCTCATAGCCTTCCTTGCCCCGCAAGGACCATGCGATCCAACCCCACATGGTCCGCGCGCGCAGGTCGGTGCCGGGCAGCGCCTTGCCGGTCTTGGCGTCGAAGTACTGTCCGTCGAATACGGCCACCTGGACCTTGCCCGGCTCGGGTAGGCCGTGGCCTTCCGGGATGAGGTCGAGGGCCTCGCGGCTGCGCGCGGCGTGCAGCAACGCGGCGAGGGTGTGGGACTTGCCGCCGCCGAACGCGGTGACGAGCTTCAGCACGCGGCTGCCGCCGCCCCCGCCGGCCCGGTCCAGCACGTCGACGAGGAGGGAGCGAAGCCCGCTCGTGAGGTACGACGCGCGAAAGAAATGCTCCGGGTCCCGATAGACGGGGGGCACCACCGGGAGGCCCTTGGTTGACTGGCCCCGCTCCTTGGCGGCAAGGTAGTCAGCCAGTGGGCCGAGGTCCAGGGCGAAGATGTCCTCGGAGAACGACTCCGCGATGACGTCGGGGTGAAGGGCTACGGCCTCAATCCAGGGCTTCAGCATGGTTCACCTACCCGTCTCAAGGGACAGCCGCTGTTGGCCCGTCCGCCGGTCTTCCATCTCCTGGCTGACCGCTGCGCCGTCGACGAGAGAGCGCCAGTTGGCGGTGAGCTTCGACAACGCGCTCAGCTCGGGAGTGAGGGAGGAGTCTGAAGCATCAGTGCGCTTGAGAACCGGGCCACACAGCGCCTGTGCAACGAGGCGCAGCTGTTCCAGGTTTGGCTCCGCTTCTCGCAGGAACGCCGGCAACCCTCCAGGCTTGTTTTCGACAAGCCAGAGCACCCGCTGGAGCACGTCGATCAGTGGAGCAGGGACGCCATCCCGCGGCAGACCGAGGTTCTTGTCGTCCCCACGCTCCTTGAACGTGCGAACCCGGTAGGTCGTCTTTGACCTCTCGACCAGGCGCGGGGCAGGCCCGGAGAGACCCTCAGGACCGTCGAGCTCGACCCCCTGTGGGTAACAGAAGACGATCGCGTCGCCGGCCTCGATGCTTGACTCGCGGTACGTAAACCGCCACAGGACGTAGAAGCGGGTCAAGCGGTCAACCGCCGAGACCCCCCCACGGTCAAATCCGAAGACTTGCTCCAGCATCGTGTCGAGGACGACGCCCTCGACCTCGAGCAGGTAGCGCTCAGCGGAAACCTCTTCGCCATTCGCGTACTCGACGCTGGCGTACTGCGTGTAGGGCCGAAGGCCGGCGCCTACGGCCGCCATGAGAAGGTCAGCGCCACCGATACCCCTACCATCGGCCCAGAGCGTCGCGACACGTTCACGCGCTATGCGCTCCAGCTCGGGCCGGACGTCTGTCTCGTACTGGCCGGTTGCGCTGCCCTCGCGCCGGCGCGCAACGAAGAAGACGCTGTCGGAGAGCGCAGCCGCTTCGAGCGCGTTCGTCCGCCCGCGGGCCTCCGTCTGCACGGGCCAAGCCTCGGTAACCGTGAGACCAGCAGGAACGAGCGCTTTGATGAGGGAGGCCCACCCCTCCGTCGTTTTGTGCGCGTAGACGCAGATAAGCGGAGCGCCCGGCTTGAGGACGCGGCGAGCTTCGACGAATGCCCGCTCCATGACCTGGCGGTAGTGCGCTTCGGCCTTGTCGGTGTCCCCTCCATGCTCGCTGGGCTGTGCGACGGCCTCACGGCGCTTGGGCGGCGCCGGAAGCGTGAAGTGCTCGGGGTAGAGGTCGCCAACAATCCGACGGAGCCAGACGTAGAAGAAGGCGGACAGATCGGCGTAGAAGATGCTGCTGTAGTAAGGAGGATCGGTGACCACCGCGTCGAAGGTCTCATCGGGCCAGGGCAGCGTTTCGGCGTTCCCGCGCACCACGTTGCAAGGGTGACCGACTGTCGCGAGCTGCCTGATGCAGAATACCTCGTTCGCGAAAGCGAAGGGAAGGCAGCCTGCCGTCTCGGCGAATGGGTTGATCTCCGAGAAGTCGTAGACCATCTTCAGCGCCTGGCGGTCGCCCATGGCCGCGATGGTGATCTGGTCTCGGTTCTGCCAACGACAGAACTTGGTGAAGGAGTTGGCGAGGCGACCGAACGCCATCGAAAGGAACGTCGTGACGGCTTTGGCGCGTTCGGCGTCCATCCCGGCAGCCACCATCTCGCGATGGGCCAGGCGGATGTGCTTGACGAGTGTAACGAGGACCAAAAGCTGCCGGGCGGTGAAGAGTTGGTGCCAGAACTCGATGCCATAGCCGCGGCCGGCGACGGTCGTCGAGTCAGCCGTGTTCATACGGTCGTCGAGCGGAGCGATGCCTGCTTCGGCCAGCACCCTATGGACTCGCTCCATGCACTTCGAAGGACTCGGAGCAGTAGTCACCGACGGAGGCAAGTAGAGCTTGGACCTCGATCCCTCCACGACAACGGCAGCGAGTACCTCTTCGAGGTGGCCCGCGATCGAGCACTCCTTCACGTACTCGGAGCTGACGGGAGTCGAGCAGACGAGACAGGCGGCACCACCAGCGCCTGTCTGCTCGTCCGAGTCGGCGCCTATGTCTTTCGAATTCTCACCGGCGACGATTTCCCACTCCAAGCCCGGTGTGCCTTCCTTCGTCCTAGAAACTCTGGGAAATGCAGCAACGCTGCCCCCCTTCTTGCGCAGCCATGACTGCCGAACCAGCGGGACTAGTGCCTCGCATCCCGGCTTACGGCACGGCACGGCTCGGGCCCAGATGTAGCTGGTCGGCTCGCGTGCCTCCCGTGACGACTCCTCGGAGCCGAACAGTGTGTCTTGTCGGCCAACCTGGTTGCCGCCAGGGATTCGCGCCTTGGGATAGAGATCCCCGATTTCGGCGCGCAGCCGCTTGAGAATGGTCTTGGCCCAGCCGTCCATGTCGGATGCGAGCGACAGGCCATACTTCTGCGGGAAGACCAGTGTGCACAGCTCGATGAGATGAGCGACTGGGCTGTAGTCGAGAGCGTACGACTCGCAGCCAAGGCGGGCCGCCTCGAGCGGGATGGCGCCACCGCCGGCGAAGAGGTCCAGGACCTTCGGCGCCCTTCCACCGTGGTGGGCCACAATGGCGTCGCGCGCCCGAGCGAGAACCCCCGCGCCCAACTCGAAGCTAGCCAGATGCTCCACAAAACGAGCCGCCGCCTCGCGCTCGGGAGTCGATGACGAGGCGGGGACGAGGGCCGCGTAGAGCGCGGCCCGAGATGCCGTGATGGGACGTCGAGCAGGCCAGTAGTGGATGAGGGCCACCGGGTGCTTCGGATGCTTCTTTTCCTTCCCCGCGATCGCGTTGAGCGTTTCGAGTGGGAGGAAGTCCTCAATCAGGCGGCGGTCGTTGCCATTCACCTCTGTCTCCCCTCCTGCGCCCGTGCCACCTCCTCGATCGCATCGGCGGGGAGGTCGAAGTACCTTGCGGCCACGATCTCCCGCTTCGCGTGGTCGAGGTGCTTGGCGGGGTTCTGCACCATGAGCGGAGTGGGGTCCGGGTTGGCGAGCGGGTCCCACACCACATAGAGCCAGTAGGTGTCCCCAAGCTGCGCCGCCTTGTACCACTCGTTCGTCGTCAGCCGGATGGTCTGGCCGCGCGTGCGCCCCTTGACCTCGATGCGTCGTATGCCTCTCACGGGATCGCGGTAGCCGGTTTGCGAATCAGGCGGCTCCAGGCTCCGGACGTCGAAGCCGATCTTGAGGTGGCCAACCCGTTCGCACTCCCAGGAGCGGGCCTGCTCGAAGGCGATGACGACGTCTTCCGCTGCAAGCTCGCTGCGCCTGCGGATCTCTGGGTCGATGTCCTCCAAGAAAGCCTCGAGCTGGGCCTGCGCCGTCTCGCCGGGCGGCAGGACAACTGCGCTAGCGATGTGGCGCACCGGGCCATGACGGGCAACGAGGAGCCGCTCGAGCCCTGCGAGCCGCTCCACATGCGTACGTTCGAGGTCAGCCAGATCCTGTTCCGCGCGCTGTCGAGCGAGGGCCACCTCGGGGAACCCCGTTTCGCGGACACGGAGCGCCATTACCCGGTCCTGGGCGGCGCGGCGGCGTGCGTCGTACGAGCGAACGAGGTAGTCGTGGCAGATCGAGGAGTAGCGACGCCGTTCGTCCTGGACGCTCGAGCGGCGGTCCATCTGCACCGTCGTCTTCACGTAGTCCATCGCGTCCTGGACCTCGAGCGGGCCGATGTTCGATGGTGGTGCTGGGTGGGCCGGCAAGTCGATGAGGGCATCGGCGGGCACCACGCTGAAGCGATCGCCGCCCGTCACACCAGACAGCTCTTCACGCACGTTGACCAGCTCGGCATGGAGGGTTGTGGCTTGGCCCTTGCTGTTCTGGCCCCGGATGGCCACCTCGAAGAAGTGCAGGCGGTACGGGGCATCTGCGCACGGATCGGCAAACACCGCCTGCCTGCCGATGATGGCCCCAAACATCTCTACGAGGCGCTCGTCAACGACCGCGTAGAGCGGATGACCGGGACCCACCAGGATGGCGTCAACGTGGGCATCCTGCTCCAAGTGCTCCTTGTGGAAAGTGAGCTTGCGGTACGAAGCGTCCGGTTTCCCGAGGCGGCGAACGGCCTCGCGCCGTTCCGAGCGCAAGTCGGCGAGCACGTGCTCCACACGCCAAAGGCCATCGGCGCGCGGCTCGAGCTTCAGCCCGACTTCCTGGGCCGCCCGAAGGAACTGCGTCTCGACGTACCTGGGCATGAGGCGTCGCTCCTCGGCTTCGACGTTGGCCCTCATGAACCCCGAAAGGTCGACGTTAGCCCGTGCAAGCGCAATTCCGGTGGCCTGCTCATATGCCTGGAGCCGTTTCGGGTCGATACGGTCGATCTGGTCGAGATACTCATCGAGGCGCCGCGGCTCGTAGGCCGCCTCTCGCAGCATCTCGGGGAGGTTGACCTCGTTGAGCGACAGGACCTCGCCGATGACGTCGAACACCCGGTCGGCTAGAGCGTTACGCATCTGATCGAGCTTCAGCAGCAGGCGCTCGAGGATGCGGCCCTCGATCACCGGCTGCCCGTCTTCTGACGTGCTTGCCACAAAGTTGAAGGCGTGGCACTCCCGGTCCTGTCCGATGCGGTGAATGCGACCGAGCCTTTGCTCGAGCCGGGTCGGGTTCCACGGTACGTCGTAGTTGATCATGAGGTGGCAGAACTGAAGGTTGATCCCCTCGCCGGCAGCCTCCGTGGCGACGCAGATCTGCCTAGAGGTGCGAAAGTCCTCCTGCGCCTGCTTGCGCTCGTGCGGGTTCATCCCGCCATGGATCTCGCACGTGGTGTAGCCCCATGCCTCGAGATGCTCGCGAACATGCACCAGCGTATCTCGATGCTCAGTGAATACAAGCAGCCTGCCTCGGCCATCCGTCAGCTCCTGGAACTCCGCAACAGAGAGGCACTCCTTGAGCGCGCTCAGCTTGGAGTCCTGTGCGTTCTCGCGCACCCGCGCCGACTGGACTACAAGTTCCCGAAGCGCAGTGATCTCCGCGCGGAGCTGGTCAAGCTCTAGGGCTACGGTCGTCTCGTCAAGCAGCTCATCGCGCGCGGCGTCGTCGAGGTCGTCCTCATCCTGCTCGAGATCGACGAGGCGCCCCTGGAGCTGGGCAATCCGCTTCGCCCGCTGCGCCGGAGCGAGGCCTTCCAGCTCGTCCAAGAGCCCTTGAAGCTTCTTCAGGCGACGCAAAAGGGACTCGTGGATCGCACGCGTTGAGCTCGCGAGCCGGCGTTGGAACACCGTTCGAGCCAGGGCAACGCTGTTCCTCTTCTTGCCTGTGGCCTGAGGGAGGAACTCGTTGATGTACGCGGTGACGGCCTTGTACAGGGCGTATTCCTCGTGGTTCAACTGGAACGCGACCGTGTGCGCAAAACGGTCCGGGAACAGACGGCGGCCCGACAGGTCTCGAAGATCCTCCTTGAGGCGACGCAGTGCCCACGGGCAGTCGGCGCCGAGCCGCAGGATGTCTCGCCGGATCTGGCCCGCCGCGTTGCCGAGCTTGTGCGGTTCCGGGAAGATGTCCGGGTCAATGAGTCGGACGAAGTGGCCGAAGCGGTCATCATCTCCGTGGTGCGGGGTAGCCGTCAGGAGCAACAGGTGGTCGCTCATTGCGGCGAGACGCTCCGCGAGCTGATAGCGACGGGTCTTCCCGACCTCGTCCTCGCGCCCGCTGGACCTCTTCGTGTAGGCGCTGCACTTGTGCGCCTCGTCGATGACAACGAGATCCCAGCGCTGCTGCCACACCCGCTCACGGACGTCGTCCTGCTTCGCGTAGTCCAGCGATGCGATGACCTGGGACTCGCGCTGCCACAGGTTGAGGAGCTGCTGTTGGTCGTTCCCCGCGTGGATGATCTGGAAGCTCTCGCCGAAGAAGCGGAGCAGCTCGTCCTGCCACTGAATCGTGAGGGGGGCCGGGACGACGATGAGAACCCGCTCGATGGCCTCCCGGAGCTTGAGTTCCTTGATGAGAAGGCCGGCCATGATGGTCTTGCCCGCCCCGGGATCGTCGGCCAGCAAGAAACGCAGCCTCGGCTGCGGCAGCATCTTCATGTACACCGCCTCGATCTGGTGCGGCAGCGTCCGGATTCCGGAGAGGCTCACCGCGAACTGGCGGTCGTACGCATAGGCCAAACGGATGCGCGTCGACTCGACGAGCAAACGCAGCTTCTCCGCATCCACGCCCGAAACTGACCCCTGCATTTCCTGCGGGGTCGCGAGGATCGCTCCAAGCTCCTCAGGGCCGAGGACCGCCTCGTCGAGCTCGCCGTTCAGCAGTCGGACTCGGATCTCGGCTCCCACGCCCAGCGGTCGTGCGGCCTCGACTACCACCTCGCCGACGAAGTGGCCGGGCAGGCGAAGACGGCGCCCGACCAGGGCGACTACATCGACCGCCTCAGGCATCTAGCCCGCCGACACGATTCGGGCAATCCGGCTGGGAGGTGTGGGAGACGACGTCGTCTATGGCTAGAAGAGTCGCATGGACCCCTGAGATGTTCGACCAAAAGGTAAGGGAGATGCCGCTGTTCCGTGGCCCCCTAGTCTGAATCGGGCGGCAGATCGGCTGTCGGACGGCACCGGGATGCTTCGAAAGATCCTCCAAGGATGACTCGGCTCCAGCGTTCAAACCAGCTCCCCTGACCAAACGACGCCTGGTGCAGACGCGCACCAAAGAAAGCCTCAACCTTTGGGCGATTTGACGGTACCACGGCCTTGCACCTCGTTCAACAGCCAACGAGTACGCTCTGTGGTCGCAAGGTCCACGCGGAGTGACTGACGAGCACCATGACAGGGATCACTTTCGGGTCGGGGTTGGTAGCGACCCAGGGACCCAAGGTGGCGTTCGCTGACTGGGAGGTCTTGCCTACACTTGCCGACATGAACGAGACCTGTCAGATCTGCGGCTGCCGGGTTCATCGTCAGGGTGAGTATGCGAAGCCCTCAGTGAAGGGCCGCTCCCGTGCGACCAAGCATCACTTCGCGGCAGAGAGGTTCTTCAGGAGGTCGAAGAGCCGTGCGGGCGACCTGAGGGAGCGGCTCCTCGCGGTAGATCCCTGGGGCATCGAAGGCAAGTCGGTCGTGTTCTGCTACGAGTGGCACGAGAAATTGCTCCACAACCCCCTTCTCCTGCCGCAGGACGTGAAAGACCTCCGGATACTCGTCAGGCGCCGTGGCCTGGTCGAGAACGAGAAGCCGGAGGACCGTAAGAAGCTTGAGGGTCGGATCAAGCTGCTGCACGAGGTGTTGCATCGGGGAATCCAAGAGCTGTTGCGCGCCGCCGGAGGGTGAGCTCCCAGGCGAGGTCCAGCTCAACTAACTCGAGGCCGGGACGAGATACCGCGGTCCCCTGATGCCTATGTGCGACCCCTTGAATACCAGTCAAAGGAATACAGTGAACTGCGTCTCATTAGCTTGTCCACAATTTTGTCCACATTTGGGTTACCCATTGGTCGCCGGTAGTCTCCGAGCGTCTCCGAGGCCGCCGTCTGGAGTGCTCGTTACTCTTTGCAATAGAACGGACTCCAGCTCCTTGTAGAGCCCTTGGTCAGGCTGTAGCTCCGTTCGTCTCCAGGGGCCTCACAAGCCCCTTTTCCGCCACGGGGTTCAGGTGGTCGTGGGTTCACCAAGCCAAGAGGCTGCGAGGTGGGAGCGTCGGCCCCTGGGTTTCCCTTAAGAGTGGATCTTGACGGATGGCTGGTGGATGGGTGAGATGAATGTGGATGGAAATGTGGATGGACACGGTTCGGGCCGCCCGCAGGCGGCCCGTAAGTATTTGATTCTATTGGCGGGGTGGACGAGACTCGAACTCGCGACCTCCGGCGTGACAGGCCGGCGTTCTAACCAACTGAACTACCACCCCGCGTCGTCATCTCAGATCGGCTCAACGTGGTGGGAGGTGTGGGATTTGAACCCGCGACCCCCTGCGTGTAAGGCAGGTGCTCTCCCGCTGAGCTAACCTCCCAGGACCTCGCGGTTCCAGGGAGCGTCATGCTAGAGGCGGACGCCGCCGCTGTCAAGCAGAAGCATCGTGGCGGCGCCGCCGCCGGCGCGCCGCCCGTCGCGCCGCGGACTCTGTCGCAACGGCGGCTCCGCTGTGGTAGATTGGCCGCCGTGAGTGGCAACGGGCTCGCTCCGTTCCTCGACCTGCGTCTCGAGCGCCTGGCCGAGAAGGTGGTCGCCGGCGAGCGGCTCTCGTTCGCCGAAGGCGTTATCGCGGCGACCACGACCGACCTGCTCGGGGTCGGCCGCCTCGCCAACTTCGTGCGCGAGCGGCTACACGGCGACGCGGTCTACTTCAACGTCAACCGCCACCTCAACCCGACCAACGTCTGCGTCGCGTCGTGCGCGCTGTGCGCGTTCGCCGAGAAGTACGGCGGCGTCCGCGGCTGGACGTACTCGGTGGAGGAGGCCGTCGCGGCGGCCGCGCGCGACGTGGACGAGGGCGTGACCGAATTGCACATCGTCGGCGGCCTGCACCCCAAGCTCGGCGTCGAGTACTACGAGGCGCTGTTCACGGCGCTGCTGGCCCGCTTCCCGTGGGTGCACCTCAAGGCGCTGACGATGGTCGAGATCGACTTCCTCGCCCAGCGCGCCAAGCTGCCGGTCGAAGAGGTGGTGCGGCGGCTGGTGGCGGCGGGCCTCGGCTC
>JAJXYY010000017.1 GCA_021780315.1 Acidobacteriota bacterium
CGGGTTTACGGGGGCGGTGGTGCTGGGCTGCACGGTGACGCCGGCGAGCAGCCAGCCGCCGACGTGCTCGGTGACGCCGGGGAGTGTGAACCTGGCGGCGGGCGGAACGGGTACGGCGACGATTGCGGTCGTGTCGGTGGGGCCGACCAACAACTGCCTGGTGGCGGCAGCGCGGACGGGCTGGCTGGGTGGGTTGTCGGGGACCGCACTGGCGGGGCTGCTGGTGGTGCTGCTGCCGGTCCGGCGGCGGCGCGGGCTGCGTGGGCTGGTGCTGGTTTGCGCGCTGGCAGCCGGTGTGTGGACGCTGGGCGGCTGCAGCGGGTCCGCGACGACGGTGGCTTGCTCGAATGTGGTTTCGGCCGGGACTTCAGCGGGAACGTATACGGTGACCGTGACGGGGACCAGTGGGACGCTGACCGCTACCGCTCCGGTGGCGTTGACGGTGACTGTGAACTAGGTCGCCTGCCGAGCTGGGGGTACCCCTCCCCCCCCTGTTACTGTTTAGTAACTAGCATGTGGAATCAATGAGTTGCGCGATCCTGTTCTTGTAAGTTGCTGGATTCAGGCGGGTTGCGGGTAAGATATTGCATTCATGGGGGTTAGGTGCGTTGTTGCCGCTATGTAGTTGATTCCATGTTGTTTGCAGGTAAGATATTGCATTCGTTGGGGTTAGGCCTGCGCGGGCGGGTTTCGCGGCGCGCTGACGTTGGTGGTGGTGTGGAAGAAGGCAATTTGGTCGTCTCGCCTGCGGCTACCCTCCGGCCTGCGGCAGCGGGGTATGCGTCTTCGACGCGGCTGGTTGATGGCCCGGCTGAAGCCGTGCCCTTCCGGTTGGGTGCTGGAGCGAGGTGGGCGCTGGGCTGTTTTGCCCCTGCCTCTATGATTTTTGGGGCCTATTGCTATTATAGGCTTCCGCGTGGGGGGACTATGCCAACTCTATTTGGTTTGGAATGTTTGGTTTAGGTCGCTTGGGGGCTTGACAAGATTTGTCCTGCGCGGACGGCGAGGGGCTTCGCGGGGTGGCTCGGGTCTTGTGGGACCGGTGGGGGAGTGGGGTGGGTGAGTCTGGCCTCTGCAACCCCATGCATGACGATGAGACCGTCATGCATGGGGCACCCGATCAGCAGGAAGTTACTTCATGACTTTTTGGGCGATGAAGTACCAAAGGCTGTGATCCCAAGCGATGGCAAAGATGATGAGCGCGAATCCGAGGAGCCTTACAGTCTTGCGCTTATCTAGCACTTCCTTTCGTACTAGAACGTAGTTGACCGCGTTTATGAAAGGCCAAAATTGCAGGTGAAGGGTTACGAAAAGAACACATGTGCCGAAGACTAACGAGGCTAGAACGGTAGGTAAATTGAACATCGCTAACGCGAACAGAAATTGGCCAGTCATTGTCTTTGCCATTTCGGGGTGCCACGCTGTCGGAAGGCGGAGGGGTATTAGAAATATTAGTACGAACGTCAGCGCCTGAAGCGCAAGGGCAATCAGCATCTTAAGCAGAGTCGTGTCCGACTCAATCCACTGCAATGATTTTCTGATGAGTACAAGCAGCAAAATGTCCGAAGCAACGCTGATCGAGAGAGCCGCGCCGATTCCATATGGATTTCCCATTGTATGAACTAATAGATGGAACCTAATCATGCAAACAGCCCAAAGAATCGCTGGAGTGCAACTCAGCCACTCCAGGAGATGCGATTTGTACGACACTGTGAATAAGACCAATAGCCCGCAAACGGCACCGAGGAACAAGAAACCGATATCTAGAAGCATCAACAATGGAACTTGGCGGACGAGCTCCGGTTTTAGCGTGGTTGAATTCGTCAAAATGACAATGCAAATGAATCCGAGAGTTGCCGCTAACACGAGAAAAAGGCTGCTGAAGGATAACGAACTCGAGACCCCAATCATTTTTATTGATATGGGTCTTGGGCCAAAGATCCGATTCATCGCACGGGATATCTTTGCCGCTATGGCATTAAAGAGCACTACCGTACGCTCGCCGGTGGATTTGCGCTTATCGTCCGTTGCAATCCACAATTCCTCGATCCGGTTGACCCACTTTCCCTCGGTGGTTTCCTTCATGAATAACGTCAGATAGACGAGATAGAGCCCGATAATCAAGACAGTTGTGCGTACGAGGTACATTCGACTTATTCAAGGCTAATAGTTCGTTATAGGCAAGCACATTCAACAATGGCTTTCCGGTTTCAGGCTGAGCAATTGACAAGATAGAGGGATGTTGATTCCTTCGGTTGATTTTATGGGTGGGCGGATGGTGCTGGGGTTGAGGAGAGCGGTCGTTCGCTACCACGAACGATACCCCACCCTGTCTGGCGATAAGACCGCCAGTCGAGGATGGGCCACCCGGTGCTCTGGCCTCTGCACTCCACCCAGGACGATGAAGCTGTCATGCATGGGGCCCTAGGCTGAAGCTCGCTGCTCTTCCGGAAGAACAGGCAACGGCAAGAACGGGAGAAAGCAGGTTCGTTCGCTTCGCTCAGAATGACAAACAGAAAAACAAGGGCAACGGCAAGGGCAAGGGCAAAGGCAAAGGCAACTACAGGGGTCCTTCTCCTTCGACAAGCTCAGGATCAGGATGACGGTGAAGAGGGGGCTGAAAGAAAATACGGTAAAGAAATCAGCGCGGTTGGGGCGGTGGGCGGAGAATGGAAGGTGCGAGGTTGTGCGATGGGTGCGATGCGGAAGGCGCTGTTTCTGGATCGGGATGGGGTGATCAATCATGAGGTGGGGTACCTGCATGCGCAGGAGCAGGTGCGGTGGGTGGAGGGGATCTTTGAACTGTGCAGGGCGGCCGTCGGGTTGGGGTACAGGCTGGTGGTGGTGACCAACCAGTCGGGGATTGCGCGGGGAATGTACTCGGAGGAGCAGTTTGAGGCGCTGATGGCGTGGATGCGGGGGGAGTTTGTGAGGGAGGGTGTGGGGCTGGATGGGGTGTACTTCTGCCCGTTCCACCCGGAGCATGGGGTGGGCGAGTATAAGCGGGAGCATGAGGACAGGAAGCCTGGGGCGGGGATGCTGCGGCGGGCGGCGAGGGAGTTGGGTGTGGATCTGGAGCGGTCGGTGATGGTGGGGGATCGGTGCTCGGATGTGAAGGCGGCGAATGCGGCGGGGCTGCGGCAGGCGTTTTTGCTGCTGGGGACCGAGACGGGAGAGTGCAAGGGGGAGTACAAGGCGGTGCGGACGCTGCATGAGGTGGAGGAGTGGCTGGCGGTGGCCGCGGCGGCGAATGCGGATGAGGCGGCGGCGGGCGGGGAGGACGATTGATGCAGGGAATGCGGGATTTGATGCGCGGGGTGTTGGGGCGGAGTTTGCGGGAGCTGCCGAATGAGGACAGGCTGATGGCCGCGTGGCCGGTGGCGTGCGGGAGTGCGCTGGCGGCGCATGCGCAGGTGATGTATCTGGACACGGAGAGCGTGCTGCATGTGCGGGTCTCGGGTGCGGAGTGGATGCAGCAGTTTGTACAGATGCGGTCGGCGCTGGCCAATGACCTGGGACGGATCGCGGGGGTGAGACTCAACGGGATACACTTTGAGGAGCAGAGAAAAAGCAGGTATCAGGAGAAGCGATGAGTGAGGGGAATGGGGCGGTGTCGCTGGAAGAGGTGCGGCATGTGGCGGATTTGGCGAACCTGGAGCTGACGGCGGAGGAGTTGCCGCGGATGGCGAGGGATTTGAATGCGATTCTGGGACATATTGCGCAGTTGAATGAGTTGGATACGTCGGCTGTGGAGCCGATGGCGCAGGTGGGGCAGGCGCTGGGATTAAAGCCGGCGGAGGCCGGGGAGACGCTGCGAGTGGATGCGGTGCGGGCTTCGGTGGACCGGGGGGCCGTGATGGCCGAGGCTCCGGAGAGCGATGGGCGGTTCTTCAAGGTGCCGAAGGTGATTGAGCGGTAGCGATTAGAAGCAGACTCCTGCGGGATGACAACCCATGGAGCAAAGGCAACGGCAAGAGTTCGGTAAGGAGCAGGGCGTTCGTATGGTTGAGATGGGGAAGAGTTCGTTGGAGAGGTTGTCGCTGGCGGAGGCGCGGGCGGCGGTGGTGGAGGGTCGCGTGTCGGCGGCGGCGCTGGCGGAGGAACACTATGAGCGGATCGCGTTGGTTGATCCGGAGATTCACAGCTACCTGGCGCTGACGCGTGAGCGCGCGATGGCGCAGGCCGAACGCGTGGACGCGGCGGTGAAGGCGGGTGGGCCGCTGGGGCCGCTGGCTGGCGTGCCGGTGGGGATCAAGGATGTGCTGACGGTGAAGGGCGTGGCGACGACGGCGGGGTCGAAGATTCTGGAGGGATACAAGCCGCCGTATGACGCGACGGCGGTGGCGAGGCTGGAGGCCGCCGGGGCGGTGGTGCTGGGGAAGTTGAATTGCGATGAGTTTGCGATGGGGTCGTCGAATGAGAACTCGGCGTATGGGCCGGTGAAGAATCCGCGGGCGCTGGACCGGGTGCCGGGCGGAAGCTCGGGCGGTTCGGCGGCGGCGGTGGCGGCGGGGTTGTGCGTGGCGAGCCTGGGAACGGATACGGGCGGATCGATTCGGCAGCCGGCGGCGTTTTGCGGTGTGGTGGGCGTGCTGCCGACGTATGGGCGCGTGAGCCGGTATGGACTGATTGCGTTTGCTTCATCGCTGGATCGGGTGGGACCGTTTGCGCGGTCGGTGGAGGACGCGGCGGTGATGCTGGAGGTGCTGGCGGGGCCGGATGCGATGGATGCGACGTGCTCGCACGAGACTGTCGCGGGCTATGCAGCGGAGACGAAGAAGGATGTTGCAGGGTTGAGGATCGGCGTGCCGGAGGAGTACTTCGGCGAAGGGCTGAATGCGGAGATTCGGGAAGCGATTGAGAAGGCGCTGGATGGGCTGCGGGCTGCAGGGTGCTCGATCCACAAGGTGAGCCTGCGGCATACGCGGTATGCGGTGCCGACGTACTACGTGATTGCAACGGCGGAGGCGAGTTCGAACCTTTCGAGGTTCGATGGAGTGCGGTTCGGGCTGCGGTCGGAGGATGCGGGGACACTGGCGGCGATGTACCGGAATACTCGCGATGAGGGATTTGGCGCGGAGGTGAAGCGGAGGATTCTGCTGGGGACCTATGTGCTCTCGGCGGGATACTACGATGCGTACTACAAGAAGGCGCAGCAGGTAAGGGCGCTGCTGACGCGGGATTTTGTGCAGGCGTTTGAGAAGGTCGATGCGATTGTTGCGCCGGTCACACCGACCGCGGCCTTCAAGCTGGGCGAGAAGACGGACGATCCGCTGCAAATGTATTTGGAAGACATTTATTCGGTGGCCGCGTCGCTGGCGGGGATCTGCGGGATGAGCGTGCCGTGCGGCGAGACGAAGGCGGGGCTGCCGATTGGAGTGCAGGTGCTGGGGAAGCATTTTGATGAGGCGACGATGCTGCGGGTGGGAGCTGCAGTGGAGAAGCAGATGAGCAGGGATTAGAGGCTAGTGGTTCTGCGCGCGGTGGACGAAGGAATAAGCGGATTCCTTTGCTTCGCTACGGAATGACAAGCATCAAGATGGCCGCGGAATGACAAACATCAGCATGATGGCGACTACACCTGAAAGCGAACGGCTTTAGATTTTTTTGCGGAGCCACCAGCAGAGAAGTGATGTGGCCAGCCATGCGGCGCCTGCAAGGGGTAGAACCAGGGTGAGCGGATGGGTGGGAAGGGCCTTCCAGAGGGTGAGGCCGAAGGCGGCGAGGCCGAGCGCACCGGCGGAGGCTCCGGCGGCTTCGACGCTGGCCTCGGCGCGTGCGAAGAGAATGCCGTCGGCGCCACCCTGCGCTTTGCGTTCGATGGCGTGCTTCTCGGTCATGCTGAGGCCGGGGGCGAAGATGCCGGGGAAGGCCAGGAATAGGCCTCCGATGATGGGGCCGTAACGGCCGGCGATGAGGCTGGCGACGACGGTGACGAGGCCGCCGAACAGGAAGCGCCCGATATATTCTGCGGGGGTGCCTTCGCGGAGTTTGGCGACGTTGATGCCGATGCGCATGAGGGTCTACTTTCTCAGCCAGAGAGCCCAGAGGATGATGGCGACGCCAGCCCAGACGGGAGCCAGCACGCTGGCGGCGGCGAGGCTGCGGGGACGATAGCGCATCATGACGAAGCTGACGGCGCAGGCGTAGACGAAGAAGGCCAGCGCGCCCGCGATCATGGAGCGGCCTTCGAGGCTGACGTAGGCGGCGCCGTGCTGGTGGACGGTGAGGGTGATGGACGCCAGTGCGATGGTGGGAGCCGCGGCGAAGATGCCGCCGAGACTCTTGGGCTTGAAGACGTCGCCGATGACGGAGAAAACGATGACGACGAGACCGCCGATGAGGAATCGAGCTAGCAGGTCGGACAGGGGCTGGCCTTCTTTCTCGCCACGGCGGTGGGGTGGCGTGCCGTGCGGTTGAGCTTGCGGGGGAGCGGCTGGGACGGCTTGCTCATCCCCTACTTTGTAACAGAATGCGGAGAAGATCGGGTTCAACACGGGTTGCGAAATAAGTTGCGCGCAACACGGTGAGTGAAGGTGCGTTTATCTAACTGCACGGCGGCAGTGAGAGCGGTGCAGGAGGAACGTCATGAAACTGGCTAATGTCACCGCGAAGGTAAGAGGCATGAAGTTGAACGCAGTGCGAGTGCTGGCAGCG
>JAJXYY010000003.1 GCA_021780315.1 Acidobacteriota bacterium
GAATGCATATAAGCGGGAAGCACGCTCTAAGATGAGATCTCCCAACCCAAAAGGGAAATGAAGGGCCCAGGAAGACCACCTGGTTGATAGGCTGGAGGTTGAAGTGCAGTAATGCATGTAGCTTACCAGTACTAATCGCCCGTTCGGCTTGTCCATAGAATTTACTCTGCGCAGTGAAGTCCACTGTTCTGGAGTCATTCAATACAAGCTTTGTAGTTATATCTTTTGGAAACTACGCAACAACGTAACAAACGTCTAAACCCAATCTATTCAGTTGTGGAAGATCGCGAGAGCGATATTTCTAAAGTTTGCCGGTGAGTTTACCGCGAGGGTCACACCCGTTCCCATCCCGAACACGGAAGTTAAGCCTCGCTGGGCCGATGGTACTGCACGCGTAAGTGTGTGGGAGATTAGGTGATCGCCGGCATAATACAGAGCCCCATTTAGCCTTTGGCTGAGTGGGGCTTTTCTACGTTTGATGGTTGTTTAGCCGTGTTTAGTGCCTAATTGGTGGTGTTTGGTGAGTCGGCTAAGGTGAATGCTGCGTCGGGAGCATACCGACCACGGTGTGTCGCTTGAACGGCTGCATGACTTAGGCCGTATGGGTGGGGGGAAATCCCATGTCTCAAAGGCGAGACATGGGGCACCCAGAGTATGGGGAGAGGTAGATCTGGGCCACCTGCCGCCCGGAGTATGGGAGGTGGTTAGACAGGGGGTGGCCAGAGTTGGGGAGGTGGTCAGACCTGAGGCTGTCGGCTGCTGGTCTTGCTGGTTTTTGAGGGGTGGAATCTGGTGTTTTTTTTGCGTGGCGTTTGTGGTGGATTGCAGGGGTTTTGTGGTGGATGGTGTGGTATTTGGGTGGACAGCTTGTGGTGAAATGTGTGGTAGACGTGGTCAGTTTTCGGGCTGGGTTTCGGGGTGGGTTTCGGGCTGGGGTGGGGTTGGGGGTGGGGCTGGGGGGAGATTGAGGGTGGGTAGGGTGGCGATGATTTGTTGGGTTTCGAGGGAGACGGTGATGACCTGGCCGATTAGGCGGAGGATGTATTGGGGGTCGTCGTCACGGTTGGGGTCGTTTACGATGCCGGAGCGCTTGTCGGTGGAGACCTGGTACTGGTCGATGACCCATTCGAGGGCGGAGCGGTTGCCGAGGCGGTAGTCGAAGGCGGCGGCGGGGATGCCGCGCAGGGTGAGGAAGTCGTTGTAGCGGAGTTCGGATTTGTCTTTGGAGAGCTTCATGCGCTCAACGCGGAAGGAGACCTCGGCCTTTGGGTCTTCGATCTGTTCGAGTGGGTATTCGGGTTGCTTTTCGTAGTCGATGTGGAGTTCCATGAGGCGCTTGCCTGCGGCGGCGAAGGCGTGGAAGTCGGGCGGGAAGGGGATGCGGGGGGAGGCGCGGGCCATAGGTATCTCACAATTCGCCTACGGAATTCTTCGCTTGTTTCGCGCGAAGGATGTTTCCTGCCAGGTTTAGCTTAATTGCACTCTGAAGTTGGTACAGTGAGAGTGTAGATAGTTACGGCACCCAAGAGGAGAAATCATTTCGTGGCGATTCAGCCGATTGCAGAGCTCTTTGGGTTTCCGCCCGCAAGTGAGACCGCACAGTCAGCGCGGTACCGGACAAATTGTTTATGTCCATACAACAACAAAGTTCCGAGCTGCACGAAGGATAGCGTAACGAACCCTTTGGGGGTGTGCACGATATTCCATGGAGATAAACTCGCAGTAATTTGCCCGATCCGGCTAAGGCAGGACTGGATGATTGCTGAGCAGGCGGCAGCCTTCTTCTTTCCCCCGGGAACGCGTTGGACAACCTTGGTGGAGGTTCGTCTGAATGACAAATATGGGAAGTCTGCCGGCAATATCGATTTAGTGCTAGTAGCTTATGACGAAAACGATAAGGTGACTGACTTTGGGTCTTTGGAAGTCCAAACCGTCTACATCAGCGGCACCCTCCGTAATACTTTCTTCAAGCCTTTGATGGAGGACCGGACGGAATACCTCGCGACCGACTGGTCCTCCAGTCGGAAGAAAAATCCAAGTCCAGATTACTTATCGTCGTCGCGTAAACGACTTGCACCTCAGATGATATTCAAAGGCGGAATATTGAAGTCGTGGAGGCGCAAGCAGGCGGTAGCGGTTCACAGTGCCTTTTATGCGACGCTGCCAAAGCTACGGCAGGTTTCCAAAGATCGCGCGGACCTTGCATGGCTTATTTACGATCTGGAGTTTGATGTGCGGGATAACAGATATAACCTGAAACATACGCGCACCGTGTACACAGAGTTCAAGTCCGCCCTCAATTCGATTACGGTTTCAAAACCAGGTCCGGTTGATGAATTCCTCCTGACGCTTCAGGCAAAGCTTGATAAAAAGCTTGGGGGTGCAAGTTCGGATCAGTTGTCAGACATGCCCTCTGACGTGCCTGCTGATGAACCGGACATCCTAGACGACCTCGAAAATCTGTAGTGAAGCAGGCCTAAATGAATCTCTTCGCGAACGCCGAAATTGAGACCCAATCCGACAAGATCGTAAATGTTGCTTCCGTCCCACAACGGAGTCCTTTTAGGTACCCCGGAGGTAAAACTTGGCTTGTACCGGTTGCTAGAAAATGGCTAAAGTCTCGTAAGGTAAGGGAACTGGTCGAGCCCTTCGCAGGTGGTGGGATTATCAGTCTCACAGCTGCATTTGAGCAATTAGCGGACCGTGTGACCATGGTCGAATTTGATAATCAAGTGGCTGCTGTTTGGGAGACGATACTCAACGGTGGCAATCAACGGCTCGCAGATCGGATTGTTGGGTTTGAAATGACTGCAGAGAGCGTAATGTCTGTTCTGTCACAGACTGACATGTCGCGTGAAGAACTGGCTTTCCAAACGATTCTACGCAATCGGGTTAATCACGGCGGGATACTCGCACCTGGAAGCGGTTTGCTGAAGCATGGCGAGAATGGCAAGGGCCTAAAGTCCCGATGGTATGCGGATACGCTCTACAAACGGATCGTACTCATAGGCCATGTTCGAGACGCAATTCGATTTATACACGGTGATGGCATGGAAGTCCTGCGCGAGTATCGCGAGAGCGTCGATACTTGTTTTTTCATCGACCCGCCCTACACCGCGGCTGGAAAAAAAGCTGGCAAACGGCTTTACGCTCATAGTGAGCTAGATCATGAACTACTTTTCAAGCTAGCGGCTGATCTACGCGGCGACTTTCTGATGACCTACGATAACGCTCAGGGGGTCGAGGATTTGGCCCGCAAGCACAATTTCGACATGCAACTCGTTGGGATGAAAAACACTCATCATGCTGAAATGACAGAGTTATTGATAAGTCGGGATTTAGATTGGGTTCGTCGCGCCCAATAGGGTATTTTCGCCTCCGTTTTGCAGAAAAACCTTACGGCATCCTTCCAGTCGGGGATGTCGGGCTGCTGGTGGTCGAAGAAGAGCTGGAGGAGTTCGACGAGCTTTTCGGGAGCGGTGATGGGTTCGTCGAAGGCGATGCGGTTGTCCTGGTAGAGGACGGCGTGGGTGGGGGATTGGAAGAGGGTGTTGACGATGGGGTAGCCCTTGTCGCGCTTTTTGCGGATTTCGAGGGCGAGGTCGTCGGCGGTGTCCTTGGCCTCCCAGATGCCGTGCTGGAGGGTGAACTTGTCTACCAATGCGCCGTCGGCGCGGAGTGGTTGCTTATTCGTTCCTTTGAAGTGGAACTCTTCGACGAGGTGCCAGTCGTAGGGGGAGCAGCAGCGCTTGAGGAGGTCGGCGAAGGCGGAGCGGGTGTTGCCCTCGGTGTGGTGGCCGCCGTGGGCGAACTGGGCGAGGGCTGCGTAGTATGCCTTGACGGGTGCGTGGGTGGGCTTTAGCGGGAAGGTGCTCATGGGCGCTTACTTGCAGGGTACGCTAGTTTGGGGCGTGGGGGAGGTGTGCTTTGTGGATACCGACCGATCGCGAGGGCGAGGATGAGCTGTAGACGATGAGTTGGGTGGCTGGGGGGAGAATTCGGGGGTGGGCGGCTACCGTATGGTGGGGGAGCGTAGTCTTATCAACGTTGATGGTGTGGCATGTGTTGGATTGGATGTGGATGAATACGGTGTTCGGTTGGGCTGCTGCGTGTGATTGGGGTTGCGTGAGCGTGTGATCGATCGAAGATCGTTTTTCTGAACCTGGTACGGCTGGTGTTGGTTCTGCTGGGGAACGTCTGGTCCGGGCACAACGCACAGGTTGTTGCGAGGTATACCTTGTTGCCTTCGATTGAAGAAGATGTTCGTCCGAAGTTGAGCACAGCGCAGAAGGCTTTGCGGGTGAATCTGGATGAGGCTCGTTATGGGACTTTTGCGGAGATAGGCGCTGGGCAGGAGGTGGCGCGGTGGTTTTTCAAAGTGGGCGCGGCGGCGGGCACGATCTCGAAGTCGATGTCGGCGTATGACATGACGGTGAGCGATGCGATCTATGGGCACTGCAAGCGGTATGTTTCGCGGGAGCGATTGCAGAGCATGCTGGACTACGAGCACACGCTGAATATTGAACGGCTGAGTTCTACGCGTGGGGACAGCACGTCGTTTTTTACATTTGCGGATACGGTTTCGGCGCGGAATTTTGCGGGGACGAATGAGTGTCATGGGTGGATGGGGATCAAGTACCAGGTGTATCCGCGGGATGACGACAGCCAGATTATTCTGCATGTGCGGATGCTGGACCATGAGAATGCACACCAGCAGCAGGCGTTGGGGGTGGTGGGGGTGAACCTGTTGTATGCGGCTTTTTTTCTGGATCACAAGCCGCATCTGATTCTGGAGTCGCTGCTGGACAGCTTGACGACTGCGCGGATCGAGATCGACATGATCGAGTTTTCGGGGATGGCGTTTCGGCATGTGGATAACCGCGTGATGAGCTTGAAGCTGGTGCAGTTGGGGCTGAGCGGGGCGGCGATGTTTGGGCCGTCGGGGGAGGTGTTGCAGCCGTCGGAGGTGCTGCACAAGCGTCCGATCCTGGTGCAGCGGGGGAGTTTTCGTCCGGTGACGAAGGTGAATATCGATATGTTGCAGTCTGCGAGCCAGCAGTTTGGGACGGAGCTGGGCACGGGAGTGGCGGTGGAGTTGATGGAGATCACGATGCACAATCTGCTGATGGAGGGGAAGGTGAATCTGAATGATTTTCTTGCCCGGGTGGATGTGCTGGCAGCAGTGGGCAAGACGGTGATGATCTCGGATTATTTTGAGTACTATCGGCTGGCGGCGTACCTGACGCGATATACGACGGAGCCGATTGCGTTGACGATGGGGATTCCTAGCCTGAAGGATCTGTTCAGCGAGCAGTACTACTCGGGGCTGGAGGGGGGGATACTGGAGGCGTTTGGGAAGCTGTTTACGAAGGACCTGCGGATTTATGTGTATCCGTATCAAGATCCGGCGACGGGGGAGGTGGTGCGGGTGGATACGGTGGAGATACCGGAGAACCTCCGGCACTTGTATCGGCACCTGGTGGAGCGGGGGAGTATTCGGCAGTTGGAGAGCTTTGATGCGGGGATATTGTCGATTTTTTCGCGGGATGTGCTGCGGCGGATCAAAGAGCATGATGACCGGTGGCACGAGATGGTTCCGGAGGCGGTGGCTGCGGTGATTCGGGAGCGGCACTTCTTCGGGTATTAGGGGGGGGCGGCGGTGGTGGGGCGCGGCGGTTGGTTAGTATGGAGAGCATCACTTTACTTTGATGGGGGATGATCTCTGTGGCGTTTCGTTATGGTGTGATGGGCAAGTGGGTGGCGTGTGTTGCGCTGGGTGCAATGGTGTTGGTGCAGGGTGCGATGGGTATGGCGCAGACTGCGGAGCATGGGGGCAGTGGGGCGGTGGCAGAACGTCCGGTGGCACAGCGTCCGGTGGCATTGCGGACGATTGCGTTTATGACGGACTTCGACGTGAAGGACGATGCGGTGGGGATCTGCCGGGCGGTGATGGAGGGCGTGGCTCCGGGGGTGCGGATCTTCGATATTACGCATGAGGTGACGCCGTTCGATATTGCGGAGGGAGCACGGTTTCTGGCTGGGTCGGCGCCTTATTTTGCGAAGGATGCGGTGTTTGTGGTGGTGATCGATCCTACGGTGGGGAGCACGCGAAAGGCGATTATTGCGAAGTCGAAGCGAGGTCAGTATTTTGTGCTGCCGGACAATGGGCTGCTGACGCTGGTGCAGGACCGCGACGGGATTGAGGCAGTGCGGGAGATTACGAATCCGGAGTGGATGATTGGCGCGAAGACGTCGTCGACGTTCCATGGGCGGGATATTTTTTCTCCGGCGGGGGCGCATCTGGCGCGTGGGGATGACTGGACGACGGCGGGGCCGGAGGTTCCGGTGTCGGCGCTGGTGCGGCTGAAGATGAGTTCGGCGGGCATCGATGCGGCGGGGCTGCATGGTGAGGTGATCGGCACGGATGGGCCGTTTGGGAACCTGGTGCTGAATGTTCCGGGAGAGACGTTTGCCAAGCTGGGGTACCAGGTGGGGGATGTGGTTCCGGTGACGCTGGGCGGGAAGGCGTATGAGTTTCCGCTGGTGAAGACGTTCAGCGATGTTGCGGTGGGGAAGCCACTGTTTTACATTGACTCGCGTGGGAGGCTGAGCCTGGGGATCAATCAGCGGGACTTCTCGAAGACGTATGCGGTGTCGAGCGGTGCGGCGATATTGATTCCGAAGAAGCGTTAGGGTTGGGGTGAGGCGCTCGGCGGAGTGGGGTGGCACGTCCGCCGGGCGAGTTAGTGCTGGCGTGCTTTTTGGATACGGCGCTCGGTGTCTCGCTGCTGGGCGGCACGCTGCATCTCGGCTTCGATCTGGTGGATGCGGTCGTTGATCTGAGCGTCGGATAGGGTCTTGCCGCGGCTGTCGATGGCGGTTTTGGTGCCGTCGGCGTTGATGGCGATGCGGGTTCCGTCTTTGCCGACGTAGGATTTGCTGCCGTCGGCATTGGCGGTGTAGCGTGTGCCTTCGCGGGTGGTGAAGATGCTGGTGCCGTCGGTGTTGGTGATGAGGCGGGTGCCATCGCGGGCGACGTAGGTGCTGCTGCCATCGGCGTTGGTGTTGATGCGGAGACCGTCTTTGCCTGCGATGACGCTGCTGCCGTCGCTGCCGGAGACGATGCGAACGCCGTCTTTGCCGATGTAGACGCTGCTGCCGTCGCCGTCGTTGATGGAGAGGCGGGGCGGGGATGGAGGCATGGGTGGTGGTGGGGGCAGGGGTGAGAGACTGGCTTTTTTGACGGAGAGATCGCCCTCGCTGGTGGTGATGCGGACGAGTGGGCCGCCTTTGCCAATGGTTCCGGCGATGGATTTGCGGTTGTTAGACTCCTGGGTGGGGAGGTCGAAGTCGCTTTCGAGATCGCCGTTGCTGGTCTGGGCCTGGAGGGTGAAGCCGGCTTGCTCGGGCAGGGTGAGGTTGACGGAGCCGTTGCGGTTTTCGAGGTTGACGTTGCCGAGCGGGGGCGCGCTGGTGAGGTCGATGGAGCCGTTGCGATTGGTGACGGAGACATCGCCGGAGGCGCGTTCGATGGAGATGTTCTTGTTGCCTGCGCTGAGGGTGAGGGGGCCGACGATCTGATCGCCGGAGATATCGGAGTGGTTGATTTCAACCTGGCCGTCGAGGCGTGCGAGTTGGAAGTCGGTTCGGCTGGTGTGGAAGCGGACGGTTCCGTTGATGTGTTCGAGGTGAGTGGTGCCGAAGTAGTCTCCGCCGAGGCTGACGGCTCCAGCGATGTCGGAGAGGGTGAGGTCGTGACCGTGGCCTTCGACGGAGATGGGGCCGGTGACGCTGTGGGCGGAGAAGGAGGAGTCTCCGTTGTTGATGTGGGTGATGACAGGGCCGGTGATGGCGCTGACTTCGACGTCACCGTGGTTGGAGGTGATGTTGACCGGACCTTGAATGGCGTGGATGCGGACATCGCCGTGGTTAGCGTTGATGGTGGTCGGGGTGGAGGCGGGCACGGTGATGGTGAGGTCGGCCAAGGCAGGGGCCATGTTGGGCAGGTCGACGGTGAAGTTGCCGGGCGTGGTGGAGATGATCTGGGGGACGAGTTGCTGGGCTTTGCTGGCGGCCTCGGAGTCGGAGCGGGTATAGACGACCTTGTGCATGGCAATGTGGATGCGGTTGTCGTCGCTGGTGCCGGAGACGGAGATGTCGCCGCGGGGATTGCTGATGGTGAGGGTGGTGTTGGCGGGGAAGGCCTGATCGATGGTCTGATCGCTTTCGTGTTTTTCGCCGAGGAATTCGTCGATGTTATCGGGATTGAGGCTGAATCCGTGAGCGAAGAAGTCGGCGTTGCCGCGGCTGGCAGAGGCGATGATGCCGGTGATGATGAGCAGGACGACGACGGTGAAGACTCCGCCGCCGAGGGTGCGCCGGGGTTGAGGCTGCTGGGGGTCGTGGTGGGTGTAGTGGTCGAAGAGCCACTCGCCAAGCAGGACGAGGCCTACGGAGACGAGGAGCAGCGGCCACCAACGGGAGTACCAGAACCAGAGGCTGTGGCTGGCGAGGCGTCCGGTCTGGACAAGCAGGAAGACGATGCCGACGATGACGACGAGCAGCGGGCCGACGATCGAAGTACGGCGCATGGCACGGACCTGGGCACGGTAGGCATCGCGCTGGGCGCGGATCATGTCGCGCTGGGCCCGGGCCTGTTCGCGCAACATGCGGCGCTGGTACTTCCAGTCGGGGCCGTAGGGGGGACCGGGTGGCGGTGGTGGTGGGTAGGGAGGAGGATAGCCGGCCATGATTAGCTCCCTTCCTGGTTGTTGCCTGTGTTGTCGTGGGTGGTGGAAGGAGTAGGGGTGGCTGCAGGGTTGGCCTGAGCTGCGGGGGGTGGGTAGGGTCCTGGAGCGCCGGGGTACGGATAGGCCGGGGCTGCGGGACGGATGGTGGTGCGTTCGAGGAAGGTCATGAGGCCTCCGACGATGATAAAGAGCGGCCAGCTACGCCCCCAGGAGAGGATGTCGAAGGTGTCGAGCAGGAAGAGGACGCCGACCAGGGTGATCCAGATGGAGCCACGCAGGGCGCGGAAGAGGCGCCAGCGGTACATGGCGGTTCCGTCGTCGGTGAGGCCCATGCCGGAGTCCGACATCTTGTGGACGAAGACCCATACGCCGAGGCCGATGAGGATGAAGGGGATGAAGCGCTGAACGGGAAAGCCGTTGAAGAGGCCAGAGTTTCCGACCAGAAAGATGATGCCGAGCGCGATGAGCCAGATGGCACCCATGGGGAATCGCGGTGCGGTGGGCGGGGTAGGCGCAGGGTAGGTGGGGTAGGCGTAGGGGTTTGGCTGCGGCGGCCAGGAGTTGGCTGGCGGGGCGGCGTAGGGCTGAGAGCTTTCGGGGGATTGCGCGTAGTAGGCGCCACCGTTGGGGGAGAAGGATTGGGCGGCTGCATCGTGGCCAGCGGTGGGGGCAGCTTCGGCGGGGCGGTACGCGGCGGCTTGGGCAGGGGGCGTTGAGCCGGACGGGGAGTAGGCCGGGGCGGCGGGCCAGGCTTTGCCGAAGCCGAGACGCTCACCCAGATCATTGAGGCCAAAGGGGTTGGGGAGCGGTGCTCCGGTGAGGCGGGCGCGGGCGGTGTGGTTGGCTTCGATGATCTGGTAGACGATCCAGCCGGCGACGAAGAGGCCGAAGATGCCGTTCTGGTTGGCCAGGCTGACGAGCACTGCGAAGACGATGAGGTGGACGACACCCTTGGCGTATTGCCCGTTATACATGGCTCCTACGCCGGGGAAGGCTCCGAGGATGGTGGCGAGGATGGGGCTGGGGTCGCCGGGCTGAGGGGGCGGAACCGGGATTCCGGCGGTGGCGGTAGGATCCGCATAGCCGTAGGGGGTGGCGTTGGGCGCCTGGGTGGCGGAGGACGCTTCCGCAGCAGCCAGGCGGGCGGCGAGGCAGGGCTCGCAGAAGACGGCGGAGCCTACCGTGCGGGTGCACTCCTGGCAGAGCGGTTTGCCACAGTTCTGGCAAAAGGCGATACGTTCACGATCGGGATGGTTAGCGCAGTTCATGCCTGGCCCCCTTCTTTCTTGTTTTGAACGCTGGTGTTGTACGAATTGCTGCTGGGAAAAAGTGAAGCAAAGGTCTGGGGCAGGAGCAGGGTGGTCTCCAGCGGGAGATGACTGCGCTGGTTGGAGGCTACGACGAGCTGCAGGTTGGGTGCGATGTTCTCGCGGCGGCTGGTTCCGGGGCCGTGGGGGCGGGGTTTTTTCTGCTGCGGGGTTTGCTCAGGCTCCTGCTGCTGGGGGGCGCTGGCGGGTTTGCGGGTGGATTCGGACCCGGCGGAGGCTGGAAGGTCGTTGTCGGAGGCTCGTTGTAGATCGCGGACGCGGGACTCAAGCTCGTAGACGACGCGGAGGCTGTCGTAGTAGCGGACGACGCGGGCGTTGGTCTGGTAGAAGCCACGCTTGATGCTGGCGGGGCGAAGGTCGGCGGCGCGGAGGTCGGTGAGCTTGACTCCGGTGAGACTCAGGGTGAGAGCGACGGAGAAGAAGGCCATAGCGGCAGTCATGGCGAGTCGCGGCTGGAGCAGGGTGTGGGTGATGGTCTGGCGACTGAAGGCCGCGGCGAAACGAGTGCGGAAGGGCACTACGTTGGCCTGGAGGCTGTGGGCTGGAGCCTGATTGCCGAGGCGGACTTCCGGGTAAGGAGCGGCGTCGGGGAAGCCCAGCAACGTGTTGGGGTTGCCGCGCCGCGGCGGCATTGCCAGCGCGGCTATCGGGGGGGGATCCTGTGCGACGGCGGAGTTGGCCTGCGTTGAGGTGTTGAGGTGCGAGGTCTGGGCTAGGATGCGGTCGATCAGGTCGGCGGAAGGCTCGGGGCGCGGTGCCTTGAGGAGGTCGAGCCAGGCGGCTCCGCGCTGGGCATCTTCCAGCATCTGGGCGCAGGCGGGGCAGCCAATCATGTGGAGGTCGAAGGTAGCCTGATCGGTGGCGGAGAGGGTGCCATCGAGGGCGTCGGCCAACATGGCTTCACACTGGGCGCAGTGCTGGGGATCGCCTGATTTTCCTGGGGTTGCGGTGCCGAATTGGTTATAGTCTGCCACGTTACATCACCTGCCCTTCTATACGTTGCAAAAGCCTTGCCAGTTCCCCGCGGCCGCGGCTGATGCGGCTTTTCACGGTGCCTTCGGGGATGCGAAGGACTTGTGCAATCTCTTTGTAATCCATGTCTTCGAGGTCGCGAAGGATAACGGCTTCACGGAGTTCGGGGGAGAGCTGTTTGAGGGCTGCCTGGACGCGAACTTTGAGTTCGATAGCGGCAACGTGTTGCTCCTGGGAGGGGCGGGGGTCGGCGAGTCGGTCGGCCATGGTGACCCCGTCTTCTTCGCCGTCGAAGGTGGCGTCCATGGAGTCGGTGGCGCGGTCGAGGCGGGTGCGGCGGAAGTGGTCCACAAGCAGGTTGCGGGTGAGGGTGGTGATCCAGGTCTGGAAGCTGCCCTTCTGGGTGTCGAAGCTGGCGAGGTTTTTGTAGAGCTTGATGAAGACGTCCTGAGTGAGGTCTTCGGAGTCGTGGGGGGAGCCGGTGAAGCGGTAGCAGATGGCGTAGATGCGGCGGTGCTGGGAGACGACGAGTTGCTGCCAGGCCTGCGGGTCGCCAGCGATACATTGGCGAACCAGCTTGCTGAGTAGCTCTTGCTCGGCTTCCTGTTCCGGCGTGCGCTGCAACTTGACCTCAGAAGGTTTTGACGGTGGAAGCAGTGTACCGCGAGGCGGCGCTGGCGGGAGGTCGAGTTGCTGCTCGCGCTGTCCGGTGGGCGGCGTCGCGCCGGAGCGTGCGAGGCGTCGGGGGGAGAGGCGTGGGCTGGCCAGCCTGCCTGAACCCGGTAACGCGATGTGCAAGACGCCCATGCGTTGCTATACGCATGGGCGTCGGGGAAGGTTCAATCGGAGTGGTTTGCCGGATAGGGCTTAGGGGGTTGGCGCGGTGATGACGCCGCAGGCGATACGGTTGCCGGCGTTTCCGGTGGGGTCGGTCTTCATGTCGTCGGGCTTCTCGTGGACCATCATGGAGGTTCCGCCGTTGGCGAGGATGCTATTGGGTGCGGCGGGGTCGAGGGAGAGGTAGTTGACCTTGAAGGTGGCTTCGCCGGTGTGCTGCTCGCCAATGGTGATGTTCTGGGGGAGATCGCCGTTGTGGTGGCCCATGGGGTTCATGGTTCCGTGCTGCTTGGCGTCAGGATTGAAGTGGCCGCCGGCGGTCTTGAAGTCCGGTGCGTCGCAGAGGGGCTTCTGGTGGATGTGTACGGCGTGGTCGCCGATGGGGAGGTTCTTGAGCTTGAGCTTGATGGTGAGATTCTTCTTGCCCTGCTTGAAGGTGGCGGTTCCTGCGTCCTGCCCGGTGCTGGTTTTGATGGGGATAACGAGGGGGGTGGCGGACTTGGCGAAGGCTGGCTGCAACAGCAGTGGGGAGGCGAGCAGGCAGGCGGTGATGGCGAGGAGGGAAGTGCGCATAGGTCGTTCTCCTGTAGTTGACGCGATCTCAGGATACTCCAGACGGTGGACCGATCGTGTTGGCACGGCAGGAGTATGGGCGAGATGTGGTGTGACAGCAGTGATTTCCAGATACAGATGCAGTCCGTACCGACAGGGATGCCAACAAGTAGATACCTGGCCGGATTGGGTATCTAAGTGGAGGTGGTGAAGACGCGTTGTCGATCCTGCTCGCGGCGCATGGACTTCTGGCGTCCGCGGAGGAGGTCCTGCAGGGTGATGGTTCCGCAGGGGAGGTGGGTGGTTCGGTCGAGGACGGGCAGAGAACTGAGGCTGGCGTCGGCCATCTTTTCTGCTGCGCTGCGAGAGGTTTCGTCGGCGAAGGCGTAGACCTGGGGTAAGGGAGACAGGGTGGGGTGTGTGGCCGGGATGGCGGACATCAGTTCGAGGACGGTGACGGTTTCGAGTGGGTCGGTGCCGTACTCGCGGGTGAGGTGGAAGCCGCGGCGGCTGAGTTTTTCTGTGAGGATGGAGCGCGGCATGATGAGCGAGGTGACGGCGTAGGCGGCGATGCAGCCGAGCATCAGCGGGAGCATGGCGGCGATGGAGTGGGTGATCTCCAGGCTGAAGACGATGGCGGTGAGGGGGACGCCAAGCGAACTGGAGAGCATGGCTCCCATGCCGACGAGCGCCCAGAGGGCCTGGGCTTCGACGGAGGCATGGGCGAGATGAGCGGTGAGCGCGCCGCAGGCCCCGCCGATCATGAGCAGCGGCGCGAGGACGCCGCCGGAGGTGCCGGAGCCGAGGGAGAAGGCCCACATGAGGGACTTGGCAAGGATGAGGCCGAGGATCAGCTTGAGCGAGGCGTTGCCCTGAAGGAGTTGGGCGATGTTGTCGTAACCGACGCCGAGGCCGCGCGGGAAGAAGATGCCTCCGACGCCGATACCGATGCCGCCGATGGCGGGCCACCACATCCAGTGCAGCGAGAGGTGCTCGAAGAGGTCTTCGAAGCCGTACATCATGCGGCTGAGCGCGGCAGCGATCAGGCCGACGATCAGGCCGATGACGAGGGCGATGAGGGCGATGGGCGCGGTCTGGACGGAGTGCAGTGTGGGCATGGTGAAGAGCGGACCTGCACCGAGCAAGGGGACACGCACGATGGCGGCGGTGATGCTGGCGAAGGCGACCGGGATGAGGCTGCGGGGGCGCCACTCGAAGAGCAGGAGTTCGACGGCAAGCAGGATGGCGGCGAGCGGCGCAGCAAAGGTGGCGGACATGCCTGCGGCGGCTCCGGCGACGAGCAGCGTGGTGCGTTCGGCGTCGGTGAGGTGCATCCACTGTGCGACGAGTGAGCCGAAGGCGCCACCGGTCATGATGATGGGGCCTTCCGCGCCGAAGGGTCCGCCGGAGCCGATGGAGATGGCGGCGGAGATGGGCTTGAGGATGGCGATCTTGGGGTCGACGCGTGCGCCGCGCAGCAGGATGGCCTCGATGGCTTCGGGGATGCCGTGGCCGCGAATCTTGTCGGAGCCGTAGCGGGCCATGATGCCGACGATGAGTCCGCCGAGGATGGGAACGAGCGGCATCCAGTGGCCAAGGTGGCTATCGGCGGGCGAGACCGAGGCGAGGCTGATGCGGTGGAAGTAAAAGATATTGGTGGCCAACGCGATGCAGCGCAGCAGCAGCACCGCAAGCAAAGCAGCGCCAATGCCGATGCCGATGGCGACGGCGGAGAGCAGCCAGACGCGACGATCGACGGTGAAGTCACGAAGTGCGGAAGGATGGGAGTTCATTTGGACCTTTTGACTGCGGAGGCTGGTGGCCGGGCCGCGGTGGACGAGATGGGGATGGCCTGGATCTGCTGGAGCGAGCGCAGGAGAAGGGGGGCGAGTTCGCGGAGTTCGCGAGCGTGATATTCGGAGAGTGTGTTCAGGGTGCGACGGGCCTTGGGGGTGATGGAGAGCAGGACGCGGCGGCGGTCGGCGGGGTCTTCGGTGCGGAGCAGAAGGCCTTCGGCGACGGAGCGGTCAACGAGTTCGACGGCGCTGTGGTGGCGGAGGCCGAGACGGTCGGCGACGTAAGCGATGGAGACGACGGTGCCGGTGGGGGCTCCGGCGATCTGGAGCAGAAGTTGATGCTGCTGGGGGTGGAGATGAATCTGTTGGGCGGCCTGCTCGCTGAAGTGGAGGAAGGTGCGTAGCTGGTAGCGGAATTCGGCTAGGGCTTCGAGCAGGGTGGTGGAGGCGGGTGGGGTGTTGTGGGAGCCGTCGCTCATATTTATATCGTCTCACGATACAAATAGGTTTGTCGATAGGTGGACGCAGCTTCGGTCCTTAGTGGGTGGAGCGCTCTAGCTGTGGGGGAGTTCCAGTTGTTCGGCCTGGTTCTCGTCGGCGTAGGGGCGGAAGCAGGCACGGCAGCGGGCTTCGTAGAGGCCGGCGGCGCCGACGACGACGAGTTCCTGAGATTGGCCGAGGCGTTGGGTGTGGATGGCGGGAGCTCCGCAGACCATGCAGACGGCAGAGAGCTTGGTGACCTCGTCGGAGATGGCGAGCAGAGCGGGGATGGGGCCGAAGGGCTCTGCCGCGAAGGTGGTGTCGAGGCCAGCAAGGATGATGCGCTTGCCGAGGTGGACGAGTTCTACGGTGAGGGGGACGAGGGCGGGGTCGAAGAACTGGGCTTCGTCGATGCCGATGACTTCAATGTCGTGCAAGCGCGGGAAGAGGTCTGCTTTCAGTTCTTCGGTCGTGGCGACGGTGATGGCCTCGTGGGTCTGGGCGCTGTGGCTGGCGATGGAGGTACGATGGTAGCGCAGGTCGATATCGGGCTTGTAGCAGGCGACGCGTTGGCGGGCGATACGGGCGCGCTTGAGGCGGCGGATGAGCTCTTCGGATTTGCCGGAGAACATGGGGCCGGAGATGACTTCGATACGGCCTGGGGTGGGTTTGGTCATGGTTACGGGCAGCCTTTGCGAAGGGGTGTGTGGCTATCGTAACGGCTGGCGATGTGGTGCGGTGGTGGATTTCCTGTGGGTGGCGCGGCGATGCTGGTGCTAGAGCTTTTCCACGTAGACGGCGGTGCCGTAGGCGAGGACTTCGGTGACGCCCTGCATGAGTTCGTTGGCGTCGTAGCGGACGGCGATGACGGCGTTGGCTCCGAGCTGGGAGGCGTGCAGGAGCATCATGGCGAAGGAGTCCTGACGGGTCTTTTCGCAGAGTTCGGTGAAAAGGGTGATGTCGCCGCCGATGAGGGTTTGCAGGCCTGCGCCAATGGTGCCAAAGAGGTTGCGGGAGCGGACGACGATGCCGCGGACGACGCCGTAGTTGCGGACGATGCGGTAGCCGGGGAGTTCGAGGCCAGTGGTGGCGAGGGAGGGATCGATGGAGAGCTGCGGCGGTGGGTAAGTGGACACGAGGACGGCTCCTTGGCTGCTTGATTGCACGCAGGGCGGTGCGGCGTTTACGAGACGCTGAGAGAGGTACGCACGAGGGAGGCGACGAGTTCCGTGACTTGACCGCGATCGATGGTGGAGGCGGCGAGCTGGATGCCGGCGGTGATGTTGGGCACGAGGCCTGCGGTGACGAGGACGGCGGCGGCGTTGAGCAGGACGACGTTGCGGCGGGGGCCGGGTTCGCCGGCAAAGATGGCGGTGAGGATGGCGGCGTTGGTGGTGGCGTCGCCGCCGCGGAGGGTGTCGATGGGAGCGCGAGGGAGGCCGAAGTCTTCGGGGGTGACGGTGCTGAGGGTGATGTGTCCGGCGCGGACCTCGGCGAGGTGGCTGGGTCCGCTGATGGAGAGTTCGTCCATGCCTCGGGATGGCGCGGTTCCGGTTTCGCCGTGGACGACGAAGGCGTGGCGGGTGTCGAGGAGGGCCATGGCCTGGGAGACGAGGGGGACGAGGTGGGCGGCGTAGACTCCCATGACCTGTGCGGAGGCTCCGGCGGGGTTGGAGAGCGGGCCAAGGACGTTGAAGATGGTGCGGAAGCCGAGGGCGCGACGAACGGGCATGACGGCCTTCATGGCGGGGTGCAGGCTGGGCGCGTGGAGGAAGGCGAAGCGATGCGTGCGCAGAGCCTCTGCCCCTTCGGATGGCGCGAGGCTAACGGGGATGCCGAGGGCTTCGAGGACGTCTGCGGAGCCGCATTTGGAGGTGACGGCGCGGTTGCCGTGTTTGGCGACGGAGGCTCCGGCGGCGGCGGCGACGAGTGCGGCGGCGGTGGAGATGTTGAAGGTGTCGCTGGCATCGCCGCCGGTGCCACAGGTATCGACGAGCGCGGCGCGTTCGGCGGTGGTCAGGGGCAGGGCGGTGGCGGCGTGGCGCATGGCCTGGACGAAGCCGGCGATCTCGGCGGCGGTCTCCCCGCGGGCGGCGAGTGCTCCGAGGAGCGCGGCGATCTCAATGTCGGCGAGTTGGCCGGTGAGGATGTGCTGCATGAGGTCGCGAGCCTGATCCTGGGTGAGGGTGGCGCGGTCTTCGATCATGCGTTTCAAGTGGGGCTGCAGGGCCATGATGAAAAGCGTAGCAGGATGTGAGGGGGCGCGTCGCCGGGGTGGCGTTGCGTAGTGCGGAGGCGGGCGGTGAAATTGCGTCGGTGCCGGCGGGGTTTTGTGGAGAGGACATGTGAGGCGCATGAATGCTGGGTAAAAAGGGATTCATGCGGAGGGCGGTGCGCAGGGGTAAATTTCGGCACGGTTCGATAAACGCACGGTTGTGCGAGATTGTGATTGCGATACGTTCTCCGCGTCCGCTACACTTCTCGCGCAAGCGGAAGACGGACCCAACTATGAAAATTCACGAATATCAGGCTAAAGAGATCCTTCGTAAGTACAACGTGCCGGTTCCTGGGGGCGAGATGGCGACCACGCTGGAGCAGGCGGATACCGCTGCGAAGGCACTGTTTGGCGCCGGAAACAAAGTCGTCGTGGTGAAGGCGCAGATCCACGCTGGTGGTCGCGGCAAGGGCGGCGGCGTGAAGGTGGTGAAGACGCTGGAAGACGCGAACGCAGCGGCGAAGGCGATTCTGGGGATGCAGTTGGTGACGCACCAGACTGGGCCTGCGGGACAGAAGGTGCAGCGGTTGCTGATCGAAGAGGGTTCGGCGATTGAGCGCGAGTTGTACCTGGGGCTGGTGCTGGACCGGGCTTCGGCGAAGATTGTGTTTATGGCCTCGCAGTCGGGCGGCATGGAGATCGAAGAGGTGGCGCATGCGACTCCGGAGCTGATCTACAAGGAATATATTGAGCCGGCGATCGGGTTTCAGCCGTACCAGGCGCGCAAGCTGGCGTTCAAGCTGGGACTGAAGCCGACGCAGATCAACGATGCGGTGAAGTTCATGACCGGGCTGTACAAGGCGTTTGTGGAGACGGACTCGACGTTGATGGAGATCAATCCGTTCATCACGACGAAGGACGACAAGTTGATGGCGCTGGATTGCAAGATCAACTTCGACGACAACGCGATGTTCCGGCACAAGGATTTGAAGGAGCTGCGCGACCTGGCGGAGGAAGATCCGCTGGAGGTTGAGGCGAGCAAGTACGCGCTGAACTACATCAAGCTGGATGGCACGATTGCCTGCATGGTGAATGGCGCTGGACTGGCGATGGCGACGATGGACATCATCCAGTATGCGGGTGGGTCGGCGGCGAACTTTCTGGATGTAGGTGGTGGTGCGAACCAGGAGCAGATTGAGAATGCATTTGGGATTCTGCTGAGCGATCCGAATGTGAAGGCGATCTTCATCAACATCTTTGGCGGCATTCTGCGCGTGGACGTACTGGCGCAGGGTGTGGTGAACGCGGCGAAGAAGCTGAACGTGCAGATACCGATCATTCTGCGGCTGGAAGGCACGAACGTGGAAGAAGGCCGCCAGATTTTGAAGGATTCAGGGTTGAATTTCCTGGTGGGAACGACGATGAAGGAAGCTGCAGATCTGGCCGTTGCGGCCGCGAAAGGTGGCAAGTAATGGCAGTTCTGGTAGATAAGAATACGCGGCTGATTGTGCAGGGAATAACGGGGCGTGAGGGTACGTTTCATGCCAAGGGTTGTGCGGAGTATGGGACCAACGTTGTTGGCGGCGTGACGCCCGGCAAGGGTGGGACGACGCATGAGGGCTGGCCGGTCTTCAACACGGTGGAAGAGGCCGTGAAGGAGACGGGGGCGAATGTGTCGGTGATCTTTGTGCCGCCACCGTTTGCCGCGGATGGAATTCTGGAGGCGACGGCTGCGGAGATTCCGCTGGTCATCTGCATCACGGAAGGGATTCCGGTGCTGGACATGGTGAAGACGTGGGAGATCGTGAAGCGGTCGAATACGCGTCTGATCGGGCCGAACTGCCCGGGCGTGATCTCTCCCGGCAAGGCTAAGGTTGGCATTATGCCGGGCCGGATTCATAAAGAGGGTTCGGTGGGGATCGTGTCGAAGTCGGGCACGCTGACCTACGAGGCGGTGTACCAGTTGACGACGCGCGGGATTGGGCAGTCGACGGCGATTGGCATTGGCGGCGACCCGATTATCGGGACGACGCACATCGATGCGCTGAAGCTGCTGAACGAGGACCCGGAGACCGAGGCGATTATCATGATCGGCGAGATCGGCGGATCGGCGGAAGAGGCTGCAGCGAAGTACATCAAGGAACATGTGAAGAAGCCGGTAGTTGGCTTTATTGCGGGCCAGACGGCACCTCCGGGACGCCGGATGGGCCATGCGGGCGCGATCATCTCCGGCGGGGAAGGCACGGCTGCGGAGAAGATGAAGGCGATGAAGGAGGCCGGGATTACGGTGGTGAATACGCCAGCGGAGATCGGCGAGGCGATGGCCCGGGTGCTGGGCAGAGCCTAAGACTCCGGTCTCAGGTGCAGGTTGCGGGTGCTGCGTGTCCATGCAGCACCCGCTTTGTTTTATGCGGCCTTAATCGGCGGTGCTTTACACTGGTAGAGGAATTAAACAGCAAGGGAGAACTACGTTGTCACAGCGCACATTCAGCATCATCAAGCCGGACGCGGTCCGCAAGGGCTACACGGCGGCCATTCTCGCCAGGATTGAAGCGGCGGGTTTCAAGATTGTTTCCATCAAGCGGATGTCGATCTCCAAGGCGCAGGCCGAGGGTTTTTACCATGTTCATGCAGCGCGTCCATTCTTTGGTGAGTTGACGGAGTTCATGAGCTCGGGACCGATCTTCCCGATGGTTCTGGAGAAGGACAATGCGATTGCCGATCTGCGCAAGCTGATGGGCGCGACCAATCCTGCGCAGGCGGAAGAGGGCACGATTCGCAAGGAGTTTGCGGCGTCGATCGGCGAGAACGCGATCCACGGCTCGGATGCCGAGGACACGGCTGCGTTTGAGATCGGCTACTTCTTTGCCGGTATCGAACTGAACTAAGCAGGACGCACGACAGGTGGGGCGGCAGAGGCGGATAGGGGTTGCGACCCTGAGACCGACAGCCGCCCTTCACTTTTTTGGTAGTACGCACCGTACAGGAGTCGCATGAAACTTACTCTGCCGTCTGGGCCGTTCAAGGCTTATTTGTTTGATTGTGATGGAACGATTGTCGACTCGATGCCGCTGCACTATGTTGCGTGGAAGACTGCGCTGGGCGAGTGGGGCTGTGCGTTCGACGAGCAGTTGTTCTATGCGTGGGGCGGACTGCCGGTGGCGGAGATCATCTCCACGCTGAACGAGCGGCAGGGATTGCAGATGCCGGTGGAGGCTGTGGCGGAGCGCAAGGAAGCGCTGTACTACGAGATGCTGCCGCAACTGCAGGCGGTTCCGGAGGTGCTGGAGCACATTGTGCTGAGCCATGGTCAGGTGCCGTTTGCGGTGGTCTCGGGCAGCACGCGGGATTCGGTGACGGCTTCGCTGGAGGCTTTGCAACTGCTGGACCGTTTCGAGACGTTGGTGTGCGCTGGGGATTACAGTCGGAGCAAGCCTGATCCGGAGCCGTTTCTGCTGGCTGCGTCGCGGCTGGGCGTGGCCCCGGAGGACTGCCTGGTGTTTGAAGATACGGTGATGGGGATCGAGGCGGCGACGGCTGCGGGCATGGCTTCGGTGAAGGTGCTGCAACCGTGGGAGCGCAAGTCGCAGGGATAGAGCGGTTGGTGGGAAGAGTGGTGAAGTACAAAGCGGCAGGAGCGTAGGCTTCTGCCGCTTTGTTGCTGCGGAGTGCGGTTATTTGTTGAAGAGTTTGAGGTCGATGGCGTCGCCCATGGTTTTGTAGCCAGCGTCGGCTGGGTGGAGGTGGTCACCGGAGTCGGCTGCGGGCGCGAAGACAGTGGGGTTGGCGGGGTCCTGGGTGGCTTTGTCGAAGTCGATGAAGCCATCGAGTTGGGTGGAGGTGCGGATCCACTGGTTGACGGCCTGGCGCATGGCTTCTCCTGCTGGGGAGGAGTATTTGGCGCCGACGTAGGGGGTGAGGGTGGCTGCGTAGACCTTGATGCCGTGGGTGTGGGCGCGAGCGGCGAGCTGGCCGAGGCCGACGATGAGGTCTTCCGCGGTGACGACATCGTAGGGCTTGACGGGGTCTTGTGCGTGGCCGATGTCGTTGATGCTTTCGAGCAGGATGAGGTATTTGACGCCAGCCTGGGCGATGACGTCGCGGTCGAAGCGAGCAAGGGCGCTGGGGCCGGTGGTGTCGTGCAGGACGCGGTTGCCGCCGATGCCCTGGTTGAGGACGGCGAGGTGGGCGGTGTGCTTGTCGGCCTGGAGGCGGCGGGCGAGGACGTCGGGCCAGCGGGCGTTGGCGTCGCGGGTGCTGTGGGCGCCGTCGGTGATGCTGTCTCCGAAGGCGACGATGGCGGCGCTGTCGTCGGTGGTTTTGATGTCGAGGCCTTTGAGGATGGGCCAGGAGTAGATCTCTTTGGGGTTGTCGAGCTTGGCGGCGCTGACGACGTTGCCGGGAGCGGCGTAGCTGGTCTGGTCCGCGAAGCCATGGACGGAGAGTTGGCGGAGGGGCTGCTCGGGCAGGTAGAGGCTGACGGCCACGTCGGCGAAGGCGGGAAGCTTGAGGTCGACGGGATCGCTGACGACGAGGGCTCCGGGCGGGATGGTGATGGAGGGACGTCCGCCGAAGCTGAGGGCGTTGGCGGAGGTCAGGGCGATGTCGCCGTGGCCTGCGCTGAGGGCGATGTGGGCCTGGCCGATGGTGAGGGGATCGAGGCCGAACTCGTTGGAGAGGACGACGCGTACGACGGAGCCGCCGAGGGAGATGTGGACGATCTCGCGGAGGGTGGTGTCGCCGGCGAGGAGCTTGCCTTCGGCGTTGGGTGCGGCCATGGGCGAGGTGGCCCAGGTGCCGACCCAGTGGTCTGGCTGGGCGGCGGCCGAGGCGGGCAGGCGGAAGGCGCAGAGGCAGAGCAGGAGCAGCGCAACGGGTGCGAGTGTGCGGAGGTGTTGCCGAACGCGATGGCGAGAGGTCATGGGGCTTCCTTGCATGGGTTTAGCTTCGCCGTCCATCTTACTGGGGTTTTCATTGGGTGGTGAAGTTCACGTATAGTTGCCGTGGCCGTGCGAACGCTGGCGGGATGGGCGTGAACAGGGTAGTGGGCGGATTGCTCCGAGTTGATCTATGAGGAAAAGCTGACGATGAGATGGGTAAAGGTTATTCTGCTTAGCATGACTACCGCGATGGCAGCACATGGCGCTGTAACGAAGGCGGCTTTCGGCACCACTCCCGATGGCAAGACTGTGGACATCTACACGTTGAAGAACGACACGATCGAGGCGCGGGTGATGACCTATGGCGCGCGGGTGGTGTCGATTGTGGTGCCGGACCGTGATGGCAAGCAGGCCGACGTGGTGCTGGGATACAGCTCGCTGGATGGCTATCTGGCGGATAAGAGCACCTACTTTGGCGCGATTGTGGGCCGGTACGGGAACCGGATTGCGCATGGCAAGTTTTCCGTGGATGGGCATGAGTACCAGGTGCCGCTGAACAACAACGGCAACTCGCTGCATGGCGGCACGGTGGGATTCGATCAGGCGGTGTGGCAGGCGCATGCGGTGGCCGATGGCGTGGAGATGACGCTGGTAAGCAAGGACGGCGATCAGGGCTATCCTGGCACGCTGACGGCGCATGTGCGTTACACAATTCATCATGGTGCGCTGCGGATCGACTACAGCGTGTCGAGCGACAAGGCGACGGTGGTGAACCTGACGAATCACTCGTACTTCAACCTGGGCGGGGAGGGATCGGGGACGATTCTGGGCGAAGAGATGATGATCGCCGCCGATCGCTATACGCCGGTGGATGCAGGGCTGATCCCGACGGGCGAACTGGCGCCGGTGGAGGGTACGCCGTTCGACTTCCGCAAGCCAACGGTGATTGGGGCCCGCATCAACGACAACAATGAGCAGTTGAAGATTGCCGGTGGGTACGACCATAACTGGGTGCTGCGCGGCGCCAACGGTGAGACCAAGACGGCTGCCAAGGTATACGACCCGAAGAGTGGCCGCGTGCTGACGGTGACGACGACCGAGCCGGGCGTTCAGTTCTACTCCGGGAATTTTCTGGATGGGACGAAGACGGGGCCGAGTGGCGTGGCGTACGGGAAGAATGCGGCACTCTGCCTGGAGACGCAGCACTATCCTGATTCGCCGAACCATCCTGCGTTCCCGACGACGTTGCTGAAGCCGGGCGAGGTTCGTCACAGCACGACGACGTTTACGTTTTCCATCCATTCGAAGTAACGGCAAGAGCGCGGCCGCTGGCGACCTGCTGGCGGCTGCGCGGAGTCTGGCAGCATGAACAAAGTGGTTCTATCAGCGGATGCGGCGGTGGCCGATATCGCCAGTGGTGCGACGGTGATGCTGGGTGGGTTTGGGTTGTGTGGTATTCCGGAGACCCTGATTGCCGCGTTGGTGCGGCTGGGCGTGCAGGGGCTGCATACGATCAGCAACAATATGGGGGTCGACGGCTTTGGCATGGGGCTGATGCTGGAGGCGGGCATGATTGCGTCGCACGTTGGCAGCTATGTGGGGGAGAACCGGCGGCTGGAGACGATGGTGCTGCAGGGGCAGTTGGACCTGACGTTGATTCCGCAAGGCACGCTGGCGGAGCGGATTCGTGCAGGTGGGGCGGGGATTCCGGCGTTTTATGTGCCGACCGGACTAGGCACGGTGGTGGCCGAGGGCAAGGAGACGCGGCAGATCGGCGAGCGGATGTATGTGCTGGAACATGCACTGCACGCGGACGTTGCGCTGGTGAAGGCGTGGAAGGGCGATCGGCTGGGCAACCTGGTGTATCGCAAGACGGCGCGTAACTTCAATCCTGCGATGGCGACTGCGGCAGACCTGACGATTGCCGAAGTGGAGGAGCTGGTAGAGCCGGGCGAGTTGGATCCGGACCAGATTGTGACCCCGGGTATTTATGTGGATCGGGTCGTCGTGGGGGCGGCGTATCGCAAGCCGATTGAGGCGGAGTTTATCCGTTCGGGAGGTGCAGCATGAGCGGCAAAGAGCGGATTGCCCGACGGATTGCGCTGGAGCTGCGGGATGGGTTCTATGTGAATCTGGGGATCGGATTGCCGACGATGATTACGGCGTTTGTGCCTGCGGGAATGGATGTGACGTTTCAGTCGGAGAATGGGATGCTGGGGGTGGGCCCGGCACCGGCGGCGGGTGCTGCCGATCCTGATCTGATCAATGCGGGCAAGCAGCCGGTGACGGAGCTGCCGGGCTGCTCGTACTTTGGGAGCGAGGAGTCGTTCGCGATGATTCGCGGCGGACACATGGACATGAGTGTGCTGGGTGCGATGCAGGTGGATGAGGCAGGGAACCTGGCGAACTGGACGATTCCCGGCAAGATGGTGAAGGGGATGGGCGGCGCGATGGACCTGGTGGCCGGGGCGCGCCGGGTGATTGTAGCGATGGAGCACCAGACGAAGGAGGGCGCGTCACGGATATTGAAGGCGTGCACGCTGCCGCTGACCGGGACGCATGTGGTGCACGACATTGTGACGGAGCTGTGCTGGATTCGCGTGAGTGCCGAGGGGCTGGTGCTGACGGAGGTGGCCGAGGGGCTGACACCGCAGGAGGTGCAGGCACGGACGGAGGCGAAGTTGATTGTTTCGCCCGAGGTGCGGACGATGGCGATGGTGGGTGCGTAGGCTGCGCAGCGACGGAGTGCGCGTGGGATGAGCGACATGAGGGAAGAACTGAAGCAACAGGCACGGGATATTTTTGCCCATGCGCTGGAGGCGTCGCGGGTGGCTCCGGTGATGGAGGCGCGGATTCGGTTTGAGGGTGATGCGCTGTGGGTGGACAGCGATGCGTACAGGTTATCGGATTATGCGCGGGTCGTCGTGATAGCGACGGGGAAGGCTGCGGGTGTGATGGCAGCGACGTTTCTGCGGCTGGCTGGAACGCAGGCTGCACGGATGGAAGCGGTGGTGTGCGGGGTGGGAGAGATGCCGGGGCTTCCGGCTGGGGCAAGGGTGTATCGCGGTGGGCATCCTACGCCAAATGAGGCTTCGAGTGCAGCGGCGGAGGATGTGTTGCGTACGCTGGGTTCGCTGACGGAGCGGGATCTGGCGGTGTTTCTGGTGAGTGGTGGCGGATCTGCGCTGGTGGAGAAGTTTATGCGCGAGGATGCGACCGAGGCGGAGGTGGCGGCGACGCATCGGGCGCTGGTGGAGAGCGGGCTTCCTATTGCCGCGATGAATGTAGTGCGGAAGCATCTCTCGGCGGTGAAGGGTGGACGGCTGGCAGCAGCTGCGGCTCCGGCGGAGCAGTTGACGGTGTTGGTGTCGGATGTGCCTGCGGGCGAGTTGGATGCGTTGTCCTCGGGGCCGACCCTTCCGGACCGCAGTACGGTGGCCGATGTGCGCCGGATTGTGGCGCAGTATGGATTGGAGAGTGTGCTGCCGAAACGCGTGGCTGCGATGCTGCTTGATCCCGAGTTGGCGGAGACGCCGAAGGAGCAGGATGCTGCGTTTGCAAGGTCGCGGTGGTACTGCCTGCTGGATAGCGGATCGTTGGCGGCTGCGGCGGCGGCACGGGCAGTCGCGCTGGGGTGGCGGGTAGAGATCGACAACGCCTGCGATGACTGGAGCGCGGCGGCGGCGGCGGAGTATCTGGTGGCGCGGCTGAGGCAGTTGCGCATGGCTGGCGAGCGAGTGTGTCTGCTCTCTGCTGGGGAGGTGACGGTGCGGGTGCCGACGACAGTGGCTGGGCGAGGAGGGCGGAATCAGCACTTTGCGCTGTTGTGTTCCCAGAGGATTGCCGGGGAAGAGATCACCGTGTTGAGCGGGGGTAGCGACGGGATCGATGGCAACAGCGTTGCGGCCGGGGGAGTGGTGGATGGCAGCACGCTGGAGCGAGCGCAGCAGATGGGCTATCCGGTGGAGCAGGCGCTGGCACGATTTGATTCCGAAGGGCTGCTGGGATTGCTGGACGACACCATCGTGACGGGGCCTACGGGGAACAACCTGCGCGATTTGCGGATTCTGCTGGCGCCTTAGCGATGGGCTGGCCAAGGGGAGTGGTGGCTACTTGGCAGGGGCAGGCAGTCCGAGACGGTGGAGCAGGCTTTGGAACTCGGGGTCGGAGTGGAGGCCTTGGAACTGTGGGTCGACGCTGAGGAAGATCATGTTGTTTGAGCGGTCGTCGTAGGCCTGATTGAGCCAGTTGAGAGTCTCGTGGTGGTCGCCGAGCCCGGCATACAGGACCGCGAGGTAGAAGGGCGAGACGTACTGGTTCTGGGAGCGTAGCTTGAGGTCGCGGAGCAGGTTGAGAGCCTCGGCACGTTTGCCGGAGACGGCGTAGACATGGCCGAGGGCTGCGACGACGGGCGGGATGTCGTGGGACATGGCGGCGGCCTTCTGTAACTCCGCGATGGCCTGTGGGTAGAGTCCCTTTTGTTCGAATGTCTGGCCGAGGACGATGTGTGCAAGGACAAAAGATGGGTCCATCTCGATGGCGTTGTTTAGCTGTGCGATGGCCTGGTCGTACTGTCCGGCCATGTAGAGCCGCCAGCCGAGGCTGAAGTTCATGCTGAGCGAGAGGGGATCGAGGGCGCGCGCACGGTTCATCTCGGCGATGCTTTCGGCGGAGCGTCCCATGGCGATCAGGTAGAGCGAGTAGCGCTGGTGGGCGGTGGCGTAGTTGGGGTTCAGTTCGATGGCGCGGCGGAAGCCGGTCTCGGCGGCCTTCCAGTTCCAGTCGTAGTTGAACTGAACGGTAGCGAGTGCGGTCTGGGTCTCGGCAAGAGAAGCGTCGAGTTCGACGGCGCGGATGGCTGCCTTTTCGGCTTTAGGCGCGACCTGGCTGGTGGGCACGGTGCCGACGATGGCGGCGCCAAGTATGCCGTAGCAGTCGGCCAGACCGGCGTAGGCGAGGGCGTACTGGGGGTCTTTCTCGGTAGCGGACTGGAAGTACTGGATGGCTTTTTCCAGGCCTTCTTCCGAGCGTTTACCCCAGTAGTAGCGGCCCTTGAGGTAGTCTTCGTAGGCTTCGGAGTTGACGGGGCGGCTAGTGGCGAGTCGCTCCTTGTCCTGGGGGGTGAGCTTGATCTGTATCTGGCTGACGATGGCGGAGGCGACCTGGTTCTGGAGGGTGAGGATGTCGCCCAGGGGGGCCTCGTAGGTGTCGGCCCAGAGGTGCCGGTCGGTGGAGACCTGAACCAGCTCCGCGGTGATACGGACGCGGTCGCCGGAGCGCAGAACGGTGCCCTCGACGACGGCATCGACGCCGAGATCCTGGGCGATCTTTTCGAGCGACTTGTGGGTGCCCTTGTACTCCATGGCGGTAGTGCGGGAGATAACGCGGATGGAGCTGATGCGGGCGAGGCTGGCGATGAGTTCGTCAGTCATCCCATCGGCAAAGTAGTCCTGATTCCTGTCGCCGGAGAGGTTGTCGAGCGGCAGTACGACCAGCGAAACGGGATGATTCGCAGAGAGGGCAGTCTGGTCGTGCTTTGGTCTCAACAAGATATAGGAGAGGACTGCCAGTAGAAGCAACAGGGCCAGCGCCACGCGGTACAGGCTGGTGTGCGAGAGGGCCAAACGGAAGGGCTGGGGGGCGGGCGGTTGGTGAAGCGGAACGGCAGGCAGCACAGCGGTGGGCTGGGACGCTGGAGCGACGGCCAGTTCGCCGTGGGGGGCGGAGGATGGCAATGCGGGGGGAACGGGCGGCGGCGCAGCGTCCACGGCGGGCTGCTCTTTTGCTATGTGTCGCACCGGCGCAATGAAGCGGTAGCCTTTACGAGGCTCTGTCTGGATGAAGATGGGGTTGTCGGAGGGGTCGCCCAGGGCCTCACGCAGCCGCATCATGGCGGTATTCAGGCTGTGGTCGAAGTCGACGAAGGTGTTTGGCTGCCAGAGGCGCTCGCGCAGGGTCTCGCGACTGATCAAGTCTCCGGGGCGTTCGAGGAGTACTTTGAGCAGGTTGAGTTGCTGCTCCTGCAAGCGAATGCGGTAACCATTTTTGCGCAGCTCATTGACATCGAGATCCAGCTCGAATCGTCCGAAGCGCAGCAGGGCCACTGCGGGCTCTGTTTTTAGTGGTGCCATAGAAAAACGACCTGATCTGTGAACGCAATGTTACGGAACGGCATGAAGTATAGCCAGCGAAATATTGCAGCGTCAACGCATTTCAGTGGGTGCCGGGGCGTTACCATGACGTGCAAGCTATTGATTCTGAATAAATAAGGCAGTTACCTCCAAATGCCTATTAGCTGAGGTGGAGTTGATTGCAGATTTTAGAATTGCGGGCTTAGGATGCGTCTGCTTTACGAACCCAACAATTGCAGTTGCAGCGTTGTCGGGCCATGAATGAAACCAGGACGCGTTTTGAGGCAAGGGAGAGCTATGAAATTGAACACACGATATATGAAGTGGAAGTCAGTGTTATCGGCAGTCGCGGTGATTGCCGTATTCGTCTGGGTATGGTGTGTGCCGGGAGCAAGACAGGCATCGGCCCAGGTAGCTGGAGCGACTCTGTCGGGTACGGTGTCAGACCCCTCGGGAGCGATCGTGCCGAAGGCGACGGTTACGGTTCGCAATACGGCAACCAATGTCAGCCGTACGGTGACGACGAACTCAGAAGGCTTCTACTCGGCACCTAACCTTAATCCGGGACCGTATGAGGTAAAGACGTCCGCCCCGGGTTTTTCTGCTCAAGTGCAGAAGAACATCGTTCTGACCGTGGGTGCGCAGATCACGTTCAACCCGTCGCTGGCTCTCGGCAAGGTCTCTGAGACGGTGGTGGTGACGGACGTTCCGCCGTCGGTGCAGACATCTTCGGCGACGGTGAGTGCGACCGTGGATGGCACGACGGTCCGTGAGCTTCCGTTGAATGGCCGCGACTGGACCTCCTTGGCTACCCTGGAGCCGGGCGTGGTGAGCGTTCCGAACCAGGCGACCACAGGATTCTCCGCGAACAAGGGGAACCGTGGCTTTGGCAACCAGCTTTCGGACGGTGGCCACCGGGCCAACGAAAACACCTACCGGGTCAACGGCATGGTGATCAACGACTATACCAATGCAGCACCGGGCGGTTCGACGGGCGTGAACCTGGGCGTCGACGCGATCGACCAGTTCTCGGTGCTGACCAGCAACTACACCTCGGAGTATGGCCGGACCTCAGGCGCGGTGATCAACGCCATCACCAAGACCGGTACGAACCAGTTGCATGGCACGGCGTACTTCTTCGACCGCGACAGCATCTTCGATGCGCGCAATTACTTTGATGGCCCGACCATTCCTCCGTTCCGCCGCATTCAGTTTGGGGCTGCGGCCGGCGCGCCGATCATCAAGGACCGGACGTTTATCTTTGTCGACTACGAAGGTATCCGTCAGAGCCAACCGGTTTCGACGACAATCCACGTTCCGGACGCAGCGACGCGTGCACTGGCGGTTGCGGCGATTCAGCCTTATCTGGCGTTGTGGCCGGTTGCACCTGCGGGATCTCCGGATGTTGCCGGGATTCAGTCGTTCAACACGACGCTGCCGACCAAGGCGACGGAGAACTATGTGATCGCACGTCTGGATCAGAAGATCTCATCTTCGGACTCGGCGGATGCGACGTACTTCTTTGACTCGGGTCCGCAGACGCAGGGCGATCCGCTGGGCAATGCGGTCCACCAGGTTCTATCGCGCCGCCAGTTGGCTTCTGTCGAAGAGACGCACATCTTTTCGCCGGCGTTGGTCAACACGATTCGTGCGGGCGTAAGCCACATTACCGGACTGATCAACTCGCCTGTCTCCGGCGATGCGGTTGCAACAGATGCGAAGCTTGCGATTGCTCCCGGTTCGGTGGCTCCGCCGCAGATCCCGGTCTCCGGGCTGACGACGGCCTATGGCTTGAACGGCTTCAACAAATTCAACCACGGTTGGACGTCGATCCAGGCGTACGACGATGCGTTTATCACCAAAGGGACGCAGTCGATCAAGGTCGGAGTGGCGTTCGAGCATATGCGTTACAACGTGTTGGAACAGTTGAGCCCCAACGGCCGCATGAACAACTACAGCCTGTCGGACTTTCTGAACAACGCACCACACCAGTTGAATGCACTGGCTCCGGGCGGCTCGACGGAGGTTCGCTTCCGCGAGAATCTGTTTGCAGCGTACTTCCAGGACGACTGGCAGATCTCCAAGCATGTAGTTCTGAATCTGGGTATGCGGTATGAGGCCACCACACGTCCTACGGATGCGAGTAGTGTGGCGGCATATACGGTGAATGGATATACGGTTGCGGCTGCGGGTTTCCAGCAGATCACGACCTTGCAGAACTGCCAGTCCAGCCCCACGGCGTGCGGTCCGGTTGGTACGGACAGTCCGATTGCCAGCAACCCAACGACCAAGGACTTTGAGCCGCGGGTAGGTATTGCATGGGACTTGTTCGGTACGGGCAAAACGGCGCTGCGTGCTTCGGCGGGTATGTTCGATGTGCTGCCTCTACCGTACGAGTTTGGCCTGAACACGGCTGCGACTGCCCCATTTCAGATTATCGGTGCGGACCATACCGCAACCCTGGGTACGGGTGTGGCGGACAGCAATGTGAACTTCAACCGGCAGAAGATCCGCAACCGTTACATCCAGCAGGATCCCAAGCGCGCGGCGGTCTACAACTGGAACGCCAGCATTCAGCAGGATCTGGGCAAAGGCTTCACGCTGTTGGCTGCTTATGTTGGTTCGCGTTCGCTGCATCTTTCGGCGGCTGCGGACGATATCAATCTGGTACAGCCGACCGCCGTCTCTGGCGTTGGGCTGGTGTTTCCGTGCGATCCGACTGGCGGCAACTGCGCTGGAAACCAGAGCGGTACGCGGATTGACTCCAACTGGGGTGGTGGGGCTGGTATTCGTCCTGTCATCTTCGATGGCGCGTCGTCGTATGAAGGCTTCCAGTCTCAGATCAAGAAGGTGATGGCGCATGGCGTACAGGGGCAGTTCTCGTACACCTACAGCCATTGCAACGACCTCAGCTCTGCTCCTGTTACAGGAGATACCTACCTGAACTCGATCGCCGTGCCTTTGTTGTTGAACAAGCAGTATCGGGTTGGCGCTTGCGACTTTGATATTCGCTCGGTTGCAACCGGCAACGTGATCTGGGATATTCCTGCACCGAAGTTCTCCAATCTTCTGGCGAATGTTGCCACGAATGGTTGGGAGGTTGGCGGCATCTTGACTGCAGAGACCGGCGCGCCCTTTACGGTGACGGTTGGCGGCGGGAACGATCCGCTGGGCACGGGCTTCAACGGTGACTTCTCGATGGACTTCGCCGATCTGCTCTCGGGCTGCAATCCGACCGGTGGCAAGGGTGTGAACTACATCCATACCAACTGCTTTACGCCTCCGACGGCACCACTGAGCCTGGCACCGGCGACGGCGGCGAATCCATATGGTTGCGCCCCGGCGTCGTTCACCAACTACAGCGGACCGGCTGCTCCTTCGGGTCGTCAGTTCTGCTCCAATGTGCTGGGCAACTCGGGACGTAACCGTTTCTACGGACCGAAACTGACAGAGCTTGATATGTCCCTGTTCAAGAACACGAAGATTCCGGTGATCTCGGACGTCTTCAACGTTCAGTTCCGGGCGGAGTTCTTCAACATCCTGAACCATACCAACTACCTGTCCCCGGGCTTTTTGAACACCGGTGGCCAGAACAACTCGGTGTATGACTTCGATGGCAGCACGCTACCGACTGCACTGAATCAGACGTCGACTTCATCGCGTCAGATCCAACTTGGAATGAAGTTCGTGTTCTAAGGGCCTGCCTTGTGCGGAGGCGAGTGTCTGCCTGATGGCTGGCACTCGTCTTCGAACGAGTTTGTCTACTTGCTTCATTTGTTTCATGACCACACTTACCATTCCGTTGGAGGAATGGCAGTTTTCCCCTGAGCCCGGAGACAGCACCATGCACATCGAAGACGACGTATCGGCATCGATCCCAGACAAAGTAACCAAGGGTTGGCAGTTTGCAGTGGCCTCCGGCATTCTCGGCTGGGTGTTGGACGCATTTGATTTTTTTGTAGTGGTGTTTCTCTTCGATGCATTGGCGAGTAACTTCCACGTTCAGAAGGTTGCGATCATCTGGACGATCTCGATAACGCTGGCGATGCGGCCGGTGGGTGCACTGATCTTCGGCGCGCTGGCGGATCGCTATGGACGGCGGCGGCCGCTGATGCTCTGCGTGGCGTACTTCTCCATCGTGACGGCGTTGAGTGGCTTTGCGCCAAACTATGCGTTTTTTGTGGTGATGCGGGCGCTGTATGGCATTGGCATGGGCGGCTACTGGGGGATTGGCGCTTCGTTTGCGATGGAGAATGCTCCGCGGAAGCGACGTGGATTTCTCTCGGGCATGATGCAGGGCGGCTATCCGTTCGGCTACCTGTTGGCGTCGGTCGGGATGCTGACGATCATGCCGCACTTTGGTTGGCGCGCAATGTTCCTGGTTGGTTCGTCGCTGGCAGCGGTCATCGTTGTGATGACATGGTTGTCGCCGGAGTCGGAGGCCTGGAAACTACACCGCATGGGATCGGTGGTCACGATCTTCAAGACGTTGTTCCAGCACATGGGCAGCTTCTCCTATCTGTTGCTGGTGATGGTGGTGATGTCGTGTCTGTCGCATGGCACACAGGACCTGTATCCAGACTTTCTCAAGACGCTACCGAGCATCAAGAATGTTTTGGTTCTGGGGATGAAGCCGCTGTACGGAATCCCGATTATCTACAACATCGGCGCGATCACGGGCGCGATCTTCTTCGGGCAGATCTCGGAGAAGATTGGCCGGCGCAATGCCATCATGCTGGCGTTGGGGTTGTCGCTGTTGTCGATTCCGGCGTGGGCATTTGGCGGCTCTCTGGCGATGCTGGTGGTGGGTTCGTATGTGATGCAGACGGGCGTACAAGGCGCGTTCGGCGTGATTCCGGCGCACCTGAATGAGCTGTCGCCGGATTCGGTGCGGAGCTTGTTTCCCGGCTTCGTGTACCAGTTGGGCGTGCTGGTTGCCTCGCCTGCTGTGGCGCTGGAGTTTCGGTTGCGCGACCATTTTGGCTATCCCTGGGCACTGACCCTCTTTGAGGTGGTGGTGATCGTTCTGCTACTGTTCATCTTTGCGCTTGGGCCGGAGCAGCGTGGGCGCAGCTTTCAGCGCAGGGAGTCAGGGAGCGAGGCGGTCGAGGCCTCCCTGTAATGCGCCAAGGTTGCGGGGCTATCCTGATGTGGCTTGCCCGAGTGCGGAGGATGATCGATGTCGGCGAGGAGCGATACTGCACAGCGTTTCACTGGCCGTGTGGATGACTACGAGCGTTACCGTCCGCGCTACCCGGTGGAGTTGATTGCGCTGTTGCAGAGACGTTGTGGGTTGCTCGCAACCGATCTGGTAGCCGATATCGGAGCAGGTACCGGCATGCTTGCCGAGCTGTTTTTGGCTAACGGGAATGCGGTGATCGGGGTTGAGCCCAACGCCGAGATGCGGGCGTCGTGTGCGCGGCTGCAGTTGAGGTATCCGGGTCTGACGCTGGTGGACGGAACCGCGGAGGCGACCACACTGCAGGAGGCCTCGGTTGATTTCATCTCCGCGGGGCGGGCGTTCCACTGGTTCGACCCAGAGTTGACCCGCAGAGAGTTCTCCCGCATCCTGCGGCCGGGTGGTTGGGTGGTGCTGGTTACTCTGCGGCGAGGCAGGCGCGACACGGCGCAGGAAGAGGCATACGAGCAGATACTGCTGGACCATGGAGTCGACTATCGCGAGGTGCTGAAGGGGTATCGCGCGTATGACGTGGCGGAGCAGTTCTTTGCCGGGGGCATAACGATTCGCGAGTTCATTGACCGGCAGCAGGCAGTGACGCTGGAGGAGTTGCTGGGACAGACGCAGTCGCTCTCGGTAGCGCCGATGCCAGGGCATCCGAAGTATGACGGGATGCAGCATGCGTTGTGCGAGCACTTCGCTCAGTTTGCCGAAGGCGGCCTGTTGCACGTGGCGACCAGTTGCTACCTGACCTGCATCCAGATTGCCCCTGGCGACTCAAGGTCAAAGCATCGACGCGACTAGTGCCAGATGAGACTGTAGAGCAGCACGGCCAGCACAATGGTCGAGATGGTGACATACAGATAATCGCGTTCGCTGAAGAAGGCAAAGATGGAGAAGACGACGCGCGCGACCGGTGTCGCAATCAAGAGCAGCATGCCCAGTTGAATGATGGCGAGATCGTTGCCGTGGCGCAAGCCCCGAGCGATCCCGGCAAGGCTGTTCAGGTTATCGGGTACGCCATGAAACACGGTGTAATCCGGATTGGATCGACCATGGTGGAACAGAAACAGGATGCCGCCCAGCAGGATGACGGCGGCGGAGGTAAGCATGCCAATCTTCAGCAACAGACCGATCCTGATGTCGATGATGGTGTCGTCGGTCAGCGCGTATTCGTTTGGATCAATGGGAGCCGGGTGTTCCATTTATAGCCTTCCTGTAAGGCCGCTGTAGATCATCTCCATGCCGAGCATGGCAATGACCACGGCAAAGATGATGCGAATGGCTTTGGTCTTGGCGCGCATCAGAAATTGGGTTCCCAGCATGGAGCCGGCCAGCACTCCGAGCGTTACCGGCATTGCGATGGCGGGATCGATGTACCCACGGCTGAGGTAGATGCCTGCGCTGGCAGCCGCAGTCACGCCGATCATGAAGTTGCTGGTGGTAGTCGAGACCTTGAACGGAATCAACATGGCCTCATCCATGGCAAGCACCTTGACTGCTCCGGAGCCGATGCCGAGTAGCCCGGAGAGCGTGCCTGCACCGAACATCAGTCCAAATCCGAGGGGGACGCGACGGACATGGTAGGGATGCTTGATGCCATCGTCTGGATAGCTGCCGTCTAGACGGAGCATGGAGGCTAACCGGTCTTTCGGTTCGTCGGTGGGGGGCGGGTTGCGCTTGCGCGTGGAGACCGCTGCGGAGAACAGCAGAACCATGCCGAAGACGATGGCAATCGCCTTTGTGGGAGTGCCGGCAGCCAGAAACGCCCCCATAATCGCACCCAGGGTGGTGGCGATCTCCAGCAACATGCCGATGCGGATATTGGAGTAGCCTTTACGGACATAGGCGGCCGCTGAACCCGACGATGTGGCAATGACCGAGACCAGAGATGCGCCGATGGCGTAGTGGATGTCTACTTTGAACGCAAGCGCCAGCAGTGGCACGATGACGACGCCGCCACCCAGTCCGGTTAGGGAGCCCAGGAACCCGGCCACCAGCGAGGCCATGCCGATCAACAAAGAAAATTCAATTGCGTTCATGCACCAGCCGTGGGGTAGAGTCGTCGCACTATCTGAGTATGACTCTACTCGCTTATTAAAGCATGGTCTGTTGGTTCAGCGTGGTGGGCTACGCTGCCACGTTCTCCGCTGGAGTCTTCACTTGATTTGGTCGAGAGCCAGGTTGAGCGCCAGCACATTGACGGTCGGCTCGCCCAACAGTCCAAACTGGCGTGGCTGGATGTGCTGGATGACCAGTTGCTGAAGCACAGTGCGTGACAAGTGCCGCTCTCGCGCGATGCGGGGGATTTGATACATGGCGGCTGCGGGGCTGATGTCTGGGTCCAGACCGGATGCGGAGGCGGTGACCAGATCGATGGGGACAGGAATACCGGAACTTTCCTGCTGCACGCTGGCGTGGATGCGGTCGACCAGGTACTGACTGGTGGGGCCAAGATTGGAACCGGACGATGTCGTTGCATCGTAGCCGACACCGGCTGCGGAAGGACGACCGTGAAAGTAGGTTGGGCTATCGAAGGGCTGTCCAATCAGACGGGAGCCGATAGCTTGACCATTGTCGACGATCAGTTGTCCGCTTGCCTGCTTGGGGAAGAATGCTTTTGCGAGGATTGTAATTCCGAGGGGATAGACCACTCCCAGCAGAATTGCGGTGATGGCCGTGTACAGGCAAGCGGTGATGATGTGCTTCTTCATGCGGATTCCTTAGGCAAGGTGCAGTGCTGTAATGATGAGATCGATTATTTTGATACCGACGAACGGGATGATGAGCCCGCCAAGTCCATAGACGAGCAGGTTGCGGCGCAGGAGTGCATCCGCGGACATGGGCCGGTAGCCCACGCCTCGCAGTGCCAGCGGGATGAGCCCCACGATGATCAGAGCATTGAAGATGACCGCAGAGAGAATGGCCGACTGCGCGTTGTGTAGATGCATGACGTTGAGTGCGTTGAGTACAGGAAAGACTCCGGCAAACATGGCGGGCAGTATGGCAAAGTATTTGGCGACATCGTTGGAGATGGAGAAGGTGGTGAGCGCGCCGCGCGTCATCAGCAACTGTTTGCCGATAGCTACGATTTCAATGAGCTTGGTTGGGTTGGAGTCAAGGTCGACCATGTTGCCCGCCTCCTTGGCGGCCTGGGTGCCGGAGTTCATGGCAACCCCTACATCGGCCTGGGCCAGTGCGGGGGCGTCGTTGGTGCCGTCTCCGGTCATGGCGACGAGTTTTCCATCGGCTTGCTCGCGGCGAATCAGGTCCATCTTGTCCTTGGGCGTGGCCTCGGCGAGGAAGTCATCGACACCTGCTTCGCGTGCAATGGCGGCTGCAGTGAGCGGGTTGTCGCCGGTGATCATGACGGTGCGAATACCCATGGCGCGCAACTGGTCGAAGCGCTCGCGCATGCCGCCCTTCACCACATCCTTGAGGTGAATAACTCCGAGCGCCTGGAAGTTCTCTGCAACGACAAGCGGCGTGCCCCCACTGCGTGCGATCTGCTGCACGCTCTCCAGCACCCCTGCGGGCATGTTGGAGCCATGTTGCTGAAGGTAGTTCGTAATGGCATCCACGGCGCCTTTTCGGATGCTGCGGCCTTCAACTTCGATACCACTCATGCGCGTCGTTGCGGAGAAGGGAATGAACTCGGCATGGAGAGAGCCAAGCTCGCGACCGCGCAGATGAAACTGCTCTTTGGCGAGTACGACGATAGAGCGACCCTCAGGCGTCTCGTCGGACAGGGAAGAGAGCTGCGAGGCATCGGCCAGATGGTCCGCAGCGATGCCGGGTGCTGGCACAAACTCTGCCGCTTGACGGTTGCCGATCGTAATGGTGCCAGTCTTGTCGAGCAACAGCGTGTTGATATCGCCTGCTGCTTCGACCGCACGACCGGACGTTGCCAGTACATTGTGTTGCACCAGGCGATCCATACCGGCGATGCCAATGGCCGAGAGGAGCCCTCCGATGGTGGTGGGGATAAGGCAGACCAGCAGCGCGATGAGTACGAAGACCGTCTGCGGTGCGCCCGAATAAATAGCGAAGGGCTGTAGAGTGACCACGGCAAGCAGGAAGATGATGGTAAGACCGGCGAGCAGAATGTTGAGCGCGATCTCGTTAGGAGTCTTCTGCCGCTCTGCGCCTTCGACCAGTGCGATCATGCGATCGAGGAAGGTCTCGCCGGGGTTGGACGTGATCCGAACGATGATCATGTCGGAGAGCACACGCGTGCCACCAGTGACAGCGGAACGGTCACCGCCTGCCTCACGAATGACAGGGGCTGATTCGCCCGTGATGGCGGACTCATCGACCGAAGCAACACCTTCGATCACTTCGCCATCTCCAGGAATCAACTGGCCAGCCGTCACGCGAACGAGATCGTCGACCCGGAGTTGGGAGCTCGCGATCTCCTGCACGACTCCGTTGATCAGGCGATATGCCGTGGTTTCGGATTTGGCCTGGCGAAGTGCATCGGCTTGAGCTTTGCCACGACCCTCGGCCATCGCCTCGGCGAAGTTTGCAAAGAGTACGGTGAACCATAACCAGATGGTGATCTGTAGATTGAAGCTGAAGCTGACGCGATGATGCAGGGCATCGACGATCAGCAGAGTCGAAGTGAGGACGCTGCCAATCTCGACGACAAACATCACCGGATTACGCATCATCCGTCGCGGGTCGAGTTTAATGAGTGCATCAACCGCGGCGCGGCGGAGGAGTTGAGCGTCGAACAGTGAGCGTTGTTGGGAGTGTGAAGCCATCATGGTGTGCTCTCTAAAAGGTGTGTCCGGTGCGTAGCAGCAGGTGCTCGAGAACCGGCCCCAGGCTCAGTACAGGAAAGAAAGTGAGTGCTCCGACGATGAGGATCACGCCTGCCAGCAGTACCGTAAACAGAGGTGTCGTAACCGGAAACGTACCTGCAGAAGCGGGAACGATCTTCTTGCCGGCAAGACTGCCTGCGAGGGCCAGCATCGGCACGATCATCATGAAGCGACCAAAGAACATGGCGACGGCGAGCGAGTAGTTGTACCAGGGGGTGTTCGCATTCAAGCCCGCGAAGGCGGAGCCATTGTTGCCGGTTGCCGAGGTGTAGGCATAGAGAATCTCCGAGAGCCCATGCGGTCCGTGATTGGTAAGGCTACTGAGACCCAGATGCGGCATCAGGACACTGATTGCAGAAAGGCTCAGGATAAGGAGCGGAAAGATGAGCACGTACAACATGCACATCTGAACGTCATAGGCTTCGATTTTTTTGCCGAGATACTCGGGAGTGCGTCCAACCATCAGTCCGGCGATGAAGACTGCAATCACCACGAAGACGAGCATGCCGTATAAGCCTGCTCCTACACCGCCGAAGACGACCTCTCCAAGCAGGATGTTGATCATGGGAACCATGCCGCCGATCGGCATGAAGCTGTCGTGCATGCTGTTGACGGCGCCGCAACTGGCATCGGTCGTGACGATTGCAAACAGTGCAGAGTTTACGATGCCAAAACGAACTTCCTTGCCTTCCATGTTGCCACCAGACTGTAGCAGCGAGACGTGCTGATCCACTCCGTGGAGCAGCGGGTTGGGCTGTACCTCAGCCCAGTAGCAGACCAGTGTTCCGGCGAACCAGAAGATAAGCATCGCTGCCAGAACCGCCCAGCCATGTCGGGGTGAGCCAACCATCTGCCCGAGCGACACGACGAGGCCGGCAGGCAGCAGGAAGATGCAGAGCATCTGTAGCAGGTTCGACAAAGGTGTTGGATTTTCAAACGGATGGGCGCTGTTTGCATTGAAGAAGCCACCACCGTTCGTGCCGAGCATCTTGATCGCTTCCTGTGACGCAACCGGTCCCTGCGGTATGGTCTGGGTTGTGATGGTCGTCAACTTCCCGTCACTACCCGTTAGCTGCCGGGCTTGAAGAAGCTTAACGGAGTCGTAGGGCTTGAAGTTCTGGATGACTCCTTGCGAGACAAGAGCAAGCGCCACGACTGCGGACATCGGCAGCAGAATCCAGAAAGTCCCACGCGTGAGATCGACCCAGAAGTTTCCGAGTGTTTTCGATTCGCGTCGTGCAATGCCGCGCACCAATGCCATCGCTAACGCCATGCCAACAGCGGCTGACCAGAAGTTATGCGTTGCAAGGCCCAGCATCTGGGTCAGGTAGCTCATGGTGGATTCGGGCGTGTAGGCCTGCCAGTTGGTATTGGTAGTGAAGGAGATCGCAGTGTTCAGTGCCAGTGCCGGTTCGACCGCAGGAAGATGCTGTGGGTTGAGCGGCAACAGGTGCTGCAGACGCTCGACAACATACGTCAGCAGCAGCGTCGCGGCGCTGAAGACAAGCATCGATCCCGCATACTCCGTCCAGCGCATTTCGTGGGCTGCATCGATGCTGGTGATGCGATAGAGAACGCGTTCGCAGGGGACCAGAATGGGGTCGAGCAAAGTTCTGCGCCGCTCGAAGACCTGTGTGATGTAGCTGCCCATAGGTCTCGCCAGCAGCAGTACGAGGGTAATGAACAAGGCAATTTGTAACCAACCATTGAGTGACATTTAGAACTTCTCCGGACGCAGCAGGGCATAGACGAGATAAGCGAGGAGTGCAGCAGAGACTACCAGCAGAGACGAATTGAGGATCATGGGCGTGCTCCGTTCAGACGGCCACAGGCCTCGATATAGGCTGCCGTGAGTAGAAAGAGAGTTGCGATCAGAGTGAGAGAAACGATGTCCATAGGGGGCTCCATTGCACACGGCTAGCTGCCCTAGTGCATCGGCGAAGTAGGAGAGCATTCGGTTGGCGTCGGTAGCGGGTGGAAGGAATACTGATGGCCCGGGCTGCGTCGAGGAGAGGTATTCGCGACTGAGTTGAACCGGTGCTGCAGGACATGACGATACCTTTCCCTCTGAGTAGATAGGCCCGTGCAGTAGAAAGTCCGTTGAAAATTCGTTAAGAAGTTGTAAGTTCGGTAGGGTCGATTATGGCGGAGGCAGGATCCGGCACGAAACGATAGCCGATCCATGGCTCGCTTAGGATGTATCGATGCGCGTCTCCGCTTTCTATCTTCTTCCGGAGTCCGGCCACCAGCACGCGCAGGTACTCTGGCTGATTGTCTCCTGCAGTACCCCAGATGCCGCGCAGGAGAACTTTGTGGGTAAGTACTCGATGAGGTGAGCGAGCGAAGAGCAGGAGCAGATCAAACTCCTTGGGCGTGAGATGTACCGACTGTCCGCGCACCAACACGGAATGTGCGCCGATATCAATGGTGAAGTCGCCCAGTTCGATCTGTGTCTCAACCGCATTCTGCTCCGTCGTTCGTCGAAGTTGTGCGCGCACGCGTGCAAGCAACTCCGACATGCTGAACGGCTTGGTGAGATAGTCGTCCGCACCTTCATCGAGGGCTGTAACTTTCATGACATCGGTGTCGCGCACGCTTAGTACGATGATGGGCGTCTGGGCTTGTTGCCGGACGGCACGGGTCAGGTCAATGCCGGTCATCTCCGGCATGGCCAGATCGGTGATGATGAGGTCCGGTCGATCTGCAAGAAAGCGGTTGTATGCCTCTGCACCATTGCCAGCGACCAGCACGTCGTACCCGCCGCTCTGGAGCGAGGCGCGTAGCATTCGCGTGATCTGCGGCTCGTCATCAACAACCAGGATGCGTTTCAATGTTCCTCCTGAGTGACGATATGCAGGTCCACGTGGGGTGTTTCGGACATGAACTTCTGGATCGCCAGGTAGTACAGATATTTGCGTAGGCCGTGTAACGCGGAACGGCCTACGATGGCTTGGGTAATGCGATGCTCGCGCACGAAGGCAGCGGTAACCCGGGCTGTATCGCTGCCGGTAAGGTTCACGATGGTGGCGCCGAGATTGCTTGCAAACTGCAGACTGGATGCGAGGATACGTTTGCGTTCGGGAAGTTCATCACGGTCGGAAGCAACATGCAGGACATACAGTTCTGCGTTAAGCGCCTCCGCCAACCGCGCTCCCCGAGCGATAAGATCGCGCGCCTGTGCATTGGAGCTGATGCAGACGGCGATCTTTTCCGCAACCGTCCAGTGGGCTCCAAGATGCTTGCGTTTGACGTACTCGTCCAGCGTACGATCCACCGCACGGGTAACGCGCTGGAGCGCCATCTCGCGCAACGCGATTAGATTGCCCCGCCGAAAGAAGTTCGACAAGGAGCGTTCGACGCGTTCCATGGGATAGATATCGCCGCGGCGCATGCGGGTAACGAGTGCCTCCGGCGTCAGGTCGCTGATGACGATTTCGTCGGCGCAATCCAGCACCCAATCGGGCACTTGCTCGCGCACGCCGATGCCGGTAAGCGCCTGAACCCGCGGAGCAAGACTCTCCACGTGCTGAATGTTGATGGTGCTGAGCACATCAATCTTATTGTCCAGCAAAAAAAGAACATCTTCATACCGTTTGGCAAAGCGGCTGCCAGTGACGTTGGTGTGTGCGAGTTCGTCGATGAGCACGACCTGTGGCATGCGCGCCAGAATGGCATCGAGGTCCATCTCGGTAAAGATTGTTCCTTTGTAGTCGATCTCACAGCGTGGGACTTGATCCAGCTTTGCTGCAAGCTCGGCGGTACCGGCACGTCCGTGCGTCTCAACGATACCGACGACGACGTCCTCTCCGCGGCCGCGGCGGCGTATCCCTTCGCTGAGCATACTGAAAGTCTTGCCGACACCAGGCGCATAGCCCAGAAAAACCTTAAATCGACCGCGCTGCTTCTCTGTTTCAGAAGTCAGCAGCCAGTCTTCTGGCGATTTTCGTCTTTCGCTCACGCCGTATACTACCCCCATGAACTCGCGCCGCCTGATCCCGATCACACGCTGGATACTATCGTCCAGCGCTCTGGCCGGAATTGTACTAGTCTACAGGCGCTGGATCCATGTGAACCCGACGACGGTCGCACTGACGCTGCTGCTCCTGATTCTGCTGTTGGCTGCAGAGTGGGGAGTGAGCTACGCGGTCGTACTTTCGGTCGTCGCGACCGCGCTTTACAACTTCTACTTTCTTCCTCCCATCGGTACGTTTACGATATCCGATCCGCAGAACTGGCTGGCTCTATTTACGTTTCTGACGACCGCCATCGTCGCAAGTCGACTCTCAGAACGTGCTCGCAAGCGTGCGCAGGAGGCACGCTCCCGACAGCAGGAGTTGGAGACGCTACTGCGTTTGAGTCGTGAACTGCTGCAGACGGAGAGCGTGGTCACACTGGTCAGTTCCATGCCTGCAGCGGCGGCCAGCGTAACAGGAGCGCAATCTGGTCTGCTGTACCTGCTGGATGGTGACCGCTTGTACCGGGCAGGGCGCGACGATCTGGCCGAGCGCGAGATTCCACATCTTCGACAACTCTCGATGGCTTTGTCGGAGGTGAACGTCGAGGCGGATGAGATTCAGGTTCCGCTACGGACGGGTGTGCGGCCAAGAGGACTGTTGGTGCTGCGCGGGGTGTCGCTGTCGCACAAGATTTCGGAAGCGATTGGTGGGCTGATTTCTATAGCCATGGATCGTGCGCAGGCTCTTGAAAATGTAGCCCACAACGAAGCAGCGAAGGAGAGTGAGCGGCTGCGCACGCTGATGATCGACTCCGTCACGCACGAACTGCGAACTCCGCTAACTTCGATCAAAGGAGCTGCGACTGCATTGTTGCATGCTGGTGGCGGTTCGGAGAGCAGCCGTGAACTGCTCAGCATTATCGATGAAGAGTGCGACCGTCTGAATCGCCTCGTCTCGGAAGCGGTCGAGATGGCGCAGTTGGATACGCAACAGATTCAGATGCATTTTGTGCCGACTGCACTGCTGCCGCTGATGGAGAAGGCCTGCGACGTTTGTTCCTGGGTGAAGGATCAGCATCCGCTCAGACTCGATGTGCCTGCGGAGTATGTCGTGCTGGCAGACAGAGAGTTTCTGCAGAAGGTGATCTGTAATCTCGTGGAAAACGCAGCGAAGTACTCCAAGCCGAACACCCCAATTGTGATCTCGGCCGAGCAGCGTGGGGCTGCGATTGCAGTCAGTGTAGCCGATCGCGGTATAGGAATCGATGCAGCGGAACAGTCGCTGATCTTCGAGCGGTTCTATCGTGCCCGAGCGCATAGTGAGGGAACGACCGGTACTGGAATGGGCCTGCCCATCAGTCGATCTATTGTTGAGGCGCACCACGGAACGATCGATGTCGTTAGCCAGCCGGGACAGGGGGCCGTCTTCACCTTCACCATTCCGGCCAGCGTTCCCAAACGCTAGGGCGTTGCCTCCTGCCGTAGCAGTGGAATAGGCAAGACTCCGGACGGAGCGCTAACTTTGCAACACTCATTGGCCCCGTCAAAAAAAATGCCCGGTGGGTCACCCGCTGGATCGCATAGGCACTCAACTGAAGAAGACAGTACGACTTCGGTGCCAAGCAATCGGATTCGTGCGCTGGATGGCACTGACGCTACATAAGGATTGAGAGAAAGTTCAAACGAGCGCACAGCTCGTGATGAACACCGTGGCTGGCTGCTGAATCGCAATAGTCTGAAGCTGTGGCAACCGCAGGCAGATACCGAAGGCACGATGCAATGAACCATGATCGATCCATCCACCTTCGTCCTGGATGAGAACATCTGATTGCTCGCTGGTTTATTCAGGACATGCACACGATAGAAAGAAGTCGGGAGTGCATGTTTGTATTGGAGCACCGAATGGGATTTGAACCCATGAATACTGGTTTTGCAGACCAGCGCGTTAGCCACTTCGCCATCGGTGCTTCCCGTGTCACCTGCGCATCGGATGTGCAGGTTCTTACGATCATACTGCTTTGCTGCACTCTGGAGCATCCTGCCCGGCAATTGGGTTCCTGGGTGCGCTGCCCGTGGGGAACAGGCAGCGTACACAGGCGCGGGCTACTTGGCCGGGGTGGCCAGGTCTTTCTTCGCCAGATACCAACTCTTCACGTCCAGGCCTGCTCCTCCGCCGTTGGTGCGGCGGGCGGCATCCTGCTGGGTCGCTGGTGGAGGAACGATCACCTGGTTGCCCGGAACCCAGTTGGCGGGGCAGCTTACGCCATTTGCGTCGGACGTCTGCAGCGCCTGAAAGACCCGTATCAACTCATCGACGTTGCGGCCCAGTTGCATGGGGTAGTAGAGCAGCGCGCGCACCGTAGCCTTGGGATCGATGAAGAAGACGGCCCGGACTGTGGCCGTATCGCTGACCGCTTCGTGCACCAGGCCGTACGCCTGCGAAACCTTCTGATCCAGATCGGCGATGACGGGGAACTTGATCTGCACCCCGCCAATCTGTTCGATGTCGCGAATCCACGCAATGTGCGAGAAGACGGAGTCGATGGAGATACCAACTAACTGAACGTTCAGTTTGTCGAAGTCCTCGGCACGCTTGGCAAACTCGATGAACTCGGTGGAGCAGACGGGGGTGAAGTCCGAAGGGTGGGAGAACAGCATCACCCACTTGCCTTGCTCAGTGTAGTCGCTTAGCCGAATGACGCCGTGCGTGCTCTTGGATTCAAAGTTCGGCGCCGGTTCCAGTATGCGGGGAATGCGTGATTCGCTCATGATGCTCCTGTACTTGTCATTAGTCAGATGATCTGTTCGTGATGCGGTGGAAGGGAGCCGGAGCGTTCGGGACAAGTAAAAACCCACCCGGCGCATCGGCTTGGGTGGGTGTCTGGTGCTTCGAAACGAATACTGCTTCGATCAGCTATCCATACACCCGCACCCAGCCACGGCTACAGCAGCGGCAGGTACAGGTCGACATGGACATGATCGTCATAAGGAGGAATCTTTGCCGCTGCCAGCTAAGCTAGCATGAAGCAGGTTGGCTTCATTGCGGTCTACCAAAACCATACGTCCGAGGCATTTCTATGTCAAATTCCCCTTTGTTCCGGTCTGCGGATTCAGCCGCGCATACGACCCGCTCGTACGAATATGTTCAGCTGGATGTCTTTGCGGACCATGCGTTACAGGGCAATGCACTGGCTGTATTTACCGATGCCCGCGGCTTGACGACGGAGGAGATGCAGTCGCTCGCCCGCGAGACCAACCTCTCCGAAACAACCTTCATCATTCCACGCGAACCGGAGATAGAACGTGTCCACGGTGTGAAGGTTCGCATCTTCACCGTGGAAGAGGAGCTATTGTTTGCAGGACATCCCACGCTGGGTACCGCCAGTTGGATCTTCGGCCATCATCCCGTGCTGCAAGGCGCGGAGACCATCGTGCTGGATCTGCGTGTTGGGCCCATCGAGGTGCGCTTCCAGCCGCCAGCGTCAGGCGAGTACGGAGTCTTCGGCACCATGCACCAGAACGATCCCAGCTTCGGCGAGGTGCATGACCGTGCCACCGTGGCTCAGGTGCTCAACCTCTCGCTCGACGATCTCGATCCAGAGTTGCCCATCCAGACCGTATCGACCGGAATGCCCTTCTGCATTGTGCCGCTGCGCTCGCTACAGGTGGCCGCGCGGCTGCAGATACCGCAGCACAGCGCACTCGCCTACCTGGCGCGGAGCGATGCCAAATTCTTCCATTGCATTACCCGTGCCGATACCGCATCCGGTGCGGACTGGCACGCCCGCATGCAGTTCTACAACGGCGAAGATCCTGCCACCGGCTCGGCCTCTGGCTGCGCGATCGCCTATCTGGTCCGGCATGGTCTCGTGCCCAGCGATCACGAGATCATCCTGGAGCAAGGCATCGAGATGCTGCGTCCAAGCCGCATCCATGTTCGTGCCCATGGCGAAGGTAGCCACGTGTCGAATGTGTTCGTCGGAGGCCGCACCATTTCCGTTGCAACGGGACGGTTTTTCCTGCCGTGATGCACGCGATTTCAACAGAGGGCTATCGTGCATCTCCAGCGCAGACGCAGCGTTTCGCTGTACCGGTGGAAGCGCAATCACCAATACCGCCGATCTTCGCCGTAACTTCGCTGTTGCCAAGCTGGGTGCCGCTTCGTAGTCTGAGCAAGCGTTGACGACGGGCATCCCCGCAATGGGGCGTGACGTTGGAGACGATTACTTTCGCCTGGTTTTATAAAAAAATTGAGTTGAGAGAAGCTTGACTGTCCGCAGTCGCGTCCTCTCATGCGCATCATCGCTGCCTGCTACGTGGCGACGCCAAACCTGTTGGTTCGGTTGGTATCCGCTGTATTCGCTGCTGTGGATGACTTGCGCGTGAGCACTGGCCCGAGGCAACCTGCGTCGCTTCAAGCCGATCTCGCACCCCGTGATCCGGCACAGCCTGCCGGCCTGGTGGAACTGCTCCCCGTGGAGCGGACAGGAGAGCTTCGTCTCTGCTGGCCGCCGCCGCTGGAAGTAGCAGGACCAGTACGCGCCGGAGTTTGCCTTCGGCCGGATCACAGGGTAGACGTCAACGCACCCGTGCGCCCGCTGCCTACCAGCAGATGGCGGCGCATCGGACCCATCCGCTGTGCGTGCACCACGACGGTGCCCCACAGCAGAAGCGAGCAAGCATTGCGCCCCAAGAAGACGATCCTCTGTGTTGACGACAACGAACAGGTTCTATCCGTCCGTACGTTTCTGCTGGAGACCCGCGGCTACCGCGTCATCACAGCGCATACCGCGCAACAGGCACTCGAATACCTGGAAAACTCCATCCCCGGAAGCGTCGATCTGCTGCTGTGCGACCTGCTGATGCCCCAGATGGATGGCAACGAACTCGTTCGCCGCGCCAAGCAAATCCACCCCGGCCTGCCGGCGATGATCGTCTCCGGCACCGTCAACGCGTTCGATCGCGCCATCTGCGCCGATGTGTTTCTGCCCAAAGGTGCCTCGTCCCCGGCGGAGATGATCGAGCGGATCCGCGTGCTGGTCGCCCGAAAGCGCGGCCCCAGAAAGGCCCCGGCACCCCAGTCGGTCACGGTCGATCTCGCCGTGGCCATTGCTTCCTAGCCTTTCCTCAGCTTCCGCAGCTAAGCCTCCACCAGCCCATAACGCCGTTGCCACTGCTGCTTCAACCGCGCCCACACCGCATCGGTCTCTTCCCGCGAGACCTCCGGATCGGGCCGCAGCGCAAAGCGTGCCGCCTCACTCTTGGCCAACTCCAGCATCGCCCGATCCCGCAGCAGATTCGCCACGCGAAACTCCGGCAGCCCGGCCTGACGTGTCCCAAAGAACTCCCCCGGCCCCCGCTGCTGCAGGTCAAGCTCCGCCAGTTCAAACCCGTTCTGCGTACGCACCATCGCCTCCAGCCGCATCTCTGCCTGCTCGCTTACTTTGTTGCCCGTCATCAGGATGCAGTAGCTCCTGGCCGCGCCACGTCCCACCCGCCCCCGTAGCTGATGCATCTGCGCCAGCCCAAAACGCTCCGCATGTTCAATCACCATCACCGAAGCATTGGGCACATCCACGCCCACTTCAATCACCGTCGTGGCAATCAGCACATCGATGTCGCCGCGTTGGAACCGCCGCATCGTCACTTCCTTGTCATCGGCGCTCAGTCGGCCATGCAGCAGCCCCAGCCGCAGCCCCGCCAGTGCTCCCGTGCGCAACTCGTCATACATGTCTGCCGCTGCGCGCAGCGGCTTTTTTGGCGTAAATAACTTCTCCGTCTTCGGCGTGGATTTCTTGCCCTTTTTTCCCGCAGTCGCTGCTGGCTTCTTTCCCGCTGCCGTGTTCCCATCGTCTGCAGCTTCATCGTGCGCAAAGTCCAGCTCCGGCTGGTCGTCCTTCGCGCCTTCAATCACGGGATACACAATGTACGCCTGCCGCCCTTGTGTAACCTGTTTGCGCACAAACTCCCACACGTCCGCAGCGCGCTCTTCACTTGTCCGCCGCGTGACGATCGGCGTGCGCCCCGGTGGCAGCTCGTCGATCACGCTTGCATCCAGATCGCCATACAGCGTCAGCGCCAGCGTCCGCGGAATGGGTGTTGCCGTCATCACCAGCACGTCCGGATCCAGCGCGGTATCTTTCTTCATCAACCGAAAGCGCTGCTGCACGCCAAAGCGGTGCTGCTCGTCGACGATCACCAGCCCCAGGTTCTCAAAGTCCACCTTGTCTTCAATCAGCGCATGGGTCCCCACCGCCAGATCCGTCTCGCCGCGAAAGATTCTGCCGCGCGCCTCGCGTTTGGTCGCTTCGTCCAGCGATCCAGTCAGCAGTGTCACGCGATAGGGCCTGCCCGTCGTCGGCGAGATCGCCCCGCCCAACAGCTTGCGTGCGGAGAGGTAGTGCTGCGTCGCCAGAATCTCCGTTGGTGCCATCAGCGCCGCCTGGTAGCCGTTCTCGATCGCTACCAGCGCCGCCTGCATCGCCACAATCGTCTTGCCGGAGCCGACATCGCCCTGCAGCAGCCGCCGCATCGGCTGCGCCCGCCGCATGTCTCCCGCTATCTCGCCCAGCACCCGCTTCTGCGCTGCCGTCGGATGAAAAGGCAGCACCTGCTTGATGGCTTCGCGCACCTTCACATTCGTCTGGAAGGCCGTGCCTTCGCGCTCGCGCATCCTCCGCCGTTTCAACTCCAGCCCCAGCTCCAGATAGAACAGCTCTTCAAAGATCAGCCGCCGATGCCCGGGTGTGGCCGCCGACATCAGCTCCGTCATCGGTGTCCCTGCGGGAGGAAAATGGATCGCCCGCAGCGCCTCCAACCGCGCCGGCAGTACCAGCCGCTCGCGCAGCGCCAGCGGCAGTGTCTCCGGCAGCTTCGCCGCGGCCTGCGACTCTTCCAGCTCTTCAAAGATCGACCACAACACTCGCCGCAGCCAGCGTGACGTCAGCTTGGCGCCCCACGGCGTCGTGCCGCCCAGCGACTCGTACACCGGTACAATCCGCCCCATCTCCAGCATCACAAACTCGGCTTCCGGAGAGTTCGGCGCCGGCAGAATCTCAAACTGCGGCTGGATCATCTTCAGCTTGCCCGCGCTCGATCGCGATGGCTCCAGCTTGCCATACAGAGAGACCATCTGCCCCAGCTTAAAACGGTCCTGCAGATAAGTCCCGTTGAACCACATGCACTTGATCGAGTGCAGCCCTTGCCCTACCGTCATCTCGAAGATCGGCATACTGCGCGTCCGCAGCAACACACTGCCGCGCACTTCACCAATCACAGTGGCCATCCCGCCCGCCTTCAGTTCGCCCATCGGCAGCGGATTCAGCCGGTCTTCGTACCGAAACGGCAGGTGGTACAGCAGGTCTTCCACTGTCTCCACGCCGCGCCGCGCCATCCCCTCGGCCACGCGGTCGCCTACACGCTTTACATATTTAATTGGGGTCGAGAGTTCCAGCACAGTGCGATGCTACCAAGCTCGGGCTGCTGCCTGCTTGCTCGGGGTCGGCGGCCTGCTATCCAAACCATTCCGGCACAGGCCTTCCATAGGCCCGATGACTGCCTGCTAAACTTGTTCAGGCAAGTGATTTACAGGAAACTATGGCAATTGTTGAGCTTCAGAACGTATGCAAGGCGTACGGCGCCAAGATCGCCGTCGATAACCTGAGCTTCCGAATCGAGCCAGGCACCATGTTCGGTCTGCTGGGCCCCAATGGCTCCGGCAAGACCTCTACCATCCGCATGATGATCGGCATTACCGTGCCCGACTCCGGTACCATACAGCTCTTTGGCAAGCCGTTTGACCGCAACGTCCTCAAGCGCGTCGGCTACCTGCCGGAGGAGCGCGGTCTGTACAAGAAGATGAAGGTGATGGACCAGTTGGTCTTCCTCGGCCAGTTGCACGGTCTGGATGCCATCACCGCCAGCAAGCGCGCCCATGCATGGTGCGAGCGGCTCCAGATCACCGAGGCCATTCACAAGAAGACCGAAGACCTCTCCAAGGGCATGCAGCAGAAGATTCAGTTCATCTCCACCCTGCTGCACGAGCCCGACCTCATCATCATGGACGAGCCCTTCAGCGGCCTCGACCCGGTCAATGCGACCCTGCTCATCGACACGCTGGTTGACCTGCGCAAGTCAGGCAAGACCATCCTCTTCTCCACCCACCGTATGGATCAGGTGGAAAAGATGTGCGACCAGATCGCCCTCATCCACCAAAGCAAACTGGTGCTCGCCGGTTCCATGCGCGAGATCAAGTCACAGTACCCCCGCAACCGCGTCCAGATGAACGTGACCGGCGATATGTCGTTTCTCCAACACCCCTCCATCGAGAGCTACAAGGACTACAGCGGCCACGTCGAGATCAAGCTGCGAAGCGAGCACGGAGTCGAGCCCGACGCGCAGGCGCTGCTGGCCGATGCCATCGCCCACGGTAGCCACATCTCCCGCTTCGAAGTGACGGAGCCAACCCTGGAAGAGATCTTTATCGAAACCGTTGGAACTGTGTCAGAAACCAATCCGACCGGAGGCTCCCTCGATGCATAACGTGTGGCTCATCGCCAAGCGCGAGTACTTTGAACGGATTCGTACCAAGTCATTTCTGTTGATGACCATCGCCATTCCATTGCTGATGGGCGGCGGTATTCTGGGCGGAGCCATGGTTGGGCACAAAACCCAGTCCAACTCCCACATCGCTGTCGTCTCGACCGATCTACAGATGGCCACCGATCTCCAAAACGAACTGGAACACGGCAAGCACACCAAGATGGTGGTCGATATCATCTCGCCTCCCGGTGCCGATACCCGCAAGGTGCTCGATGGGGAGTTGGCCGACAAGCAACTCGATGGCTATCTCTGGATCACGCCCGCTTCCAACAGCCATGTGCGTCCGCGATTTTTGTGGACACCCAAGTCCCGCGCGGACATCGTGACCCGTGGTGCCATCAGCGAGGCGCTCCGTACCGTCATGACCACCGAGACGCTTACCCACCAGGGGATGGACAAGTCCGATGTCCAGTTGCTCATGAAGCCCGTCGAACTCGATAGCTCCCAGGCCGGCAAGAACGATGACTCCGAAAGTGCTTTCTTCAGTGCCTATGTGCTCTTCTTCCTCATGTACTTCGTCATCATGCTCTACGGCATGAACGTTGCCCGCTCCATCATCGAAGAGAAGACCTCGCGCATCTTCGAGGTGCTGCTCGCAACCATTCGCCCCGAAGAGATGATGGCCGGCAAGGTGATCGGCGTTGGCTCCGTCGGACTGACGCAGGTCGGCATCTGGCTGCTGACCGCGATCCTGCTCACCAGCACGTCACTGGTCGCACAGGCCACCGGCTCGAACTTTCACGTCCCGCTCACCGCCATGCAGATCGTCTTTTTCGTCGTCTTCTTTCTGCTGGGATACCTGCTCTACTCGTCCATTGCAGCCGCGCTGGGCGCGATGACCAACTCCGAGCAGGAGCTGCAACAACTGAATATGTTCCTGGTCATGCCGCTGGCGCTCTGCATGTTCTCGCTCAGCTTCGTCATCCCAAACCCGGATGGCGCTGCCGCAACCGCCATCTCGTTTATCCCCTTCTGTACCCCGCTGATCATGTACATGCGTATCTCCATGGGGCATCCGTCGTGGCTTCAGATCGGTGCTTCCATCCTGCTGATGATCGCCACCATCTATGCAGTTCTGTGGCTGGCCAGCCGCATCTACCGCGTCGGTATTCTGATGTACGGCAAAAAGCCCAACCTGCCGGAGATACTCCGCTGGCTCAAATACTCCTAATTGCAGACGTGTTCGCCAGCGTCTGGCAGTAAACTCAACCCGTGCCTTCTGCCTTCAGCTTTCAGCAGCGTGTCGCGCTTGCCGTGGTTCCACGGCTGGCGTCCGCTGTCATTTGCTGTCTCGGCGCAACGCTGCGCTACACGGATGTGGTTGCCCCCGGAGCCTTCATCGGCCCGCCCCCCGGTCCCTCGGTCTACGCCTTCTGGCACAGGTCGCTGTTGGCCTGTGCGTGGCGCTTCCGCAACCGCGGGATTGCGATTCTCATCAGCTCCAGCTTCGACGGCGAACTGATCGCCCGTACCGTGGAGCGCATGGGCTTCCACGCCATCCGCGGCTCCAGTTCCCGCGGAGGCTCCCTCGGCCTCCGCAACCTGGAACGCGCCTACCGCGACGGACTCTGCTGCGCCATCACCGCCGACGGCCCACGCGGTCCAGCCATGGTCGCCAAACCCGGCGTGACCCAGTTGGCCCAACTGGTGGAGACAACCGTCGGCACATTCTATGTGCTGCCCCAACGCGCCTGGGTGCTGCGCTCATGGGACCGTTTCCTCATCCCCAAGCCCTTCTCGCGGGTGGTGGTCACCTGGCCGGTCCATGTCCCGGCCGAGGAGGGTGCGGTGCAGGCTGCGCTCGACCGCTCGGTTGCCATGGCGATCTTCCCTCAAAACTAGCGACCGGGCGGCTGGACCCTGTGGAAATCAGCACTGTCTGCCAACGACCACGAATTTACCGCGCCATCCACTCAAAACTCCATATCTTGCACCACTAAAATGACAGAAGTGCGCGTATCCGACTTCCACTTCGACCTGCCAGAAGACCTCATCGCCCAGACTCCACCGGCCATCCGTGGCAGCAGCCGGATGCTGGTGCTGGACCGCGCCAATGGCGGCTTTCGCGACGATCACTTCCGCAATCTGCCGCATCATCTGCGCCCCGGCGACCTGCTGATCCTCAACGATAGCCGCGTCCTGCCAGCGCGCCTCTTCGCTACCCGCGCCGGACTCCACACGCAACACAACTCGCCCGAGCCAACAGGGCGTATCGAAGTCCTTTTGACACAACAACTTGCAGAGCAATATCCAGGCGAAAATGTCTGGTCTGCGCTGGTTCGCCCCAGCCGCAAGGTACAGCCCGGTGAATACCTGCACTTCGCCGCACCAGGGGAATCGGTACCGCTGTTACGCGCCGAAGTGCTTGATTCCGGAGAGTTTGGAGAGCGCACCCTGCGCTTCGACCCAACTCCACTGTTCCACGCGATTGTGGATCGCATCGGCCACATCCCCTTGCCCCCCTATATCCACCGCCTCAAAGAAGCCCCGGACAATCCCGAAGACCGCGAACGATACCAGACGGTGTATTGCAATCAACCGGGTTCTGCGGCAGCGCCCACGGCAGGTCTGCACTTTACGCCGGAGATCCTCGCTAAGCTACGAGAGAACGGCGTTCAAATTGAGACGGTGACGCTGCATGTAGGGCTGGGAACATTTCAGCCAGTGCGGGCAGAGATGCTCGCCGAAATCAAACTCCACGCCGAACATTACACGCTCCCAGAGGCAACCGCAGCCGCGATCAACGCCGCGCGGCGTGAAGGCAGACGGGTGATCGCCGCTGGTACCACGACGACGCGTACGCTGGAGCACTGCGCACAGGTTGCCGATGGAGCGGCGTTGGCCGCTCACTCCGGCCAGACCAGTGTGTTTCTAGGCCCGGGTTACAAGTTCCGCATTATTGACGGCCTCATCACAAACTTTCATCTGCCTCAGTCGACTCTGCTGATGCTGGTGAGTGCCTTTGCTGGGAAAGATGCGGTGCTGGCTGCATATGCCCATGCGGTCCGCGAGCAATATCGATTCTTCTCGTATGGAGACTGCATGCTGCTGCTGTAGTGGCAGGAGAGAGCAGGTAGCGTGGAACGCGATATCCTCAACTAGCCATGTCCGACCCAAACAACACCTCCGCTCAGCCTCCGATTTACCTGCTCGACACGATGGCGTTCATCTTTCGTGCGTATCACGCCATGCAGCGGCAGCGTCCGATGTCCACACGAACGGGCATCCCGACCGCGGCGACGTACGTCTTCGTGAACATGATCAACAAGCTGCGGCGTGATTTCTCTCCGGTGTATCTTGCTGCGGTTTACGATCTTTCCGGCCCGGTGTTCCGCGATGAGCGCGCAAAAGAACTGAAGTGCGTAAAGAAGTTCAACATCAAAACACAGCAGTTTGAGGAGGTCGATTACGCCGGTTACAAGGCCAATCGCGAGGCGATGCCTGCAGACCTTGCCCAGCAGTTGCCGTATATTCGGCGCGCGTTGGAGGCCTTCCAGATTCCGATTCTTTCGTATGAGGGTTTCGAGGCAGACGATGTGATTGGAACGCTTTCGCACAAGCTCGCGGCGCAGGGACGCAAGGTGTTTATCGTGTCGTCGGATAAAGACATGATGCAGTTGGTGAATGCAGATGTTTCGATCCTGAACCCGACCAAAGACAATCTTATTCTGGATCCGAATGGTGTTGAGGCGACGCTGGGGGTGCCGCCTGAGCGGGTGGTCGATGTGATGGCGCTGCGCGGTGATGCGATCGACAACATACCCGGTGCGCCCGGAATTGGCGATAAGGGCTCCGTTGAGTTGATCCAACAATTTGGCAGCGTCGAGGCGGCTTTGGATGGCGCTGAGGCGGTGAAGAAGAAAACGTATCGCGAATCATTACAAAACAATCGCGAGAATATTTTGTTGTCCAAAGAACTGGTCACCATACATACCGAGGTACCGGTCGATGTCGATCTGGATGCTATGCGTACGCAGGCACCGGATAATTCAGCCTGTCGTGAGTTGTTCTCTGAACTGGAGTTCACAACGATGCTGAAGGAACTTGCCCCTGCGGAGAATAACGTCGAGGTCGAATATCTGCTGGCGCCGAAACCGGAGGATGTAAGTACGTTGCTGGCACAGGCTCGGTCCAGCACGGAAGGGCTTGCGTTGGCTGTGTTCAAAGATGCGAAGGCGCTGGTGGTGGATACGACCGCCAGTACCGATGATGCTGAGGTTGAGGCGGAGCCAGGGCCTGCCGAGAATCTGTCTTTGTTTGCAGCGGCATCTACAGCCCCAACGCCGGTTGCTGCAGCGCCGACCGAGCCGGAAGTGCAGGTGGGGCTGGCCGTGAGTTCGACGGCAGCACTGCAGGCTTCGCTTGATTCGCAGGGACTTCGTGCGGTGTTGGAAGATGCAGTGGTGCCGAAGCAGGTCCATGATTTGAAAGCGGTGTTGCGCCTGTTGGAGCCACATGGAGTAACTGTGGCCGGCGTGCGTGACGATGTGATGCTGTACAGCTACCTGGTGAACCCGACGCATGGTTCGCACAGCTTGGCGGATGTTACGGCGCGTTTTACGAATCGTGCTCTGACGATGGATCCTGCGACGGTTTTGCCAGAGGCTGCCAATGCGGTCTACCGGTTGGCCGAGATTCTGCGTGCGGATGTAGAGCGCGAGGGATTGCAACATCTCTACGAGACGATGGACTTACCGCTGGTGCCGGTGCTTCTGCGTATGGAGCAAGTGGGTGTACGGGTGGATGGAGATGTGCTGCGGACCATGTCTGGCCGTCTGGCCGTCGAGATGGATACGTTGGCCGAAAAAATATTTGAGCAGTCGGGGTATCGCTTCAACATCAATTCTCCCAAGCAACTGGGCGATGTCTTGTTCAACAAGATGATGTTGCCCAAGCCGACCAAGCAGGGCAAGGGGAAAGTGATCTCGACCGCGCAGGATGTTTTGGAAGAGTTGGCAGAGCAGCATCCCGTGCCAGCGCTGGTGCTGGAGTATCGGCAGTTGGCAAAGTTGAAGTCCACGTATCTGGACCAGTTGCCGGGGCTTGCAGATGAGAATGGACGAGTGCATACGACGTTCAATCAAGTGGGCACGGCGACGGGAAGGTTATCGTCCACCAATCCGAACCTGCAGAACATTCCGGTACGAAGCTCGCTGGGTCGGGAGATTCGTGCGGCGTTCACTGCGGCCCCGGGCAATCTGCTGATGTCGGCGGACTACTCGCAGATTGAGCTACGGCTGATGGCGCACTTTTCGCAGGACCCGTTATTGCTCAATGCATATCGCACGGGACTGGATATTCATACGCTGACGGCTTCTGAGGTTTTTGGTGTGGCGCCGGAGACGATGGACAAAGAGACGCGTTCGCGGGCGAAAGCGGTGAACTTCGGCATCGTGTATGGCATCTCTCCGTTTGGTCTGGCAGCGCAGCTGAATATCGATCAGAAGGTGGCGAAGACCTATATCGATACATACTTTGAACGTTATCAGGGGGTACGGGCGTTCATCGATGCCACGCTGGAGACGGTGCGGCGCGAACAGTCAGTGAAGACTTACTTTGGGCGGGTCAGGCCGATCCCGGATATTCAGTCGCGCAATCCGAACATGCGAGGATTTGCTGAGCGAACCGCAATCAACACGCCGCTGCAGGGAACCGCCGCGGACTTAATCAAGCTGGCAATGATCCGTATCGACCGGGTAATTCGCGAGCGCGGATACAAGTCGAGGATGACGTTACAAGTGCATGACGAGTTGTTGTTCGATGTGGTTCCAGAGGAGGCAGACAGTCTGCGCGACCTGGTGAAGCATGAGATGGAGCATGTCGCCGAGTTTACGGTCCCGATCGTGGCCGAGGTGGGCATTGGCCAGAACTGGCGGGACATCAAGTAGTATGTTGAGCGAGCTGCTTGTATGAAGGAGAAGAGAACGTTATGTTGCGTATTAATGATGAAGCGCCGGACTTTACTGCGGAAACGACCCATGGCCCGATCCAATTCCACGAGTGGATAGGCGATGGTTGGGCAGTGTTGTTTTCACATCCTAAGGACTTTACCCCGGTTTGCACGACCGAGTTGGGCTCGATGGCTGGCTTGGAGCCGGAGTTTGCCAAGCGCGGCGTGAAGATTATTGGCCTGAGCGTGGACCCGGTTGCGACCCACACCAAGTGGGAAGTGGATATTGAAGAGACCTCTGGCTTCAAAGTGAATTACCCGATGATCGGCGATCCGGAACTGAAAGTCGCCAAGCTGTACAACATGTTGGCGGCAGATGCCGGCGATACGGCGGAAGGCCGAACAGCGGCTATGAATGCTCCCGTACGTACGGTATTCGTGATTGGGCCGGACAAGAAGATCAAGCTGCAGCTGGTCTATCCGATGACGACCGGCCGCAACTTCTACGAGATTCTGCGGGTGCTGGATTCCATGCAACTGACAGCTGCGCACAAGGTTGCGACGCCAGCGAACTGGAAGAACGGTGATGACGTGATCATTACACCGGCGGTCTCTGATGAAGAGGCTCGGCAAAAGTACCCTGCAGGTTTCAAGACGATCAAGCCCTACCTGCGTACGGTTGCGCAGCCGAAATAAGCAATTAGAGCTGACCGGGGCAGGCGGAGGTTAGACCCAGTTGGGTCTTAAATCCCCGCCCGCTCCGGCTGGCAACTGATAGACTTGTAGTCTGCGCGGGTACAGCCTGTGCAGATATCTCCCTGCGGTTTACCGCGGCGCGAGCCACTAAAGGAAGACCAACACTTTGGACCAGCAGACGAAGCAAGAATTGAAGCATGACCAGTTTATCGATACCACCACGCACGGCCTGGAATGGGTCAGCTCAAACCGCCGCTCGGTGCTGATGTCGAGCGCCATTGTGCTGGCAGCGATCCTGATCGTGGTGGGCGGATTTCTCGTCTACAAGAACCGCTCCGAGCAAGCTTCGATCGCCTTTGGCGCCGCGATGCAGTCGTACCAGACGCCGTTGGCGCAGCCGGGCCAGGCCGTACCGCCGGGAGTGAAGACCTTTGCCTCGGTAGGTGAGCGTGCCAAGGCAGCGAACGCATTGTTTATGGCAGCTGCCGATCAATACGGCATGACGCCGGCGGGCAAGCTGTCGCGTTATTTCGGTGGACTTACTTACCTGGAAGAAGGCGAGAACGCTTCAGCCGAGAGCACGCTGAAGCAGGTTGCCGATGGTTGGAATCACGATCTGGCTGCGTTGGCAAATCTGTCGCTGGCGCAGTTATACCGCCAGACGGGCCGAGTTCCCCAGGCGATCGAAATCTACAAGCAGTTGACAGCCAAGCCGACGAACACGGTTCCTGCCGGACTGGCACAACTGCAGTTGGCTGAGTTGTACGAGTCGCAGGGCCAGCCAGACGCAGCAAAGAAGATTTACGCAGAACTCAAAGACAAGGATGCCAAGGGTGCTGTGGGAACGCTGGCAGCGCAGAAGCTTAACCCGGCAGCGGCTGGCGCGCCTCAGGTTCAGTAGCCTCAGCTGAAAAGATGCTACGAGTAACAGGCTGGATACGCTAAGACCCGACCTGTAAGCGCAGTATAAAATTTCAACATGCAAGGCCCGGAGATTCCTTCTCCGGGCCTTGCATGTTCAGGTGTGATTAGAGCGCAGACTTGCAGCGCGATCGCTAGTGCAGGTGTTCGTCGTCGTGGTGGATTGTGGCATGTGTGCTGATGTGGCTGGCATGCAGCACTGCCTCAGCTTCGCTACGAAGCCGACTGATCGTTCTCCACTGGTCTTTGGCGCGGGGTTCCGGAATCCAGGTGGGCAGGGACATGCGGAGATACTCGGAGAGGGCCTGGGCGTGCGACTCATAGAGCGCACGTATGGTGTGGAGCCGCTGGGCAGAGGCAGGATCGCCGCAGATTCGTATGCTGATATCGCCGAGAGCCTCGCACAGACGCGCGAACTCTTCGGGGGGCAGGCGGTCTTGACCGTTCTGCAAGTGCCAGGCTTCGGCTTGTTCCAGATGGAAGACGTGGCCGAGGTCGATGAGAGCGTGTCGGGCCATCGCAAAGGTGAGTTGCGCCTGACGTGCTGGGGTACCTTCAACGATGGAGATCAGTAAGGCACAGGTATCGAGGATGGCCACCAGCGCGGCGAGCCAGCTCTGATTGTCGTGCTGCGAGCGGTAGTAGCAGAGAATCGGGTAGGAGATGTGGGATTCGAGAATCTCAGCGGACCAACGCTCCCACTCAGAGAGCAGCTTGCTGAGTGCTTCATGGCCGCCCTCAAATCCGTGGCGGCGAAGTAACTCGGTCGCGGTTGGTGGCGAACCGGCACGGGCATCGAGCAGGGCGATACTAACCTCGCGGCGGGAGAAAGCCTGATAGAGGACGGGGACGTAGCCGATGACTAACGCTACAAATCCCAGGCCGACACCGGACTCGAAGATGATGAGAGCGCGTGCGGGCAGGGCACGGGGCACCACGTCGCCGAGGCCCAGCGTGAAGAGCGTGGTGCCGCTGACGTAGAGATCGGTAGCAAACCGTCCAAGCAGTGCCGTGCCGGGTGCGACCAGTGTGTCACTGAAGGGAGAGCCCATCGCGTAGAAAAACAGTGCGAAACCGACGACCAGCAGGATGGCCCATACAATGAGCAAGAGCAGCAGCGAGATGGGGCCGTAGATGCTGAAGAGCTGTTCTCGAAGCCGCTTGCCACGTACATGAGGAACCATGGCCGACCAGGGATTCCAGGTCGCGAGATAGAAGAGGCGGGTAATGCGGAAGCGACCGGTGGGACGGCGTGGCAGGATGGTGGTCTGAAATGCATCCAGTGCAACGCTGAGACAGCAGACGATTCCGGCGAGGAGTGCAGCGAGATGCATCAAAGGATCCTTGAAAACAGGTGCTGAGGCGTTGCAGTAACTTTAACAGAGCGATGGGGTTTGCTACGTCAGACGGTGCAACTCCAGATACATCGGATGATGGACGAATCCGGGAAGACTCGTGGACGGACCATTTATTAGCTTGCCCAGCGTGCCAAAAGACACAGTATTGATTCGCCATGCGGGCTATATGTGGTTAAATTGAGAACATCTTCCACTGCAGCACGGTTTTTCTGAACACATGGCATAGCCCAGAGTACGCAATGTTATGAGGAGCCGTTATGCAACGTGTGCTGGTAGTGGACGATGAATATCTGGTCGCGGATACGCTCACGCTGGTGTTTACGAAGAGTGGGTTTGATGCGCGCACGGCATACTCTGCCGATCGTGCGCTGGAGATGGCGAGAGAGATAGAGCCACATCTGCTGCTATGCGATATCACCATGCCGGGCAAAGATGGGCATGCGTTGGTGGACGAGATTAGCCGTGAGTTTCCGGCCTGCCGGATCATCGTGCTAACCGGTTTCTACTCCAATTTGCATGGTGTTCGGGAACAGGCGAAGCGGCTGCCGCGGCCGGTGAGCGTGTTGACCAAGCCTTGCCAGCCGGATGAACTGTTGCGGGAAGCCGCAGCTATGTTGGCCCGGGCATAGAGGTTAGCCACGATGCAGGATCTGGCGCGCGTAGTCACTGTTGCGGGCTTGGTGTTGCTGGCCGTGGGGCTGATGCTATTCGGAGCGGATCGACTGCATCTGCCGTTGGGGCGGCTTCCGGGAGACCTGTCGTGGCGGGGCCGCAACTGGTCGGTGTCATTTCCTGTTGTTACTTCACTGATCATCAGTGTGGTGCTCAGCTTGATTCTGTGGCTGCTGAACTACCTGCGGCGCTAGGGTGCCAGTGCCGGGGGCTTGAATGCTAGACTCAGGCGGTATGCCTGAGATGGAAGACAACCCGCCCACCCTGGCGAGCTTGCGTTTGCGGGGCCAGACGAAGCGTGCGCGGGCGAAAACTGCCGTCCCGATCCGCGAGCAGACCGGCATGTCTGCAGATACACAGCAGGCCGGTGCGCTCGACAGGCCACAGATGGGGCTGTTCTTCTCTGCAGATAGTGCAGCTTCGGTAGGCGTGGATAGTCTCTCAGGGGCAGGGCCTCGGAGCCGATCCGTCCGCGAGGCTGTGGCCCCAAAGACAATTCTTGTTGAAGCCCGTCAGGACGCAGCACTCGCAGCGGTGCAGCAACCGACGATATGGAGTGTGCGCGATCTGGTAGGCCGGATTCGCCAGCAGTTGGAGTCCGGGTATGCAGATCTATGGGTCGAAGGCGAGGTGTCAAACTGCCGCCCGGCACCGTCGGGGCACATGTACTTTACCTTGAAAGATGGTGAGGCGCAGTTGCCGGTAGTGCTGTTTCGGCGACAGGCGATTCTGCTGCGCTTCAAGCCTGCGGATGGCCTGGCGGTGCTGGTGCGCGGACGAGTCTCGGTCTACGAGAGCCGGGGGCAGTTGCAGTTGATTGCCGAGACGATGGAGCCACGTGGCGCCGGTGCGCTGCAGTTGGCGTTTGAGCAGTTGAAGGCGCGGTTGCTGGCGGAGGGACTGTTCGATGCTGCGCGGAAACGGACGCTGCCCACGTTTCCGAAGTGCGTCGGAGTGATCACCTCGCCGACAGGTGCGGTGATCCGCGATATCGTCACGGTTTGCCGAAGGCGCCATGCGCGGCTGAGCCTGCTGGTGTATCCAGCGACCATGCAAGGGGCTAATTGCGCCAGTTCGGTGATCGCGGGATTGCGCTGGTTCCATGACAATCCGGGTCAGGTAGATGTGATTGTGATTGCGCGAGGTGGCGGGTCGATGGAAGACCTTGCCGGATTCAACGATGAAGCACTGGCGCGTGCGATTGCGGCGTCGGAGTTGCCAGTGGTGTCTGCGATTGGGCATGAGACCGACTTTACAATTGCGGATTTTGTGGCGGACCTGCGAGCGCCCACCCCTTCGGCTGCGGCGGAGTTGGTGACCGCAGGGCAGCATCGAATTGAAGAGCGTGTGGCTGCACTTGAGCGTCGCATTCAACGTGCCGGCCGGTACCAGTTGATGCAGGCACGGCAGCGGTACACGCGCCTGTCTACCGAGTCGGTCCTTCGGCGTCTCGGCGATGCGGTGAGCCGCAGAGACCAGAGACTGGATGAGTTGCGTCTCCGAATGGAGGCCGCAATTGCGCGGCGGTTTAGGATGCCGGAGCAGCGGCTGGTGGGTTTGACCCATCGCTTGAGACGGCAGGATGTCTCGCTGCAACTGGCTGCGGCGCGGCATCGGCTGCAGCAGGCCAGACTGCAGCTGGAAAGGGTTTCAACTCAGAGGATTGCGCGGGAGCAGAGCCGGCTGGGCCAGTCGCTGGCCAGGCTGGAGACGTTATCGCCCTTAGCTGTGCTGGGCCGCGGATATGCGTTGGCGTACGGTGCAGACGGACGATTATTGCATTCGTCGCAGGATACTGCGCCAGGTCAGGCAATTCGTATTCGGCTGGCGCGAGGTGCGATTGGCGCCACCGTAACGGAGATAGAAGTAGCAGGCAGAACCGGTAAAACATAACGAAATAGAAGACAATATAGCAACGGAGAAATGTAACGAATGAAGAAGCTATTTGGGACAGACGGGATTCGCGGTGTGGCTGGTGTGGCGCCGCTGGACGGCACCACAATTTACGCGATCGGTCTGGCACTGGCGAAGACCCTGGGCGCAGCGACTCCTACCCCGCGGGTGTTGATGGGGATGGACACACGGGAGTCCAGTGAATGGATTGCGGCTGCGTTGACGGCAGGCTTGAATACGGGCGGCGCATCGGTCGAGAGTGCTGGCGTGATCACTACGCCGGCAGTGGCGTTTCTGGCCCGGGAGCATGGATTTGCGGCTGGAATCGTGATCTCTGCGTCACACAATCCCTGGCAGGATAACGGCATCAAGCTGTTTGGTCCAGACGGCTACAAGCTGCCCGATGCTACCGAGTTGGCAATTGAAGCGGAGATCTTCCGTCAGTTGGAGACGGTGGGCGAGGCCGCAGCGCAGGCCGTCGCGCCGGAAGTGAACGAGGCGGACCGGGCCGAGTATGTACGATTTTTGCTGGCGGCTGTCCCCGGCCTGTCACTGGATGGACGCCGCGTTGTCGTGGATTGTGCTAATGGTGCGGCTTCGTCGGTGGCACCGCAGTTGTTTGCGGACCTGGGGGGTGAGGTCGTAATAACCCATGCCAGCCCTGATGGCCGCAACATCAATGAAGGATGTGGCGCCCTGCACGCGGATGTAGTGGCAGCGGAGGTGGTGCGGCAGAAGGCGTCGATGGGAATTACCTTCGATGGCGATGCCGACCGTGCACTGTTTGCCGACGAGCATGGACGAGTGGTCAACGGTGATGCGGTCCTGTTGCTGGCCGCACGCGACCTGCAGGCACGGGGTTTGCTAAACAACAATACGGTGGTCGCTACTACCATGTCGAACATGGGTCTGGAGGCTGCGTTGAAACGAAGCAGCATACGGATGCTGCGCGCTCCGGTTGGCGACAAGTATGTTCTGGAGCAAATGATCAGCACCGGTGCAGCGCTGGGCGGGGAGCAGTCAGGACACATTATCTTTGCTGGCCGCAGCACAACCGGCGATGGTTTGTTGACCGCGCTGCTGGTGCTGGATGTTGTGCATCGCAGCGGCAAGACGTTGGCTGAGCTAGTGGCGGATTTGAAGGTGTTTCCGCAGGTAATTGTCAACGTCAAGGTACGGGAACGGCGTCCGTTGGAGAGCATTCCGACGGTGGCGGCTGCAATCCTGGCCGCGGAGCAGGAACTCGCGGAGAGCGGCCGTGTTGTGATTCGCTACTCCGGCACCGAAGCTTTGGCGCGGGTGATGATCGAAGCCGAGAGCGAGACTGCAATGCGGCACCATGCGGATGCAATTGCAGCCGCAATTCGGGCGGAACTGGGCGTTTAGGGGACGACGATGACTGCTGAGGGAGGGGGGTGGCTTGCCCATCCCCCAGCGGTCAACTAAGCTAAAGCCATGTACGAAGACTTTACCGTTACGGATCGCTGGACCAACGAGCCCCTGCACTGTACCTGGAAGGGTACTGTCGTTGCCATTGCCACGCGCCATGCCGATGCAACCGATATCCGCTTTGCTGTGAACGGTCGCCCGGTCTGGATCGCCATGCCCAACCAGGCATGGGTTGAGCAGAAACGTCGCACCGGGTATGTGATCACCGATTACCTTGCCGCCCAGACTGCCGGTCGCTACCTGAAGACGGCGATCGAGTCGGGCTATGACAACGGCCGCGAGATGTACACCATGACCGTGGACGAGGTGCTCGAGCATGCCGATCTGGTGGTGCGCGAGGCCGGCAGCACGGACAAGTTGCCCAGCTTGCCAGTGATTCGCGAAGATGAACGTCCCGAGGATGAACTTGGCATTCATCTGGCGGGTGAACCTGCCTAACGCTGCACGGTACTGGTCTCTATGCTGACGCGCCGCCGATTTCTCGTTCTCGCCCCTGCGTTTGGTCTAACCGCACAGGCCGAGGCTGCAGGTCCTTTTCGCAAGAAGCTTGCCCCGCCTCCGCCGGTGTTTGTATGCTTTGGCACCGATACCAGCAAGGGAATCAGCCAGGGAATCTACCAGTCACGATTCGATCCTGCGACAGGTCATCTGACGCAGCCAGTACTGGCTGCGGTCACGGCTCAGCCGTCGTATCTTGCGTTGTCCCCGCCGCGCAACGGCCACCGCGTGATCTATGCGGTCAACGAAAAGAGCGATAACTCCTCTTCCGTTACGACATTTTCTCTGGATCCGAAGACGGGCTCCATGCGAGAGATTGGGCAGGTGTCGTCTGGTGGTGCGGGACCATGCTACATTTCGGTCGACCAGACGGGGCATGCTGCATTTGTCGCCGATTACGCGGGATCAGCCATCGCCTCGTTTCAGGTTCGCGAGGACGGCACCCTGAGCGAGCCTGTTGACAAGATCAACTACAAGGGCAACCCGGCGTTCGGCAAGCCGGGGCCGAACGCCGCCCGGCAGGATGCGCCGCACCCGCACTCGGCCACGATCTCACCGGACAACCGCTTTCTAGTCGTCAACGACCTTGGTTCCGATGCCATTTCGCTGTTCTCGATCAATACGCAGACGGCTCATCTGACGATGACGGATCAGCATCTGTTTAGCAATGGTCGTCCAGGTTCTGGGCCGCGCCACGTCGCGTTCCACCCCAATGGCCGCTGGGTGTATGGGATCAACGAACTCGACTCTACGATCGATCACTACTTGTGGACATCCACCCATGGGGACCCACCGCAGGCACTGCTGGTCAATACGAATACACCAGTCAAGACGATTGCACCCACCTTCGCAGCCGATAAAAATACAGCGGCCGAAGTGACGATCTCGCTGGATGGCGCGTATCTGTATGCCAGCAATCGTGGGGAAGATTCGCTGGTTGTGTTTGCGATCAGTGCGAAGGATGGTGCGCTCAGTCTCGTGCAGCGCATCGGTTGTGGTGGCAAGACCCCGCGACACTTTACGCTGGACGCAACCGGCAGTTGGCTGCTCTGCGGCAACCAGAACTCCGGCAGCGTAACGGTGTTCCATCGCGATGCGGCTACTGGCAAACTGTCCGGCCCCACCCAGACAATCGCGATCAACTCGCCCATGTTTACGCTATTCGCATAAACATGGGCTGAGGGAATCGGGTTAGCCCTTGGGCAGGGTCGCCATGTCGATCACAAAACGATACTTCACATCGGCCTTGACGACGCGCGCATAGGCTTCTTCCAGCTTGTCGATGGGCGTCAGTTCTATATCGGAGACGATGTTGTGCTCGGCGCAGTAGTCCAACATGTCCTGCGTCTCGGATGTACCGCCGATCATGGACCCGGCGAGCGAACGGCGGTTGGCCACCAGCGAAAACGCACCCACCGGCAACGGAACCTCGGGCAGTCCGACCAGGCAGAGGGTGCCGTCAAGGCGCAGCAGGCTCAAGTACTGGTTCAGATCGTGCGGGGCAGAGACGCAGTCGAGGATGAAGTCGAAGCTGCTGGCGTGCTTGGCCAGTGCATCGGCATCCTTGGTGATAACGACTTCGTCGGCGCCCAGCTTCTTGGCATCGGCGATCTTGCTCTCGGATGTGGTGAACTGCACGACGTGCGCGCCAAACGAGTGCGCGAACTTGAGCCCCATGTGGCCCAGTCCGCCAAGTCCGACGATGCCGACCTTCTTGCCCGGGCCAACCTTCCAGTGCCGCAGCGGCGAGTAGGTGGTGATGCCAGCGCAGAGCAGCGGCGCGGTGGCGGCGAGATCCAGCTTGGGGGAGATGGTGTAGGTGTACTTCTCATCGACAACGATGTTGTTGGAGTATCCGCCGAAGACGATGTCGCCATTGTTATCGCGTCCGTTGTAGGTGGGGGTCATGCCCTTGGCGCAGTAGGGCTCTGCGGCAACCTTGCAGTTGTCGCAGACGCGGCAGGAGTCAACAAACACACCGACGCCGGCGCGATCGCCAACCTTGAACTTTGTGACTGCGGAACCGATGGCGGTGACGTGGCCGACGATCTCGTGGCCGGGCACCATCGGGTAGATCGAGCCACCCCACTCATCGCGAACCTGGTGGATATCGGAGTGGCAGATGCCGGAGTAGGCGATCTCGACGACAACGTCGTTCGGGCCGGGGTCGCGGCGCTCAAAATTGAAGGGGACGAGGGGAGACTTCGGATCGTGTGCTGCGTAACCGTGGGACTTCATGGTATTGCTCCTTGCAGGGCTGGGTAAATGTCGATTGATTTACGGACTACTCGTTGTAGTGGAGGAGGCTGAAGACGTCGTACTCCGGGAATTTGCTGCGGCCGTTGAGGAAGTCGAGTTCGATGGCAAAGGCAAGGCCAGCGATATCTCCGCCTAGCTGGCGGACCAGTTGTACGGTCGCCTGCATGGTGCCACCGGTGGCGAGCAAGTCGTCGACGATGATGACGCGCTGGCCAGGCTTGATGGCGTCCAGGTGGATCTCGAGTGCGTCGGTGCCGTACTCCAGGTCGTAGCTGACGCGGGCGGTGGGTGCGGGCAGCTTCTTGGGCTTGCGCACGGGGACGAAGCCGGCGTTGAGCCGGTAGGCGAGGGCTGGGCCAAAGATGAAGCCGCGGGCCTCGATGCCGAGCACCAGGTCAATGTCCTTGCCGATGTAGTACGCGGCAAGCGCATCGATAAGCTGCGCGAAGCCAGCCTGATCCTTGAGCAGCGTGGTGATGTCGTAGAAGAGGATGCCGGGCTTGGGGAAGTCGGGTACGGTCCGGATGAGTTCCTTGAGCGGCTCGCAGTTGATGGGAATTGACATGGTATTTACCAGGCTCCTTCGATCTCAAATGGGCCGAGTTGTGCTGCTTCGATCTCGGCCAGTTCGTGTTCCACCACGGCATCCACGCGACTGCCACGGGAGCCTTGGTGGAGGGCGGCTTTCAGTTCGGTCAGGTCTTCTTCCGGGCCAGCGGCGACGACTTCCACATGGCCCAGGTCGTTGTTGCGAACCCAGCCGCGAAGGCTGAGTTCAGCGGCTTCGCGCTGTACATACCAGCGGAAGCCGACGCCCTGCACGCGACCTTTGACGAGGAAGTGCTTGACCATGGTCTATGCCCGGCTGATGTAGGCGCCTTCAGCGGTATCGACACGGATCTTTTCGCCTTCGTTGATGAAGGGCGGGACCGCGACGACGAGGCCGGTTTCCATCTTGGCGGGTTTGGTGACGGAGGAGGCGGTGGCGGACTTGATACCGGGTTCGGTCTCCATGACGGTCATCTCGACGACGCCTGGAAGCTCAATGCCAACGGCCTTGCCGTCGTAGTAGCTGACGCTGATGCTGAGATTGGGGATAAGGTATTCGACGGCATCGCCGAGGGTCTCGCGCTTCAGCATGGTCTGCTCATAGGCTTCGTCCATGAAGTAGTAGTCTTCGCCGTCGTTGTAGAGGAACTCCATTTTGACTTCGTCGACGATGACCCGATCAATGGGGTCGGGGGAGCGGAAGCGCTCGGTAAACATGCCGCCGGTGCGTATGTTGCGGAGCTTGGCCTGGATAAAGGCGCGAAGGTTGCCGGGCGTGCGGTGCTCCACGGAGAAGACCAGGTGCAGGTCGTTGTTGTGCTTGATGATCATGCCCGGGCGCATCTGCGTTGCGGGAATCGACATAGAAGAAAACCCCTGATTCTGTGCGTTTTAGCTGTGGTAAGAAGCTGTGTTGGGAGCCGAACAGACGCCGCTAGGGTGTGGCTGTCAACTTGTCCGCAACCCTACGATTGTAGCGCAGGCGGAGAGAGAGGCGGGTTAGCCGCCGGTAAAGACACGTTTGAAGAAGTGGCCGATGCTGCGGAGGACTCCGCGGTGGGGGGTGGCGGGGGTGGGCGGCGGCAGTGGGGTGGTACTGCTGGCTGGGGGCTGTGGGGTGTCAAGCGCGGGGTTAGTGCTGGAGTAGCTGAGGGTGGCGGCGACCTGGGCGTGGACGACGCCGGGCGTGGCCTGGGGGACTTCGCCACCGGGTGCGAGGCCCTGGCTAACGGCAGCGGGGAAGGGATGCTGTGCGGCGGCCTGTTGGGCGGCGGGTGCCGTGGTGGAGGCGCCGGGAGTGAGGAGCGCTTCGGCGAGGGAGACCGAGGGGTCCGGGGGGCAGCCGCAGGGGGAGCTCTCGTTGTCCACGACCTCCTTCAGGCTGCCGTGCTCGAAGAGGACGTGCTGGCCGGGGCGGAGGCTGTAGGTGGCCTCGCCAAACTGGTCGGCGATGAGCAGTGTGGGGGCTTTGGCACCCCGGTTCTCCACGCAGGTATCGCCGTTGCGGATGACGCGCAGGCGGAGGTCGAGGGGGCCGTCGCTGGCGAGGGAGAAGCGCAGGTCGGGGGTCATGACGGCATCGCTGGTGGTCGCGGCCATGTGGACTTCGATGGCGCCGCGGTCGAGCGCGAGCAGCAGTGGCTGGGTGCCGTTGGTGAGCTTGCCAGCGGTCAGGTGGAGTCCGCTGGTGGCGCAGACGCGCAGGGTGCCGCCGCGGGTGAGCTCGACCTCGGCGGTGTGGTCTTTGGCGGTGACGGTGGTGCTGCCGACGAGCAGGGCACGGCCGCTGGTGATCTCCAGGGCTCCGGCGACGGTGGCGTCCTGGATGCCGACGGAGCCGACGGAGTTCTCGGGCTGGCTCGGGGGCTGGGGCTGCGCGGTGGCGGCGACCGGGCCGAGGGTGGCGGAGATGAGGATGGTAAGGGCGAAACGGCGCATCGTCACAGCTCAACCTTATACGAGAAGACCGCAGATGAGATTGCCGGCTACCGGACCGGGAATGGAACGTGCTTATAGCTTGAGGAAGTTGTCGATGATCTGCTTGCCGTGTACGGTCAGAACGCTCTCGGGGTGAAACTGTACCCCTTCGATGGGTAGCTCGCGGTGGCGGAGCGCCATGATGGTCTCGCCGTCGGCGGTGCGGGCAGAGACTTCCAGTTCGGCGGGCAGGCCTTTTTCGGAGACGATCAGCGAGTGGTAGCGGGTGCAGGTCATGGCGGAGGGGATGCCCTGAAAGATGGTGCGGCCGTCGTGCTCGACCTCACTGGTCTTGCCGTGCATCAGCTTGGGGGCGCGGATGACGTTGCCGCCGAACGCGGCACCGATGGCCTGGTGGCCGAGGCAGACGCCGAGGATGGGGATACGGCGGTCGGGGTGTGCGAAGTGCTTGATCAGGTCGATGCTGATGCCGGCGTCCTGCGGGGTGCAGGGGCCGGGCGAGATGAGGATGCGGTCGGGGTGGAGCGCCTCGACTTCGGCAGGCGTCAGTTCGTCGTTACGGCGGATAACCATCTCGGCGCCCAGCTCGCCCATGTACTGGACAAGGTTGTAGGTGAAGGAGTCGTAGTTGTCGAGGACGAAGACCATGTGCACCTAATTCTACGCTGGAGATTCTGATTTCGGGTTGCGGTTGCGGGGTGGTGGCGCGGACGTGTGGTTAGGGTGAAGACGGGGTTCCGGGAGTACCCCCCCCCCCCCCCCCCCGGTTTGTGTCAAAGTCTTCGAAGTAAAAGGGTTAGGCTTGGACTTGAGCTTGCAGTCTTGGCCAATTATCTACGGGGGGGCAGGGTTTGGCCGGAGACGTGCGCGGTTGCCAGCGGGTGTTTGGGAGCGGACGCTGGGTTACAGTTGGCGGGCGCGTTCGATGGCGCGGACGACGGCGCGGGCTTTGTTGCCGCACTCCTCAAATTCTTTCTCGGGGACGGAGTCGGCGACGATGCCGGCACCGGCCTGGATGTGTCCCTGGGGGCCGTCCATGTAGAGGGTGCGGATGGCGATGCAGGAGTCGAGGTTGCCGCTGAAGTCGGCGTAGAGGATGCTGCCGCCGTAGACGCCGCGGCGGGCCGGTTCCAGCTCTTCGATGATCTCCATAGCGCGGATCTTGGGAGCGCCGCTGAGGGTTCCGGCGGGGAAGCAGGCGCGGAAGGCGTCGATGGGGGCGAGGTCCTGGCGGAGTTGGCCTTCCAGCGAGCTGACCAGGTGCATGACGTGGCTGTAGCGCTCGACGAACATCAGATCCTTGACGCGGACGGTGCCAAACTCGCTGACGCGGCCAACGTCGTTGCGGCCGAGGTCGACCAGCATGATGTGCTCGGCGACTTCCTTCTCATCGGCACGGAGGTCGGCTTCGAGGGCGCGGTCTTCGACTTCGTCGGCGCTGCGGGCGCGGGTTCCAGCGATGGGGCGGTACTCGACGGAGCGGCCGTGGACGCGGACCAGAAGCTCGGGTGAGGAGCCGACGATGTGGGCGACGGAGGGTTTCTTCTGCAAGGGCGAGTCCAGCCCGAAGCGCAGAAAGTACATGTAGGGAGAGGGATTGACGATACGCAGGGCGCGGTAGACCTCGAAGGCATCGACGCCAGGGACGCAGTCGAAGCGTTGCGACAGGACGCACTGGAAGACGTCTCCGGAGGCGACGTACTCCTTGGTCTTGGCCACGGCCTTGAGGAAGGCGGCTTTGGAGGTGCGTGCGGTGAGCTTGAGCTTGCCTTCGGGGCGCTTCTTTTTCTTCGTGGGCAGGGTGCTGGCGAGGCGGCGTTCCAGTTTGTCGAGGCGGCGGACGCAGCGCTCGTAGGCGCCGTCGCGTGGTTCGCGGGTGAGGTCGGCGGTGACCATGAGATGGATCTCTTTTTTAACGTGGTCAAAGGCAAGTACCTGATCAAAGAACATAAGGCAGGCATCGGGCACGCCGAGTTCGTCTTTGGCGATGGTGGGGAGTTTTTCAATCTGGCGGACGACGTCGTAGGAGAAGAAGCCTACGGCTCCGGCGGTGAAGGGCGGAAGGCCGGGAAGACGCGCGGGGGTGTGACCGCTGAGAGCCTTTTTGAGCTCTTCGAAGATGTCTCCGGTAAAAGCGGTCTGGCGTTTGCCCTGTTGCACGGTGATGTGCTGGCCGCGGGAGACCATCTTCTTGTAGGGCTGAATGCCGATAAAGGTATAGCGGCCGACGTGCTCGCCACCTTCGACGGACTCGAGCAGGAACGCTTCCGGTTCTTCGGCGGCGATGCGCAGGAAGGCTGAGACGGGCGTCTCCAGATCGGCGGTGACAGTGCGGTATACCGGCACGAGGGTGTGCTTGCGCGCGAGCTTGAGGAAGTCGGCGGCAGAGGGCAGGGAGAGTTTGCGTGCAAGAGGCATAATTCTTTTCATCATAAACGGCATGACCTCCTGGCTTTTGGAGCATCTAACGCAGGTGGACTTGTACCACGGAAGACGTAGTCCGCGGCTTGCTCACGATCATAAGCGCGGCCTATACTCCACAGGGCTCGGCGAACGTAAGAGCCCCGCTGCTGTAACTCGCTCTCCTGAGGGAGCCTCAACATGGCTGAAGAGTCGCTAGTACCTGTACTGGAAAAAAGGAAACCTATGATGCAAACTTTGACGCTCGAGCAGGAGACGAATCCCTGGGAAGCCCAGGCTGCTCGTTTTGACTTCGCTGCACGCAAACTGAATCTTGATGAAGGCATCTGGAAGGTGCTGCGTTATCCGGCACGTGAAATTATCGTTCATATTCCGGTGGGGATGGATGACGGTTCGATTGAAGTCTTTACCGGCTACCGGGTGCAGCACTCGATTGCACGCGGGCCGGCGAAGGGTGGTATTCGGTACTCTCCGGATGTATCGCTGGACGAGGTCCGGGCGCTGGCGAGTTGGATGACGTGGAAGTGCGCGGTGGTCAACATTCCGTTTGGCGGTGCGAAGGGTGGGGTGATCTGCGATCCGAAGAAGATGTCGCAGGGCGAGCTGGAGCGGATGACGCGGCGCTACACGGCGGAGCTGGTGGAGTTTATCGGGCCGGAGAAGGATGTTCCCGCGCCGGATATGGGCACTAACGAGCAGACGATGGCGTGGATTATGGACACGTATTCCATGCATCTGCGGCAGACGTGCACGGCGGTGGTGACGGGCAAGCCGGTGAACATCGGCGGCTCGCGCGGGCGTCGAGAGGCCACCGGTCGAGGCATCTCGGTAGTGTGCGACGAGGCGTTGAAGTATCTGGGGATGCCGGTCGAAGGCTGCCGCGTGATTGTGCAGGGCTTCGGGAACGTGGGTTCGAATTCGGCCAAGCTGCTGGCGGAGAAGGGCTACACCATCATCGGCATTGCCGAGTACGATGGCGGCCTGTTCAACAGCAAGGGCATCGATGTTCCTGCGCTGATTGAGCATCGCAGCCGTGCGGGCACCATTGTGGGCTTTGCCGGGGCGGAGGCTGCGGACAAGGATGAGTTGATCACGTATCCATGCGAGATTCTGATTCCAGCGGCGACGGAGAACGTGGTGACAAGCCGGAATGCGGATCGTCTGCGCTGCAAGATTCTGTGCGAAGGTGCGAACGGACCAACAACCACGGTGGCGGATGAGATTCTCGCGGACAAGCGGGTGTTTATCATTCCGGACATTCTGGCCAATGCAGGCGGCGTGACGACCAGCTACTTTGAGTGGGTGCAGGATCGCATGGGCTACTTCTGGACCGAAGCGGAGGTGAATCAGCGGCTGGATGCGATCATGTCGCAGAGCTTTCTGGATGTGGTGGCGTACGCGACGTCGCACGGGGTGAACAACCGGATTGCAGCGTATATGCTGGCGATCGACCGGGTGGCGTACACGACCAAGCAGCGCGGTATCTACGCGTAGAGGGTACGGTGTGCACGGAGAAGAGGCAGCCTGATGGCTGCCTCTTCTGCTTTGGGTTGAAACACGGGTCTGGCTATGGGATGACGGTGACCTGGACCTGCTGGGTGGTGCTGATCTGGGCGGAGCCAGTGGAGGTTCCGGTGATGGTGATGGTGTAGGTGCCGGGGCGGGTACCGAGGTCGGTGCAGGCTCCGCAGCCGGTGATGGTGGTGATGGTGGCCAGAGCGATGAGGAGGGTGAGGAGACTCTGGATGGCTTTGCGGCGGCGAGGCAGGAAGAGCAGCAGCAGTCCGGCGAACATGGGGCCGGTGAGGGGCAGGGAAGCGACGGGGCCGTAGGGGGTGGATGAGCCGCAGGCGCGTGGGGCGAGGGTGTTGAGCTGCATGGTGGTGGTGCCGCCGCCGCCGGGGATGGTGGCGGCGGCGAAGAGGCAGGTGGCCTCGCTGGGGAGATTGGTGCAGGCTAGTTGGACGGGCTGGTTGAAGCCGTTGATGGGTGAGACTTTTACGGTTACGTTTGCAGTTTGTCCGGTGGTGACGGAGAGGGCGTCGGCGTGGATGGTGAAGCTGGCCTGGGTGGGCTGGAGCGCGGCGGTGATGACCTGAGAGAAGGTGGGCGAGGTGCTGGGCGAGGCGGTGCCGTCTCCGGCGTAGCTGGCGGTGATGAGATGCGTGCCGGGGGCCAGTGCGGCACTGGTATAAGTGGCGAGGCCGAGGCTGTTGAGCGGGGCAGTCGCGAGAATGGTGTTGCCGTCGAGGAAGGTGACGGTGCCAGTGGGACTGTGCTGGGAGGCGGTGACGGTGACGACGTTGGCAGTGAGGGTGAGAGGCTGTCCGGTGGTGGCGGGGTTGGCGGTCGAGGCCAGCATGGCGGCTGTGGCGATGGTTGTGGGTGCGGCCTGGACGATCTCGCTGAGGACGGCGGTGGTGGCAGCGCTGAAGTTCTGTGTGGCCGCGTATACGGCGGTGATGGCGTGGGTTCCGGTGCTGAGGACGGCGGTGGTGTAGATGGCGACGCCGGTGCTGTTGAGCTGCGCGGAGCCGAGGACGGTGTTGCCGTCAAGGAAGGTGACCGTGCCGGAGGGAGTGGCGTAGTTGCCGGTCAGGCTGGCGGTGAAGGTGACGCTCTGGCCTAGTGGAGCGGAGTTGATCGAGGCGGCCAGGGTGGCGGTGGTGGCGTCTGGCTGCACGGTGACGGTGATGAGGTTGGAGGTGGAGCCAGTGTGGGTGGCATCGCCGGAGTAGACGGCGGTGAGGTGATGGATGCCGGTGGCGAACCCGGCTGCGGTGGAGGCAGGGCAACTGGCGTTGAGGCTGACGGGGATCTGGCAGAGGGTGATGGAGCCGTCGTAGAAGATGATGGAGCCGGTGAGGGTGCTGCCGTCGCTGGAGTTGACCTGGGCAGAGCCGTTGATGGGCTGGCCATAGAAGACGGTGGCGGGAGTGGTGATGGTGAGTTGCACGGAGCTGGAGAGCTCGGTGACGGAGTGGGTGCTGCTGAAGTGTCTGGCTGCGTAGTTGGTGTCGCCGGAGTAGGTGGCGGTGAGGGTATGAAGGCCGACGGGGATGGTTGCCGGGCTGGTGATGGAGGCGAGCCCGGCCACCATAGCAGCTGTGCCGAGGGGATTGCCATCGATGGCGAAGCTGACGCTGCCGGTGGCGGTGGGGCCACCGGTGATGGCCTGCAGATGGGCGGTGATGGTGAAGGTCTGGCCAACGAGCGTGGAGCTGGGTGCGGCGGTAAGGGCTCCGAGGACGGGCCGGGCGGTGAGTGCGTTGAGCAGGACGGTGATGCCACCGGTGTTGACGTCGGCGCTGGTGGACGCTGCGTGGACGGCGGGGTTGGTGAGCAGGGTGCCGCCGTTGGCAAGGATAAGGTCGAGGCTGCCGTCCTGGTTGACGTCGCCGGAGGAGATGGAGTTGATGCCCATGCCGGCGAGCAGATGCGACTCCGGGGCAAAGCTGCGGTTGCCGAGGTTACGCTGCACGTTGAGCAGATAGCCATCGCTCATGACGAGGTCGAGCAGGCCGTCGCCGTCGAGGTCGAAGGCGGCGAGTTGGTTGTAGTTGCGCGAGGGCGTCAGGACGACGAGTGGGGAGAAGGTGCCGTCCCCGAGACCGTACCAGAGGTAGAGTGCGTTGGTAAGGCTGGTGGTGGGGTGGGCGTGGTCGGCGGCGGTGTTGTCGAAGGCGATCAGTACGTCGCCGTTGCCGTCGCCGTCGAGGTCGGCGATGACGATGGAGGCCGCGGTGAAGCCGGGCAGCGTGGGGGCTCCGGGGAGGTTGGCTGCCTGAGCGAAGGTGTTGTTGCCGCCGTTGAGGTAGACGGTCCAGTTTTTGCCGGACTGGTAGATGAGGTCGGCGAGGCCGTCGTGGTTGAGGTCTCCGGCGGCGACGAGGTTGAGGGCGGAGGTGGTGGCGGTGGCGAGGTCGGTGGTGGTGACGCTGCCGCCGGGTTGCATGGTGAGGAGGTGGTCGCCGTCTGCGTTGGCGATGGCGATGCTGGCAGGGCCGTTGACGTTGAAGTTGGCGGAGACGCTGGTTCCGTAGAGGCTACCGGGGAGGGGGGTAAGCGGGCCGAAGGTGCCGTCGCCATTGCCGAACTGAAGGTTGAGGCCGCTGCCGGTGGTGGGCACGGGCGAGCCACTCTGGGTGATGGCGAGGTCGAGCTTGCCATCGCCGTTGAAGTCTCCGGTGAGGATGGTGCCGATCAGGGCGGGGTTGCCGGGCTGTGTGTTGGTTGGTGAAGGAAGTGAGGTGAAGGTGCCGTCGCCGTTGCCGTGCAGCAGTTGAGCCTGGGTGGCGGCGATGCTCACGAGGGCATCGAGTTGGCCGGTGCCGCTGAAGGCGCCGATGGTGCCGCTCGTGGCGGGCTTGCCGGTGCTGAAGGCGCGGGAGGATTGCAGCGTGCCGTCAGGGTTGGAGAAGAGCAGGGCGATGCCTACGGGCGAGTCGAGCGCAAGGTCGGGCAGGCCGTCGCCGTTGAAGTCGGCGACGGCGAAGGTGGTGCGTCCGGGCCCGGCGTTGAAGATGGCCTGGAGCTTGAGGGTGAGGTCGCTCTGGGGCTGGAGCAGGCTGATACCGGTCGGGGTGGCGGTGTAGAGGTGCTGGCCGCTATCGGTAAGGGCGATCAGGTGGCCGCCGGTGCCGGTGCTTCCGTCGAGGCTGCCGCTGCCGCCTTCGGGGCTTGTGCTGAAGGTGCCGTCGGGCAGGCCGTGGTACAGGTCAAGGTGGCCGTTGGCACCTTCGAGCAGCAGGTCGGGATGGCCATCGCCGTCCAGGTCGTGCAGCAGCATGCTCTGGATGCCAGTGGCTCCGGCGAGACGGGTCGGCGGCTGCAGGATGCCGTCCACGGAGCCGAGCATGACGTCGACGGTGCCGGTGCGCTGGCCCTGGATGATTAGGTCGGTGTGGCCGTCGCCGTTGAGGTCTGCGGTGGCCATGGGGCCGGTGCCGTCGGGGAGTTGCATTCCAATCAGCCGGACGAGCACGCCGCTGCTGTCGGCGGTTAGCTCAAAGAGCGAAGAGTTGGCGGTGTCTTCCACCAGCAGGTCGAGATAGCCGGTGTCGTGCATGCGTGCGCCGACGACGTAGCTGAGTTGAGGGGTATTGGTGCCGATCTGGGCGAAGGTGCCCAGTTGGGTGGCGGGGGCGAAGGTGCCGTCGCCGTTACCTTTGGCGAAGTACACCCGGCCCTGGCCCATAACGGCCCAGACCCATTCGAGGTCGGGGTGGCCGTCACCGTCGAAGTCGGCCACGGCGATGGCCGTGCCAGCGGTGGGGATGGTTGGTCCGGCGGTGAAGGTGCCGTCGCCGTTGCCGAGCAGAATGTGAGTGGTGGAGGCGGTGGCGGTCGCGCCGAAGTCGGTGTAGACGAGGTCGGCTTTACCGTCGCCGTTCAGGTCGGCGGTGACGATCGCGGCGGGCCAGTTTCCGGTAGGCAGCACGGTCGGTTGCTGGAACGGTGCCACAGGCGGCTTGGCCACCGCCGCCATGGGGAGTGAACCGATGGCGAGCAGGACAAGCGACTTGAGGACACGGCTGTGAATCAACATGACGGATACTCATAACCTGCCTGGCATTCTCTTTATCGGCAGGCTTGATGCGATCCAGAGTTACTACTCGAAACAAAGGCCTTATGCCGGGGTCTGCTGCCTTGTCCGGGGTATGGACCGAAGGTAGCAGTGGCCTGAGGAGAAGTTGATTCCCTAAAAGTCGCAGGGAGCCACCTCAAAAGGCCCAGTTGGGGGAATCGTGGCGATTAACCTGCTCGGCGTTACGTGGGGGAGCCAGATGGGGTGGCCGCCGCGAGGGGGAATTTTCGTGGCTGCAGTCTGACTGTGGCAGAATGCTAGTGTCTACCTGCGATTCACTTCCCCGGTGCATGGCAGCGCTTGTCGGGGAGAAATGTTCGCACTGTCGCCGCTATGAATCTGCCCAATTCCATTACGATGAGCCGCGTTGCCAGCGTGCCTTTGCTGATCTGGATACTGTCGCCAGCCTTTCCCTGGCATGGGGCGCGGGGAATGCATGGCGAGCAGGAGATTGTGGCCTCGGTGGTGTTTATTCTGGCCAGCATTACGGACGGACTGGACGGCTATCTGGCACGCCGACGCAAGCAGATTACGACCATGGGGATGCTGCTGGACCCGCTGGCCGACAAGCTGATGGTCAGTGCGGCGTTCATCATTCTGGTGGGGTATAACCCGCGCGTTGTGCCGCCGTGGATTGCGGTGCTGGTGATTGGGCGGGAGTTTCTGGTATCGGGGCTGCGGTCGATTGCGTCCTCGGAAGGGTTCACGATCGAGGCCAGCGAACTGGGCAAGTTGAAGACGGTGATCCAGATTGTGTCGGTGGTGGCAGCGATTCTGGCTCATCGCTGGGACTACTGGAACTGGTTCGGCTTCATCGTGGGCGTGCATCTGATTGCGGTGACGGCGATCTACTGGATGTGTGTGGTGTCGATCATCAGCGCGGTGGATTATTTTGTAGGCTTCTGGAAGAAGATCGACCATGCGTCGGACGACCGCAGAAAGCGGACCAGCTTTGTGCTGAGCCGGAAGACCAAGCCGACTCCTCCGGCGGAGCATCCTTCGCGGATCTCATAGCTGCTCGAACCTGGGTACATCCTTGCAGAAACGCTGTGCTTTCGGCAGTGTGCAGGCAAAAGCCCTCGCCTACCTTGAGACGAGGGCAAACCTATTGCAGGATGCGGACGCCGCCGAGGTTGTCGGCGATGCGGGCTTTCCACTCTGCGGGACCGGTGGTGTGGACGCTGGTGCCTTTAGTGTCGACGGCGACGGTGACGGGCATATCTTTCACGTCGAACTCGTAGATGGCCTCCATGCCCAGGTCTTCGAAGGCGAGGACGCGGCTGCTCTTGATGGCCTTGGAGACGAGATAGGCTGCGCCGCCGACGGCCATCAGGTAGACGGCCTGGTTGTCGCGGATGGCTTCGATGGCGGCGGGGCCACGCTCGGCCTTGCCGACCATTCCGAGCAGTCCGGTCTGTTCGAGCATCTGGCGGGTGAACTTGTCCATGCGGGTGGCGGTGGTGGGACCGGCGGGGCCGACGGCTTCGTCGCGGACCGCGTCGACGGGGCCGACATAGTAGATAAAGCGTCCGTTGAAGTCGACGGGCAGTTTCTCGCCACGGGTGAGCATGTCGGTCATGCGCTTGTGGGCGGCGTCGCGTCCGGTGAGCAGCTTGCCAGAGAGCAGGATGACTTCGCCGGGTTTCCAGGTCTTTACATCTTCTCGGGTGACGGTGTTCAGGTCGACGCGGCGGGCGGTGCTGACGTCGTAGGTGAGCTTCGGCCAGGAGTCCAGCGAGGGTGGATCGAGCATGACCGGGCCGGAGCCGTTGAGGTGGAAGTGTGCGTGGCGGGTGGCGGCGCAGTTGGGGATCATGGCTACGGGCAGGTTGGCTGCGTGGGTGGGGTAGTCGAGGATCTTGACGTCGAGGACGGTAGTCAGTCCGCCGAGGCCCTGTGCGCCGATGCCTAGCTGGTTGACCTTTTCGTAGAGCTCGATGCGGAGTTTTTCGATGTTGTTCTGCGGGCCTCGGGCTTTGAGTTCCTGCATGTCGATGGGGTCCATGAGGGACTGTTTGGCGAGCAGCATGGCTTTTTCGGCGGTGCCGCCGATGCCGATGCCCAACATGCCGGGCGGGCACCATCCGGCGCCCATGGTGGGGACGGTCTTGAGCACCCAGTCGACGATGGAGTCGGAGGGGTTGAGCATGACGAACTTGCTCTTGGCTTCGGAGCCTCCGCCTTTGGCCGCGACGATCACGTCCACTTCGCCGCCTTTGACGAGCGAGACCTCGACGACCGAGGGGGTGTTGTCCACGGTGTTCTTGCGGGAGAAGGCGGGGTCGGCGAGGATGCTGCCGCGAAGCTTGTTGTCGGGGTCGAGGTAGGCTTTGCGGACTCCGGCGTCGCACATCTGCTGGAGGTCGAGGGTGGCGGGGCCGCCGTTGGGGCCTTGCCAGCGGACGTCCATGCCGACCTTAAGGAAGACGGTGACGATGCCGGTGTCCTGGCAGATGGGGCGGTGGCCTTCGGCGCACATGCGGGAGTTGATGAGGATCTGGGCCATGGCGTCTTTGGCTGCGGGCGACTGCTCCAGTTCGTAGGCGCGGGCGAGGTTGGTGATGTAGTCGAGCGGATGGTAGTAGCTGATGTACTGGAGCGCGTCGGCGATGGACTGGATGAGGTCGTCTTGCTGGATGGTTGCCATTGGGGTCAGTATTCTCTCGGCAATGATTTTAGAACCTGCGAGGAACGATGAGCGAATCGGCGGGCTGGGAGTGGATGGGTGCGGAAGCTGCGGCGGCTGGGTCCGGCGGCAGAATTCATGCAGGATTTACAGTAAAGAGATGAAGATGTCGTCGCAGGTCGACCTGGTGGGCGTGGGATTGAACGCCACGGACACCATGATTCCGCTGGTGGAGTATCCGGCGCGTGGGTCCAAGGTGGAGTTCAGCAGTGCGGCGGTGTTGCCGGGTGGGCAGGTGGCGACGACGGTGGTGGCGTGTCAGCAGTGGGGGATGCAGACGCGCTACGTGGGCAGTCTGGGTGACGATAGCGCATCGACGCTGCACCGGAAGGCATTTGAGCGGGCGGGGGTGGAGACGCAGATTGTTGCAGTAGAGGATTGCGCCAGTCGGCAGTCGCTGATCCTGGTGGATGATGGTGGCGAGCGGACAGTGCTGTGGCGGAAGGATGAGCGACTGGACCTGCGGCCCAGCGATCTGCAGCGGGAGTGGATTGTGAGTGCGCGGGCGCTGCATGTGGATGGCTACGACACGGCGACGGCGACGGTGGCGGCGGGCTGGGCACGGGAGGCGGGGATACCGGTGATCGCGGATCTGGATGCGATCTATCCAGGGGTGGAGTCTTTGCTGGAGCGGATCGATTACCTGATTGTGAGCCGGGATTTTCCCTGCCAGTTGATGGGAGAGGACGATCTGGAGAAGGCGTTGCAGTTGATGCAGCGGCGTTATGGCTGTTCGGTTTCGGCGGCGACGCTGGGGCCGGATGGAGTGCTGGCGTGGGACGGCCGGTCGTTCCAGTATGCGGCGGCCTATCAGGTGCCGGTGGTGGATACGACGGGAGCTGGCGACATCTTCCATGCCGGGTTTATCTATGGGCTGCTACAGGGTTGGCCGTTGCAGCGGCAGCTTGATTTTGCGTGCGCGGCTGCGGCGCTGAACTGCATGTCGGTTGGGGCGCGGGGCGGCATACAGAGCGTAGCCGCGATCGAGGAGTTGATGGCCAGCGGCACTCGGTACAGCGATGGGTATGTGGCGAGTCTGGATGGTCTGGTCCGCTAGGGCTATGCTGATCGGTACGGGCTGCGGGCTGGCCTGACGGAGGTCGGCGATGGTGGACACGCGCAAAGAGAAGGACTCGCTGGGGGAGGTCGAGGTTCCGCTGAATGCGCTGTATGGGGCGCAGACGATGCGTGCGGTGGAGAACTTTCCCATCAGCGGGCTGCGTGCGAGCAGATTTTTGATTGGGGCGCTGGGGCTGGTGAAGCGTGCAGCGGCTGAGGTCAATCAGGAGCTGGGATTGATTACGCCGGAGCAGGGCGGTGCGATCGTACGGGCCGCGCAGGAGGTGATCGACGGCCAGCACGATGGTGACTTTGTGGTGGATGTTTTTCAGGCCGGGGCCGGGGTGAGCCTGCACATGAACGCCAATGAAGTGATTGCGAACCGGGCGAACCAGATGCTGGGTGCAGGGCTGGGGACGTATGCGAAGGTGCATCCCAACGACCATGTGAACTATGGGCAGTCGACCAACGATGTGTTTCCGACCGCGATGCGGCTGAGCGCACTGCTGGCGCTGGAGGAGCTGTATCCGGTGCTGGACGGGCTGGCGGAAGGATTTGCGGGCAAGGCGGAGGAGTTTCGCGGAGTGCTGAAGGCGGGGCGGACGCATATGCAGGACGCGGTGCCGATCACGCTGGGGCAGGAGTTTGCCGCCTACGGCGTGGCAGTACGGAAGTCGTCGGAGGCGATTCGGCGCGCAGCGGAGGGGCTGCGGGAGCTGGGGCTGGGTGGGTCGGCGGTGGGTACAGGGTTGAATACGCATCCGGCGTACCGGGTGCGAGCGGTGGCGCGGCTGGCGGAGATTGCCGGCGTTGAGCTGCGGGCTGCGGACGACCTGCGCTGGGCGATGCAGTCCTGTGCGTGTATGGCAGAGGTGTCGGGTGCGCTGCGGGGGCTGGCGTTGGAGATGGTGCGGATCTCGAACGATCTGCGGCTGCTCTCCTCGGGGCCGAGTACGGGGTTCAACGAGATTCATCTGCCCAGCTTGCAGCCGGGGTCGAGCATTATGCCGGGCAAGGTGAATCCGGTGCTGGCGGAACTGACGGCGATGGTGGGGTTCCAGGTGGTGGGCAACGACGCAGCGGTGGCGATGGCGGTGCAGGCCGGGCAACTGGAGCTGAATGTGATGATGCCCACCATGGCGCACAATGTTCTGCAGTCGATCATGATCTTGACCAACACGCTGCGCGAGCTGGACCGGCGGTGCGTGCGGGGGATCACCGTCCACCGGGAGCGCTGCGAGTACTACGCGGGCAGCACGGTTGCGCTGGCCACGGCGCTGAATCCTTATATCGGCTACGCGAAGGCGGCGGCGCTGGTGAAGGAGTCGGTGGCGACGGGGCGCAGCATCGTGGAGTTGGCACAGGAGCAGCGGCTGCTGAGTGACGCGCAGATTGCTGCGATTCTGGACCCCAAAACAATGACCGAACCCCATAGCTGAGGTTCGGTCGGGATGTTGCGTCTGGAGCGGCCGGGTTGGCGCTTATTTGCGGATGCGGCCGAAGCGGAAGACGATGGCTCCATTGACTCCGATGTTGTTCTGCAGGTTGCCATCGGCCTGGCCGGTGCTGGGGTTGATGCCGCGGAACATGGTGCCAACGTAGGTCGGGGTCAGCCGCAGCGCGAGGTTGGGGTAGAGGTTGTAGTCCAGATTGAAGCCAGCCGAGACGACCGGGCGGTTGGAGGTGGCCCACAGGCCCAGAGTTGTGGCAGAGATGCCCTTGGTACCGCCGTCGTAGTTGCCCAGGTCAAGGCCGCCGATGATATGCGCGCTGGCGGAGAACTTCTGCTTGGCATAGAAGCGGTACTGCGGGCCGACCATGAAGGTGTAGTTGGTGATCAAGGGACGGTACACGCCGTTAATGGCGACCGGGAAGTTGATCTGGTTGTTGATCTTGGCGTTGCCATACATGCCGCGGATGTCGCCGAAGACGCTCCACTTGGGATTCAGGTTGTAGGTCGCACTGGTCTCCCAGGTGATCTCATTACTGCGCTGGTTGTACTGTCCAGTACGGAAGCGCAGGTAGCCGCCGCCGCCGGCGAGTTCCCAGCGATGGCTGTAGGTGTCTTCAATGGAGCGAGCGATGCGGGCCTGTCGGTTCGCGTTAGACTCCCGGCGCCGTCTGCGCCCTGCCTGTGCCTGTCCCGATACTGTTGCGCCCATGATGACCATGACTACCAGCATGGCTGCGAACCACTTCCTATTCCACTTGAAACCAGACATCAACGATTACTCCTGCATTAGCATCATTTTCACTTGTGAAACTTATGGCGCAGTGTCAGACTCGTCCTGAGACAAATCTACGGCAACCCACGTCTTATTAGAACATCCGCAGCCGTTCTCTGTGGCATACCGGCGCAGGTATCTCACGCAAGATTAAACGCAGTAAGGAACACCGGCAGTATCCAAGGAGCAGTTGGCATGGCAAAAAGCAGTAGTGGAGGCGGTTTCGGCAAGGTTCTTCTGGGCTTCGTCCTCGGAATTCTCGCGGTTATTGTGGGTGTGTTTCTTTTCTTCAAGTTTGGTCCGGTTCCGGTTGCGACGGCCGACAAGCCTTTTCCATTTGAGAAACAGATCGTCCATATTCCCTTGAATGCGGCCATTGATCGTGCCATGAAGACGCCTCCCTTTGGCACCAGCGAAGATGCCTTTGAGGCTGGGGCACACATCTACAAGCAGGATTGCGCCAGCTGCCACGGCACCCCGGGCAAAGAAGTCAGCTACGCCAAATACATGTATCCGCGGGCTCCGCAGTTGTGGAAGAAGCATGGCAACTCGGCGGTGGTCGGCGTGAGCGACGATGAAGCGGGCGAGACCTACTGGAAGGTCGCCAACGGCATTCGCCTGACCGGTATGCCGGCCTACGATCACCTGCTCTCCGACACGCAGATGTGGCAGGTAAGCCTGCTGCTGAAGAACGCCGACAAGGAACTGCCGCAGCCAGTAATGCAGATTCTGACCACTCCCTAAGCCCGTATCCAACCAGTACCGCCATCCAAGTCGCAGTAGTCAGCAAAAAAGAGGCAGCAGTGAACCAGAGTTTGGGTCGCTGCTGCCTCTCGACTTATGCGGCTTCTAGTGCAGCGTGTAGCTGATGCCGGTGACGAACTGGTAGCTGTTCTTCTTATAGCCGGCAGAGGGGTTATTCAGGTAGCTGTCGGTCGTGCTGAAGCTGGCGCTGAAGCGATGGTAGACCGGCAGATTGAGACCGGCGGCCAGGTTGGCGGAGTATGCATTGGCATTGTTGAATGCTGGCAGGATGGTGGCCGATTCCGTGAAGAGAATGTTCTTGGGCAGATGGCGCAGATAGTTTTCGCCGATGGTTGCACCGATGAGGTTCTGGTTGTTGGCGGCATCCTGAAAGTACTGCTTCTCGTAGTGGATATCTGCCTTGACGTCCAGTTGCTGGCGCGGGGTCAGGATGGGGGTCCAGCCGACTCCTCCGCCGTAGACCTCCTGCAGGTTCAGGCCCTGAGAGTAGTTGTGATCGAAGGACAACTGACCTAGCCCATAGAAGCGCTGGGAGAAGTACTCGTCGCGCTCGGCATCGGTGTGGAAGATATTGGTCTTGGCAACGATGTCGGGCGAGGGCGGGTTGGTCTGCGGAATCACTGGCTGGGTGAGTTGGCCGTAGCTCTCGTTCAGGTTGAACAGGGTGCGGTTGCGGCTGGGCAGGTACGGCACGGTGGGGATGGCGCGAATCAGCGCGACACCGGCGTTGAAGGTGGAGCCGTTCTGGGTGGAGCGGACCAGCGTGGCTCCGGCGGTGATGGTGCCGTTCCAGCCCTGCAACAGGTTGCGGCGGCTGTTGAACTCCTTGTCGTAGCTGGCGTTGTCGATGATGTAGGCAAGCTGTGGAACCGGCACGGCCTCGACTGGTGCGGTGGAGGCGGGGTTCGAACTGGAGATCTGGATAGCATCGCCGGTGTACTGGATTGGGCCAGTGAGGGCATGCTGATGGGTGATGGGTGCGTTCTTGCGCAGCACGGCAAAACTGCCGCTGACGGTGAGTTCTTTGATCTTGGCAAGGGGCACGGTGATGTCACCGGCCATGTCGCTGTGAAAGAGGACGGAGTCCCCGACGCCGCGGACGAACTTGCCCGTCAACTGGTCACCATTGGCAAAGACGATGCGGTCAGGAGCGGGCTTGGCCGCGGACTGCTGGGCGTTGGCCTGAGGTAGAGCGATGCCAAGCAGGCCGGCACCAAGAACCGCGCCAAGCAGGGAGACGCCGATTGGCAGGGAGATTCGGAGCGAGAGAGCGTTCGGGGTGTGGCAATCCCGGACGAAGGCAGGGAATGTGTGCAGGCTGCGTGCGAGAGATGAGAGCAATATCACCGGAGGACCTCCGTGGTGTGAGTGAAGAGCACGAGCGAATCGTGCTGGTAGAACGTCTTGCCTTGTGAATCCTGCTGGAGAGAATTCTGCTTGAGATTTCAGCTGATTTCTGGCCGGGAAGTTGGACCGTTTCGGAGTTAGACCAGTCTCGGTATGGTTTTTCGCAAAGGAAGCTTGCGGAAGAGCTTACTTCAGGTGGGTTTTAGGTCAACGTTGCACCCCGATTCTATCGACTTTCAAGCCGATCCGGCGACCTGAAAGTAGCGTTGGTCAGGTTGGATCTGGTGGCCGCTGGCTGATCTTAAGTGGTTTGGATGCAGGGTGGGGACGACTGGTTTTCGGGTGGGGACGAGTTATTTTTGACCGTCGCCCGAGTGCGAGGAGCGGTATGTTCTGGCTTGGTTGTGCTGGGCGCGGCGGTCGCTGCACCCGATTTCAGGCATTTTGGAGCGGAAACGGTCGGCTGCGGCGAGCGGACGTCAATGAGGGGTGTATGTCATCATGCCTTTATTTATCAATAATTTACATAGCAGGGCGGGGAAGAGGGCGGAGGGGGTAATTTTGAAGACATTAGCAATGGCTAACTAGGTATTGCCAACCGTCTATCGATGAGCTTACTATCCGACTCGTTTTGATGAAGTTTGCTCAATGCAACCAGTCAACGCAGGTAGTCGAAGTCATTGCATTCCGAATGAGTGAATTCCAAACACCGTTGTTCTGAGAATCACCACAACTTCCTGACGGGGCGGTTTGAGCCCCTCAGCGTTAATTGGAAGGTAAAAAACTATGTCATGGTACGCCTATTGCATTGCAGAGAGACAAGCCTTTCCGGAGCTAGCCCGTCATCGGCGACCGATGCCCCTGACTGGAGTGACGGGGTTATTTGGTAATCAGGCGTTTCTCTTCCCCGCAAGCGATCTCGCCGTGATTGTGTCCGAGCATAGTCCTGAGGACAGCGCCCGGATGGACCAGCAGGCCGCGAAAGATCACGCCCGCGTGATTGGCGACTGCTTCAAACACTCGACTGTACTTCCGTTTCGATTTGGCACCACGTTTCAGGACGACGACGCCCTGCGTCGGTCGGTACGCTCCAACCAGCGGCACTTTATGGCCAACGTGGAGCGTCTGCGCGGTAAAGCCGAGATGCACCTGAAGGTGCTGGTGGATGACACGTGCCCGGGCAACTCAGCCCGCGACATGACGGTTGGCCAGCAGTACCTGACCAGCCTGCGACAGAGCGCCAGCCGGCAGCGGGAGCGTCAGTCCAAGGCCCGTGCACTGTCCATCCAGATGCATCGGATGTTTCTGCCGCTGGCGGAGGAGATTACCTGCAAGCGCACCGACTCCGGCAAGATGCTGCTGGATATCGCGCACCTGATCGATAACAAGACGGTAGAGCGCTACCAGAACAAGTACTCGTCGGCGACGCAGGAGTTGAAGGAGTGCCGGATGCAGTTGTCGGGTCCGTGGCCTCCATATCATTTTGTGCATCGCTCGGCGGCGCAGCAGCACCACTCCGCCTAAGTCGCAGCATCGCTGATCGCCCGCCCTGCTGGCTTGCTTCTCTCGTTTTAGAGGCTGCCAGACAGGGCGGGCTTTTGTTGCGTGGCGA
>JAJXYY010000015.1 GCA_021780315.1 Acidobacteriota bacterium
AGCTTCACGCCTGGCTCAATACCTACAACTGGCATCGACCCCATGCTAGTCTCAACCAACATCCGCCCATCAGCCGCTCTGGCATCGATCGGAATAACCTGTTGAGCCACCACAGCTAGGCCTCGTCGTCCGCGCCGCCGAAGACGGCTTCGCTGCCCTCACCCACATTCGTCAGGAGCTCCCCGACCTCATCCTCTCCGACCTCAACATGCCCGGAATGTCAGGCTTCGAACTCCTCTCCATCGTCCGCAGACGCTTCCCCGGCATCCAGGTCATCGCCATGAGCGGTGCCTTCTCCGGAGACAACATTCAGGTCGGGGTCGCCGCCGACGCCTTCTACGAGAAAGCCACCGGCCTCGCCAACCTCATGAACATCGTCCAGGCACTCGCCAACCCCGATACCCAGACCATCCCCTACCCCGTCCAGCCCCGCGCCAGCTCTCCGCTATGGATCCAGCGCAACGCCATCGACCTCTCCGAAAGCCCCTGCATCACTATCTCCTGCCCCGACTGCCTCCGAACCTTCCCTCAGGTCGCCGGCAGTGCCGTAGGCAACGTCCACATCCACGAGACCGAGTGCCTCTACTGCGCTTCCCCCATCCAGTACGCCATCGTCGAGTCCACCAACCCGGCATCACCCCATGGCATCCAGGGCAAACCCGCCCTGACCATCCCACCACCCCTGCAACCTCCCGCCCGCGACTAACCACCCCTCAAAAAGTCAGACACCCCACGTCCCACCTCCCCGACCCGGGAGCGTAAAAAGTCTGGGTGCCCCATGTCTCGTTTCTGAGACATGGGAATGTACAACGTCAAATCTTCTGGACCCGCTGAACGTCCCGCACCCCGGGTACCCGCCGCAGATTCTGCACCAGCCGGTTCAGGTGGCGAACATCCACCGTCTCCACCACGAAATCCACCACAACCTGACCATCCACAGCCGGCTTCGTATCCACACTCCGGATATTCGTGCCATCGTCCGAGATGATCGCCGTAAACTCCTTCAGCATCCCCGCCCGGTCGTCGCACAGCACCGTCAGCTTCACAGGATACGTCTGCTGCTTCGCCGTACCCGCCTCCGCCGCCACCGGAGACCACTCCACCTGAATCCGCCGGTCCGACTCATACAGCAGATTCTGCACATTCGGACAGCTCCGCGCATGCACCGCAACTCCTTTGCCCCGCGTCACATACCCCACAATCTCTTCCCCGCGAATCGGGTTGCAACACCGCGCCCGGTACACCAGCAGATCGTCCTGCCCTTCCACCTGCAGCGAGTCCGAACCCTTCCCGAAGAACACCCGCTTCACCGCATCCGACATCTGCCCAACCGCGTTCCCCACCCCGCCCTCGGGCACCACCGGCTCCACCGCCATCGTCGACCCCGGCTCCAGCTTGTTCAGCACCTGCCGCGTCGAATACTTCCCAAACCCTACCCCCGCCAGCAACTCCGCCTGCGTCCCCAGACCATACTCCGCCGCCACCCGCTCATAGTCCGCTTCCACAAACTTGCCCAGTGCCAGCTTGTACTTCCGCGCCTCGCGGTCCAGCAGCTTCTTGCCAATCTCGATCGCCCGCTCCCGCTGATGCTCATTCAGCCAGTGCTTGATCTTGTTCCGTGCCCGCGAACTCTTCGTAAAGCTCAGCCAGTCCCGGCTCGGAGCATGGCCCGTCTGCGTCGATATCTCCACAATGTCGCCGTTCCGCAGCTTCGTCCGCAGCGGCACAATCCGGCCATTCACCTTCGCGCCAGTGGTCGTATTCCCCACCTCGGTATGGATCGCATACGCAAAGTCGATCGGGCTCGCATCCTTCGGCAGCACCACCACCTTGCCCTTCGGGGTGAACGTGTACACCTCTTCCGGGTACAGGTCGATCTTCAGCGTCGACATGAACTCGTTCGGGTCCGTCATCTCCCGCTGCCACTCCATCAACTGCCGCACCCACGCCAGCCGCTGCTCATCCTTGGCCGTCACATTGTCGCTGGCCTTGTACTTCCAGTGCGCCGCAATCCCCTCCTCGGCCACCCGGTGCATCTCCTCCGTCCGTATCTGCACCTCAAACTGGTGCCCCCCCGGTGCAATCAACGTCGTATGCAGCGACTGATACAGATTCGGCCGCGGCATCGCAATAAAGTCCTTGATCCGCCCCGGCACCGGACGCCAGATACTATGCAGCAGCCCCAGCAGCGCATAACAGTCCTGCACCGTCTCGCAGATCACCCGGATCGCAAACAGGTCATACACCTGATCCACCGGAATCTTCTGGTCCGTCAGCTTCTGCTGGATCGAGTACAGCCGCTTGATCCGCGACTCTACCCGCCCATGGATCTTGTGCTCCGTCAGCTTCTCTTCCAGTTGCGCAACAATCTTCTGCAGAAACTCTTCGCCCTCGCCCCGCAGCGCCTCCACCTCGGTCGAAACCTGGTCATACGCATACGGATCGGTGTACCGGAACGCCAGGTCTTCCAACTCCCCGCGCAGCTTGCCCATCCCCAGCCGGTGCGCCAGCGGAGCGTAGATGTCCAGCGTCTCCCGTGCGATCTTCTGCTGCTTCTCCGGCTTCAGGTGCTCCAGCGTCCGCATATTGTGCAGCCGGTCCGCCAGCTTGATGATCACCACCCGGACATCCGTCACCATCGCCAGCAGCATCTTGCGGATGTTCTCGGCCTGATGATCCTCGCGATTCGCAAACTTGATCTTGTCCAGCTTCGTCACGCCTTCAACAATGTGCGCCACCTGCTCGTTGAAACGCTTCGCAATCTCCACCGACGTTACGTCCGTGTCCTCCACCGCATCATGCAGCAGCCCCGCCGCAATCGCAGTCGAGTCCATCTTCAGCTCTGCCAGTACCTGCGCCACCTCCAGCGGATGGATAATGTACGGCTCCCCGCTCGCCCGCTTCTGCCCCTCATGTTGCTGCAGACAAAACGCCCACGCCTTCCGGATAATCTCCAGATCATCCCCAGGCCGATTCCCATGCACCGTAGCCAGCAGCTTCTCGAACTTCTCATCCACCGCTTGAATCGCCGCAGCCGTGCTGCCCGCCAGATGCGCCCCCGAGGACTCCGCCGCCACCACCCCGGCGCCCCCTGACAAACTCGTGCCAGCCCCGCTCGCCAGCCCCGCCTCAGCGGAACTTAAGCCAGCAGACGGCACCATCGGACCGTCATCCCCGATCTTTCCCTCAGGCTCCCCCGCAGACTCCAAAGGGCCCGGCTTAACGCTTGCCATAGGCCATTATAGGCTGCGTTGTCATCAATATCAGCAAAACAGTTGCACCTAAAACGCCTCCAGCCCAACCGCTCATCCAGCTCCACCCAACCCCAACCGTCCACACACTTCATCCCACCAAAATCTCTCTCACCCCTCCGCTTGCATCCCACGACAACTATCCGCACAATAACATCACGGCGAATTGGCCTAACCACTCCGAGGTTCCCATGGCAGCTATCCCTCCAGACTCCGAGCTCATCCCAGCTCCACCCAACTCCGACGCCAACTCCGACACCAGCCAGCCCCTCCTCGGCCGCGTCTCCCGCCGCTCCTTCCTCTCCCAACTCGGAGCCGCTGGCATCGCCGCCTCCGCTACCCCGCTCGTAGCCGCAACCCCCGCAGTACCAGCCGCCACAGCCCAGCAAGCCCCAGCAGCCGCACCCGGAACCCTCCCCCTCTCCCTTCGCGTCAACGGCCAAACCCACCACCTCAATATCGATCCCCGTACCACCCTCCTCGACTGCCTCCGCGAAAACCTCGACCTCCCCGGTACCAAAAAAGGCTGTGACCACGGCCAGTGCGGAGCCTGCACCGTCCACGTCAACGGACGCCGCGTCAACTCCTGCCTCTCGCTCGCCGTCATGCACCCCAACGACGACATCACCACCATCGAAGGCCTCGGCCAGCCCGGCAACCTCCATCCCATGCAGGCCGCCTTCGTTGCTCACGACGGCTACCAGTGCGGCTACTGCACCTCCGGTCAGATCATGTCCGCCGTCGCCGTCCTCAAAGAGCCCGTCGGACCCTCCGACGACGACGTCAAGCACGCCATGTACGGCAACATCTGCCGCTGCGGTGCCTACCCAAACATCGTCGCCGCCGTCCAGCACGTCCGCCGCAACTCCTAAACCGCCGCCAGCTTAAACACGGTCCCACACCGAGCAGATTCACGGAGCAGATTCATGGACGCATTCAACTTCACCCGAGCCACCACCCTCGATCAGGCAGTCCAGTCCGCCGCCCAGTCCCCCACCGCGCACAGCGGAGCCACCGTCCGCTTCGTCGCCGGCGGAACCAACCTCATCGACATGATGAAGATCTACGTCGAACGCCCCAGCCAACTCGTCGACATCAACGATCTCCCCCTCGACAAAATCACCCCCACACCCAACGGTGGCCTCGTCCTCGGCGCACTCGCCCGCAACTCCGACGTCGCCAACCACCCTACTGTCCTCCGCGACTACCCCGTCCTCTCCCAGGCCCTGCTCTCCGGTGCCTCCCCCCAGCTCCGCAACATGGCCACCACCGGCGGCAACCTCCTCCAGCGCACCCGCTGCGTCTACTTCCGCGATACCGCCCACGCCTGCAACAAGCGCGAACCCGGCACTGGCTGCTCCGCCATCGGCGGACACAATCGCATGTTAGCCATCCTCGGCACCAGCCCCGACTGCATCGCCACCAACCCCTCCGACCAGAACGTCGCCCTCACCGCCCTCGAAGCAACCATCCAGATTCAGGGCCCCAAAGGCCAGCGCTCCGTCCCCATCCACGACTTCTACCTCCTCCCCGGAACCACCCCCAACCGCGACACCATCCTCGAGCCCGGCGACCTCATCACCAGCGTCACCCTCCCGCCACCTACCCCCGGCAGCAAGTCCCTCTACCTCAAGCTCCGCGACCGCGCCGCCTACGAGTTCGCCCTCGCCTCCGCCGCCGTCGTCCTCACCCTCGACCACGGCAAAATCCACACCGCCCGCGTAGCCCTCGGCGGTGTAGGCACCAAGCCCTGGCGCTCCCTCGAAGCTGAACACATCCTCCAGGGACGCTCCGCCGACCCCGCGACCTTCCGCCTCGCCGCCGAAGCCGCCCTCAAAAACGCCCACCCCCAATCCGAAAACGCCTTCAAAGTAGAACTCTCCAAGCGCTGCCTCGTCCGCGCCCTCACCACGGCCACCCGCAACGCCTAAGCACCCGTACCAGGAGACCCCATCATGGACTTCAGCGAATTCATCGACTTCATCCAGACCGGCGCACCCGTCCCCCCCACCAACCCAGCCGCGCCCGAGCCCTCCAGCGTCATCGGCGCCGCCCTCCCCCGCATCGACGGCCCCCTCAAGACCACTGGCTCCGCCCGCTACGCCTCCGACTACAACTTCCCCCGCATGGCCTACGCCGTCCCCGTATGCGCCACCATCGCCAGCGGCAAAATCAGCAGCCTCGACACCTCCGCCGCCGACAAGATGCCCGGCGTCCTGCTCGTCCTGCACCACGGCAACATCGGCCCGCTCTTCCGCAACGCCTCCGGTGGCCGCAACAGCGAGAACCGCCCCCCCTTCGAAGACGAGACCATCTACTACTGGGGCCAGTACGTCGCCGTTGCCATCGCAGAAACCTTCCAGCAGGCCCAGGCCGCCGCCGCCGCCGTCCGCGTCCAGTACACCCCGGACAAGTTCAACGTCGCCACCAGCCTCGACGACTCCATCCCCGCCATCGGAGCACCCGGAGGACCCCGCATCGCCAGCCACCGCGGCGATCCCGACGCTGCCTTCCACGCCGCCCCCATCCAGATCGACCAGACCTACGCCACCCCCGCCGAAACCCATAACCCCATGGAGATGCACGCCACCGTCGCCGTCTGGGACAACGGCAAATACACCCTCTATGAGACCTCGCAGGGCGTCGTCAACCACCAACTCGTCATGGCCCAGGTCCTCGGCATCCCCAAAGAGAACGTCGAAATCATCTCCCGCTTCATCGGCTCCGGCTTCGGCGGCAAACTCTTCCCCTGGCCCCACTCCGCCCTCGCCGCCGTCGCCGCCCGCCAGCTCAACCGCCCCGTCAAGCTCACTGTCTCCCGCAAGATGATGTTCTCCAACGTCGGCCATCGCCCCCGCACCCAGCAGCGCATCCGCCTCGGCGCCACCCCCGACGGCAAGCTCCTCTCCCTCCAGCAGGACTACCGCAACCACACCTCCATCACCGACGACATCCGCGAAAACTGCGGCGAAGCCACCCCCTTCCTCTACAGCACCGCCAACCTCCAGGTCACCTCCGCCCTCGTCCGCCGCAACGTCGGCACCCCCACCCCCATGCGCGGCCCCGGTGCCGTCCCCGGACTCTTCGCCCTCGAGTCCGCCATCGACGAACTCGCCATCAAGCTCAAAAAAGATCCCGTCCAGCTCCGCCTCGACCTCGACACCCTCATCGACGAGGAAAAGAACAAGCCCTTCTCCTCCCGCCACCTCAAAGAGTGCCTCCTGGTCGGCTCCGAGAAATTCGGCTGGGCCAAACGCAACCCCGAGATCGGCTCCATGCGCAAAGGCGACCTCATCCTCGGCTGGGGCGTCGCCGTAGCCTCATGGGGAGCAGGTCGCGGAGGCAGCGAAGCCTCCGTCCTCCTCCGCGCCGACGGCTCCGCCCGCGTCAGCTCCGCCTCCCAGGACATCGGCACCGGAACCTACACCGTCGTCGCCCAGATCCTCAGCGACAAGACCGGCATCCCCGTCAACCGCATCAACGTCGTCCTCGGTGACAGCTCCCTCGTCGCTGGCCCCATGTCCGGAGGCTCCACCGCTACCGCCAGCATCATCCCCTCCGTCGCAGCAGCAGCCAACGCCGCCATCAAGGTCGTCCTCGCCAGCGCCGTCCGCCCCGCCGCCTCGCCCTTCTTCGGGCAAGACCCCGACACCCTCACCATGACCGCAGGCCGCGTCCACCGCAAAGACCAGACCCCCGACTCCGGCATCCCCTTCCAGGACATCCTCCGCATGGCCAACCTCGCCAGCGCCAACGGCGACGGAAAAACCGGCGGCCACGGCTCTGACACCAAGGCCCTCGACTACTCCATGCACTCCTTCGGAGCCCAGTTCGTCGAGGTCGAGTGGGATCCAGGCATCGCCAAACTCCGCGTCAGCCGCGTCGTCAGCGTCGTCGACGGAGGACGCATCATCAACAAACGCACCGCCACCAACCAGATGGCCGGAGCCGTCGTCATGGGCATCGGCATGGGCCTGCTCGAACAAACCATCTACGACCCACGCAACGGACACCCCATCAACGACAACTTCGCCGACTACGTCGTCCCCACCGCCGCCGACTCCCCCGACATCGACGTCCACTTCCTCGACATCCCCGATCCCCTCATGGGCGAGTACGGTGCCCGCGGCATCGGCGAAATCGGCCTCGCCGGCATCGCCCCCGCCATCACCGCAGCCGTCTACCACGCCACCGGAGTCCGGGTCCGCGAGCTCCCCGTCCGCATCGAAGACCTGCTCACCTCCAAAGTCCAGATCTAACCCCAACTCAAAGCACCCTGCTCCGCCCTGGAGAAAACCTTCTCCAGGGCGGAGCAGAAACGGCAATCACCCCCACGCTTCTGCAGTTGCCTGCTGCTCCCCGCCTCCCGCCCCGTCTCCCCATCACCAAAGCGCGTGATCTCCATCACAGCCCGCGCCCACCCACGTGGCTAACGTGTATCTGGGTGCAAGCTACGCACCAGCCTGTACCCAGACGCTCATCCGTACTGCCCACACCAGCCGGGCAGCCGGGGACATTTGGAGCCACCATGAAACCCATCGCGTTCGCCTTCTTCGCCCTCCTCCTCGCTTCCTCCACCCTCAACGCCCAACGCCCCGGTGGCGGCGGAGCCGGTTCAGCCCAACGCCAGCAGCGGCCCTCCACCCAATCGCAGTCCCAGTCCCAGTCTCAACAGGGAACCGTCACCCCCGCCCAGCAGCAGCAGCGCGACCGCCTCCGCACCCAGGCCACCACCCAGCAACGCCAGCAATACCAGTCCGCCGATCAATCCATGCAGCAACTCCGCACCCAGACCCGCGACATGGTCCGCACCGCCAGCGCCTCCACCGTCAGCGCCAACCAACTCCAGCAACAGCGCGACCAGATCCGCGAACAGATACGCACCATGCAGCAGCAGCGTGAAACCGTCATGCAGGGCCTCAACAACGACCAGCGCTCCGCCGTCCAACAGCGCACCCGCACCATGCAGCAGACCCAGGAGCGCATCGAAACCCAACTCCGCAACATGGATCAGGAACTCGCGAAACCAAGCCCCGACACTAAACGCCTCGCCGAGCAGGCCCGCATCGTCGAGCGCGAATCAGTCCAATATCAGCAACAGTACCGTCTGGTAGGCGACGACCTCAGCCTCCGCAACCAATAGCCCGTCCGACGGAGCCCGCCATGCCGCCTGCACACCCATTCGCTGCCGCCCACATCCTTGTCATCGCGTCGTTCCTTATCCTCAGCCCATTCACCCTCGCGCAATCCACCCAGCCCCCAACCCCACCACCAGCCCAGCAGCAGACCCCCCGTCCGCCCCGCTACAACACAGCCACAGAAACCACCGTCAACGGAGTCATCGACTCCGTCCAGCAAGTCCAGGGACGCCACCACTGGACCGGTACCCACCTCCAGCTCAAAACCACCGACACAGCCACCACCTACGATGTCCATCTCGGTCCAGCATGGTTCCTCACCCGCAACCACCTCACCCTCGCCGCAGGCGACCACGTCCAGATCACCGGCTCCAAAGTCAGCTTCAACAACACCGACACCATCCTCGCCCGCACCATAAAAAAAGCCGAAAGCGAACTAACCCTCCGCAACCCTCAAGGCTTCCCCCTCTGGTCCCGCCGCAATATGCCCTAACATCCAGCGCTCGCACCTCAGCGCACCCCGACCGTCTGGACAGTCACCCCGGAATGCCTTACCGTTCCTGTGTTCGCTTTTAGTCCATTCTGCACGCGCGAAAGAGACCGCTACATGAGCCCACTGGATCGCAGAACCTTCCTCAAGACCGCCAGCATCGCCCTCGCAGGCACCAACCTACGCATGTTCGGCCAGCAGCCCACCTCTCCCAACGACCACATCCAACTCGCCCTCATCGGCGCCGGAATCCAGGGCCAGGGAGACACCAAAACCGCCCTCCAGGTCCCCGGCGTCAAGCTCGTCGCCGTCGCCGACTGCTACGACGGACGCCTCGCCCACTCCAAAGAACTCTGGGGCAAAGACATCGTCACCACCCGCGACTACCGCGAGATCCTCGCCCGCAAAGACGTCGATGCCGTCCTCATCGCCACCCCCGACCACTGGCACAAACAGGCCGCCGTCGACGCCATGAACGCAGGCAAAGACGTCTACCTCGAAAAACCCATGATCCACCTCTACTCCGACGGTCCCGAGATCATCAACACCGCCCGCTCCACCAACCGCATCCTCCAGGTCGGCAGCCAGCGCGTCAGCTCCATCGTCTACGCCAAGGCCAAGGAACTCCTCGCCTCCGGTGCCATCGGAAAACTCAATATGGTCAGCGCCCGCTGGGACCGCAACTCCTCCATCGGCGCCTGGAACTACTCCGTCCCTCTCGATGCCAGCACCGAAACCTGCGACTGGCCCCGCTTCCTCGGCTCCGCCCCCAAAATCCCCTTCAACGCCGAACGCTTCTTCCAGTGGCGCAAATGGCAGGACTACGGCTCCGGTGTCGCAGGCGATCTCTTCGTCCATCTCTTCAGTGGGACCCACTTCATCACCGGTGCCAACGGCCCCACCCGCGCCATGGCCACCGGAGGCCTCCGCTTCTGGAACGACGGACGCAACGTCCCCGACGTCCTCCTCGCACTCTTCGACTATCCCCAGGGCTTCAACCTCAGCCTCCGCGTCAACTTCGTCAACGGCGGCGAAGAGAGCGAGGGCTTCCTCTTCACCGGCTCCGAAGGCATCATGGAGATTGCCGGAAACACCGTCACCGTCAGCCGAACGCCACGCGAGTCCGAGCCCGGCTACACCGTCAGCACCTTCACCGACGACATGCAGAAGCGCTACATCGAACAGTACCGCCAGAAATATCCCATCACCCACCCCACCGGTGAGCCGCCGCTCGGCGTCGAACGCTTCGTCGCCCCCAAAGGCTACAGCGACAGCTACGACCACTTCCACAACTTCTTCGCCTCCGTACGCTCACGCAAGCCCGTCGTCGAAGATGCCACCTTCGGCTTCCGCGCCGCCGGAGCAGCACTCCTCAGCAACCTCAGCATGGAAAAGGACAGCGTCATCAAGTGGAACCCCGACACCATGCAACTCGCCTGATCCAACCCCAGCAGCCGATCCCTCCAGCAGCCAGACCATACACCGCCAAAGGACGCACCCAGCTCGCAATGAGACTTACCACTCTGCTTCTCCTCTTCACCCTCGCCCCCATCGCAGCGCTCGCACAAGACCCCGCCCACGCCACCGAGTTCCGCCGCCCCACCCCCGGCAACGGACCCGACGGCAAACCCCGCATCGCCTTCCTCGCACACCGCCTCGGCACCGACCACGCCGAAGGCATCACCACCCTCGACATGAACCACGATGGCTTCCTCGATCTCGTCAGCGGAGCCTACTGGTACGAGAACCCCGGCGCGCTCGGCGGAGACTGGAAGCAGCACCAGTACCGCACCGTCGGCATCCACAACGAGTTCGTCTCCGACTGCGGCGAGTGGACCATCGACGTCAACCACGACGGACTCCCCGATATCGTCACCGCCGGCTGGATCACCAACGGCCTCTGGTGGTACGAGAACCCCAACAAGCCCGACACCCTCTGGCAAAAACACCTCATCGCCGATAGCTACGACACCGAAGGCGGCGTCATGGCCGATATCAACGGCGACGGCAAACCCGACATCGCCCTCGCCCACTACAACCACTCCGGAATCCTCTGGGTCGACTTCTCCGGCTCCCAGCCCCGCGTCCACCACGTCGGAGGAAAAGAGCAGGACGGACACGGCATCGGCGTCGCCGACATCAACGGTGACGGCAAACCCGACATCCTCACCCCCCACGGCTGGTTCCAGAACATCGACGCAGATAACGACAAGTGGGAGTGGCACCCCGACTGGAGCCTCGGCGACACCGGCTTCCCCATCCTCGGATACGACGTCAACAACGACGGACACCTCGACCTCATCTACGGACAAGGCCACGGCTACGGCCTCTACTGGCTCGAACAAACCGGCACCCCCGCCCACCGCACCTGGACCCGACATACCATCGACGAGTCCTTCTCCCAGTCCCACGCCCTCCTGCTCACCGACATCGACGGCGACGGCCAGCCCGAACTCATCACCGGCAAACGCTACCGCGGACACTCCGGCAACGACCCCGGCTCCTACGACCCCGTCGTCCTCTACGCCTACCGCATCGACCGCACCACCGGAACCTTCACCCGAACCACTCTCTCCGCCAACGGAACCGCCAGCGCAGGAACCCAGATCATCGCCGCCGACTTCGACCACGACGGCGACATCGACCTCGCCAGCGCAGGAAAACTCGGCGTCCACTTCCTCGAAAACCTCCAGATCAACAACGTCCCCAAAGCCACCCGCGAAGCCCAGCAACCCATCAACCGCAACTGGCCCTTCCCCAACGAAGGCAAAGATGTCCCCCAGGAAGATGGCCCCCAATAACCTCTACTTAACCCACCCATAAGCTCCTGCTATACCAAAGGGCCTCCCAGCATCTAGCCAGGAGGCCCTTCAACCTCACACCTTCACCTCACACCTCACCTCATCTCGACGCAGCCTTCTCGCCCGGGGAGGGCACCGCGCGCAGGCTGAAGCTCGCAATCCTCGCCGGATTCGAGTTCGCACGCACCTGCAGCGTCCCCAGCACCTCCATCGCCACCGGCGTCTGGTCCCGCAGCCGAAACACCAGCACCCCCGGCTGAACCTCTTTGGCCGAGAGCAGGCTGAAGCCGCCCGTCTCCCGCCGCAACTCAATCTGTGCAGCCCCCGTAAAACCCGGAGCGACACTCGGCAGAGCCTCGCCCAGCGCCGGATAGTTTGCCTGGTTGAAAGCCGCCAGCCAGTCGAACAACAAACGGCCCGCCGGCGTGTCCGGAATCAACCCCACCTGATCGCCAAAGCGCGGTAAATGCACCAGAATCGTCGCATGAACCGGACTCACATGATCGCCTCGTCGCGCCGGCACCGGAGCATCCCCAGGATCGCCCAGCACAATCGTGTCAACCTGCGATGGATCGTCTTTCTCCTCAACCGCCGGAGCCCCGCCCGTCGCAGCGCTGGCAGAACGCGCAGCGCCTGCACTGTCCCCGGTAACAGCCCCATGCCCCCTGTGCCCCAGCCCATACAAAACCGACGACAGAACCCCAAGTGCAGCCACAATCGCCAGCAGAATTGCCCCAGGGCGCAGCGGCTGCCGCCCAGTAAGATAAAACTGTGGAACGCGAAGAGCTGGAACTCCGGTCGTAAAAGGCTGCTCCATAGGCGTCGTCCTTGGATACTCCGGGGGCCGCGGCAAAACATACACGACTCCATCCGCCCCAATCGTAGTGTAGACGCCCCGCCAAACAATCAGGTCAACCAGAAAGCGACCATCGACAACACAAACAAAGCCACTCCCCCCACAGCGCAGGACCAGCCCACCCACCAATTGTGGACCGTTGAAAAAAAATCAGCCACGTCAACGGGACTCGACCAGCTGACTTACCCACCAATTGTGCAATGTTGAAAAGTAAATGGTCGGGACGACTAGATTCGAACTAGCGACCTCACCCACCCCAAGGGTGCGCTCTACCAGGCTGAGCCACGTCCCGACTGTACTTGCACATCATCCAGGCGGACGATGGCGGGGTATCTTGCAGTCCTAAGTGTACACGAACCGCGCCATCCCCCATAGCCTGCCGCGCCCCCACCTAAGCCGGAGCTACATACTCCTTCGGCAACTGGCCGCCTTCGCCAAAGAAAAACTCATTCATCTGTTCCACCAGAAACTCCTGAGCCTCGCGCGTCCACGGCTGCAGACGATACTCATTCAGCAGCATCTTCTGCCGCTCCACCCACTCGCCCCACGCCTTCTTACTCACGCTCTTGAAAATCTTCTGGCCAAAGTCCGAGTCAAACGGCGGCTCATCCAGCCCTTCCATCTCAGCCTTGTACTTCGCGCAAAATACCATGTGTGCCATTGCCATCAATCTCCTCGTTCCATTGTATCCGTTACCAAATCCAGTGCTTATCCCGCAACCCTCACGCCCGCTTCACAACCCGGCGCCTTCGTCCAAACCCAGCATGATGTTCAGGTTCTGCACCGCCGCGCCCGAGGCACCTTTACCCAGATTATCCAGCACCGCCACCAGCCTCACCTGCTCCGCCGCCTCATTCCCAAAGCAGAACAGCCGCATCCGGTTCGTCCCATTCAGGCTCTCCGGATCAAGCCCCGCCACATATCCCGCTGCACCCGCCCGCGCTCGCTGCAACTCCGCCGTCTCCTCCACCCCGGCCACCTCCACAAACCGCGAACCCGCATACGCCGCCGTCAGCGCATCCCGCACCGCAGCCACCGTCGGTTTGCTCGCCAGCGACCACAACGCCAGCGGAACCTCCACGATCATCCCTTGCGCATAACGTCCCACGCTCGGCGCAAACACCGGAGCATGCTGCAACCCCGTATACGCCTGCATCTCCGGCAGATGCTTATGCGCCAGCGTCATCCCGTACGGACGAAACGCATCCCGCGTCCCCACCGGCGGCGCCTGCTCAAACTCCGCAATCAACCCCTTGCCGCCGCCGCTATAGCCCGAAACCGCATGCACCGTTACCGCAGCCTCCGCCGCCAACAGCCCCGTCTTCACCAGTGGCCGCAGCAGCGCAATCGCTCCCGTCGCAAAGCAGCCCGGATTCGACACCCGAGCCGCCCCGGCAATCGCCGCCCGCTGTGCCCCATCCATCTCTGCAAATCCATACACCCAGCCCGCCGCCACCCGGTGCGCCGTCGAAGCATCGATCACCCGCACCCCCGCCCGCGTAATCAGCGACACCGCCTCCTTCGCTGCCTCGTCCGGCAGACACAACACCACCACATCCGCGCCGTTCAACGCCGCCGCCCGCGCCCCCACATCCTTCCGCAACGCCGGATCAATCGTCATCAACTCCAGGTCCGCACGCCCCTGCAGCCGCTCACGAATCTGCAGTCCAGTCGTCCCCGCCTCGCCATCGATAAATATCTTCCACGCCATCCCAGCCAGTTATCTCCTTGTACCAAAATCCCCTGCTGTTATCTCCAGTATCCACCGCCCGCTTCCAACCGCGAAATGACATCACCCTACTTGCGCTTCCCTTTATTCTTCTTATCCCGCAACCGAGCCTTCGCTTTGGTCTTTCCGCCCTTAGCCTTCCGCGCCTTCCCACTGCGGTCCGGACTCGTATGCGCCACCCGCCCATCCTCCCCCACCGCAATCTTCTTCGCCTTCTTCCCGCCGCGCAGCGACCCCATCCCCCGCGCCACCTCCACCTCGCCTTCACTCGGCAACACCGCAAATTGTAACCGCCGCTGTTGCCTGTCAATCCGGTCCAGCAGCACATGCACCCGCTGCCCCATCTTGAACACTCGCCCGCTCATCCCACCCACAATGGTCCGGTCCGTATCTCGAAAATAATACCGGTCATCCTGCAGCGAACTCAGCGGCACCAACCCTTCAATGAACAGGTCATCCAGCTCCACAAAAAACCCGTACTTCGTGCAGCTCAGCACAATCCCGTGGAAGTCCTCGCCCACCCGGTCCTGCATGAACTTGATCTTCTTCCACTCCATCAGCTCCCGCTCAGCATCATCTGCTCGCCGCTCCGCCTGGCTGCTCTCCGTCGCAATCGCCGCCAGCTCCGCCTCCGGAATCGGTCCCACCAACTCATCCCGTTCCGCTCGCTCTCGCCGCTCCGCACGCTTACCCGCCGCAGCATCCGCCGCCATCTGCCACGGCTGCGGATCATCACTCAAAATCGCCCCGCCCCGCGTCTCCCGGCCTCCTCGTATCAGCTCCCGCAGCAGCCGATGCACAATCAAATCCGGATACCGCCGAATCGGAGAAGTAAAGTGCGTGTAGCTCGGACTCGCCAGCGCAAAGTGCCCCACGTTCTTCTCGCTGTACCGCGCCTGCTTCAGACTACGCAGCATCAGAAACGCCAGAATCCGCTCCTCCGGCTTCCCGGCAATCTTCGCCGTCAGCCGCTGATACATCTGCGGAGTCACCGGTATTGCCTCCGCCACCTCATGCACCTTCGCCTGCCGCCCCATCCCCCGCGCATCCCGCTTGTCCCCGCGCATCTGCATCCGCTTCACTGGCAGCGTCCCAAACCCCAGCGAGTACCCAAACGCACTCGCCGTCTCCTCAAAATCCACTATCCGCTTCGGGTCCGGCATCTCGTGGATGCGATACACACTAGCCACCTCAGCCGCAGCAATCCCCCGGCCTTCAATCCAATGCGCGACACACTCATTCGCGCTCAGCATGAACTCCTCAATCAGCCGGTGCGACCACCCCCGCTGGCTCCGTACGATCGCCTCCATATTCCCATTCGGATCAAACTGAATCACTGGCTCCGGCAGATCGAAATCAATCGACCCCCGCCGCTTCCGCTTCGCATTCAGCTTCAGCGCCAGCGCATACATCCGCTCAAACTCCGGAACCAGCTCCGCAAACTCCGCCCGCGTCTCCACATTCCCATCAATCACCCCCTGCACCTGCGTATACGTCATCCGCCGCGCACTCCGGATGATCCCCTCGCATACTTCATACCCCACAATCTCCCCGCGCCCATCCACCTCCATCACGCAGCTCAGCACCAGCCGGTCCTCATCCGGCCGCAGCGAACACATTCCGCTCGACAACTGCGGCGGCAACATCGGAATCGCACGGTCCGGAAAATAAACGCTCGTCCCCCGCAGCCGCGCCTCCAGATCCAGCGCCGTCCCCGGCCGCACATACGCACTCACATCCGCAATATGTACCTGCAACTCCCAGTTCCCATTCCCCAACTCCCGCACCATCACCGCATCGTCAAAGTCCCGCGCCGACTCCCCATCGATCGTCACAATCGGCAACCCACGAAAATCCCGCCGCCCACCAACTCCGGGTACCCCATGTCTCGCACCTGAGACATGGGTTCCCACCAAATCCTCAGCCACACCCTCCGCTCCAGCCACATCTCCGGGTGCCCCATGTCTCGCTTCTGAGACATGGGTTCCCACCGAATCCCCAGCCGGAACTTCCGCTCCACCACCAACTCCGGGTGCCCCATGTCTCGCTTTTGAGACATGGGTTCCCACAACATCCTCAGCTGGAATCTCCGCTCCACCACCATCTCCGGGTGCCCCACGTCTCGCTTCTGAGACATGGGTTCCCACCAAATCCCCAGCCGGAATCTCCGTCTCCTCCGCCGCCACCGCCGCCTCCGCCAGCACATTCGCCGGAAACACATGCGGCAGATGATGCTTGCGGATAATAATCTCCACATCCACCCCAAACCCATCCGGATCGCCCAGCACCTCGATCACCCGGCCCTTCGCCGGCCTCCCCACCCCAGGAAAATCCGTAATCTCCACATCCACCGCCAGCCCCTCCAGCGGCTGCGGCATGCTCCACTCCACCTCCACCAGCCGAGCCTCCTCCCCAATCACCCGATGCGGACCGCCCGCCACCGCAACCGGCAGCTCCATCCCCTCGGGAATCAGAATCGGCTGCGTCATCCGCTCATCCAGCGGAGTCACATAGTTGCCACCAATCGCCTCCCGCTCCCACGCACTCCCGCCCCCACGCCGCCCCCGCGCATAATGAAAGATCCCCACCACCGTCGGATTCCGCCGCGTCAGTATCCGCGCCACCCGCCCACTCCGCCTTCCATCCCGCCCCGGCGGTGCCTCATCCACCAGCACCTCATCCCCCTGCATCGCGCCGTTCAACTCATTCGGTGGAATAAACAGATCGTCACTCCGGTCCACACTCCCCGTCGGACGCACAAACCCATACCCATCCCGATGCAGATCCAGCCGCCCCGCCACCAGCCGGTCCCGCGTCGCCCGATGCTCCCGCGTATCCACCACCACCTCCGCACCCCGCGCATCGTAGTGCTTCTTCGTCGCCCGCGCTGTCTTCTCCGGAGCAGCCGCCGGCAAACTCCACTGCTCATCCGCCGTCCGCACCAGCTCCCCACGAGCCGTTATCCGAGCCAGTTGCTCCAGCAGCAGCCGCCGCTCCCGACCACCCCCCAGCCCCAACTCCCGCACCAACTGCTTATACCCGGCTCGATGCCCCGCCGAGCGCTCTATCAACCGCATAATCTCGCGGTCCGTCTGTGGATACGGTGTCTGCGCCATGTCTCCTAAAGCATACCCCCGACCACCCCGCCCCCGACATCACACCGCTTGTCTCCCCACAAAACCGGGTGCCCCATCTTCGCGACGGCTTCATCGTCGCTAAGGTGGGCATCGTGCGAAGCACGACCGCTTCACCCCACCCACTCCACCCGAACACTCTTCTTCCCCAACCGCAAAATCAGACTCTCCCCCAAAACTTCATTCCCCAGAACCTTCCCCCCAAACTTCTCCCCACCCACGCTCACCGCATTCTCCGCCAGCTTCCGCGTAGCCTCACCACCCGAAGCCGCCAGCCCTGCCAGCACCAGCAACTTCGCCATCCGCACCTCACCCTCCGCACTCATCAGCCCTTCCGCATCCACGGCCACCTGCACCACCGGCACATCCTCGCTCACCCCCCGCTGCTGAAACATCTTCGTCCAGCTCTCCGCCGCCACCTCCGCCTCAGCCTCCCCGTGGAACCCCGCTGTAATCGTCCGTGCCAGCTCCTTCTTCACCACCATCGGATGCAGCTCACCACTCGCCACCTTGCTCTGCATATCTGAGATCTCGCTCGCCCGCAGGTCCGTCAAAAACACCCAGTACTTCCACATCAACTCATCCGAGATCGACATCAACTTCCCATACATCTCCCCCGCCGGCTCATGGATGCCAATCGCATTCCCCAGCGACTTCGACATCTTCTGCACCCCATCCAGCCCCTCGATGATCGGCATCATCAAGATGCTCTGCTGCGGCTGTCCAAAGTGCTTCTGCAGATCCCGCCCCCGCATCAGGTTGAACTTCTGGTCTGTCCCACCCAACTCCACATCGCACTCCAGCGCCACCGAGTCGTACCCCTGCACAATCGGATACAGCAACTCATGCAGCGAGATCGGCTGCTCCTCCTGGAACCGCTTGTGGAAGTCCTCCCGCTCCAGCATCTGCGACACCGTAAACTGCGCCATCAGCTTCACCATGTCGTAGTAGCGCAGCTTATCCAGCCACTCGGAGTTATACCGAACCTCCGTCTTCGCAGCGTCCAGTATCTTGAACACCTGCTCCTTGTACGTCTCCGCATTGGCCGCAATCTGCTCCGGCGTCAGCGGCTTCCGCGTCACATTCCGCCCCGTAGGATCGCCAATCAGCGCCGTCGAGTCCCCAATCAAAAAAATCACCGTATGCCCAAGCTGCTGAAAGTGCCGCAGCTTCCGAATCAGCACCGTATGCCCCAGATGCAGATCCGGCGCCGTAGGATCAAACCCCGCCTTGATCCGCAACGGCACACCCGAAGCAATCGACTTCGTCAGCCGCTCCTTCAGCGCCTCCAGCGGCAAAATCTCCGCAGCACCCTTCGTAATCAAATCAAGCTGTTCTTCCAGCGGCAAAAAATTAGGCCGGGTCTGCGAGGTAGGAGTTGTCATAGTCGCTTTCAAGTATAAAGTCTCCCCCACCGCACCCACCCCAACCACCAAACGCCGGGTGCCCCATTCATGCGGCTCCATCGCATGAGTGGGGTATTCGCAATGCGATCCGCACTCCCCCGCTCCACACGCGCTATAAAAGAACACATCCCCATGCCCGACCGCAAACCCAAACCCGACCGCACCACCCCCCACAAAGAAAAAATCTGCAAAACCTGTGGCCGCACCATCACCTGGCGCAAAGCCTGGGAGCGCGACTGGGACGTCATCAAGTTCTGCTCCGACGCCTGCCGCGGACACCAGCCCGGCGAACTCGACCACGCCCTCGAAGACGCCATCCTCGCCCTCCTCCTCGAGCGCACCGCCACCGGTGGCCGCGACAAAACCATCTGCCCCTCCGAAGCCGCACGACTCGTCGGTGGCCGAGCCCAGCGCGGCCCCAACAAACAGCCCACCCGCGCCTGGGAGTCCCTCATGGAACCCGCACGCGCCGCCGCCCGCCGCCTCGTCGCCCAGGGCAAAATCGTCATCACCCAGCAAAGCCACATCGTCGACCCCTCCACCGCCAAAGGACCCATCCGCCTCCGCCTCCGCTAACCCCGGCTCGCCGTATACTCCCCCCATGGACGCCGACCGCCTCCGCGCCTTACTCCTCACCCTCCCCCACGTCACCGAAACCCTCCAGTGGGGAGCCAGCCTCGTCTTCTGGGTCGGAGACAAAGCCATCGGCGGCAAGATGTTCACCGTCCTCAGCCTCGACCAAAACTCCATCGGACGTGGACGCTCCGTCATCTCCTTCGCCGCCGGCCCCACCCGCTTCCCCGACCTCCTCGAACGCGAAGGGCTCCACCCCGCCCCTTACCTCGCCCGCGCCCACTGGATCGCCGCCGAGCACTGGCAGGTCTTCCGCAACCCCGAGTGGGAGTCCGAACTCCGCGCCGCCCACGCCCTCATCCTCGCCAAACTCCCACCCCGCACCCGCGCCACCCTCGCCCTCCCCGCCGCCCAGCAGCGCCGCCTCATCGCAGACCGCCACAAACTTCTCAGCCAGAAATCCATCCCGCCAAAGCCATAACGTCGCCCCCCTTGCACACTCCCACCACCTCCTTTACCGTCAGATTCATGCACTCCGCCCCCACCCTCTCCCTCGCCGGCCGCACCGCCCTCATCACCGGAGGCTCCCGCGGCATCGGAGCCGCCACCGTCCGCCTCTTCCGTCAGGCCGGAGCCCGCGTAGCCTTCAGCTACCAGTCCGCCACCGACCAGGCCCAGGCCCTCTCCACCGAACTCGGCGGCCCCACCCTCTGCCTCCCCATCCAGCAATCCCTCGCCACCCCCCAGGACGGCCAGACCCTCGTCGCCGCCACCGTCGCCGCCCTCGGCTCGCTCGACATCCTCGTAGTCAACCACGGCGTCTGGCCCTCCCACGATCAGCCCATAGCCACCATGTCCAGCGCCCAGTGGCGCAGCACCCTCGCCATCAACCTCGACAGCGCCTTCGGCCTCGTCCAGTCCGCCGTCGCCCAGATGCAATCCCAGCCCGCCAACACCGGCCCCCGCGGCCACATCGTCCTGGTCGCTTCCACCGCCGCACAGCGCGGAGAAGCCTTCCACGCCGACTACGCCGCCAGCAAAGGCGCACTCCTCTCCCTCACCAAAAGCCTCTCCTCCGAACTCGCCGCCACAGGCATCTACTGCAACTGCGTCGCCCCCGGCTGGGTCGCCACCGAGATGTCCGCCGCGACCCTCAACGACCCCGAGATCTCCACCAAAGCCCTCTCCCTCATCCCCCTCGGCCGCCCCGCCCACGTCGACGAGATCGCCGGCCCCATCCTCTTCCTCTGCACCCCCTACGCCGGCTTCATCTCCGGAGAAATCTTCAACGTCAACGGAGGCGCCGTCCTCGTAGGCTAATCCCGCCAAAACCCCCAAGGTGCCGTTGCTGTTGCACTAGCCGTCGCACTAGCCGTCGCACTTGCCGTTGCCGTCGCACTTGCCGTTGCCGTTGCACTTGCCGTTGTCGTTGTCCTTGTCGTTGTCGTTGCCGTTGCCGTTGCCCTTGTATTTGCCGTTGTCGTTGCCCTTGTATTTGCATTTGCATTTTTAGTTGTCATCCTTCGCGAAGCGGAGGACCTGCTGTTGCCGTTGCCGTTGCCCTTGCCCTTGTCGTTGTCGTTGCCCTTGCATTTGCCCTTGCCCTTGCCCTCTACTCCCTATTCCCTATTCCCTATTCCCTA
>JAJXYY010000020.1 GCA_021780315.1 Acidobacteriota bacterium
AGATATATCCCAAAACGATGAGAGTGGCGATGGCGACGGCTGCCTTTCTGAGGTAGCGGGAAATGCGCGGATGGGCCAGGCCGACGGACTGGACCATGCTATAGAGGCCGTGGCTGAGATGGAGGCCTAAAAGACAGATTGCAAAGATGTACCAGGCCGAAACCCACCAGACCTGGAACCCGGAGACGACGTTGCCGTAGACATCGCCTGCGATGAACTGGGCGTGGGGGTGGAGGTATCCAGCGGTGAACTCCAGCAGGTGGAAGATGATGAAAGCAAGGACGATAGGGCCGCTCCAGTACATGGTGCGGGAGGCGTAGGAGGAGTTGATGGCCTCACTGCGCGAGTATCCGATGGGCCGTGCGGCCTGGCTGCGGAGGGCTAGTTGAACGGCTGCGAGGATGTGCAGGGCGATGGCGAGGAGCATGACGCCACGCTCGATCCAGAGTAACTCCCCTAGATTGTGCAGGAAGCGGCCGTAGGCGTTGATGTGCTCGGGGGCTTCGTACATCTGGAGGTTGCCGAGCATGTGGCCGCATACGAAGCCGAACATCATGACACCGGTGACAGCCATAACAACTTTTTTGCCGTTGCTGGACTGCCAGAATGTGATGGGATGAAGCTGATTCGAAACAACTTGTGTTGTAGCCATTAATTCTCCCCAAGCATATAGGCGCGGAATGGTTGGACACCGCGGAGTTGGGTGGAAGGTGGAGCGAAGGGTGCCACTGGTGCCATTTTCGGTTGCTCCTCAACGCTGGTTCGTGTTGCAAATCGACAGCTACAACCCTGTTTCGGATGCATCGGTCGTTGCTGATACCAGAGCACCTGATTATTGCTACTGGAAAATAATGCAGTCAAGTTTGGCGTCCGAATATCGCTTTATTTGTGCGATATGTAATTTAGAGTCGGACATCGCGCAAATGGGCGAGGAGAGAGCGGAAGGCGTTGCCTCGATGAGAGATTTGCCATTTGTGTTCGCGGGGGAGTTCGGCGAAGGTGAGGTTGAGGGAAGGGATGAGGAAGAGGGGGTCGTAGCCGAAGCCGTCGGAGCCGAGGGGATGGTGGAGGAGTTGGCCTTCGACGGCGCCGTTGGCGCGGAGGAGGATGTGGCCGTCGCGGGCGACGGCCAGGGCGCAGACGAAGCGGGCGGCTCGGGAGAGTTGGTGCTCCATGAGGTGGAGGAGGAGCGAGTTGTTGCGCTGGTCGGGAGTGGATGGGGAAGGGTTGATGGTGGAGTTGGGCTCGAAGGCGAGGTCGTCGGCGAAGCGGGCGGAGCGGACGCCGGGGCGGTTGTTGAGGGCAGGGACTTCGAGGCCGGAGTCGTCGGCGAAGACGAGCAGGCCGGGAGCGGCGAGGGAGTAGGCGATGGCCTTGAGGTCGGCGTTGCCCTGGAAGGTGGTGGCGTCTTCGATGGGTTCGGGGATTTGCTTGAGGTTGGGGAGTGCTTCGATGGCGATGCCTTCGGCAAGGGCCGCGGATTGGAACTCGGCCAGCTTGCCGGGGTTGGAGGTGGCGGCGTAGAGGATCATGAAGCAGAGTGTAGAGGATGGAGGGTAGAGGACAGAGAAAACACGGTAAAGGCTTAGCTGCCTGTGGTGCAGGTCTCAATCGAGAAGAAAGAGTCCCTCCGGGGCTAAAGCCCGGTTGATTGTAGAGGCATTACGGCACGAGTGAAGTCGTGCCCCTTCAAAACCAGACTTGCACCACGGGCTGTTCGACGGATTCCATCGGGCCTGAAGCCGCGTTAGATAGGCAGGGCCTACTAGGGTGTGGGAAGGACCTTCAGCAACAGGTTGTCGCCGCTGCGGAGGACGAGGTTGCCGCTGGAGGTGACGGTGATGTAGCTGCCAGAAAAGGACAGCCTGTCCTGGGCGTTAAAGCCGTAGAGGCCTTCGGCGTTGGTGGAGAAGACGCCGAGGGCGCGGGGAATGGCGGCGGCTCCGGTGGCTCCGGCGGGCGGATCGGCGTAGACGCCGTAGAAATCAGCGGAACCTACACGTTTCATCCCACTGTTGCAGACGGGGCCGACCCAGCCGGAGCGGAAGATCTCGTCGCCGCCGACCTGGCTGGTGGTCCAGTTGGCGGGGCTTGGGTTGCCCTTGTCGGAGGGATCGCTGGCGGGAGAGAAGGTGTCGTCGACGTCGGTGAAGTTGGCGATGGCGAGCGCTTCAGTGCGCAGGGGAACGGTCTGTTGACGGTAGCGCAGGGAGCTGAAGTGAAGGGTGAGGACGGCGGGATGGCCAGCCCTTTTGTCCGCGTAGGTGGAGGCGATGACGGTGCCACTGACCTTGACGCCGCGCGGGAGGTAGGTGTCTTGAGTGACCGGGATGCGCTGGGTGGTGAAGCCGGTGATGGGTGTGCCGGGTTTGGTTTGGCCCGCTTTCAGACCGTGGGTGATTTCGATGGGAAGCGTGAGGCCGGGAGCGAGCGGCTGGAGGGTCTGGGCGGCGGTTTCGGATTTGGGCTTGGCCTGGTCTTCCGCAAAGGATGGCGTCGAGAGCAGGCCGAGGGCGATGAGAATGAGGGGGAAGCGCAGAGAGTGGAGCATGGCGAAGGTACCTCGATGAGCGTGCGCTTGAGGCTGAGGCCTCAGGTGACCTCTGAAGGTTAGACGAGGCTTTCTGTTGGCGGGATTACGGTTGGGGTTGGAGGGCGGAGGGGTTGAGGATGCCGATGCGGCCGTGGGGGCCGACGACGTAGGGGAGGCTGAGGGCGTTCCAGTTTTTGTCGGCGTCGGCGGGCTCGTCTTTGGAGGGGGTGAGGGGGCGCCAGTTGCGGCCGTCGTCGGTGGAGATGTCGGTGCCGTTGGGGCCTACGGTGATCCAGGTGCGGGTGGTGGGGTCGTAGGCTACCGCGCTGCGGTAGCCGTGGGGCTGGGTGGTGGCGGCGTGCCAGATCATTCCGCTCCAAGCGTTGTCGATGCTGGTGCAGTATGCGGCGATAGAGTCTGCATCGTCGGGCTTTGCGTAGTCGCCGCCGACGGCAACTGCCAGCTGCGTTAAGAACTGTTCGTTGGGGCGGTAATAGGGGCGCCACCAGCGGTGCAGCGTGCTGCCCATGACCGAGCTGACAGCAATGCTGAATACGCCGGAAGTGGCTGTGTCATTTCCGATTGGCTGATCGATGTATGCGGTTCCGGCGCTGACATCGTTGAAACCTCCAGCTTCGTCTTCGTGACGAATGATGCGTGATCCTCCAGATCCTCCTGTGCCAAAGAGGAAGTATAGGTTGGTATCAATCACGAACAGAGAGGAGTTGCTGGCTGCGAAGATCGCTTCACCCTTCATTGCCTGCTGCAAACGGGCGGCAGGTCGTATGGATTTGCCGTTCGTCGCGTTGGGATACACATTCCAAAGTTTGAAGCGGCCATTGACGGGATCGCCGAGAAGCATAAGGGAGGGATGTCGACGGTTGGAGCGGAAGGGGGCTCGGAGGGCGTCGAAGAAGCCGGTTTTGTCGGGGTTGGTGAAGAGGAGGTGCCAGGTTTGGCAGGCGTCGGTGGTTTTGTAGAGGCGGGATTGGTCGCCGGGGCCGCTGGACATGGCGATGGCGGTGGTGGCGTCGAAGGCCTGGATGCCGCGGAAGTCGAGGGGTGCGGCGTTGGGTGGGATGGTGCAGAGGTGCCAGTGGGCGCCGGCGTCGGTGGTGCGGAGGATTGTGCCGTTGGTGCCGGAGGCCCAGGCGATGCCGTTGCCGACGTTGTCGATGCCGCGGAGGTCGGCGGTGGTGGGGGATTGCTGGAGGGTCCACTGGGCTGGCGCAGTTGCGGTAAGAGCCGCGAGGAGGACGAGGGCGCGCATGGGGTGAGTGTACAGGGGCGTGGTGGGCGCGGGAAGCAGGTTCCTCGCTGCGCTCGGAATGACAGGCAGAAAGGCAAGAGCAACGGCAAGGGCAAGGGCAAATACGGGGGTCCTTCGCTGCGCTCAGGATGACGGCGAAAAACGAGCAACGACAACGGCAAAGACAAGTGCAACGTCAAGCCAGTAGCTGCCTTTAGGCGGTGAGGATTTCTTCTTCCAGGGACTGCTTTTCGAAGAGGTCGGTGTAGTAGCCGCCGCGGGCGAGGAGTTCGTCGTGGGTGCCGAGTTCGGCGATGCGGCCGTTGATCAGGACGGCGATGCGGTCGGCGTTTCGGGCCGTAGACACGCGGTGGGCGATGAGGATGGTGGTGCGGCCCTGCATGGCGGTACGGAGGCCGGAGAGGATCTGCTCTTCGGTGTAGGTGTCGACGCTGGCCAGGGCGTCGTCGAGGATGAGGATGCGGGGGTTGAGGAGGATGGCGCGGGCGATGGCGGTGCGCTGCTTCTGGCCGCCAGAGAGGGTGACGCCGCGCTCGCCGACGATGGTGCGGAAGCCGGAGGGGAAGTCGAGGATCTCGTCGGCGATGTGGGCGGTGCGGGCGGCGGCTTCGACCTGCTCGGCGAGGGTTTGGCGGGCGGCGTCGGTGGTGGCTGCGGGGACTCCGAAGGCGATGTTGTTGGCGACGGTGGTGGAGAAGAGGAAGGTCTCCTGAGGGACGAAGCCGATGGCCGAGCGGAGGAGATGGAGTGGGTAGTCGCGGAGGGGGCGGTTGTCGAGGAGGATGGCATTGGGACGGGCGTCTACGTTCTGGGGATCGTAGAGGCGGGGGATGAGAGAGACGAGCGTGGACTTGCCGCTGCCGGTGGGGCCGACGATGGCCAGGGAGGTGCCGGCGGGGATGTCGAGGGTGATGTCGTGGAGGACTTCCGGGCCGGTGGGGTAGGCGAAGTGGAGATGGTCGAAGGTGATGTGGCCGGTGATGGCGGGCGGGGGAACGGCGGGCCTCTCCACTGCGCTGCGCTCGGGTCGAGATGACAGAGCCTGGCTGCGCTCGGGCTGAGGGGAGGACGGGTTGGCGGAGGTGTGGAGCAGGGCGGGATCGGCGTGGGAGTCGTCGATGGTGGGCTCTTCGGTCATGAGGTCGTGGATGCGGGTGACCGAGGCGGTGCCGCGCTGGACGATGTTGACGACCCAGCCGATGGCGATC
>JAJXYY010000024.1 GCA_021780315.1 Acidobacteriota bacterium
CGGAGTGACGGCGACGTTGCCAGCCGGGACTACAGGTACGGTGACGTTTACCAGTGGCGGTGTAGTGATTGGGTCGGGCACGGTGAGTTCGACGGGTACGGTGACGATCACAACGACGAATCTACCTGTGGGCAGCGATCCGATCACGGCGAGCTATGGCGGTGACTCGAACAACAACCCAGTAAGCGGAACGGTGACTCAGACTGTGTCGAAGCTGTCGCCGACGTCAACGCTGACGTCGTCGCTGAATCCTGCTGCACCTGGAAACTCAGTGACATTTACGGACACGTTACCTACCAGTGTGACTGGGACAGTTACATTCAGCAGCAATGGAACGGTGATCGGTACTGGCACGGTTGTGAACGGTGTTGCGACCATCACGACCTCGACATTGCCTGGCGGCAACAACGTGGTGACGGCAACCTATAACGGTGACACCAATAACAATTCCTCTGTGGCGACGTTGACGGAGGTCGTACAGAAGCTGACGCCTACGTTGAGCGTGACGGCATCCGGTCCGGCTACTTACGGCACTCCGGTTACGATTACCGCAAGCGTTCCTCCCGGGACGACGGGTACGGTTACATTTACCAGTGGCGGAGTAGTGATCGGGTCGGGCACGGTGAGTTCGACGGGCACGGTGACGATTACAACGAGCACGCTGCCAGTAGGAAGCGATCCGATTACGGCCAGCTATGGAGGCGACAACAGCAATAATCCAGTGACGGGGACGACGACGCAGGTGATCACAAAGGTTACGCCAACGGTTTCGCTGACTTCTTCGGTGAATCCTTCGACGGTGGGAAGTCCGGTGACGTTTACGGCCACTGTTCCTACCGGTGCAACTGGTACGGTGACGTTCCTGAATGGAACTACGGTATTGGGTACAGGCACGATTGCAAATGGGGTTGCAACCTTGACAACCTCGACGTTGCTGGCTGGGTCGCAGACGATCACGGCGAGCTATGGTGGAGATTCGAATAATAATGCGGCTACGTCGGCTCCGCTGACGCAGACCGTGAACAAGCACAGCCCAGTACTTCCAGCGCCGGTAGTGTCATCGAGCAACGTGACTACGATCGATCCGGTGACGATCACCGAGACGGTTCCTGCTGGTGTGAGTGGTCCTGTGAGTTTCTACAGTGGCGGGAGTTTGCTGGGTACGGCGTCGATTGTGAACGGGGTTGCGGTTTTGACGGTGCCTTCGTTGCCTGCTGGAAGCGACCTGATAACCGCGACGACGCCGGCGGACGCGAATAATAACGCAGCGACTTCTCCAGCGACGCTAGTGACGGTGACGAAGATTACGCCGACATTGGGTGCCCCGACCGTATCGTCGACGAATCCGCCTGCCGGAACGCCGGTTACGATTACCGAGACGATTCCTCCAGGTGTGACCGGCACGATTACCTTTACCAGTGGTGGTACGGTGATTGGAACGGCACCGATTGTGAATGGAGTTGCTACTGTGACGGTTACGACATTGCCGGTGGGTCCACATCCGATTGGAGTGGTTGCTTCTTCCGGCCCTACGAATAATCCTGCGAACTCTCCGACGACTCTGGTGACGGTGATACGAGCGACACCGACGGTGACGCTGAGTTCGTCGGCTAACCCAGCGGCTGTAGGACAGACGGTGGTGTTGAGTGCGTCGGTGGCAGTGAATGCAACTGGAACAGTTACGTTTAGCGATGGTTCGACGATTCTGGGAACGGGAGTGCTGAACAGTGCTGGTGTGGCGACGTTTACGACTTCCAGTTTGACGATCGGCACGCACCCGATTACAGCGTCTTATGGAGGGGACACGAATTACTTCAATGCCGCATCCGCAGTGCTTCCGGAGGTGATCAGCAAGGCGGCGACGGCGGTGATGTTGAGTGAGAGCACTCCGGTTGAGTTACTGGGGACGATGGTTACATTCACCGCGAACGTGACCTCTTCGTACCCTGCTACTTTGACCGGCACGGTGACGTTTATGAACGGGACGACGGTGATCGGCTCTGCACCGATGACGGCCAACGGTGGCGTGACGGTGACGTTTGCAGCGAGCGGGAACGCTACGTTTGCGACGAGCACCCTGACGGCTGGAGCACACCAGATCAGCGCGGTATATTCGGGCGATGTGAACTTTGCATCGAGCAGCGCCGCTCCAGTCACGAATACGGTGGAGGACTTTACCAACACCAACAGTGGCGCTGCCAGTCAGAACGTGTTCCCTGGTGACAGCACGAGCTACACATTTACGCTGGCACCAGTTGGGGCGAAGACGTTTCTGGACGATGTATCGTTGACGATTACGGGACTTCCGGCAGGGAGCACGTATACCTTCTCGCCGGCTACGGTGGCGGCGGGTGGCGGTTCTGCGACGGTGACGTTGACGGTGAAGACGAGCAACACCCTGAGCGCTCAGAACCGCGCTCCTCGGGGTGGCAGCGAGTCGAGTGGCCGCGGGACGATCACACTGGGTATGCTGGGCCTGGCCGGGCTGGAAGCGATCCGCAGACGGCGGCGCCAGATTCCGCGGATTCTGCTGATGGTGCTGCTGGCGGCTGCGTCTCTGCTACCCATTGCAGCGATGAGCGGGTGCGCGGGAGGCGGCTACTTTGCGCTGTCACCTACGACGTACTCGATTACCGTGACCGGTAGTGAGAGTTCGATACAACATGCTGCAACCGCAACCTTGATCGTGCAGTAGGAGACGAATAATGCGCTTAGTGCGAAGAGTAGTCCTGATAATTCTGGCGGTAATGACGGTGGCGTTGCATGGGCAGGCGCGATCGAGCGGCACTGCAGGGTATGGATTGGAAGCTGGAGATGTTCCGCGGATGGAGGCGGGACTGAACTACGATTACGTCCATGCGAATGCACCGCCGGGACAGTGCGGTTGCTTCTCGCTGAATGGCGGAAGCGCTACGTTCACATACAACATCCGTCCTAGTTGGGCGGGGGTGGCGGACGTGATGGTTGCCCATGCCAGCAATGTAGGGGCTACACAGCAGAACATCACGATTGTGAACTACTTGTTTGGGCCACGTTATTCGTACCGAAACCATACACGGTTTGTGCCATACGGACAGTTTCTGTTTGGTGGGGCGAAAGAGGATGTTAACTTTCAGTTCACGATCAATCGCAATGCCTTCGGGTTTGCCACCGGTGGCGGTGTGAATACGCGATTGAGCCGGAGGTGGGGAATGACGATTGTGCAGGGCGACTGGGTGTATACGCGGATTCCGAATGCGAAGAATGATCGTCAGAACGATGTTCGCATCAGCACTGGAGTGTTGTATCGGTTCTAGAGTTTTTCAATGTTGAGGGAACCGGATTTTCAGGTATCAAGCCCGGGAAAGGGTGCCGCTTATCCTGCGTGGATAAGCGGCTTTTTTTGTTTAGCTGAAGCTGGATTCGAAGTTGTAAGGAGCTCGCTGAGGTCTTGAGAGCATGGCGTTGGCTTCATCGTCATTGTGGAAGCGCTCGCGTTCGGGATCCCAGTGGAGGCGGCGGTTGGTCTTCATGGCGATGTGGTGAAGGAGGCAGGTTGAGCAGGCGCGGTGGCCGATCTCGACGGGAGCGGTGGGTTGTTTACGGGAGCGGATGCACTCGATCCAGTTGAGGTGCTGCTCGGTGCTGGTGTAGAGGTGGATTTCGTCGGGGCCGATAACAGAGTCGAGGATTTTGGGATCGCTGGCGATGAGGGGCTGGATGTTGACCTTTTGTCCGGCAGCGGCGGTGGGGGAGGCTTGTTCGTCGCGGGTTACAAATAGCGAGCCTTTGGTGCCGTACCACTTGATGCCGTTGGGGAAGTCGCCGGAGATATCCATGGTGACGCCGTTGGCGTAGATGGCGTGGGTGAGGAATTTTCCGTGGACGTCCCAGAGGCCGTGGGTGGGGAACTCGGCGGTACCCCAGATTTCGACGGGGCCGGTGTACTCGGTGTTCATGCCCCAGTGGGCGGTGTCGACGTGGTGTGCTCCCCAACCAGTGATCATGCCGGCGCCAAACTGCTCCATGCGGAGCCAGCCGGGACGGTCGTAGCCCTGGAGAGGCATGACGCGATCGAGGGTGTAGGGGACTTCGGGGGTGGAGCCGAGCCAGGCGTCGTAGTTGAAGCCATCGGGGATGGGCATGGGGGTGGGATCACCGCCGGCGGGGTCGCCGGGGAGGCCGATTTCGACATGCTTGACTTCGCCGATGCGGCCGTTGCGTACGAGTTCGCAGGCGCGATGGAACTGCTTCCAGGAGCGCTGCTGGCTGCCGATCTGGAGGATGCGTCCGGAGGCCTGTACGGCGTCTGAGAGGTAACGGCCTTCGGCGATGGTGAGTGAGGCCGGTTTCTGGAGGTAGACGTCCTTGCCAGCGCGTACTGCTGCCGCGGCGAGGATGGCGTGCTGGTGGTCGGGGGTACTGATGACGACGGCGTCGATGTCCTTGTTGGCGAGGAGGTCGCGGTAGTTTGCGTAGCCGGTGACGCCGTCGTAGGGGTTGCCGGACTGTTTGGCGTAGAAGTCGTTGACGAGTTTCTTGCCTTCGACGACGCGGTGTTCGGCCAGGTCGCAGACGGCGATGATGCGAGTGTTCTCGACCTTGAGGATGCTGGGCATGTCGTGGCCGCGGGAGATACGGCCAACCCCGATGGCTCCGATGTTGATGCGGTTGCTGGGGGCCATCTGGCCGAAGACGGACGAGGGAACAATGGTGGGGAAGCCAACCACGGCTGCAGCCGTCAAGGACGACTGCAGGAATTTACGCCGGGAAACGGGGGTGAGTCTGGTGGTCATGAGCGGGCACTCCGTTGAGGGTTGCGATTAGCTTTTGAGGTGCACCATCGTGGCTTTGAGCTGGGCTTTGATGACGAGTTCTGCGGCGAGGAGACACTGGGCCTGGTCTTGTGCGATGTGGGTTCGGTTGACGATGTCGGCGACGAAGAGTGGGCCGAAGGGCAGGGTGACGTTGTTGCAGTCGATGTAACGCTGCTCGGTTTTGTTGACGAGGAAGAGATTGTTACCGGATTTGCTGACGGCGACGTTGGTGTATTTCCGGACTTCGATGTAGCCTTCGGTGCCGAGGATGAAGAGGCGACCGTCGCCCCAGGTGCCGAGTGCGTCGGGGGTGAACCAGTCGAGGCGGACGTAGCCGAAGCCGCGGTCGCCGCGGAGCATCATGTCTCCGAAGTCCTGGAAGCGTGGGTGCTGCGGGTGCTGGATGTTGGCGATCTGGGAGGCTACGACCTCGGCCTCGGTAGAGCCGGTGTAGTAGAGGAATTGATCTACCTGGTGGGAGCCGATGTCGCAGAGGATGCCGCCGTAGAGTTCGGGCTCCCAGAACCAGTCGGGGCGGGAGGAGGCTCCGCCGTTGTATTCCTGGCCGGGGCGGCGCGGCTGTTCGACCTGGTGGGGTGCAATGTTGATGGTCTGGATGACGCGGCCGATAGCTCCTGCATGGACGAGTTCGCCGGCTTTGACGGCACCTTTTACTTCGAGGCGCTCGCTGTACATGATGCCGTAGATGCGTTTGGTTTCGGCGATGGTTTTGCGGACATCGGCGAGTTGCTCCAGGGTGGTGATGCCGGGTTTGTCGCTGAGGAAGTCTTTGCCATGCTGCATGACTCGGACGCCGAGGGGGGCGCGGTGGCTAGCGATGGTGGAACTGAGGACGAGTTGGATGGAGGGATCGTTGAGGATTTCTTCGTCGGAGTTGACTCGTTTGGCCTCTGGGAAGCGTTTGGCAAAGGCAGCTACTTTTTCAGGTTCTTCGCCTTTGAAGGCTACGAGGATGCCGCCGCCGCGTTGGATGGCACCGACCATGCCGTAGATGTGGTCGTGGCTCATACCGCAGACGGCGAATTTGATGGGATGTTTCGGGAGGGCGTCGGCGTCCTGGGCTGGCGCTGCAACTTCGTGGATGAGGGAGCTGGAGGGTTGGGCAAAGGCAAGCTCGGGGAGAGCGGAGATCATGCCGGTGGTGCCGATTGCCTTGAGAAAAGAACGTCTGTTGACTGCATCCATGGTCATTGTGAGCCCCTCGCCTGTAGTGTGATTCGTTTCGTTTTGGAATGGCCTGTTCGTTGGCGGAACACGAATAGGAGATTTTCCTTGCGTCGAAATCATACTTTAGTTTCGAGTAAGAATTTATGTTGGGGCTGAAATTCATGTGGATGAAGGGGTGCAGGATACGGCGGGAGGATGAGGATCACCGCATCCTGCAGGAGTTGGGCGTGTTAGTCGGCGGCCATGGCTGGCTCTTCGATGGGGTTGCTAATGGCACGGCCGCCTTTTCCGACCCAGGTGCTGGTCCAGCCCCTGGAGACGATACGCAACATGATGAGGATGAGGAAGGCCAATGCTGCGTAGACGATAAAGCCCATGCGGTAGGAGCCGGTATGTTGTTTGGACTGGCCGAGGAGGTTGGGCAGGATGCCGCCGCCGAGTGCGCCGATTTCGCCGATCATACCGCCAGCGACGGCGGTGGTGATGGGCCAGCGGAGGGGGACGAGTTGGAAGGTGGCTCCGTTGCCAGCGCCCAGTGCGGCGAAGCAGAGCATGAAGAGCAAGGTGGTGGCGAGGAGCGAGGGGGCGGCCATGAGGCCGAAGAGTCCGGCGATGGCGATGAGGAAGATGACGGAGAGAGTGGTGATGCCGCCGATGCGATCAGCAAACCAGCCGCCGACGACGCGGGTGGCGGAGCCGGTAAGGGTAGCGAGGACAGTAAGGCTGCCAGCCTGGATTTTTGTGACGTGGAACTGCTTGACGTAGAACGAGGGTAGGAAGGTGGCGAGGCCAATGAAGCCGCCGAACGTAATGATGTAGACGAAGTTGAAGGCCCAGCCATCTTTCTCCCAGAGGCACTTGAGGTGCTGGCTGAGGGACTGGTGCTCGATGTCTGGCGGCTCCTTGGCGAAGAGGACCATGACGAGCAGGGGCAGGAGCATCATGGCGGCGGCGAATCCGTATACGTGCTGCCAGCCAAAGTGGGTGGCTAGTCGCGGGGCGAAGAGCGCGGCGAGGGCTGTGCCGCTGTTGCCTGCACCTGCGATACCCATGGCGAGGCCTTTGTATTTTGGTGGGAACCAGCCGGAGCCGAGGGAAAGGGCTACACCGAAGCTGGCTCCGGCGATGCCGAGGAGGACGCCCATGGCGAGTACGTCGTTGAAGGACTTGACGAAGTAGAAGCCGTAGAGGAGGGCGATGATGATGGCGGACATCTCGACGATGGCGGCTTTTTTTCTGCCGATGTACTGGGAGAGGACGCCGAGGGGGAAGCGCATGAAGGCACCGGCGAGGGTGGGGACGGAGACCATGAGCCCGACCTGACCCTGGGTGAGGTGGAACTGCTCGGTGATGAATGGTCCCATGGCGCCGTTGAGTACCCAGACTGCGAAGCTGAAGTCGAAGTACAGGAAGGCGGCGAACAGGGTGGGCGGGTGTCCCGACTTGAGAAAAGCCTTGTAGCTTGCCATGATGAAGTCCCTCAGGAGGATGGATTTGCGAAACGGGGCTGGGGCGTGGAATGAACGTCGGGGTTCATGGGTGGAGCGGTGAAGCGAGCCTACGTCGGCGTGGACGGAGGCAGGTTAGTGCAAACTTGTTGGCAGTTTTTCGATGCGTACCGCGCATTGCTTGAAGTTGGGTTCGCGGGAGATAGGATCGAAGGCACCGAGGGTTACGAGATTGGAGTTGGTCTCGGAGAAGTGGAAGGGCATGAAGACCTGGCCGGGAGCGACGATTCCGGTGATGCGGAGTTCGAGGTTTTTGACGGCGCTACGGCGGGAGACGACGTTGACGCGGTCGTGGGGGCGGAGTTCGAGGCGGGCGGCGTCGAGAGGGTTCATTTCGAGCCAGGCGTTGGGGACCATGGCGTCAAGCATCTCTACCTTGGCGGTTTTGGTGCGGGTGTGCCAGTGTTCGACGGTGCGTCCGGTGTTGAGGATGAAGGCGTATTCTTCGTTGGGCTGCTCGGTGAAGGGCAGGCAGGGGACGGTGTGAAGGATGGCTTTGCCATCGGGGGTGGGAAAGATGCCGTCGTTGTAGAGGCGCTCGCCACCCCATTGGACTCCGCCCTGATCTTCAATTTGCTGCCAGGTGAAGTTGCTGTAGTCGCACATACGTCCGGCGGAGACGCGCTGCCACTCCTGGAAGGCGTCGTGGGTGGTCTTCCAGCCGGGGAAGAGTTGTTCGCGGACGCCGAGTTTTTCGGCGATGCTGAGGAAGATGTCGAAGTCGGGGCGGGCTTCCGCGGGTGGTGGAACGAAGGCGTTGACCTTGCTGATGCGTCGCTCGGAGTTGGTGTAGGTGCCTTCTTTTTCTCCCCAGATGGCTGCGGGTAGAACGAGGTGCGCGAAGTCGGAGGTGGGGGTGGGGTGGAAGCCGTCCTGCACGACGAGGAAGTCGACGTTGCGTAGGGCCTGCTCGAGGACGGAGTAGTTGGGGAAGGAGACGACCGGGTTGGTGGCGATGAACCAGAGGGCTTTGACTTTGCCGGCGACTGCGGCTTCGATGATGTCGGGATAGGCGAGGCCACGGGCAGTGGGGATGGTATCGACGTCGATGTTCCAGAGGCGGGCGAGGTCTTCGCGGTCCTGATGGTTGTCGAATTTGCGATAGCCGGGGAGGCTGGAGGTGAAGCCGGTCTCGCGGGTGCCCATGGCGTTGCACTGGCCGGTGATGGAGAACGGCGCTGCTCCGGCGCGGCCGATATTGCCGGTGATGAGAGCGAGATTGTTGATGGCGGTGACGGTAGCAGCGCCCTGAGTGGAGTGATTGACGCCCATGGTCCATCCGATGAAGGCTGCTTTGGCGCGGCCGTAGAGGTGGGCGGTGCGGAGGATCTGGGCCTCGGTGAGGCCGGTGACCTCGGCGACGTGTTCCGGGGTGAAGGTGGCGACGAAGGCTGCATACTCTGCGAAGCCGGTGGTGTGCTGGTCGATGTAGGTCTGGTCGATGAGGCGGTCGCGAATGAGGATGTGGGCGATGCCGTTGAGCAGGGCGATGTCGCTGCGGGGTTTGACGGGGAGATGGAGGTCGGCCATCATGGCGGTCTTGGTGACGCGCGGGTCAGCGACGATGAGGGTACGAGTTTGGTCGCGTTCGAGGCGGTGGCAGAGGATGGGGTGGTTGTCGGCGATGTTGGCTCCGATGAGGAGGACGACGTCGGCGTGCTGCATGTCCGCGTAGGAGCCGGGAGGGCCGTCGCTGCCGAAGGAGAGTTTGTATCCGGCGACGGCGGAGGCCATGCAGAGGGTGGTGTTGCCGTCGTTGTTGCGGGTGCGGAAGCCGAGTTGGACGAGTTTGCCGAGGGTGTAGCACTCTTCGGTGAGGAGTTGGCCGGTGCCAATGACACCGAGGGCGTCTTTGCCGTACTGGGTCTGTACGGCGCGGAATTTTTCGATCATGGTGTCGAGGGCTTCGTCCCAGGAGACGGGTACGAGTTTGCCGTCTTTACGGAGTAGAGGCAGGCGCGCGCGTCCGGGAGCGTCGAGGATGTGATGTTCGCTGAGACCTTTGGGGCAGAGTTTGCCGCGGTTGACGGGGTGGTCGGGATTGCCGCGGGCGGCGACGGCTTTGCCATCCTTGATGCCGATGAGCATTCCGCAGCCGACGGAGCAGTATCCGCAGGTGGTCTTGACCCAGGAGTCTGCGACGCGGGCGGAGGCGATGTGTCCGAAGCGGGGATCGCGCTGGAAGGAATAGCTGGATTTGCGTGTGTCGATGCCGAGGGCGCGGCGGAGTCGGTTCCACATTAGTGTGTTCCTCCGCGAGTGAAGGTGAGAGCCATGTTGAGGGGTACGACGGAGACGAAGAAGAGGTAGCGAGCGAGCAGGATTCCGAGGGTGGCTGCGACGCAGGCGAGGACGGGATTGCCGACGATGGTGAGGACGGTGGTGGCAGCGACGAGTCCGAAGCAGGCGATGAGTGCGGCGCGGAGGTCGGGCAGGTTGAGCAAGGTGGCTGATGCACGCTGCTCAAAGAGTGGTGAACGATGGAGACGGACGAGGCGGGTGATTTGGTTGGTGAGCCAGAGAAGAGTGGCTATGGCTACGGGCCAGGTGGAGTTGTGCTGGGAGGTCGCCGTGGTGAACTGCCACAGGAGTGGGAGATGGGTGATGAGGGCTTCGATGACGCTGCTGAGGACGGGGTGCAGCGTGGTGCCGAGGAGCAGGGCACTGAGGAGGAAGTCGATAGGAGTGTGGAGCATGTTCCAGGAGGGTCGAGCGGGAACCAGATAGATGTATGCGCTGGCCAGGATTCCGGCGATGCCGAGCAGGGTGGCGAGGGTACCGAGGGAGTTCTGCAGTACGGAGTTGGTGGCGAGGGGTTGGAGGCGCTGGAGCGCGGGGATGGGGAGAATGCCAGCCCATGCGATGAGGGTAGCGGTGGTGAGGGTGAGGAAGAAGAGACCGAAGAGGAGGACCTCGCGGCTGAGCCAAGAGCGCTTCCACATTTTGAGGGCCCGCCAGGCATAGGCAGGGCGGCCAAGATGGAAGACGGATATGTTGAGAGCGACGGCGGTGATGCCGAGGAGCAGGGTGAGGAACAGCGGAGATGCTGTGTGGCTGAGGAGGGTTACGGCGAGGGCTCCGGTGACGGCCTGCATGAGGGTGGTCATGAAGACGAGCGAGAGATGCGCGTGCTCGGGACGGATACGTCCGGTATCGACGCGCTCTAGTTGCGCAGAGGACTGGGAGGGCAGGGTGATACGGGTGGTGGAGATGGTGTGTCCGGCGGCGGGCATGCCGGGGGATTCTGCGGCGGCGTAGTCGACGCGCCATGCGGTCATGTTGACGACTTCGATCTCGATGGCGGCTTCGGGGCAGGCGTTGACGCAGGCGGGTTCGAGACCATCGGTGAGGCGGCCGTGGCACATATCGCATTTGCCGACGACGCCGCGCTCGGGGTTGAACTGGGGGACGGAGTAGGGGCAGTTCCAGACACAGTACTGGCAGCCGATGCAGGCGTCGGCGGAGTGGAGGACGATGCCGGTGACGGGGTCTTTGGTGTAGGCGTCGACGGGGCAGCCTTTGACGCACTCGGCATCGAGACAGTGGTTGCAACCCATGGAGAGATAGTGCCGCTGGGTGTCGGGGTAGGAGCCACCTTCGATCTCGCCGATGCGTCGCCAGCGGATGTCGGTGGGGTTACCGTTCTGCTCGTTGCAGGCGATCTCGCAGGAGCGGCAGCCGATGCACTTGGTCATGTTGAAGTGGAAGCGGAACTGCTCGTCGGGCAGGAGGGCGCGCTGGGGGATGAGGGAGTCTACTATCTGTGGACCGAAGGAAGGTTTGCCGAGATCATCGAGGGTCATGCGAACGAGAGAGCCATCGCTACCGGCGAGTGCGCGATCATGAAGTGGAAGGGACACTGGACTCTCCTTTCGTTGGTGGGGCTACTGACCGTGGTGGTGGCTGATCCGGGTTGCGTGGGACTGATCGGAGTTAGTAGACGTCGCGGTGATAGCGGTGCTGCTCCTTGAGGGAGTTGACGTACTCGCTGGCTGCGGCGGGGTCGAGGTGGCCTTGCTGCTCGACGATGCGGTGGAGGGTGGCATCGACGTCCTTGGCCATGCGGGCAGCGTCTCCGCAGACGTAGATGCTGGCACCTTCCTGAAGCCATTTCCAGAAGTGGGAGGCTTTTTCGAGCATCTTGTCCTGCACGTAGACCTTGTGCTCCTGGTCGCGGGAGAAGGCCAGGTCGAGGCGGGTGAGGTGTTGGTCGGTGACCATGGACTCGAGTTCATCGCGGTAGAGGAAGTCGGTGGTGGCGGAGCGCTCGCCGAAGAAGAGCCAGTTGCGGCCAGTTGCGGCGAGGGCGCGGCGCTCGTGAAGAAAGGAACGGAAGGGAGCGATGCCGGTGCCGGGACCGATCATGATGATGGGGGCGTCGGACTGTTTGGGTAGGCGGAATTTCTTGTTTGGTTGGATATAAATGGGCAGCGATTGCCCGGTGGGGGTGCGATCAGCGAAGAGGGTGGAGCAGACACCGCCGCGTTCGCGGTTGTGCGAGCGATAACGGACGACGGCGACGGTGGTGTGGATTTCGCCTGCGTGCGCGACGGGACTGGAGGAGATGGAGTAGAGGCGCGGGGTGAGTTTGGGCAGCATGGCGACGAGGTCAGCGGGATCGTGGAGGACGCCAGGGTAATCGAGGAGGAGGTCAATGAGACCACGGTCCGAGGTGTAGGCGTCGAGGTGGGATTGCTGCTCCGGGATGAGGAGACCAAAGAGAGTGTGGCACTGGCCGATAGTGGCGTAAGCCTCAATCATTTTGCGAGTGAGACGGGTTATCTGGAGATGATTGAGGAGGGCATCGTGAAGGGTTGTTGCTCCGACCTTCAAGAGTTGCACAGGAGCGGAGCCGCTGAAGTTGAGCTTGTGCAGGATCTCCTCGACGAGGCGTGGATCATTCTGGGGGATGACGCCACAGGCATCTCCGGCCTCGTAGTGGATGGCGGAGTCCTGAATAGAGAAGGCCATGTGCAGGGTGAGTTTGCTGGAGACGTCGAGGGTGAGAGGACGCTTGTCGACGAGGGGTGCGAGGAAGGGATTTTCGCGATTGTGCAGGGGGGCGCTGGTGTTTGCACGGGCGGCGATGGGCAGGCTTGTGGCGATGGGGGTGGACGCGGGACGGGAGGCACGAGGAGCTACGATCTCATTGAGCTTGCCGAAGAGGGTGGACTTCCAGGTGGCGAGCGGGAGATCGAGATCGATGTCGCAGTCAACGCGGTCGGCGATGCGGGTGGCACCGAGGGCGGTGAGTTTATTGTCGAGGTCGACACCGAACTTGCAGAAGTGCTCGTAGTTGGAGTCTCCCAGGGCGAGGACCGCGTAGGAGAGGTTCTCGTAGCGGGGAAAGTGCTCGAGGCAGAGTTGCTCGTAAAAGGGCTGAACTGCGTCGGGAGCGTCGCCCTCGCCGTAGGTGCTGGCGATAAGGATGGCGTAACGCTCTGCGGCCAGGGCTGCGGGGGTATAGCCTTCGAGCGAGAGCAGGGAGGCGACGTGTCCTTTGGCTTTGAGCTCTTTGGCGAGCTTGCGGGCGATGCCTTCGGCGGTACCGGACTGCGAGGCGTAGAGTACGGCAATCTTGAGCGTGGGTGGTGCTTCCGGCGCAATTGCAGGTACGGCGGAGGAGTAGACACCGGCGAGGAACCCGTTGAGCCAGGCACGCTGGTCATCGGAGAAGGGTGCGTTGTCGGGGATGAAGGGCACGAGTGTGGGCTGGGGCGTGGAGGTCATGTCAGCGGGCCTCATGAGGAGAGCAGAATGATTTGAGTTGAGCGATGTCGTGGCGGCGGCTGAAGCTGAGGAACGACTCGTCTGGCAGGCGTTGGGTGGTGTAGGCGTGGAATAGCCGCTCCATGACAGGGGGTAGGTCTGCGAACTTGATGGCGGGGATGAGTTCGCGGGCGATGCTCTGATCCTGATCGGAGCCGCCGCCGATAACGACCTGGTAGCCTTCTTCGCCACCGATTTTGACGCCCATGAGGCCAAGGTCGCCGATGTAGTGCTGGGCGCAGGAGTGGCTGCAGCCGGTGACGTGGAGGTTTACGGGCTGGTCGATCGGGAAGCGTGCGTCGAGCAGGTTGGCGAGGGCAACGGCATGCTTTTTGGTATCGCTGGCGGCGAAGCGACAACCCTGGTTGCCGGTGCAGGCTACGGTGCCGCGGAGCACGGCGCCGGCGGTGATGTTGAGGCCGGCGTCAATGACGGCTAGTTGCGCGGCTGCGAGGTGCTCGGTTGGGATGTTGGGGATGATGATGTTTTGCCAGACGGTGAGGCGAAGTTCGCTGGAGCCGAAGCGGTCGGCGATGTCGGCGAGGGCAAGCATTTGGGCGACAGGGAGTTGCCCGACAGGGATCGAGATGCCGATGTAGTGCAAGCCGGACTGGGATTGCGGATGAACGCCGAGGTGAGCGGCTCGGTCGATGTGGTTGCGCGGTTCGCAGTCTGCGAGGGGGAAACGGATGAGGGGAAAGTCGAGTCGGCTTTCGGTTTCGGCGAGAAAGCGTTCTACACCCCAGCGATCGACGAGGTACTTGAGGCGGGCTTTTTTCCGGTCGGTGCGGTCGCCGTTCTCGGAGAAGACACGGATCATGGCGGCGGTGACGGCTACGGTCTGGTCGGGGCGGAGGAGCAGGCCGCAGTCGGACGCGAACTGCTTGTGGCCGGTGATGCCGCAGAGGAGGACGCGGAAGTAGATGCCGGCGGGGATGCCGTGACCTTCGTTGACGCGTACGGCGATGAAGCCGATGTCGTTGGTGTCGGCGACGACGCTGATGGCTCCGCCGTTGTCGAAGGCGACGTTGAACTTACGGGGGAGGCCAAAGAGATCGCGAGAGTTGAGGATGTAGAGGTTGAGGGCTTCGGCGAGGTGGGCGACGTCGTAAAGTTCGGTAGGGTCGATGCCAGTGATGGGGGAGGCGGTGATGTTGCGGATATTGTCTGCGCCGGCACCACGGGAGGACATGCCAAGGGCCTGAATTCGAGCGAGGACACGGATGATGTCCTTGGGCTGGAACTGACGGATCTGGAGGTTGCCGCGGGTTGTGATGTCGCAGCGTCCCGAGCCCCAGTCCTGGGCCATCTGGGCGAGGCCTCGCATCTGGTAGGACGTGAGTTGGCTGCCGGGGACGCGCATCCTTAGCATGAATGAGTCCTGCGTTGGGGCGACGTAGAAGAGACCATGGAACTTGAAGCGGAAGAGATCGTCGGGGGTGGGGGGCTTGTTTTCGCTGGCGTGGGCGAGGAGTTTGTCCCAGATATCGAGGGGGTTTTCTTCAAACTTCCAACGTTCTTCTTTACAGAGGTCGGAGACGGGGGTGCCGAGGTATGTTTCGTCAGAAGCTTCGTCGGTGTTGCTGGGGAGCGTAGCGGGGGATTGATTTTCAGGAGCGGCAACTGTCGGGAGAGCGACCCGGTGAGCAACCCCTGCGAAGAAGCCCTGGAGGTACTGCTTCTGCTGTGAGTCGAAGTCGGCGTAGGTGGTGGATTGCGAATTCATGCGGAAGATCCTCTTGGGAAAGCTTCAGAAGACTGAAGGTTGCCGTAAAGTTCGTGAACGCGTGGTGCGATGCTGGAGCAGCAAAGCCGACCATGCAGGGCCAGATCGGACATCGATATCCTTGATGGAGTTCAAGGCGATGGATTCAGGGCTCTTCGCGGAGCATGAACTGTGATGTGTGAGGAAGTTGCCCGCTCCACGGCATGGTGAGGGGCGTGTCAGAGAGGCGTTATACGTGCCTACTATGGAGCAACTATAACCTTGTCAGGATGCATGGCAAATCGGAATAGAAAAAAGCTATACGGCGTATTGGGGGAAATGAATATGCAGTGCGTCAAGCGGGTTTCGGGTCATAAAAAGGTTGCGTGGCACCTGTGCGCATGTTACAAACGCGTTACTGCTACGACCAAGCCACGACACCTTGACGTGTCATAATCTGCACGTTGGCAGAGCGTCCGCCTGAAGATCTTGTGGATGTTTCCGCTGATGTTGAGCCTGGCCCTGATAGCCTGGCATACACCTCCCAATAGTTACTGAAGCAGCATCCTGCTGGCAAGATGACGGTTACACCATGGTGTCTCTGTCGCTTGTTTGCGGATTTGTTGGTATCGAGTCCCTCGCTGGTTGCAGGAGATTTTCATCCATTCGGTGGATTCGACTCTTCATGGATTCCTGTAGGTTCGGTGTCGAACACCAACACAATTGAAAGTTACTTTTTCCCCTGGAGAATTATGAGAGTTTTTGTCGCCTCGCTATTTTTGACTACAGTTGCTTCGCTGGGACAAACGTCAGTTCCGTCTGCTCCCAAGCCTGCTGTAACGGGCAAATTGCCGTTTAGCGTGAGTGTGTACGACCGGACGCGTGTGGATACATGGCAGTGGTTTGCGGCGCCTCCGGAGACGGAGACGTACGGTTATGTCGAGTCGCTGGTGCGGCTGGGGATAGCGCAGCGGATCAAGCATGTGGACTGGCAGTTGGAGTTGTCGCAACCAGCGATGCTGGCGCTGCCGAGTGCGTCGATCTCACCGGTTGCCGCACAGGGACAGTTGGGGCTGGGAGGCACGTACTATGCCTCGAACGGGAACAACTCGTATCCTGCCGCGGCTTCGCTGAAGCAGGGATTTGTGCGGTACCACTTTCCGGGCGAGGACAAGTCGGTACGGTTGGGACGGTTTGAGTTCTTTGATGGTCAGGAGTTACAGCCGAAGAATGTTGCGATGAGTTGGTTGCAGACAAACCGGATTGCACAACGGTTGATCGGCAACTTTGGATTTTCCAATGCGCAGCGGAGTTTTGATGGAATCGACGCACACTACGGTGGTAGCGACTGGGATGTCACTGGGATGGCGGCAAGGGCTGATCAGGGTGTGTTCAACATGAATGCAAATCCAGAGCTGAACGTGGATTTGCAGTATCTGGCGTTGAGCCGGTTTGAATTAAAGCGGCATTTGCTGTGGCGTGTTTTTGGAATTGGATACCATGACGGTCGGACGGGAGTTTTAAAGACGGACAATCGTCCATTGGCAGTGCGCACCGCAGACCATCACAATATTCGTGTGGGCAGCTACGGCGGGGATGTGTTGACTGTGGCACCTGCAGGTCGCGGGCAGTTTGATTTTCTGGCCTGGGGCGTATTGCAGAATGGCAACTGGGGCGTTCAGCATCATAGCGCGGGAGCGGTGGCGGTTGAAGGTGGGTACCAGTTTACTAAGGTCGCTTCGCAGCCGTGGGTACGTGGCGGATTCTATCGTGGGACGGGCGATAACAACCCGAATGACGATCAACACAATACGTTCTTCCAGGTGGCTCCGACTCCTCGTGTGTATGCGCGGTTTCCATTCTTCAATTTGATGAACAACAAAGACCAGTTCGTCCAAGTGATTGATAAACCGACCAAGAAGCTTGAGTTGCGTGGCGATCTGCACTGGTTGCAACTGACCTCTGCCAACGATCTTTGGTACCAAGGCGGTGGTGCATTCGACAACAAGGTATTTGGCTTTGTGGGTCGGCCGGCGAATAGCCACTCGAGCTTTATTTCGTTGGCGGACATTAGCGCGGACTGGCAGGCTACTCATACTCTGGCGTTGAACTTTTACTATGGCCATGCGTGGGGAAAGTCGGTAGTACGCTCAATTTATCCGACCGGTAGTACAACCCAGTTTGGGTATGTTGAGATGGTTTACCGGTGGGGTGCTGCACAAAGGGCAGCGAGCAAGTAGGCGGAGTGGCGGCGAATATGTTGTTGAATTAGATGTTTTTGCGCAGGCTGTGCGGCGCGTCAGAACCGGTACTGCAAGGTGCCGGTTCTGTCGTGCGTCCAGCGGCAATGAAGTGTGGGTTGGGCGAGACGATTTTGTCTGGAGCGCACTTAGCCGCTAGTATCGTGAACAACAGATGAATCGACAGATGCCTGGGATTGATTGGAAGTGCAACAGGGACGACTGCAGAGCAGGTTTGGCTGCTGTCCGAATAGATTGCGCGCTGAGATTTGACGTTTTATAGATTGTCTTTTGGGAGAATGTATGGCTCACGCGAGCTTCGACGGACTACGAGTTTTGTCACTGGAGTCACGTCGAGCAAAAGAAGTTGCGAAGTTAATTCGCACATATGGCGGAGAGGCCTTTGTTGTGCCTTCAATGCGTGAGGTTGGGCTGGAGTCGAATCATCAGGCGTTAGAGTTTTCGGATCGTTTAGTGGCTGGTGATTTTGATCTGGTACTTTTTTTTACGGGTGTTGGGGTGCGTGCGTTGGTGGACATAGCCGCGACGCGACATCCGCGGGAAGAGTTTCTGGATGCGTTGCGCAAAGTTAAGGTCGGTGCACGCGGACCGAAGCCTGTGGCGGCGTTGCGGGAGTTGAAGATTCCAGTGACGGCGACGGCATCGGAACCTGCGACCTGGCGCGAGATGATGGCGGCGTTGGAGATGGAGTTTGGAAGTTCTCTGAGCGAGTTTCGGGTGGCCGTGCAGGAGTATGGGGCTTCGAATCCCGAGTTTTTAGCGGAGTTGACGGACCGTTGTGCCGAAGTGACGAAGGTTCCGGTGTACCAGTGGGCGTTGCCTGAAGACCTTCGTCCGCTGCGGGAGTGTGTTCTGGGAATTGCGAACGGTAGCATCGATGTGGTGCTGTTTATGACGGCGGTGCAGGTGATCCATCTATTTCAGGTTGCGGAAGAGATGGGGTTTCGGGAGGAGTTGCGAGCGGGGTTGTTGTCCACTGTGGTGGTGTCCATTGGTCCGACGACCACGGAGGAGTTGGCGCAGTATCAGATTGTCCCTGATTTTGAGCCTTCGAGGCCGAAGATGGGTTTTATCGTGAATGAAGCGGCCCAGTACTCGGCCAAGATATTGAAGGAGAAGCGAAGTGGGATTGCGAGTATTGCAATCAAGCCTGCGGCTACGACGACGTTGAATGTGACTGCGGCCAAGAGTGCCAGAGGCGTTCCGCGGGTGGCTGCTTCTTCGCCGACGATGGCTGGTTTCCGGGATGGGCTGACGTCGATCGATTTTCTGCATGAGGTGAGCAGCCGGATTGCTGCGGCTGACTCGTTTCACGTAGTGCTGGCCAGCATTGTCGATTTTGTGACGACTGTGATCCCTTGTGATTCATGTTTTATCTATGTGCAGGAGCATGACAAGCTCGTGCTGCGCGCGTCGAAGAATCCGCATGCGGATCTAGTGGATCAGTTGGGCGTGCAGGTTGGGCAGGGAATCACTGGCTGGGTTGCCGAGCATCGTGAGCCTGTGGCGATTGCTTCTGGTGCGTCGAATGATTCTCGGTTTGTGATCTTTCGAAATTTACCAGAGGACCATTTTGAGGCGATTCTGTGTACGCCGATTCTGTGTGCGAACCGCGTGGTTGGGGTGATCAATCTACAGCATCGGTTGACCTATGCGCATACGTCGGAGCAGGTACGCTTGCTGTCGATGTTGGGATTTCTGGTGGGTGCGGAGATTGAACGCACGCGACTGGAGACGGAAAACGTGCAGTTGGCAGGCCGCTTGGAGGCACGCAAGGTGCTGGATCGGGCGAAGGGAATTCTGCAGCGCGATCTGGGGATCAGCGAGGAGGAGGCGTATCGCACGATGCAGCGGGAGAGCCGGCAGCGGCGCAAGTCGATGCGTGAGATTGCAGATGCGATTGTGCTGGGGGATGACCTAAAGAAGGGGCAGCAGGATGATGAGCACAAGCGTGCTCGCGTGTAATGCAACGATATCGTCCGCCCGTCGCACTTAGTTCAATGTTGACAAAGTATCTGTAGTCGTTCAGGCTAGTAAGCAATGGTTATCACTTCCACCACGATGGCATGTTGCATGTACGGCACGATGTGTTGCTGTATGGCATGTGCACGTGGGTGTGAGTGTTGTTGATAGCTATCTAAATCTATCTCGATAACTCGAAACACAAGCCCCCACACTCTGCAGTTCAGGAATGTGGGCTTTTTGTTTTGTGCTACTCCGCTTTCTCACTACTTTAGACAGGATTGATTATGGGATCTTCCGCAACGCTGGAAATGGTCGTGCCGAGTGCCGCGAAGCTGAGTCATCTGCAGATGCTGGAGGCGGAGAGTATTCATATCTTCCGCGAGGTGGCATCGGAGTTTCAGAAGCCGGTGATGTTGTATTCGATCGGCAAGGACTCGTCGGTGATGTTGCGCCTGGCGCAGAAGGCATTTTTCCCTGGACCGATACCGTTTCCTCTGTTGCATGTGGACACGGGATACAAGTTCAACGAGATGATTACGTTTCGCGATGAGCAGGCGGCCTCGCTGGGGCTGGATCTGCGGGTGTGGCGAAATGAGCAGGCACTGGCGGATGGAGCGAATCCGGTACGACTGGGGACGCAGCGGTGCTGCGGTCTGCTGAAGACGACCGCTTTGCTGGATGGCTTGCGGGCGCATGGCTTCGATGCTGCGTTTGGCGGTGCACGGCGCGATGAAGAGAAGTCCCGTGCGAAGGAGCGGATCTTTTCGTTCCGCGACCGGGCGGGCCAGTGGGATCCGAAGAACCAGCGTCCGGAGGTTTGGAACCACTACAACGGGCGGATCTCACCGGGGGAGAGCATTCGTGTGTTTCCTTTATCGAACTGGACGGAGTTGGACATCTGGCACTACATCCTGCTGGAGGAGATACCGATTGTGCCGCTGTACTTCGCGAAGGAGCGACGGATGATTGTGCGGGCGGACAGCCTGATTCCGGTGGAGCAGACGTTTGTACATGGCCTGCCGGGTGAGGAGCAATGGGTGCGTTCGCGGCTGCGTTCGCTGGGGTGCAGTCCTTGCACGGGCGCCATACGGTCGGATGCGGATACGATTCCGAAGATCATTGCCGAGTTGGTTTCGTTTCGATCATCGGAGCGTGCGAATCGAGTGATTGACCACGACCAAGACGGATCGATGGAGATCAAGAAACGCGAGGGGTATTTCTAAATGACGACTACCGGTGGAATGTTGGATAGCGAGCAGAGTGAGTTTGCGATCGAAGAGTTTTTGGCGCTGGAACAGACGAAAGACCTGCTGCGTTTTAGTACAGCGGGTAGCGTGGATGATGGAAAGTCGACTTTGATTGGGCGACTGTTGTACGACTCGCGCAATGTTTACGAAGACCAAGTACGAGCGGTTACGGGCACGCGGGTCGGACAGAAACATGGCGTGATCGACTTTGCACAATTGACCGATGGACTGCGTGCGGAGCGCGAGCAGGGTATTACGATCGACGTTGCATATCGCTATTTCTCGACGCAGCGGCGAAAGTTCATTATTGCGGATACCCCGGGCCATGAGCAGTACACGCGAAATATGGCGACTGGCGCGTCTACGGCGGACCTGGCGATCATCCTTATTGATGCGCGGAAGGGGATTCTTACGCAGTCGCGGAGGCATGCGTATATTGCGTCGCTGCTGGGGATTCGTCATCTGGTGGCAGCGGTGAACAAGATGGATCTGGTTGAGTTTTCCGAGGAGGTATACCGGAGTATTGAAGGGGAGCTGGAGGAGCTGGTTGCTAGCTTCGGACGGGCCAAGCTCGTGACGATTCCGGTGAGTGCACTGGACGGCGACAACGTAGTTGAAGCCAGCGAGCGTATGCCGTGGTATACGGGGCCGACGCTGTTGGAGCATCTGGAGGCTGTACCGGTGTGGAAGGAAGAGGCCAGCCAGGCGTTGCGCCTGCCGGTGCAGCGGGTGATTCGGCCGGACCAGAATTATCGCGGATTTGCCGGGCAGATAGCCGCAGGCACGGTGCGTAAGGGAGATGTTGTGGCGGTGTTGCCGTCGGGACAGTCAAGCCGGATTGCATCGATCACTACGTTTCATGGGGATTTGGACGAGGCCAGTGCGCCACTTTCGATTGCGGTGACGCTGGAGGATGAGTTGGATATCAGTCGCGGCGATGTGCTCGTTGACGCAACGCGATTACCGCAGCAATCAAGTTCGCTGGAGGCGTCGCTGGTATGGTTCGACGGGGATCGGCTGGAGACGCATAAGCCTTATCTGCTGAAGCATGGAGCGCAGACGGTGAGTGCGCGCGTGAGTCGGGTACTGCATCGCACCAACATCCAGACTGTGACAGCGGAGGCGGTAAGTTCGCTGGCGATGAATGATATTGGCGTGGTTCAGGTTGAGCTGATTCGCCCGATTTTTTTCGACGCTTACGAGGAAAACCGTGCGAGCGGGAGTTTTATCCTGATCGATCCGGTGACGAATGCGACTGTGGCTGCGGGGATGATTCGCGGCGGGCTGCAGGCTGCAGGGAGTGGAGATGTGGCGCGGCAGAAGGCGGGGGTGATCTTCGCTGAGGATGATTCGATGGCTGCTGCCGTGGAGTCGATTTTGTTGGCGGAGGGATGGCCGGTAGTTACGACGTGTGTGCAGGATGAGCAACTGTTGCGAGCTTTGCTGAGCCTGAGAGTGGCGGTGATCGTCCGTGCTACCGGGGGAGATGGATTGAACCTGAACGGCTTGAACGTACTGCATGTGAGCGATTTTGTTGGTCAAGACGGCGCAGTCGAAGACGGTGACGCTGCGGCTGCCGTGGTCGATGCGCTACGAAACTGGAGCGGAGTTGCCGGTCAAAAAGGAGATGGACGATGAGTGAATTCGCTTTGACGTATCAGCAGAAAGTTGCTGCAGCCCATGCACTTGTGGAACTCGAGTTAGAGCGTGGGGGAACAGATGTTTGCGTGACGAGCAGCTTCCAAGCTGAGGACGTGGTGGTGCTGCAGATGGTTCGGCAGATACTGCCAGAGGTGCCGGTGATCTTTCTTGACACGGGTTATCACTTTGCTGAGGTTTATTCGTATCGGGATGCAATGGCGCGAACGTGGTCGCTGAACCTGACGAGTCTGCAACCGGAGTTGACGGTAGCAGAGCAGGAGAGCAAGTTCGGGATTCTGAACCAAAGTGATCCGGGGCGTTGCTGCGGGATGCGGAAGGTGACGCCGTTATTTGCGGCACTGGATCAGTACCGATTGTGGTTTACGGGACTGCGACGAGAGCAGGCCAAGAGCCGTGCCGCACTGCAGATCGTGGAAGATTTTCGGTTGCCAACGGGGCGGGATATTCGCAAGATCAGTCCGTTGACGGATTGGACGACGAAGGATGTGTGGAGCTTTGCGGCTGAGCAGGGTATTCCACTTCTGAGTTTGTATGACAAGGGCTATTCGAGCATTGGGTGTGAGCCGTGTACGAGCCTGCCAATGGACCCGAACGATCCGCGTTCCGGACGTTGGGGCGGGCAGAAACAGGAGTGTGGGATTCATCTACAGCCAAGCCGGAGTAGCGAACAAGAAAGCGTGTGATTGTGGACTTTTTGATTGGATTTGTTATTGCGGTGGTGATTGCATTGACCGGAGTGGGGGCGGGTGTGATTACCGCTCCGCTGCTGATCCTGTTCCTGGGGGTTCCGGTAGAGGTAGCGGTGAGCACGGCGCTGGCCTACTCGGCGATTGTGAAGTTGATTGTGGTTCCGGTGCAGGTGGTTCGTAAGCAGGTGTCGTACCGTGTGCTGGGGATGATGCTAATGGGGGGCTTGCCGGGAGTGGTGGCCGGTTCGCTTCTGTTTAAGCATGTTGCGATGCACGGACCACGAACGGTGCTGTACTTTGTGCTGGGCGCGATCATTATGTTTACTTCGGGATGGCATTTGTTTCGGCACTTTCGTCCGGCGGGAATTGCGCGGCCGGTGGTGGAGCGACCAAGATGGATTGCGGCGATCATGCTGCCAATTGGGGCTGAGGTTGGATTTTCTTCGTCTGGGGCCGGGGCTTTGGGTACGGTTGCGTTGCTGAGTTTGACGTCATTGACGGCCGCGCAGGTGGTGGGGACGGACCTGGCGTTTGGGTTGTGCATTGCGTTGGCTGGAACGGGAGTTCACCTGATTGGTGGGACTTACGCCGGGCCGCTGTTATTGAAGATGGCGATGGGTGGTGTGGCGGGCGGAGTTGTAGGAAGTACTGCGGCACCGAAGATTCCAAACCGTAAGCTGCGGTTTGCGTTGTCGGTGTGGCTGATGATGATTGGGCTGCAGTTCTGCTACCAGGCGGCGATGAAGTAGCGATATTAGCGCCCGGATATTTCGACAGCAGGTGATGCGCTGTAGTAGAACGGCATATATCTGATTTTCAGAGATGCTGGTTGAGAGCGAAGGATTTCCATGTTGAGCCTTGCTGGTAAATGTGCGGTGGTGATTGGCGGGACCTCGGGAATAGGACGAGCGATTGCGCTGGGGTTGGCTGGAGCGGGTGCGAACGTGGTTGCGAGTTCGCGGTTGGCGCAGGGGGTGGAGTCCACGGCTCATGCGATTGAGGCCGAAGGTCGTAAGACGCTGCGGGTGACGTCGGATGTTTTGGACCGGAGTTCACTGGAGGAGTTGGAGCGTGCGGTGGTGGGAGAGTTTGGGCGGGTTGATATTCTGGTGAATTCTGCGGGCATTACCAAGCGCATATCGACACTGGAGTGTCCGGAGGCGCTGTGGGAAGGGATTATGGCAGTGAACCTGAAGGGAACCTTGCGGGGCTGCCAGGTGTTTGGGCAGCGGATGCTTGAGCAGGGGTACGGACGGATTATCAATATTGCTTCGCTATCGACCTTTGTTGCGTTTCGGGAGGTTGCGGCGTACGGAGCGAGTAAGGCTGCTGTGGGTGCTTTGACGCGATCGCTGGCAGTGGAGTGGGCGTCACAGGGGGTGTGCGTGAATGCAATTGCGCCAGGGATATTCCCGACAGATCTAAATCGTGATCTGCTGAATTCTCCTCGTGGACGAGAGTTATTGCAGCGGACGCCGATGCAGCGTTTTGGAGCGGTGGAGGAGTTGGCGGGGACCGCTGTGTTTCTAGCGTCGGATGAGGCATCATTTGTAACTGGCCAAATATTTTCAGTGGATGGTGGTTATTTGGCCAGTGGGGTGAATCAGTAGGTGTAGGAGGCTTGCAGTTGCCGGTCTCGCGGCAGCTCTGCTGATTATTTTTGCGATGACGTGGGATGAAATCGGGAAGCAGAGTATCTTGATCAGGTGCCGATTTATCGGAATTCTGTAGTCTCTACGAACTATAAGGAGTTGCCTGTGCGGGGTCTTCGTTTCCGAAGCAGTTTTGCCGAAGCGATTGTTATCAGCCTTACGATTTTGATGATGCAGGGTGGGCTTGGTGTGGCGCAGGTGCATACGGTTTATGAAGACCCAACGCAGCCGATGGATCGACGTGTTGATGACCTGGTAAGTCGGATGACGCTGGAGGAAAAGGTATCGCAGATGATCAACACTTCGGTGGGGATTGCGCGACTGGGGGTGCCGGCGTACGACTGGTGGAGTGAAGGTTTGCATGGGATTGCGCGGTCGGGTTATGCGACGACATTTCCGCAGGCGATCGGATTGGCTGCGACCTGGGATCCGGGGCTGATGGGGCAGGTGGCAACGACTATCTCGATGGAGGCGCGCGCGAAATATAACGAGGCAGTACGGCATGATGTTCATTCGATCTATTACGGATTGACGATATGGTCGCCAAACGTCAATATCTTCCGCGACCCACGGTGGGGCAGGGGGCAGGAGACGTATGGAGAAGATCCTTATTTGACTAGCAGGCTGGGCGTGGCGTTCGTTGAAGGGCTGCAGGGGGATGATCCCAAGTACTTCAAGACGATTGCCACACCGAAGCACTATGCGGTGCATAGTGGACCGGAGTCGGAGCGGCACCGGTTCAATATAGATCCGTCGGCTCACGATCTGTGGGATACGTATCTGCCGGCGTTTCGGGCAACGATCACAGAGGCGAAGGCTTACTCGATTATGTGTGCGTACAACGCCGTGGATATGACTCCAGCGTGTGCGAACAAGGAGTTGCTGCAGACTATTCTGCGGGACGAGTGGGGCTTCCAAGGCTTCGTGACGTCGGACTGCGGCGCTGTCGATGATTTCTATGAAATGGCGGCGCATAAGTACTCTGCGGATAAGGACAGTGCTGCGGTTGCGGGAGTTGAGGCGGGAACAGATACGAACTGCGGTACGACCTATCTGGCGCTGACAGATGCGGTGCATCGGGGACTGATAAGCGAAGAGCAGATCGATGTTTCGCTGAGGCGCCTCTTTTTGGCGCGATACCGGTTGGGATTGTTTGACCCAGAGGAAGAGGTTGCGTACGCGAGGTTGCCGTTCGGCGAGGTGAACTCCGCAGAGCACCAGGCACTGGCGTTAGAGACTGCGAACAAGTCGATGGTGTTGTTGAAGAACGACCATGGATATCTGCCCTTGTCGCGGAACGTAGGCACGATTGCGGTGATTGGACCGAATGCGGCTACGCTGGCGGGGCTGGAAGGAAACTACAACGCAGTGCCGCAACATCCAGTGTTGCCGGTGGATGGGATTGCGGCGGAGTTCAAGCATTCGCGGGTGTTGTATGCGCAAGGCTCGCCGTATGCTGCTGGGGTGGCTCTGCCGGTTCCTCGGAGTATGTTTCGGACGGAAGGGGCGAAGGTGGAGGAGGGCTTGAAGGCGGAGTATTTTGCCGATGACAGCCTGGATGGGAAGCCTGTGCTGACACGGGTGGATAAGCAGATAGATTTTGACTGGAACTCGGCGAGTCCGGTGGCAGGTGCTCCGGCGGAGCATTTTGCAGTGCGTTGGAGTGGAACGATCACGGCACCGAAGGCTGGGAGCTACGATTTTATGATTCGGCTGGCACACTGCTATCCATGTGCTGACCACGAACGGTTTGCAGTGTATCTGGATGGCAAGGCGGTCGCGGGATTTGCTACGAAGCAGGATGCGGCAACGCGATCGAGTACGACGCCACAGTTTACGATGACGTTTGCGGATACGCGGCCGCACCAGTTCCGGTTGGAATATCTGCACAAGGCTACGCTGTTTGGTGCAGGACTCTCGCTGGAGTGGACGCCTGATCCGGCTGCATTGTTACCGGAGGCAGTGACAACAGCGAAGCAGGCGGATGTGGTGGTGGCGTTTGTGGGACTGTCTCCGGAGCTTGAGGGCGAGGAGATGAAGATTAATGTGGAAGGATTTTCCGGTGGAGACCGTACCGACATCAAGCTGCCCGCTGCGCAGGAGGCGATGCTGGAGGCAGTGGCAGCTACGGGCAAGCCACTGGTGGTAGTGCTGGTGAATGGAAGTGCGTTAGCGACGAATTGGGCGCAGGAGCATGCGAAGGCGATTGTGGAGGCGTGGTATCCGGGGCAGTCGGGTGGCGAGTCGATTGCGCAGACGTTGAGCGGGAGAAACAATCCGGGTGGTCGATTGCCGGTGACGTTCTATAGCTCACTGGAGCAGTTGCCTGCGTTTGAGGATTATTCCATGAGCAACCGCACGTATCGCTACTTCCAAGGCAAGCCTCTCTATGGCTTCGGTTATGGACTCAGCTATACGACTTTTGTTTATTCGGGATTGAAGCTTTCGACGGAGCATTTGCGTGCTGGTGATCCGCTGGTAGTGGAGGCAGACGTAAAGAACAGCGGGACCCTTGAGGGTGACGAGGTTGCGGAGTTGTACCTGACACCGCCGCATACGGAGGTGTCACCGGCTTTGGCGCTGGCGGGTTTTCAACGCATTCATCTGGAGGCGGGGGAGACGCGGCACGTACGGTTCAACCTGGATGCACGTGTGCTGTCGCAGGTAGATGCCCAGGGCGTCCGGGCAGTTACTCCTGGGGAGTATGGCATCTTTGTTGGTGGTGGACAACCGACGGAGGCTGGCGGGCAGAGGGGTGCGTTTGCGATTGAAGGCATGAAAGAGATGGCGCGTTGAGGGTTGCGGGTTTGCTGAAAGAGACTAGTGAATTGTATGAGTTGAGGTGAGGAAGGCATGAAGATAACTGCAGCGCGATTGATCGTGTGTTCGCCGGACCGCAATTTTGTGACACTTAAGATTGAGACGGACAGCGGGTTGTATGGATTGGGTGATGCGACGTTGAATGGACGTGAGCTTGCCGTGGCAAGTTATCTAACGGAGCATGTGCTGCCTTGCCTGATCGGCCGAGATCCGTTTGATACGGAAGATGTGTGGCAGTATCTGTACCGCGGAGCGTACTGGCGGCGTGGCCCGGTGACGATGACTGCGATTGCTGCAGTGGATGTGGCGCTGTGGGACATCAAGGGCAAGGCTTTGAATACGCCGGTTTATAACCTGCTAGGCGGTAAGAGTCGCGGCGGTGTGATGGTGTACACGCATGCGAATGGGCGGGATATCGCGGAGGCAATTGACTCGGTGCAGCAGCATATTTCAGAGGGCTATCTGGCGGTGCGGGCACAGTGTGGGGTTCCAGGAGTTGAGAGCAGCTACGGCGTACCCAAGGGTGGAAAGCCATACGAGCCAGCGGAGCGAGGATTGCCCTCGGAGAGTCTTTGGTCGACCGAGAAGTATCTGAATTTTGTACCGTCGTTGTTTGAGCAGGTACGGATGGCGGTGGGAAAAGATGTGCATCTGTTGCATGACGTTCATCATCGGTTGACGCCGATCGAAGCGGCGCGCCTAGGGAAGTCGCTGGAGCCGTATCACTTGTTCTGGATGGAAGATCCTTGCCCTGCCGAGTTGCAGGAGGGGTTTGAGTTGATACGCCGGCACACGACGACTCCGATTGCGACCGGGGAGGTCTTCAACTCGGTGTGGGACGCGCACGACCTGATTCGTCGGCAGTGGATCGACTACATCCGCATGACGATAGTGCATGGCGGTGGGATTACTCATGCAAAGAAGACAGCAGACTTTGCGGCTCTGTATCAGGTGAAGACGGGATTCCATGGAGCGACGGATCTCTCGCCGGTAACGATGGCAGCCGCGTTACACCTGGGGATTGCGATCCATAACTTTGGGATTCAGGAGCATATGGCGCATAGTGCGCTGACGGATGAAGTGTTTCCGCACCAGTATCGGTTTGATGGAGGCTATATGCATCCAGGTGATGCGCCTGGACTGGGCGTGGATATTGATGAGGCGCTGGCGGCCAAGTTCCCGTACCAGCGGGCGTATTTGCCGATTGCACGGAAGTTGGACGGGACGCTGACGGACTGGTGAAGTTAGGATATGCGGCGCGCTAGTAGTGTTGGTATGCCTGGTTGAAGACTGGTCGCGGCTGTGCGTGTATGAAGGCAGAGACGTCGTAGGCTTGCTGGGCAGAGAGAATGCCCATGCGGTTTTGTGGCATGTTGTGCTTGACGAACGCGGCCATTTTGGCGACGTTGTTCATGCCGGCACCGTCGTTGAAAGAGTACGGACCCCAGAGCGGCGGGAAGAGCGGCGCTCGGCCTTGTCCGTGTGAGCCATGACAGCCAGCACATTGTTCTTTGTAGATTTGCTCGCCATGGACAGGGTCAGGCTTGAGATCGGGCAGTTTGATGAGGCCTCGCCCGACGAAGGGTCTGCGGTCGGGTTGGGGAAGTGAAAGCCATTGGATGTACGCGACGATGTCCTGCATTTCCGTACCTTGGTAGTCGACGGGCTTTCCGTTTTCGCTGCGGACGAAGCACTCTTCGACTCGGTCCTGCAGGGAGATTTTACGTCCAGCGCGCTGGTTGAACATAGGAAAGAGAGCAGGAAGGCCGACCATGGGTGAGGCATAAGGCTGGATGCCACCTTCGGCGTGGCAGTTGGAGCAACTTACTTTGGACGAGGTGTATTTTGAGGCGTAGTGAGGGGTCTCATTGAAGAGGAGTTCACCGCGGCGGACGTTGTCTCCTTGTGGGCCGGGGGGAATGTTGCCGTGGCGTGGCGCCACCCATGCCATGGCGTGACGCGGCGGGTGAGGGGGATAGAAGAGCGACAGATGATGCAGGTGGAGTCCCCAAGCGATGATGCCAAGATACAGGAGAGCCGTCAGCAGGACGGTAACGATGGCCCAGTTTCTCTGCATCAATGATCTCGACTGGCGGTGATGTGCTTGAAGCCAAACTCGGCGTAGGCCGCTTGCGCTTGATCGGATTGGAGGTAGGCGATCCATGCGGCAGCGGCGGCGGAGTGCGGGGCGCTATGGACCACACCGGCGGCGTAGATGGCTGTGGTGTTGACATCGTCGGGAATCGCTACGCCAGAGATTGGATTCCCAATCTTCTGTTGGAAGCGAACCTCCGAGGCCCAGACGACGCCGGCATCGGCTTTGCCCTGCAGGATGCGCATGGGAGTCTGGCGGTGGTGAATCTGAGTGAGCGATGTGGTGCCGTCGTGTACCTTTTGCGTGTAGACCGTATCCACCAGGGACTGCCCGCCGGCTTTACGGAGTGAGTCGGATACCTGGCGCGCAACACCTTCGGTTTCAGGATTGGGCATCGCGAGGCGCAGGGTAGGGGCAGCGAGATCCTTGAGCCCAGTGATGTGCTTTGGATTTCCTGCGGCGACCATGATTTCAAGGTTGTTCGTGGCGTAGCGAACGACGTTGTCGACGATGCCTTGCTGGTGCAGGTCGTCGAGGACGCGGGCACCTGCCTCATAGACATCGGGGACGACGTGGAGGGTGAGATTGCCAACGGTGATGGTGTTGTCCTGCTGCATCTGCTTGCGCAGGATGCCGGGAGGGAGGGTCTCGTAAAAGATGTGGCCTGCCAGTTCCGGATGTTGCTTTTCAAAACCTGCGATGAGCCGGGGCAGGACGAAGAACTGATTGCCGCCAATGAAGAGCACCAGTTTAGCGTCCTGAGGGTTGCCGTGCAGGTCGGGTATGTTGTCCACGTCATCTACGTGAAAGACGAGCCCTTTGCTTGGGGCTGGATTGTTAGCGCCGGCACTCCATGGTGGCGCGGTCTGAGCGATGGCGCAGACCGGGAGCAGCAGTGTAGTTGCCAGAGTGATTTTACGCATCTTGGTAGAGTCCTTCAGTGATGGCTAAATGGTGATGTAGGTGAAGTGACCATCGGACTGGAGCAGGGAGACTGCGGCGACCATGGCAGGTACGATAAGAACGCCTGGGATGAGGTGTGCCTGCAGGTCTTGCACAATCTCTTCGACTGAGCTTTTGATTGCGTATTTGGCGACGAGTGCGTGTGCCTGTTCTTCGGTTGCGGTGTGGCAACTGAGGAAGAGGACGCCACGAGCCTGAAGGGCTTCGATGCTGGTGTCCTGCAGGGGGGAGTCAGCCTCGTTGGGGTTGGTCGAGGTGCCGCTGGATTTACGTAGATAGATGTTGCGTGTGGCTGGCTTGCCGGTTTTAGGATCGGTGACCTGGAGCCACTCGCCGAGGCGATACTTCTCCCACATGGCGTCGTCGAAGTTGAGCATGTTGGATGGGCCGTGGAGGGCAGCGGCGAGCTTGATCTGGTTGGCGGGGATGTTGAAGCCGTAGTGAAAGCCGTTCAAGGAATTCTTGATGTTACTGAGAAATTTGCCTTCGCCGATGGCGCGGATGTCAAAGACCTGTTTTGCGCGTGCGGGGTGTTTGATGAGTTGATCAAACTCCGCAAACTTCCAGTCGGAGTGCTGGTAGACCAGTTGAGCCTGAGCCGAGGGAAGAGCAAGGCTGGCGAAGGCAGCCATACCGGTGGAGATGGTTCCTACGAAGGATCTGCGTGAAAGGCTCATGGAGGCCAATCTTACCAAAGTGCAAGGTGATTCGACCTGAGGTTCGCCGTGTTTAATTTTCGTGATCTGGGAGGGAAAAATGGAGTCGGATGCAGTCCGGTGCGAAGCGTACTCTGCGTGACACGCCTGCTAAAGGGGAAAATGCAACCAACTCCGTGTTTTAGCTCTTGATTTCGGCACAAAATTCCAATGAATATGGGCACCTATGCGGTGTAGACGTTTTACTTAAACAGGGAAGAGTATGGAGCTATCCAGAGACCAGTTTCCTCCGCCGCCGAATCTTCCTCCGACGGCTCCCATCCCTGCCCCCAAAATTAGCTGATTCGAATGCTAAGAGGGTATTCGAATCGTGCCTCTCGCTCGACCAAGCGTCCTAGATGACGACAAGTGCATTGTTCAGGACAGATCCGGTAGCTTCGGCCTTTGGATGAGTGCATGTAGTTGTTCTCGCCAACTGGGAATCAAAGTTACCGATAGTCAAAAACTTACGGATGGTTGGGCGCCTCGGAACCATAGTCAATATACCCAATGACCTCATGCTGCATGCTGGGTAGTCTAAGCCGGGCGTGACCGAGCACACCGTGATCAACTGATGCCAACGTTATTGGAGCGACCGGAAAGTGGACTCTCTGCGTCCTCGCCCTGGTATTGCCATGCCTTCAGCCACTCCGGCCAGGCGGGGACTCTGGAGGAATGGTTCGACGCGGCGCGTCTGGAGGTGGGTATGTTGCGAAGGGCTTCCACACGAGGCCGGGCCCAATCGAAGGGCACGAGAAAGGACTGGACTTGACGTCAGAGGAGAAGCGGGATCTGAGGCAATGATGCGGATGTCCATGCTTTACACGTGACGATCCCTGATCAGACCAGTTTTCGGTAAGGTGACAGGTCCGAGCCGTTCTTTGCGGATCCCAGAAACTAACGCTCAATGATTTTTAGCGTTACATTGGTTTGGCGTTCCAGGAGTTGGAATGCTGTCGAAGACCTGTTCTCCATCAGTCTGAGTCTGGGGCATTGGAGTGGAGAGGCTGATGCCGCTAGATACGAGCACTATCTAGTATTTCGTATTTCGAGGCGATGCTGCGGGACAGCTCTTCAACTTCGATCATAGGAAGTTCAGGGAAAAAGGCGCCAAGCAGCCGACATCGTGAAAGTCCGAAGGCGTTTATGGCAGCCTTAGGCAAAAGGGGATGGAATGGGTTCTCAGATTGATCGTTATCCGGATTGGAAAATACCAGTTTTGAGGATGGGACAGATTCTCATAGGGGTTGTGTCACTGGGAGCGATGGCCATGGCCCAAAGTGGGTCGCTGGTGTTGGCACGGGATGGCCGGGTGATTTCTTTGGAACCCTACGCCCCAAACATAGTGCGTGTGACGATGAGCACCGACAGGGCCAGAGCCACAGGCCGCCCTGGCTACGGGTTCGTAGCCCAGCCTTCGGCTCAGGGATGGATACACGAACGTGATTCTGAAGGCTACGACGTATTTCGATCTGCTCGGATGGTTGTGCGTGTGTCGCCCGAGAATCTTCGCAGGGAGAAACTATCGCAGCCCATGCCGCTCGACGCGTTGAATCTTAAACTACGGGATCCTTACTTCGGAGGCGGGGGTGGGCACGGACCTCAAGATGATGGTCTACAAGTGACCACGACGAGCGGCAAGATGTTGCTGCACATGCGCAACTGGGGGATGCTGTCGGAAAGTGATGCGATGGCGGCGGATGCAGGGAAGAAGAGCTACAAGGTTACGGCTGCATTCGATTCACCTCAGGGAGAACACTACTACGGATTAGGACAGCAGCAAAAAGGCTGGATGGACCTCCGAGACCACGAAATACGCTGCTGGCATGACTACGGCGCACTTGGAGGCGAGAACGTTTGTGTGCCCTTTATGGTGTCAAGCCGTGGCTATGGTCTGGTATGGGACAATCCTTCCAAGACAACGATCAATCTGGGATTCAATGGAAACAATTCGTGGTCGTCCGAGATAGGAGAGCGCGTTTCGTATTTCGTCATTGCAGGAGAGAGCAGTGACGAAATCTATGAAGGTTACCGCTTGCTCACGGGAGCGACACAAATGCTGCCAAAGGCGGCTTATGGATATATCCAGAGTAAGGCGATCTATCCGACTCAGGCTCAGATTCTCGATGTGGCCAAGGAATATCGTCAGAAGAAGTTGCCGCTGGACGTGCTCGTGGTGGACTTTCTCAATATGACCAAACAGGGGGAACTTGACCTCGATCCAAAGCGGTGGCCGGACCCGGCTGCGATGAATCGTGAACTGCACTCGATGGGAGTGAAGACGATGTTGAGCGTCTGGCCACACTTTGCAGCCGGAACGCAGTTCTATGACGAGCTACTCAGCAAAGGCTGGTTGATTCTTGATCGGAACGGAGCCCCGGATTCTGGCGGCTACAAAAAGAATATTGGGCCGAATATTGATACCACGAACCCGGAAGCCGCGAAGTGGTTTTGGGAGAAGATACGCGACAGGTACGTAAAACCTTATGGTTTCGATTACATCTGGCTGGATGAGACGGAGCCGGACGTCGATCCTGCGAATGATAGGTTTACGATCGGTTCGGGGACGCGGTACTACAACGTGTATCCTCTGTTTCACACTGCCGCGGTGTATGAGGGCTTTCGGCGTGACTTTGGAGACAGCCGTCGGGTGCTGATCCTAGCCAGGGCTGCCTATCTCGGGGCGCAGCGTAACGGCACGTTATTTTGGTCGAGCGACATTGTCTCGACATGGGATATGCTCAAGCGCTCAATCCCTGCGGGGTTGAACTTCACCGCTACCGGTCTCCCTTACTGGGACACTGATATTGCTGGGTTCTTCTCGCCATCGGTTCCAGCGGACTACCACGCCGAACACAAACCGCTCATAGATGGATCCGATGTTCGTGCCACGATTGGCAACTATGAGGACTATCCCGAACTGTTCGTCCGATGGTTCGAATGGGGTGCCTTTCAACCAGTGATGCGTACCCATGGAGAAAGAAATCACAACGAAGTATGGTCCTACGGCAAGCAGGCCGAACCGATTCTCGCGAAGTATCTGAAGCTGCGTTACCAGCTCCTGCCGTACACCTATTCGGTTGCCTATCGGAGCTACCAGACCGGTGCTCCATATATGAGGGCTTTGTTCATGGATTTTCCTTCAGATCCGAAGGCCGCCGATATCCCGGATGAATATATGTACGGTCCTGCATTCCTGGTAGCTCCAGTAGTGGATCAGGGCGCGACATCCCGAACTGTTTATTTGCCCGCTGGCTGCGACTGGTACAACTACTGGACGAACGAACGGCTTCACGGCGGACAGACCATTGAGGTGGATGCACCCATCGATACGCTGCCGCTGTTTGTGAGAGCGGGAAGCATTGTGCCTGTTGGGTCCGAGATCGGGAGCACCGAGCAGGCGCAGACGATTGCATCCGTGCGGATATATCCGGGAGCGGACGTCAGCTTTACTCTGTTTCAGGATGACGGCAGAACCTATGGTTACGAGAAAGGCGCTGGGTCGGTAACGAAGCTGACATGGGATGACAAAACTCAACGGCTGAATCATGAAGGTGCCCCAGCATGGCCAGGGCGGGACAAGCCAGTAGTAACAGTGGTAAGCAAGTAGCTGAAAAGCAGCCCCGTAATTCCTTGGCGCCTCTGGAACTGGTATTTTGTTTTCGCTCGACGACTAGCCCGAAAGACTGGTAGCACTGTTGTATCGGGTCGCCTAGTGTCGGCATTTTCCTGCTTCCTGTCGCGGTCGCTGCCAAGCTCACTGCCGGATGGCCCGCTTGCCTTGTGGACTAGTACGTCGTCAATCTAAAGCAGTACTGTGCAATCGCGATGAACGTGGGCGACCAGAATGGACTGCGCTTCGATGCGATCCAACTACATGAGGTACTGGACTGTCATTCATTCTCAATATTTTTGCGATTTACCCGGCACACACTCCAGCTCTGTTACGGACCGCTACCAAAATGTTATTCTGCCGTTCTACAACAAGAGCCTTAGCATCACGGCCGTCTGCTACTAGAGTTAAGCAACACCTTGGAGAATGCCATGTCGCTTCGTCTGAAACTCTCACTCGCCTTCGGCGCCTTGTTCTCAGCGATGCTCCTGCCAGCTGCGGCGCAGCAGGACACGGCGCATATGCCGTTTATGAATCCACAACTTGCTCCGGAGCAGCGCGCCACGGATCTGGTGCATCGCATGACGCTCGCAGAGAAGGCGTCGGAGATGCAGAACAACTCCGCAGCCGTACCGCGCCTGAACATTCCGGCCTATCAGTGGTGGAGCGAGGCTCTTCACGGAGTGATCAACGAGGGTGTCACCGAGTACCCGGAACCGGTAGGCCTGGCCGCGACTTTTGACCCAGCAGGCATCCACACCATGGCCGCAGAGATCGGTGTGGAAGGCCGCATCAAGCATGTGCAGAACCTGCGCGAGGGCCACATCGGCATCATGGGTGGGCTGGATTTCTGGTCACCCAACCTGAACATCTTTCGCGATCCACGCTGGGGCCGCGGGCAGGAGACCTACGGCGAGGATCCGTTCCTGACCGGCCGCATGGGCGTTGCCTATGTGACAGGGTTGCAGGGTGACAACCCCAAGTACTACTTAGGCATTGCGACTCCCAAGCACTTCGCCGTTCACAGCGGCCCCGAGCCGACTCGTCACTTTGCTGATGTCGACGTGAGCAGGCACGACGAGGTGGACACTTATGAGCCGGCTTTTCGCGCGGCCATTGTCGAGGGTAAGGCTGGTTCGGTGATGTGTGCCTACAACGCCATAAACGGCGAACCGGCCTGCGCCAACCAGTACTTACTGCAGGATCAACTGCGGGGCAAGTGGGACTTCCATGGCTATGTTGTTTCTGACTGCGACGCTGTGCGCGATGTTGCCGCGAATCATCGCTATCGGCCCACGCAGGCACAGGGGGTAGCCATCTCGGTGATACGTGGCATGGACAACGAGTGCGTGACCTTCAACAAGCGCTTTGGCGAGCCGGTAGACAAGGCCTACATCGATGCCGTGCAGCAGGGCTATCTGCAAGAAAGTACACTCGATACTGCGCTCATCCGCCTGTTCACCGCTCGCATCAAGCTCGGCATGTTTGATCCGCCCGCCATGGTGCCGTACTCGAACATCGACGAGAAGGAACTGGACAGCGCTGAGCATCGCGCCCACGCACGCAAGCTGGCGGAGGAGTCGATGGTGCTGCTCAAGAATGATGGACTGCTGCCGCTCAAGTCGCAGATCCGCAAGATCGCGGTTGTCGGCCCGTTGGCGGAGCAGACCCGGCCGCTGATCGGCAACTATGCGGGCCACCCCACGCACATCGTCTCGATCCTTGATGGGCTGCACGCGCAGTTTCCCGGTGTCTCCATCACATATGTGCCGGGTACACAGTTTCTTAATCCTGATGGAACCCCCGTACCAAACGACGTACTGACCACTCCAGACGGCAAACCAGGATTGCATGCCGAGTACAACGAGGGCCGGCGTGGCTTCGACGATGTGCCTAAGAAGCTCGTAGAGCGCACTGAGCCCAATATCAATCTCACCAGAGCTACGTTGCCCAAAGAAGTCGCGGACAGGAAGCGCTTTGGCGTGCAGTGGACGGGCTTTCTCACGCCCTCGACGACAGGGGAGTACCTGCTCGGTGTGCGTAGCCAAGGCTTTGCTCACGTGAGCGTCGACGGCAAGCAGGTGGCGTCGGACGGCGGCGGTGGCGACCTTGAACCTGTCATGGGCCGAGTGAAGCTTGAGAAAGGCCACAAGGTTGCACTCCTGATCACAGGTGGCACGCAGGACGGCAATGCGCATACCGAACTGATCTGGAGCAGATACGATCCCACAGTTTCGCCCGAAGCAGTTGCCGCTGCGCGCAGTGCGGACGCGATCATTGCCGTCGTAGGCATCACCAGCCAGCTCGAAGGGGAAGAGATGCCCGTGAGCGAACCGGGTTTTCTGGGCGGCGACCGCACCAGCATTGACCTGCCGCGGCCTGAAGAAGACCTGGTGGAAGCGGTGGCAGCGACAGGCAAGCCCCTCGCAGTAGTGCTGATCAACGGCAGCGCGCTAGCCGTTAACTGGATCAACGACCACGCCAACGCCGTGCTTGAGGCCTGGTACCCCGGAGAAGAAGGCGGTGCGGCCGTGGCGGAGACGCTGAGCGGGAAGAACAACCCCGCGGGCCGGCTTCCGGTTACCTTTTATAAAGGTCTGGAAGGGCTGCCGAACTTTGAAGACTACGGCATGGCGAACCGCACATATCGCTACTTCACCGGAAAGCCGCTTTATGGCTTCGGCTACGGTCTCAGCTACACCACATTCCGCTATAGCAACCTGGCGATTTCTTCCACTGCCGTTGTCGCCGGGCAGCCCGTGGAAGCCGACGTCCTCGTGACCAATTCTGGCAAGCTCGCAGGTGATGAGGTTGTGCAGCTCTACCTCAAGTTCCCTGATGTCAAGGGAGCGCCGATAGTGGCTCTTCGTAGCTTCGAACGCATCCACCTTGATCCGGGTGCGAGCCAGAAGGTTCACTTCCATCTCAACCCGCGTGATCTGGGTATGGTGACCGACTTCGGCTCACCCATCATCGCCGAAGGGGACTATACCCTCAGCTTGGGCGGCGGGCAGCCGGAAGGCAACAGCCCGGGAGTTACCGGCAAGTTTCACGTCGATGGTACCTACACGCTTCCTGAGTAGCTCAACACCTCCAGAAAGAAACTCTATCCCTAGGCCCAGTATGTCCGTTGATCTGGCCTGATCACATAAACACGATCGGTTGCGTCTTGCAGCATTATCTTCCAAGGAGAGTGGCCTCCGTGGGTCAGCGAGCGTGGCGCTGTTCTGAATATCTCTCTCATGACGCGTAAGCTTCGTTCGATATATCAAGTCGCATTCTTCTTGCTCGGCTGAGAGAATGTGAGCAGTCGCTGAATTCCATCGACACCCGAGTCAGATCAGAAGTTTGTCTGCTTCGGAGCTGCTATTGAGTGGTTCCGCTTTCTGCGCATCCAAAGCGCCTCGTTGGGAATGAACCATCTCTAAAACTGATGATCTCCACAGTTTTTACTGACTTCTGGAACAAGTCCGTAAGTCAGAGGGAGGATTTCGCTATCTTCGTGACAGCTTCGGCAAGACTGGTTTTGCCGAAGCCAGGTATCTACCTCTTCTTTGAGAAAGGTGAGAGCCGAGACAGGTCGTATGCCCCTTGCTTGGCAAAGGCGGATTGTTGGCCAAACAGAAAGATGCGGTAGGTGCACCATTAGGATTTGTATTTCAAGTCATTTACCTGGTGGCGATACTGATAGCGTTGAGTTCGGTGAGTACTTCAGGTGCGAGCTGAAGTTTGGCTACGCTCAGGTTCTCGCGCAGGTGAGTACGCCTGGATGTTCCGGCAATAAGCAGGATGTTGGGTGAGCGATGCAGGAGCCAGGCTTGTGCAAGCTGCATGGGCGTGATGCCGAGTGAGGCTGCGACGGTGTCTAAGACCGAGGACTGCAGCGGTGTGAAGCCGCCGAGAGGGAAGTACGGGACGTAGGCAATACCCTGTTCGGCAAGCCCGTCGACGAAGGCGTCATCGCCGCGGTTGGCGAGGTTGTAAAAGTTCTGGATGCAGACGACTTCAGTAAGGGCTTGGGCCTCGGCGAGCTGGTGCGGCGTGACGGTGCTGAGGCCGATATGGCGAATGAGCCCCTGCTGCTTGAGTTCGATGAGCACTTTCAGAGGTTCCGCTATGGATCCCGGTTCAGGCGCAGTAAAACCACCCATGCGGAGGTTCACGATATCAAGAGCTTCGACGCCGAGATTGCGCAGGTTATCGTGGATGCTCTCCACCAGAGTTTCACGAGAACGGTCGAGAATCCAAGATCCATCATTACCACGGCGCGCGCCGACCTTGGTGACCAGGATGAGGTCTTTCGGGTAAGGGTACAGGGCTTCCTTGATGATCTGGTTAGTGATGTGCGGTCCGTAGAAGTCGCTGGTATCTATGTGATTTACGCCGGAAGCGATAGCCTCACGCAGAACGGCGATGGCCTCGGAGCGGTCGCGGGGCGGCCCGAAGACATGAGGGCCTGCGAGCTGCATGGCGCCGTAGCCGACGCGGTGGACGGAGAGCGCAGTGCGGGGAAAGGTGAAGGTGTCGCCGAGCTTGGTCTGTTTCGTCATGTTTATGTCTCCCATTGTGAGTGACTGGCTGCAACGTCTGGTATGTGTTTAGATGAAGAAAGCTTCAGGTTAGGACTTCGCATTTGGCGCAACGGACAGCAACCCGCTCGGAACCAAGAAAGACGCCGGTTCAGGCGCGTTCCACCGCAAGTGTAGGCGCGATCCTGGAGGCGACTGTTCAGCTTTTACTGAGGGTCGGCAAAGAGAAACTAACGACGACACTTGTGGCAAAACGCGCTGGGGTATCCGTGGGAACGCTGTACCAGTACTTCCCGAACAAGAGCGCTTTGCTACAGGCTGCTCTGAGGCTCCATGTGAAGGAGATCGTCGCAGAGGTGGATAAGGTTTGCGTGGCGCAGCGGGGACAGCCGGTGGAGCAGATGGCTGAGGCGCTGGCTGTGGCATTCTTAGCTGTGAAGATGCGCGACCCGAGGAAGAGTCGCGCGCTGTATGCAGTCAGTTCAGATGTCGATGGCATGAAGATTACCGCCGCTGCTGAGGCGCGTGTAAAGCAGGAAATTGTTGGACTGTTGGAGAGTGCGCCCGAGTTGTTGACGACGGATTTGGTGTTGATGGCGACGGTGCTGCAGAGCACCATTGCGGGGGTGAAACGGCAGTTGTTGGAGTCCGATATGCCTGAGGCGCAGTTTGAGGTGATGCAGCGCGAGCTGGTTTTGGTAGTGCGAGGTTATGCCCAGGCCTGCGTGGCACAGTCCCGATAGGGTGCTAACGTTTATCGTTGCTGAGCGCAAATGGAGGGGATTATCCCCATCCTCCCACGTTGAGACCGCGGAAGGATGGGGCCCTGTGATCTTCCCCGCAAAGGTCTCTCAATTCAATGTGCCTTGAGCAGAGTTTGAAACGGACTCCCACTCTTCCCATGTGGCCAGTCGCTCGGCATAGGCAGCACGCACCCAGGATAGATTATGACTACCGAGAAAGAATCTTAGTGGTGGATTCTCTGCATCCACTATTTTGAAAAGGGCTTCTGGCGTCGCATTGGGATCTCCTCGTTCCGAGTTTTTCAGTCGCTCAAAAATCTGTGCTTTAAGTTCTGCGTAGATATCAAGACCTGCTGCAAACTTCAAAGACGCCTGGCTCCCGAACTCGGTGGCATAGGCGCCAGGTTCAATAATCGTGACATTAATCCCAAAAGGCTTCACTTCGATAGCCAGACTTTCGTGAATCGCCTCGAACGCCCATTTTGAGGAACAGTAATAGCCAATCAAGGGCATTGTGGCATGACCAAGGCTGCTTGATGTACCCAGAATGTGCCCCCTACCCTGCTTTCGCAGTAGCGGCAATACTGCTTGAATAACAGAAAGTGTGCCGAAGATGTTGGTCTCATACAGAGCTCGAACTTCGTCTGCGCTGGCTTCTTCGATCGTGCCGACAAGAGAGTAGCCGGCATTATTGAGAACAATATCGAGCTTCCCAAAGTGATTGTGGGCCTGCGTCACAGCTGTCTTCACTTGATCAGGCCTGGTCACATCAAGTTCCAACGTCAGAGTGTTTGCGCCGTACTTGTCTTTGAGATCGGCAATGCTTGCCAAGGTTCGTGCTGTAGCTGCGACTTTGTCGCCACGCTTCAGCGCGGCATCGGCCCAAACGCGACCAAAACCTCGCGAAGCGCCCGTGATGAACCAAACTTTTTCAGACATGTGATTCTCCTTTGGTGACTTTGCTATATCGGCATAACCGTCGCATCATGGATGCGCAAGAGCCTGATTTATCCATTGGAGTATTCTGGGAAAGTAGTCGCACCATGCATTATTGGAATAGAAAGTATGTGTAGGAAGCATGACAAAAATTCAATTCCGAAACATTGACCTGAACCTCTTGATCCCACTCAAGGCTCTGCTGCATGAGCGCAATGTTACCCGGGCCGCAGAGCGCATCCATCTCAGCCAATCCGCTATGAGCCGCGCCCTGGACCGTCTGCGTTCGGAGTTAGAAGACGAACTGTTGGTTCGAGTGGGGCGCAACTACGAATTGACTCCTCGCGGGAGCGTACTGCTAGAGGAACTGGGGCAAGTCATGCCTCGTCTGGCTCGGCTTTGGGCAGGCGAACCTTTCACTCCGGCGCAAAGCGAAGCGCGCATCCGCCTGGCGATGACCGACTATGCCAGCAGTGTCGTCCTGCCTCCACTCGCGGAGGTCTGTGGCCGAATTGCACCGGGGATCACGCTTGAGGTTGTTCCTTGGCATGAACGGACTCATGAAGAGGCCGGACTTGTGACAACCCACCTAATTCTCAGCCCAATGGCCGTGCCCTCCACGTTCCGCGTCGAGCCTCTCTTTGATGACGTCTTCCTTTGCGTTCTGGGCCGCAAACTAAAGCATGGCAAAAGCTCCCTCACGATGAAGGAGTATCTGAGCTTTCGCCATATTTCCGTGGAAACGCAGCCAACACTGCCGAACCTGATTGACCGTTCTCTTAGCGACGCTGGTCTCCAGCGTCGTGTTGCTGTTCATCTGCCGTATTTCCTCGCCGCGACTCGCATGCTGGAAGCCACTGACCTGGTGCTGACGATGCCCACTCGCATCGCAGACCCGGTGCTAGCTTCACTCGACCTGCCCCGCCTGAAAGCACCGAAAGAGATCCCCCCGATACGATACTCGATGGTCTGGCATCCACGGTTCGACAGTGATTTACTACACGTTTGGCTACGGGAAACGGTACGCGAGATCTTTCGGCGTCGTCATCACTAGCCAGTTGGAACAGAGAAGTCAGCATGGCGAATGTGATCGGCTCCGGTATTTTCGTGCCGGTTGAAATGTATGTCTTCGACCAAAAACTGACCTGAGAGGGTGGAGGCTTTTGCAAGAAGAAGCGCTTTTCTGTGGAGCAGTTAGTAGGTGTATCAAAGCAAGCGAAGGTGGGAGTTTCTGTGGCTGTGGTGATCCTTAGGGTTGGGATCAGCGAGCGGATATTCTACGGATGAAAGACGAAGTATGCTGCACGCTTGCGCGAAGAGAAGGTCAAGCAGCCCACTGTTTCATGAACCTGAAAGAGGCAAAGCAGGTGATCAAAGCATGGAGGGAGTAATGCAATGTAAGCCGACCTTACGTATCGCTCGCGGCAGATCGCGGAAATACTTCCAGAGACGGAATGACCTGTGCCAGTGACTCTTGTATTTTTTGATTCTAGGCAAAAATGGCGGAGAGGGGGGGATTCGAACCCCCGATAGACTTGCGCCTATGTCTGATTTCGAGTCAGGTGCATTCAACCGGGCTCTGCCACCTCTCCGTTTTGTGGGCCGTTCGGATCATCTCTGCGGAGCATGGCTTGCGTCTTGTTGACAGCGTTTTGGGCCAGTTTTCTGCGGAGAGTTTTACAGTGCGTAAAGAACGGTGGCGCAGCGTCTTTAGAATGAATCGAAATTGCGTGTGCCACAGTTAGTTTACTGGGGAAAGCCACTTGATTGCAATGCCTGCACGACGGTTATCGATTTGCTTGACGCGTGTGGTTAGCGGACCTGCCATTTGTTGCTGAGTTGGGCTAATTTGTCGTTGAGCGAGATGGGTGCGGCAGTTGATGGCGCGGTGCGGGGCTGGCGTTGGGCTGGGGCCTGCAGGGCTTTGATGGAGAGTGCGATGCGTTTGGTTTTCGTATCTGCGGAGAGGACTTTGACGCGGACGATCTGGCCGGCTTTGACGGCTTCCGATGGTTCTTTGATGAAGCGGTTGGAGAGTTCGCTGATATGGACGAGGCCGTCCTGATGGACGCCTATATCTACGAAGGCGCCGAATTTAGTGACGTTGGTGACGACGCCTTCGAGGACCATGCCGGGTTGAACGTCGGCCAGTTCGCGGACCTGCTCGTTGAAGCTGGGTGCGACAAACTGTTCGCGGGGGTCGCGTCCGGGTTTGCGGAGCTCTTCGATGATGTCATTGACGGTGAAGGTGCCGGCGGTGAGTTGGCTGCGGTTGAGCTTGGCGAGGAGTTGGGGGTTGCGAATGATCTCCGGGATGGGGGCATCGATGGATTGGGCGATTTGCTGGACGACCGGATAGGACTCAGGATGTACGGCGGTGGCGTCGAGGGGCTCTTCGCCGTTACGAATGCGGAGGAATCCGGCGGCCTGCTCGAATGTTTTGGCGCCGATGCCGGGGACCTGCTTGAGCTGGGTGCGGGAGCGGAAGCGTCCGTTCTGATCTCGGAAGGTGACGATGTTGAGGGCGGTGCGCTCAGTGATGCCGGCGACGTAGCGGAGCAAGGTCCAAGACGAGGTGTTGAGATCCACGCCGACGCGGTTGACGCAGGTCTCGATGGCGGCTTCGAGGGAGCTTTGGAGCTGGCGCTGATCGACGTCGTGCTGGTACTGGCCAACGCCGATGGCCTTGGGGTCTACCTTGACGAGCTCGGAGAGTGGGTCCTGGAGGCGGCGGGCGATGGAGATAGCACCGCGCACGGTGAGGTCGAGGTCCGGGAACTCCTGGCGGGCGATGTCGGAGGCAGAGTAGACGCTGGCGCCTGACTCGCTGACAGTGACGCGGAAGATTTCTCCCAGAGATTTCTCTTGGAGGAAGTCGCGGACGAAGGCGTCGGTCTCGCGCGAGGCAGTGCCGTTACCGATGGCGATGGCGCGGACTTTGTGAGTGCTGATGAGAGTGGCGAGGGTTTGGGCGGCGAGAGTGGTTTTGCCGGTGTGGGGGTAGATCACGTCGTGAGCGAGGAACTTGCCGGTCTCATCGACGATGGCGATCTTACAACCGGTGCGCAGGCCGGGGTCGATGCCGAGGACCGAGATGGGGCCAGCTGGCGCGCTGAGGAGAAGGTTGAAGAGGTTGTCGCGGAAGACCTGAATTGCGTCGGTATCGGAGCGTTTCTTGAGCTCGAGGCGGAGCTCGGACTGGATGGAGGAGCTGAGCAGGCGTTGCCAGCAGTCTTCGATAGCCAGGAGGAGGTGCGGGGTCCAGTCGCCTTCTGCGCGGAGGATGTGAGCGCGGAGGAGGGAGGTTGCACGGAGCGGCTCCAGTTCGATGAGGAAGTAGAGGATGCCCTCGCTTTCACCGCGGCGTATGGCGAGCATGCGGTGGGAGGGGATGGTTTTGGCAGCCTCGCGGTAGTCGTAGTACATCTTGAATTTTGCCTGCTCGTCGACGGCGTCGAGAGACTTGCGGCTGACGACGATGCCCTCGTCGTACATGAGTTGGCGGGCAATTTTGCGGAGGTCAGCGGTCTCGCTGATGATTTCGGCCACGATGTGGCGGGCTCCTTCGAGTGCATCCTCGGGGGAGAGGACGGATTTTTCGGGATCGACGAAGGTGGCGGCGAAGGCACTGAGGGGAGTTCCGGTGGGTTGCTGGTTCCACAGGTAGAGGGCAAGCGGCTCCAGGCCCTTTTCGCGGGCGATGGTGGCTTTGGTGCGGCGCTTGGGCCGGTAGGGCAGGTAAAGGTCCTCCAGCTCGCTCTTGTCGAGGGTAGATTCGATGCGGAGCTTGAGGTCGTCGGTAAGCTTACCCTGTTCTGCGATGGAGGCAAGTATGGATTCACGTCGTGTGGCGAGGTCGCGGAAGTAGGCGAGCTGCTCCTCGATGGTGCGGATCTGGACCTCGTCGAGGTTGCCGGTTGCTTCCTTACGATAGCGTGCGATGAAGGGGACTGTGCCGCCTTCGTCCAGCAGAGTGATGACGGCAACAAGGCCTTGCAGGGGGAGGTTGAAGGTGGTGGAAAGGTGCTGGAGGATGGCGGGGGAGAGAGCTTTTGCGTCAGTCATGTTCACTCTCGATGGTATCTGGATTTGGCGAGGAAAAGCAGACACGGTCGGGGCTATGATGAGTTGTCTGACGAGGTAAGCGATGCTGAGAAATTTGTGGCTGTTTGTGCTTCTGTGTGTGGTGGTGACGAGTGCGGAGGGCCAATTTGTCCATGCCAAGGGTAAATTGATCATGGATGCTTCTGGTAAGGAACTGCATTTGCATGGGACTAATCTGGGCAACTGGATGGTTCCTGAAGGCTATATGTTTCGGTTTGATGGTGGACCGCAGTCTCCGCGCGAGATCGAGGCGTTAGTGAATGACCTGCTTGGCCCGTTGCAGGCGGCTGAGTTTTGGCAACAGTACCGGGCGAACTACGTGACGCAACGTGATGTTGCCGAACTGGGCCGTGCCGGAGTGAATGTTTTGCGGGTTCCGCTGCACTACAAGTTTTTTGTAGAGGGCGATGACGAGGGGTTTCGATTGGTCGATCGTCTGTCGGAATGGGCGAAGCATGCTGGAATCTATTTGATCTTGGATATGCATTGCGCGCCGGGTGGACAGACGGGAACCAATATCGATGATAGTTGGGGATACCCGTGGCTTTATGAGAGTGAAAGTGAGCAGCAGCAGACGGTGAAGATCTGGCGCCGTATTGCGGCGCACTATCGTGATAATCCAACCGTATTGGGGTATGACCTGCTGAATGAGCCGATTCCTCATTTTCCCCAGCTTCAGCGGCTAAATCCTTATCTGGAGCCTTTGTACAAGCGGTTGACGGCTGCTGTGCGAGAGGTTGACCGCAACCATATGGTGATCTTTGGAGGTGCCCAGTGGGATTCAAACTTCAAGGTGTTTGGGGCGCCCTTCGATACCAACTCGATGTACACGTTTCACAAGTATTGGACTCCCCCTACGCAGAATGTGATTCAGGAGTATCTGGATTTTCGGGACAAGTATGACGTTCCGATTTACATGGGGGAGTCGGGCGAGAATACTGACGAATGGATTAGCAGTTTTCGTATGGTGCTAGACAAGAACGACATTGCGTGGACATTCTGGCCGTACAAGAAGATGGAAGCACCCTCTGCAGTGATGTCCTTTGACAAGCCGATTTACTGGGATGAAGTGGTGGCGTATGCCAAGCTCAGCAGGAGGAGCGGTGAGGCTGAGAAGTCCGTTGCGGCGCGTCCGAGTCGAGAGCATATTCAGGCGGCCTTCGCGGATCTTCTGCAGAAGATTCAATTGGACGAGTGTCATCGCAATGCGGGTTATATGGCCGCGCTTGGCCTGAAGTGAATGAGGCGGGAAGGTGTGGAGATGCAGACTGATGGATGGACGCCAGAGCTTGAGGCGTGGGTGAGAGAAACGGCTCTGTCGGTTGGGTTTGATGCAGTGGGCGTGGCCGATGTTTCTGAGGAGTCGGCGGAGAGCAGCGATGCGGAACGGTTTGCTGCGTGGGTTGCCGCGGGACGCGCCGGAGAGATGGAGTATCTGAAACGACGCGATGATGTGGGCACATTGCTGCGCAGTCGAGTGCAGGTGGCGATACCCTGGGCTGAGTCAGTGGTGGTTTGTGCCCTGAACTACAACGCAGGTGGGCCGAAGTCAATAACGGAGGCTGAGCCGGGTACAGGGTGGATTGCACGCTACGCCTGGAGTGGTCGACGTGCAGACGATGAGAGTGGTGACTCAGGGAGCCTGATGCCGACCGATTATCACGAGGAGTTGTTGCGGCGATTGCGGGCCGTGGAGGGCGGACTGAAGGAGCGTGCGGCGTGCGGAACGCGCTGCTATGTAGATACCGGACCGATTGTGGAGCGGACGGTTGCTGCTCGCGCAGGGATTGGTTGGGTGGGTAAAAATACGTGTGTCATCAACCAGGGGTTGGGTTCGTGGCTGCTGCTGGGCGTGGTGGTGACTTCGCTGCGGGTTGCACCGAGGGCAGCGATCAAGGTGGTGTCGGACCGTTGCGGGAGCTGCACGCGGTGCATCGATGCTTGTCCTACAGGGGCTTTGGTCGCTCCGCGGGAGATGGATGCTTCGCGGTGTATTGCCTATCTGACGATCGAGAAGAAAGGGACGATTGCGGAGGAGTTGCGCGAGGCGATGGGGCGGCAGGTGTTTGGATGCGATATCTGCCAGGATGTGTGTCCGTGGAATCGGCGGTCGCCGATCGCGGTGAAGGAAGGCAGCGCGGCGCGGTTGGAGTTGATGAATCCTGACCTTGGGTGGTTGGCGGAGATGGATGCTGGCGCTTTCCGGAGGTGGTTCAAGGGATCGCCGCTGGAGCGGACACGGCGGAAGCGGCTGCATCGGAATGTGGCGATTGCCATGGGCAACAGCGGAGAGCGAAGATTTTTAGAGCAGTTGCAGAAGTGGCGTGCGGGTGACGATGAGGTCTTGGCGGAGAGTGCTAGCTGGGCGATGGCACGGATCGAGCAACAAACTGGTAGGCAGGGGATGGTGTAGCTGCGATGAGAGTGGTAGGTAACGGTTAGGGATCTCCGGGCTCTGCTAGCATCGTTGCAAGGCGACCGTGGTTGTGGCGCATGAGCTTGTTACGAGCTAATTTCATTTATGGATTCGATACTTCCAGATAAGCAGGACACTACCGTTACGGGCAGTACTTCCGCTAATGCTGTGTCGATTGCCGAGGTTAGACCGGTCGTAGTCGCAGATGGATTCTGGCTACAGATGATGGCGTTGTTACGCTACCTTGCGAAGACCGAAGTCCATACCTATGCGTTCAGCGTAGCGGCGAATGCGATTCTCTCGTTGTTTCCGTTTATTGTTCTGTTGCTGACTCTGTCGCGGCGGGTGTTTCGGTCGCGGTCGATGGAGGATGTCGTTGGGGATTTGATGCGAAGCTTTCTACCGACTGGGCAGGACTTTGTGATGCGAAATATGCAGATGTTGGCACATCCTCACAAGCAGACGCAGATTTTTTCACTGCTAATGTTGTTGGTCACTTCCACGGGAGTGTTTTTGCCGCTGGAAGTTGCGCTCAACAATGTATGGGGCGTGAAGCAGAATAGGACTTATGTGCGAAACCAGTTGGTTTCGTTCGGTTTGGCATTTGCCGTCGGTGCTCTGGCGATGGCTTCTGCGGCATTTACTTCGGAACAACAGCGCTTGTTGACCTGGATATTCTGGGGGCATACAGATAACTTCGCGTTTGCCTTTGCTGCGCATGGGGTGTTGAAGTTTTTCGGTGTGACATCGAGTATTCTGCTCTTCTTCCTGATTTATTGGATATTGCCAAATCGGGCGGTTCCTGCTCGAGCGGTGGTGCCGACGGCGATTGTGGTTGGACTGCTGTGGGAAGTTGCGAAGTATTTGTATATGCTGGCACTGCCGTGGCTGGATTTTCAGGCGGTTTATGGACCGTTCTACATTTCGGTTGGGTTGATGATGTGGGCTTTTCTTTCTGGACTGCTTCTGTTGGCAGGAGCACATTTTTCCGCGACACGGTATACGCTGCGTCTGGCGCGGAAGGCGGAGTTAGACCAATAGATGATGACAGGGACCGAGATAGGAACAAAGATTCGAAACTGGGTGCAGTTGCGTCCTCGTCAAGGGTTGGCGGGTGCTGCATTCTGGCTGGTGTTGTGGTTTGGGGTGTTGTGGCTGTTGCGCCAGTTGCCGGGAGCACTGGGTAGTTTTTGTGCGGTACTTCAGGTGATGGTTGGGGTTGCACTGGTAGGGGTGGGGGTTCCTTTGCTGGGACGCCTGGTGCGTCGGCGGATGCTATGGAGCTTGCGGAACAAGCTGGTGTTGACGTATCTGCTGATCGGGTTAGCTCCGGTGGTGCTATTCGTGACGCTAGTGTTGATCTCGGCCTACATTGCGGCGGGGCAGTTTGCGATCCATCTGGCGGACACGCGATTGCAGGGTGAGTTGACGCAGATGGGGGCGGAGAGTGGACACCGGACGGAGGTAATGCGTCGGATGCTGGAGAGCTCACCGACGGGTGTGTTGCCAATGGAGCCATCTGCGGATGTACAGAGAGCTGCGACGGATGTGCCTCGTTTGCGGCTGGCGCGACAGACGACTGCGTTCCTGAACGGTGCGCCATTAGCAGTGCGTGTTGGACAGGGTAAGACCCCATTGGGTTTGCCAGCCTGGGCGGCGCAGTTGCCGGGTGGGGAGTTTCATGGGTTGGTGCTGGATGGCGGAGACCTGTACCTGGTAGCGATGCATCAACAGCGTATGGCTGATGGGCGGATGTTCAGCCTGGTGAGCAGCCTTCCGGTAGATTCGGCTGTGATGGAGATGATTGCCGATGGGCTGGGTCGTGCCCGGCTTCTACCGCAAAGGACGGGCAACACGACCAACGAGGCTAATGCGGGGTCGAATCTGGTGCCGGATACGGTGCGCAGCGGGACCCCGGAACGGATCGACCGGACGACGGTTACGAGTAAGGATTGGGTTTCGGGTGGAGTTGAGCCTGATGCCGTGAATGTAGCTGATATCAAGGTGCGGTTCCTGTCTACGATGGCGATGACGGATTGGGAGACTGGTGAGCGGGACAATATACCGATCGCGGTGGATTCTCGTCCCTCGTTGTTGTACCGGCAGTTATTTGGTGGATCGCTGGGCGGGATTGTTACGAGTGTGATCCGGATTGGGCTGATTGCTTTGTGCCTGGTGTTTGCGCTGATCGAGGCGCTGGCGCTGGTGATGGCGTATCGGCTGAGCCGGACGATTACGGCGTCGGTGACGGATCTGTACGATGCGACGCAGAAGATAGATCGGGGAGAGTTGAGCCATCGGATTGGGGTGGTGCGAGAGGATCAGTTGGCGGAGTTGAGCCGGTCGTTCAACCGGATGACGGGATCATTGCAGCGCTTGCTGGTGGAGCAGCAGGAGAAGGAACGGCTGCAGAATGAGTTGTCGATTGCGCAGGAGGTACAGGCGAATCTGTTTCCTCGGCATGCGAGCCATCTGCCTACGCTGGAGTTGCATGGAATCTGTCGTCCTGCGCGGTCGGTCAGCGGCGATTACTATGATTTTCTGATGTTTCATGAGGAGGTTTTACAGGGGGGTGGGGGGGGGCGTGAGACTGGGGTAGGGATTGCATTGGGGGATATCAGTGGGAAGGGGATCTCGGCTGCGCTGCTGATGGCTACGCTGCACTCGGCGGTACGGGCGTACCGGTTTGCCAGTGAGGAGTTGGTGTTCAGTGAGTCCAGTGTGGCGGGGTTGACTGTTAGCCGGGAGGGGCGGGGCGGTGATGGCCATGAGCTGTTCCAGTCGCCTGGGCGGATACTGTCGCTGCTGAACCGGCATCTGTATCGGAGTACGCAGCCGGAGAAGTATGCGACGTTGTTCCTGGCGCACTATGACGTGGCGTCGTCGGTGTTGACGTACTCGAACGCGGGTCAGCTGCCACCGCTGGTGTTGAGCCGGGATGGGCGGATTCGGCGGTTGGATAAGGGTGGGACGGTGGTGGGCCTGATGGATGGGATGCAGTATGAGGAGGACCGGTTCACGATGGCTTCGGGGGATATTCTGGTGGCGTATTCAGACGGGGTGACAGAGCCTGAGAACGACTTTGGCGACTTTGGCGAGGAACGGTTGATGGAGGTGGTCAGCCGGTATCGGGACCAGCCTTTGCATGTAATTTCGACGCAGGTGATGCTGGCGCTGGATGCGTGGATTGGTGCTGAAGAGCAGCCGGACGACATTACCCTGGTGCTGGCTCGACAGATTTGAATAAGGGGCAGGGGGACCGGTTCAGGGGGTTGGGTGGATGGCTTTGACAACGATGGCGTTGGGGCTGCTTCCGGCGGGCAGGATGGTGAAGAGTGCGGGGCCAGCTTTGCCGTTGGTGCGGATGACGGAGACGTCACCGGAGTGGGCATCGGCGGCGAGGAGCAGGTGTTCGTCGGCAGAGAAGGCGAGGGCATCGGGTGCGGAGCCGGTGTGGATGCTGGCGACTAGCTTTCCGTCGTCGATGCTGTAGAGGCTTACGGAGTCGGCACCGAAGTTGGAGACCCAGAGCGAGGTGTTGTCGGCGCTGACGACGGCGTGGACTGGCTTGTTGCCGATGGTGTAGGTGCCGCTGACCTCGTTGGTCCAGGTGGAGACTTCGGAGATGGAGTCAGAAGCGAAGTTGGAGACGAAGAGCTCGCCGCCGTCGGGTTTAAGGGCGAGGTGTACGGGGGTTTGGCCTACGTCGAGGAAGGTGAGCAGGTGGTCGGTGGTGAGACTGGGGTCCTGGCGGGCGGCCCAGGAGTCGGGGGCTGCGGCGAGGTTGATGGCCATGATCTGGTGTCCACCGGAGCAGGCGACGAAGGCCTTGGAGGAGTCGGGGAGGATGACGGCGTCGGTGGCTCCGGGGCAGCCGGGGATGGCTGCGCGGAGGGTCAGGATCTGTCCGTAGGGCGGGGATGGCTTGTATGGTGCGACGTTGAAGATGGAGATGCTGCCGCTGGCGCGGTTGGTGACGACGAGGCTACGGGAGTCAGGGGCGATGCGGGCGACGCCGGGCTGCTCACCGGTGCCGGCGACGAAGATCTCGCGGTGATGTTCGAGGTCGAGGACGCTGACGGTATTGGAGCCGGAGTTGGCGACGTAGCCGCGGCGGCCTGCGGGATCGACGCTGATGAAGTAAGGCTGGCGATGGACGGGGATGGTGGCGGTGACGACATTGCTTTCGGCGTCGATGACGGAGACCGACCCGGACTGGTTGGCGGCGCCGGTGTTGACGACATAAATCTCGTTACGGATGGGGTTTGCGGTGAGGCCGGTAGGGTTGATGCCTACCTGGAGGGTGCGGTCGGGGCGGAGATAGACGAGGTCGAGGACGCTGACGGTGTTGGAGGCTCCGTTGGCGACGTAGGCAAACTCACGGTAGCCAGCAGGGACGTCGGGAAAGGCGTTGCGGCGGCAACCTGCGGTGAGGGCGAGGAGAGCGAGGGCACAGGTTGCTGGAACAGATCGGCTTGGCACTGATGCGAGTGTAGCGGGGCGGGTTGATGTGGTGCAAGGACTGGATGTTTGGCGCATGGTTGATGCCTGTTGGTCTGGATTCGTTCCTTTGCGGGGTGGGCGAGTGGTGACACCCCCCTCCTCCCCCTTATTTATGCAAAGTCTTCATTCGATAGACGTTAGCTGGTTCTTAGCTGGTAAAGTATTCGAACGAAAAGGGTTACGGGTAAAGTCTTCGAACGAAAGGAGATAGCGGTTTGGTGGTGATTTTGTGTCTACTTCTATTGTATGGGAATGGAGGGAGGAGATTGTTCATGTGGATGTGTTCTGTTTTGAATGGGTTAGGTTGGTTTGGGGGTTGACACAGAGCAGGGTGTAGGGAAGAGGGAGTAGGGGCGAAGCAGGGAAGAGGGAGTAGGGAGTAGGGAGTAGAAGGCAGAAACAGGGGGTGGGGAATCGGGCTCATTTGGGGTTGGTTTGGTTTGATGTGGAGGAGTTAGGGATGAAGTTGGATGAGTGGGGTGCCTGGCTGCAGTTGCGAATACCTCACCGTTTCGGTGAGGTATTGGGGGAGGGAGTGGTGAGGTTGATTGATTCAGGGTTTGGGGGATTTGGGGTGTTTCCAGGCCCAGACTATGCGGGCGAAGTAGGCTGCCTGGAGGAAGAGGACGAAGGCGTAGGAGGCGAGGAGATGACGGTTCTCCATGGAGTGGAGGTCGAAGAAGGTGGACCAGGTCATTGGGGTATCTCCAGAGAGGCTTCCATGGCGCGGAGAGCGTCATCCTGCTCGGCGAGTTGGTTACGGCGTTCGAGGACGAAACGGGTGACGAGGAGGAAGATGCCCCAGAGGGCCCAGGCGGCGAGGTTCCAGAAGAATGCCGGGAGCATGGATTTGTCCATGCCGGAGTCGGGGCCTCCGCCGAAGACGGGGGACGGGTGTTGGGTGCGCCACCAGCGGATGGACATGTAGACGATGGGGACGTCTACGGCAGCGAAGACGGAGAGGACCGCGGCCAGGGAGTGAGTTTGTCCGGTGGCGGAGAAGCGGCGGAGCATGAGGTAGCTGACGTAGAGGAGCCAGAGGATCAACATGCTGGTGAGTCGCTCGTCCCAGGTCCACCAGATGCCCCAGGCGGCGCGACCCCAGAGGCTGCCGGTGACGAGGCAGATGGTGGTGTAGACGACGGTGACTTCGGCTGAGGCGAGGGCGAGGGCGTCTGCGGCGAGAGCCTTGAGGGGGTCGCGGCGCTTCCAGTAGAGGAAGGCGAGGGAGGCTGCGAAGTTGATGTAGGGGAAGAGCAGGCTGAGCATGGCGATGGGGACGTGGTAGTAGAAGATTCGTCCTACATCACCTTGGGCTGCGTCGGAGGGTACGAGGAAGATAGCTTCGCGGAAGCCAACGACCAGAACCACGAGCGTGGCCAGAAACCAGGGCCAGCCGATGAAGCGGAGTGTGCGCATGGTTGTCTGCATATCGAAATAAGTTTACTGCAAGTTGGGCTGGTTAGGGTGGCAGGGGTTGGGTGCTACTCGGCGTGGAGGACGGTTTCGAAGAGCAGGAGGCAGACGATGGTGAAGATGATGTCGTAGCCGGTGAGCATGCGAATCCAGAGGTCGGGGTTGAGCATATCGTCGCCGGTGAGGATGCCGGTGGTGGACTGGATCATGGCGAGGAGTGCGGGGATGGCGATGGGGAAGAGGATAAGTGGGAGGAGGAGTTCGCGGTTTCTGGCGCGGAGGCCGAGTGCCGCGAAGAAGGTGCCGTTGAGGACGAGGGCCCAGGTACCGAGGGGGACGACGAGGGCGAGGAGCCAGGTGCTTCCGAGGGGGTGCAGGTTGAAGAAGACGATGAAGATGGGTGCGAGGACTAGTTCGACGACGGAGACAAAGACCATGTTGGCGAGGGCTTTGCCGAGGAAGAGGGCGGAGGCGGGGGAGGGGGCCATGCGCTGTGCGTCGAGGACCTGGTTGCGCTGCTCGCGGGTCCAGGACTGGTTGAGGGCGGTGACGGAGGCGAAGAGGACGGCGACCCAGAGGACTCCGCCGGAGATCTGGCGGGCGGTGGTGGGGTAGCCGGTGGGATCGAAGGCGAGGGAGAAGACGACGACGATAAGGAGGGAGAAGAAGAGCATTCCGTTGATGGAGTCGCGGGAGCGCCATTCGAGGCGGAGGTCTTTGCGGAGGTGGTTCAGGACGTGGTGGAGGTAGATCATGCGCCGTAGACCGCCGAGGTGGTTTGGATGGAGGGTTTGGTGATTGGCTTGGTGAGATCGGCGAGGAGGGCTTCGGTGGCGCGGAGGTAGTCTGCGGGTGCGAGGAGGATTTGGAGGCCTCGCTGGCCGGCGGAGATGGAGATGAGGTCGAAGAGTTCGATGGTCTCGTCGGCGAATGCGGGAAAGGGTTTGCGTGCGGCCATGACGGTGACGCCTCCACGGATATAGCCGGTGAGGGGCTCGACGTCTTTGAGGTAGGCGAGTTCGACTTTTTTGGAATTGGCGGCGTGGGCGAGTTTTTTGAGGTCGAGTTCGGCGTCGCCGGGGATGACGGCAAAGAGATGCTGTCCTTCGCTGGTGTGGGTGAGGAGGGTTTTGAAGACTTGTTCGGGGGGCAGGCCGATTTTTTTGGCGACGGAGATGGCGGTGAGGTCGTCTGGATCGACCTGGTAAGCGCGTAGTTCGTAGGTGATGCCGAGGGCGTCGAGCAGGCGTGCTGCGTTGGTCTTCGGGAGGGGGGTGTTGGGCTTCACAGGCTGGCCTCTGGAGTGCGTGGGGTGCGGGCGACGATCTCACCGTTGCGCATGGTGAGGGTGAGGTCGGCGAGGGATTCGGCGAGGTGGGCCTGGTGGGTTGTGAGGATGATGGTGCGTGCCCGGGGAATTCCGTTGAGGGGTGCGACGGGCCAGGTGCGGAAGTCGGCGAGGAGTTCGACCATGTGTTGGGCGGAGAGGACGTCGAGGTTGGAGAAGGGCTCGTCGAGGAGGAGGAGTTCGGGGCTGGTGAGGAGGACGCGGGCGAGGGAGGCTCGCTGTCGCATGCCCTGAGAGTACTGTCCGACGGTGCGGGTGAGGTGGGGATCGAGGCCTACTGCGCGGAGAGCCATCTCGGGACTGCTGACGCAGGGGCAGGTGGAGTCAAGATGGAGGCTGGCGAAGTAGGTGAGGTTTTCCATGGCGGTAAGCTCGTCGTAGAGCATGGGGGCGTGGCTCATGTAGGCGATGCGTCCGCGGTGTTGATGGGGTGATCCTGCGAGGACGGTGAGGGTGCCGCGGGTGGGGGTGATAAGTCCGGCGAGGATGCGGAGGAGGGTGGATTTTCCGGCGCCGTTTTCGCCGAGGATGACGGTGCAGGAGCCTGCGGCGAAGGTGGTGGAGACGTTGCGGAGTGCGGCGAAGGTGCCGTAGATGCGTGAGACGGATTGGAGTTCGGCGGCGGGCTGGAGGGAGCCCGAGAGGTGTGGCGCGGTTTGCATCAGGGCTGGTCCGGAGAGCTATTGCTGGGTGGGAAGAGCCGAGGCGGTGGTGGTGGGTTTGGCGTTGGCTGCTGGCGCGTATTTGGAGGCGCACTTGGCCTGGAGCTGGGTGGCGTGGAAGACTCCGTCGCGACCGTAGGTTCCGATGGCGAGGGCCTGGGCGTCGTCCTTGAAGGTGTCAGGTGGGGGCTCGGTGCCTTGATAGCTGACGTGGAGGGAGCGTCCCTGCTCAAGGAGTTCGAAGTCTGCGCTGGTGCCGGTGCGATGGATGCTGCCGGGAGCGACGTTGCCGGCTACGCGGAGATGACGGACGTAAGCCTTGTTGCCCATAGCGTTGAGCTCGGAGATGGTGACGTAGTAGCTCTTGTTATCGCGGACACCGGTGAAGGTGAGCCAGCCGATGGTGGCGAGAATGACGACAACGGCGAGGATGATTTTGACGGGGCTTTTGGACGCGATATTTGTCATGGTCTTCTAGAAATAGCTTACGCCGGTTTGGAGGAAGATGGGAGAGGGGAGTGGTGGCGGTGGATACTGAACTGGGATGTCGGGCGGCGTATACTCTGGGGATAATATCGTGTACGAACGCAGGGGAGATGGAATGAGCGAAAAGGGAAACGGTCAGCACGCACAGGGTAACGACTACAAGGTGCCGACAGGCCGGGCAGAGTGGATCGTCAAGCGCAAGGCCGAGGCGGAGCGAACCGGCGATACGAACATGTCGCAGATGCATTTTGCGCGCAAGGGCCTGATTACGGAAGAGATGGCGTACGTGGCGCAGCGGGAGAAAATCTCGGCCGAGCTGATACGGAGCGAAGTGGCGAAGGGGACGATGATTATCCCGGCGAACATCAACCATGTCGAGCTGGAGCCGATGGCGATTGGAGTGGAGTCGCTGTGCAAGATCAATGCGAATATCGGGAACTCAGCGCTGGTGTCGAATGTGGATGAAGAGCTGCGGAAGCTGCATACGGCGGTACACTTTGGCGCGGATACGGTGATGGACCTGTCAACGGGCGGGGATATTCCTATGATTCGGGAGCAGATTTTGCGGCACTCGCCGGTGCCGATCGGGACGGTGCCGCTGTATGAGGCGCTAAGCCGGGTGAAGCGGGTGGAGGATCTGAATATTGATCTTTATCTGGAGGTGATTGAAGAGCAGGCGCAGCAGGGAGTCGACTACTTCACGATCCATGCTGGCGTGCTGATTGAGTATGTTCCGCTGGTAGCGAAACGGATTACAGGAATTGTGAGCCGTGGCGGGGCGATTCTGGCGCAGTGGATGACGGCGCATCACAAGCAGAATTTTCTGTATGAGAACTTCGACCGGATCACGAAGGTGATGGCGAAGTATGACGTGAGCTACTCGCTGGGCGATGGGCTGCGTCCGGGCTGTCTGGCGGATGCGAGCGATGAGGCTCAGTTTGCGGAGTTGAAGACGCTGGGCGAGTTGACGCGGCATGCGTGGAAGAGCGATGTGCAGGTGATGATCGAAGGACCGGGACATATTCCTATGGACCAGATCAAGCTGCAGGTGGACAAGGAAGTGGAGCTTTGCGATGGTGCTCCGTTCTATGTGCTGGGGCCGCTGGTGACGGATATTGCTCCTGGGTATGACCACATTACGTCTGCGATTGGCGCGGCGATGATCGGCTGGCATGGCGCTGCGATGCTGTGCTACGTCACTCCGAAGGAGCATCTGGGACTGCCGAACGAGAAGGACGTGAAGGACGGGATTATTGCGTACAAGATTGCTGCTCATGCGGCAGATGTGGCGCGGCATCGTCCGGGAGCGCGGGATCGTGATGATGCGATCAGCCATGCGCGGTACACGTTCGACTGGGACAAGCAGTTTGCGTTGTCGCTGGATCCGGAGACGGCGCGTGGGATGCACGATGAGACGCTGCCGGATGACTACTACAAGGAAGCGGCTTTCTGCAGCATGTGCGGGCCGAAGTTCTGCAGCATGAACTGGTCGAGCAAGGTGGACGAGTTCAATGCGAAGGAGCACGGTCTGAAGAAGCCGGATCTGACACAGATTATGACGGAACAGATGGCGATGCGCAGTTAGGGTGTTGCTGGAAGGATAGAAGGCAAAAGGGCGCTCCGGATGGGAGCGCCCTTTGCTTCGTCTGGATACTTAGGAGTAGAGCGAACGTACGGCTCGACTCGGGGCCGGTGGTGCTGCATATGTGCTTCGCCGGGAGCGGACGGGGCTCCGGTGTGCATCCTTGGGGGCGGTGTTGGGCTTTTGTCCGAAGTACCGGTCGAGACGAACGGCGCTGAAGTTGAAAGCCATACCGGCGACGCGCACCAGGATGAGGCGTGGTCTGGGGAGGCAGCAACAGTCTTCGGGGTAAGCCTCGGTTGGCTTAGAGGGAATCTTTCTCCTCCTTGCCAGAACGCATGGCGAGGAGAGCGGGGGCGATGATCATACCGAGAAATACGAAGGCGAGAACGAGATCGTGGACCATGGGGATGCTCCTTTGGAGAGCTCTGGGAGCCCTCTCTGGAGTCATCATCGGCTGGGTATCGAGTGGGGTACATAGCACTTTGGCAGGGGAGGGTGGTACGAAAGTTGTACTGCCAAGCAGGGAGTAGGGAGTAGAGAGCTCGTGCAACGGCGAGGGGCGCAGCAGGTCCCCGAGGTTAGTTGGGGACCTGCTGGAGGTTGTAGTTGGGTTATTTGGTGGCGGACTCGAGGGTGATGGCGGCTCGGTTGAGGGCTTCAGCCAGACTGGCGAGCTGGGCCTGGGCGCGGAGCATGTCGTTGGCTTCTATGCCTTCGTTGACACCTGGGATGACGACTGCGGCGTATCCGGTGAACTCACCGGGGGCGTATATGGCGTGTTTGTACCAGGGACGGTGGGGAAGACCTTCGGGGTTGAGGAGTGCGGTTTCGGCATCGCGGAGGGAGTGATTGAGGGCGGTGGGGTCGGTGGGCGGGGCGAGTTGGAGGTTGCGGATGACGGTACCGGCAGAGGCGAAACGCTGTGAGGCGGCGATGGCGGCGGTGAAGTCGAGGTGGAGGTGGATGGCGGCAGCGTGCTTCTGGGCTTCGACGAGGTAAGAGAATATCTCGCGTCCGTAGAGTTGATAGTCGTAGGGGAGGACGTCGGTGTCGGCCATGTGGAGGATCTCGAGGCCGAAGACGCGTGCTTGCTGCTGCTCGTAGACGAAGGTGGGGTCGGCGAATTTGATGAACCAGTTGTAGTCGTCGAAGGTGGAGTGGTAGACGCCGTAGGGTCCGTCGGAGCCTATGTCGGTGGAGGGGACGCCGAGGTGCTGGATGAAGGGTGTGTAGTCTGATCCGGAGCCGAGGTCGCCTACGCGGACGTCGTTTTCAGTGTGGGTGGAGTTGGAGGCGGCGGAGAAGGGATTGGCGTTGCGCCGGCGACCGGAGCCTTCGCTCTGGGCTTTTTTCCATTGGTCGTAGACGGTGCCACCGGCGGGACTGGGAACCTGGCGGGTGACTTCGCGGACGAACTGCTTGAGGGATGGGACTGCGGCGGCGTTGAAGTTGGGCCCGGAGACGCCGACGTCGGTGTTGAAGTATGCGACGGCGTGGGCGAGTTGTGCGGCGTGCTGCTCAGTCCACTCGGTGGAGCCGATGAGGCCTTCTTCTTCTGCGTCCCAACTGGCGATGATGATGGTTCGGCGGGGCTTCCAGCCTTGTTTGAGGAGGTCTCCTAGGCCGTGGACGGATTCGAGCATGGCGGCGGTGCCGGAGTTGGGATCGACGGCTCCGTAGACCCATGCGTCGCGATGGTTTCCGGCGACGACGGCATCGTCGGAGTGGTCGGTGCCGGGGATGGTTCCGATGACATCCCAGATGGTGCGCAGGGCGATGTCCTGCTCGAGGTGCATGTGTACAGTGACTTTGCCGGGGCCGAGGTGGTAGGTGAAGGGGAGGGCGCCTTGCCATTCGCGGGGCGAATCGAGGCCAGTAAGGGCGCGCAGGATGGGGGTAGCGTCTTTGTAGGACAGCGGGTTGACGGGGATGTGGGGCTGGTTGTTCTGGGCGAAGCCGCGGGTCTGGTCGGCGGGGATGCGTTTGGAGTCGGGGAGGTCGGGGGTGGAGGCAATGCCGGGGGTTTCAGGGTCTCCGGGATAGATGGGGAGGAACTGGACGGAGCCACGCTGGACGGCGGACTCGGGCCGGAATGGGCCTTTGGGATACATGTCTCCGCGGAAGTATCCGTCGTCGGCGGGGTCGGAGTAGATGAGGACGCCTTTTGCACCGTACTGCTGGGCGAGATAAGCTTTGACGCCGCGGAAGTTCTCGCCGTAGCGGACGAGGACGATTTTGTCTTTGACGGAGATGCCGAGGTCAGCGAGTTTTTTGAAGTCGGCAAGGTTTCCGTAGTTGGCGTAGACGACCTCTGCGGTGACATCACCGGAGGGCGAGGAGCCATTGAAGGCGGGGAGGATGCGTGGGTCGTTCTGGAAGGGATCGCCGCCGTCGAGGTAGGGGTCTACATGTTCAGGGGTGGGGCCGGACATGATTTTTTTGCCGTCTGCATTGAAGGCTTCGATGAGGATTTTGACGGGCTTGTTGAGGAGGACGCGGTAGGGGACGATCTGGGTTTGGAGGCCTGCGGCTTTGAACTGTTCGGCGACGTAGAGGGCGGTGGCGTAGTCCTCGGGGGAGCTGGCCCAGTGGGGGGCAGCGGTGAGGGTTTTGAGGTGTTGACCGGCGAGGCTGGCATCGGGAATGGCCATGAAAGCAGCGTCCCACCTGGCTTGCTGGGTGAAATCGCGGTATCCGAAGACCTGAGGAGCGGGGGGCTGAGCGAAGGAGAGGAGAGAGGAGAGCGGCAGCAGAAGAGCAATCGAGCGAAGATGGGTCAAGGAGTAGGCCTAAGGGATCTGCGGTGCAGGCAGCGGGAGATCCGATCACAATCTGGATGAGCTATCCGGAGTCAGGAGCGTTGTGAAATCCACTGTAATGAGGCTGGGTGGGATGCGCAAGTATGGAGCAGCATGGTGAGGTTGGGCGCGGGGCAAAGACAAAAAGACCGGCAGGCGATTGCCTGACGGTCCTTTGCTGCGATCTGGTGAATGGATAAGCCAGATCGCGTTGTTGCTGGTGGATCTAGGCGATGAAGCGACGACGGATGGCGCCCGCGACGCCGAGGATACCGGAACCGAGCAGGACGAAGGAAGACGGCTCGGGGGTTACGCCGACGGAGTCTCCGTTGACCTTGAAGATGAGATCAGCGGGTGCTCCGCAGCACTCGGTGTAGTTGAGGGTGAAGGCGTACATGCCGGAGGTGGGAGCAGTCACGGGGAAGGTGGATTTGACTTCGCTGGTGGGTCCGGGCTGGTTGAGAACGTTTCCAATACCACCCATGAAGGAGAGCACTGCACCGTCGTCGTGGGCGAGCTCGAGGTTGTTGACGCCTGCATTGAGGAAGGTGGAACCGGAGATGACGAGCTCAATGTTGTTGGCTGAGTTGGCAGCGTTCGGGGTGAATGTGCCGGTGATATTGGAGAAGGTGGGGTTATTGAGGAAGCCCGCGAGGGTGTATCCGCCAACCTGGCTCTGGAAGTCGATGCCTAGCGATCCGAGGGTGAAGGTGGCGCTGCCTTTGCTCTTGCTGATGTTCAAGGGATCGATGGCGTTATTGGGATCGGGAATGCCGGTATAGACGGTTGCTGTCATCTGGGCGAATGCAGTGGTGGCTGCGAGGGCGAGAGTACCAATAGAAACGAGCTTCATGAGTTTGTTCATGTGCAGTTCTCCGGTGCGATGTGAACGTTTGGTGCCGCACTACTCGAAAAGCATGTAGATGGCCGAAGCGGGTTGTTTTTTTATCAAGGAGTTAGGGGTAAGGCGAAGATGGGAAGTGCAAATAATTGCAGTGCCGAGGAGATGGAAGTACTTATTGTTTAGGGATTTTTGGGCAGGCAGGTGGAGATAGGCCGCGTGGGATTGGATGATGGATGGAGTTGCGGGAGAGGTTTTTTGGGGTGGCGGGGTGTGGACGATAGCACCCCGCCGGTTGGCGCTTATGTTAGACGGGTTGGGAGCAGAATTTGCAGCGGGAGGCGGCAACCGGAATGTCGCTGAGGCACTGGGGGCAGGGCTTGGTGGTGACAGGTTCGGCTGCTGCCGGTCCCTTGAGTTTGGCGAGGAGGTGATTGGCCGGGGCGACGATGAAGAAGTAGACGACGGCGGCCAACATGAGAAAGGAGACAAGGGCGTTGAGGAAGTTGCCGTAGGTGATGGCACCGCCGTTGATGTGGAGGATGAGGGCGGAGAAGTCCGGTTTGCCGACTACGGCTGCGATGAGTGGGGTGATGATGTCTTTGACGAGCGAGTTGACGATGGCGCTGAAGGCAGCTCCGATGATGACGGCGACTGCGAGGTCGAGGACGTTGCCGCGGAGGATGAAATCGCGAAAGCCTTTGATCACGGGATTGCTCCTGAAGAGAGTAGGTTAGATGCGGGAACCAGAGGATTATAGCGGTGGCGAGCGATATCCGCTAATGGATTGTTTGGGCTATTTGGGAGCGTTGGGGCTGGAGGTTAGCCAGGCTGGACGGGTGGGGTTGTTGGCGATAGCAGTGGCGAGGGCGGAGTAGAAGCGATTGAAGGTTACGGCTGCGTCCCAGACGATGGGGGTGTCGAGATCGTCCTGGGGTTTGTGGTAGCGGCGGTTGTACCAGTCGCGGTAGACGACCTCTTCGGGGGAGCCGGGGTTGTAGCCAAAGATGAAGCTGGCGATGGGGACTCCGATGCGGACGAAGTTGTAGTTGTCAGCGCGGCGATAAAGTTGGCGCTCGGGCTCGAGGTCGGGCCGGACTTCGATGTGAAAGGTGGAGGCGAGGGTGCGGACGGTGGAGCCGAGGGTAGAGTCGTCGAGGCCTTCCATGGTGAGGATGTGGAGGGGGAAGATGGGGCGGAGTTGGTCGAGGTTGAGATCGGCGACGATGTTTTTGGCTGGGACGGTGGGGTGGGCGGTGAAGTAGGCGGAGCCGAGGAGACCTTTCTCCTCGCCGGTGAAGATGCAGAAGAGCAGGGAGCGGCGTGGGCGGGATTTGAGGGGGAGGGCGGCTTGCGTTTGGGCGAGTTCGAGGAGAGTGGAGACGTAGGCTGCGTCGTCGAGGGCTCCGTTGTAGAGACTGTCGCCTAAGACGGGGGTTCCGAAGCCGTAGCCGTCGAGGTGGGCGGAGAGGGCGACGTATTGGGGGGCGAGGGAGGGATCGGAGCCGGGGAGGATGGCGAGGATGTTGGGGGAGGAGATGTCCTTGGTTTCGGTGGTGAGGTGGAGATGGAGCGCGGCCTGCATGGAGAAGGTGGCGAGGGGCTGGCCGGTGGTGCCGAGGGTGAGGATGTCGGCGAAGGAGTGGCCGCAGGCAGAGAAGAGCAGGGGTGCGGCTTGGGCACTGATGCGGAGGAGTATGGGTGCGTTAGGGGGTGGGGCTGGGGTGGAGGCGAGGGTGACGGTGCGGGCGTAGGCGGCGGGCCAGTGGAAGGTTTCTATGGCGGCGGGGTTGTCGATGGCGAGGAGTGCGATGGCGCCGGATTTGGAGAGGGCGGCCATGCGTCGGGCGGCGAAGCTGAGGCGGTCGGCGGGAGCGAGGGAGGCGGGAGAGTTGCTGAAGAATACGGCTATTTTGCCGTGAAGGTCGGTGATGGAGTCAGGGAGGCCGTAGCCGAGGAAGACGAGTGGAGCGGTGGTGAGGGCGGGAAGACCGTCGCGAGGAACGAGGGTGATCTGCTGGAGGAACTGGATGGGAGTGGATTGGGTGGGGTTGGAGTCGGGGAGGAGTTCGACGGAGGATTTTTCGGTGAGGAGTGCGACCTGGTGCATGGGGACAGACTGGAAGTAGGTGGGCTTGGCGGGGTTGGTGAGGGGTTCTCCGGCGGGTTGGAGGCCGAAGGCGGCGAACTGATGGGCGACGTAGTCGGCGGCGCGCTGGTAGGCTGCGGTGCCGGTGTCGCGACCCTGCATGGAGTCGTTGGCGAGTGCGGTGGTATAGGCCCACCAGGTGGCTGCGGCGGGGGTGGGTTTCTGGTGAGTTTGGGCGGCGCAGGGGAGGGCGATGAGCAGGGTGATGCAGGCGAGGCGTTGGAGGGATTTCACCGCGGAGAGCTCCTGAGGTATCGCGAGGTAGATGCTGGTGTGGGGTGAGTATAGCGCGGGCAGGGAGTTAGTGGGATTGATCGAGCCAGTTGGCGTAGGGGTAGAGGAAGAAGAAGAGGATCATGCTGACGGCCATGAGGTCCATGTAGATGAGCAGGAGGATTCCTCCATGGTAGAGGCTCCAGCGGCGTTGCATGCAGCGGACGGTGTCGGCGGTGCCGATGGCGGCGAGGAGGGAGGGGATGGAGAGAAGGAGGGTGGCGCGGCTGTGGGGGAAGTCGGAGAGGAAGAGCGCGGCGACAAGGCTGAGGAGGACGATCAGGCTGCCGCGGAGGGGAGAGCGGAGGCGCGGATTGAAGAAAGGGGAGGTCACGGGGTTGGATACTGGCGCTGAGATAAGGATAGAAGGGTGGGAGTGGAGGTGTCTTGGGAGGATGGACGAGATAGAGGTTTGTGGCTGGATTTTTGACGGGAGAGGATTTTGAGGGAGTTTGGGTGGGGGTGGGCTGCTGCCGAGCGGGTGGACAGGTCGGCAGCAGCCGGGTAGAGGGGAGCTTAGGCAGTGGCGAGTTCGGGGGTGGCGGCGTCCATGCGCTGAATGGATTCGGCGAAGGACGGGTAGAGTACGCCGCGTTCGGTGATGATGGCGGTGATGTACTTTGCGGGGGTGACGTCGAAGGCGGGGTTCTCGATGGCTGCGCCGTCTGGGGTCATCTGCTTGCCGTTGGAGTGGGTGACTTCGCGGGCGGCGCGCTGCTCGATGGGGATGAGGTCTCCGTGGGCGGTGGCGATATCGATAGTGGACCAGGGGGCGGCGACATAGAAGGGGATGCCGTGCTCTTTGGCGAGGATGGAGACGGCGTAGGTGCCGATCTTGTTGGCGGTGTCGCCGTTGGCTGCGATGCGATCCGCGCCGACGATGACGGCCTGGATGCGTCCCTGCTTCATAAGGTGGGCGGACATGTTGTCGCAGAGGACGGTGGTGGGGATGTTGTCCTTGAGGAGTTCCCAGGCGGTGAGGCGAGCGCCCTGGAGGAAGGGACGGGTCTCGTCGGCGAAGACGTCGATGGTGTGTCCGGCCTCGATGGCGGCGCGGATGACGCCGAGGGCGGTTCCGTAGCCGCAGGTGGCGAGGGCTCCGGCGTTGCAGTGGGTGAGGACGGTGCCTTGCTTGGGGAGGAGTGATGCTCCGTGGGCTCCCATCTGTTTGCAGGCGGCGATATCTTCGTCGTACATGCGGCGGGACTTGGCGACGACGGCGGCCTTGATCTCGGGGATAGGGGTGTTGCTGGCGGCGAGTTGGTTGTAGAGAGTGCAGATCTCGTCGATGCCCCAGAAGAGGTTGACTGCGGTGGGGCGGGTTTCGGCGAGGGTCTTGGAGATGCTGGCGACTTCGGCGGTCAGGTCTTGGAGATTGGTGGCGGCGCTGCGGTCGATGCCGATGGCTACGCCCATGGCGGCAGAGACGCCGATGGCGGGTGCTCCGCGGACGATCATGTCGCGGATGACGTTGGCGACTTGTTTGTAGTCCGTGGCGAGGACGTAGGTCTCTTCAAGCGGGAGCTTGGTTTGATCGAGGAAGTTGATGCCTTCAGGGAGCCATTCGAGGGTAGGGATCATGTCTTTACTAGTTTAGACGATGGAGCAGGGTGGGCGCAGGGCGGGGTGGCTAGTGAACCTTGGGTGCGGGCTGATTTGGAGTGCGAGTAGAAGCGGCGGCAGCACTCGTTACAGCGGTAGGGAAAGAGGTTGAGCCAAGAGAGCAGGCGTTCCGGTCGGGTGCGGTGTGTTCGGCAGATCTGAGCAGATCGGCAGGACGGGCAGGTTCTCCAGGTTGCGTTCATGTTGGCCTCCAGCATTACGCTAAAGGCCTTGCGGGGATGGCGGAAGGGGTAAGTGCAAATTATCCTGTGGCGGATTCCCGATGTGGGTCTGGCTACTTCGTCTGGAGTGCGATGTGGGCGGCGCGGACGTCTTTGGCGGTGAAGGCGGCGATGAAGGGGACGCCGGGGATGGTGGCTTCGATGTGGGCTCGTCCGCCTTGTTCGCGGTCTACGAGGCAGAGGACGGCGGCTACGTGCATACCGGCTTCGCGGGCTGCTTCGATGGCGGTGATGGTGGAGCCTCCGGTGGTGCAGACGTCGTCGACGATGACGACGTGGGCTCCGGGGCGGAGGAAGCCTTCGATTTTGCGGCCGGTGCCGTGGGTTTTTTCGGATTTGCGGACGAGGAAGCCGTGGATGAGTTGGGGGACGGGTTCTTCTTCGGGGTCGAGTTCGAGGTCTGCGGCGAGGGTGCGGATCTCGGTGTACTCCGCGAGGGCCCAGGCGCTGGCGGAGGCGGTGTTGGAGACGAGGGGATCGGCGCCCATGGTAAGGCCACCGACGGCTTCGATCTGGTCGGCGTTGGGGAGTTGCTGGATGAGGTCGTAGAAGACGAGGCCGGAGAGGCGGCCGCCCTGGGCGTGGAGGGTGGTGATGCGGCAGTCGATGTAGTAGTCGCTGCGGGCTCCGCTGGCGAGGGTGAAGTCGCCGAGCTTGAAGGAGTGGGTGGCGATGAGGTCGAGGAGAGCGGCGCGGTTGGCGGAGTTGATTTCAGTGGGCATGGTCAGGATTGATTTTAGAGGATTGACGAGGGAGGTGGGAGGTATGGCGTGGATCGGGCTATGATGCTTGCGAGTTGATTTGTCGCATTTGGGTTGTTGTGTGACGAGATCGACTGAGGATTGGCTGACGAGAGGAGTAGGTATGGGGATGCGTGCTGGCGGGGTTTCTGACTGGGGCAAGGTGGTATTGGCGTTGGTGGTGAGTGTGGGGGGGCTGGGGGTGGCGGCAGGGCAGGCTCCGAAGAAGATGATTCCGGCGCATAAGGCTGGGATCGTGCTGTTCGATGGGAAGGACTTGTCGAACTTCGATACGTTTTTGACGAGCAAGGGGTTGAACTCGGACCCGGAGCACGTGTTTCAGGTGGAGGACGGGGTGATCCATGTTTCGGGCAAGGAGATGGGGTACCTGATTACGAAGCAGTCGTACCACGAGTACTATCTGCGGGCGGAGTTCAAGTGGGGCGAGGGGACGTATGGGAGCCGGGAAGGGAAGGCTCGGGATAGCGGGATACTGTTCAACATCCAAGGGGAGCAGAAAGTGTGGCCGCGGTCGGTGGAGTTCCAGATTATGGAGGGTGGCACGGGAGACTTCTGGATGACGGATGGTGCGGCGTTGACGGGGAAAGATGGCAAACGGGTGACGGGGCCGGCAGGCGGAGCGATGAAGATTGATCGGTTTGGGAAAGGGCCTTCGGAGAATGTGGTGGGGTTCCGCGACCCGGTGGGAGAGGTGGAGAAGCCGCATGGGGAGTGGAATGTGCTGGAGTTGGTGACGCAGGGGCGGGATGTGAAGCAGTATGTGAACGGCAAACTGGTGAACGAAGGGACCGATCCCTCGCCGACGGAGGGCAAGATTCTGTTCCAGTCGGAGGGGGCGGAGGTTTACTTCCGGAACATGACGCTGTATCCGCTGAAGAAGTAGTGGTGGATCAGTGGGTGAGGCGGTCGAGGTGGCGGTAGCCTCCGGTGGCGATGAAGGCGGTGAGGAAGACAGCGAAGTTATAACTGGCGTGGACGACGGTGGAGGCGAGGACGGAGCGCAGGCGCAGGCGGATGGCAGTGAGGATGAGGGAGACGCAGAAGAGCAGCAGCAAGACCGGCCAAGTGAAGTCGGTCTGTTTGCCGTGGATGGCGGCGAAGAGGATGCTGGTGAGGATTGCAGAGAAGAGCAAGGCGGTGGAGGAGATGCGGTTGGAGGAGTTCCAGGTGTTGCGTGCGGCTTCGGTGCGGGGGAGCGAGAGCCAGTCGTAGGCGATGGCGATGGCGGGGAGGAGGAAACCGCGGAAGACGATCTCCTCGAAGAAGGGCGCGAGGAAGGTGCCGAAGGCGGTGATGATCCAGACGTCGGCGGGGGTTCGGAAGAAGTCGTCCATGGGGATGGACTTGGGCATGGTGATGAGTGAGGAGACAGCCTGGACGATGTAGGACAGGGTGATGCCGATGGGGATGAGCTTGAGGGTGTTGCGGGCGGCGGCGGGAGGGTTGAGTTGGATTCCGTTGGCGAAGGAGCGTTGCCATAGCGGGGGAAAGATGAACCAGGCGGCGGTGAGGGTGGCGAGCCAGGTGAAGGCTTCGGCGGCGAGGAGGTCGTGTGCGGGGATGTCGCTGGAGGCGATGTGGCGCGCCTGGGTGATTCCGAGCAGGGTGAGTTGGACGATCAGGAAGATAGAACCGCCGAGGGCGGCGAAGAGCAGTGCGTGGCCGAGGTGGGGGATGCGAGTGGGTACTGAGTCTGGATCTGGGGCGTCGTTTGGGGTGTTGTCCATGGGGGGCTGGAGGATGGCTTCTCCATCGGGGAGGATGGGGCGCAGGGAGGAGATGGGCGGGGTGTCACTGGGGAGGGTGGAGGCCTCGGAGTGGTCGGGCGCGGGTTGGTGAGGGCCGGTCATTTTGTAGCTTTCCTGGTTACAGATGGGGTTACAGATTTGGATGCTTTTGGCGTTGTTTTTTTGGCGGCGGTCTTTTTGGCTGGCTTGGCTGCTCGTTCGGCGGGTTTTTCGGGGTTGGCGGTGGGGAGACCGGTTTTCTTTTCGGGGACGATGAATTTACCGCGGGCATCTTTTTTGCGGTCGGGTGCGGTGTCGGGGGTGAAGGGTTGTGGGCCGGCGTGGCTGATGCCGTTGCGCTCGGCGAAGTTGGGGGTATGGGTGTGGTAGTGGCGGGCGAGGAAGGCTCCAGTGTGGGAGGCTGTGACGGTGGCGATCTGCTCGGGGGTGCCGTGGGCGACGACCTGTCCTCCGGCTTCACCTCCTTCGGGGCCCATGTCGAGGACGTAGTCTGCGTTGCGGATGATGTCGAGGTTGTGCTCGATGATGATGATGGTGTTGCCGAGGTCGGTGAGGCGGTGGAGGACTTCGAGGAGCTTGCGTACGTCGTCGAAGTGAAGGCCGGTGGTGGGCTCGTCGAGGAGGTAGAGGGTGCGTCCGGTCTGGCGTTTGGATAGCTCGCGGGCGAGCTTCATGCGCTGGGCTTCGCCGCCGGAGAGGGTGGTAGCGGACTGGCCGAGGTGGATGTAGCCGAGGCCGACGTCGACGAGGGTCTGGAGTTTTACGTGGACGGAGGGGATGTCCTTGAGGATGGGGACGGCGTCTTCGATGGGGAGGTCGAGGAGGTCGGCGATGGAGTAGCCGTTGAACTTGACGGCGAGGGTTTCCTGATTGTAACGGCGTCCGTTACATACTTCGCAGAGGACATAGACATCGGGAAGGAAGTTCATCTCGATGCGTCGCTGGCCCTCTCCGGTGCAGGCTTCGCAGCGGCCACCCTGGACGTTGAAGGAGAAGCGTCCGGGCTTGTAGCCGCGCTCGCGGGACTCGGGGAGCATGGCGAAGAGGTCTCGCATGGCGGTGAAGACGCCCGTGTAGGTGGCGGGGTTTGAGCGTGGGGTGCGGCCGATGGGGGACTGGTCGATCTGGATGACTTTATCGAGCTGGTCGATACCGCGGACGGCGCCGTGCTGGCCGGGTTCTTCGCGGGAGCCATAGAGGTTTTTGGCAAGGGCACGGTAGAGGATGTCGTTGACGAGGGTGGATTTTCCGGAGCCGGAGACGCCAGAGACGACGGACATGACGCCGATGGGGAAGTGGGCGGTGACGTTGCGGAGGTTGTGGGAGTGGGCGTTCTCTACGGTGAGCCACTTACCGGTGAGGTCGCGGGGGTTGGTGCGGGCTACGATTTCAATTTTTCCACTGAGGTATTGACCGGTGATGGACGCGGGGTTGTCCATGATTTGTTGCGGGGTACCTTCGGCGATGAGGTGGCCGCCGTTTTTGCCGGCTCCGGGGCCGAGGTCGAGGACGTAGTCGGCCTTGCGGATGGTGTCTTCGTCGTGCTCGACTACGAGGACGGTGTTGCCGAGGTCGCGGAGGTTTTCGAGTGCGGAGATGAGGCGCTGGTTGTCGCGTTGGTGGAGTCCGATGGAGGGTTCGTCGAGGACGTAGAGTACGCCGCGGAGGCGGGAGCCGATCTGGGTGGCGAGGCGGATGCGCTGGCCTTCGCCGCCGGAGAGGGTGGCGGCGGAGCGGTTGAGGGAGAGGTAGCCGAGGCCGACGGCGTTGAGGAATTCGAGGCGCTCGATGATCTCCCGCTGGAGGCGGTCGGCGATGATGCGGTCGCGTCCTGAGAAGAGCATGGCACGGGCGGCGGTGAGGGCACGCTCGAGGGAGAGGTTGGTGAAGTCGGCGATGGAGAAGCCGGGACTTTGGTTGGATGTGGGTGGTGAGGCATCATCGCTGTCGTCGCCGGAGATTTTGGCAACCGGTTTTGCGCCGGGGATGGGGATGGTGACGGCCAGGGATTCGGGGCGGAGGCGGCGGCCTTTGCAGACGGGGCAGAGGGTGGCGGACATGTATTGCATCATGTACTCGCGATAGCCCTCTGACTTGGTGTCTTCGATGTTGGCGCGGAGGTAGCTGAAGATACCGTGGAAGCCGGTGCGCGCGGCCTCGTTGCGGGGTGGGCCGTAGAGGAGGAGGTTCTGGTGGTCGTGGGATAGCTGATCGAAGGGAAGCTTGAGGTTGATCTTGTATTTTTCGGCTGCGATTTTGATGAGGCGGAGGAGATATTGGGAGCCTGAGCCGGGCCCCATGGCGCCGTCGAGGAGTGGTTTTGACCAGTCGGTGATGGTTTTGGCGGGGTCAAAGTCGTAGATACTGCCGAGGCCGTGGCACTCGGGGCAGGCACCGTAGTTGGAGTTGAAGGAGAAGCTGCGAGGTTCGAGGCGGGGGACGTTGATGCCGCAGTCGGGGCAGGCCATGGAGGAGGAGTAGAGGGTCTCTTCCTGCTTGCGGGTGACGGGGTCCTGGAGGCCGATCAGGACGAGACCGTTGGCCATCTGGAGGGCTTTGGCGACGGAAGTTTCGAGGCGGCGGGTGTCGTATTTGGTTTTGGCGGGGGGAGTATCCGAGGTCTCCGAGTCGAGACCTGGGGCAGCCATTTCGGGTGCAAGGGGTTTGAGGATGATGCGATCTACGATGGCTTCGACGGTGTGGTTTTTACGCTTTTCGAGGCGCATGCCCTCGGTGAGTTCGACCATCTCGCCGTCGATGCGGGCGCGGAATCCCTGCTGGTCGAGGGCTTCGAGTTCTTCGCGGAATTCGCCTTTGCGGCCGCGGACGATGGGGGCGTAGATGGTGATGCGCTCGCCTGGGGCGAGGGAGACGATGCGCTCGACGATCTGGTCGGCGGACTGGCGAGAGATGGGGCGGGCGCATTTGGGGCAGTGGGGTTGTCCTACAGAGGCGTAGAGGAGGCGTAGGTAGTCGTAGATCTCGGTGATGGTGCCGACGGTGGAGCGTGGGCTGCGAGAGGTGGTCTTCTGCTCGATGGAGATTGCGGGGGAGAGGCCGTCGATTGCGTCAACGTCTGGGCGCTCCATCTGGTCGAGGAACTGGCGGGCGTAGGCGGAGAGGGTTTCGACGTAGCGGCGCTGGCCTTCGGCGTAGATGGTGTCGAAGGCAAGGGAGGATTTGCCGGAGCCGGAGAGGCCGGTGACGACGGTGAGGGTGTTGCGGGGAATGGCGACGTTGACGTTGCGGAGGTTGTGCTGGCGTGCTCCGCGGACGGTGATGTGAGTGATGGCCATAGAGAGTGTTCAGTGCTGCGGTGAAGCCGGTTCGTGTTGGAGGTGCCGGTAGTGTGGTATCAGGGGACGTGAGCCAAGTCTCTAGGATACGGTATTTGACGAGGAGCGGTGGGACGGTGGATGCAGGGCGTTTGCGTGTGGTCACTGGTCTGGCAGGCAAGGGAAAGTATCTGAGTGAGCAACAGGGGTGACGGGGATGGTTATGACAAATCTGGCTAATTCTGGGAGAATCAGAGCTGTGTTGGTTAGCTTTGCCGGGCAGCTTGTGTTGCCGGTAGGTGTTTGATGAAGCAGAGATGGAAGTAACTGGAGAGATTGTGACTGCGTCGATTGTATTGATCTCGGCTGTGCTGGCGTCGCTGGCGGTGGGAGTGCTGGTAGCTTATTGGGTTTGCATGGCGATGTTTGGGATGTTTCGGGTGCATGCGCGACAGGTGGCGGAGCGTAGTTCGCAGCGTGTGGTGGCGCAAACGCAGGCTGTGCAGGGCTAGAGTGTTGCAGAATTAGACGGGTTTTTCTGAAGTGATCCGATAAAAATCTATTGTGGAGCGGGTGTTGCCTGCTGGTGGAGGCGTTGTAGCTGCTCGAAGATCTGCTGCGGTGTTTTGACTCCGTTGGGATTGTCTTGCGTGGTGGCATCGGGCTGAGCGGGTTGGGGGTTGGTGGCGGGGTCGGGGCTGAGGGAGGGGAAGGCTGCGGACTGAGCGGGGGAGACGGGCTCGGTTGGCTGGGCTGGGATTGGCTGGGATTGGCTGGGACCGGCTACGGGTCTGGAGTCGGGCTGGGCGGAGATTTCGGTTGGTTCAGTAGCGTCGTTGAAGGCGGCAGAGTTGGGATTGGGCGGAGTGACGCCGCCATGGCGCGGGGTGAGGATCAGTTCTGCGAGGTGGTGGGTGGGGCTCTGGACGAGGAGCATGTTGCTACCGGTGCCATCGAGGAGCGCGGTGAGGATCTGGGCGGGGGAGCCGGGGCCGTAGGTTCCGAAGACACGTTCGTCGGCGACGCCTCCGGTGATCTTCATGGTGGTCTGGCGGGCGATCTCGCGGAGGATCTGATTGAGGCTGGAGTTGCTGGCGGAGACGGTGAGAAGGTTATTGGCGAGGGTCACGGTAGCTCGCTGAGGCGCGGGCCGGGCGGGTTGGGATGGCGTAGCGGGCTGGGTGGTGGGAGCGGTTGAAGGCAGAGTGGTATTGGACTGGGCAAACAGAGTGGTGACCAGGGCGAAGAGGAGAAGTGCCAGAATGCCGCGGATTGGAGTGGCGTGGGGCATGTGAGTGTAGGACTCCGGGGTAGAGGCAAGGTGATCGGAGCCTGCCAGTGCTGCGGATAGTCTAACGCCTATTTTGTTTAGGTGGGGTGAGAGTGCGGATTGGTCGGGCAGGTCTGGGGGATGCATTTGGCTGGTCGCCGCGGGTTATGGGATGGTGGGGGCAGGTAAGAGGGTGGGTTGTACTAGACTGGCATTGGAGCAGCGGGCTTTGCAGGTGCAGCCGCTGACGGAGCACTAGACCGCATGGCAGAGATGAGCAGAGTACGGATGGGGTTGTTTGCGGCAGGACTGCTGCTGGCGATGGGGCGTGGGGGTGTGGCTGAGGTGTGTACGACCCAGTCGCAGATGACGGCTGCGGATCGCGATGGATTGGCGCAGGCGGCGAAGGCGCTGGCGGTGCAGGTGCAAGGCAACGATGCGGCCGGCTTGCATGGTGCGACGGTTGCGGAGTTGGCGCGGGACTTTAGTGCGGTGCAGCGGGTGGTGGGAGCGACAGCTCCGCAGCTGGCGGGGGGGACGCTGGTGGTGGACCAGGTGTATCTGCTGGATGGGACGCAGTTGAAGCGTGGAGCGGATGGGAAGGACCCGGACGCGGCATTTTATTGCACGCTGAACCGGTCGACGTCGGAGGTGGATTTTCTGATTCCGTCGCTGCCTCCTGGGCGATATGGATTCGCGATTGTGGAGAGCCGGAGCGCTGCGCCGTGGCGGGTATCATTTTTGATGCGGCAGGACCAGGGGAAGTGGTTGATGGCTGGGCTTTATCCGAAGCCGATGCAGGCGGCCGGGCATGATGGCTTGTGGTATTGGACGCAGGCGCGGCAGATGGTGAAGGCGAAGGAACAGTGGAACGCGTGGCTTTACTATCTGCAGGCGGAGTTGCTGTTGCAGCCGGCGGGTTTTGTGCAGAGCAGCCACCTGGAGAAGCTGCGGACGGAGCGGGCTGCTGCTGCACCACCGACGTTGTCGGAAGGGGTAAGCGTGGATGCGCCGCTGGTGGTGAAGGGAGCGGATGGGGTGGAGTACCACTTTACGGAGCTAGGCGTAGACGACTCGCTGGAAAAGGAGAAGATCGACGTGACGGCGCATGTGAAGGTGGACTCGATGGGCGATGCGGCCACGGCACGGAAGCGGAATGCGGATGCGACAAGCGCGCTGGTGGGGGCGTATCCGGAGTTGCGAAAGGCGTTCCATGGTGTGTGGCTGTTTGTCGATGTGCCGGGCCAGAGCCCGTTTGCGACGGAGCAGCCGATGAGCGAGATTCACTGATGCGGGGGCCTGGAGCGAACGATTTTTATGAAGATTGCATGACGTATTGATGCGGTCATGATATTTTCGTTGAGGTTTGTGCGAGATGGTAAGTAACTGCATTGGTTGGTCGATGGCAGCATGGGTTAAGCAGGCATCCTAGAGTGTGTACAGAAAAGAGATGCGACGATGGAAAAGAAACTAATACAGGCGATCAAGGAACGACGAGCGACACCGAGCTTCGATGGACAGCCGATTCCGGCGGATGATTTGCGGATGATTCTGGATGCTGGTCTGCATGCACCGAGCGGCTACAACATGCAGCCGTGGCGTTTTGTGGTGGTGCAAAGTGGCGAGCAGAAGAAGCGGTTGCGGGCTGCGAGCTATAACCAGGGCAAGGTCGAGGAGGCTTCGGCAGTGATAGTAGCCTGTGGGGATGCGGATGGCTGGCGGAAGGATCTGGACCTGATGCTGCAGCAGGGGCGCGAGGGTGGGATGCCGGAGAGCTATGCGGACCAGGCTCGGAGTTCCGTACCCAATTATCTTTCGGGGTTCAGCAGCGACCAGATGAAGGCCTGGCTGAACAAACAGGTGATGCTGGCGTTTACGCATATGCTGCTGATGGCCGAGGTGATGGGGTATGACACGGCACCGATGGAAGGCTTCGAGCAGGACAAGGTGCATGAGGTATTACGACTGCCGTTGAGCTACTGGGTGGTGGGTCTGCTGGCTGTGGGACACCTGAAGGGCGAGGACAAGTTTGATGGTGGGCGGTTCGATATGTCTCATACGGTGTATGGCGAAGAGTTTGGCAAACCACTGAAGTGATGCCGAAGGTGGATGAGGCCGCGAGCAGAATGTATCCGACTGTGCCCCGGGTGGGGGTTGCGGGGGTGGTGATTTCGGAAGGTTGTGTGTTGCTGATTCGGCGAGGCCGGGAGCCGATGGTGGGTCGGTGGTCGGTTCCGGGTGGGGTGCTGGAGCTGGGTGAGACGATGGCGGCCGGGGTGCGGCGAGAGCTTGTGGAAGAGACCGGACTGCGCGTGACTCCTATGGCGGTGCTGACTGCGATTGATCGTATCGACGTGGATGAGCACGGACGGGTGCGGTACCAGTATGTGGTGGTGGACTGGCTGTGTGGATTGGAGGCTGGGCAGGGGATGGAGGCCGTGGTGAGCGGGGATGATGCCATGGATGCACGGTGGGTGCGGCGGAAGGATTTGCTGTTGGCGGAGTACGACTTGGCCGAGGTGACGCTGGACGTGATAGAAAAGGCGTTCGAGTATGTGGAGGAATTGAGTCGATGAAGACTTGGTTGCGGGTTCTGGTCGTGCTGGTGGTGGTGGGGTTGTTGGGTGGGGCGACGTTTTATCTGCATCCGATCGGGGTCTCGGACCAGATACTGCGCCTTCGGCTGTGGCGGCAGGGGGTGAAGAGCGAGTATGTGGATGCGGGTGGGTATCGGCTGCACTATCTGGAGGCGATGCCGACGCAGGGTGGTGCGGGGACGCCGCTGGTGCTGATCCATGGGTTGGGTTCGCGTGGGGAGGACTGGGCGGCGCTGATACCGGGGCTGGCGGCGCAGGGTTTCCATGTGTATGTACCGGATCTGCTGGGATATGGTCGGTCGCCGCGGCCGGATGTAAGCTATTCGATCTCGTTGCAGGAGGCTACGGTAGCGCAGTTTATGCAAGCGGTGCACGTGGCGCGTGCGGATGTGGGCGGCTGGTCGATGGGCGGTTGGGTGGCGATGAAGCTGGCGCTGGAGCATCCGGAGATGGTGGACCGGCTGGCGATCTACGATAGTGCAGGGATTTATTTTCCAGCTACGTTTGGAGCGGATCTATTTGTGCCTGCGGATGTTACAGGTTTGCGGCGGTTGCAGGCGATGCTGTCTCCGAATCCGGTGCGGCTGCCGGGGTTCGCGGAGGCTGCGGCGTTGCGGAAGCTGAACCGCAATGGGTGGGTGATCGAGCGGAGTGTGAACTCGATGACGAATGGGAAGGACATTCTGGATTTTCGGCTGTACCAGATGGAGCGTCCTACGCTGGTGGTGTGGGGGGATCGGGATGAGCTGATTCCGTTGTCTGTAGGGGAGAAGATTCAGCAAGAGATTCCGGGAGCGGTGCTGGATGTGATGGAAGGGTGCGGACATCTGGCTCCGGCGGAGTGCTCGAACCGGGTGCTGAAGGCGACGGTGGAGTTTATGAAGGCGGAGCCTGCGATGACGGGTGGGCGGTATAGTTTTGCTGCAGCGAAGTAGGGCGTCTGCGGGTGATGGTGCTGCTCAGTCCGGCTGCCACTGGTAAGCACCGGGCTGCGGCAGGCCGATGTGGGCGAGGACGCGGTGGACGAAGTTGCGGGCCATGTCGTTGGTGGACTGCGGATGGTTGTAGAGGGTGGGGATGGCGGGGAAGATCGTGGCACCGGCTTCGGCGGCGAGGGTCATGTTGCGGAGATGGATGCGGTTGAAGGGGGTCTCGCGGACGCAGAGGATGAGGGGGCGGCGCTCCTTGAGGCAGACGTCGGCGGCGCGCTGGATGAGGTTGGAGGCGATGCCGTTGGCGATGCCGGCGAGGGTTCCCATGGAGCAAGGCAGGACGATCATGCAGCGGGTGGGGTAGCTGCCGCTGGCGATGTTGGCGCCGATGTTGCTGTCGGTGTGCTGGTGAACCTTGGCGGAGGGCGTACCGAGAAGTTTTTCGACGAGATCGTTGCGGCCGCTGAGTTGCATCTCTTCGGCGAAGACGCGTAGGGCGCTGTCGGAGGCGACGAAGTTGATTTTGGCGACGCGGGTGTCGGCGACGAGGGCGCGGAGCATCTCTGCAGCGTAGATGCTGCCGCTGGCTCCAGTGACGGCGAGGGTGATGTTGTGGGATTCGCTCACAGTGATGATTATCGCCGATGGGGTTGGCGTTGGTGGGCGTGGGCGGGGATTGTTTTGGTGGGGTGAAGATTAGGGGGTGCGGAGGGCGTAGGCGATGAGGGTTTCGCCGTGGAGGTTGTGGGCGGCGTTGAATGCCTCGTTGCTGGCGGCTTCGAGGGCGGGGATGGTGGGGTCGAGTTCGCAGGCGGCGATCTCTTCGGTAGTGGCGTGGATGTAGCAGAGTTCGCAGGTAGCGAGGTTGATTTCGCCGTCGTCGCCGGGGGTGCGCATGGGTGGGCCGAAGGTGCGGCAAAGGATGGGGCGGGATTCGTAGAGGTCGCAGGTGCCAGTGGCGGGGTCGAGGACGGGGCAGGGTTCGTTGTTGGCGAACTCTTCGAAGAGGATGGCGGCCTCGTAGTCTTCGTTGAGGATGCCGGTGGTGAGGTCGCCGGGGAACCAGGGGTCGAGGAGGGTGAGGGTAGCGGCTACTCGTTGTTTAATGCGGGTGGATTTTTCGGGGTCGGTTTGTTCGAGGAGTGAGAGGCCAGCGCGTAGGCGGGCGGCGTCTTCGTGGGAGATGGGGAAGACGCCGATGCAGCATTGGTAGCAGCCGGGTTTGCAGACGAGGTGGGGGCCGGAGCGTTGGACAGAGGAGGCCAGGGCAGAGTTTACGATTTGGACGAGGTCGGGCATGATGCTTCCGTGGAACGGTCGCGATTTGCGCGATGCCCACCTTTGCGACGATGAGTCTGTCGCGAAGGTGGGGCATCCGGCATCTGTAAACGGTTAGGAGTTGAGTACGCGGTGGAAGATGGCGTCTACGTTGGCTAGCTGGCGGTGGTAGTCGAAGGCGTGGGCTAGTTTTTCGGGTGAGAGGCGGGCGGTGATCTCGGGGACTTTGGCTACTTCGTCGCGGAAGACGAGGTCGTTCTTCCAAGAGTTCATGGCATGGGATTGGACGAGGCGGTAGGCGTCTTCGCGGGACATGCCGGATTCGGCTAGGTCGAGGAGGAGTTGGCCGGAGAAGATGAGGCCGCCGGTGGACTCGAGGTTCTTGAGCATGCGGGCGGGGTAGACGAGGAGTTTGGCGATTAAGTTTTCTGTCTTCGCGAGGAGGTAGTCGGCGAGGATGGTGGAGTCGGGGAGGATGACGCGCTCGGCGGAGGAGTGGGAGATGTCGCGCTCGTGCCAGAGGGCGATGTTTTCGAAGGCGGTCTGGACGTTGGCGCGGACGACGCGGGCGAGGCCGGAGATTTGCTCGGAGGTGATGGGGTTGCGCTTGTGGGGCATGGCGCTGGAGCCCTTCTGCTTCTCGGAGAAGAACTCTTCTGCTTCGCGGACCTCGGTGCGCTGGAGGTGGCGGACTTCGGTGGCCATCTTGTCGAGGGTGGAGCAGAGGATGGCGAGGGCGGAGACGTAGGCAGCGTGGCGGTCGCGCTGGACGACTTGTGTGGCGACGGCTACGGGTTTGAGACCTAATGCGTTACAAATTGCTTCTTCGTGCTCGGGCTTGAGATGGCCGAAGGTGCCGACGGCTCCGGAGAGCTTGCCTACGCGGAGATCTTCGGCGGCGGCGTCGAAGCGGGTGAGGTTGCGCTGCATCTCGGAGTACCAGAGGAGGAGCTTGAGGCCGAAGGTGGTTGGTTCGGCGTGGACGCCGTGGGTGCGGCCGATGATGGGAGTGTGCTTGAACTCGATGGCGCGGCGCTTGAGGGTCTCGGAGAGGGCGACGATGCCGGCGCGGATGATGGCGGAGGCTTCGAGGAGCTGGAGGGACTGGGCGGTGTCGACGACATCGGTGCTGGTGAGGCCATAGTGGAGCCAGCGGGAGGCTTCGGTGTCGTTGATGTGCTCGGCGACGGTGGTGGTGAAGGCGATGACGTCGTGACGGACTTCGGCTTCGATCTCGTTGATGCGGTCGACGGTGAAGTTACCCTTGTCGCGGATGATGTTGGCGGCGGACTGGGGGACGAGGCCGAAGCTGGCGAGGGCCTGAGAGGCTGCGGTTTCTACGGTGAGCCAGCAGCGGTACTTGTTTTCGTCGGACCAGATTTTTCCCATTGCGGGTCGTGTGTAGCGGGCGATCATGAGTTTTCCCTTACTTGAGAGGCTGAGGTGTGTGCGCAATGCCTTGTATAGCGGGCGATCATGTGATTCCCTGGTGTGCGGAGATCGAGGTGTCGCAGGCTTAGGAGTTTGTGACGCCGAAGAGTTCGGACATTTCGGCGTGGAGGAAGCCACGGCCGGGCTGGTAGGGCTGGATCCATTTGCCGTTGAGGACGAACTGGGGGATGGCTCGCTTGCCTACGTTTTCAATGACTTGTTCGGCGGCACCCGGGGTCTGTTCGATGTCGACCTCGGTGAAGGGGATGTTGTGCTTGTCGAGGAAGCGCTTGGCCTCGCGGCAGTCGCGGCACCAGGAGGCGGAGTAGACGGTTAGTTCCATGCTTTTATTTTACTTGTGGTAGCGACTTTACTGCTCGTGGTAGTTGCGGAGGAGGCCGCCGTCGATGGCGTAGGTGGAGCCGGTGATGTAGGCGGCTTCGTCGGAGCTAAGGAAGGCGGCGAGGGAGGCGACTTCTTCGGGGGTGCCGAGGCGGCCGAGGGGGATGTTGGCTAGGAGTGCATTGAGCTTGGGTTTGTTGGCGAGAAGAGCGGTGTTGATGGGGGTGTTGATGGCTCCGGGGGCGATGTTGTTGACGGTGATGCCGAGGGAGCCGAGTTCGACGGCGAGGTCGCGCATGAGCATGCGCATGCCGCCCTTGGAGGCGCAGTAGGTGGAGAAGTTGGGGAAGACCATGTCTTCGTGGACGGAGGAGATATTGATGATGCGGCCGGGGAGTTTGGCGTCGCGGAGGCGGCGGACAAAGGCCTGGGTGAGGAAGAAGGCTCCCTTGAGATTGACGCCGAGGACGGCGTCGTATTCCGCTTCGGTTACGTCGCAGAAGGCAGCTTCCTTCTCGATGCCGGCGTTGTTGATGAGGATGTCGCAACGACCGAGTTGGGTGTAGGTCTGGTCGATGAGGGATTGAGTTTCTGCGATGCTGGAGACGTTGGCCTGGATGGTGATGGCTTTGCCGCCGGCGGATTGGATTTTGGCTAGGGTATCGTGGGCTCCGTCGGGCTGGCCAACGTAGTCGATGACGACGGAGGCGCCTTCGGAGGCGAGACGAATGGCGATGGATTGGCCGATGCCAGAGGAGGAGCCGGTGACAATGGCGACTTTGCCGGTGAGGCGGTTAGTCATGGGTGGAATCTCCTGATGCTGATTGCTTGGATGCGCTGACGCGGCGGGCGCGGAAGAAATTCTGGAGGAGGGTTGCACACTCTTCGGCGAGGAGGCCGGCGGTGACTTCGACGCGATGGTTGAGTTGGGGGTGGTTCATGACGGAGAGGACACTGCCGCAGGCCCCGGCTTTGGGGTCGGGGGCGGCGTAGACGAGGCGATCGATGCGGGCGTGGAGGATGGCTCCGGCGCACATGGCGCAGGGTTCGAGGGTGACGTAGAGGGTGCAGCCATCGGGTTCGCCGGGAGGCGGGCTGAGGCGGTAGTTCTGGAGGGCGAGGCCGGCGGCGCGGAGAGCGACGATCTCGGCGTGGGCGGAGGGGTCGTGGTCGCGGAGGACGCGGTTCTGGCCGCGGGCGATGATCTCGTTCTTGTAGACGATGACGGCGCCGATGGGGACTTCGCCGGAGGCTTCGGCGGATTGGGCTTCGGTGATGGCGGCGTTCATGAAGGTGAGGTCGTCAGGCATTATCAATAGCTAAACACGAATTTGGAGTGTAGTTACAATTGTAGTGCTAGGATTTGGGAGTGGAATTTGAGTGGAACTCGACCAAAGCCAAGAGCAATGCGCGAAAGCATGGCATCACTTTTGAAGTTGCAGCCGGAGTGTTCGAGGATGGGAATCGGACGGAGCGGTTGGATGCAGAAGCTTCTGAAGGTGAAGAACGTTGGGCTACGACGGGCCTGGTCGAAGGAATAGAAATTTATGTTGTGTATGCGGTGCGAGGTGAGGTGATTCGCCTGATCTCGGCCAGAAGGGCGAGCCGATATGAGAGAGACGAGTACTGGAACCGTACGGTTTAAACTGGATCCGAAGAATCCTCCGAAGATGACGGCGCAGCAAATGAAGCGGCTGCGTGAGATGAAGGACGAAGAGATTGACTACAGCGATGCTCCTGCTTCGCCGCGAGATGCCGTGTGGACGCGACCGGGGGCGCTGATTCCGGCTGGGAATAAGAAGCAGATTACGGTGCGGCTGGATGCGGATGTGCTGGAGTTCTTCAAGAAGACTGGGGCGCGGTATCAGAGTCGGATTAACGCGGCGCTGCGGGAGTATATGAAGGCGCATGAGAAGGCTTCGTAGGGGAAGCGGATTATTGCTGACGCACTCGTGGCTGGGCCTCGGGGCCGAAGAATTGAGCGATCTGCTGTGCTAATCTTTCGAGCGCCGGGCGTCTCAGGGCAAGCTCAGCGTCATCATCGATGAAGTTTCTGCGCCAGATTGCTTCGAGGATTGGAAGCTGATGGCTCACCGTGATTTGATCTGTTTGAAAATGTGCGATTGCGGTATGCAGAGCCTCAGCTTCGGTATCGTATTCGTCGGCGGGGGCGCCATGAATCTCGATTAGACCTTCAACATCAGCGTTACGGACGAGTTCCTTGATGGATTCGAGGTCGGGTGGTGGGGGCCAGGGTTTGCTCATGCGGGTTCTTGTTGGGTCATACAGTGGAGGGTGCCTAGTCCCCAGACGAGGTCTACGGCGTGGATGCCTATGACTTCGCGGGTGGGGAAGCAGTTGGCGATGATGTTGAGGGCGTGGCGGTCGTGGGGGTCGTTGAAGGTGGGGACGAGGACGAGATTGTTGGCGATGTAGAAGTTGGCGTAGCTGGCGGGGAGGCGTTGGCCTTCGAAGACTACGGGGTTGGGCATGGGGAGGGTGATGATTTGGAAGGGGTCTCCGGCGAGGTTGCGGGCGGAGCGAAGGCGGTCGAGGTTTTCGGCGAGGGGGAGGTGGTTCTCGTCGTGGGTGTTGGGTTCGACGGCGGTGAGGATGGTGTTTTCGGCAACGAAGCGGGTGATGTCGTCTACGTGGCCGTGGGTGTCGTCGCCAGCGCAGCCGCGGTTGAGCCAGATGGTCTGGTCGATGCCGAGGTAGTTTTTGAAGGCTTGTTCGAGGTGGGTGCGGGTGGTTTCCTTGTCGCCGAGGCCGGGGTTACGTTCCTGGACTTCAGAGAGGAGGCACTCCTCGGTGGTGAGGAGGATTCCGGCACCGTTGGTGTCGATGCTGCCGCCTTCGAGGACGAGGCGGTGAGGGGCTCGATGGGGGAAGGGGACCTCGGGGCAGAACTCGGGCATGGCGTAGAGTTTGGCGACGTGCTGGGGGATCTGGTTGTCGCGGCGCCAGTTGTCGTACTTGGCCCAGGCATTGAACTTCCAGTTGGTGAGGGCGATGTCGCCTGCGGGGTTTTTGACGAAGATGGGGCCGGAGTCGCGCAGCCAGACGCGGTCGGTGGGCCAGTGGTGGAAGTGGAGGCGGGCGAGGTTGGCTCCGGCGCGGCGGAGCTGGCCGGTGGCACGGTCTTCGGCGTCGGGATTGTTGACGAGGATGTGAACGTCTTCGACGGCGGAGAGGTGGCGGACGATCTCGGCGTAGACCCAGGGGATGGGGAGGAATTTTCCTGGCCAGTCTTCGGCGTTGTGGGGCCAGGCGATCCAGGTAGCGGCGTGGGGGGCCCATTCGGCGGGCATGCGGTAGTTCTGGGCGCTGGGGGTGTCGGTCATCGGCGTCTGGCTGCTTTCGTGGTGGTGTCTGCTGGTTGAGGGGGATACCCCCCCCTCCCCGTCATTATGGTGCAAAGTCTTCGATCCAGATGAGTTAGGTCCGGACTTGAGGTGCAGGTACTGGGTCTGATGCTGAGCGGTGGTGTTTGGCGCGCAGTTCCGTAGCCAGTGCCGTGTCAAGTATAGACGGTTGGATTGGGTGGATTTGTGACGCTAGAAGCTGGAGTGGAGGGACCAGACCAGAGCCATGCCGAAGAGGATGTAGGCGGTGCCGATGAGCTTCCAGTTGGTGGAGGATATTTGTTGGAAGTTGGCGGAGTAGCGGGAGAAGAGGCGGCGGCCCAGGAGAGTTCGGTAGATGGGGAGAACTTTGGTGGGGGCGGCGAGATGGGTGGCTCCGAGGAGGATGTAGGCGGCGGCGAGGATGAGGATCAGGATGGGGAGCATGGTGGGCGAGTTAGGCGAGGATACCTTACTACGGACGTTCAGGAAGTTGCGAGTCTGTCTGGGGAGAGGTGTTCAACCCATGTCCCAAGGGCGGGACATGGGGCACCCGAGCGCTTTTTGAGAGAGAGAAAGACGGTCGGGCTTTGCCCGATACCCACCTTAGCGACGATGAGGCTGTCGCGAAGATGGGGCACCCGGATTGTTGGCGTGGCGGTGGTTAGTCGAGGAAGCGGCTGGTGATTCCGGCGTAGGCGTCGATGCGGCGGTCGCGCAGGAAGGGCCAGTTGCGGCGGGTGTCTTCGAGGAGTTTCAGGTCGATTTCTGCGGTGAGGATCTCTTCTTTATCGTGGGAGGCCTGGGCGAGGATGCGTCCGAAGGGGTCTGCGATGAAGGAGCCGCCCCAGAACTCGAGGCCGGACTGCGGGGTGTGGTCGCCGGGGCCGGTCATGGTGGTGCCGTTGTGGGTGACGTCGCCGTGCTCGTGGCCTACGCGGTTGACGGCTCCGACGAAGACTCCGTTGGCGATGGCGTGGGCTCGCTGCATGGTTTGCCAGGCGGAGTATTGGGCCTCGCCGTACTCGGCTTTTTCGGAGGGGTGCCAGCCGATGGCGGTGGGGTAGAAGAGGGTGGTGGCTCCGCTGAGGGCGGTGAGGCGGGCGGCTTCGGGGTACCACTGGTCCCAGCAGATGAGGGTGCCGATACTGCCGTGGCTGGTGGTCTGGGCTTTGAAGCCGAGGTCTCCGGGGGTGAAGTAAAACTTCTCGTAATAGAGGGGGTCGTCGGGGATGTGCATCTTGCGGTAGATGCTGTGGATGTGGTCGGGGCCGGTAGCGGCGTGGTCGAGGATGGCGGCGGTGTTGTGGTAGAGGCCGGGGGCGCGGCGCTCGAAGAGGCTGGCGACGAGGACGATTTTTTCTTCGCGGACGATGGCGCTGAGGCGTGCGGTAGAGGGGCCGGGGATGGACTCGGCGGTGTCGAAGAGGGCGTGCTCTTCGCGTTGGCAGAAGTACTGGGCGCGGAAGAGTTCGGGGAGGCAGACGATGTTGGCTCCGGCGCGGGCGGCCTCGCGGACGCGGTCAGCGGCTTTGTCGAGGTTAGCGGCGGTGTCGGGGGCGCAGGACATCTGGATGAGGGCGATGCGGGAGTTAGTGGTCTTGGACATGAAAGAGTTCCTAAGTACTGAGGGTACGGTATTGTGGCGGTTTGCCCAAGTTGCGAGAGAGTGAATTTCTGGTTTTTCTGGGATTGATAGGGGAGGGTGCTGGAATTGCGGCTGAATGTGGGGGATGGTGGTGGCGGCGGAGTTGAAGCAATGAAGTTGAGGCACAAAAACTTTTGTCTGTGTGAATTTTTCTGATAGGTTGAAAGTGTTGGGTAGCTGGCCCCCGTCGCTCCAGCGCTCTTCGACCCCATTACAACCAACTTCACCGCCTTGTTGCGGAATACGTGTACTTCATTGCAGAAGGAGTGTCATTTGAGCGAATTTCGAGATTTTCTGGAGCTTTCCTACGGCGAACTAGAGGACCTGAACCTGCAGGCAAAAGAGCAGCGCAAGAAGCGTGTCTCTGCCGATGTGATTCGGGAAGAGCGCTTGAAGTACCTTACAGACGAACGCCGGATCAAGGCTGTGACTGTCCTGTTCAGCGACCTGGAAGGCCGTCTGCACATGTTGGACTATGACAAGAAGTTTTTGATCAACAGCTACGACAACCTGACCTTTGATGGCTCGTCGATACGTGGGTTTACGGCGCAGCGGGAGAGCGATCTGCGTTTGGGCATTGACTGGAGCGCCTTCTATTGGGTGCCGGCGGATGTGTTTGGCGCGGGCAAGGTGATGGTGTTTGGTGAAGTGATCGACAAGAACGGCAGCACGTACTCGGGCGACCTGCGTGGCGTGTTGAAGCAGTATTCCAAAGAGTTGTTTGAAAAGAACGGCTACACGCTGAACGCGGCGAATGAGATTGAAGGCTTTCTGTTCGAGGGTGTTGACGCCGAGCGGAGCTACCACGAGACGGGCACGTTCGAGTATGTGAACAAGGGCGGCTACTACCACTCGCTGCCGGGTGATCCGCTGCGTGAGTTTATCGACACGACTGCGGAAGTGCAGCGTGCGATGGGCTTCGAGAACGAAAAAGACCATCCTGAGGTGGCTCCGAGCCAGTTCGAGATCAACTACAGCTACGGCGAGGTGGTTGCGGCCGCGGACCAGATTCAGTTGTACAAGCTGATCTGCCGCCAGGTAGCGACGCAGATGGGCATGACGGCGAGCTTTTTGCCGAAGCCAGTAGTTGGCGTGAACGGCAGCGGCATGCACACGAACGTCTCGATCACGAAGAATGGCAAGAACCTATTCTGGGACCCGAAGGGCGAAGAGAAGATTTCGAAGCTGGCGTGGCAGTTTACGGACCGCATTCTGACGCATGGCAACGATCTTTGCCTGTTGCTGAATGCCAGCGTGAACTCGTACCGTCGTCTTGATCCTCACTTTGAGGCGCCGAACCAGATCAAGGCTTCGGCGACGGACCGTGGATCGATGGTGCGTATCCCGATTGGCAACGAGAAGTCTTCGCGGGTGGAAGTGCGTTCGGTTGGTCCGGATGCGAACCCGTACATGGTGCTGTACTCGATCTTCAAGACGGGTCTGGACGGCAGCACGGCGAAGATCAAGAACCTGCGGCAGGCGGATCGTTATCTACCGGACAACATCTACACGGCGATTGACAACTTCCGCGCTGCAGAGTGGACGTCGACGATTCTAGGCGAGGATGTGAAGAGCCGTTATGCGGATCTGAAGCAGGCTTCGGCTGATCGGTGCCCCCGGTTGCTGGGAACGATTGTGAAGACGTCGGAGGTACAGTTCCACCACGATGTGTACAACCAGTTGCTCTGGAACATTTTCTAGTCGACTGGAACGGATGGTGAAAGAGCCCTGGCCTTCGGCTGGGGCTTTTTCAGTTTTGTGCGGTGAGCGGACTTGCTGTGCGGTAAACGGAATAGCTTCTTGCGAGGGGTATCTTTGCGATGGTAGGCTGCGTCCAAATGTTCTGGAGGATTTTGACGCGATGAAAGCCAGCTATAACGGAATTGCCGTTCCCACCGATGGTCAGCCGATTGAATATGCCAATGGAACCTTTACGGTACCGGACCATCCGATCATTCCGTTTATCGAGGGTGATGGTACGGGGCGGGATATCTGGCGTGCTTCGCAGCGGGTGTTCGATGCGGCGGTAGAGAAGGCGTATGGGGGCAAGCGCGGGGTGAAGTGGTTCGAGGTGCTGGCGGGTGAGAAGGCGTATCGGCAGACGCAGAACTGGCTTCCGGACGATACGGTGAGCGCGACGATGGACTTTCGCGTGTCGATCAAAGGGCCGCTGACGACGCCGGTGGGAGGTGGGATTCGGAGCTTGAATGTGGCGCTGCGGCAGTTGATGGATTTGTACCAGTGCGTGCGTCCGGTGAAGTACTACGCGGGTGTGCCGAGTCCGGTTAAGCATCCGGAGCAGTTGGATGTGGTGATCTTCCGGGAGAATACGGAGGATATTTATGCGGGCATCGAGTTTCGCGAGGGGACTCCGGAGGCGGCAAAGTTTATCGCGTTTGTGAACGACGAGATGCTGAAGGGTACGAAGAAGAAGGTACGTCTGGACTCTGGTGTGGGGGTGAAGCCGATCTCGATTACGGGTTCGAAGCGACTGGTGCGGGCGGCGATTGCGTTTGCGCTGAAGGAAGGTCGCAAGACGGTGACGCTGGTGCACAAGGGGAACATCCAGAAGTTTACGGAGGGTGCGTTCCGCGAGTGGGGGTATGAGGTGGCGACGCAGGAGTTCCGCGAGCAGACGGTGACGGAGCGCGAGAGCTGGATTCTGGGGAACGTGGAGGCTAATCCTGCGCTGACGGCGGAGGAGAATGCGGCGCTGATAGAGCCGGGAATCGAGTTTGCGGCTAAGGAGTTTGGCGAGAGCGTAGTGGCCGAAGTGAAGGCGGTGCTGGCATCGATTGGGCGTTCGCACGGGAACGGCCAGTGGAAGCAGAAGGTGCTGGTGAACGACCGGATTGCGGACTCGATCTTTCAGCAGATTATTATTCGGCCTTCGGACTATAGCGTGCTGGCGACGACGAACCTTAATGGCGACTACATTTCGGATGCGGCGGCGGCGCAGGTGGGCGGGTTGGGAATCGCTCCTGGCGCGAACATTGGCGACGGATATGCGGTGTTTGAGGCGACGCACGGGACGGCTCCGAAGTATGCGGACAAGGATGTGATCAATCCGGGATCGGTGATTCTGTCGGGCGTGATGCTGTTCGACTTTCTGGACTGGACGGAGGCGGCGCGGCTGATCGAAAGCTCAATGGAGAAGACGATTGCGCAGAAGTTTGTGACGTATGACTTTGAGCGGTCGATGGTGGGCGCGACGAAGGCTAAGACGAGTGAGTTTGCGAGCCGTATGATTGAGAATATGAGTAAGTAGCACGTATGAAGAGCAGGCCCATCCGCTGTGCGGAAGGGTGACACCCTATTGCAGAAGAACCAGGAGAAGAGATGCGTAAAAAGGTATCGATTGTTGGCGCGGGTAATGTTGGGGCAACGGCTGCACACTGGATTGCGGCGAAGGAACTGGCGGATGTAGTTCTGATCGACGTGGTGGAAGGCGTGCCGCAGGGTAAGGCGCTGGATCTGCTGCAGGCGATGCCGATCGAGAAGCGGGATTGCTCGATTGTGGGAACGAACGACTATGCCGATACGGCGAACTCGGACATTGTGGTGATTACGGCGGGGATTCCGCGTAAGCCGGGGATGAGCCGGGATGACTTGCTGAATACCAACTTCAACATCATGTCGGATGTAGTGGGGAAGGTAGTCGCGAACTCGCCGAACTGCATTTTGATTATTGTTTCGAATCCGCTGGATGCGATGGCGCAGGCTGCGTTCAAGAAGTCGGGCTTTCCTCGGGAGCGCGTGATTGGGATGGCTGGCGTGCTGGATTCGGCTCGGTTCCGGACGTTTATCGCCGAGGAGTTGAAGGTGTCGGTGGAGAATGTAACTGCTTTTGTTCTGGGCGGGCATGGCGATACGATGGTACCGCTGAGCCGCTACTCGACGATGGCGGGGATTCCGATTACGGAGTTGATTCCGGCTGACCGTCTGAAGGAGTTGGAGACGCGTACGGCCAATGGCGGCGCGGAGATTGTGAAGCACCTGAAGACGGGTTCGGCCTACTATGCTCCTTCGGCTGCGGCAGTGGAGATGGTGGAGGCGATCCTGAAGGACAAGAAGAAGATTCTGCCTTGTGCGGCGTATCTGCAGGGGGAGTATGGAATCTCCGGGCTGTATGTTGGGGTGCCTTGCAAGCTGGGCTCGAAGGGGCTGGAACAGATCATCGAGATCAAGCTGACGGCTGAAGAGCAGGCTGCGCTGCAGCGGAGTGCGGACTCGGTGAAGGAGCTTTGCACGGTGATCGGCGTGGCTTAGGCTGGTTGCGATGTGATGCGAAAGGCCCGCTCGATGAGCGGGCCTTTTTGGTTGATGTTGCTTTTTATGTTGGATTGCGGTGTTAGGCGATGCGTTCGATGGTTACGGATTCGAGGACTACTGGGGTTTTGGGTCGGTCCATGCCGTCGCGGGAGACTTTGGAGATTTTTTCTGCGATGTCGTAGCCTTCGACGACTTCACCGAAGATGGTGTGTTTGCCGGTGAGCCAGCTGGTATCGGTGGTGGTGATGAAGAACTGGCTGCCGTTGGTGTTGGGGCCGGCGTTGGCCATGGCGAGTTTGCCGGGCTGCTGGAAGCCATGTTTGGAGCCCTTGGTCTCGTCGGCGAACTTGTAGCCGGGGCCGCCCATACCGGTGCCTTCGGGGTCTCCGCCCTGGATCATGAAGTTGGGGATGACGCGGTGGAAGATGGTTCCGTCGTAGAGCTTGGGGCCTTTCTTGGAGCGGCTGTTCCACTCTTTGGTGCCTTCGGCGAGACCGATGAAGTTGGCGACGGTCTCGGGTGCGTCCTTTTCAAAGAGTTCGCAGACGATGGTACCTTCGGTGGTTTTGAAGGTGGCGTAGGTGCCGGGCTTGGTTGGCATTTCGGTGTTCTCCTTGCGGGTTTGGGCTTTGATGGAACGTAAGCCGGTTTGGGGGAAAGTGTTGGGACCTACCGAGAAAGATTGGCCAGGGCGAGCGTGCTGGCCCCAGAGGCTAAAGGTCAATTTCTGGAGGACCTAAATGCCAAGGCTAAAGCCTTGGCGCACCTAGAAGCAAATGGGTGGGTTGCTTCGGGGAGGGGTTGGTTGGCTGTAGGGGGTGCTGTGGGTTGAAGGTCATTGTGCTGCGGGTGCCGGTGCCGGTGTGGTTGCTGCTGGCTTTGGCGGGGCTGCGATGACGGGCTCGGGGGGCATGGGCTGGCCATCGCGGACGATGGTGATGTGTTGCACGACGATGGGCGTGCGGGGCTTGTCGTGGTCGTCACGGTCTACGCGGGCGATGGAGGCGACGAGCAGGACGGAGTGCGCGTCGCACTGGCCGAAGATGGTGTGTTTGCCGTCGAGTTCTGGGACGGGCACTTCGGTGATGAAGAACTGGCTGCCATTGGTGGTGGGGCCGGAGTTGGCCATGGCGAGGCGTCCGGGGACGTCGAAGGTGAGGTCTGGGGTGATCTCGTCCTGGAAGTAGTAGCCTGGGTCGCCCATGCCAGTGCCGAGGGGGTCGCCGCCCTGGATCATGAAGCCGGGGATGACGCGGTGGAAGGTGGTTCCGTCGTAGAGGGACTTGTGGTGAACCTTTTTGAGGGTGTCGGGGTTGGTCCAGTCTTTGGAGCCGTCGGCGAGGCCGATGAAGTTGGCGACGGTGATGGGGGCCTGCTGGTCGTAGAGCTTGCAGGTGAGGCGGCCCATGGTGGTATCGATGACGGCGGTGGGGCCGGTGGGGATGACGGGTGGTTTGGGCTGATTGGCGGCGCTGGGTGCGTCGGGGAGTGCGTCCTGAGAGGTGGTCTGAGCGAGGGCTGGAGCAGCGAGCAGTAGGCAGAGCGCGAGCAGCAGCATCGCAGCGTGAGCAGGCTTGGCAGGGTGAAGGTTCATCACGATCAAGGCTAACCTATCGGGGTGTGCGTCCGCAAAGTTGCGAGGAGACGTGGGGTGCGGAGTGCTGGCTATGGCTGGGGCTGGGCTATCGACTGGACTTGCTGGAAGACGCGGAGGAGGTTGCCGCCGAGGAGTTTGTGCAGGTCGGAGTCGGAGTAGCCACGGGCGGCGAGGGCGGCGGTGATTTTGGGAAGGTCGGCTGCGGAGTCGATGCCTTCGGGGGTGGCGGGGATGCCGTCGAAGTCGGAGCCGAGGCCGACGTGATCGATGCCGGCGGTGCGGGCTACGTGGTCGATGTGCGCGATGAGCGAGGTGAAGGGGGCGCGGGGAATGAGGGCGGCGAAGGTGCGATCGATGTGGTTAGAGGCGGAGAAGGGAATGGGCTGGTTGCGAGCGGCATAGTCTTCGGCCAGAGCCTGATGGGCGAGGCTGCGCTGGGGGCGCTGGTTGATCCAGGCCTGGCGCCAGGCCTCGTCGATGAAGGCAGGGAAGAAGTTGACCATGACGGCACCGCGATTGGCGGCGATGGCGCGGAGTTGGTCGTCGGTGAGGTTGCGGGGCGAGTCGGTGAGGGCGCGGGCGGAGGAGTGGGTGGCGAGGATGGGGGCGGTGGTGGTGCGGAGGACGTCGACGAGGGTGGCGTCGGAGGCGTGGGAGACGTCGATGATGATGCCGAGACGGTTGAGTTCGCGGATGATGTCGCGACCGAAGGGGGTGAGGCCGGGTGGGGTGCTGCTGGCGGGGTTGCGCAGGTCGCCGGAGGACTCGGCCCAGTCGTTGGAGTTGGACCAGGTGAGGGTGAGGTAGCGGACGCCGCGCTGGTGGAAGAGGCGGAGGTTAGCGAGGGAGTTCTCGAGGGCGTGGCCGCCTTCGATGCCGAGGAGGATGGCGAACTTGTGTTGGGAGCGTGCGGCGAGGATGTCGGCGGGGGAGGTGCAGAGGGCGAGGACTTCAGAATGCTGCTGAATTTGGTGAAGGACGCCGTCGAGGAGGGCGTGGGTGCGCTGGACGTATTGGCCGCGCCACTGGGTGGGTTCAGGCCAGAGGGCGAAGAAGGCGGCGGCGAGGTTGCCTTGACGCGCGGTATCGAGGGAGAGATGGCCGCCGTGGAGGGGGCCGGTGAAGTCCCAGGAGGTAGCTGGGTGGTCGGGAGAGGGGTCGAGGAAGCGCTGCGGGGTGTCGACGTGGGTGTCGATGACGAGGGCGGCGTGATGCAGGTCGAAAGAGGCCGCGGATGAGTCTGGGAGAGGCTGATTCATTCTGTTGATCTTATGTTGATTCTGGTGGGAGTGGGTGATGGCTTGGGTGCGAGGGACAACCTTGTGGTGCTCGGATGCTATCCACGCGCTTGCGTGGTTCCGGGAACGATGATTTTTACCAAATAGAGCAGGATTGGACGATAGAAAAGCCCCGCTGTGTGCGGGGCTTTTCTGCGTGTGGCGTGGGTGAGGGTTAGAGAGCAGCTGCACCGGCCTGAGCTACGGTGTGATCCTGATCGCCGGAGCCTCCGCTGACGCCGATGGCTCCGACGACTTTGCCGTTTTGCAGGAGGGGGATTCCGCCGGCGAAGATCATGACCTGGCCGTTGTTGGAGGCGTGGATACCGAAGAACTGGTTGCCTGACTGGGAGTGGGTGGCGAGGTCCTGGGTGGAGATGTCGAAGGCGCGTGAGGTCCAGGCCTTTTTCTGGGCGATATCGATGGAGCCGAGCCATGCGTTGGTCATGCGCTCGAAGGCGATCAGGTTTCCGCCTTCGTCGACGACGGCTACGTTCATGGGTTGGCCGAGTTCTTCGGCTTTCTTTTCTGCCGCAGCGATGATGCGGCGGGCGTCAGCGAGGTTAATCATGGGTGGTTCTCCTGATGTGAGCTATGAATTGGATTGATGGTGAAAGCTTTCGATGCAGGCGGATTGAAAGCTTCCTACGGAGGGCGAGGAGATGGAGTGCGTCCAGAGCTATTGCGAGCAAAAAGTGTGGCCGCATCGCTGAATGGAGATGCGGCCACTGCCAAGGTGCTGCAGGATGTTTAGCGGGTGAAGAAGTCTTTGACCTGCTGGACGATGACTTCACGGGTGACGTCGGAGATTGCTTCGGTTAGGGGCAGTTGCTTGGGGCAGGCTTCGACGCAGTTCTGGGCGAAGCCACACTCCTGGACACCACCGTCGCCGGCGAGGGCGCGTAGACGCTCTTCTTTGAGGACGGAGCCAGCGGGGTCCATATTGAAGAGCTTGACCTGTGCGATGGTGGCTGCACCGACGAAGTTGGTGGAGTCATTGAACTGGGGGCAGACCTCCATGCAGATGGTGCAGGAGATGCAGTTGGAGAGGGGGTAGCGCTCTTCCTGAATCTGGGGGAACTGGCGGGGGGCGGCTCCGAGGTCGTAGGTGCCGTCGATGGGGACCCAGGCCTTGACGGACTTGAGGTTCTGGAAGAGGACGGAGCGGTCTACGGCGAGGTCGCGGACGACGGGGAACTTGGAGAGCGGAGCGAGGGTGATGGGCTCGTCGGGGTTTCCATCCTGGAGTTTGTCGACGAGGGCGGAGCAGGCCATACGGGCCTTACCGTTGATGAGCATGGCGCAGGAGCCGCAGATCTCTTCGAGGCAGTTGGAGTCGTAGGCGATGGGGGCGGTCGTTTTTCCGTCAGCGGTGATGGGGTTGCAGGCGATTTCACCGAGGAGGGATGTGATGTTCATGTTCGGGCGATAGGGGACCTCGAACTTCTCGATGACGACGGGGGCGTCGGGGTTGGACTGGCGCTTGATCTCAACTTTGATGGTTCTTGGCATGGTTGTTGCCCTCGGAAATCTATGTTTCGGGCCTTCAGCCCGCTTGCTTTTCTTCGGCTACTTACTGGGAGTTTGCCCATGCTAGCGCCGTTGGAGCTTATGTCTGGTTCCTTTTAGGTGGAGGAGTAGACGCGGGGACGAGGTTTGATGTGGCTGGTGTCTACGTCTTCGTAGGTGATGCTGGGTGCTCCGTCGACGAAGGCGGCCTTGGTGGTTTTGAGGAACTGCTCGTCGTTGCGGTTGGGGAAGTCGGGTTTGTAGTGGGCTCCGCGGGACTCGTCCCGGAGGCGTGCTCCCTGGACGATGACGCGGCCCAGTTCGAGCATGTTGTAGAGTTGGCGGGTGAAGGCGAAGCTGGTGTTGGCCCACTGGCTCTTGTCGGAGAGGTTGATGTTTTTGTAGCGATGCAGGAGTTCTACGAGCTTGGCGTCGGCTTCGTCGAGTCCGGCGTTGTAGCGGACGATGGTGGCGTGCTTGGTCATGGTGTCGCCGAGTTCGCGCCAGATCTTGAAGGGGTTTTCGGTGCCAGTGGAGGAGGTGAGCTGATTGTTCTTCTGCTTCTGGCGCTGGAGTTCGGCTGCGTGGCCGCCGTCGCCGGTGGCAGGCTTGAGGGCCTTGGCGTAGTTGAGAGCCTGAGGGCCAGCGACGAAGCCGCCGTAGATGCAGGAGAGCAGGGAGTTGGCTCCGAGGCGGTTGGCGCCGTGGATAGAGTAGTCAGCTTCACCGGCAGCGAAGACACCGGGGATGTTGGTCTGCTGGTTGAAGTCCACCCAGAGGCCGCCCATGGTGTAGTGGACGCCAGGGAAGATCTTCATGGGGACTTCGCGGGGGTCGTCGCCGACGAACTTCTCGTAGATTTCGAGGATGCCTTCGAGTTTGTGGAGGCGCTCCTTGGGGAGGTGGGTGAGGTCGAGGTAGACCATGGGCTGGCCGTCGATGCCCATCTGGTCTTCGTAGACGATCTTGAAGATCTCACGGGTGGCGATGTCGCGGGGGACGAGGTTGCCGTACTTGGGGTAACGCTCTTCGAGGAAGTAGTAGCGGTCTGCCTCGGGGATGGAGCGGGCGACGCGTTTGTCGTTGCGGTCGCGGGGGACCCAGACACGGCCGCCTTCGCCGCGGGCGGACTCGGACATGAGGCGGAGCTTGTCTTCGCCGGGGATGGCGGTAGGGTGGACCTGGATGAACTCTCCGTTGGCGTAGAAGGCGCCCTGCTGGTAGAGAGCGGACTGGGCGGAGCCGGTGCAGACGACGGAGTTGGTGGATTTGCCGAAGATGGCTCCGTTGCCGCCGGTGCAGATGATGATGGCGTCGGCGGGGAAGGTGCGGGTCTCCATGGTGCGGAGATCCATGGCTACGATGCCGCGGCAGACGCCGTTGTCGTCGAGGACGGCGGAGAGGAACTCCCAGCCTTCGTACTTGGTGACTTTGCCTTCGGACTCGTGGCGGCGGACCTGCTCGTCGAGAGCGTAGAGGAGTTGCTGGCCGGTGGTTGCGCCCGCGAATGCCGTCCGTTGATATAACGTGCCACCGAAGCGGCGGAAGTCGAGCAAGCCTTCGGGGGTGCGGTTGAAGGGGACGCCCATGCGATCGAGGAGGTCGATGATCGCGGGGCCCTGGGCGGTCATGTTCTTGACGGGGGTCTGGTTGGCGAGGAAGTCGCCGCCGTAGACGGTGTCGTCGAAGTGCTTGAGGACGGAGTCGCCTTCGCCCTTGAGGTCTTTGGCGGCGTTGATACCACCCTGGGCGCAGACGGAGTGGGAGCGCTTGACGGGGACGATGGAGAAGAGGTCGACGGTGCCGCCGGCTTCGGCGATCTTGATGACTGAGGAGAGGCCGGCTAGTCCGCCGCCTACTACGATGATTCGGGGTGATGCTGCCATACTGTTGATCCTCTCGGCGCTGCGGTAGTGCGGGCGAAGTGCCTGGGGCTGAAGCCCCTTTTCGTTATGAATCTTTTTACCGGGCTACAGCCCAGTACTCTCACCGAAGGGCGTTAGCTTTGCGGCGTGCTTCGGGGCTGACTTTGCGTTGTCCGGGGTGCTGCTGAGCGGGAGTTGGTAAGACTGACTGCCGAAGTTGCTGTCGCTGGTTGAACGAGGGCTGCGGGGGTTTCGGGCAGGACGTTCTCCGGGGCGTTGGGGTATTTGTAGACGACGGCGTAGATGCTGGCGAGGCCCATCAGGCAGAGAGCGATACCGAGCACGGCGCAGACGTAGCCAAAGCGTTTGCGAGCGCGGTTGCCAGGGGTGATGCCCCACTTGGCGGCGAAGAGCCAGATGCCGTAGGAGAAGTGCCAGGTGGTGGCGATCATGGCGATGACGTAGATGGCGAGCATCCAGGGGTTGGAGAGCTCGTGCTGGACCTTGGCGAAGGCTGCGCCGGGGTGCTCCGGGAGCATGACGCCGGAGAAGCGCTGCCGCCAGACGTGCTGGACGATGTAGACCAGTGCAATGATTCCGGTGATGCGCTGGGAGAGATACATCCAGTTGCCGGCCCAGGGGTAGACGTTGACGTTGGAGCGGCCGCGGAAGGCAATGAAGACGCCATAGAGGGCGTGGAAAGAGAGGGGGATGAAGATGAAAGCCCACTCCAGCACGCGGACGAGCGGGAGTGAGTTTAGGAAGACGACCTGCTTGGCGTAGGCGAGGGGGCCGTTCCAGGTTTCGAAGTTGGAGATGATGTGTTCGACGAGGAAGGCACCGATCGGGACGATGCCGGAGAGGGAGTGTAACTTGCGCCAGAGGAAGGAGTTGCCCTGGCCCGCGCGAAGAGGTTGCACTCCGCGCTGGGGCGATGTTGCGGAGGAGACGGGCGGTGCGACTGTGGCCATGAAAGGCTCCTTGAGGGCTCGGGAGAGCGACGTCGTCTAATGTTAGTTGCAAACAATCAGCAACGCGATTATTCCGCTGTGGTTTGACGACCGTCAAGGAAACTCGGAGGCTTTGTGCGGTTATCGATAGAAGTGTGCGAAATAGTTGTACTGGATGGAATTCATGCCAGTGGAGTTTTTGCATTGAGGATGAGGAGCAAAGCGGAGAGGGCCCGGCCGCGATGGCTGAGTTGGAGTCGGGTGGCTGGGTCGAGTTCGGCCATAGTACGGTGGAGGTGGGGCAGGTAGAAGAGGGGATCGTAGCCGAATCCGCTGGTGCCGCGCGGGGTGGCGATGATCTGGCCTTCGACGTTGCCGTCGGCGGTGGAGAGGAGTTGGCCGTCACGGGCGGCGGCGAGGACGCAGTGGTAGCGGGCGGTGTGGTTGGTGTCGGGGGTGGCGGCAAGGGCCTGGAGGAGGCAGAGGTTATTGCGTGCGTCGGTGGTATCGGCGAGGTGGTCCGAGAAGGCGAGGTCTTCTGCGTAGCGGGCGGAGCGTACGCCGGGTGCTCCGTGGAGGGCATCGACCTCGAGACCGGAGTCGTCGGCGAGGACGATGAGGCCGGGGGCGTGGCGGGAGTAGGCGAGGGCCTTGGCGATGGCGTTGCCGGTGAAGGTGGGTTCGTCTTCGGCGGGGGCAGGGATGTCCTGAAGTCCGGGAAGTGGGCGGATGTGGATGCGGTCTCCGGCGGCGATGGCGAAGTCGCGGAGTTTGCCAGGGTTCGAAGTGGCGATATAGAGAGTCATGTGAGTTATTGGTCTGGCGTAGTGCGGGAGTTTGAGGGGATGTGTGGAGCGGTTACGGTGCGATGCGCAGGCGGAGGAAGGCGACGGCGCCGAAGGGGTGCTGGCCGTAGGTGGAGACCAGTGCTGCGGGGGTGTTGTAGAGGGTGAATTGGGCTCCTGGGGCGGCGAGGAGGTGGGGGGCAATGTGGTACTGGCGGTCGTAGCCGAGGGAGTAAGACTGGACGTGGCCGATGGGCGACTCGGTGAAGCCGGTCGGCAGGGTCGAGCCTGGGTTGAGGAGGAGTTCATTGGAACGCCCAGCATTTTCGATGCGGGTGAAGAGGAAGTTGCGGGAGTGGAACTGGAGGAGGGATTCGAGCAGGTAGCTGTTCTCCTTGGAGTGGTCGGTGAGCGAGAGGGTGCGGCCCCAGACGAGGGTGCTGGACCAGTTGCCGGAATGAGTGCCGTCACTGGTGGCAGGGCCTAAGGGACGGTTGTACATGAGGGAGGCAGTTTGGCGCTGCTGGTTTTCGCCGGGGTAGAGGGCTTCAGGGCTGGTGATGTGGGCGATGGAATACTGGCTGGTCCAGTTGGGGGTGGGGGAGAAGGTGAGGCGGGTGGAGTAGCTGTCGATGGTAAGGCCATTGGATGAGGGCTGGAAGTGCCAGCGGGCTTCGGCGGGTTCTCCGCCGTGGAAGCCTGAGGCCTCGATGCGGAGCGAGTGCCAGGTGAGGCCGCCGGTAAGGACGTTGAAAGCGATGTGGGTCGAGTCCTGCTGGTGGTGGTCGAGAGCGGCGAGGGGATTCTCGGATGCGGTGAGTCGGTGCGGGTAGGCGGTGGGGCCGATGGCTGGGTCGCCGACGGGTGCGGCGTAGAAGCTGAGGAGTGTGTGCTGGCCCAGGCGCAGGTCGTAGAGGGCGGCGAGTTCCATGACAAAGTCGTGGGGATGCTGGCCGTCGACGATGGGTTTGCCAAAGGCGGTTTCGCCCTGTTGAAAGAGTTGAGGGAACTGGCGGCCGGAGATGGTTGCGGGTTCGAGCGAGAGCATGGTGCGGAGGGTGAGTTGGCCGAAGCGGCCGTTGGAGCCAAACTCGCGTGTGGCCATGGGCATGATCCAGTTGGTGGAGTAGAGCTTGTCGGCGCCGCGAGGGGAGTCGGCGTGTTGCTGGATGTCGGAGATGGAGGCATTGCCATGGAGCATCAGCATCCAGCCGTCGCGGTGGACCATGAGCATGGAGACGGGAGTGGAGGCGGGTTCGATGCTGGTGCCGGAAGAGGTATGGGCGATTTCGGCCTGAATGAGGTTGGTGGGTGCAGCCATGGAGTCCATGGAGTGGGAGTGCATGTCCATGCCGGGCATGTCGGGCTGCTGGGCCGTGGCTACAGGGGCGAGTAGAGCTAGAACGAGGGTGATGCGGAGGCGCATGAGGGAGTCCTTCTAGGTGAGAGCCTGGGTGACTTGCGGGTGAGCAAGCGGGGATACGGTGCCAGGATGCGTAACTCAGATACGAAGGATAAGACGGGAGCGTGTGGGGGGGGGTGCAGTTGCTGGCGGAGCAGGAGATGCGGCAGCGAGCATTGCTGCTGGGCGCAGGGCGTGATTGGAAGCAGGGAGATGGATGGAGGCGAGCGTGACTTCGCGGGTTGGCAGGGACGACTGTGGGATGTGGGGTGTGGTGCAGCAGATACGGTGGGGATGCAGGTGGTTGGCTTGAGAATGGCAGTGGGAGCAGGAAAACATGTTGCTACAGGTTGACTGCGAGGTCGCAGCCAGCGCTGCGGCTGGGGCAATAAGTGCCAGCAGGCAGAGGATGGCAGCGAGTTGGAGGAAGATGGCTTTCACGCGCGTTGGCCTGCTGGGCGAATACGGATTCTGTATCCCATGTAAGGATAGCAGGATCAACGATGGATCAGGTTGGCGGGAAGGGAGGGTGATGGTCATGGCGGGGATGAAGTCGCATACGGAATATCTGACGATTACGACCGAGGAACGTTACGAGATGGTGCATCTGACGCCACGGGTGGAGGAGATAGTGCGGCGGAGTGGGATTGAGGATGGACTTTGCTTTGTATCGCCGATGCATATAACGGCTGCGATCTACGTTAATGACAACGAGGATGGATTGATTGAGGACATCGGGGTATGGCTGGAGAAGCTGGCTCCGCGCTGGCCGGGGTATCAGCATCATCGAACGGGGGAGGACAATGCCGACGCACATCTGAAGGCGTTGTTGCTGCACCATGAGACGACGTTGCCGGTGACACGGGGAAGGCTGGACCTGGGACAGTGGCAGCGGGTGTTTTACGCGGAGTTTGATGGGCAACGGGCGAAGCGGGTTATTGTGAAGGTGTTGGGTGTCGCAACAGGATGATATCGACGCGGCGGTTCTGAGCGCGTCCGGCTTCGGTGTTGTTGGTGGCGATGGGGTGAAACTCCGCGTAGCCGGCGGCCGAGAGTTGGGCGGGGTTGACGGAGTTTTGTTGCAGGAGCAGGCGGGCGATAGCGCTGGCACGTGCGGTGGATAGCTCCCAGTTGGTGGCAAATAGTGCGGTGTGGATGGGGATATTGTCAGTGTGGCCTTCGACGCGCATGGGCTCCGGAGGAAGGCTGTGGGCGAGGGTGGTGAGCATGGCGAGGGAGGAGTCGCGGATATCCGCAGAGCCGGAGGCGAAGAAGCCGGCTTCGTGGAGGGAGATGACGAGGCCTTCGGGCGTGGTGTGGAGGGTGACGCTGCCGGAGGGGATGCGATGGGCGGCGACCTGTTGCTGGAGCATGACTTGGATGCTGTGCTGGGTGATGGCGGGTTCGGCGGGCGTGGGGGTGACGGCTGTGGGGAGGGGAAGTTGGATGGCGGCGGGGGGAGCGGCAGGCGGGGCGAGACCTTCCGCGATGAGCGGGTGGTCGGAGTGCGGCTCGAAGATGCCGTTGTGGTCGAAGGCGGTTTGCATGGCGCTGGCCATCTGCACCTGCTTCTTTTTGTCGGATTGACTGGAGGCGAAGAGGACCACGAAGAAGGCGAAGAGCAGGGTGATGAAGTCGGCATAGGAGACGAGCCAGCGCTCGTGGTTGACGTGTTCGGGATGTTTTTTCTTGCTCATGCTGCGACCTCTTCGGGCTTCTTTGCGGGCTCGGGTTTGGAGTCGAAGAGGTAGGTGCGGAGCTTGGTCTCGATCATGCGTGGGTTCATGCCTTCGAGAATGGAGATGACACCCTCGAGCATCATTTCTTTGATCATCTGTTCTTCGCGATGGCGAAACTTGAGTTTGCCTGCGGCGGGTAGGCAGATGAGGTTTGCGACGGCGACGCCGTAGATGGTGGCGACGAAGGCGGTGGCGATACCGCGACCTACTTCATCGATGTTGGCGAGGTTCTTCATGACCTGGATGAGTCCGAGGACGGCACCGATGATGCCTACCGTGGGCGAGTAGCCGCCTGCGGCCTCGAAGACAGCGGGGACTTTTTCTTCGATTTCGGATTTGTTGTCGAGTTCGAGTTGCATGATCTTGCGGACTTCGCTGGGTTCGGTTCCGTCGACGGCGAGCATGAGGGCCTGCTTGAGGAAGGGATCGGAGACGGAGGCGAGATCGGCGTCGAGCGAGACGATGCCGCTTTTGCGGGCTTTGTTGGCGAAGTCGACTAGTTGCCTGAGTGTGGCCTCGCCGTCGGCCCCTTTGTGGAGGAAGACTTTGCCTACGGCTTTGAGTGCGGCGACGAATATATGTAACGGAAACTGTAGCATGACGGCGCCGGCGGTTCCGCCGATGACGATCATGGCGGCGGTGGGCTGGGTGATCTGGGCGATGCTGCCGCCTTCGATCATCATGCCGGCGAGGATACCAATGATGGCGAGTGCGATTCCACCGATGCTGGCGATGTCCATAATGGAGTCCTTTGGAGGGGGAGGCGGTTAGTCGTGGGTGCGCTTATTGAGCAATTGTTGCTCGAGGCGCTGGGCGTCGAAGGCTGCTTTGGCGGTGAGGGGGACGGCAGCCTCGGGCCAGGCGCTGTGAAGTACGGCGGCGCGATAGGCGATGACGCGCTGGGTGAGTTGATCGCAGGATTCGAGGACAACGAGTTTTTCTCCTGTGATGAGAGTGAGGACTGTGTCAGGTGAGGCCTCGGTGTACTTGATGAGATCGCTATTGACGTCGATACGGCTGCCGTTGAGCCTGGTGAGTTCGATCATGTTGGGTGGACCTTTCCATCAGATTCATCGGCGGGGTCAGAGTGGAGCGCGAGGGTTACGAAGGTACAGGAGGTGATGAGGATAATTCATGTCCAGCGGATGATGGCCGATGAGGTGTGGGAACGCGGAGCCTTCCGCACGGTGAACCAGAGCTTGAAAGCGCCAAGGTGGTGTGATCGAGTGAGGAACAGACACCCGGGGCAGACGACGCGGCAGTTCAAATCGTCCTACAGGAGCGTTTCTACATGTCATTGGGTGTCCTAAATAACATCGCGGCAATTTATGCTCAGAACAATCTGAACCAGACGCAGAACAGTCTGCAGAATGTACTGACGCAGCTATCTTCGGGTTCGCGCATCAACAGCGGTGCGGACGATGCAGCCGGTCTTGCGGTTGCCAATGGCTTGCAGGCTAATGTGGCTGCGCTGACCCAGTCTTCGCAGAATGCGACCGCAGGTGTTGGCTTGTTGCAGACAGCAGACGGTGCGCTGGCACAGGTAACCAATCTGCTGAATCGTGCGGTGACTCTGGCGACCGAAGCGGCCAACGGTACTCTGAACACGAATCAGGTGAGCTCGGCCAATCAGGAGTATCAGAACATTATTTCGGAAGTCGGCAACATTGGATCGACGACCAACTTCAATGGCAATACGGTATTTTCTTCGACGGCGACCAAGCTATTTGTCAGCGATGGAACGACGTCGGGCGCGAACGTTTTCAGTGATACTGTGGGCGCATTGACGACGTCCTCGGTGGGAGAGTCCGCACCGGCTGCCGCTACCTCGGCTACGTTTTCCGTACCAACCGTTCCTACATCGACCACTCCGGCGAGTTCTTCGCTGACGGCGGTAGGAGCTTCCGACACGTTGAGCGGTTCGTTGTCGATTACCTATGCCGGCGGTACTGCAGTGAACCTCACGATTGCCGCTGGCTCGTCGCTGAGTGCGGTGGCTACGCAGATCAACGGCGCTGGAATTACCGGCGTTACTGCTGCGGTCGGCACAGGCGCAAATGCCAACAAGTTGACGATTACCGGTTCGGCCGGCACGACCAACACGCTTGCCTTTACTGGAACTGCGTTGACCGATACGCCTACTGTGGCTGGCGCGGGTGTGGACTTTAGCTCGCCCAGTATTTCATCACTGACTGCGACAAGCGCGCAGACGGTGCTGACGAGTGTTACCACGGCGATTGCCGATGTGGCGTATCAGCGCGGTACGCTGGGCGCGAACATCAACCAGTTGAATGCAGCCTCGAACGTTGCGAACTCGGAGCAGGTGAACCTGACCTCTGCGGCAAGCAATATTACGTCGACGAACTACGGCCAGGCGACGAGCGATATGGCGAAGTTCAAGGTGTTGAGCGAGACAGGTATCAGCGCGTTGTCGCAGGCCAACAGCGTGCAGCAGGAGGTACTGAAGCTGCTGCAGTAAGGCGATTGGAGATGGCGGCCGGCGTGGGTACGCTGGCCGCTGCTTCGTATTTGGTGGGATGAGAGTTCTCTTAGCGAGTTTAGCCGGCGTTGGTACGCGAAGTGCAATGCAGGCAGCAGAGGAAACAGGACTCAGGCGATGGGCACAGTAGGGATAAATTTCGGATCGATCAACAGTGGGACCGGATTCGATGTTGCGTCGACTGTGACGCAGATTCTGGCGATCAATCAGCAGATCGAGACCCCATGGAAGACGCAGTTGGCTGCATTGAAGGCGCAAGATACGGTCTTTACTACGCTGGGGACAGACTTATCTACGCTGACGACCAAGATGCAGGCGTTGACGGACTTCAGCGGGGTACTGTCGGAGAAGCAGGGGGCGAGTTCGAATACGAATGTACTGGCGTTGACCGGAGCGACCCCTTCGGCGGTAGCGGGTAGCCACACGATTACGGTAAATTCGCTGGCGCAGACTTCGTCGAACTACTCGAATACGGTGGCCCATGCCGCGGATGTCCTTTCGGGAAGTCTGACGATCCAGGTGGGATCGGGGACGCCAAGTACGATTACGGTGGGTAGTTCCAGCAACACGCTGGCTACGTTATCGGCTGCGATCAATGCGGCAGGTGTTGGAGTGACGGCGACGGTGATCTCGGATACTTCGGGGTCGCGGTTGTCGCTGGTAAGTGCGACGGGTGGGGCTGCGGGGCAACTGACGATTACGAGTGCGTTGAGCGACACGACCAGCGCAAGCAGCTTGTCGTTTGTGTCCGGACAGACGGGCCAAAACGGCAGTGTGACGGTAGACGGGATTGCGCTGAGTACGCCATCGAATACAGTGACGGATGCGATTCCGGGAGTGACGTTCGACATGCTGGCGGCGGCCCCGGGGACGCCGGTGCAGGTACAGATTACGAATAACAACAGTGCGGTGGCGACGGCTGTGAACGACTTTGTGACGGCGTACAACACCGTGGTCAGCGACATCAATACGCAGGAGGGAAAGGATGCGAATGGCAATCCGCAGCCACTCTTCGGCAATGCAACGTTGTCGCTGATTCAGAACCAGTTGAGCACCGCGTTGCTGGGTGGTAGTGCGAGCGGGACGGTGAGCAGCGTGACACAGTTGGGTATCTCGACCAACAATGACGGGACGTTGACGCTGGACAGTAACGCACTGTTGGCGGAGTTGAACAATCATTACTCCGATGTGACGGGATTTTTGCAGAATGCGAACAGCTTTGGTTTGAATTTCTCCTCGGTTCTGAATGGCCTGGGAACGCAGGCGCCGAGTGGGGATGTATATCTGTCGCAGCAGCAGAATGCAGCGGAAGAGGCGACGCTGAACCAGAGTATTACGAATGAAGATGCAATGATTGCGACCGAGAAGACCTCGTTGACGGCGGAGCTGAATACGGCCAACCAGATACTGCAGTCCATCCCGTCGCAGGTCAATCAGATTAACGAGGTTTACAGCGCCGTGACTGGCTACAACACAACACCGACGGGGTAACAGATGGCAGAGTCGAGTTATCAGCAGGAGAGTTTGGCCGGGGCGACGGGCGTGCAGTTGGTGGTGGCTCTGTATGACGCTTCGATTCGCTTTCTATATCGGGCACAGCAGTGCGTTGTGGACGGGGATGTGCAAGGACGACGGGCGGCGGTGAAGAAGTTTATTGACATTGTGATGTATCTGCAGGCGCGGCTGCGAATGGATGTCGGGGGCAGTTCGGCGGCGGCGTTGGCGGACTTCTACGCGACGATGTTCACGATGGCGCTGGAGGCATCGCATGCGGCTTCGGCAGAGCAGTTTCAGGAGGTGATAGCGTGCGTATTGAATGTGCGCGATGCATGGGTGGTGGTAGCGCGCGATCCGGAGGCGGGGCGGGTATTGCCGCGCGAGTTGCGGACCTGGGAGGAGAAGTTTGTTCCGGCAAATACGCCGAGCACTCCGGTGAGCGATGGCGAGGCAGTGGGGTCGCGCTGGATGGCGTAGGGAGCTAGCTGGCGACGGAGAGCTCTTCTTCGAGGCGTTGCTTGTCGAAGAGGCTGGTGTAGTAGCCGTTGAGGGCGAGTAGTTGGTCGTGTGTGCCCAGCTCTGCGATGCGTCCGGCGACGAGGACGGCGATCTGATCGGCGTTGCGTGCGGTGGAGATGCGGTGGGAGATGAAGATGGTCGTGCGTGCTTGCATGAGGTTGCGCAGGCCAGAGAGTATCTGCTCTTCGGTGTAGGTATCTACGCTGGCGAGTGCGTCGTCGAGTATGAGGATACGGGGCTCGCGGATGAGGGCGCGGGCGATGGCGGTGCGCTGCTTTTGGCCGCCGGAGAGGGTGATGCCACGTTCGCCGACGGTGGTGTCGAAGCCTTTGGGGAATTCCAGGATTTCGTTGGCGATATGGGCGGTGGTGGCGGCCTGCAGGACCTGAGCCTCGGTGGCGTGAGGGACACCGAAGGCGATGTTCTGGCGGATGGTCTCGGAGAAGAGGAAGGTCTCCTGGGGTACGAAGCCGATGCTGCGGCGTAAGTGGTCGAGTGGATAGTTACGGATGGGATTGCCGTCGATGCGGATGGCTTCGGGTGCTGCTTCGAGCAGACGTGGGATGAGATTGACGAGCGTGGATTTGCCGGAGCCGGTGGGGCCGACGATTGCGAGGCTGGAGCCGGCGGGGATGCGGAGATTGATGTCCGTGAGGACAGGTGGGCCGTCGGGGTAGGCGAAGCTGAGGTGATGGAACTCGATGTCGCCGGTTATGGGGGATTGGTTGACGGAGGCTTCGTTGTCGGTGATGGCGGGTTGGTGTTTGAGGAGTTCGTCGATGCGGACGACGGAGGCGGTACCGCGCTGGAAGAGATTGACGACCCAGCCGACGGCGATCATGGGCCAGGTGAGTTGCACCATGTAGACGCTGAAGGCGGTGAACTCGCCGACGGAGATTCGGTGGGTGACGACCTCGTGTCCACCGACGAAGAGGGTGATCATCAGGGAGAGTCCGAGGACGAACTCCAGTGTGGGCCAGAGCATGGCCATGAGGCGGACGAGGTAGAGGCTGCGCTTGATGTATTCCTGATTAGCGGTCTCGAAGGAGGCAATCTCGGCGTCCTCCTGAGCGAAGGCGCGGATGAGACGTGCGCCGGAGAAGTTCTCCTGGGCCTTGGCGGAGATGTCGGAGAACATAGCCTGGATGCGCTCGAAGCGGGTGTGGATGCGTGCGCCGAAGTATTGCACGAGGACGGAGGCGATGGGGAGAGGGACGAAGGCGCAGAGGGTGAGTTTGGGGCTGATACGGATCATGAAGGGCAGCGCAGCCGCAGTGAAGACGATGGTGTTGGCGCTGTACATGATGGCTGGGCCGAGGAGTTGGCGGACGGCGGCGAGGTCGTTGGTGGAGCGGGCCATGATGTCGCCGGTGCGGTAGGTGTTGTAAAAGCTGGGCGGCTGGCGTTCGAGGTTGGCGAAGAGGTCGTTGCGGAGATCGAACTCGATCTCGCGGGAGGCGCCGATAATGACCTGGCGGGTGATGTAGAGGAAGATGGCCGAGAGTAGGGCGATGAGCAGCAGGCGCAGGGCGTGGAAGATGATCTTTTGCTGGGTGACGCCGTGGCGGAGGTCGTCGACGGCGTGGCCGATGACGGCAGGGATGAGAACTTTGATGGTGTTGTAGAGCACGACAGCGACCCCGCCCCAGGCGAGACTCTTCCAGTAACGCCTGAGGTATGGGTTGAGGGGACGAAGTCTTTCAAACATTGTTTATCGAGGCCTTTGGTATTAGAGGAGGTTAGAGGCCCTGAGGATGCGGGTTAGTTTTGGCAGCAGGATCGGTTGCAGCTGGCTGAGTGGCCGGCTTGGCAGCAGGTTCCGGGGTTGCTGCTGGTTTGGCTGCGGGCTCTGCTGGCTTGGGTGCGGCGGGCGGTGCCGGGGGGGTGTCCGACATGCCGACGAGTTCGATATCGAAGATGAGATCGGCCTTGGCGGGGATGACGGGAGGGCGACCGGTCTCACCGTAGGCGAGTTGGTAAGGGATGAAGAGGCGACGCTTGCCGCCGACGTGCATGCCTTCAAAGCCGGTGTCCCAGCCGGGGATGACCTGGCGTGCTCCGTAAGGGAAGGTGATGGGAGTACCGCGGTCGACAGAGGAGTCGAACTTGGTGCCGTCGGTGAGCCATCCGGTGTAGTGGACGGTGTAGAACTTGCGCGGCTCAGAGAGTGGGCCGGTACCGATGACGGTGTCGATGTAGCGGAGGGAGTAGAGGGGCTTGGGCGTGCCGACGACCTTGGGGACGTTGGGTGGGGCGTCTTTGGGGTTGGCGACTGGGGTTGCACGATGGGTGGTTGTGGTGGTGTGGTGGACGACGGGTTTAGGTGTTGTGGTGCTGGTTTGGGCGACGGCGGCCGTGGTGAGGACGGCGAGGAGAGCGATGGAGGAGCGGTTCAAAGTCATGTTGACTCCCAGTTTAGGACGATTTGACTGGTTGGGGATGATCGGACGCCAGATTTTTCAGGGATATTGGTTGCATGGTTGAGACTTGCGGGGCTGGGGAACGTCCAAAGCGGTAGTGATTATTTTTGAGAGAATGGTCCGTCTGGTATTGGGCAGCCATGCGGGCAGGAACCGTTCTCTTACTGTCTGCGTACAACCAGGCTGCTAATGTTTCAGTCTGAATAAACCAGATGCGGGTTAGTGCAGCCCGATCGATGCATCGTTCCGCTATAGTGGTGATATCGTGATTCGCAAACTACCCAATTTATCGGTTGGCTCTCGCTGGAGACTGCTTGTCGGTCTGCTTTGTCTGGCGTTAGTGGTAGCTTGTGGGACGATCCAGGTGATCCACGCGCATGTATCGGGTGATGTATCGGACCCGGCTTGTTCGCTGTGCGCTACGGCCCATGTGGTGATGCAGATTGCTGTGCCAATGTATGCTCCGGTGACAGCACGGGTGGTATCGCTGGTAGAAGTGGTTGTTCCTGCGGGGAGAGCGCGTGGACTCTCCGTATTTGCGTTGTTCACACGTCCTCCGCCGGTTGATTTGGTTCTGAGCTAGAACGAGGTCAACACGCAGGTTCATTCCGGGGGGTCGTTTATGTACACGCTGCTACGACGCGTAGCTTTTGTATTTTTGCTTAGTATGCTGATCAGTTCGTTGGTGGCAGGGGCGTCTCCGCCGCCACAGTCGGCTGGTAGTTCCGGTACGGTGATGGGTACGGTGACGGATTCCACGGGTGCGTTGCTGCAGGATGCGACGGTAACGCTGGAGAACCCGGTGAGTGGGTATCGGCGCCAGACGACTTCGGATGGTGTGGGGCATTACCAGTTTTTGAATGTACCGATGAATCGCTATCACCTGAGCGTGACGGCTGCTGGGTTTAGTGCGTTTGTGCAGGATGTTGAGGTGCAATCGCTGGTTGCGGTGACGGTGAGTGCAAGCCTGTCGGTGGTGGGATCGTCGACGGAGGTGACGGTGGAGGCGGGCGATCTGCTGGAGAACGACTCGGCGATGCACACGGACATCGACCGGGATATGTTCAACAAGATGCCGCTGGAGAGTGCGTCTTCGTCGCTGAGTTCGATGGTGACGCTGGCATCGCCTGGAGTGGCGGCCGACTCGAACGGGCTGTTCCATGGGCTGGGCGATCATGCGTCGAACTCTTTCTCGATTGATGGCCAGGCGATTACGGACCAGCAGAGTAAGGTGTTTTCGAACCAGATCCCGTCGAATTCGATCCAGTCGATGACGGTGATCTCCGGGGCTCCGCCTGCGGAGTATGGTGGCAAGACGAGCCTGGTGATTGAAGTTACGACGCGGTCGGGATTGGGCGTGACAAAGCCTACGGGGAGTGTGACTACCTCCTATGGGTCGTTTGGTTCGGCGACGGGCTCGGTGGATTTGTCGTACGGTGGGGCCAAGTGGGGAAACTTTTTTGAGCTGGATGGACTGAACACGGGACGGTTTCTGGATCCGGCTGAGTTTTCGGTATTTCATGACAAGGGTAACGAGCTGAATTTCTTCGAACGGATGGACCGGCAGATTACGCCGCAGGACTCGATTCGGCTGAATGTGAGTGTGAGCCGCTCGTGGTTTCAGACACCGAATACGTATGACAATCTGGGGGTGGTGAATGTCGTGGGTGGCGGGAGCGGGAGCAGTCCGGTGCTGGGAGCGGTGGGGAATACTGACCAGCGATCGAAGATTGTTACGTTCAATGTGGCTCCAACGTACACGAAGACGATTGGCACGGTGTCGGTGTTCAACTTCGGGGCTTTCGTGCGAAAGGACCAGTACAACTACTATCCGAGCGGGAACCCGTTGGCAGACTTGGGGCCGATCCAGAGCCAGTCGATTGCGCAGGACAGGTCCTTGACGAATGTGGGGCTGCATACGGACCTCTCGTATGTGAAGGGCATCCATAACATCAAGGTGGGCGGGCTGTACACGCATACGTTTCTGCGGGAACGAGATCAGTTGGGACTGATCAGCGCGGTGTTCAATGCGCCGTGTGTGGATGCGGGAGGACAGCCACAGCCGGGATTCAGTGATCCGGGGCAGTGTGCGAATGCAGGGCTGTTGCCGAATGTCGGCGGGGTGAGTGGTGGCTTCAACCCGGTGCTACTGCCGTATGACCTGACACGCGGAGGGGCGTTGTATGGATACTTTGGCCACACGGACATCAAGGAAGTGGGGCTGTATGCGCAGGACCAGATCAAAGTGGGCAACTGGCTTTTCAATGTGGGGGTTCGCGGTGATCTGTATAACGGACTGACCACGGCACGGCAGGCAGAGCCTCGGCTGGGGTTGAGCTACTCGGTGAACAGGACGAATACGGTGTTGCGTGCGTCGTATGCGCGGTCGCTGGAGTCTCCATTTAACGAGAACCTGGTGTTGTCGAGCCAGGGATGTGTGAACGCGGTGTTGGAGCCGCTGCTGAACTGTACGCCGGGAGTTTCGAGTATTTTGCAACCGGGCTTCAAGAATGAGTTTCATGCCGGATTGCAGCAGGCGTTCGGCAAGAACCTGGTGGTGAGCGGTGACTACATCTGGAAGTACACACACAATGCGTTCGACTTCAGCATTCTAGGCAATACGCCGATCACGTTTCCGATCGACTGGCACAACTCAAAGATTCCAGGGTTTGCGATCCGGGCGGATGTGCCAAACTTCCACAATGTTTCTGCATTTGTGGTGATGTCCTCGGTGTCGGCGAGGATTTTTCCTCCGCAGAGTGCGGGGGCGGGAGCTACGGTTGGGCATGGGGGATTTCCGTTCCGGATCGATCACGATGAACGCTTCAACCAGACGACGCATGTGCAGTATCAGGTTCCGATGAAACGTGGCCCGTGGATTGGGTTGAACTGGCGATTCGATAGCGGATTGGTAGCGGCTTCGGCGCCGTGCTATCAGGTGACTGATCCGAACAGCCATTGCGGAGGCGTGTTGCTGGATGGACAGCCGGCGGTGGATTTGCGAGGGCTCACGGCGGATCAGCAGTTTGAGGCTGGACTGGCGTGCAATGGGGTAAAGGCTACGCCGAACGCAGGTCTGCCGGGGCTTTGCCTGGCGTCGCAACTGACTTCGTCGCTGCTGACGATTCCTGCTCCGAACACGGAGAATGACGATAAGAACCCTTCACGGATCGCGCCGCGGAGTTTGTTCGACGCCTCGATTGGCGAGGACAATCTGTTTGGTGGGGACAAGCACAAGTGGAGTCTGCGGTTGACTGCGGTGAATTTTACGAACAAGTATGCGCTGTATAACTTTCTTTCTACGTTCAGCGGTACGCACTATGTGACGCCGCGTGCCTTGACAGCGGAGTTGGGATACCACTTCTAGAAGGTGGGCTTGGGACGCAGGAAAGGCCGATAGAGAGTGATCTCTGTCGGCCGTTTCTGTTGGTGCCAAGGATGATTTGGGTTAGCGGTCTTTTGCGAGTTGCGTGACGATGGGGCCGGTGGTGGAGACGGCTCTGCGTTTTTTCTTAATGGGTGGCGCTGAGCTGGGAGGATTGTGCTTTCCGTTGCCATTCTTGCGTCCGTTGCGTTTGCCGTTAGTCTCGATGACGGCTCGCATCCAGTAGTTGCCATCGGCGTCGACTTCGATACCGTGGACTTCGCGCTCGAAGCCGGGGAAGCGCTTGCCAAACTCTTCGAATGCGAGGATGAGGCGCATGACGGGAGAGTCGATGGCGCCGAGACGCTCGCCGGGCATGCTGAGTGGGATGCCCGGCGGGTAGGGAACCAGCATGACGCCAGCGATGCGGCCCGCCATCTCCGAGAAGCGGACCTTCTCGGTGCCCTGACGGAGGAGTTTCTGGTAGGTCTGGGCGGGGGTGAGGACTTGTTCGGGATCGACTTCGCAGGCCTGTTCGACCAGGCTGACGAGGTTGAGTTCGATCATGGCGGCGTGCATCTCGTCGGAGAGTTCCTTGAGGGATACGTTGCGGTAGCGGTTAGGAAACTTGGCGACGAGGTCTGGCAAGGCTTCGTTGAGTGGGGCTTCGGTGTCGTAGAGGCGTTTGAACTCGAAGAGATTTTCGAGCAGCGAACCCCACTTGCCCTTGGAGGTTCCGACGGAGAAGAGGACGAGGACGGTGTAGTCGCCGGTGCGGGCGATCTCTACACGGCGAGCGTCGAGGAATTCGGTGAGGATGGAGCCGGGGATGCCGGAGGGGCTGATGACTCCGTGAGCGTCGACGCCGGGCATGAGGATGGTGACCTTGGTAGGGTCGAGCATGCAGTAGTCGTCGGCGATGTCTTCGTCGTTGAATCCATGCCAGTACTCTCCGGGCTTGAGGGTCCAGCAGGAGGAGTTTTCCGCAAGCAGGTCGTCTGGCGCTTCTTCGAAGACGTAGATTTTGCCCGTGAGGGGATCGGTGACGAAGTCGGGCTGGAAGAGACGGAAGAACCAGCCGTCGCCATCGACCTCTGCTGCGCGGAGGCGATGGGCGATGGAGGACATGGCCTTACGGAAGCTGACGGCGTCCTGGATGGTTTCGTCCATGAGGGTGGGGCCGGCGGGCTCGTCCATCATGGCTGCGGCGACATCGAGCGATGCGATGAGCGGGTAGAAGGGCGAGGTGGTGCCGTGCATCATGAAGGACTCGTTGAACTGGTCGAAGTCGAGCGGGGCGCGCGGGCTGAGCTTGATGTGGACCATAGATGCCATGGAGAAGGCGGCCAGCATCTTGTGGGTAGACTGTACGGCGAAGATGGCGGGGCGGTCGGGCATCTCGTCGGGGACGTCCATGGCGAAGCGTCCGCGGTAGATATGGTGGAACTTGGCGTAGGCGTACCAGGCCTCGTCAAAGTGGACGCGGGGGACGGACTTGGCCAGTTCTGCGGTGACCTTGTTGACGTCGTAGCAGAGGCCATCGTAGGTGGAGTTGGTGACTACGGCGTAGGTGGGGGTCTGGGAGATTGCTCCGGCGGAGAAGGGGCTGGCCTTGATGAGGTCCTGAATGGACTCGGGGCTGAAGCGCTTGAGCGGGACGAGGCCAATCATGCCGTAGCCGTTGCGGGTGGGCGTAAGGTAGACAGGCCGCGCGCCGGTGACTGTGAGGGAGTGGCAGATGGACTTGTGGCAGTTGGCGTCGGCGAGGACGATGTCGTCCTGGCCGATGACACCGTGGCCGACGATCTGGTTGGAGGTGGAGCTGCCGCCGAGGACATAGAAGGTCCAGTCGGCGCCGAAGATGCGTGCGGCGTTACGCTCGGACTCGCCGGGAGGCCCGACGTGGTCGAGCCAGGAGCCGAGTTGGGAGGTGGAGATGCCGAGGTCGGAGCGCATGATGTTCTCGCCGAAGAACTTCTGGAACTCCATGCCGATAGGGTGCTTAAGAAAGGCGACGCCGCCCATGTGGCCGGGGGCATCCCATGAGTAGGCACCCTGGTCGTTGTATTCCTTGAGCTCCTTGAAGTAGGGCGGGAGGAGCTGCTCGTTGTAGCGCTCGACGGCGAAGTCGACGCGGTTGGCAATGAAGGCGGGAGTATCGCCGAAGAGGTGGATGTACTCGTGGACCTGCTTGACGACTTCTAGCGGAAGCTCGGAGACAAGGGTGCGGTCGGCGATAAGAAAGATAGGGACTTTCTTGTTGCGCCGGCGGACCTCGCGGATGATTTTGAGTGCAGCGAGGTCTTCGAACTGGTTCTCGCCTTCGAGGTCCCAGTCGAGCAGGATGGCCGAGTGGGAGGGGTCGGATTTGACCAGCGAGAGGCCGTCTTCCGGGGTGGAGGTACGGACGACTTCATAGCCTTCGTCCTTGATGGCGTCGACGAGACGCTCCATGGCGCGATCGGACACGGAGTCCGTACCACCTACTTCACTTGCAATCAATAAAACCCAACGACCTTCGCTCATGTCCCTCACTGTTCCTAAGTGATTTTACAGGGGATTGGCAGGAGATGTTGCAGTGAGCTAAATGCTGGGGATACGGCTGGCTGGGAGGTGCTGACGCGGGCTGGATGGCAGGTGCACCGCGGTTGGCATCGGTAGAGGCGGAGATTGTAACCGTGGGAGATTGCAGAATGCTGGAGGTACTGCGAAGCGGCGTAAAAGGTGCTTTAATACTGGACGGACAGCGGTTGGTGCTGCGGAGGGTGTTATGCCGAAACGTCTAGCGATTACGTTGGCCGGGGCTGTTTCGCTGGGAAGCTATGAGGCTGGGGTGTTGTACGAGGTGTTGGACGCGATTCACCAGCATAATTGGCATCCGGATACGAGTCCGGACGACAAGATCAAGGTGGATGTGTTGACGGGCGCTTCGGCGGGTGCGATGACGGCGGCGATCGTGGCGCACAAGATGCTTTATGCGGCCAATGAGTTCCGCGGGCCGTATGACAATCCACTTTACAACGTGTGGGTGAAGCGTATTGATCTGAAGGGACTGTTGCATACGGTGGACGATGGATCTGCCAATGCGGAGCCGGCGCTGCGGTCGATTTTTTCCTCGAATCTGGTGGAGCAGATCGCTGCGGATATGCTGACATCGCGCTACGAGAGCGGGCGATGGCCTGCGCCGGTGACTCATGAAGCTGCTGCTGCTTCGATTGCACTGGGGATGGCGCTGACGAACCTGAACGGGGTGGACTATGCCTACGATATGAAGCCGAGCGGAGAATTTATCTATACGCAGCACGAGGACCAGATGACGCGGGTGGTGAGCGTTGGGGGGAGCGATCAGCCGGTGGTGTGGAAAGAAATTGCCGACGCCTCGGTGGCGAGTGGGGCGTTTCCTGCCGCGTTCCGGACGAAGGAGTTGGAGCGCAGGATGGTGGATTATCCCGGCGAGAATCTGGTGAAGTGGCAGGACGATCCGGCCCGGTTCACGTATACGGACGGCGGGGTACTGCAGAACGAGCCTTTGGGGATGGCGAAGAACCTGGTGGATGAGATCGATGGCCACTGGAACAACGAGAGCCGGTTTTATCTGTTTGTGTCGCCTCATGGGAAGACGTCGACGGCTGATTCTGGATTTCGCGAGGTGAATGCGGATTATTTTCATCTGGCGCGGCGGGTGGCTGCAGTGATTCTGGGGCAGTCGGAGTTTCAGGACTGGGTGATTGCCGAGCGTCTGAATGGTCAGATTGCACTGCTGGATGGGCGGGCGAAGGAGTTGGAACAGAGCTTGTTGTCCGGCAGGGTGAACGCATATGGATTGCAGCGCACCTCGGAGGAGTTGTTGCAGTTGTTGTTCAACCAGCCACGGACGGATGGACGGGTTCCGGTTGCAAGTGTGGGGCTGGAGGCGCTGGCAGAGGCCCGGGTGCGAATTGAGCACCAGTACCGGGAAGAGATTGCAAGCCTGGGCGTGGGTAGCATGCGGGCGACGGCGTTTCGAGATACGATTCTGGCGTTTGAGAAGGCTGCTGATCTGGGGTCGCGCGATTATATGCGGATCTATGGGATGTCGGTCTCGGAGGATTGTCTGGCGGGAGCGGAGTTGTCGGCATTTCTGGGATTTTTTGACCGTCGGTACCGCGAGCATGATTATGATCGGGGACGGCTGGTGGCGCGGGGCGTGTTGCAGGACCCGGTGTTGTCGACTCAGGGTGAGTTGGGGCCGGTGCGGTACACACCGCAGCCGACGAACCCGATTGATACGAGCCTGAACGGGCTTAAGCTGAGCGAGGTGCCGAGTGCTGACCAGCGGGAGTTTCGCGATGGTATGAAGCGACGGGTGAGTTCGATGGTGAAGGACCTGATTGGATTCTGGTCATATCCGGCGGATGTGGCGGTGATCGATCCGATTATGAATGCGATTCTGAACCACTTGTTTCGGGAGTAACGGCTGGTTGGCGGCAGACTAGGTGGGGGTGCGGAGCAGCAGGTAGGTTCCGGTGATGCCGAAGAGTAGATCGGGGGTCCAGGCGGCGAGCATTGGGGGCAGGGTGTTGATGTTGCCCATAGCCTGGAAGAGGCCGTCGACGACGGTGTAGGCAATGGCGAGTCCGATCGCGGTGGCTATGCCGGCGAGGCCGCCGCGTTTGCCCATGGAGAGAGCGAAGGGTACGGCAAGGATGCCCATGACGAGGGTGATGAGCGGATAAGCGAGCTTCCGGTTGAGCTGGACGGAGAGTCGCTTGGTGTCGAATCCGGATTGCTTCAGGTCGCTGATATAGCGGGAGAGCTCGTTGTAGGACATCTCCTGAGATTGGAGGTCTTCCTTTTTGAAGTAGGAGGGCTGCTCGTGGATCTCGGGGAAGGTGGAGAGGGTGAAGGGTTGGTAGGAGGCGATGGTCTCGCCGGAGAAGGTACGTTGCCAGCCGTTTTCAAATATCCATCGGCTAACCCTGGGGTCCCAGTGGGCGGAGGTGGCGAAGATACGGCGGGTGAGGATGAAGGAATTGGGTTGAAATTCAAAGACGGTGAGGTTGGCGAAGACGTTGCGATCGGCGTCGAAGAACTGGTAGTAGAAGATGCGGGTGGGGTCGGCGTTGGATGTGGCAGCGGCGGAGTTGGAGTCTCCGATGTTGTTGGTTTGACCGGACATCCATTTGCGACCCGGGCGGAGGAAGGTTTGGGCGGGCTTGTCCTTGATGATGGCGCGAAGAGCTTCCTGGCGACGGTTGGCTGCGGGGAGGTAGAACTCGTCGAAGGCGAAGAGGCCGGCGGAGAGCAGCAGGGTGACGACCAGAATTGGCGCGACTACTCGATAGAGGCTGATTCCGGTAGCCTTCATGGCGGTGAGCTCGGATGATTTGCTGAGGGCTCCGAAGGTGACGAGGACGGCGACGAGCGAGCAGAGCGGGGTGACGTTGTAGAGGATGTAGGGAATGAGATTGAGTAGGTAGTCGCCGACGGTAACGAGTGGGGTGCGGTTGCGAATGATGTCGCCGATGAGTTCGAAGAAGGTGAAGATGACGAAGAGAGTGGAGAAGGAGCCGAGGATGAGCGCGAAGCTGGTGAGGTACTCGCGCATGACGTAGTCGTCGAGGATGAGCGGGAAGCGGGTGCCGAGGATTCCGCGGAGGCGACGAAGGACGGTGGCGATGTTGGGTGGTTGTACACGCGAGTCGGGGTCGGAGCCGGAGGTGATGCGGGAGACGAGTTGGCCGAGTTTCATGCCGAGGGTGGAGAAGATGCTGAGGGCGATGCCACCGCGCGACATCTGGTAGAGAAGCATGGCTCCGGCTGCGGCGAAGATGAGATTGGCTCCCCAAACTCCGAGGAAAGGAGAGAGTTTGCCGGTCTTGGCGAAGGCGACGCCGATGGAGGAGACGAAGTAGTAGACGAAGACCAACAGGATGGTGAGGACGAAGCCGGTGGATTTGCCGCCGCGTTTGGAGGAGAGGCCAAGCGGAACGCCGATGAGCATGAGGACGAGGCAGGCGAAGGGGTAGGAGAATCGCTTGTTAAATTCAATTCGATAGAAGCGGGCGGGTTGACCGGGCGCCGTGGAGGCTGAGGGCCGGTTGCCACGCTCCCACAGTTCGCGCAGGCTGAGGGCGAGGATGGGGGTGTCGGAGCGGCCGAGGTGGGTGTCTTCCTGTGCTCCGGTTTGGATGGGAAGATCGGAGGAGGAGAAGGTGGAGATGTTGTATTGGTTGGGGTCGGTGGTGGAGGTCTGGTGCTGGCCACCGTTGATCAGGTGTAGGCGGATGGATTGGACGGACTGGGCCTCGGTGGGGCTGGTGGGATTGTTGACGACGACGGCCTGCTCCGCTGTGGTGATGTTGGGGTTACCAGGCTGGGTGAGGTCTGCGAGAAAGACGTGGTGCCAGAGGGCGGCTCCGGCGGCGGGTTGCACGTCCTGAATGTAGAGGACGTAGTTCTTGAAGTCTTCGTAGAAGACGCGGGGCTGGACCTCGAAGGAGGCCTGCGAGGATTTGAGGGAGTCTTCGAGGGCGATGAGGGATTTGGCGGAGTAGGGAGCCAGGTAGAGCGAGTTGAGCAGACCGAGGATGAGTGCGACGGCAGAGACGAGCGAGACGATGCGAACGAAGTCCAGTGCGCCCATACCGGAGGCGCGCATGGCGGTGATCTCGGAGTCCGCGGCGAGACGGCTGAGGCCGAGCAGGATACCGACCAGCACGGCCATGGGAATGGTGACGGTGAGGGCGTTGGGCAGGGTGTAGAGGAAGATGCGGGCGACATCGGACAGCGAGGCAGAGTCACGTACGACAAACTCGAGGATGCGCCCCAGATCCTTCATGAACAGGACGAAGGTGAAGAGCGCGCCGCCGAGAAAAGCGTGCGAGATGACTTCGCGGAGAATGTAGCGGGTGATGATGCGCATGGTGCGTACTAGGTTGAGTGTATCGCGGGGTAGGGTTTGGGGCCGAGTGTTGGGGGATCAGGTTTGTGGATTGGCGAGGAAACGATAGCCGATGCCTCGGACAGTGATGACGTGCACGGGGTTTGCGGGGTCAACCTCGATGTAGCGGCGAAGGCGGACGATGAAGTTGTCGATGGCGCGGGTGTCGGTGTCTTCGTGTACGTGCCAGACCTGCTCGAGGATGTCTTTTCTGGAGACGATCTGGCTTTCACGCTCGGTAAGATAACGCAGCAGGTCGGCTTCCATGAGGGTGAGGTGGGTGGTGCGGCTGGGGGTGATGAGTTCAAGCGCATCGAAGCGGATGGTGCAGTTGTCGAAGGTGTAGGGAGGCGCGGGCGGCTCGGGGCAGGCTGTTTCTTCGGGGGCGCTGGGAGGATTGGACTGCCAGGCGGTTCGGCGGAGCAGGGACTTGAGACGTACGAGAAGTATGTTGAGGTCGAAGGGTTTGGGCAGGTAGTCGTCGGCGCCAGCTTCGAGGCCTTCAAGAATGTCTTCGGGGCGGGAACGGGCGGTGAGGAGCAGGACGGGGGTGTAGATTTGCTTGTCTCTCAGGGCTTTGACGATGGAGAAGCCGTCGCGTCCTGGCAACATGCAGTCGAGCAGGATGGCGCTGATCTTTTGTGGGGGTTGCAGCAGATAGGCGAGTGCGTCGTCACCGTTGGCTTCGTGGTGGGTGGCGTAGCCTTCGGCTTGGAGATTAAAGAGGAGGCCTTGTGCGAGGTGATCCTCGTCTTCGACGACAACGATGAACGGTGGGGGATTGGTCATTGTGTGGATCCGGCGGATAGAGGTGGGTGGCTGGGGTTGGTGAGCGGGAGAGTCAGGGTGAAGGTGGCTCCCAGTCCGGGTCCTGGGCTGGTGGCGGTTGCGTCTCCCCCGTGTTGGCGGGCGATGTTGCGCACGAGGAAGAGGCCGAGGCCTGTGCCTTTGATACGCAGCATATCTCGGCCGGGTACGCGGTAGAAGCGATGGAAGATGCGCTTGAGCTGATTTTGGGGGATGCCGAGTCCGGTATCGGTGATGCGTAGGCTGGCCCAGGTGTAACGGGTGATGGCGAGCGTGCAACGGACGTGAACGCCGTTGGGGGAGTATTTGACGGCGTTGTCAAGCAGGTTGAGGACGGCAGTACGGAGATCCTCGGGGATGCCAAGGGTGTGGAGGCGGACGGCGCCGGAGACGGGCTGGAGTTGGATGGCGTCGGGGGTGAGGTTGTGGCGCTGGAGGGTGATGGCGATGCACTCGTTGACGAGGGCTTCGAGGTCGATGGCAACACGGTTGAGTTGGCGAGCACGCTGACCGAGTTCACCGGCTTTGAGGACCTGCTCGACGGTGGCGAGGAGACGGTCGGAGTCGGAGAGCATGATGCGGTAGAACTGTTGCTTCTGCTCCTCGGTGGTGGTGCGTCGCTGGAGAGTTTCGAGGTAGAGGCGGATGCTGGCGATGGGAGTTTTGAGCTCGTGGGTGACGGCGTTCAGAAAGGAGTTTTGACGCTCGTTGCGGCGGATTTCGCGAACAAGAAAGATGGTATTGAGGACGACACCGGCGATGAGGAGTGCGAAGAGGATGACGCCCAGAATGGCAAAGGCCACGGTGCGCTTGTTGAGGATGATCCAGCCGATGTTGAGCGCGACTGCAACGCCGACAAGGAAGACCCCGAGGGTGATGAAGATGGCGATAGCTCCGCGGCGTCGGGTGATGTTCATAGCTGGAGAAAGTATAGTGGGTGGAGAAATGGAGGTAGCCATGCAAGTGAAGATGACGCAGGCGGAGTTCGATGCAATCGGAGAGAAGCTGAAGAGCTCGCAGGGGATTGAACTGACGGGAACCGAGGGGACGATCGAGAAGATGGGCGTAAAAGCCGGATATACCTACGACGGCGAGACGTTGACGGTAGAGGTGCTGGAGAAGCCGTTTCTGGTGACCAAAGAGTTTGTCGAGGACCGTTTGAAGGAGTGGCTGGGATGAAGACGATCAATCGCAGGAAGCTGTTGCAGGGGATGGGCGCAGCGGCCATGGTGCCGCTATCAGGTGCGTCTGCGGTGCTGGCCGAAGGCAACGGTGCTGGGGGTGTGTATGAACTGCGGACGTATACGTGTTTTCCGGGGAAGCATGATGCTTTGCTGAACCGGTTTCGGAGCTACGAAGTGGCAATCTTTACACGGTTGGGAATGCCGGGGGTCGGGTTCTGGGTTCCAGACGAGGAACCGGGGAAGAGCACCAAGCTGGTGTACATGCTACGGCACCCGAGCAGGCAGGCGGCAAAAGAGAACTGGGCGAAGTTTTCAAAGGACCCGGAGTGGGTGCAGGTGAAGGCGGAGTCGGAGAAGGACGGCGTGCTTGTGGACTTGCACGAGTCAGTGTTTCTGGACCTGACGGATTTCTCTCCGAAGCCGTAGGAGCGTTTGACATAAGAAAGGCCGTCATCGTCCTTTGGGGAGATGACGGCCTTGGTTTTTTGGAGATTGGGGCAAGTTTCAGGCGCCGGCTGGTTTGGGGTTTTCCTTATCGTACTGGGCGACCTGGATCTTTTCTGCGAGGCCGATTTTCGAGAGGAACCAGATGCCGTAGTAGTTGGGGTCGAACTCGTACCAGGCGAGGCCGTGGCGGGCGCTGACGGGGTGAGCGTGGTGGTTGTTGTGCCAACCTTCGCCGCCGGTGAGTAGTGCGACCCACCAGTTGTTGCGGGAGTCGTCCTTGGTCTCGAAGCGGCGTTTGCCCCAAAGGTGTGTTGCGGAGTTGACGAGCCAGGTGGCGTGAAGGCCGACCGTGACGCGGAGGAACGTTCCCCAGAGAAGCATGGAGACGGCTCCGTAGACGGCGTGTCCGGGCGAGGCCAGGGCTGCACCGATTACAAGCTGGAGCACACCGGTGAGCACGATGGAGGCGTAATGGTACTTGCTGAGCCAGACATGGACTGGGTCGCGGGTAAGGTCAGGAGCGTATCGCCCTAGGAGGGCGGTCTCCGAGTGCAGGGCGCGACCGGAGAGGATCCAGCCAGCGTGTGCCCACCAGGTGCCGTCGTGCGGGGTGTGCGGATCGCCTTCCTGATCGGAGTTCTGGTGGTGGACGCGGTGGGTGGCCACCCAGAAGATTGGTCCGCCCTCTAGGGCGAGGGTTCCGCAGAAGGAGACGAAGTACTCAACCCACTTGGGAGTCTTGTAGCCGCGGTGGGTGAGCAGGCGGTGGTAGGCCATGCCGATGCCAACGTTGATGGCGAAGAAGTACATGATGGCGAAGGCCGCGAGATTCTTCCAGGAGAAGCAGAAGAGAGCGGCGATGGCGCCGACATGGAAGAGGCCCATGGCGATAGTGGTGATCCAGTTGATGCGTCCCTGCTGGTGGGCGCGGCCCATGCGCAGGTCCTGCTTGACCTTCTGCACGACCTCAGCGACGGCGGGGGTGGCATAGGACTTGGTTGCTGGCTTGGCGTTCTGGGGCGTGATAGTCGTAGGTGTCATGGGTGTTCTCAGGGTCCTTGTTGTTGCTAATAAGAACGCTAACAGGATGTGAGAGAGAGCGTTGTAAGACTTTTGTAATGCTCTGTTGCCATGGGGTTTGGTAGGGTGGGGACATGAATCGACATGGTTTAGTACAGGTTGGCGTCGTTGCGATGTTTGGGTTGTTTTCCGGGGTTTTGCAGTGTGCGGGGCAGTCGATCGATCTGCCGACCAGTAAGCAGATTGTGCGGCCAGTGCCGGGTGGGCCGCAGCGGCTGAATAGCTTGCCAATGTCGATGGCGGTATCGCCGGACGGGCGCTACGTGGTGACGGTGAATGCAGGATTTGGGACGTTTGAGTCGGGGTACAAGCAGTCGCTCGCGGTGCTGGAAACTGCGACGGGCGTGTTGAAGGATTTTCCGGATAGCCGTACGGCGGTGGGGGCGAAGCAGACGCTGTACTCGGGACTGGCATTCAGCGGCGACGGCAAGCACGTGTATGCCAGCATGGGGTCGACTTCAGACCCGGTGGGCAGCGGTGACGGCACGGTTGGCAATGGCGTGGTGGTCTATGGGTTTGATGCTGGCACGATCCGTGCCGAGCGGTTGATATCGCTGCCGCTGCAGCCCTTGGCTGCGGGACGCAAGACGCTACTGGTAGGCGGGGTGGAGGGGACGAAAGGCGTGCCGTTTCCGGCGGCGATTGCGGTGCTACAGGTGGGCGGGGCGGAGAAGTTGCTGGTCGCTGGGAACCTGTCCGATGATGTGTTGCTGCTGGACGCTGCGACCGGTGTGGTGGAGAAGCGGTTCGATCTGGCGGAGAATGATGCGGTACCGTCGGTGTATCCGGTGGCGCTGGCGGTAGTGAAGGATGCAGCGGGGGTTCCAAGCCGGGCGATTGTGGCGTTGTGGAATGCGTCGGAGGTGGTGGAACTGGATTTGAAGTCCGGGAAGGTGGGACGCAAACTGGCGCTGCTGAAGCCTGCAAGTGCGATTGCGGCGGGCACACATCCTTGCGCGCTGGAGCTATCGCCTGATGGGCGGACGATCTATGTGGCTCTGTCGAATCGTGATGTGGTGGCGGCGGTGAACATTGCCGCTGGCCGGTTTGCAGTGAAGGGTTACTTCGACACGCGGCTGCCGCGTCAGACCTACTTTGGGGCGGAACCGGAGGCCCTGGCGGTAAGTGCGGATGGCAAGCGATTGTTTGTGGCCAATGCAATTACGGATGCGATTGTGGTGATGGATACGACCAAGCTGACGGTGAAGTCGGCAGGAAAGGGGATGATTGAACCGATCGGATTTGTGCCGACGGAGTGGATGCCGATGGCTCTGGGAGTGACCGGTGGCAAGCTGTATGTTGCGACGGCCAAGGGGACTGGAACGGGGCCAAATAACTTTGTGCAGCGGATTGTGGATGATCCGAGTCTGCCAGCGCAGCGCAAACGCGACTATACCTATATCGGGACTCTGATCCATGGATCGCTGGCAGTACTGGATATGGGGGCGATGGAGCAGGAGTTGCCACACTGGACGGCGGAGGTTCTGGAGTCCAATCGGATGAAGGCGGCCCAGGAGAAGATTGCATTTGCCGGGGGAAAGAGCCCGATCAAGCACGTGATCTACATCATCAAAGAAAATCGTACGTACGATCAGGTATTTGGCGACTTGCAGAAGGATGGCAAACGGGTTGGTAATGGCGATGCGAGCTTGACGATGTATGGAGCGGATATTACGCCGAACCAACATAAGCTGGCGCTGCAGTTTGGGGTGCTGGATAATTTCTTCGACTCGGGCGAGGTGTCGGGCGACGGGCATGTATGGTCGACTGCGGGGATTGGGACGGATTACCTGGAGAAGACCTGGGAGCAGAACTACCGCGGCGGACAGCGGACGTACGACTTTGAGGGTGTGGTGTCCGAGGGATACCCGCTTCTGCAGAAGATCCCAGATGTGAATGAACCGGCGAGTGGATATCTGTGGGGAAATCTCGCGCGGCATGGAAAGAGTTATTACCACTTTGGCGAGTTTATTTCCTCAACTTTTTGCGATGTAAAGAAGAGCGGCAGTTCACAGGAGGGGCCGCTGTTGGAGGGAATGAAGTGCCCGCGGTCAGCGATCAAACCAGGAGAGGCGATTCCTGCGGAGTGGGGTGGTGGTGTAAACCGGTGGCCTTGGGCTATTCCGCTATTGGCAAACAATATAGCGACCAAGCCGGAGTTGGTGGGTCACTTTGCCGTGGAGCAGCCCGACTTCAATCTGATGATTCCGGAGCAGATTCGTGCAGAGGTTTTTCTGCACCACTTCAAGGGGTGGGTTGCAGACCGTGCGGCGGGTAAAGATACGATGCCTAACTTTGTGATGCTGCGGTTTGGCAACGATCACACGGTGGGGACGACTCCAGATGGTCCGACGCCAAAGTCTTCGATTGCGGACAACGATCTGGCGATCGGTCGGGCCGTGGAGGCGGTGTCGCACTCGCCATATTGGGAGGACACGGCATTCTTCATTTTGGAGGATGACGCGCAGAACGGGGCGGATCATGTGGATGCGCATCGGAGCCTGGCGCTGGTGGTGAGCAAGTACGCTCCGAAAGCTGCTGATGGCGGGGTATTTGTCGATAGCCGGTTCTACTCCACAGTGAGCGTCGTCCGGACGATGGAGTCGGTTCTGGGGCTACCGCCGATGAATAATAACGACGCATTCAGTTCGCTGTTGTCGAGTGAGTTCAGTGGGGCAGGCGAGCAGGCAGCGTTTGTGGCCGACTACAGCAACCGCGATAACAACTTGATTTATACCGCCAACGTCAAGACCGCCCCGGGAGCGAAGGAGTCCAGCCGGATGGATTTTCGTCACGCCGATCGCGCCGACGCACAGAAGCTGAACGTTATCCTATGGAAGGATGCGATGGGCGATCGACCGGTACCGGGATTGCTGACGGAACATCGCAGGAAGTCCAAAAAGGATGACGATGAGTAAGAAGCCGGAGTTGGATGGGGACGAGTTGGGTCCGTTTGGGCTGAAGCCGTGGTTCAGTGAACGGGTGTGGGGACGGCGGGATCTGCGTCCGTGGTATGAGGAGACCGGAACGACGGAACCGGTGGGCGAGGCATGGCTCACTGGACCGGAGTGTGAGGTGACGACGGGGCCACTGGTGGGGCGTCCGCTGGGTCTGGTGGCGGAGGAGTTTGGTGAAGAGCTGCTGGGGATGCCGGAGGGTGGAGAGTTTCCACTGCTGGTTAAGATCCTGTTCCCGAACGATAAGCTTTCAGTGCAGGTGCATCCTGACGATGCGCAGGCGCAGGCTATGGGCCAGCCGCGGGGCAAGACCGAATGCTGGTATGTGCTAGAGGCAGAGCCGGGTGCAACAGTGGCTTTGGGGTTGAAGCCGGGAGCTACCGCAGCCGGGATGGAAGCTGCGATAGCGGATGGGACTTTGGAGCAGATGCTGGAGCAGGTTTTCGTGGAACAGGGCGACATGGTGTTTGTGGATGCCGGGACGGTTCATGCGATTGGGCCGGGAGTGGTGCTGCTGGAGACGCAGCAGACGAGCGATACTACGTTTCGGCTGTTTGACTACGGCCGGCCACGTGAGTTGCATGTTCAGCAAGGATTGGCGGTAACGAAGTTCAAAACCCGAGCTGGGAAGGTTGCACCGCAAGAGATGGATGGCTTCGTGCGGCTGATCGAGGAACAGTACTTTACAGTGGATCGCTTTGAGTTGGAGCCGCAGGAGGAGATCGGTATCAGGATGGGTGGACCTGGATGCCTGGTGGGACTGTCTGGGGCGGTGGCGGTGATTACGCCGAATCAGGAGATTGAGTTGTTGCCCGGACAGGCAGTGATTATCCCCGTGGAATGTCTGGAAGTTATTCTGGAGGCCGAAGACGGTGCGAGCCTTTTGCGTTGTTTTGCCCCAGGGCTCTAAAGCCCCTTGCTGCAACACTAGCTGGTAGCCAGAACAGGTTCTTCGGTTGAATTGGTGTCTGCGTTTAGGGTTCCGTCTTCGGCCGCTGAGTTCGTGCGGCGGAGGCCGAAGATGCCCACGATGACGAGGGTGATGACCTCGGGTTCAATCGGCTGACGGTAGTCCATAGAGCTGTGTGTGAGGTAGTAGGGCAGTGGAAAGAGCGCGATGAGGCACATATATGGCAGAACGCCAGCGCGGTCAGTCTGCCACCATCGACGCGCTCCGCGAATCATCAATACGGAGAGTGCGGTGCAGAAGAAGAAGTTGGGGATGTCGAGCGGCTGGGAGTGTAGGTAAGTGGAGGATGCACTCCAGAAACCGGTCCAGAAGCGGACGACGCGGCGGAGTGAGACTTCGACGAAAAAGAATGGATGCCGGGAGATGAAGGCCATGGCAAGATCATGCTTTTGTGCAAGGTAGTTGATCTCGCCGAGGGACTGGTACTTTTGCATCTCGACGGGGTTGCTTGCGGGGTGTGCCCAGGGGGGATTGGAGTCGGAGGTGTCACCGCTATTGCCAGCCCAGAACTCCAGCCAGAAGCCATCGCGGATGAGGGAGGTCGAGTGCAGGACGCTCTCGTTACGAACGGCCCACGGTGTAGCGATGGCAGCGACTCCGATGGCTACGACCAGCCCGTGGAGTAGCCAACGACCACCGGCTCGACGTACCTTCCACAGCGCGATGGCCAGCAGGAAAGGGACGGTGGAGAGAACGGACGGATTCGATAGGGCGGTTATGCCGACGAGTGCTCCAAAGCCCAACCAGGCTATGAGCTTCGAGCGTTGATGCAAGTTCTGAACCGCCCAGAAGCAACAGCAGAAGAGCAGTGCGGTGAGGGCGTAATCCCAAACCCGGTCGGCAGAGAAGTAGACCGAAAAGGGATAGATAACCCACGCCCAGCCTGCGAGGTTGGCCGCTCGCTCGCTAATTGCGTTCCGGGTGCTGAAGTAGACGGGAATACAGGTGAGTGCGGAGAACAGGCTGTTGAGCGACAGGGTAACCAGGGCCGAGGATGCGCTGTATAGCCCAAAGATGCGGAAGATGAGTGCGAGCAGGTACGGATAAAGCGGTGGAACCAGCGCGGTGGGGCCGGTCCAGGGAAGGAAGGGGGAGCCAAAGCCGTGGCCGAGTGCGATGCTGCGGGCGGTCCAGCCCATCTCCCACCCAAACTGTTCGTGATCGATGGTGGGGGCCGCTACGTCACGAAAGACGAGGGAAACGATAACAAGGCGGAGAATGAGCGCCGATAGCACCATGAGCGCGATGCGTAGACTAAGTCGCCTGCCGGTAACGCGAGGCGGCGAGCTTGCGAGTGAGCGATGGGAACGTGCTGTATGCACTGGGGAAGATAAAGGCCCGGAGAGTTGAATAGTCCTGTCCTCAGGAGTGAAGTGTGGGCGTGTTCCATTGGCGACGAACACATGGCCGTGGAAAGATATGCCGAACACTTATATAACCCTATGGGGTCAATAAAGTTGTCCAGCAAACCTGATTGTAGTGAATTAAGTTGTTAGCAACCGTCATCAGGGCAGGTTCACACGCATCAGCGGAGGTACGCACCGAGCTCGTTGGCGGCATTGCGCAACGGGGTCAGGAAGCGGGTCTGCATCTCGATGACGGAGAGACGGGGTGCGTTTCCGCTGAGGTTGATGGTAGCGACGACTCTTCCGGATGGGGCATAGACCGGTACGGCAAGAGAGCGCAGACCGACTTCCAGTTCTTGATCGACCAGCGCGAAGCCGTTGCGGCGGACGTTTCGCAGTGCCAGACGAAGGCGATCTACGGTGGTGATGGTACGGGTGGTATTGGGCACGAGATTGACGCGGGAGAGGTACTGCTCCAGTTGCTCGGTGGGTAGATAGGCCAACAGGACGCGGCCCATGCTGGTGCAATAGGCCGGAAGCCGACTGCCGATGTGCAGATCCACGGCCATAACCCGGGTGACGGTGGTACGGGCGACGTAGACGATGTCCTCGCCGTCGAGCGTTGCGACCGAAAAAGACTCGCGGTGAGCGGCAGACATGCGTTCGAGGATGGGTTGGGCGGCGGTGGAGAGGGTGTTGGACGCAGTGTAGGTGTGGGAGAGCGTCAACATGCGGGGACGGAGTGAGTAGCGGGAGCCATCCTCGGCTCCGGCGAAGCCCAGCTTGGTGAGGGTATATAGGCATCGGCGGACAGCGGCACGCGAGAGACCAGTGCGGATACTCAACTGGGAGATGGTCATCTGGGGGTTCTGCTGGGTGAAGGCCTGAATGACGATGAGACCACGTGCAAGCGAGGTCATGAAGTTGGGGTCTCCAGCGTAGATATCCAGAGACGATGCCGGTGTGGCTTTGGCTGGAGGGGGCGCGGGTGCCGGGATGGACGCAGGTTGGTCAGTGGAGGCAGCGGGTGAATCGGGACGACGAACGGTAAGGCTCATTGCAGGAAGTCCTCTGAGGTCGGCTGCCGCAAGGATAGCGAGACGTGTGCGATAGCCGGACTCTATCTACGGTAAACGCACGATGGCCTTGAGGGCAAGGAATGAGTTGATTTGAATTTGATTGTGAGAGAAATGTCCGGATTGAAATTGTTTGCAGTCCTGTTGTGGATAGGCGAATTTAGGCAAAATAACGGGTTGGCTGCCTAGTTCACCGGTCGAGTTCTACACTGGGTAGAAGCACTGAGTGCTGTATCAAAAAGGAGAAGCAAGCGTATGCAGACGGTAACACCACTGACTCCACTGAACCATCGTCCGTCCTGGAAGGCACTCAAAGCTCATCATGAGCAGATTGGCACCAAGCATCTGCGGGAGTTCTTTGCTGACGATCCGGCGCGTGGTGAACGTTACACGGCCGAGGCAGAGGGCATCTTTCTGGATTACTCCAAGAATCGCATCGATGACCAGACGCTGAAGTTGCTGGTGCAGTTGGCGAAAGAGTCCGGGCTGCGTGAACGTACCGAGGCGATGTTCCTTGGGGAGAAAATCAATATCACCGAAGGTCGCGCGGTACTGCATGTGGCATTGCGTGCGCCGAAGTCCGAGTCGATTGTGGTGGATGGGGAGGATGTTGTTCCTGCGGTACATGCGGTGCTGGATAAGATGTCCGAGTTTGCAGAGCGGGTACGGTCAGGCGTTTGGACGGGGCATACCGGCAAGCGCATCCGGAACGTAGTGAATATCGGGATTGGCGGATCGGACTTGGGACCGGTGATGGCGTATGAAGCCCTGAAACACTATAGCCAGCGCGATCTGACGTTCCGGTTTGTGTCGAACGTGGACGGCTCAGATTTTGCGGAGGCGGTGCATGATCTGGACGCAGCCGAGACGCTGTTCCTGGTGGCGTCGAAGACGTTTACGACGCAGGAGACCATGACGAATGCGCACTCGGCGCGCGAGTGGGCGCTGGCGCAGTTTGGTGGCGATGAGAAGGCGATTGCGAAGCACTTCGTGGCCATCTCGACCAATACGAAGGAAGTAGCAAAGTTCGGAATCGATATCGAGAATATGTTCGGTTTCTGGGACTGGGTTGGCGGGCGCTATTCGATGGATTCAGCGATCGGATTGTCGACGATGGTCGCGATCGGGCCCGAGAACTTCCGCGCAATGCTGGCTGGATTCCATGCGATGGACGTACACTTCCGCACGGCTCCGCTGGAGCAGAATCTGCCGGTGCTGATGGGGCTTTTATCGGTGTGGTATACGGACTTTTTCGATGCACAGACGGTGGCGATTCTGCCCTATGAGCAGTATCTGAAACGGTTTCCCGCTTATCTGCAGCAGTTGACGATGGAGAGCAATGGCAAACATGTAACTTTGGATGGCACACATGTGGCAACCCAGACCGGGCCTATCTACTGGGGTGAGCCGGGAACCAATGGGCAACACTCGTTCTACCAACTGATTCACCAGGGGACACGGCTGATTCCGTGCGACTTTATTGGCTTCTACAAGACACTGAACCCGGTTGGCCGACACCATGACATGCTGATGGCGAACGTTTTTGCGCAGGCTGAGGCACTGGCGTTCGGAAAGACGGCAGAGGCGGTGAAGGCCGAGGGTGTGGCGGAGGCGCTGATCCCGCACAAGGTGTTTGAGGGCAACCGTCCATCCAATACGATTTTGGCGGAGTGCGTGAGTCCGGCGATGCTTGGTAAGCTGGTTGCACTGTACGAGCATGTGGTGTTCACCCAGGGCGTGATCTGGAGCATCGACTCTTTTGACCAGTGGGGCGTGGAGCTAGGGAAGGTACTGGCTACGCGGATTCTGGGAGAGTTGGAAAGCGGGGAAGAGCCGGCAGGCGCGCACGACTCATCGACGAATCGTCTGATTCAGCGGTACCGCAAAAACAAGTAGCTTAAGTGCGGCGAGGGTGTTCGTCCTTAGGGGCGAGCACTCTTTTTTATCTGGCCATGCGCGCAAGTGTGGCGATGACTTCGGTGGGTTCGGGGCGAACGCGAAAGTCGGCGTGGCCCTCGCTGAATTTGATGTTGTTGTTTTGATTGATTAGAAAAGTGGCAGGCAGGGGTAGGCGCCAACTGGCTTCGGTAGCGTTGTGATAGCTGAGGCCTGCGTTGTTGAAGGGGATGTTGATGAGGATGGACTGGTAATAGGGGCGGTGGGGTGTGGGGATGGTGTAGGCGAGGTGGAACCGGTCGGCGACGGCAGCACCGGGGTCGGAGAGCAGAGGGAACGGCAATGCGTGCTGTTGGCGGGTGAAGTCGTTCTGGCGCGGTGTCTGGGGGGAGATGGCGACGAAGAGCGCTCCCAGACGGCGGAGTTCGGGTTGCAGGTCGCGCCAGGCCTCGAGTTCGGTGACGCAGTACGGATCCCAGCGGCCGCGGAAGAAGCTTATGACCAGTGGTCCGAGAGCGAGCAGATCGGTGGAGCGGACAAGCTTGCCGGTGAGGGCATCCTGCAGGGCGAAGGCTGGGGCGGTTGCACCGACGGGGAGGATGCGGTCTTCGATACCGGTGTTGAAGAGGTCGGCAGTGGCCTGTTCGGAGATGGCGAGCCGGTCAGCCTGAACGAGTTTGCGGGTGTTGACGGTTATAGCGTCGAGTTGGTCCTGAAGAAGCATCCCTCTCATTTTCGCAGAGCGCCTGTGGTTTTGCAGCGATGAGCCGTGTTCAGACAGTGTTGATCTTGAGGGTGATGCCGCTGTTGGCGGTTGGCGGAGCATTGGTGGGAAGCGTGACGCGGAGCGCGGCGGGTTCTTGATTGAACTTCAGGTTTTCGCCGTGGCCCAGCATGGTGACGCGTGTGATTTTGGGTGGGATGTGGGGGCTGGCGGTGCCCAGGGCGTTGATGAGTGGGGGGCCGTCGGGCCAGCCCTGGACGAAGGCGTAGATGGTGTGGGGGCCCTTGGTGGTGAAGCGGATATCGGTGGCGGTGAGGTCGGGCTTCTTGCCCTCGTTGGGGTCGAACTCCTTGCCGTTTTTGGGGACCACGACCTTGGTGGAGGGGCCTTCGCCGTAGATTGTCCAAGGCCGGGTGGCGTAGATTCCTTCACTGTTGACGGCCATCCATGCGGTGATACCGTTGAGGGTGACCAGTTCGTCGGCGTCGAGTTCGCCGGAGTTGGGCAGGGGGAAGTTGAGCAGCAGATTGCCGTTTTTGCTGACGATATCGACGAGCAGATCGATGACTTTCTTTGGGGATTTGTATTTGATGCCGCGCTTGTAGTGCCACTCGCCGATGCAGGTGTCGGTTTGCCAGGGGGTGGGGGAGATGTCGTCGAGGACGCCGCGCTCGCGGTCGAGGGCGCAGGTGCCGGAGGTGCAGTCGGTGGCGGTCTTGCTGTTGTAGACGGCCTCGACCTTGCCACCGTGACGGGCGGCGCTGATGTTGTAGAGGTTGGCGACGAGGGAGTATCCGTACTGGTCGAAGGGGATGCCGCCGTCGGTGTAGAGGAGGTCGGGTTGGTGCTGGTCGACGAGGTCCTTGATGCGGTTGAAGTACTGAAGCTTCCACCAGTCGGGGGCGTTGCGGCTCATGGCGTCGGTGGTTTTGGCGAAGTCGGCGGGCTGGCGGGAGTAGTCGTGGTAGAGGTCGGCGTAGGCGGGCAGGACGCCGTCGTAGGAGACACCGGCGAGGGGGCCGGTGGAGTCGCTGAGGTGGGAAGGGGCGAGCCAGGAGAAAGAGTTGGAGAGGTGCTCGCTGACGCCGAAGCGGAGGCCGCGCTTGCGTGCGGCCTGCTTCCAGAGGCCGACGATATCCTTCTTGGGGCCGTTGGCGACGGCGTTCCAGCGGGGCTGGTATCGGGAGTTCCACATGTCGAAGTTGTCGTGGTGGACGCCCATGGAGAAGAAGTATTTTGCCCCGGCGCGGACGTAGAGATCCATGAGGTGTTCGGGGTCCCAGCGATCGCCTTTGAACTGGGGGATGAGGTCTTTGTAGCCTACTTTGGAGGGGTGGCCGTAGGTTTTGAGGTGGTAGTTGTACTGGGATGAACCCTGGATGTACATGTTGCGGGCGTACCAGTCGCCGTCCTCGATGGCGGACTGGGGTCCCCAGTGGGACCAGATTCCGAACTTGGCGTCGGCGAACCACTGGGGCGTGCGGTAGGCCTGGAGGGAGGCTTTGGTGCCGCGGAAGGGGCCTGGCGCGATGGGCAGGGGGGTATCGGCGAAGGCGCGGCGGAGGGCGAGTGCGGGAGCGGCAGTTCCGAGGATGGCGAGGGCCTGGCGGCGGGTGAGGCGCATGCGGAGGGGTCCTTTCGTACTGGTCAACCATAGTACCCCCTCCCCCCGGTATTTGTGTCAAAGTCTTCGAACGATAGGGTTTAGGCTTGGACCTGATGTGTGCAATGTGGTTGGAGTGTGGAGCAGGTGTGGCTCCGGCACGGAAGGGTGGCGGGGTTTCGGGGGGGCGATGTGTCAAGTGCGGATGCTTCTGGCTGAGACCGATGCTGGGTTACCAGAGGCCGACGATGAGCAGGATGGCGACGAGCGAGGAGAGGGTGAGGGCGCGTTGGCCGACGCGCTGCAGCGGCAACTGGAGGGCGACGGGATCGCGCTGGGTGCGGAGGTCGAACCAGTAGCCGAGTGCGGCCAGCAGCAGGGCGAGTGCGATGGCGGGGTGGCGGAGGGTAGCGGCGGCGATGGAAGCGGAGGCGAGGACGGCGACGGCGATGTGGGCGGCGCGGCGGTAGCCTCCGGTGGGCGGAGGCAGGGAGCGAGTGGCGGCGATGCGGGCGTCGAGACGGGCGTGGACGACCAGGATTCCGGTGCCGGCCTGCATGGCGAGCAGGAGCCAGAGCCACCAAGCCCAGACGGGAATCGTACCGAAGGCGGTGAGGGCGGTGGCGAGCGCTCCGGAGGTGAGGGCCGCGGCGCTGAGGATTTGGAAGAGGGTGGAACGCTGACGGTTTTTGACGTTGACGGTGATGGCCAGCGCAGAGAAGGCGCCGACGCCAAGGGCCATCGCGAGGGTCGCTTTGAGTGGCCAGGTGAGGAGCAGGACGACTCCTGCGAGGGCCAGAAGGGTGAGCCAGCCAGCGAGCCAGCGGGCGGCGGCGGCGGTCTCCGGGTGGGGCTGGCGCCAGATGAAGCGTTGGCGTGCGAGGACAACCAGGGGATCTTTGGCGGCGAGTGCGGCAAAGGCGGCGATGAGGGTGGCAAGCTCGCTCCAACGCCAGTGGCGAGCGAGGATGGCGACGCAGAGAATCGGGACGATGAGCATGGCGGTGGCGCCGTGTTCACGCGGCAGGAACCAAGTGCTGCGCTGGGGCTTGGTGGGACGGGTGGCGGGTGCGGCTGCAGGCACGATAGACCTCTGTGTGGATTAGTCTAAATCGCCGGGTGGGTCTGATCGTGGCGGGGTGGAGTTAAGGCAGGGATGGCAAGGGTGCCCGGCAGACATCGATAGAGTGTCAAGGCTGATCCACCGCTGGGTGCTCGTCACAGGCAGGTGAGACATCCGGCACGACCGAGGGTGATTTCTATCACGACAGTGTGGGATTGCAGCGTGCCAGAGTTATCGTGCGTGTTGCCGAGACGATGCCGGGACACAACGGAGGAAGTAGATGGTCAAGACGAATGTAATCCTGTCCTGCAGCACGTTTCTGGCATTGATGCTGCCGCCCAGCGCATGTGTGATGGCGCAATCGTTCCACTGGAAGGTTGTGGTGAATAACGCCGTGACAGTTCCGGGCGACAGTCGAACGTTCAATAGTTACAGCCAGCCTTCGGTGAATGTGAATGAATTCGTGGTGTTCCGAGCTCGCAGCAAGGGTGGAACGACGGGGGAACCTGCGCATGGAGTCTTCACGCGCGACATGGCTCAGAATGGGATTGTGCTGACAAGATTTGACCGTACTACCCTGGTGCCGCCACCCAATAACCTGCTGTCGACTTTTGTGGAGCCGCCTGCGTTCCCGCGTATTGACATGTTTTCGAATACGATTGCGTCGCGCGGCAATCATCAGCCAGTGTGGAACTACCTGCTGGCGGATGGCACAGAGACGCGTGCTGGCACTACAGGAATCTACACCGATCCTTTTGGATTTCTGATTACCGGTGCGAGCAACCTGGGAAGTGTGAGCGAGTTTGGGTTCTTTGCGGTGCCGATGCAGAGTACAAGCCTGGCTGGAACGATGGGTTTTAGATTTGCTGCAGTAAGTCCGACCCCGATCAAGTTCGATGTCTTCCCGGGTGCTCCCGCGGTAACTGATGGTTCGACGATTGTATTCAAGGGCAACTACAGCGTGCCCGATCCGAACAACACCGGGGCGCTGCTCAGCAAGACGGGCGTGTACTTTCGCAACCTTACCAACGGGGTGATTCCGCTGCCTGGCGGCCAGAGTCTGGCCCCGGCTGGCGGGATGAATCCCGTGGTTTTGATAGCAAATTCAGATACCGTGATTCCGGGTACGGATGTGCGATTTGGCTCTACCGCGCCACCGAGTGCTGCTCGGAATCAGGCGGTGTTTGCGGGGTTCGACAATGAAGACAATCCAACCAAGGGCGGCATCTATCTGGCTGCGTTGACTGGTTCCAGTCCTCGGCTTACAGGGCTAGTCCAGATTGGGGATGCGGTACCCGGAGAGAGCAAGGGGAGCGTATTCAACAAACTGGGTGAGGGTGTCTCCTTTGACGGTCAGTTTGTGGCGTTTTGGGGCGCCTGGGGTACGGAGACCATCTCGCTGACCCTGCAGTGCCCGACAGACGGCAACAAGGATGTGATCGCGTATTGCGCGAGGCAGTACCCGAATGGTTTTCCAGCTACTATTCCCCAGCACCAGGGCATCTTTGTCCATAACAACAAGACGGGTCAGGTGAAAGTGGTGGCAAAGAGTCCGACGGACTTTTCAGACTTTGTGTACTGGAATTTTTCTGGTTTGGTTCCGGGCACGGGTAACTCTGACGAGACCGGCGAACCGGCACGCTGGCGGTCGGCTTCTTTCGTCGCCGTCTCCGGCCTGTCGAAGGAAGAGGAGGACTCAACCTATACTGCTGCCTTCAAGGCCAGAACTGGCAGTGTGAGTCAAGGCGCTTATGTCAGCCCGGTGGATGGGGTGTATCTGCGCAAAGGCCCGGGAAAGTCGCCAATCACAACCGTGGTCAAGACGGGTATGGCTGGGACGACATTTGACCCGGAAGCGATCGATCCACTGACCAAGGTGCAACTGCCGGTGACGGCAATGGGTATCGAACGCGATGGATTGCGGGGCAAGTGGCTAGCCATTTCGTTGAGCATGGGGACCGAGGAAGCTGGCTGGGCAGGAGTCTATCTGAGTGCAATTCCGGATGATGATGACTAGAAGCTGCCCGGTTGCGATGCATGGAGTCAGGCCGGTCAAAAGAAAAAGATCGGCCTGATTCCTGTTTGAGATTTCGAGAGTGTTGTGCTCCGCTACATGGAGTTGGTTGCGGTCATCTGCATGTTGGGGTCGTGGCAGGTGATTTGGGGTTTGGTGGTGGTGGTTTTGAGGGTTTGGGGGGTGGTGAGGGTGGCGGTGGTTTTGGCGGAGTTGATCTGCTGGAGGAGGGTGGTGAGGCGGGTGAAGGCTTGTTCGCGGGCGGATTTGTTGGCGGGGTTGGTGTTGGTGGGGTCTTCGCCGGCGCGCATGAAGCCGTGGCCTGCGCCTTCGTAGGTGATGGGGTCGAATTTCTTGTTGGCGGCTTTCATGGCGGTGATGGTGCCGGGGACGGTGGCTCCGACGCGGGCGTCGTTGCCGGCGTAGAAGCCGTAGACGGGGGCTGTGATTTTGCTGAGTTCTGAGTCGGGTGGGGGTGTGCCGTAGAAGACGAAGGCGGCGGCGAGGTCGTGGCGGTGGGTGGCAAATGCGAAGGATTTGCTGCCGCCCCAGCAGAAGCCAGCGACGGTGATTTTTCCGTTGGCGGCGGGGATGGTTTTGGCGTAGTCGGCGGCTGCGTCGAGGTCTGCGTTGACGGTTTCGGGGTCGAGGGCGGAGACGGCTTTGACGGTGGCCTCCTGGTCAGGGAAGGCGCTGGAGCCGCCGTGGTTGGGGCCGAAGCCGGAGAGTAGATCGGGTGCGATGACGATGTATCCGGCGGCAGCGAGTTCGTCGGCCATCTCGCGGGCCCAGTCGGAGAGGCCGAAGATCTCGTGGATGAGGATGACGACGGGGGCTTTGGTTTTGACTTCGGGATAGACGACGTAGGCCTGGAGGGTACGGTTGCCGTGCTGGAGGGAGACCCATTCGCGGTGACGGGGCGAAGCGTCGAGGCGAGTACGCGCCCAGTCCTGCGCATGGGCGGAGGGGGCAGCGAGAGTCAGGGCAAGCAGCAGAAGAGGAAGGAAGATGCGTCGCATGAGTGGGAGTGTAGTCCTGCGCGTGGGGTGCGGCAAGGTGGATGTTTCGGCGGTTTGATGGAATGAATTTGGATAGACTGCAGGGATGGGATTTCTATTGCGGGTAGCGAGCGAGGCGGATCGGACGGAGATTGCGGCATTGATTGAGGCGTCGGTGCGGGGGCTACAGGCAGGGGACTATACGGCTGCGCAGATTGAAGGCGCTTTGACGACGGTGTTCACGATCGACAGCCAGTTGATCGTGGATGGAACGTACCTGGTGGCGGTGGCGGAGGATGGGTCGCTGGCGGGATGCGGCGGCTGGAGCTACCGCAAGACGCTATATGGTGGGGACCATCATAAGCGGAGGACCGCGCCGGAGACTCTGAACCCAGCAGTGGATGCAGCGAAGATTCGGGCGATCTTTGTGCATCCGGCGTATGCGCGGCAGGGGGTGGGGAGTGCTCTGCTGCGGGCGGCAGAGGAGGCTGCGGCAGCGGCTGGGTTTCGGCGGTTTGAGATGGGCAGTACGTTGACCGGGGTGTCGCTGTATGTGCGGAAGGGGTATCGGGAGACTAGCCGGGTGAGTGCTCCGGTGGGTGGGGGTGAGCAGATTGAAGTGGTGCTGATGAGCAAGGCTACAGACAGGGTGAGTTAGGAAGATGATGACCCCGACGGGCAGGCTGCCGCGGCGTGCGATCCGTCTCTGGCGCAGGTAGATGGCAGAGAACCGGGGGGCGCAGCGGAGTTGACGCCGTGATGACGGATAGGTTGTGGCGTTGAGTTGCTGGTAAATCAGATGAGAAATGGTGGAGGCGGCGGGAGTCGAACCCGCGTCCGAAAAAACTTCCAACAGAGAGCGTTCATGCTTTTCCATCGTTCATCTTTGTCTCGTCATCGACGCTTAGAACGGGCGAAGACGCGGCGACGACCAGTCTGATTGATCTCGTCCGACCCGCTCAGACGGAGCAGGGAAGACCAGCCTACTGTGCGACGATCGGTACAGGCCCGTAGGCGAAGCTTGAGCGATCGGCTACTTAATTATTAAGCAGCAAGAGCGAACTGAGGTTCGGCACTTATGATTTTGGGCGCGATTACGGGTGTACCCACCCCGGCATGCCTCTCTGCCACAAGCAATCCCGTCGAAGCCGTGACGCCCCCATTTGGAGACTGGCACCAACAATGCGTTGGGCACTCAAAGAACTTTAACTATTATAGGCTAAGCGGTCGTCTCGCGATGCAGCACGGGTTTATGCGAAGGCGATGATGATGGCGCCGATGGTGATCAGGGAGGCTCCGCCGATCTTGAGCGGGGTGAGGTGCTCGCCGAGAAAGAGCCATGCGCCGAGGATGACCAGGACGACGCTGAGCTTATCGACTGGCGCGACGCTGGAGGCAGGACCTAACTGCAATGCACGGAAGTAGCAGAGCCAGGAGAGTCCGGTACACATGCCGGAGAGGATGAGGAAGAGCCAACTGCGGCGGCCGATCTCCGTGATTGCATTGTGCTTTTCCAGGCTGATGGCGATGCCCCAGGTAAAGACGAGAATGACGGTAGTACGAATGGCGGTGGCGAGGTTGGAGTCCACGCCGGAGACACCGACCTTGGCCAGGAGAGCGGTGGCGGCGGCGAAGAGCGCAGAGAGCAGTGCCCAGAATACCCAAGTCATATGTAGCGAGGATACGCGTCTTGCGGGATTGCCGGGGCAGTGCCGGTTCGGCTTGACCGGAGCCGCATTTCAGAAGTAAATAGTTTCAATGAAGAAACTAACTGATTGCGGAGTGTTTGCTGTCTTTCTGCGGACGTGGGTACTGATAGCTGGGATTGGTTCCATGACGATGGTGGCGCAGCAGTTACCTGTGGAGCCGGGTTCACCGACCGATCCGGCGGTGCACGAGAAGCTGGGGCTGCCGCAGCCTGCAAATCCGGCTCTGCCGACGCTATTTCTGGTCGGGGACTCGACAGTGCGGAATGGTCATGGGGACGGCGCGAACGGACAGTGGGGATGGGGGGAGCCGTTGGTCGACCTGTTCGACACCAGCAAGATCAACGTGGTGAACCGGGCGATTGGCGGGCGCAGCAGTCGAACCTACATCACGGAGGGCCACTGGGCGGATACGTTGGCGTTGATGAAGCCGGGGGATGTGGTGCTGTTTCAATTTGGCCATAACGACTCCGGGCCGCTGGATGATACGGCGCGGGCTCGGGGAACGATTCCCGGGATCGGCGATGAGAGCCGCGAGATTGAGAATCCAATCCTGAAGCGGCATGAGACGGTGCATAGCTATGGCTGGTACATGCGGCAGTATATTCGGGATACTCTGGCAAAAGGTGCGATTCCGGTCGTGCTTTCGCCGATTCCTCGCAAGGCGTGGAAGGATGGAAAAGTAGTCCGCAACCATGACAACTATGGTGGATGGGTGGAGGCGATCGCATCAGAGGAGCACGTGCGTTTCGTTGACCTGAATGAGATTATTGCGCACCGTTATGATGCACTGGGCGAGGCCAAGGTGGAGTCGCTGTTTGCCGATCCGCACACGCATACCAGCCGGGCGGGTGCGGAGTTGAATGCAGCGTGCGTGGTCGCGGGGCTCAAGGCGCTCACGAATGATCCTTTGGCGAGGGCATTCTCCGCCAAAGGACAGGCGATCGCGCCGGATACCGGGCGATAAGGGCGGTCTGGGCGGCAGGGGTTAGAGCGCGGCGGATTCGAGGTCGACGTACTGCCATTCGCCGCGTTCGATGCCGGCCCGAATCTGGGCGGGGGTTCGACCGAGCCTGGTCTGCTGGTAGGCGTAGACGCCTTCGCGCATGCAGGTGGAGCAGACGGCGCCATGGGTGCCTTCGAAGCAGCTATGCAGGCTCTTGTGGCCCAGTTCGCGGTCGCAGCGGCAGTAACAGGGCTGCTGATAGATGACGTTGGGGACCTTGGCGGCCATCTTGTAGGCGGTAACCTGATAGGCGTGGGTGAAATACACTCCGGTCAACTGGTCGCCGCTGAGGAGCTTGGGCAGTTCCTTGGTGGGTGCGGCGGAGTGGTAGGCAGGGATGTCGTTGGCGGGGTTCGACCATTGTGCCGATGCAGCCATCGTAACCAGGCCGAGCGTGAGGCAACCGAGGATTCGCTTCATGGAATGATCATAATCCCGCGAGGGCGGTGGAGCGCAAGCTGGGTATGTTCCGAAGAATCAGCTTGAATGCTGTAGCCGCGTGCAAGCTGAATCGATAGGCATGTGGTGATGGTAGAGATCAGGAAATGGGTTGGTTACTGGAGCCAGGCAAAAAAAAACGGCACGGACGGTATTTTGTACGTGCCGGGAGGCCAGTGACGCAACTTGCTTCAACCTGCGATCAGCACTAAGTGCGGATCGTTGCGGGTTGAGAAACTTTACGAATGGAAACTTCACACATCCGTACTCAGAACTATATCATGAGAAGGCTTACACGTCTGGTCCCGTTTCGTGGAATAGAGGATGACAGTTCCGCTATGGTGCAATCGTCAGGCTTTGTTAGCTGTGGATGATGATTGATGCTGTATAAGTGACAGATTCTGCTGGGCTTGAGGGGCGGCGTTTGGCTGGGAGCTTCGAGGCGTTTTCTTTGTGAATGAACGAATAATTTTTATTGCGGCTGCGTTGCTGGCCGAAATGAGTGTCGCGACGTTGTTCTCGGTGATACTTCCGAATAACCCTCTTTGCGCCGCGACGCTGGACCGTGCGAATTATGTGGGCTGGCATACGACGGCTGCGATCAGCCTGTGGCTGCTGGTGCTGGCTGGTGCGTGGCTGGTGCTGGGCGGACAGTTGTTTCGGAGCCGCCAGCATCAGGGCACGAAGCTGAAGTTTCTGGCCAGCCTGTGCTTTGCGGGCGTGGTGATCGATCTGGTGGTAAGTCTGTATCAGTACGAAGGATCGCGGGATACGATGCCGTGGAGTACGTCGACTGGCCAGATACTGGCGGGATTAGCGGTTCAGGCTGCGCTCTATATTGTGTCGTTCGCCGTGGTGGTGGCTGGTTCGTTTCTGTTCCGCCGGGAGCGGCGGGATGTGATGACGCCCCCTCCGCGCTTTGGACGTCATTGAGTCTGGCATCCGGGTAGCTGGCGTGGGACCAACGGACAATTTTTAGAGGAACATCTGGCTGATTGCGGCGGCCATTTCTGCGTCGCGCTGCGTGATTCCGCCGGCGTCGTGGGTGACGAGGCCGAGCGTGACGCGGTTGTAGCGGATGTCGATGTCGGGGTGATGTCCGGCCTGCTCGGCGAGGTCGGCGATGCGGTTGACGAAGGCCATCGCCTGAAGGAAGTCCTGGAAGGTCCAGTTGCGAACCAGTTTGCCGTCATGGAGCCCCCATTGGGGCTGGGCGTGCAAAAGTTCCAGAAGTTCGGATTCATTCAGGGCAGTCATGGTGAGACCTCACGTGTGCGATGCTAGTCTGCGTTTGGCGGTGGCGCAACTGGGGGCCGGCAGAGTCGGGCGCAGAGGTCGGCGGGAGAGAGATGCTGGAGTTCATCGCGGAGGTTGATCCAGGAGTCGGGGGGCAACTGGAGAAAAACCTTGACGATCTCCGGGTCGAATTGGCCACCGGCGCAGCGTTCGATCTCGGAACAGGCTGCGGCAAAGGAGGTACCTTTGCGATAAGGACGGTCGGAGGTCATGGCGTCGAGGGTGTCGGCGATGGCGAAGATACGGGCGCCAAGGGGAATCTGCTCGCCCTGGAGGCCACGTGGGTAGCCTTTGCCGTCGAAGCGTTCCTGATGGGCATAGACGATCTCGGCGGCTTCACGGAGGAAGGGAATCTTGCGGACGATCTCGTAGCCGCTGGCGCAGTGTTCGCGCATGATGGCCATCTCTTCGGGGTCGAGCCTTCCGGGTTTGAGCAGGATGCGGTCGGGCGTGGCGATCTTCCCAATGTCGTGGAGGAAGGCTCCCCGGGCGATGATGCGCAGGTCCTCGGCGTTGAGGCCTATGGCCCGGGCGATGGCGATAGTGTAGGCGGTGACGCGACGGGAGTGCCCCTCGGTCTCTTCGTCGCGCAGGTCGAGAGCGTCGCCCATGGCCTGGAGGGTGGAGTCGTAACTGCGTTCAAGATCCTGCATGGTGGTGCGGAGGCGGGTAGTTCTTGCGGCGATGATGTCTTCGAGATTCTGGCGGTACTCGGCGTTCTGCTTGAGCAGGCGGCCATGCTCGATGGCGCGGGTGACGACGCTATCGAGTTGTACGCGCTCGAATGGCTTGATGAGGTAGTCGATGGCGCCGCGCCGGAAGGCGGTGGTGGCGACGTGCACGTCCTGCACGGCAGTGATCATGACAACGGGAGTGCCGGGATGTTCGATGCCAATGGTGTCGAGCAGGCTGAGACCGTCGGTGCCGGGCATCATGACGTCGGAGACGACGAGATCGAAGGCGGGCCCTTCCTGCATGCGGAGGAGGGCTTCGTCTGCGCAGTTGGCCAGGGTGGGGCGATAGCCGCTGTGTTCCAGCAGAGCGGCCACAATGCCGCGCACGGCCTCTTCATCATCCACAACAAGGATTCGTTCGTGCGGCATGTGCGAACACCCCCGCCCGCGGGCCGCCAATGGTGCAGCGGCCTGGTGGGCGCAACTCTCTCCAGATTATCGGCAGGGAGTTGCGCTTCCATGAGGGTGGACAGGGGTGGTTGGGAGGGTCAGCAGTTCTTTTTGGCGGCGATGGCGGCACGGCGTTCGGCAGCCCATCCGGGCTTGGTAACCTGGCGGCTGCGGCCGAGTGCGAGCGCACCTGCGGGGACGTCTTCGGTGATGCAACTGCCGGCCGCGACGTAGGCCCCGGCCTCGAGTGTGACGGGTGCGACGAGTGTGGAGTCCGAACCGACGAAGACGCCATCGCCGATGATGGTCTGGTGCTTGTGGACGCCATCGTAGTTGCAGGTGATGGCCCCGGCGCCGATGTTGACGCCTGCGCCGATGACGGCGTCGCCGAGGTAGTTCAGGTGGTTAGCCTTGGAGCCTTTGCCGAGAGTGACTTTCTTGGTTTCGACGAAGTTTCCAACGTGTGCGCCGTCGCCAATACGGCTCTCCGGGCGCAGGTGGGCGTAGGGGCCAAGGAGCACACCGTCGCCAACGACAGCACCATCGAGCACGCAGCCGTTGCGCACCAGCACGCCATCGCCCAGGGTTGAGTTTTGCACCACGGAGTAGGAGCGGATGCGCGACTCTACCCCGATGGTGGTAGCGCCGAGCAACTGGACGTAGGGCTCAATGACGCTATCGGCACCGACGTGGACTTCGGGATCGATCACACAGGTTTCAGGACGGAAGATGGTGACGCCCTGGGCCATCAACTGCCGGGTTTTGGCCAGGCGCATGGCGGCGTCGAGGTGCATCATCTCGGCGATGGTGTTGGCGCCGAGCACCTCGTCCACGCTATCGGCCTTGACGGCGACGACGCGTTCTCCGTCTTCGACGAGCATGGCGGCGACATCGGTGAGGTAGTACTCGCCGTGAGCGTTGTTGGTGGAGAGCAGATCGAGTTTGGCGAACAGCTTGTGGGTCTCGAAGCAGTAGATGCCGGAGTTGATCTCGGGCGTGCCGAGTTGCTCGGGGCGGAGGGATTTTTGCTCGACGATGGCGGTGACTTCGGGGCCGTCTTCACGGGCTCGCAGGACCCGGCCGTAGCCGGTAGGGTCCGGAGGCACGGCGGTCAGGATCGTCATAGCGGCGTGCTCTAGCAGGTGCAGGTCGCAGACTGCCTGGATGGTCTCCGGGCGGATGAGCGGCACGTCGCCGGAGAGGACGAGTAGGTGCTTCGGAATCTCTGCTCCGGACAGAGTGAAGAAGGCTTTGACCATCTGCAGGGCGTGGCCGGTGCCGCGCTGCTCGGCCTGCAGAACGAAGCGGATGCCGGTGGCTTCGACGGCAGCTTTCACGCGGTCGGCCTCGTGGCCCACGATGCAGTAGATGTGGTCTGCCGGAACTACGTGTTTGGCGGCGGTGATGACATGCAGCAGCAGGGCGCGTCCGCCGATCTCGTGCAATACTTTGGGCCGCTTACTCTTCAGCCGCGTACCCTTGCCCGCAGCCATGATTGCAATCGCAAAACCTGTTGTATCCATAATGCCGTTATCTTCTCACGTCGGGTAGTAGGGTTTCGATCCCACCTTGGGCGCAGAAAAAGCAGGGACGATCTCTCCCTGCTCTCTCCGGGTTGATTTACTTGCTGGCTTTGGCTGGCGGCGGCGGGATGGTGATGTCGAGTTGCCGGACCGGACCGAGTTCGGATAACGGCGGTTTCAACTCCGACTCGTTGCCCACAACTACGATGGCGAGTTTGGAGACGTCGATATATTTGTTGGCCACACGGGATACGTCGGCTGCGGTGACGCCTTCGATGCCGGTCTTGTACTTTTCGAGCGTGTCTGGTGGGTAGTTGTAAAAGGCCAGCACAACCTGCTCGTTGAGGGTTTTGTCGCGTGAGTCATAGTGGAAGACAAAGGAGTTGAGCACCTGCTCCTTGGCCTTGCGCAGCTCCTCGGGGGTGGGGGGATCGGTTTTGAGGCGCTTGATCTCGTCGAGCATGGCCTTGGTGGCGGCCACGGTGGAGGTGCTCTTGGTGCCGGCGCCTACGCGGAACATGCCGGGGTGATCGTAGGCGACACCGTAGCTTCCGCCGACGCTGTAGGCCAGGCCGAGTCTGGTGCGGACGTTCTGCACCACGCGCGAGCCGAAGCCGCCGGAGAAGATCTCGTTCATCACGCTGAGGGCGTAGTAGTCGGGGTTGCTGCGCTCCGTGCCCAGACCGACGATGTAGACGTTGGACTGGTCGACGTCACTCTTATTGGCGAAGTAGACTCCGGGCTGGGGGCCGGGGAACTGCTGGCTGACGGTGGCGATGGCTGTGCCGCGCGGCAAGGGCGAGAAGGCCTTGCGCAGCGTCGCTTCCATGTCGGCTGGGTCGAAGTCTCCAGAGAGCGCGACGATCATGCCATTGGGGACGAGGGTGCGCTCGTGCCACGCCTTCAGGTCATCGACGGTGACGGAGTCCACGGTGGTGTAGGTGGGGCGGCGGGCATAGGGGCTGGTGTCTCCATAGACGATGGCGGTGGCCTCACGGCTGGCGATGGCGCTGGCGTCGTCGTTCTGGCGTGCGATTCCGGTCTCGATCTGCCGCTTGGCCAGTTGCAGCTTGTCTTTACTGAAGGCCGGATGCAGCAGCAGGTCCATGGTCTGGGCGAAGACCATGGGGAAGTCACCCTTGAGGCTGGACCAGGTGACGGAGGTCGTGGCGATGCCGTTGGAGGTTTCGATGCTGGCAGCCTTGGCCTCCAGGCGGTCGTCCATGACGTCGCCGTTGACTGCGGCAGAACCGCTGGTCCGCCAGGTCTCGCCGTAGAGGCTGACCAGTCCGATCTTGTCCGCGGGTTCATCTCGACTGCCGCCGCGGATCAGGATGGTACCGTCGATGAAGGGTAATTCGTGGTCTTCCTGCAGGAAGATGATCAGGCCGTTCGCAAGTTCAATGCGTTTGGGCTGCACGGGTTTGAAGGCGTGCAGTGGTGGAATGGGAATCTTCTTCCAGGGCTGGGCTGCGGCTGCGGGCGGGGTGGGTGTGGCTGCCGGTTTGGCCGGTGTCTGACCGAAGGCCATCGTGCCGACCGCAGGAGCGCAGACGATCAGACCCAGGGTGAGGACACAGCGTCCCATTGCTGCCAGCTTGTTTGCAGTACTCTTCACTTGGAACCTCCAGCGCTCTTGGCTGCACTTTGCGGAGCGGCAAACTCGATCCGCGCGCTCGTTCGATTGCTCTCGATAAATATCTTGTTGGCGACCCGGCGCACATCCGCCTTGCTGACGGCGTCAACCTTCTTCAACTGGTTGAAGAGTTCGCGCCAGTCGCCGTAGCGGGTCTGGTACTCGGCGAGTTGATGGGCGAGGCCTTCGTTATCGGCAAGGCCACGCAGCAGGTCAGCCTTGGTGCGGGTCTTGTAGCGTTCCAGTTCGGCGTCGGAGATGTCTTCGGTCTTGAGCCGCTCCAGTTCTTTCTGGATGGCGACGCGCATCTCGTCGGGGGTGTGTCCGGGCAGGGGGACGGCGTAGACGGAGAATAGGCCGGGGTATTTGTCTCCGGGGAATCCGCTGAATCCTGCAGCGGCTGCGGCGATGCGCTGGTCACGTACCAGACTGCGATAGAGCCTTGCGGTACGGCCATTGGAGAAGATGTCGCTGATGGCGTCGTAGACGGCATCGTCGGCATCGCGGTAGTCGGGCCGGTGGTAGCCCTCGATATAGAAGGGCTGGGTGGCTTCGCGTATGACGACGGACTTCTCTGCAAACTGCTGCGGCTCCACAGTGGTCATCGGTTCTGGCTGAGGGCCGGCGGGGATGGCACCGAAGTAACGCTCCAGCATGGGCATGGTTTCGCTGGCCTTTACGTCGCCAACCACGGCAATCACCATGTTGGCGGGGACGTAGTACTTTTTGTGGAATTCGGCGGCCTCGGTGGCTGAGACCTGGCTGATCTCACTCTCCCAACCGACACCGGGGCGACCGTAAGGATGGGCGACGTAGGCGGTTGCCAGAAACTGCTCGACCATGCGGCCGGTGGGGGAGGAGTCGATGCGCATGCGACGTTCCTCCTGCACTACGTCACGCTCCTTGTAGAACTCGCGCTCCACAGGGTGGCCGATGCGGCCGCTCTCCATGTAGGCCCAAAGCTGCAGGCGATTGGAGGGCATGCTCCAGAAGTATTGGGTGGAGTCTTCGGCGGTGGAGGCATTCAGGTTAACTGCTCCGTTCTGCTCGGCGATCTCGGAGAACTGGTTGGGGATGACGTACTTCTCGGCAGCGGCGGAGGCATCGTCGAAGGTCTTCTTCAACTGTGCCAGCCGGGTTGGGTTCTGGCCGACGCGCTTGCGGTACTCTGCGTCGTAAGCGGCGTAGGCGGTCTCCACCTTGGCGAGGGCAAGCTTCTCGGCGGGGTAGTTGGTGGTGCCAATCTCGGTGGTGCCCTTGAAGGCCATGTGTTCGAACATGTGGGCCAGGCCGCTTTCGCCCTGTGGATCGTCTGCAGAGCCTGCGTTGACCATCGTGTAGTAGCTGAAGACGGGGGCTTCGGGGCGCTCAAAGACGATCAGGGTGAGGCCGTTGGGAAGCTTCTTGACCGTGGTTCGCTTTTCAAAGCTGGCCAGATCCTGCCCGTACAGACTCATGGCGCCAAAACTGAGCGCCAGCAAACAGGGAACTACGCGTGTAAGCCGCAAGAGACCTCCTCTACGAAAGAGCCTTAACCATAACCGATGCGGAAGCAAAGCTAAACCCGCTCCGGGTTGGAGTTGCATGTTGTCAATCTGGGAAGGAATCCTGGCGTGCCTATCCGGGCGACCAGAGGGTGCGTAGTCTGCGCCACAGACGCTTGAGCCAGCCTTCGGCTTCGGCACGGATTACCGGCAGCACCGCAGAGAGGAACTGATTGCGAGTCCAGACGTTGCGGGCCTCGCCCGGGCCGTGGCGGAGGCACTGGGCAGCGGCTTGCGCCCACTGGCCTTGCTCGACTGCGGCCAGCAGGTGAGGATAGCCAGAGAACAACTCGCCCGGGCCAAGGTTATAGATCATGTCGAGCAGGGCAAGTTTCGCCCCGTCGGGGAAGCTGTCGTAGTGGGGAAGACGTGCCCGCAGGTGCTGCTCGAAGGTCTGCAGCACGATCCGCAGGCGGGCATCTATTGCTTGTGGTGGAAGCTCCGGCGAGATGGTGCTGCGGTAGAAAGCCGCAGGCTTACCCTCAGGCAGCAGCATCACGCGCTGGAAGTCGGCGTGGATCTGCGCAGGGGTGGCGGAGTGGCCAGCTTGCAGAAAGGGCAAGGTCTCTGCTGCCGCAGCATCCGGTAACATGAGCCCTACGCCGACCGTGACCTTACCGACGGTGTCGCGGTACATCCACGGGACACAGCCTTCAAACTGTTTCAACATGACCAGCGATTGCTCAATATAAGTCGCCATGGTTTGTAGAACATAGCATGGTTTGTACGAGTAACCTACTGTTCACTTGACGGAATGAATGGTCATTCAGTATGCTCCTCGCGTTCGGGATTAATGCCCGCGGGAGCCTGCTCGATGTCGTCCAGCACCACTGCCACCAGACAGATTCGCAAAGTCGCCGTACTTGGAGCCGGAACGATGGGCTCACGCATTGCAGCCCACATCGCCAACGCCGGGCTGCCGGTGGTGCTGCTGGATATGGTTCCTCCCGGCACGCCGGCGGACGCCAGCAAGGCCGAACGCGACAAGATCGTGGCGAGCGCGCTGGATGGCTTGAAAAAGTCGAAGCCTGCGGCCTTTTACACGCAGGAGAGTGCGCGACTGCTGACCTTAGGCAACTTCGACGACGATCTGGCGCTGATCGCCGACTGCGACTGGATCATCGAAGTGGTGGCGGAGAATCTGGAGATCAAGCGTGCGCTGCTGAGCAAGGCGATGCAGCATCGACGGCCAGGTTCCATCATGACCAGCAATACCAGCGGTCTGCCCATCCACAAAATCGTGGAGGGCATGGACGAAGAGTTGCGGCGACACTGGTTTGGCACGCACTTCTTCAATCCGCCACGGTATATGCGGCTGCTGGAGATTATTCCTACTCCGGAGACGGATGCAGACGACATCGCCGTGATTGCGCAGTTCTGCGATCGGCGGCTAGGCAAAGCCATCGTCCACTCGCACGATACGCCGAACTTTATTGCCAACCGCATTGGTACCTTCAGCATGATGAATGCGGTGCGCCTGATGATGGCGCAGGGGCTTTCGGTCGAACAGGTAGATGCGCTGACCGGCTCCGCGCTGGGCTGGCCCAAGACGGGTACCTTCCGGCTGGCGGATATGGTGGGCGTCGATATTCTGGCGCATGTTTCGGCGAATTTTTCAGCTCAGGCGGAGACCATCAAGGACGAGCGCGCCGAGGTGCGGCTGCCTGATTTTATCCGGCAGATGCTGGAGAAGAAGTGGCTGGGCGACAAGTCGAAGCAGGGCTTCTACAAGAAGGAGGGTAAGGACGAGCAGGGCCGCGACCTGCGCCTGGTGCTCGACTGGCAGACGCTGGAGTACAAGCCTAGCAGCCGACCCAAGTTTCCTGCGCTGGAGATGGCGAAGAATATTGACTCCACCGGAGCGCGGGTGGCCCAACTACTGCATGCCGATCCGCGCACCGACCAGGCCGCGGCCTTCTACTGGCCGCTGCTGACGGAGTTGTTTACCTATGCGGCCAACCGCGTGCCGGAGATTGCGGACAGCATCGTCGAGATCGATACGGCTATGCGAACAGGCTTCAACTGGGAGATGGGGCCGTTTGAGCTGATGGATGCGGCCGGAGTAAGGGCTACCACGGACAGGATGCGCGCAGCCGGAGCTGCGATATCGGCCAACGTCGAGAAGCTGCTGGCGGTGGGCGAGAGCTGGTACAAGGACGACCCCAATACGCCTAGTGGTCGCCAGTACTTCGACCCAATCGCCGGGACGTACAAGGCGGTGCCTGTGGCGGAAGGAATCACTTCTCTGGCGACGATCAAGAAGTCGCGCGGGGTGGTGAAGAAGAATCCGGGAGCATCGGTGATCGACCTGGGCAACGGGGTTGCGGCGATTGAACTGCACTCCAAGATGAATGCTCTGGGTGACGACATTGTGAACCTGATCACGCAGACCTTGAAGCCCGGCAGTCAGCAGGTGGCGGACTTTGAGGCGTTCGTGATCACCGGTGACTCGGCGAACTTCTCGGTAGGCGCCAACCTGATGCAGCTGCTGCTGGGCATTCAGGAAGAGGAGTGGGACGAGGTGGAGATGGCCATCCACGCATTCCAGAATATGACACAGTCGATCAAGTTCTGTCCGCGTCCAGTGGTGGTTGCGCCATATGGGATGTGTCTAGGTGGCGGGGTGGAGATTTCGCTGCATGCCGCGGCGCGCCAACCCCATGCGGAGCTGTATATGGGCCTGGTGGAGGCAGGGGTGGGGCTGATTCCCGGTGGCGGCGGTTGCAAGGAGATGGTGCTGCGGTCGATCGAGGCCGGGACGAGCATTCGTCCGGATGCTCGCGGTGAGGGCGTGGAGATATTTGAGGCGATCAAGAAAAACTTTGAGACCATTGCGAAGGCTGCCGTCTCCACCAGTGCGGCGGAGGCCCGGTCACTCGGCTTTCTGCGACCTTCCGATGCGATTACGCTGAACCGCGAGCGGCTGGTGATGGACGCGCGGATGAAGGCTCGCAGCCTGGCCGATGCCGGGTATACCGCACCGCTTCCAAGGACCGATATTCCTGCGCCCGGTGAGTCGGTACTGGCTACGCTAAAGCTGGCGGTGTGGACTATGCGCGAAGGACAGTACATCTCCGACCACGACGCGAAGGTGGCGAACTGGGTTGCATACGCGCTGGCGGGCGGCAACGTCACCCCCGGCACGCTGGTTAGCGAACAGTATCTGCTGGATCTGGAGCGCGAAGCCTTCCTCTCGCTGTGCGGAGAGAAGAAGACGCAGGAGCGCATCGCCTTCACGTTGAAAACCGGCAAGCCGCTGCGCAATTAGCCGTAGCAAGGCGTCCAACCAAGATACGGAGTTGTCTGCTCCGGCCATTAAACCCGCACCACTGAGGCTCCCATGAACGAAGTCATCATCGCATCCGCCGTACGAACTGCAATTGGCAAGGCCCCACGCGGCACGCTTCGCACCACGCGTCCGGACGATCTGGCGGCTACCGCAATCAACGGCGCGCTCAGCCGCATTCCGCAGTTGGAGAAGGCGGAGATTGAAGATGTGATTCTTGGCTGCGCGATGCCGGAGGGCGAGCAGGGAATGAACGTGGCGCGGGTGGCCAGCTTTCGCGCTGGACTGCCGGTAACGGCATCGGCCATGACGATCAATCGCTACTGCGCCTCGGGGTTGCAGTCCATCGCGCTCGCTGCGGACCGCATCGCTGGTGGCGGTGCGGAGGTGATCGTCGCCGGAGGTACGGAGTCGATGTCCTATGTACCGTTTGGCGGGAACAAGATTTCGATGAATCCGTGGCTGGTGGAGAACTATCCCGGAAGCTATATGTCGATGGGCCTGACCGCGGAGCGGGTGGCGGCGCACTACGGTATTACGCGGGAGGCGATGGACGTGTTCTCCTACCAATCGCACCAGAAGGCACTGGCGGCGATTGCTGCGGGCAGGTTCATCGATGAGATTGTACCGGTAACGGTTACAACTACTGTGCCGAACGGCAAGGGACGGCCGAAGGCGGTGGAGAGCAGCTTTCAGCAGGACGAGGGGCCGCGCGCCGATACCTCACTTGAAGCGCTGGCCAGGCTGAAGCCGGTATTCCATGCCAAGGGCACTGTGACGGCAGGCAACTCGTCGCAGACCTCCGACGGTGCGGCGGCTGCCGTGGTCATGTCGGCCAGCCGTGCTGCCGCCCTGGGGATTCCGGCGATGGCGCGCTTTGTGGCGTTTGCCTATGCTGGCTGCGACCCGGAAGAGATGGGCATCGGCCCGGTATTTGCTATCCCGAAGGTGCTCAAGATGGCTGGCCTGTCGCTGGACCAGATCGATCTGTTTGAGCTCAACGAAGCATTCGCAGCCCAGTCGTTGGCGGTACTGAAGGTGCTTGGCATCGATCCGGCCAAGGTCAACGTCAACGGAGGAGCCATCGCGCTGGGCCACCCGCTGGGCTGCACCGGAGCCAAGCTGACCGCAACCCTGCTGCGCGAGATGCCACGCCGCAAGGCAAAGTACGGCATCGTAACCATGTGTGTCGGCGGAGGCATGGGCGCTGCGGGAATCTTCGAGGCAGTATGACGCTCGCTGCATGTGTGCGGAACTTTTGCGAGAAGTTATCAGTACAGGCAAACATAATCAGCAGATGAATTTACTCATTCAACCCGGTCGGAGCGTCTATGCCATTGTGTTGCTGCTGGCGACGGCAGGTGCTGCCGCCGTTGTCTACCTCGGCTCGCTGTTTCGCGCAGGTAACTGGATTCTGGGGACCGGTACGGTGTTGGGTGCGGTGGCGGTTGTTGGCTTGCTGGCGGCGACGGCGTTTTCGTTTACGGATAAGCCTGCTGCCGTGCTGACGGCGACGCGTTCGGCTGCGGTTGTGTTGCTGCTTTGCCTGATGTGCGAGATTGCCATTGTTCGGCCGTTCTCGCCGCTGAATGCCTTTGTGATCAAGTTTTCCGGCACCTCGATGCCACATCGACTTCCATTCTCCTTCTGGGTGGGCATTCCCACGCTTGCGAATGCGGCCGCCCTGCTGATCTCGAACCGCAAGCTTCAACAACTACGTTCCGTGAGGTGATTTTGATGGCTACCATGACTCCCGTTCCGCCCGTCCGCAGTTCCGCCCGCATTGCCGGCGGCAGCTTCCTGATCGCCAACCCTACTGCGGCGGAGTGCTTCTTCCCCGAGGACTTTACCGAAGAGCATAAACAGATTGCGCAGACGACGGCGGAGTTTGCCACCAACGAGATCATGCCGGTCTCCGATGCCATCGAGGCCAAGGACTTTGCGGTGACACGCCGCTTGATCAAGGAAGCAGCCGAACTGGGATTGACCTCCGCCGATATTCCCGAGGAGTACGGCGGGCTGGAGATGGACAAGGCCACCTCGGCGATCATTGCCGAGAACATCTCCAAGCAGGGCAGTTTTTCGGTGGCGTTCTCCGCCCATACCGGCATTGGCACCTTGCCGCTGGTCTGGTACGGCACTCCGGCACAGAAGCAGAAGTATCTTCCCCGGCTGGCGGATGGCACGTTTGTTGGTGCGTACGCACTGTCGGAGTCGACGAGCGGTTCCGATGCCGTGAATGCCCGCTGCCGGGCCGTGCTCTCCGACGATGGCCAGCAGTACATTCTGAACGGTGAAAAGATGTGGATCACCAACGCGGGGTTCGCCGACATCTTTACGGTGTTCGCCAAGTGCGAGGTGAAAGAGGGGAAAGACGCGGGCAAGGAGAAGCTGACGGCCTTTCTGATTGAAAAGGGGACTCCTGGCTTCACGCCCGGCAAGGAGGAACACAAGCTGGGCATTCGCGGCAGCAGCACCTGTCCGCTGATCCTGACGGACTGCAGGATTCCTGTGGCCAATCTGCTGGGCGAGGTGGGCAAGGGCCATCATATTGCCTTCAACATTCTGAACGTGGGCCGCTACAAGCTGGGCAATGCCGCCGTGGGTGGGGCGCGGATGGCGCTGAACAACGGCATCAAATACTCGAAGGAGCGCAAGGCGTTCGGTAAATCGATCAGCGAGTTTGGGTTGATTCAGGAGAAGCTGGCCGATATGGCGACCGGTATCTTCGCCGGTGAAGCCGTCTGCTACCGTACGGTCGGGCTGATCGACGATGCACTGCGCGGCGTGGACAAGAACGATACCGCCGAGATCCAGAAGCGCATCGAAGAGTATGCGGTGGAGTGCTCGATTGTGAAAGTATGGGCTTCGGAGATGCTGGATATGGTCGTCGACCAGAACCTGCAGATCTTTGCTGGCTACGGCTATGTGGAGGAGTATCCGGCTGAGCGTGCCTACCGCGATGCCCGGATCAACCGGATCTTCGAAGGGACCAACGAGATCAACCGGCTGATTATCACCGGATGGCTGATGAAGTCGGCGATGTCGGGCAAGCTGGCGTTGATGCCTGCGATCAAGGCGCTGATGGATGAGGTGATGGCCGGACCATCTCCGCGTGGCGACGAGTCGGATGGGCCGCTGTCGGCGGAGTTGAACCTGCTGGCTCAGGCCAAGAAGCTGACCCTCTTCGCCGCCGGTGCCGCTACCCAGAAGTACATGGCCAAGCTGGCCGATGAGCAGGAGGTGATGGGCGCCATCGCCGATATGATCATCGAGGTCTTTGCGATGGAGTCGACCCTGCTGCGCGCGCTGAAGATTTCCACAGGGAAGAGCAGCAGCGAGATTCCGGTGGCGATGGCCCGTATCTACGCCTCGGGTGCGTTCGAGAAGATTGAACTGGCGGCGCGCAGGATCATCTCTGCCGTGGCCGAGGGGGATATGCTGCGGACGCAACTGACGATCCTGCGGCGGCTCTCCAAGCATGACGGCACGGACACGATCAGTCTGCGGCGTCTGGTGGCCCGGCATGTGATACAGGCAGGGAAGTACGCGCTGTAATTCCGGTGCAGGCGTACCACGAACGCTACTCCGAATAGCACAAAAGGACCAGCTAAAGCACCCCCGGGCTGGTCCTTTTCCATTGCCTTTTAAGAACCCCAATGTAACCATCGCGTTAGCATATGTTCACCACTCCACGTGTACGTCCGGGCCTTCGCCGTTTCGCCTCTTTTGCGATGTCGTCCGCTGTATTGCTTTTGCCGCTGATTTGCCCAGCCGCTGACGCTCAGACCGGGCGTGCCAATGTTGCCAGCCACGCCTTGAGTATCAGTTCCAGCACGGGCACGGTGGATCTGGGTCCACTGCCTGTGTCGCAACCACTGACCGTGACCCTGCGTCTGGCCCCTTCGGCTCAGCAGGCGGCAGCGCTCGATCAACTGCTTACGGAGCAGGCGACCCCGAACTCTCCCCAATATCATCAGTGGCTGACCCCGCAGGAATACGCCACACAATTTGGCGCCAGCGACGAGCAGATCGCCACCATCAGCAGTTGGGCGCAGTCGCAGGGGTTGACGATTGTGCAGATCTCTCCGGCGAAGAACCGCATGGTGGTGACTGGAACCACTGGACAGTTTCAGCGTGCATTTGCGGTAACGCTGCATAGCTACTCGATTAGCGGCGGCACGCACTTTGCCAGCAGCACTCAGCCGTCGGTGCCGCTGGAATTGGCTCCGCTGGTGGCCAGCGTTACGGGTCTGGACAACCTTCCTGTAGCGGAACCGATGTCACTGGCTGCGACGAGTATCGCAGGCCAGACCCGGGCGCTTGCGGCAGCCAGCACCGATGCGCTGACTGCCATTGCGGATGCGGTTGACGGCAATACCACTCCGCTGCTGAGCCTGACGACCTCTGCTTGCTCCACGGACTATGCGCCGTCTGACATTGCTGCCTACCGTGCGCTGTTCCGCCAGGCCAATTCCCAGGGGATGACGGTACTGGCGACCAGTGGTTGCGGCACTCGCGGTACGGGCAGCTTTCCGGGCAGCCTGCCGGAGGTGACCGCGCTGACGATCAGCCCGACGAGTGTACCGTTTATCGCAATTGCACCGCGTCCTGAGTGGCAGGCTGCGGTGGGTTTGCCAGCCGATGGCAATCGCTACGAGCCTGACCTGACCACCAGTTCAGTGGCGGACTTTGCCCGGACGATGGCCTCGATTCTGCAACAGACCGGGACGCGCCAGGGCAACATCAATGCGACGCTGTATCGTCTGGCCACGACGCCCGATCTTTATACCCAGCCCGACGCTGCACCGGTGGGCACCTGGGAGGCGGCAACCGGACTGGGCACGGTAGACCTGGCGGTGCTTGCGAAAGTGTTCCCGCGTGCGACCTCCCCCATCTCCACTACCACCTCGCTCACGTCCAATACCTATGCGGTGACCTATGGCCAGCCGTTGACGCTGACCTCTAAAGTGCTGGCGAGTTCGTACGGCGCTACCAACCCTTCGGGAACAGTCACGTTCGTCTCTACGACGCAGGGCACCCTGGGCAGTTCGTCGATCGACAGTACCGGCCTGGCCGTACTGAATCTGGCGACTCCGCTAAATGTGGGGTCGTACAGCATTACTGCAAACTACTCCGGGGATGCGAGCTATTCCGCCAGCAGCAGTGCCCCACCGATTATCGTTACGGTGAGTATTGCCAATGCGACGATAACGGCAAGCATTTCGCCGACGAGCAACGTGCCATACGGTAGCACCGCGACCGTCACGGCCACGGTCACACTTCCATCGTCAGGTGGCAACCCCAGCGGAACAGTCTCTGCTGCGGTGCAGGGAATCACCGCTGCCGTGTACACCGCCACCCTCAGTCCAAATCCCGGCGGCAACAGTGCCACGGCCAATATCGTGGTTGCGGCGCCCCCGCCCGGGTCGTATCAGGTCCAGGTGAGTTGTGCTGGAAATACAAATTATCTCTGCCAATCGCCAGTGCCGGTCACGCTTGCGACGGCGAAGGGCAACACCCTGACCACGGTGACGACGGTCCCGGTGGCACCACAAGCAGGGCAGCCAGTCACGATTACGGCGACAATCACCGACAACGGCAACGGTCCCGGGCCGTACAGCTTTACGGGAAACGTAACGTTCTACGACAATGGCAAGATCATCGCCACGGCAGCCGTAGGCAGCAATCAAGCTTCGGCCAGTGCCACGCTCTCGGGAAATGTGTCCCACAATATCATTGCCTCGTACAGCGGCGATACCTTCTGGAATCCAAGCACGTCGACCCCGCAAGTGGTCAATCCAACCCTGCTGCCTTCCACGCTGTCGCTGACATCGAACTACTCCACGGCCCTGGCGGGCGTCAACATCGTCTTTACGGCGACGGTATACACCACCGTTGCCAACACGGTGGGGCCGACGGGTACCGTCAGCTTCTACGACACGTTCGGCACCAGCATTGTGCAACTTGGTGGTCCAGGCAACCTGGTAACGCTCACTCCGAATGGGCCCAACCAGTCCATCGCCCGATTTACCACCACCGGACTGCTTGCCGGAACGCACAGTATCTACGCGATCTATAACGGCGATGCCAACTTTGCCACCTCCACCTCGTCACCACTCTCGCTGAACCTGACGGACTATAACGTCTCCATGATTCCGCAGACCTTGACGTTGAACGCGGGGCAGACGGGACAGGTGGTGATGTTGGTTGGTCTGGTTGGTGGGTTCACCGGCACAATCAGTTTTGGCTGCACGCCGCCGGCAAGCTCGGAGATGACCTGCGGCTTCAGCAATCCGACGCTTCAGGGCGGTGGTACAACCACCATGACCATCACGACCACTGCGCCGCACAATAAAACCAACCATCAGGCCAGTAACCGGCCGCTATGGGGTGGAGCGGCCGGTGCGACTCTGGCGACCTTGTTCTGTTTTGTGCTGCCACGCCGCCGCAGACTGGTTCCGGTACTGCTGATGTCGCTGTTTGCCGTGTGCTTGTTCCCTGGTCTGGGCTGCGGGCTGAACAATCTGGGCACGCTGCCGACCTCTGGCGGTTCGACCACTTCCACCACACCAACAGCCCCGACCGACCCCGGCAGCCCACTGGGGACGCAGGTCTTCACCATTACGACGGCCGGCAGCGACGGCGTAAGCACCGTTCGGCACACGTATCAGTACCAGGTGACGATCCAGTAAGGCAGCCGGAGAGTGCAGCGTGTGGGAGCGCTGCACAATCTCCAGCGCTCCTCTCCATTCCGTGAAATCCCGTTCGCAACATTTTGTGCCCGGTGAGGTCTAAACTGTATAAGTTCGTTGAGCCTGTCTCGCGACTTGGCAGGCAGATTTCACCGGGGGCGATATCTATTTTGAACGTCGGACGTCTCACCACCACAACCTCTTCTTGTCAGGGACACTCCATGCGCAGCCGTCTGCTTTCTCTCTTTGCCTTTTTGGTACTCGCCGCCATCCCCAGCCACGCTGTCGTCCAAAGCCGAATTGCTGCCATCAATACGTCCAGCCGGGTGGCGCTGCCACACAGTGTTCCGGCGCTGGCCAAGGCTTCCGCCGATCTGGGCGCAGCCTCAGCGAACCTGAAGCTGGATACTCTGACCATGTTCTTCAACATTACGTCGGCCCAGCAGGCGGCGCTCACCCAGTTGTTGATCGATCAGCAGAATCCCGGTTCGCCGCGTTACCACCAGTGGCTGACGCCGGAGCAGTTTGGCGCTCAGTTTGGCCTCAGCAGCCAAGATTTGGCTAAGGTCTCGCAGTGGCTCACCAGCCAGGGTTTTACAGTGACCGGTGTGGCCCGCAGTTCCAACTTCCTCACCTTTACCGGAAGCGTGGCGCAGGTGGAGCAGGCATTTGGCACCAGCATCCACAGTGTTTCCTTCAATGGAGAGCAGCACTACTCCAACCTCACCGATCCAGTGCTTCCTGCGTCGATCGCGGCGGTGGTTGGCGATATCACAGGACTGAACAACTTCAAGCTCCGTGCTCGTGCCCGCACACGCGTGGTGCCGGCCAATCCCTCGCCGGACGCACTGCATCCTCAGTTCACCTCGGCCACCTCGGGGAATAATTTCGTGGCACCGGGAGACTTCTACAAGATCTACGACATCAATCCCAGCTCCCTGAACGGCACCGGTGTAACCATTGCGGTGATGGGCCAGACCGACATCAGCTTGACCGATGTCTCGGCCTTTCGCACCTCGTCGGGCTTTACCGGAACGGCGCTCGCGAACCTGCCAACGGTCAAGCTGTACGCGCCCGATCCGGGAACCGTCACAGCGGATGTGGCTGAGGCGCAGTTGGATGTGGAGTGGTCCGGCGCAGTGGCGCCAATGGCGAAGATTCTCTACGTGCTTTCGAACAATGTGATCTCCGGCTCGTTAGCCAATGCTATTGCCAATAATCTTGCGCCGATCATCACCATCAGCTATGGCGATTGCGAGTCGAACTTCGGCCTCTCCACCATCACCAGTCTGAATGTGATATTGCAACAGGCCAATGCGCAGGGCCAAACGGTGGTTGGCCCGGCTGGTGACTCTGGCGCGACGGACTGCGACTACAACACCTATCCTGCGGCCAATGGTCTGGCGGTCGACTATCCGGCCAGCTCTCCCTACGCAACGGCAGCAGGTGGCAGCATGTTCAACGAGGGCTCTGGCACCTACTGGCTGACCGCCAACGGGACGGACGTGCTTACCTCCGCAACCGGCTACATTCCGGAGACAGTCTGGAACGAGTCCAGCGCGACCAACGGACTAGGAGCCGGTGGCGGCGGCGCCAGTGCCTTCTTTACCAAGCCCTACTGGCAGACCGGCACTGGCGTTCCCGCAGACTCAGCCCGCGACGTTCCGGATATCTCGCTGAACGCCGCCTCCGGCCACGATGGCTACCTGTACTGTGCGTCCGGCTTCTGCACCAACGGCTTTCGAAACTCGTCCGGCAACCTCGATGTCGTCGGTGGCACGTCAGTCGCAGCCCCAAGCTTCGCCGGTATGCTCGCCCTGGTGGAGCAAAAGCTTGCGACATCGCTCGGCAACGTAAACCCGATGCTGTATGCCTTGGCGAAAAGCTCGTACAGCGCGAACGTCTTCCACGACATCACCACGGGCAACAACTCCAGCGCCTGTGTTGCCGGTACTCAGGATTGCCCGTCGGGTGGAACCATCGGGTACAACGCCGGGGTTGGATACGATCTGGCCACCGGTTGGGGCAGTATTGACGCCACCAACCTCGCTACCTACTGGTCGCAGGTAACGCCAATCGTCAACACTACCGGAATTGGTGCCAAGATCTCGACGACCAGCGTCAGTACGTCTAGCCCGCTCTGCGGCGCAGCCAATGGAACCATCGCACTCAGCATTGCCGTGGCGGACGCGAGCAGCACCACGTTGATGCCTACCGGCACGGTGCAAATTCTGGTGGATAACGTGCCAAACGGTGCCCCGATAGCCTTGGTCAACGGAGTTGCCAGCTACAGCCTGAAGACGGCTGGCCTCTCCTCCGGCGGACATGTCATCGCGGCGATCTACTCCGGCGACGGCACCTACTCAGGTTCGAAGAACACAGTCAATTCGGACGTGGTCTCCTCCACCGCGGCCGACTTTGCCTTTACTCCCTGCACCGCTACGACATCGGCTGCCTCCGGGTCCAACGCGGCGGGCATCACCCTGACGGTTGCGCCGGTGAACGGCTTTACGGGTGCGGTCACCTTTACGGCAACCTCGAACGACTCCACCTTGTCCTCGCAGTACACCTTTACGCCGACGACGGTGACGACCAGCGGAACCACCACCTTCGTGCTGTCCGCCTACAAGACGAGCGTGAAGGGTACGACGGGCAAATTGAAGGCTGATGCCGGTCTCGCATCATCCGCCCACACGCCGTTTGGCAAGGCTCCGTGGTATGTGGCGGGTTCCGGTGCGACACTGGCCTGCATGTTGCTGCTGACCGTGCCTCGTCGCCGCCGCTGGACCGGACTGCTGGTCATGGTTCTGTCCGCCGGTGCCTTGGGTGCGATAGGCTGCAGCGGCAACTCTGCCATTGCACCCTCGTCGGGTGGCGGCACGACTCCAGTGACCACCAACGCCACGCCGGGAACATACAACGTGCGTGTCACAGCTACCTCGGGAACACTGGTGCACAGCGTCAACGTCACATTTACCGTACAGTAGCATTCCGCTGGAAGAGAAGGCCGCGCCAACCTGGCGCGGCCTTCTCTTCTGACTACCACTTTTGGGGCATCTACTCGGTCAACCTATTGTCTTGACTGGACTTGTTCCGCCAGCGAGAATCGTCACACTTGGTCTCTGCGCAACAAGGCTGGGCGAGTGATGCCGTCCGCGTACGGCGGGATATGTTCTGATGTGCTGCCGTTCTTTTTTCTGCCGTGTTCTCACGGGCTTCTTGCTTCTTTTTTCGTTGTCGCTGGCGGCGGCCTCCGCACAGCAAGGACTGATCTCGCCTCGTTCACGCATCGTTTCCGCAATCGACGATGCGCACGTCACTCCACTTACGGGCAATACCCATCCGCTTGCGCGGCCTGAGTTCGATCAGGGCACGCTCGATGCGAACACACCGCTGCATCGGGTTGTGCTGGTGCTTCAGCGCAGCGCGGACCAGGAGACCGCACTGCGCCGCCTCCTCGACCAGCAGCAGGACCGCTCCTCCTCGACCTACCACCAGTGGCTTACGCCAGAGGCCTTTGGTGCCTCATTTGGCCCCTCCGATCGTGATCTGTCGCTGCTGACCGACTGGCTCTCTGCCCGCGGATTTACCGGAATCCAGATCAACTCCGGACGCACGCTGGTGGAGTTCTCCGGCACCGTCGGCACGGTCAACGCCGCGTTCCATACCAGCATCCACCGCTATCTGGTCGACGGCCAAACGCACTACGCCAACGCTACCGATCCACAGATTCCAGCGGCACTGACCCCGGTGCTTGCCGGGCTAGTGTCGCTCAATAATTTCCCGCGGCAACCAGCCAGTGTCAAGGCGGGCAACTTCCGTCGTAACACGGTCACCGGGGCCATCACTCAGCTTCCGGACAGTACTATCTCCTCCAGCACGGGGCCGACCGTTGCCACGGCGGTGCATCCCAGCTTCACGTACGGCCAGCAGACCACGAAGTTCTATGCCGTTACGCCTTACGACTTCGCTGCAATCTACAACGTACTGCCGCTCTGGAACGCGACAGCCGCCATCGATGGCACGGGCCAGACGATTGCCATCGTCGGCCAGACCGATATCAATCCGGCGGACTTCGTCAACTTTCGCAAGCTCTTCAGTCTTCCTTTGGGCAACACGGCCACGCCAACCGGCACCCAGTATCTCAACATCATCTACAACGGCCCCAATCCGGGTGTACTGGCCGATGAGGGCGAGGCAAACATAGACACTCAGTGGTCCAGCGCAGTCGCTAAAGGCGCCACCATCGACTACGTCGTCTCCGCCAGTACCGAGGTAACGCAGGGTACCGACCTCTCCGCCGCTTACATCATCAACAACAATCTGGCTCCGGTGATGAGTTACAGCTATGGTCAGTGCGAACTCTTCCTGGGTGCTTCCGGTAATGTGTTTTATAACAATCTCTGGCAGCAGGCATCGGCCCAGGGCATCACAGTCTTGTTGGCCAGTGGCGACTCCGGTGCGTCAGGCTGCGACTCCGGCAATGTGAAGGATGCAACGCACGGACTCGCCGTCAATGGTCTGGGCAGCACGCCCTACAACGTCTCGGTGGGTGGCACGGACTTCAATATGCCCTCCGGCGGCACAGCGTTTTGGAACGCGACCAACGACCCCGTCACCCAGGCCTCCGCAAAGGGCTACATCCCGGAGACCACCTGGAACGACAGTTGCACCAACACCACGCTGCCGCTGCAGTCGCCTTTTCAGGGCCAGTCGGCAGAGCAGATATGTAACAGCACCGCACGTCCAAGCCTGTTGACCGTAAGCGGCGGAGGCGGCGGCCGCAGTAGCTGCATCAGTGCGACCGGCACCACCTCGGCCAGTTGCAGCAACGGCTATACGAAGCCCGCGTGGCAGACCGGACCGGGCGTACCCTCCGATGGCGTGCGCGACACCCCAGATGTCTCGTTCTTTGCGAGCAACGGCTTCTATGGCGCGTTCTATCTGGTTTGTCAGCAGAGTGCCAATCCCGATGGCCAGCCCTGCAGCCTGGCTGCGCCCGCATACGACTTTGTGGGCTATGGTGGTACGTCCGTCGCAACTCCGGCGTTTGCCGGCATCCTCTCACTCGTCAATCAGAAGACCGGCAGCCGTCAGGGCAATGCCAACTATGTGCTCTACACGTTGGCCCAGCATCAGGCTGCGGTTGGCCTCGGCTGCAACGCAGCCACCGGTACTCCTGCCTCCGGCTGCATCTTCAACGACCTCACCGATAACACTATCTCTATGCCGTGCCTCACTGGGTCGCCCGACTGCCAGACGACCAACTCCAGCGATAGCTATGGTGTGCTGACGGGCTGGAAGAGCACGGCGGGCTACGATACCGCGACCGGGCTTGGCAGCGTCAACGCAGCCAATCTGGTCAATGATTGGACCACAGCCGGCTTCGTCTCCAGTGCCACGTCGCTGGCGCTCTCCGCGAGCAGCGTCGTACATGGTAGGCCGGTCTCGGCCACCATCAACGTCAGCTCCACCAGCGGGACGCCCAGTGGCGAAGTCACGGTCAATGCTTCTGCGGTCAACGGCGCGGTAGCCTTCGGCACATTGGCCGCTGGCACCCTGACGACGTCGATCCAGTCGTTTCCAGGAGGCAGCTACACCGTCAGCGCGCACTACGCCGGCAACGGAACCTATGCCGCTAGCGACTCCAACAATGTGCTGCTCAGCGTGACGCCGGAGGCCAGCTCCACTTCCTTCCGTCCGCTGCTCTTCAACAGCAGGACGGGAGCGACCACGGTGGTCACGACTCGCACCTATGGCTCTCTCTTCCTGCTGCGGGCCGATGTTGCAGGTATCTCCGGCCAAGGCATCGCCACTGGAGACATCAAGCTGACCGATCAGGGAGTGCCGCTCGATGGCGGCTCATTCCGGCTCACCTCCGGCGGCTATACCGAAGACCAGACCTCGCTCCTGCCGCCCGGAACGCACACGTTGGTCGCAGCCTACTCTGGTGATCCGAGCTTCAATCCCAGTCAGGCTTCCCCTGCTAGCCTGACGATCACACAGGACCAGACTGCGACGCAGATCTCCGCCCAGACAGCTACTGCCAGCCAGTCCGGTTCGTTCGCACTCACCGTGAAAGTGTTGCCACAGGGCGATGGCATGGGTCTGTATCCCACCGGCACCATTACGCTGAACATGGGGGGCAAAACACTCGCGACGGCAACCCTCACGCAAAGCAACAACGGCAGTATCGGTATCAATCTTCTGGCCAGCCAACTCACGGCCGGCAGCAACGCAATAACCGCTTCCTACTCGGGCGACACCAACTACAGCACATCCTCCAGCACCGGGCTCTACCTCACGGTGAATCCGGACGTGCTGGCCAGCAGCTCCTCTGGCCTGTCGCTCTCGGCCAGCAGCGTCGCTCCCGGTGGCAGCCTCACCGCGACTGCGGTGGTGACACCGAGTAGCCCATCGCCGCAGGGCACGGTCTACTTTGCCATCGACGGTCGGCAGACCTCAACCGGCCTGCTCACTGCTGCACAGGCCACCGCGCTGATCGCTACCACCGGTCTCGCACCCGGCCAGCACTCGGTTACTGCTACCTTCTCCGGCGATACCAACTATAAAGCGTCTGTATCTACTCCGGTTACATTTACCATCGTCGGCCCAACCGTGGCTTCTACAACCCTGCTGACACTCTCGCCGTCATCGGCGGTGCAGGGAACCACAATTACACTCACAACGTCTGTTATCCCCACGACACCGTCTGCTACCGGCACAGCGCAGTTGCTGCTGGATGGCAACGCGTACGGCCAGCCCACCATACTGGCTGCCGCCACAGCGACCTTCCAACTGCCAACCACCACACTGCAGCCAGGGCCGCACACGTTGCAGGTGCTTTACTCCGGCGATGTGTTGTACCTGCCCAGCAGTTCGTCGGTCTCCACGCTGAATCTCGCGGTCCCCACTGGTAGCTTTACGGTCACCAGCACGGCTGCTGCCGTTAGCGTATCTCGTGGAGGCACATCGCAACCTATCACCCTCGCGGCCAATTCCGTGGATGGCTTCAGCTCCACCATCACATTTTCCTGTTCCGCCGGACTGCCCAGTGGAGCGGCCTGTACCTTCACCCCGGCTACCGTGACGCCGACGCCCAAAGCTGCCGCACCCACCACGACCGTAACCATTACCACCACGGCTCCCCCAGTGCAGACGGCACGCTCGCAACGGAGTGGTCACTTCCAAGCCACCGGCGAGGCGGCGACCCTGGCCGGGCTGCTCTGCTTCTTGTTCCCCCGGCGTCGTCGATACGGTGCCTGGGTCGCAGTTATTGCCGCTTTTGTTCTACTCACCAGTGTCAGCGGTTGCGGCACCGGAACCTACAACCCCGGCACACTGAGCGCAATTGGTGGAACCCCCGCAGGGATCTACGTCGTGACTGTGTCCGCAACCAGCATCTCCATCAACCAGACCACCAACATTACGCTTACCGTGCAGCAGTAGCAGACTTGCCGGTGGACTTGACTGGCGATGCGGGAGTTCCCGTTGGCAGCGATTCTTTACTCCCCTGTGCGATCCGAATCAAATACTCCTGTGCGCTGAATCTCGCTCCGTGCTGCGGTGGGCGAACGTACTCCCCATCCGCCTGTAGCAAGCGGGCCTTCACGTTGTCTGCCAGATACGCCGCAAGGATCTCCTCACGCAAGCGCTTGGCCAACATGGGGTCGCTAACGGGAAAGACTACTTCGCAGCGCTCGCGCAGATTGCGCACCATCCAGTCCGCACTGCCGCAAAACGTCTCCGGCTTGCCGCCATTGGCAAAGCTGAAGATGCGGCTGTGCTCCAGATAACGGCCCACAATGGAGCGAACTCGTATGCGCTCACTCAACCCCTTGACGCCCGGACGCAGCGAACAGATGCCCCGGACGATCAGGTCGATCTCGACGCCAGCCTGCGAGGCCGCGTACAAGGCCTCCACGGTCGGTCGATCCAACAGGCCGTTCATCTTCGCCACGATGCTCGCCGGTCGCCCAGCCTTGGCGTGTTCAGCCTCTCGCGCAATCAGTTGAAGCACTCCATCCGCAAGCGTCAATGGAGCGACCAGCAGTGGCAGGTAGGAGGCCGATTCCGTCTCCGCGGTCAGGTAGGTAAAGACACGATGCACCGCCTCGGTAATCTGCGGTTGCGACGTCAACAGGCTGATGTCGGTGTAGAACCGCGCAGTCACCGGGTTGTAGTTGCCCGTGCCCAGATGGGCATACCGGCGCAGCACGCCGTCGGGGTCGCGGCGCACCAGAAGTGACAGCTTCGAGTGCGTCTTGTATCCGAAGATGCCATGAAACACCCCCACACCCGCGTCTTCCAACTCCCTTGCCCAGCGAATGTTGGAGTCTTCATCGAATCGCGCCATCAACTCAACTACGACCGTAACTTCTTTATTGAGTCCTGCTTCGATCAGCGCGCGGAAGATAGGCGAGTCTTTGCTGGTACGGTAGAGCGTCTGCTTCATCGAGATCACAGCGGGGTCCACCGCGCCCGCCTCAATAAAGTCTTCGACCGTCTTATAGGAGTCGAACGGATGATGTAGCAACACGTCTCTCTGCCGCAGTTCCTCGAAGATGTCCGTGGATTTTCCGGTCAGCTTGTACTCCTTGGCGAGAAAGGGCTCGTACTTCAACTCCGGACGCTTGGCCTCTGAGTAGAGATTCATCAATCGCGATAGGTTCACCGGACCATCGGTGTGGAAGACCTGCTCTGGCTCCAGTTCGAAGTTTGTGCGCAGCCTCTCCACAATCTCTTCGGTGGCCGAGCTTTCGATCTCAAGTCGCACCGCGTCGCCCTTGCGGCGATTGTGCAATTCCGCGCGCACACTCTCCAATACACTGCGCGACTCCTCTTCCTGCATGTACAGATTGCTGTTGCGGGTAACGCGAAACGCTGAACGCGACAGAATTTCGTAGCCGCGAAACATCCGCTCCACCTGCGATTCGATCAATTCGTGCAGAAAGATGAAGTCGCAGAACCCCGGCTCCGCAGGAAGGCAGATAAGCCGCGGCAGGGAACGCGGTACTGTCACCACGCCCAGAGCCGTGCCGGATTTGGCGCCGCCGTTGCCGCGCCGCTTGAACCGAAGCAACAACGCAATGCACAACGCCTTGTTCAGTACACGAGGAAAAGGATGCGACGGGTCGAGCGTAACCGGGGTCAGAATGGGATCAACCTCGTTCTGATAAAAGTCCAGCGCGAACGCCCTTGCAGTGTCACTGAGTTCGAGCCATTTCAGGACGCGAATCTTTTCGGCGTGCATGGCCGGCAGCAGTTGCTCATTCCAGCAGCGGTACTGCTGCTGGACAAAGTCAGCGATGCGTTGGCCGAGCCGCTCCATCTGTTCGGCGGGCCGCAGACCGCCTTCATCTGGAGGCTGGGCCTGGTCGTAGCCATCCTCGATGCGCTGTAGCAGACTGGCCACACGAATCTCGACAAACTCATCTAGATTGCTGGCCGTAATGGCGAGAAACTTCACTCGCTCCAGCACCGGATTGCTGGAGTCCTGGGCCTCTTCCAGCACCCGCTGGTTGAAGCGCAGCCACGACTCATCGCGACTGAAAAAGAGACTTTCCTGAGGCTTGGGCATTGGCCGTCGTGTCAAGGTCTTCCTGGCCGGGGTGCGTGCGGCGGATCTGGACTGTATTGGCGACATAACTGGATCGAGCTTACTGACACATTATGAATATCAGATTTCACGAGCGAGGTCTGCATGGTCCTGCACACACCCGCTCGTGATGCCTGTCACCAACAGCTAGTGGTGCACTACTTATGCCAATGCATCTTCCAACCCATGTACTTGGTCGCTGCTTCGTAGATAGGTGCGGCGGTATTGGAAAAGTTGGCGGCCACATGGTGTTCAAATCCGTTCTCGCAGATGTAGCGCAGCAACTCCTGCATCTTCGGAATCTCCACCACGCCTGCTCCGCCGAAGGTGTGCAGCGGGTCGTTGGTGAATGCCCCCTCGCCCACATAGCCGGTGATCTGGCCGCCGAAGTCGTCGGTAGAGAAGCGGGCAAAGCTCATCGCACCGGCCTTGACCGTGCCATCCAGGGTGCCGTGCGTGTTCTCCTTGCCAACCGTTCCGGCGATGATCTGCTGAAAGTCCATCTTCACGCCTTCGTTGAAGAAGTGCTTGGGCAGGTTCGAGCAGTGGAAGCAGACTGCCTTATCCGGGTTGTCACCATAGTTGTTGTTCCAGTCCAGCAGTGCACTGGGCGTCTCGCTGGCCAGTGTCAGAGCATACATGCTCAGCGTCCCCAGCACATCCACTTCGCAGGCCGAGGGAATCAGGTTCTCGCTCATCATGCTCATCACGGTGCAGGGAACGATGCCGAGAAACTCTTCGATTGAAGTCCAGCACTGGACAGCACTCACAGTCAGTTCACTGGCCTTCATCCACTGGTCGATCACCGCCCCCAGCTTGGCCATCTTCAGCAATGCGGCATCAGGTGTTTCGCCGACGGGGATGTACTTGCGAATTGCGGTCAACTTTTCCTGTGCGGCATCGTCGGAGTCCTTCATGCGGGTGATCCGTCCCATCACCTCGCTCAGGTCCAGCGTCTCCACCGTGATGCCGCTCTTCTCCAGCAGCTTCTCCGAGTAGCGGACGGTATTGAAGGCCGTGGGGCGTGCGCCAATTGCGCCAAAGCGCACGTTCTTCAGCCCGCGAACCACACGGCACACCGCCGTGAACCACTGCAGGTCCGCCTTGAACTCGGCCGAGTCCGGAGCCTCCGTATGCAACTGCGTCAGCGAGTAGGGAATTCCGTACTGCTTCAGGTTGTTGCAGATCGACATTTTGCCGCAGAAGCTGTCGCGACGGAAGGCGATGCTCATCTTGCCAGCGTGGTCTGGCGTTGCCTGAATCAGCACCGGCACCTGCAGGTTCGCCAGACGCAGCGCATCGGCCAGACCGCGTTCCTCGCCGAAGTTCGGCAAGGTGATGATGATGCCATCGATCTCGGCTGCGTGTTTTTTGAAGAGCGCCGCGCACTTCTTCGCGTCGTCATACGTCTCCACCGCGCCATGCGCCGTCTCTTCCGGTGACAGCACAATCGGTTTGATTCCCGCTGCTTCCAGGGCTGCAATCATCTCCAGCCGTCCGCTGGTCGCCAAATGGCTCGGAAAAAATCCACGGTTGCCAACAATTACACCTAACGTCATCTGCTTTGCCATAACTCTCCATCGCCCATAGGGCTCGTCAAAAAAAATGAAACCATCGAACGCGCTGCACTCCCGGGCCGGCAGAGCGCAACACCAATTGAAACGTCCTTACCTCAGCCTTTACCAGGCCGGAATCGAATAGTGTAGAAGCCGCCGAACAGACTGAGCAGCACCCCCCACCACAGCGTCGGTTGCAACTCCGCCAGCACCGTCGGTGGCGGATGGTGGATCTCCGTTAATCCAGTTGCCACCAGCACTACGCCATAGGCCAACATCAGAATGCCGCAGAAGAACCAGATCGAAATTTCCTGCTGCTCCGCCATACGCTTGTCTCCCACTTGCTCTTCGTCGGTCTACCAGAAGATTAGATTCAGCACAAAGAATATCGTTATCACCACGCAGGCCCAGAAGATCGGTTTCTGCCAGATGGACGTTGCTCCGTCGTCGGGAATCGGCGTCACGCCATACACCAGCCCTGCCAACTCTGCCCGGGGGACCGGCTTGGTCACCAGGCTGACGACCACCGTCACCACGACACAGATAACCCAGCTCCACAGTGCGCGATACAGGTTCTCCGCCATGGGCTTGGCATCGGGGCTCATCGCAATGTAGCGCAGCGCACTGGAGTCGGTCTGCACCCAGAGGAACATGCCGATGGAGGAGGCAGTCCCAGCGAGCAGACCCCAGAATCCGCCTGCGTGGGACGCCCGCTTCCACATCATGCCCAGGATCACCGTGCCAAACAGCGGCGCGATAAAGAAGCTGAACAACGCCTGAACATAGTCCATGATGCTGTTCGCATTCATCACCAGGTAGGCCGTCATGATCGACACCAACATCCCGATGACCGTCGACCAGCGGCCCATCGCCACATAGTGCGAATCGCTGGCGCGCTTGTTGATGAAGGCGCCGTAAATGTCGTACGTCCACACCGTCGAGAACGCGCTTACATTTCCGGCCATACCGCTCATAAAACCCGCCACCAGCGCCGTGATGCCCAGGCCCAGCAGTCCCGGGCCACAGTAGCGGATCAGCATCAGAGGCAACACTTCATCGTAACTGTGCAGCCCCGGGTTTCCCTTGGCGATATTGCTCGCTACCAGGTGCATCGTGCTGCCGTCGGCGTTCTTCAACACCGCCAGGGCCAGCAGGCCGGGCACAATCACGATGAAGGGAACTGCCATCTTGAACGCCGCACCAATCACCGGAGCCATCTTGGCCGCGCGCAGATTGTTCGCGCTCAGCACACGCTGCACCACTAGAAAGTCCGTCGTCCAATACCCGAAGCTGATGACGAAGCCCAGCCCAAAGACAATTCCGGTCCAATGCACGCCCATGGGGTTGGAGCTAAAGTGCCCCAGCGTGGTCCACATATGCGTGTAGTCACTGCTGCCGACGTTCACCGCAATCTGCGCCTTCAGCTTGGTCCAGCCACCCGCCTCGATCAGCCCCAGAATCGGAATCATCGCTGCACCGGCCCAGATCAGCACAAACTGCAGCACCTCGTTGATGATGGCGGAGCGCAACCCGCCCAGCATCACATACAGCGCAACTGTACCCGCGCCCACCCAGATGCTGAAGGTGATATTCCAGCCCAGAATCGTCTGCATCACCACGGCCATGGCATACATATTCACGCCGCTCATCAGGATGGTCATCAACGCAAACGAGACTGCGCTCAGCGCCCGTGCGCCTTCACCAAAGCGCAGATGCAAATACCCCGGCACCGAGTGGGTCTTCGAGATGTAGTAGAACGGCATCATCACGATTCCCAGAAACAGCATCGCCGGAATCGCACCGATCCAGTACCAGTGCGCTGCCAGAATGCCGTACTGGTAGGCCGAGCCAGCCCAGCCCATCAGCTCCAGCGAGCCCAGGTTGGCAGACACGAAGCTGAGCCCGGCGATCCACGCCGTCATCTCTCGTCCCGCCAGAAAGAAGTCTTCGCTCGTATTGGCCTTGCCTTTGGCATAGAAGCCGATAAAGACGACCAGCGCGAAGTACAGCACCAGAATCAACACGTCGACCGGTGACAGCTTGGTCAATTGTTGCCCGGAGAACAGGAACATGGCCGCGGGAAATGACATACATCGTTTGACAGTTGCAACACCGCTTGCCTGCAAGCTGCGTTGCAACATCCTCTCCATCGAAATCGGTGACGAGCGCTGCCTGGAACCGTCAGCCTGACGCATCTGGGAGCAGCTTCCAGCAGGCATATGGCTAACGTTGCCACTATATACAGACCGTCGCAGCCCTGTAAAGTAAACCTTTACTTAAGCCGCCCCGCCAGCCTTGACCCGTCGATTTCTCTACCCGGACACCGGCCCTGACTGTTCCAGCATCTACACTTGCATAGGCGCATTGCCGCCTATCAAGGAGATAGCCTATGAACGTTCGCATCATGACAGGTCTTGCTTTTGCAACCGCTCTAACCCTCGCCTCGACCACGCTGGTAGCTCAGACCGCTTCGCAGGATATGAAGAATGCAGGTGCTGCCACCAAGGTTGCCGCTAAAGACACCGCACACGCGACCGAGGCTGCTGCTCACGATACCGCGCATGCAACGAAGAAGGTCTATCACAAGACCGCCGCCGCCACGGACCATGCCGCCGATGCCACAGCGCACGAAACCAAGGTTGCCGCCAAGGACACCGCGCACGTGACCAAGAAGGCCTATCACAAGACCGCCACCGCCACGGACCATGCCGCAGATGCCACGGCGCACGACACCAAGGTTGCCGCCAAGGACACCGCGCATGCGACCGACAAGGCATATCACAAGACCGCCGCCGAGACGAAAAAGCTCGGCGAAAAGATAGACGGAAAGTAGTCTGCTCCTCGCAACGCGGCGCGGTCTCGCAGGAGAGCCGCGCCGTTTTATTTGTCTTGAAGCTAGGTTCCGCGTTGTGTTGACTGCAATGTCAGCGTGTGGATGACGGCATAGAATCCGCGTCCGGCCAAACCACTCTGGCGGCCAACGCAATCAGTGCAATCCAGTAAAGATCCGCCCCCAGCAGATGCACAATCTGCATCCACACCGGTGCGAGCAATACCACATCCGCCACACCCAGCGCGGACTGGAACACCAGCAGCGCCAACACCGTGGTAGCAAGTCTGCCAGCACCAGCCCGCCGGGCCTGCGCCACCAGCCACACCACAAAAAAGGCAGAGACCAGCACGCTGCCCGGATGCACTCCACGCAAGCGCAACAGCCAGGGGGATCCGGCGGCAAAGTCCTGAGCAAAGGCAGCGCTCAACGTGGACGAAGGAAATAGCGTATCGCCCAGCGCAGCCAGCGATCCGCTGACCCCCACCACCATCGTCGCCGTGAGGCCCAGCAGCGCCCACAGTTTGCGTCCACCGCGCACGCCCAGTTCACGCCACATCTGTCCGGTATGCAGCAGGATCGCAGTCATGGTCAGCGCCGCCATCAGCAGCAAGGTATTACTCAAGTGGATCGAGAGCAGCACCACGCGTCCCATGGACTGGTTGCCGGTCACGTAGCCCAGTTTTACCAGCAGCGCGCCCAGAAAAGCTTCGTTCAGCAGCAGCAGCATGGAGACCACCGCCATCACGCGTGCGGCCTGTCCCCGGATGGTGGCGCGGAAGCTCCACACTAGCAGGCCGATCACCACAAACGTCGATCCGCCGGTCATGCAGCGGTGCGTAAATTCGATGATCGTATCGATGCGTGGCGACAGCGGAATCACCTGTCCGTTGCACAGTGGCCAGTGGTTACCGCAGCCCGCGCCGGACTTGGTGGCCCGCACCAGCGCGCCCCACAGAATCACCAGCACGTTGTACCAGACCACACCCCATGCATAGCGCACCAGGGACTTGGGAGCTTGCTTCATCGTTGTGATTGCTGCCGTAGCCATGGCTTTATTCTACGCGGCCAGCGTGTGCAGCAAAGGCAGCGCGTCGCTATCCGGCCGCCAATTCTCTGGCTCGCTGGGTGGCTCGCTTTACGGCCTTGATCAGGGTGACCCGCAGGCCACCTTCTTCCAACTCCAGAATTCCATCTACAGTACAGCCTGCCGGAGTCGTCACGGCGTCCTTCAGCAGCGCTGGGTGGTAGCCCGTCTCCAACACCATCCGGGCAGAACCCAGGGTCGTCTGGGCCGCCAGCAGTGTGGCAACATCTCGTGGCAAACCCACGTTTACGCCAGCTTCCGCCAGTGCCTCGATGATGATGTACAGGAACGCCGGGCCTGATCCTGACAACCCCGTCACGGCATCCATGTGCTTCTCATCGACCACCACCGTCCGGCCCACTGTCTGGAAGATGCGCTGCGCCACTGCCATCTGCTCCTGAGTCACAAAGCGTCCGCCGCATAGCGCCGTTACACCCGCGCCGATCATGGCGGGCGTATTCGGCATCGCGCGAATCACCCCCAGCTCGCAGCCCGCGCAATCCTCAATGGAGCGCGTCTTCACCGAAGCAGCAAACGACAGCAGCACCTTCCGGGGCGACAGCACCGGCTTGATCTGAGCAATCAGGTCCGGTACCTGGATCGGCTTCACTCCTAGCAGAATTACGTCCGCCTGGCGGGCTGCCTCCAGGTTATCGGTCGTCACCTCTACACCAAACTGCACGGACAACGCCTGTGCCCGGTCCGGGTGCTGCACGGTCGCGAACACATTTTCCAGAGCCACCAGGTTGTTCTTCAAAAAACCCTGCAGTAGGATGCCGCCCATCTTGCCAGCGCCAAGAATCGCCACCTTCAGACCAGGCATGACCGCTGCCGGTACCGGAATCACAATCGTCTCGTCGTTCATACTCAAAGGCTATCAGACCTACTTCATCGCTGGCACAGCAGAGTTGGCTACGGCCTTCTGCGCCGCGATCCACTGGTCAATGCGATGGTCCAGCACATCCATCGGCAAGGCGCCTGAGTCCAGCACCTGATCGTGGAAGGCGCGCAGGTTGAACTTCGGTCCCAGCGCCGTCCGGGCCCGTTCGCGCAGTTCCAGAATCTTTAACTGGCCCATCTTGTAGCCCAGCGCCTGTCCGGGCCATGCAATGTAGCGATCCACCTCGGCTTGAATGTTGGTCTCGTCGATCGCGGAGTGCTCGCGAAAGTACTCCACCATCTGCTGGCGCGTCCAGTGTTGCGAGTGGACGCCGGTATCTACCACCAGCCGGATCGCCCGCCAGATATCCGCTTCCAGCCGCCCGTAATCGCTGTAGGGATCCTGATAGAAGCCGATCTCCTTGCCCAGACGTTCGCTATAGAGTGCCCAGCCTTCGGTGTACGCGGTGTAGTAGCTCTGGGTGCGGAACGTCGGCAGTCCAGTTAACTCCTGCGCGATCGAGATCTGCAGATGGTGCCCGGGAATCCCCTCGTGATAGGAGACCGCCTCCACCGGAGCCAGCGACCGCTCCGCAAAGTTATACGTGTTCACGTCCACACGCCCCGGCCGACTGCCATCCGGCGTGCCCTGGTCGTAGAACGCTGCGGCCTGGTCCTTCGCGATAAACGACGGCATCTCCACTACCTCCAGTGGAGCTTTGGGCAACCGGCCAAACAACTCCGGCAGCTTCGGCTTCATCTGGTCAATATAGCCACGGTAGGCCGTCAGCAGTTGCGCCGAAGAGGTCGGATGCTCCTTCGGATTCGTCTTCAGCGCAGCGCTGAAGCTCTTCAAATCCGCAAACCCCAGCTTGTGGACGATCACCAGCATCTCGGCCTCGTCGCGCTTCACCTCGTCCAGACCGATCTGGTGAATCTCCGCGGCGGACTTGTTCAGGGTCGTGCTCTGCCGTACGCGAAACGCATAGTAGGCATCACCATCCGGCAGCGCCCACGCCCCCGGATCTTTGCGGCCTCTGGGGATATATTGAATCCGCATAAACTTCACAAAGCGCTGGTACGCAGGCAGCACGTCGGTGTCGATGGCAGCCAGCAGGTCGGTGGTAATCCGCTTCTGGTCGGCGGCGCTGATGGTCTTGGGAAACTTCTTTAACGGCAGCGCAAACGGGCTGTCAACAGCCTTCTGGTCGGCCAGAGTCTGCGCCTGTACGGCCACTTTCTCCAGCAGATACGCAGGTGGCATCCGTCCGTCGTCCATGCCGAACTCCATGTTGGTTCGAATCTGCGAGAACGCCGTCGGAATCTTCTTCAGCCGTGCGATGTAGTCGTCGTAGTCCTTCACGGTGTCGAACTGCAGTTGATTGGCCAGTTGCGGCAGGGAAGTGTGCAGCCCGTTGAACTGGTTCACCGGCATCTCCCACTCTTTGAAGCGCGCACCCTCCTGGTCGTCGATCAGGCTGCGCAGCATCAACTCCGCCGACAACTTCTCCTGGTCCGGCAGGCCAGTGGTGTCGATCGCGCTCAGCCGCTGTATGTACCCCAGTCCCCGCTCCAGAGAAGCATTGACCTCCTTGGCCGAGTAGTCCGACAGTTGGTCGTTGTACCGTTTGTCGCCCAGTTGTGAGGCAAACTCCGGCGAGTGCTTCAGGTTGTCTTCCCATATCTCCGCGAACAGGGCCGAAAGCTGCTTGCTGCGCTCCGCCACGGAGGCCGTCTCCGTCTTCGTAGCCGCCGTCTGTGCAAGGCCGGATACCGCAGAACCCACACCTGCCAACGCCAAAACCCCTGCCAACACCACAACCGCTTGTCTCATGTGCATCCTCTAGCTTCGCCTGCCAGTGTATCGTGCAGCAGCCTCAGCAAGACACCAGCACGCCCAGATGTGGACGATCGAACTTAAATCTTCACGCTGCTCATCAGTCCGCCCTCCAGCATCCGGTACAGGGTGGAGCGGCTGATGCCAAGCATCTCGGCCGTCTTGACCTTGTTGCCCTCGCACCGTCGCAACACCAGCAGCACATGCCGCTCCATCACCTCCTGCAGGGTTATGGCCTGCATCTCCTCGTCTTTCGCATCGCGAGGCTGATCGGGTATCCGCAAGCCATGCAGCGCGAGCACGTCTTCGTCAGTCTCCAGCACCGCCCGACGGATCACGCCGTCCAGTTCGCGTACATTGCCGGGCCAGCCGTAGCCATGCAACCGCTGTAGCGTCTCCGACTCCAGCGGCGCAGCCTGCCTGCCTGCGAGTGCTGCGTACCGCTGCATCAGGTACTCCGCCAGCGCCGCAAGATCCTCCTTCCGCTCACGCAGCGGAGGCACTTCAATCTCCACCATGGCGATCCGGTAGTACAGGTCCTCACGAAAGCGTGACACGCTGGCCAACTGCCGCAGGTCCCGGCTGGTCGAAGCGATGATGCGTGTCTCCAAACGCTCTGTCGCCGGTCCCGCTCTGCCTCTACCTGCCTTGCTTCCGACACGTTCCAAACGCCGCAGCACCTGGACCAACTGTCCCTGCATCTCCAGCGGCATCTCGGCGATCTCGTCGAAGTACAGCGTCCCGCGATGTGCGGCCAGCAGCAGGCTCTCCATATCGCCCGGCGCCGAGGGTAGGTCGCTACCCGCGCCCGTCCACTCCATCACCGTCTCGCTCATGCTCCCCGGGTCGAAGCACACAAAAGGCCCATCGGCATGGGGACTCATGCGATGCAGCACGCGCGCGGCGCACTCTTTGCCGCAACCAATCTCACCCCGCAGCAGCACCGTCCGGTAGTGCGGCCCCAGTCGCTGCAACTGCGTCCGCAGCCGCCGCATCGCCGCACTCTCGCCCACCAGCACCGCCTCGGCAAAGCGCTCGCCGCTCGCCAATCCTGCCCCCGATGACGCGGCAGACCGTCCACGGGGCACGGCATACTCAACGGAATAGGGAGATGTCGACATGACTACTCCCTACATCGGCGTAACTCGATATCAGGTGAGCCTCAATTGAAAAAAGCCGGACATAGCACTGAGCTTACTCAGCACCATCTCCGGCTCAAACTCTGTCCCTTGCGAGACTCTTACGCAGTCGTCAGGGCGCAGTAGGTATCGAATGCCCGCGCCAACTCTGCTGCAATCGCCGGTGCGGTCGAGGTCTCGATCGCCGAGCGCTGCATCAGGTACACCAACTGGCCGTCGCGCAGAATCGCAATCGCCGGCGAGGTCGGCGGATGTCCACCAAAGTAGCCGCGAGCACGCTCCGTGGCCTCGCGATCCTGTCCGGCAAACACCGTCACCGCGTGGTCCGGCTTGGCCGTATGCTGCATCGCCAACCGCACGCCCGGACGCATCTTGCCTGCGGCGCATCCGCAGATCGAGTTCACGACCACCATCGTCGTTCCCGGCTGCGCTACCGCTGCATCCACTTCGGCTGCACTACGAACTTCGCTTAGCCCGGCGCGAGTCAACTCTTCGCGCATCGGTATCACCATAATCTCTGGATACATATTCATCTCCTCGGTCGCGGGTGAAAGCCGCACCTTCTACGATTGTACGGTCTACCCCGCCGCCACGCCACCCAGCACCCACGTCCGATGTTGTACTCTCTACCCGTGCCGCTTGCTTCCATTTCCGTCCAACAACACGTCCCGCTTGCCCCCTACACCACCTTCGGGATCGGCGGTCCAGCTCGTTTTTTCTGCTCCATCACGTCGGAGGATCAACTGCTGGAAGCCGTCCGCTTCGCCCGCCACCAGCAACTCGAACTCTTCACGCTGGGCGGCGGCAGCAACCTGCTGGTCAGCGACTCCGGCTTCAACGGACTGGTTCTCCGCATCGCCATTGGTTCCGTCGAAACCGCGAGCCTGACACCCGTCCCCAGCGGCAGCCACATAGACTTCCACGTCCCGGCCGGAATGGACTGGAACGACTTCGTCGAGCACATCTGCCAGCAGGGCATCAGCGGCATCGAGTGCCTCGCCGGCATCCCCGGCTCCGTCGGCGGAACCCCCGTCCAGAACGTCGGTGCCTACGGCCAGGAGGTCGCCCAGACCATCCACGCCGTGCGTGCTCTCGATCTCGAAACCCTCGCCTTCGTCACGCTACCCCGTGCGGCCTGCGGCTTCAGCTATCGCCACAGCATCTTCAACTCTACCCACCGTAACCGCTACATCGTCACCCAGGTCACCTTCCGCTTCAACCAGAACGCCGCGCCGCACCTCGCCTACGCCGACCTTATCCGTCACTTCGCCACGCAGATCGCCGCAGGCCACCCTCCCGCGCCCATCGATATCTACCACGCCGTTCGCGAGATCCGCCACAGCAAAGGCATGTTGCTCGTTCCCGGCGAGCAGCACTGCCGCAGCGCCGGATCATTCTTCAAAAATCCCGTCGTCCCAGCCTCTGCCCTCGATCACATCGCCGCCGCCCTCAGCATCGATCCCGCCGCCATCCCCCACTGGCCTGCCGGGCACGAAAGCATCAAGCTGCCCGCAGCCTGGCTGCTCGAACACGCTGGCTTCCCCAAGGGCTTCACCCTACAGCCAGACAGTCAGGCCGGCATCTCCTCTCGCCACACCCTTGCCCTCATCAACCGTGGCCACGCCACCGCAGCCGACATCGTTCACCTCCGCGATCACATCCTCGCCGCAGTCCAGCAGCGCTTCGGCATCACCCTGCAGCAGGAGCCAGTCCAACTCGGCTCCTAGTCGTGGGCGTGCAGCCTTGCCAGCAGCCGTGCCCGTTCGCTCTCCAGCACTGCCTCCACCGGCCCCTGCTCCATCACTTGCCCATCGGCCATCCGCACCACCGCCGCCCCCAGCAGATAGCACTCCCCCACATCGTGCGAGACCGACAACACCGGAACCTTCCACTGCGCCAGCCAGTCCCGCAGTCCCACCGCCAGTTCATCCCGCAGTCTGCCATCCAGTCCCGCGAACGGCTCATCCAGCAGCAGCAGCGCCTTGTCTTCCCGGTCGCCGACGCTATCGAACGTCACCGCCGCAGCCACCGCCCGCGCCACCGCTGCCCGCTGCTGCTCCCCGCCGCTAAGTTCCTTCGGTCTGCGCCCGGACAGCGTCGTCAGCCGCATCAGCTCCATCACCTCCGCCAGCACCTGCTGCTCGTCTGCCGGGTGCGACCCCAAACCCATCCCGTACGCCACATTCTCCTTTACCGTCATCTGCGGAAACAGCCTGGCCGCCTGTGCCGCACTTCGCACCGGCCTCAGGTGTGCTGGCACAAAGATGCTCACTTCGGTGTTCACCAGTGTCCGCTCCTGCGGGCCATACACAATCCTGCCCGCATCCGGTCGCACAAACCCCGCAATCGCCCGCAGCACCGTCGTCTTGCCGCTGCCCGATGGCCCGAACAGCACCGTCCACGGCTGGGTCAGCGCAAACTCCACCCGCAGCGACAACGCACCCACCCGGTGCGCCATCTTCACCTCCAGCAGCTTGCCAGTCTGCGCCTTAGCGGACAACGTCGGCCTGCCTTCCATTCGTCTTCCGCAGCCCCGGCAGCAGGTAGATCGCCGCCAGCGCCACCAGCGACATCCCCAGCAGCACCAGCGCCGTCCGGTTGGCCGCCCCATAGTTGAAGTCCTGTACCTGGTCGTACAACGAGATGGACAGCGTCCGCGTAGCGCCCGGAATATTGCCGCCCAGCATCAGCACCACGCCAAACTCGCCCACCGTATGGGTAAACGCCAGCACCGCGCTCGTCAGCAGGGAAGCGCGCGTCAGCGGTAGCACCACGCTCCGAAACGTCCTCCACGGTGAAGCGCCCAGACCGGCAGCCGCCTCCACATAGCTCGCATCCACCCCGCCAAAGCCCGCCACCAGCGGCTGCACCGCAAACGGCAGGCTGTAGATCACCGATCCGATCAGCAAGCCCGTAAAGCTGAACGCCAGCGGATGGCCAAACACTCGCAGCAGCAGTCGTCCCGGTGCCGTCAGGGGCCCCATCGCCACCAGCAGGTAGTACCCCAGCACCGTCGGCGGCAACACCAGCGGCAGCGCCACCAACGCCTGCACCAACACTCGGCCCAGCCCCCGTCCCGAGGCAATCCACCACGCCAGCGGCAATGCCACTACCAGCAGCAGAGCCGTCGTGCTCAGCGCCAGCCGCAACGTCAACCAGAGTGCCTGTAAATCAATCAGTTGCATTCTCCCGTAAGTCTAACGGGTATCAAGGCGATGCGGCAGGCGGAGTTAGTGGACTGAAACCAGCCCGAACGCCGGCAACTGGTTCTGCACCTTCTCCGTCAGCAGCCAGTCCAGAAAAGCATGCGCCGCCGTCCGCCGGTCCGACCGGCTCAGCACCACCGCACACTGCCGTATCTCCGGATAAGCCTGCGTCGGCACCAGCACGTAGCTGCCAACCGCTTTGAAGTGGGCCGTACTCGCCAGCGTCAGCGAGATCAGTCCCAACTGCGCGTTGCCCGACTCCACATACTGTCCCGCCTGCGCGATATTCTCTGCCGTCACCAGGTGCGGCTGCGCCCGATCGTACAGCTTCAGAAATCGCAACGCGCTTACCGCTGCTCGCCCGTACGGTGCGTGTAGCTCGTCGGCAATCGCAATCGTCTTCACCCGCGGATCCAACAACGACTCCAAGCTGAGCGGGTGGAAGGGGGTATCGTTCCGCGTCCACAACACCAGTCGTCCCCGCGCATACGGCACCGGACTGGACGTATCCGCCAGCCCTGCTGCCACCAGCTTCTCAGGAAACACAAAGTCCGCCCCCAGAAACAGATCCACCGGCGCACCATTCAGAATCTGCGCCGTCAAATTTCCAGACGAGCCAAAGCTGGCCAGCACCTTCACACCCGTAGCCTTTTCGTACGCGTCCGCCAGCGCTGGCAGAACCGGCTGCAAATCCGCTGCTGCCGCCACCAGCAGCACTGTCTGGGCAGTTGTCGGCGCAGGCTTCTGGATGCCCTGAGCCACAGCCAATACCGGACCAAAACATCCGCACAACAGCGTCACCAAAGCCACGATCGCGAAGGACCACTTGGGACTACGCCACGCTTTACGGTAGGCTATAGGGACGAATGAGCGAAGAGACACATCAACTCCGATGCACAGAATGTGGCGCCAGGATAGCTGGGACTGCCGTTAATAGTATCTTCCGCTGCCCCGATTGCAACGGTTTGTACGACGTCATCTATCCCTGGTCACCCCTGGCCACCTCCGCCGATGTTGCCTCCGGCAGCAACCTGCCCAATCCCAGTGCCCTGCGCTGGCTCTGGCAGGAGCGCCGTACCTCCACCCTGCCCATCGACCAGTCCGGCGTCTGGCGCTTTCGCGATCTCTTCCCCATCGTCAAGAACGAGAGCATCGTAACCCTGCGCGAGGGCAACACCCCGCTCTACGACTTGCCCCGCTGTGCCAAAATCGCCGGAATCGACTGGCTCCTCGCCAAACATCAGGGCATGAACCCCACCGGATCATTCAAGGACACTGGCATGACCGCCGCCCTCTCCGTCGCCGCCCAGCGCGGCTTCGAGTGGGTCGCCTGCGCCTCCACCGGCAATACCTCCGCCGCCATGGCCGCCTACGCCGCCCGCGGCGGCCTGCGCAGCATCGTCTTCATCCCCGAGGGCAAGATCGCCTGGGGCAAACTCTCCCAGTCCATGGACTACGGAGCCCTGACCATCCAGCTCAAAACCGACTTCGACGGCTGCGTCCGCGTCCTCACCGACCTCGTCACCCGCTTTCCTATCTTCCTGCTCAACTCCGTCAACCCCTACCGCCTCGAAGGCCAGAAGACCCCCGCCTTCGAGATGCTGGAGCAACTTGAGTGGCAGGTCCCCGAGCACGTCATCGTCCCCGGCGGCAACCTCGCCAACGGCGCCGCGCTCGGCAAAGGCTTCAGCGAGATGCATCACCTCGGCCTCATCCCCCGCGTCCCCAAAATCAGCATCATTCAGGCCGAAGGTGCCAACCCCCTCTACCGCTCCCTGCAGGAGAATGGCGGCAAGCAACTGATCCCCGTCAAGGCCAACACCCGCGCCACCGCCATCCGCATCGGCAACCCCGCCTCCTGGCGCAAGGCCCTACGCACCCTCAACGCCACCGGCGGTTGGTGCGAGCAGGTCACCGAGCAGGAGATCGCCCTCGCCAAGGCCGAGATCGGCGCCGAAGGCGTTGGCTGTGAGCCCGCCTCCGCCGTCACCTTCGCCGGACTAAAAAAGCTGGTAGCCCAGGGCAAGATCACCCGTGAAGAGCGCGTCGTCCTCGTCCTCACCGGCCACACCCTCAAGGACTCCCAGTACACCATTGACTACCACCGCAACGAACTACTCACCGAGGTCGAAGCGGCCGGTGCCTCTCCGCTCCAGCAGGCCCAGCACGCCATCCTGCGCAAACCGCCCGTGGTTCTCGAAGCCGACTCCGACATCGTCCTCCGCACCCTGGAGACCCACATGAAGATCAGCAGCTCCGTCCTCCCCGCATGAGTACCTTTGCGCCGCTGAACCTCAGCCTGCCAGCCACCTCCGCCAACCTCGGCCCGGGGTTCGACACTCTCGGCCTCGCCATGGCTCTCTACCTCACTATCGACGCCGAGGCCGCCCCGGAGTTTTCCATCCAGGCCACCGGACGCAACGCCGACCTCTGCGCCAGGCTCGACCGCAACCTCGTCTTCTCCACTTACCGCAACATTCTCCAGCAATCTAACCAGCCTATCCAGCCAATTCGCCTCATCCTGCACAACGAAATTCCCCTGGGAATGGGCTGCGGCTCCAGCGCATCGGCCCTGTTGGCAGGTGTTCTGCTCGCCAATCACTTTGGCAATCTGGGCTGGTCCGCCGAGCAGATTCTCACCGAAGCCTGCCGCCGCGAAGGCCATCCGGACAACGTCGCAGCCTGCTGGCGGGGTGGAATGACGATCTCATCCATGACCGGAAGCCGTGTCGCAACAGCTACCTGCGGGACAAATCTCAACTGGAACCTGATGCTTGCGCTGCCTTCCGCCAGCCTGGCCACCGCCAAGGCCCGCGCCCTCCTGCCCCCCACCTACACCCGCGCCGACGCCGTCACCAACATCCAGAACGCCGCCCTGCTGGTCGCAGCCTTCGCCCAGAATCGTCCCGAACTCCTCCACACCGCCATGGCCGACCGCCTCCACCAGCCGTACCGAAAACAGGCATGTCCGCTGCTGCCACGTCTGCTGCCACTGGTTGACCACCCCGGCGTCTACGGAGTCGCCCTGAGTGGAGCAGGGCCATCCATATTGTTGATTACGGATTCCACGGCCGATAAGCAAAGTCTGGTCAATGCAATACGCCACGCCGCCAGCGACCCACTGCTGGAGATTCTGCAAACGACCATCGCTCATGGAGTTACCGTCAATGGTGCTGTAGCTGGTTGAGAAATTCGGTAACAGAGATACGTGTTACTGAAGATTTCTTTACCTTTGCTCCAAGTCTTCGTAATTTAGGCGTTGTAAGCAGTTCTGGGGAGGGCTGCTACGCCGCCCGTTGACCTCTGTACAGAGGTCCGGGCGTTTGCTATTTGCGCCATAGCGAGATTCGTGCCAACTCTTGAAACTACTGCAGCGACTTAGCATCTATGATGGGGAAGTCAGTGTTGCACCACGCCAGACTTAGGGCAACACAACTGGAGGGAAGTACATGGCAGGTCAGTTCGTCACCGAAGTCAATGACGCGTCCTTTGAAAAAGAGGTACTGCAGTCCGATCAACCCGTTCTCGTAGATTTCTGGGCCGCCTGGTGTGGTCCCTGCCGTGCGCTCGCGCCGGTTGTCGATGAAGTCGCTACCGCCTACAACGGCAAACTGAAGGTGATGAAGATGGACGTTGACTCCAACACCGCTACGCCGATGCGTTACGGCATCCGCGGTATTCCCGCGCTGTTGATCTTCAAAGATGGCAAGGTTGCGGACCAGATTGTGGGTTTCGTCCCCAAGGACACCATCGACAAGTCCGTGCTCAAAGTGATCGCGTAACTTTACTCCGTAAGCTGCCATCCAATCTGCAATGCCCGACGCTCGTCTGTGTCGGGCATTCGTCTTTTTGCAGACGTCTTGCGTGGCTGAACCGTTGACAACGCAGCAGAGAGCTTGCCTTGGACCTGCGGCATCTTCCTTGCTCGGCCCGACCAATTGCATCCCCTTGCAGTCGCTACTGGACTGACCACGCATCTGATTGGCCCGCTTCCGGGTGTCCTTACGCCGCGGTCTGCACTACACTGCGTAAATGCTTGAGTGGATGCTCTTTCGCGTGTTGATGGTGGCCTTTTTCATCCTGGCCACCAGCTTCTTCGTCGCAGCGGAGTTTGCGCTGGTCAGCGTCCGCGAAACCCGCATACAGCAACTGATCGCGCTTGGCCGGCCCGGAGCACGCACGGCGCTGCAGTTGAAGCACTCCATCGACGAGTTCCTGCCTGCCGTACAGTTTGGCGTTACCCTGGCCAGCCTGGCGCTGGGTTGGGTGGGTGAGCCAGCTATCGCCGACATTCTGCTGCATCTGGCCGCGGGCTGGTTTCCGATCATGCCTATCCATGCGGTGCTCTACGCCCACACTGCAGCCGTAGTGCTGGCCTTTGCGCTTATCACCTATTTTGAGGTGCTGCTGGGTGAACTGGTTCCCAAATCTCTGGCGCTACAACGTGCGGAGCGCATCGCCCTAGCCGTCGCCGGACCCATGGACGTCTTTATCCGCATCACTCGTCCAGCCGTCAAGGTGATGAACGGCTCCGCGACGTTGGTTCTGCGGGCCTTCCGCGCACCCCTGCGCGGGGAAGGCGCCGTGCACTCCCCGGAGGAACTCAAACTGATCGCTACGGCCACTCGCCGTATGGGGCTGCTGCCCGTCTTCCAGGAAGAGATCATTCATCGCGCCATTGAACTCAACCACGTCACTGTCCGCGAGATCCTCACCCCCCGGGCGCGAATCTTCTCGCTGCCGGCCGACATGCCGATCGAACGCGCCAGCGCTCGCATCGTCGAAGAGCAGCACTCCCGCATCCCGGTCTACGATCCCGCTGGCGGCGCGGAAAACATCATCGGCGTCGTCTACTCCAAGGACATCTCGCGCCTCATGCACTTCCGCAGCGTCGCCCTCGCCCTCGGCGGCAAAGGCGAGTCCGGCCTCACCCTCCGCCAGGTCATGCGCGACCTCATCGTCGTTCCCGAGACCAAACTCGCCGTCGAACTCCTGCAGGAGTTTCAGGAGCGCCGCCGCCAGATCGCCATCGTCGTCGATGAGTTCGGTTCCACCGTCGGCATCGTCACTGCTGAAGATGCCCTCGAGCAGATCGTCGGTGAACTCGAAGACGAGTTTGACGTTGCCAGCAAGTCCACGATGGTGTCCACCGCCGGTGTCATGTCGCTGGACGGAACCACCTCGCTGCGCGACCTGACCACACAGCTCCAATGGACCTTCCCTCGCGAGGTTGGTGTAGAAACGCTGGCTGGATTCCTGCTGCTTTCGCTCGGACATATTCCGCACATCGGTGAGGTGGTCGATCACGATAGCCGTCGCTTTACCATCGCAGAGATGGCTGGCCACCGCATCAGCCGGGTCAACGTCGCCACCGTTGTCCCTGCTGCAAAGGCTGCCGGGTCCACCACAACCGCACCGGACAAGAGCCCGCAGCCAGCAAGCCGCATAGCCAGCCATCCAGCTACGGTCGACACAAACGGCAATCGGGAACCAAGCGCATGACGCCTCGTGTCTTCTGGAGACCTCTACGACGCATTCTGCTCACACTGCCGGTTCTGGCCGTGGTGGTCTCGGTCGTCTTTCTGCTCATTCATCTCGTGCCTGGCGATCCCGTTGTGCAGATGCTGGGCGAAGGTGCCACCACCGCCGATGTCGATGCTCTGCGCCATGCCTATGGACTGGATGCGCCACTGAGCCAGCAGTTTGGCCGCTACCTCCAGGGCCTCCTCCGCGCGGACCTTGGCCAGTCGTTGCGCATGCACGACTCGGTGCTTCATCTGGTCGTCCAGCGCTATCCCTACACGCTCGCCCTCACGCTGGCTGCGCTGCTTATCGGTATCGCTGCAGCAGTCCCGGCTGGCGTGCTTTCTGCACTGCATCGCGATCGCTGGCCTGACCGCGCTCTGGGAACTGTTTCCCTGCTTGGCCTTTCCTTTCCCAACTTCGCGCTTGGCCCTATCCTGATCCTCCTCTTTTCCATCCAGTTGGGTTGGCTACCCGTCTCTACGGCTGGCAACGGAGGCACGCTGGACTTCCTGCGTCACCTCATCCTGCCGGCTGCAACCCTCGGCCTCTCGCTGGCGGCCATTCTCACGCGCATGGTGCGCACCGCGATGCTGGAGGAACTCAGCCAGGACTACATCCGCACGGCACGTGCCAAGGGCCTCACCGAGAACCAGGTCGTCTACCGCCACGCTCTGCGTAACGCCCTGATTCCCGTGCTCACCGTCGTCGGCCTGCAGTTTGGTTCGCTGCTGGCCGGAGCCATCGTCACCGAGACCATCTTCAGTTGGCCGGGCATAGGACGTCTCACGTTATCGGCTATCTCCAATCGCGACTATGCCCTGGTTCAGGGCTGCATCCTGGCCGTCGGCCTCACGTATGTCGCCGTCAACCTGCTCACCGACATCGCGTATACGATTGCCAATCCACGCTTGCGGCTCTGACCTCCATCAGTTCATCACCTCGCATGAACTTGGCTAAACTGAACAAAGGAATATGTGCATGACTTTTGATACCCGTCTTTTCGCCACACTGGTTTTGCTTGGTTTAGCCGCGACCACGCTCCCCGGACAGACGCAGGCCAACGCACCCACCAGTCCCCGCCCGCCGGCCGCCAGCAGCTTCCACGATTCCCGTCTGGGCATCTCCTTCCAGGTCCCGGCTGGTTGGAATCTCAATCGCAAGGACGGTGAAGTCAGTACCTTCTCGCTGGATGCCCGTACCGCGCCCCGCTCCTCCCAGATGCGTGCCCTTGCCAGCATCGCCTTCAATCCATTTCCAGAGACCACCTTCAGCGGCGCGTTTTTCTACTTCAGCCAGACGCCCCATTCTCTGCCCGCCGACTGCAACCGCGAGGCAACTCTCCATTCACCCGAGGCCATCCCGCCCAGCACTATCGATGGTGTCCCGTTCACCCACGGTTACGACGAGCACGGCGGAGTCTGCACCGAAGCCCGCGACGACATCTACACCACCCAGCGCAACGGCGCCTGCTACCGCTTCGACCTCATCATCAATACCTTCTGTGGGGGCGACGCTGGTGCAGGCGCTCGCGATATCTCGACGCAGCAACTCGACAGCGTGCATCGCCGCCTGCAGGCGATCCTGGCCACCGTTCATTTTGACAAGAAGCAGTGAGTCTCGTGGATGCTAGTCCAGCAGCGGGACGATCTGCGCTGTGATCGTGCCGTCCATCACCTCAACCATCGCCACGGTTACCGGCAGCTTGAAGCGTCGCGGCCCAGCACTGCCGGGATTCAGATACAGCACACCACCCCGCGTCTCCAACCCCGCCTGGTGCGAGTGGCCACTCACCACCATCGCAATCCCCGCCGCCTCCGGCTTAATGTCCAGCCAGTCGGCGGAATGTACCAGGTAGAACAAACGTCCAGCCAGTTCAACCACGTCAGTCTTCGGAAGCTCCGAACAGGGGCCCCAGTCGTCGACGTTGCCACGAATGGCCGTTACCGGTGCAATCGCACGAAGAGCGTCCAGAATGTCAGCGTCTCCAACATCGCCTGCATGCAGAATATGGTCCACACCCGCCAGTGCCGACAAAGCCTCCGGGCGCAGCAAGCCGTGCGTATCCGAGATCACTCCAATCTTCATCGCGGTCAGCCCTGAGTCCTCTGCCTTATGCCAGCTTCAAGCTCTGTAACGAAGCATAGTGCTGGCTCTGTTTGGGATCGTGGCTGCGGTCGGGATCGATCCTCAACTCCAGCGTTGTCACGCCGTTCAGGTCCACCGTGTAGTCTTCCATCTCCTCGGTGGTCCCGTTGGGGCTGAAGTTCCACTGCTGCCTGACCACCTCGCGCAGTTCCTGGCCGTTACCGGCAAACAGGGCGAACTCCTGGGCGCGTTCGGCTCCGCGTTCCACAAAGTGCAGCACAATCCGACGAAAGCTCTGCGGCTCGTCGAAGTGCAGGCGAATCACTTGTGGCCCGGTAGAAGCGGCTCGCCAGCCAGTCGTGTCTGCCTTGCCCAGGGCGTGTTCTATCGGAAACGCAGCGTCTTCCGAGGTAATCTCGACCCGGGCAATCCGCTCCAGGTCGCGCCAGTTGCCTTCTATCGGAGCTGCCGCTACAGCAGTCGGTGAAACAATACTCTTACGCATTCAAATTGCCCTCGTGTTGCACGCCCAAGCATATCCGATAACAACATCTTCCGTAGCCTTGCATGGCTGGCCGATGAATATGCAGGGAAGCGGCCACAGCTCTTCTGAATGCTGATAGCTCACCCGTCAAAGCCCGACCGAAGTCCTGGTCTCCACACTCAACCTGGGATCCATGTAGTCGCGGAAAGCATCCCCCAGAAAATTGAAAGACAGCACACACAGCATCACCGCCATCGCCGGAAAGAACACCAGATGCGGCGAGTCGAACAGGTGCGACCGCGCATCGTTCAGCATCGACCCCCAGCTAGCCGCCGGCGCCGGAATCCCCAGCCCCAGAAAGCTCAGCGTAGCCTCTGCCAGCACCGCCCCGGCCATCCCAATCGCCGCCTGCACAATCAGCGGCTGCAGAATATTCGGCAAAATATGCCGCCAGATCACGCGAAGATCGCTCGCCCCCAGCGCCCGCGCCGCCTCCACAAACTCCCGTTCCTTCACAGCCATCACCTGCGCCCGCACCAGCCGCGCATACCCCACCCAGCCTGAGATTGCCAGCGCTACTATCAAATTACCCAGCCCCGGCCCCAGAAACGCTACAAATGCAATCGCCAGCAGAATCCCCGGCAGCGCCAGAAACGCATTCGTCACATACACGTTCAGCACCGTATCGATCCACCCGCCATAGAACCCCGACGCACACCCCGCCACCAGCCCCACCGCCAGCGACAACCCCACCACACTCACCGCCACCACCAGCGAGATCCTCGCCCCATACAACGTCCGCGAAAGAATGTCCCGCCCCAACTCATCGGTCCCAAACCAGTGCGCCCCGCTCGGCCCCGCCAGCCGGCCGGTCAAATCCAACTGCGCCGGATCCTGCGGAGCCAGCCACGGCGCAAACACAGCACACACCACAAACAGCCCCAGCAGCATCACCCCCACCGCCGCCAACGGCTGTCGCTTGATTTGCTCCACCAACCTCACACCCTCACTCATCGTCTCAGAATGCAGTCAAGCAGCAGGGAAGCGCAAGCCTGATCGCGCTGTTTCGTCTTTTATCCATGAACTTCCGCCACATCCGTGGTCGCTCGCACCCGTCTGGGTATCATTGAGCTAGAGGAACAGTTTGCGAATCCTGATCTACGGCATCAACTACGCACCCGAGCTAACCGGCATCGGCAAATACACCGGCGAGATGTCCTCCTGGCTCGCCGCTCGCGGCCACGATGTCCGCGTCGTCACCGCCCCCCCGTACTACCCCGCCTGGAGCATCCGCGAGGACTACCGCGGCAAGCTCTACCGTACCGAAAACGCCGCCCGACAAAACCCCGCCGAACCTGTCGTCTACCGCACGCCCCTCTACGTCCCCGCCGTCCCCACCGGTCTCAAGCGCATGGCGCACCTCTTCTCCTTCATGCTCGGCAGCCTCCCCGTAATGCTCCGCCAGGCCGCATGGCAGCCAGAGATCGTCTTCACCGTCGAGCCCACCTTCTTCTGCGCCCCACTCGCACTCCTCGTCGCTCAAGCCTCCGGCGCAGCCTCATGGCTCCACGTGCAGGACTTCGAAGTCGACGCCGCCTTCGACCTCGGCCTCCTCCCCGCCGAAGGCCCCATCCACGCCCTCGCTCTCGGCCTCGAAAAGTTCTTCACCCGCGCCTTCACCCGCGTCTCCAGCATCTCCACCAAGATGCTCGAACGCGCCCTCACCAAAGGCATCCCCGCCCACCACGCCATCTTCTTCCCCAACTGGGTCGATATCGACGCTGTCCACCCCCAAGACCCCACCCAGACCAACTCCTTCCGCACCGAACTAGGCCTCGAAGACAAAATCATCCTCCTCTACTCCGGCAACATGGGCGCCAAGCAAGGCCTCGAACTCCTCGCCCCCCTCGCCGAAGCCTTCGCCCCCGGCGGCGCCTACGCCAACCCCCGCGTCCACTTCCTCTTCTGCGGCGACGGAGCCTTCCGCCCCCAACTCGAAGCACTCGTAGCCCACTACCCCAACGTAACCCTTTTGCCGCTCCAGCCACTCGCCCGCCTCAACGACCTGCTCAACGCCGCCGACATCCACCTGCTCCCGCAACGTGCCGGTGCTGCCGATCTCGTCATGCCATCGAAGCTCACAGGCATGCTCTCCAGCGGACGCCCCGTCATCGCCACCGCCGATCCCGGCACGCAGGTTGCTCAAGTCGTCGCCGGAGACGGCCTCGTACCCCACCTCCCCTGCGGACTCGTCGTACCAGCAGAAGATGCTTCCGCGCTCCACGCCGCCACCGCCCGTCTGATCGCCGACGCCCCCCTTCGCGCAACTCTGGGCAACGCCGCACGCCAATATGCCATACAACATCTAGGCAAGCAGCAGGTGCTGGAGGCGCTGGAGCGCAACCTGCTGGATCTCTGCCGTCCAGTCACGCATCCCTGACCCCATGCCGCCTCAAGTAAAATGACCGGAGTTGATCCAGACCACCGAAAGTGAGCCTACGCATTGAAGAAAGCCCTCATCACTGGAGTCACCGGCCAAGACGGTGCCTACCTGGCCGAGTTCCTCCTCGCCAAAGGCTATGAAGTCCACGGCATCAAGCGCCGCAGCTCGCTCTTCAATACCGGTCGTATCGACCACATCTACGAGGATCCCCACAACCCTCATCCCCGCTTCATCCTGCACTACGGCGACCTGACCGACTCTTCGTCCCTCATCCACATCGTCCAGAAGGTGCAGCCCGACGAGATCTACAACCTCGGCGCACAGTCTCACGTCCAGGTCTCCTTCGAGCAGCCGGAGTACACTGCCGACACTGATGCGCTTGGCCCACTGCGCCTGCTGGAAGCCATCCGCATCCTCGGCCTCGAACACAAAACAAAGTTCTATCAGGCCTCCACCAGCGAACTGTACGGCCTCGTCCAGGAGATACCCCAGAAGGAGACCACACCCTTCTACCCGCGCAGCCCCTACGCCGTCGCGAAGATGTACGCGTACTGGATCTGTGTCAACTACCGCGAGGCCTACGGCATCTACGCCTGCAACGGCATCCTCTTCAATCACGAGTCGCCCCTCCGCGGCGAGACCTTCGTCACCCGCAAGATCACCCGCGGCCTCGCCCGTATCAAGGCAGGGCTGCAGAGCCAGCTCTTCCTCGGCAACCTCAGCGCCCTGCGCGACTGGGGCCACGCCCGCGACTATGTGGAGATGCAGTGGCTGATGCTCCAGCAGGACAAGCCTCAGGACTACGTCATTGCTACCGGACGCCAGCACAGCGTGCGCGAGTTTGTGCAGTGTTGTGCCACTCTGCTGGACCTCGATCTCACCTGGCAGGGAACTGGCGTCGACGAGCAGGCCCTCGACGCCAGCGGCAACGTCGTCGTCGCCGTGGATCCCCGTTACTTCCGCCCCACCGAGGTAGAGACCCTGCTTGGCGATCCCGGCAAGGCCCAGCGCGAACTAGGCTGGACACCCCGCACCACCTTCGACGAACTCGTCCGCGAGATGGTCGAGTCTGACCTCAAAGCTGCCCAGCGCGACGCACTCGTCCGCCAGCATGGCTTCGACGCCTACAACGTCCGGGAGACCTAGCCACCATGCCAGACCAGTCCGCAACTCCCTACATGCAGCTCGATGCGCGCATCTTTATCGCCGGTCACCGCGGACTCGTCGGCTCTGCCATCCATCGCGAACTCACCCGCCTCGGCTACACCAACCTCCTCACCCGGACCCGCGCCGAACTCAACCTGCTCGACCCAGCCGCCGTGCACCAGTCCTTCCAGGCTGAGAAGCCCGAGTACGTCTTCCTCGCCGCCGCCAAAGTCGGCGGCATCCTCGCCAACAACAGCTATCCAGCGGACTTCATTCGCGACAACCTCATCCTCCAGACCAACATCATCGAGTCAGCGCGTCAGGCCAATGTCAAACGCCTGCTCTTCCTCGGCTCCTCCTGCATCTATCCGAAACTGGCTCCCCAGCCCATGCCGGAGTCCTGCCTGCTCACCGGCCCCCTCGAACCCACCAATCGCCCATACGCTCTGGCCAAGATCGCTGGTATCGAGATGTGCTGGAGCTACAACCGCCAATACGGCACGCACTATCTCGCTGCCATGCCTACCAATCTCTACGGCCCCGGCGACAACTTCGACCTCAACACCTCCCACGTCCTGCCCGCCCTCATCCGCAAGACTGCTGAAGCGATCAAGTCAAGAGCGAAGGAGATCACCGTCTGGGGCACCGGAACGCCACGCCGCGAACTCCTCTACTCCGACGACCTCGCGCAGGCCTGCGTCTTCCTGATGAACCTCGACGACCTGCGTTTCCACAGCCTGCTCACCGAAAACGCACCGCCCCTCATCAACATCGGCACCGGCGAGGATGTGACCATCCGCGAACTGGCCGAGACTGTAGCCCGCGTTCTGGGCTTCACCGGCTCACTCGTCTTCGATCCCTCCAAACCCGATGGCACGCCCCGCAAGCTGATGGACGTCACTCGCCTCCACTCGCTCGGCTGGCACCACACCACCAGTCTGGAGCAGGGAATTCGCCTCACCTGGAACCTGATTCAGAATCAGATCTAATCCCCACGATCAGCCCATTTCTTCATCCGGCCCGCCCAGCCGGACACCTCCTCCTGCACCCCAAAAGTGGTATTCAGCAAACGTCTGCGGCTTCCTAGAATCACGGATAGATGACAGCGCTACCTGCGCCGTCAGGCAGCATCCGGGGTGCAGTTCGCCATGTTTCCGCTCCTGCAAGCACGCTTCCTTGTCTCGTACATCACGTTCGCCGCCGCTGGCTGGTTTCCCACGTCCACTCCGTTGGCTGATGCCCCGCATGCTCTGCCCGATTCCACCCTCTCTTCCGTCGCCCTCACCGACACCCTAACCCTCGGCCAGCCCGATGTCTCCGACCAGTACGCCCAGTATCTGCTCGCTGCCGCCAATCAGGAGCGCACCGCCCGCGGCCTTAGCCCGCTCACCTTCGACCCCACCCTCGCCCAGGCAGCCTCCTTCCACGCCCTCCAGATGGCCGACCACGCCGACATCTCCCACGAGTTCCCCAATGAGCCCGATCTCTCCACCCGCGGAGCCCAGGCAGGAGTTCACTTTTCCCTCATCACCGAGAACGTCGCCGAAGCACCCGACGCCGCCGACATCCACACCATGTGGATGAACTCCGAAGGCCATCGCGACAACCTGCTGGACCCCGAAGTCAGCGTCGTCGGCATCGCCGTCGTCCTGCGCGATGGAGAGCTTTACGCCGTCGAAGACTTCGCCGACACCGTACCCTCGCTCAGCCTCGATCAGCAGGAGTCCAGCGTCGCCAGTGAGCTTTCGCGCACCGGAATCACCATCAGCCAGCAGCCCGGAGCCACCATCCAGGATGCCCGCCTGACCTGCACCATGCCGACCGGATTCGCCGGGTCGCGCCGACCTTGGTTCGTCCTGCGCTACACCGCCTCCTCGCTGACGCAACTGCCGCCCGTGCTCACCGCGCGCATCACCAGCGGCAAATACCACAGCGCACTGGTGGGTGCATGCCCAGCCACCGACACCGGTTCCTTTAGCACTTACAACCTGGCCGTGCTCCTATATCCCTAGAGTGCTGCCGCGGCAGCAGCTAAACGCCCGCCGGAACAATCCCCGCTGCCGCCAGCTCCTCCGCACTCGCCGGCTTGGTCGGCTCCATCAGCAGCACATCGTTGAAGCGGTTGAAGTAGTTGAACAGCCCAATCGCCGCCATCAACTCCACCACCTCACCCTCGCTGTAGAAGCTGCGCAGGCGCGTAAAATCAGCGTCGCTGTAACCATGCGCATTCAGCGTCATCACCTCTGCCAGATGAATCGCCACCTGCTCCGCCTCGCTGAACTTACCGCTCTCGACGGCACGCTCAAGCGCTTCAAGATGCTCATCCGACCAGCCCAGCTTGCGACAGATGGTCGTATGCGAAGCCAGGCAGTACGGCGTCTTGTTCAGCTGCGAAGTCCGCACAATCACCAGCTCCTTCAGCGCCTTCGGCAGCGTGCCGGTGTTCAACACTGCCTCCATATGTCGGATGATCGTCTCAAATATCTCCGGACGGTGCGCCATGGTGCGAAACATGTTCGGGACATTCCCACGATCCTGCAGATACCGGTCGTAGATACTCACTGCAGATGCGGAAACCTCATCGCGATTCAATCGAGAGATGCGGGGCATGGCCAGACTCCTTTTTCAGTGCTGCCAGCATCATAACCCTGCATCCTGACCCTCCAGAAGGCGGGGCCTGCAAACCTTAGCCGAGCAGTGCCACCCCCCTTTGACCCAGCCAGCGTCATTTGTTATAACTACGTAAGCGATTCGCGTTCCTAACGACGCGTCCCACGCACACTCCTGAGTAGCTCAATGGCAGAGCATTCGGCTGTTAACCGAAGGGTTGTAGGTTCGAGTCCTACCTCAGGAGCCATAAGTTTTATAGTCATGATCAAATAATGACAGGCCACCGATCCGGTGGCCTGTTTCATTTACTCTGCGTTCTCTTCCATGCAGCATTGCTAGTGGATCACTTGGTAACACCCGGCCTTCAGGAGATCGGGCGTAGGAGTATCACTGGCTACCAAGCGAGAGTCGCTGGCAGAAACTCCGCAAACAAATCGTCGTAATAAGGCTTCAACTGAGTCAGGTTTGGCTTGCTATGTCCCTTGGAATAGAGGTCATATTGGTTGAACTTCAGCACCCACTCCAGCATGGAGCGATCTTTGTCGTTGCAAAGGTGGTCGTACGCACCATGGCGATGCCACGGGTAGAACGAGTGGAAGCGCAGCATGTAAAGCGACTCGTCGCGAAGGTATGGCTTCATCACCTCAGCGATGTATCCGTCATGTCCAAAAGACATATGCAGAGCTTCCAGTCCACAGTTCGGCTCGTAGATTCCATACTTGGTCTGCAACTCAGGTCTGTGGCGATCGGGATTGTTCGCGAAGTACTCCGGAAAGACGATATCCGGCGACCAGGCGCATCCGACCGGAAACGTATCGCCTACCACACCCCATTGCGGCTCTCCATACAGACACAGGCACTTGCCAAGATCGTGGATGAACCCCGTCAGCACCATCCAGCGTGGATGTCCATCACGTCGAATGGCCTCCGAGGTCTGTAGCAGATGCTCGATCTGGGTCAGGTCCGTGTCCGGATCACTATCGTCTACCAACGTATTCAGAAACTCAGCCGCCTCCCACACCGTCTTCTGGCCTTTTTGCAGGCTGAAGTAGGTCCGTTCCTTGTCGAGCACATAATTCAGCGTCTGGTTCTCGTGGTTTAGACGATAGAACTCGGCGACACCCGGAGTCGCCGTCGCATCGTAAACTCGAAACTCTTCCTGCGTTTTGCCCTCTTTATACCTTCCTTCAAGAAACTCATCCCACTCCTCAAGGTCTGCAAGAGAACCGTTCTTGTCGATACTGGCAGGACTGCTGCTCATGGTGTTGCTCCTCTGTTCTTTGTGCTTGGCTGTCTGCGCTCCCGCAGCGGCGAAGTCGCAAATATAACCAACGTTACCGCTAACGTATAGCAGCAACCAAGACCCGGACGCAAGAGATTTCTACCGGAGGGCTTGAGGCAAACTGCCCAGTCTCGAACAATGAGTCAGCGGGCCAACCACCCTCCCCCGTGGGGTCTCAGTTCTCATTTCCTGTACCTTCATAACCAAGCCGTGAATAAATATAGTTACGGCCCCGGAAGGAAGCTAGGGAAGACACTGGATGGCTATTCGGCTCAAGGACATCGCTGCAGACCTCGGTGTCTCCACCATCACGGTTTCAAAGGTGCTGCGCAACAAGCCTGATGTAGGCGAAGCCACCCGCCGTCGTGTGCTCAAACGGGTCAAAGAGCTTAACTACCGCCCCAACCTCCTTGCCCGCGGCCTCGCGTCGGGGCATAGCAACACGATCGGTCTCATCGTTCCAGACCTGGTTCACACCTTTTTCGCCGAATTTGCCAAGGGACTGAAAGCAGGCCTGCGCAAACGCGGATATCAACTCGTACTCGCATCGGCAGAAGAAGATCCGCAGATGGAAGCGGAAGAGATTGACAACTTGCTCGCACGAGGGGTGGATGCTCTGCTGCTCGCCTCCTGCCAAACCGGAACCGAAGGGCTGCGGTCGCTACTGGAAGCAAATCTTCCTTATATCCTCATCGACCGCGTCTTACCCTATCTGTCTACCCATTTCGTCGGTACCGACGACGTCGCCGCTGGTGCTATGGCAACCGCGCATCTTGTCTCATGCAACCGCCGCAGAATTGCGCACATCGGCAACTCAGAGTTGAGCACCGGTGCCGACCGGTTTCGCGGCTATCAACAAGCCCTGCAGATGGCTGGACTCCCGCAGATCGATAGCCTGGTCGTACACCGCGTTCGACTCGAAGAGGCAGGAGACAAGGTTGGCTTCGCAGCCATGGCCAAGCTGCTGCAGTCGAAGAAGCGGCCGGACGCCGTATTTTGCTACAACGATCTGTCCGCCGTAGGTGCAATCAACTGCATTCTCGAGGCAGGCCTTAACGTACCGAATGACATCGCGGTCATCGGCTGCGGCAATCTCAGGCTCGCTACCTATCTCGAGGTCCCTCTGAGTTCGATCGATCAGAATACGGCGGAATTAGGCGAGCAAGCCGCCAGCCTGACCACCACATTACTCTCAGGAACAGCCACCCCGGAGTTTCGAGATATCCGCGTCCAACCCAAGGTCGTCGCCAGGGCGTCCACCGTAGGCAAAGCATAAAAAGCAACGGACACGTCTGGGGGCACATTTCCGCCAAAACAGGAGGCTCCAGCACTCCGATACAACACCAGACCCTCGCAGCCATCCTCCTGCCGGGCTCTGGTGTTGTCGAAACGATGTCAACGATCAACCACAGATTCCTGCTGCAACCGCAAAGCCGCAGCATCGCGTTCCACCAACGATCTCTTCCCGGGGCAATCAGAAAACAAGACGATCAATGCACCCTTAGGCGCACAACCATATAACTATCTTCCTGTTTATTCTTCCAGTCTGTGACCTGTGTCACAGCTTCCTGTGATGGAAAATGCGAAACTCTTCCTGACGTACGACAATTGTCTTCCAGAATGGCTGCGGAAGGCATGTCTCGGCGTCACTCCGATTCGTTGCTAGCGATGTAAATCAAGTGAGGCACGGCAGATGTCCAGCGACCGCCCGACACGGCACCCAGAGCAACACCATGCACAGCGTGAGTTCGCCCTCCAGTACCACGCGCCAGGCACCAGAGAGCAGGCTCCAACGCAGCATCTACTGGATCGAGTGTCTTCGCTCCGGACTGGTCTCCTCGCCTTCGCCGCCCTGCTGCTCCTTCACGCCGTCCCGGCATTCGCCGTCTCGCCGACCAATATCTTCGATCCCGCCGCTACCCCGGCTCGCTCGATCTTCAGCCTTTCCATGCTGATTCTCTCGGTCACGCTGGTCATCTTTCTCATCGTCGGTGGCCTGCTCTTCTACGCCATGGTGCGCTTCCGCCACCGCAAAGACGACTCACTCGTCGAGCCCGCTCAGATCTACGGCAGCAACCAGATCGAACTCTCCTGGACCGTCATCCCCATCTTGATTGTGGTCATGCTCTTTCTCTCCACCACCCGCGTCATCCTCGAGACCGAGGCCGCACCCAAGCCCGCAAACGCGGTCGACGTCACCGTCATCGGCCACCAGTATTGGTGGGAGTATCGCTATCCCAAGTGGGGCGTCGTCACCGCCAACGAGTTGCACATACCTGTCAGCGATCCCAAATCGCCCACGCCCACCTATCTGGAGATGACCTCCGCCGACGTATCCCACAGCTTCTGGATTCCACGTCTCGCCGGCAAGACCGATCTCATCCCGAACCGCATCAACACCATGTGGATCGACCCTGCCGTCCCCGGTCTTTACCTCGGGCAGTGTGCCCAATACTGCGGAGCGCAGCACGCCAAAATGTTGCTTCGTGTCTATGCCCAATCGCCCGCGGACTTCGCCTTGTGGATCAAGCAGCAGCAGCAACTCGCCAACCCCGACCTCTCTGCCAATCCGCTCGCGCAAGAAGGCGAGACCGTCTTTCTGCATAACGCCTGTATCAACTGCCACACTGTCTCCGGCACCGTGGCCAACGGACGCTTCGGCCCCGACCTCACTCATCTCGCCAGCCGGGACACTATCGCCTCCGGGCCCATCGTCAACAACCCGCAAAACCTGCGTCAATGGATCGCGGACCCCAGCCTCATGAAGCCCGGATCCCTGATGCCATCCATGCACCTCAACGATCACGATCTGGACGCCATCACCGCATACCTCACCACACTCCACTAGCACGCACCGGAAAGCAGAGATCTATGGCAACCGCAACCTCGGGCTTGGAAGCAATCGATCAGACCCGCTCGGCCCAGCCTCCCAGGCCCAGCGTTATCTACGAGTGGCTGACGACCGTCGATCATAAAAAAATCGGCATCATGTATATCGTCTATGCCCTGCTGTTCCTCGTCATCGCCGGGGCAGAGGCGTTGCTCATGCGGATTCAGTTGGCCGTCCCCAACAATCACTTCCTCAGTCCCCAGGTCTTCAATCAGCTCTTCACCATGCACGGCACCACCATGGTCTTCTTCGTAGGCATTCCGGTCCTCTTCGGCTTCGGAAACTACCTCATCCCCCTGATGATCGGTGCCCGCGACATGGCCTTCCCGCGCCTCAATGCCTTCAGCTTCTGGCTCTCTGCATTCGGTGGCATTCTGCTCTATCTCAGCTACTTCGCCGCCAGTGGACTCTACGGCGCAGGCTCGGCTCCCGATGTCGGCTGGTTCGCCTACGCTCCCCTCACCGCCCGCGTCTTCTCGCCCGGCCACAGTACGGATTACTGGACCCTATCGGTTCTGCTCAGCGGCATCGGAACCACCGCCACCGCCGTCAATATCGTCGCTACCGCCTTCTGTATGCGCTGCAAAGGCATGATCCTTACCCGCATGCCACTGCTGGTCTGGCTCTTCCTGGTCACCAGTTGCATGGTCTTCGTCGTCGTCAGCCCGCTCACCGCCGCGCAGATCATGCTCTGCATCGATCGCTACCTCGGCGGACACTTCTTCGACACTCAGGCCGGTGGCTCAGCCATGCTCTGGATGCACTTCTTCTGGATCTTCGGACACCCCGAGGTCTACATCCTCATCCTGCCTACCTTCGCTTTCATGAACGAGATCATCCCGGTCTTCTCACGCAAGGCCATCTTCGGTTACCCCGCCATGGTCGCCGCCTCCGTCGGCATCGGATTCGTCAGCCTCGGCGTATGGGCTCACCACATGTTTACCGCAGGCATGGGCCCCGCAGGCAACACCTTCTTCGTCTTCGCCACCATGGTCGTCTCCGTGCCCACCGGCATCAAGATGTTCAACTGGCTTGCCACCATCTGGGGCGGCAAAGTCCAATATCGACCGCCCATGATGTTTGCCGCTGGCTTCCTCTTTCAGTTCCTGCTCGCTGGCCTCACCGGCATCATGCTCTCGGTCGCTCCGTTCGACTGGCAACTCAGCGCATCCTACTTCGTCGTCGCCCACTTCCACTACGTACTGGTCGGTGGCATCCTCTTCTCACTCTTCGCCGCCTTCTACTACTGGTACCCCAAGGTCACCGGCCGCATGATGAACGAGACCCTGGCCAAGTGGCACTTCTGGCTCTTCGTCATCGGTTTCCACATCACCTTCGATCTCATGCACATCCCCGGACTGCTCGGCATGCCGCGCCGCATCTACACCTACGAGGCCGGCCGCGGATGGGAGGTCTGGAACATGTGGATCGGCATCGGTGCCATCATCCAAACCGTCGCCACCCTCATCTTCGTCTACAACCTGGTCCACTCCTACTTCCGCGGCAAAGAGGCAGGCCCCGACCCATGGGATGCCTGGACCCTCGAATGGGCCACCACCTCGCCACCGCCGTCCTATAACTTTGCCGTCGAGCCCACCGTCACCAGCCGTCGTCCCCTGTGGGATCTCAAACATCCTCACGACACAGATTCGAGCTACGAATGACCCAGACCGCAGCCATTCCGTTCAACGGCACCGCCGAGACACCCTGGGTCATGCCCAATCGCGGCATCGTCGCCATGTGGTGCCTCATCGCCGCCGAAGCCGCCATCTTCATCATCTTCGTCGTGGCTTACCTCTACTACATCGGCAAAAGCCTCAGCGGGCCATACCCCTCGCAGGTACTGGAACTGCCCATCTTCGGCACCATCTGTCTGCTCTCCAGCAGCATCACCGTGCACGCCGCCGTCAGCGCCATCCGCAAGGGAAACACCCGTGCCTGCAGCCTCGCACTGGCCGCCACAGTCTTGTTGGGCAGCATCTTCCTCGCCACCACGGCCATGGAGTGGCACCACCTCATCTACGACGAAGGCCTCACCATCAAGACCAATCTCTTCGGCACAACCTATTACTCGCTCGTTGGTCTCCACGCCACGCACGTCATCGTCGGATTGTTGCTGCTCTTCACCACCCTCATCTTCAGCCTTGGTGGAAAGGTCAGGGAAGAGCACTCCGAGCGCATCGAGGTTCTCTCGCTCTACTGGCACTTTGTCGACGCGGTCTGGGTCGTGGTCTTTCTGGTCGTTTATGTCCTGGGACGCTAGTCCGTGTCCTGCGACCAATCTTTATTCACCGTACCGCACGGGACGAAAGGGAATCTGATGGCGGAAGCCCACAACAACGAATCACATCTCGATCAGCATCCTATGGCTGCGGATGTCGTGCGGTTGCCTGCGCCCACACCGTGGCCGCTGGTGCTCGCGCTTGGCATCGCGCTCATCTTCACCGGCATGGTCACCCATGGGGTCATCGCGCTTCTAGGCCTCGTCTGCGTCCTGCCTGCCATCGTCGGCTGGTTCCGCGAGGTCCTCCCGCACGAGAACCACGTCGACGTACCCATCGTCGGAGAGGCCGTCCCCGTCGTCACCAACCGCACCACGCGCAGCCACACCACCGCCGGTGTCCAGCATCGCAAACTCCTCCCCATGGAGACCTTCAGCATCTGGGCCGGGGTCAAGGGCGGCATTGCCGGTGGCATCGCCATGATCGTCCCAGCCGCCATCTTCGGACTGCTCCGTTTCCGCAGCGTCTGGTATCCCGTCAATCTGCTCGCCGCCGGGGGCTTCATCAGTTGGGCAGGGAAGAGCGATGCCTTTCTCGCTCAGTTCCACCTCATGGGCCTACTCGCGGCCACCGGCATCCACGGTCTCGCCTCGATCCTCATCGGCCTGCTCTACGGTGCCATGCTCCCCATGTATCCGCGCAAACCCATCCTCACCGCCGGCTTCATCGCGCCCTTCCTGTGGACCGGTCTGCTCTACTCCGCTCTCGGCATCATCAGCCCCATCCTGAACCAACGCATCGACTGGTGGTGGTTTGCCGTATCCCAGATCGCCTTCGGTCTGGTCGCAGGCTTTGTCGTCAACCTTCAGGTCCGGGTTAGAACTCCACAGTTTCAGGCGCTTCCATTTGCCGTGCGTGCCGGCCTGCACACCAGTGCAGAGGATGACGAAGAGGACGATATTCCATGAAGCTAAGCTCGTACTGCTCTACTGCACTCATCGCCATGGCGACTGTCCTGCTGCTGGCCCCACTCGGCTGTGCCCACATCCCCGGACTGCCCGGCCCGGGCCCGGAGGTCGTCCGTCCGGAACAGGTCCTCGACTTCCAGACGCTCTACAAGACCAACTGTGCCGCCTGCCACGGAGTCAACGGTAGCGGTGGCCCGGCCATCGCCCTCTCCAACCCCGTCTATCTTGCCTACGCGGGCGAGGCCACGTTGCGCGATGTCACCACCAAAGGCGTCCCCCACAAACTCATGCCAGCCTTTGCTAGCTGCAGCGGTGGCACGCTCACCGCCCAGCAGGTCAACGTGCTGGTCAACGGAATGTTGCAGCACTGGGGCAAACACGCCGATTTCGCCGGTCAGGCCATCCCCACCTATCGGCCAACCCAGCCGGGAGATCCTGAGCGCGGCCAGCAGGCCTTCGCCACCTTCTGCGCCTCCTGCCACGGCACCAACGGAGAAGGGAAGTCAGCCAACTCTGCCGGGAACAGCCTCGGCTCCATCGTCGATCCCGCCTATCTCGATCTCATCAGCGACCAGGCGCTGCGCAGCTTCATCGTCGCCGGACGCCCCACCCAGGGCATGCCCGACTGGCGCTCCGACAGCACCGTCCCCATGACCGATCAGCAGATCACCGATATCGTCGCCTGGATAGCATCCAAACGTACACGAAACCCAGGCCAGCCTTACCCCAGCCAGCCACACGCCAGTCTCCCATAACCGGACACCGCCACCAGTCACTACGCAGCCCGCAGGAGTAAGAACACAATGAATCTCAACCAACCTATCTCGCCCGAAGAGCAAGCCGTCGTCGATGAGGCCGCACGCATCCGTCGTGCCGGACACTCGCGCCGTGCCTTTCTCTTCAAGCTCTCGCTCGGCCTCAACGGTGTTGTCGCAGCGGTCATGGCCATTCCCATCGTCGGCTATCTCCTCGGCCCCGCCTCCCGCAAAAAAAGCGAAGATCAGGCCTGGATTCACCTCGGCCCCCTCAGCGACTTTCCCGAAGGTGAAACCCGCCTCGCCACCTTCCGCAACCCCGTTACCACCGAGTGGGACGGACAGACCGGCGACATCCCCTGCTGGGTCCGCCGTATCTCCGGCAACACCGTCCAGGTCTTCGCCATCAACTGTGCTCACCTCGGCTGCCCCGTCCGCTGGTTTGCAGAGTCGAAACTCTTCCTCTGCCCCTGCCACGGCGGTGCCTACTACGAGGATGGATCACGCGCCTCCGGTCCCCCGGAGCGTGGCCTCTTCGAGTACGACCACAGGATCGCCGATAATCACCTGCTCATCAGCGCCGGTAAAATGCCCACCCTCGCCGCCAAATCCCACGTTCCTGCACCCCTCACCCAGATCCACGGAGCCACCCCAGCAGAACCTCTCACCAGCAGCGACAATTCGACCCCGAGGTGTGGATCATGCCAGGGCTAAAGCAGACCAGCATCAACCTCTATCAGTGGTTCGAAGATCGTCTCGGCCTCGGACAGCCGGCCATCGACGCCGCCGTCCACGAAGTCCCCGAGAGCACTGCCAGTTGGTGGTACGTCTTCGGCAGCGCTGCCACTGTCCTGCTCATCTTGCAGGTCATGACCGGCATCCTGCTCGGCCTCGTATACTCGCCCTCCGCCGGCCACGCCTGGGCCAGTCTGGAGTTCCTCGATCACAGCGTCAAACTCGGATGGTTCCTCCGTGCTCTCCACGGTTGGGGCTCCGACTTCATGATCGCCATCGTCCTCATCCACATGGCCCAGGTCTTCCTCTTCGGCGCCTACAAGTTCCCCCGCGAACTCACCTGGATCGTTGGCGTTCTCCTGCTCCTGCTCACCCTCGGCATGGCCTTCACCGGACAGGTCCTGCGCTTCGATCAGGACTCCTACTGGGGTCTGGGCATCGGTGCCTCCATCGCCAGTCGCGTCCCCTTCATCGGCGGCGCACTCGTCAATCTCATGCTGGGCGGTCCCATCATCGCCGGACCCACGCTCACACGCTTCTTTGCGCTGCACGTCTTCATCCTCCCCGGCCTGCTGCTAGCCTTCGTCGGCGTTCATCTCTGGATGGTGCTGCGTCTCGGCATCAACGAGTGGCCTATGCCCGGACGCATCGTCAGTAAAAAAACCTACGCACGTGACTATCACAAGCTCACCCAGGACACCGGCATCGCCTTTGTCCCCGATGCAGCGTGGAAAGACGTTATCTTTGCCGCAGCCATCATGCTCGCAGTCATGGCCTGCGCCTTCTTCTTCGGACCGTTCGGCCCCACCGGCCAGCCCGATCCCACCATCATCCAGACTGCGCCCAAGCCCGACTTCGCCTTCCTCTGGATCTACGCCGTCCTCGCCTATCTCCCGCCCAGCCTGGAGACGCCAGTGCTCTTTATCGCACCCGTCCTCGGCATCGGCGCCATGCTGTTGCTCCCGCTGCTCTCTCCCGAGGGCGAAAAACACTGGTCGCGCCGGCCCGTTGCCGTCCTCATGGTGGCCGTCATCGCCGTCACCCTGGCCGTCTTCACCCACCTCGGCACCTACACGCCCTGGAGCCCCATCATGGACGCATGGACCAGCGATCCCATCCCGGCCACCTACCTCCACAACCGCACCCCCCTGGAGCGTCAGGGCGCACTCGTCCTGCAGGATAAGCAGTGTCGCAACTGCCACTCCGTCGGCGGCTCAGGAGGCCTCCGCGGCCCTGCGCTCGACGGCCTCGCCAGCCGCATGACCGAAGACCAGATCATCCGTCAGGTCCTCCAGGGCGGCGGCAACATGCCCGCCTATGGCAACGCTCTTAGCCCCTCCGAGACCACCGCCCTCGTACGCTTCCTCACCACCCTGCGCCCTGCCAACCAGCAGAACGCCATCGACGCCTCCAGAAAGCTCGCAGGCCAGTAAATCCACCACCGCCCGCAACCAGCCTCGCCGGTCGCGTACAGTTAGTCCCAGACGGATACACCGCACCATGCAATCTGCAGCCCAGGCAATCATCGCCGAGTGGTCCCCACCACCCTTCCTCACGCTGTCGATGCTGCTCGTCGCAGCCATCTACACCCGTGGCTGGGCCCAGATCCGCAAAACCCGCCCCGCCCAGTTCCCAACCTGGCGACTGCTCTGCTTTCTCCTCGGCATCGCCACCCTCTGGACTTCCATCGCCTCGCCACTCGATGGCTTCGCCGACGCACTGCTCAGTGCGCACATGATCGAGCACCTGCTGCTCATGTCCTTCGTGCCGCCTCTCCTGCTCCTCGGCCAACCTGTCGTCCCCATGCTGCGCGGTCTGCCTCGCCCTGTCACCCGCAAACTCCTCGGCCCGCTCATCCGTCGTCCCGTACTCCGTTCCTTTGGCCACTGGCTCACCTCGCCACTGGTCGCCTTCTTCGCCATGAATCTCACCTTCCTCGCATGGCACATCCCCACCGCCTACGACTTCGCGCTCGAGCATGAGTTCTGGCACGATGTTGAGCATCTCTGCTTCCTAGGCACCTCCATCCTCTTCTGGTGGCCGCTCCTCCGCCCCTGGCCCATGCGTGCTCCACAACTTGGCTGGTTCATGCTCCCCTACCTAGTGCTCGCGGATATCGTCAACACCATGCTCTCCGCCTTCCTCGCCTTCTGCGACCGCCCCGTCTACGCCTACTACCTCCAGCAGCCCAACCCCTTCGGCATCGCGCCTATCATGGACCAGCGTGCCGGAGCCGCCGCCATGTGGGTCATCGGATCAACCGTCTTCCTCATCCCCGCAATGGCGATTACCTTCAAGCTCCTGCAGCAGCCCTCGGCTTCCGGACAACCTGTGACTGTCCGCTAAACGCACGCCGCCACATCCGCACGATTCCTCCCATCCGACACTCCAAAACCCTCGTCATCCCTCACGATTCATCCCGCCAGCCATACAGTGCCGGTGTCCTGTCACATCATCGTGTGACTCAAAACACAGAATCACCCAATAAGTTGCTCCTATCGTTGCGCCAGTAAGTATGTTGCAGTCGTGCTGGAGATGCCGACCGCTCTTAGGCGCAACGGAAGCGTGCCAACTCGCCTCCGTCCACATGCCAGGAGTCAGGCCACAGCGGATTGGGCCAAATCCGTGCAGCGACCAGATCATAGGCGCAACTGATGCGACGGAGGATGGAAATGAGAAAGATCATCAATTTGGCCGCTTTGATCGCAACTGTAGGTATCTTCTGCCTGATTCTCGGATGTGGCAGCAGTCAGCACACCTATACCGCATCCAGCATGACCCCCACCCAACTGGTCGCGGGCGCCGGTGACTTCACCCTCACCTTGACCGGATCCAACTTCAACAACAACTCCAAAGTCTCCTTCGGCTCCGTCGTTCTTTCGCCCACCTCCGTTACCTCCCACAGCATCACCGTCACCGTACCCGCCTACGCCACCGCCAACGCTGGTGTCATCGACGTTAAGGTCATGGGTGACTCCATCTCTGCCCCGCTTCAGTTCACGATCAACAATCCCGTGCCATCGCTGGTCACGCTCTCCCAGCAGACCGCCATGCTCAACGGTGCATCCTTCCCGTTGGACATCACCGGAACCAACTTCGTCTCCACCACGACGGTCAGCATGGGCGGTCAGTCGCTCGTGCCAACGGCTGTCAGCCCCACTCGCCTTACCGTTCTTGTTCCAACCACCCTGCTCACCGCAGCCAATGTCATTCCGCTCAGCGTCGTCAACGCCTCTCCCGGCGGCGGCAGCTCCAACGCACTCAACTTCACCGTGCTTAATCCGGTTCCAGTCCTCTCGTCCTTCTCGGTCCCCAGCGTCCTGGTCGATAGCCCCGACCTCGCTCTTACGATCAATGGCTCCAATTTTGTCGCTGGCGCAACCGTAACCTTCGGCGGAACTGTCCTCACCCCCACCGCGCTCACCGCAACCCAGTTAGCGGTTCTTGTGCCCAGAGCTGCCTTCACCACCGGTACCGTTCTCGCCGTCACCGCGTCCAACATCGCCCCCGGTGGCGGTCGGTCCAACGCGCTTCAGTTCACCGTCAACAATCCAGTGCCCGTGCTCTCCGCGCTCTCCCTCACCAATACCCTCGTCGACAGTGCAGAGTTCACGCTGAATCTCACCGGTACCGGATTCGTACCCGGTGCAACCGTCATGTTTGGCAGCACCCCCCTCGTACCCACTGCCATTACATCCACGCAGTTGTCCGTGCTCATCCCGAAGGAGTCCCTCACCACCAGCGGCGTCTACTCCGTCACCGCATCCAACATCACTCCCGGCGGCGGCATCTCGAACGCGCTTGAGTTCACCGTCGAGAACCCCGTGCCAACCCTCACCGCACTCTCACTCCCCAGCATCGGTGCCGGCAACCCGGACTTCGCCCTCACCTTGACCGGAACCCAGTTCATTGCCTCCTCCAAAGTCAACTTCGGCGGAACCACGCTGATTCCAAACGCCTTTACTCCAACGCAACTCACCGTGACCGTTCCCGCAGCCTCGGTCGTCGGCGGAGGCATCTTCCCCGTCACCGTAACCAATCAGGGTCCCGGTGGTGGCACCACCACGGCCATCAACTTCACCGTCATCAACCCCGTGCCCGTCCTTACGGCGCTCTCCCAGCAGAATGTCGTGCTGGGCAGCCCGGTCTTTGACCTCCAGATCACCGGCACCGGTTTCGTCCCGCAATCTACCGTCATGTTCGGAACCTACGCCTTGCTGCCGTCCGCCGTCACGCCCACCCTGCTGACCGTGCAGATTACCCTCGACGCAATGTCCAAAGCAGGATCGTTGACCATCACCGTCGTCAACCCAACCCCTGGCGGAGGTACCTCAAACGGACTGCACTTCGTCGTGCAGAACCCAGTACCGGCCGTGACTACGCTCACCCCAACCAGCGTCACCGCCAGTGAGGGCGATACCGTCCTTACTATCAGCGGCACTTCCTTCGTCCCTGGCACCACCGTCACGGTAGGAACAACGGTGCTTACACCGCTGTCCATTCAGCCCCAGACTCTGACCGTTGCCGTGCCTGCAGCCGAACTCCTTACAGCAACCTCCATCAGCCTCACCGTCGATAACCCGACGCCCGGTGGTGGATCATCCAACACCGTGACTCTCGTCGTTCACGGCAAGGCTGCCGCAAGCTGGCAGACCGTGGTCAACAACACCATGACCATGCCCAATACCACCCAGAACTTCAACTCCTACAACCAGCCGTCGGTCAACGCTCATGGCACGGTCGTCTTCAAAGGCCAGGGGCAGGGAAAGAATGGCCCAACCTTCGGCATCTATGAGCGCAATCTCTTCGGCGGCGGCATGCCTGGCATCACCACCATCACCGACAACAGCACCGCCGTTCCTCAGCCCAACAACACCACCTACAACGGGCAACCGGCGACTTTCATCCAGTTCCCATCGTTCCCACGCATCGACATCGGTTCCGATACCGTCGCCTTCCGCGGACAGTCGCAACCCGTCCTCACCTACACTCTGCCCGATGGCACGGAGACCCGCGCAGGCAGCACCGGAGTCTTCTCCAATCCCACCGGCCCGCTCGAAACCGGCTTAGGCCTCTTCGGAGCACTACCCAACTATGCTTATTTCGAAGTCCCGGGTGCGCCGCCAGCTACCCGTTTTGACCAGTTCCCAGGTGCCCCCGCTGTCACCGGAGGAAACATGGTCGTCTTCAAAGGCAACTACACCGACAACAACATCGGAAAAACCGGGGTCTTCTTCCGTGACATGGTCAACGGCAACGGACTCTCGCCAGTTCAGTTGATCGCCAACTCCAACACGATTATTCCCAACCAGCCCTCGGGCGGCACCGTCGTCTTCGGATCGACGGCTCCACCCAGCGCAGCCAATGGAATGGCAGTCTTCCTCGGCCTCGACAATGAAGACGCGCCCACCATGGGCGGCCTCTACGCCGCGCCCCTCACCCCCAATCCCTCCCTCCAGACCCTCGTCGCCATCGGCGATCAGGTCCCCGGACAAGCTGCCGGTGCAACCTTCACGCGCATCAGTGAGGGCATCGGATTCGATGGTCGCTACGTCGCCTTCTGGGGTGCCTGGGGAAACCAGACCAGAACACGTCTGCTCCTCTGTCCAACCGATGGCAACGCCAGCATCATCGCCATCTGCAACCAGATGTATCCCAATGGCTATCAGGCAAAGGTCCCCGTCAATCAGGGCGTCTTCGTCTACGACCTCACCACCTCTACCTTGACCCCCATCACCACCAACGCCGTCGAGTTTGACGACTTCGTCTACTGGGTCTTCTCCGGACGTCCGCCAAACGTCGGAAGCTCCACCAGCGACGAGATCCCCGAACCCCCGCGCTGGCGCTCTTCGTCCTTCATTGCCTTGGCAGGTCAGGCAGGTAACTCCTTCGAAGTAGCCTTCAAAGCCAGCACAGGCTCCGTTGATGGTATTTACCTCGCCCAGGGACCAACCGTACTGCCCATCCAAACCGTGCTCGACACCACCATGCTCGGTACAACCCTCGATCCTCAGGCCCCCATCGGGTCGTTGATCTCAACCGTAGGCATGGAGCGTGACAGCCTTCGCAGCAACTTGCTTGTCGTTACCTCCAGCATGCTCGACTCCCTCACCACCGAAAGCGGAGCCGGTGTCTACATCACCAGGATCACGCCGCAATGATCACTCGCGACAGGGGGGAGAGATCCCTCCTGTCACTCCGCGGCATCCCGTCGATCTTCCCAGCAACGCCATAAGGAGTCTCACATGAAGTATTCATCCTCGTACCTCAGTCAAGTCAGGTCACGCTTCTTCTCCAGTCTCGCTCTCCTCGGTGCCTTGGGCATCCTGATCTACCTCACCGCCTGCGGTGGCAGCAGCACACCTCCACTGCCCACCCCAACCCCAGGCAGTACCGCCGTCCAGATCAATCTAGGCGATGCCCCAGCCGACTGGATGCTGGCCTTCTCCATGAATGTCACCTCCATGGCCCTCAACGGCAGCAGCGGTTCCGTCTCCATCAGCAACGCCGCCACCCCCGTCGAAATGATCCACCGCCTCGGCACCATGGAACCCGTCGCACTCATCGCCGCACCTCAGGGCTCCTACACTGGAGCCACCATCACCGTGGCCTCCTGCAAAGTCACCTACCTCGATCCAACCACCAAGGCGCTCGTCCAGAAGACCATCAACGGACCCATCAGCGCGACCATACCGTTTGCCTCCAGCGTTACCCTCGGCACCACGCCGCTCGCCTTCAACTTCGATCTCGATCTTGAGAACTCCGTCACCATGGACAGCAGTGGAAACCTGCAGTTCAGCCCGCAATTCCACACCTCCACTGCTACCCAGGGTTCAGGCAACGGCAACGATGCCCGCTACGGCGGCATGCAGCAGATGATGGGCGTCGTCAGCAGCACCTCAACAAACGCCTTCACCATCATCCCCCTGCAGGCCACCAACACCTTCACCTTCACCATCAATAACGCCACCCAGTTCCAGGGCAACATCAGCACCATGGCCATGCTCGGAACCGGCATGGGAGTCCTCGTCACCGCAACCCTTCAACCCGACGGCACCTTCCTCGCCACCCGCGTGCGCTCCAGAATGAACGCCGGAGGCATCATGGGCGGAGGCATCATCACCGCCGTCACCGGCAAGCCCGCCACCCAACTCACCCTCGTCATGCAGAACGGAGCCGGTGCCAGCATCACCACCGACTACCTCTCCCAGACCGTCACCGTCGACATCGCATCCACCACCGGATTCGAGATCGACGACGATCGCATCGACCTTACCCATCTCCCCTTCACGCCACTCTTCGACGCCAACAATATCTACGTCGGCCAGAGCGTCCTCCCCATCAGTGAAAGCGCCCTCGCAGTCAGCGGAACCACCAGCACCGGAACCATCGCAGCCTCGGAGATCCGTCTCCAGGAGCAAGGCGCCCGCGGAACCACCGACGTCGCCATCACACCAGCAACCGCCTCCACCTTCACCCTTACCCTCATGCCGGGCTGCGCCTTCACCACCCTCACCGGTGCAACCAGCATCCTCGTCTACCAGCAGACCGGTACCAACGTCGAAAACTCCACCACCATTCCCGCAGGCACCACCCTCCGCGTGCATGGTCTGCTCTTCAACAACGCAGGACAATGGACGCTAGTCGCATCCACCATTGCCTCCAGCTAGCAGCAGTTGGCACTCGGTCTAACCGTACTCAAAAAAATAAAATGCCTGCTGGAATCATCCCAGCAGGCATTCCTTTCTCATCTCCACCCAGAGTCTCAATCTAACCAAAGCCCTACCGGCTGCCACATCCTGCCCGATACACCTTGGGCTTGCTCCACTCTTCGTCCGTCGCGAATAAAATACACGACTGTCCCGTTTCGGTATTCAACCGCCAAGTCAAGTTGCCCTGCCGGTAAACCTGGTACTTGCCGCTCCCGCTGAACGCCATTCCATTCGGAGGATTGGGGCTGATCGTATCGCTCCCAGGAACTACCGCCGGTGCCATCGCTGGCTGTCCATCCTGTGCCGGCTGGTCCGTGATCGCTGCCTGTGGAGTCGAGCTCGGGTACACCACCGTTGCCGCGCTCGATCCACCAGTACCACTCGCCGGCTTCGTCTCCGTACTGCTCTTGTCGCTCTTGTCCCCGCCGCGCACCGGATCGTTCGAGTACACATCGCCGCTCGCACCGGCGCGTTTCGCATCGTAGCTCGTGTATCCGAGATACAGAAACGCCACCACCGCTACGATCAAAACGATTCCGATTATTCGTCTTCCCATCTTCGCTTATCCCGCGCTGCGTCAGCATTGGAGGCTTCTTCAACTCCGCCTCGGAAATCCATGATAACAACCATGATCGTCGCCCGCATCAGCAAACGCTTTTCACTCTCCACCATCATCCCTCGCCTGCGTGCTTTCGGCACAATAATCCACAGTCACCCACGTTACTACTTCGTTACGTTACCGTAGGCAGCAATCCTCCCTTTCCTGCTTTCTCAACATCATTTTCGCGATTTTGTGCAGCTTCAAGTCAAGCTCGTGCGTCATATAGTGTGTACCGGAAAGAGTATGATCACAACGTGCCTAAGTACTCCATCGTCGTCCCGTTCCATAACGAAGAAGACAATGTAACCGCACTCTACGATCGCCTCAAAGCTGTCATGGAGACCGTGGGCGACACCTTCGAACTCGTCTTCGTCGACGATGGTTCTCGCGACCGTACCTACCGTCTCCTCGAAGAGATCGCCGCAGTTGACTCCCGCGTTCTGGTCATCAAGCTCCGCCGTAACTTCGGACAGACCTCCGCCCTCGCCGCCGGCTTCGACCACTCTCAGGGTGAGTTCGTCCTCGCCATGGACGGCGACCTCCAGCACGACCCCAACGAAATCCCAGGATTCCTCGCCAAGCTCGAAGAGGGCTACGATGTCGTCAGCGGATGGCGCAGCCAAAGAGGAGACAACTTCATCCTCCGCCGCATTCCCTCACGCTGTGCCAACTGGCTCATGGCCGCACTCAGCGGAGTCAACATCCACGACTTCGGCACCACATTCAAGGCCTACCGTCGCGAAGTCATCCAGAACATCCCGCTCTATGGTGAGATGCACCGCTTCATCCCCGCTCTGGCCTCTTGGTACGGCGCCAGCATCTGCGAGATTCCCATCTCCAACCCTGCTCGCGAGTACGGCCAAAGCCATTACGGCATCTCCAGAACCTTCCGCGTCTTCTTCGATCTCCTCACCATTCGCTTCCTGCTCAAATACATGACCCGCCCGCTGCACTTCTTCGGCTCCATCGGGGCCCTCGGCGTCTTCACCGGAACAGGTCTTGCCTTTTGGATGCTGCTGCTCAAGCTCATCACCGGTCAGCACGTCATGTTGCTTCACGGACCCATCCTCGTCCTTGCTTCGGTGCTTATCCTCGCCGGCGTCCAGATGATCGGCATCGGACTGCTCGGCGAGCTTCAGGTTCGCCACTTCCACACCGCCTCGCACCGCGCACCATACGCTGTCGAACGCATCCTGCGACTCCGCTCGGAAGAGAGTCTCCTGCAATAACCGCGCCACACCAGCCTCTCTTTGGAGAGCTATCGCCGTTGCAGGCATCCAACTCGCAACTCTCTATCGCGCAGCTGTACCTTTTTGCGCAGCACAACCCAGGCCATAGGAATACTCTGTACATAAGCCGAGGTCACGCGGCCGGTCCTGGCATATGAAGATCAAGTTCAGTGTCCATCCAGACGTCCTCAAGCTAGGCCTCGTCAGCTTCCTCACGGATATCAGCTCCGAGATGATCTTCTCGGTTTTTGCCATCGTCTTCACCGTCATCGCAGGCGCCTCCACAGCTCTCCTTGGCTTGGTCGAAGGGCTGGCTGACTTCTCCGCCTCCTCGCTCGACTTCGCTGCCGGTTGGGCCTCCGATCGCACCGGAAAACGAAAAGCCTTCACCATCCTTGGCTACAGCTTCTCCGCCCTGGCCAAGTTCATGTTGCTCATCGCCAACTCCGTCGTCGCGCTGGGCCTCTTTCGCATCATCGAGCGCATCGGCAAAAGCTTTCGCACCCCCCCGCGCGACGCCTGGTTGTCCGACATCGCCGCGCACCAGGTCCGCGGACTCTCCTTTGGCGTCCACAAAGCACTCGACAAAGCCGGTGCAGTCCTCGGCCCGCTCGCCGCATACGCACTGCTCCACAGTCGAGGAGAAACCCACGCAGCCTTCCGTCTCCTCTTCCTGCTCGCCATCCTGCCCGCCCTGCTCAGCGTCTATGTCCTCAGCCGAATCAAAGACCGGCCCGCACCACCCCAGCCCCAGCGCAACCTCTTCGCGGGCTGGAAGTCGCTCGGCTACGGATTCAAACGTTACCTCATCGCCGCAGCCATCTTCTCGCTCGCCTACTTCAGCTTCGGCTTTCTCCTGCTACGGGCTCGCTCCATAGGCTTCGCCATTCAAGATGTCGCGCTGCTCTACGCTTTGATTAACATCTCTTCCGTCATCGCAGCACCGATCGCCGGAGCCATCGGCGACCGCATCGGACGAACCACCATCCTGGCGCTAAGCTATCTGCTCTACTCCAGCACCTGCCTTGGCTTTGCGTTCGCCACCACCCGCACAGAGGTTTTGTTGCTCTTCATCGGCTATGGAGCCTTCGCCGCCATCGACGAGGCACAGAGCAAGGCCTTCATCGCCGACGTAGAGACCAGCCACAGGGCAACCGCAATTGGCCTCTACAACTCCGTCACCGGAGTCCTCTACCTGCCTGCCTCCCTCGTCGCAGGTCTTCTCTGGGCCACCCACCAACGCCTGGTCTTCTTCCTCGCGGCAGCACTCGCCCTGCTGGCATTGGCCGCCTTCCTGCTGCTGCGCCCAGCACATCACGCCGCCAGACTCCGCTCGCTTCAGACCTGACGCCCCACAACCGCCTGCCGACCCCGCCAAGTGGTCAGTCCAGTGGCCCTCGCGGCATCAGGTATCCTCTTCCAATAACTTGTATCCGCTCGCGCCGGTACCCTGATTCACTTCTTCCTTCAAGGAGCTATCTGCCCCATGCAAGCCGTACAGATCTTCACCACTGGTTCCACCGACGTCCTCACCCTCAGCGAGATTCCCATCCCCACTCCCGGACCCGGTCAAGCCCTCATCCGGATCGAAGCCTGCGGCGTCAACTTCATCGATACCTACTTTCGCGAAGGCCGTTATCCCACGCCGCTCCCTTACACCCTCGGGCAGGAAGCCGCTGGAACCGTCGCCGCCATTGGCCCCGGAGTCAAGAATCTTCAGGCCGGGGACCGCGTCGCCTGGTGCGGCATTCCGGGCACCTACGCTCAGTTCGCTCTCGCTCCTGCCGACCGTCTCGTCCCCATACCTGCCTCCATCACCACCCAGCAGGCCGCCGCCGCCATCCTCCAGGGCATGACCGCCCACTACCTCGCTCACTCCACCTACCCCATCCAGCGCGGCGACGAGGTCCTCATCCACGCCGGAGCCGGCGGCACAGGTCTCCTCCTCACCCAGATCGCCAAATCCCTCGGCGCCCGCGTCTTCACCACCGTCTCAACCGAAGAAAAAGCCGCCTTGTCCCGCGCCGCCGGGGCCGACGAAGTCATCCTCTACACCCAGAAGAACTTCGCCGCCGAGGTCCGCCGCCTCACGCACGACCGCGGCCTCCCCGTCGTCTACGACTCCGTAGGCAAGTCCACCTTCGAGGCCTCGCTCACCTGCCTCCGTCCCCGCGGTGTCATGGTCCTCTTCGGTGGAGCCAGTGGTCCCGTACCGCCCTTCGATCTCATTCGCCTCTCCACCATGGGCTCTCTCTACATCACCCGGCCCACACTCAAGGACTACATCGCCACCCCCACCGACCTTCACGCCCGGGCTTCCGACATCTTCAACAACATCGCCTTCGGCAACCTCAAGCTCCGAATCGAACACACCTACCCACTCAAAGACGCCGCTCAAGCCCAGCGCGATCTCGAATCCCGCCAAACCACCGGTAAGCTCCTGCTCCTCCCCTGACCCTCCTCCACTCTGGTCATTTCGCCTGCACAGGCTTTGACTTCCCGTCACCCACCCTACACACTGGAAGCTGACCCCATGAGCTCCAGTCGCGCCTTCCTGCAACTCGTCCCACGTCTCGCCCTGACGCTCCTCGCGCTCACGCTCTCTGCCCGCGCCGTCATCGTCCGTGGCACCGTCACCGACCCTCTCGGTGCCGTCGTCCCCGGGGCTCGTGTCCAGCTCATCCAGTCCCGCGCCATGGCTGCCTTTGCCATCTCCGCCGCCGACGGTACCTTCGAGATCCGCAGTACGGCCTCCGGACGCTTCCTCCTCCTCACCTCCGCCGCCACCTTCACCCCCGGCATCAGCCCCGACTTCTACGGTGGCCGTGCCGATGTCGTCACCCGCAACGTCACCCTGGAGATCGCCGCCGTCACCGCTGCCGTCTCCGTCACCGCCACCGGACTGCCCACGCCCCTCCAGCAACTAAGCTCCGCCGTCACCCTCATCCCGCAGGATCAGCTCACCACCCGCATCGGCCTCGTCGACACCCTCCGCCAGTCCCTCGGCACCACCGTCGTCCAGACCGGCCAATACGGAGGAGCCACCTCACTCTTCGTTCGCGGAGGCAACTCCGACGCCAACAAAGTCCTCATCGACGGCATCCCTGCCGAAGACGTCGGTGGACGCTTCGACTTCGGCACCGTCTCCTCCACCGGTCTCACCGGCACCGAGCTCTACCGCGGCCCCAACTCCGCCCTCTACGGCTCCGATGCCGAAGCCTCCGTCGTCAATCTCTCCACCCCCCACGGCACCTCCCTCCGCCCCGTCCTCAACTACTCCGGCGACGGCGGAACCCTCTACTCCTACCGCAACGAGGCCGCCTTATCCGGAGCCTTCCGCCGCCTCGACTACTACACTGCCTTCAGCCGCTTCGACACCTCCAACGCCCTACCCGACGACAAGTTCCACGCCGCCACCGCCCTCGCCAACCTCGGCTACAACCTCACCGCCAACACCCAGCTCCGCTTCACCCTCCGCAACGCCGTCTCCGCCTCCGGACTCCCTGGTCCTCACGACTTCTTTGCCATCTCCACCATCGGCAAACAGGCCGACCAGGACCTCTACTCCGGCCTCACTCTGGAAAATCGTCTGGCAGGGAACTGGCACAACCTCGTCCGCTACGGTATCGCCCGCAAGCGCGAGCAGTCCTTCCAGTTCTACCCCGTAGGCCAGTCCGAACCCGACGGTTACGGCGGCCTCATCTACTTCGGCAACCCCGTCACCATCCGTGGAGCCAACGGCTTCACCGCATCCGGACAAGCCGCTCTCGCCTACTCCGACGCCTATCCCACCCATCAGTTCGCCGTCTCCAACCGCGACCAGCTCTACTACCAGTCCGACTACACCGTAGCTCCCTGGCTCACCGCGCTCATCGGCTTCCGTTACGAAAACGAGCGCGGCAGCTACGTCTCCTCCGGCAACTATGCCTCCAGCCAGGCACTCCAGCGAACTAACTTCGAGTACACCCTCCAGCTCCAGGGCGACATCAAAAACCGCCTCTTCTACTCCGTCGGCGCCGCCATCGTCCGCAACCACCTCTTCGGCACAGCGGGAACCCCTCGCCTCGGTCTCGCCTACGTCCCCGTCCGTCCCGGCACCAAACCCTTCCGCGGCACCCGCCTCCGCTTCAACGTCGCCACCGGCGTTCAGGAGCCCAGCTTATCCATTCAATTCACCAGCCTCTACGGTCAACTTCTCCAGGCCGGTAACACCACCGCCATCGCCGACTACCACGTCCACCCCATCCAGGCCCTACGCTCCCGCACCTACGATCTAGGCATCGACCAGAGCATCCTCGGCCAGAAACTCACCCTTCAGGCCGGATACTTCCACAACGTCTTCGACCACCAGATCGACTTCATCGACGCCGGAACCCTCCAGAACGTCTTCGGCATCCAGACCAGCGTAGCCCAGCTCTACGGAGCCGAACTCAACACCCTCGCCTTCCGCGCCCAGGGCCTCGAAGCCGAACTCCAGTACCAGCCCTTCACCCATCTCTTCCTCCGCGGCGGATACACCTTCCTCGCCGCCCGCGTTCTCCAGTCCTTCTCCACCGACGCCATCTCCAACGGTACCGCCGCCTCCAACCCCAACCTCCCCGGCATCGCCATCGGCTCCAGCTACCCCCTCGTCGGAGCCCGTCCCTTCCGCCGCCCGCCCCACACCGGCTTCTTCAACGTCCAGTACGTCACCCGCAAGTTCTCTACCGCCTTTCAGGGCGCACTCGCCAGCCGCAGCGACGACTCCACCTTCCTCACCTACTCAGACCTCAACGGCGGCAACACCCTCCTGCTCCCCAATCGCGACCTCGACTTCGCCTACGCCAAGCTCGACCTCAACGCCACCTTCAACGCCACCCGCCACGTCTCAGTCTTCACCCAGCTCGACAATCTCCTCAGCCAGCAACACATCGGCCCCATCGGCTATCCCGGACTACCCTTCACCTTCCGTGCCGGCCTAAAGATCCGCATCGGTGGCTACTGACCCTCCGCTAAACTCCCCGCACAAGCCAACCCGCCTCCACTCTTGCTATCCTGTCCTCAGCTTATGTCGAAACCAATCGTACTCACCATCCTCGACGGCTGGGGCTACTCTCCCCGGACCGAAGGTAATGCCATCGCACTCGCCCGCAAGCCGGTCTATGACAACCTTCTCGCCACCTTCCCCAACACCCTCCTCCACGCCAGCGATCACTTCGTCGGCCTCCCCGACGGCCAGATGGGCAACTCCGAGGTAGGCCACCTCAATATCGGCGCCGGACGCATCGTCCGCATGGACATGACCCGCATCGACACCGCCATCGCCGACGGCTCCTTCTTTACCGACCCCACCCTCACCCGTGCCTGCCAGTTGGCTGGGCAAAAAGGCCGCAGCCTCCACCTCATTGGCCTGCTCTCCGACGGTGGCGTCCACTCCCACCAGCGTCATCTCTACGCACTCCTCCGCCTGGCCGCCCAGCACAAACTCACGCGCGTCTTCGTCCATGCCTTCATGGACGGCCGTGACACCATGCCCAACAGCGGCCTCGGCTACCTCCAGCAACTGCAGCAGCAGTTCGAGCAGATCGGCGTCGGCCACCTCGCCAGCGTCAGCGGACGCTACTACGCCATGGACCGCGACCTCCGCTGGGAAAAAGAAAAACAAGCCTTCGACGCCATGGTCACCGGCCATCCCGAAGGCGGCGTCTACCCCCACGCCACCGACCGCATCAAGGACCTTTACAACAGCGGCATCACCGACGAGTTCATCCCGCCCTTCACCTGCACCAACCAGCAGGGCGACCCCATCGGCCTCATCCGCGACGAAGATGTCATCATCAACTTCGACTACCGCGCAGATCGCGTCCGCCAGATCACCCGCGTCCTCACCCGCAACTCCGGCCTCACCGCCGATCCCGTCGGCAGCCAGGGACACAATCTCCCCAAGGCTCTCGAACTCGACGCCGAGATCCCCCTCCACTCCGTCCCCAAAGACCTCCACTACGTCTGCATGACCCAGTACGACAAGAACTTCAAGCTCCCCATCGTCATCCCCCCGGAGAGCATGGATAACCTCCTCGCCAACGTCATGGCCGACGCCAATCTCCGCAACCTCCGCGTCGCCGAGACCGAAAAATACGCCCACGTCACCTACTTCTTCAACGGCGGCATCGAAAAACCCTTCCCCGGAGAAGACCGCGTCCTCATCGCTTCGCAAAAGGTCGCCACCTACGACCTCGCCCCCGAGATGTCCGCTCCCGGCATCGCCGACGCCGTCATCAAGGCCATCAACGACACCGCCTTCGACGTCATCATCGTCAACTTTGCCAACGCCGACATGGTCGGACACTCCGGCAAACTCGAACCCACCATCCGTGCCGTCGAAACCGTAGACACCCAACTCGGACGCATCTACCAGGCCGTCAAGCAGCGCAGCGCCCACTGGCTCATCACCGCCGACCACGGCAACGCCGAGATGCTCATCGACCCACTCACCGGCGGCCCCCACACTGCCCACACCACCAACCCTGTACCCTTCCTGCTGGTCTCCCCAGACCTGAACCCAGACCCCAACTCCACCCACCGCATCCTCCGCCCCGGCGGCAGCCTGCGCGATATCTCCCCCACCATGCTCACCCTCCTCGGCCTCACCCAACCCCACGAGATGACCGGCTCAAACCTCAACGCCACCCAGGGATAAACCCCTCCACCCCAAGCACATGCTGCACCCAACTGCGGCATGTGCGCCTCACCGATAAATAAGGTCCTGAGCCACGCCCTTACCTTTTCCCATGCCTATTTCTTAGGTGTCATCCTTCACGAACGGGAGACACTGTTTTTGCCCTTGCAATTGCTGTTGCCAGTTTTTTAGTTGTCATCCTTCGCAAAGCGGAGGACCTGCTGTTGCACTTGTTCTTGCCGTTGTCGCTGCCCTTGCTTTTGCTGCGAGCACCGCAGCCTCCCGCCTTCGTCCTCGCTTTTGCCTCACACTCCCTACCCCCCACCTTCCTGTCAAGTCCCCAACCAACCTAACTGCCTCAATCAAAATCACATAGCCGTGAACAAGCAGTTACCGGCCATCCCGTACAATATATCTAGACATAAAAATCCCCACGAACCATATAAGTCTTCTCTTTTGAAGACTTATATGGATAACTCTTTTATTGTCAAGACTTTGCACCAGAAGTCCAAGCCTAAAGCCTTTAGATAGAAGACTTTGACGCAAAACAGGGGGAGAGGGGGGAGGGTGCGTTAGAACTCCCGTCGGCCTTCCATCGCCCGCGACATTGTCACCTCATCGGCGTACTCGATATCGCTCCCCGCCGGTACCCCGGTAGCAATCCGCGTAATCTTCAGCTCCGGCTTGGCCCTACGCATCTCCGCCGCCAGATATCCGGCAGTAGCTTCACCCTCGGTCGTCGGCGAGGTCGCCACAATCACCTCATCGACCTCGCCCAGACGAGTCAGCAGATTCGCAATCCGCAGCTGCTCCGGCCCCACCCCGCCGATCGGCGACAGCGTCCCATGCAGCACGTGGTACACCCCGTTGTAGTTGCGCGTTTTCTCGATCGTCGCGATGTTGGTCGGCTCCTCCAGCACGCACACCAGCCTTTGGTTCCGCGTCGGGTTGGTGCAGTACCCGCAGGGATCAACGTCCGTAATGTTGTTGCATACCGAGCAAAGCCTCAAGTGCTGCTTCAACTCACGGATCGCCCGCGCCAGCGCCTCGGCATCCTCCGCACTCGACCGCAGTACATGGAACGCCAGCCGCTGCGCACTCTTGGTCCCAATCCCGGGCAGCTTCCGCAACTCCTCGATCAATCGCGACATCGGCTCTGCAAACCGCGCCATCAGTCCTTCAACCCCGGTAGATCCGGCAGGCCGAGCCCGCCCATCATCCCCTGCATATTGGACTTCATGACTGCGTCCGCACGCCGCCCGGCCTCATTCACCGCCGCCGTAATCAGGTCCTCCAACAGTTCCAGATCGCTGGCCGAACTGCCCATCGCCGTCGGCTCAATCCGAACCCGAAGCACCTCCTTCTTGCCATTCATCCGCACCGTCACCACGCCGCCGCCACTCGAGGCCTCTACCACGGTCTCCGCCAGCTTCCGCTCCATCTGCTCCTGCATGGTGCGGGCCTGCTCCATCATCTCCTTCATCTTGCCCAGGTCGCCAAAGTTCATCCCTGTTTCCCCTCACTGAGATCGATCACGTTCAACACCTCGGCGCTGAACAGTTGCTGTGCCTGCTTCACCATAGGATGCTCCATCGCCTTCGCCTGGGCAGAGCCGGACCGCGCCACCCGCTTGGCCTTGGGCGCCTCCGCCGTCGCCACGCCCGGCAGTAGTGTCAGCTTCCATCCACCATCACCCTGCCCCCGCAACGCCTCGCGGATGATCCGCTCTGCCACCGGATTCACCACCACGCCCAGCATCGTCTTGGAGAGCTGCGTCTGTACCTGCACACTATCCCCGTCGACGCTCCACTCCGCATCCCCCATCGCGTCCGCCGCCGAGTCCTGCCCGGTAGCATCCGTCAAGGCCTGCACCGCGACCTGCTGCAACACCTCCGCCCCAGCACTCCGGGCCGCAGGTACGTCCGCCACCGGAGCGACAACCGCAGCCGGTGTCGGTACCTCAGCCACCACGGCATCCGTCTCAGGCAGGGCCACGGCAACCGCAGCCCTGACCTCCGGCTCCTCGACCACTGGTGCCGGAACTACAGGAGCCTGGACCACAGGTGCCTTGACTACCGGCATCGGAACCACCGGGCTGAGGACGACTGGGCTGGTGATGACTGGATTCGCCACTGCTGCCGCAACCGGGGTATCGAACCGCTTCCTGCCACGGTCCCCGTCGAACGGGGAGAAGGCGGGCTTGACATCCGTAGCACCCGCAACAGCCCCAATACTGCGCATAGGGGCTGTAGTGGCCGGAGGTCGTACAGCCGCACTCCCCACCACCCCCGTGCGCACCCGCGTATCCGGCACGTTGCGAGCCACCGTGCCCGGTGCGGCAGGGAACTGGCTCAGCACTTCTTCAATAGGTAGTAACCGCCGCAGATGCACCAGTTTCAGCAAGCCAAGTTCAAAATGAAATCGCTGCTCCTGTCGATAGCCCAGTTCATCGAACGTCCGCAGCATCACCTGTAGAAATCGAGTCAACTCCTCTTCGCCAAACAGTGCAGCCGATCGTCCTGCTCTCCGCTGCTCATCAGCCGAGATCTGCAGTAACTCGGCCGATGAACCATCCGCATCGGCACCATCGCTGCCAATTCCAGCTATCTTTGCTATCAGGCAGTTACGCAGATACCGCACAAACTGCCGCGCAAGCTGCGCCGGACTATTGCCCGCATCCAGCAGTTGGTTGGCAACCGTAATCACTTCAGCGCTCCGGTTTGCATCGACTGCTTCCAACACCTTCTCAAACACAGCATTCGGAACGGTTCCCATCAACTCACGGATCTGCGAGGCATCCAGCACAGGCTTGCCATCCTCAACCGGAGCACTGGCAATCGCCTGATCCATGATCGACAGCGCATCCCGCATCGAGCCGTCACCAGCCTCCGCCAGCAAAGCCAGCGCAGCCTCATCGGCCGTAACCCCTTCCCGCTCAGCGATACCGCGCAGCTCCCCCAGAATGTCGACCAGCTTTACGGCATGGAAGCTGAAGTGCTGGCAGCGCGACCGCACGGTCTGAGGAATATCCTCCGGCTGCGTAGTCGCCATCATGAACACGATGTGATCCGGCGGCTCCTCCAACGTCTTCAGCAGCGCATTGAAGGCTGCATCCGTTATCTGGTGGGCCTCGTCCAGGATGTAGATCTTGTACTTGTCCCGCGCCGGGCGATAGCGTGCCGCATCCCGTAGCTCCCGTATCTCATCGATGCCACGATTGGTCGCCGCGTCGATCTCGATCACATCCACAGCATTGCCGGCCCGGATTTCCAGGCAGCTTTCGCACACCTCGCAAGGCTCAGCCGATGGCCGCACCTCCGACCCGATCATATTGCGGCAGTTCAACGCACTGGCCAGGATCCTGGCAATCGTGGTCTTTCCTATGCCTCGATGTCCACTGAATATGTATCCATGTGCGATGCGCTGCTGGGTGAGCGCATTCATCAGGGTGACGGTAACGTGATCCTGACCAGCAACATCAGCGAATCGTTGCGGCCGGTATTTGCGTGCGAGTACTTGATAAGCCATAGTGACGGTGCGATATATGCCGCAAGCCCTATTGTACCGTCCGCGGCCATCCGCCTAAGCTGATGCCAACCGTTTCCGTTTGGTGGCCGCTTTGCTGCGCCGAACTACTTCTTCGGCACTGAACATCGTGCCCCGGCACTTCGCTGCACCACAACTACAGTCGCCCTCTGCATCGTCGCTGTCATACAGGTTGTACTCGTAGGTGAGTTCCTCGCCAGCAGCGATATTCCGCAGAGCAACCACATAGATACGTCCATCGACATCCTCGGTCTCGCAGTTGGGATCGCAGGAGTGGTTGATGAACATCGCTGTACCAAAGCCATCGATCACGTTGCCGTCATCGCCGCAACTAAACAGGTAGGTTATGAACCGATCTGCGTAGCGCTCATCTGCGACTTCCTTGGTGAAGCGCGGACCCTCGTACTCACACACCCGCTGACCCTTGCGGATAGACTGCATGGTGTAACAGCCGGCAGCGTGAATGCTGGAGGAGCGGATAATTAGTTGAGTTCTCATGGGTGCCAACACTCTTCGATAGATTCATGCTGACTATAACAAACGAGGCTTCCAAAGCGTCCTACATGCAGGCATCTATGGGTAAACTTAGTGTCATGAGAGTCAGGCTCATCCGTATAGCGTTTGCAGGCGCAGTGTTCAGCACCGCAGCGTGCGCTATCTCCAATGGCCAACAACCTCCAGCCGCTGGAACCACCACGAAACGAGTCTGCCCGGATCCATGTCCGGCAGTACCAGTGCCGTCAAGCCTACCTGAGCCCCAAGAGGCTTTTCCTTACCCTGGCGAGCCGAGTGAGATTGCAAAGCCCCCCTTGCCCCAAAGCCCATCCGGGCCGCAGCCATCCCCCGCGGAAAAGGGCACGGCAGCCAAGGCATTTCCATATCCAGGGGAAGGGGATACTACGAGCGGCAGCTCCTCGAGTTCTGCTGATGCTCCAGCGGATTCACCTGACCCATCGAAGACATCATCCCCAGATACAGGTAATTCGGCGAAGTCTACAAGGCGTAAATTACCTAAAGTGGAGCGGATTCAGAGTGACGAAGACCGTGAGTCTGAAGACCTATCGGTCGCTCACTTTTATATCAATGTTGGTAATTTACAGGGCGCCTACTTAAGAGCTAAGGACGCCACCGCTATGCAGGCGGATGATGCTGATGCTCATTTCCTGCTGGCAGAGGTTGCGGAGAAGCTCAACAAGCGTGACGAAGCCATCGCCGAATATAGAGCCTATTTGAAGCTGGATCCCGGGGGGCAAAAGACCAAAGCCGTGCAGAAGGCATTGGTTCGACTCCAATGAAGTCACAGTGTCGTCGCTAACGAGCAAGTCGATGTAAGCTGATCCCACTATGGACCAAATATTGTTTCAGCTTCAGGACGCTATCACTCGCTCGATCAAAGATCTGGACGTAACATCCATGCAGTGCAAACGTTCTTCGGATGAAGATAAATGGAGTATTGAGCAGATCGTTGAACACTTGATTATGACGTATTGTGCGACTGCGACGGCGCTTGAGGCTCGTCTGGCAAAAGGTGCCCCGACTCGAGCGAGGCCCAGTGTTGCACAACGGTTGGCGCAGTTCACAATCACCCAATTAGGCCTATTTCCGAGTGGCCGCCAAGCTCCGGTTGGGGTGATGCCAGTGCCCACTCAACAGCACCACAGTGGTTCCGAACTTAGCAAGATTGTTCATGAGCGTTTAGCCCGGATGGACGATCTTCTGGGGGAAACCAGAGCGATGTTCGGCAACAAAGATGCCGTAAATCATATGATTCTTGGTCCGCTTACTGTCCGTCAATGGCGGAGATTCCATTTGATACACGGTTTACATCATGTCAAGCAGATCCAGTCAATCAGAAAGGCGAACAGCCTTTAGGCTGATCAAGCCCTGGAGGGAGTGCTTGCACTGGTAGGTTCGTCCTCCAGGTCTTCCTCTACCCTGAGATATTTGCGCATATATCGCAGAGGCTCTTCTGCTACTGCCAACTCACGAAGATGATACCGCCAGACGTCTTCCCGGGCACTTCGTCTGATGTACGCTTTGCGCGTTACGATGCCGACGGTTCCATCCGCTTTTTTACGTGGGAAGGATTGATTGGGCACCTGAATGGTGATTTGCTCCCCACCCTTCCAGAAATGCGATGCAAATTCGTGTGAAAAGAGCAATACATAGTAACGGCGTTCAGCAGCAAGCATTTCTAAAGCGTGACGCGAGTTTTGCCAGGGAAGACCAAGTTTGTTTACGTACCACTTGCGAAACTCAAAACCGTTTGTACGTGCCTGACCTATGAGTAAGTGCAGTAGTTCAAACCTTGTCATATAAGTAGGTTTAGCCTTTTCGTGGCCGATGCGGTGTGGATGTGTCGTGTTCCATTCCTGATAGTGTACGTTTACGTTCGGCGAGAAATGAACAAATTTTAAAAAGGACTATGCGGTAGATGAGTTTCAGCCTTGTGACACTAGTGATGACAGTTTCCCAAAGAAGAGTACTGTGGGTGTGCCTTTGCACAATGGCACTTGTTTATGGACAGATGTCCGCTTCTGTGCAAAACAAATCTTCGCTTGCTCATACTGATCCGCTCAATCTTGATCCGCTGGTGAAAGACGCGTATCAACACCTTTACCAACTGGACTATGACGGTGCGATTAGCAGATTTGAGGTGGTGCTAACGATCCATCCGCAAGACCCCATCGCATTTGATTATCTCCAGATGGCTACGATCATGAGGGAGCTTTATCATCAGGATCTTTTGGATACGACCTATTACGCTCATGATTCTTTTTTGACTTCAAAGAGAAATGTTCCAGTGTCTACCGAAACGCGACAACGGATTGAGTACTTGACGGAACATGCGATTTCCATCGCTGATCGACAAATCCAGTCCAATCCGCAAGATGCAAACGCCTATTTTGCAAGAGGTTATGCGCGGGGAATGCACGCAGCTTTCATCACACTGGTGGATCACAGTTATGTGACTGCCGCCCGCCAGGGCCTGGAATCACGGAATGACAGTGAGCACGTACTGCGTATTGACGCTGATTACGTTGATGCCAAGATGGCAATCGGAATCCAACAGTTTGCCGTAGCCAGCTTGCCGCGCATACTGCGAATCATGGTTGGCATTGCAGGTTTGAATGGAAGTCGAGAGAGGGGATTGGCACTATTGCGCGAGGCTGCGGCACATGGAACAGTGACTTCGGTGGAGTCACGGACAGTCCTGTCATTGTTTTTGCGTCACGATGCGCGTTACGCTGAGGCGCTGGTGGTTCAGCGGGGTTTAGCCGAGCAGTTTCCGCGTAACTATTTGTTTCGACTGGAAGAGGCTAACCTAATTAAAGATGAAGGAAAAGGACTTCAAGCAATTGCGGTGTATAAGCAGGTTCTTACGGATGCGCGTAAGCCTGGATATTTTGTAGACCCAAGAGTTCAGATGGCGTGGTTCGGGCTTGCCGATACAGAGCGCGGACAGAACGAAGTTGCTGCCGCCGCAAATGACTATATGGAGGCGGCCCGACAGCCAAAGTGTAGTGACTGGCTTCGTCGGAGGGCGGAGTTGAATGCGGGAGAGATGTTCGACCTTTTGCATCGGCGATCGGAAGCTATAGAGCAATATAAACAAGCCGCGGCAGGGGGAGGCGATCAGTCACAGGCAGACGCTGCACGGATGTACTTGAAGATTCCGTATCAGGGTAGATAAGCTGCAACAGTGTGGCAGAATATAGTCTTCCGGAGTGAATTAGGCGTCTCTACTAACTTGCTGGATGAATCATCATCTTTGAAGCTGCTGTTGCAGCCTCCAATCTGCGAGCCGATACTTGTCTAAATTATTGATAACCAAGAAGATCAATGCACGCCCTTTTGTATATCGTTACCGTGAGTTGTATTGTGACGATGTGCGGCTTGTAGGGCTTGCCGGGGAGTATGGCACACCACTTTATGTCTACTCGGCTGGTCAGATTCGTGAGCGTTTTCAGATGTTTCAGCAGGCGTTTGCGGGTGAACCCCACACGATTTGCTACTCGGTAAAAGCAAACTCATCTCTGGCAATTCTGCGTCTCTTATCTAGGATGGGAGCCGGCTTTGATATCGTCTCTGGCGGTGAGTTGGAGCGAGTGCGTAAAGCCAGCAAAGCGGCACTGAAACGGGTGGTGTTCTCTGGCGTCGGCAAGCAGGAATGGGAGATCGATGCGGCGCTGCAAGCTGGAATCTTGATTTTTAACGTTGAGAGCGAAGCAGAGTTGCATCTACTAGCAGCGCGGGCAGAGGCATTGAAGGTGCGGGCACGGTTTGCCCTTAGGGTGAATCCGGACGTGTTTGCGGAGACACACCCGTACATTTCGACTGGGTTGCGGGAGCATAAGTTTGGAATCGACATAAAAGCCGCAAGGAGGATCTATCGGTCAGCCAGTCGATATCAGTGGCTGGATGCGGCTGGCGTGAGTGTCCATATTGGATCCCAGATTCGTGATGTTGCTCCGTTTGCTGCAGCACTTGAGCGGGTTGCTGCACTCATCGGCGAATTGCGTTCTGATGGACTAGACATTCGCTATGTGGATGCAGGTGGCGGACTAGGAATCGAATATAAGGATGGAGTCTTTGATGCTGCGGGTGAGGTTGCTCGGTATGCAGGAGCATTGCGGGGGGCAGCCAGATTGATGAAAACGCATATGCTTCTGGAGCCTGGACGTTTTATCGTTGCACAGGCTGGCGGATTGCTGACACGCGTGCTATACGTCAAACAGAACGGAGCCAAGACGTTTGTGGTAACTGATGCTGGAATGAACGATCTGATTCGTCCCTCCCTTTATCAAGCACATCATGAGGTTCTGCCGGTGCAGCAGGCCCGTAGCGGTGCGTCGTCGAAGCTGGTTGATGTGGTGGGTCCCGTGTGCGAGTCGGGTGACTTCTTCGCTCGTGACCGGTCCTTCACCAGTGTGAAAAGTGGCGACCTTGTGCTGCTTCTGGACGCTGGTGCGTATGGGATGTCCCTGAGCTCCAACTACAACACGCGAACACGCCCGGCAGAAGTGCTCGTGGAGGGTGACGAGCACCAGTTGATTAGACGACGGGAGCGGTTGAGTGATCTTTTCGCGACAGAAAGACTACCGCGCAGTTCGAAGAAGTAGCATCATCGACTGGCAAGCACCATGCGAGCAGCATCAATCATCCATGGTCAGGCGGGTCCTCGACAGCGTTGCCTCCAAGCCATGTTTTACTCCGGATTGTGAACGTGGTTACAAACCTATTCTCTGGACGTATTACAGGCTGGGGTCTGGTGTCAAAAAGGATAGTTTTCCGGAATGAATGAGTTGCATCTGTTTCGTGCGTGCTTGACTTTTTGACGACACCGGAACCGACTACGGAAACAGAGCTGGCTGGCTGGGCGGTCACGCCAGAGTGTATTGAGTCTTTGCGTGCTAAAATCGCAAGGTTGCGAGGAGTAAACGTTCCTGCTTGCCTTCCGCAATGACTTCGCAAATCAGCCTAGGGGTATCGCATGTCCGGCCATTCAAAATGGGCCACGATCAAGCACAAAAAGGGTGCGCTTGATGCAAAGCGTGGCAAGATTTTTACCCGTCTGATCAAAGAAATAACAATTGCCGCAAAGGGCGGCGGCGGGGATCCGGATGGCAATCCGCGACTACGTACAGCAATTGCCGCGGCGAAGGCTGAAAACATGCCTGCCGACAACATCAAACGTGCAATCCAGCGCGGCACCGGTGAGTTGGAGGGCGTCAGCTATGAAGAGAACACTTACGAAGGCTACGGCCCGGGCGGCGTTGCGGTTATTGTCGAAGTGTTGACAGACAACCGCAACCGTGCGGTGAGCGAAATTCGGCATTGCTTTTCCAAGAATGGCGGAAACATGGGCGAGTCAAATTCGGTCGCGTGGATGTTTTCAAAGAAGGGCGTGATTGTAATTGCCAAGTCGGCTGCCACAGAAGAGAAGCTGACTGAGATTGTGCTAGAGGCTGGTGGGGAAGACCTGTCGGACGAAGGTGACAACTGGGAAGTTTTATGCGAACCGAAGGAGTTTGAGGGCCTGACTGCTGCCCTGAAACAGGCTGGCATTACCCCGGAACATGCTGAAATCATGATGATCTCGTCTACGTACACCAAGCTTGAAGGAAGCCCAGCTAACCAGATGATTCGTTTGTTAGAGGCACTGGAAGACCTGGACGATACACAAAATGTGTACTCGAACTTCGACATGGATGAAGATGCCATGGCTCAAGCGGGGCACTAATTTTAGGCGCAGACTGTACAACAAGGCCGCCGTTGATCGGCGGCCTTGTTGTCTAAACCTAACGTTGCAAGTAATAGGCAGCAAAGAGCAATTCCAAAAGCCAAGAATCGGAGTCGCATCTTGAACAAGAACGTGCAACGGATTGGGCTGCGAGCTATTCTCGCGATTGTCGTTTCGGTCATGGGCAACGCAGCGGTAGCGCAGAGTACCAGTAACTCAGTTTCGGCTGACGGCAGAGCAAGTATGCAGAAAACTGTAGATGACCTTCGGATGGAAACCATGGGAGCACATCAGGCTTGGGAGTACGGTGGTCTGATCCAGGGTGGCAAAGGGGTTACGGGCGGACGGGACGATTTTAAGTTTCTCCTAGCTGGTGTCCATGCAGGAAAGATCCTCACTGCCAACGTCGGCAAGGGATTTGTACGGGGCAACTTTGAGTATGCCGTGGAAGCATTTCCCTTTTGGCAGTCTTACACTCCCAAATTTCAGCGCGCAAATTGCGTTCCGGCTCCTGTAACTGGCACAATCGCGTGCTCTTCGTTGTTTACTGTCGGTGGAACGTACTCAGGAGCCTCGATTACACCTATTATTCTGCGCTGGAATTTTGTTGGAACTCGACGGTTCTCACCGTGGATTCAGGCCGCCGGTGGGCTTTTGTGGACGAACCACAAGTATCCCGCGTTTGGATCGCAAGTGTTGAATCTGTCGAACGACGGACCAAATACGGATGCGAGCGTGTGGAACTTTACTCCACAAGGCGGCATTGGGTTTCATTACTTTGTGCGTCCGAGACGGTCCATTGATCTGGGAGCAAATGCAGTGCATATATCCAGCGCTAGCCTAGGTGACCGAAACCCAGGTGTGAATGCCAGCGTTCAGTTTTCTTTAGGTTATACATGGTGGAAGTAGTGAGCAGTTTGGGCTGCACTTCCACAACGGCGTGAAAGTAGAGCTATGAATCCTGAAGCAATCATCGAATGTGTGCCCAATTTTTCAGAAGGCATCGACGCTGACAAAGTGAAGAAGATCGTGCTGTCCATGAAGATTGATGGAGTGCGTCTTCTGGACTGGTCGCAGGATGCTGCACACAACCGATCCGTGGTGACGATTGCCGGATCGCCTGCTGCGGTGGTTGAGGCTGCGGTCTGTTCCGTTGGAAAAGCGGCCGAACTGATCGACTTAACTAAGCAGGCCGGAGTCCATCCTCGTATTGGTGCAGCTGACGTAGTTCCTTTTGTGCCAGTAAGTGGGATCTCCCTGGCCGAGTGTGCCATGCTGGCAAGACAGGCTGGACTACAGATTTGGCGGCGATACGGCGTGCCAGTTTATTTCTATGGCGCTGCCGCAACGCGTCCAGACAGGGTGGAACTGGAAGATCTTCGACGAGGCCAGTTTGAGGGGTTACGTGATGCTGTGATCAGGGATACGGCCCGTCGACCAGATGTAGGTGGACCGGAGTTACATGCGACGGCAGGTGCGAGTGCTGTGGGTGCCCGCAGCTTTTTGATTGCATACAATGTCTACTTGGAAGTGGTGTCTGAACCTAGAATCGAAGGACCAAGTGATTCACGTTGGCTCGCGCCCTCAATACCGGATATTGCTGTCGCGCGTGCCATCGCGAGGGACATTCGGGCGTCAAATGGTGGAATGTATGGGGTTAAGGCCATTGGAGTCATCGCGAACGGACGGACTCAGGTCAGCATGAACATAACGGATTTTCGACGGACACCGATGAGCCAGGTACACGCAATGGTACAGACACTGGCACGTCGACATGGTGTGGTGGCGGCAGAAGGTGAGTTGATAGGGCTCATCCCAGAAGATGCCTATGAGCCGGATTCGAGTTGGGTTCGTCAAACAGCAGGATTCGTCGCAGAGAATAAGGTCCTAGAGCGTAAATTGAATCACCCCATCAACTGGCCATAGGTTGCAGTGACATCGTTTCTGCTGCAACTTATAGGTAATCACGAGGTGGCATCGGTGCTTGCTTGATACGGGAGTTCGCGAAAGAATAGTAGGGTATTTAGATAGAGGTTGCAGAATGAACATCGGGAAAAAGACATTATTGTTGATGAGCGTAGTTTCGATTATGGCTCCTACCTTACTCATTGCTGCTCAGTTGAGCAGCGATGGAAAAGCAGCCATTCCGCATGACGTGCAACAGCTAATCGTCGTTGATTATCGCGCAATGCAGAACTCTCAAGCTGCGATGGATTTGAAAGACCGCGTGCTGCCTCCTGAGCTGAAACGTTTGGAAACAGCAATGAAAAGTTCAGGCTTGAAGGTGGATCAGGATGCCGATACTCTGGCGTTTGCCGCATTTCGTGCACCTGGTGGCGATGGAGCACGAATCGTTGGGATCGCTCAAGGGCAGTTTCATACTCGTGAACTACTCGCTAACTTTGCGAAGCAGAAGACCAAGCCAATCGTGTTGAGGAACAATAGCATCTATCCGATGGGTTCGTCGGGGATGAGCGTCGCATTTCTTAATCAGACGACGATGGTGTTTGGAGATAAGGACGCAGTGAAGGCTTCGTTGGATGCTCGTGATGGTATGACACCTAACTTCATGTCCAATGGCGACATGGTGAACGAGATGGCTGCGGTCGATTCGCGTGCCGTATGGAGCTTGTTGGACCAGAAGGGCACACAAACGATGATGAAGAGCGTTCTGGGGGATGCCGCGCAACTGGCTGATTATGACACGGTTCGCAATCGCATGAAGAGCTCACGTTACACGATGGATTTTCAAAACGGCGTGAAGTTTGACATGGCGGTAGTAATGTCCGATACCGTTACTGCTGCTACTGCAGCAACTCTGATGAAGGGAGTTTCCCTCATGCGAAAGACATCTGGGACGCCTTTGGAGAAATCGGCACTGGATCAGACAACAATTGATTCGAATTCTGGAACCCTTACTGTTGATTATTCTTCCTCGGATAGCCAGTTTGCCAGTCTCCTTAACTCTCCTTTATTTCAATCCGTTGTTCGATAGCGTTATTCTCTATCATGTTGTTCAGACTACGATGGCCCCAAGAACTGGGGCCATCGCTGCTTTAGGTCGATTGTTTTGTGCAGTGCTTTTATACGTCTGCAACGACTAGGAAGATGGAAAAAGTCTTGTCTTGAAATCGATAGGAACGGGTAAGACCTTCATTCCATTCTTGATTGTGGGTACTGCTGTGCTCGCGACTGGTTACAGGTACGGAGAGCTTGGCTGCCGCTTGATCGCTACCGAGTCTGCTCTTCCAGCGGCCAACGATCATATTGCATAATTCGCCGACGGCGTCGTCAATCATTGGGTCGTATGGATCGCAGGATGATTCTCCAAGGAGCGCTTCAGTTGTAGCCAAAGCCGCCGACTGGCTGAGGTAAAGTGTGCATCCCCCTTGAAACAGGCCAGAGAAACAGATCGCGACTGTCATGCCTTGTTCTTGCTGGAGTTGTTGTTCGAGTGGGAGACAAGTCATCCCCATCATGTTTTCAAAGACATCGGCTATGGCGGTATCCAGATGTTCGAACATAGAGTTGCTTTCAGAATCCTTGTCGCGGGTCGCTGCAGTTGTAAGCACGTTGTCCTTTCCTCCTGAGTTGTCGGTGTATCGAGTCGTTAGAACAATCTGATTCAGGCTGTGACGACCGAGCGAATGAGCGGCACGACGCGCGCTTTTACCTGGTCCGTAGTAAATGGTTTGCAGATATAGCCTTTAGCACCTGCGGCAATAGCTCTCATCACCAGCGGTTCACTTGCCTCGGTTGTAATCATGACTACAGGCACACCGTGGGCCAAATCTTCGAACTTTCTCTGTTCGAGAAATTGAAGACCATCCATTACAGGCATATTGATGTCACTGAGAATAAGTGCGAGCGGAATATCGGCCTGCTGATCGCTGCGCAGCACATCCAGGGCCTCCGCACCATTTGAGGCCTGCAATACCTCGGTAAGCTCTACGCCTGCCTGGCGGAGAGATCGCTCTACTACTTTTCGCATCACGGCTGAGTCATCGATAATCAAGGCGCGCACACATCCTCCAAGGCCGACTGACGGCTGGTTTGTGTATCGGCCAATCTGGTTGCGGACTTGATTGTGATGGGATGAGTTCCAAGTGTTACCTGTGGGGAAGCATGGCTTCTTTGTTATAGGAAATTCTAAGGAAGCGTTTCCATTCTTCGGCCACGCAGTTGCACATGACTTTGCATGGACAGTGGTCTCTATGCGGCTTACACGGGTTTGATGGGTAGGACTCAAGCGCTGGATACGGCGGCGAATAACCTTGCGAATGCTGGGACAACCGGCTTTCGAACGCAGCATGATTTTTTCAAAGGTGTGGTAGCCAACAGCTTAGAGCGAGATGCCGCGACGAGTTCGCAGGTGGGCAGCGCCGTGAATGGATTCGGGGTGTTAGGGGGTAACCGCCTGGATCTAAATCCAGGTCAAATTACACCGACGGGAAATCCTCTGGACGTTGCATTGCGAGGGAAAGGCTTCTTCGCACTACAGAGCTTAGGAGGAATGGTCTACACGAGGAACGGTGCGTTCACTCGATCAGCCCAAGGCGTATTGCAAAGTGCAACTGGGGAGCCGGTACTGGATGGCAAGCAAAAGGTCATCATGATTCCAACTGGTTCAGTTCACATAGCAGCGGACGGCAACGTGTCTGTATCCCATCAGGGTGTCACAGCAATTGTTGGTCGCATTGGGGTCTTCGACTTTGCTGACAAATCTGCGCTGACGGCCCAGGGGGCAGATCGTTTGGTTGCCACTGATGGCGCGAAGCCTGTGTTGGCCAACGCAGAGTTAGAGCAAGGCTCTCTTGAAGGATCGAATGAAGATCCTATTCGAGGAACGATGCAGCTGGTTTTAGTGCAGAGACAGGCAGAGATGATGCAGAAAGCATTGAGTGTATTCAATAACGATTTCGATAAGACAGCCACAGAAGAGTTGCCGCGAGTATGAGGTTTTGCCGTTGATAACAAGATTAGATGAGAAGCAAATTGGGAGAGAGAGATGATTCGAGCACTATATACAGCAGCAAGCGGGATGAGCGCCCAGCAGGCCAACCTGGACACGGTAGCCAATAATCTCGCAAATTCGGCTACGGCTGGATTTCGTCGTCGGCGGCTACAGTTTGAGGACATGATTTACCAAAATATGATCACACCTGGCGCGGCCCAGAGTCCGCAGACCGCAACCGCCGGACTTCAGATTGGTTTAGGTACTCGTTCGGCGGCGACTGAGATGATTATGACCCAGGGCGATTTCAATCAGACCGGCAACACGTTGGATCTAGCGATTCAGGGAGCAGGGTTCTTTCAAGTAACTCGTCCTGATGGCACGATTGCGTATACACGTGCAGGTAACTTCCACATGAATAATCAGGGCACGATTGTGACGGCGGAAGGGGATCCGATGCTGCCCGCAATCACTGTGCCTCCGAATGCAACCTCAATCACAATCTCGCAGTACGGAGTGGTGTCGGCAACGATTCCCGGGCAATCAGCGGCTCCGGCTCAGTTGGGGATTGTGCAGCTAGCGACATTTGCGAATCCTGGCGGACTAGCTTCCGTAGGCGGAAACCTGTTCCAGCAAACGGCATCTTCTGGGAATCCGATTACAGATACACCGGGCGGCACCAGCGGCATCGGCACATTGCAGCAGGGTTATCTTGAGAACTCGAACGTGGATGTGGTTGCAGAGTTTGTGCAGATGATTCTGGCGCAGCGTGCGTATGAGAGTAACTCCAAAGTTGTCAAGGTTGCCGACGATATGTACTCGCAGATCAACGGAATGATTCGTTAGGAGAGAATCGTGTCCAAATTACAGATAAGAATGAGATGGTTGACCTGGCTTGTGATGCTCTGGGCAGGGTGGTCGCTAGAGTGGCCTGCTTGCCTCGGGGCATCGTGCTTCGCGACAAAGTTGGATGCCGCACATGCACAAGCTCAAAGCACGATTCCAGAGACAGACGGATTTGGTTATCGTGCTACGGGGGTACTTTGGGATGCTCTCCTCAAAAAGCGTTGGGTCCAATTGGTGGATTGTCGCCACCCTGAGTGGCCAGCAATATCGATGATGCTGGATCCAGAGCAGGAGATCAGTCGTAAGGTTCAGGGAGAAAGACCCGCGATAAATGTGCGGAAGCCGTCTACTGAACTGCTGGTGCATATGGGCGATGTGGTTCGGTTGTGGAGGCAAGAAGAGACCGTTCGGATTGAGTTGCGAGGGGTCGCAGAAGAAGGGGGCCCAGTCGGGACGAGGATTCGAGTTCGACTGCTAAGTGGATTTGGAGAGAAGAACGGAGCACGACAGCATGTACTTGGTGTGGTGCGCGGCAGTGACGATGTTGAGCTATGAGGATGAGACAGATGTATGAGGCAATCGATAGCTATCGGAAGGCAGAGGCTGTTCGGGTTGATTCAACGGCGAACCGTGACGGGAATACGCTGATTGTTGTATCGGCTTTGTGTCCGTCAAGGGTTGCCTTATGCCTGACTTTTGTTTGGTTGATGACTGCGGCGGCATGTCCGCAGAGCAATGTCGCTCGCAGGCTTGTGACCGCCAAGCCAAGTGTGGCTAGTGCGTCGCTGGCAGCATACCTTGAACGCGCGCGAACTGGAGTTTCTCGAGATCAAGCTACACCTGGATCGATCTGGGTTGAGAGCGGGCGATTAACGCAGATGGCAGCGGATGCACGTGCAATGCGTCCGCATGACCTTATTTCGGTAGTTGTATCGGAAAACCTAGCGGCATCGACGGATGGCTCGGTCAAGAACTCGAGGGCATCGAATGCGAGTTCACAAATATCGGGTTTAATCGGAACCTTGCATCCGGGTAACGCTCTTCAGAATTTGGTAAATCAAACCTCTGCTGCGGGCCTTAATGCACAAGGAACGAGCGCCACGAACTCAAGCTTGACGACCACGTTCGGAGGTGAGGTGGTAGATGTTCTACCTAATGGTGTGCTGGTGATTGAAGCAGCTCGTGAGGTTGAGTTCAGCCAACAGACTCAGACAATTGTATTGCGTGGGTTGGTGCGTCCTGAGGACATATCCCAGCAGAACCAGATATTGTCTACGGCCATCTCAAGCCTGGAACTCGAGGTGCGTGGCAAGGGAATCATCATGGACTATACGCATCGCCCGAATCTTGTTGTGCGAATGCTGGAACGGATCTTGGTCTTCTGAACGAACCTCAAGCAAGCTATGTATTAGGGCGGATGCGATGATTCTGAATAGACGATGGTCGTGCAAGAGAAGAGTGGCAAGCTGGGCGGTAACGGTATTTCTACCGTTGGCCCCGGTTACCTTCGCTAGTGAAGCGCCGAGAATCAGTGCTCGCCAGGCACGAATTAAAGATATCTCCACTATTGAAGGAATACGTGACAATCAGTTAGTTGGATATGGGATTGTCGTGGGACTTCAAGGCACGGGAGACAGCCAACAGACAACATTTCCGACGCAGACGCTGGTTGCTACTTTACTGCGTATGGGAGTAAGCGTTCCTGCGGCGGCAATTCGCGTGCAAAACCTAGCAGCCGTATTCGTATCTGCCACGCTGCCTCCCTTTGCGCGACCGGGGACTAAGTTGGATATCACCGTTGCATCGGCGGGAGATGCACGGAGCCTTGAAGGAGGGTTATTGTTGTTGACGCCCCTCTCCGGACCAGACGGAAAAATTTACGCTGAGGCACAGGGACCATTGATCGTTGGCGGTTACTCGGTCAACGTGAATGGCAACATTACACAGCTAAATCATCCGAATACAGCTCGTATTCCGTATGGTGGAATAGTGGAGCGTGGGGTGCCGCTGGACTTGACTGGCAGAGAAACATTTTCCTTGCTATTAGACGATGCGGACTTCAAAAGTGCCGAGGCAATGGCGCAGGCGGTGAATCTGGAGCTAGGGCGGAAGGGGGCCAAGGTCGTGGATAGCCGACGGATCGAACTGTCGGTGCTTTCCGGAGAGGATATTCCTGCATTGCTGGCCCGTGTGGAATCGATTGAAGTCCCTGTCTTTCCAAGGGCCAAGGTGATTGTGAATGAGAGGACTGGTACGGTGGTCATTGGAGGCACGGTAGTGTTGCAACCTGTCTCTATCCTGCATGGTGGATTGGCCGTGAATGTTGTCAGCGAATTTCAAGTATCGCAGCCTGCGGCCTTCTCAAGTGGAGGCACGACGCAGGTAGTGCAGCAGACCAAGGTCGATGCCTTGGATAAACCAGTAAATCGTATTGAATTGAGACAAGGCGCAACCGTGGATGATCTGGTGCGTAACTTGCAGGCAATTGGAGCCTCTGCGAGGGACGTGATCTCAATTCTGCAAGCGATGAAGTCTGCTGGAGCGTTAGAGGCAGAGATCGAGGTGTTATGAAAATTGAAGCAGAAGCGAATGTTCGCCTTGATAAGGCGGCTGCAGATCGCAGGCACACCAGGCTGAAAGATGCCACTCAGCAGTTCGAGAGCATGCTACTACAGGAGATGCTGAAACCAATGCGCTCTAGTAAAAATAGCTGGCTTGGTGAGGACGGGGACCTCGACGCAGCCGCAGGAACGATGAGCAGTTTTGGTACGGAGGCCGTTGCAACTACCATTTCCCAGCGTGGCGGTTTAGGGATTGCACGTAAAGTGATGGAACAGGTGAGTGATGAGGCATTCCAGCATGCTCAAAAAATATCTTTCAGTACTAAAGTGTAGTTCTTAGTCGCCGATAAGCTTAAGCAGACGGGGGTAATGATGAGCTATACGAGCGCAATCGGAAGTATGCAACAGAATGTTAGTGTTTTGAGCCCACAGCCAAAGACTGTGGTGCCGACTGCAAGCGTAAACGATGGCAGCACCTCGGCGAGTAACAGAGTAGAGTCGGTGGCGGACCAGACTGTCTTGAGCACAGGCTCCGGTCTTCTAAGTCTAGGCCTATCGAGTTCTGATATTCGGACAAGCAAAGTAGAGGCGCTGCAGCGGCAGATTGCGGATGGCAGCTATAGCGTTCCTGCAGCGAGTGTTGCTGACAAAATGATTCAAACGTTGGTGCGCCAATGATTATTGAGCAAGCGATTGGTACGCTACTGGACGAGACCATAGCGGCGTTATCCGTGCTGGATACGTATCGTCTGGAAGAGTTGGAAACTCGCGTCAGCGAGCTAACGGCTTCGCGAATGGTTTGGAGTGTAGAAGCGCTCGACAAACTGCAACCTAAGCTTATTTTGCTTGGAGAGGTGATGCGGCTTACCGAGGCTAACCTCGGAGTTTTGCGTCGCCTACCTCTGAACGAAAGGAGACGGGCATGGGCACTCTAACCGCGTTGATGAGCGTTTCTTCGCAGGCGCTCCAGGCGGACCAGACAGCATTGGATGTTACATCCAACAATGTCGCCAACCAGAACACGGTGGGGTACACGCGCGAATCAGTGACGTTTCAGTCCAGTGTCGCGGTGACGGTCGACGGCGTGGTTACGAGTGGGGTAAATACGGGACCGACCGCTGTTTCGCAGAGAGATCGAGTATTGGAGCAGCGAGTGCAGCAACAGACGCAGGCGCAGGCACAGAGTGGTGCGATCGAGTCTGCGCTTCAGCAGGTGCAGAGCGTCTTCGGGCTAAGTTCCACCTCAACATCTTCCAGCAGCACGACGCTCGGTACGGCTATGGATGGATTTTTCAGTGCTCTTTCGTTGCTGGCAAGCAATCCAGGTAATTCGCCTACGCGTCAAGGGGTACTAGCGGCAGCTACTACGCTAACCTCGGCTTTCAATTCGACATCTAACCAGTTGGCTCAAATTTCGTCCGGACTTGATCAGCAGGTGGCAAGTGACGTCGGCCAGGTCAATATGCTCACAAAGTCAATTGCCAGTCTTAATGGACAGATTGCTACATTGAGCAGCCATAGGGATGCTGGTGTACTTGAAAATCAGCGGCAAGCAGCAATCGTACAACTCTCGCAATACATCGGGTTGGATCAGGTAAGTACGGAAGGCAATGGGATCAGTTTAGCTACTGGCAATGGAACTCTGTTGGTAGGAGGTTCTTCTTCCTACTCGTTGAGCACAACTCAGATAGCTGGCACGACGCACCTTATCGCGGGACCTGCCGAAGCGGATATCACGGCTAGTGTTACTGGAGGACAACTGGGCGGGACGATCTATGCACGCGATCACCAGCTGTCAGGGTTCACCAGCAAGCTGGATACTCTAGCCAACGGCATCGCAAGTGAGATAAACGCTCAAACTGCTCTGGGTGTGGACGAGTCCGGCAGCACGGGACTGCCACTGTTCATTATCCCTTCGGGGGTTGCAGGAACGTCTGGAATAATCTCGGTTGCAATCAATGATCCGCTCAAAATTGCAGCGGCTGGAAGTGGACAGGGGATTACCGGAAGCACGAATGCGCAAGCATTGGCGATGCTTAGCACAGCAAACATTGTGGGTGGTACTACAGGGTCTGGATACTATTCCTCTTTGTTAGCAGAGATTGGCAGTGCGACCGCAGGCGCGACCACCGACAACTCGGCACAGCAGGCGTCTCTGACGCAGCTAACAACGCAGCGAGACGCTCTTTCTGGAGTCTCGTTGGACCAGGAAGCCGCAAACCTTACGCAATATCAGCGGTCTTATCAGGCTGCGGCGAAGGTGTTTTCGGTCGTGGATTCCATAATGGCGTCTGCCCTGAATCTAGGAGTTACGACAAGCGTTGCATAGCCTGTAGCGGGCTGAGCTTGACTCGTCCGTGCATCTGAGGAGAATAGGTGAGAGTCGATCCCAATTACTTGGCGAGTCTGGCGACATCGATTGACCAGTCATCCAGCAACGAAGTTGCATTAACCACGGAGTTGTCGAGTGGCTTGCGTGTGACGTTGTTACAAACTGATCCCGTGGCAGCTGCGCAGAGTTCTCTTTTAGGAAGTGCTATCGCACGAGATGACACCTACGTGCAGGGTGCGGCGGGAGTTCAGTCAATGCTACAGGTTACCGATTCAGCTTTAGCTGAAGTGGTTGCACAGATCACCAAAGCTGTTTCTTTGGCTGTTCAAGGGGGCAACGGCACCTTGAGCGGGGCAAACTCTGGTGGGATTGTTCAGCAGTTGAGCGATCTTCGTAATCAGGTTTTATCGCTCGCGAATACGAGCTATCAAGGAAGCTACCTGTTCAGCGGCAGTCAGGGTGCGGTTAAGCCGTTTGCACTGGATACAACGACCAGCCCGGTCACGGTGACTTACTCGGGCGACACGAGTGAGGGGGCCATCACAACGCCGAATGGACAAAGTATTCAGACAAGTCTGCCGGGAAGTGCAATCTTCGGGGATACGTCTTCTGGTATCTTTGCGGCGCTGAACAAACTGGTGTCTGATTACTCCGGCGCAACAGCGAGTGCCTATGCGAGTACCGATACGGCAGCATTGACGGCAGCATTGACGCAGGTCTCTACGCAACGCAGTGTTCTTGATAGCAGCTTGAGTCGGCTCCAGTCGACAAGCAGTTACTTCCAGACCGACGCAAGCCAATTGACAGCGCAGCAGTCTACTCTGGTGGCCTCTGATCCTGCTTCAGTTGCCACTGCGCTGAAGTCTGCCGAGACGCAGCATCAGGCTTTGCTGAGTGTCATGACTGCACTGGGTAGTGTGAACCTCTTTAGCTATTTGAAGTAGACTTGCGACCACCTAGACGTTCAGCAGGCATATACTCTGCTTGGGAGTGGCCGATGATGGCAGGAATCCGATTCTTTTGGAACGCAACGCGCGGCAACCGACTCAGGCCTTGGCGAAGTGAGTATCTACGCTGGCGTCTGGAGACCTTTACAGGGAAAAGTTCGAACAAGGTTACCGCAAAGGACTTCGTTGCACTCATTCTCGATGAGAAGAGGCAGATGGTTAGGTTCTTGCGTTGGCTTGCGGAGATGGATGAGTATTCGCAGGGCAGTATGGATCGTTAGTCTCGGACCGTTTGCATTGCGAACTGAACTTCAGCCGACTGGATGGATCCGTAGGCTGAAGGTATCTTCGTTCAAGTGGGTCTCATCTATTTTGATGTGCCTTAGCTAAAGTGTAGGGAGTTCTTATGCAAGAGTGGAAGAAGTTGTTGGCCGAAGATGGCCATACGGTAAATGCCTACGTTGCCCGTCCCAAAGGGGATCCCGTCGGAGCTGTTGTTGTGGTCCAAGAGATATTTGGTGTAAACGGTCATATCCGAAGTGTTGCCGACCGGTTTGCAGCGGAGGGTCTGCTGGCTATTGCACCATCGTTATTTGATCGCATCGAATTGGGCGTTGAGCTTAGATATGAAGGCGATGATCTAAAGCAGGCTTATAGCCTGATGCAGAAGTTGACACCTCATACGGCTCTACTGGACATTGCCGCCGCCTTTTTCTGGGCAAAACAGCAGGGAAAAGATGTTGGCATCGTGGGTTTTTGTTACGGAGGATTGATGTCATGGCTGACCGCCACACGCGGCCAGGCTATGAAGCTGAAGCCGGCCTGCTGTGTCGGTTACTATCCCGGTGGAATTGGTAAATTTGCGGCGGAAGAACCTAGTTGTCCTGTTATGTTGCACTTCGGGCTCGAAGATACTCACATAGGGCTGGATCAGGTCGATGCGATACGAGCCGCGCATCCTGAAGTTGAGATCAATCTATACAAAGGTGCGGAGCACGGCTTCAACTGCGACGCCCGAGCGAGTTACAACGCGTCGGCTGCATCTCTGGCCTGGGGCAGAACGGTTGCGTTTATTATGACCCATCTGGCCTAGTGATGTTTTTTGGAGGAAATAGAGCCTCTGGAACCGCCTCGTTTCACTTGGCTTATTGCCGCCTTATCCAAGCGGTGCTATCCTTATGCAGACACTATGAGAGTGGACTAGAAGATTAGGAGTAGAAATAGCTGTGTTGGCATCCGCAAAAAAGACAGACATCATCGAGAAGTTCCGTACGCATGACTCCGATACCGGGAGCCCCGAGGTCCAGATCGCCATACTGAGCGAACGAATTGGCGAATTGACGGAACATTTTAAGACCCACAAAAAAGATCACGGTTCGCGACGTGGTTTGTTGATGCTAGTGAGTAAGCGTCGTCGTCTGCTCGACTACTTGAAAAAGTGCGATGCAGATCGCTACCGCGATGTCATTGGCAAGCTGGGAATCCGCAAGTAAGAACGTTATCCCGGAGACACCATCCAGATCATGAGTTCATGTATAGCCAGCTTTGTTATGGCTGCAGCTTTTACCCAAGGTCAGGTGTGATCTTGAATCAGCCATACATGATTAGGGACAGTGGAGTTTTGCAGGGCGGTCGTTCTGTACAGGTTATTTTCACCGGTCAATATAACAGTGCAGCTCTGCCGACGGGCACATAGCCCGAATCAGAGCTGTATTTTTTTATGGGCGCCAATGCAACCTTCTTGCCAAGATGCAAGAGCTTTCTGGCGTTGTGATGACTGAATTACGGGCTTAAAGAAGAGAAGACGGAAGAAGAGGATAGACGATGAAACAAGATGTGATTGTTGAACTTACCGGTGGTAAGCAGATTAAGTTCGAGACTGGGCGGATGGCTAAACAGGCCTCTGGTGCAGCACTAACCTCAAGTGGTGATAACGTGATCCTCGCAACTGCGGTCGCATCACCAGATCCGAAAGAAGGTATCGACTTTTTTCCGCTTACTGTTGAATACCGCGAGTTTACCTATGCTGGAGGTCGCATCCCCGGTGGATTTATCAAGCGTGAAGGCCGCCCAAGCGAAAAAGAGATTTTGACTAGCCGTCAGATTGATCGGCCCATTCGTCCGCTGTTTCCGGAGACTTTTCGCAATGAAACGCAGGTGGTTGCGTTTGTGTACTCAGCGGACAAGGAAAACGATCCCGATGTACTCGGAATCAATGGTGCCAGCTGTGCTCTAGCGTTGAGTGATATTCCTTTCCATGGACCTGTGGGTGCAGTTCGTATTGGCATTGTGGATGATCAGTTCATTGTGAATCCTACTTACGCTGAGCGTTCGAAGAGCAAACTGAACATCATGGTTGTCGGCACCAAAGACGGTATTGTGATGATCGAGTCCGGCGCGAAGGAGATTGAAGAAAGCCGAGTAGTAGATGCAATCGAATTTGCGCACGAAGAGATCAAGAAGATCTGTGTAGCTATTGATGATCTGGCACAACGTGCAGGCAAGACCAAGCGTGAGGTAACCTCAGCTGAATTAGATCATCCCTACCTGTCCGAATTGACTGCCAAGGTTGGCGATCGTTTGAAGGATGCGCTTGACACGAAGAAGCATCCTAAGTTCGAAAGCTATGCCTTGGTTAAGACAATTAAGGATGAACTGAAGAAGGAGTTGCCAGAGGGCGATGCTGTAGCAGCAAAGAAGTTTGGCAAATACTATGAACTACTACGCGAGAATATCTTCCGCGAGCAGGTACTTAAGGAACGTATTCGGCCGGATCACCGAGCCTTTGACGAGATTCGTCAGGTGACAGTGGAGGTGGGGGTACTTCCACGTGTGCATGGATCTGCCTTGTTTACACGTGGGGAAACGCAGGCCCTGGTTTCGGCGACTCTGGGTACTACGGATGATGCTCAGCGGTTGGAGAGCTACGAAGGGGAGCAGAAGCGTCGATTCATGCTGCACTACAACTTCCCACCGTTCTCTGTAGGTGAAGTTGGCCGTATGACAGGTGTGGGACGGCGTGAGATTGGCCACGGCGCCTTAGCATCGCGCGCTATCGAAGCGGTACTTCCTGGTGAAGATGAGTCGCCTTATACGCTGCGGGTAGTCTCGGACATTCTGGAGTCGAATGGTTCCTCTTCGATGGCTACGGTTTGCGGCGCTTCGCTGGCGTTGATGCAGGCTGGAATACCGCTGAAGGGTGCGGTTGCCGGCGTGGCGATGGGATTGGTCAAGGATGGCGATACGTATGCGATCCTCTCGGACATCGCCGGTGCCGAGGACCACTATGGCGATATGGACTTCAAGGTTGCCGGCACGCGCAGCGGTATCACCGCCTTGCAGATGGATATCAAGATCATGGGCATCACGCCGCAGATCATGCGGGAAGCACTGGAGCAGGCGCGCAAGGGTCGGCTTTGGTTGCTAGATGTGATGGACGCTACGATCTCGGGAGCCAACGAGCAGAAGTCGCAGTTCGCACCGCGCATCCATACGATCCAGATTCCTACCGACAAGATCCGTGACCTGATCGGACCTGGCGGCAAGGTGATCCGTGGGATCATTGATGCGACGGGCGTGAAGATCGACGTAGATGACACTGGTCGTGTGAACGTGGCCTCGAGCGATGCCGATGGTTTGGCGCGTGCCATTCAGATGATCAGCGATCTCACTGCAGTACCTGAGATTGGAAAGATCTATCTGGGCAAGGTGGTTCGCCTAGCAGAGTTTGGTGCGTTCGTAGAGATATTCCCGGGCACAGATGGGTTGCTGCATGTATCCGAGATTGCGGAGCATCGTGTGAAGGAAGTGAAGGACGAGTTGCGCGAAGGCGACCAGATCCTGGTGAAGGTGCTTTCGATCGAAGGCACCCGCATCAAACTTTCGCGCAAGGCAGTTCTGCGTGAGCAGCGAGCGAAGCTTGGATTGCCGGAGCCGGGTGCACCTGGTAGTGAAGGGGAGGCGTCAGTCTCTGCTCCTGTTGCCCGTGTGTCTGCGGATGCTGATAGCGATCCTCTGGAGGATGAGGAGTTCGATGAGGATGGTGATGAGTCGGTAGACGAGCCAAACTTTAATCGGGCGGATGGGGTTGCGCCTGCTCCGGGAGTGTCTGCGGGTCGTGGTCCTGCTGGCGGTGGCGGTCAACGCCGTCCCGGTGGTGGTGGTCGTCGCCGACGCGGCGGCCGCCGTCCGGGTTCCGGCGCTGCTCCTCAGGGTGGCGGCAACCAGTAGCTGGATGTGGTTTGTGAGTGAGAAGGCCGCGCTGATGCGCGGCCTTCTCCTTTGGGGTGGTGGAGCAGGTGGTGTTTATGGGACGCTGGCGAGTTTGGGTTGGGTTTGCGGTGTTGTGCGGGCTGGCGTCGAGCGAGTGGATCTATGCTCCGGTGTCTTTGTTTGATCGAGGATGCTTGTTGGTCGGTAGTGGTTTGATTGGTTTGTTGTGGAGTTCGGGGCGGCGGGGGTGGGGATGGTCGGTACTGTTATTGGGAGTGTTGGGGGTGGGTTTGGTCGGGGGATCGTGGCTGGTACTGGACTGGGCGGGGGGGTATCTGTCCGGGGGGACGGTGACGGTTGGTATGGCGCTGGTGCCGCTGGCGGTCGGGTTGGTGGAGGCGCAGCGAGATGGCGGTGGCGGAGTGGGGGCTGGGCTGGTTCCGGGGTTGATGGGGGTGGTAGGGTTGCTGTTGGTGGTATCGGTGGAGGTGCCGGGGTCGTGGGAGGGATGGTTGGCGATGGCGGGGTTAGTGGCGGGGGTGGTGTTGGTGGCGGTGCTGGGGGTTCGTATCCATGGGGCGCTGCAGGGGGTTGCCGTGCCACAGGCTATGGCGGTAGTGCTGCTGCCTTCGGGGTTACTGTTCTGGGTGGTTGCGAAGGTGGCTGGAGGTGGGGAGCGGGCTGGCGGGTGGTGGTCGGTGGCGGTGTTGGTTCCCTGGCTGGTGCGGTTGGCGGAGTGGCCGCTGCTGCTGTGGTTGTTGCGGGAGGTCCGCCCGGTGCGATTGGCAGGGCGGTACCTGGTGGTGCCGCTGCTGATGTTAGTGGAGGGGTATGTTCTGGTCCGTCCGGGGTTGACAGTTCGGAGTGGCGTGGGTCTGGGGTTGTTGGCGGTGGGGAGTGGATGGCTGTTGCTGCTGCCAAAGGCTGAGGCGGAAGCTGGGTTGTCACTCCGGTGAGTCCTTCCACGATGGTGAGTGGGACGGTACACTTTCGGGTATGGCGGCTTCAATGTACATCGTGGTTCAAGGCGAGGACCCGGGGTTTGATACGTATGTGAATGGGCGATCGCTGGCGCGGCATGAGGATGCCCTGGAGCGGCTGGCGCTGCGGTTGGGGGTGCGTCCGTTGATTGAGTTCTTCTCGGCGGATGAGAACTCGATGTCGTTGCTGATTGAAGAAGGGGCGGGGAACCAGGAGTTGATTCGGCGACTGCCCCCGCCGCAGTGGTACGCCCCAGAGGATGGGTTGGTGACGGTGCGGGCGCTGCTGGAGGCGCTGCGGGAGGAGCCGCAGATACTTGGTACGGAAGGTGGCCAGGTGCTGTCGGAGTTGCGGGAGTATCTGATGGTGCTGGAGAAGACTGAGGCGCGGGGGATGCGGTGGCATCTGGCGGTTAGCTGGCGGTAGTTTCGGTATCCCCCCACTCCCCCCTGATATTGCGCAAAGTCTTCGATTGAGGGGACTTAGGGGTGGACTTGTGTTTGCGCTAACGGTAAAGTCTTGCAAATAAACGGCTTATCTGTAAAGTATTCGAAAAAAACGGCTTAGAGAGTACCTGAGTCATCGGTTGTTTTTGAAATCACTAGTTAAAGTCTATGGGATTGGGGGTAACTGGTTGTTCATGGCTATGTGTTTTTGAATGAGTAGGTTAGGTGGGTTTGGGGCTTGACAGCTTCGGGCTGGGGTTTTGGGTGGGTTGACCGTGGGATAGCGGTTCGCTTTGCGAATGCCCACCTTCGCGACGATAGTGCTGTCGCGAAGATGGGGCACCCGGGCGATTGGAGCTGGGTGTTGGTGGTGGCTAGTTTTTAGTGAGGGCTTGCAGGAAGCGGTAGTAGAAGTCGACGCCTTCGTCGTAGGAGGAGATGCGAAGGCGTTCGTCGCGGCCGTGCATGCGCAGGTCGTCGCTGTCGATGGCTACACCGCTGATGCCGTAGCTGGGGATGCCGCGAGCCATGGTGTAGACGCTATCGGAGGCCCCGACCTCCATTTGGGGGAGGATGGGCAGGCCGGGGTGCATGGCTGCGACGACACGGTTGAGGGGTCCGAAGATATCTTCGCGTAGTGGGGGAGGGGTGGGGGAGACGCGGTTGGTGCCTACGGGGAAGAGGTTGCCGGCGTCGTCTTTGTATTGGACGGTGGTGGCGGGGTCGGCGAAGACCTGGATGAGTTGCTGGCGGATCTGCTCCTGGGTGAAGCCGGGGAGGATGCGGCAGTTGACGTTGGATTGAGCGAATTGGGGAAGCGCGTTGGGGGCCTGGCCGCCGGAGAGCATGGTGGCGACGCAGGTGGTGCGGAGGACGGAGTTGAAGCGGGGGATGGCGGAGAGGCGGGCGATGGCGGCGGGGTCGGGCGGGGTGAGGAGGACGGCGCGCATGTCGGCTGCGGTCTGGGCTTCGGACGGGCCCTGGGAAGCTTCGAGGGCGGCCATTTTTTCGAGGTAGGCGCGGCTGACGGGGTTGAGGACGACGGGGAACTGATAGTTTTCGAGGCGGGAGAGGGCGTCGGTGACGTGATATATGGCGTTATCGCGGGTGGGGAGGGAGCTGTGGCCGCCGGGGTTTTTGGCCGAGATCTGGTAGTCGCCGTAGAGCTTTTCCGTTGCTTCTACGACCATGACGACGGGCTTGCCGGCTTTGGAGTCTATGCCACCGGCGTCGGGGTTGAGGACGACTTCCGCTTGGACGAGTTCGGGGCGGTTCTGGAGGAGCCAGTCAACGCCGTTGGCTTTGCCGCCTTCTTCGTCGGCGGTGAGGGCGAGGATGAGGTCGCGGTTGGGGACGAAGCCCTGACGCTTGAGGCGGATGAAGTCGGTGACGAGGATGGCGTCGCTATCCTTCATGTCCTGGGTTCCGCGGCCGTAGAAGTAACCGTCTTTTTCGACGAGCTTGAAGGGGTCGGTGGCCCACTCGGCCTGGGGAGCTTCGACGACGTCGAGGTGGCAGATGATGAGGATGGGCTTGAGGGTGGAGCTGGCAGGGGCACGGTAACGGGCGACGAGGTTCTGCTTGCGGTCGTTGGGGCCAGCGAGGACGAGGTCAGCGGCTGGGAAGCCGGCGTCGAGGAGGCGCTGGCGCATGGCGACGGCGGCGGCGGTGACGGAGCCTACGGAGTCGGTGGTGTTGATCTCGATGAGCTGCTTGAAGACGTCGTGGGCGAGGTGCTGGGTGGCGGGATCGAGTGGAGCGGTTTGCGCAGAGGCGAAGAGCGAGGAGACAAGCAGGGCGGTGAGGAGAAATTGGGTGGGCTTCACAGGTTGATGCTATCGCAGAGTTTGGAGGGTGTTGCAGGAATTTTGTGGGGTGAAGCTGCATGCCGTGGGTGGATGTGTGATGGGGGTGCGGTCTGGTAGGCTTATGGCGTTTGACAAGACACTGTGGATGAGGTGAGCGATGGGTTTGCGGATGATGATGGCTGGCTGTTTGTTGGCGGCGACGGCGACGATGGCGATGGCACAGATGGGGGCGAGCGGTCTGGACAAAGGACCTGCAGTCGGGACGGTTGCGGAGCCTTCGCGGGCGTTCGATTCGCAGCTGAGTTTGATTGAGGGCGAGATGATGTCTGCTGTGAAGACGATGCCGGCGGAGAAGTTTGACTTTGCGCCGAGTGCGGCGATCTTTGTACCGGATCAGAAGACCAAGTTTGATGCGGTACGGAGCTTTGGGCAGCAGGCGGTGCATGTCGCGGGGGCGAACTACTTTTTTGGCGCGAGCATCAGCGGACAGAAGCCGGATGTGGATGTGGCGGCGATTGAGAAGCTGACGAAGAAGGACGATATTGTGAAGGCGCTGGCGGCGTCGTTTGCGTTTGTGCACAAGGCGATTGGGACGTTGACGCCGGCGAATGTGTTTGTGGTGGTGAAGTCTCCGGAGCCGGGTTTCCAGACGCGGGGGACGATGGCGGAGTTTGCGGTGGCGCACGCGTACGACCACTACGGGCAGATGGTGGAGTATCTGCGGATGAATGGGATGGTTCCGCCAGCGAGCGCGCAGTAGCGCGACGAAGACTAGGCTGGGGGCGGTGGGACGCGGGTGCTGTGGAAGAAGACTATCTTCCAGGTGCCCGCGTCTTTTTGCAGGAAGGCGGATTCGAGCCAGGTGAGGGACTGGGTTCCGGAGGAGTCGGTGAGGGTGCCTCGATTGGTGTATGCGATCCAAGCGGTGTTGCAGGTGACGTGGACGTCGGGTTGATTGACGCTCCAGACGATGACTTTTCCGGCGGTGTGGGCGGATTTGACCATGGTCATGAGGGCGTCGCCGGGGAAGCGTTGGCCGAGGTCGAAGGCGATGAAGTCGGGGGTGGTGACGGAGTGGAATTTGGCGAGATCGTCGGTGGAGGCGGCGGCATACATGGTGCGGATGGTTTCTGTGACGGCTTGCTGGTCGGCTGGGGTGGTGGTGCAGGCAGGTTCGGCGGCGCGGGCGAGGGCGGGGATGAGAAGGAGGGTGGCGAGGAGGGTCGCTGAGAGGGGATTGGCGAGTGGCATGGTGAGAGGAGCCTAGTTGTGATGTCTCAATAGGTTGTCCATTCGATCTGGATCATAGAAGCTGATTGTGCGAACAAGAAGCTTTTAGGAGGAGATCGAATGGACAGTCATAAGAATGCCCGACTGACGGCTCGGAGTCGAGAG